>PTEU01000008.1 GCA_004359425.1 Ideonella sp. MAG2 | reverse complement strand
CCGTGGCTGTGGGCCTGGGGCCTGTCAAGGTCAATATGGTGGTCAAGCGTGGCACCAACGACCACGAAATCGTGCCCATGGCCGCCTACTTCAGAGAGCGCTACGGCTCAAGAGTAGTGTTGCGCTTTATTGAGTTCATGGACGTGGGTGAAACCAACGGCTGGCGCATGGACGATGTGCTGCCTTCGGCCCAGGTGATGCAGCGCATCCATAGCCAGTGGCCCTTGGAGCCTGTACTGGCCAGCACTTCGGGGGAAACTGCTGAACGTTGGCGCTATCAAGACGGCCAGGGGGAGATTGGGCTGATCTCTAGTGTGACGCAAGCGTTCTGCCGAGATTGCAACCGCGCCCGCCTCTCAACAGAAGGCAAGCTCTACCTCTGCCTGTTCGCCTCTCAAGGCTATGACCTGCGTGCCTTGCTGCGCGGCGGGGCCAGTGACGAAGGCCTGCAGCGTGCCCTGGCTGGCATTTGGGCTGCACGCCAAGACCGCTACTCTGAGTTGCGTGGCGCAGGCACCCTGCCCGCCTCACCCAGTGGCCGCCGGGTGGAGATGCACTACATCGGCGGCTGAAGGCCGCCGCCGTCTGTTCGCAATGCGCTCAGTGCGCGCTGATGGGCGCATCGACCTCCGGCTCCGTGTTCTCGCCGGGCACACGCTGGCGGGCCATCAGTGTGTAGAGCGTAGGCACCACGAAAATGGTCAGCAAAGTGCCCACCGACATGCCTCCAACAATCACCCAGCCGATTTGCTGGCGGCTTTCAGCCCCTGCTCCCGTGGCCAGGGCCAAGGGCAGAGCACCCAAGACCTGTCTCTTATACACATCTCACCACTTTGGCNCCCGCCAGCGTCAGCGCAAATTCGGTGAACAAGCGCCCGATGCGACCCGGCGCAAACGCCAGCGGTGCAAACACGGCGGCCAAGGTCAGCGTCATGGCCACCACCGCAAACCCAATCTCCCGCGCCCCACGCAGCGCGGCCTGGAAGGGGGTTTGCCCCTCCTCGATGTGGCGGAAGATGTTCTCCAAGACCACGATGGCGTCGTCCACCACCAGGCCGATGGCCAGCACCAACGCCAGCAGGGTCAAGGTGTTGACGGTGAAGCCGGCCAGGGCCATCAAGGCGAAGCTGCCAACCAGGCTGATGGGAATGGTGACCAGGGGAATGAAGGAGGCCCGCATCGTGCGCAAGAACGCAAAGACGATCAAGGCCACCAAGATCACCGCCTCCACCACCGTTTTGTATACGGCCTTGATAGAGCGATCAATGAACACCGAATTGTCATTCGCCTGCTGCACCTTGATGGACGGCGGCAGGTCTTGCTGAATGCGCGGCAGCAAGTCCCGCACGCCTTGCGAGACATCCAAGGGGTTGGCCGTGGCTTGGCGGATCACGCCCACCCCGACCGAGGGCACGCCGTTCAAACGAACCCGCGAGCGCTCGCTGGCTGCGGCCTCTTCAATGCGGGCCACATCCTCCAAGTGCACCGAAAAGTTGCTCTGCGTCTTCAGCACCACCCTCTTGAACTGCTGCACGGTGTTGAGGTCTGTGCGGGCCGTCACGCTGAACTCCCGCAACTGGCTCTCGATCCGGCCCGCAGGCACCTCCAGGTTTTGGCGGCGCAGCGCGTCTTCCACCTCTTGCACGGTAAGGCCATGGGCGGCCAGACGGTCAGCGTCCAACCAAACCCGCATGGCGAACTGGCGGTCGCCATTGACCTGCACATCGGCCACGCCTGGCACGGTTTGCAGGCGGGGCCGCACCACGCGGTTCACCAGGTCTGTGACCTCCAAGGCCGAAAGCGTCTCGCTCGTGAAGGCCAACCACAAGGTAGGTTGGGCATCGGCCTCCACCTTGGCAATCACCGGCTCCAGCACTGTCGCGGGCAGCTTGCCGCGCGCGCGGGCCACGCGGTCTCGCACCTCGGCCGCGCCATCGTCCGGGTCTTTGTTGAGCTTAAAGCGCACCGTAATCTGGCTTTGCTCAGAGCGTGAGATCGAGGTCAGGATATCGACCCCGTCAATACCGGCGATGGAGTCTTCGAGCGGCTTGGTCACCTGCGACTCTATGACCTCGCTAGAGGCACCCACCAAGCGGGTGGAGACGGTGACCACTGGTTCGTCAATGCGAGGGTACTCGCGCAGCGGCAGCCGGTCATAAGACACCAAGCCGACCAGTACCAACAACATGGACATCACGGTCGCAAAGACCGGACGGCGGATAGAAATGTCAGACAACTTCATGGTGGGCTTAGCGTGATGCGCCCGACGCTGCGGAGGCCGACGCTGCTGCTGAGGCAGCGCCCTCACCCGGTTTCGGCTTGGGCCCTGAACCCAACCGAGCCAAGTCCACCACCCGCACGGCTTGCTTTTCACCCCGCTGCAAGCGGGACTGCCCAGCCGTCACCACCACATCGCCTGCCCGCAATCCCTCCAAAATCTCCACCTTGCCGGGGATGCGCGCGCCCATCTTGGCCTCGACGCGCTGTGCCTGAGTTTGCTGGCCTTCCTGCACGATCTTGAAGATCACCTGTTTGCCGCCCAGCGGTACCAGGGCCTCTTCCGGCACCATCAGTACCTGGCTTCGTTTGTCCAGCACCAGCTTGGCGCGCGCAAACATGCCGCCCTTGAACAAGGCCCTGCCGTTGTCCAGCTTGGCGCGCACCAACAAAGACCGGGCGGCGGTGTCTACCTGAGAGTCAATGACCTGTAGGCTGGCCGACCAGGTCTGGCCAGCCAAGCCNTCATGGGGAGTCCCATCCCTCAAGGCCTTTCGGCCGGCGACGGCAGGGGCCGCCCCACGCCGGGCTTTGAGCGCTTGCCGCGTCAGGCCCACCATGCGCATCCCCCGCACTTTTTTGACGGCCACCAAGATGTAGCTGGCCCCCAAGACCGGCCACCAGTGCTCGCCCACGCGATCCATCCAGGCCAAGCGCTCCAGCCCGGTGGGCGATTGCACGGGCAAGCGCCAGCAGCCAAATTGTCCGTGCTCCATCTCGAAACCCAGCAAGCGCAGCCAATCCCGAGCCCGCCAGTATCCAATGAACTCACCCTCTGGCGGCAAGAACAGCGGTGATCGCTTCAAGCCCATCCCCAGGCGCATGCGCCCTAGCCGCTGGCGCAAGGCCCATGCGCTCGTCGGATTCAGCCCCACAATCACCACACGGCCCTCGGGTCGCAGCACCCGCGCGACCTCGGCCAAGGCCAAATGGGGGTCTACTGCGCGCTCCAGCGTATGGGGCATGACCACCAAGTCGAGCGACTGCTCAGGAAAGGGCAAAGCCTCGGGATCACAGTGAAAAATGGACGACAGGGCCAGCGCTTGGGTGCTGATCAGTGCGTCCGAAGGTTCGGGCACCGGCAACACATCCGGGACGACCAACTCATCGGTGGCGACCCAGCGATGGGGCATGCGATTGGCCCGCAAGCTGTCAATTTCCGGCAAACCCACCTGGAGCGCATGAAAACCAAAGATGTCCGCCACCGCATGATCCAGGCGGTCTTGCTCCCACCGCAGCAGATACTGCCCGGCAGGGGTCATGAGCCATTGGCCCAACTCTATAATTGAGTTTTCTCGCGTCATGAATCTGGTCGCACTGCCCGCCTTCTCGGACAACCTCATCTGGATGCTTCACCACGGCTCTCAAGCGCTGGTGGTCGATCCGGGGGATGCAGCGCCCGTGCTCGCAGCCTTGTCTGAGCGGCAACTGGTGCTGTCAGGCATTCTAGTGACCCATCATCATGC
>PTEU01000007.1 GCA_004359425.1 Ideonella sp. MAG2 | reverse complement strand
CTTTACCTGAAATGGACTCTTAGATAGGGGAGAATGGGAGTGACAGGCGTTTTCCCTTTTTTCGGTGTCAAAGAAGCCAACCGCACCAGAATTGTGGACCAGACACGGGGCAAAAGAATTGGAGTTGATGTGTCAATCTTGGTGTACCAACACGTATTCAAGACACTCGACTACCAGCAGGCACAATCACTGTGCCATTTTTTGTATACTGATAATGGGCGGCAGCACGACCTTCCTGTTTCTTTTTGGTCGAAGCTTCTTGACAAGGGATTAGGCCTTATACAGAAGCTTGCCGATTCCTATGAGGCCGAAATAATTGTGGTGCTTGACGGAGAGACACCACCGTCTAAGCAACACACCGTAGACGAACGAAAGAGGGCCTCTCTGCAGGCTTACACTGATGCCGTGCATCACCAAATGGCACACGAAGTCCATAAATCGGATGAGGCATATAAGAAGGCCATTCGTGCTCCGAAAGAGTACCTCGGCCTACTTGCCAGGAAGGCAGTTGAGCAGGGCATTCAGGTGGTTGTTGCCCCGTTTGAGGCAGACCATCAGTTGCTCCACATGGTGGCGTGCGGCGACATCGCCTTCATTTGGTCAGAGGACAGCGACTTCATTGTTTATGGAGGTCGGCAACTGCAGAATTTTATCGTTAAACCCACCATCAACAGTGGCCAAGGCCTGGTCATTACGTCAGCTGATATCTTCTGTGTGCACCAGCATGATACCAAGCGGGGCACAAAGTTGTACGACTTCACATACTGGACTCACGATCAGCTCTTGTGGCTGACATGCATGGTTGGTAACGACTACTGCCGGGGTCTTCACGGGATCGCTCTAAAGAAAGGATACGAGCTGATGATGAAGGCGGGAAGCAATGGCATGGCTGTATCCAACATCAACGACCTACTTGCTTTTTTAAGCTCTGCACGCTCGACGGAGCACCAAAAGGCTGAGCTGCAGAGTGGGCAACCAGACGGCCTCTCTTTTGAGGATGGGGTCAGGCGTGCAACATTTGCGATGAAGCATCAGGCAGTGTACAACGTAAATCAGCAGGCATTTGTCAACCGCCTATCTTGTGGTGATGCAGACACTACACCCGATGCTGTTACTGAGCAATGGGCAGGTAGCCCACAGACTGCCCTTGAACGTGTGACTGCAGCAGGAGCTTCACCCCACGGCTACGCACGAGGCGACATGCTGCCTGTGCCACGTTGCTTTGCTGATGTTGCCCCAAGTGTGGTAGTTATGATGACCCCAACAGGGATGCCCACAGACAACTGGTACATGGACGTCGATGTGCTCAAAAAGGGCTACCGGGTTCCTTTCTTGGATGACCTCACCTGTAACCATCACTTCAGTCAGAAAACCGTGAGTGGCACAGCCACTCCACGTGGTGCTGGTGCAACCCTCTTCAAGGGGGCAATAAGGGCATCCAGCATGCACTCTGCCATGTTATTGGATGGGGGACGAAAAACAAGCTGTCGATGTCCGTATTCCTGTCCGGCAACTGCCCCTCCATGGAAGATCAGCAAAGGGATTGAAAAGAGCCTTTCAAAGAGCATACCCAACTACCGGAGAGTCGTCGGCAGCACAGGACAACCGTAGAGGTACTTCCGACAAGGAGCCCCCACAGAGGAGGGCCTATAGGTCTAGAGCTATTACAGCCGAAGCCCTGAACAAGGTTCTTGACAAGGCTGCCTTTAATGAGGCTCGTATTGCAATGAATGCTCGTGGTATTAGTGTATGGGGCAAGGCTGAGTAGTTTCCCATCTGCAAGTTACCGTCAGGATACGGGGGCTGCAACTGAGTTTCGTTCATTGAGTACAATTAATTGTTCATCACAGAGTAACTATACTCAATTGAACCCACATAAACATAGCGAGTAATGTATTGTCAGTCTCTGTCAGTCTCTTTCCTTTTCTTCTGTTTCCTCCTTCCTCTTCCCCTTTTCCCCACAATTCCTTTTCCATTTCTTGGTTGTGTGTGTGTGTGNCCTCATCTGAAACCTCATTTACACTCTCTGTCCCATTAGAGGCAGCTTCCATCTCTTCTGCAATCAAAGGGGGCATAAGGTTGGTGAGAAGACAGCAGACGGTAACACAATCCCCAAATATCCTAAACTGATCAACCCTAACAGTTTCTGTCAACCATCTGAAAGTCTTCACTCTCTGAATTCCACGCTCGACATGAATACGCAACTTTGCTACACAGCGTGTATGTGCACATTCATGCTCTGTGAACCTTGCCGCATTCTTTTTCTTAAATGGGGGCTGATGGCACACCATGTGCATGCTCTCGAGCTTTTCCTTAATGAGTGCACCTCTATCTGTCATCACCGCCTGCCCATTATGCAAAAGATTGTACATATCTATGGCATCAATAATATTTTCGTCACTAGCACCACCTGGGAATGCATCACTAGGGGCAATAAAGCGCAGGTTGGGAAGCATCATGAACATGATCTTGAGTGTGTACCTTTGCTTGTACTGTGACCAGAAAACAGACCGTGTGTGGTTGTCTGATAAAATTTGTGCAACAAACTCAGAGGCGTCGATAATGAGGGCAGTGTCATTGTACAAATGTGCCTCTTTGAAAATTTTGTGTGCCATGCTTTTGACCTCAGGTGGGCTAGGCATAGGAAACATCTTTGACAGGACAGCCATCAGGAGAGGAATACGAGTCAGAAAGATAATGGACACCTGTTGCTGGCTGATGTCAAACAGGTAGCCCACATGCTCTTCCAGCCAGCCACACCTTAAAGTGCAAATGGTGAGGAAGATCTCTTCCTCCCAACCTAGCCTGCTTGGCCTGCCAGGGCCCTGTTCACCCTCGGAGAATGTGCAATCACGATTTTGCTTACTGGCACCACAGGCACTGCAGAAATCCAGGAATGGCTTAAATACGTCCCAGGTGAGCCCTGTGTAGGCTCTGCAAAGCTCATCATTGTCCCTAACCATGTCAATGGAGAAACGCTGAATTCTTGGTTTTTCTGTGGCAGCCGCCTTTTCTCTTCGCTCATTCAGAACGAACGACATCCTCTCCTTCATGAGCTGCTGGATCCGTACTTTCTGGTCGGCCATGATGGGCTGTAGCTCGCTCACCAGGTTACTAAGAGCATAGACTTTCTGCATCTCGCTTTCAAGATGTGCCAGGGCCTCAGACAGCTGCTCCTCCGTTGATTTAGGAGGAGGCACCGGCATGTCTGCTGCAGGTATTGCGTTTCTAAGGGGCTCGATTGTGGAGGCAGCCCCCTTTCTGGGTGACCTTCTTATGGGGCCCCCAGTGCTTTTGCTGGCGACTTTCTTTGCATGCAAGGCCCGTTCTTGGTTCTCTGTCATCGGGGCTGTGCCTTTCACCAGCTTGCCTTTGCTGTCAAAAGACCCATTGGGAAAGTGTGCTTTGCAGACAACAAACCGGCGCCAATGCCCCTTGTCCGATTTGCTCATTGCAAAATCCAGGTAGCTCTTGTCGTAGCCACGGCCAAGCTTGGTCAGTCATTCGCGCCGTAGAGCAGCATTTGCCTCAGTGCTAGGAACCGGGATGTCTATCATGTTGCCCTTTTCCCTCATTGCCACACACCCAGCTTTGCAACATGTGTCAGGCATTTTCCGTGGTTTCTCGGCCTTTGGCCGTGGGTTAAGCAGCCACGAGACTCACTGGATTTGTGACAGTTAGACCGTGCACGCATGGCATGCTATCTTGGGTTCAAATAGTGTCAAAAAATGTTATCGAGCAGTGCCACGCTGCACGCACGGAAACAAGCTTTACGGCAAGGACAGTAGATATTGATAAACCAAAACTTTAATATAAAAATGTGCCCAAATTTATTTTGCTTTTAAGCCCTTATCACCCTGTTGCAGCGCAAAGGTTGTTGGACTTCGAATTCATTTTCTCCAGTCTCTTTGGTGCACCACACGCTGGGCGTATTGTTCGTGCCTCCACGTAACAAAAGCAAAAGAAAGAAAAGAAAAAGACTGTCAATGATCATAACTGTAAAACGTAGTGTGGATTATATTTTTGTGCTTTAACCGTACCTAATATGCCAACGCGAAAGTGTTTAATTCGTTTTGTCGGCATTGTTGAAGCTGGCCGAAGTGCGATGCTTAACTTCGTTGGATGGCCGATC
>PTEU01000005.1 GCA_004359425.1 Ideonella sp. MAG2 | reverse complement strand
GCCTTCGCCCACGCGGAAGATCCGGCCGATGTCGCGGCTGTAGAAATAACTGGCCAGGCCAAACTCGGTGGCATTGGCCAGCTCGATGGCTTCGGCTTCGGTGTCAAAGCGGAAGATGGGTGCCACGGGCCCAAAAATCTCCTCGCGGGCCACGCGCATCTCGGGCGTCACGCCGGAGAGCACGGTGGGGGTGTAGAAGCGCTCGCCGATGCGCTCGCCGCCCACCACCACCTTGGCACCCTTGTCCAATGCGTCGGCCACCAGCGTCTCGATCTTCTGCATCGAGGGCTCATCGATCTGCGGGCCCTGGTTAATGCCGGGCTCAAAGCCGTTGCCCACCTTAATGCCAGCGGCCTTTTCGGCCAGCTTGGCCACAAAGGCGTCGTAAACGCTGCTCTGCACGTAAAAACGGTTCGCGCACACGCAGGTTTGGCCGGCATTGCGGTACTTGCTGACCATGGCACCCTCGACGGCTGAATCCAAGTCGGCATCGTCAAAGACGATGAAGGGCGCGTTGCCGCCCAGCTCCAGCGAAATCCTTTTGATGGTGGGCGCGCATTGCGCGGCCAAGATACGGCCGACCTCGGTGGAGCCGGTGAAGGACAAGTGCCGCACCACGTCAGAGCTGCACAGCACCTTGCCAATCTCAATTGAGTTGTCGCCGTCGGCCGTCAAGATGTTCAGCACGCCCGCAGGCATGCCCGCGCGCTGGGCCAGCTCGGCCACCGCCAGGGCGGAAAGCGGCGTTTGCTCGGCGGGCTTGATGACCACCGGGCATCCTGCTGCCAGCGCTGGGGCCACCTTGCGGGTGATCATGGCGATGGGGAAGTTCCAGGGGGTGATGGCCGCGCACACGCCGATGGGCTGCTTGACCACCACATAGCGCTTGTTGTTGTCGGTGGTGGGAATGGTCTCACCATAGACGCGCTTGGCCTCTTCGGCAAACCACTCTACAAAGCTCGCGCCATAGGTCACCTCACCCCGCGCTTCGGCCAGGGGTTTGCCTTGCTCGGCCGTCATCAGGCGGGCCAGGTCGTCGGCATTGGCGTGCAGCAGGGCAAACCAGCGCATCAAGATGGCGGCGCGCTCTTTGGCAGGCTTGGCGCGCCAAGCGGGCCAAGCCTTGTTGGCTGCGACGATGGCGTTGTGCGCGTCCGATGCACCCAAGTTGGCTACATCGGCCAAGTGTTTGCCCGTGGCTGGGTCCGTCACCGCAAAGCGGCTGGAGGAGCCCACCCATTCGCCGCCGATCAAGGCATCGGTTTTGAGAAGGCTGGGGTCATTGAGCTGGGAGAGGGGGGAGGGGGAGGTACTCATGGCTGCACTCTACCGCGTGCTCAGGCACCCGCCGCCTTGAGGGATTCCCCAAGCAGCGCCAAACCTTCATCAAGAATGGCATCTGACGCAGTCAGGGGCACCAGCACCCGGATGACGTTGGCATAGACGCCACACGACAGCAGCACCAGGCCACGCTGAATGGCCTCGGCGCAGACGCGCTTGGTCAGCTCAGCATCGGGTTGGGTGATGTCCCCGCCCTTGAACAACTCAATGGCGATCATGGCACCCAGGCCGCGCACGTCCAGAATGCTCTTGTGCTGGCCGGCCAGGGCGGTCAGGCCTTTGCGCAGGCGCTCGCCCACGGCCTTGGAGCGGTCCAGCAGCTTTTCTTCCTCAAACACATCCAGCACCGCCAAAGCGGCGGCGCAGGCCAGTGGGTTGCCAGCATAGGTGCCGCCCAGGCCGCCGGGGCCGGGCTTGTCCATGATCTCGGCCTTGCCGATCACGGCAGAAATAGGGAAGCCGCCCGCCATGGACTTGGCCATGGTGATGATGTCCGGTGCCACGCCCCACTGCTCGCAGGCCAGCCAGGTGCCGGTGCGGCCAGCGCCGGTTTGCACCTCGTCGGCAATCAGCACAATGCCGTGCTTGTCGCACAGGGCGCGCAGGGCTTGGGCAAACTCCGGCGGGGCCACATAAAAGCCGCCTTCGCCTTGCACCGGCTCCAAGATGATGGCCGCCACGCGCTCGGGCTCAATGTCGTACTTGAACAAGTGCTCCAGCGACTTCAGCGAGTCGGCCACGCTCACGCCATGCAGGGCGTTGGGAAATTCGGCGTGGTAAATCTCGGCGGGGAAGGGGCCAAAGCCAGCCTTGTAAGGCGCCACCTTACCGGTCAGCGCCATGCCCATCAGCGTACGGCCATGAAAGCCACCGCCAAAAGCGATCACGCCCTGGCGCTTGGTGGCGGCGCGGGCGATCTTGATGGCGTTTTCCACGGCTTCAGCGCCGCTGGAGAGGAAAAACGCCTTCTTTGCAAAGTTGCCCGGCGTCTTGGCGATCAGCCGCTCGGCCAGCTCCACATAGGGCTCATAGGCCAGCACCTGGAAGCAGGTGTGGTGAAACTGGTCCAACTGCTGCTTCACCGCTTCAACAATCTTGGGGTGGCGGTGGCCGGTGTTCAGCACCGCAATGCCACCGGCAAAGTCGATGTAGCGCTTGCCTTCCACGTCCCAAATCTCAGCGCCTTCAGCCCGCGCGGCAAACACTTCGTAGGTTTGGCCCAGGCCCGAGGGCAGGGCCGCCCTGCGGCGGGCCATCAGGGCGGCGTTGGTTTGGGCGGGGGTCTTGGGGTCGAGGGGCATGTCAGTCTCCATGATTGATGGGCTCGACTGTAAGGGGGCGAGCCCTGCTTGGGCCATGTACAGCCCGGCCAGGCAGCGCAAAGACTGTACAGGCCCAAGCCCCTATACAGCCTTGCCCTAAGATGCCCGCGTGATGCTCCAACTTCAGCCCCAATCCACCACGCCCCTGGTGGCCCAGATCGTCGACGGCCTAGCGGCCCAGATCAGCAGCGGCGCGCTGCGCTCGGGCACCAAGTTGCCGTCCATTCGCCAGTTCGCCCATGCGCATCAGGTCAGCGTGTTCACCGTGGTGGAGGCCTACGACAGGCTGGTGGCCCAGGGCTTTTTGGTGTCGCGCCCGCATTCCGGCTTTTTTGTGCGCAAGCGGGCGGTGGCCAGCTCGGCACCCCAAGCCCTGCCCGCCGTGGGCCAGGGTTTTGATGCCATGTGGTACCTGCGCAAGATTTTTGAGCACCGCCACTTGAGCGTGAAGGCCGGCTGCGGCTGGCTGCCCAGTGATTGGTTGTTTGAAGACGGCGTGCGCCGCGCCCTGCGGGCCTTGGCGGCCGACGACGCCGACCTGGGTGGCTATGGCGACCCCAAAGGCTACCCGCCGCTGCGGGCCTTGATCTGCGAAACCCTGGCCGAGCAAGAAGTGGCGGTGCAGCCCGCCCAGGTGCTGCTGACCCAAGGCTCCAGCCAGGCGCTGGACCTGGCCGTGCGCCGCCTGGTGCGCCCGGGGGAGGCCGTGCTGGTGGATGACCCCGGCTATGCCAACCTGCTGTTCAGCCTGCGCTTCCAGGGGGCTACCCTGGTGGGCGCGCCGCGCACGCCCCAGGGTTGGGACTTAGCCGCGCTGGAGGCGCGCATCGTGGAGCACCGCCCCAAGGTCTTCTTCACCCAGCCCCGGCTGCAAAGCCCCACGGGCTCGGTGGCGCAACTGGCTCACCTGCACCGCGTGCTGCAACTGGCCGAGAAGCACGACATCATCATCGTCGAGAACGACATCTACGCCGACCTGGACCCCGAGCCCCGGCCCTCGCTGGCCAGCCTGGACCAGCTCGCCCGCGTCATCACCATCGGCAGCTTCTCCAAGACCATCTCGCCCAATATCCGCGTGGGCTATGCCGTGGCCCACCCTGACCTGATCGAAGACCTGGCGCAGTTGAAGATGATGTCCGGCCTGACCAGCGCCGAATTTGGTGAGCGCGTGGCTCACGGCGCGCTCACCGAAGGCCGTTGGCGCAAGCACCTCAANTGGGGCGGCCCGGCGCCAGTGCAGCTTCCGGCGTGAAGCCCGGCGAGGCCGGCTGCGACGCCGACAGCCCCAGCCTGAAGGTCATCGCCGACCACATCCGCGCCTGCTCTTTCACGGTGGCCGACGGCGTGATCCCCGGCAACGCCGGCCGTGGCTTTGTGCTGCGCCGCATTGCCCGCCGCGCTATTCGCCATGGCTACAAGCTGGGCGCGCGCGCGCCTTTCTTCCACACCCTGGTGCACCCGCTGGCCGTGGAGATGGGCGGGGCTTACCCCGAGCTGAAGAACGGCGCTAACCGCATTTTTGAGGTGCTGAAGCAAGAAGAGGAACGCTTCTTCCAGACCATTGCCCGGGGCATGGAAATTTTGGACGAGGCGCTCAACAGCGGCACCAAGCAGATTGATGGCGAAACCGCCTTCAAGCTCCACG
Organism: Ideonella sp. MAG2; assembly: GCA_004359425.1. Taxonomy (GTDB): domain Bacteria; phylum Pseudomonadota; class Gammaproteobacteria; order Burkholderiales; family Burkholderiaceae_C; genus Ideonella. Next base: position 393 of record PTEU01000005.1, on the reverse strand, counting down.
ACACCTACGGTTTCCCGGTCGATTTGACAGCCGACGTCTGCCGCGAGCGCGGCGTGACGGTGGACCAAGCTGGTTTTGAAGTGGCCATGAACCGCCAGCGCGAGCAAGCCCGTGCGGCGGGCAAGTTCAAGATGGCTGCCGGCCTGGAGTACAGCGGTGCGGCCACCGCTTTCCACGGCTATGAGCACTTGGTGTGCGAGACCTCCAAGGTCGTGGCCGTCTATGTGGACGGCAGCCCGGTGGCCCAAGCCCAAGCCGGTGACGACGCCGTCATCGTGCTGGACCACACGCCTTTCTACGCCGAGAGCGGCGGCCAGGCCGGTGACGCGGGCGAGCTGCGCAATGCCTCCACCAAGGTCGAAGTCAGCGACACCTTCAAGATCCAGGCCGATG
>PTEU01000006.1:211222-225520 GCA_004359425.1 Ideonella sp. MAG2 | reverse complement strand
GGATGTGTTTCGCTTGGCCTACCGCGCGGCAGGGCTGCCCCAGGTGTCCCGCGCCTTGTCGTGGCCGTGGCTGGCCCCGGCGGCAGATGCGCTCTACCCTTGGGTGGCTCGCAACCGCCAGCGCATGCCCAAGGTGCTCTCCAGCCTGCTGTTTGGCCGTGCGCTCAGGCGCGCGGCCGCCCAAGCGCATGCGCGGCAATGCGCTGCAGGGGCCTGTGCCACAGAGCTTGGCCAACGGTCGGAGCAAGCCTCATGAACATCCTGCTGTGCGGCGCCACCGGCTTCATTGGGCGCCACATCCACCAAGCCCTCACCCAAGCTGGGCACACCGTGCGCAGCCTGCATCAACCCTTGAACGGCACGACTCGCCCTTTGAGATTCACCGAAGCCACCTGCCCAAGCCGGTGGCGGCCCTGGCTGGAAGGCATGGACGCGGTCATCAATGCGGTGGGCGTGTTGCGAGACTCCCGACGTGCGCCCATGCAAGTGGTCCACAGCCAAGCGCCGGTGGCACTGCTTCAGGCTGCAGCCGATGCGGGTGTGCGCAAGGTGCTGCACATCTCAGCCTTGGGCCTCACCGGCAACTCGCGCCTCTACGCCCGCAGCAAACTCGCGGCTGAAGAGGCGCTGCTCAACCTGAATCAGCGCGGCGTGTTGGACGGGGTCGTGCTACAGCCGAGCGTGGTGTTTGGGCCCGGCGGGGCCAGCTCCGTGTTGTTTCAGCAGTTGGCGCGGTTTCCGTGGCTTCTGCTGCCACCACCGGCCTTCACTTGCCACATCCAGCCTGTCGCAGTCGAGGAGCTTGCGGAAGCTGTGCTGAAGCTGACCCACCCCGCCTGCACGGTACGCGGCCGCGTGCCCATCGTCGGCAGCCAAGCCCTGACGCTCTCTGACTTTGTTCAGGCCTTGCGCCAGCAACAAGGCCTGCGAGCCGCCCGGCACTGGCCCCTGCCACAGGCCTTGACCCACCTCAGCGCCACCCTCGGTGACTGCGTGCCATTCACCCCTTGGGGCCATGACACCCTGGCCTTGATGAGCCACGACAACACCGCCGACGCCAGCGTCATGACAAGCCTGCTGGGCCGCGCCCCCCAAGGGGCCACAGCGTTTGGCAGAGCGCAGACTGCGGCTGTGCCGCAACTGGCCTCATGAGCCCGCAGCGCTGGGCCATCGCCAGCCTCTCTTGCCTATGGTGTGGGACAGGCTTGGTAAGCCTTCTCAATGCCAAGGGCGTCAGCCTGAGCTTGATGGCCGAGATTGGCTTTGGGGCGACGCCTATGGCGCGTGTCTGGGTGGCAGCAGGCGCTTGGTTGGACTTGCTCCTGGGCATCGCGCTCTGGGTTCGGCCTCAGCGCGAAGTGTTCATCGCCGGGCTGATCTGTGTGGCGGGCTGGACGCTGCTGTGCAGCGTGTTGACTCCCCAGTACTGGCTGCACCCTTTCGGCCCTCTGATGAAGAACCTGCCCATCGCGGCCTTGCTGTGGTGGCTGATTCAGGACACCCCATGAACACTTACCTGTGGGTAAAGACTCTGCACATCGTCTCCAGCGTTCTGCTGGTCGGCACAGGCTTCGGGACCGCTTTCTACCTGTTCTTTGTGAATCGCAGCGGCTCGGTCGAGACGCAAGCGGTGGTGAGCAGATTGGTGGTCCGCGCAGACTGGTGGTTCACCACCCCTGCTGTCGTCATCCAGCCGCTGAGCGGCTTGTGGATGGCACAGCAGGCAGGCTGGCCCCTCAGCACACCCTGGCTGGCGACAGCAATCGCCCTCTATCTCTTGGCAGGCATTTGTTGGTTGCCCGTGGTGGCACTGCAGATTCGCATGGCCAAGACCGCAGACCTGTGCTGGCAACAAGGTAGAACCACCCTCCCCGCCAGCTATTGGCGAGAAGCACGATGGTGGGAGCGATTGGGCTACCCGGCCTTCGCGGCTATGAGCGTGGTGTACTACTTGATGGTGTTCAAACCGCCGTTGTGGGCTTGAGCAGCGAGGCCACCAACTGAGCTTCCCGCTCAGGCCGCAAACCGGCCAGCGTGAAGGCCTGCTGGGGTTGGGGCAAGCTTTGCCACCAAGCCAATGTGTCCGCCACCGTGTGCGCCAAGGGGCGGGTTCGCAAGCCCGCCTGCTCGGCACGTGCGTTGCTGACACGCATGAACGCCGCGAGCTCTCCCACTGGTGGCACCCATAGAGGCATGTCCACCCAAGGGCTGACCCCGGCTTGCTCCAAATGCGCTGCCGTGGCCCACAGCCACTTTGGTGACGTGCCAGCCGCCTGCGCACAGGCCTGCAGCATGCCTGAGAACGTGAACTGGCCTGGTGCTGTGACGGCATTGAAGACACCTGCCAGGCCATGCTCCGCCACCCTCAGCACAAAGGCCGCCAAGTCACGCGCGTCGATGAACTGCACCGGGTCATCTGGGTGCCCCGGCACGGGAATCAGCTCCCCAGGGTATGCCATGCTCACCCGGGCCGGCCACCACGTGAAGCGCTGCGTCGGGTCATGCGGCCCCACCACCAGGCCTGGGCGGATGACCGTGCAGTGCTCCGCGCCCCACTCCTGCATCAGCACTTGCTCGCACAAGGCCTTCAAGGGGCCATAGGTGCGCCCATCAACGGTCTCTGTGCTTTCGTCCTCCAGCGTGCCCAGTGCCGAGGTTTCGTCATTCGGCCGGGTGGCATTGGCATAGGCAGACACACTGGAGATGAAGACGTATTGGCCTGCTCGCCCCTTGAGCACTTGAGCGGCGCTGCGGACCTCCGAAGGCAGGTAGCCACAGGTGTCAACAACCACATCCCAGGTGCCGGTTGCCAGCGCCTCCAGACTGACGCGCCTGTCGCCCAAGCGCCGCTCGACCTGGGTGGCCCAGCCGGGCACAGCAGTTTGGCCACGGTGAAACACTGTGACCTGATCACTGCGAGCGAGCAGGGCCTCAACCACATGCCGCCCGACAAACCTGCTGCCCCCCAGCACGAGATAGTGCATGGAGAGGCGCTTATTTCATCTCTGCACGAAGCGCCTTTTCGTCATCCTCACGATAGCGACGACCGCCGCAATTGGCGCTCCAGTCCATGCGCTTGTCTTCGTAAGCCGCGGCATCCGCTTCGTTTTGCTTGTTGCGGGTGTTCCAAAGCGTTGCGCGCTTCTGGCTGGCGTCGGCCTTGGCGTTCAATTGATCGATACCGCTCTGGACACCGTCCATCAGTGTTTTGCCCTCCGCTTTGAGCGATGCATCCAGAGCCTGCAGCTCACGCTGCTCCTTATCCAGCTCGCGCAGTTGCCTATCAAACGAAGGGCCACTGCGGCCACTGGATCTCACTTCCTCGCTGCGTTCATTGAAGGCGGCTACTCGCTTGGCAAAATCACTGTTCTTGTCGTTAAAGGCCTTGATTTTTTCGTTTCGAGCAAGGACCTCGTCGCGCAGGGGCTTGATCTCTTCATTTTGCTTCTCGATCTCCAGTCGCTCAGCATCCAAAGCCGCACGTTGCTTCTCCACCTCCGCACGCTGGGCCTTCAAGGACTCCTGCTGCTTGAGGCAGGTCCGCAACTCGTTGATGGTCATCATCTTGCCATTGGCGGAGGCCTTGCCCTCTAGGGTTTGCGCCCCCAATTGGCTGACCGGAAGGCTGAGCAGCGCGGCACAGGCCGCGACGAGGGAGGTTTTTTGAACGTTCATGTGTCATGTCCTTCTGGCGGGGAGCACGGTAGTGCCCCTCAATTTGAAAAGCAGTGGCCGGTTGGTCACTGCCGCGATTCCCACCCCATGCGGGTTTCGAAGCCATCATGATGCCATTGGGAGCCTGGCGCTCTACACTGCGCAGCGTCCAGATCAACCCTCATGGCGACCATGGCTCAAAGCATTCACGACTTTCACGACGACCCGCGTAACGCTGAGATTCGCATCTGGGTCAACGGCGCACTCCACCACCGCGATGACGCCAAAGTGTCGGTCTTCGACAGTGGCTTTGTGCTGGGGGACGGCGTTTGGGAGGGATTGCGTGTCGTCAGCGGCCACCCTTTGTTTTTGGGGGCGCACTTGGACCGGCTGTATGAAGGCGCAAAGGCCATCGCGCTGGACATTGGCATGAGCCGAGAGGCCCTGACCGAAGCGGTCTACCAAACGCTAGAAGCCAACGCCATGCAAGACGGGGTCCACATTCGTCTGATGGTGACTCGGGGCATCAAGCGCACGCCCTACCAAGACCCACGCGCCTGCATCGGGCAGGCCACCATCGTCATCTTGCCGGAGTTCAAGCTCGCCAAGCCCGAAACACTGTCAGCGGGGCTCAAGCTGTTCACGGTACACGTGCGTCGCGGCTTTCCCGATGTACAGGACCCCAAGCTCAACAGCCACAGCAAGCTGAACTGCATCACCGCCTGCATTCAAGCCACCACCGCCGGGGCCGACGAAGCCCTGATGCTAGACCCCCATGGCTTTGTGGCGACGTGCAACTCCACCCACTTCTTCATTGTTCGCCAGGGCGAGGTGTGGACCAGCACCGGGGACTACTGCCTGGGCGGCATCACCCGGGCCAATGTGATTCAGGTCTGCAAGCAGGCCGGCATTCCGGTCTTTGAAAAGAACTTCAGCCTGACCCAGGTTTACGGCGCAGATGAAGCCTTTTGCACCGGCACCTTTGCCGGTGTGGTGCCTGTCAGATCGGTTGATGGCCGGGCCTTTTCAGACGCCTTACCCGGCCCCATGGTGCGGCGTCTGCAGGCCTTGTATCAAGGCTTGGTGCAACGTGATGTCGCCCAATCCGCTCAGTGTCTGGCCGCGCGCTTGGGCCATGAGGGAGCCCGCGCATGACACTCCGCTTGGCCATGTGGAGTGGTCCTCGCAACATCTCCACCGCCATGATGCGGGCCTGGGAGAATCGACCTGACTGCGCCGTCACTGATGAACCGCTGTACGCTGCGTATCTGGCTCAGACTGGGCTGGACCACCCCGGACGTGAGCAGATTTTGGCCTCAGGCGAGACCGACTGGCGCAAGGTGGTCGGCAGCTTGCAAGGGCCGGTGCCTGAGGCCAAAGCCATTTGGTACCAGAAGCACATGACCCACCATCTCCTGCCTCAGATGGACATCGCCTGGGTTCACGGCCTGACCAATGTGTTGTTGATACGAGCGCCCGATCAGGTGGTGGCGTCCTATCTCAAGTCGCGTGCTGAAGTCACGCCTGAGGACATCGGCCTCTTGCAGCAGGCCCAGCTCTTTGAGGCCATTTCTGCCCATCAAGGCCGCGCGCCTTTGGTCATTGATGCGGACGACTTTTTGCAGCAACCCGGGGCTTATTTGCAAGCCATCTGCAAGGCCCTGGGCATCACGTTCATGCCATGCATGTTGTCCTGGCCTGTGGGGCCACGGCCAAGCGACGGTGTGTGGGCACCCTATTGGTACGAGGCCGTCTGGCGCTCCACGGGGTTTGAGCCCTGGCGGCCACGCCAACCTCAACTCTCAGGCCAAGGTTTGGCAGTGGCCCAGCACTGCCGACCCGCGTATGAACAACTCTACGCGGCCCGGCTGCAACTGACTTAGCCGCGAACTTTTTGCACCAGGGTAACCGCCGCCAGCACCAGGCCACCGGCCACCACACCCACCAGGCCTTCCGCAGCCAGGCCAACCACGCCGCCCAGTGGTTCGATCAGATGGTGCAAGGCAGGAATGCCGTGAATCAGAATGCCGCCGCCCACCAAGAACATGGCGGCCGTGCCGGCCACAGCCAAGGCTTTCATGAGCCAGGGGGCCAAGGCCAGCAAGAAGCGACCCAGTGCCTGTGCGGCTGCGCTGGCCTGTCGGCTGAGGTAGAGCCCAGCGTCATCGAGTTTGACGATGCCTGCGACCAAGCCATAGACACCGACGGTCATGGCCACGGCCACCAAGGACAGCACAGTGAACTGGGTTTGGAGCGGTTGGCTGGCCACGGTGCCCAAGGTGATGGCGATGATCTCGGCAGACAAGATGAAGTCGGTTCGAACAGCCCCCTTGATCTTGTCCTTTTCAACGGCCATCAAGTCCACATCGGGGTTGCTCAGGGCCTGGGTCAGCTCGGCATGGTGGGCCTCGTCCTCCTCGGGCTTGTGCAAAAAGCGGTGGGCCAGTTTTTCAAAGCCTTCAAAACAAAGAAAAGCACCCCCCACCATCAGCAAAGGTGTCACCAACCATGGCGCAAAGGCACTGATGGCCAGAGCGGCAGGCACGAGGATGGCCTTGTTCAATAGGGAACCTTTGGCCACCGCCCACACCACGGGTAGCTCACGGTCGGCCCGCACACCCGCCACTTGCTGAGCGTTCAAGGCCAGATCGTCGCCCAGCACCCCCGCTGTCTTCTTGGCGGCAACTTTGGTCAGCACCGCTACGTCGTCGAGGATGGTGGCAATGTCGTCAATCAGAGCAAGCAAGCTGGCAGCGGCCATGGCAGGGCAAATCCTTGGTCAAAACCTCGCATCCTAGCGTCAATAGCGAGTCTCACGCCCTCCTTCACTGGGCGCTACAGTGCCGAATCCTCTTTTTCAAGTCCAAGATGTCCATCCTGTGCCTCAAACGCTACGTCGCAGCGGCCTTCACCTGCCTGATGGTTGGCTGCGCCCACCAAGCCCCCTCCGCCACTGACTCCGTCCTGAGCCCCAATCCGCAGTTGCGGGCCGAGGGCATACCGCCCATTCCGATGCGTTTGGTCCAGCAGGTTGAACGCTATACCGATTTCAGGGGCCATAGTTTTTTGGACTGGCACCCGCAACGCCGTGAGATGCTGGTCTCTCATCGCCCTGCCGGAGCCAGCCTGCCGCAGCTCTTCAAGCTCGACCGCCCTATGGGCTCGCTCCAGCCCGTGTTGAGCACCACCGAGCCCATCAGCAGTGCCAGCTATGAGCCTGCGACGGGCCAATACATCGTGTTTGAGCGTTCAGCCGGTGGCAGTGAAGTGACGCAGCTCTTTCGCCTTGACGATGGGGCGTCCACCCCTGTGCAACTCAGCGACCCTTTGCAACGGCACAACTTTGAGATATGGCTTCACCCGCAGCGAGGTCAACCCAGCCAACTCATCCATTCCTCCGTCCCTTTGGACAAAACTGCCACAGGTGGTAGCCGCACGGCCGTCAATACCCAGCTGTGGTTGCTGAATCCCCTCCAGCCTGACCAGCGCCGCCTCTTGGCTGAACTGCCCGGCGGCGGCTGGGGTGTCAGCAGCGCCTCACCCGACAACCGTCAAGTGGCACTGTCACACTATCGGTCGGCCAATGAATCCGAAGTCTGGTTGATGGACCTCAGCACCGGCCAGAGGCGACAGCTGCTGCCTGCCGCCGGACAGGCCAAGGCCGTGCATCTGGCCTCTGAGTTCACTCAGGACGGCCTATCGCTGTGGGTCGTGACCGACCGATCCGGTGAGTTTCGCGAACTGCAACGCCTTGACCTGAACACTGGGACGCTGACCCGCATGACAGCCCACATCCCCTGGGACGTGAACGGCGGCAGCAGCTCTCGCGATGGCCGTTGGCTGGCCTTGCGGAGCAACGAAGATGGCCTGGGCACACTGCGGCTGTTTGAGGGCCACAGCATGAAGGAAGTGCCGCTACCGGCCTTGCCTAATGGCAGCATTGGCAGCACCCGCTTCAGGCCGGGCAGTGGCGAGCTGGTGTTCGCCGTCAACGGGGCCGGTGGCCCAAGCCAGCTCTTTGTGTTGGATGCACAGACCAAAGCCCTGACACCTTGGACCCAGGCCCAAGCCGCAGCGGGCATTGACGCCAGCCAGTTTGCACGCCAGCAGATTGTGCGCTGGCCGAGTTTTGATGGCCTCACCATCTCCGGCCTGTTGACCACACCGCCACCCAAGTTCAGCGGCAAGCGCCCTGTGCTCATCAGTATTCACGGCGGCCCGGAGGGCCAAGCGACTTTTGGTTTCCTGGGCCGCTTGAGCTATTTGGTTGAGGAGATGGGCGTGGCCATCATCCAGCCCAATGTGCGCGGCTCCAGTGGCTATGGCAAAACCTTTTTAACCTTGGACAACGGCTTCAAGCGCGAAGACTCGGTCAAGGACATCGGTGCCTTGCTGGACTGGATTGCCACCCAGCCCCAATTGGATGCCTCGCGGGTGCTGGTGATGGGCGGAAGCTATGGTGGCTACATGAGCTTGGCCGTCAGCACCCACTATGCGGACCGCATTGCAGGTGCAGTTGACGTGGTGGGCATCTCCCACTTCGTCACCTTTTTGCAAAACACCGAGAGCTACCGCCGCGACCTGCGCAGGGTGGAGTATGGTGATGAGCGCGAGCCCGCCATGCGTGCCCACTTAGAGGCCATCTCTCCCTTGAGCAACGCCCACAAAATTCGTAAACCTTTGTTCGTGATTCAAGGTCGCAACGACCCACGAGTGCCCTGGACAGAGGCCGAGCAGATCGTTGCCAAAGCCCGTGCCAACGGTACCCCCGTGTGGTATTTGCTGGCCGAGAACGAAGGCCATGGCTTCCAGCGAAAAGAGAATGCTGATTTCCAGTTTTACGCCATGTTGCTGTTCATGCGGGAAACCCTGAAGCTGACCGCCCCCTGAAAGTGCGACAGTCCAGCCAACCCACACGGGTCGGCCCACTCACGCACAGGAGATCACCATGGCCTTGAGACTTGCACGCTGGGTGCGTCCGCTGCTGCTGGGCAGCGCCCTACTGACAGCGCTGGCGCATGCCACCAATTTCAGCCTGTGGGTCAACGGGCGTGTGGGCACCGGCCAAGGCGGCAACCATGCCGATTTCACCTATTGGGGGCCGGCCAGTGCCAATGCTGGTGTGAACAAGAAATCAGTCAATTGGGACGGCTACAACCGCATCAGCGACCAAAGTTTTCGCCTGCGTGATGCCCTGGATTGCTACTGCACCGGCAACAACTGGTGCTATGTGGCGGCCCACAGCGCAGGCAATTTGATGATGGGCTACACCTTGTCCATGTACGGTGGCACAGCCCGTGTCAAACGCAATGCTCAGGCCAACTCGGCAGGCCAGTGTGGCGCAGTAGACGGCAGCACCCAAACCGGCTGGAACATCAAGTGGGTGGACATTGCGGGCGGCGCTGCGGGCGGCTCAGAGCTGGCCAATAGCGGCGACTCGGGGGGTTCTGCCCACGACGGCTACGCCTACTTTGATGTGTTGACCCACCCCGAGACGGCGGCCCAATGGCTGCCCGGTGCCAGAGACCGCTTGGAGAGTGGCTCCTTGGTGTTTGAGTTGCCTGTGCGCGTCTTGACCCCCGGACGCTACGTTGCCTCAGGCCGCGTGGATGATGCCCGCGGCAAGCCCTTTGCCTTGCTGAGCTTCAACGAAGAACTGCGAGCCGGCCCCCAAGTAATCCGCTTGACGCTGTTCGGGAAATTGGTGCGCGACCTGAAACCACTTTTCCCCTTGACGCTGCGAGACGTACAAGCGTTCAGACTGATTCCCGACGCCTTTCCGGACCGGGTGATGCTCTCCACCGAAGGGGCACCGGTCGTCATCTCTGGCCGTCACGCGTTCTTGAGTTTCTCTGACGCCGAGTGGCAGAGCGAAGAGCGCAGCCGCTACTTGGCGGAGTACAGCAAAGACGTGCGGGAAGCTGAAGACCAACTTCGCCACCTGGAAGGCGGCTCGCCATGACAAAACGGCTTGCCCCCAGCGGCGGCCTTTTGCAGGGCCGCCAGCTCAGGGCCACCTCGCGGCTGCGACAATGTCACCATGACATCCTTGGATTTGACCCTACGTGGCGAGTACATCGCCTTGGACGCGCTTCTGAAAGCGACCGGCTTGGCCGACAGCGGTGGCCGCGCGCGGGCGGTGATCAGCCAAGGCCTGGTGCAGGTGGATGGCCAAGTCGAAACCCGCAAGACCTGCAAAATTCGGGCAGGCCAGCGTGTGGTTTACGAGGGGCAGCAGGTCAACGTTCTAGCCTAGATGAAAATGCGCGCGCAGCGCGACCACGGCCTCCGGCACTAAGCGGCTCAAGGTGTCCACCATCTGCGCGTCATTCAAGTCCTCTTGATCCAAGCCTTCTTCGTCGCCGGCCTCGCCCAACCCACCGCCCAGTTGCAGCAGCGGTGCCAGAGCAGCACCCAGCGCGTCTGAGTCCCACACATCGCCCCAAGCTTCGGGCTGCAAGTCAACGGCTTGCAAAAAGCCTGCACACCAATCACAGGCATCAGCCCACTCGCGCTCGCCATGCTCGGCGAGGCTGAAGATGGGCTGCCAATCCTCGGCCCCGGCGTCGAACTGGGCTGCCAAATGGCGAAGGTGCCGCAACACAGCCACCACCATATTCTTTCGCTGGCGCTTGCTGGCAAAGGGGCTGGCCGAATCCTCGTCCGGGTCGCCGCCCCACACGAGCGGCAGCCACTGGGCAGTGGTCAGGCTGCCCAACACCTTGGCAGGCCCAACCACCAAAGCCGTGAGGTAGCCGTCCAGGCCATCAAGGGTCATGACCCCGTCTTGGGGCAAGGACGACAGCGCGTTGTCGATGGCGTCCAGCTCTGCGGGCTCTAGCGGTGTGATGGGGGAGTTGGCGTCGTAGTCGGGGTAAATCATGGTTTTCTCGGCAATAGACGCTCAGTGTCGCCGAATTCCAGAACAGCCATCCGCACATGCCCAGGGGCAGTCGGCGAGTGCTTTTTGACACAATTCGGCCTGACCATGTTGAAGTACCCCCACCCCTCACGCCCTGCCCCCTTGAGGCCCACGGTTGCACAGGCCCTGTGGACGCTGGGTTCAGGGCTGATGCTGGGCCTGAGCCTGCAAAGCCTGGTGTGGGCTCAATCGACTCATGGCGGTTCGCTAGACTCCCTCACGCTGAAAAAAATTCGCGACACCGGTGTCATCGTCTTGGGGCATCGCCTCAGCTCGGTACCTTTTTCCTACCTCGACGCCAAGCTCAAACCCGTGGGTTACTCCATGGACCTGTGCTATCGGGTGGTGGAGCAGGTTCGCAAACGGCTGGAGTTGCCCGACTTGGAGATCAAACTCATTGCCGTTACCTCCGCCACCCGCTTGCCCTTGGTGGCCAACGGCACGGTAGACCTTGAATGCGGGGTAACCACCAACACCGCCGAGCGCCAACGCAACCAGGCTTTTTCTGTCACCACTTTTTTGGCCGAGAGCCGCCTGCTCTCCCGGCGCGAAGAGGGCGTGCGCAACCTGGAAGACCTGCGGGGCAAGCCCGTGGTGTCTACGATTGCCACCACCAGCATTCAGTACCTGCACCATGTCAATCAGCAGCGCAAACTGGACATGAAAATTCTGGTCGGGCTGGACGACAACGACGCCTTCCGGCAGGTGCAGACAGGCCGTGCCGTCGCCTTTGCCATGGATGACGTGCTCTTGCGCAGCCTCTTGGCGGCCACGCCACAAGCCAGCGACTACACCATTTCCGACGAGGCCTACAGCATGGAGCCCTATGCGCTGGGCCTACCGCGCGATGACGCCCCCTTTAAGGCGCTGGTCGACGGTGTGCTGAGTGATCTCTACAGACGCGGAGAGATCTTCACCCTTTACCAGCGCTGGTTTCAGTCTCCCGTGCCGCCCAAGGGCTTGAACCTGCAACTGCCCATGAGCGACGCCTTTAAGCGGGTGATCGCCAAACCCACGGACTCGCCCGACCCTGCGCATTACCGCTGATCAGCGAAAGCGCTCCAGCTCAATGCCGTGACGATGCAGTTTGTCGTACAGCGTTTTCTTGGGCGTGCCTAGCAACTCCATGGCGGCGGGCACCTTGCCGCCACTGCGGCGCAGGGCTTGTTCAATCAAGGTTTTTTCAACCAAGTCCATTTGCTGCGCCAAGGTGGGCGTGCTCTCCGGCACTGCACTGGCCCCTTCGGTGCCACTCAACTCCAGCACAAAACGGTCGGCTGCGTTGCGCACTTCGCGCACATTGCCGGGCCAGTCGTGCGCCATCAGTTCGCGCAGGCGTTGGGCGCTCAACTCAGGGGCTTGGCGGCCATAGCGGCTGCTGGCTTGCGCCACAAAGTGCTCAAACAGCAGGGGGATGTCCTCGCGCCGTTCTCGCAAGGGCGGCAGGTTCAATACGGCGACATTGAGGCGGTAATACAAGTCTTCGCGAAACCGACCTTGCTCAGACAACTCTCGCAAATCAGCCTTGGTGGCGGCGATTACCCGCACATTGACCGGCAGCTCTTCGTTAGAGCCCAGTCGCTCCACCTTGCGTTCTTGCAAGATGCGCAGCAGCTTGATCTGCAAGGCCACCGGCATGGTTTCGATCTCATCAAGCAGCAGCGTGCCGCCGTTGGCAAACTCTATCTTGCCGATGCGCCGCTTGCCTGCTGAGGTGAAGGCCCCGGGCTCATGGCCGAACAACTCGCTTTCAAACAAAGACTCCGGCAATCCCCCGCAGTTAATGGCCACAAAGTGACGGTCTCGGCGGTGGCTGTGGTCGTGCAGGCAACGCGCCACCAGCTCTTTGCCAGTGCCGGTTTCGCCCAAGATCATCACGTCAGCCGAGGTATCGGCCAAGTTCAGGATCTGGCGTCTGACCTGCTGCATGGCGGGGGAATGCCCCAACAACACCGCCTCAATGCCGCTGCGCTGGCTGAGCTGGGCGCGCAGTTCGTCCACCGCCACACGCAGCACGCGCTTCTCCAACGCCCGCTTGGCGGTATCCACAAAGCGCTCGGGCGCAAAAGGCTTTTCGATGAAGTCATAGGCACCGGCCCGCATGGCTCGCACGGCCATGGCCACGTCACCATGGGCGGTCACCAGCACCACGGGCACCCCGGCGTCAAGCTGCTGCACATGGTCCAGCAGGCTCAGGCCATCCATGCCTGGCAGCCGGACATCGCTGATCACGATGGCCTGCATACCTATTTGGATGTGGGGCAACGCGTCTTCCGCCGAGGCAAAGGCCTGCACGGTCAAGCCCTCCAGCTCCAAGGTCTGGGTCAAGCTGGCCCGCACAGGGGGGTCGTCTTCCACAAACAGTACGCGGTAACCTTCAAACATCGGTGGCGACTTCCAAATCAAATTCAAACACCATGCCGGTGGCAGCTGCGTCAGGCCCGTCTTCTCGGGCACAGGCCCTCAGGGTGCCACCAAACTCATGGATGATTTTCGAGGAGATCACCAAGCCCAGCCCCAGGCCCTGACCTGCGGGCTTGGTGGTGAAAAAGGGCTCGAACAAACGCGCCCGCAAGGTGGGTGGCAGGCCCGGCCCCGTATCAGCCACCCGCACCAACACCCTGGCCGGTGCGCTGCGTTCAGCACTGCGAGACGGAGAGCGGGGTGCCGTGGAGACCTCTAAGACCTTGCGGGGGGATTGGGCCATGGCATCCAAGGCATTGCTCACCAAATTCACCAGCACCTGCTCCAGGCGATTGGCGTCGCAGTTCACCCGCAAAGTCTCTGGGATGTTGAGGGTCAGTTGGACCGCTTCGGTGCGCAGACGGTGCTCCAGCAGCACTGTGGTGTTGCGCACCGCACCCAGCAATGAGATGGGCGCGTTGGCGCTCTCCGCCTTGCGCGCAAAGGTTTTGAGCTGCCGGGTGATGCGTGCCATGCGTTCCACCATGTCGTCGATCAGCTTGAGGTTATCGGCCACGGTTTGGGTACGCCCTTGGCCGAGCAACAGTTGGGTGTTGCGTGAAAGCGCCCTCAGCGCAGTCAGGGGCTGGTTGATCTCGTGCGAAATGCCGGCCGACATTTGCCCCAACACGGCCAGCTTGCCAGCTTGGATCAACTCGCCTTCGGCCTGAAGGCGCTGGGCGATTTGGTGCTTCAACTCCACATTGGTACGGCGCAGCTCTCGCGTGCGCTCGAAGACCTGACGCTCCAACTCGTCGTGCGCCAGTTGCAACTGATTGCGCGCCTCAAACAACTGCAAAACCGCGCGACGGCGAAACGACAGATACAAGGCCAACAGACCCAGTGCCGCACCCACCGCCCCACCGCCCCAAGCCGCCGTGCGGGCGTTGCGCCACACATCGGCGGGGTCGGACAAGGTCATGAGCCGCACGCCTAAGGGCACCACATCGCGCTGCTGAGCCAAGCGCAGTCCGCTGCGGCTGCCGCCCACCCCGGGCACCCGCATCAGCACAGCATCTGGGGCCACGGGTGCTTCCTCTTGCAAGCTCAGGGTGGTGAGCGGCGCTTCCGCAGGATAGCGGCCGGTGGCCTTCAACATGGCTCGCCTCTGGGCCGTGACCTCGCCCAAGGCGCGAAACTTCCACTCCGCCACCGAGCTCATGATCACCACATCCAAGTCGTCCACCACCAGCAGCTTCTCTCCGTGAGAGCGAACCCCCAGGTCCATCCAGGTGGCCTCCAAAGGGGCCAGGCCTGTC
>PTEU01000006.1:144896-211128 GCA_004359425.1 Ideonella sp. MAG2 | reverse complement strand
CCTGTCTCTTATACACATCTAGATGTGTATAAGAGACAGGCCTGATCGAGTCCCTCGGTGCGGGCTACCTGGGTGAGCTCACCGGTGGCGTCTTCGGCTCCCACTACGTCGAGATCTTCGCCTTCCTCGTGCTCATCCTCGTGCTGACCCTGCGCCCCTCGGGCCTGATGGGCGAGCGCGTCGCCGACCGAGCATGATGAGATGAAGCCCCCAAGCTCGCTGGCGCTCGCTACCCCCCGAGGGGGCCGCGCGTCTACGGACCGGCGAAGCCGGATCCGTGCCTCTTCCAGATTGGCAGTAACGGCGAGCGGTGAGACCGAATGGAGAACGAAATGAATGAGATGAACAGAAACAGTAAATTGATCGTCTTCCTGTTGGCGGCGGTGGCCCTGATGGCCTTGCCGCTGTTCGTGGCACCGTATGGGCAAGGCTGGGTGCGCATCATGGCGCTGGCCCTGCTGTACGTGCTCTTGGCCCTGGGCCTGAACATCGTGGTCGGCTATGCCGGCCTGCTCGACCTGGGCTATGTGGCCTTCTATGCCCTGGGTGCCTATATGTACGCGCTCTTGGCCAGCCCCCACTTGGCCGAGAACTTCGAGTGGATCCGCGAGGCCTACCCCAACGGGCTGCACCTGCCCATCTGGGCCGTCATCCCGCTGGCGGCCCTGCTGGCCGGGGTGCTGGGCATGATCCTGGGCGCACCCACGCTCAAGCTGCGCGGCGACTACCTGGCCATCGTCACCCTGGGCTTTGGCGAAATCATCCGGGTCTTCATGAACAATATGGAGCACCCCATCAACATCACCAACGGCCCGCGCGGCATCAGCCAGATCGATGCCATGAGCATCGGCCCGGTCGACTTCGGCAAGCCCTTCGAGCTGTTGGGCNTCTTATACACATCTAGATGTGTATAAGAGACAGGCCAGGGCCTGGTGATGGTGCCTGAAGGCCGAGGCACCTTCACCCGCATGACCATCACCGAGAACCTGCAGATGGGCGCTTACACGCGCAACGATGCAGAGATCGAGGCCGACATCGACAAGGTCTTCACCACCTTCCCCCGGCTCAAAGAGCGGGCCGAGCAGTTGGCGGGCACCATGTCGGGTGGCGAGCAGCAAATGCTGGCCATGGGCAGAGCGCTGATGGCGCGCCCCAAGGTGCTGCTGCTCGATGAGCCCTCCATGGGCCTCTCACCCATCATGGTCGACAAGATCTTCGAGGTGGTCGACACCATCCACAAGCAGGGCGTGACCATCTTGCTGGTCGAGCAGAACGCCTCACGCGCCTTGGCCATGGCCAACCGGGGCTATGTGATGGAGTCCGGAGAGATCACCATGACCGGCGAGGCCAAGGCCTTGCTCACCGACCCCAAGGTGCGGGCGGCTTATTTGGGGGAGTAGGCCACGCTGAGGGCATGCTCCTCTTCTAAGTGGCTGGGGTCGCCTTTGAGTGGTTCAAAACCAACTTCAAGAAAAAGTTCAATATTGATGTGCAACTCTATGCAATGCATGCGTTGATGCACCCCTGTGTATGGATACGGCAGAGGGCAGAGCGGACTCTGTCGATCCTGTAAAGTACCTGTGAATGTTGTCAAAAACCAACGAATACCGAGGCTTCACAGTTACCATAGCGTCTGACGAAAAGGGCGACATCAAAAATGGTGCGCCGACGCTCTACACCCACAAGGGTGGTTACCGCGAGCAAATTGCGGTGGTGCGTTGAGCCCCATCGTCTTCTGATTCAAGTTCCATTAACTTCACGAAAGAAATGTCATGAAGAAGTTTCAAATGATCGCTGTGGCCCTGGCCGCCGCTGCTGCCACTTCCGGCGCTTTTGCTCAGTCGAGCGTCAATGTTTACGGTCGTCTGAACGTGACTGTTGAGCGTCAAAAGGCTGGCGATGCTGATGCTGAATGGCGTCTGCAAGACAACAGCTCGCGCATTGGCTTCAAGGGCGTGGAAGACTTGGGTGGTGGCCTGAAGGCTGGCTTCCAGATCGAGCACGGCTTTAACGCTGCTTCGGGCGCTGCTGCATCGACCTTCTGGGGTCGTCAAGCTGAAGTGAACCTGGGTGGTGCTTTCGGTTTGGTGCGTTTGGGCACCTTCACCAGCGAAGCCTACTTCGCGACCGCTGACTACGTCAGCATGCACAACCACGACACCGGCACCTCGTCGGATGCTCTGTATGCATCGAACTGGAACCACAACAAGAAGGTTGCCTACCGCACCCCTAATATGGGCGGTTTCGTCGCCGAGCTGGGAGTGACTGAAGCTAACCTGGCAGGCGACCGTGGCATCGATTTGGCCGCTAACTACGACAATGGCCCCCTGCACGTTGGTTTTGGCTATGACAAGCGTGGTGACTCCAAGCAATTCGCCGTCGCCGCCGCCTATGGCTTCGGTGCCTTCACTTTGGGTGGCTACGTCCAGCGTGACACCGACCTGTCTGGTGCTGGCAGCCGCACCAACCTGCGTCTGTCTGGCATGTACACCGTGGGCGCTACCGAGTTGCACGTGAACTTTGGTAAGGCTGGCGACGTTGGCAACCTGAAGGACTCTGGCGCTGCCCAGTTCACCGCTGGTGTGAACTACAACCTGAGCAAGCGTACCAAGGTCTATGGTTTCTACACCAAGCTGAACGCCAACGACAACACTCCTTACGCCGACGATTTCAGCTCGCTGGCTGTGGGCGTTCGCCACAACTTCTGATGCCCATGCTAGGCGTTCAGCCTAGCATCAGCATCAGCATCAGTGCTTGAGCCGCATGGCCTGCTCAAGCATCGAACCGCTCTTCGGAGCGGTTTTTTTTCGCCCATCGGCCCCGCACCGGTCTTTGCTCGTAAGTTCAAGCCACAGCCTGCTAAACGGCAAGGCGCTCGAGCGCAACGTGTGGCCTTGGTGATCGAAGACGCTGGCCGTGGCGAACCCATTCAAGCCTTAAGCTTGGAATGCCCCTATTCACGCTAGCGGCGTAGCTCGCATCCTTCAATCAAGCCTCAGGGTCTGGTGACATTGCCCCAGAAAATGCCACAAAAGGCCTGGTGCCCTGGCAGTTGGGGTAGCGGGCACAGCTCCACACCGCGCTGCCGGCATGCGCTCCGCGGCGAGCCTGCCGCTTGACCATGGTGGCTTGGCAGTTTGGGCATGTGGGTGCGGGAGCATCCGCATGGCCTCCCGCCATGCCGCCTGCCGCTGCCCCGGACCCTGATTTGAGTGAACGCTTTGCCGTGTTGAGCCAGCGCGCAAGGCGGGGACCGTCGACCAAGTGAATCGACGACGCCTTGGCAAATGCGCGCGCATCGTCCGAAAATCGCCCGGCTGTGAGCACATAGGCACTGGCCGCCGACCGCCCGCTCATGGTCAGTTGCAGGTCCCGCAAAACTTGCACCCCGACGCGCTCAGCGCGCCAGTGCTTGCACAACACCAAGTGGGTTTCGCCGCCTTTGCGAAGCACCATGTCTACTTGGTCCCCACCGGGGATATCGCCATTGGCCAAGACCGCGAATCTGCGCTGACGAAAGGCCTCGCTGATCAGCTTTTCAAAGCTGATCCAACTCATGCCGTTGAGCACTGCTGCCACGTCGTCCGGCTCACCACGCCCCGCCGCCCCCACCCCTCGGTCCGGCCGCTTGGCCCAGATCACCCACAGCAAGCACAGCGCGGGAATGCCCCAGCGCAAGAGTTCGAACACCAAGCGACGAGCCGCAGCACCAGGCCCCGGCGCTTGCGACCAGGCCTGCAAGCCCCATGTCACCAGAGCGGCCAACAGCAGCGTCACCAACACGGCAACCCACCATGGCAAAGCTGCCAAACGTGCTCTCACGGGTTCCTCCAACCAGCGCCGACGCTGCGGCATAGCGAACTCCAACTTCGACAGTCGCAGAAAAGCGGGCCCGCCAATCCTCTAACGCTGTTGCCGCTGGAGCACGCCCTTGCAGGGCCGCGGTCAACCAAAGGTGGCTGATCTCGGTCGTTGCCGCCTTGACCAAGGCATTGTGGCCAAAACCGCCCGGCGCGCTGCGATCCGTAAAAATGCTGTGCGAGCCGCCAGAAAACACCAGCAGGCCTTTGCGCTCGCCGCCCATGTGCTGATGAATTGCCAACCTGTCGGCCACCGGGCTCTCATAGCCTGGAATACGGATCACATCTTCGGTGGTGGTGATGTGGAAGTTGGGAATGTGGACACGGCCCACCACGGAGGCGAGGTCACGCTCACCATAGAAAGGCGGAGCGGACAAAAGCACCACGGCCTTGAGCCGGTCTTCGCGCAAGTTCAAAGCCCGGCCTTGTCGAACCACACCGGCACCGGCAGCCAGCATCAAGGTATTGGCCCCATAGGAGTGACCCATGCCGACCACACGCTCTGCATCCAGGCGCTTGCGCCACGGCGTTCCAGACAACACCTGGTTCAGGGCAAAGCTCAGGTCCTGCACCCGGGCAATGGCCTCTTCATCACGGGCTGCGCGCTGCAGGCGCTCGACCAAGCCCAAGGGGTTGCCCCACCATACCTGCCGGTTAGAACCCGCGTGCTCCAGGTTTAAACAGGCCCAACCGCGCTGCGCTAAGCCAGCCGCCAAATAGCTGTAGCCATAGCGATTGCTGCCAATGCCTGGTGAAATGACTACCAGGGGAGACGGGGTCCGAGAGCCTTCGCCAACCGGCAAAGTCAGACGCGCCAACACCGGACGACCGCGGGCTTCATCCAGCCCGTTCAACTCATGGACTTCCAGTTCGCTGGGTAGCGGGGTGGCACAGCCCCCGAGCAAGCAACTCGCAGCAGCCACGCTTGCGCCGCCCACCAACATTTGCCGTCGATTCATGCCCACTCCTGCCATTGCTCACTCCAAAGCAAAAAGCCTGGTGTCTTGTGGACACCAGGCTTGTGCTGTTTTGGTCGGGGTGGCGGGATTCGAACTCGCGACCCCTTGCACCCCATGCAAGTGCGCTACCAGGCTGCGCTACACCCCGACTGAAGCTCGAATTATATGCTGGGAAATAGGCCTACGCAGAAAGCAGCTCTCGAATTGCCAATAATTCGTAGCGAACCTGTTCGACCGAGGGGCGCGGCCCCAGTGGCGGCGCTGGCTCCATGGCCTGCTTCAGGGTGGTGGCTTCCATCTCACCCAGCTCGCCAGGGGCCATATCGCGGGCCAGTGCCTCGGCGTGTGCCTGGGCCTCAGCCTCGCTCAAGCCAAGTTCCGTCAAGCGATTGCGAGCACCGCTGATGGTGAAGCCTTGGTCATAGAGCAGGTCGCGAATGCGGCGGATCAGCAGCACTTCATGGTGCTGGTAGTAGCGGCGGTTGCCGCGCCGCTTCATGGGCCTGAGTTGGGTGAACTCCTGCTCCCAGTAGCGCAGCACATAGGCCTTGACGCCACACAACTCAGCAACCTCACCTATGGTGAAGTAGCGTTTGGCAGGAATGGCAGGCAGTGGTGCGAGGGGATCGGTGGCAATGTCCATGGCACAGCGCTAGGCGTCAGCATCGAGCCGACGGACTTTACTCGAACTCGTCCTCTGCCGTCACGTCCCCTTGAACCAGGGCCTTGAGCTTGTGGCTGGCGTGAAAAGTCACCACATTGCGTGCCGCGATGGGAATGGACTCGCCAGTGCGCGGGTTGCGGCCTGGCCGGGGTGCTTTGCGTCTGATTTGAAAGTTGCCAAAACCGGAGAGCTTGACATCCTGGCCAGAGACCAGCGACGCACATGCGATGTCGAAGAACGCTTCGACCATGTCCTTGGACTCCCGCTTGTTCAGACCCAGTCGCTCGAACAGCAACTCGGCCAACTCGGCCTTGGTCAAGGTCGGGGTCTCGACCGAGGTGAGCATCAAGCGCTCCACCGCCACCGCTGGGGGTGCCGGAGTGTCTGCATCGTTCGTGGGGGACATGATCAAGTTTCCAACAATGGAATTATAGGCTTGGCGCCAGCGCGGGTGCATCTCGCCGATGTGGCCGATGACCACGCCGTCCAGCTCCACGGCAGCACAGCGGCCGGGGTGCATGGCCGGGTGCTCAGCGGGCACAAAGCGGGCGGTGTGGGGTGCCAAGATCGCTTCGAGGTCGCCCTTGAGGTCAAAGAAGTCCACATTCTTATCGGCACGGCCCCATTGCAAAGGCTGGGCCGGGCCGAAGGCCAAGCCCGCCACGCGCATGGGCTGGTGCACACCGGCCACGCTGCTGTCGGTAGAGGCCACGGCCGCGTCGCGCATAAAGACGCGACCCAGCTCGAACACGCGCACGCGCGGCGCCTTGCGGGCCAAGTTGACCTTGAGCACATGGACCAAGCTGCCCAGCAGGCTGGATCTCATCACGGCCAAGGGCGCAGCAATCGGATTGAGCACCTTGATCGGGTTGGTGTTGCCGGCCAGCTCCGTCTCCCAGCGCTCTTCCACAAAGCTGAAGTTGATGGTCTCTTGATAGCCCAAACGGGCCAGGGCATGGCGCACTGCGTGGCTGCTGCGTTGGGCTTCCACCCGCACACGCGCCGTGACGGGTGCCAGCGGAGGCGTGCCCGGCAATTCGTTGAAGCCGACCACACGGGCCACTTCTTCGATCAAGTCCTCTTCGAGGGTGATGTCGAAGCGCCAGCTCGGCGGCGTCACGGTCAGCACGCCGTCGGTCTCGGTGAAGGGCAGCCCCAAGCGCGTGAAGACCTCAGCACACTGGGCCTGGGTGACGGGCATGCCAATGACCTTGCTGGCACGGGCCACACGCAAGGCCACGGGCAAACGTTGGGGCATGGCGGGCTGGGTGTCGGTGATGGGCCCAGCCACACCGCCGCAGATGCTCTGCACCAGGGCCGTGATGCGCTCGATGTGCTCGACCGTGCCCACGGCATCCACGCCACGCTCGAAGCGATGGCCGGCGTCGGTGGAGAAATTGAAGCGGCGCGAACGGCCGGCCACGGCGGCCGGCCACCAGAAGGCGGCTTCGATGTAGATGTTGCGGGTGTCGTCCGAGACCGCAGTGGCGTCGCCGCCCATGATGCCGGCCAGGGACTCGACGGCTTGGTCGTCCGCAATGATGCCGACCTGCTCGTCCAGCGCCACCGTGTTGCCATTGAGCAGCTTGAGTGATTCGCCCGTGCGTGCCCAGCGCACTTGCAGGCCGCCATGGATTTTGTCGAGGTCGAAGATGTGAGACGGGCGACCGAACTCGAACATCACGTAGTTGGAGATGTCGACCAAGGGGCTCACCGAGCGTTGGCCGCAGCGCGCCAAGCGCTCCACCATCCAGGCAGGAGTTTGCGCCTTGGGGTTCACGCCTTGAACCACGCGGCCGCTGAAGCGGCCGCACAGGTCGGTGTCTTGCACAGTGACCGCCACGGTGGCGTCGTGGCCTGCGGCCACGGCAGCAATGGCCGGGGTTTGCAGCGGTGCGCCGGTGAGCGCACTGACCTCGCGGGCGATGCCGTAGACGCTTAAGCAGTGGCCCAAGTTCGGCGTGAGCTTCAGCGTGAACAAGGTGTCATCCAAGTTCAGGGTGTCGCGGATGTTTTGGCCGACGGGCGTGTCCAGCGGCAGCTCCAACAGGCCGCCATGGTCTTCGCTGAGCTTGAGCTCGCGGGCCGAGCACAGCATGCCGAAGCTTTCAACGCCGCGCAGCTTGCCCACCTTGATGGCAAAGGGCTCACCGCCCTCTTCAGCCGGCGGCAGCTGTGCGCCCACCAGCGCCAGCGGCACCTTGATGCCGACACGCGCGTTGGGTGCACCGCAGACGATCTGCAGCGGGCCATCTTTGCTGTGCGGGCCGGCGTCCACGCGGCACACCCGCAGGCGGTCAGCGTTTGGGTGCTGCTCGGCCTCGACGATCTCAGCCACGACGATGTTCGAGAAGGCCGGCGCCACGGGCCGCATCTCTTCGACTTCCAGGCCCGCCATGGTCAGCAGGTCGGCCAGCTCTTGGGTGTTCAGCGCAGGGTTGCAGAACTCGCGCAACCAGGATTCAGGGAATTGCATGGGAACTCTTTCGGGGTGTTCTTTGAAGGAGGAGGCAGGCTCAGCGGAACTGGCTCAAAAACCTCAAGTCGCCGTCAAAGAACAGACGCAAATCATTCACACCGTAACGCAGCATGGTCAGGCGGTCTGGGCCCATGCCAAAGGCAAAGCCGATGTAGCGCTCCGGGTCCAGGCCGAAATTGCGCACCACGTTCGGGTGCACCTGGCCAGAGCCAGCCACTTCCAGCCAGCGGCCCTTGAGGGGGCCAGACGAGAAGGCGATATCCACCTCGGCCGAGGGCTCGGTGAAGGGGAAGAAGGAAGGCCTAAAGCGCAGGTTCAGGTCTTCGGTTTCGAAGAAGGTGCGGAAGAAGTCGGTGAAGACGGACTTCAGATCCTTGAAGCTGACGTTCTCGCCAATCCACAGGCCTTCGCACTGGTGGAACATGGGCGAGTGGGTGGCGTCGCTGTCGACGCGGTAGGTGCGGCCCGGGGCGATGACGCGGATTTCAGGCATGGCCTGGCCTTGCGCCATCAGGCCGGCATGCTTGGCCGCATGGGCACGTGCATAGCGCACCTGCATGGGGCTGGTGTGTGGGCGCAAGTTGTACCACCGGCCGCCCTCGTCCTTCATATCGACGTAGAAGGTGTCTTGCATCGAACGCGCCGGGTGATTCTCCGGGTTGTTCAAGGCGGTGAAACTCATCCAATCGGTTTCGATCTCAGGGCCGTCGGCCACATCGAAACCCATGGAGCCGAAGATCGCCTCGATCCGCTCCATCGTGCGCGAAACGGGGTGCAAACCACCCAGGCCTGACTGCCGCCCCGGCAAGGTGACATCCAGCGCTTCAGCCTTGAGCTGAATCTGCAACTCGGCGTCGGCCAAGGCTTGGCGGCGGGCCGTGAGCGCAGACTCGATCTGCTGCTTAACGACGTTGATCTGCGCGCCCCGGCTCTTCTTCTCTTCAGGCGACAGGGCCGCCATGCCTTTGAGCAGTTCGGTCACACGACCGGCCTTGCCCAGGTACTTGGCCTTGGCATCTTCCAGGGCGGCGGGGTTGCCTGCGGCATCGAAGTCAGCGCGGGCCGTGGCCACCAATTGATCAAGGTCGCTCATGAAGAGTCAGCAAAACAAAAGGGAGAAATGAAAAAAGGCCGCACCCAAGGTGTCGGCCTTCGTGAACTTGAGGCCTGGGTCAGCATGCTGACTCAGGCTTCAAGGGGATCAAGCGAGCTGGGCCTTCACCTTGTCGACGATGGCTGCAAAAGCGGCCGGATCGTGAATCGCCATGTCCGACAGCACCTTGCGGTCCAGGTCGATCTGAGCCTTCTTCAGGCCGGCGATAAACTTGCTGTAGGTCAGACCCAGACCACGCGTTGCGGCGTTGATACGGGCGATCCACAGTTGACGGAAAACACGCTTCTTCGTGCGGCGGTCGCGGTAGGCATATTGCCCAGCCTTCATCACCGCCTGCTTGGCGATGCGGAAGACATTCTTGCGACGACCACGGAAACCCTTGGCCAGGGCCAAGATCTTCTTGTGACGAGCACGTGCGGTAACACCACGTTTGACGCGAGGCATGTGATTACTCCTTTAGTCTTGGTGGATTACAGGCCAGCGAAGGGCAGCATTTGAGCGATGTGACCCATATTGGTCTCATGCACATTGGCTGCACCACGCAGGTGGCGCTTGTTCTTGGTGGTCTTCTTGGTCAAGATGTGACGCTTGAAGGCTTGGCCGCGCTTGACGGTGCCGCCGGGGCGGACGCGGAAGCGCTTCTTCGCGCTGCTCTTGGTCTTCATTTTGGGCATGACTGCTCCTTTTAAATGACCTCTGCTGGGCGGCCCCACGGTTGTGGTGCGCTTGATGGCCTGCAGCGGCTTTTCTTCATCGCCCCGGTGACCAGACCGAGGCGTGAATGCTTACGACTTTTTCTTCGGTGCCAGCACCATGATCATCTGGCGCCCTTCGAGCTTGGGCATGTGCTCGACCACCGCCACATCGGCCAGTTCGTCGCGAATGCGTTCAAGCATGCGCATGCCGATGTCTTGATGGGTGATCTCGCGGCCTCGAAAGCGCAGCGTAACCTTGCCCTTGTCGCCGTCTTCAGCGATGAATCGCCGCAGATTGCGCATTTTGATGTTGTAGTCGCCATCATCGGTGCCAGGGCGGAACTTAACTTCCTTGACCTCGATGACCTTTTGCTTGGACTTGGCTTCGGCGGCCTTCTTCTGCTCTTGGTACTTGAACTTGCCGTAGTCCATCAGTCGGCACACCGGGGGGTCTGCCTGAGCCGCAATCTCAACCAGATCCACGTCGTGCTCTGCAGACAGACGCAGCGCGTCTTGAATGCTCACGATGCCCAAAGGCTCGTTGTCCACGCCGTTCAAGCGCACGGACAGTGCAGTGATTTCGCGGTTCAGTCGGTGCTTACGCTCGACATTGGGTACCCGACGGTCAGCAAAAGTAGCGATGGTGCAAACCCCTCAAACTGCGCGCAGGCAAGTCAACGCGCCAAACAAAATTAAAGCAAAACGGGAACGCAAAAAAGCCGAGGATCTCAGGCCTTGGTGGCGATATCGGTGGCAAGCTTCGCTTGGAAGTCTGCCAGGGACATCACACCCAGGTCTTGATTGCCTCGGGCGCGCACCGCAACAGCCCCGCTTGCCTTCTCTTTGTCGCCTACGACAAGGATGTACGGGACCTTCTGCATGGAATGCTCGCGGATTTTATAGGTGATTTTCTCGTTGCGCAAATCTGCCTGAGCCCTAACTCCTTGTTTTTGCAGCGTTTTGACCACTTCCCGCACGTAATCCTGCTGCGCATCGGTGATGGCGGACACCACCACCTGGGTCGGCGAGAGCCAAACGGGCAAGGCGCCCGCATGCTGCTCGATCAAAATCCCGATGAATCGCTCCAGGCTGCCCACGATGGCGCGGTGCAGCATCAGGGGGCGGTGGCGGTTGCCGTCTTCGCCCACAAAGTCGGCGTCCAGGCGCTCGGGCAGGTTGGGGTCGATCTGGATCGTGCCGCACTGCCAGGGGCGGCCCAGCGCGTCTTTGAGCGTGTACTCGATCTTAGGGCCGTAAAACGCCCCCTCGCCCGGCAGGTACTCAAAGTCGCAGCCCGAGGCGCGCAAGCCTTCTGCCAGTGCCGCTTCGGCCTTGTCCCAGCTCTCATCCGTGCCAATGCGTTGCTCAGGCCGCGTAGAGAGCTTGTAGATGATGTTGGTGAAGCCAAAGTCCTTGTAGACCTTTTGCAGCAAGGTCGTGAAGGCCTGCACCTCAGCCTGCACCTGCTCTTCAGTGCAGAAGATGTGGCCGTCGTCCTGCGTGAAGCCGCGCACCCGCATGATGCCGTGCAGGCCGCCGCTGGGCTCGTTGCGGTGGCACTGGCCAAACTCGCCATAGCGTAGCGGCAGGTCGCGATAGCTCTTCAGCCCTTGCTTGAAGATCAAGATGTGGCCCGGGCAGTTCATGGGCTTCAAGGCGTAGTCGCGCTTCTCGGACTCCGTCACGAACATGTTTTCGCGGTACTTGCCCCAGTGGCCGGTTTTCTCCCACAGGCCTTGGTCCAAGATCTGCGGGCCCTTGACCTCTTGATAGCCGTTGTCCCGGTAGACCTGGCGCATGTACTGCTCCACCTCTTGCCACACCGTCCAGCCCTTGGGGTGCCAGAAGACCACGCCCGGCGCGTGATCGTCGATGTGGAACAGGTCCAGCTCGCGGCCCAGCTTGCGGTGGTCGCGCTTCTCAGCCTCTTCCAGCATGGTCAGGTGCTGTTGCAGGTCTTCTTTGCTGGCCCAGGCCGTGCCGTAAATGCGCTGCAGCATTTCATTGCGGTGGTCGCCACGCCAATAGGCACCAGCCACCTTCATCAGCTTGAAGTGCTTGAGCTTGCCGGTGCTGGGCACGTGGGGGCCACGGCAAAGGTCTTCAAAAGCCCCTTCGCGGTAGAGCGACACCTCTTGATCCGCCGGAATGCTGCCAATGATCTCGGCCTTGTAGGCCTCGCCCATGCTTTTGAAGTGAGCCACCGCCTCGTCGCGCGGCAGCACGCGGCGCACCACCGGTTCGTCCTTCTTGGCCAGCTCGGTCATCTTCTTTTCGATGGCGGCCAGGTCGTCCGGCGTGAAGGGGCGCTTGTAGGAAAAGTCGTAATAAAAGCCATGCTCGATGACCGGGCCGATGGTGACCTGGGCGTCTGGGAACAGCTCTTTGACGGCGTAGGCCAGCAGGTGAGCCGTGGAGTGACGAATCAGCTCCAAGCCTTCGGGCTGCTTGTCAGTGATGATGGCCAGGGCTTCGTCGGCCTCCAGCAGGTAGCTGGTGTCCACCAGACGGGCGGCGTCGCCACGCCCCACTTTGCCGCCCAAGGCGGCTTTGGCCAAGCCGGTGCCAATCGAGGCTGCCACCTCAGCCACCGTCAGCGGGGCGGGGTACTCACGTTGCGAGCCGTCGGGCAGGGTAATTTTGATCATTGGAATCTCTCCACAAGTGTGGGTATGGCTACAGGGGTGCCGCGTCGTGGGGGGTAAGGCTGGAGGCCTGAAAAAGGCTCGCCAAAAGCAAAACAGCGCGGCATTGAGGGCCGCGCTGTTGAAGGGCATGAATGCAGGTGATGCGCCAATGCCGCGGCCGACTAGTCCTTACAGAAGGTGGTCGTAGTTCGCGGTGTCATAACCCGTCGCGCCTTTCTCAAGCTCTTGGTGGGATGCAGATGGACGCCATTGTAACGGGCGTCTTGGGCATCACACGGACGGGAAAAGCGGCATCTTCGCCAAGTGGTTCAACCTAGATTCGGCTGTTGGGCGTGGTCGAGGGGCTGCCGACGCAGGGCTCTGGCTAGGCGTGAGCATCTGCTGGACTCGCCGTCCAGCGGGTGGGAACAACGACGCCAGAGGTCTGAAGCGGCAGACCAGCGGCCACGCAGCGGCTTCACCCAAATGGTGAAGGGTGTCGTGTGCCAAGCTGTTGATCCATGGGCGATCTCAAGCGGAATTCAGCGGCCAACTGCCGGATCTAGGTTCAAGGCCTGTAGACGCCCTGCCCGTCCAAACGAACGCGATCACCCACGCGCCAGCCGTCAAGACGTGCCACGTTGTAGGCCCGGGTGCCGCCGTTGTCGAGGTGAACCACCAGCCGATAGCGGTCTTGGGTGTTGGCTTGCTGCTTTTCGATCTCATTGCCAATCAGGGCACCACCCACAGCGCCAACGATCGTGCCTGCCGTGCGCCCATTGCCTGCACTGCCCATTTGGCGGCCCAGCACGGCACCCGCCACGCCCCCGATCACAGCGCCCGCCCCCGAGGTACTTTGGCGCGCATCCACGGTTTCGATGCTGCTGATGACGCCATAGCTGCTGCCCTCGACCCGTGAGCCTGACCAGGTCGGTGACTCTTCATAGGAAGGTGAGCGTCGGTGCGCGCAGCCACCCAACAAGGACAACACGAGAACAGAGGCCACGACGGCGACAGCAGAGGAGCGCATGAGGAAACCCTTTCAACAAGCCACCAGCACACGGGGCTGGCCTTGTAGCAAAGAACGCCTTGTGGCCTAGGCTGGCAGACGAAGCTGCTCAGCTTTACCCGCCTTAACGCAGCGGCTCCAGCTCAGGGCCTGGGCCGCCGTTCACCCATTGAGCGAACTCGTCGGCCAATTGCTGGCTCATGGCCACAGCTTCANAACTCGGTCAGGATGTCCTTGACCGTGATGGCGCCAAACTTGTCGTCAGCAAAGGCCTCGGGCTTGAGCTTGCGGATCACGTCGCTGTTGCCAATCAGCTCAGCCACGGGCCGCCCTGCTGCGGCGCTGATCTTGGCAATCACCGGATAGGTTTCGGGGTGCACGCCAGAGAGGTCCAGCGGATTGTCGCCATCGCGAATGCGCAAAAAGCCGGCCGCTTGTTCAAAGGTCTTGGCGCCCAAGCCAGCAACTTCCAACAACTGCTGGCGGTTCTTGAAGCGGCCATTGGCCTCGCGCCAGCGCACGATGCTGCCCGCCACAGCATTGGAGAGGCCTGACACCTGCGCCAGCAGCGGCGCCGAGGCCGTGTTCAAGTCCACCCCCACCGAGTTCACACAGTCCTCGACCACGGTGTCCAAGGTACGCGCCAACTCGCTTTGGTTCACATCATGCTGGTACTGGCCCACGCCAATGCTCTTGGGGTCGATCTTCACCAACTCCGCCAGAGGGTCTTGCAAGCGCCGCGCGATGGACACCGCGCCGCGCAGGCTCACGTCCAAGTCGGGCAGCTCTTTGGACGCAAACTCCGAGGCCGAGTACACCGACGCACCGGCTTCACTGACCACCACCTTTTCGATGAGGGTGCCGGGCGCCAATTGTTGAATCCGCTTGATCAGGTCGGCCGCCAGCTTGTCTGTCTCACGGCTGGCCGTGCCGTTGCCTATGGCGATCAGGTTCACACCATGCGTGGCGCACAGACGGCCCAAGGTGTGGATGGAGCCTTCCCAATCTTTGCGGGGCTCGTGCGGATACACGGTGTGGGTATCCAGCACCTTGCCGGTGTCGCTCACCACGGCCACCTTCACGCCGGTGCGAATGCCCGGGTCCAGTCCCATCACCACGCGCTTGCCCGCCGGTGCAGCCAGCAACAGGTCGCGCAGGTTTTCAGCGAACACCTTGATGGCCACTTTCTCCGCTTCTTCGCGCAAGCGGCTGAAGAGGTCGCGCTCCAGGCTCATGCTGAGCTTGACCTTCCAGGTCCAAGCGATGGACTTGCGCATCAACTCGTCACTTGGCCGCTTGGCATGGGCCCAGCCCAGGTGCCGCGCAATGCGCCCTTCGGCCAAACCCGGTTGCCCCGGCACAAGCTCTTCATCCAGCACCAGTTTCACATCCAACAGCTCTTGCGTGCGGCCGCGGAACACGGCCAGCGCCCGGTGTGAGGGCACGGTGCGAATCGGCTCGTCGTAGTCAAAGTAGTCGCGGAACTTGGCCACATCCGGGTTGTTCTCGTCCTTGCCGTCGGCCAGCTTGGACTTCAACAGCCCCTCCTCCCACAACCACTCGCGTAGCTTGCCCACCAGCGCAGCATCTTCCGCCCAGCGCTCTGAGAGCAGGTCTCGCACGCCATCCAACACCGCAAAGGCGTCTGCAAAGCCAGCCTCTGCATTGATGAAGGCCAAAGCCTCAGCATGAGGGTCTAAGCTGGGGTCGGCAAACAGTTTGTCGGCCAAGGGCTCTAGGCCGGCCTCGCGGGCGATCATGCCCTTGGTGCGACGCTTGGGCTTGAAGGGCAGATAGAGGTCTTCCAGCTCTTGCTTGGTGGGGACCGTCTCGATGGCGGCGCGCAGTTCGGGCGTCAGCTTGCCCTGCTCTTCAATGCTCTTGAGCACCGCCTCACGGCGCTCTTCCAGCTCGCGCAAGTAGCCCAAACGGGCCTCCAACTCACGCAATTGAATGTCATCCAGGCCATCCGTCGCCTCTTTGCGATAGCGGGCAATGAAGGGCACCGTGGCACCACCGTCCAGAAGCGTGACGGCAGCATTGACTTGGGCGGGGCGAACCTTAAGCTCGGCCGCAATCTGCAACAGAATCTTGTCCAACACAGGCAGGTCTGAAAGAGTCGCGAAGCGCGGGAGTGTGCCAGAAGCGCTGAAGCAACCCGCCCGCACCAACAAGAAGCCCCCGTGACGGGGGCATCAAAACCGGCAATCTGCGGGCCTTGGTGGGCCGCCTTTGCAACACCGCAAGCCGCCGTGGTTGGCTGGCGCTTGCGCTGTTCGCAGAAAATTAAAATTTGATATCGTAAGTTTCTTTGCGGCTGTTGCTGCTGCCACTGTTACCGGTGCCACTGGTGGGGCGTCGGTCTCCATCGGCGTCGAGCGGGCGAACGGACGAGATTTTGTCGTTGAACTGCGCGGGCACCGCATGACGCCCAGCCCCTAACAGCATGCACCGGCCTGCAAAATTGGCGTCGGTGCAGAACTCCCAACGACCAATGCGAACCACGATAGACGAGGCTTCGTCGTTAAAGTTCAAGGAGCCTAAGTCGGCCGTGGCCCCATTGATGGCGACCGAATTGCCACCGAATGCGGCGTGCTGGAACAGCGTGACTGCCGCCGAAGAGTCTTGAACCTGACCGTACCCCGAGGCGGCATTGACTGGCCGCATCGACGAGATCTGGTCGTTCATCACCGCATCCACATTGTGTCGACCTGGGCCCAGGGTGATGCAGCGCCCACCAAACTCTGCGTCAGAGCAAAACTGCCAAGTCCCCTGGCGAATGTCCAGGGAAGAAATGCTGTCGTTAAAGCCTTGGCGGGCAAGGTCGGTGACCGCACTGGTCACCGTGATACTGCGCCCGCCTCCGTCGATGTGCTCATAGGCGGCGAGTGAGCCGCTCGGCGTGCTGGTGCTCCAGCCGCTATTGCTGCTGCTGTCGGCCATTCGAATTGATGAGATCACATCATTGAAGTGGGCTTCAATGCTGTGCCGGCCCGGCCCCAGGGTGATGCACTTGCCCTTGTAGTCGGCATGCTCACAAAACAACCACTGGCCACGCAGCACCTCGATGGAGGAAATTTCATCGTTAAAGCCAACGCTGTCGAGATTGGCGATATTCGCCGTCACATTCAGCGACCGGCCCGCTCCGCCTGCATGCTCGTAAACCAGCACCGCAGGGGTGTTGCGTTCGTCCGCCCAGCCTGCCGCATGGGCTGTAGACGCTGCGGCTGTCAAACCCAATGCGATCCAACATGCCGCAGAAAGAGTTGAAGAAGAGTTCATGGGTATCCTCCAAAAAAGCTGTCCTCAGACCACCGCACCTTGGCAGCATGAGCCATCCAACGCCTAATGGCAGTCATCCGACGACACAAGGGCCAAGGTAAGGCAGCCCATATGCCCAAGCATACGTCAGGTCTTATTGTCGCAAGTCAGCTCTGAGCCGGTCGCCCAACTCGGGCCGCTCCTTGAACGGGTCCGTTGGGTTACGCGGCACCATGATGTCTTCCAGACGAGTTTGCACCCCACCCAAGGCGTGAGGGTGGCTGTAGATGTAGAAGCGGCGCTCGGCCACCGCGTCGAACACAAAGCCAATCACTTCTTGGGCCGAGACCTTGCCGCTGGTCACCGCTTTGTCACTCATGGCCTGAGCAATGAGCTGGCTCTTGGTGGGGCGCTGGCCGGACTCGCGCATCTCCGCCGGCCGGTTGCGATGGCTTTGGTGGATGCCGGTGGGCACAAAGTAGGGGCACAGCACACTGGCCGTGACTTGGTCTGTCACCAGCGCCAAGTCTTGGTACAGCGTTTCGCTGAGAGACACCACGGCATGCTTGGTGACGTTGTAAACACCCATGTTCGGCGCATTCAGCAGGCCGGCCATGGACGCGGTGTTGATGATGTGGCCCTCATAGCTCGGGTCGGTGGCTGCCGCCTCCAGCATCATGGGGGTGAACACCCGCACACCGTGGGCCACACCCATCAGGTTGACGCCGACGACCCAGTCCCAGTCTTTGGCGGTGTGCTCCCAGATCAAGCCCCCGGCCCCCACGCCGGCATTGTTGAAGAGCAGATGAGGAGCGCCCCAGGCCGCAAACACCTCGCGGCCCATGGCCTCGACCTGCTCGCCCCTGGAGACATCCAGACGGAAGGGCATCACCTCCACGCCCTGGCCACGCATCTCGGCCACAGCGGCTTCGAGCGCATCGGCCTGCACATCGGCCATCACCAGCTTCATGCCCAAAGAGGCCGCCTTGCGGGCAAATTCGAGCCCAAAGCCGGAACCGGCCCCGGTGACGACGGCAACTCTGCCTGCGAAAGTCTTCATGTCAGCGTCCTTGGGGTGGGTGAGTCAATCAGGCTGCGGGTCGCAACATCTTGATGTGGGGGATGTTGTCTTCGCTGTAGACCTCTGAACAGGGCTCAAAACCAAAGCCCTGATAGAAAGCCCGCAAATGGGCCTGCGCACTGATGCGATTGGCCTGGCCGGGGTAGAGCAGGTCACACAAGGCAACGCCCTGGCGCACCAGCGCGCGACCCAGGCCGGTGCCGCGTGCGGCCTTGGCGCACACCACGCGGCCGATGGACGGCTCCTCGTATTTGTGGCCGGCATCGACGATGCGCAGATAGGCCAGCATCCGCCCATCCGGGCTGTGGCCCATCACATGGAGGCTGTGCTGGTCCAAGCCGTCCAGGTCCTGATACGGCCCCTGCTCCAAGATGAAGACCTCGGCCCGCAACTGCAGCAAGGCATAGAGTTGCTGCAAGCTGAGCTGCTCGAAGCGAGCATGGCTCCAGCGGATGTCAGCCCCTGGCATCAGATCAGCTTGACCAACTGCTTGCCGAAGTTTTTGCCCTTGAGCAGGCCCAGGAAGGCCTCGGGGGCGGCGGCAATGCCGTCTGCCACGGTCTCGCGGTACTTCAGCTTGCCGGTGGCGACCAGGGTGCCCAACTCCTTCAAAGCCTGTGGCCAAACTTCCATGTGCTCACTGACGATGAAGCCCTCGACCCGCATGCGGTTCACCAAAATCAGCTGGGGCGCGCTCATGGGAATAGGCTCGCCGTTGTAGCCGGAGATCATGCCGCACATGGCCACGCGGGCGAAGGCATTGGCGCGCAGCATCACGGCGTCCAAAATCATGCCGCCCACATTCTCGAAATAGCCATCAATGCCATCTGGGCAGGCTTCTTTGAGCGCCTTGGCCAGCGACTTCACGTCCGGGTGCTGCTTGTAGTCGATGCAGGCGTCAAAGCCCAATTCGTTGACCACATAAGCGCATTTATCAGGCCCACCGGCCAGGCCCACGGCACGGCAGCCACGGGCCTTGGCCAGTTGGCCCACCGCACCGCCCACCGCGCCGCTGGCCGCACTCACCACCACGGTCTCACCCGCCTTAGGGTTGATGATTTGCGTCAGGCCATACCAGCCAGTCACGCCGGGCATGCCCACAGCGCCCAAGTAGGCGGCGAGTGGGATGTGGGTGGTATCCACCTTTTGCAGCACGCCGCGCTGGTTGGCGTTGACGCGCAGATACTCTTGCCAGCCGCCCATGCCCACCACGGCATCACCGGGCTTGAAGTGCTCGTTGCGGGACTCCACCACCTCACCCACCGTGCCACCAATCATCACCTCGCCCAGGGGCTGAGGCTGGGCATAGCTCTTGCCCTCGTTCATGCGGCCGCGCATATACGGGTCTAGGCTCAGGTAGTGGTTACGCACCAGTACCTCGCCGTCGGCCAAAGGGGCCAGCGCGGCTTCCACCAGTTTGAAGTTGTCGACGGTGGGCTCACCCGTGGGGCGGGAGGCCAAGACAATTTGACGGTTCACGGTGCTCATACTCATTCCGATCGTTGCAGAGGTTTCAGGCTGCGGCCCTTGCCAGGCAGGGCGCGCAGGTATTTGAAGGTGCCGGTAGCGTGGGCGCAAAGTTCACCCTCGCTGTTCAGCACCCGGGCTTCACAAAAGGCCATGGTGGCCGTGCGGTGCAGCAGCTGGCCCAGGGCGCGCAGCTCGCCCTCGCCGGGCCGCATAAAACTGGTCTTCATCTCCACGGTGGCCACGCCGGGTCCGTCCAGGTGGTCGCTGCGCGCGGCCATGGCCATGGCCACATCCAGCATGGTCATCATCACGCCGCCATGGGCCACCTCCCAAGAGTTGAGATGGCTCTCCTGCAAGTCGACCCGCAGCTCCGATTGGCCGTGGGCACAGCCGTGCAGCTCCAGCCCCAGCCGCTCGACAAAGGGCACGTGGACCGGGAACTTGAGTTTGGTACTCAAAGCGCACTCACCCCGCAATGATGGCGGAGACGCCACCATCGATGGCCAAGATTTGGCCGGTGATGTGCTTGCCCGCGTCCGAGGCAAACAGCAGCGTCGCACCCTTCAGGTCTTCATCGTCACCCAAGCGGCGCAGGGGCGAGCGGGCCGCCAGAGCTTCTGCCCCCAAGCGCTCCAAGGTGCCGCGCGTCATCTTGCTGGGAAAAAAGCCCGGCGCCAGCGCATTAACCGTGATGCCATGCTGGCCCCATTCGCCCGCCAACGCCCGAGTGAAGTTGACCACCGCGCCCTTGCTGGTGTTGTAGGCCAGGGTGGTCATCTCAGCAGGGTTGCCGGCCAGGCCCGCAATGGAGGCCACGTTGATGATGCGGCCCTTTTTTTGCGGAATCATCCAAGCCTTGGCTACCGCTTGGCTGATGACGAACAGGCTGCGGATGTTGAGGTTCATCACCTTGTCCCAGGCCTCCAGCGGGTGCTGCTCTGCCGGCGCACCCCAGGTGGCCCCGGCGTTGTTGACCAGCACGTCAATGCGGCCCAGGCGCTCCATGGTCTCGGCCACCAAGCGCTGGGCATCTTCGGGGCGGCTGGCGTCGGCTGCGATCCAGCGGGCGTCAATGCCGGCAGCTTGCAGCTCGGCCGCAGCTTGCTCCAGGTCTTCCGCCTTGCGGGAGCTGAGCATCACCTTGGCCCCAGCCTCGCCCAGCGCATGGGCCATTTGCAGGCCCAGGCCACGCGAGCCCCCGGTCACCAAGGCCGTGCGGCCACTCAAGTCCATCAGCTTGAACACAGACGTCGTCATGGGGCATCGTTCCTTCAAAACCAGTCGGGCTGCATGTCGCGGCAGACGCTCTCGCGCGCGGCCACCACCTCCAGCCAGGGGTAGACCTTGGGCAGCTCATACACATGGAAATAGCGGGCAGCGGCACGCACGCCAGCCTGCCGGTCCTCAGGGGCCGAGCTGGCCGCCAGCGCCAGATCCAACCACACCCAAGCCAGCACCACATGCCCTGCCGCTTGCAAATAAGGCGTCGCATTGGCCAAAGCATCCTCGGGCTGGCCCGTAGCCCAGGCAGCCTTAGTGGCGGCGCCCAAGCGCTGCACGGCTTGCGCCAGTCCATTGGCGTACGCCGCCAAGTCGGCGTGTTGCAAGGCCGCTTCTATGGTCTGATTGATGCGGGTAGCCAGCAGCTTCAACCCTGCGCCGCCTTGCATTGGGCTGCTGGGGTCTTTCTGATTCAGTGCCCTTCCTTGCTTGCGGTCTTTGGCATAGGCCAGTGAAGCCTCATAGCCCGCCATGCCCAGCATCGTGGCCGCCATGCCAATGGCAATGCGCGCCTCGTTCATCATGTGGAACATGCAGGCCAGGCCTTGGCCCGGCTGGCCCACCAGATAGGCCACGGCACCGGCTGCGCCGCCAGGCTGCCAGCGGCCTTCGCCGAAGTTCAGCAAAGTGTTGGTCGTGCCACGCCAGCCGCATTTATGGTTGAGCCCTGCCAGCGCCACATCGTTGCGCTCACCCGTCATCTGGCCCTGGGCGTTGACCAAGTGCTTAGGGCAGATGAACAGCGAAATGCCGCGCGTGCCTGCCAGCAGCTTGCCATCCGGGCCCGGAATCTTGGCCAGCACCAGATGCACGATGTTCTCGGTCAGCTCATGCTCACCGGCCGAGATCCACATCTTGTTGCCAAACAGGCGGTAACGCGGGCCTAAGGGGTCGTCCGCATGGCCTTCACCATCCGGCACGGCCCGGGTGGCCACATCGGCCAAGCCCGAGCCCGCCTGCGGCTCTGAGAGGCACATGGTGCCCGCCCACTCGCCCTTGAATTCTCGGTGCGCAAACACCTGCTGCTGCAATGGCGTGCCATGCGCCATCAAAAGGTTGGCATTGCCCACTGTCAGCAGACCGGCATTGATGCTGACCGAGGCCTTGGCAAAGAAGGCATTGGCGGCTGCCTCGACGGTGTAGGGCAGTTGCATGCCGCCCAACTCGTAATCTTGCGCCGCCGCCAACATGCCCGAGCCGGCATAGGCCGCCCAGGCCTCGTGTGTGGCTTGGGGCAAGGTCACCCGCTCGCCATCAAAGTGCGGCTCTTGGGTGTCCACCAAGCGGTTGAAGGGCGCGTACTTGTCGCGCGCAATGCGCTCGCAGGTGTCCAGCACTTGGTTGAAGGTTTCGCGCCCGTGGTCCTCAAAGCGCGAACGCTCACACAGGCCTTCAACCTTCAGCCAGTCGTAGAGCAAAAAGTCCAGACAGGTGCGCATGGTGAATGATGTGTGTGTGTGTCACGCAAAAGCCAATGTGGCGTCCAAGCCAGCTTACCCGATAGCCAACGAGCACGCTGTCGCAAGTGTGTCTGCACGGCGGCCGATATGCCGCCAAAACTCCCTATGCACGTTCCGAAGCTCAATCATCCGGGCTGAGCGCCTTAGACATGCTGATGCCCATCACGGAGAAACCCAGCTTGGCATACAAGGCCTGAGCCTCCACGTTCTCTCCGGCGACATGCAAGCTCACTCTAGACAGGCCCAAAGACTTAGCGACGCCCTGCAACTCAAGCAGAGCACGCCGCGCGTAACCTTGGCGTCGATACGCTTCGCGTACTTGAATGTCGTAGATGAAAGCCACTTGTTGGCCATTGCGTTCTTCAGCGGCAAACCAAAGATAACCCACGGTAGGCCCCTCTTCGGGGCTGACCATCTCGTACAAGTAGTTCTTTGGAGTTGCCAAGCCTTGCGGTAGAAGTTCGTCGAACTCGGCGATGGACCGCGCCAACGCCCCCTCACTCGGCCAGCGACCGCACGCCACACTTTCATCAGCAAACGACGCCGCTTCGGCGAGCCTGTAGTCTGAGAAGCAACGCGAACTCATGGCTTGCAAAAATGGCACGGCACGCTCCTTGATGACGGCTTCGGAAACTGAATGCTGAACTACTCGAGGTCAACTTTCAGGCTGTGGTGCGCGGTAACGCTCCGCCCCCGTCACCGCCATGGTGGCCGAGGCCTTCATCACCAAGGTACGCACGCCTTGGGCGTCTTCGGCAAAGACCTCGCCCTCGGTAAAGCTGAGCATGCGGCCCGGCTTGAGGACCCAGGCTTCACAGACCAAGCGCACGCCCTTGGCGGGGCGCAGCACGCTGGTCTTCAGCTCGGCGGTGACCACCCAATGCTCATCAGGGGCCAAAGTCTGGGCGGCCGAGCCCATGCTGTGGTCCACCAAGGTGGCCATCACCCCGGCATGAGCTTGGCCGGTGTGCTGCAAAAAACGGGGCTGGAGTGTCAAGGCGGTGCTCACCCGCCCTGGGCTCAGGGCCAGCGCCTCCACGCCCAAGTCCCGCATGAACGGAGCTTGGGCCAGGAAGGTTTGAAAGCGCTCCAGCGTTTTCATGGGCCTGCTTTACAGGACCTCAAACACACCGGCTGCGCCCATGCCGCCGCCGATGCACATGGTCACGCAGACACGCTTGGCACCGCGGCGTTTGCCTTCGATCAGGGCATGGCCGGTCAGGCGTTGGCCCGAGACACCGTAGGGGTGGCCCAGCGCAATCGCACCGCCATTGACATTGAGCTTGTCCATGGGAATGCCCAGTTTGTCGGCGCAATAAAGCACTTGCACCGCGAAGGCTTCGTTCAGCTCCCACAGGTCGATGTCGGCCACTGTCAGGCCCAGGCGCTTCAGCACCTTGGGCACCGCAAAGACCGGGCCAATGCCCATCTCATCCGGCTCGCAACCGGCCACCGCAAAGCCCAAGAAACGGCCCAGGGGCTTGAGCCCATGTTGGCTGGCAAAGGCCTCGCTGACCACCACGCAGGCGCCAGCGCCGTCGCTGAACTGNGTAGCGCAGGTTGGGCTTTTCCACATAGCGGCGCTTGCGGATGTACCAGCCCACGTCATTGCCAGCCAAGTCGCCCATGCGGAAGGGGCCCATGGCAAAGCCGAACTTCTCGGCCGCGCGGTCCACCTGGGCCGGGGTGCAGCCCTCTTCCAGCAAAAAGCCGGCTTGGCGGCTGTACTGCTCGATCATGCGGTTGCCGATGAAGCCATCGCACACGCCAGAGACCACGCAGGTTTTGCGGATCTTCTTGCCCAACTGCATCACCGTGGCCAGCACGTCCTTGGCGGTGGCCGCACCGCGCACCACTTCCAGCAGCTTCATCACATTGGCCGGGCTGAAGAAGTGGGTGCCAATCACGTCTTGCGGACGCTTGGTGAAGTTGGCGATCTGGTTCACATCCAGGGTGGAGGTGTTGGACGCCAAGATGGCACCGGGCTTCATCACCGCATCGAGCTGCTCGAACACCGCCTTCTTGACAGCCATGTCTTCAAACACCGCCTCGATCACCATGTCGGCATCGGCCAGGTCGGCATAGCTCAGCGTGGTGCTGAGCAGGGCCATGCGCTGCTCGTACTTGTCTTGCTTGAGCTTGCCCTTCTTGACCTGCGACTCGTAGTTCTTGCGGATGGTGGCCACACCACGGTCCAGCGCGTCTTGCTTTTGCTCCAGCATGACCACGGGGATGCCCGCATTCAAGAAGTTCATGGCGATGCCGCCGCCCATGGTGCCGGCCCCAATGACCGCCAGCTTGTTGACGGCGCGGGTGGGGGTGTCCTCGGGCACATCGGGGATCTTGCTGGTGGCGCGCTCGGCAAAGAAGGCATGGCGCAAGGCCTTGCACTCGGGCGTCCACATCAGGTTGATGAAGGTCTCGCGCTCAAACGCCATGCCCGCATCAAAGGCCTTGTCCACCGCCGCCTGCACGGCATCCACGCACTTGCGGGGCGCCGGGTAGTTCTTGGCCATGGCGCCCACGGTGTTTCGGGCAAACTGGAAATAGGCTTGGCCGTTCGGGTGCTTGACCTTCATGTCGCGCACCAGCGGCAGCGGCCGCACATCGGCCACTTCGCGGGCAAAGGCCAGGGCACCGGCCATCAGGTCGCCGTCGATCAGCTTGTCAAACAGCTTCTGGCCGGGGATGCCTGCCAGCACTTCGCTCTTGACGGGCTCTCCGCTGACGATCATGTTCAGCGCCGTCTCCACCCCCAGCACGCGCGGCAAGCGCTGCGTGCCACCCGCGCCGGGGATCAGGCCCAGCTTGACTTCGGGCAGCGCCACATTGGCGCCCGGCGCCGTCACGCGGTAATGGCAGCCCAGCGCCAACTCCAGGCCACCACCCATGCAGACGCTGTGCACGGCCGCCACGATGGGCTTGGTGCACAACTCAGCCGCGCGGATCAGCGAGAGCAAATTCGGCTCGGCCAGCGCCTTGGGCGAGCCGAACTCTTTGATGTCGGCACCGCCGGAAAAGGCTTTGCCCGCGCCGGTCAGCACGATGGCCTTCACGCTCGCGTCGGCTTGCGCGCGGGCCAGGCCGTCAGCCACGGCCTTGCGGGTTTCAAAGCCTAGGCCGTTGACCGGCGGGTTGCTCAGGGTGATGACGGCCACGCCGTCTTGAATCTCGAAGCTCGCGCTCATGATTAGAAGCCTCTATTGAGAAGGTGTGGAATACCAAAGAGTATAGATTGCCAAACCTGCAACAGTTGTCACTGCAGTGACAAGATCAACCCTGGACGCAAAGGCGTTGAATTTCAGGGTAAACCATCACATCGACCATTGAAAGCTTGACAAGACAACAGGGCAATGCAAAAGTATCCGTGGCGGAAGGGCTGGCAAAAATCCCTTGCGTCGACAAGCCATTAATACCCAAACCAGGAGAGAAAATGAAACCACATTCCCTAATCGCGGCACTGGCACTGATAGCTTTGCCCCTCGCTTCTTTTTCTGCTGACAGGTCTGTTGAATCCATCCCTAAAGTCGGAGAAGTTCAAAAGAACAAGCAATTTACTACAAAGACAAAGCAAGATCTATTTGCTCAAATCAGCTCCACTGACCCCGGCAATGCCTTTAATAAATAGTCTGAGGCTGCAAAGTGGCGCCTATATGACACCGCCACCACAAATGCCGATGGCACCATCACTTCATTCATGACAGCAGACATTGCGAATGAGTTATCCCCTGCGGAGGCATACGCGGTCTTTGCCAGCCTAGGAGTTGAAGAGCTTGCCGCTCATCACCACAATGGCAAATTCCTCACTCAAGCTGATTACCGGGCAGTAAACCTTGCGAAGGCCGCTCTTAAGAGGAAACCACACCCTGCTTCGGACAAACATTACTGTAACGGTGGATATTGCACGGCAAATGATAAGATGACCTGCCCAAGCAGTTGTTCACCAAAATAATAGAGAGCCGCCCAAGATGTAGTAGTCTTGGGCAGCCAACATACCACATGCATAAAATTCCTTGTCGGATAATTGTATTGTCATGAAGATACTATTGCTCGCCGCAGCCCTCGGATTCCCCCATCAATCATCTGCTGAAAGCAGTACCAATCAGACTGAACTAGCGCGTAAATCAATTGAAATTTGCTCTGAAAATCCAGATAATTCGCTATCAGCGAAGGAAGTTAATCAGTCACTTCAAAAAGTAATTTCCGAAGATCTAAAATCAGACAGTGAAGAAGTTTTTTACGCCCTAGCTGATGCATTCAATAAAAAGCCATCTGAAGCCCTAGCCAACTGCATATTATTCATCGCCCAACAGCCTCAGCAGCACAATCAAAAAATTACTCGAATGAGGTCTATAGCAATTTCAAAGCTGCTGCGATCAGGACAATTTGAAAAGGCCAAGATATTCGCAGATAAGTGGCGCCCGAATAACAATAAAAGTTGGATTTCCTTTAAGCCATCTGCGTCCCAAAACCCGGATATCGCCTCCTATTTTGCGCTTTCATCAGATGGTGCCTCCGCTTATCAAAAGTTCGTCAATTTGAACATAGGCGCACATGTTGTCGTCTACTTCACTCCTGGATGCAGTTTTTGTGAGAAAGCTAAAAAAGAAATAAATTCTGACCCTCGTATTTCTGCAGTTTTTCGAAGCCATTCACTTTGGATAGACAGCCCAGATATAGATATTTCAAGGAAGACCTACCTTGAATGGATGAATACTGAATCCTCTACACCTGGGCGTTTTGTCATTGACCGTAAGCATTGGCCAGAACGCGACATATTGGCGGTTCCATACTTCTTTTTCATCAAGGATGGCGTGATAGTTTCTAGCCACTTGGGCTGGCTTGATGGCAGCAAACAAAAAATTTCACAGAACCTGCAGGAAATAGGGTTACTGGCCATGCCAACACAGTAAGTCAGACCTCCAGCCACTCCTTGCGCACATAGCTGTCGGCCTTCAGCGCCGTGGGCGTGCCCTCAAACACAATGCGGCCGTGGCCCATCACCAGGCAGCGCTCTGAGACCTCCAGCGCGATGGTGAGTTTTTGCTCCACCAGCAGCACGCTGATGCCGCGCCGCTTCAACTCCCGTAGGTATTCGGCCACCAGCTCCACGATCTTGGGTGCCAGGCCCTCGGTAGGCTCATCAATCATGATCAGGTCCGGGTCGCCCATCAAAGTGCGGCAGAGCGTGAGCATCTGCTGCTCGCCGCCGGAGAGCACACCGGCCTCGGTATGCTGGCGCTCCTTGAGGCGAGGGAACATTTGGTACATGTCCTCAAAGTCCCAGCGGCCCTTTTTCTTGCCGCCTTTCTGGCCAAGCTGTAGGTTTTGATGCACCGTCAGTTTGGGAAAGATATCGCGGTTCTCCGGCACATAGCCCACGCCCAGGTGGGCAATCTCAAACGCCTTTTGGCCGACAAGTTCCTGGCCCTTGAACTGAATGGACCCTGTCGCATCCACCAAGCCCATGATGGCCTTGACGGTGGTGGAGCGGCCCGAGCCATTGCGGCCCAGCAGGCTGACGATCTCGCCCTCGCCCACCGTGAGGCCCACGCCGTGCAGCACATGGCTCTTGCCGTAATAGGCGTGTACGTTCTCCAATTTGAGCGTCATGCCTGCGCCTCCGCCGCTTGGGTTTCTGCCAAGACCGAGCCCAGATAAGCCTCTTGCACACGCGGGTTGGCGCGCACGGCTTCAGGGGTGTCAAAGGCAATCACTTCGCCATAGACCAGCACCGCAATGCGGTCGGCCAAGCCAAACACCACGCCCATGTCATGCTCCACGGTCAGCAGGGTTTTGCCCTCGGTCACTTCACGGATGAGTTGCACAAAGCGCTTGGTCTCGCTTTTGCTCATGCCTGCGGTGGGCTCGTCCAGCAAGATGACATCCGAGCCGCCCGCAATGGTGATGCCAATCTCCAGTGCACGTTGCTCGGCATAGGTCAGGTTCATGGCCATCTGATCGCGGCGCTTGTCCAGGCGGATCATCTCCAACACTTGATCGGCCCGCTCGTTGACCTCTTTCAAATCGGCCAAGAAGCGCCAAAAAGCATAGCGCTGGCCCGTAGACCAGAGCAGCGCACAGCGGATGTTTTCAAACACAGACAAGCGGGTGAACAGATTGCTGACCTGAAAACTGCGCGAGAGGCCCATGCGGGCGATCTCAAATGGTGTTTTGCCATCAATGCGTTGCCCACGCAGCAGGATCTCGCCGCTGGTGATGTCAAAGCGGCCACTCATCAGGTTGAACAAGGTCGACTTGCCCGCGCCGTTCGGCCCGATGATGGCCACGCGCTCGCCAGGCTTGACCTGCAAGCTGGCCCCGCGAATGATCTCGGTGCGGCCAAAGCTCTTGCGCACATCGCGCAGCTCCAGCGCAAACGTGTCGGTCATGGTGGATGTGGCACTCATCACAGGGTCTCCCGACGTTTGATTTCTTTCTCAATCTCCTCTTGGGTTTCACCCCACTGCAGATTGAACTGACGCCGGGCCACCTCAAACAGGCCCACCCCCGTCAGCACCACAAAGACAGAGCCCACCCAGGCATCTTTGCCCAAGGCGTTGAGGGTGGCGCCCATGAAGGGCACCTCGGCCCCCAAGGCGGCATTGAGTTGAAGGTGAAACACCATCTCAATCATGGCGGAGGCGCCCATCAACACCACCATCCCGGCGCCACCGAGCGCCAGATAGGCGGTCCAGAGCTTTCCCAACTTGCCGAATGACGCCACGCGCAGATTCATCATGATCAGCCCGGCAAAGCCGCCCGGCGCATACATGACCATCAGCACAAAGGTCAGGCCCAGGTAGAGCTGCCAGGCCTGCGTCCACTCGGACAGCAGCACCAGCGCAAAGACCATGAGCACCGCGCCAATGATGGGTCCGAAGAAGAAGGTGGCTCCACCCAAGAACACAAAGAGCAGGTAGGCGCCGGACCGCGCTGCGCCCACCACTTCGGCATTGACGATCTCGGTATTGATGGCCGACAAGCCGCCGCCAATACCTGCAAAGAAGCCAGACAAGATGAAGGCGATGTAG
Organism: Ideonella sp. MAG2; assembly: GCA_004359425.1. Classification (GTDB taxonomy): domain Bacteria; phylum Pseudomonadota; class Gammaproteobacteria; order Burkholderiales; family Burkholderiaceae_C; genus Ideonella. The sequence continues at coordinate 182,134 of PTEU01000006.1, read as the reverse complement.
CGCACATGCCGGGTTGAGTAGCCGATGAACTTCACCATGCTGACGGGCAGCCACCAGCCCGCGCCAATCTTGTTGAGCGCATGGATGGCCAAATAGGCACCCAAGCCGCTGTAGACCGCATGGCCAAAACTCAACATGCCGCCTTGGCCCAACAGCATGTTGTAGGCCAGGCAGACGATGATGGCGATGCCCATCTGGCTCAGCATGGTTTGGGCCAGGCTGCTGGTCCACAACAAGGGTGCGGCCAGCAAGACCAGGGCAAAACCGCCCCAGATGATCCAGCGGCCCACATTCCACGGCTTGAAGTGATAGTGGGGCCGGGTGTCGGAAATGGTCTGGCTCATGGTGTCATTCCTCCCGCGTGCCCAGCAAGCCCTTGGGGCGGAAGATCAAAATCAAGACCAATAAGAGGTAGGGCAGGATGGGGGCCACCTGGGACAAGGTGATCCGCAAAATCGGATAACCCACAGTCTCCGGTGTCACCACGGCACCCAGGCTGCGCAAGGCGTCTGCCAAAGAGGAATCCACCGTCAGCGGCAGGGTTTGCAGCATGCCCACCACCAGCGAACCCACAAAGGCGCCGCTCAGCGAGCCCATACCGCCAATGACGATGACCGCAAAAATGATGGGCCCAACGTGCGACATATTGGGCTCGGTCACAAAGGTCACACCACCGATCACACCGGCCAAACCCGCCAGCGCACAACCTGCGCCGAACACCAGCATAAAGACCCGGGGCACGTTGTGGCCCAAAGACTCGACCATCTCCGGGTGGGTCAGCGCGGCTTGAATCACCAGGCCAATGCGGGTGCGAGTGATGAACAACCACAAAGCCACCAACATGCCCACGGCCACCAGCATCATGAAGGCACGCGTCATGGGAAAGCGTGTGCACTGCACCACCATGTCGCCCACACTTTGGCAGGTCTCAGGGCTGGCCAGGCCCGCCACCACACTCAAGCCCTGGCCCGTGCGCTGGATCAGCGTAAAGGCCGGGCCTTGCAGCCAGGTGGGTGGCTCAAAGTTCAAGGGAATGCGGCCCCAGATCAACTGCACCACTTCCAGCGCCACATAGGACAAACCAAAGGTCACCAGCAGCTCAGGCACATGGCCGTACTTGTGCACCTTGCGCAGCACACCGCGCTCGAACAGCGCCCCCAGCACACCGACGATGAGCGGTGCCAGCACCAGGGCGGCGGTGAAGTTGAGCCACCCCGTCACGGTGTAGGCAATGAAGGCGCCCAGCATGTAAAAGCTGGCATGGGCAAAATTCAGCACGCCCATCATGCTGAAAATCAGCGTCAGCCCGGAGCTGAGCATGAACAGAAGCAGGCCGGAACTGAGGCCGTTGAGCAGGTTGATCAGGATTTGGTCAATTTGCATGGGTGCCCGCAAAGAAAAGGGCCCGTCACCGACAGGCCCTGATAGCCATACTCGCCGAGAAGCGGCCTCAGCCCGGACGCTTCATCTGGCAAGAGGTGGGCGTGCTGGAGACATAAGGCTCAAAAGTCTTGACCGGCGCAAAGGTGTAGCCGGTGTTCTCGACGCTGTACTTGTTCTTGGCGTCGACCTTTTGCCAGGTCGAGATATAGAGCGTCTGCTGCAACTGGTGGTCAGCCTTGCGCATCTCGACCTCGCCGTTAAAGCTCTTGGTCTTCAGCCCTTCCAGGGCGGCGGCCACCTTCACCGGGTCGGTCGACTTGGCCTTGGCCATCGCATCGCCCAGCAAGGCATAGATGTGATAGGTGGAGCCGGTGTACCAGTCCGCATCGGGGTACTTGGCCTTGAAGCCGTTGATGATCTCGCCCGCCACGCCGTCCATATTGGAGTGCATGTAGGAGACTTGGAAGACCTTGCCCGCCGCCGCTGGGCCCAAGGCCGTGGGTGTGCCCGTGACACCCGCGTAGTAGGTGTAGAAGTTGACGTTCAGGCCTGCATCATTGGCCGCCTTGACCAGCAAGGACAGGTCCGAGCCCCAGTTGCCGGTGATCACGGTGTCGGCGCCGGAAGCCTTGATCTTGGCCACATAGGGCGCGAAGTCACGCACCGAGGCCAGGGGGTGCAGGTCTTCACCCACAAATTGCACATCGGGGCGCTTGCGCGGCAGGATGTCCTTGGCGTACTTGACCACTTGGTGGCCGTGCGCGTAGTTCTGGTTCAGCAGGTAAACCTTTTTGATCTCCGGGCGGTCCTTCATGAAGGTGGTCAGGGCTTCCATCTTCATGGAGGTGTCGGCATCCAGCCGGAAGTGCCAGTAGTTGCACTTGCTGTTGGTCAGGTCGGGGTCCACGGCCGAGTGGTTGATGTACAGCACCTCTTTGCCAGGGTTGCGCTCGTTGTGCTTGGCCACCGCTTCCATCAGGGCCATGGCCGCGCCCGAGCCATTGCCCTGGGTCACATAGCGCACGCCCTGGTCGATCGCCGACTTCAGCGCATTCAGCGTCTCTGCCGGGCTCAGCTTGTTGTCAATGGGGATGAGTTCGAACTTCACCCCGGCCGGGTTGTTTTTGTTGAAGCGCTCGGCGACAAACTGAAAGCTCTTGATCTGGTTATTGCCCACGGGGCCCATCAGGCCGGTCAGTGGGTCGATCCAGGCGATCTTGACGGTTTCGCCCTTTTGGGCAAATGCCACCCCGCACATCAGGGTCATAGAAGCCGCCATGGTCACACCGAAAAGCTTGTGCGTCACGTTCATCAAGAGTCTCCTGCTAAGGGGGTTACAGCGCATTGGCTGACAGAAGCTTACGGTAGCCCAAGCCAAAGACCTTTCGGATGGGTGATGGCCGTGCCGTGTTGCGCTCCACCATCCGCGAGCTCTTGTGTTCAGAAGCCATGCACCACCTGGGCGTGCCCACCACCCGAGCGCTGTGCGCCACCCATTCCCCCTTGCCGGTTCGCCGCGAACGCGCCGAGCGTGCCGCCGTACTGACACGCGTGGCCCCCAGCTTCATCCGCTTCGGCCACTTTGAGCACTTTGCCCACCACGGTATGCCTGCCGAGTTGCGCCAGTTGCTGGACTTAGTGCTCGCCCATCACTTCCCCGCCTGCCAAGCGGCGCCCCAGCCAGCCCTGGCGCTGCTGGGCGAGGTGACGCGGCGGACCGCCCTGCTGATGGCCCAGTGGCAAGCCTTGGGCTTTTGCCACGGCGTGATGAACACCGACAACATGTCTATATTGGGCCTGACCATCGACTACGGCCCCTTCGGTTTTTTGGATGGTTTTGACCCGCACCACATCTGCAACCACTCGGATGAGCGCGGGCGCTATGCCTTTGAGCGCCAGCCCCAAGTGGCTTGGTGGAATTTGCATGCCCTGGCGCAAGCCCTGGTGCCCCTGATCGGCGCGGGCTTGGGCGACGAAGCCGATGTGGAGGCCATCCAAGCCGAGTTGGCGCCGTTTGCGGCAACCTTTGAAGCCGAGTTCATACGCCTGATGCGCGCCCGACTGGGGCTGGCTGAAGCGCAAGACAGCGACAAGTCGCTGATCGACGACTGGCTGCGGCTCTTGGCGCGGCACCACACCGACTACCCCATTGCTTCTCGTCAACTCTGTGGGTTCAGCACCGCTCCTGAGTCGGCCCATGCCCCGCTGCGCGACCTGTTTGTGGACCGCGAAGCCTTTGACGCCTGGGCCCAGCGCTATGCTGCCCGGCTCCATCAAGAAGGCAGCGTCGATGCCGAGCGCCAAGCGCGCATGAAGGCTGTGGTGCCCAAATATGTGCTGCGCAATCACCTGGCCCAACAAGCCATTGAGCGGGCTGAACAAGGCGATATGAGCGAAGTGAAGCGTTTGATGAAAGTTTTGTCGCGCCCCTTCGACGAACAGCCTGAAGCCGAGGCCGATGCCGCCTTCCCGCCCGACTGGGCTCGCCACCTTGAAGTGAGCTGCTCCTCATGATCTTCCGCCGCCGCCCCGAACCCCACTCGCACGACGACGCCCGCTATCCGGTGCGCAAAGACGAAGCCCAATGGCGGGCCGAGTTGGACCCGATGCAGTTTGCCGTGGCGCGCCAAGCCGCCACCGAGCGCCCCTTCACCGGCGCCTGGTGGGACCACTGGAAAGACGGGCACTACCACTGCGTGGGCTGTGGCACCGCCTTGTTTGAGTCAGGCACCAAGTTCGACGCCGGGTGCGGCTGGCCCAGCTATTGGCAAGCCATTGACGAAGGCCGCATCGAGCGCGTGGTGGATGAGTCCCACGGCATGGTGCGGGTAGAGGTGCGCTGTGCGCAGTGCGGCTCTCACCTGGGCCATGTGTTTGAAGATGGCCCCGAGCCGACTGGCGAGCGCTTTTGCATCAACTCGGCAGCGATACACTTCGCGCCGCACTCCACCGACGCCGACCCTCAGACCTCCCCATGAAGCTGCTGCTTGATTTTTTACCGCTGATTCTCTTTTTTGCCACCTTCAAGGGTGCGGAGAGCAATAGCGAATGGGCCAGCCAGTGGGCAACCCAGCATTTTGGGATGCTGGTCTCGGGCGGGGTGGTCGGCCCCAAAGAAGCGCCTGTGCTCTTGGCAACCTTGGTGGTCATCATCGCGACCCTGGCCCAGGTGGCATTTCTGAAACTCAAGGGCCGCAAGGTAGACCTGATGCTCTGGGTCAGCTTAGGCCTGGTGGTGGTGCTGGGCGGCCTGACGGTCTGGTTCCACAACGAGACCTTCATCAAGTGGAAACCCAGCGGCCTGTATTGGACTTTTGGTCTGGTGCTGTGGTTCAGCCAAGCCGTGCTGGGCAAAAACTTACTCAAGAGCATGCTGTCGGCCGAGTTGGATCTACCGGCCAAAGTCTGGCGTCAGCTCAATTCGGCTTGGGTACTGTTTTTTGGCCTGATGGGCCTACTCAACCTGTGGGTGGCCTACACCTTTGAGCTGTCCACCTGGGTCAACTTCAAAGTGTTTGGTGCCACGGCGCTGATCTTTGCGTTCACCATTGCCCAAGGCTTGCTCATCGCCAAGCACCTGCCTGAAGAAACTGCCGACAACGGCACCCCCAAAGCATGACGCCGCCGCGTGTCGATGCCGCGGCCGTTGAGGCCGCTCTGATAGCAGCACTGAGCCCCGTTGAGCTCAAGGTCAATGACGACAGCGCTGCCCACGCCGGCCATGCTGGTGCCCGTGAAGGCAGCCATTTTTCAGTCGTGGTGGTCAGCCCCTTGTTCGAGGGAAAGCCCCTCTTGGCGCGGCATCGCCTCGTGTATGATGCCCTGCGCTCGCTGGTGCCCCAGGGCATCCACGCACTGGCCATTCAGGCTCGCGCTCCCAGCGAGCTTGGACCTTGATTGTTGATCTCACCCCGAGTCCCCCGAAAGGCGACACGAATGAATTTGAAGACTTCTTTGCCCAAGAGGCCGAGCGCAAGGGCATTCCCGCCACTGCCGAATACAAGGCCCAGTTTGAGCTGCTGCGCCAAACCGTGCTGATCCGTGAGCTGTTCGCCGACTTTGCCAAAAAGAACGAAGCCTCTGACGCAGATGCCCAGGCCGAGTACAACAAGGTCAAGGCCCAAAACAGCGGCCAAGAGTACCGTGCTCGCCACATCTTGGTGGAGAAGGAAGAAGACGCCAAGCGCCTGATCGCTGAGATCAAGGCCGGTGGCAAGTTTGAAGACCTGGCCAAGAAGAACTCCAAAGACCCCGGCTCTGCCGAAAACGGTGGCGACCTGGACTTTGCCAAGCCTGACACCTATGTGCCCGAGTTCGGCCAAGCCATGGCCAAGCTGAAGAAGGGTGAGATGACCGAAACCCCGGTCAAGACCCAGTTCGGCTATCACATCATCAAGCTGGAAGACACCCGCGAAGCCCAGTTCCCGGCCTTCGAAGAAGTCAAGGCACAACTCAAGCAACGCATGGGCCAAGCCAAGCTGCAAGAGTACCAAGACCAGCTGCGTAAGGCTGCGAAGACGGACTACAAGTTCTCGCAAGGCGGCCAATAAGCCGTTTGCAGCCGTCTGATCGACGGCATGGCGGCAAGATCAAGGCACCCCTCGCGGGTGCCTTTTTCATGGCCGCTTAAGCCTGCGGCTGCACCAAACGCCCGGCTTCAATTTGCAAGGCGCGGTCACAGCGCGCGGCCAAGGCGCGGTCATGCGTCACCAAGACCAAGGTGGTGCCCAACTCTTGGTTCAGCTCCAGCATCAAGGCCATCACCGTCTCGCCGGTGGCGAAGTCGAGGCTGCCGGTGGGCTCGTCCGCCAACAGCACTTTGGGCCGCACCACAAAGGCTCGCGCCAGCGCGACCCGCTGCTGTTCGCCGCCCGACAGCACTTTGGGATAGTGGCCGAGCCGCTCGCCCAAACCCACCCGCTGCAACATGGCCGTGGCCAGCTCGCGGGCCTTGCGTTCGCCGACCAACTCCAGTGGCAGCATCACGTTTTCAAGCGCGGTGCGGTTGCCCAGGAGCTGAAAGCTCTGGAACACAAAGCCCAGCTTTTGTGCCCGCACGGCGGCGCGCTCATCCTCCCCCAGAGCGAACAAGTCCACCCCGTCCAGCACGACCCGGCCCTCGCTGGGTACATCCAAGCCCGCCATCAGCGACAGCAGCGTGCTTTTGCCCGAACCCGAGGCCCCGACAATGGCTACGGTTTCCCGGGGCTCAATGCGGGCATGGATGTCGTGGAGAATGGTGAGCGTCCCGGTCGCGTCGCTCACGCGCTGGGTCAGGTGTTCAACGGAAATGATAGGGTCAGACATGAGTGTGTGTGCTCGCCGAGCTTTTTTGGCGTCGCTATGGAAGGGCCACTGTAGCCTGATCGCCCTGGGTTTGCCCGGAGCCGCGCTGATGGCCCCAGCAAGCTCGCAGGCGACAGGCCGCGTGAACGCCAAAGCCAGCGGCAAGCTGCTGGTGGTGGGCGACAGCCTGTCGGCTGAGTATGGCCTGCAACGCGGGGAAGGCTGGGTGGCCTTGATGGCCCAGCGCCTGGCCCAGCAAGCACCGGGCGTGAGCGTGGTCAACGCCAGCATCAGCGGCGACACCAGCTCGGGCGGGCGCAGCCGCCTGCCCGCCTTGCTCAAGCAGCACCAACCGCGCTGGGTGATCATCGAGCTGGGCGGCAACGACGCCTTGCGCGGCCTACCTCTGGACAGCACCCGCGACAACCTGGCCACCATGGCACGGCTCGCCCGCCAGGCCGGCGCACAAGTGCTACTGGTGGGCATGCAGATGCCCCCCAATTACGGCCAGCGTTACGCCAACGATTTTGCGCAGCTCTTCAAGACCGTGGCCGAGGCCGAGAAAACCGCCCTGCTGCCCTTTTTGCTGCAAGGCATTGCCGACCGGCCAGATGCCATGAGCTACTTCCAAGCCGACCGCATCCACCCCACGGCCAAGGCCCAAGCGCAGATGATGGACAACGTTTGGTCTGCGCTGGTGGGCCTTTTGCGTTGAGCCGCCCACAAAAAAGCCCCGCCATGGCGGGGCTTCGGGTGCGGTGAAGCGGGCCACAAAGGCCCGCCAACCCTCACTTACTTCATCAGCTTGAAGACCCACACTGAGCCGCCCTGCTCCAGGTAGTTGACCTTCTTGGCCACATCACCACCCCACAGCGGCACAGCGCCACCCCAGCCGGACACCACGGCCACGAACTGCTCACCGTTTTGCTCCCAAGTCACGGGAGGAGCAACGACACCAGAGCCCGTCTGGAACTTCCAGACGATCTTGCCGGTCTTGGCGTCTGCGGCTTGCAGATAGCCTTCAGGTGTACCCCAGAACACCAGATTGCCGCCGGTGGTCAAGACACCGCCCCACAGCGGCGCATTGTTCTTGGCTTCCCAGACGATCTTGCCGGTCTTCGGGTCCACGGCACGCATGGCACCGATGTACTCGTCGTTGATGGTCTTGATGGTGAAGCCCGCACCCAGGTAAGCCGCACCCTTCTTGTAGGTGATGGGCTCATTCCAGATCTCCATGCCCCATTCGTTGGCGGGCACGTAGAACAGGCCGGTGTCTGGGCTGTAAGCCATGGGCATCTGGTTTTTGCCGCCCAGGAAGGACGGGGCAGCGAAGACGCTCTGGCCCTTCTTGCCGTCGGAACCAGCGGTGGGGTCACCAGGGCGGTTCTCAGGCACGAAGTTAGGACGGCCGGTCTTCAGGTCGATGCCAGTGGCCCAAGTCACCTTCTTGACGAAGGGGAAGGCATTCACAAGCTGGCCTGTGGTGGCGTCGTTCACATAGAAGAAGCCGTTGCGGTCAGCCTTGCCGCCCAGACGACGACCGTCTTGGTCGTAGGTGATGAACTCGTTCACACCGTCGAAGTCCCAACCGTCATTGGGGGTGTTCTGGTAGTGCCACTTGATCTGGCCAGTCTTCACATCGATGGCGATGGTCGAGCACGAGAACAGGTTGTCACCCTTGCGCAGGTGGCTGTTCCACGGCGCGGGGTTGCCAGCGCCGAAATAGGCCAAGCCGGTCTTGGCGTCGTAGGTGCCGCCCAACCAAGTGGCTGCGCCGCCGGTCTTCCACAAGTCGCCCGGCCAGGTCTTGTTGGTGGTGCCGGAGATGCCGTTTTCGGTCTTGTTGCCCTTGTCGTCCCACTTGTAGCCCATGTGGCCTTCGACGGTGGGGCGCGACCACACCATTTGGCCGGTTTTGGGGTTGCGTGCTTCCACGCGGCCCACCACACCAAACTCACCGCCGGACACACCGGTCAGGAGCAAGCCGTTGGCAATCAGCGGGGCCGCGGAGGCGGAATAGCCGTCGGCATAGTTGTCGATCTTTTCCTTCCAGACCACGTCGCCGGTGTTTTGGTCCAGGGCCACGATTTGGGCATCCAAGGTCATGAAGATGACCAGGTTGTCATAGAGCGCAGCGCCACGGTTGATCACGTCGCAGCAGGGCATGATGCCGTCCGGCAGGCGGTGCTCGTACTTCCAGAGCTTTTTGCCGGTGGTGGCGTCCAGCGCGTAGATACGCGAGTAGGAGCCGGTCACAAACATCTTGCCGTTGTGGATCACCGGCTGAGATTCTTGGCCACGCTGCTTTTCACCCCCGAAGGAGAAGGACCAGGCCGGCACCAGCTTGTCAATGCTCTTGGGGTTGATCTGCTTGAGGGGGGAATAACGTTGGCCTTGGGTGCCCATGCCCCAGGACAGCACGTCACCAGGGGTCTTGGCATCGTCCGCGATCATTTGATCGGTCACGGCGGCTTGTGCCGTCAATGAGGCCAGGCCGACGGTGAGCAGCAAGGGCAGCAATTTCAAACGCATGGAATGTCTCCTTCTGAAGAGGTGTGCAGCTGTGTCACGCTGGGTGGGTTTTCCAGCGGTCCGGGAGAATTTCCCGGCAACAATCGTGCCAAGCTCCAAAGCGGCGTCCATGCGGCATTTCCAGCCCCGGTGGCCATCAAAACCGAGATCTGATCTAGGGTAAACGCGGCCTAGTCGGCAGAGGCTGTGCCAGCTTTACACAAATGCCCGGGCCTCAGACATGTGCCCACCTGCTGCCGGCCTTCAAGGCCGCCACCGGGTTGCCCGGCAGCGCAAACAGCCATGCCGTGCGGCCAGCCGCCGCATGCAGCGGGCCAAAAGCGAACGGGCGGCCGGGTCGCATCGCCACCTTCCAAAAGCCCACCTCGCCGCGAGCGGCCAACAGGTCGCGGGTGTAGTCGGCGTCACCCATGCTCACGCCGCCGCTGGTCAGCACCACATCGGCCTGCGCCAGCGCCGCGTCCAGCGTGGCGTTGAGCGCCACAGGGTCATCCGCCACCAGGCCCAAGTCCAGCACCTCTAGCCCCAAGCGCTCCAAAGCCCCCATCAGGCTGAAGCGGTTGCTGTCATAAATGCAACCCTCCTCCAGCGGCTGGCCCAAGGTGCGCAGTTCATTGCCGGTGGAAAACAGCGCCACCTTCAGCCGCCGGAAGACCTGCAACTCAGCCACGCCCAGCGAGGCCAGCAGGCCCAAGTCAGCCGGGCGCAGCACATGCCCGGCCCGCAAAGCGGGCTGTCCCAAGGCCAGGTCTTCGCCACGTTTGCGGCGGTTTTCACCCGGCTTCAAGACGCCGGGCTTCAGGGTGACGGTGTCCCCTGCCGCATCCGCCGCCACTTGGCACAGTTCGATCGGCACCACGGTGTCCAAGCCCTCGGGCATGACGGCGCCGGTCATGATGCGCACGCACTGGCCACGCCCCACCGGCTGCGCCAGGGGTGTGCCTGCAAACACGGTGACGCCGGGCAAGGCCCGCAGCACCGTCGGTGCGTCAGCCAACAGGTCAGCGCCATGCAGCGCATAGCCATCCATGGCCGAGTTGTCATGGGCGGGCACAGCGATGGGGCTGATGACATCGGCCGCCAAGACACGGCCCAGGGATTGGCGCAGCGCCAGGGTCTCTTGGTCGGTGATGGGCTGGAGCGCCGCGTGGATGCGCACACGCGCCTCAGCCACCGGGAGTTCGTCACCAGCCATCAAGGGAGAAGGTCCGAGCATGAAGCGTGCTTTCCAAAGTTCAAACAAGGCCTGTGCCCGCCACCGGGGCGCAGGCAGCCGACCGATAGGGTGCCATTGTGGCGTCGATCCATGTCATGCGCTCTCAGGCGGGCAGCAGCAGCGCTTGGCCCTGGCGCGAGCCTGGGCCTTGCAGCCCGACATCTTGTTCTTGGACGAACCCACCGCAAGCCTGGACCCTTCAGCCAAACGCGAGGTCGAAAGCCTGATTGCTGAGTTTGGCCAAGACGGCGTCAGTGTGGTGATGAGCACGCACAACCTGGGCCAAGCCAAGCGCTTGGCCAGCCACGTGGCTTACCTAGAAGCGGGGCAACTGGTGGTGCAGCGCCCCGTGGATGCTTTTTTCAATGACACGCTGCCCGAGGCAGCCGCCCAGTTCCTCAAAGGAGAATTGCCATGGACATGACCTCTTCCCGCCGCCCCGCCCTGCGTGCTCTGGCTGCTGCAGCCGCCCTGCTGCTGACGGCCCCGCTGCTGCAGGCGCAAGACAAATCGCTGTTGATGGCCTCGACCACCTCCACCGAGCAGTCGGGCCTGTTTGCCCACCTGCTGCCGGCCTTCAAGGCCGCCACCGGCATCGAGGTCAAGGTGGTGGCCGTGGGCACCGGCCAGGCTCTGGACATGGGCCGCCGGGGTGATGCTGATGTGGTCTTTGTGCACGACACCGTGGCCGAAGAAAAGTTCGTCGCCGAAGGGTTCTCGACCCAGCGCAAAGCCGTGATGTACAACGACTTCGTCATCGTCGGCCCGGCCAGCGACCCGGCCAAGGTCAAGGGCCAGACCGTGGCCGCCGCCTTGGGCAAGATCGGCAGCAGCGGCGCGGCCTTCATCTCGCGCGGCGACAAAAGCGGCACCCACGCCGCCGAGTTGCGCCTCTGGAAGGCCGCGGGCGTGGACATGGCTGCCGCCAAGCCCGCCGGCTACAAAGAATGCGGCTGCGGCATGGGCCCGGCGCTTAACATGGGCTCCTCCACCAACGCCTATGTGCTGACGGACCGTGGCACTTGGTTGTCTTTCAAGAACCGGGGTGAGCTGGCCGTGCTGGTCGAGGGCGACAAGGTGCTGTTCAACCAATACGGCGTGATGGTGGTCAACCCCGCCAAGCACCCGCATGTGAAGACCGCCCTGGCCCAGCAGTTTGCCGACTGGGTGACCTCACCCGCCGGCCAAGCCAACATCGCCGCCTACAAAATCAACGGCGAACAATTGTTTTTCCCCAACGCTGCACGCTGATCTTGAGCAAACCCTGAGAAAGCCCCCACCTTGAAGCGCGCGCCCAGGCGTGGCGCCGCTTAACATCCGCGAGGCCTCCCAAGCACGGGCGGCCTCTTTTCATGGGCAGGTATGTCATGTCGTTCAGCTCAATCGCGTCGCCCTTTGTGGCGTTCTTCAAAGGCATTTGGTGGTTCTTGGACTTGTGCCGCCGCGCCTTCTTCAACCTGATCATCCTGTTAGTGCTGATCGCCATTGCGGTCGCCCTCTTCACCAGCAGCCCCGACAAGCCCAAGGACAAAACCACGCTGGTGCTCAACCTGCAGGGCAGGCTGGTGGAGGAAGTGGCGGGCTCGCCGCGCGAACACCTGTTGGCCGGTGCCCAGGGCGAGATGGTCCACCAAACCCGCCTGCGCGACGTGCTGGCGGCGCTGAAAGAAGCCTGCAAAGACCCCAACATCAGCCAAGCCGTGCTGGATGTGAGCGAGTTTGAAGGCGCGGGCATGGCCCAACTGCGTGAGGTGGCCACCGCGCTGACGCAGTTCAAGGCTTGCAACAAGCCGCTGCTGAGCTACGGCGATTACTACACCCAAGCAGGCTACTACCTGGCCAGCCACGCCAGCGAGGTCCACCTGCACCCCATGGGCATGGTCGAGCTGAGTGGCTTTGGCCGCATGCGCAACTACTACAAAGACACGCTGGACCGCCTGGGCATCACCGTGCATCTGCTGCGCGTGGGCACCTATAAGAGTTTTGGTGAACCCTATGTCGCCAACGAGCCCTCCAAAGCCGCGCTGGAGGCCGACGCCTTTTTGTATGACGCCCTGTGGGCCGACTACATGAGCGGCGTGGAAAGCCAGCGCAAACTGCCCGCCGGCAGCATCACCAAGCTGATCAACACGCTGCCCGAAGCCCTCAAAGCCACCGGCGGAGACGGCGCCAAGCTGGCCCTGGAGGCCAAGCTGGTGGACAGCGTGATGACGCGCGACCAGTTCCGCGACAAGGTCATCAAGGGCGGCGCGCTGGACGACAAAGCCATACGCCAAGTCAGCTTGGCTGAGTATGCCCGCCAAGCACCGCAACCCTCCACCATCGGCCCGGCCGTCGGCGTGGTGGTGGCCGAGGGCGAGATCGTCGACGGCTTTGCCAGCCCCGGCACCGTCGGCGGCGACTCCACCGCCCGCCTCATCCGTCAAGCGCGTGAAGACGAACGCATCAAGGCCGTGGTCTTGCGCGTCAACTCCCCTGGCGGCAGCGCCTTGGCTTCAGAGATCGTGCGCCGCGAGTTGGAAGTGACCCGCAGCGCCGGCACGCCCGTGGTCATCTCCATGGGCGACGTGGCGGCCTCGGGCGGCTACTGGATCAGCATGTCCAGCGACCGCGTGCTGGCCGACAAAGGCACCATCACCGGCTCTATCGGCGTGTTTGGCATGCTGCCCACGGCTGAAGGCCTGATGGACAAGCTCTCCATCCGCACCGGCGGCTACAGCACCACCTGGCTGGCTGGCGGCTATGACCCCCGCCGCGCCCTGGACCCGCGCATGGCCGAGGTGGTGCAAGCAGGCATCAACGACATCTACACCCGCTTCATCGGCCAAGCTGCTGCGGCCCGCAAGATGAAGCCCGAAGAGCTGGACGCAGTGGCCCAAGGCCGCGTCTGGACCGGCCAACAAGCCAAAGAGCGCGGCTTGGTAGACGAACTCGGTGGCCTGCAAGACGCCATCACCGCCGCCACCAGCCTGGCCAAACTCGACAAACCCGCCGTGGTCTATGTGGAGCCCGAGCGCAGCCGCTTCGACCGCCTGCTGGCCAGCCTGGGCGACCAAGCCTCCGTGAGCATCGCGCCCCTGTTCCAAAGCTTGGTGAGCAGCCAAACCAGCCCGCTGCACAACGCCGCCGCTTGGGCAGTGCGCCAAGACCAGGGTGAGTTGGCCTTGGCCCGCAAGCTGTTGGAGGGGCGCCAGCCTTATGCGGCGGCGGTGCATTGTTTGTGTACGGCGCCTTGATGGGGCTGGTTCTTTTGGCCTTGGGGTTGAGTGCTCGGTTTTAGGCCTTTGGGTTTGTAGCCTGCGAGGCCCTGTCGCGGGGTAGGCCTCAGGGCTCATGGAGAGGCGGTCGGCTGCGCCGACTGCCATCGGTGCTCGGGCAAGGCCGTGCGCCGTCAAACTCCCTCCGCTCGCCTGCGGCTCGCTTTGGTCAAACAATGACGGCGAGTATGTTCTTGAAGCGCGTGAATACACGCGCCACGCCCTTGCCCTGCGCGCCTCAGCGCCTCTCAAATCGCCCCAAGGCCTACCCCACGCCAGGGCGGGTGGTGGGGTGGCACGGCGCAATGTGCAATGGCCGGTGCAAGACGAGCAAGGTGGGTCAAAACGCTGAGTGCTAGACTGAACCTATGAATGACCGAGTCGATCATGTCCTCTTGCAAGCCATGACGCTGGCGCCGGAAGAGCGCTCGCTGATTGCCCTGTCCTTGCTGGATAGCATTCAGGGTTCAGGCGATACAGACGACGCCGTCGTCGCTTCTTGGGTTGCTGAAGCGCACACCCGCCACCAAGCCCTTGTCGCCGGTCATGCACAAGGTTTGACGGGCGAAGAATTCCGGGCCTGGTTCAAGTCGCTCTGATGAGTTTCAGCTTGAAGGTCTCTCCTGCCGTCAAGCAGGAGCTGGAGCAGGCGTACAACTGGTACGCCGAGAGGAGCGACAAGGCGGCGCAAGCATTTCGGGATGAAGTGCTCGCCGCCTTTGATCTGGTGGCGCAGCACCCAGACAGATTCCCGCTGTGGGACGACTTGGTGCGACGCTGTGTGCTCAAGCACTACCCGTACTCGGTCTACTACTCGATCGACGAACGCGTCGTGAACATCCTTGCTGTCGGCCACAACCGGCGCTGTGCCGGATATTGGAAGCCCTGACGGTCTAGCCTACCCCGCGACGGGGCGGGGCTTTTGTTTTGGGCGTGCGGCTGGGCTCCAGCCATGAAAGTTTGGAATGCATCACCCTGGTGATCTGAACTTAATGGCTTTTCTAATGTTCTTCAACCGCTCTTGAAGTGCGCTTGGCTCAGAAGGGAGATCTAAAAATGCACCTAAATCATCGATGCTCGCAAAGTTCATGCCGTTTCTGATGCAGAACCATGCCACAGCCGAATAGAACGTTTGCAGCTGAAAGCAATGGATTCTGGCATTTTCAGACTCCTCGCCCGCATGTACATTTGCATTTCTGTATTGTCTTAAATGCTCCAAAACCTGCCGCTGGTATTCAACTTCTTTGAAAAGAAAGCTGCTGCGTCTAATGAGTTTTTCGTAGTCTGCGACGTTGGGGGTGGTTAGCAATTCAAGCGCCCCCCATACCTTCAAAAATGCAGCATTTTGCTCGTGCAAATCCAAACCTCTAACGAACATTAGTAATGATGAAATCAATGCTTTATTGAAGTTGGACTCTGATATCCTTTTTGCTGCCCAACGAATATTCTTGGCCATCAAGGACGGTGCATCTGGGGTGAAAACAGACTTCGGTTTGAAGTATGGTTCGTACCAATATCCCTCGCGAGCACTCTTGCCGTCCATAAGATGCACTGTGTGATGCCCACCCAATCGTATTACATTGATTGCCTCATGTGCTCGCGCGCCGTAAGCAATTTGCATCCTTGGGTTGTACATAAGGCACATCAAAGATCTCAGTAGATCAATTGCACGCATTGCCTTATGAAAGGCCGCACCCGGCGACTTTGCACTTACCGTAGCAACAACCTTGCAGTAGTTGGTCGGCGTATCAACCACTTCCGTTTTAAATTCCTCTATTACATCTCTTCGGTAGGAAGTGAATTTCCTTGAAAATTCGCCTTCTAGTAGCTGTATCTTGCAACCCAGCAGGGTGATGCTTTGAAATTTTTTCTGTGGGGATATGGAAATGGAAGTCAGAACTGAGTATTGAATTTCCTTTGTTGCTAGCCTTGCGCTCAATTCATCATTAGCGGCTCTCAGAAAGGTCTCAGTGGTGAGTTCTTTCCCTGACCTGTCTAACGCCCTCCAAATCAGCGTCTCTTGGTCTATATCCGCTGCCGCTGAGGGAAAGGCAAGCATTGAATGTAGCGTGGGCATGCATTCATCAATCACGAAACCAGAGTACGATGCCTTGCCGTTTTCGCTATATGTGCGTACTGATGCAATACGTTCAATGACGTGTAACGGCTTAAATTTCTCTTTCCACTTGATTGGCATGGCTGGCAATGAAAAATGAATGAGGTACCGACGCCAGAAGCGTCCAAAAACCTAACTTTTGTGTGTTGAGGCAGAAGCCTGTCACCCGAAAAACCCAGTCGCCAGCAACAGGCTGGGCGACTGGAAAATAGTACTTATCGCCACTGACGTGGTGGACTCTTATTTAAATAAACATAGTGTATTCACAATTCGGCATTTTGGCGCCTAGCTCGGCAGCACTGTAGTGGCCCTTAGCACAAGTTTAGACATGCCTTCCAAGGGTGGTGTCGCGTGCTCGCTGGCCTTCATTCCAGGTCAGTAGTCCACGCGCTGCTCACCACACCACGACGCCAACATCTCGCCAACAAACATGTAGGCCGCCCACTTCGAACCTGCGCTGTCACAGGCCGTGGCCCGGGGCGATTTCTTCGGCGCCGAGGCGCGCAGGGCAAGGGCGTGGCGCGCGTACCCGCGCGCTTCAAAAACATACTCGCCGTCACTGTTTGACCATAGCGAGCCGAAGGCGAGCAGAGGGAGTTTGACGGCGCACGCCCTTAACCGAGCACCGAGGGCAGTTGGCGAAGCCAACCGCCGATGCATGAGCCCCGGGCCACGGCCTGTGACAGCGCACGCGCAAGCCCTTGCAGGCACCCTAGCCCATTCGCGCAAAAACGCTCGTTTCGTCCCACGCTGGTACAGCAACCCTGCCCTCAACAGGCTTAATCAGGGTTTGCACTGCCTTTCTAAAACACAGCGCTATGCAGATCATTGCATAACCCCAACCCAGGAGGACGGCGCCCGTGTGGCACCCAGCCCTTCGAGGCTGGCTCCCATACCCTGGACCGACTGCGAAAGAGACAACCATGCAGAAGAGCCTTCATATCAACCCGGAGAAGTGCACCGGGTGCCTGCAGTGCGAAATGGCCTGCAGCTATGAAAACTACGGCGTGTTTGCGCCGGCCAAGTCGCGCATCAAGGTGTTCGACTTCCACGAGACGGGCCGCAAAGTGCCCTACACCTGCACCCAGTGCGACGAAGCTTGGTGCTTGCATGCCTGCCCGGTTGAGGCCATCACCGTTGACAAGGCCACCGGCGCCAAAGTCGTGTCCGAGAGCACCTGCGTGGGCTGCAAGGTCTGCACCATCTCCTGCCCGTTTGGCACGGTCAACTACGTGCAAGAGACCGGCAAGGTCCAGAAGTGCGACCTCTGCGGCGGCGACCCGGCTTGCGCCACCGCCTGCCCCACCGGCGCCATCACCTATGTGGATGCCAACTGGACGGGCCTGAACAAGATGGCCGCCTGGGCTGACAAGCTCGGCAACCAACCTTCCTCTGCAGCTTGAAGGAGAACACATGTCTTGGGCTGGAAAACTTCTCCGCGTCAACCTGACCAACGGCACGGTGGCCTCTGAGCCGCTGCGCATGGATTGGGCCAAGCAATACCTGGGCTCGCGTGGCTTGGCCTCTAAATACCTGGTCGAGGAAATCGACCCCAAGGTCGATCCGCTGTCGCCCGACAACAAAATCATTTGGTCCACCGGCCCGCTGACCGGGACCATGGCCTCCACCGGCGGCCGCTACACCGTGGTCACCAAAGGCCCGCTGACAGGCGCCATTGCCTGCTCTAACTCGGGCGGCTACTGGGGCGCCGAGCTGAAGATGGCCGGCTGGGACATGGTCATTTTTGAAGGCAAGTCACCCAAGCCGGTGTACCTGTCCATCGAAAACGATGTAGCCGAACTCAAAGACGCTTCGCACCTCTGGGGCAAGTCGGTCTGGGACACCGAAAAAACCATCAAGGCCACGCACCAAGACCCGCTCGCCCGCGTCTCCAGCATCGGCGCAGCCGGTGAAAACCTCGTGCTGTTTGCCGCCGTGGTGAACGACCTGCACCGCGCGGCTGGCCGCTCTGGCGTGGGCGCGGTGATGGGCAGCAAGAACCTGAAGGCCGTGGTGGTGCGTGGCACCAAGGGCGTGGGCAACTTGGTCAACCCCAAAGAGTTCATGCGCGTCACGGCCGAGAAGAAGAAGATCTTGGCCGAGAACGGTGTCACCGGCGTGGGCCTGCCCGCCATGGGCACCCAGGTGCTGATGAGCGTGATCAACGAAGTGGGCGCCCTGCCCACCCGCAACCACCGCGACGTGCAGTTTGAAGGCGCGGGCGACATTGGCGCTGAAGCCATGGGCCGCCCCCGCACCGCACCGGGCAGCGATGGCAAGAAGCCCCTGGTCACCAACCAAGCTTGCTTTGGTTGCACCATTGCCTGCGGCCGCATTCAAAAGATCGACCAGAACCACTTCACCGTCGAGAACAAGCCGCAGTACTGGGGTGCCTCGGGCGGCCTGGAATATGAAGCAGCCTGGGCCCTGGGTGCTGCCAACGGCGTGAACGACCTGGACACCCTGCAGTACGCCAACGTGCTGTGCAACGAGCACGGCATGGACCCCATCACCTTCGGCGCCACCATCGGCGCGGTGATGGAGCTGTACGAAATGGGCGTGCTGACCAAAGAGCAAATTGGCATCGACGCCAAGTTTGGCTCGGCCCAAGCCCTGGCCTACTTTGCCGAGATCACGGCCAAGGGCGAAGGCTTTGGCAAAGAGATCGGCCAAGGCTCTAAGCGCCTGACCGCCAAATATGGCCACCCGGACCTGTCCATGTCGGTCAAGGGCCAAGAGTTCCCGGCCTACGACGGCCGTGGCATTCAAGGCATTGGCTTGGCTTATGCCACTTCCAACCGCGGTGCTTGCCACCTGCGCGGCTACACCATCGCCTTCCAATGTGCCCGGCATCTATGCCGCGGGCGATTGCGCCGAAGCCTTTGACAAGGTCAGCGGCAAGACCATCGTCAGCGCCATCCAGCCCAATGCCGCCGAGCAAGCCCGCGTGGCGGCGCTCAACATGGCAGGCCAAACCACCAGCCTGAAGGGCGTGACCCAGATCAACGTGCTGGACACGCTGGGCATGATCTCCGCCAGCTTTGGCAAATGGGACGGCGTGCCCGGCGGCCAGCATGTGGAGCTGACCGACGAGGCCAATGGCAAGCTCTTGAGCCTGCAGTTCGACCATGAAAAGCTGGTGGGCTGCAACTCCATTGGCTGGACCGAGCATGTGGGGGTGATGCGCGGCCTGGTGGAGGGCGAAGTTAAGCTGGGCGAATGGTGCGAAAAGCTGATGGCCGACCCCACGCAGTTGATGAGCGCCTACCTGGCCACGGCCCAGGCCCAGAGTGCCCATGCGCACATCAAGCCCAGGTAATTGCACATAGCATCGGCGCATGCAAATCACCTTCAAGCTCTTTGCCACGCTGACCGAGTACCTGCCGGTCGACAAGCGCAACAGCAACCAGATGGCCCTGGAGGTGGCCCCCGAGGCCACCATCCTGGGCATCATCGAGCCCTTTGGCGTGCCGCTGAAGCTGGTGCACTTGGTGCTGGTCAACGGCACCTATGTCCCGCCCGAAGAGCGCGCCAGCCGCACTCTGCAAGAGGGCGACGTCCTCGCCATCTGGCCGCCCATTGCGGGTGGGTAGCCTGAGTGCCCACCATCCCAGAGTCCTTCAGCCGCGACACCGGCGGCACCCCCGCCGACTGGCTGCGCTGGCTGCCCGGCGCCTGCCGCGACCACGCGCTGAGCCTGCCCACCGAGCACAGTGCCATCGTCACGATTGGGCAAGGCGCGCTCCACCTGCACTGGGAGGTGCTCCCCCCACGCGCCTTAGGCCTGGCCCGCTTTCCGCACCTGATGGTGAACTACCGCTTTGAAGGCGTGAGCGAGCCCGAACGCGAGGCCTTCATGCGTTACTTCGACCTGTATATGCAGCGAGGTGGGGGCTGAGGGTAGCCACTGCATTCTCGGAGCGCTTTACACAGCGTCATCAAAGCCCCGTGCACCTGATGCACACTTCAGGCGTTCGACGATCTCATGGCCCGCAACAAAGCCCTGGGCGTGACGGTGGAGGCCAAGTACACGCTAGAGGAATACGACATCGTCAGCCTCTCAGCCAAGCAATCCGATGGCTTAGAGATTTGGCTGCGCGAAAACGGCTACCGCATTCCCAAGGGCGCATCGGCTGCGCTCAAGCCCTACATCAACCAGGGCATGAAGTTCTTTGTGGCCAAGGTCAACTTGAAGGAACAGGCCAAGCTGGGCTACAGCCATTTGCGCCCGTTGCAGTTTGCCTTTGAGAGTGAAAAGTTCATGTTGCCCATGCGCTTAGGCATGCTGAACGCCGCCCCCAACAAACCGCAAGACCTGATCGTCTATGCGCTGACCCGCGAAGGCCGGGTCGAGAGCAGCAACTACCGCACCGTGAAGCTGGCCGCCAACGAGAACCTGCCGCACTTCATCAAGCCGCATTTCAAAGACTTCTATAAGGCTTTGTTCGACACCTCGGCCCAGCGCGAGGACTACCGCGTGGCCTTCACCGAATACTTCTGGGACATGGGCTGGTGCGACCCCTGCGCGGCCAACCCGCTCTCGCCAGAAGAGCTGCGCCAAGCCGGTGTGTTCTGGCTGGATGGCCAAGCCGAGGAAGCGTTTCAACGCCTGCAAGCCCCAGCGGCCAAGCGCATGCCACCCATGGTGCTGCCCCCTGGTGGTGGCGCGCAGCCCGTGATGCTGACCCGCCTGCATGTGCGCTACACGCCCGCCACCTTCCCCGACGACTTGGCCTTTACTCAAACCAAAGATCGGCAGAACTTCCAAGCCCGCTATGTGGTGCACAACCCTTATGCAGGCTCGGTTGCACAGTGTGCCACCGACATGGCCCAGCAGGAGTGCGACCGACTCTGCCAGCCCAAGGTTGAGCGGGTGCTGGAGCGCTTGAAGTCTCTGGACCCCGCCAGCATCAGCAAGCCTTCCCGGAACCCACGCTGGGAGGGCAACCCCGCAGCGTATGCAGGCAAGTCGCCTGAACAACTGAGCCAGGACTGCGCGCAGTCCTGCACCGCCAGCAAGCGCAGCACCTTGGACGCCGCCCGTCTGTACTACGAAGAGCAGGTGCCCGCTCGCATCAAGCAAGAAAGTGCAACTTTGGCCAAACTGACGGGTTGGTCTTTGGCGGACATCGACAAGCTCGCCCGCGGTGAGTCCAAGCCACCGCTGCACAAGACCAGCAGCAGCCAGCCCGACACCCGCACCTGGTGGGAGCGCCTGTTTGAAACCAGGCGCTCGGCCACCGCCGCAGCCGCCAACCCGGCCACCCCGAGCTGATATGGCAGCCCAGCCGCCGGCCCGGCCCTTAGACCCGCGCTGGTTCCAAATCGCCTTTGTCGGCAGCTTTTTGGCCTTTGGCGCACTGGCCAAAGACTTTGCGCTCACAGCCAGCCAAGCTCTGGGCGCATTGGCGGCCAGCCTGCTCACCCAGGCCTTTTGGCTGTGGCGGTGCAAGCTGCCCTTGCGCGGCGTGGGGCCGTATCTCAGCGCGGTGATCACAGCCATCGGCATCAGCGTGTTGGTGCGGGCAGACTCTTTATGGGTTCACCCGCTGCTGGCCGCCGTGGCTTGCAGCAGCAAGTTTTTGATCAGAGCGGGCACGGGTGAACAGCGCAGCCATGTGTTCAACCCGGCTAACCTAGCCGCCTTCTTGGCGTTTGCGCTGGTGCCAGGAGCGTGGTTGTCACCCGGCCAATGGGGCTCAGAAACACTGTTAGCCCTGTGGCTAGTGGCCCTGGGGGCTTGGGTTACTCGCAGCGTGGGCAGGCTCGATATCTCGCTGAGCTTTTTGCTGGCTTGGGGTAGCCTGCTGGCCGCCCGGCTCTGGTGGATAGAGACAGCGCCCGCACTCGCCGCATCGCTGTGGTGGCATCAATTCAGCACTGGCAGCTTGCTGCTGTTTGCCTTTTTCATGATCTCCGACCCCATGACCACGCCGCGAACACGTGCCCTGCGCGTGGCCTATGCGGTGCTGGTGGCAATGGCCGCATTCATCTGGCAGTTTGTGCTCTACATCAGTCAGCGGATTTTCGCTGGACATCAACGGCGAGATGCGGCCCGCCGTGCCCGTGGAAAAGACCAAGGGCCAGCAGGTATTTGAAGATGTGATCTCAGGCCAAGCAGGCCATCCAAATCGCCCGGGTTCAGGTGCGCAGCGAGATCGTCGGGCTGGCCGCGCGCAGCGTGATTGAGCTGGTGTTCAAAAACCCCAATGCCCAAGTCTTGGAAGGGGAGTTGGTGTTCCCCCTGGCCGAGGGGCAATCAGTCAGCGGATTTTCGCTGGACATCAACGGCGAGATGCGGCCCGCCGTGCCCGTGGAAAAGACCAAGGGCCAGCAGGTATTTGAAGATGTGATCCGCCGCCGAGTAGACCCCGCCCTGCTGGAGAAGACGACCGGCAATAACTACAAACTAAGGGTGTACCCCTTGCCCGCCCAAGGTGAGCGCCGGGTGTCCATCGAGATTGTCGAAACCCTGCCTGTGCAAGACGGCCGCGCACTCTACCGCCTGCCTTTGCAGTGGCAGGAGACGATAGGCCAAGTGTCGGTGGAAGTGGAACTACCGGGGGTAGACCGCAGCGCGCTCGAGATCGGGCGCGGCCTGCCGGGTGCCGAGCTTCGCCCACTCGGCTCTTCGCGCAGCGGCAGTGTTTTGGCTTGGCAGCGCCAAGATTTCACAGCGCGCCAAGCGCTGGAGCTGAGCATCAGCCACGGTGCCACCGCCTACACCGCCACGCAGCATTTCGACGGCCAAGTCTTCTTTTATGCCGAGGTACCACTGCCGGGCACAGCGGCGCTGGCCACCGTGCCGCGCACGCGCCCGCAACGCCTGGGCTTGGTCTGGGATGCCTCGGGCTCTGGGGCCCAGCGCGACTTGCCGCGTGAATTGGCCCTGCTGGACGGCCTGTTCAAGGCCTGGACCGGCGGCGACGGCCAAGACTTGGCGGTGGACTTGGTGTTGGCCCGCGATGTGGCTCAGGCCACGCAGCGCTTTTTGGTACGGCGGGGCGATTGGCGCGAGCTGCGCAGCGCCCTGGAGCGGGTGGCTTATGACGGGGCCACCGCAGCCAGCGCCTTGGTGGCCGTGCCGGGCTGCGACCTGAACTTGCTCTTCAGCGATGGCCTGAGCAACTTCGGCCCCAGCGTCAAGGCCCTGAGCCCCCGTGCCCCGCTGCACGCTGTGCAATCCAGCGCCGCGGCCGACAGCGCATGGTTGCGGCTGCAAGCCGAGTCCAGTGGTGGTCAATTCATCGACCTGACCCACACCTTGCCTGCATCGGCCGTACAGCGGCTCACCCAGGGCAGTGCCTGGGTGCAAAGCTGGCAGGGCACCGGCGTGAGCGACGTGGTGGTGAGTGCGCGCCGCCCCGACAACGGCCGAGTGCAGGTCGCTGGTATCTTGACCGAGCTGCAGGGCCAGTTGGCTTTGAGTGTACAGCTCCCCACCGGCCAAACCCAGGAGCTGGTGGTGCCGCTGCGCGCGCAAGAGCAAGGCGCATTGGCGGCCAGCCGCTGGGCCGCCATGAGCTTGAACGAGATGGAAGCCCAGCGCGGCGAGCGCCAGGGCGACATCTTGCGTTTGGGCCAGCGCTTTGGCCTGGCCAGCAGCCAGACCTCGCTGATTGTTTTGGACAGCGTACAGGACTATGTCAGGCATCAGATCTTGCCGCCCCAGTCCCTGCGCGCCAGCTATGAGCAACTGCTAGCGCAGCAGTTGACACAAAAGCGTGCCACCACGCAGCGGCACCTTGACGATGTGGCGCGGCGGTTTGAGCTAGGAGCTGGCCCCCAACGAGCCGCAATCTTGGCGCGACTGGGGCTTGGCCTTGGCCGCTCAGGGCCAAACTCAGGCCGCTATCGACGCCCTGTGGCAAGTCGTTTCACGGCCCTGGGATGGGCGCTTCCGAGATGTGGATCAGACCGCGCTAGCAGAGCTAAACAGCCTGATCGCCTTGGCCCCCAAGACGCAAAACTTGGACCTCAAGGCGATAGATCCACGCTTGATCAAACACCTGCCACTCGGCCTGCGTGTGGTGCTGCGCTGGGACGCTGACAACACAGACATGGACCTGCATGTCGTTGAGCCCTCTGGCGAGGAGGCAAACTTTTCTCACGCCTTGACGCAGCAAGGCGGCAAGGTTTCTGCCGACGTGACAGGGGGCTATGGCCCCGAAGAATATGCGCTGCGCCGCCCACTACCGGGCATCTACAAGATCCGCGCCAAGTTCTATGGGCACCAGCAGCAAACGGTGAGCAATGCCACCACTGTTCAAGCCGAGGTCACCACCGGTTTTGGCACCCCCCAGCAGCAAAGCCGCTGGTTGACCCTGCGACTCACAGGCCAAGGCGAGGTGGTGGACATTGGCGAGGTCAAGGTAGGCCCCTAAGGCCCAAGCCCATCACTGCAGGCGGAAGGTGCCGACCACCGTGGCCAAACGTTGCGCCTGCTCTTTGAGCGACTCGGCTGCGGCCGCACTTTGCTCCACCAAGGCCGCGTTTTGTTGGGTCATTTGGTCGAGCTGGGTCACGGTGTCATTCACCTGACCGATGCCCTCGCGCTGCTCGCGGGTGGCCGAGCTGATCTCGCCAATGATGTCGCTGACCCGCTTGACGCTGGCCACCACCTCTTGCATGGTGCTACCTGCGTCACTGACCAACTGGCCGCCGGTTTGCACCCGCTCCACACTGGCACCGATCAAGGCCTTGATCTCCTTGGCCGCCTGGGCGCTGCGCTGGGCCAGGCCACGCACCTCCCCTGCCACCACCGCAAAGCCACGGCCTTGCTCACCGGCGCGGGCGGCTTCCACCGCCGCATTGAGCGCCAGAATGTTGGTTTGGAAGGCAATGCCATCAATCACGCCAATGATGTCGGCAATCTTGGCACTGGCCGCATGGATGTCGTTCATGGTGTGGACCACTTGGTTCACCACCTCATTGCCACGCACCGCCATGCTGGAGGCACTGGTCGCCAGTTGATTGGCTTGGGCGGCCGCATCGGCGCTTTGCGCCACCGTCCCGGTGAGCTGCTCCATGCTGGATGCGGTTTGCTGCAAGTTGCTGGCCGTCACTTCGGTGCGCCCACTCAAGTCTTGGTTACCCACGGCCACTTCGGCGCTGGCCGTTTGAATACTGTCCGCACTGATGCGAATGTCGGAGACCAAGGCGCGCAGCTTGTCCTGCATCAGGCCCAAGGTAGACACCAACTCACCGATTTCGTCCTGCGTGTCGGCTGCAATGCGTTGCGTCAAGTCGCCCTCGGCCACGGCAGCGGCCATGTCGCGGGCGCGCTTTAACTCAGCAATGCTGCGGCGCTGGGACAGCACCGCAAAGGCCACCGCCGCTACCGTGGCCAGCAAGGCTTGCATCTGCTTGGCCAGTGCTTCGCGCGCGGCCTTGACCTGAGCCTCGTCCAGCGAGGCCACCAAGGCGACGGTGCGGTAGTTACGGGCATGCAACTCCCCCAACGCCTCTTGCTGGGAGGCCAGCGCTTTAAAGACGTCGATATGCCCCTTAAACTCAACCTGCGCGTTGTTCGCTTGGCGGGTCATGAGAATGGTGTTCAGGCTGGCAGCAGCCAGCACCACGCCGACAGCCAGCATGGGTGCCAGCAAGAGCTTGGTGGCGAGTTTCATTGTTTGTATCCCTCATAGGGCCGTGACAAGCCAGCCCTGTTCATCGGATGTCAGAGACTGAGGGCAGGGCTCACTTGTAGATGCCGCCGCACACCACGGTGTCATCCAACTTTTCGCAATACATGGTCTTGGGTTCGATCTTCTTGTTCTCTGGGTTGGTGAACTTGTAGTCCTGCCAGAAGCTGTTCTTGGACTTGGCCATCTCCACGCGTTCACGCACAAAGGCCTTGCCGTCCACGTCCTTCAGGTCGATCAGGTTGCGGCCCACCATCTTTTCGTTGGCCCCATGCGCATGCACCGTGCCGTCCAGGCCGTAAACCACCAGGTAAAGGTCTTGGAACTTGAACTGGCTGGTCTTGCTGGTGATTTCGGCATAGCCTTTGTCTTTGCCATTGGCCTTGATGAAGGCCACGCCTTTCTTGACCATGTCCGTGGCCTGCTCGGGCGTTGCGCCACCATCGGCGGCTTGGGTCAAAGAGCCCAGGGTGATCAGGCTGGCACCGGCCAGCAGGGAGATGATGCGGTTCATGGAGTGTCCTTCCGGGTAAGGTGACGAGGTCGACGCAAAGCTTGAATCCCTGCGGTCAGGGATTTCTTCACACTCGTCATGGTGCCCAAGCTCTCCCCGCTTTGATGCGCAGAGTTAGGGCACGGAAGGCCGCTTATTTCATCCTCGAACCAGTCGGGCTCGTGGCTCAGCAGCGGGTTGGTCTCCAACACCCGGCCTGACAGGGGCGACGGGATGGACACAATGGACTTGGCCAATTCCGCCACCGCCAAGGACCGCCCACGCTCCAGCAGGTGGCCCACGGGCTTGGGCCTGCACATGAAGAACTCACCCGAGAGCTTGACACCCAGCGCAGTCACACCCACCCGCACCGAGCCGTCGGCCAAGGGCTCGGCCCAAACCTGGGACTCTATGTCGTAGTAAAGCAATGCTGGGCAGTCCATGGTGACGCCTCACAAGTGGCGGAGGGGAATGGGAGTCGAACCCACCCGGCAACGCATGGCGCCACCCACCGGGTTTGAAGCCCGGCCGACCCACCAGGATCGTGTCCCCTCCATGTCTCTCATGCGTGAGCCGCAGCAGCGGCCTCACGCTCTTCAGCTTGCGCCTGAAACAAAGCGCAGTCGCTGCGCAGCTTGTGGACATCGCCCACCCGCCGCAACAGGCCAATGCGGTCAAAGTATTCCAGGATCTGGATCGCGCGTTTGCGGCCCAGGTCGGTGACATCTCTGAACGCTGCCGCCGTGACCTCGCCGCCTGACTCTGCTGCCACGGCCCGCACCAGATGAGCCAACTTGGCCATGGTGGGCAGGTCGTAGATCAGGTCTTTGACCACCTGATGCAAAGCCCCTTGCTGCGCCAAGCGTGACAGTGTGGTGCGCGTCAAGGGCTCAGATTCTTGCATGTCTTTGGCGACATCCCGCACCCACACACCAGCAAAGCCAGCCACGGCCAACAAGGGGGCCATTTTCTGAGCAATGCGCTGCTCCGTGGCGGAGAGCTGCACACCATGCTCGGGCAGGTGCACAAAGGCCCCCCGAACCTGGAGGAAACCTTGGGCTGCTGCCTGAGCCAGCAAAGCCCGCCACAGGCCATCGGGCATGCGAGGGGCACATTGACGCCGCAATCGAGCCGCATCTGGCCCCAGTTCTTCAGGGTAGGCTTGGTGATGAATGGCCAACTGTGCCGAGAGCTTGGCCTGCCATTGTGCGGCGAGCGGCTCCGCCAAGGCCCAGGCCTGTTGGCTATCCCTCACCTCCACGGTACCGCCTGGCAAGGGTGCCTGGGCACCGCCGCATTGGGCCTGCTCTCGCCGCAGATCCAAACCCCAGGGGGACAGGGGCAAGAGCCTGGCCAAACGCCCGCCCAAGCCTTCGGGCAAGGCGGCCAACATGGCCCGCAGTTGGGCCAGGCGTTCGGGCGTGCGGCGGTAGCGGGCGGGGGGTAGCGCATCCAGCACCTGTCCCCCTGCCAGCACGCGCGAAGCTGCGGCGTCGCGCAGCACCACGCGGTCGCCTACCCAGGCACCTACCGGCTGGCGCAACACCAATTGCACCGCGGCTTGCGCCCCTGGTGGCAGTGGGTCGCTGGCCAGCCAAGGCTCCTGCTCGTCTGCGGGTAGCAGGGCCAGCACGGCCACGGTGCCCATCACTTGCGTAGAGCCCAGGTGTACATGCACCGGTGTGCCGCTGCGCAGAGGCCGGGCCTCGTCGTGCCATAGCCGCAGGCAAACGTCCAGACGGTCCGTCTGCAAGGCCGCCCCGGGCCGCACCAACCATTGGCCTCGGGCCACATCGTCACGGGCCAGGCCTACCAAGGCCACGGCGCAGCGCTGCCCCGCTTGGGCATGCTCTACCTTGCGGTTCTGGGCATGCAGGCTTCGTACCCGCCAGGTCGGCGGCGCGGATAGCAGGCCGCAAGGTTGGTGAGCTTGCGGCACCAAGGCCAGGCCATCGCCCACCTCCACCGAACCTGCATGGGCCGTGCCCGTCAGCACCGTCCCAACGCCTTCTAGGCTGAAGGCACGGTCCACCGCCAAACGAAAGCCCGGGCCGTCCCCACTCACCGGCCGCCGCCGCCCCGCCCGTGCGCGCGCGAGGCTGAGCAGGGCAGCCCGCAGTGCCTCCAGGCCCTGCCCCGTGTGTGCTGACACCACCCACATGGAAAGGGCCGCTAGGGGTGTGTGGGCCAGCAAGGCCGCCACCTCGGCCTGCACGGCAGCCACGCGCTCCGGCGTCGCCCGGTCGCACTTGGTGATCACCACCGCGCCGTGGGTCAGGCCCAGCAGACACAGAGCTGCCACATGTTCGCGGGTTTGCGGCATCACGCCATCATCGGCGGCCACCAGCAGCAGCACGGCGTCCATGCCCGTGGCCCCAGAGAGCATGGTGTGCACCAGGCGTTCGTGGCCCGGCACATCAACAAAGCCGATGCGCGCGCCCTCCCCTGCCTCCATGAAGGCATAGCCCAGTTCAATGCTGATGCCCCGGCGCTGCTCTTCGGGCAGGCGGTCGGTGTTGATGCCCGTCAGCGCCTGCACCAAGGTGGTTTTGCCGTGGTCAATGTGACCGGCGGTACCGATGATCATGCTGGTGTGCTCACATGAAATTGCGGGTGTGGAGATCGGCCAAGCGCTGGGCTTGGCTGCGTTCAAAACCCAGGCGCAGCAGGCGAGCCTTGCGGCCATTGGCCATGTCTTGCTTCATGGCCTGCACGCGTTCATGCCCCTGCTTCACGGCGGCCACATCCACGCCACCGCCAGCCAAGATCACCAGCGCGTCAAAGACTTCTTCATTGAGCCCCGCTGTCGCAGCCAACTCATCAAAGCGCTGCTCCACCGCCATGGCCAAACGGCTTTGGTAGGCGGGCTCCACCGAGAGGCGGTATTCCAGGTGCGCCATGCCAAACGCCACGTGGCGCGCTTCGTCACGCGCCGCCAAGCGGGCGATCTGGCGCGTCACCGGGTCGGGCGCATGCTCATGCAAAAAATTGAGCAGGGTGACAAACGTCCCCTCCCCCAGCACCGAGAGCAAGAACGTGGCGGTTGAGAAGTCGGGCGCTTCAAACAAGGTCTTGAGCGAAGCCTGGCCACCTGCTGTGGACAAGCCAGGGGCATGGCCATGCAAAGCCAAACGCCGTGTGAAGACCTCAATGTGGCGCGCCTCATCAGCACATTGCAAGGCCAGCACTTGCAACACTTCCCGAAAGTGCGGATGCATCTGACCCAGGTGGCGCGCGGGCACCAGCAGGGCCGCGTTCTCGTTCTCGATCAGATAAGTCATCAACTGCACCACCGCCGCTTCAAGCGCTGGGGCCGGTGCAGCGGCACCTGCCCAGTCAATGGCCGTGGCGGGGTCCCACTGTGCGGCGGCGGCCTGCGCATACAAATCGCCTGCAGTGGCCGCCCACAACTCGTGCTTGTCTTGCAGGCTGAAGGCGAAGGCTGGAGCGCCGCGCTCGACCGACGCGCCGCGCGCCGCCAAGCCCCAGTGGGGATCGGCGTGCTCGGCCAGCGCCTGGGCTTGCCGGGCATCCACGGTGCCGGTGGCCCAGGCGTCGCGCCAACGGCCCAAGGCCATGTGGTGGCGTGTCACGGTGGCGCGTAACTCCCCGTCAGTCTGAGCATGGACCTGGCAGCCATGGCCTTGTTGACGGCACCAGGCGCGCAGGTGCAGGTCCCACTCTGGCGAGCGCCCTCTCACCTGAAGAACACCGCCTTCAGGCACCTGCTCCAGCGCACGGCGAACCAGCAGCAAGGCACCCTGGTCCAGACCCAGGCCTTCAATATCGATAGTCAGCGGGCAGGATTCGACCATCATGGCTGTAGAACTGTTCATCATCCACCGCACGCTCCAGCAGGCCATAGCCGCTGGTGCGCCCTGGCTGCCACGCCTTGAGGCCCTCCAACTCCAGCAAGGGGCGCACCTGAGGGTCGTCCCAACGCATGGCCATCAACAGCGACACAAAGCGGTCGACCAAGGCCGCAGGCACCCCCGGGCTGGTGGTGAAGTTGCAATGGTCGTACAAACCGGTGCGGGCAATGACGCGGGTGCTGCCCGCAGGCAA
This sequence comes from Ideonella sp. MAG2, assembly GCA_004359425.1. Classification (GTDB taxonomy): domain Bacteria; phylum Pseudomonadota; class Gammaproteobacteria; order Burkholderiales; family Burkholderiaceae_C; genus Ideonella. The sequence goes on along the minus strand of PTEU01000006.1, from coordinate 152,142 downwards.
GGTGCCGTCCATGCCAAAGCCCAAATGGTTGCCTGCAATCAGGCAGCAGGCATCGACCTCGCCCGCCAACAGTGACAGCGCGGCATCGCGCTCGCCGCCAATGTGGTCACCGTGTTTGCCGCCCAGCACATCAAAGCGACGAACCGTCAGGTCACGCCCCCCCACCAAGCCCGCTTGACGCAGGTGGTCCAGCGGGATCAAGGTGGCTTGGGGGGAGTCGATTGCCCCGACGCCCAAGGTCTTGCCGCGCAGGTCCTGCAGGCTCTGCACGGCGCTGTCGGCTCGCACAACAATCACAGACTCCAGATCACAGTCGGTGTCGCGCATGGCCACGGCCTGCACATGCAGGCCGCGCGCGCGGGCCATGCGCTCTGCACGCACCCAGGCCAGTGGCGAGTTCCAAGCCAGGTGGATCTCGCCATTGAACTGCGCCTCGACCTGCCGCTCATAGTTGGAATAAAGCACATAGTCGAAAGACAAGCCGTGCTGCGCGAAGAAGGCCTTAAAACCTTCCCAAATGGTCACGACCTTGGGCGCGTAGGCAACGGCACCCATGACCAAAGTCGGTAAGGAAACGGAAGACATGGTGTGGGCCTTTGTGAGCGTCAGAACAAAGCTTGGCCGGTGATGGCCTTGCCAATGAAGTCATACAGCACATCTGAAGTGGGTGCCATCACATTGGCAGCGCGCGCGTCGCGGATAGCCCTTGCCGTCCTCGCCCAGCAGGTCGCGGGCCTGCACCGCCACGCCCTGGGCGGTGATGGGGCTGGACGCATTGCCGCGCAGACCCAAACCATCAAAGGCGCTGGCCACGCTCAGACCGGCCGCTTTGGAGGACACCAGCCACAAGCTGCTCGCGCCTTCGGCCTTCAAGGGCTGGCTGGACCAGACATAGCTGTCGGCCTCTGCCGCTGAAGTGACCCAGCTCTTGCGGGCGTCCAAGACGACTTGATCCCCTTGCACCTTGGCTGTGCTGGCGGGAGCCCAAAAGTGGCTGCGCGACTCGGCCTCAGAGAAAGCCAGGGTGCTGAGGTGCCTACCGGCCGCAATCTCGCGCCGCACCGCCTCAGGGCCAAACTGCTCCAGCACCGCTGTGGCGCAGTAATGCATGCACACCACCATGGCCGTCGAGGAGCAGTCTTGGGCCAAGCGCTCCACCACGGCGCGTGCTTGGGGCAGGCCGCCGCCCGCGCCACCCACGCTGCTGGCACTGACCAAGCCGAGCAGGCCAGCTTGCCCGAGGGCCGTGACGGCGGCACGGGGGAAGCGGCCTTGGGTGTCGGTCTCCAAGGCTTGCGGTGCGACGACATCGCGGATGGCGGTTTCAAGTGCGTCGAGTTGTGGTGAGGACAAAGCTGTCATGTGCTTTCGATCTGAAAAGTGAAGTGGAGGTTTGGGCAGTCAGTGTTGACTCGGGCACCCAGCAGCAGCACACGATGGTCAAGATGACTTTATGCATGCGCTGAGTTCGGAGAATTGGCGCAACAGGGATTCGGGCGATTCTAGGCACCGGCAGTCGAGCAGCAGTTCATCATCGGCCACGCGGCCAATCACGGGCTCGGGCAAAGACCGTAAGGCGGTGGCCAGGGCGTCCAAGGCACGGCCCACCCCCTTGCGCTCCACTGGGGCCAAGGCCAAGCCCACAGAGGCCAGCCTCTCGACGGGAAGAGAGCCCGAGCCGATCTGGCCTTGCAGCGCCAGCCGCCGCACCGTGTAGCGCGGCGCCACGGCCGCAGCCAAGGCGGGCTGCACAGCCATGGCCGTGGCCTCGATGTCGGCCAGCGGGCGGGTCAGCAAGCGCAGGGTGGGCAAGTCTTGGGTCAAGCGCTCGGGCCGCAGATAGAGCCGCAGCGTGGCCTCTAGGGCGGCCAGCGGCAGCTTGCTCATGCGCAATGCCCGCTTCATGGGGAACTTGCGGATGCGGCCAATCGCCTTGCGGCTGCCCACCAGCAGGCCCGCTTGGGGGCCACCCAGGAGCTTGTCGCCGCTGAAGGTCACCACATCACAACCCGCTTGCAGCATTTCTTGAGGCAGAGGCTCACGGGGCAGACCCCAGCGCGCCATGTCCACCAGCGCACCACTGCCCAGGTCGCTGACCAAGGGGATGCCGCGTGCGTGACACAGCGGGGCCAGGTCCGCCTCGCTCACCGCAGCGGTGAAGCCCTGCACTTGGTAATTGCTGGTGTGCACCTTCATCACCAGGGCGGTGCGCTCGTTCATGGCGCGCTCATAGTCCGCCGGATGGGTGCGGTTGGTGGTGCCCACCTCCACCATGGTGGCACCCGCGCTGGCCATGACATCGGGCATGCGAAACGCGCCACCGATCTCCACCAGCTCGCCGCGCGAGACGATGACCTCACGGCGGCCCGTGTGTTCACTGGCCAGAGCGGCAATGCTCAGCAGCACGGCGGCGGCGTTGTTGTTGACCACGGTGGCCGCTTCGGCGCCCGTCAGGGTGCAGAGCAGTTCTTCCACCACGCTGTCGCGGTCGCCGCGCTGGCCAGTGGCCAGGTCATATTCAAGGTTATTCGGCCCCGACATCATGGCCAGCACATGCTGCAGTGCCTCGTCGGCTAACAGAGCACGGCCCAGGTTGGTGTGGATCACCGTGCCCGTCAGGTTGATCACCGTCTTGAGGCGTGGTGCCAAGCGCTGGGCGACACGCGCTTGCAGGTCGGTGGCCAGCGTGTCCAGCGCCACCTCGGTCAAGCTCAGCTCGCCTGCCAGGGTCTGCGCACGGCGTGCATCCAGCAACAAGCGCGCTTCTTGGCTGACCAACGTATGGCCCTGCTCTGCGACGCAGGCGGCCACCGCTGCATGGCGCAACAGCTTGTCGACGGAGGGGAGGTTCTTGGCGGTGGCCTTGGAACCGTGAACCACGGATTCGTTGAGCCCTGACATCAGTGCGCTCCCGGTTTGGGCGGCGCAGCCAAGGGTTCTGGTGGCGGTTCGGGCTCGTCGGACTCGCCAAACAGCAGCCAGAGGTTGACGCCGTGGCGCTGCAAGCCGGCCTCGGCCACCAGCAAGTCCAGGGTCAAGCTGGCCAGGTCATCGGCCACCGGCTCCACAAAGGCGTCCAGGTCTTTGTGGATGATCTTCAGGTAGTGGCCGCAGTCACCGCAGGTCTCGGCCTGCACTGCCGCACGAGCGGCCTCGGCCTCATCAGCGTCTTGATGCGCCAGCGATTGAAAGCTGATGTCGCGGGTGGACAGGCAGTGCGTGCAGCGGCTGCGCACCATATGCCACTGCAGGTTGCACAGCGAGCAATGCAGATAACGCTGGCCGGGCAGATGGCCGACCGTTTGCGTGAGGCTGGTGACGGGCAAGCTGCCGCAGCAGGGGCAGCGCGTCAGGTCGTCCACCCGGCCGATCACGCTTTGATTGGCGCCCAGGCCCAGGGCCTTGGGCAGGGCCACGAGCAGATGCGTCCAATAGACCTGCAAAGCCGCCGCCACCAAGGAAGACCACGCCATGTTGACGCGATGCATCTCCCCCAGCAGCAGCGCGTCGGCTTGGCGCTCCAGGGTGTCGTCGTCGGCTTCAGCCAGTTGGGCCAAGGTCTGCTGCAAGGCCGCCGTGCCGCCGCTCTGGGCTTGCAGCGACTGCACCAATTGGCGCAGGGCCGTGCGCCAGGCCGGGTCGCGCTGCCAGGTGGCCACGCCCAGCGGTGGCAGGCCTGCCAAGGCTGCTTTGTCCAGCGCCGCAGCGTCGGGCAGCGGCACGGCTGCGAAGGACTGCAACAGCCCTTGCTGAGCCTGCGCCATCTGGGCCGCAAAGTTCAAAAAGTCGGCCATGGGGTGGTCTTTGGCCAACTGGCGCAGGCGCATGGCCCGCTCGGCAAACACGGTGGTCGCCTCAGGCCATTGCACAAAGGGCGCGGTGTGCGCGGCCTGCGCTGCAATGGCCTCAGCCGACTGAACCCGCACGGTTGCGGAAGCACTCATCTCAAACTTCTTTCATCCAATGAACAGGCTGCCCGCTGAACAAGCCGGGCAGCCTGGGTGTCTCAAGCCTGGGCCCCAAGGCCCGGGGTTTGAGTCTTAACGTTTACCGCCAGTGACCTCTTTGTGCCACAGCGGATGGTGGGCCTTGGCCCAGGACTCGGTCACGGTACCACGCGTCATCGCGCGGATCGTGCCCTTGACCCAGATGGCGGCATAGACGTGAACAATGGTGGTCAGCACCAGCACCAGCGCAGCGATGGAGTGCAAGAGCACCGCCACACGCCCCAGCCAGATCGGCACATAGCTGGTGAACCAAGGCTGCCAGAACAGCACCCCCGTCACCAACAACACCACCAAACTGGTGCTCATGGCCCAGAACACGCGCTTTTGACCCGCGTTGTACTTGCCCACCGGCGGCATCTTGCTCTTGTCACCGCGCAGCATGTCACCCGTGTGCTTGAGCCATTCTTTGTCGGCTTCAGTCATCACGTTCTCGCGCCACAGCTTGGAGAACAGCACCGCGAAGGACAGGCACATCAACACGCCCAAGAAGGGGTGCAGGATGCGCGCCCAGGAGCCGCCGCCAAACAAATGGCTCAAGAAGAACAGGCTGGGGTGGAAGAAGGCCAGACCCGACAGACCGGCCGCAAAGAACAACAAGGCGATGGCCCAGTGGTTCATGCGTTCGGCGTCGGCGTAGCGCGTCAAGGTTTTTGCAGTCATGTTGGCTTCTCCTTCAGGCCTTGGTCGATGCGTCGGAGTCTTCATCAGACTTCTCTTCAATCGGCCCGACCTTCATGTAGTGGAAGAAGCCAGCCACCACTGCGCCCACCATGCCGGCCACCGCCAAGGGTTTGGCAATGCCCTTCCACAGCGACACCAAGGGGCTGATGCTCGGGTTGGCCGGCAAGCCCACTAACTCAGGCTGATCAGCATGCTTGAGCACGTACATGACGTGCGTGCCGCCCACGCCTTGCGGGTTGTAGAGCCCGGCGTTTTCAAAGCCGCGCTCTTTCAACTCACCGGCCCGCTTTTCGCCATACGCCACCATGTCCGACTTGGTGCCAAAACCGATCGCCCCGGTGGGGCAGGTCTTGACGCAAGCCGGCTCCAGACCCACACCGACGCGGTCCGAACACAAGGTGCACTTGTACGCCTTGCTGTCCTTCTCGCTGATGCGGGGCACGTCAAAGGGGCAACCCTTGACGCAGTAGCCGCAGCCGATGCAGTTCTCGGAGATGAAGTCGACGATGCCATTGGCATGTTTGACGATGGCCCCCGGCGACGGGCAGGCTTTGAGGCAGCCCGGGTCTTCGCAGTGCATGCAGCCGTCCTTGCGGATCAGCCACTCTAGGTTGCCGGGCTTGGGCTCCACCTCAAAGAACCGCATCAGGGTCCAGGAGTTGGGCGTCAGGTCGGCAGGGTTGTCATAGACGCCGATGTTCTCGCCGATCTCATCGCGCAGATCGTTCCAGTTCATGCAGGCGACTTGGCAAGCTTTGCAGCCAATGCACTTGGATTCGTCGATCAGCTTGGCCACTTGGGGCTGCTGCCGCACCGACGGGCTGGGGGTGGTGGTGGCCGAGCGTGCGACCACGTCTTGTGATTGCAGGCTCATGCTTTCTCCAGGTTGACCAAGAAGGCTTTGAACTCCGGTGTCTGGGAGTTCGCGTCACCCACAAAGGGGGTCAGCGCATTCGCCAGATAGCCGTTTTGCGCCACGCCCTTGAAGCCCCAGTGAATGGGGATGCCGACGTGATGCACCTTCTTGCCGTTGACGTCCAGCGCCTTGATGCGCTTAGTCACCACACAAGCCGCAACGACCTCGCCCCGGTTGGAGCGAACGCGCACCTTGTCACCTTGCTTGATGCCCTTCTCTTTGGCCAGCTCCTCGCCGATCTCCACAAACGCGGCGGGTTGAACCACCGAGTTGCTGAGTGAGTGCTTGGTCCAGTAGTGGAAGTGCTCGGTCAAGCGGTAGGTGGTGGCGGCGTAGGGGAACTCCTCCTTCTTGCCAAAGGCCTCCATGTCACCCTTGTAGACGCGGGCCGCCGGGTTGCTGGTGGCTTTGGCGTTGTTGGGGTGCATGAGGTTGACACCGACGGGCGTTTCAAACGGCTCGTAGTGCTCAGGGAAGGGGCCATCCGCCATGCCGGGCGCGTGCAGGCGAGCCACACCTTCCGGGTTCATGATGAAGGCACCCACGCCCAACTCTGGCGCAGCATCTGGCCGCATGTCGGGCACATCGGCCCCACCGGCCCAAGACGTGCCATTCCACGCCAAGTACTTGCGCGATGGATCCCAAGGCTTGCCGTCTTTGTCCGCGCTAGCGCGGTTGTAGAGGATGCGGCGGTTGGCCGGCCATGCGAAGCCCCAGTTGCCGAACACGCCCAGGCCCGTGGGGTCTGAGTTGTCGCGGCGCGCGGTGAGGTTGCCGGCTTGGCTGAAGCAGCCGGAGTAGATCCAGTTGCCGCAAGACGTGGAGCCGTCATCACGCAATTGCGCGAAGCCGCCCAGTTGCTCGCCAGCCTTGGCCAAGACCACCGGCGGTGCGCTGGGGTTCTTGGGGTCGGGCGGGGCGATCACATCGGCCAGGGCCTTGCCGTTGATTTCCCGCAGGACTTCAACGGGACTGGGCACATTGGCGTTCAGGTAAGGCCAGTTCAGGGCCGCCACCGGCTCAGGCAAGGTGCCACCGTCTTTGGCATACATGCCACGCAGCTTCTGGAACAAGCGCGCCATGATTTCGAGGTCGGTCTTCGCTTCACCGGGCGGGTCAACCGCCTTGTCCTTCCAGGAGATGACCCGGCTGGAGTTGGTGAAGGTGCCCGGCTCTTCGGCAAAGCAGCTGGTCTCTGGAACACGCACAGCGGGTCCTGCAGGCTGTCATCGACCTTGACGAAACCGTCGTCGCCCAATTGGTAACCCCAGCTGGCCTTGTTGTACGAGCGCTTGGCCTCGTCATAGCCGCTGAAGAAGCCACTGTCGAACTTGAAGTCCGGCTTGAGCAAGAAGGTGGCGTCGGTGTTGAGCTTGACGTAATCGTGATGGATCTTGTCTTTGCTCAGCAAGTAGTTGATGACGCCGCCCAGGAAGGCGATGTCCGTGCCCACGCGAATCGGGGCGTAGAAGTCCGCCACGGCCGCAGAGCGGGTGAAACGCGGGTCAACGACCAGCAGCTTCGCCTTGCGCTGTTGCATGGCTTCGACCACCCAGCGGAAACCCACAGGGTGTGCTTCGGCGGCATTGCCACCCATGATCAGGACGAGATCGGCATTCTTGATATCAGTCCAAGCTGTCTC
>PTEU01000006.1:0-144726 GCA_004359425.1 Ideonella sp. MAG2 | reverse complement strand
CTGTCTCTTATACACATCTAGATGTGTATAAGAGACAGGTCCAAGTCGGTGAGCGCAGCGCCCAAGGCCACGTCGCTGCCATACCCCGCCCAGTTGCGCCCAGAAGCTCCCGTAACGCAACCCTGTTCAGCCAAGGCCCGCACCCCCGCCAGCAGCGGCACTTGGGCCCAATCTAGACGCACGGTGTGGCCACTGCCGCGCGCCATCTCCAGCGCATGGCCGGCCAGGCCAAAGCCCGTCACATCTGTCAGCGCATGCACACCGGGCAAGGCGGCCAAGGCCGGGCCGGGGGTGTTGAGGCGCGTGGTGGTGGCGATCATCTGCGCATAGCCAGCGTCGTCGAGCTTGCCCTTCTTGAGCGCGGCAGACATGACCCCCACGCCCAGGGCCTTGCCCAGCACCAACACATCGCCCACCTGGGCGTCTGCATTGCGCTTGATGCGGCTGGGGTGCACCAGACCCAGTGCCACGAGGCCATAGATGGGCTCGACCGAGTCGATGGTGTGGCCACCGGCAATGGGGATGCCCGCCGCCTTGCACACCGACGCGCCGCCGTCCAGGATTCGGCCGATCGTGGCCGTGGAGAGCACGTTGATGGGCATGCCCACCAGCGCCAGCGCCATGATGGGCGTTCCGCCCATGGCATAGACATCGCTGATGGCATTGGTGGCGGCAATGCGGCCAAAGTCAAAGGCATCGTCGACGATGGGCATGAAGAAGTCGGTGGTGGCGATCAGTGCTTGCTCGTCGTTGAGCTTGTAGACCGCCGCATCGTCTGCAGTCTCAATGCCCACCAGCAGTTCAGGCGGCAAGGCCATGCCTGCCGTGCCGCGCAAGATGTCGCTGAGGACGCCGGGGGCAATCTTGCAGCCACAGCCGCCGCCGTGAGAGAGCGAAGTGAGTTTGGGTTCAGGCGTGCTCATACAGTCCGTCGTTGGGCATTCATCAAGGGCGGCAGCATAACCCCACCTCAGCGCAGGCCGACGCGGTGGGCGTGCACAATTGGGGCATGTCAATCCCCGGCTCTCCCTCTCGCGGCGTTCATCTGCAATACACCTTCCAGCCCGAAGGTCAGCGTGGCGCCGACGTTCAAAACCCTTTGTTCGATTTGTTGTCGGCGGTGCGCCAGCACGGCTCCATCCAGCATGCGGCCGTGGCCATGGGCGCGTCGTACCGCCATGTGTGGGGCGCTTTAAAGCACTGGCAAGAAGTGATGGGCCAGCCGCTGGTAACTTGGACCCAGGGCCAGCCCGCTCGGCTCACCCCCTTTGCAGAGCGCCTGTTGTGGGCCGAAACCCGTGCCCGCGCCCGGCTGACCCCACACATTGAGGCCCTGCGCGCTGAACTGGAACGCGTGTTGGCCGAGGCCCTGGATGGCAGCCAACAGGTCTTGACCATTTACGCCAGCCACGACCTGGCCCTGCCCGGCCTGCGCGAACGGGCCAGCACCGAGCACCGCCTGCACATCGACCTGAAGTTTGCCGGCAGCATGGACGCCTTGCGCGCCCTGGCCGAGGGCCGCTGCGTGGTGGCCGGCTTTCATGTGCCGCCGCTGGAGAACAGCNATAAGTTGGTTTCAAAGAAAGCTCCCTTATATTAATTCATCAAATTCATTTTATGGTCTTAAACAACACAACACAATTATACTATATAGAAGTTACCAAGGAATATCCATTGAGTCTCAAATTACAGGTACATATATATTAATTCCACATTAATTATAAGGTTTGCAAAATAAGGTAACGCAAAGAATTGGATTAATTGATTCAATTTGCCATTAATTTATCTCTTCTTTTAATATAATTTTTATTTTAATCTTGGACTTGACTGATGGTGAAAAGTGCTGCCACAACCCATTGCAAGCCTGTCTCTTATACACATCTCATGTTCTTGAAGCGCGTGAGTACACGCGCCACGCCCTTCCACTGCACGCCTCGGCACCTCAAAATCGCCCCGGGCCACGGCCTGCGCCAGCGCAATTCCGTCGTTGGAGGCATATTCAGCGACGCGCTACTCCTAAGTGCCTGCCAAGAGCAGTGGTACCACCGGCACGCAGTTTTCGTTTAAGCGCAACGGCTAAACTGCAGCATCTATCGGCTCGTGGAGATGGCGGATGCGTAGACTCATTGCATTCGTTTTTTTGTTGGCATCTATACCGGCCTTCGCCGAAGACGAAATGCAAATTTGTTGGGTGCGGCGGATCGCCCTCTTACCCTCAGGCGAAGCCGCAATTACGATTGACAAGTTAGCCCGAGGCTACGAATTGTTCTTGGAGCCAGCCTTTGACGGCCCGCCCTCCATTCTTCGTCTGACCGTAGACGACACCGGGAAGAACGGGGGGAACATGACTGTTCAGTTACCCGTTGAAAAGTGGGCCATTGTGCGGACCACCCATGATCGATGTGAGTTCAGATGGGACCGTCAGGGGGAATTCAGAGGCATCAAGGTGAAGGCGATCAACACATACTTCATGCACGGTGGTAAGCCGAGCGTCGCTACGGCTTTCTTGCCTTTTGATAGACAGCAAAGTTCGAACTGAGTTGCCCGGGGTGTCAAGGCTTGTACCTTTGGCTTTCAGCAGTTGCTTGCGACTTTGAGCGGCAGCACAGGCCGTGGCCCGGTGCTCATGTCCCGGTGGTCGGCTAAAGCCGACTACCCTCTCTGCTCGGTTCTGGGCGTGCGCCGTCAAACTCCCTCCGCTCACCTTCGGTTCGCTCTGGTCAAACAGTGACGGCGAGCATGTTCTTGAAGCGCGTGAATACACGCGCCACGCCCTTCCCCTGCGCGCCTCGGCACCTCAAAATCGCCCCGGGCCACGGCCTGCGCCAGCGCAGGTCGGGCAGTGAACGCAGCACACACAGAAGGGTGATCAGGAAACGCNTGGTAACCCCAGCTGGCCTTGTTGTACGAGCGCTTGGCCTCGTCATAGCCGCTGAAGAAGCCACTGTCGAACTTGAAGTCCGGCTTGAGCAAGAAGGTGGCGTCGGTGTTGAGCTTGACGTAATCGTGATGGATCTTGTCTTTGCTCAGCAAGTAGTTGATGACGCCGCCCAGGAAGGCGATGTCCGTGCCCACGCGAATCGGGGCGTAGAAGTCCGCCACGGCCGCAGAGCGGGTGAAACGCGGGTCAACGACCAGCAGCTTCGCCTTGCGCTGTTGCATGGCTTCGACCACCCAGCGGAAACCCACAGGGTGTGCTTCGGCGGCATTGCCACCCATGATCAGGACGAGATCGGCATTCTTGATATCAGTCCAAGAATTGGTCATCGCTCCGCGACCGAAAGTCGGGCCCAGACTGGACACCGTCGGTGCGTGTCAGATGCGTGCTTGAGTGTCCAGGGTGACTAGCCCCAAACCGCGCGCAATCTTGACGCTCAAATAACCAGATTCGTTGGAAGATGCAGAAGAGATCAACAGGCCCGTGGTGTTCCAGCGATTGACTGTGACACCTTTGTCGTTGGTCTTGATCAGGTTGGCATCACGGTCGGCCTTCATGTGGGTGGCCACGCGGGTCAAGGCCTCGTCCCATGACAAGCGCTTCCACTCGTTAGAGCCGGCTTCGCGCACCTGGGGGAACTTGACGCGATCCTTGCTCTGGATCATGTCCATTACACCAGCGCCCTTGGGGCACAGCGAGCCGCGGTTCACCGGATGATCCGGATCACCCTCAATGTGGATGATGCTGGGCTTGACGTTCTTCGCCTTGTCACCCAGGGTGTACATGACGATGCCACAGCTGACCGAGCAATACGGGCAGGTGCTGCGCGTCTCGGTGGTCCGAGCCAGTTTGAAGTTGCGGGTTTGTGCCAACGCCGATGTCGGCGAGAACCCCAACGCCACCAAGCTGGATCCCACCAGCCCGGCTCCACTGACCCGGAAGAAATGTCTCCGGTTCATGTCCATGTTTTTGACTTCTCCATAGCAAAACCGCCTGCGTCACGGCAGAGCAGCCTGCATTGGCGCTCAGGAGCGAAAGAGCGCCAATAAGGAGGTTTGCTTATGAACCGCCTTGCAAGTCTTCACTCCTCGCGGAGAAGTCCCTCAGTGGCGGGTGCCCAAAGCCTGAAAACACGGGGGGTTCAGACCAAACTGACATGAGCATTTCAAGTTCGTCAGCTCGGCTTGGGCAGCCTCACTCAGGCCACTTGCAGTGCGTGAGTCCCTCTGGCCACCACCTCACCCACCACCGCCTGTCTCTTATACACATCTAGATGTGTATAAGAGACAGCAAGAAGGCTTTGAACTCCGGTGTCTGGGAGTTCGCGTCACCCACAAAGGGGGTCAGCGCATTCGCCAGATAGCCGTTTTGCGCCACGCCCTTGAAGCCCCAGTGAATGGGGATGCCGACGTGATGCACCTTCTTGCCGTTGACGTCCAGCGCCTTGATGCGCTTAGTCACCACACAAGCCGCAACGACCTCGCCCCGGTTGGAGCGAACGCGCACCTTGTCACCTTGCTTGATGCCCTTCTCTTTGGCCAGCTCCTCGCCGATCTCCACAAACGCGGCGGGTTGAACCACCGAGTTGCTGAGTGAGTGCTTGGNGCTGTAGGGCTCTGTGGGTGATCACAAACCCCGAAATGACGAAGAACAGGAACACCGCCTCGTAGCCATTGAAACTGATGGCGTTGATGCTGTCTCTTATACACATCTAGATGTGTATAAGAGACAGGCCCAGGCCAATGTGGCGCCGCACCTGATCAACAACTACTTTGGCCCCACCGAAGACAGCCACATGGCCGTGGCCGCCGCCCTGGCCGCGGGCGTGGGCGATGTGGGCATGGGCCTGGAAGCTGCTGCCAAAGCCTTTGGCCTGGACTTTGTGCCGCTGATGGAAGAGGACTATTTCCTCGTCTGCCTCAAAGACGCGCTGGAGCACCCCGCCGTGCAAAAGCTCTGCGAGGTCTTGCACGCCCCCACCTGGGCCCATGTGCTGGAAGACCTGCCGGGCTATGAACGCGCCGACAGTGGCGACGTGCTCTCACTCACCCGCGCCCTGCCCTGGTGGGATTTCAAAGCGCCCAGCAAACCGGCGGCCAAGGCTGCGGCAGCCAAGAAGCGCGCGTCTTCGTAATGACCTCTCATGAGCTGTGGCTCAGCCTCACCACTCTGTACCAAGAGTTGCTCGGCGACCGATACAGCCATTTTTTCGGAGCGCCTGCATCCGACTCCCAAATTCGTGAATGCGAAAATTTTCTTGGGCTGAGCTTGCCAGAGGCTGTGCGCTTTGCGTACTCTCAGCATAACGGCCTTGGTCCCCACTCGACCTGTTTGGACTTCTTTCCCGGTTGCTTGCCCAGTGGTTGGGATGACTTGGAGAGATTGATAGGTGCAAGGTCAAGCAACTTGGCTTTGGAGCGCCGAGTACGCGCCGAGGATCCATCGTGGATGACCTACCTCCGCGACGGACGGACAGAAGGCCATGAGAGCGGAGTCGCTGTCTATTGGTCCGTGAGCACACCGCATGCGATGGCGGACATGCCGGGCAAATAGGCCTTTTCCTGCCAAATCTCTTGGCCCTGCAAAGCGGCGCGGGCCCACGGGGCAGACAGCATCAAGATGAGCAAACTCACCACCAGCCAGCGTCGGGGTAGACACAGGCAAAGCAATGGGAACAGCAAATAGAAGGCCTCTTCAATGGAGAGCGACCACAGGACATCCCAAGCCCCCGGTAGCCATTCATTGGTTCGGCCTTCGTACCAATTGAGGCTCATGGTCAGCGCGGACGCTGTGGCCCCCATGACGCTTTGGCCAGGTGCGTTGACCACATAGCCTGGCACGCCCAGTGCATGGAAGAGATTCAGCACCAAGAGCAGCACGGCGAGCAGCGGCAAGATGCGACCCGCGCGGCGCAGGTAGAAAGCCCGCCAATCCAAATGAGCCAATTCACCGTACTGCTGTAGGGCTCTGTGGGTGATCACAAACCCCGAAATGACGAAGAACAGGAACACCGCCTCGTAGCCATTGAAACTGATGGCGTTGATGATGCGCCTTGGAAGCACATCGCCCAAGTGGCTGGGGCCCAGGGGCAAGCGAAAAGGCAGCGCAAGATGGTGGACGACCACCAGAACAATGGCCAAGCCACGAAGAAAATCGATGCCGGCAGACCGCGCGGGCTGCAAGGGCGGCAACTGCTGCGCCAAAGCCGACGCGCCAGCGCCGCTCATGCCGTTCTAAACAGTTGCTGGTAGCTCACCGGCCGCTGCACACGGGCCTTTATGCGTGAGGCATCAGCATGCGCCGGGTTGATGAGGGCCACCCATTCTTCGGGCACGATGACGGAGGGCACGAGCAGAACAGCACTGCTGCCCGAAGCCAGCCACTGCGCCCCTACCGTGACGCTGGAGAGGCCCGCCGGAATGGCGGCCCAGGCGGGTGGCAGATGCTCTGGGGGCAACTCTTCACGGCGCTTCCACACATCCTCGGGCACGTCGATGCGCACCAAAAATCGGTTCAGGGGCCAGCCGCCCGGGTCCAGGTGCGCGGCAGTCTCCAGCACCGCCATGGCGATGGTGGGGGCGGCATACACCACGGCCTGTTGTTCCTCGTTCCAGCGGCCTGGGCTGATGGCCGCGCCTTTGCCGGAGAGATCGTGTGCAGGGTATTGGCGGGTCTCGGCGGCAATGCGCCAGAGCATCACTGGTAGGCCCCGCTGTGGATGGCCCCGAGCAAGCGCGTGACGACCTTCAGGCCCGTGGGCGTGTCCAACAAGTCAGCGGGCTTGCGGCCGCCCAAGGCGGGCTGCGGCCGCTCTAACCACTGGCCCAACCACTTGGCCGAATCAAAGCCCTCGGCCTCTGCCGCCGTGGACTGCGCCAACATGTCTTGGGCCATGCCCAGCAGCCGCGCCATGCCCAAGGCCGCCTGCCCGCCGCTGCCGCTGACCACATCGCCCGCCGCCGACTTTTTCTCGGCCGTGGCTTTGGGCACACCCAAAATGGTGAACATGCGCGCAGCCGGGATTTCCATGCGGCGCGAGAGATCTTTGAGCAAACCCCCCGCCACCCCATGCCGCTCAGTCGCCACCAGTTGCAGCGGTGTGGCCACGGCCAGCTGCTGCACAAAGTCGTCCACGCCTTTGGTGGGGTGATAAACCAGAATCTGCGTGCCCGCGACTGAGCGGTCGTCCAGCGTGAAGCGCGGCAACGGCTCTCGCGCTGCCAATGGCGCTGGAGTGGCTTGGGATGAAGCAGCAGCGGCTTTGCTGCGGCTGCGAATAGGTGCCGTGCGGGCTGCGGCTTTAAGGGCACGAGCAGGGGTCGAGGCCATGGCGTGTCTTTCGTCCAGTTTGAGACTGAGTTTAGCCTCAAATGAGACACATTAGCAAGTGTGTAGGTCGGATTGCTGTGGGTTTCTTTGCTGCGGTTCGGCTTGCTCTGGGTTCGTTTGTTCAGGGTGGCATGAGGGAGGTATGACGTGTGGGCTCCGCGGGGTTGATCGACGTGTGATGCACAGGCGCAGCCCTTGCTTACTGCGACGCCCACATCTTTTCTGGGTAAGACTCGATCAAGTATTCCTTGGTCTTGGGCGGGGTGAAAAACACGGAGCCAAAAATAATCTTGAACCAGTAGCGCGGATGGTTGTGCCGGATTTCATAGGCAATCGTGCAAACGCCACCGAAGTAAAGGCGAAGCGGGTTGAGCCTTAATTTTGGTTGATTGGTCAACCCCAATGGTGGAATTGTTTTATCAGGCTCGCGAAATGTTCCAAAAATTCGATCCCAAAAGTTGAAGACTGCGTTACCGAGATTCACCATTTCTTCGCCTTCGCGGGCAGAATGATGCACGACATGATGGGAGCCATTCCCCAAGAACCTAAATACAAAATGGAGGTATCGATTGGAAGACGTAACATGGTAAAACGCGCTGGAATGATTGAATTTTTCTGACACGAAAAGCATGACATTATAAATCAGCAACCCATCCAATATGGGTTCGTTGTAAAACATCTTGGAAAGCCCCAGCTTAAACAAGAATGCTGGGATGAGAAATATAAAGGTGAAGCCAAAATTCGGGCCAGTCCCAAAGGGGTGAAGATATTCGGCAGAATGATGCGATCGATGCATCACATACCAAAGAAAGCGACTTTTGTGTGTCGCGTAATGAAAAGCATAGATCGGCAAGTCCGCCAAGATCAAAGTCAATAAAAGTGCCAATAGGTAAGGCAACTCAATATATGTGGGTATGGCACGGTTGTAAAAATCAATGAGCGATTTAAATGGATGATTGGGATCAGTTAAATCCAACAGCCCCATCAAACTAATTGGCCGACCGGTCATCCAGCCGATCATGTTTTGCATCAGGTAGATTACAAAAATGACAACCAAGATGTCCAAAACGTAGGCCATCGTATGGGGGGCGACCTGGGCACGCAGCTTTTTGGCACCAATGGTTTTGGCCGCAGCTCGCTCATTCAACTGAACAAACCAAAACAAGCCGACGAAGTAGACAAAAGCAATGACCAATGAGCCATGGCGAAACATCTCTAATTCAGGGTGCAGGTTGATGTAGTCTGAATAGAGCTCCATGAACCCCTTGGGCACCTGAACAACTGTTAAACCTTCGAAGACAATGTAAGCACTCAAGAGTATCCAGAAGTATTTCAAGTCCGGAAAGGAATAATCAGTGAAATCGGCATTCCAGAGTTTCTTCAGCAAACTTTTCATGGCGTGTTGGCGAACACTGGGAACCATCGGTGGGCCAGCCACCAAAGCCCAGCCAAGAACGCTGTCATGAGCGCACCCAGCAGAAGATCGGTGGCAAGGTAGATGGGGGCCAACAGGACGATCAACACCAAGCCAAGGTCCAATCCGAAGGGAAGAGGCACCATGGAAAAAATGGCGACCAGGGCGAACAACTCAAACGGAATGCAGAACCAATGAATCAACCGATTGGTTTTATTCTGATGGTAGGCCTCATGGACGCCCATGCGTCTTTGCCATTCGAATGCGCCATGATTTGTCGTGGTGTTCATGCGCGGATTTTATAGGTGAGAAGGCCACGCGCCGGGTCGGTCACTCTGAGTGAGGTTCAGCTTTTTGCCAACCCAGCCCATTGACAACAGAACGAACGGTGCGCTGCCTTGGTTGCGTGCGCTGTCAAGCTCTCTCCGCTAGCATTCCGCTCGCTATGGTCAAACCCTTCCGGCGAGCATGTTCTTGAAGCGCGTGAGTACACGCGCCACGCCCTTCCACTGCACGCCTCGGCACCTCAAAATCGCCCCGGGCCACGGCCTGCGCCAGCGCAGGTCGGGCAGTGAACGCAGCACACACAGAAGGGTGATCAGGAAACGCTCATCCTCCAAATGCTGCCAAAATCTTCAAGCACTGCCGCAGGCCTCGAACCGGACAAAACAAAAGAGTTCAGCCTCACCCAGCAGGGAAAATCCGGTGTTAAAGCCCCCCCGCGCTGCTCACAATGGTGTGAATCAGCGGGGCGCACAGAATCAAACCCCTGTAGAAGCCAAGGCGCTGCCTATCACTAATTCCACACGGTGAAATTCACCCGGATTTATCGGCAGCAACCGATGGTTGCGCAATCTCGAGCCTGGGTGGCGCCGCAGCAAGGCGATGCTCGCCGACACACAATTTCCCAATCACTCACCGCCACAATGACATGACAAAGTCCACACTAATTATTTCCCTCTTACTTTGCCTTCTTGGTGGCTGCGAATCGCTCACCTACAAAGAGCCTCTTGACGGACCACGGGCGCGGGTTCGATTCGCCTCGGACTCGCCAGGCGTTTCAGTAACCTACCAATATTCGGATGAAAATTGCGCCGGGCCAGGAAAGGAGATGATGCGACTGGCGACTCATGTCCTGATTAACAGCCGTCCAAAGCGCCTAGGAATTCCCCTCTGGGAGTTTCATGAGAATGCGGCGAAGGAAGTTTACTTCGATACTCGCCAAACCCTCCACGCAATGACCACCGGGGATCGCATTGCCTCGTACTCGTCCCAGGGAACGATATCTGAGATCTGCGCGGTTCCCTACTCCATCCGATTCGAGCCGGGAAGGGACTACGAAGTAGCTTTGAGCGTGGCAGCGGGGCTGTGTCGCGTCAACGTGTTCGAGATCGTTCCTGGCGCTGAAGGTGCGCATAGAAAGCCGCTTGAGGTATTTGACAATCGTAGAGGTGCAAGTCGACCCGGTTGCCTAACGAGATTTAAAAGCAGGAATTTTGAGTAGCCGAGTGCATGCTAGTGGCGACACATGTGAACACTGGTCAGAAAGGACCCGTCAGCCAGTCTGTTGTCGCAATTCAGCTTTGCACCGACTGTGGGCACCTGCGGTACTTTGGTTTCGCCTTTGACACCCTAGCGGGAGGCAAGGCTTACGAAGCCGCATTGCAAGCCGACAGCTGACGGATCTGCTCTCTCCAGACGGCACCCCCCACCACCCGCCCTGGCGCGGGGTGGGCCCCAGGGCGATTTGAGAGGCGCTGAGGAGCGCAGGGGTGGGCTGGGGCGCGCGCAGCGCGCATCAATCTCTGACTCGCAGCAGATGATTGAGCGCAACGAACGCAGTGAGTGGAGCGAGTTCTGCAGCGCCCAGCCCAGCCCGAGCACCGCAAGGGAGTCGGCTTTAGCCGACCGCCTCTCGCATGAGCCCTGGGGCCTGCGCCGCGCCAGGGCACGATAGGCTACCAACGGTGACAGGTCGGGCTTGTGGACTCCCGGTCCTTCGACACGCTCAGGACGAACGGAAATCTGGACTCAAAGCCGGCACGAAGAGCTAAAGGCTACCGCCCCCGCTTCAACACCTCACGCTCATACACTGGATAAAGGTGCGCCACATTCCGTGTGTACTCGGTGCTGAAGGCGGCCCAGCCCTTGAACTCTTCGGGCACGGGGGTGCGCAGCAGCTCGTTCATCTCCAGGCCTTGCTCCGCGGCCTTTTTAAAGTGGCCGTCCAGCCACTGCAAATAACGTCGGGTTTGAGCAATGCCTTCTGCGCCTTGGTGAACCGGCCCGTGGCTGGGCACCACGGTGCGCAGGCCCAGCGCCTCCAAGGCTTTGAGGCTCTCCAACCAAGGGCCGACCTTGGCATGCGGTGTGGTGGGGATGCGCTTGGCAAATACCAGGCCGCCCACAAAGGCCACGCCGCTTTGCTTGTCGATCAGCACCACGTCGGAGTCGGTGTGGCCTGTCCATTCGCGCAGTTCAAACTCGCGCTGGCCCACCTTCCAGGTGCGGCCTTGCAGGCCGGACGGGATCTCCATGTCCACATCCGGCGCTAAGGCCTTGGTGTCCTTCATCCAGTCGCCACACAGGCGGTAGAGATTGTCTTCATAGGCGCTGGCTTCGCGCGCCACACCGGCGCGGGTGGCGGGCGTGGCCAGGCGGGGCACATCGGCAAAAGCTTGGTGGCCCAGGAAATAGTCGGGGTGCAGATTGAGCTGCACCACCTTGATGACGGGCTCGGGCGTGGTGCGGGCGATCAAGGCCCGCAGTTGCTCGCCCTGGCGTTTGCTGACGCCCGTGTTGATGACGACCACGCCCTTGCCCGTGGCGATGAAGCCCGTGTTGATGATGTTGCAGCCGTTTTGCACGGTGAAGTCGGCATTGGCACCTTCCACCACCCAGACGCCAGGAGCCAAGGCGCGGGCCTTGAGGCCGTAATCAAGGCGACCCACATCGACGATGGGCTCGGCTGGGGTGGCCGCACCCGCCGCCGCCACAACCCCCAAGGCCAGGACAGAACCCAAGGCCAAAGAAGCGAACACGCGCATCCTGCTCACTCCAACTTGCTGGCAATGCGGTTGCCATTGTTGTCACTGCCCACCACAAACACGCCGCCATCGGGTGGCGTGGCAAAGTCGAAAGAGAACACTGGGTTCTCGCTGACGGGCTCAAAGCTCAGCAGGCGGGCCAGCTCACGATCTTTGCCGTCGCGCACCGAGAGCTTGTTGACATAGAAGGCCGGAATGCCGCCCACCAGGCCGGTGTCTTGCGGGTGCATCACTCGCACCCGCAAGCGGGAGATCGAGGCCTCGGCATTGCCCGGTGCAGACGTGAACAAGCGCCCGCTGACCTCGCCCAAGGTTTGGGTCCAGGTGCCATCTTTGCGGGTGGCACCACTCACCGTGCAGCCACCGCCCGCGCTGTCCACCCAGGTGCCGCCCACATGCCACAGGCCGTCTTGCGTCAGCACCGCTGCGCGCACGGGGGAGGCCTGCTCCAGCTTGAATCGAAAGGCGATGGCCGGCAGGGCGGTGACGGGTTGGTACTCCAAGACCTTGCGAATGGGGTTGCGGTCGACCAAGAGCACCATGCGCTGAACAGGCCCGAGCGCTGGATCGACCTTGACGCTGATGGGCACGTTCATCGGGTCTTCCGCAAAGGCTGGGCCTTGGACTTGGACACGGGTGTCGAACACGGCGCGGCCTCCGCCCAGAAACTCTTTGCGCATGTCGGCCCAAGGCAGCGAGCGGTAGGGGTCTCCCTCGAACGCATCGGCCGGGGCGGTGGTGGCCGCTTTGGTGGGGGTGGCCGTGGCCGACAAGGCCGGCGCTGCCAGCAACACCGCCAGCGCCGAGATAGCTAACGATTGAAAAAGCAAGTCTTTCACCACTGCCCCTTTGGGTTCAGAGCCCATTCACCCAACGCACACCCACCCACACGGTGCGGGGGGCTCCGGCCTCGAAGTAGCGGCCATTGCCGTCGCCCACGATGACGCTGCCAGCGTAGACCCGATCGGCCAGGTTGTCGATGCGCGCGGTGACTTCCAGGCGCTGGGCTTGGCCCAGCGACCACTGCTGGCTCCAGCGCAACGCGGCCAGGCCGTAGCCTGCTGCAAAGTCGCTGTTGCTGTCGTTCACCGCCACACGGCCCACGCCGCGCGCTTCCAGCGCGAACTCGCCCCAAGCGCTGTCGCGCCAGGCCACTTCAGCCCAGGCGCTGCGGCCCTGGGTGCCGGCAATGCGGTTGCCTGCGGGCACGTCCACCGTCGGCGTGGTGCAGGGGGTGCCGGCACAGGCCTTGAAGGCATCGCTGTAGGTGGCGTCCAGCCAAGTCAGCGCGGCCTGGGTGCGCCAGCCGCGTGCGGGCTCCCAGCGGCCAGAGAGCTCCAGGCCCCGGCGTTGGGTGGCGCCCACGTTCTGGAAGGTGGACCGCCCGCCGCTGTTGCTGAGCGTGGCCAACTCATCGGAGACACGGGTGTCAAACACCACGGCATCCACCGCCAAGGCGGGCTCGCGGTACTTCAGCCCCAACTCCAACTGGCGGCTGGTTTGGGGCTTGAGCGCCGTGTTGAAGCCTGCGCTGCCATCAGGCTTGTAAGCCAGCTCCCCCAGGGTCGGAGCCTCAAAGCCACGCGCCGCACTGGCATGCACCTGCAGGCTGCGCGAGCCGTCTTTGAGGGCCCGCCAGCGCACGCCCGCCACCGGGTTGGTGTAGCTAAAGCTCAAGTCGCCGGAGTCGTCGCCATTGCTCAGGTAAGCATCCCGCGCGCTCATGCGGACCTTGCCGCTGCGCACCCCAGCGCTGGCCACCCACTCGGGGTTGAAGGCCCACTCGGCCTGGGTGTAGACATCGCGGCTGGTGGCGGTGTTTTGCTCGTCGCGCCGCAGCTTGCCGGTCACGCCCAGCACTTGGCTGGCGCCCGTGCCGGTGAAGTTCTCGTAGCCTCGGCGGTCATCTTGCTGGCGCTCTTGGGCCACGCCGGTCACCAGTTCCACCGGGCCTAAGCCCCAACGCAAGCGGGCGTCCACACCGCTGTAGGCGCGGTCAAAGTCCACCACGCCGCCGCCGTGGCGCGGGTTGGCCTGGGTGGCCGCTGGAATGGCCTGCCATTGCGTGACGCTGCGATCACCGCTGTAGAGGGCCACTTGGCCCTCGCGCAAGACGCCGCCCAGCGTGTCCGCGGCAAAGAGATGGCGCCAGCTCACCCCGGCTTGGGTTTGGCGGGCCGTCTTGCGGGTGTTGAACTGCGTAGCTTGGCTTGCGGTCTGGTACGGGTTGGCATTGAAGTCCGCGCGCGTCAGGCCCAGCGGGTCGTCGGCAGGCTGGTCGTAACTGCCAACTTGCAGCACCACGCGGTCGGTCTCGTTCTGCCAGCCCAGGCGGGCTTGGCCCAGGTCGCGCTGGGCCGCGCTGTGGGGCCGGTGGCCTTCCACCTCCATGTGGGCGGCGCTGATGCGCGCATCAAAGCCCTGGCCCAAGGCCAAGCCCACCGAGCCGCGCACTTGGCGCAAGCCAAAGCTGCCGGCATCGACACCCACTTCCAGCTCACTGGTCTTGACGGGCGCGCCCACCAAGGCGATGACACCGCCCGAGCTGTTGCCATAGAGCACCGAAAACGGCCCGCGCAGCACCTCAATGCGCTGCGCCCCGGCCAAGTCGAAATGTGCCACCTGGCCTTGGCCGTCGGGGCCAGAGGCCGGAATGCCGTCGGCCACCAAGCGCAGGCCGCGTACGCCAAAGGCCGCACGGGCGCCGAAGCCGCGCGAGCTGATCTGCAGGTCTTGGGCATAGTTGCCCCGGTTGTTGACCACCACGCCCGGCACTTGGCTCATGGCCTCGCTGAGGTTGACCAGGGGGCCGGCGCGGCGCAGGGCCTCGCGGTCGACCACGGTGATGGAAAAGGGCGCGTCTTGCACGCGCTGAGACGAGATGGAGCCAGTGACCACCACTTCCTCGGTGGGGTTTGCGGCGCTTTGCGCCTGCACCCCCGTGGCACCCAGCAAGGCGCAGGCCGCTGCGAAAGCATGGAGACGACGCGAAGATGGGGGCAAAGTCTGTCGGGGCATGGTGGTGTGTCCAAGCGGGTCGGTGGGTGCAGAGGGCGGAGTCCCCCACAGGTGTTCATCAAACCGCCACCCCGCCGCCCGTGCCAGATNCTAGACAAAACCTATCTGCGCCAGCGAGCCTCGCTCATCAGCCTCTCGCGCAGCATGGGCACAGCCCAGCCAGGCACCTTCCCAGGCGCAGCCGGGGGCGTGCACCCGCCCGCCCGCGACAACGGCACCACCCATATCAGCGTGGTGGACCGCCAAGGCAATGTAGTGAGCATGACCACCACCATTGAGAGTGGTTTTGGAGCCTTCCACATGACCAAAGGCGGCTTCTTGCTGAACAACCAGCTCACAGACTTTTCAGCCGCGCCGGCGGACGCCCAAGGCGTGCCCATTGCCAACCGCCTGGAGCCCGGCAAGCGCCCGCGCAGCTCTATGGCCCCGACCCTGGTGTTCGAGGCCCTGGCCAACGGCAGCAAGGGCGACTTTGTGATGGCCACTGGCTCGCCCGGCGGCTCCACCATCATCCAGTACACCACCAAAACTCTGGTGGGCGTGCTGGACTGGGGCCTGAACGCTCAGCAAGCCACCTCGATGATCAACTTTGGCGCGGCCAACAGCCCCACCACCAATGTGGGCGGCGAACACCCCAATGTGGACCTGGCCAACGGCAGCGCCAATGATGCGTTGGTCAGTGGCCTGCGAGGCCTGGGCCACACGGTCAGCACAGCGGCGCTCTCCAGTGGCGTGTCCACCATCGTGCGGCGCAAAGACAGCACGGGTGCCTTGGTGCTGGACGGCGGGGCCGACCCACGCCGCGAGGGCGTGGTGTTGGGCAATGTGATCCGCTAATTCAAACGGCGCAGCCCGGCGCGGCCAGCGCCGGGCCGCCGCCCTCGAACACCGGCTCGGGGATGCGCCAGCCGTAGCGCACCGCCGTCAACTCGGCCAAGATGGAGACGGCAATCTCGGGCGGGGTGCGCGCGCCGTTCTTGATGCCCACGGGGCCATAGAGGCGGGCCAACTCGGCCTCGCTCATGTCGAAGTGTTCGGCCAAGCGTTGTTTTCGCTTGCTTTGGTTGACGCGCGAGCCGATGGCGCCCACATAGAAGGCGGGGGTGCGCAGCGCCTCCATCAGGGCCAGGTCGTCGAGCTTGGGGTCGTGGGTCAGGGCGATGATGGCGGTGTGGGCATCGGGCTTGAGGGCCAGCACAGCGTCATCGGGCATGTCGCGGCGGTGCACCACGCCGGGCAGGTCCACTTGGTATTCCTCGCGCGGGTCGATGATGATGACTTGGTAGTCCAAGGCCTGGGCCATTTGGGCCAGGTAAAGCGTCATCTGCCCGGTGCAGCTCGATCTGGCTGTCGGCCTTGATGGGCTCCAGCACCAGCTCCAGCGTGCCGCCGCAGGGCAAGCCAAAGCGCGCGGCTTCGTCACCGCTGACGCCGTAGCGCACCACCTTGGGCACGTCTGCCGCCAAGGCCTGCTCGCGCATTCGAGCGATCAGGTCGTCTTCGATGCAGCCACCCGAGACCGAGCCGGCGATCTGCCCATCTTCGCGCACGGCCACCACCGAGCCCACCGGGCGCGGCGCCGAGCCCCAGGTGCGGGTGATGGTGCCCAGCACCACAGCAGCGCCTGCGGCCCGCCACGCCACCACCTGGCGCAGCACTTGGAGATCAACATTGTCCATGGCGGCATTGTGACGGGCGCCTGTGTGCAAGCGCTTGCGGGAAGTCCTGCATCCCTTGAGAGGCCAGGGCCGCCAAGTGCTCTCGGTAATCCCTTATGCAAGCCAATGCCTAAGTGATTTGCAAATGCGTTCATAGGCGTTTCCGTCATCAAGCCAAGCGGGCGGCGCCTGCCTAGGATGGCCCTCGCAACGTCAAGCCACCCTTCCGTTTCGGCTTGTCGCCAACGCACTCAGGAGACAAACCATGACCACGATCACGCTCAAGGTCAACGGCCGCGAAGTGACCAAAGAAGTCGCACCGCAAACGCTGTTGGTGCAATTCATTCGAGAAACCCTGCAACTCACCGGCACCCACGTGGGCTGTGACACCGCCCAGTGCGGCGCCTGCACCGTGCACCTCAACGGCCGCGCCGTGAAGAGCTGCAATATGCTGGCGGTTCAAGCCCAAGGCGCCGACGTGACCACCATCGAAGGCCTGGCCGCCGCCGATGGCACGCTGCACCCCATGCAAGAGGCCTTCAACCAGTGCCACGGCCTGCAATGCGGCTTCTGCACCCCCGGCATGGTGATGAGCGCCGTGGACCTGGTGAAGCACCACCGCTGCGACAGCGACGCCGCTGTGCGCGAGGGCCTGGACGGCAACCTCTGCCGCTGCACGGGCTACCAGAACATTGTCAAAGCCGTGCGCCAAGGCGCCGCAAAGATGTCCTAAGGAGAGCCCAGCATGAACGCACCCCAAGGTTTCATCGGCAAGTCCGTGGTTCGCCGTGAAGACGGCCGCTTCTTGACCGGCAAAGGCCAGTACACCGACGACATCAACCTGCCCGGCCAGACCTATGGCTACTTCCTGCGCAGCCCTTATGCCCATGCCCGGCTGAAGTCGGTCAACACCGCTGCGGCTGCGGCCGCCCCCGGCGTGCTGGGTGTGTTCACCGGCGAGCACTTCAAGGCCGTGGGCGGCCTGCCCTGTGGCTGGCTGATCAACAGCCTGGACGGCACGCCCATGAAGGAGCCCAAGCACCCGGTGCTGGCCGATGGCAAAGTGCGCTACGTGGGCGACCGTGTGGCCTTGGTCGTGGCCGAGACGCTGGACCAGGCCAAGGCTGCAGCCGAGCTGATTGAGGTGGACTACGAAGAACTGACGCCGGTGATTGGCACCGGCCGCGCCACCAGCATTGCTTCGAGCGTGCACGACGAAGCGCCCAACAACCAGTGCTACCACTGGGGCATTGGCGACAAGGACGGCGTCGAGGCCGCCTTCAAGGGCGCTGCCCACATCACCACGCTGAAGTTCAAGAACAACCGTCTGGTGCCCAACGCAATGGAGCCGCGTTGCGCCAACGCCAGCTACAGCCGCGCCGACGACAACTACACGCTGTATGTGAGCAACCAAAACCCGCACGTCGAGCGCCTGCTGATGTGCGCGTTTGTGCTGGGCATCCCCGAGCACAAGATGCGCGTGGTGGCCCCAGACGTGGGTGGTGGCTTCGGCTCCAAGATCTTCCTGTACGGTGAAGAAACCGCCTTGGTCTGGGCCAGCAAGCAGGTCAACCGCCCCATCAAGTGGACGGCCGACCGCAGCGAAGCTTTCTTGTCCGACGCCCACGGCCGCGACCACGACTCGCTGGCTGAACTGGCGCTCGACAAAGACGGCAACTTCCTGGCACTGCGGGCCACGACCACGGCGAACATGGGCGCTTATCTGTCCACGTTTGCGTCCAGCATCCCCACCATCTTGCATGCCACGCTGCTGGCCGGGCAGTACAAAACGCCCAAGATCTGGTGCGAAGTGACGGCCGTGTTCACCAACACCTGCCCGGTGGATGCCTACCGGGGCGCTGGCCGGCCCGAGGCCACCTACCTGCTGGAGCGCATCGTCGAAACGGCGGCGCATGAGATGAAGATCGACCCGGCCGAGATCCGCCGCCGCAACTTCATCACCAGCTTCCCCTATGCCACCCCGGTGGGCTTGACCTATGACATTGCCATGCCTTGGGTGTCAAAGACATGCCCATGCCGGCCACGCCACACACGGTGTGGAAGACCCTGCAAGCCCAGCGTTGAGCCATTCTTGAAGGATTGAACACCATGCAAACTTTTGCCTACCAAACCCCTTCGAACGTGGCTGATGCCTCGCGGGCTGCAGCCGCCTCTGAAGCCAAGATCGTCGCCGGGGGCCAGTCCTTGCTGGCCTCGATGAAGCTGGGCCTGGCCGCCCCCGAGTCTTTGGTCAGCCTCAGCGGCATTGCCGAGCTCAAGGGCATCACCGTCTCGGGCGGTGTGGTCAAGATTGGCGCCATGACCACCCATGCCGAGGTCGCAGCCTCTAAGGAGGTGGCCGCCGCCATCCCCGCCCTGGCCGACCTGGCCGGCAAGATCGGTGACCGCCAAGTGCGCAACCGCGGCACCATTGGCGGCAGCTTGGCCAACAACGACCCCGCCGCCTGCTACCCCGCTGCCGCGCTGGGCCTGGGCGCCACCATCCACACCAACACGCGTCAAATTGCGGCCGATGATTTCTTCAAAGGCCTTTACGAGACCGCGCTGGCCGAGGGTGAGCTGATCACCGCCGTGAGCTTCCCCGTGCCCACCCGGGCGGCGTGGCAGAAGTTCTTTCAGCCGGCATCGCGCTTCTCCATCGTTGGCGTGTTTGTGAGCCAAGGACCACAAGGGGTGCGCGTGGCCGTCACCGGCGCTGCGGCCTGCGTGTTCCGCGCCACCGCGCTGGAGCAAGCCCTGGCCGCCAACTGGAGCGCTGCAGCGGTGCAAGGCCTGAAGGTGTCCGCCGACGACCTGAGCAGCGACCTGCACGGCTCGGCTGAGTACCGCGCCGCGTTGATTCCGGTGCTGGCGGCGCGCGCGGTGGCCGCCAGTTGACCCTGAGCCACGCTGAGTTTTGACTCAGACAGAGGGCGTGTGCACGGCACGCCCTCTGTGTCTCTGCGCCTCTCTAGCCGCCCCTTCACGCACTCCCGCATGACCTTCCCCTCCAGCATCGACGACACTCAACAGCGCCTGCAAGCGCTGGACTATGTGCCCAGCCGCGAGCTGGCGGCCACGGTGTTTTTGGCGCTCAAGCTGCAGCGCCCGCTGTTCTTGGAGGGCGAGCCCGGCACCGGCAAGACCGAGATCGCCAAGGTGCTGGCCCAGATGCTGGGCCGCCCGCTGATCCGCCTGCAGTGCTACGAAGGCCTGGACATGGCGGGCGCCGCCTACGAGTGGAACTATGCGCGGCAGATGATGGCCATCAAGCTGGGCGAGGGCTCCGCCCCGGGCTTGAACACCGAGGCCCGCGCCCAAGAGTTGTTCTCTGAGCGCTACCTGATCAAACGCGCCCTGCTGCAAGCCATTGACCCCAGCCAGCCCGTGGCCCCGGTGCTGCTGATCGACGAGTTGGACCGCGCCGACGAGCCCTTTGAAGCCTTTTTGCTGGAGGTGCTGTCGGACTATCAGATCACCATTCCCGAGCTAGGCACCATCCGGGCCGCCACACCGCCCATCGTGGTGCTGACCAGCAACCGCACGCGCGAGATCCACGACGCCGTCAAGCGCCGCTGCCTCTACCACTGGGTGGACTTCCCCACGCTGCAGCGCGAGCTGGTCATTCTGGAGCGCCGTGTGCCCGACGCGCCCAAGGCCCTGGCCCGTGAGATCGTCGCCTTCATCCACCGCCTGCGGCAGTTGGACCTCTACAAGCTGCCCGGCGTGGCCGAGACCATTGAATGGACCCGCGCCTTGCTGGCCTTGGACGCCGTGGTGCTGGACCCCGAGCTGATCAGCCAAACCCTGGGCGTGCTGCTGAAGTACCAAGACGACATCGCCAAAGTCAGTGGCTCCGAGGCCTCCAAACTGCTCAACGAGGTGCGTGACACCCTGCGCGCCGCCGGGTTCATGGGCTGAAGCTGAAGCGCACGCCATGCTGGCCGCCCCGCACCCCGACAGCCTACCGGGCCACTTGGCGCACAACGTGCTGCACTTCGCGCGGGTGCTGCGCAGTGCCGGCATGCCCGTGGGCACAGACCGGGTGCAACTGGCCTTGCAGGCCTTGCTGCAAGGCGGACTGGAGAGCCGGGCGGACTTTCATGCGGCGTTGCAGGCGTGCATGCTGTCCAAGGCCGAACACCGGGTGCTGTTCAACCAGGCCTTTGCCCTGTTCTGGAAAGACCCGGACCTCGAAGGCCGCATGCGCGCCTTGCTCTTGCCCCGCGTGCAGTTGCAAGAAAAGGCCGCGCTCAAGACGCAAGAGAACCGCCGACTGGCTGCGGCGCTGTTTCCGCATGCACCGCAAACCGAGTCGCCCCAGCCGCCGCCCGAAGAGCTGGACGTGCAAGCAAGCCTGACCTGGAATGAGCAGGAAGTGCTGCGCCAAAAAGACTTTGAGACCATGACCCCCGAGGAGTGGGACGAGGCCAAGCGCCTGCTGCGTCGTGGCGGCACTCGGCTGGCCGACTGCCTGCACCAGTTCAACCGCCACTGGGCGCGGCGCGTGCTGGGCGGCAAGGCCACGGTGCTGCTGATCACCGACGGCCTGGCCCATGGCGACGCCGACGCCCTGAGCCACGAGGCCGAGCGCCTGGCCAAGAGCTGCCGCCGCCTGATCTGGCTCAACCCCCTGCTGCGCTACGAAGGCTTTGAGCCCAAGGCCGCGGGCGCCCGCGCCTTGCTGCCCCATGTCAGCCAATTGCTGGCTGCGCACAACCTGGCCAGCCTCGGCCAGCTCAGCCAATTGCTGGCCCAAGGCCACACCTCTACACCTCTTTGAAGAAAGCGAGCCTCCCATGGAGATGACCAGCCAGCAAACCCTGCCCGTCTCACAAGACAAAGCCTGGGACGCCTTGAACGACACCACCATGCTGCAAGCCGCCATTCCCGGCTGCGAAAGCATCACACTGACCGAGCCCAACCACTACGACGTGGTGGTGATGGCCGCCATCGGCCCCGTCAAAGCCAAGTTCAAAGGCAAGCTCAAGCTCGACGAGATCGACGCCCCGAATGCCTACACCATCTACTTCGAAGGCCAAGGTGGCGCCGCCGGGCACGGCAAGGGCAGTGCCCGCGTCAGCCTGCAAGGCGTGGGGCCTTACGAGACCCTGCTGAGCTACACCGCCAACGCCAGTGTGGGCGGCAAGATTGCGCAGATCGGCTCACGCCTGATCGACATGGCCGCGCAAAAAATGGCCGGCGAGTTCTTTGGCAAGTTCACCGAAGCCTTGGTCGAGAAATACGGCCCGGCGCCCGTGGAAGCCACCGTACCGGCGGTGGCTGAGGCGCCTGCTGGGGCCTCGGGTGGCTTGATCAGCCGCTTGGTGGCTTGGTTCAAGCGGCTGCTGGGCGGTTAAAAGCAGCCACTGCACTTCCATTGACCTGCAGGGGTGGTGACCTACTTTCTACCCACGACGACCCAAATTTCTTTGTCGCTAAAGTCAGCATGAACCGTGGTGGCCTCATTGTGGTCAGTGACCCAAACGATCTCACAAGGCTCAGCCTCGGTGGCTTTGAACCCAGACGCCTTGAGTTGCGCTAGGCGATCGTCAGCGTCAGCCTTTTCATGGGTAATTTCAATTCGCATGCGAGTCATGTTGTGCTCCTGTGGTGGGTCGCGTCATAAGGCATCAAGCGCTTGCCAAAGCGACGAAACAATATTGGATGGGCCGTCACTCAACAACTTCTGAAGGTCGGTACGGCTCTTTGCTTCCGTCAAAGATTTTTTGACATTGGCATCTAGACCCTTGGCCGGATTGGTGCTCAGCAGCTTGTCCAGCGCCGCCGAGTTCACGCTGTCGTCGGTCTTGGAAACCTTGGTCGCGATGGCCGCAGCTCGTTGCTGCTGCGTCGACACAACCCCCAAGGCCGCTGCCTTTACCTGAGCTTCGGACTCTGATTGCGCGGCAGGCTGCGCCCCCGCCACCACCAAGCCCGCACCGCCCTTCTCCGCCAACAAGCGCGCTGCCAAGCCGGTGGCGAAGAACTGCGCAACCTTGGCGCTGGCATTGGCCTGAGGGGCGCTGGCAGCGGCTGTCGTGCCGCCGCCCATATCACCCGAGAAGGTGGCCAAGACGGAGTAGGTGTCTTGCGCGCCGCCACCATTGGTTGATGTGGCACCGGCGGTGCCAACGAATTTAGGGCAATGCGTGGCCATGTCTTTGCCCGAGCCAGGGGCGCAATCGGCGGGCATCATGTCGCCCGCTGCGCTGGCCGCTTGATTGGCCAGCAAGGGCATCCAGACAGCCTCCTGTCGCTTGTAGCCCAAGGTCACCCCCATTGCGCCCGTGGCCTCTTGGGACACGTCCAAGGCTACTCGCGTGGTGGTTCCAAAAATCAAGGTGTTGGTGTGCTGCGGGGTGCTGCTGCAAGCAGCCAGCAGTGCCACGCACAGCAGTACAACAGGTCTCTTCAGTCGGGTGTGGTGGTGGTGCATAAAGGCTCCTGACCCAGTTGTTGCAACAGGCTTTGCGCATGGCGCAGCTCAGCGCTGTCGCGGATGATGAACACGATGCGGCAGTCCAGGGGCACGGTCAGCAGTTGGTCCCGGTGGTAGCCCAGTGCCAGCCCCTGGCCTAGGCGCAAACCCCAGGTACTGAGGTCCATGGCCTTGATGGCAGGTGGAGCCAGGTCGGCGCGCTCGGTACGTGGCGCGGAGTGGGGCAACCCTCCCGGGTGGCCGGACTGTGTTGCGGCATGAAAAGCAATTACTACTCTGCGTTCGTCTTGAGCCCGTCTCAGGACTGGGCTTCGACAAGCTCAGCCTGAACGGAAAGCAGTAGTCAGCGGGCTACATCTATAGACGCACCCTGGGTGCGCTGCCAGCCTCAGCCCGCCACCGTCCCCACACACGGCCCAAAGCCGATGGCCACCGCGCCCTCGCGCTGGCAGCGGCCGCGCAGCGTGATGCTGTCGCCGTCTTGCAAGAAGACGCGGGTTTCGCCGTTGGGTAGGGTCAGGGCTTGCTTGCCGCCTTGAGTCAGCTCCAGCAGCGAGCCCCCTTGCTCAGGCTTGGGGCCGCTTTGGGTGCCCGAGCCCAGCAGGTCGCCGGGCTGCAGGTTGCAGCCATTGCTGCTGTGGTGGGCGAGCATTTGCGCCACCGTCCAGTAGGCGTCGGCGAAGTTGCTTTGCATCAGGCGGTGGGCCGGCTGGCCCGCCTGGTGCATGGCGCTGGTTTGCAGATGGACTTCCAGCTCGATCTGCAGGCCCCCCTGGGCGCGGTTGCCAGGGCTGTCCAAGTAGGGCAGCGGCTGCGGGTCGGTGGCCGGGTGCTCAAAGGCGGTGCGGAAGGGTGCCAGCGCTTCTTGCGTGACGATCCACGGTGAAATGGTGGTCGCAAAGTTCTTGGCCAGGAAGGGGCCTAAGGGCTGATATTCCCAGGCTTGCACATCGCGGGCCGACCAGTCGTTGAGCAGCACCATGCCAAACCAGTCGCCTTCGGCCTGCGCCATGCTCATGGGCTCACCCAGGGCGTTACCGGCGCCGACAAACACGCCCACTTCTAGTTCGTAGTCCAAGCGCTTGCAGGGGCCGAAGCTGGGCACTTCGGCATCCGGGGCTTTGGTTTGGCCCAAGGGGCGGCGGAAGGTTTGACCGCTGACACCGATGGAGGACACCCGGCCGTGATAGCCGATGGGCACCCACTTGTAGTTGGGCAGCAAGGGGTTGTCCGGGCGGAAGAGCTTGCCCACCGTGGTGGCGTGGTGGATGCCAGTGTAGAAGTCGGTGTAGTCGCCGATCTGGCAGGGCAGCGTCATCTCGGCTTGGTCTTGCGGCAGCAGCACTTGGGCGGCAGCGGCCTGCAGGGCTCGGGCGTTGACGGAGCCGGTTTGCACGGGGTCGCGCAGGGCGTCAAACAAAGCGGCTCGCAAAGCCTTGCGGGCCGCCGAGCCTTGGGCCATGAAGGCGTTCAAGTTGCCCTGGGCCAAAGGGTGCAGCAGAGTCTGGATGTCGGTGGTCCAACGGCCAAGTTGAGTGGCCGCTTTGAGGTCAAGAATTTGGTCGCCAATGGCAATGCCAATGCGCCAGTCTTGCTGGCTGCCCGCACGGCGGAAGCGCCCGTAGGGTAGGTTTTGCAGCGGGAAGTCGGTGCTGCCAGTGTTGGCAGAGGCCACCCAAGCGGTGGCGGCGGTGTCGTGGGTGTGGTCGATCATGAGAGAGTCTGCGTTCAATCCAGCTTGATGTTGGCGGCCTTGATGACTTCGCCCCACTTGGCCTGCTCGCGCTGCCAGTAGGCCTTCATCTGCTCGGGCGTGCCGCCCAGGCTCTCCAAACCCAGCACCTGGAAGCGGGCCTTGACCGTGGTTTGGGCCAGTGCCTCTTGCAAAGCCTTGTTGAGTTGAGCCACCACGGGAGCGGGTGTGCCGGTGGGCACCACCAGGCCTTGCCAGGCATAGGCTTCGAAACCCTTGAGGCCTTGCTCGTCCAGCGTGGGGATGTCGGCAAAGGTCTTGATGCGGGCGGGGCTGGCCACCCCAACAGCGCGCAGCTTGCCGGACAGGATGTGCGGGTAGGCCGCCGCAGTGTCCAAGAACATGAAGGGCACTTGTCCACCGATCACGTCTTGCACGGCGGGTGCCGCGCCCCGGTAGGGCACATGGGCAGCGGCAATGCCGGTCTTCTCGCGCAGCAGGGCCATGGCCAGGTGGTGTGGGCTGCCAGTGCCCGGGGAGGCGTAGTTCAGGTTGGGCTGGTTGGCGGCCCAGAGGCGAAACTCCCTCCAGTTCTTGGCGGGCACGTTCTGTGGGTTGACCACCAGCAAAAGCGGGAAGCGGGCAATCAGGCCCACCGGTGCCAAGTCTTTCTCGGCGTTGTAGCTGAGCTTGCTGAAGAGCCAGGGGTTGGCGGCCAGGGTGCCAGTGTCGGCGGTCAGCATCACATGCCCGTCGGCCTTGGCCTTGGCCACATAGTCCGCACCAATGTTGGTGCCCGCGCCCGGCTTGTTGTTGATGATGACGGTCTGGCCCAGGCTCTTGGCCATCTGCTCGCCTACCGTGCGGGCCACCACATCCGAGCCACCACCAGCGGGGTAAGGCACGACCCACTCCACCGGCTTGTCGGGGAAGGCCCAAGCGGCGGTAGTGCACAGCGCCAGCAGCGCGGCGCCCAAGGTGGTACGGCGGGAAACAGCAGTCATCGATAACTCCTTGTGGGATGGAAGTGCGCTCAAACAGCGAGGGTGTTGCTGCGCGCCAGTTGAACGGCTTGGTCCAGCACGGTGCGGTCCCCGACCTGATTGGCCAGGATCAGCACCAGCTTGGCGAGAAAGAGGTCGGCCTGATCATCACTCATGCCACGCTGGGCGTGGATGAGGCTTTCATAGAAGCCATCGACCTGCGGGATGTTGGGTTGGCGGTTCAGGGTGGCGGTCATCAGTGGACTCCTTTTGCGCCGCCGACAGCGCGCTGCAGGGCGGCTTGCACGGCCGCCGCATCAAAGCGGCGCCAGCGAGCCGCCACGTGCTGGTCAGGGCGGATCAAAACCACCGTGCCGGGCTGAGCGTCGTAGCGGGCCGCAAGCACGCCTTGGGCGTCTTGCACGTCAGAGCCTACGCGCAGCAAGCGCACGGGAACCTGCAAGTTCAACGGCTCGGGCAAATCGCCAAACACCAGCAAGGCAAAGGGCGAGTCGCCCTCCCCCAGCACATCGAGCAGCCAAGTGGCCTGGCCGTGGCGCATCAGCGGTGCATCGGCGCAGACGGTGCCGGGCTGCATCAGGCCCGCAAAGCTGTCGGTGTCTGGGGTGTTGAGGGGGCTGTCCAGATAAGGCGTGGGCAGAGAGAGGCGACCGCTGTTGACCATGGGCCGGGCAAAGGGCTCGGTGCGGGCCAGCTCCAACACGGCATTGCGCAGGCGCAGCGAGGCGCGGCTCTTGGGCGTGATGAAGTCGGTCGAGCGGGTGGAGTTGGCGATGTTGTCATCGGCCGCCAAAGAGCGCTCGTCATGGTAGCTGTCGAGCAAGGCCTCGGGGGCTTGGCCACTCACCACCAACTGTAGCTTCCAGGCCAGATTGTCGCTGTCTTGCACGCCGGAGTTGGCACCGCGTGCGCCGAAGGGCGAGACCTGGTGCGCAGCATCGCCCGCAAACAACACGCGGCCATGGCGGAATTGGTCCATGCGGCGGCAAGCGAACTGGTAGACCGACACCCACTCCAGCTCGAAGTCCACGTTCTCACCCAGCATGGCCTTGATGCGGGGCAGCACGTTCTCGGGCTTTTTCTCTTCGACGGGGTCGGCGTCGCGGCCGAGTTGGAAGTCGATGCGCCAGACCTTGTCGGCCTGCTTGTGCAGCAGCACCGACTGGCCCCGGTGGAAAGGCGGGTCGAACCAGAACCAGCGCTCGGGCTCGGTGCTCAGGCGTTGCGCACCCGAGGCTTCATTGACAGGCTGGGTGCTGGGGTCCATCACCACATCCGCAATCAAGAAGCGGTCGTTGAAGACTTGGCCGCTGAAGTCGGCGCCCAGCATGCGGCGGGTGTCGCTGTTGGCACCATCGCAGGCCACGACCCAGTCGGCCAGCATGTCAAAGCGGCCGTCAGGCGTTTCCACGGTCAGGCGCACATGCGGGTCGGCACCGCCCACTTGCTCTAGGCCCACCACCTTGTGCTTCCAGTTCAAGGTGACATGCTCGTTGGCCTCACACGCCGCCACCAAGGTCTCTTCCAGGTAGTACTGCTGCAGGTTGACCATGGCCGGCATCTGGTGGTGTTGCTCGGGCAAGAGGTCGAACTGATAGGCCAGGGTGTCGCCGTAGAAGACCTTGCCGATTTGCCAGCGCACACCGCGTTGCAGCAGCGGGCCATCAACGCCTAAGCGGCGCCAGATCTCCAGCGGGCGCTTGGCATAGCACACCGCGCGCGAACCGATGCTGACGGTGTTGTTGTCGTCCAGCAGTTGCACCGCCAAGCCACGCCGGGCGGCGTCCAGCGCCAGGCTCAAGCCCACCGGCCCACCGCCGATGACCACCACCCCAAAGCGTGGCGTCTGGCCCAGGCGCTGAGCCTCACTTTGGCGGTAGGGAAACTCGGCGTAGGAATAGGTCTTCAGCATGGGCTGGTCCGTGGGGGCTGTCAGGCTGTGGTGCTGTGGTTGAACTCTTTGTCGTGCATCCAGGCGGCGTGCTTGGGGGCTTGCTTGGTTTGGGCCCATTCGTTGAGCATGTCCCACTTGCAGGCGTCGAGCTTGGCGTACATCTCGGGTGTGCCCACATCAGCCGCCAGCTCCAGGCGGTGGCCGTTGGGGTCGAAGAAGTAGATGCTCTTGAAGATGGTGTGGTCGGTCAGGCCGATCACCTCAATGCCCGAGGCCTCCAGCCGCGCCTTGATCTCTTCGAGCTTCTGCACGCTCTCGACCTTGAAGGCGATGTGCTGCACCCAAGCCGGGGTGTTGTCGTCACGGCCCATCGGGGCTTGAGTGGGCAGTTCAAAAAACGCCAGCACATTCCCCGCGCCGGCGTCCAAGAAGACGTGCATGTAGGGGTCCGGTGCCTTGGTGGACGGGACTTGGTTCTCCGCAATGGCCAGCACAAAGTCCATGCCCAGGTGTTTGACATACCACTCGACGGTGGCCTTGGCATCTTTGCAGCGGTAAGCCACGTGGTGGATGCGTTGAATGCTCATGGGGTTCTCCAAAAATGCCTCTCGTGAAGGCGTTCTGACAGCAAAGCTGCGGGGTGGCCGCCTTGCGCTGATCTCAGCCCTCCAGGGCCTGCCACATCTCGATGTCGCGCTGCGCCGTCCAGATGCGCGGGTCGGCAATGCCGCTGGCCTCGTCATAGGCGCGGGTCACATCAAAAGGCATGCAGTGGTTAAAGATGACCCAGTGGCCATAGCGGGGCTTCAGGCGCGCAAAGGTTTCTTCATAGACGGCGCGCAGCGGCTTGCCCTCGGCGGCACCGGCTTTGACGCTGGCGAACAACTCGCTGACAAAGGCTTGAGTGCCCTCTAGGCCAGCCTTGACCTGGGCCTCGCCGCTCAGCGCAGCGCCCCGGCCGGGCACCAGCTTCTCGGGCTTCAGCGCGGCGATATTGGCCAAGGTCTGCGGCCAGTCTTGGAAGTAGGCGTCACCGGCATAAGGCGTGGCGTCAAACTCCACCAGGTCGCCCGAGAACAGCACCTTTTCTTGAGGCAGCCAGGCGACGGTGTCGCCCTTGGTGTGGCCGCGGCCCAGTTGCAGCAGTTGCACTTCGAGTTGGCCCAGCCACAGCGTCATCTTGCCGCTGAAGGTGATGGTGGGCCAGGTCATGCCCGGGGGCACGGACTCGACGTTTTGAAAGAGGCGCGGGAAGCGGCCGATCTCGCTGGCCTTGTCTTGCTCGCCGCGCTCGACGATCAGGTCGCGCGTGTCTTGGCTGGCGATGATGTGCTCCAGGCCTTCGGCGCGGTAGCCCTCGGCGCCCAGCACGCGCACCGCGTGGTAGTGCGACATCAGCACGTACTTGATGGGCTTGTCGGTGACCTCGCGGATGCGGCGCACCACGTCTTGAGCCATGACGGGCGTGGCCTGGGTGTCGATGACCATGACCGCATCGTCGCCAATGATGATGCCGGTGTTGGGGTCGCCCTCGGCGGTGTAAGCCCAGGCATGCTCGGAGAGTTGCACAAAGCTGACTTTCTTTTCTTCGAGATCGGCGTGAGAGGCAAAGGTCTTGGTGGTGGTCATGGTGGCAGCGGGGTGAGTGAGCAGCAGCGCGCTGAATTCATCTAAAGCGAATTGATTCAGCATGAGCGAACGAGCTTGATCTTAATCAGCTTATTCGATAATGTCTAATCAATTACGTTTAGTAGAAATACCTATGCCCTCCTCTCCCGCCCCGGACCACCCGCACGATGACAGCGCAGAGCGCGGCCCACGTGGCATCCAGAGCATTGAAGTCGGCGGACAGTTGTTGCTGGCCCTGGCCCACCACGGCCGGCCGCTGCCGCTCAAGGACCTGGCCCGCGAGGCCGGCATGAGCCCGGCCAAAGCCCACCCTTACTTGGTGAGCTTTCAGAAGATTGGGCTGGTGGAGCAAGAGGCCGAGGGCGGCCGCTATGGCCTAGGCGCACTGGCCCTGCAGATGGGCTTGATTGGTTTGCAGCAGTACGACCCAGTGCGGCTGGCCACACCGCTGATCGAAGAGCTGGCCGCGCAAACAGGCCTGACCGTGGCCATTGCTGTCTGGGGTAACCGGGGGCCGACGCTGGTGCGCATTGCGGAGGCCCCCAGCCCCGTGCATGTGAGCATGCGCCACGGCACGGTGATGAGCCTGCGCGACACGGCCTCGGGGCGCTTGTTTGCTGCGTGGCTGCCCAAAGCTCTGTGGCAGCCGCTGCTGGCGCTAGAGGCCCAACCGGTGAGCGCCAAAGAAATGCAAGTCACCCTGGCCACCGTGCGCGCAGAAGGCTTGGCCCGGGTGGACGGCACCGCCGTGCCGGGGGTGAGCGCCATGGCCGTGCCGGTGTGGGATGGCGCTGGGCATCTGGTGCTGGCGCTCACGGCCATTGGCCCCAGCGCCACGGTTGACCTGCGTCTGGATGGCCTCTTGGCCGGTGTCCTTCAAGCCCAGGCCAGCGGGCTGTCCCAACGCCTGGGCTATCGCCCCCAAGCCGCCAAGGCTTGATCCACCTCGTTCAAGTCCGCCAATACCGGGGCCATCACCTGGTCCAGCGCCTCGGGGCTGAGCGGGGTAGACAAAGCCTGCTCCAGGCTCATCACATGGCGCTCCAGGCTGGTGAGGCCCAGGTTGCCGCTCACGCCCTTGAGGCGGTGGCTGGCGGCCTTGAGCTCAGGCACGCCCGCTTGGGCGGCCTCACGCAAATCGTCTGGCCATCTCCGCACCTGCTCTGCAAACATCAGCAAGACCTTGCGCAGCACCACCTCTTGCCCGCCGCAGCGGGCCAGTGCACCAGCGCGGTCAAAGCCTGGAAGGTCGGGCCATGGGGATGCAGGTGCATCCGCCGCAGGCCGCGCAGATGCGGGGGCTGGGGCCAGTGGCAGCGCTGGAGCCGTTTGGGGCGGCTTGGCGGCCAAAGAGGGGCATTCGATGCCTTGACCATCCAAGGCGCGGCGCGGCATGTGCAGGCGCAGAACCCGCGCCAGCTCGCCCATGTCCACCGGCTTGGTGATGTGGGCCACCATGCCGGCCTCCAGGCATTTGCGGCGCTGGTCTTCCAGGGCATGGGCCGTCAGCGCGACGACGGGCATGTCGGGCAGGGCATCGTGCAGCAGACGGGTGGCTTCAAAGCCGTCCATGCCTGGCATTTGCAAGTCCATCAGCACCACGTCAAAAGCCTCTGGCTGGGCTTTGAGGCGGGCCACAGCCACCTCGCCGCTGGGAGCACCGGTGGCGCTGGCCCCACACTCCCGCAACATGGCCAAAATGATGGTGCGGTTGATCTCTACGTCATCCACCACCAGCAAGCGCAAGCCCTCCAGCACCCCGGCCGCTTCCGCCACGGCCACTGGCGACGCCATGGGTGGAGACACAGGGTTGAGTGGCAGCCGCAGCGTGAAGCACGAGCCGCGGTCAAGCTGGCTGTGAACCACGATATCGCCTTGCATCAACTCGGCCAGGCGGCGGCTGATGGACAGGCCCAGGCCGGTGCCGCCGTAGAGCCGGGTGGTGGAGCTGTCGGCCTGCTCGAAGGGGTCAAAAATGCGCGCCACATGCTCGGGCGCAATGCCCACGCCGGTGTCTCGCACCGAGAGCAGCAGTGCAGGCCCCTCGGCCGTTGCCTCTACCGACACCCGGCCGTTGGGTGTGAACTTAACGGCATTCGAGAGCAGGTTCACCAAGATCTGGCTCACGCGCAAGCCATCCAAACTCAGCCATGGCGGAACGTGGGCGTCGATGAGGATATTCAGATTCAGGTCTTTGGCACGGGCTCGCTCGGCCACCATGTCTACCGCATCGTGCAAGAGCACTTCCAACTCACAGGGCTGCTCGCAGACCTCCAGCTTGCCGCTGTCGAGTTTGGAGTAGTCCAAGATGTCGTTGATCACACCCAGCAACAAGCGGCCAGACCGCAGAATGTGCTGGTAGTCCTCATGTTCGGGCGTCTGTGCGGGTGTTCGGCGCACACCCAACTGGGCAATGCCCAGCACCGCATTCAAGGGCGTGCGTATCTCGTGGCTCATATTGGCCAAAAACTCACTCTTGGCGCGGGTCAGTCGCTCGGCTTCTTCTTTGGCCAAGGCCAGCTCGCGCTGCAAGGTCTTGAGTGAGGTCACGTCGGTGCCCAGGTTCAACACCGCGAAAGGTTGGCGCTGCTCATCCAACAGGGGCACCGAGGTGATGAGGTAATCCAGCGGCCGACCGGAGGGGTCGGGAATCACCCGCTCAAACGTCTGCTCGCCCTCGCCGCCAAGCACCTTGTTGTCCCAGCCCCGCATGTCCTCCATCATGGAGGCCGGCAGAAACTGCTCGGCAGGTTGCCCCAGCACGCTCTCGCGGCTCAGGCCAATGGCGGTCTCAAAGCGCTTGTTCACCAGGGTGTAGCGCCCGTCCTTATCTCGAATGGAGAGCGTGATGGGCAGGGCCTCGATCACGTCTTGCATGCGTTGCCGCTCGGCCATCAATTGCTGGGTGCGCTCTCGAACTTGGGCTTCCAGCAGTTGTTGCTGGTTGCGCAAGGCAGCTTCAGCGGTCAAACGAGCGGTGATGTCATGTCCAAAGCAGACCACGCTGGGCACATCCTCCAGCGTCATCACGTCCATCTTCATGTCCCACCAGATGTCCGCACCGTGAACGTCTCGGCTCATCCAGGTGAGCTGGTGCGAGCCATGCTCTAATCATTTGCATGAACAGGCCGCCATAGCGGGACACCAACCACCCCACCGTGAAGCACACGGTGATGTGAATGCCGCCGTAGCTGGCCATGCGCACGTTGTCGATTTGGGCCAGGTGTCCGGTCACGCCCAGCAGGCTGCCGCCCCACAAGGCCAGCAGGTAGCTGACGGCTGCCAGGGTCAACCACCGTGCCACATGCGGCCCCACCAGAAAGCCGCCAATAGCGATC
The DNA here is from genome assembly GCA_004359425.1 of Ideonella sp. MAG2. Lineage (GTDB taxonomy): Bacteria > Pseudomonadota > Gammaproteobacteria > Burkholderiales > Burkholderiaceae_C > Ideonella. Next base: position 112,322 of record PTEU01000006.1, on the reverse strand, counting down.
AGGGCAGGAAATGCCGCCAAGCTGGTGGAGGACATGCCCCAGCCCATATTCCATGAACTGACAATCACCACCGCCATGGCGGACGAGCACATGAACAGCGCCCCAGACGCCGCCGAGCGGTAGCGGGCGAGTGCCCAAGACAGCGCCGCCACGCCAATCACCGCAAGGCAGGCGTAGGCCCGGTTGTGGCGGTCGGCAGGGCTGATGTCCGGGTGCCAAGCGATCATCAGCAATTGCGTCAGGGCCGCCAATACGGGCAGAGACAAGACCAAGGCGGCCATGCGCATGATCGCGCGATCCAGGCGCTCTCTGAGCGCCTGTAGCCCGTCCACACCGGACATGGCGGCACTTTCAGCCCGCACGCCGGGCTGCTCCAGATCAACGGTGCTCACACGTACTGCCCCAACTTCTGAACAATGCGTTGCAGGAAGTTCTGCAACTCGCGGCCCTGGTCTAAAGTCTTGAGCACATCGTCGCCGTGCTCTCGCACAATGCTGCTGACCTGGTCTTCCTGGCTCGTTGTCAGGCCCAGGCTCAGAAAGCTGGTCTCCATCTGCTGGTGCAGGCGCTGAGTGAGTTGCTGCACTTCCATGCGCTGGACTTGGCTGCGCGCCTGGATATCGGCCAGCGCATCGCGAGTCATGGTCACCAGTTTGCGAATCTCATCCAAATCCCTCGCGGTGGTGCCCGCATCCAAGGCCGTGACCACGTAGAGCGCACCTTCCACCAGCAAGGCGATATTGTCGATCGCGCGCCCCATGCGCTCGGACTCTGCGCGCTCCATGCTGCCCTCGGGCCGGTTCATGGCCAGATTGCGCACAAACACCAGCACATTGCCATACACAAAGCCGGTGTGCGGCCCTAGCGCGTGAATGCCTCTGGGTTGAGTTTGCAAATGGTCGAGCAAAGTGGCCTCAAGCGCTGTGCATTCCCCACGAGCGTTCAGGCTGACAACGTGATGCCGGCCGCGCACCCGCACGCAGCCGTCCCAGGCCCAGCGTGCCAGCGCGGCCAAGAGGGCATTGGCCAGTGCGCCATGGCTGGTGCATTGGTTGGCCTCGCGCTGAAACTCCAGCACCACGCCAGCCTCGCCCATCATGTCGGCGGTGGACAGCACGGCGCTCATGGCCTCGTCCAACTGGCCTGTCAGTTCGCGGCGTGCGGCATGCTGTTGCAGCACGCGCAAAATCTTGGCGTTCAGCTCAGCCGGGTCAAAGGGTTTGGCGAGATAGTCGTCACCGCCAACCCGGTAGCCCTGGAGCCGCTCCTCAATGCTGGTGCGTGCGGAGTGAAAGATCACCGGCACATCGGCCATTTCTTTGAGACGGCGGCAAACCTCGTAGCCGTCAATGCCGGGCATCTCGACATCCAAGAGCACCAGATCCACCGCTTCGGGTTTGATCACGGCCAAGGCACGCTCACCATTGGTGGCATGCAGGATCTCGTAGTTCTGCTCCAGAGACGCGGTGAGCATGTGCAAGGTCAGCTCATCGTCGTCCACCAGCAGAATTCGCGAGCGGTGGTTTTCCATGTTGTAGGCTCCCTCGTTCAGACCAGAGCCTAGACACAGATCAGCGGCGTGAGGCCCCGTCCACTGGCGATGGGCCACCGCTGAGCTGCAACAGGCTCACCGGGTTATCGGCGAGCGAGCTGCAATCTTGAAACCGCCCCCCTTTAGGCTGCGGCTTGCGCCAATTGGCGCTCAATCAGGGCCGTCATATTGGCCATGGAGATCAGGTGCGCATGCAGCACACCGGCCAGGCCCGAGCGATGCAGCTCCAGGGCTTCGGCATCCGTCAGGTTGTTAAAGCGCTCTTCGTCCAGGGCCAAGAAGCCATCCACGCGCAGCGGTGAGCCATCGGGCAAGGTTGCATCAAAGCGCTTTTCTTGCAGCACCTTTAGGCTGCGGCTTGCGCCAATTGGCGCTCAATCAGGGCCGTCATATTGGCCATGGAGATCAGGTGCGCATGCAGCACACCGGCCAGGCCCGAGCGATGCAGCTCCAGGGCTTCGGCATCCGTCAGGTTGTTAAAGCGCTCTTCGTCCAGGGCCAAGAAGCCATCCACGCGCAGCGGTGAGCCATCGGGCAAGGTTGCATCAAAGCGCTTTTCTTGCAGCAGCTTCAGCGCCATCAAGCGCTGGCCGGCCACGCGGGTGCGCTCCACCTCTTGCTCCACACGCTCCACAAAGTCGCGGGCATTGTTCAACAGGTCGGTGGGCTCGCCTTGGTCGTCAAACAGTGCCCGGCCTTCGGTTTGGGACCAGCCGTCAAAACTCTGGTCAATGCAGACGGCCAGTTGCTCAGCGCTGACCCGGGCCATGGTGAAGGGGTAGGCACGCATCAGGGCCGGTGTGTAGCGGGCCGTCCAGCGGGTTGCGGCACCGCTGCCTTCGACGAACAGGTTTTGCCCCTGCTTCAGCCCAAACACGGCCACCGGTGCCACCATGTCATTGCCTTGATCGTCTTTGCCCGCGCGCAAGAAAAAGATGGGGAACTCTTTGGCCGCATCACCAAACTCGGCCAAGGTCAGGAACATGGAGTTCAGGCCCGTCACCCGGCTCAGGCTGTTGGCCTGTTCGCTGAGCTTGAGGCTGCGATGGCCCACGCGGTCCAGCGCGACGGGTTGGGTGTGCAGTTCTGGATTGATCATTCTTCGTCTTCCTCTAGGGTGGTTCGTGTGGCCAAGACCTTGTCCACGCGCTTGCCGTCGAGGTCCACGACCTCAAAGCGCCACGCGCCCCACTCCACCGAATCCGTGGTTTGGGGCAAGCGGCCCAGCAGCAGCATGATCATGCCGGCCAAGGTGTTGTATCGCCCTCGGTCTTCCTCGGGCAATTCTTTGATGTTGAGCCGGTCTTTCAGCTCAGGAACGGGGATCATGCCATCGACCAGCCAACTGCCGTCGGCGCGTTGCACGGCCCAGGCGTCTTCGTCGGTGTCGGTACCAAACTCGCCAGTGATGGCCTCCAGCACGTCGCGCACCGTGATCACGCCTTGCACGGCACCATATTCATCCACCACAAACACCAGCTCGGCACCTGAGGTGCGGAAGTGCTCCAGCAGTTCCATGCCCGAAAGCGTCTCGGGCACAAACACCGGCGCTTGCAGGTGGTCGGCCAACTTCACCATTTGGCCGCTGGCCATGGGGCGCAGCAGGCTGTGCGCGGCCACCACGNCACGGCCAAGCAGCCCGTGGCCTTTGGCCATTGGTCCACCCTGGGGTTGGTGAACCGCCCCGATCTGCTGGCCCTGGACACCGGCTGTGTGTGGGGCGGGCATTTGACGGCGGTGCGCGTGGACGGCGGGCGACGCGAAGTGACCCAAGTGCGCTGCGCCCAAGAACAAGCGCCCGGATAGGCCATAATGCAGCCCTTCTCTCCAACCATCAGGGCTGTGACGAGACCTCAAGGAAGCGTGGCCGAGTGGTTTAAGGCTCTAGTCTTGAAAACTAGCGTAGGGGAAACCTTACCGTGAGTTCGAATCTCACCGCTTCCGCCAAACTCTGCGCCTCAGCAGGCAATGCACTCATCGAGACCTGGCCCTCGCCAGGGGTGAACCCATCGGCGGCGTCTGCCATGCGTCTGCGGGCTGATTGCATGAGTCGATGTTGCGCAAACAAGGGCTTAAGTCGGCGAGGCACCCTGGCCTTGTTCACGGCGCTGATGGCCGCACCTCTGGCACGAGCGCAGAGCCCGCATGACTTGCTGGACCCCTCTGTACTGCTGAGAAAGCCCAGCCACCCATCTGCACCAACCGGCGCTGAACTTCCGCTCGCGGAAGTCAGCCTAGGGCATGGCCTGTCCATGGCGGATTCTGTGGCGGGCAGCTTGGACGGACTGACCGCCGCTGCGGCTGCACGCGTGAACGAATCTGCGCGCTTGAACCGGTTGATTGATGAAGCGCAGGCCAAGCTGCGCCGGGCTATCGAGGTGATGGCTGAGACCATGGCTGACTACCGGCAAGGCCTCTTCTGCTCTGGCTGCGGGAAAACCAAGACCGAGATATTGAAGGCAGGCGACACCTTTCCGCACCCGGGTCAGCAGATTCTTCGCCCGACCCTGGCTCAGATCGCGGCCAAAGAGCGCGAGATGCAGCAGCCCGTTGACCGTGCCCAAAGCGAGCTCAAAGAGCTGGTCGCCAAACGCGACAAAAATGCCGCTGAACGGGAAGAGGCCTTGGCCAAGATGGAGGCCGGCTTGGCACTCTGGAACACCAGCCTCGCCTATGAGCGGCAGGCCATTGAATGGCGCTTGCGTCAAAGTGAGCGTGCCTACAACGCTGACCGTCAAACGCTAGACCACACAGCGGCGCAAGTGGCCGGCACCACCCCTGAAGCCACGCGCGAGAGGGATCGCATTCGCCAAGCGCGCGCCACCTTAGAGAAGCGCCAGCGTCAATCCAGGGACGATATTGCGGCCGCCCAATCTCGGCTGGCGGCCAGCGCAGCCGATCAACAACGCCGTATTGATTCCTTTCTGGCAAGAGACCCATTGCCCAGGGTGTTTTCCGGCGCTGCCAACATCACGCCCTACTTTCTGCCGAACGCCAGCTTCAATGACCTGGGCGGCCTGTTTCGGATGGGCGACTTCAATGTGGCACGCAACGGTGAAACCTTGGCTCGCGTCGAGGCCTTTATTGCCGCATTCCGAAGGCTGCCCGCTGTGCCGGCCGCTCCCGTCCCGCCTGCCGATGGCACCACTCAACAAAAAGTCAAGGATGTCCTCAAGGAATTGCTGGCCTGCGATCCAGAGGACACCGAGTGCCGCAAACCCGGCAGGCACGGCGGCACGGGCGTGCGTGGCTGATGTCGAGCCTGCTACAGCCCCATTCATCGACCCCTCGCATTGAGCCCTCCGACATGACTTCAACAGTGCGCGCCCTTTTGCTCTCCATGGTCCTGGCCGCTGGCACCATCCACGTTCAGGCCAACGACTTTGACGCAAGCATCGCCAAAGCCCGAGAAAACGTTCAAAGCGGAAACTACGCCAAGGCACTCGATGAAGTGCGCCGCGCCCGTACGCTGAATTCACGCGATTACCGCAGCTACTACTACGAAGCCATGGCTCAGTTGGGGCTTGGGCAAAAAACTGAAGCGCGCGCTGCGGTTCAAGCGGCCCAAGAGCGTGCCCCTGCGTCTGCCAAAGAGGCGCTCCAAAAGCTAGCGCAACTGACAACGGACGCCGGCCCGAGCACGCCTGCCGTGGCGCCGCCCTCGACAGCCATCATCGTCAGTTGCACCTTCAGTGGAAAGCAAAAAAAATATTACCGCAACGAAGAAGAAGAAAAAGAGATGCCAGAGAAAACTCAGATTTTTCGCATCGAGAATGGCAAGTTTGAGTACTGGAATAGCGACAGGAATTATTGGGGGAATATGGCTGCCTGTTCAAGAAGCCAAACCGAAACTCAGACTGAAAAACTCAGCGATGGCCGGACAAAAACCACATCGCGCTACCCCGTGAAGTGCAACCTGACAGCAGATTTATTTTCTTCCGAGAGCAATAGTGAATTTTCATTCAGCTCAATCGGCAGCTCGCGGGACATCACGAGGAGTCTTGATAGATACACGATCAATCGCCTGACAGGCGCCTACACAGCCGAAACCATCACCTCTTGGACGGAAGGTCGCGACTGGACTGAAACCTATCGTGGATTCTGTCGCGCTGCCAAAGACCCATCCATCACGCAGCCGAAGTTCTGAACTTCAATCGGTGCCAGGAGATGGCTACGTGTGCGCCGCGTCGCTCAACCCGGCCACGCCAGCGCCGATATCCCAGACAGAACCCCTGCCGACCCTGAACAGTCGGCACCGCACTTGCTGCGCATTTCTCTTCTGTCTGGGTCTTCATGTCACGATTGCTCGTTCAGCGGCGACCGGCCCGCTGATGCACGCCAGGCCTTGGAGCGCCTGCGCAGCAGGGTCGAAAGCCATGGCTTTCCCCGCATCGGGGCCTTGACCGTCAGCATCGGCTACACCGAGCTGCGCGAGGCCGACACCCCGAGCGCGGCCTTTGACCGCGCGGATCAAGCGGTCTATCACGCCAAAGGCAGCGGCCGGAACTGCTGCGTGGACTTTGATCTGCTGCGTTTGGAACGGCCCTTGGCTGAACCAGCCAACACCGGCGTGGTGGAGTTTTTCTAGGCGATGCAGGTGCGGTTCTTGCCGGTGCGCTTGGCTTCGTAGAGCGCCTCGTCAGCCCGCTCCAGTGCGTCACCCAAGGCCTCGCTGAAGCGGTAGGCGGTGACGCCCGCTGAGAAAGTCACAAACACGTCTTGCCCCTCGTGCATGAACAGGCTGGCACTCATTTGGCGCTGTAAGCGGGTCAGCGTTTTTTGAGCTTCATCGACCGCTGTATTGGGCAGCAACACCACAAACTCTTCGCCGCCAAATCGGGCCACGATGTCTACTGGGCGCAAGGCCTCGCGCACCCGCTGCGCCAAGGCAATCAGGGCTTCGTCGCCCGCCGCATGGCCGAGGCTGTCGTTGAGCTTTTTGAAGTTGTCGATGTCCAGCAGGCCTACCGACAACTCTCCGCCTTCGCGACGCATGCGCGCTTGCTCGACCTCAAAAGCCTGCATCATGCCGCGCCGGTTGGCGATTTGGGTCAACGCGTCAGTGGCCACTTCATCGGAGAGGCGGCGCAACTCGGTCTCTAGCTCGCGCACGCGCTGTTCCAACTCCATGGCCCGAGCATGTTCGTCGTTCAGGCGCTCGCGGGTGCTGCTGACCAGGCCATGCACTTCGCGGCCTTCGTCCAGCATTTCACGCACCACACCGGCCAGGCTCTCTAGCGAGTCGGCCTGTTCGATGGTGGTCATGTAGTGCTGCATGCCGTCGCTGAGACGGCCGGTATGTTGGTCCAGCTCCCCCAGCTCATGGAGCATGCGTTGGATCAGCTCCTTCAATGCCACACGGGCACTTTGGCGCTCTTGGCGCACCTGGCGTTGGCGCAGTCGTGTCTCGGCCAGCAAGGTGCTGGCCGATTGAACGGCGCGGGCATTGGGGCGCTCATCCAAGCGTTGGCGCAAGCTGTTGAGTTGGCCCTGGACCCAGCTATCGTCTTCAGCCAACTCGGCCAAGCTGCCGGCCAACTCTTGGCTCAGCAAATGCACTTGGTCCAGCAGGTGATGGCGGTGAGACAACAGCCGACCTGCTTTCTCACAGACGTCGGCCACCGCCCTGGCCAGAGCGGCCGTGGCACCTTGCTGGGCAATGCGGTCCGCCAAGTCCGCCAGTTCGTCGGCCAAGGCCACGGCTCGGGGTTGGTCTGCGGGGAGCGCCAGCCGCACGGTCTGCTGCAAGGGCTGCACCACCTGTGGCCAGAGCATGGGCGTAGCCGGGGCGGGCGCGGCACTCTCCTGGCCTGGCGTGCTGGCCTCGGGGTTGCTGCCGTCGTCGGCCTTGGCGGTGGCCACATCGCCGTCGTCCCAGGAGCCAACAAGTTGGCGCAGCCGATGGGTCAGGCGTTGCACGTCGCTGCGGTTGGCATCCAGCACGCGCTTCAGGCTGTCCTTCTTTCGGGCCAGCGTCCACTGCTTGCCCCCGCGCTCCAGGCCGCTGGCAATGCGGTCTATCACCTGGGCCAGCGCTTGGGCTTGGTGGGCGGAAGTCTCGGCGGCGCGCTCCAGCGCGCGGGAGGCTTCATTCCAATCACCCTGAAACACATGTCTCAAAAATTCTTCTCTGGCCTCTGCCGAGTCCATCAGGCGGGCGGCCACCCGCTCCATCGTGGGCTTGGCCTGGTGCGGTAGCTGAGCCTGAGGACGACCGTGCCCGCATTCCTCCGCCCAAGCTTGGGCGTAGTTCTCTGGGGTGGGCTCTTGCCGTGCCAGTGCCAAGCGCCGCAAGGCCGCTTTGGCAATCTGGGCCGGGGTGAGTTCAGAGGAGTCGGTCATGGTGGAGCCGCTGCTGGGGTGTCGATGTATATCGGCACCACGGGCTCAGGCTAAAACGCCCGCCATGGCGTCAGCCCCCCGCACTGGTGATGGGTGCGCGGTCGTCGCCTTCGTCCAGACCGGCTTCCACGCTGGCAATCCAAGGGCCTTTGGGCGCAATGGACATGCGGCGCACCCAGTCGCCGATCTGGTCGCCCGGGATGGGACGGCTGAACATAAAGCCCTGCATGATGCTACAGCCCTGGCGGTGCAGCACTTCTTGCTGGCTCAGCGACTCCACACCTTCGGCAATCACCCGAAGACCCAGGGCACGCGCCAACGCCACAATGGTGCGAATGACGGCCGTGCCCTTGCGCGTGACCACCAGGTCATTCACAAAGGAGCGGTCGATCTTGACCTCGGTGATGGGCAAAGTGGTGAGACGGGAGAGCGAGGAGTAGCCGGTGCCGAAATCATCCACCGAGATTTGCACGCCAATCTCGGTAAGCCGCTGCAAGGTGGGCAGGATGCTCTGGAGATCTTTCATCAGGGAGTCTTCGGTGATCTCCAGCAGGATCATGCGATGCGGAATGTCGTGCGGCTCAACGGCTGCGCGCACCAGCTCGACCAAGTCGTTGCGCAAAAACATGCGGTTGGGCATGTTCACGGCAATGGACTCGTTGAAGCCGAAGTCGTCCTTCCACACCCTTGCTTGGCGGGCTGCCTCGCGCAGCGCCCACTCCGAGAGCGGCACGATAAGGCCGGTTTCTTCGGCCAGCGGGATGAAGTCACCGGGTGGCACCAGTTGATCACCGCGCTTCCAGCGCATCAAGGCTTCAACGCCCACCATTTTGGCCGTGGCCACATCCACCTTGGGCTGGTAGTAGAGCACCAGCTCATTGCGCTCAATGGCTTTGTGCAACGCGGTTTCGAGCTCCAGCTTCTCGCGGCCCCGGCCTGCCAGTTGCGGGGTGTAGAGCATCATGCCGTTGCGGCCGCTGGACTTGGCCGCGTACATGGCTACGTCGGCATTGCGCATCAGGTCATGCACATTGGTGCCGTCTCGAGGGTAGAGGGAAATGCCCACCGAGGCGGTGGCGAAACACTCCTGGCCCGCCACATAGATGGGGATGCGCAAGGCCTCCAGCACGCGCTGGGCCACGCGCTCAGCATCGCGCTCGTCATTGACCTCGGGCAGCAGAGCCACAAATTCATCACCCCCCAAGCGGCCCACGGCCTCTAAGGCGCGGTGGCTGCGCACCCCGACAGACTCCACCATGCCGTCGATGATTTGGTCGGAGTGCCGCACGCAACTGCGCAAACGCAGGGCCACTTCAATCAGCAACTCATCGCCTGCGGCATGGCCCAAGGTGTCGTTGATGTTTTTGAAACGGTCCAGGTCGATCATCAGCAATGCGACCTGGTGGTTCATGCGCCGCGCTTGCTCCAGGGCCCGCTCGGTGCGCCACATCAGTTGGCGGCGGTTGGGCAGCCCCGTGAGTGAGTCGTTATTGGCCAAGCGCCGAATGCTGTCCTCTGCTTGGCGGCGGTCGGTCACGTCTTGAACAATGCCGGTGTAGCCCGTGCATTGGCCATACTCCCCAAACTCGGCCTCAGCCTCCACATGAATGATGCGGAAACGGCCGTCGGGCAGGTTCATGGGCACATCGGTGTTGATCACCGTGACCTGGCGCAGCAGCAAGCGGGTCTGGCGCACCAAGCCGCGCCGGTCTACCGGTGGCACCATGTGCAAGAGCGCGCGCAAGCCCAAGGGCTCGTCGGGGCCGCAGCCGAATACCCGCAAACCCTCTTCAGAGAGGTCCAGGCCCCGAGAGAGCCCCTGCACCGGGTCGTACCACCAATCAAAGCTGCCCATGCGGGCCAGGTCTTGCGCTCGTGCCAGCTTGGCCTTGCTGCGCACCAACTCCTGGTGGGTCCGGGCTGCGCGCAGCATGTAGCGCAAGCGGCCTGCCAGCAAGCTCCATTGGTTGGACTTGACGAAAAAATCTGTGGCCCCGGCCTGGTAGGCGCGGTTGACCGAGGTTTCGTCGTCCAGGCCCGTGAGCATCAGTACCGGCACGTTCTCGAAGCCGTACATCTCACGCAGTTGGCGGCAGGTTTCAAACCCGTCCAGGCCCGGCATTCGGGCATCCAGCACCACCAAATCGGGGGTCCAGTGGCGCAGCATGCTCAGTGCGCTGTCGCCACCCGTGGCCTCGGTCACTTCAAAGCCATGCTGGCTCAGGGCGGCCGACACCAGCAGCAAATTGACATCATCGTCGTCAACAAGCAGCACCTTGGGGTGCTCGGGCACACCACCCGCGTTGGTGCTGTAAGACTGACTCATGCCGACGCCGGCCCCAGCAAGCCGGCGGCGGCGGCTCGGACGCGGACGGACTCGGCGTTGAACTCCGACATGTCGGCAGCCAAACCGGCCAGCTCTTGACGCCGTATCGCATGCTCAATGCGCTCGCACAGCCGAGAGAACTTGAGCGCCCCCACACTGGCCGAGGCCGATTTCAGGCTGTGCGCAGCGCGGGAAAGCTCATCATGGTGGCCCGCCGCATAGGCATTGGTGGCCGCCGCAACTTGCTTGTCCAGAGAGCGTAGATAGGTCTCCAACACCTTGCGCAAGAACAGGTCGCCACCGGTGGGGTCGAGCGAACGCAGTTGGCTCAAGCTCGCGGCATCCAAAACCGATTCCTCGGCGGAGACGCCTGAAACAGAGGTGACGTTGGAGAGATCCAGCATGGTCTGAGAGACAAGGTCAGGCCGCAAGGCAACACTGGCGCACACTGACGAAGACGATGCAGCATCCCCTTCCCTCAGCGCCGCTGTGATGCACTCTATTGGCGCAATATACATCGACACAAGGTGAGAGCATCGGGCCAACGCCTCGTGCCGTCAAGCCCGATAAACGGGGTGGAGACCCCGTATCCCTGCCCTTTGACGTTTCTCTGGAACCACAGGCCCTGGGCCTGGCCTCCTTACAATGAACCTATGCGTCTGCCCCCTCTTGACCGTGTGGCACTGACAGCCCCGCCCCCACGCTGGGCCGCGGGGTCACTGTCTGCGGTGGCCGGGCTGTGGGCCTTGCCTGCCAGCGCGCAGGCCCCCACAGCGCCCGCCAGCGGGGCCTGGGGTCTGTTGATGTGGTTAGGCTTTGGCTTGGCCTGCGCGGCAGCCGGGGCCTGGTGGGCACAGCGCCGTGCGCAGCCCCTACACCAGCAAGCCCTGGGCGATGTGCACACCCTGATGGCCTTGAGCGAGCACGCCATCTGGCGGTCCGACGCGCAGCATCGACTTGTGTCATGGCGGCCCGCCCCCGACGCCGAAGGCAGCACCTGGCAGTTAGCCGGGCTGCAAGGGCAGGCGCTGCCGGCTCTTTTTGCCCTGGAGGGTGGCGACGACCAGGCCTTAGCCCTACGCATGGCGGCGGGCGGCACATTGGGGCCACTGCGNCGTAGCCACGGTAAAGGCGAACAACACCTCTACCGCACGGATGACCTGGTTCAAGACCCCCTGCACCTGGGCCACCGAGGCCGAGACATCGACAACCGTGACATTGGGAAACTGCCGCCCAATGTGCGCGTCAAACCCGGCGGCAGCTGGAGCCTTGAAGGCGGTCATGTAAGTGGTCGGGACATCGGGCATCTCGGCACGCGTGAACATCACAAAGAAGTTGGCGCGCATGGAGCCCCAATCCACCTTGCGCAGGCTGGTGATGCGGCCCTCGTAGGTTTGCCCCCCGACATCAAAGCTCAGGCGATCGCCCAAGCCCACCCCCAGGCGAGTGGCCAAGCCCTCTTCGACGCTGAGGCCGTCGGGCGTCGTGCTCTCCCACTGCCCCTTTGCCAAGAGGTTGTGCGGCGGCATCTCTGCCGCATGGCTGAGGTTCAGCTCGCGGTCTATGCTGCGCCGCGCTGCGTCATTGCTGGCGTACTTGGGCCCAGCGGGCTCGCCGTTAACGGCCACCAAGCGGCCCCGGATCATCGGGTACCAGTCATACCCGGCCACCCCCGCGCCCTTGAGCAGTGCTTGAAAGGCCTGTGCTTGTTCGGGCTGGATGTTGATGACGAAACGATTGGGCGCATCCGGTGGCGTGGCCTTGCGCCAGGAATCCACCAAGTCGGTACGCAGCAGCACCAGCAGGGCCAAGGCCATCAAGCCCACCGCCAGCGATGCGACTTGCAGCACGGCCAAGCCGGGTCGTGCCGCGACTTGGCGGGTGGCCAGCAACAACCAACGGGGGGCCGTGGCTTCAGAGACCAGACGCCGCAACATGCCCACCGCCGCCCAAGCCACGGCTGCAAAAAAGCCCAAAGCCAGCGCAAAGCCGCCAACCGTCAGCGCCCCCATCTTGGGGTCTTGCGCCACCGTCATCAGCAGCGCCACCAAGGCCAACCCGCCCACCGCCACGGCCGCCACCGATGCCGGGCGGATCTGCCCCACATCACGACGCATGACCCGCAAGGCTGGCACCTTGGCCAGTTGCAACACCGTAGGCAGGCCAAAGCCCATTAACAACACCACACCCACGCCCAGGCCCAGCCACACCGCACGGCCAGTGGGCCATGGCAGGTCGGTGGGGACCAGAGTGCCCAACAGGCCGATAAAGGCAAAGTGAACCACCGCCCCGGCCAACACGCCCAGGGCGCTTGCCACCAGGGCCAGTAGTGCGAACTCCAATACAAAGGCCCAAGCCATGCTGCGTTGGCTCAAGCCCAGCACCCGGAGCATGGCGCAGTCGTCCAGGCGTTTCATGGCAAAGTCGCGGGCCGCTACAGCCACAGCCACGGCGGCCAGCAAGGCAGAGAGCAAGGCCACCAAGTTGAGAAACTTCTCCGCCCGCTCCAGCGTCTGGCGCATCTCGGGGCGGCCGTTCTCTAAGTTCTCAACCCGAATGCCTTTGAGATTTTTGTTCTGCACCTCGGCCTTGACCCACTGCTCATAGCGTTGCAGCGCCGCCGTGCTGCCCGCAGCCACCAAGGCCAAGCGGTAGGTGACGCGGCTGGCCGGTTGCACCAAGCCCGTGGCGGCCAAGTCTTGCCGGTGCATCATCACCCGCGGCGCGAAGCTCATGAAACCCGCCCCACGGTCCGGCTCTTGCGTCAGTACCCCGGCAATGCGTAAACGGGCGTCACCCAGCCACAGGCCATCGCCCAACTTCAGCCCCAGGCTGTCAAGCAGAGCAGGCTCGACCCAGACCTCGCCCTGGGCCGGGCCATGGCGCGTCAAGGTGGGTGTGGTTTGGCCTTGGCCTTGCACCTTCAAGGCCCCACGCAAGGGATAGCCTTGCTCAACAGCCTTGAGGGCCACTAAGCGAGTCGCACCGCCTTGCTCGTCACCCGCCCTGGCCATGCTGGGGAAGCTGGCGTGCTGGGTCTGCGTGAGCCCGGCGGCTTGCGCCCGCTGCACAAAGAGCTGGGGCAGAGCCTGGTCGCTACTGATCACCAGGTCGCCACCCAAGAGTTGGGCCGCATCACGTTGTAGACCGCGTTGCAGTCGGTCCGCAAAAAAGCCCACCGCCGTCAATGCCGCCACCGCCAGCGTGACGGCGATCAACACCAAGCGCAATTCGCCCGCACGGAAGTCCAGCAGAGTTTGCCGCCAAGCCAAGTGCCATGGTGCGGGCGGGCGGCGCGGGGAAGAGTGCAAGGCGTCAGCAGACATGAAGCAGGCCAGGAGTGCAAAGGCCTGGACGATAGCCCAAGGCGCAAGCATCCGTGGCGTACAGGTTTATTGCCGGTGAGCGCGGCTCACAGATTCCATGCAAGTGTTTTGAACGATGGACGCGTACCTGCGCCCAACAATGCTGCCCATGGCCCATCCACCCTTCCCGCCCCTATTCATTTCCCATGGATCACCCATGACGGCTTTGGAGGCTTCGGCCGCCAAGACGGCCTGGGAGCACCTGGCCCACCGCTGGGCCAGTGGCGAGGCCAGGCCTGTGGCGGTTGTTGCCATCTCGGGCCATACCTTGACCCGCGAACCGGTGCTGCTGGCCGCCGAGTGGCACGAGGCCATCCATGACTTTTCCGGCTTTCCCGGCGAGTTGTATGCCTTGCGCTACCCCGTGCCGGGGGCACCCGCCTTGGCCAAGCGAGCAGCGGCGCTGATCGAGCAGGCGGGTTTGCCCATACACACGCTGCAGGAAGGCGGCATGGACCACGGCATTTGGACGCCGCTGCGCACCCTGTTCCCTCAGGGCGATGTACCGGTGCTGCCCCTAGGCTGGCCGCCACATTGGAGCCCGGCTAAGCTTTTTGAGCTTGGTCAGGCTCTGGCACCTTTGGTCGACGATGGCGTGCTGATTTTGGGCAGTGGTGCCATCACCCACAACCTGCGGCTGTGGGCCGGTGGGCGTGGCGAGGTGAATGCGCCCGAGATCCCTGAGAGTGCGGCCTTTCGGACCTGGTTGGCCGAGCGCAGTGAGGCGGCGGACTGGCCAGCCTTGCTGGACTATCGCCGCCAAGCGCCGCATGCCGCTCAGATGCACCCCACGGATGAGCATCTGCTGCCCTTTTTTGTGGCGGCAGGTGCCGCAGGCTCGAACCCTGTAGGGCGGCGTTTGCACGCCAGCGTGACCTGGGGCCACTTAGGCATGGACCTCTATGCCTTTGGCCCCCAGGCCTCAGCGCTTCAGCCCTTGTAACGGCCCACCAAAAAGCGCAGGGCCGCCCCATAGCCCTGCACACCCAGGCCCGCGATCACGCCGTCGGCAATGCCCGAGATATAGGAGTGATGGCGAAACTCCTCGCGCCGATGCACATTGCTGATGTGCACCTCCACCACCGGCAGGGCCACGCCTGAGAGGGCATCACGCAAGGCCACGCTGGTGTGGGTCAGACCGCCCGGGTTGATGACGATGGCCTTGGTGCCATCCGTGCGTGCGGCATGAATGCGGTCAATCAAGGCGCCTTCATGGTTGCTTTGAAACGCCTCGGCCTCGGCCCCCAAGCTCAGGGCCTCCTCCTTGAAACGCTGCTCCACGTCGGCCAAGGTGTCGGCACCGTAGATGTGCGGTTCACGCGTGCCCAAGAGGTTGAGGTTGGGGCCGTTGAGAAGCAGAACTTTCATGATGCGACGGGTCTTAAGGAACAGAGAGGCACCGATTGTGCCGCGCCCTAGGTGCCACTCTGGCACCGCCGAGGGTGAACATCAAGCGCCAGAGTTTGTGATCATTTTCAGTGATTCCTCCAAACACCATTGCCATATAAAACCCCATGCAACGACCACCCAAGCATTCATTTCCATTTTTGTGATCACAATTTGAGACGAAAGCGTATCATCAAAGCCTTCCATAGCCTGCCCGCTGCCCATGACCACCTCCCTCGAGCGCTTTTTGGCCGACCACCGCATCCACGAAGTGGAATGCGTGATCCCCGACATGACTGGTATTGCCCGCGGCAAGATCCTGCCGCGGGACCTGTTCTTGGCCAGCGGTGAGATGCGCATCCCCAAGAGCGTGCTGCTCAACACCGTCAACGGCCAGCAACCCGACAACGGCCCCTTTGTGGGCGACACCGACCCGGACATGGTGTGCAAGCCCGATGCCGCCACCATCCGCGTCGTGCCCTGGGCGGCCGAGCCAGTGGCGGTGGTCATCCACGACTGTGTCGAATGGGACGGCCGCCCGGTGCAGCTCAGCCCGCGCGCGGTGCTGCGGCGAGTGCTGGCCTTGTATGAGCAACGCGGCTGGCAGCCGGTGGTGGCCCCCGAGATGGAGTTCTATTTGGTGGCACGCCAGCAAAACCCGCACGAGCCGCTGCAGCCGCCGCTGGGCCGCACGGGCAAACCTGAAGTAGGACGGCAAAGCTATTCCATCGACGCCGTCAACGACTTCGACCCCTTCTTCATGGAGCTGTCCAACTTTTGCGAGGTGCACCAGTTGGGCGTGGAGACGCTGATCCATGAGGCCGGCCCCGGCCAGATGGAGATCAACTTCACCCACGGTGACCCGCTGGAGCTGGCTGACCGAGTGTTCTTGTTCAAGCGTGCGGTGCGCGAAACCGCGCTGCGCCACGGCGTGTTTGCCACCTTCATGGCCAAGCCCATGGAGGGTGAACCCGGCAGCGCCATGCACATCCACCAAAGCATTGTGGACGGCCGCAGCGGCAGCAATGTCTTCAGCCGCGAGGACGGCCAAGCCAGCGACCTGTTTCACCATTTCATTGCAGGGCTGCAGACCTACATTCCGCAGGTCATGCCCATGTTCGCGCCCTACGTCAATTCCTACCGGCGCTTGGCACCCTATATGTCAGCGCCCATCAACGTGCGCTGGGGCTATGACAACCGCACTTGCGGCATCCGCATTCCCAAATCGGGCCCCGAGGCGCGGCGTGTGGAGAACCGCGTGCCGGGCGTAGACGCCAACCCTTACCTCGCGATGGCCGCCACCTTGGCCTGCGGCTGGCTGGGCCTGCGCGACAAGCTGCAGCCCAGCGAGCCCACGCTCGACAGCGCCTGGAATGTGAGCCATGAGCTGCCGCGCCACCTGGAAGACGCCATCGAAGCCATGCGCGCTTGCGAGCCCATGAAAGAGGTGCTGGGCGAATCGTTTGTGGACGCCTTCTGCGCCGTGAAGGAGCTGGAGTACGCCACCTACAACCGCGTGATCTCCTCGTGGGAGCGCGAGCATTTGCTGCTGTTGGTGTGAGTGCGAGGGAAAAGGAATCACCATGTCCGAGTTGAGTTTTCATGGCATCGCACCTGCCCGCATTCAAGCCCTGCTGGCGCAGGAGCGTGCCACCTATGCCCAGCGCCACCCGCGCTCGCAAGCCTTGGCCGCAGCGGCCAGCCAGCACCTGATGTTTGGTGTACCCCTGCACTGGATGAGCGACTGGGGCACGCCCTTTGCACTGCATGTGGACCACGCCCAAGGCGCGCGCCTGCACGATGTGGACGGCCACAGCCTGGTGGACTTTTGCCTGGGCGATACCGGCGCCATGTTCGGCCACTCGCCCCCGGTGGTGGCTCGAGCCCTGAGCCAGCGCGCCACCCGAGGCCTGACGGCCATGCTGCCCGGTGAAGACGCCGCCGCCGTAGGCGCCCTACTCGCCCAACGCTTTGGCCTGCCCACTTGGCAGTTCGCCATGACGGCCACCGACGCCAACCGCTTCGTGCTGCGCTGGTGCCGCGCCGCCACCGGTCGCAAGGTCTTGCTGGTCTTCAATGGCTGCTACCACGGCACGGTGGACGATGTGTTTGTCGATTTGGTGAATGGCCAGCCCCAACAACGCGACAGCCTGCTGGGCCAGGTGCAAGATCTGACCGCCACTACCCGCGTGGTCGAGTTCAATGACTTGGCAGGCCTGGAGGCCGCGCTGGCCCCGGGCGATGTGGCCTGCGTGCTGGCCGAGCCGGTGATGACCAATATCGGCATGGTGCTGCCCGAGCCCGGCTTTTGGGAGGCGGCCCAAGCGCTGATCCGCCAACACGGCAGCCTGTTGGTGATGGACGAAACCCACACCATCAGCTCCGGCCCCGGCGGCTATGCCCGCGCCCATGGCCTGCAGCCCGACGCCGTGGTGGTGGGCAAGCCCCTGGGCGGCGGCATGCCGTGTGCGGCCTATGGCTTCAGCGCCGCTTTGGCCGCACAGGCCGAAGCCGCCAAACGCCAGGCGCCGCCTGGGCATTCCGGCATCGGCACTACCTTGACGGCCAACCTGCTGGCCATGGCCGCCATGCGCGCCACGCTGACCCATTTGATGACGCCCGAGGTTTATGCGCCCATGCTCAAGCGAGCCGCTACTTTGGCCGAAGGGCTCAAGCAGGTGATC
This sequence comes from Ideonella sp. MAG2, assembly GCA_004359425.1. Taxonomy (GTDB): domain Bacteria; phylum Pseudomonadota; class Gammaproteobacteria; order Burkholderiales; family Burkholderiaceae_C; genus Ideonella. Next base: position 94,667 of record PTEU01000006.1, on the reverse strand, counting down.
GGCCGCCACGGCCTGCCGTGGTGCGTGACGCATGTCGGCGCGCGAGCGGAGTTTCAGTTCTGTGCCACCGCGCCCCGCAACGGCAGCGAGGCCGGTGCCGCCATGGATGCTGAACTCGAGCACGCCCTGCACTTGGCGTTGCTGAACCGGGGCGTGTTGATCACCCCCTTTCACAACATGATGCTGGTCTGCCCCGACACCACCGACGCCGACGTGGCGCGCCTCCTGGCCGCCATGGACGAGGTGCTGTCACTGCTGAAGGCGCCTGCGTCATGAGCGCCACGCCAGAGCAAGACCTGCCCAGCACCACGCAGCAAGACGAGGTCTACACGCGGCTGCGCCAGTGGATCACCGTGGGCCGCTTCTTGCCAGGGGAACGCCTGAAGATCCGCAATGTGGCGGCCGACCTGGGCGTAGGCCACATGCCCGTGCGGGCGGCCCTGCAACGGCTGGCGGCAGAAGGTGCCCTGGTCAACATCCCCAACGCCGGGGTCACGGTGCCGCGCCTGTCCGTGGCCGAATTTGATGACCTGTTGCAGATGCGCATGCTGCTGGAGGGCGAAGCCGCCGAGCGCGGCGCGCTGCGGCTCTCAGCGGCCGAACGCGAACGGCTGCAAGCTTTGTGTGCGGACATGGCAGCTGCTCTGCAGCGCGGAGATGTCGCCGGTTATCTCGGCCCCAATGAAGACTTCCATGTGCTGCTCTACCGCGCAGCAGGCTCCCCCACCCTGTTCAGCCTGATCGACACCTTGTGGCTTAAGGCCGGCCCCATCTCCAACCAGTTGTTCGATAGCCCCGAAGCAACTGAAGTGCTTAACGAAGCTCATGAGGCAATGCTGAAAGCCTTGGCCAAAGGCGACAGCTCCGGCGTGCGGCGAGCCGTCGAGCGCGATATCTTTGTCGCGGGGCAGTTTTTGCGGGAGCGTTTGCGGGTGGAGGGGTGAGGTTTGCCTGCGTAGGTTTCAGCGTCGCAAGGCGGCGGCGTCGCGCGGTAGTGGCGTCGCAAGGCGGTGGCGTGAAGTCCTCCGCTCATGTCCTCCGCCGCCGGCCTACGGCCGACGTCTCCCCCTAATACTTCGCTGCGACCTTCACGCCACCACCTTGCTCATCGTCGTTGGAGCAGTGCCCTTGGAAAGAGTCAAAGCCCACAACGAGACGCTATCGTTGTAGGGCCTCAACGGTGGCAGACGAGAGGGTAGGCCGGGTCTCGCAGTGAAGTATTAGGGGGAGGCGGCAGCCGCAGGCTGACGGCGGAGGACATGAACGGAGAGACCCGGCCTGCCCGCTCGGCACGCGCCAACCTTAAGAGCCCTACCCAACAGAAAGCAAGGAAGTGCCATAAGCGTCCCCAGACATTCAGTCCCGCTCGATCCGCGCCCAAGCTGAGTGGTTGTGGATGGATTCGAAGTTTTCGACATCCACGCGGTAGCGGCCAATGCGCGGCTCGGCGTTCAGGCGCAGGGCCACGTCGCGTACCAAGTCTTCAACGAACTTGGGGTTTTCGTAGGCGCGCTCGGTCACCCATTTTTCATCTGCCCGCTTGAGCATGGGCCAGATCTCACTGGAGGCGGACTCTTCAGCAAAGCGCACCAACTCGTGCCACTCCATCGCGCCCGCCACAGGGTCCTTGAAGGCCACGCGAATGGTCACCAAAGAGCGCTGGTTATGGGCACCGTAATCCGAGATCTCCTTGGAGCACGGGCACAGGCTCTTGACGGGCACGCCCACCTCGGCCCAGATCACCGTCTGGCCCTGGCGGCGCTCGGCGATCCAGGCGCCCTGATAGTCCAACAAGCTTTCCAAGCCCGAGACCGGTGCGCGCTTGCGCAAAAAGAACGAGAAACGCGCCTCGATGCGGCCCTCGTCGGCGTGCAGCTTCTCCAGCATGGCGGCCAACTCGGTGCTCAGGCGGGCCGCGTCCATGGGTTCGTGCTGGGCATCCAGCCAGGCCACGAAGCGCGACATGTGCGTGCCCTTTTGCTCGGCCGGCAAAGCGACATCCAAAGACCACAAGGCCGCCGTCGATTGCACCGCGCCCGCCACCTTCAGCGTGAGCGGGTAGCGCACATCCTTCACGCCCACGCGCTGAATGGCCAAGTGGCGCTCGTCGCGCTCACTTTGCGTGTCGGGGATGTGGAGGCTGTTCGCTTGAGGATTCATGACTGCTAAAGAAGGCGCTGCGGCTGGCAGCGAGCCACAAGGATCGCACGTAAGGCTTAGGCTGCGCTCAAGAGGGGACTCTAAAGCGAGCCCCTCAGGCGGCGGCAGGCTTCACCAAGGACAAAGGCACGATGCCAAATCGCTTGCTGACGGCCTGCTCAATGCCCTCGGCACTCAGGCCACACAGCGCCAGCAATTTAGCCGGGTCACCATGCTCAATAAACTCGTCTGGCAAGCCCATCTGCAATACCGGCACATTCAAGCCTGAAGAAGCCAAGACTTCCATCACCCCCGTGCCTGCGCCACCCGCAATGCAACCCTCTTCCAGGGTCACCAACGCTTCATGGCTGCGGGCCATTTGGAGGATCAGCTCTTCGTCCAGCGGTTTGGCAAACCGCATATTGACCACGGTAGCATCCAGGCGCTCAGCCGCTTGCAACGCAGGGTAGAGCAAGGTGCCAAAAGCCAAGATGGCCACGCGCTTGCCTTGGCGGCGCACTTCGCCCTTGCCCCACGGCAGCGTGGTGAGTTCAGCCTCGACGGCCACACCGGCACCGGCGCCACGCGGGTAGCGCACAGCGACGGGATGGTCTTGATGGAAGGCCGTGCTCAAGGCCTGGCGGCATTCGCGCTCATCTGCCGGCGTCAGCAGGCTCATGTTCGGAATGCAGCGGATGTAGGCAATGTCATAGGCCCCCGCGTGGGTGGCGCCGTCAGCGCCCACCAAGCCGGCGCGGTCCAGCGCAAACACCACGGGCAGGTTCTTATGGTTTGCAGCAGCGGATGGGTCATGGCTGTGGCATGCGGTTAGAGGGTGGTGGTGACAGGCCAGCGCATGCGCTCAGCTTTGTCGATCCACCACTTTGTCGGCCAATGCGGCCAAGTGGACGGTAGACCGCAGGTGGCAACGCTGCAAGGCCTGATGGGCCTCGTCGCGCAGGGCCAAGGCGTAGCGCTGAGCGGCCTCCAGGCCCAATACCGACACATAGGTGGGCTTGTTGTTGTCGGCGTCTTTGCCCGCTGTTTTGCCCAGAGTGTCAGACGGTTGAGTGACATCCAGAATATCGTCCACCACCTGAAAGGCTAGGCCAATGGCTGCACCATACTGGGCCAAAGCGTCCCAGGTGTGGGCGTCTACAGGCCCACAGGCTGCGCCCATCAAGACACTGGCTTGCAGCAACGCACCGGTCTTACGGCGATGCATGTCGCGCAAAGAGGTTTCGTCTAATTGGCGGCCCACGCTGGCCAGGTCTATGGCCTGCCCACCCGCCATGCCTTGGTGCCCCGCAGCACGCGCCAAGAGGCTGACCAAACGGGCCTGCAAGATGGGCTCAACGCCGTGGTCCGGGGTCAGCACTTCAAAGGCCAAGGCCTGCATTGCATCACCAGCCAGCATGGCACGGGCCTCGCCAAACTCCACATGCACGGTGGGTTTGCCACGGCGCAGAGCGTCGTCGTCCATGCAAGGCATGTCGTCATGCACCAGGGAATAGGCGTGGATCAACTCCACCGCCACCGCCGCGCGCATGGCAGCCTCGCGCTGGCCTTCTGCCGCACTGGCCGCCGCCAGCACCAGCAAGGGGCGCAGGCGCTTGCCGCCATCCAGCACGGCATAGCGCATGGCCACACCCAGGGCTGCAGGGGTGTCGGCAGGCACCCAGGCTTCCAAGGCTCGCTCAACGGCCAGCAGCTCTGCCGTAGACCAAGCTTCAAAATTCACGTCATTCATGGATTCGTCCAGGGCTTGAGTTGCCCTTCCTCCAGGACCTTCACTTGCTGCTCCACCGCCGCGAGGCGCGCCTTGCAAAACTCCAGCAATTCGGCACTGCGTTGGTAGCTCACCAAGAGCTGGTCCAGCGGCATTTGCCCCGCCTCCATGCGCTGGACCAAACCATCAAGTTCGGCCAAGGCCTCTTCGTAGCTGGAGGGCTCTGACGCAGCGGTGACGGATGAATTGGATGCTTTGCGCATTTCGAGAGGTGACAAGCAAAGCGGGATTGTAGTCAGTGGTAAACCCTCAAGACTCCCCAAAACTGACCAACGGCGCTCGTTCAGCCTCGAAAGCGCAACACCAATGGCCCAGGGATCGCCTGGATGCAACAGCTTCAGGCTAGAATCGAGCGCTTAGCCTTCCCTCTGGGAGGGCTTTTTCGTCACAAACCCATCCGCGGGGCCACCGGGTGGGGGGTTTTTAGACATGTTTTTTGGAGATCCTGGGGATCATGTCAAACCTGAGCATCACGCTGGAAGCTCTGGAGCGCTCGCGCTCTCAACTCTCCGTTTCAACCTATTTCGATGAGGACCTGCTTCGTAGGGAGCAAGAACTCATCTTTCAGCACGGACCGCGCTATCTGGCGCACGAACTGTCCGTTCCCGAACTCGGCGACTACTACGCCCTTCCCCAAGAAGGTGAAGGGCGGATGTTGGTGCGCACGCCCAAAGGCATCGAGTTGGTGTCCAACGTCTGCCGGCACCGCCAAGCGGTGATGCTGCGTGGCCGGGGCAACACCAAGAGCAGCATCGTCTGCCCCCTGCACCGCTGGACCTACGACCTGCAAGGTCAGTTGATCGGTGCGCCGCATTTTGACCACGACCCGTGCCTGCACCTCAACAATTACCGGGTGAAGACCTGGAACGGCATGGTGTTTGAGGACAACGGTCGAGACATCGCCGCCGATTTGGCCCACCTTGGGCCGCGCGCCAGCCTGGATTTTTCCGGCTATGTGCTCGACCACGTGGAGATGCACGAGTGCAACTACAACTGGAAGACCTTTATCGAGGTCTATCTGGAGGACTATCACGTTGGCCCCTTCCACCCCGGGCTCGGGCAATTCGTGACCTGCGCTGACCTGAAGTGGGAGTTCGGCAAGCACCATTCCGTGCAAACCGTGGGCGTTCAAAACGCCTTGAAGCGCCCGGGCTCACCGGTGTATCAGCGCTGGCATGAAGCGCTGATGAAGTACCGTGAAGGGGTCCCCCCGGCCCACGGTGCCATCTGGCTGACCTACTACCCGAACATCATGGTCGAGTGGTATCCGCATGTGCTGACGGTCTCAACCCTCTACCCGCAAGGGCCACAAAAGACGCTGAACGTGGTGGAGTTCTACTACCCCGAAGACATCGCGGCGTTTGAGCGCGAGTTTGTGGATGCGCAGCGCGCGGCCTATATGGAAACCTGCGTCGAAGATGACGAGATTGCTGAGCGCATGGACCAAGGCCGTAAGGCCTTGTATGAACGCGGCGATGACGAGGCCGGGCCTTATCAGAGCCCCATGGAAGATGGCATGAAGCACTTCCATGAGTGGTATCGCCGGGTCATGGGCATGGGGCGCTCGCCCTGGTGAAATCTCAGTTCAGGTACTTTTGGCGAAAGTAGGCCCAAAACCCCGGGTGGTGCAGCACATACACCTTGTGGGCCTTTTGCGGCACCGTCCACACGGCCTTGGTGCCGTGGTGGAAGGTTGCGGTATCGCCCGGCTTGAGCGTGAACTTGCGCCCCAGGTAATCGACGTGGACTTCACCATCCAACAAGTGCACGGTTTCGTCTAGGCCAAAGGTCCATTCGAAGGTCGTTGGGCCGTCGCAGGCCCATTGCCCGACAATGGTTTTGCCATCCGGTGATCGCGCGGTCTCAGTGGCGCGAAAGTTGGGGGAGCCTGACTTAACCCAGGTCGGGTCGACCGCAAACGGGGTCATCAGTTTCTGAATCGCCTGCGATGAAGGCTCACCACCCAGCCTGCTCATCGAGCGTGAGGCCTGTATGCCACCTACCACCAGCAGGGTCGACACGACGCCCGCGAGGGCGCTCAACAACAACTTCTTGTTCATAGAACGATTATCGGTGGCGCTCCCCTCCTCCATAAGCCCGACAGCGATTGGCGCTGTGAAATTGATCATCCAAACTCGCACGAGAACGGGTCGAAATTGCTAGCGCCCCGCACTCGCCCATCTGACGCGGGCGACTGACCTAGAATCCCTGTTTTTAAATGACTGAGGCGGAGAAAGCCATGTTGGACGATCTGGATGATGGCGCGCGGGTTGGGGTTTGGACCACGCTGGGAGTGATTACCTTGCTGCTGTTCGGGCTGTTGGGTGGCCTGGGCATGCGCCAACTCAAAGGCGCGGCGGCACCGGCTGCTACCAGCGTTGGCGAGGCTTTGCTGGAAGGGCCACTCACCGGTGACCTGACTGGCACCCTGTATTTCGGCACCGGCTCGGCTGATTTGCCCGCTGAAGCGCTTGCTGAGTTGGCCAGCGTCAAGGCAGCCGTTCAAGCGGCTCCGGCGCGCAAGTTGGTGCTCTCTGGCTTTCATGACACAAGCGGGGACCCGGCCATGAATGCCGAACTGGCCAAGAAGCGTGCTATCGCTGTGCGTGAGGCGCTCAAGGCGGCTGGCGTGGATGCTGCTCGCATTCAGTTGCGCAAGCCTGAAAGCACGGCTGGTGATGGCCGTCCCGAACAGGCCCGCCGGGTTGAGATCCGCCTGGTGGACTGAGTCAGCGCTTCATTCATACGACAACCGCCCGTTCACGGGCGGTTGTGCTTTCTGGGCCTCTTCGCACCATGGCGGGAATCCACATCACCGACATCGAGTCCGCCATCAACTGGTGGCGCGCCCGCTCGCCCTCGGCGGATGGCATTGTGGCCTGCGCCGAGGTCCGAGCGCTGGCCGAAATTTACGCGCTGATGGTTTACTACCGGGAAGCCGAGGCCGACGAGGACACGATGCCCGCCAAGGCCAAAGACGCTTGGCTAACGTGGTACGCCCACACCCCGGACGCCCCCTGCATCGCCATCTGCTCCACCGCCCAGGGCGACCCGCTGTGCAAGGGCTGCGGGCGGACTGAAGACGAAGTGCAACATTGGCCTGTGATGAGCCCCGGCGAGAAGCGCCAAGTCTGGCGTCGCATCACCCTGGAGGCCAAGGCCTGGCGCTTCAACCGCTATGCGGAGCGGGCCCGCGAGGACGCCACGGCTCAACGAGACAGCCCCCCAGACCCCAACGATTCAGCCGCCAGCAGCCTATGAGTGAAGAGGCCGCGGCGAGACCCGCCGGCATCGCTTTCATCCGCCACATGCCGCGCATTCTGAAGCTGGCTTGGCCGGTGTTCGTGGGGCAGGTGGCGGTGCTGGCCTATGGCACCGTCGACACCCTGCTGGTAGCCCGAGTGTCGCCCTCGGACCTCGCCGCTCTGGCGATTGGGATGTCTGTCTACATCACCATCTTCATCGGTTTCATGGGCGTGGTGTTGGCGATTTCCCCCACGGTGGGCCAACTGTTCGGCGCACGCAAACTGGAGGCCGCTGGGGCGCAAGCCCACCAAGCGGTATGGCTTGCTTTGGCCCTCTCGGTGCTGGGCAGCAGCCTTTTGTTGATGCCCGACCCGCTTTTGGCTCTGGCACAACCCAGTGCCGAGGTTGGCACCAAGGTCAGAGCCTATTTGGCCGCCTTGGCCCTTTCTTTGCCTGCCGCCTTGCTGTTTACCGTCTATCGAGGCTTCAATACTGCCATCTCGCGGCCCAAGGCGGTCATGGTGCTGCAACTTGGGGGCTTGGCGGTCAAAGTACCGCTGTCCATGCTGGCCGTGGGTGGCCTGCCGCAATGGGGTGTGCCGCCCATGGGCGTGGAAGGCTGCGGCTGGGCCACGGTGGTGGCCATGTGGAGTCAGTTTGGCCTGGCCTGGTGGTGGATGCGACGCGACAGCCACTATCAGCCCTTCGCCCTTTTTGGCAGGGGCTTGCACGCACCTCATGCGGCATCTCTGCGAGGCCTGCTGCGCCTGGGTGTACCCATGGGGCTCAGCGTCCTGGTTGAGGTGACGGGTTTTAGCCTCATGGCCTTGTTCATTGCCCGCACCGGGGCGCTGGCCGTGGCCGGGCACCAAGTGGCCATGAATGTCGTGACCTTGATGTTCATGATGCCCATGGCATTGGCGAACGCCACCAGCACCTTGGTGGCCCAAGCCGTGGGAGCGGCCAAACGGGAAGAGGCCATACGCCTGGGCTGGCATGGCCTGGCCCTGGGCACGGCCGTCGCGGCAGCCTTGGGTCTGCTTGTGCATGCATGCCAGCACCGCATCGTGGGCCTGTACACCCCGGATGCCGCGATTGCGGCGGCCGCCCTGCCCTTGCTGAGCTGGGTGGCCTTGTTCCATGTGGCAGATGCCATTCAAACCATTGCCGCCTTTGTGTTGCGGGCGTGGCGCGTGGCCACCGTGCCCATGCTGATCTACGTGGCGGCGCTCAGCGGTGTGGGCTTAGGCGGCGGCTATGGCGTGGCCTTCAATGTGACGGGCAACATCCCGCCCGCTTGGCAAGGGGCTCGGGGCTTTTGGGTCAGCAGCACCTTGGGGTTGACGCTGGCCGCGCTGGCCATGGTGGGCCTTTTGGCCTGGACATTGCGGGCCCAGGCCAGCCCGGTCAAGACTGTGGCAGCCTGATCACAAAGCAGCTTCCGCCACCGGGGTTGGGCTCGCAAAACACTCGGCCCCGATGGGCGTGGGCAATTTGCCGAACCAAGGACAGGCCCAGGCCTACGCCCCCTTCTCTCTCCGCATGACCGGGCATGCGATAAAAGGGCTCGAAAATCTTCTCGCGCTGGTCGGCAGGAACGCCAGGCCCTCGGTCACACACACGGATGTCCACATGGCCGGGCTCCGGGGCCGAGACGACCTGCAGGTTCACCTCATCACCCGCATAACGGCGCGCGTTTTCGAGCAGGTTGCGCACGGCCCGGCGCAACAAACGCTCGTTGCCCTGTACCGCGTCATGCTCACCACTCAAAGGCACGGCCACACGCGCAGCCTCTTCAGCCAACAGGGCGATGAGATCGACTTGCTCTCCCAGGTCAACCGCTGCACCCGCGTCCAAGCGGCTGGAGAGCAGCACTTCCTCGACCAAGGCATCCAACTCGGAGACATTGGTGTCGATCTCGGTCTTCAGCGCTGCGCGTTGGGCGGGCCCTGCCGACTCATACATCTCCACGGCCATGCGCAAGCGGGCCAGCGGCGAGCGCAATTCATGGCTGGCATTGGCCAGCAAACGTTGATGGGTCTGCACCAGTGTCTCAATGCGTTCAGCGGCTCGGTTAAAGCTCTGCGCCACGGCCGCCACTTCGTCGCTGCCTTCAGCCTTGACCCGGTGGTGTAGCGCACCCGCACCAAAGGCTTCGACACCTTGCTGCAAAGACTCCAGGCGGCGCGTCAAACTGCGCACCACAGGCCAGGCCCCTGCGGCCACACCCAGAAACAGCAAACTCAGCAACAGCAACAAGCTCAAGCTTGCAGGCCAGTCCGGCGGCAGGGCCACCGGCAGCCCCAGAAAGGTCGATCGATCTGGTGGCGCACCACCAAAGCCTGGGCGTTCGGCCCCAACAATGGCTCGCGAACCGTCTGCAATCATGGGCACGTTGCCGGGTGGGCTTTCGACGGTTTCAACCTCGCGCGCTTTGCGTCCACCTGGACGCACCAACCACAAGGTCCGCCCGTCATCCAGGCGAATGGCGACCGCACGACTCAAGCCCCCAGGCTCAACTTCCCGTCGCAGATAGGAGTCTGAGGCCCCAATGCGAGAGCCTCCGGGTGCGTCCAGCGCCAAGGGCAAACGCAAACGGCGCGACCATTCTTTCAGCGCTTCAGCCTGAGCCTGGGGCGACTCCCAAGCCTCGGGCAAAGAGCCCTGAAGCAACTCCCCCCAAGCGGCCATGCGCTCTGCCATCTGCGCGTCGGAGCGCACGCGCTCTTGGTCCAGATGCCGCTGCAACAACCACCCTGAGGCCAGCGCAAACAGCGCCAGCGCGGCCACCACCGTGAGCCAAATGCGCAGGTAGAGAGACTTCAATCGCCGTCCTGCTTGCGGGCAAACACATAGCCTGAGCCACGCACCGTCAACACGCGCTTGGGTGCCTTGGGATCGTCTTCAATGACCGCGCGAATGCGGGAGATATGCACGTCTTTGGGCCAGGCTACCGGCGGTGTCCACCTCGTAGCCGTGGCCGCGCAGGTAGTCGCCCACCATGCTGGTCAGGCGCGCATCATCATCAATCAACAACAGCTTGGCCGTCATAGTGTCCAGCGAAGAATCTCGGCGCCCAAATGCAAACGGTGTGCTGCGGGCCGTGGTCATGGAAGTGTGCATGGTAGTGCTCTGAGGCAAAGTTTGCAGCCCCCAATGCGGGACTGCTGCGTACTCTGCACGTACCGTGTGAGCCCAGCGTCACCTGCTTGTAAAGATGGGTGAATGCCCCAAAGAAAAACGCCCACAGCGGTGAAGCTGCGGGCGTGTTTGTGGCGGAGAGGGAGGGATTCGAACCCTCGGTACGGGGATACCGTACGCCTGATTTCGAGTCAGGTACATTCGACCACTCTGCCACCTCTCCTGATTCGGTGCTCACCGGTCGATTTTGGTGAAGCTGAGGATTCTAGCCGATTTCCTCCGGCGATCAGCCCGCTGCGTTGCGCAGCGCTCGCGCTTGGGCTAACAATCCGCGCCTCGCCGCCTGTTTCACGCGCTATGCCCCAACCCACCCTCCGCAACACCTCCAGCCTCAATCGCCGCCAAGTGCTGGCCAGTTCTGCGGCGGCTGGCTTGAGCATGGCCAGCCAAGCGCAAGGCTTGGGCCAGCATGCCATCGAGGTCGAGGTCAAAGTGCAGGACGTGCTGCACGCAGCCAACCCATTGCTGGTGGGCAGCAACACACCTTGGGTCTATGGCAGCGAAGGCCTGATGGACCACGATGGCCAGTGGCGCGATGGCCCGGCCAACCGTGCCAAAGAGCTGGCGCCCACCGTGTTGCGCTATCCCGGCGTGCCCGACACCTACCACTGGAAGCAGGGCATTGGCCCCGCCGCCCAGCGCAAGCCGGTGTTCACCTACCCGGGCCAGCCGTTTCAGAAGATCTTTTACGGCACGATTGAGTTCTTGGAGGCTTGCGAGCACGTGGGCGCCCAGCCTTTGATCGAGCTGAACATGCATCAGGGCAGTGATGCTGAGTTGGCGCAGCAAGCGGCGGAGTGGGTGCGCTTCACCAACCAACAAACCCATGTCTCGCGCCTGAGCGGCAAGCCGCTGCCCAAAGTCCTGTACTGGGAGTTGGGCAATGAGCCCTATGTGATGGAGCGCAACCACCCGCTCTACCTGAAGACCGAACACTTTGCCCGGCGCGTCAACGCCGTGCTGGCCGCCATCAAGGCGGTCGACCCCAGCATCAAGGTGGGCCTGCCGTTTGCGCTAGACACCTACTCCGGCAGGCCGTGGCGGCCCAACAGCGAAATGGCCACCGTGGTGGGTGAGCACCTGGGCTGGGCCAAAAAGATGTTTGACGGCATCGTGATGACACAAGGCGGTGCGCTGTTTGTGGCGGACCTCTTGCGCATGATGGCCCATGAGCCGCAGATGGAGTTGGGCGCGCACTGGTCGCTCAATGGCAACTGGATCTTCGGTGCCTTTGAAGTGCTGACCCAGGCCAACCCACCGCCGGTGCGGCCAGCCTTTCATGCGCTGAAGATGTTCCGCCGCTTGCTGGCTGGTGGGCACATCGTGGCCAGCCAAGTCAAGGTGGACGCGACCCAGAAAGCCACCGGCATCAGCTTTTCCGCCCCTTGGCCGAACATGCCGCTGGCCAGCGCCGTGGCGGCGCGCCAGGGCAAAACCGTGCAGGTGGTGGTGATCAACAAAGACCCGGCACGCGCCGGCGCCATCAAGCTGAGCCTGCCGGGTGTTCAGGTGCAAAGCGCTCAGGTTGAGCAAGCCCAGGCCAAAGCCTTGTTCGACAGCCCTGGGCAGCCCGAGGCCTCGACCTTGGTGAGGCCTGAGGTGCAGGTCGATGCCAAGCGAGGCACCGTGCAGTGGCAGATGGGGCCCGCCAGCTACGGGCTGGCGACCCTCACCCTGGCGTGACCGTCTTCAGGCCTTGAGCACCGTGCTGCCGCCCAAATAAGGGCGCAGCGCCTCGGGCACCTCGATCGAGCCATCGGCTTGCTGGTAGTTCTCCAGCACGGCCACCAGCGTGCGGCCCACCGCCAGGCCAGAGCCGTTCAAGGTGTGCACAAGCTCATTCTTGCCTTGGGCATTCTTGAACCGCGTCTGCATGCGGCGTGCCTGGAAGGCTTCGCAGTTCGAGCAGGAGCTGATCTCGCGATAGGCGTCTTGCGCCGGCACCCACACTTCGAGGTCGAAGGTCTTGGCGGCCGTGAAGCCCATGTCACCTGTGCACAAGGCCAACACACGGTAAGGCAAACCCAAGGCCTGCAGCACCGCCTCGGCATGGCCGACCATCTCATCCAGTGCGGCATAGCTGTGGTCCGGGTGAGTGATCTGCACCATCTCGACCTTGTCAAACTGGTGCTGGCGGATCATGCCGCGCGTGTCGCGCCCGGCAGAGCCGGCTTCCGAGCGGAAGCAAGGGCTGTGGGCGGTCAGCTTGATGGGCAATTCATCGGCCTTCAGCACCTGCTCGCGCACGCTGTTGGTCAGCGAAATCTCCGAGGTGCTGATCAGGTACTGCTCGGCCTGGGCGTCATCGCCGCCACGGCTGACCCAGAACATGTCCTCCTTGAACTTGGGCAACTGCCCCGTGCCTTCCAGCACTTCGCGGTTGACGATGTAGGGCGTGTAGCACTCGGTGTAGCCGTGCTGCTGAGTTTGCATGTCCAGCATGAACTGCGCCAGGGCGCGGTGCAGGCGGGCGGCAGGACCCTTCAGGAAGGAGAAGCGCGACCCCGAGAGCTTGGCGCCGGTGTCAAAGTCCAGGCCCAAGGGCGCGCCCAGGTCCACGTGGTCTTTGATGGCGAAGTCAAAAGCGCGCGGCGTGCCCCAGCGGCGCACTTCCACATTGCCGGCTTCGTCGGCGCCCACCGGCACGCTGTCATGCGGCAGGTTGGGGATGCTCATCAGCATGTGGTTCAGCTCGGCCTGGATGGCCTCCAGCCGCTCGGCACCGGCCTTTTGGGCGTCGCCAATGCCGCCCACCTCGGCCATCTCGGCCGAGGCATCTTCGCCCTTGCCCTTTTTCATGCCAATTTGCTTAGACAGCGCGTTACGGCGCGACTGCAGCTCTTCGGTCTTGACCTGCAATGCCTTGCGCTCGGCCTCCAGTTCGGTGAAACGGGTCACATCCAAGAAGGCTTGGGCCGATTTACGTGCATTCAGTTTGGCGACCACGCCGTCCAGGTCGCGGCGCAATTGGGTGATGTCCAGCATGACAGTCCTCAAAAATGATTCAGCAGTGAAGAGCAACGCTCAGCTCAGACCGCAGGGGGCAGACGCGGCGCTTGCTCAGTGTTCAAAGTCGGGGCGGCCAGGACTCAAGATCGCGAGGCCGCAAATTCAGCCATCGACTTATCACCCAAACCTTTGGGCAAAGGGAACTCAATGGTCTCCTCCACCCCCGGCAGGCGGCGCACAGCCAGCGCGCCCAACTCACGTAGGCGTGCAATGACTTGCTGCACCAGCACATCCGGGGCCGAGGCACCCGCCGTCAGGCCCACGCGCTGGCGTCCCTCAAACCAGGTGGCCTGAAGGTCGTCAGCGCCGTCCACCATATAGGCGGGCGTGCCCAGGCGTTCGGCCAGTTCGCGCAGGCGGTTGGAGTTGGAACTGGTGGGGCTGCCCACCACCACCACCACATCCACCTGCGGTGCCAGCAGCTTGACCGCATCTTGGCGGTTCTGCGTGGCATAGCAGATGTCTTGCTTCTTAGGCTCGCGCACCAACGGAAAGCGGGCCTTGACCGCGCTCAAGATTTCGGCCGCATCGTCCACGCTGAGGGTGGTCTGCGTCACCACGGCCAACTTGTCGGGGCGGGTGACGGGTGCGTGGGCCACGTCTGCCACGTCCTCTACCAAATAAATGCCCTCATGCAACTGGCCCATGGTGCCCTCAACCTCGGGGTGGCCCTTGTGGCCAATCATGATGAACTCATAGCCCTCTTTGGAAAGCTTGGCCACCTCCACATGCACCTTGGTGACCAAGGGGCAGGTGGCGTCAAACACCTGAAAACCGCGCGTGGCTGCCTCTTGCCGCACCGCTTGCGAGACGCCATGGGCCGAAAACACCAAGGTCGCGCCGGGCGGCACATCGGCCAGGTCTTCGATAAAGATGGCACCTTTGGCCTTGAGGTCATTCACCACATAGGTGTTGTGGACGATCTCGTGACGCACGTAGATGGGACGGCCGAAGCGCACCAATGCCCGCTCCACAATTTCAATCGCGCGGTCGACCCCCGCACAAAAGCCGCGCGGCTCGGCCAGCAAAACCTCGGCATCCGTCATGGCGGTCTGGCTCATCACATCACTCCAATGATCTGGACTTCAAAGGTCACCGCCTTGCCTGCCAAGGGGTGGTTGAAGTCGAACTCCAACCAGCCCTCGCCCTGGGCCTGCAAAACACCGGCAAAGCGCCCGCGCCCATCAGGGGTCGGGAACTCCACCACATCGCCCACGTCGTACTCCGCATCCGGGTCGGCCATGCCCTCCAAGGCGCTACGCTTTAAGCGCTGCACCATGTCAGCGCTGCGTTCGCCAAACGCCTCGCCGGGCGCCAAGGTGAACGTGGCCTGAGCCCCTTCCGCCAGCCCCAGCAATTTCGCCTCGATAGCCGGGGCCAGTTGACCGGCCCCCAGCGACAGCGTCGCGGGCTTGTCATGAAAAGTCGTGACCACATCGGCCCCATCCGGGCCGGCAAGCCGGTAATGCAGAGTCAGGAAAGACCCTGGCTGAATGGTATTCACAAGCACGACCTCAAACTGATACGCTGGAGGCGATTTTAGGGGTGGCCCACGCGAGGCCCCGGGCACCACCGGTGTACCGACCCCAAAACAGGGAGGAAACATGACCATCAAGGATCTACCCAAGGCCTTGCGGCCCCGTGAAAAGCTCTTGGCCCATGGCCCTGGCGCGCTGGCCGATGCCGAGCTTCTGGCCTTGCTGCTGCGCACCGGCACCCGCGGCATGGGGGTGTTGGACATGGCCGATGCGCTGCTCTCGCGGTTCAACGGTTTTGGAGGCCTTTTGCATTGCAGCGCCGAGGACATACGCGGCATCAAGGGCTTGGGCCCCGCCAAGCGGGCCGAGGTGAGCGCGGTGCTGGAGATTTCTCGGCGCGCCCTGGCCCAGCAGTTGCAGCAAAAGCCAGCGTTTGACACCGTGCAGCGGGTCAAGGATTACGCGGCTCTGCAACTTGGCGGGCAAGACCGCGAGGTCTTTGCCGTGATGTTTCTAGACGCCCAGCACCGGCTCATCGCCTGGCAAGAGCTGTTTCAGGGCACGCTGAGCCAAACCAGCGTCTACCCACGCGAACTGGTGCGGCGGGCAATGGACTTGAACGCCGCCGCCGTCATCCTGGCGCACAACCACCCCTCGGGGGTGGCCGAGCCCTCACGGGCCGACGAGTTCCTCACCAAGTCCATCCAATCCGCCCTGGCCCTGGTGGATGTGCGTGTGCTAGACCACATGGTGGTAGGCAGCGGCGAGGTGGTCAGCCTGGCAGAAAGAGGCTTGATGTAGGCCTCTGAGACACGCCTGCTCGGCAAAACAGGCATCATGCCGCCCATGGTGACGGTGAAAGACTGGAAAGAGCTGGGCACAGTGCGGCAAGCGCTGAAACAAGCTCGCCTGCAAGAAGAAGCTCGGCAAGCCCAGGAGGCGGCCGAGGCGGCCCGCTTGCTGCGCGAGCGCCAGCTTTTTGCCTTGAGTGTGGGGCCGGTCGCCTTGCTCAAAGACAAGGGCAGGGCTGAGCTGGCCCGCCGCAACCCGACCCCGGAGCCCCGGCAAACCCTGGCCGACGAAGCGGCCGCCTTGCGAGCGGCACTCTCGGACGAGGTGGACCTGGAATCCCTGCTCTTGACCGACGACGGCCTGAGCTACCGCCGACCCGAGGTGTCAGAGGATGTGCTGGCACGGCTGCGCCGGGGCCAGTGGGCTCTTCAAGGCGAGATCGACCTGCATGGACTGCGGCGCGATGAAGCCCGGGATGCCGTGGCCCATTTCATCCTCACGGCCCACCGGCAAGGCCGCCGCTGCCTGCGAGTGGTGCATGGCAAAGGGCATGGCTCGCCAGGCCGACAACCGGTTTTGAAAGCCAAGGTGCAGCGATGGTTGGCCCAGAGGCGAGAGGTGATCGCCTTCACCCAGGCCAGCGGACCCGACGGCGGGGCAGGCGCTTTGATCGTGCTGTTGGATGCCAAGCGAAGCCCCCAAACTGGCACACTGCACCCTTGAACCTGCGCAATGATGTTCGTCCAGTCCGCCCTGGGCCGATCGTTGCCAGACCCCTCTTTTTACTGCCTCTTTCGTGTCCATGACCCCGCCCCCGCCCTCCCCCACCCGCCGCATTCGCCTGGGGGTGGACTTTCATGTGTGGGATGAACTGTTTCAAGGTTCACGCAGCCACATCCTGGGCCTTTACCGCGCGGCCATTGCGCTGGCCCCAGACATCGACTTTCTATTTTTTTTGGATGGCACGGCCAGCCTGCAACAAGCGCATGCCGAGTTCTCTGCCCCCCATGTCTCGCTAGTTCGCATGCCCAAGCGCCCGGGCCCCGTCCGGCTGGGCCTGCAACTGCCCTGGCTGCAATGGCGGCACCGGCTGGACCTGCTGCACATGCAATACAAGCTACCGCTGCTGAGTTGGGGGCGCTATGCCTGCACCATCCACGATGTGCTGTTCGAGACTCACCCTCAATACTTCGAACCTGCCTTCGCGCGGCAAATGCACTATTTCTGCGCCCGAGCTGCGCGTCGGTCTGCGCTGCTGCTGACCGTGAGTGACTACTCCCGCCAGGAGATGGCTCGCCAATATGGCCTGAACCCCGAGGCCATTCACGTCACCCCCAATGCGGTGGATCACCGGCGCTTTTACCCGGGTCAAGAGGGAGCTGCGGTGGTGCGCAGCTTGGGCCTAGAGCCCGGCCGTTATGTGTTGACAGTCGGGCGCTTGGAGCCTCGCAAAAACCATGTCACTTTGTTGACGGCCTATGCCAGCTTAGCGGCCGACGCCCCACCCTTGGTCATCGTGGGTCAACGAGATTTTCGACATGATGCAGTGTTTGAGAGCATCGCGTCCTTGGGGCTTAACGGTAGAGTCAAGGTCCTCGAAACTGTGAGCGATACCCAACTGCCCGCCGTGTTGCGTCATGCTCAAGTCTTTGTTTATCCCACCTTTGCAGAGGGCTTTGGCATGCCCGTGCTGGAGGCCATGGCCAGCGGCGTGCCAGTCATCACCTCCAACACCACCTCTCTGCCCGAGGTGGCGGGAGACGCTGCCTTGCTGGTGGACCCCCAGGACGCCCCAGGCCTAGCGGCAAGCTTAAGCAGCTTGCTGGCCAAGCCCCGGCAGGCCAGCGCATTGGCCACCGCAGGCCTGGCGAAATGCCAGCAATTCAGTTGGGAGACATCTGCCCGCACGCTCTTGGCGGGCATACGTCACACTTGCGGGGGCTGACCGGCAAAATGCTGGCCGCTATCGGCCAAACCGAGCACCTGGTTGAGGCCACGATTTGAATGAGTTCGTGACGCACCGCACGCCATACCGTGCCATGATCATGCTGTGGCGGCAAAGGCCCCCATAGAATTCATTCCGCACCAACGTTTTCGGCTCGCTGCATCGCGACGCAGTTCGTATTAAGACATCGCGCTGACTCAGAGTCTTTTTCATTTCTTTGAATCTCTACCTGAAAGGTTTCACCATGTTCAAGCAAATCGCCAAGCAAGCCCGCTCCACCCAACGTGGCCAGGGCATGACCGAGTACATCATCATCGTCGCCCTGATCGCCGTGGCTGCGATCATCACTTACCAGTTCTTCGGCAGCACCGTGCGTAACCAAACCGCTTCGATCGCCGCTGAAGTCGGCGGCGCTGCAACCGAAGCCAAGGCATCGAATGACCGCGCAGAAACCGAAGGTAAGGCCGCTGATACAGATGCCAAGATCAAGAAGACCCTGGCGAACTACAACACCAACCAGTAATTGGTGGTTTGAAGTCATCTGAAGGTCTTCGGCAGTCCTTTTGAATCTACATGGGTTTCATGTAAATCTGTCATTTCGAGAGATGCCCGTTTACCTTCCCCACATCAGGCCGCCCCTGCGCCGCGCCCAGCGCGGCCAGGTGTTGGTCTTCGGAATTTTTGTGGCGGCCGTGGCCGCCGCAATGCTTTTCTTTGTCTTCAATTCGGGCCAGTTGATCCGTGAGAAGACCAAGCTGGTCAATACCACCGATGCCGCCGCTTACGCCGCCGGGGTGTTGGAAGCCAGAACCCTGAATTACGTCTCCTACGCCAACCGGGTGATTGTGGGCAATACCATCGCCATTGCGCAGATGAACAGCCTGCAATCTTGGTTGACCATGCTCAACACGGCGGGCGAAGACGCCATCGTCCTGCTGTCCACCAAGTATCCTGAAATGATCGCGCCTGTGGCGGCGGCCCAGCAACATGCTCCACAAATGCAGGGCGAGTTGGTCGACAGCGGTGTACTGGGTGCGCTCACGGGTTTGTCTGACCAGCGCAATCTCTACACCGTGGCCTATTCCCAGTTGATAGCGTTTCAGGTACTGCGCAAGGCGCGTGCGGACGCTGTTGACAATGTGCTGGCAACCTCTTACGCCAACGACGGCAATCCACCCCGAGCTGAGCTGATGTCTGACAGCCTAGGCCCTGCCGACTCCGAGGAAGACTGGCGCTACAGCGAAGATGGCTTTGTGCGCATCATGGGTGGCCAAGACCGTGGCCGCATGCTGAGCACCGTGTTGGCCGCACAATCTAAAGACCCGTTCATTGGCATTGCCGACCCCAAGGCACCGGCCAACGACCCGCTGCAACGCGGCTGGGAAAGCGAAGCCGACAGCCCTTTTTGCGCTGGCATGAAAGACAAGCTCATTCGCCGTGGCAAGACCTGGATCTCGGAAGACGGCAACTCTGGCAACCTCGATGCGCCCGGCCCTCCAGGCTTCGCCCGCTGGACCTCTGAGGACGAGTTGGTGGAAGAGTATTACAGCTTTGAGGATTGCAGCACACCCCAGCGCAGGCGGGTTTTGTTTGGCAGAAACTCCTTTGGCAGTGGTGCGGCAGGCGGCAGTGGCTATGCCGGTATCCCCGACTATTTTGACCTTCACCCGCGACTGATGAATGACAGGCCAGGGGAGGATGACAAACTTCGCATGGGCTTTGCCATCCGCGTGACGCGCCAAGTCTCCGACACCATGACCTCCGAAGGCCGCTCCATCATCGAGCCCACCGAGCGCCTGAATGCCTACAAGGCCAAGCCTGCGGGTGGCACGGGCGAGATGGTGGCCGTGTCCAAGACGGAAACCTTTTTCCGTCGCGATGGTGAGGCGCGCCTGAACAAAGAATCCGGCACGGAGGAGCGGCCCAATCTATTCAACCCTTTTTGGCACACCCGCTTGGCAAACCCCTGCGGTGAAGTCAACGCGGCCCGCAATATCCAAGGCGCGGGGGGGATATGCGAAACCCTTTGAGCATTGGCGGACAGGCCATGACGGAGTTCCTGGTCTTGCTGGCCGGGGTCATCTTGCCTTTTTTGCTCTTGATGCCCATGATCGCCAAGTATCAAGACGCCCAGCATCAAACCCAGATGGCCAGCCGCTACGTGGCCTTTGAGGCCCGCACCCAGTCTGACGACTCGGGCAACTGGCGGCCTGAAGAGAAAATTGCCGCCGAAGTACAGAACCGGTTTTTTGGGGTTCACGACAGCCAAATCGTCTCCAACCCCAGCAGCCCGGCCACAGGCCCCTTCAATTGGACGGACCCGACTCACCAAGCCTTGCTGCCCAACCCGAGTGCGGCCGTGGCCGTCAAGTACGGCCCCAATGGCACAGGCCTGGGGACGGCTGGTGGTTTCGACCCGACCACCGATGCCTTCACCAAAGACCGCAACCCGTTCATGGGAGGTGGCATGGAGTCGCGGTATCTGGGCTTGAAAGGCCGAGGCCTCTACACCGCCACGGTAGAGGTGCGCTTGAACCGACTCCCGGCTCGCTCACCTGGGTTCATGGGCACGAGCTTTGCGCCCTTTGACACCCTGGACATGAAGCTATCGGCCCGCACCACGACCTTGACCTCACCGTGGACCGCCAAAGATCCGGATCAAGTCATCCGCCAAATGGCAACCCGAGAGGACGATGTGTTCGCCTGGGTGTTTCCCTCTCAGGGCTTGACCCTGACCAACCCTTATACCCAATACACCACGGATCAAATCGACAAAGTGGTGCAGCAAATTGAGGCCCCCGGCCCACTGCGCGGCCCTGACATTGGCAAACTTGAACGCTGGAAAGAAGTGGCACCTCCGGACCGGTTGAAGCCCAACTGAGTGACGCCTGCGGTGCGACCTTTTGCAGTATTCAGCACCATCGCTCCCAGGAGATGGTGGTTCCCGTCTGGCGTGAGCCGCTTCCGCGCAGGCGCTGGCCTGAGCCACTGGGCCATGGGGCTGCTGCTGAGCGCTATGGGGTTGCTGCCCCAGCTTTGCCAGGCTTGGCCGAGCATTGCCCTGCCGCCGCGTGCGGTGGCCCAGGACATGGGTGGCCCCATGGTCCATAACGGCACGCCCATGCGGTCTTTTGGCTTTGTCAGCCCCGATAAGCCCGGTGCAGTCACAGCTTGGTTTGAGAAGAGCTTAGGCCAGCCAGTAGCCCGAAGTGCCCAAGGCAGGGCCATGGTTTTGGCCAAGTACATGGATGGTTTTTTTGTGACGGTGCAGATAGAGGCCACATTTCCGGGCACCCGTGGCCTGATTGGCATCACCGATATGCGCACGGCCGCCGAGACGCGAGAGGACTACCGCGCCCGGCTCACCAAGCTGCAAGAGCGATTGCCGGTGGGGTCGGTGATCAAGAGTCACAGCACAAGCGTGGACGGCTCGCGCAAAAGTATGCAGCTACTCTTCACGAATACCAGTTCTATGGCCATCAATTCAAGCCATTTAGTAGGTATGCTCAAAGGCGAAGGCTATGCGCTTGAGCGGCAAACCTCCTCCAGCCCTTCCGGCAGCAGCAAACCTGGTGAAATGCTGTACTTTCGGGGTGATGGTCGCGAGGCCACCGCCACCATCACGCTGGATTCGCAGGGGCATACTGCCGTATTTTTGGTCACTGTTGCGGGAGGCTGAGCCCGATGATTCCGACATTGAAAATCCGCCAGCGGCGAGCCGAGCGGGGCCAGACCATGATCGAATATGTGATTATTCTGGTCGCCTTCGCCATCGTCTTGCTCATCCCCTATGACGATAAAACCTCGGTCTTGGATCAAATGTTGGCGGCCTTGGTGGAGGCGTACAAGCGCTTCAGCTACGCCCTGTCTTTGCCGACTTGAGATACTGCCCCGTCCGTCCTGTTAATTTTTTGAGCCTTTGTTGTGAATGCACCCACTGCTTCTCCCTCCCACAAGTCCACCCAAGGTGCCACACGGCGTACCTGGGTCATTTTGGTGGTGGCCCTGGTGTTGGGCGGTGCTGCGGCCATGCTCAGCCTGAGCTACTTGAACCGCCAAAAGGCAGCCATTGCCGCCCAGGCCAATTTGGCCAGCGGCATCAAGGTGCAGATGATGGTGGCCAAGAGGCCTTTGTCCAGAGGCGATGCCATCTCCCAAGAAACCGTGGCCGCGCGCGAGGTTCCTGTCGAGTATTCGCACTCCCTGGCCCTGAAAGCGGAAGACTTTTCCCGCGTGGAGGGCAAGCTGCTGGCCTACCCCATCAAAGCCGGTGAGATGATTTTGCCGAGTTTGATCCAAGGTGGAGCCGCCACCTTCTCGGCCCGGGTGGAGCCGGGCCGCCGTGCCGTGACCATGCAGGTCGACGAGATCAGTTCCATCTCCGGCTTGGTCGAACCCGGCGACTTGATCGACCTGTTGCTGACCACCAACCAAGGCGGCCGCCACGCCGCCCCTGTGCCTGTCCTGCTGGGTGTTGAAGTCATGGCCACCGGGCAGCGCGTGGCCAATGACCCTAGAACGGGCGAGTCGCGACGCTACAGCACTGTGACCCTCAACACCACGCCCGAGCAAGCCCGCAACGTGATCAGCGCGCGCGAGATGGGCAAGATCACGGCGCTGCTGCGCAACCCCAAAGACAAACCTGCCGGAGCGGTTGAAGAAGTGGACGTGAGCCTCTTGGAAGGGGGTGGCCCTGCCGCCTTGCCCAGGGCAACTCCTCGTACCCGGCCCGCCCCTCCACCGACGCCTGAAGTGCAGGTGTTGTACGGCTTAGGCGGCAAGTCCAGCTCTCAAGGCAAGGTCTTCGGCGCCGCAGGCGACGCGCCCCCGCCTGCGGCGGCCAGCACAGCCCCCAGCAACACGACAGGCCGGTGAAGGCCCTGACCCAGTAGGCAACCCTGCGCACGCACCGGAACCCCCATGTTTTTCTCTTCTAACTTCCACTCCACGACCCACTCCCGGGCACTGCTTGCGCTGGCTGCCTTCAGCCTGTATGGCCATTCTCTGGCCCAGACCAGTGCGCCCCCACCGCCCCAGCCGCGAGCCACACCCGCACCGGTGGGCATGGCGGATGCAGAAGTGCAGTTGTACGTGGGTGAAACCCGCTTATTCGCAGCCCCTGGTGTCAAGCGCATTGCCGTGGGCAATGGGCAGATCTTGACCGCCAATGTGCTGGACGGTCGCGATGTGCTGGTGTTTGCCAATGCCCCCGGCGTGACCAATATGATGTTTTGGGACGCCGCAGGCCGCATGACTGGCATGAAGGTCACGGTATCGGCCAATGACGCCCGGGGTTCGGCCAAAGAAATTGCCAGCTTTTTGGCCACCATTCCGAACGCACGAACCTCGGTCATTGGCGACAAGGTCATTGTCGAGGGCGACAACCTCGGCGACCGGGATTTGGCCAAGATTGATGAATTGAGCAAGCGCTATCCGCAGGTCGTCAACTTCACCAGCAAACTCGGCTGGGAAAAGATGATCATGATGGATGTGAAGGTGGTGGAGTTCCCCACCAACTTGCTGCGTGATATTGGCATGAAATGGAATGCGACCGGTGGCGGAGCCATCGGCGGAATTTGGGCTCCGGCAACCTATGGCGGCCGTAGAGATTTGTCCATCGAGATTCCAGGCTCGCCCTCTTTGTCTGGCACCAGCGGCAATACGGTCTTCACCGATAAGTTAAACATTCTGTCAGCCTTGAATTTGGGGCTGGCCGGTACGCTCAATTTGCTGGTCCGCGACGGCCAAGGCAGCATCTTGGCCGAGCCCCAGCTCTCGGCCCGAAATGGCTCCAAAGCCACCTTTTTGGCGGGGGGTGAGTACCCATACACGGTCTCATCGCTGTCCGGGCAAACGGTGTTTTTCAAGCCGTTTGGCATCAAGCTGGACATCGTGCCCCAGGTTGACAAAAACAATATGGTGCGCGCCGTCATCGACAGCGAGGTGAGCTCGCTGGACACCTCGTTGTCCACCAATGCCGGCCCAGCGTTATCGACCCGTCGCACCAGCACGGAGTTCAACGTCAAGGCTGGCGAAACCATGGTCTTGGCGGGTTTGCTCTCGCGCAAGACCACCAGCACCATCGACAAAGTGCCCTTCCTGGGTGACATCCCCATTCTTGGCGCGTTGTTCCGCTCCAAGCGCTTTCAAAACGACGAGACCGAGCTGGTGGTGTTCGTGACACCCACGGTGGTAGATGCGCACACCTCCTCCCTCACGGCGCGTGTGGAAGACGCTACCCAGCGTTTGGAGCGCGATGCCGGTAAATCGCCGTACTTGCCCGAGATCGAAACCCGACCGCCCACAGCCGCTGCGCCCAGCCGACCACCCGTGGTGGCCCCTGCCGCACCTGCCGCGCAAGCGCCTGCGGTGATCACTCCGGCCCCGGGTCCCATGGCCATCTCGGTGCCCGCCCGCGTCGTGGCACCTCCGGATGCGCCCAGCCCAACCTCGCTACCACCCGCAGCCACCGTGCAGACGGTGGCTCCCAAAGCCATTGCTGCGCCCACCCTGGCCAACGAGAGAGCGGTGGCGCAAGCGGCCGATGCCTTGGCGGCACAACGTGCGGCGGCGGCCAAACTGACGGCAGCCGACATTGCCGCCGAGGCCGCCCGTCGGGCCCCGCGCAACGAGACCACACCCTTATCAGGCATGCCTGTCGAGGGAGATGGTTCCTTGGCCGCCGGCAAATATCGGGTCAATCAGTACGACCTGCCCTTGCGCTCCAGTGCCGAATTCAATGCGCGCGTCTTGCGTTACCTGCCACTCAACACCGTGGTCGAGGTTTTGCCGTCGGGCCGCAAAGGCTATTTTGTCGCGGTCAAGGTGGGTGAAGAAACAGGCTGGGTGGGTGCGCAGTGGTTGCGCGCGCAGTAAGGCGGAACCACGGCCATGATGAATATTGAATTGACCCGGCCTGACGGGCAAACCTCCACCATTGCCGTGGCCGATGACTGCATCATCGGCAAGGGCAATGAATGCGACCTCCGACTCAACAACTGGCGCATAGGCCGCGAACACGCCCGTTTGTTCAATACGCCGTCCGGTGTTTTCATTGAAGACCTGGGCGCATTTGGCGGCGTGCAAGTCAATGACCAACGCATTGACTTGCAGCACGGCCCCCTGAGCGTGAGCGACCGGATCGTGATTGGTCCCTTCCGCATCAAGCTGCTGGCCAGTGCTCAAGAGGCCATGCCCTGGCAAGCGCCAGCGGACAGCATGGCCAGCACGCGCCGCTTGTCGCGCCGTGCCAGCGACCACCTGCACGGCAACCAGCTCACCCCTGAAGATTTGCGAGGTGCGGCTGAATATGGCCGCCGTGCCCAAGACCAAAGTCTCAGAGGCATGCCGGGTGCAGCACAAGGGCATGCGGTCGCGCCCGCCGCCGCCTCTGCCGTGGCTCACATGCCTGCGGCCCATTCGGTGGAATTCGCAACGCCAGCACCTTCGGTGCGTGTGGAGCCCAGCAACAGCCCTTTAAAGCTGCTGGAATTTGAATGGCGCAAGCGCCTACACGGCCTGCTGATTGAAAGCATGGACTTGCGCCGCCGGGATGTGTCCTCCATGACGGACGAGCGCCTGCGCAGCGAAGCCGCGAGCTTGATGGACGGTGTGATGCAGAGCGTGGCTGATGAGATTCCATCGCAGCTCAACCCCACCTTGTTGCGCAAGCAGGTGATTGACGAAGCCGTGGGTCTCGGGCCGCTGGAGGAGTTGTTGATCGATGACTCCATCAGCGAAATCATGGTCAACCGTTACGACAGCATTTATGTCGAACGCCGAGGCCAGTTGCATCCCTACCCGCTGAGTTTTACCAGCGACAAAGCGGTCATCAGTGTCATCGAACGCATCGTGGCACCGCTGGGTCGGCATATCGACGAATCCAGCCCCATGGTGGATGCGCGCCTCAAAGATGGTTCGCGGGTCAACGCCATCATCCCGCCCTTGGCCATTCATGGCTCGGCGATCACGATTCGAAAGTTTCCCAAGCGCAAGCTGACCGGCGACGATTTGGTGAATCTGGGTTCGATCAGCCCAGAGATGCTGCGCTTTCTGAAAGTGTGCGTCGAGTCTCGCAAGAACATCATCATCTCTGGTGGTACGGGCTCCGGCAAAACCAGCCTGCTAAACATTCTCTCGAACTTCATTCCGGACAGCGAGCGGGTCATCACGGTTGAGGACGCGGCGGAGCTGAAACTGCACCACCACCACCTGATCAGCCTGGAAGCGCGCCCGCCCAATGCCGAAGGCAAGGGCGCGGTGGCGATTCGCGACTTGGTTAAGAACGTGCTGCGTATGCGGCCCGACCGGGTGGTGATTGGCGAATGCCGTGGGGCGGAAGCGCTGGACATGCTGCAAGCCATGAACACCGGCCATGAGGGCTCGCTGACCACCTTGCACGCCAATACCCCGCGCGACGCCCTGGCTCGCTTGGAAACCATGATCTTGATGGCCGGTGCGGATTTGCCCCTGCCCGCCATTCGCGAGCAGATTGCCAGCGCGGTGGACATCATCGTGCAGCAAACTCGCTTTGCCTGCGGCACACGCGCCATCACCCACATTACCGAAATCAGCGGCATGGAGAGCGGTCGCTTCCAAATGCAGGATCTGTTCCTGTTCATGCAGCGGGGTTACTACCCTGAGGGGCATCCCAAGGCTGGCAAGGTGCGGGGATATTTCACCGGCTGCGACGTGATCCCGTCTTTCTACGAAGACCTCAATGCGCGCGGCGGTGCCCTGGACCTGCGCCTCTTCTCGCCCGCCTCCGAAGAACAAGCCCTGTCGCAGCATGCTGCCCCCAGCTATGTTGAGCCGGTGCCGGAGACCTCGACATGAACGCCGACTGGCTGATACCGGTTTTGGTGGCCATCACGGCAGCCGTGGCCGTGGCTGCGGCCGCCTGGCTGGTGATTCAGTTTGCGCCCAAGGCCTCACGGTGCCTGGTTGGGTCGCCTTGGGGGTGATTGCCGTTCTCGAGGTGATCGGCGTGCTGCTGATTCGTCGCATCACGACCATTGATGTCTGAGCCCTCATGGACAGTCTGCTCAACGCCTCTTGGATTCTTCCGCTCGCCGCCCTGTTGATGGGGGCCGTGGTGGGTGTGGCCGTTTGGTTTGCCCTGGGCTTGCTGCCTGACCCACCCCAGGACGACCGCGAGTTTCGCGACCCGCCACCCCTGGGCTTCCGCATGCTGTGGTGGCCGGTGCAGTGGCTGGAGCCCCACTTCGACCGCTGGCTGTCGCGGCAAACCCGCTTGGCCTTTGTGCTGCGTCTGCGCCAGGCGGGTTTTGAATTCTCGCTATCGCCCAGCCAGTTTTATGCTGGGCAGTTGGCCTTCATGATCACCGCCGTGGTGCTAATGGCCTTGTTGCTCGCCGTGTTGACCGGCTTGGGAACGGCTGATGCTCGCAAGGGTGAGTTTGAGGTGGGCTATCTCAACTCCTTGTTGCTCATCGTGATGATGGCTGCACTGGGCTGGTTTTTGCCCTTGGTGTGGCTGCGAGACCGCATCAAAGCCCGCCAAAAAGAGTTCGTCCGCGCCCTGCCCTTTTTTCTGGACGTGATCACGCTGTGCGTGGAGGCCGGTTTGAATTTGCAAGGCGCCATTACCCAGGCGGTGGCCAAGGGCCCACGGGGCTATCTGCGCGACGAGTTTCAGCGGGTGTTGCGCGACATCCGGGCCGGCAAGTCCAGGGCGGAGGCCTTGCGTGACATGAGTGATCGGGTGAAAGACCAATCGCTGTCGCATTTCACTTCCTGCGTGATCCAGGCGGAGCGTATGGGCATGAGCTTGGGGCCGATGCTGCGCACCCAAGGCGAGCAACGGCTGAACGAACGCTTCATGCGTGCGGAGAAATTGGCACTGGAGGCCCCGGTGAAAATGCTCTTCCCGCTGATTGCCTGTATCTTCCCCTGCACCTTCATTGTTTTGTTATTCCCTATCGTCTCGCGACTGCTGGCTGCGGGCGGGTAAGCGCTGTATGGCCCTCCACATTCGGACCGCCGACACCTTTTGGTCTCGCTTGAAAGGCCTGATGCTCAAGCCAACCATGGGGTCGGAGGAGGGTCTGCTCATCACTCGTTGCGACAGCATCCACACCTGCTTCATGCGCTTTGCCATCGATGTCGTCTACCTTGATCGCACGGCGACCGTGGTGCGGCTGGCGTCCAAGCTCAAGCCCTGGCGCTTTCACCTGGGAGGACGCACGGCCGTGCATACGCTGGAGTTGAGCGCGGGTGCCATTGAACGCCTGGGCATCCGAGTGGGAGACTCCTTGGCCAGCGTACTGCCCGGCAAGGGCTGGGGAGATTGAGCCGCCATGAATTGTTTTGCTGTGTCCCATAACACCTCCCCCGTCCATCATCGGCAGCAACGCGGTGCCACCATGGTGGAGATGGTCATTGTTGCGCCGATTTTGCTGCTGCTCACCATGGTTTTGATTCACCATGGTTTGCTGTTCTTCGCCAAGAACCAGCTCAACCATGCCACCTTCATGGCAGCCCGCGCGGGTGCGGTGAACGGTGCTGACCCGGTGGCCATGAACAAGGCCTTGGTGGATGCGTTGGTGCCCATGTACGGTGGGGGCTTGGATGACACCCAGTTGCAGCAGGCCAGAGACCGTGCCCAGCAAGCGGTCAACATCACTCAAAACACGGTGCTCAAGTCCAACTGGCGCGTGCTGACCGTGATCAACCCCACCACCGCCAGCTTTGACGATTGGGCCGACCCGGCCTTGATGGTCAAAGGTCTGCGCGTCATCCCCAACAGTGGGCTGGAGTACCGCCCGGCTGACAAAATCGGGGCCAATTCAGCCCAGACCATTCAAGACGCCAATATTTTGCGCATCAGGGTGATCTTGGCCTATCAGCCACGCGTGCCTTTGGTGATGAATGCCTATCGCCTGGTCTTGGCTGCCCAGCGCCAACTCGATATGCCCATCGACCCGCTGTTTGCAGCCATGGTGGATAACGGCGCAGACGCCGACGGTTTCGGGGGCTATATCCCCCTGCAAGCCTACGCCACCATGCAAATGCAGTCTGACCCCGTCGAGTACCAGTAACGCCTGCGCCCTCGGTGGTCATTGCTCAGCGCAGCATGGCTGCGCCGCTGGCTGGTTCAGCCGATCAAGATCTTCCATGCACGGCCCACCATGCTTCGGCTGGCGGCAGCCTTCTCGCGCCAGCGGCTACCACCACCCAGTGCGGCCAGTGCGTACAAGGCCCAACGCAGGGCAAAACCAGCCAGGGTCACGGCGTCGTAAACCCAGAGGCCTCGCCCGCCACGCATTTGGCGATAGAACTGCCGTGGCCCTTTGAGCGAGGACAGCAGCACATTTCCTTGCTGCTGCTTCATGCTTTCGCCCTGGTAGTGAATGATGGAGGCCTGAGGTGTGTAGAGCACCCGGCCACCCGCCATCTTGAGGCGATGGCACAGCTCCATGTCTTCCCCGTACATGAAGTAGTCGGGGTTGAACAATTGGCCGCCTAAGGCGCTGCTGCGCAGGATCATGCAAGCCCCGCTGACCCAGTCCACCTCCATGTCCTCGGGCACATCGCGGTCCAGGTAGAGCGGCATAGGCCGCCACGAGGAGGGCAGCAGGCGGTCCAAAAAGAAGTAGTGATTGGCCAAGTTCAGCAGCCGTGGGTAGGCACCTCCCGTCCATCGCTGCAAGCTCATGTCGCCGTTCAGCAAGCGGCAGCCTGCCACCGAGACCTCAGGCTGGGCATCCATCAACTGCACCAACTTGCGCACCGCGCCGTCAAGGACCACCGTGTCTGGGTTCAGCAGCAGCACATGCCGCCCCGTACACAAGGGCAGGGCCTGATTATTGGCGCGGCCAAACCCCACATTGTCTTGGTTCGCCAGCAGCGTGACTTCTGGGAATTCAGCAGCCACCATGGCGGCACTGCCATCCGCTGAGGCGTTGTCCACCACAATCACCTGCATCTGTGCCATGGGCAAACCCGCTTGTTCACGCAGAGACTGCAAGCACAGCCGCAACAGGTCGCGAACATTCCAATTCACCACAATGATGGACACATCAATCATGCTCAAACTCTTTTTTCGCAAAAACCATCATTAGGCACTGGGCGCTTGCGGGTCAATACACATCATGGTCCGCGCCAAATATCACCCAGTCTTCAAAGACATGGGGGTTGGCCGGCAATGTCACGGCCAGAGGCTTGTGGACCACCAAGGGTTGTGTGACGCGGCGGCGTCGGAAGCCACAGGCCTTCAAGATGGCATCTCGCGGCCCGGCGCTTGACATCGCGTGAACCGCCGTCACGCCACGGTGCTTCAAGTGGCGCAGCGCCTGCTGCAGGGCAGCCTCTTGCGGTGCATCCGCCACGCCCAGCATTTCTGAAAGCAGGGCCATGTTTGGTTGAGTGTGATCTCCCACCACCACCAAACCCTGCAACTCACCGCCCTGCCAAGCGCTGTGCCAGACATAGTTTCGCTGGGCATGCGGCCCAAATCGCCACAGCAGACGGGAGGCGGTGGTGGCCACGCGCAAACGACCATGGGGCAGCTTAACGCGGCTCAAAAATGCTTCCAGTTGCACCTCGTCAGGTGGGGTGTCTTTGAGGTCAAACCCATGCGGAAGTCGCAAGGGCAAGAGGCCTAAGGCGCGCACCGCACAGCCTCTCAGTCCAGGGACACCCAAGGACTCTCGGTGATCAAGAATGCGCACCCACAAAGGAACATCGCCAACATGATCAGAGTTGAGCTTGCTGACCTGCAGTTTGAGCGCCAGTGCATTGGGCAGGCCATACAACAACTGCATGCCCCGCTGGCCTGCCAAGTCGATGCAGCCCCCGCACAGGCGCAAAGCCAAAGGCAAGCCACGATGATCGGGGTGCAGCATGATGTCCAGGCCCTGCCCCCCCAAAAGGTGTTTGCCGCCCAAACGCAGTCCCGTGGGCCAGAAACCGTAGTAACCCACCACCTGGTCTGCTGCGAGGGCCACCAAGGCCACCATCTGCCCGTCTGGGTTGTCGTAGACCTTCCACCTGAAGTGCTCGGCAGACCGTTCAAACCCAAAGACAGTCTGAAACAGGCGGTTCACACCTTCATCATCGCCAGGTGTGGCCTCTCTGATCTGAATGCTTTGGCCAGGTGGGCTGCTCATAGTGACCTCAGCGACGGGCCGCCAAGATGGCCCGCCAACCGGGTAGGCTGGCTTCCAAAAAGGCCTCAGCAAAGCCCTGCCCGGTTCGCGGCAGCATGGTCGAGCGATAGGCGTTGAGGCCCTCAACAGCTCGGCAGTAGTCCACATCGGCCAATTGGCTTTTGTACAGGCCCAGCAGCTCTTGCTTGCGCGCAAACTCGGCCGTGATGTCCACCACCCGATTGGCCGGAAGCGGGCTCCAAACCTCATAGCTGCGCAAAAGCAGGCGGTCTTGCCAGCCTGCCTCTGCCGCGCGCAGCGCCGCGTCCAGCAACAGATTTGCTCGCCAATGGTCTTCCAAAAGGTCGGTCAGCGCTGGGACATAGATCAACTCGGGTTGCACACGCTCAAGCACTGCTTGCAGGCCCGCCACCGCATGGGCAGAAGCCTGAACTTCGCTGTCTGGCAGGTTCAAAAACTCCGCAGACTGCACGCCAGCCCCAGCCGCCCAGGCAGCGGCTTCATCGTGCCGAGTCTGTTTCACCCAAGCCACCAGCGCCGCGCGTTCGTCCGGCGGCAACTGAGGGTCTTGCAGGCGCTTGCAGCCATTGCGTCCGTCTGTGAGATGCACGACCGTGACGGCAGCGCCTTCGGCCACATGCTTGAGCACTGTGCCGCCGCAGCCAATGGCCTCGTCATCTGCATGCGGGCTGATCACCAAGACTTTGCGCTCTGGCCAGGCGCTCACAGGTTTGGGCCAACGGTCATGGCCAGACAGCAGCAAGGCGATGGCCAGAGAGTTGCGGGCATCAGGCTGCAACAACCTGACCACCGTTTTACGAAGCAATTGAATCAACATCATGGCAGCATGGCTTCGTCAGACTCGGGCATGCAGCCATCGGTCTTGAACTTCTTCGTACACAGCCATTTGCATGGCCGCGACAGTATCCCAATTAAATCGCCGAGCGTGGCTTCTGGCGACCTCCCCTCTGCGCAGAAGTTCATGGTCAGGCGCAGCGCAGGCTTGCAGCAATGCTTGGCTGTAGGCCTCCACATCAAAAGGCTTGACGCGCCAGCATGCCGGCGAGGAGACCTCGTTCATGGGGGCCTGGTCCCACACCACGGCGGGCTTAGCCGCCGCATTGGCCTCGGCCACTGTCAACCCAAAGGTCTCAATGCGTGAAGGCATGGCCAGGCAGCGATGGCTTCTCAGCAGCTCGCGGCGCTGCTCGGCGCTGTACCGCCCAAACAGCCGCACTTTGCCTTCCAAGCCCCAGCGCTGCAAGCAGGCTTGCAACTGCTCGGGCTCCTGCAGGGTGCCGGCGATGGTCAGTGGTGGCCGATTTTCAGGTGGCATCACGGCATAGGCTTGCAGCAAGAGGTCGATGCCCTTGGTACCAATTTCCACACGCCCCAAGAACAAGATGCCTTGGCCAGCCTCCTGGGGTACATCAAACAAGTCATCGTCCACCCCGTTGGGAATGACATCGCAGCGCGCGCCGTGATTCCAACGCCGAATGGTTT
Organism: Ideonella sp. MAG2; assembly: GCA_004359425.1. GTDB lineage: Bacteria > Pseudomonadota > Gammaproteobacteria > Burkholderiales > Burkholderiaceae_C > Ideonella. Next base: position 62,435 of record PTEU01000006.1, on the reverse strand, counting down.
CTTTCATGGAGGGCGTCAGGACAATGAAGTTGTTGTACAGCTTTAAGCCCACCTGCTGGCCCCAGTGAAAGGGCAGTTTGAGCTTGCGGGTGTAGTCCCACGCGCTGAACCACTGCACCGAGGCAATATGCGGCTGCTGGCGGCGGCGCAGCAGGGGAACGTGGGTGGCCCCGCAGGGTGGCATGAAGTCTTCCACCAAGAGGTCGTGGGCGAGGCGTCTTACCGCAGCGGGCAGATGCCACAGATAGGTGATGTGGTGAGAGGAGCCGTGGTTCCTGACCCTGCGGCCTAAGCGCAGGTAGCGAATGCCCTCCCGGACCAACTCCGGCGTGGAGCCCTGGAAGGTCGGCGTCAACACGGTGATCTCGTGGTGGCGGGCCATGCGCCTATACAACTGCAAGGTACGGATAGGGCCACCGCCAGAGAAGGGGTTGTCAATGTCGTCGGGGTCGAGGTGCAGAATCCTCATCGCTCAGACTCCCCCCGCCGCCCGGTGCTTGCCCGCCAATCTTTGAGCCGCAACCACCAGCCATACCGCAGCACACCGGTCAGGCGTGCCGTCATGTACCACGCCAGCAAGCCCACGCTCATGGCCCACAGGGGCTCCGCAGCGGGATGCAGCAGGTGTACCAAGCGCAGGCCGAACATGCCCATCACCATGCCAAACAAGTGGCGGATGGCGGACCCCGGCAGCGCTGGAAAAGACATGCGGCCAGCCGCCCAACGAACACGCAAACCCAGCCTCACCACATGCGCGATCAGCGCGGCCCAGGCGGCCCCCACCGCCCCATATGGCCCCGTGAGCAGGAATAAAGCCAGCAGCAGCACCAAGGCCGCCACTGCCAAGCATATGCGGGCCAAGGTCGGCATCAAGGCCTGAGCCGCCATGGTAGGCACCATCAGAGCGGCCTCATAAAGCCGCGCACCTGCGGCCAAGAGAGCCACTTCGGTCAGATCGCGCGTGTGCTCCAGCACAAGAACATCGACCCTCACCACCAGAGCCGCCAACACCACAATGCCGATGAAAGTAGGAATCTCGCCGAGATTACGGCGCTGCACTGGACGAGACACCCAGGACCACCGAACCTCGGGCACCAGGGACGAGACTTTGTAGTAGAGCGCCACCAGAGTTCGCAGCACCAAGATGCAGACGAAGATGCCTTGTAGGCCATAGCCCAGTTGAATCGCGAGAACACCGAAGACCAAGCGACCCACCGCTTCCAGGCCCTGAACTTTGGTGATGACATCCATGCGCTCCTTGCCCAACAGTGCGCATTCGGCCACCAAGATCCAGGCCACGGGAATCATCGTCAACGCCAAGCAAGCCATGGGGCCGTGCAGAGCAGGCTGAAACTTTGTCACCCCATAGAGAAAGACGCCAAGGGCGATCACCAGCGCCATGGGCACACTCAGTGCAAGGGCGTTGGAGACTTCAATGGAAGCCTTGTCAGGGTCTGTGGCCACTCGCCGGATCAAAGGTACAGAGAGGCCCAACAAGGGCATGGCGTGCAGCATCATCATCACGCCCAGAATCAGCGAGTAGCCGCCCAATTCGTCGGCCGCCAGCAGGCGTGTGAAGACCCAAAACTGGCCAAAGTTGACCACCGCCATGACCAAGCGCAGAAACACCGCCGACCCCAGGGCCGACCACAAGGTGCTGGGCTTTTTCATGCGCCCGACCCGTCAGACGATTGGCTGGCGAGACGGGTGACCGCGCGCAACAAGCCCGCCGTCATCCACAGCATGGCCACACGCTGATCAACGTAATAGTTGTCGGAGCTGAAATAGATGGCTTGGCCCAAAAGACTGGCGAACAAGCCCATGGCCAAGGTCAGCAAGACCGGGTCTCGGAACCGCTTGAGCGGCCATGGTGTCAGCAGGAATTTGGCCAAAATCACCAAGAACAGCCCCAGGGCCGGCAGGCCCAGTTCCGCCGTCATGAGCAAGTAGCCGTTGTGTACCACCACGCTTCTCAACTGCTTTTGAAAGTCTTCCGAAACAGTCGCGTAGAGTGGGCCGGTATGGGCATAGGTAGAGCGGTTGTAAGCACCCAGGCCCACCCCCGCCCAGGGATTGCCTTCGATGATGGCCATGGCCTGGTCATTCAACACCAAGCGCCCTTCTAAGGAGCGGTCATCCGACTCCGTGAGCCGCAAAATGGTCTGCGGGAAAATGGCCACCAAAAGCATCAGTGCGCCAATCGACAACAGCACAGCGCCAGCCAGGCGACGCCCCGAGACGGCCCCCAAGCGCGTCATGACGATAAAGAGCACCACCCCGGCAACCCCTGCGGACAACCAGCCGCCGCGCGACAAAGTCTGCGCCAGCATCACCGCCGCCACCAGCAACACCGCCCACACAAAGGCCAGCACCCGCGCTGAGACAAAGCGATAGCCCAGCAGGGCCAGCGACAAGGCCACGGGAATCACCATCACCATATGGTGCGCCAAGCCATTGGGGTGGCCGGTGAAACCACCGGGGCGAATGGCCTCCCCCATGCCACCAAAAGTCACCATGAAGGCGGAGGATTCGTTTTTGCTCCCGGGCAAACCCAAGGGCTGTTTGGTCACCACCTGAGCGGCCACCCAAATCAGTTGCAGCAGAACGATTACCCCAACGCCCAACAAGATGGCCCGTACGTCGCGCATCTCCCGCACCGAAACCACCGTCGCATAGTAGGCCGCCACAATGAGCGAGTAGGCCAGCGCTGTGGCCAAGGCCAGGCCACCCTGGGGGGAGCCCAGGGCCGAGATCCAGACCCAGGCCAGGAAGATGGCCACAAAGCCGTCCGTCCACTCCAGCTTGGGCAGTGTCTTGGTGACCATGAACCAGCGAACAAAGGCCATGCCCAGCAGCACCAGAGACAGCGCCTGCGGAGCGTACAAATAAAGGCCGGGAGAGTAGTACAGCTCCACCGGTGGGAACACGGCTTTGCTCATGTCCATGGGCACGAGACCGAAGCTCAATGCCAACAAGCTCGCCCGGTAATGGCGCAGCCAAAGAAAGGTGCAAGCAAACAGGACGGCGGCCACCATGGCGATGGACTTGGTGGGCGACACCCCCACCATCACCATGGCCGAGACCACCGCTGCTCCACAGGCCAGAAGCGACCAGAAGGCGGCCTCCAACAGGGGGAGCCCGCCGCGCATCAGCCGCCCGTCCAGCGAATTTGCCGCTGAGATTGCCGGTTCAACACGACACCCGCAATGCGGTCTTGGCCGACACCGGCGACACCCAGTGCCGTATCCAACGCTTGCTTGACAGCCTCGCCCGTGGTGACCCGTGTGTCGACCACCACAATGGCCTGATCGACCAAGGCCAACAAGGCCCCGCAGGCCGCGAGTTCCGGGGCGTCAATGATGGTCAAGGGAAAGCGAGTGCGCACCTTGTCAAGCGCTGCGCGCAGGCGAGCACCCCGAAAGAGTTGGCTCGCGTGATAGCTGTTGCCACGCCAGAGCTGCCACAGACAGGGCGTGGATGATTGGGTGACCAGACCGTCCAGCGGTGCGCCTGCCAACAACTCGGCCAAGCCCGCAGACGCCGCCTCGCCCGGGTTGGCGGTGATGCCGGCATCGATCAGCAAGACATCGCCCTCTTGATGCCGTGAGGCCGCTTGTGCTAACAGCCGCGCGATCAGAGACTTACCTTCACCGGGTTTGGCACTGGTGACCACAAACACCCGGCCTTCAACCGAACCTTCGTTGTCATGTCTCAAATGCAAGGCCATGCGATCCACGGCCAGGGTGTCTACCGAAGGCAAGTCTGAGCCGCCGAACAACTTGGAAAACATGCGCTCACCCACCTCTGTGCTGTTCCAACGAACGGCGCGCCCTACGGCTCAACTCACTGACCTGGCCCAATACCGGCAGGCCCAAGGTCTGCCTGACATCTTTGGGCGAGCGCATGCGTCCGTCCATGAACTCTCGCACGCCCGCCAGCAACAGGCCCAAGGCCAGGCCCAAAATCGGGCCGAGTGCCATCAACATGAGTTGCTTGGCTTTGCCGGAGCCCGAGGCCGCACTGGCGTTGTCGACCACGGTGCGGGCTTGATTCTCTTCTTGATTGGCCTGCAAATAGAGCTCAATTTGGTCGAGCCGCTTGCGCAGCTCGACATAGCGCTCTTGAGCCAAATTGCGCTGCCGCTCTAAGCGGCTGATCTCGGCGCTGGTCTTGACGCCATCACCCATGCCCTGGCGCAAACGCGACTCCGCCGCAGCCAGCCGACGTTTGACGGCCTTCACAGGCTCCGCATCGTCCGTATAGAGCTGCCTTGCCTGATCGAGCTGAATTTGCAACTCCATCATGTGGTTCTTGAGCTGCCCACTACCACCATCAACCTCACCCTGCAGCGAGGTGCCGGTCCGCGCCGTTACCAGGGAGCCGCCAGTACCATCCGCCTCGGCACGCCGCGCTTGACGCATCAAGACCTCAGTGATCTCGCCTTCGACGGCCCGCAATTCGTCACGCGCCTGGATCATTTGCCGCTCGATCAAGCGGCTGGTGGTGGTGGCTTGTTGCTGGGACTGCTCGGCCGAGAGCTTCAGGTAGCCGTCGATGAGGGCCGCCAAGATTTTGGGGGCCAATTCACCATCCGTGGACTCCAGCTCAATCTCCAACACGTTGGAGGAGGTGTCCGCAGTGCCAGAGCGCCGGGGGCTGATCTTGATGCCCTTGAGCAACTGGTCGACCAACGCATCCACGGGGGGGCCAGCCTTGGCGGTTTGCCCGGCATAGCTGTCCTCAATGCCGAGAAGCTTGGACACTTTGTTCTTCACATGGTCCATCGGCTTGAAGGCCAACTGGTCCTCGGTCAGCTTGAAACGGCGGATGACATCGGCCGCGTTGGAGCGGGTCAGCAACAACTCCATCTCGGTTTCGATCTTGCGCGCCACCGGGTCGGGATAGGGCGAATCACGAAATGCCGCCAAGCCCGACAAAAAGGCCGGCGTCCCTTGCTGTTCGGTCTGAATCCAGATGCGCGCGGTCGTGGTGTAGACCTTTTTTTGCCCGCCCAACAACCACACCGTGACGGCCGTTAACACGGCCATGGTGAGCAAGATCAGAACAGCCTGGCGGGCCAACATGGCCAAGCCATCTTGCAGAGTCAACGGTGACTCCACAGCATGACCTGGTGGACTAAAAAGGGACTGGGTGGACGACATGGGGCAGTGGAGGGTTTGGCCTGCGCTCAAGGATTGTTGGAACGCAAGTTATAGGACAGGCCAAGGGCGCTGTTCCGGATCAGCGGGAACAGATTGAAGACGTACTGGTTCAACTGATCGCCCAATGTGGAGATGCCAGATTTTGGCAAGAGCACCACATCAAAGGGCTGAAGCTGTACATCTCGATCAGGTGCTCGGAAATAGTTGGCCGACAGGCGCAGCGGGAAGACCTCTACCTTGTCGTTGGCACCACGGCGCAGAATGACCATCTGGGTCACGTCGCCGCTGGGGAGTTGGCCCCCGGCCTCGATCAGCGCTTGGAGCAGCGACAAGCCCGGGCGATATGCTAGGACGCCTGGCCGTGCCACCTCGCCCCCCACAAAGACTTGGGTCGCCTGTGTGCTGCGCGCAATGATGTTGGGCCGCAAATTGGCCAAGCCAGCTCGGCCCGTGCCCTCACCGCCCACGCGCACATTTTGGGTGCCAAAAGTTTTCACCAGCACCGACACCTCGGGCGAGCGCAAAAACTTGGCGTAGCGCTGTTTGAGTTGGGCCTGCAATTCCTCAGGGCTCAAGCCCTCGGCCTGGATCACCCCCACCATCTGCAATTGCAGCTTGCCGTCGGGCCTGATGCGCACGGATTCATTCAGCGTGGGGACGTAGGGGAATTTGATCTCCAGCTCGTCATTGGTGTGCAGCAGGTATTCGCGATTGCCAGGCCCTCCTGCCAGGGCTGTCAGACGCTCCCTGACTTCGTCTTGCACATCTTCAGGAGACCGCCCCTTGACATGCAGGGTGCCGACCATGGGCAGGCTGACCTTGCCGTCGGGCCGTACCTTCAGAGCCAAATCAAACTGAGGCGCGTCGGGGACACGCAGATCAAACTCATCGCCAACGCCAAACCGATAGGGCGGCAAGGCGGGTTCGACCTCAAGCGCCCCGGCTTCACCGCCTCTTTGGCCTGCGGCGACCGTACCGTCGAGGTCAAGACGCAAAAATGGCACCGGCCCAGAGGCCTGCGCTGGCGGCTTCAGGCTGCCGCAGGCACCCAGGCTGGCCACGACCAAGAGCCCCACCACAAAGCGGAGCGCACGGGCCAGACTGACAGAGGCTTGGCGGGTCGGGTTCATAGCAAATCAATCGTATTCACAGTATCTAGGCTGCCCGCATAGGGTGGAGTCACGTCGCCGCCCGCCCCTGCAGCACGCCCATACAGGACGTTCAGCGTCACTTCATATTGAGACAAAACCACGGGCCAACTGAAGGCCTCTACAGCCCTCTGCCGGTTGGCACGCGACATCCGTTGGCGTTCTTCAGAGTCAGCCAGCAAAGCATCCAAAGCTTCGGCACAGCCGTCCGAATCCTTGAAATACCAAGCGCCCTCACGAACCACCCAGCGGTTGAAGCGATTGTCGTGCGCCAGAACCGGATTTCCCGCACCCATGGCCTCAACCAGTGACGGATTTGTGCCTCCTACTTGGTGTCCATGCAAATAAAGTAGCCCGTGGAAGCGCAAAGCGTTCACCAGCTCATGGTCATAGATGGCCCCGGCGAACACCACTTCTTGGCTGGCCGCGGCCATGACTTTGGCATGAAAAGGGTTTTGCTGAGGCTTGTAGCTGCCCAACACCAGCAATTTGACCCCCCGTGGCCGCGCCGAAAAGGCTTGGACGATTTCAAAGACAGAGTTCTCGGGCTCGGCCCGGGCGATCATGGTGACAAACTGCCCAGACTCCAGGCCCAAGGGCTCCAACAGGCTGACCGAGGCCTGCCGAATGATGTCCGTCCCGTAAGGAATGGTGCTGATTTTGCGCTTGTTCACCCGACTGGCCAGGTGGCGCGCAATCATGGGGTGGTCGGCCAAAAGATGGTGCCCGCCCAAGCAGCCCGCCCAGTCGTTGAGGTACAGCCAAATCTTGGCCAAAGGACCCCATTTGTCGCGTGCCCACTCGATGCCATCCATATTGATGACATGGCTGATGCCCGCCAAACGCAGGCGCAGCCCCAGCAGGGCCGTGTTGTAACCAAGCGTCAAGACCAGGGGGGCTTTTTCTCGCACCGCATGTTGGATGCAGGCCCAGTCAAAGCGAATGCTGTTGACGGCGGTGTCCTCACCGACCCCAATATGGATTCGGCGCACGCCCTCCCAATCAGATTCACGGATCGGTTCCTTGTCGTCCTCTTGGCAGTAGATTGTGACTTCCCACCCGCAACGTACGAGATAAGGAGCCAAACGCTCAGCAAAAGTTTCGAATCCACCGTGTTGCGCGGGCACACCTCGAATGCCCATGATGGCAATTCGGCGTGATTGAGAATGGGTCATGACTGCAGGGGCGTCGGCGACGCCAAGTTCTGATCCTCGGGAGCTGGTGAAACACTCACCAACGAGAGGATGCTATTCAAGCAGTTATACAAGCTATCTCGGTCACTGCGTGCAGAAAAGGTGTGATCTGCGTGCGCAATCGTGGCCAAGTGCACGCTGGAGCGGCCAATCAGCTTATTTAAGGCGGGCCCGCCCAGTTGGCGCAACAAGGCCTGCCCAGGGTCACCTTCGGCAAACACAAAGCTTATGGGCATGCCATTTCGGATCACTTGTCTCACATCGCTCACCACGTCCTCAGAGAGCGGCCAGTGCAGGTATCGCGCCACTTGGCGCGCGAAAGCCTGCACTCGCCCGCCGAAACGAGCCGCCACCGCCCGCAGTATCACCTTGAGTTGCACTTGCCCCCGCAGCAATTTCAGTCAAAAACGCCCGGCCCGAGGCGACCGGGGCCAGGAGCAGCAGCGAGGCCACGCCAACACTGCCACTGCGCCGCCGCAGGCGGTCTGCCAATTGCGCGGCCAACAAAGCCCCCAAACGCAAACCCAGCAAATGCAGATGTCGGGATGCGGTGACCTGGCAAACTGCGGCGGCCACATCTTCCAGGGCGTCCAACCACGCAGACCAGCAGGCCTGGTTCGCCGCGCGGTCCAAGCTGTCCCCTTCACCCGGCAAATCCAAGCGCAACACGGGCACGCCTTGGCCTGCCAAGCTCTGTGCCAAGGCCCGCCAGCCGCCGTAGGCTCCAATCTCTTCATCGCCCCATGTGGGGCACATCAACACGGGGTGAGAAACAGCCTGCTGCTGCGGTGCATGCCACCAGCACAGCACCGCCCCACCCCGGGTATCAAGATAGAAAGCTTGCGCTTCCAGGCGCTCGCCCAAGGGCCTGCTCATGCGCACATCACCGTGGGTGTCAGGCCGTTGATGGCCTGCACCAAGCCCCGCAGCGTGCGTGGCTTGGTCGTGCTGGGCCGCAACAGCACCGAGCGCGAGGTTTGCGGAGGCAGATCAAACCACTCTTGGTCGGCCACCCACCCTTCGGCCTCAAAGTGAACGCCGCGCGCCGCGCGCTGGCTGCACAGGCTCACCCGTCGGCGGCCATCGGCCAGAGCCTCGACCGTGGCCGTGAGCCCCAGGTCCTGGCGCTGCAAGGGCCCAGGCACCGGCAAGAACATCAAGCGCTCGGACAGCAAGCGCCCCTCGGCATCGCGCCAAGTCGCCCACAACACATGGGCGGTTGGCGGGCCAAAGCGGTAGGCCCAGTTGACATCCAAGAAACCCTCTAGCAGGGCCTGCACTGGCAGCGCGGTGACGGAATGCCCAGCCACCGAAACGGCTGCTTGCCCCTCGGCGACCACCACGGCTCCTTCGCGCAAAAGCTTGACCTCGACCACCCCTTCCACCGGCTCAGCCGGATCATTGACCAACTGAAGCGTCACGCCGTTGAGGCCCTCATCCGTCAGCAAGAGGCAGCGCGGCTGCCAGGCCGATGCCAAACCGTGAAAGGCCGACTTGGGTCGCCCTGCATCGTCCAGCACCCCCCAGCCAGCACCGGGCCGCAGGTCTCGAAGCGTGAAGACCAAGCCGCCCTGGCAAACCGAACCCTCGGCCCGCCAGCGCGCAAACGCTGTGGCCATCACCTCGGCCACGGCGGCGCGGCCCAGCATCAGGTGGCGGGCCGGGTCATAAGCGCGCAGGTGGTCGGCACGCTCGCCATAGAGCATCTCCACATAGTGGTCACGAACGTCGTCAAAGTCCCACCCGGCCCCCAAGTCGCGCGGCGCGCCTTGTTTCCAGACGCTGCTGTGGACGCGCGCCACCTGGCCTTGGGCTTGGTCTCGCAGGGCTGCCAAGGTGTCGTCACCAGGAATGTTGGCAAAGGCCAGGGTTTCGGTGGCAAAGCGCACTCGGCTTAGGGTGGAGTCGTCCAAGGGGCGCTTATAGGCCCCCACCCCATAGTACGAACAGGTGCCCACTGAGGGCTGGAAAGGCAATGCACCGCCATGGGCGCTGGACGGCCAATAGGGTGTGTGGGGCAAAAGCTGGCGCAAGAGCCTGGGCAGGTGCTCATGAAACAAGGCCGGGGCCCAACACTCGCGGGGCGCGCCCCACATGGCGGCCTGTTGCTCAATCTCTGAGTTACCGCACACCACCATCAAGCTCGGGTGGCCTTGCCACTGCTGGGCGTGTTGGCGCACCTCGGACTCCACCTCCGCCAAAAACGCGGCGTCGTCACCGGGGTAGTCCATATTGGCGAACATCAGGTCCTGCCAGACCATCACGCCCAACTCGTCACAGGCCTCAAAAAAGGCGGGGCATTCGTAGACCATGGGGCCGGCCACCCGCAGCATATTGAGCCCCGCCTCACACAAGGGCCTCAGCAGATCCAAATATTCTTCAGCAGGCGCATGCAGCGTCAGCGCGCTGGGTGGGGTCCAGACCGCACCACGCGCAAAGACTGGCTGGCCATTCACCACCAGGCCAAAGCCCGCGCGCTGAGTGTCCAAGCTCACACCTCGAAAACCGACCCGCCCCAGCAGATGCGGCGAGGCCAAGTTGGAAGGCAGCAGCGCCACCTCATACAGCGCCGGTTGGCCGTGGGTATGCGGCCACCACAAAGCCGGTTGCGGCAAGCGCAGCGTCGCCCGCCACAGGCCATCGTTGCTCAGGCTCAGGCTGGCCTGAGCGCTTTGCTCACCTCTCGCAAGGCGGACTTGCGCACCTTGCAAGGCTGCGGGGTCGTGGCTGGCCAAGGCGACACTCAAACAGCCCTCACCCTCCACCACCTCTGCTTGCCAACTCAAGTGGGTGAGGCTGTCGGCCTGCATGGCCTCACACCACACGCCGCGCCAAGGCCCGATCGCCGGTGCATTGGGTGACCACCCCGGCGTGCGCCCCAGCAGGGTGGTGCGTACCCAGCGGAGTTGTTGCTGCGTGACCATGGGGGTGCGCCAACGTGGCCGCCCGCGCCGCTGGGCCAGCAGCGGGGCCAAGGGGTCGCAGCGGATCAGCAGTTCATTGCCAACCGGCCGGAGACTCTCACCCTGAAGGTGCAGCTCATGCGCCCGAAACATGTTCTGACTCTGAAGAACGGTCTCACCATTCAGGCTGACCGTGGCCAGCGTTGCGAGGCCATCCAGGCCCAGGCAGAGAGACTGCCCTTGCCCATCAGCAACCGGGTGGTCGAAGCGGCAGCGAAACCACCACCGCTCTTGGTCAAAATCTCGGGCGGTGCCCGGCCCGGGCCACTGGCCTAGGCACTGCAAACCGGCCGCAACGGTCATGGGGCCGGGCAACTCAAGCCAAGCGACACCGTCCGGCGGAGGCGCGTCACCGGAGTGCTGTGCCATGGCCCAAGCCCCGTGCAAAGGCTGGCGCTGCGGCGGGCGGACGGAACGGGCCAGGCTGCGCGTCAAGGCAGGCTCGCGCTCAAGCAGTCAACTCGTCAATGGCCGCTTGAATGGCGCCCACGCTAGAGAACACCGCCCGGGTGAGCAGGTGGTCTGGGAACTCGACATCAAACTCTCCTTCCAAGGCCAGCATCACATTGACGCTGGCATGGGAGGTCATGCCCGCGGCATACAGGTCGGCATCAGCAGCCAGTGCCGTCGCGTCTTGAGACAACTTGCCGTGTTTGGCCAAGATAGCGCGGATGCGGTCAGCGACAGAAGTACTCATGAAAAAAACTCCTAAGCAACAAACAATACGATTCAGGGCTTTATCGGGCCTTCGGCGAGGGCAACCACCAGGGCACAGGCTTGGTCGCCGTCATGGCTCATGGACAGCGTCATGCTGCGCACCCCCAAGGCCTGGGCATGGGCCCAAGCCCGGCCATGTAGGCGCAACTCGGGAGCACCGGAGGGCGTGCGCCAGACTTCAATGTCTCGCCAATCCACGCCCACTTCTGACAAGCCAAATGCCTTGATCACGGCCTCCTTGGCGGCAAACCGAGCGGCCAAGCGCTCGACACCCCCATCGGTACTTTCGGCCGCCACGGCCTGCTCTTGAGCGGTGAAGAGCCGCTGCACAAAGCGCGGACCAAAGGCACTCAGCGACTCGCGCAATGACGAGAGTGCCACGGTATCGATGCCGGCGCACAGCCGCTGCCCAGGCAGGGCCTGAGCTACCCACTGAGGGTCGATCTGAAGGGCAGACATCATCGGGGCGAGGTCAGCGTTGTGGGCGGATGGCACAGGCCCTGAGGCGGGCGCATGATACCGGAGCTAACGACATCATGGGTAGAGCCCATGGACAAATCGGCGCAAGCCCCGCCACACCACCATGGACAACTCGTGCCCGCCGTCAAAGGGCTGCCACTGCACGAGCGCACCGGCAGCCTTTAGCAAGTCACGCAAACCCTCACCAGCGGCAAAGGCCAGATCCCGGTCGGCCCGGCCATGGGTGATCCAGGTTGGCAAACCGGCCAGTCTTGCCAGCAATGGCTCCCAGGTGTCCATGTCAATGCGCGAGGCCGACATCAGGGCCAGAGCGTCCACACGGGCACCCTCTTGCTGGAGAAGGTAGTCCACGGCCAACATTCCCCCTTGGGAAAAGCCGGCCAGCACCAGGGGCAGTTCGGGGTGGTCGGCCCGCGCAGCTTGCACGGCCTCGTGCAAGGCAGCCCGTGCACGTGCGCGCTCCTTGGGCGAGCGCTGGGCCAAATCCACCGGCCCCACCGCCAAAGCCGCCTCGCGCTTGGCTAAGTCGACCGGCCACCACGACAGCGAGCCATCGGGATAGTGCACTGGCCCTGCCGGGCAGCGCACCACAGCCGCTGGCTCCAGCACTTTGGCAAAGGGCTCAAGCGTCTCTGGGCGCATGGTCAGACCATGCAACAGCAAGACCAAACAGCGTGGCGCTGGGACTGAGGAACTTAAGGACACTGGAGACATGACGAAAAGCAGAGAGATGTGCGGCACAAACACATATGCTCCGCGCAAACCTCTGTCATTGCCAAAGAGGTCGCTGCGGTTCACGCCAACGATGTAGACCTGAATGGCCGCTTCCCCCGCGAAGCTGTAGAGGCGATGCGCAGCGCTCGCTTGATGTCAGCCCCAGTTCCCCGAGAGCTGGGTGGCTCGGGCTGCACCATGCGGCAATTGGCGCAAATCGTCTCGGCACTGGCTCCCGGCTGCGCTTCCGCGGCCATGGTCTTGACCATGCATTACAGCCAAGTCGCCTGCCTGATGCGCAACACGGGTGGCAACGCTCTGCTGTTGCAGCGCGTGCGCGAGTTGTGCGAACACCAGCATTTGATCGCCTCCATCACCTCTGAGGTCGGCACCTTTGGTGATACCCGCAGCAGCATTTGCGCGGTCGAGAAGCACGGCGACCGCTACAGACTGAACAAAGATGCCACCACCGGCTCTTACTGCGCCGATGCGGACGTGATCCTCGTGACTTGCCGAAAGTCCACCGAGGCCGCCGCTAACGACCAGTGCTTGGTCTATAACAGCAGGGCCGACTTGACCCTGGAGCAAACCAGCACCTGGGACACTTTGGGCATGCGCGGCACCTGTAGCCCAGGCTACAAATTCAGCGCCACAGGCCCTGTGGACCATGTCCTGCCTGTGGATTACGCCGAAATCTCGGCCGCGTCCATGGTGCCCTACTCTCACATTTTGTGGTCGGCCCTGTGGATGGGCATTGCCGCCGGGGCCTACAGCAAGGCCGCTCAGTACGTGCGCACCTTGGCCCGCAAGAACCCGGGCACGGTGCCACCGCAAGCCCTGCCCTTGGCTGAGTTGAACACCCGGCTGCAAGTCATTCGCCAGCAAATCATGGCCATTGCCGACGAGTACGACGGCTTTGTGGCGGCAGGCGACAAGGTAGAGTCCTACAGCAGCCTGAGCTGGGCACTGCGCATGAACAACCTCAAGATCTCCACCTCAGAGGCCGCACCTCAGATCGTGATTGCGGCGCTGCAAATCGTGGGCATTCAAGGCTACAAGAACGACGGCCCCTACGCCATGGGTCGCCCGCTGCGCGACGCGCTGTCAGGCTCACTGATGGTTTCCAACGACCGTATTGCGGCCAAGAGCGCCGCCCTGCTGCTGGTCCACAAAGACGACTGAACCCGAACCCACCATGACCACACCTCAAGACCGCTACGACCCCAAGGCCTTCTACGACGGCCTGGTGGCCCATGGCCTGATCATTCCCACGCCCATCAAGGGCGGCTATGGCCGAGGCGCTGTGTTCGAGGACATCCTCGACCGCTTTGATGCTTTGGTACAGCGCGAAGCCGCCGGTGATGGTGCCGAGACCATGACCTTCCCACCCATCGTGGCCCGCACCATGATCGAGAAGATGGGCTATCTGGACAACTTCCCCCAGCTCATCGGCAGCATCCACAGCTTTTTTGGCAAAGAGCTGGATGCCCGCGCCATGGCCGACAAGGCCCGCAGTGGTGAGCGCTGGGAAGAGGTGCTGGAGATCACCGAAAGCATGCTGCTGCCCGCCGCCTGCTACCCGGTCTACCCGGTCTTCAGCGGCCTGTTGCCCGATGGCGGGCGCTTGGTGACGGTGCGCAACTGGTGCTACCGCCACGAGCCCTCGGATGAGCCCACCCGCCTACAGTCCTTCCGCATGCGCGAGTACATCCGCGTCGGCGCGCCTGACGAGGTGCAAGCCTGGCGCAATGCCTGGCTGGAGCGTGGCCTGCGCCTGCTCCAAGGCCTGAAGCTGCCGGTGATCAGCGACGTGGCCAACGACCCCTTCTTCGGCAAGGCCGGCAAGATGATGGCCACCAGCCAGCGCGAGCAGCAACTGAAGTTCGAGATCATGGTGCCGGTCATCTCCGAAGAGAAGCCCACCGCCATTTGCTCATTCAACTGGCACCAAGAGCACTTCACCGGCAAGTTTGGTATTCAGCGGGCCGATGGCAGCACCGCGCACACCGCCTGCCTGGGCTTTGGCCTGGAGCGCGTGACGCTGGCGCTGATCAAGACCCACGGTTTTGACGTGACCCAGTGGCCCACCGAGGTGCGCGCCCAACTCTGGCCTTGAACGCCTCACACATCCGTGCGCAGCACTCTTGACACCCTGGCGCTGACCCGCGCCACCGCCCTGCCCGGCCTGGACCCAGCCCATTACCAACGCCATGCTCTGCATGGCGAGGGTGCAACTTGGCCAGAGAAGAACTGCTATGCCGATCTCTGGATCGAGCTGCTGCATGCCATGGGGCTGGACCCTCATGCCATGCTGGGTGTCACCCTGCCGCTGGACTTTGAGGGTGACCAGTGGACCTTCTTCAAACCGTCGCACGATGAGCTGCGGCGCTGCTATGGGCTGGATGTCCAAGAGCTGACGCTGTGGCGGCCCTTGCTGGACCACGCGCTGGAGCATTTGAGCGCTGGCAAGCTGATCAGCGTCGAGGCTGACGCCTTTTGGCTGCCCGACGTGGCAGGCACCGACTACCGCAACCAGCACAGCAAAACCACCATCGTCTTGGCCGACATTGATGTGGCAGCCAAACGCTTGGTCTATTTCCATAATGCGGGCTGCTACGCGCTAGAGGGTGAAGACTTTGACCGCACCTTCCGTCTTGGACAGGCACCAGACCCCAGCTATTTGCCACTGTTTGCAGAAGTCATCCGCAGCGACCGGCGTGTCGTGCGCCCCTCCACTGAGCTGCAAGCCATGGGCCGTGAGCAACTGGGCGCACTGGTCGATCGCTGCCCGAGCGACAACCCGATCCGGCGCTTTGGCAAGCGCTTTGACCAAGACTTAGCGTGGTTGCGCAGCCAGGGTTTGGACCACTACCACGTCTGGGCCTTTGCCAGCACTCGTCAGATGGGGGCCGGTTTTGAGCTGGCAAGCGCTTGGCTGCGTTGGTTGGACATGGGCCCTGAGGCCGAGGCTGCGGCGCAAGGATTCCACGACATTGGCGTGCAGGCCAAAACCTTGATCCTCAAAGGCGCACGGGCGGTGATGTCCACCAAACCCACCGAGCTTGGCCCCCTGTTTGAGCGGATGGCCGAATGCTGGGATCACAGCCTCTCGACATTGCGGGCCTTGCCGCAGCGCTGATGCCATCGCTGAGCTGCCCCTGCCGGGGTGGCTTTGCTCGCACTACTGGGCATTGCAGCGGCTGGAGTGGCCCCCCAGCTTATCCAGCCATCACCAAGAGATGAGCCAGGATTTGGTCAGGCCGAGGAATTTCTCAGGGCTCACTCGCGCCGTGGGGAACAGTTGGGTGACCTCAGCCTTCTTCAGCAGGCGCACCTCGTCAAAGTAAGCCGCTTGCAGCGCCGGGCTGGCTTTTGAAAGCAGCGCCCAGGGCGTCAGGAAGACTAAGCGCCGCCCCCAGCGACGGGGCAACCAATGCAGCAATGGCATGACAAAGTGCGGCTCGACCGGAAACTCTTGCGCTGGCGTCTGCACATGGCCACGCTTGGCCACCCTCAGCAACTCCTTGACCACCTCGGCGCGGCGCTCTGGCGGAACATGCTCCAACACAGAGTTGCACACCGCCAGGTCGAAATGCTGGTCGGGCACCGGGATGTTGAAACCGTCGAACAGACAGAGCTTGAAGCGCTGATCACCGCGTTCGTCGATCCGAACTTCGCCCTCGGAAATGTTGTAGATGTCGACGGCTTTGACGTGATCACTCAGGCCCGACTCCACCCAGAAATGAACGCTGCCACCATAGTCCAGGATGGACATTTCGCTGAGTTGCGGAAACCGCTCCAGCAGCAACTGTCCTCGCTTCTGCCGGAAATGGGTCAGCACGGGAATAATCAGTCGATGCCAAAGCGAAGCCATCGCAAACAGTCCAGGGTTGGGTCGATTGAATCGGCATGTGGCGGCCTGCACCAACAAGCCCAAAGACTTCTTGCACGCCATGCGGCCTTGCAAGTGAGTCGGCTTTTCCGAGCTTCCCACGCCTGGGGATGTCGAGTGCTCATTGTAGGCGGCATCCCCTCGCGGCCCGGCTAGGTGGCAGCGACAAGTCCGCAGTTGTGAGACTCAATCCGCGCGATTGCGCATCCAATCAGCGGTGTCGAAAAATGACTGTTGCAAACGAGCCAGCAAGGCTTGCGGCACCTGCTCTTCTTCCATGGCTTGAAACATGCAAGCCAGCCATTGGTCTCGCTCCTCGCGGCCGATAGAGAAAGGCAGGTGGCGTGCCCTCAAACGGGGGTGGCCAAAGCGCTCAATGTAGTGATTAGGGCCGCCCAGCCAGCCGCACAAAAACCAAAACAGCTTGTCGCGGGCTTCCTCCAAGGTGCTGCCATGAACCTGCCGCAGCACGGCGAATCGGGGGTCCAAGTCCATCACATCGTAGAAGCGATCTACCAAGCCGCGAACGCGCGCTTCGCCCCCCATCATGTCGAAGGGGGTGGGGCCGGGAGGAGAGGAAGAAGTGTCGTCGTCAGACATCAGTCGGCCAGGCGCGTGGCCGCTGCCACAATGCCTTGGGCGGCGGGGCTGCCTGGAAAGCAATCCAGCAGCAATTGTCGCCGCTGCACGGCCTGGCGCACGGCCGGGTCTGACGGTATCTCACCCAAAAAGGCCAGCTTGACAGGGGCTTCCAGCCCAGGGCTGACATAGCGGTCTACCACTTGCTGGAGCTGACCCCGGATGGTGCGCCCTTCGCCCGTGGTGCTGACCTGGTTGACCAACACACGCACATCACGACGCCCTTGGGTGGTGGCTATCACCTTGATGGTGGCGTAGGCGTCGGTCAGCGAGGTGGGTTCTGGCGTGGCCACCACCAACACCTCGTCGGCCAGGGACACGGTGTAGAGCACCACATCTGAGATACCGGCACCGGTGTCCAGCAAGATGCGGTCATACCTGGGGCGAATCTGGCGAATGACATCCACCAACTGGTCCCGCACTTCGGGGGTCAGGCGCGAATACTCCACCATGCCGGAGCCGGCCAGCAACACCGAGAAACCCCCAGGGGCCGGAATGATCGCTTCTTCCAGCGAGTGCTTGCCCGTGAACACGTCATGCAGGGTGATCTTGGGGAAGAGGTTGAGGACCACGTCCAGATTTGCCAGCCCCAGGTCGGCATCCAGCACCAATACTCGCAGGCCTTGGCGAGCCAAGGCTGCTGCCAGGTTGGCGGAGACAAAGGTCTTGCCCACGCCCCCTTTGCCGCTGGTGATGGCGGTGATACGGGCCGCATGGCCGGTGGAAACGGCGTGGGCGTTCATTCCAAATCCCCTAGCGTTGAGCTGCCAAACAGCAAGCCCTTTTCTTCGGCACTGACCAGAGACACCGGTGTCGGCTCCAGGCAAGTACGGTTGCGTCCCTCTGACTTGGCGCGGTAGAGCTGCAAGTCGGCGCGTTCAGCCCATAGTGCGGCCGATGAGCGCACCCACTGCGGCGCAAATGCGCCACCGATGCTGACGGTGACCCCCAAGCGCTGCGAAGGCCCGACCTCGATGGCACGCGACTCAATGCGCAGGCGCACGCGCTCAGCCACGGTCTGGCCAAAAGCGGGCGGGCAATTGGGCAGGATGATGGCGAACTCCTCACCGCCGATGCGGGCCGCTAAGTCCATGGGACGCACACTTTCAGCGATGGACTGCGCCACGGCTTTAATCACCAGATCGCCACTTGCATGGCCGTGGCTATCGTTGACACGTTTGAAATGGTCGATGTCCAAATAGAGCAGCAAAGCGGGCTCGCCTGAGCGAGCCACGCGATCAATTTCACGGTTCAAGGCGGCTTCAAAGGTGCGACGGTTGGCCAAACCGGTTAAGGCGTCTCGGCTGCTGAGATCACAGAGCTTGTCCACCAAGGACTGCAACCAGGGGCCCGTGCCGGGCAAGCCCTGGGGCGGTTCCTGCCCTGTTTGGCGCAGCAACTGCAAGGCGCGATCCAGGTTCAAAGCCCCTGGGTCGGGCAAGTTGGCGTAGGGAATGTGATCCACGACAGACAGCTTGGGTGGTGCTTGATACCGTTGAGGCGTCCAGTATAGGAGTCAGCTTGCAGGACTGAAGCCTGGGATAAAGGCCCCGAAACCCCTGCAACTCCAGCCGCCACAAGCCCGCTGTCATTGCAAGACTCTCGGTCACGCCCCGCTACGCTTTGCTGTGGCGGCATCCACTTTCGCGGCTCTACACCATGTCCAGTTTGCTTGATGCGCCGACCCGGCCCACCGCCACGGGCCACATTGATCCATCGGCACAGGAATTCAACTTCTCTTCGGCTGACTTTGAACGCGTCCGCCAACTGATCTACCAACGTGCCGGTATCAGCCTGCACGAGGGTAAACGCGCCATGGTCTACAGCCGCCTGTCGCGGCGGCTCAGAGAGACCAACCACACCAGTTTCCACAACTACCTGGAGTGGCTGGAGCGCGCTGCCGGCCCTGCTGCGGAACAGGAGTGGCAAGAGTTCATCAACAGCCTGACCACCAATCTCACCGCCTTCTTCCGGGAAGAGCATCACTTTCATGCCCTGGCGGACATGTTGCGCCAGCATTCGGGCGGCCCCTTAAGGGTGTGGTGCAGCGCGGCCTCCACTGGCGAGGAGCCCTATTCCATTGCCATGGTGCTGGCCGAAGCCTTGGGCCCCAACCACCAGGCCAAGCTGGTGGCCAGTGACATTGACACCAAGGTGCTGGCGCAGGCGCGACGCGGCGTGTATCCCGCCGACTCCCGGGGCTTGAGCCCCGAACGCATGAAACGCCACTTTCTGCGTGGCACGGCCAGCAATGCGGGCTTCATCCGCGCCAAGCCGGAACTGGCCCGCTGCATCGACTTCCGCCCCTTCAACCTGATGAGCCCCCAGTGGAGCAGCTTGGGTGAGCCCTTCGACATGGTGTTCTGCCGCAACGTGATGATCTATTTCGACCCGCCCACCCAGCGCAAAGTGTTGGAGCGCATCCACCAGGTGGTCAAGCCTGGCGGCACTTTGTTTGTCGGTCACTCCGAGAACTTCACCGAGTCCCGCGACCTGTTTGTGCTGCAGGGCAAAACCATTTACCGCCGGGCCTGAGCGCCTTCATGAGCTTCACCACTTTGACCAAGACACGCCCATGACTACCTCTTCGCCCATCGCCAAACCGCTCAAGTCCTCGGCACTCGGTGCGCGCAATCCTCGCCTGGAGAAACTCAAAGCCCAGCATCGACAAGCGGGCGAGGCCTCCTTCTTCTATTACGACGCTCACTTTGGGAACGAAGCCGTCAAGGTGCTGCCCGGCGAGTACTACGTGGACACCCAGGACATTTTGGTGATGACCACACTGGGCTCGTGCATCGCCGCTTGCATCTGGGACCGCGAGCGCCGCATTGGCGGCATGAACCACTTCATGCTGCCGGAAGGCACGGGCGACTCCGGCCGCTATGGCACTTACGCCATGGAGTTGCTGATCAATGAAATGATGAAGCGTGGGGCCTCGCGTCTGAGCATGGAAGCCAAGATTTTTGGCGGTGGGGCCGTCATCAGCGGCATGAACAGCATCAATGTGGGTGAGCGCAACACCAAGTTCGTCACCGAGTTCTTGAGCACCGAGCGCATCCCCATCGTCTCCAAGGACGTGCTGGACATCTACCCCCGCAAGGTCTGCTTCCTGCCCGCCAGCGGCAAGGCCATGGTCAAGCGGCTGGCACCCGCCAATGCGGAAGCACTGGTGGCCCAAGACAAACTCGCCGCCCAAAAGGCAGCCCCCGCAGCCA
Source organism: Ideonella sp. MAG2 (assembly GCA_004359425.1). Lineage (GTDB taxonomy): Bacteria > Pseudomonadota > Gammaproteobacteria > Burkholderiales > Burkholderiaceae_C > Ideonella. Next base: position 42,312 of record PTEU01000006.1, on the reverse strand, counting down.
CTGGTGGTGGCTCTGTCGATTTGTTCTAAACACTACAACCAAATCCTGTTCAGGAGCTTCAAGCTATGTCTAAGACCCGTGTCGTGGTGGTGGATGACTCAGCGCTGGTGCGCAGCATTTTGAGCGAGATCATCAATCGACAGTCTGATATGACCTGCGTGGGGGCGGCGGCCGACCCCTTTATTGCGCGCGAGATGATCCGCAACCTGAACCCGGATGTGATCACTCTGGATGTTGAGATGCCCCGCATGGACGGCATCGACTTTTTGTCCAAACTGATGCGCCTGCGCCCCATGCCGGTGGTGATGGTGTCCACGCTGACCGAGCGCGGGGCCGATGTCACCATGCGTGCGCTGGAATTAGGCGCCGTGGACTTTGTGGCCAAACCCAAGATTGGCATTGCCGACGGGTTGAAGATCTTGGCCGAGGAGATCACCGACAAAGTGCGCATCGCCTCCAAGGCCCATATTCACCGCCCGCCGCCCTCGGCCGCCGCCACCGCAGCAGCCCCTGCCACGGCCAACGGCAGCGCGGCAGCCGTCAAGCCCACCGCACCCTTGGGCCGGGTCTCCACCGAGAAGATCATCTTTATCGGTGCCTCTACCGGCGGTACTGAAGCCACCAAAGAAGTGCTCGTCAATCTGCCACCCGATTCGCCCGCTGTCGTCATTACCCAGCACATGCCTCCGGGCTTCACCAAGAGCTATGCCACACGCCTGGATGGCCTGTGCAAGATCCGCGTGAAGGAAGCCGTCGACGGCGAGCGCGTGCTACCCGGCCACGCCTATATCGCGCCCGGTGGGCTGCATCTTTCGGTTGAACGCTCAGGGGCCAACTATGTGGCCCGGGTGCGCGACGGCGAGCCCGTGAACCGCCACAAGCCCAGCGTCGAGGTCTTGTTTGAGTCGGCTGCCCGCGTGGTCGGCCCCAACGCTTTTGGCATCATGCTGACCGGCATGGGTGCCGACGGGGCCAAAGCCATGCGAGCCATGCGCGACGCCGGTGCCTTCAACATCTGCCAAAACGAAGCCAGTTGCGTGGTGTTTGGCATGCCCCGCGAAGCCATCAACCATGGGGCGGCCGACGAGATTCTGCCGCTGAACCAGATTGCCGGGCATTTGATTGACAAGCTGCGCGCCGCTCACGGTGCCACCATGCATCGCGTCTGATCGAGATGGGCAGCCAAGGCTGCCCTCATCTGCGGTGAGTGCGCCCTATTTCAAGCCATTGCGCGCTGCGACACCGGTGGCCGGGAAGTCGGTGAAGACGCCGTCCAGCCCCAAGCTCATGTAGTAGCGCATCTCGGCCTGGGGGTCTTTGAAGCCATAGCCTGAGGCATCGTTGCGGAAGGTCCAGGTGTGGACCAGCAAGCCTTTGGCATGGGCCATTTCAATCACACCGGTGCTGCCGTCCACGCGGCGGTCGTTGATGCTTAGCGTGCTGTCGCCTGTGCGCTCCACGCCATCGTCCACTGTCTTCACTAGGTAGGGCTTCCAAGGCCCAACCGCATCTGCATAGGTTGGGGCCGTTCGGGTGTTGCCATAGGCCAGATGCAGCATGCTGACCAGTTTGTCTTCAAAGACATGGCTGCCGAAGAGTCCATCGTGAAAAGTCGAGTGTTTGATTTCTGGATAGATGCCAATGGTGCGGCCGGTCTTGGCGCTAGCGTTTTTGGCCAGGGTGATGACTTCGGCCAGGGTGGGGATGCTGAACTGGCCGTTATAGGCCTGAGAGCGATCGGCACGTGATTGCACGGCGCGCAGGGTCTTGAGCTCCGCCAAGGTGAAGTCGCTGGCGAAGTAGGCTGTGGTGGAGACGCCATCCACCATCTTGGTGCTCTTGCGTGAGGCCGGAAACTTGGCCGCCACGTCGGTGGTGCTGTCCAGCATGGGCTCGTGGCGTGCCACCATCTGGCCGTCAGAGGTCAGCACCAGGTCGGGTTCGATAAAGTCTGCGCCTTGGTCGATGGCCAGTTGATAACTCTCCAGCGTGTGCTCAGGCCGCTCACCTGAGGCACCGCGGTGGCCAATCACCAGTGGTGGTTCGCCGCTGAGTGTGTTATAGCGAGGCTCATCGCCACCGCCGCAGGCTTGTAGCGCTGCCAAGGCCAAGGCAGCCCACAGGAGTCGAGCATTCATGAGTGATCCTTTCAAGCGTCAAGTCGCGGTGCACAGGCACTGTGCCGCACGCCTCAACCCTAACGCGATTGTTGATGAGCAACAAGAGCCCCAACCCTCATGATGCGCACACGGTGTGAAAGCCCCGTGACAGAGCGACTTCAACTTGGGGGGAGGAACAGGGCTTGAAGGTCACTCAAGAAGTCAAAACCTCGGTCGGTGGGCCGCCACACCGTGCCTGACTCGCTCATATGGCGCTCTAGCAAGCCTTTGGCCTGGGCCTGGGCCAAGCCCGCGCTCAACGCCGAGTGGGGCAAGCCTGTGCGTTCCATGAACAAGGCTTCTTCAAATCCATCGCGCAGGCGCAGGGTATTGAGCATGAACTCAAAGGGCAAGGCCTTGCGTGCGACCTCCTCGTCGTTAGAGCAGGCTTTGCCGGCCAAGGCCTCGCGCATATAGGTCGCCGGCTCGCGCCATTTGACTTGGCGCACCACCCGGTGTGGGTAGCTCAGCTTGCCGTGTGCGCCCGCCCCCAAACCCAGGTAGTCACCAAATTGCCAGTAGTTGAGGTTGTGGGTGCAGCGGTGGCCTGGGCGGGCGTAGGCCGACACCTCATAGCGCTGCAGGCCCGCCGCTGCCGTGGTGGCAACCACTTGGTCCAGCATGTCGGCGCTGACATCGTCATCCGGCAACACCGGCGGGTGATTCGCAAAAACGGTATTGGGTTCCAGCGTCAAGTGGTAGAGGGACAGATGCGGCGGGGCAAAGCTCAGCGCGGTGCTCAGGTCTTGGGCCAGTTCTTCGGCCGTCTGCCCCGGCAGGGCATACATCAAGTCGAGGTTGAAGGTGTCAAAGCAAGCGGCTGCCTCGGCCACCGCAGCGCGGGCTTGGGCACTGTCATGCACGCGCCCCAGAGCTTGCAGCTTGGCATCCTCAAAACTCTGCACCCCGATGGACAGGCGAGTGACCCCGGCCGCGCGGTAGGCCCTGAAGCGGTCTTTCTCGAAAGTGCCGGGGTTGGCCTCCATGGTGATCTCACAGCCCGGCAGCAGAGGCAGCAACAAGCGGATGTCGCTGAGCAGGCGAGCAATGGCCTCGGGTGAGAACAGGCTGGGCGTGCCGCCGCCAATGAAGATGGAGTGCACCGAGCGCCCCCAGACCAGGGGCAAGCTGGCCTCCAGGTCGGCTCGCAGCGCGTCCAGGTAGCGGGCCTCGGGCAGCGCGTCTTCGGGCAGCTGGGATGGGGCCAAGCGAATACCCTTGAACTCGTGCGAGTTGAAATCGCAGTAAGGGCATTTTTTGAGGCACCACGGCAGGTGCACATACACCGACAGCGGTGGGGGTGCTCCCAACTGCAAAGTGCCTGGGCGCAGATAGCGCTGAACCAGCGCGTCGTCCATCACCGGCCCAAGCCCCAGGCGCTTTGCATCAGGCCCAGCAGTTGGGCCGCCGCCAGCGCGCGGTGACTGTGCGCGTTCTTGGTGGCGGCATCGAGTGCGGCCACGGTGCAGCCAAAGGCCGGGATGAACATCAGCGGGTCATAGCCGAAACCGCCCTCACCTTGCGGCTCGCGCAAGATCTCGCCCTGCCATCGGCCAAAGGCGATCAGGGGCTCTGGGTCTTCCGCCGAGCGAATGGCCACCAAGGCGCAGACAAAGCTGGCACGGCGCTGAGCTTGCCCCGCCAANGCGGGCCAGCTCAATGCTGTGGGCTTCATGCTCGCGGCCCTGCACACTCAAGCACAGGCCCTGTCTCTTATACACATCTAGATGTGTATAAGAGACAGGTGTAGGAATGGTCGCGGGTGCGGGCCAGCATCAGGCCGTCGCGCACCAGGTAGAGGCGGGAATCGCCGCAATGCGCCCAATAGGCAGCGGCCCCCTGCATCAAGCAGCCCACCATGGTCGTGCGAGGCGTGTCGACCAGGGACTTATCGGTGGCATAGCGCAAAAGTTGGTAATGCCCTGCCAAGATGGACTCTTGCAAAAAGCGCAGCGGGTTCTTGAGCTGAGGCTTGGCTTCACGCTGAAACGCTGCGGCCATGGTTTGCAGTGCTAACTGGGCCGCCACCTCGCCTTCAGGGTGGCCACCCATGCCATCGGCCAGCGCAAACAAGCCGGCGTCTCGGGTGTAGCAATAACCCATGCGGTCTTCGTTCTTTTCGCGCCCGCCCTTGCGGCTGACTTGGTAGACGGAAAACCTCATGGTGACTTCTGTAGGCTAGTGGGACGCCGCAGACCTTAGCTGCGTGCCCCTGATTTCAGATTCTCGATCTGAAGCTTCAAGCGCTCTGTGAAGCTCAGCGAGGTGTAACGGCGCTCGGTTTCACGCGAGAGCTCTTTTTGCAGGGCAAACACGCTTTGCGGCCGCGACAGCGGGTCTAGCGACATGCACCACTCGGTCACTTCGATGAGATTGTCGGAGTAGGTGTTGCGCAGGCGCGAGAGCGACAGCGGTAGCCGGTCTTTCTCGATACGTTGTGGGGCATCGTTAGGTGGATAGCCCTGCATGCACGCGTAGAGGCAGGCGCCAATCGCGTAGATGTCTGTCCAGGGCCCCAAGGCACCGTCGCGACGGTACATCTCAGGTGCGGCAAAGCCCGGCGTGTACATCGGGCGAATGAAATTGCCCTCTTTGGACAGCACCTCGCGCGCCGCGCCAAAGTCCAGCAGCACCGCGCGGTTGTCGTTGGTGATGAAGATGTTGGCCGGTTTGATGTCCAAGTGCAGCATCTTGTGCTGGTGCACGATGCGCAAACCGCGCAGGATCTCGTCAAACAGGCTGCGGATGGTGGACTCGCGGAACACCTTTTCGCGCTTCAAATCTCGCGCGGTGATGATGAAGTCCTGCAAGGTATCGCCCTGCAGATAGTTCATCACCATGTAGACGGTTTCGTTCTCGCGGAAGAAATTCAGCACCGAGACCACGCTGGGGTGCGAAATCTGGGCAAGCGAGCGCCCTTCTTCGAAGAAGCTTTTCAGGCCGAGACGGTACAGAGGCTGCTTTTCCGGCTTCACGCGCGGAATCAACTCGCCTGCAGACCGCTCGGCCAGAGACGCCGGTAGGTACTCTTTGAGCGCCACATGGTGGCGACCTTCGTCTTCGGCGAGGTAAACCACACCAAAACCGCCGGCCGCCAGTTTTTTGACGATCTGGTAGCCACCGACCACTGTGCCCGCAGGCAAGGGGGCTGGTTTAGGCTTTGACATAATCCTTGTTTTTGCTAGGTGCAAAAGCTCCATGCCAGTTTACAGCATGACCGGGTTCGCCAGCGCCGCTGCCGCACCCCGGACAGAGGAAGTTCCTAACCAGCCCGGCGTCAGCGTCGAGCTAAGGTCGGTCAACAGCCGCTTCCTCGATATCGCCTTCCGCCTCCCCGACGAGTTGCGCCACCTGGAGCCCGCCTTGCGCGACCTGCTGGTGGGCGGCTTGAAGCGCGGCAAAGTGGAGGTGCGAGCCGCCTTGGGCCGCGCTGCCGACGAGGGCCTGCCTCAGCCGAGTTCTGAGCAGCTCAACCGCTTGGCCCGCCTGGAGTCGTCGGTAACGGCCTGGCTACCCAAGGCCCAAGCCTTGAGCGTGCATGAAGCCCTGCAATGGTGCCGTGGCAGCGCCGCCCCCACCGCCGCCCCGCAATGGGACGAGCTGACCCTGAGCGCCGCCCGTGACAGCCTGGCTGCCTTGCGCGAAGCGCGCGGCCGCGAAGGCGAGCGCTTGGTGCAGATCTTGATGGAGCGTGTGCACAAGCTGCGCGAGCTGGCCGCCCAGGCTGAACCCCAAGTGCCACTGGTGGTTCAGCGCCAGCAAGAGCGCTTTTTGGAGCGATGGAACGAGGCCTTGCAGAGTGCGGGCGCGGGCCATGCGGTCACCGCCGAGTCCGCCCGTGAACGCGCGCTCTCCGAAGCCGCCGCCTTTGCTATTCGCATTGACGTGGCCGAAGAGCTGTCTCGCCTCAAAGCCCACCTGGATGAGATCGAGCGCCTGCTGACCGCAGGGGGCGAATTGGGTAAGCGCCTGGACTTTTTGATCCAAGAGCTGCACCGCGAGGCGAACACCCTGGGTTCCAAGTCCGCCGCCTTGGAGTTGACCGGCATCTCGGTGGAGATGAAGGTTTTGATCGAACAAATGCGCGAGCAGGTTCAAAACATCGAGTAAGCACCATGGAGATGCCCGGAAACCTCTACGTCGTGGCCGCCCCCAGCGGGGCGGGCAAATCCAGCTTGGTCAAGGCCTTGTTGGAGGTCGACTCCCACCTCAACGTCTCGGTCTCGCACACCACCCGCGCGCCGCGCGGCCAAGAGCAACATGGCCGAGAATATTTCTTTGTCCCCGCCGAGGAGTTCCAAGCCATGGTGGGCAGGGGCGAGTTTGTCGAATGGGCCACGGTACATGGCAACTACTACGGCACCTCGCGCGCCGTGATTGAGAACCTGCTGACCCAAGGCAAGGACGTTTTGCTGGAGATCGACTGGCAAGGCGCGCTGCAAATCCGAAAGCTCTTTCCAGCGGCGGTGCTTGTTTTCATCTTGCCACCGAGCTGGGAAGAGCTGGAGCAGCGCCTACGCCGCCGGGGCGAGGACCAGGCAGAGGTCATCGCCAAGCGCCTGGAAAACGCCCGCACCGAGGTGGCCCAGGCCCAGTATTTTGACTACGTTATAATTAATGCCCTCTTTGAAACCGCCGTGTTTGACCTGAAAACGGTGGTTCATTCGCAGCGCTTGAAATATGCGGCTCAACGCCGCGCCAAGGCCGCTGTGTTTCACTCGCTGGGCATTTGAGCCTCAGCGCTTTCTCACCAAGAGTCACTGGATCCCACATGGCCCGCATCACCGTCGAAGACTGCCTGAACAAGATCCCCAACCGCTTCCAGCTTGTGTTGGCCGCCACTTACCGTGCGCGCATGCTGAGCCAGGGCCACACCCCTCGTGTGGACAGCAAAAACAAGCCTGGCGTGACCGCGCTGCGCGAAATCGCTGCCGGTGAAGTGGGTCTGGAGATGCTGCGCAAGGTTCCGACCTGACCGCCAGGCACAGGCCGCTGCGTGTGGCTTGGGCATCGATCAAAGGGCACCTCGGTGCCCTTTTTTCATGGGCGCACTCAGGTGCTACGTAGCTTGGCCCAGGGATTTGCGTGGGCTTGGCACCATCTTGCTCAAGGGGTGGCGTATTTCCGCTAAATTCGAGCCATGGTGATTCGCACGCTTGCTGACTTTCTCCCCGCCGCTTTGCAGTCCAAGCCCCGGGTGCCCACAGGCAGCCCGCGCAGCATGCCGCCGGAAGTCAGCTCGTTTGCGGCCTTGTCCGACAAGCTGGGTTATCTCAGCAAAGCCGACCTCAAGCTCATTCGCGACGCCTACAAGTTTGCAGATGAAGCTCACCTGGGCCAATTCCGCGCCAGCGGCGAGCCCTACATCACCCACCCCATTGCCGTGGCCGGCTTGGTGGCCGACTGGAAACTGGACGCCCAGGCCATCATGGCCGCCTTGATGCATGACGCCATGGAGGACTGCGGCGTCACCAAGAGTGAGCTGATTGAACGCTTTGGTGCCCCCACCGCCGAGTTGGTGGATGGCCTGACCAAGCTGGACAAGCTACAGTTTTCCACCCGCGAAGAGGGTCAGGCCGAGTCTTTTCGCAAGATGCTGCTGGCCATGTCGCGCGACGTGCGGGTCATCTTGGTCAAGCTGGCCGACCGTCTGCACAACATGCGCACCATGGCGGCCATGGCGGCCAGTAAGCGCGGCCGTATTGCCCGCGAGACCTTGGACATTTATGCCCCCATTGCCCACCGCCTGGGGCTGAACCAAACCTACCGCGAGCTGCAGGAGCTGTCCTTCTCCTACCTGCACCCCTGGCGACATGCGGCTCTGGAGAAAGCCCTGCAGCGTGCGCGTGGTTATCGGCGCGACATCGTCTCGCGGGTGCAGAACGATGTGGTCAAGGCCTTTAGCGAGGCTCGCATGCGGGTGGATATCTCGGGCCGCGAGAAAACCGTCTTCTCCATCTACCGCAAGATGCGCGAGAAGCACGCTGGCTTTGCCGAGGTCAACGACATCTTTGGTTTTCGCATCGTCGTGGCCAATCTGATGGACTGTTACCACGCCCTGGGCGTGCTGCATCAGCTCTACAAGCCCGTTCCTGGGCGCTTCAAAGACTACATCGCCATCCCCAAGCCCAACGGCTACAAATCTCTGCATACCACCCTGGTCAGCCCCTTAGGCACGGCAGTGGAGTTTCAGATTCGCACGGACGAAATGCATGCGGTGGCCGAGGCCGGCATTGCAGCCCACTGGCTCTATAAAGTGGGGGCTCAAAAAAACGTCAACCCCAGCGATGTGGCCCAGCGCCTGGGTGCCATGTGGCTCAAATCACTGCTGGACATCCAAAACGAAACCCGAGATGCCTCGGAGTTCTTGGAGCACGTCAAGATCGACCTGGTGCCCGACGCGGTCTATGTCTTCACCCCAAAAAGCAAGATCCTGGCCCTGCCGCGCGGTGCCACACCCATCGACTTTGCCTACGCCATCCACTCCGATGTGGGCGACCATTGCGTTGCCGCCAAGATCAACGGCGAGCCCGCAGCCCTCAGGGCCGAGCTGCGCAGTGGCGATGTGGTCGAGGTGATCACCGCACCGGGCGCGCGGCCCAACCCGGCATGGCTTAATTTCGTCCGCACCGGAAGGGCTCGCAGCAAAATCCGCCACTTCTTGAAAAACTTGGAGCACGAGGAATCGCAAGAACTCGGCCTCAAGATGCTGAGCCAAGCCATGCGCGCCGAATGGAAAGCGGCTCTATGAACGCGACCCCGAGCGTTGGATGCAAGTGGAATGGGCCGAGCAACCCACCCGGCCCTTTGAGGCGGCCGTGCTGGTGTTGGTGAGCAATGGCAAGGGTGTTTTGGCCCAAGTGGCGCAGGCGGTGTCAGCCGCCGAGGCTGACATCACCCACATTGCCATGGGCGATGAAGCGGTGGGCGAGACCGTGGAGATCCGCCTCTTGGTCAGCGTGCGCGACCGCCTGCACCTGGCCGACGTGTTGCGCACACTGAAGCGCTCACCCTCGGTGCTGCGCACACAGCGGGTGCGTGCTAAGTGAGCGGCCTGCCTCAGCGATCCCGAATCTGCTCCAGGATGGCCTCTCGCCAAGCGCGCTGTCGCTGGGCCTGCGTCGGCGGCGCGGTCGGAGTGACCTTTGCAGCTTGGGCCGCAGCCGCACCAAAGAAGACCACGTAGTTGTCGCCGGGGTAACCCTCGTAGCCGCGAGCCAAGTGAATCACCCCCGGCTCGGCCGCCGTCGCCAGCCATGAGCAGCCATCGGCCTGCGGTTCGTTGCTGAGCACCAAGGGGGCCCACCCGCCACCTGAGACGCCCGCAGAATAGAACAAGACATCGGGCCAAGTGTCCGTCATCTTGCCTTTGGTTTTGCCTTGGTTTTGGCAAACCGCCGTCTGCGACTGCGTGACATAAATGTCGGGGTGCCCGTCCCCATCCATATCGCCCACCGCCAGGCTGTTGGCAGGGGCCGACAAGGCTGCCGACCAGGAGGGCTGGGCAGGCAGGCTACCGTCGGCGGCTTGCAAGTACAACTCGATTCGATAGTTTCCGGCTTCCGAGATGGACACCAACAAGTCCTTGCGGCCATCTTGATTCAAGTCCCGCACTTCGGCCGTGAGCCAATACTTGGAGGCCATGGGCAAGGTCGCAGAGCGCCAACTCATGTCGGGGTTTTGGTAGAGCACGAGGCTGGGAGCTGGGTGCTTGCCCCCCTCCCCTACGTCGCGACACAACACCAAGTCATCCAAGCCATCGCCGTTGAGGTCACCACTGCGCGAACAATTGTTGTAGGTGGTGATGTTGACCAGCGGTTCAGGCACCTCGGTGAAGGTAAACGACCCCAAGCCGTTGTAACGGAACAAGCGGTTGATATTGGGGTGGCCGTCGAGGCGCAGCGCACCGTGAACCGTGGTCCAAACGCCCTGTGTGCCATCAGCCCAGCGGAAGGGCTCCACGGTTCGGCCCCTCCCATAGGGGTCTTCAATTCCCGTGGGGGTGCTGATGCGCGTCATCTGCACCTTGGTACTCGTGGAGGTATTGCGGTACACCTCATTCGGGCCAGTTCCAGTCCCCTTATTGGCCCCCAAGGTACACACCATGTCGATCTTCCGGTCGCCGTCCAAGTGCATAAAGCCACATTCATGACGGTCCATGTCTGTCCCATCGACGGCCTTGGTGGGCAGGCGCGTCGTGCGCGATTTGAACGCCCCCTTTTGGGCAAGGTCGCACATGAAGGGGCCGTCAGTGGTGTCGTGGCCGACAAACCAGTAGTCGATACAGCCTACATCCCGAAAGTCATACGACGCTCGTCCGTAGGCTTTCTTGTCAGGCTCTACCAAGGCGTAGTGGGGCAGATTGGGCGGCGGCAGGGACTGGGCCAGCGTGGCTGCGCTGAACATCGCCCCGGTCAACCACAGCATGTGGCCTCGCATGGGCGACCGCTGCCGCCCGACGACCATGAATTGTCGGTTCATCAAATACCTCCGTGTGGTATCCACACGGGGCCATGGGCTGCCTGTGTGGGGTTGAACAATGACGCTGCTCACCGCAGAGTCTTCAGCCCCTTACACGGACTTAGAACACCTAACCGGACAGACCCTCAGGCTTCTTTTTTAGGGGGATATCGCACCTCAAGCACCTCCAGCGTCTCCAAGCCACCTGGGGTCATGAGTTGCACTTCGTCGCCCTCCCGGGCTTTGAGCAGGGCGCGGGCGATGGGAGCAATCCAGCTCACTTCGCCGGCCAGGTGATCGACCTCGTCGATGCCCTTGATGGTGATGGTGCGCTCCTCGCCTTTGCCGTTGGCATAGGTCACCGTGGCACCAAAGTAAATCTGGTCGCTGCCGTGGTGTGCCGAAGGGTCCACCACCTCCGCCACATCGAGGCGTTTGGTCAAGAAGCGGATACGGCGGTCGATCTCACGCAGGCGCTTTTTGCCGTAGAGATAGTCGCCGTTTTCGGAGCGGTCGCCGTTGGACGCCGCCCAGTGCACGATCTCTACGATGCGCGGGCGCTCGTTGTCGATCAGGTTCAACAGCTCGTCCCGCAAGCGGGCATAGCCGGCGGGGGTCATGTAGTTTTTGCTGCCTGCGGGCAAGGGCGGCAGTGCGCCGCCCTCGTCGTCGTCGTCACCCTCGGGCTCTTTGGTGAATGCTTTGCTCAAGCCATCACCTCGTCAACGTGCATGCAGGGGCTGGGTGTTGCGGCAAATTCGCTGAAGAGCCGCAGGGCCAAGCGTTGCGGGTCGTTCTCGGTGCGCAGTGCGGCATAGGCCCTCTGGGCTTCTGGATAGTGGCGGCGCAGGTAGTTGAGCCACTGCTTCAAGCGCCCAGCCCGGTTGCGGGGCACGATGTGCGCACAAACCGAGGCCCAAAAGCCCTGCAATAGCGGCTGCAAGGCGGCCCAACTCAGGCCAGAGGGGTCAGAGGCGCGGGCGTCGTGCGCCACGATGGCCAGCGCCAAACCTGGGTTGGCCACCATGCCCCGGCCCAACATCAGCGCTTCACAGCCAGAGGCTGCCCGGCAGGCCAGGGCATCGGCCAGCGTCCAAATTTCACCATTCGCCACCAAGGGAACAGCCACGGCTTGGCGGATCGCGGCCACCTTCTCCCAGTAAGCCGGTGGACGGTAGGCCTGTGCCTTGGTGCGGGCATGCACCACCAGCTCGCACACACCGCCCTCCACCAGCGCCAGTGCGCAGGCCACAGACCGGCTATCGTCTTGGTTGCCCAGCCGCATCTTGGCCGACAGCGGCACCCCCTCGGGCAGGCCCGCCCTGACTGCGCGGGCTATGCGGTACAGCAGCTCCGGCTCGTCCAACAAGGTGGCCCCGCCACCATGGCGGTTGACGATCTTGGCAGGGCAGCCGAAGTTCAGGTCTATGCCGGGTGCCCCCATCTCGGCCACGCGGGCCGCGTTGTCGGCCAAGCAAGCTGGGTCACTGCCCAGGAGCTGTGGCCGTACCAACACTCCCGCTGGGGTGCGCCAACCATGAAGCTGCTCCGGCACGATGCGCGCAAAGACTCGATGCGGCAGAAGTTGGTCGGTGATGCGGATGAACTCACTGACGCAACGGCTAATCCCCCCGGCGCGTGTCAAGGCGTCGCGCAGGGTGTGGTCTAGCAAGCCCTCCATGGGTGCCAGCAGCAGGCGCGGGCAGGTGCTCATCGGGGCCAAGGGGTCAGCGGCCTTAGCGGTGTTTGAACTCAGGTGGGCGCTTTTGCACAAACGCGCCCATGCCCTCACGCTGGTCTTGCGTGCCGAAGAGCGAATGGAACAGGCGGCGCTCATAGCGCACGCCGGTCGACAGGCCGCTCTCAAAAGACTCGTTGACCAGTTCCTTGATCATCATCACCGAGGGCTGGCTCTGGGCGTTGATCTGGGCGCACAGCGCCAAGGCTTCTTCCATCAAGCTGGCCAGAGGGATGACACGTGACACCAAGCCCGCGCGCTCTGCGTCTTCAGCGCTCATGAACTTGCCGGTCAGCAGCAATTCCATGGCCTTGGACTTGCCGATGGCGCGGGGCAAGCGCTGGGTGCCCCCGGCACCAGGCACGATACCAATCTTGATCTCGGGTTGGCCAAATCGCGCGTTATCTGCCGCCAACACCACGTCACACATCATGGCCACTTCGCAGCCACCACCCAGGGCAAACCCAGCCACAGCGGCGATCACCGGTTTACGCACCTGGCGAATGGTCTCCCAGTTGCGGCTGATGTGCTGGCGGTGGAAGGCCTCCATATGGTCATAGTCGGCCATGGCCGAGATGTCCGCCCCCGCAGCAAAAGCCTTTTTACTGCCCGTCAGAATGATGCTGCCGATGCCGGCATCTGCATCGAAGGCCAACAGGGCCTCGCCCAACTCATCCATCAACTGGTCGTTGAGTGCATTCATCTGCTTGGGACGGTTCAGGGTGATCACACCCGTCTTGAGCGGGCCATCACCGCGCACGTCGGTCAAGATGCATTCATAAGTCATTGCGGGTCTCCTATCGTTGAGGGGGCGTTGCCGTCGAGGTCGGGGCGTCGTCCGCCTGGCGGGGCCGAGAGGCCAAGGTCAACTCGGCTGAAGCGCCAGTTTTGGCCTGTGCAAAACGAATCCGCACGGGCAGGTATTGCAGACTGGGTGCCAACCAAACCTCCATGGTGATTTCATCACCACGCCCATCGCCTAGGCGAGGTGCCAAATGCAAGGTCTGCGTGGCACCAAACGGCAAGTTGATGGTTTGAAAACCGGTGACATCATAGGTCCATTGCCCCAGGCGTCGGGGCAGGGCCAGCGGCAAGGCCAAGACCTGCCCAGGCTGGGCCAGCTCGGGTTGGGTCAGCATGCGCCAGGTGATCTGCACCAACTGACTGGCAGGGTCCTGAACCCCCGGCACCGTGGCAATGGGCATGCCGTTGGCCAGCTCGATCTGGTCCGCACCAAAGCGCACGGTCTGCCGCCGCGTGGCGGAAAAGGGCGCGTCGGTCTCTTCGTCGTAGCGTTGCGGGGCCAAGCCCATCTTGCCCAACACACCGTCGCTGAGCATGCGCCGGGTAAAGATCAGCGCCGCACCGACCTCGATGCGCACTTGGTAGCGTTGGTCGCGGCGCAGCCACTCCACGGTGGCATGGCCTTCAAACGGCCCCCGGAAATCGCCCACCAATTGATAGGCCAAGCGCGTCGAGGCCGGCCAGGAAAAGGGCTGGGGCGTGGCGGCTGTTGGCGTGGCGTTGGTCAGGTTCATCTCCACCGAGGTCGCGGAGGACGGTGTGGCCTCGGGCGGTAGCACGGGGCTCGGCTCCACCTCCGCTTGAGCAAGCTCCACGGGCGGCGGGGGCGCGGTGGGCACAGGCGCGGGCTGCACCGGGGTGGGCAAGGGCTCAGCTTGCGGCGCTGAAGCGGCGGATGCCGCCGCTGCCACCGGTGCCACCACAGGCGCTGGCACCACCGGTGCTGCCGCCACCAATACGGGCGGAGCCTGGGGCATCAGCTCTTTGACAAAACTGACCTCCAATGCCTTAGGGGCAGTGTCGGCATCGCCTTCGCCAATGCGCGATTCGGCCACCTGCCAGCCGACTGCTGCATGGGCCAGTACCACGAGCACCACCAGCACCGCCAACAAGCGTTGATGGCGCGCAAACCCTGGCGCGGGTGCATCAGGCGTGGCAGGAGCTTGGGCCATGCAGTGTCAGGCTTTGATCCAACTTTGGCGCAGTGCTTTGGCGGCCGCAGCCGCCTGCGCCTCCAAGCCCAGGGTCAAGCTCTGGGTCAAGGCGGGGTCGACGCCCCTCTCCACCCTCAGGGTAGCCAAGCGCTGCTGGCGGCATAGCGTCAGGTCAAAGCCCTCGCCCGCTTGCAGCCACTGCGAGGCCTCGTCAAGGCGGCGCACCCGCCAACCATTCACGGCCAAAATCTCGTCGCCCGCAGACACCCCGGCGGCCGCCGCCGCACTGCCCGCCAGCACCGACTTCACCTGAACACCCGTCAAGACGCTTTCGGTGAGCTTGAGGCCCAAACTGGCCGAGAAGCCTGCCTCTTCACGGCCTACTTGCACGGCAGCAGCCTTTAGCGCAGGCTCTAGCGGCAAATCACCCCGGCCATGGACCCAGGAGGCCAGCTCTTGGGCCAGGCCGGCACCCGCCACGGCGGCCACTTCGGCCAGCACGTCGGCCTCGGTCAGTGCGCCGCCCTTGCAGCGGGCCCACAGGCTGCGCATCACCAGGTCCAAGCCTCCTGTGACGCCGGCCTGGCGCAGGCGCAGGTCCAGCAACAAGGCTACCAAAGCGCCCTTGGTGTAGTAGCTGATGGTGGCGTTAGGGCTGTTCTCGTCGATGCGGTAGTACTTGACCCAGGCATCAAAACTGGACTCGGCCACGCTTTGCACATGGCGGCCCGGGGTGTTGCGCACACCGTTCCAGGTTTGCGCCAGCAGTTTGAGGTAACGAGGCGCGTCGATGAGTCCCGCGCGCAGCAGGAACAGGTCATCGTAGTAGGACGTAAAGCCCTCGAAGAACCACAGCAGCTCGGTGTAGTTTTCGCGGCTCAATTCGTAGGGCACAAACTCAGCAGGCTTCAGCCGCTTCACGTTCCAGGTATGAAAATACTCATGGCTGATCAGGCCCAGCAGCTTCACATAACCGTCATTCAGGCCTATTTGATCCCGCCGGGGCAGGTCACGACGGTTGGCGATCAAGGCTGTGCTGGCCCGGTGCTCCAAGCCGCCGTAGCCATCTTCGGTGGCGTAGAGCATGAACACATAGCGACTGAACGGCGGCTTTTTGCGGCCATGCCAAAAGCTGATTTGCGTGGCGCAGATTTTTTGGGTGTCGGCCAGCAAGCGCTCGCCGTCAAAGCCAGGCCAGGCCCCCGCGACGACAAACTCATGCGCCACGCCGTTAGCCACAAACTCCCCACGCCAAAACGCCCCCAGCTCAAAGGGGTGGTCAATCAGCTCGTCGTAGTCGGCGCTCTGCCAACGCAGCTTGCCACTGGGCGTCATGGCCGTTGCCACCGCCCAGCCCTTGGGCAGGCGGGCCAGCTCAATGCTGTGGGCTTCATGCTCGCGGCCCTGCACACTCAAGCACAGGCTGGTGGGATTGAAAAACCCGCGCCGGTCATCCAAAAAGGCTGTGCGCACCGAGGCATCAAAGGCATAGACCTCGTAGCGCACGGTCAGCGCCGCCTGGCCTGTGCAGTCCACCTGCCAGGTGGTTTTGTCCAGTTGCGTCAGCGTCAAGGCGCGCTGCCCCTGGTGGGCGGTCAGGCGGCTGAGGTGGCGGCCAAACTCGCGCACCAAATAGCTGCCCGGAATCCACACCGGCAGGCTCAAGCGCGTTTGGGCGCTGGGCGCGGGCACGGTGAGCGTCACAGCAAAGCGGTGCTCGGTGGCACTGGCCACCTCAATGCGATATGCGATCATGGCGCTGAGTCCTCAAAGAAGGTGAGTGAGTCGGCCGCAGCCCAAAGGGGCACGACACCCCTGCAGCAGGTGCCGCCACTCAAATGCCTGCTGCACCCAAAAAGCAAGACAGGGCCGCCACTGCACTGAGACGGAAGCGTAGGGTCAGCCAATGTGCCTGCCCGCAGGCCAGGTACAAGCGGCGGTCCACCAGGTAACAAAGCACCAAGGCGGCCCCCAACCACACCAAACCGGCGTGGGGTGGCATGATGGCACCGACCCATGCCAAGAGCGGCGGCACCACTGCCCAGCGGAAAGCCCTAGGGCCGGGGCCTTCCGCCCGCATGGCCAGCCCCCAATGCACACCGCCTAAAAAGGCGACGATGGTGGCGGCATAGGCTGAGAAAGCTAGGGTCACGTCCGGCTGCACATCCGGCCACACCACCCAGACCAGCAAGGACAGCAAGACAAAAGGAATCAGACCCGCATGGCCCATACGGCTGGCCCAGAGCGGTGGCTCGTCGGGCAGCACGATGTCAAGCGAGGTGGAATCAGGGGACGGCGAGGTGTTCATGGCGTGCCATTGTCGCCCGAGCCGGGTGCCACCTGCACCCGTCAGGCCCGACGACCCCAGGCAAGCCGGGGTTGCCGTGGCATTCAACCCACGCCCATCAGGGCTCAGCCCCTTTTGGCGGACGCCAGCAGCTTTTCAATCTGCTCTGCGGGAATGGCTCCCGGCGCGCGGCTGCCATCTTCAAAGATCACGGCTGGAGTGGCCTGAATTTTGTGCTTGCGGGCCAGGGCCATGTTGCGGTCCAGCGCAGCGGTGTCGCATTTCTCAGGGGCCTTGCTGGCGGCTTGGCCGTCAAGCATCCAGGAGCGCCAAGTCTTGGCCTGCTCCTTGGAGCACCAAATGTCACGTGTCTTCAGCACCGAGTCTGCTCCCAATATGGGAATCAGGTAGGTGTAGATGGTCACATCCTTGACACTGACCAGGTCGCGCTCAATTTTCTTGCAATAGCCGCAGTTGGGGTCGGAAAACACCACCATCTTGCGCGAGCCATTGCCCTGCTTGATGACGATGGCGTCCTTCAAGGGCAGCTTGGCAAAGTCCACTGCGGTGAGCTTGTCCATACGGGCCTTGGTGATGTCCGTTTTGCTGCGGGTATCAAACAATGCCCCTTCAATCAAAAAGGTACCGTCTTCGTCGCTGTAAAGGATGTCTGTCCCCATGCGCAGCTCATAAATGCCGGGAATGGGTGTTTTGCTGATTTCATCGATGCGCGGCAAGTTGGCCATGCGATCGGCCAAGTTCTTGCGAATGGAGGCTTCGTCCGCTTGCGCACCCGAGACCAAACTCAGGCCCAGGGGCAAGGCCAGCGCGGCGGCGCGAACCCAAGAGCCAGCCGAGCGTGCGGCCAAAGCGGTGGTGTTGAACATGATCATCCTTGAAAAGTTAAGCCGAGCCACGCCCGGTCAAACGCTCATCGCTCGGCCCATGAGCCAGCGCTTCAGCGGTGCGACACGGTCTACCAGACTCATGCCATGGTTGCGAAGTTCCCTCAATCCTGGGGCATTTGAGGCAAATAGGTGCCACAGTGCATCCGTACCGCCCGCCATGGTTAACGTAGCCAGCCGCCGTTTCCGGACATAACGAGCCAGCAAGGCCGGGTCGCCCAGTTCGCGCCAGGCCTCACGCTGGGCCATCACCTCGTCCAGCGCCAGCACATCGGCCAGGCCCAAATTCAGGCCCTGCCCGGCCAGCGGGTGCACCACATGGGCGGCGTCACCCACCAGCGCCCAGCCCGGGCCGACCACCGGCTCGGCTTGAGCCAAGGCAAGCGGCCACAGCGCCCGCTCACTGGCCAAGCGCAGCGCGCCCACGGCACCCTGGCTGGCTTCCAGCAAAGCGGCTTCAAACTGTTCTACCGGCCAGGCCAGCATGTCTTTGGCCTGGGCCTCAGGTTGCGACCACACCAGCCCCCAAGACTGCTGCGGCTCGGGTCGGTCAAAAGGCAGCAGCGCCAAAATGTCGGGGCTGCGGAACCACTGGCGGGCCGTGCCGCAATGCGGCTGCTCGGATACCAAACGCGCCGCCAGCGCCCAGTGGCCATACGGGTGGCGCTGCATCTGGGCACCCAGTGCGGCCCGCTGGGCTGAGGCCTTGCCCTCAGCCACCACGGTCAGCGCGGCGGCGGCAGGCTCAGGCTGCACGGTGACAGAGGCGGCAAAGCTGGCGGCCGTGTCCAGCACGCTTTCCAGCGCTGCGGCATCCACGATCCAGGCCAAGGCCTCGGTGGCATGGTCCCAGGCTGAAAACGCAATGTGGCCGCCCAGTGCGTCGCCGTGCACGTCCATGTCCAACACGGTGGTGCGGGCGTCAAGCGGCAGGGCGTCCCACACCTTCAAGCGCTGCAGCAGGGCCACAGAAGCCGGGTTCAGCGCATAGGCGCGTACATCCTCTTGCGACGGCGCGCCCAAGCCCGCCGCCGCAGGCTTGGCCTGCAGGGCGATACGCAGCCCCTGCTGCGCCAAGACCAGAGCCACACAGCGGCTGACGATGCCGCTGCCCAGAACTCGCACATCAAAGGCACTCATGCGGGCCATTGTAGGAGGCCGCCTGAGGCCAGGGCACCAGCCGCCCTAGAATCACGGGTTCGGCGAAGTCCGCCCCCCTACCCTCTCCTAGAAAGCGTCCCATGAGCCTCAAGTGCGGCATCGTCGGCCTGCCCAATGTGGGCAAATCCACTCTGTTCAACGCCTTGACCAAGGCCGGCATTGCAGCCGAGAACTACCCCTTCTGCACCATCGAGCCCAATGTGGGCGTGGTTGAGCTGCCCGACCCACGCCTGGCCGCGCTGGCCGAGATCGTCAAGCCCGAGCGCGTGCTGCCGGCCATCGTGGAGTTTGTGGACATTGCCGGCTTGGTGGCCGGTGCTTCCAAGGGTGAAGGCCTGGGCAACCAGTTCTTGAGCCATATCCGCGAGACCGACGCCATCGTCAATGTGGTGCGCTGCTTTGAAGACGGCAACGTCATCCACGTCAACAACAAGATCGACCCGATCTCCGACATCGAGGTGATCCAGACCGAACTCTGCTTGGCCGATATGGGCACCGTGGAGAAGAGCCTGCACCGCTACAACAAGGTGGCCCGCGCGGGTGACAAAGACGCCATCGCCTTGGTCAAAGTGCTGGAAAAGTGCGACGCCGCACTGAACGAAGGCAAGCCCGTGCGCACGGTGGATTTCAGCAAGGAAGAGCTGGTCTTGCTCAAGCCCCTGTGCCTGATCACGGCCAAGCCGGCCATGTTTGTGGCCAATGTCTCGGAAGACGGCTTCGAGAACAACCCCTTCCTCGACCGCTTGAAGGAATACGCCGCCGCCCAGAACGGCCCGGTCGTGGCCATTTGCGCCAAGACTGAAGCGGAACTCTCTGAGATGAGCGACGAAGACCGCAGCATGTTCTTGGCCGAAATGGGCCAGGACGAGCCGGGACTGAACCGCCTGATCCGCGCCGCCTTCAAGCTCCTGGGCCTGCAGACCTACTTCACCGCTGGGGTGAAGGAAGTGCGCGCCTGGACCGTGCCCATCGGCGCCACCGGCCCGCAAGCCGCTGGCGTGATCCACACCGACTTCGAGCGCGGCTACATCCGGGCGCAAACCATCGCCTACGAAGACTTCATCACCTACAAGGGTGAGCAAGGCGCCAAAGAAGCCGGCAAGATGCGCGCCGAAGGCAAAGACTACGTCGTCAAAGACGGGGACGTGTTGCACTTCTTGTTCAACGTCTAAGTCTTGCCGATGCCCTTCGTCCACCTCCGCACCCACACCGAGTTTTCTGTTGTTGACGGCACGCTGCGCATCGACGATGCCGCAGCCGGGGCCAAAGCCGATGGGCAGGTGGCGCTGGGCATTTCAGACCTCGCCAATCTTTTTGGCGCGGTCAAGTTCTACAAGGCCTGCCGGGGCAAGGGCGTCAAGCCGCTGATCGGGGCGGACTGCTGGATAGAGCCCGTGCCGGACGCGTCTGACAAGACGGCCAGTCGCCTGCTCTTGATCGTCCAAAACGTGGACGGCTATCACAACCTCAGCGAGCTTTTGGCGCGCGCCTGGACGGCCAATGTGCAGAAGGCGCAGGCCTGGATACGCTGGAGCGACCTGCGCGAGCTGGGCCATGGGCTGATTGCGCTCTCTGGCGCTGAGCACGGCCTGGTGGGCCAAGCCCTGTTGGCGGGCGACACGGCACGCGCCGCCCAAGGCGCGCGCATGATTGCGGAGATCTTTCCGCAGCGCTTTTACTTAGAGGTCCAGCGCGGCGGCCTGCCCCAGCACGAGCCGCTGCTGCGCGCCACCGTGCCGCTGGCCGCCGAGCTGCAACTGCCGCTGGTGGCCACGCACCCGGTGCAGTTCAACGAGCCGGATGACTTTGACGCCCACGAGGCCCGCGTCTGCGTGGCCGAGGGCGAAACCCTGACCAACCCCAAGCGCATCAAGCGCTTTGGCCGCGAGCAGTACTTCAAAAAGCAGGCCGAGATGGAGGCGCTGTTTGCCGACCTGCCCTCTGCCGTGGCCAACACGCTGAAGATTGCCGAGCGTTGCAGCCTGACCCTGGTGCTGGGCAAGCCGCAACTGCCCAACTTCCCCACGCCGCTGCTGGAGAACGGCCAGCCGATGCCGATGGAGGAGTTCTTCCGGCAGGAGTCCTACGCCGGTTTGGAGGGGCGGCTCAAGCACCTCTACCCGGATGTGGCCAAGCGCGATGCCGAGCGCCCGCGCTATGTGGAGCGGCTGGAGTTTGAGCTGAACACCATCATCAAGATGGGCTTCCCCGGCTACTTCTTGATCGTCTCGGACTTCATCAAGTGGGCCAAAGAAAACGGCTGCCCGGTGGGGCCGGGCCGAGGCTCGGGTGCAGGCTCGCTGGTGGCCTATGCGCTGCTGATCACCGACCTGGACCCGCTGCAGTACAACCTGCTGTTCGAGCGCTTCTTGAACCCGGAGCGGGTGTCCATGCCCGACTTCGACATCGACTTCTGCCAGGCCAATCGCGACCGCGTCATTGATTACGTTAAAGACAAGTACGGCCGCCAAGCCGTGAGCCAGATCGCCACCTTCGGCACCATGGCGGCCAAGGCGGCGCTGCGCGACATCGGCCGGGTGCTGGGCATGGGCTTCGGCCATGTGGACAGCATTGCCAAGCTGATCCCAGCACCGCCGGGCAAGACGGTGACCCTGGCCAAAGTGCCCGAGAAGCCGGACGACAAGCTGATCTATGCTCGCCTGGAGGCACCCGAGCTAGAACAGCGAGAGGCTGCCGAAGAAGAAGTGGCCGAGCTGCTCTCACTGGCCGCACGCGTGGAAGGCATGGTGCGCAACATCGGCATGCACGCCGGGGGCGTGTTGATTGCGCCGGGCAAGATCACCGACTTCTGCCCGCTCTACCAGCAGCCGGGCAGCGACTCGGCGGTGAGCCAGTTCGACAAAGACGACGTCGAGGCCATTGGCCTGGTGAAGTTCGACTTCCTTGGTTTGGCCACCTTGACCATTCTGGAAGTGGCCAAGGAGTTCATCACCAGCCGCTACCCCGAGCGCAAGGACTTTGCCTATGAGAACATTCCGCTGGACGATGCGGCGGTCTACAAGCTGTTCTCAGACGGCCTGACCGAAGCCGTGTTCCAGTTTGAATCGCGCGGCATGCAGGGCATGTTGCGCGACGCCAAGCCCAGCCGCCTGGAAGACCTGATTGCGCTGAACGCGCTGTACCGGCCGGGGCCGATGGACCTGATCCCCAGCTTTGTGGCGCGCAAACACGGCCGCGAGACCGTGGAGTACCCGCACCCGCTGGTGGAGAAGGTGCTGGCCGAGACCTACGGCATCATGGTCTACCAAGAGCAGGTGATGCAGACCGCCCAGGTGCTGGGCGGCTACAGCCTGGGCGGCGCCGACATGCTGCGCCGGGCCATGGGCAAGAAGAAGGCGGAGGAGATGGCCGAGCACCGCGCCATCTTCCGCAAGGGCGCGGCGGCCAACAACATCGACGAGGCCAAGGCCGACGAGGTGTTCGACCTGATGGAGAAGTTCGCGGGCTACGGCTTCAACAAGTCGCACGCTGCGGCTTACTCGCTGCTGGCCTATCACACCGGCTGGCTCAAGGTGCACTTTACGGCCGAGTTCTTCGCGGCCAATATGACGATTGAAATCAGCGACACCGACAAGCTGCGGGTGTTGCTGAACGACGCGACCAAGAACTTCAAGATCGAGTTCGAGCCGCCTAACGTCAACCGTGGCCGCTACCGCTTTGAGCCCTTGCCCGGTGCCGAAGGCCGCAAGAAGATCCGCTATGGCTTGGGTGCCATCAAGGGCACCGGCCAGGGCGCGATTGAAGCCATCGTCGCCGCTCGCGAGGCCGACGGCCCCTTCAAGAGCTTGTTTGATTTTTGCCGCCGCTGCGACAAGAGCAAGGTCAACAAACGCGTGGTCGACGCGCTGATCAAAGCCGGCGCGTTTGACGAGCTGCACCCCGACCGCGCCCAAACCCTGGCCAGCATTGGCCTGGCCTTCGAGTGGGCCGAAACCCAGGCCGCCAACGCCAACCAAGGCGGGCTGTTTGACATGCTGGAAGACAGCCACGGCTCGGCCGCGCAAGAGCCGCCACTGGTGGCCGCCGAGCCCTTCAGCGTGCGCGAAAAGCTCTCGCTCGAAAAGACCGCCGTCGGCTTCTACCTCTCTGGCCATTTGTTTGACCAAGACGAGGCCGAGGTGCGCCAATTCGCCCCGCTGCGCGTGGCCGATTTGATCGACTCTCGCGACCCGCAACTGCTGGCCGGCATCGTCAGTGAGATGCGCGTCATCAACGGCCAGCGCGGCCGCGTGGGCATCTTCAAGGTGGACGACAACAGCGAGCCCATCGAAGCCGTGGCCAACGAAAGCACCTTAGATGCCCACAAAGACCAGCTCAAAGAAGACGAGTTGGTCATCATCCAAGGCAAGGTGCAGCCCGACCGCTTCAGCGGCGGCCTGCGCCTGAACGTGCAACAAGTGTGGGACCTGGCTGGCGCCCGCGCCCGCTTTGGCCGCCACCTGGCTGTCAAGCTGATGTGCCCGCGCGGCAATGTGGCCCAAGGCTTGGCCTTGGCGCAGCAACTGCGCGAGCTGGTGGCCAGCAGCCCTGCGAAGGTGGAAGAGACCGAAGAAGGCCGCCTGACCCAAGGCCTGCCCGTGCGGCTGAGCGTGGAGCGCTCTGACGCGGTGGCCGAGATTGACCTGGGCGAGCAAGGCCGCATCTGGCCCAGCGACGACGCCCTGGCCCGCTGGAAGACCGTGGCCTTTGAGGGCAAGGCCAAGATTGTTTACGGCGGGGGTTGATTCCCCTGGGCGTAACCAGAGGCAAAGGCGCCTTTCATCTGGCCGCTTCGCCAGGCCCGCCGGTCAATACCCCGCAGTGTTAAACCTTTGCTTGGGCCAAACACGCAAGCTCAGGGTAAACACGGGAACGATTGGGATCAAGCCGTGACGGCCAGTCTTTAGTATTGAAAGCTGTTCCTGAACACATCTTTCGATCCGGAGACTTCACTATGCGTCGACGATTTGCCCTGAGCTTGCCGCTGGCCATCGCTGCCCTCGGCGGCCTGCTCCCCACTGTTGCTCAGGCCCAGGACAAAGCTCCGCTGAAGATCGTGGTGGGCTTCCCGCCAGGGGGCTCGGCCGATTTGTTGGCACGGCTGATGGCCGACGGCCTGAGAAACGATTTTTCGCAAGTCGTTGTTGAAAACAAGCCAGGGGCGGGTGGGCGGCTCGCCATTGGTTTGGTCAAGCGTGCTGCGCCCGATGGGCAGACGGTCATCATCGTGCCCAGCGGGCCGATGGTGCTGTTCCCCCATGTCTACAAAAAGCTGGACTACGACCCGGTGGCCGACTTCACGCCCATCTCCTTGCTCGGACATATGCAGTTCAGCGTGGTGGCTGGCCCCTCAACACCGGTGAAGACCGTGCAAGAAATGATTGCCCGCGCCAAGGCCAACCCGGGCAAGGGCACTTACGGCTCGCCCGGCCAGGGCACTCTGCCTCATTTCATGGGTATTTTGTTTGCTCAGCGGGCCGGCGCAGAGCTGACCCATGTGCCCTTCCAGGGCGGTGCCCCGGCCAACACCGCCTTGCTGGGTGGCCACATCGACTACAAGTTCGACGTGGTGACAGAGACGGCTGAGCTGCACCGCGCTGGCAAGGTGCGCATCATTGCGGTGACGGGTGCCAAGCGCGATGCCCAAGTGCCCGAAGTGCCCACCTTGCAAGAACAGGGCATGGACATGGTGGCCACTGCGTGGTTTGCCATGTATGGCCCAGCAGGCATGAAGCCCGAACTGCGGGATGCGATCAGCAGCGCTGTGGCCCGCGCCATCCAAACCCCTGCGCTGCGCAGCAAGCTGGTTGAACAGGGCTACGACCCTGTCGGCTCGACCCCGGCCACGCTGGCCACCACCCAGGCCGCCGACCTCAAGCGCTGGGAAGGGCCCATCAAAGCCACGGGCATCCAGATCGACTGATACCTCAATGAGCGCAGTGGAATGCGCCTCTTGGCGGCCCTTGCGTCTGTGTGTTTGTGTGCTGAGGCAGCAGCCCTGACGCTGAGCGTGTCTTGGGCTTGCGCCTTGCTTGCTTAACGATGGAATTCACTATGTACTTGAAGAACTGCTGGTATGTGGCCGCCTGGGACCACGAAGTGCTGGCCGATACCTTGCTCCAGCGCACCATCCTCAACCAGTCCTTGGTGATCTACCGGCGCGAAGATGGCTCGACCGTGGCCATGGACAACCGCTGCTGCCACCGGCATGCGCCTTTGCACCTGGGCCGCAAAGAGGGCGACTGCATTCGATGCATGTACCACGGCCTGAAGTACGACGCCACCGGACGCTGCATTGAAGTGCCCGGGCAAGACAGCGTGCCGCCCAAGCTGGGCCAGCGGGTGTACCCCACGGTTCAGCGCCAGCGCTGGATCTGGATTTGGATGGGCGACCCCGCCCTGGCCGATGCCTCTTTGATTCAAGACATGTTTTCGCTCGACAGCCCCGAGTGGCGCTGGCTGCCTTCATACCTGCACTACAAGTGCAACTACCTCTACATCGCCGACAACTTGCTGGACTTCTCCCACCTCTCCTACGTCCACGAAAAAACCTTCGGCGGGTCACCCAATATTGCGGAAGCCCGGCCTGAAGTGTCCGAGATTGAGAGAGGCGTCAAAGTCAGCCGAACAGTGCGCAACACGGTGCCCGCGCCCTACCACAAGCGGCTGGGTAACTTCACCGGCCCGGTGCATCGGTGGTTCAACTACGACTTTGTGGTCCCCGGCATCTTGCGCTTGGAAGGCAGAGTGCAGTCCGTCGACAACGCCGACGACGACATGACCGGGGCCTTGCGTTTCCACAGTTGCCAAGCACTGACGCCCGAGACCGACAGGACCACCCACTACTTCTTCATGCAGGCCCACAACTTCCGGCTCGACGACGCCACCATCACCGAGTCCATTCTGCAAAGCCAACGCGCCGCCTTCCTTGAGGACAAAACCATCCTCGAAGCACAGCAAGCCATGATCGACAGCACGCCCGACGCACCACCGATGCGCCCGATTGCTGCGGATGCTGGACTGGCACGCTACCGACGCTTGTTGCAAAAGATGGTTGACGCGGAGAGCGCCTCTTAAACCGCACAGCCTTGTGCCCTGGCCCACGGCAAAGCCGCCACGGGCCAGACCTATCAGGATGCGATGTAGGACTCCAACTGCGCAATGGTCTGCTCGTGCTCTTCGAGCAAGTCGTCCATGATGTCGCGGATGGAAATCATGCCTGTCACTTTGCCGGCGTCCACCACCGGCAAGTGGCGGATCCTCTTCTCGCGCATGGTTTGCATGCAGGCACGGGTGCCTGTTTGCGGGGTCACCACCAGCACATCGCGGGTCATGATGTCGCTCACCAAAGTGTCTTTGGAGCTTTTGTTCTGCAAAGCCACTTTGCGGGTGTAGTCGCGCTCTGAAATCACCCCCACGAGCTGATCGCCTTGCATCACCACCAATGCGCCCACCTCATGCTGAGCCAGCACCTGCAGGGCATGGAACACGGAGTCTTCGGGCTTGACGCTGCACACCGGCAAAGCGCGTTTGGCCAAGAGTGTGGAAACAGGTTTCATGGCTAGCCTTTGTAAAACCGCGTCTGGAGGGCCTCAGCCCTCTGGCGGGGTAGAGAACGAAGGTGAACGGGACTGCTCATAAGGTCACTCGGAGAACTTTTCCCTGGTACGAGCCCAGTGACCTGCCCGAAGATTACCGTATATGGCCTTGCTTGCGGTGCGCAACGCGCAGATAGAGCGAATACGAAGGGACTTCCCACCTTCTGAAACTCGTGAAAACAGCAAGTGCATCCACCCGCTCGTCCATGCGGCACTCAGGAGAGGGCACTGAGTGTTAACTCCGGCCAGGAAGTACTTCTATTTGCTGGTGAGGCAGCGGATTTGATCTTGAGCTGATCAACCGGTGAGTACGAGGGAGTGCGCCAACCCGGTCGCCCTGCAGGGCGACCGGCGCTGGGGGTACAACATCGCGCACGCCGAAGAAGGTAGGCGCGGCAACGGCCAATCTCGCTGGCAAGCCAGACAATCGTACCGCACCCTACACAGTGCCGATGAAGGCGGTGCCTCGTCAGTGTTGCACCGCTGGGACGCGTCCGTCCAGCTCTGCAGCTTCGGTTTTCGATTGGGGTGTGCATGAATGTTTCAAGGCACCTGTTCCTGTGCACGCGTTGCCGCGTCCAGATCGTGCTGTGCAGCCACTGCGATCATGGCAATCGCTGCTGTGACCAACAGTGCTGGTGCCTGGCGCGCGACGCGGCTCGGCGCGAGAGCGAGCGTCGATACCATCGGTCTCGGCGCTGCCGACTTGCCCACGCAGAGCGGGCGCGGCGCTGGCACCAACGCTGCCGTGCTCGAGGTGACGGTGGCGACATCGGCGGGGAAGTCACAGGCCGCCAAATCTGTACGAAACAATAATCATCGGTGCGAGCACGTTCTTGGTCACGAGTACAGGCTGATTGCTCCCCTGGGGCAGTGCCTTTCCGTCGTCGTAGGGTTCGGCGAACTTCCGAATCGGCACTGAGGCTAGTCCAATACTGAAGACAAGCGGGGCCGAACATGAGGTGTCGGACAGTCGAGTCATGTATGTGTAGCTCGCACCAATGGCGACTGCCTGCACGATTTTGCTCTCTCCCCCGAGTTCGACACCAAACGCCGTAAGTTATTGATCTGTATAGGCAGCCTTTGCAAGACTGGCACTACAGGGTCGGTTTAGAGCAGTGGCAGTTGGGTGTTGAGGGTGGGCTGGTTGACCTGGAGTGCAGCCAAGACATGCGCTTGGCGAGGTTGAAGGGTGGAGACACCTTGGACGGGCGCGGCGTCTGCAACGCGCACCGTGTGGCGCTGGATACGGCGCAGCTCGGCCAGTGCGGCCTCTGGGGAGAGAGGGCTGCCCGCGAGCTTGAGCCGCTGGCGCATGACGCGATGCAGGATCAGCGCCATGAAGCAAATGCTGGCATGGGCCTTGATGCGCTGGGGCAGGCGATGGAAGACCGGCGCAATCTCGATCTCGGACTTGAGCACCTTGAAGCCACGCTCAATGTCGGCCAGCGACTTGTATCGCTGCAACACCTCAGCCGCGGTCATGTCTTTGACATTAGTGACCAGCATCAGCTTGCCGTCCATGAGCTGTGCCCGCGCTAGTGCCTCCTCATTGAGTGTGTAGCTGAACAGCTCCGCCTTCAAGTCCACCTGGATGATGCGCGCCAGATGTGCCTCACTGACCTCGTGGAAGAAGCGCGCCTTGGCCCCGGAGTCGGAGAGTTTGCGCCCCTTGTGAACCTGGCCCTCGTCCTGAGCATCGAGCTTGCCCGTCAGCGCCTGTGCGCGCTGCTCCAGCGCTTTGATGCGGGCCAGGCGGTCTTGCGTTTGCTCGCGGGCCTGGACAGGGTTGTGCGCCACCACCAAGCGCTGGCCCTGCCAAGCCAGCTCCTGCACCACTTCGTCATCCGCTTTAGTCATCTGCTCAGCCATGGGTGCGAGCAGATCGACAAACTCACCATAGCGCCGCCCCGGCACGGCCAGAATGAACTCCAGAGGTCGATCACCCGCAACACGCAGCTTGCTGAGCGCCTCCATGTTGTCCAGCGAGAGCAAGCCCCGGTCGGCCACCACCACCAAGCGGCGGATGTGGGGGAAGCGATCCAGCACCTTCTTGAGCGTGGGCTCCAGCGTTGGGGCCTCGGCTGAGTTGCCGTCAAAGACCTCGTGGAAGATGGGCATGCCGTCGGCCGTTTGCACCACGCCCAGCATGAACTGGCGCGCAATGACGCCCTCCTTGGACATGCCAAAGTGGCGCACATCACCGACTTGCTGGCTCAGGCCTTCGGCGCGGATCGTGGTCAAGTCATAAAAGACCACCGAGAGGTCTTCATCAATGAGCGGGTGCAACAACTGGGCGACACAGTCATCGACGGCCTCGTGGTGATCCATCAGCGCATCCATGCTGCGCAGCAAGTGCTGGTGGCTCAAGCCATCCGCATCAATGCCGGGCATGCTGACGGTTTGCAGCCAGCGCAGCGCGCCCAGTTTGGAATCCGCATCGCACAGCCGGTTGAAGACCATCACGCGGATCGCTTGCTCCACAGCGGTGGTAAAGCGAGCCCGCCGAAACACCGCAGCGAGCCGATCAAAGCCTAGCTCATGCCAAAGCGCGTCCAGGGCCCAAACATCACCCAGGGCTAAGGCCGACTCAAAGCGCACTTGAGGCGCATCGACACCATCCAACGGACGCCCCTTGGCTCGCAGCAAACCGTTGAGCAACGCATCCAGCGGGCCACCCTCTTCGTCCAGCCGACCAAGCGTGGCCACCGTACGCTGGCGGGGTTGGCCCTGCTCGTTGCGGAAGGATTCAACCAGCCGTACATAGCGGTGACCGCCGGAGGACGAGACCTTGAGGAACATGCCTCAAGTGTAGCGTATGTGAGCTAACAGAAAAACTACATTTAATTGCACTATTGGCACTACGGAGAAATCAAGAAACGAGCATCACCCCGGCGCTAAGTGCTTGATTGATATAGGCCTGGCTCGCGACGCACTCTTCAAAACTGGAAATTGGTGTCGAACTCGGGCTCTCCGCCTCCTGCTGCCCCCCGATTTGAGCCGCGACAAACGCACCCAAGCGACTCTTCTTGTGAACGAGGCACTTCTTGGTCGATTGATCGATGGATTCACAACTATCGGTAAACATATGAGACGCCAGCCAGAGACCGTTCTGGATCTTCTGGCGCTCTGTGATTCGGAGAGTGCCATTGTCCACGGTTGATGACACGATGGACTCCTTGTTTCCTGTTGAGACCACTCCGAGTCCAGCTGTGAACTGAAATCCATCAAGACCAGGCTCGTTCGCATTTGCCTGACTTGCCATCGCTAGCAGCGTAGAAAACACGGCGATGTACCTCATTCTGATACCTCCTGTTGTATCAAGTCTTGTGAAGCTCACGCAAGATTGCGTGACTCAGGAGTAGAACAGCGAGGGAGCGAGTACAGATCTGTTGATTCCTCAATATTGAGGACGAGCTGCTGCTTCCGCCGAGAAGTAAAACATTAAGACACCCATCAAGAACCCAGAACTTTCGATGAACTTGATCCGATTTTTTTGATGGGTGTCTACGACCTAGCGGGGGCGGGGCATGAGGGGCGATCAAAGTAGCGATCAGAGCCTCGTGGTCGGGAAATTTAGGCGGGACGGCATCCTCATGTTGGTGGATGTCCATCAATTTCCCCAGCGGACAAGAGTAGTACTGTTGCAGCTACCCGGGCGGTCGAAGATCGTTTGTAGGTGAACATAAGGCAAGCGGCATACTGGGAAACCCATCATCCTGGTTTCGCATTTTGATTGGGCACCAGATCATGGGTGTCGTTTCTGGGTGTCCATGAAATGCACAAGTGGGTGGATGTCTAAGAATTCATCCAAGAATTCAGGGCGGCATCCTCAGGTCGGTGGATGTCCAAGAATTTAATGAATTCCGCCACTAATAACGCCTTTGCCAAGGAATGAAGGATACCAATAGTAATAGTATTCCAACCAAGCTGCCGTTAAGTGGCTTTCCTGCCTCGCCTTCAAATCGTACAGCGTCTTGCTTATTGGGAAGATATGTAACCTGAACTAGTTCGCCAGAAATTAGCTTGGTGACGACTAATTTTGGAATTTTGCGGGAAATTCTTATTCTTTCACGATCCGCATTAAGGTAGAAAGCATCAACACTATTGGCCTTCCATTCGTGCCAGACGATTCCGTTCTTATCTACAGATTTCGTTGTAGTTTCAGTGTATTTTCTAATAGGCTCAATGTAGGAGGTTAATGCATATTTCTCGAATTCCTTGTTTTCGAGGTGAGCCCTCCAAGATAAGGCAAGCATTAGCAGCCCCAATAGAATTCCTATGGCGCGATAAAGCATAAATTATATACCCCGTGACAGATATCAAAGCCATCATTCATTAGTCATTGGTGCCTGATGAAATCCGCCACATTACGGCTCCTTAATTCCTGGAAAATTCGTGAACAAATTCGTAATTCGTGGACACCCACGAAATTCGTGGAGCAATTCGTGGACACCCATCAATTAACCCGCTTGCCGAGATTTGATGAGCATCCATGACTACCTATGCATGACTGCCTCATGACTGCCGCGCTTGGCTGGCGCACTGGATGTCCATAAATTCTCATGAATTCAACAAGCGCATCAAATGCTTTGAGGCAAGGCGTCACTTGCGGGCCTTTCTCAAAAAAATAAATGCAATAATTCCGGCACCGAACAAAACGATTGCTTCAATCAAATCCTTAACTTCGGTCTTAACGGGCCAATCTTTGAATCTTACAGAGGTAGGCTTTTCTGGCAAATACTCAATTTGCACACTACGAACACTACGGAAGCTTTCTCGGACGCTCCAAGGAACCTTATTGGCTGATATTGATATAACTTCGCCTGATTGGGTGGCAAAAACCAAAGATCCATGATAGATTTCGCCTATTTTTGCCGTGTTTTCAGGCTTGGCGACAGTGGTTAATGCGTGATTTAAAAATGCCTTGTCTTCTCTAATACTATTTATACTTTCAAATATTCCAACTAGGCCTAACACCATTGCAACGAATGTGAATTTACCAGCGTAGCGTCCAATCAAGAGAAGCCTCCGAAGATCATAAAGTTTTCCGCTTGCGGTAACGTTGGAGGTGAGGTGCACGCGACGGCATTGGCCCGCGAGGCGCATCATGAACAATAGCGCTTCGCGGGCCAATGCCGTTGCGTGTCGCCTCGACCGCCTGGTTGGACGAAGCCGCTCCGCGGAGAGACAGCCCGCTTGCTGGTGATCTCGTAAGGTATGGCCACATGCCCTGATTGTTGGGGATGTGAACCCATTGCTTTGACGAGGAGTTTCACCCATGTCCGAGTTTGTCAGCGGGGTTGACCCCGCATCCTTTCCGGAGCCCTTTGCCGGGCTATACCGCAGCCATTTGCAGCACCTGCAACTCAAGGGCTTGCGGCCCAAGACGGTGGAGGCTTATGCGCGGGCCATGCGGCGCATTGGCGAGCACTTTGGCTATGAAGTCACCGCGCTCTCGCCAGCCCAGTTGACGGACTACTTTACGGCCATGAAGGCCTCCCACTCGTGGAGCGGCGTCAAGCTGGATCTCAGCCCGCGCAGGGCCGCCCCAAGCGGGTTGGGCTCCCCTCGGGGGACGGTCGAGGCGGCAGCCTCGGCCTAGGGGCTAGGGTGATGGCTTGAAGTTCTTCACCGAGCATGTGTTGGGCCAGCCCTGGGCCATGCCGGGCTTCATCCGCCCGCCCAAGACCAGCCGTTTGCCCGACATCGTCAGCATTGCCCAGGTGCAGTCCATCTTGGACCACACGCGCGTGCTGAGCTACCGGGTGCTGTTCTTCACCCTCTACAGCCTGGGCCTGCGCCTGGGCGAGGGCCTGGCGCTGACGGTGGCCGACATCGACGCCCAACGCATGCGCGTGCAAGTCCGTAACGCCAAGGGCAACCGTGACCGGCTGGTGCCCCTGCCCGAGACCACCTTGGCGGTGCTGCGCCGCTTTTGGGCCGTGCACCGCCACCCCA
This sequence comes from Ideonella sp. MAG2, assembly GCA_004359425.1. Classification (GTDB taxonomy): domain Bacteria; phylum Pseudomonadota; class Gammaproteobacteria; order Burkholderiales; family Burkholderiaceae_C; genus Ideonella. The sequence goes on along the minus strand of PTEU01000006.1, from coordinate 10,085 downwards.
AGCTGATGTTCCCCAACCGCCTGGCCGGGCTGGCTGGTGCGCGCCGCGCCAACAGCCCACTCGACCGTGGCGGTGTGCAGCGCACCCTGGCCAAGGTGGTGGCCGAGATCGGCCTTAAAAAAAGATCTCGCCTCACAGCCTGCGCCACAGCTATGCCACGCACCTCATTGAGGCCGGGGTTGACCTGCTGCAGGTGCAACAGATTCTGGGCCACCACAGCATCCTCACCACGGCGCGCTATACCCACCTGACCAGCCACACCGCCAACCAATGCAGCCAGCGCCTCAATGCGCTGATGGGTCAGTACCGCATTGGCGTGGGGGCTGCGTCATGATGCGGCTGGCTGACCTCATCGCTCAGTTTGAGCCCGCCTTGCGGCAGAAGTACGCCAAACGCCTGCTGCCCAGCCACCACCACGCCTTGGCGGCGCTCAAGGCCTGCCGCAGCCGCTTTGCACCGCAGATGCTGGCCGCTTGCTCGGGCTGCGAGGCGCACTCGGTGCTGCCGCACTCCTGCGGCCACCGCGCCTGCCCACACTGCCAGCACCATGACTCAGCACTCTGGCTGCAGCGCCAACTCAAGGCTTTGGTGCCTGCCACCTACTTCTTGGTGACCTTCACGCTGCCCGCACAGCTGCGCCACTTGGCCTGGGCGCATCAGCGCTTGGTCTATGGCCTGATGATGGAAGCGGCTTGGGCCACGCTCAAGACCTTTGCGCAAGCCGACAAGGCCTTGGACGGCACGCCCGGTGCGGTGGCGGTGCTGCATACCCATAACCGGCAGTTGGGGCTTCACCCGCATGTGCATGTGTGCATGCCTGCGGCGGCCTTTGATGCCCAGGCACGGCTGTGGCGCACCAAGGTTAAGCAGGGCAAGACGCCAGGCAGCCGGGAGCCACCGCGCGGCGGCTATCTGTTCAGCCACAAGGCCTTGGCCAAGGTGTTTGCGGGCAAGCTCCAGTCCGCGCTGCGCGCGGCAGGGCTTGCGCTGCCCGCCGACCTTCCCGAGCAATGGGTGGTGGACTGCAAAGCCGTAGGAGATGGGCAGCAAGCCTTGCGCTATCTGGGGCGCTATCTTTACCGGGGCGTGATCTCCGAACGCGACATCTTGCACTGCGGGGGCGGCCAAGTTACCTACCGCTGGCGTGACGCCAAGAGCGGCAGGCCTGCCACTCGCACTCTGCCCGCCGAAGACTTCTTGTGGCTGCTGTTGCAGCATGTCTTGCCCAAGGGCTTGCAGCGCGCTCGGAACTTCGGCTTTCTGCACCACAACGCGCGGCGCTCGCTGGCCTTGGTGCAGTTGACACAGGCCACTCCCAGCCTGGTTAATGCCGCACCACCCACACGCCCCGTCTGGCGCTGCGCGTGTGGGCAGCCCATGGTGATCGTGCGCAGGCGCATGCGGCCAGCGCCGGCAGTGCCGGGCTGTGGCACACCGCAGGCCCTCCAGCCTGACAAAGATCACCCGTCGGAGGTCACCACGCACTGACAAGCACGACCACGGCCACATTCATCCCACACGGTCTGAGTTCCTGCTAAGCCAAGCGCAGGGTCAGCCGAAGGTGGCGTTCGTCCAAAATCAAGGTTTGAGGCAGCTCCAACGCATCCCGCGTCACCGCCCGCCTGCAGCAGATCATCAGCGGCCCCCTCACCCCGAGCCCAGTGCCGCCAGCCGCCGATCCAGACCCGGATCAATCTACAGCGGCAACACCCTCATCTCAGTCTCACCGGGCTTGTCCAACAAACGGCTCAGGTCGCGGCTTCGCTTCGCTGCGCGCGACCTAGCCTTACTCGTTAGGCAGCGCCGAGGTGCGACGGAAGGACCGGGGAATGGATCATGATGTCGTCGCAGTGTTGAATCGGCCATGCTGCTGCGCCAGCTTCAACAAGACTCCCGTTGTTACCAAGCAAAGCACCACCGACACAACTGAGCCTTCAGCGCCAAAGGCGCCGCCGGACAGCCAAGTAGGGCCAGTCAGAGAACCGCGGAGCCATGCTTCCCCTGACTGACCGGAGACCGCGATTGAAAACACGGCACCCTGCACGAAGTTCCAAGCGAAGTGCAGCGCGACACACAACCATATCCGTCGGGTCAGCAGGTATGCCGCTCCGAACAGGAGACCGAGTTCAACTCCAAGCAAGACACCAATCAGCGGCGTCGCTCCAACATTGCCCAAATGAGCTAGGCCGAAAGCGAGGCTGGATACGGCCAGCGCCCAGGCGACGCCAAGTGAACGCTCCAGCAAGCGCAAGAGCACGAGCCGAAACAGTAGCTCCTCGATCAGCGCGCCGGCTGCAATCCTTGGCACCATGCTCGCCAGCACTGCGCGAAGATCGCCGACAGTTCCCACCGTTTCTACGGAATACACCCCCAAGGCGGCTAGCATGGCGACCACGCACGAGAAAAGCACGCCGCCAAGCAGCAAGCCGGCAAGAAGTTCAGTTCCAGCCCCGGAAGCGGACAACTCCCGCGCGGAACGGCGTTCCCAGCAGCGGACGTAAGCCCAGTATCCGGCCACCAGGATCAGCGCCTTAATCAGGTTGCGCAAGTCCCGCAGACCCGGGTCGGGCATGAAGAGCTTCGTGCCGATGTTCGCCGCAACAAAGGGTAGGGCAATGAAGAGCAGGGCGGCGAGCCAAGTGCCTGCGGTGGATGCGTGAATCCGTTGGATCCACAGGGGAAGGCTCGTTGGGGAACTAGCTGGCGCTTGTTGGGTACCGGGAAGATTCATGATGCGACGCAGAGTCTGCGCGGTCGAGTACTCGTGCAGACACTGTGCCGGAGTCGAAGACCAGAACCTACCCCTTCCCGACAGGCTGCAGATTCCTGGGTGTGGTCGGCGCGACTACCGGTGTCGGAGCAAGGGCAGGCGAACGCTAGCAAGATCGCGCTGCTCGAGCGCCGCCCTGCTGGTATGCGCTGCCTAACGTTCGAGCTAACCGGCCAGCGGAGGCAGGCAGCGTAAGCCTGGTACGAGATGATGCACCATGTGCCTCGGACCAGGCTTACGCTGCCTGCCGTAGCGGGTCCGGTTGAGCGGAATGCGAAGGGACTTCCCACCTTCAGGCGACGGCGTCAGTGCGCCAAGATTGGTGGTTCGAGTCATCAATCTGCAGCCCATGAGAAAGGGGAAGTCCCGTGAATCAGCTTATCCGAATTCCCGCGGCGCGTGTCGGTGTCGATCTGGCCAAGCGCGTGATCCAGGTGCACGCGGTGGATGCCGCCGAGAAGGTGCTGCTCAGCCGCTCGCTGCCTCGGGAGAAGTTTCTGGCCTGGTGCGCGCAACTGCCGCCGGGATGCCTGGTGGTCATGGAGGTCAGCTCCAGCGCCCACCACTGGGCCCGCGCACTGCTGGCCATGGGCCTGCAGCCGCGCATCATCTCTGCGCACCTAGCCGCGCCCTACCGCACCCAGGGTCGGCGCGGCAAGAACGACGCCAACGATTCGGCCGCGATCTGCGAGGCCGCCAGCCGCCCGCATATGCACTTCGTGCCCGTCAAGAGCGTCGAGCAGCAGAGCCTGCTAGCGGTGCACCGCCTGCGTGAGGGCGTGAAGACCGACCGCACCGCCTGCATCAACCGCATCCGCGGCATCTTGCTGGAGTTCGGCGTGGCCGTGCCCACCGGCTCGCGGGCCCTGCAGGGCTCGCTCGATGACATCCTCGAAGATGCCAGCAACGAGCTCAATGCCCTGACGCGCTGGACGCTGCAGCGCGCCCAGGCCCAGTGGCGCGAACTCGATGCGCACCTGCAGTGGTGCGACGAGCGCCTGGCCGCTCACGCCCGCGACAACGCCCAGGTGCAGCGCGCCGGCCAACTCATGGGCGTGGGGCCCGTCACCGCCTCGGCCGCCGTGGCCACGGTGGGCGACTTCAAGCAGTTCCGCAGCGCTCAGCAGTTCGGCGGCTGGCTCGGCCTGGCCCCCAGCCAGAACTCCAGCGGCGGCAAGGCCCGCCTGGGCGGCATCACCAAGCGCGGTGACATCTACCTGCGCACCCTGCTCATCCAGGGTGCCAAGTCGGTGGTCAACACCGCCCACCTGCGCGATGACCCCATCTCCCGATGGGCCGCGCAGTTGCGCGATCGCGTAGGCTGGCAAAAGGCCGTGGTTGCCCTGGCCAACAAGAACGCCCGCATCCTCTGGGCCGTGATGTCTCGCGGCATCGACTTCGATCCCCATCACCGCAGCGTCAAACCCGGCGACGAGTTCCCCAGCCCTCAGGCCTGCGCCATGACCTGAGCCCCAGCACAACCCTCTTCCTTGCACGACGACAGCATCAAGATGCAGTAACAGGTCAGACCGGCAGCGGGCAAGCTCGACTAACCCCTGGTGGGCACCTCGGCGCAGTCCACGTGATAGGAATGGAGCCCCGCTGAGCGGTTCGCATCTGGGTCCGACGCCAGCGCGCGTCAACAAGGCCGTCTGTAGAGTGGCAGTCTGTTCTCTGTGACTCGCATCCCCCCGCACCGTCGCGCAGCACCTGCATGTCCGCCTACCGGCCTACATGAACCCTCGCATACCAGCACCGATCGGCTTGAGGCCCTCGTGTCTCGGCCCTCAAGCCGCCCGGCAGCGTGATTGGCGATCGCCGCGCGTCAAGACCAAGCCCTGCGGGCGGCCTGCGGCCGGCCTTGACTCGCGTCGATCGCCCCAATACCGCCGACTGCCACCGTCGTGCTTGACACGGGGGGAAGTCCCTGTAAGGGGTTAGGCCTCGCTCGCTGCGCAACATATTGAGGCCGCCTTGGAACGAAGATAGAGGAATGTTCTACCGCTCCGCGCTCGCGACGTGGCGGGCGCCAAGACTGAGCTGTTGAGACTTCCGGAGCGCGCAGCGGCGAGTAGCGGGAGCCGTACCCGGCTGCCGCTGCAGCGGACCTGCGCGTTGGCGTGGCGCTTAGCGCCTCGCCTGTGGATGAGTAAGGTGGGCTTACCCCATGCATGGCGGCGCGGACCCGTGCTACCAGACTTGCTCGCGCCACGGCCGAGGCTGGACGTTTGTGTATTGGCCCGAGATCAGCCTTGCAACGAACACGAGCCAGCTGACCGCGAACGTAGCCCAGCAAGCAGCGAAAAGGGCAAGCAGTGTGGACTTGAGTGCCTGAAGCTCGAGCCAAGCCGCGGTGAATGCGATGAACCCGACTTGCTGCTCTCTTGCTCAGGCACCTTGCGGGGCTTGAGGCATTGCTGGTGCAGCAGGCATGCGTTGCAGTCAGAGGCCTGGGCGTTGTAGAGCTGATAGGGGTGGCCACTTTCCGAGGTGTGCACCCTGCCGCTGCTGAGCAATGCCTTGCCCGCTGGGCAGGTGGCCGTGTTGTCGTCGTTGAAGCGGAAGTCCTTGGCGTGGAAGTACAGTGGCTTGGTCGTTTGAGTGGCCGCTTGCTTGTCGTACAAAGGGTCTGGCTTGGCCTTGTGTTTGGCTTGCTCGGTAAAGCGCTCATCGCGCTTGCGCATTTTGTTGTCGGCAATCATGGCCGGGGTGTTGCTGTCGTGCAGGGCCTGCACATTGGTGTCGCTGTGGTAGCCCGCATCCGCAGTGATCAAAGTGTCGTCATCGCCCCAGGGCTTGGCTTGCTCCACCATGGGTATCAACATGGTTTGCTCGGAACCTGAACCCACCACATCAACTGCCACGATGACTTGGTGGGCGCTGTCCACCGCCGCCTGAGCGGCGTAGCCCTGGATCACGCCCTTGTTGGTCGCCATCTTGGCGCTGTCGGGGTCGGTGATGTTGGACTTGAGCTCCTGGCCCTTGCCATTCAAGCGCTTAGGTGCCTCGGCCAGAAACTCACGGGTGCGGGCGGCTTCCTTGCGCAAGGCATCAATGCGGGCTTGGCGCTTGGGCTCCAGGGTCTCTTGAGCGCCGGCCTTGTCTTGGGCCTGGTGCAGAGACAGGATCTTGTCAGCAGCCTTGTCCAGGCGCTCCGCCCTGTGGCGCAGCTCTTCATGCGTGCCGCTGCGCTCTTTGCTGGCGTTGCTGGGCAGCTTGACACCGTCGATAGCAAACATCTCGCGGCCGATCAGGCCCTGGACATCGCAGGTCATCAGGACTTGCGCGAACAGCGGCTTGATCTGATCGCTCAGTGACACCACGAACTTGGCGATGTGCGCGTGGCTGGGCTGGCTGTCACCGCTGATGGCGATGAACTGAACATTGCGCGCACAGGCGGCCGCGATGCTGCGACTAGAGATCAAGCCCTGGCTGTAGGCCAGCAACACAATCTTGAGCAGAACGCGTGGGTCATAGGCGCTGGCACCTGTCTCGTCGTTCTTGAAGCGCGCATCCAAGGCACTCAAATCCAATTCGTGATCGATCAGGTAGTTCAGCGCAAACGCAATGCTGCCCGGCACGATCTGATCCGACAACACCACCGGCAGCATCAGCGCGTGGCAATCACTGGGTTTGTAGCGCGGCATTTTGGCCTCCTCATCGCGTTGATGTATTTGACGCGCCAGGGGCCTAACAATGAATCGGGTGTGACCCGCTTGGGAGATTTTTTTACAGCCTCAACGTTCGCGCTCAGCGGGCGGCGGAGCCGTCCGCTGCAGCAACAGGTTGGACGAAGCCGCTCCGCGGAGAAGAAGCAGCCCGCTTGCTGGTGATCTCGTAAGGTATGGCCACATGCCCTGATTGTGGGGGATGTGAACCTACGGCCTTAACGAGGAGTTTCACCCATGTCCGAGTTTGTCAGCGGGGTTGACCCCGCATCGTTCCCAGAGCCCTTTGCTGGGCTGTACCGCAGCCACTTGCAACTCAAGGGCTTGCGGCCCAAGACGGTGGGGGCTTATGCGCGGGCCATGCGGCGCATTGGTCAGCACTTCGACTATGAAGTCACCGCGCTCTCGCCCGCGCAGTTGACGGACTACTTTACCCAGTTGAAGGCTTCGCACTCGTGGAGCGGCGTCAAGCTGGATCTCAGCCCGCGCCGGGCCGCCCCAAGCGGGTTGGGCTCCCCTCGGGGGACGGTCGAGGCGGCAGCCTCGGCCTAGGGGCTAGGGTGATGGCTTGAAGTTCTTCACCGAGCATGTGCTGGGCCAGCCCTGGGCCATGCCGGGCTTCATCCGCCCGCCCAAGACCAGCCGTTTGCCCGACATCGTCAGCATTGCCCAGGTGCAGTCCATCTTGGACCACACGCGCGTGCTGAGCTACCGGGTGCTGTTCTTCACCCTCTACAGCCTGGGCCTGCGCCTGGGCGAGGGCCTGGCGCTGACGGTGGCCGACATCGACGCCCAGCGCATGCGCGTGCAAGTCCGTAACGCCAAGGGCAACCGTGACCGGCTGGTGCCCCTGCCCNTCGACACCTGTCTCTTATACACATCTAGATGTGTATAAGAGACAGCATCAATGTGGCTCCGCAGATCGACATGGCCAGCGATGCCACCGTCTGGCGATCGCGCAAGCCACAGACGGCGCCAGCCGGGCTGAGCAACTTCAACCGCCAGAGCATTGCGGAAGCGTTCTTCCCGCTCCGCCGAAACGACTGAGAAACCACGTGGCAGTGGTTGGAAGTAGCCGGTGCCAGACGCTCCGTTCTCTGCGACATGGTGCCGAAGATAGACGAAGAACTCATCTAGCTTGGCGACTTCACCTGGACTGACTGCCTCAACGGCGATCGAGTTACCCACTTTGACGCCTAACGTGAAAGTGAGCGGACGCCGAAGGCGGTCCGCTCGAATTTCAGGTTATAGGTCAGCATGCGCGAACACTCTGAGTTTCGCGTGCCGGATTGTGGGGCCAGCACCATCCAGTGGACGAAGCTTGGTACTCCCGAGCACGATCATCGACAAGCAAAGCCTGGCAGTGAAATGGACGACATGCGGCATGTTTACCAAGGAACTCAGGCATGGCAGTAGCGGACTCGAACTGGACATCTACCGCAGCCGATGAAACCCAGCAGTCAGGCAGATGCAACTTGACCAAAAGTAATCTTAGGAACTCCCGATACGATCTGGCGACCGACGCGACGGGTTCGTCGATTTGCGTGTCGTCGTGTGGCATCAGGTGAATTGATACTTGAAGCGATCCAACTTCGATTGCGCGTCGATAGAGCTGGCCCATCGCCCAGTATCCGTTGACGTCGTTGTTCCTGCTCGAGAAAGAGCCGGCGATGGCGTTAGCGACTGCGATCAGCTCACGTCGACGAGGCATGGGTTCGATGACCTATAACGCGCAAGCTCAGCGGACGGCGAAGCCGTCCGCTGGAACGAAGGGTTGAACGTCACGTTCACTCTCCCGGAGTTGAAAAGTCGACAGTGAAGCCAGGAAAGCGGCGGGCCANCGGGGATGCTAGCAAATACCGCTTGCACTTGCAAGCTGGCTAAGCAAGCGTCTTTGCGAACCTTTTGAGCGGTCTAAAGGGACAGGAGAGAGCCTCACGGTCCGATGGGCAGGGTCAGTCGTGGCGCCAAGTCGGCGGTAATGACCGCACACAAACGCAAAGACCCGATCAGCCTGCGGCTGGTACAGGTCAAAGAGCGGGTCGGCTGGCAAAAGGCCATCGTGGCCTTGGCCAACAAGAACGCGCGCATCTTGTGGTGCGTGATGACGCGAAGGGACCGGTTTGATCTCGACGATGTGCCCAAGCGATCCGTGGCTGGCCAAGAGGCTGCCGCAGCATGAACCCCATCAACAGCTTTTGACAAATAGGCGTGCGCACAAGGATGACCTTCCAGGTCAGACCGGCGGCAGGTGAACTCGATAACCCTTTTGTGCTGGCATTGCGCCAGCGACACGTCTGTCGAATAGAGCCCTGCCGAGCGCGCTGGGCACAGAGGCCCATCGCCTCGCAAGGCACAAACCGTCCTCAGGACGCTTTGTGTCCGGGCTCGGTATCCTGGGCCGGGGCCAAGCCTCAACAAGCCCGATGTCAGAAATGCAGTCTGTCTCTCTCAGATACACCACAGCGCACAAACCCTAGCTCAGTTCAGAGCCGACGCTCGGTCAACTCGATAACCCTTCTGCGACAGCACTGTCACGCCGAGCGAATGGAGTCCGAACGTCTGCTCACCTTCAACGTATCAAATACAGCTATTGAGAAGAAGACCAAGTCTTGACAAACCGGGAAGTCCTGTCAGACAGGTTAGCCATTTTTCTGCAGCGTGCGAACACGCTCAAGGAACTTGGCAAACACGTCTCGCTGCTCGGGAAAGCGGCTCTGCCCTTCTTGAAAGATTGCGGCCGCAGCCTTGAGTTCACCAAGCTTCATCAGGCATTCGCCTTTTGAGAAGAACGCGGACATCCCACTTGGATTTACCCTGAGAGACTGCTCGAAGTCTTGGAGGGCCTCCCGAATTTGCCCTAGCTCCATGTAAGTAAAGGCACGATTGTCGATTGCCTCGTAGAAGAGTGGGAACAGCTCAATCGCGCGGCCGTACTCTGATATGGACTCGACTCTCTTACCTTGCTCCCCAAGCGCATGGGCACGCCTGTAGTGCTCATTGGCCTTACGAACAATGTCCTTTGCGTCTTGCCCGGTGAAGTTGATGTAGCGGGGAAAGTCTGTCAGCTTGAGGTATTCCACGAAGCCAACCAGTTCATCCTTGGAAGGAGCAATGTTCCCAATTCGTTCCCACCCTCGGCCGAAGCTCGCAGCATCTATCGGTGCGTGCCAGACCAAGACCGCTGCGTTCTTGAGAGATTCAATGGTCGGCTTGCTTTTAGCCGACTTGTAAGTCAAGCAATGGGCCGCGGCAGTTCCATCAGGCCATGGATCAACGGTAAGAATTTTTATGGCGGACCAACCCGTCCCATCCTTCTGAACGATTACATCGCCCTGCTTCACCACAAGCTTGCCCGTCGTATCGGACAGATGCTCCGCACGCGCCGTGGAGATTCCGAGCGCGGCGAGCAATGCGGCGCAAAGAGAGGCAATTTTTCTGAGCATGGCTGAGAAGCGATTGAAATGGTTAACGTAAAGTTCAGCCGCAGACAACGGGTTGGCGTGTTTGGGCCAGAATGAAATGGAGGCCCAAACACGCCAAGCCGTTGGCTGTCGGCTGCAACGAATGGTTGGACGAAGCCGCTCCGCGGAGAGACAGCCCGCTTGCTGGTGATCTCGTAAGGTATGGCCACATGCCCTGATTGT
>PTEU01000003.1 GCA_004359425.1 Ideonella sp. MAG2 | reverse complement strand
CAACTCGACAGACTGCAGAGCGAGATGGAGAAGGCGTTTGGGGGTCAAGCGGCCGGCGGAAGTCAATAGATCAGCGTCGCAATGAAGGGGTGTTGAACCGTTCAACACCTTGCCAGGCCTATCGAACCCAACTGGTGGGTTGTGGCCGCCTTATGGCTCAGGAGCCCTCGAAGTGGTAAACGTACGGCCCGCAGGTAAACCAGTGACAGAGCCAGATTGATCAACCAAGGGTGTTGAACGGTTCAACACCCTTCCCTTTTAGCGCACTAAAGCTCGGAAGAAGAAGCCGGTTGAGAGCTGAGCGTTGCGCGCCGCATGTTGCTCTAAACCGAACTGTCCAGCTTTTACCCGCCGGAGGCAAGCAGGCGATTCTCAAATGCATGCGGGTGTTGAACCGTTCAACACCCTACGCGTCTACTGCCCGCAGGCCGGAAGTGAGGAAGCTGGCCAGGTACTAGCCGATGAGCGGTACGCACTAGAAATCTATGCCAAGCAGATTTGACCCGCGCGGGACAAGTCGGCAATCCTGTGATGCCTGCTGGTGTTGAACGGTTCAACACCCCGTCTCTACGAAATCCAAGAGGCGTAGCGGATGCAAGATAGCGTCCAGAGTCATTCATGCTCGACCAAAATAACAAAGGGGGTGTTGAACCGTTCAACACCCCCGGAGACTAGGTAGCAGAATTGCGGTCAATCTAGCCGCGAGACAGAAACTCTTCAATGAGCCCGATGAACGCTTTCTCCTGCTCTTGATCTAGGGCTCCCGACACCAGCGAGATTTCAATGGCACCCGAGGGGAAAGTCTTGATCGTGGCCCCACGCGAACCTTTGCCAACCTTTCGAACCGCTGGCTTCCCCAGCTTTGCCGCGTTTGGGGTAGTCGCGACCAAAGCTTCTAGCACCTGCGCAGCGGACAGTCGGACACTAGACGACTTCAACTGCTTGGCACGTTCGATGATCCCATCTGGATCCTTCTGAACAGCGTCGCCCAAGGGCTGTGCCCAGCGAAACTGGATATCAAGAGGGCTAGGAAATGCTGAGATAACAAGCTCAGGCAACCGAGCTAACGCAACACTTTTGGACACCAGAGACAGATCGACTTGAACGGCCTCGGCGATCCGTCGCAGTGAGGGATACAGACCCTCGTCCAAAGCACGTCGATACATGCACCCCTGCTCCCAGGCGCTCAGGTTCTTTCGGCTCCGATTCTCGCGCTCCATCGCCTCGAACAACTGCTGATCGGTCGCGTCCTCGATCATCGCCAAGACAGGCAATCCAAGCTCCAAGCATGCTCTGTGTCTCCGGTGACCGAAGACCAACTCGTACTTGGCACCATCGCCCTTGAGCCGCAAGGGCCTGACGCGAATCGGTTGGACATTGCCACCAGAGCCCGCAATCTCCTCCTTCAATGCAGCGAATTCAGCCGCCTCAAATGAAGCGGCATGTCGGTTAGCCCAACGCGACGGCACGATCTCCGCCGGATCGATTTTGCGAACCACTGATGCACCATCGAACTCTCTCAGCCTTTCCTTCAGTTCCTCCGCTTCCTTCATTGCGGCAGACTGGTTCGACATGAACTGGAGCATCGATCCCGGTGCTGTCTTCGGACGATCAACACCTCCGTCTGGGCGTGTCTGTGCTGAGGATGGCGGCAAATTGAGCCCCGCCAACATAGCCTTCGCTGCAAGTTTCTTGCTCATTGCTTAGTCCCCTTCCCTGCCCGCTTGGCCGAGGGTGTTGAACCGTTCAACACCCCCGCACCAGTCGAGCCCGCTTGCTTAGCCCAGACACCTCGCATTGAGCCCTCGATATGGCTGACGAAGGAATCGTAAGCATCTCTCGCGCGCTTAAAAGTCTTCGCTGATCCATCGTACTTAGCTACGTCGTAGACAGTGCCGAACTCAGCTGCCGTCACGCCGATCACAGCCGTCTTTGGTATCTCGACTGGCAACACCTTTTCGGCGTAGGTCTGACCAATCCACTGCCGCACAACATTGCTTGAGGCATCTGCAGAATCCACGCGAGCCAGCAAAACGTGAATGAAATCGAACTCCTTGTCTAGGCCGCGTTTGCTCAGAAGCTCGGTGGTCAGGTCAGAAAAAAGGCTCCAGAACTGAGCCGCAGAAGCGAAGTCCAAGGCGTTCGGCGGGAGTGGCATGATGATCCCGTTCGATGCCATGAACGCATTGATGGTCGTGTAAGAGAGAGAAGGGGGGGTATCGATGATGATGGCGTCGTACTCACCGCGAACATCATCTATGCCCAAGTCGAGTACACGCCAGAACTCGAAACCAGGCTCCTGTGTTTGTCGAGCAGGCAGAGCAAACTCTGCGCCAAAAAGAACTGGTGCAGCCGCAACCAAGTCGATACCGTCCCAATAGGTTGGCCGTATAGCGTATCGAATTGAAGTCTCGGTACCCATGGCCAAGGGCAAGATAGTGTCCTCTTCAGAAACCTCCGTGTCTGGGAGTATTCCGAACAGGGTTGTCAATGAACCCTGGGGATCTGTGTCGATGACTAAGACCCGATGACCCAGCAAAGACAGTCCCTGTGCAAGCGTAACAGCGGTCGTGGTCTTGCTCACACCGCCCTTAAAGTTGCCAACACTGATAGTAATGGCCTCGGATCCTTCAGGCCGCAAATTGGCATGTCTGTACTCACGAATCCAAGCACGTGCCTCTGATAGATCAAATTCACGCCGTGTCCCCGCATCGTTCAATTTTCCGGCTGGGAGGTCTCCCTTTGAAAGGCGATGGGACAGCGATCCCTTCTCAATGCCGCACAAACCAGCCAGTTGGCTGAGGTTAAATCTTGGTGATGCTTTTCGTGCAGTAGGTGCCAGCATTGCCGAACGTATCTGCTCCATCATCGCTACTGCACGCTCTGCTTGCGCTGAGATGTCTGCTAACGAAATTGACTTTGGCTGTTGAAGAGAGATGGTGTTCACTATGTTTCCTCTGGCTTGACGTTATGGCGTCCAATAGACTCGATTGTGTCAAAGGCATCGAACTTTGTGAACGCAAAACGCAGGTTTGCCACTGATTTCTCTCCTAAAGGGCCAAAGACAGGGTTCATAAAGTCAGAGTTCTTCGAAATCCTTTAATACCTTTATGTCGAATTTATTGAATTAAATCAAATACTTAAGGTTGATCCATGGAGTGAAAACGGGATCATCCGGAGAACCTTCGGGAGCGAAGCGGAGTGGGCATGGGACCGCATGGAGCTTTCGCAGGAGTAGGGCGGAGTGATTTCGGTACGGTTCCAGGCCATCCTCGGCTCGGCCCAGCGACCTGAAAACATTCAAATGCAGCCACAAGTAGGGTTGAGGAGGCGACGATGGTGCTGAACGACAAAGGAGCCATCCTCATTCCGCAGCAGAAGTCGTAGGAGAGCTTCTTTCGAGAGCTAGCAATTGCGATACGTGAGACTTTTCAGGAGTGAAACTCCACTCCTACAGGGCGCAGGCCTCTTTTCACGTGAGACTTTTCGGGATGCTATCCTCCAAGTGAACTTCATGTGAGTTTACGGTTTCACATGAAGTACAGTCACCTCATGGCTAGAAGCGAGAAACCATCCGTCGCGAACGTTGGGTCGCCAGAGGCGTCAGGCTATCCGCTTGGAGCGGCTACGTTCAAGAAGCCGGTCAACACCTTGGCCATCGTGCCTAAGTCGGCCCGTATCACCACCCTGGGCCGAAAGGCGTACAACGTATTGCTACACAACGCTCAGGTAGCTGGTTTGGAGCAAGAGGTATTCAGGATCCCTTTGGAGCAAGTGGTGAAAGGCGTGGACTTCGGGTCAAACGACCATGCCTTGATCAAGAAGTACCTTCGGGCAATGGTCTCGACGACAGTAGAGTGGCAATCGCCCACATCAGGTGAAGGGAACTCCTGGAACGTGTCTGGCTTGCTGGCGCACGCGAGGCTGTACAAAGAGCGAAACCAGGTCTGGCTTGAGTACTCATACGCGGTTAACCTCAAGCAAGAGCTGCTTGATCCGACGGTTTTTGCCCGCCTCAAGCTTGAAGTCGTGAGCCAGCTTCGGACTCATGCGGGCATTGCACTCTACGAAATCTGCACCAGGTATAAGAACATCCCCGTCAGAGACGGACAACTGCCCAAGACTGCGCGCCAGGATTGGAGATGGTGGCGTCCTGTGCTGAGCGGACAGCCAGAGACCGAGAGGACGGCAAAACTGGAATATCGAATCTTCAAGAGAGACACATTGAAGCCTGCTGTCGCTGAGATCAACGCGATCACAGACTTGGAAGTCGAGTTGGTGGAGCATAGGGAAGGGCGCTTTGTTCGAGACATTCAGTTTTCGATTCGCCAAAAGCCGCAGGTCCCGTTGCCATTGAGGCAGGCGCCACAACCTGTGGATCTGACCCTCAGCCAGAAGGGGGCTGATTTGGGCATCGATGATGAGAAAGTCGAAGAACTTGTCTCTAAGTTTGGACAAGACGCCGTTCGAGCTGGGTTGAGTCAACTTGAGGAACGTGCGAAGTCAGCATTCCCTGCACCCCTCAGAGATCCCTATCGCTACCTCTTGTCATTAATGCCGGCCGTGTCCGAGCGAGCTGCCGTTGCCGCAGCGCAGGAAGCTGAGCGTCGTGATCCGTCCAGTCGTGAAAGCAGGGCAGCCCAAGAGCGTCAACAGACGGCCTGGCGAGATGAGTGGCTGAGACGACGCCGTCGGCAAATTGCTGATGAAATCCGCGCGTTGGGCGAAGAAGAGCAGTTGGACTTGACCGATCAATTAGACCAAGCACTTGCGCAGCGAAATGCGCACCCCTCGATTCGTAAACGGTTGGGCACCAGCGGATGGCAACACCCCTTGGTCGAGTCTGAAATGATCATGTTCTATGCCGCCCAAGTGCATGGAGGGATAGGCAGTCCCACACCGGAGGATCTGTTGCAGATTGCAGCGGAGACTGCTACGGGCCTGACGTAAATGGTCTGCAAAGCGAATGTCTGCCTTACTTCCTGCGTGACGCCTTCGAGTTCAGCGAGCTTGAACTGCTGGGGCAAGCCGTGGTGCTGGCCATCAGGCGAGCTGAGGCAAGGCAATCTCTCAGCGAAGTCAAAACCTGGCTTGGCAAGGCCGGGGCATTGGCCGGTCATCCGCTGGTCTACGTCACGGATGCTCTGGCTTCTTATGAGCGTCGGCGCTTGATCGCACACAAGGTTCCGTTCATCGTGCCGGGCAATCAACTCTATCTGCCTGATCTGGGGCTGGACCTACGAGAGTACTTTCGGCAGCGCGCACCTGCCGCAGAGGCAGCACTGAGCCCGTCCGCACAGGCCATGCTGATCGCCGCCTTGCTGCGCCAGCCTTGGCAAGCCGATTGGCAGCCATCCTTGGTGGCGGCGGAGTTGGGCTACACGCCCATGACCCTGTCGCGTGTGGTCAAGGAGCTGGCATCGGCCGGGCTTGTCGAAGCCTATATGGTCGGTCGCACGCGCTGGTTGCGAATGGCCCTGCCACCGGACCAGATCTGGGAGCGTGCGAAGCCCGTACTGCGGACCCCCGTTAAGCGGACGGTCTGGGTCGCAGCCCAGGGCGACCTTGCAGACCGGCCCAGCCGCCTCGCGGGCCAAAGCGCGCTCGCGATCCGATCCATGCTGACCGAGCCGAAATACCCAGTGTTTGCATTGACCTCGTCAGACTGGAAGTCTGCGACGGATGCTGGCGTGATCGAGCTTCCAGAGCCTGAGGCGGGCGCCCAAGAATGGCAGCTATGGAGCTATAGCCCGGCATTGGTCCACAACACCAACACAGTGGACCCACTCTCGCTGATGCTGAGCTTGCAGCCAAGCACCGACGAGCGAATCCAGCTCGCACTGGATGAGCTGAAAGAGCATCTTCCATGGTGAGGGGCTTGGAAATCTTTCAGGAACGCTTTGCGGCATACGTTGATCAGTACGTGCTGATTGGCGGCACGGCTGCCGCCTTGACGATGGAGGATGCTGGGCTGGCGTTCCGCGCCACCAAAGATCTGGACATCGTCCTGCATGTCGAGGCGCTGACCCCTGCATTTGGCAAGGCCTTCTGGAGGTTCGTCGAGGACGCAGGCTACGAAATTCGCCAGGCCAGCGACACCGGAAAGCCCACCTTCTATCGGTTTCAGAAGCCCGCCGACGCTCGATACCCAGCAATGATCGAACTGTTCGCGAGAGCCCCCACCGGATTGCAGCTGGCTGCAGGGAGTCAGTTGACCCCCATCCCGCTCGACGAAGCCGTCTCCAGCTTGTCCGCCATCTTGCTGGACGAGGCCTATTACGCTTTCATCATGGCTGGGCGCCGCGAAGTCGATGGTCTGCCCTGGGTTGGCGAAGATCGCCTGATTCCTCTCAAAGCCATCGCCTGGTTGGACCTGACGGCGCGCAAAGAGCAGGGCGCTAAGGTGGACGCGAAGGATGTGCGCAAGCACCTCAACGATGTTCTGCGCCTCTCGCAACTGCTTGCGCCCACCACACGCATTGGGGTCGATAAAAAGATCGCCGATGACATGGCGCGGTTCCTTGTCGCTATCTCAGCCGACGCTTCCATTGACCCGAGAGCGCTGCAGCTTGGAAATGTCTCCGTTGCTGAGTTGGTCTCCCGAATCGCTCAAGCCTATGACATTCATCTTGTTGCTGGGTGACTTATCGAGCAGCCGTGCACGAACTGACGCAGCGAGATCCCGCTTTCACTTTTCAGGGTCGGTCATGCCAGACTTTCCAGGTAGGGGAGCATGACGTTGGCAACGCGGTCAATCTTGGCGTAGTGTCAGATCTCGTCGCCGGTCATGCGTTTAGCGTTCCACGCTGGTGGTCAAGTGCTATGCAGAGGCTACTTATGGGGCAGGGTGGGAGATGAATCAATCTTCTGCGAATGCGTGAGGCCTGTTTGTTNGCCGCAGCAGAAAGCCTGGCCACTGCTACCTGGCGTCCTGAAGTGCTGCGCTGGGCCTGATCTCTTTCGGACCTCAGTGTCCTTTGCCACCAGGGCTGTCTGGCCCACTGTTTGGAGTTGGCGCTGCGCTCTGGTCTGCAGCGTCCACGTCCATAACAGTTCCAATGGAATCTATTACGGTACTCAATGGGTTCCCTAGAGACTGTTATTTAAATTCCGCTCCGGTCACGCTATAGTCACCTCCATCAAGGCACCAAACTGCCTTTAACACTCCCCAGGAGCACTTAAAGTGGATTCGCCACTGCCCCTCCCCGTCGAGCGGGCCATCCAGAAGTTGGGCAGCGATATCTCCCTGGCCCGCCGTAGGCGCTACATCTCCCAGGCCTCGCTGGCCGAGCGCATTGGTGCCTCTTTGACCACCGTGCGGCGCATGGAAAAGGGTGATGTGCGCGTGCCCATCCACTTCATCGCCCGTGCGCTGCATGTCTTCGGTGAAATCCAAGCCTTGGAGAACCTGCTGGATACGGCCAAAGACGACATCGGCCTGACGCTGATGGACGCCAACCTGCCCAAGCGCGTGCGCAGCAAGCCCGGCACGCCTTCCGGAGCGCTCTGATGGCCGTCAGTCCGCCCCTGCGTCAGCAAGTTCAGCTTTGCGTGGGCAGGGCAGGGCACCCAGTGGGCTCGCTCGTGTACGTCCGCCAGGGTCGACGCGAAAACACCACCTTTGCCTATGACGAGCGCTGGCTGGCCAGTGCGGCTGCCTTCAATGTGTCAGCAGATCTGCAGCTCAACTTGGGTTACCAGCCGCACAAAGCAGCCTCTCCACACGACTCCGTGTTCCACGGCGCCATTGCCGATACCGCGCCAGACGCCTGGGGCCGCCGTGTCATCGCCCGAGACCATGCCAAGCGCCGCAGGGCAGACGCTCAACTCCCCGCGCTCACCGAGCTGGACTACCTGCTGGCTGTGGACGACTTCAGCCGCGTCGGCGCATTGCGCCTGCGCGATGAGAAGGAGGGCATGTGGTTGCGCACCGTGCCCAAGGGCAGCCGCAACACGCCGCCCCTGATCGAGCTAGAGCACATCTACCAAGCCAGCCGCGCTGTCGAACTGGGCCAAGAAACCACCGAAGATCTACGTTACCTACAAGGCAAAGGCACATCGCTCGGCGGCATGCGCCCTAAATGCACCCTGGTGGATGAAGATGGCTGGCTGGCCATCGGAAAATTTCCCAGCGTGGGAGACACCCGCAGCGTCACCCGCGGCGAGGTACTGGCCCTGAGGTTGGCCCAACAGGCGGGCATCAACGCAGCACACGCGCGCATCGTCATGCTGGGTGAGAAAGGCAGCCAAGTACCAGTCGCCGTCATCCGCCGGTTCGACCGCGACGGCCAAGACGGCCGCATCCCCTATCAGTCCGCCGCATCCATGCTGCAAGCCTCGCGCGAAGAAGACCGCAGCTATAAGGAGATCGCCGACGCCATCCGCTCACACAGCCACGCACCCATTGAAGATCTGCGTCAACTCTGGCGGCGCCTGGTGTTCAACCTGCTGATCACCAACGTGGACGACCACCTGCAAAACCACGGCTTCCTGCATGTGGAGCGCGGGCAGTGGCGGCTGGCACCGGCTTTCGACATCAACCCCTTCCCGGACAAAGACAGAGAGTCCAAGACTTGGCTG
Organism: Ideonella sp. MAG2; assembly: GCA_004359425.1. Taxonomy (GTDB): domain Bacteria; phylum Pseudomonadota; class Gammaproteobacteria; order Burkholderiales; family Burkholderiaceae_C; genus Ideonella. The sequence continues at coordinate 21,137 of PTEU01000003.1, read as the reverse complement.
ACGGAGCAAGACGGGCCGATCACTGATGTTCAGATGCTGCTGGCCCGCGCCTCGTACTTTGCGCTCAATGAGGCGCAGGCCCTGGCTGTGCTGGGCGAGGTGCATGCTGCGGTCGCAAGCTGGCGACAGGTTGCGCTCAGCCCTGAGGTAGGCCTGCGAACGGATAAGTTGGAAGACTTCGCGCCGGCGTTTGAGCACGACCAGATGGAGGCGGCAGCAATGGTGCTGGGCCGATGATCTTCACATTTTTCTTCCTCCCCCTGGTAGACGAGTCAAAAGCCGCTCCCAACGGCCATATTTTTAACTCCAACCCATTTCGATAAAGCATTCGATGGAATGATCAAGGACTGGGTCCGGATGCGTGCGTGCGTCGGTTACGGGCAAACATAGCCGCTGCGCTGGACTTTGATAGCCTTGGTACTGCAGAGAAGAGGGCCCAACGATTCTTTGAGATCAGATGGTCCGTATGTACATCAAGCACGCATCGGCTTAATCCCCCAGCATCAAAACATCACGCAAGGCTAAGGACAAGATGGCACAGAACGACACCGCCAAAAGCGGCAACGGAGGCAACCTCGGCTTCGAGGCTGATCTTTTCAAGGCCGCCGACAAGCTGCGCGGCAACATGGAACCCAGCGACTACAAGCACGTCGCGCTCGGGCTGATATTCCTGAAGTACATCTCCGATGCCTTCGAGGCCAAGCACAATGCGCTGCTGGCCGAAGACGCGCAGGCTGCCGAGGACAAAGACGAGTACCTCGCGGACAACGTGTTTTGGGTGCCGAAGGAGGCCCGCTGGTCGCATTTGCAGGCCAACGCCAAGCAGCCCACCATCGGCACCTTGATTGATGACGCGATGCGCGCCATCGAGAAAGACAACGAGTCCCTCAAAGGCGTGCTACCCAAGGACTACGCCCGACCCGCACTCAACAAGGTAATGCTGGGCGAACTGATCGACCTGATCTCTGGCATTGCGCTCAACGAGGAAGGCGACCGCTCCAAGGACATCCTCGGGCGCGTGTACGAGTATTTCCTGGGCCAGTTCGCCGGTGCCGAAGGCAAGCGCGGCGGCGAGTTCTACACGCCACGCTCCGTGGTGCGCGTGCTGGTTGAAATGCTGGAGCCGTACTCAGGCCGCGTGTACGACCCGTGTTGCGGCTCGGGCGGGATGTTCGTGCAGTCGGAAAAGTTCGTGCAGGAGCACGGCGGCCGCATTGGCGACATTGCGATCTACGGGCAGGAGTCGAACTACACCACGTGGCGGCTGGCCAAGATGAACTTAGCTGTGCGGGGCATCGACTCCGACATCCGCTGGAACAACGAGGGCAGCTTCCACAAGGACGAACTGCGCGACCTCAAGGCCGACTACATCCTCGCCAACCCTCCGTTCAATATCTCTGACTGGGGCGGTGACCGCTTGCGTGAAGACGTGCGCTGGAAGTTCGGCGCACCGCCTGTGGGCAATGCCAACTACGCGTGGCTTCAGCACATCTACCACCACCTCGCGCCCAACGGCACGGCTGGCGTGGTACTGGCGAACGGCTCGATGAGCTCCAACCAGTCGGGCGAAGGCGATATCCGCAAGGCGATGCTCGAGGCCGACGCGGTGGATTGCATGGTCGCGCTGCCCGGGCAGCTCTTTTACTCCACGCAGATTCCCGCCTGCCTGTGGTTCCTGGCCCGCAACAAAAACCCGGGCAAGGGGCTGCGCGACCGGCGCGGGCACGTTCTGTTCATCGACGCCCGCAAGCTGGGCGTGCTGGTGGATCGCACCCGACGCGAACTCACAGACGAGGAAGTCCAGAAGGTCGCCGACACCTATCACGCTTGGCGCGGAGAGAAAGACGCGGGCGAGTACGCCGACGTTGCAGGCTTCTGCAAATCAGCGTCAATGGAGGACATCCGCAAGCACGGCCATGTGCTGACACCGGGGCGCTACGTGGGCGCGGCCGAACAGGAAGACGACGGCGAGCCCTTCGAGCAAAAAATTCTGCGGCTGTCTGCGCAGTGGCGTGAGCAGCGGGCGGCAGCGACCAAGCTGGATGCGGCCATTGAGGCCAATCTGAAGGAGCTTGGGTATGGCGAATGAGTGGAAAGACTGCTCGCTCGGCGATGTGGTGGAGTTGAAGCGTGGTTACGACCTACCGCAGAAAGAACGCTTGCCCGGTGACGTCCCGCTGGTCTCGTCTTCTGGCGTTACAGACTCCCACGCAAAAGCAATGGTCAAGGGCCCGGGGGTGGTGACCGGGCGATACGGAACATTAGGGCAAGTGTTTTATGTTGAGCAAGATTTTTGGCCGCTCAACACCACGCTTTACGTACGCGACTTCAAGGGGAACGACCCTCGTTTCGTCAGCTACTTCCTCCGCAACATCGATTTCTTCGTCTATTCAGACAAGGCTGCTGTTCCCGGCTTAAATCGCAATCACCTGCATCAGGCGAGGGTTCGGATTCCGACCGACCCCAAAGAACAACGCGCCATCGCCCACATCCTCGGTACGCTCGACGACAAGATCGAACTCAACCGGCGCGCGAACGAAACGCTGGAGGCGATGGCCCGCACCCTGTTCAAGGCGTGGTTCGTGGACTTCGAGCCAGTGCGCGCCAAGATGGAAGGCCGCTGGCAGCGCGGCCTGTCGCTCCCCGGCCTGCCCGCGCACCTCTACAGCCTCTTTCCTGACCGGCTCGTCGAATCAGAGTTAGGTGAGATTCCGGAGGGGTGGCGTCATTCGACGATTGGCGAGGAAGTGACGGTCTGCGGCGGGTCTACGCCCAGCACCAAGGAACCAGAGTTTTGGGAAGGTGGGCAACACTGCTGGGCAACGCCCAAGGACCTGTCCGCCCTGAATTTTCCTGTTCTGCTGAACACGGATCGAAAGATTACGGATGCCGGTCTTGCAAAGATCAGCTCTGGCCTCTTGCCGGTCGGCACGGTGTTGCTCTCGTCACGGGCGCCTATCGGCTATTTGGCGATTGCCGAAATTCCGACGGCGATCAACCAGGGCTTCATCGCAATGAAATGTGATGGCGCTCTGCCAAATGTCTTCGTGCTGCCGTGGTGCCGGGAAAGCATGGACGCCATCGTCGGCAACGCCAACGGCTCGACGTTCCAGGAGATCAGCAAAAGCAACTTCCGACCACTTCGCGTCGTAGTTCCTTCCGACCCGGTGCTGTCAAGTTTCACAAGGTCGGCTGGCTCCCTTTATCGACAGCTGGCGGAAAACGAGCGTGAGGCCCGCTCCCTCGCCGAACTGCGCGACACACTGCTGCCCAAACTCATCTCCGGCGAGTTACGTGTACCGGATGCCGAGCGGATTCTTGGCGAGGCGGAGAAGGCATGATCGATCCGCTGCACTCGCTTGCATTCTCCATCCAGGCGAATCCTGGTGTCTATGCCGTATTGGTTGGCTCGGGCGTTTCGCGCTCCGCCCAGATCCCCACAGGCTGGGAGATCACTCTCGATTTCGTGCGTAAATTGGCCGAAGTGGCGGGCGAAAATTGCGGCTCCGATCCTGCTCTTTGGTATCGCGAGCGCTACGGAAAAGAGCCCGACTATTCCGATCTGCTGGATGCACTGGCCAAGACTCCGGCGGAGCGGCAGCAGTTGCTCCGTGCCTATTTGGAGCCTTCCGAAGCGGAACGTGCCGACGGTCTCAAGGCCCCCACTGCCGCGCACCGCACCATTGCCAGCCTTGCTGCGAAGGGCTACATCCGCATCATCATCACCACCAATTTCGACCGTCTGATGGAGACGGCACTGGCAGATGTTGGTGTGGTGCCGACCGTGCTCAGTTCGCCGGATCAGGTGCACGGTGCGATGCCCTTGATTCACACCCGCTGCTGCGTGTTCAAAGTACATGGCGATTACCTCGACACCCGTATTCGCAACACGCCCGCCGAACTGGAGAACTACCCCAAGGAATTTGACGATCTGCTGGATCGCATCCTCGACGAGTTTGGGCTGATCGTTTGCGGCTGGTCGGCGGAATGGGATACCGCTTTGCGTGCCGCTGTCGAACGGGCAGTGTCCCGCCGCTTCTCTCACTTCTGGGCCGTGCGCGGTGAGCCGGGCAACGCCGCCAAGCGACTGATTGAGCACCGACAAGGGCAGAAACTACCGATTGCAGATGCGGACAGCTTCTTTTCGGAGCTTGGGCGTCTAGTTGAAGCGCTTGAGCAGTTCTCACGGCCACACCCCCTCTCGACCGACGCAGCGGTTGCCAGCCTCAAGGGCTATCTCGCCGAGCCCAAGCACCGCATCCGTCTTGCCGATCTGGTTGGCGGTGAGGTAGACCGAGTGCTCGACGCCACTGCTACCCCTGCATTCGCTTTGCAAGGTGGGCCTGCGCCAGATACGAATACTTTTACGGCACGGGTGCGCGCGTATGAGGCCGCCTGCGAGACGCTCATAGCGATGGCCGCCGTGGGCGGGTATTGGGTGGAAGATTGGCATTACGCCACGTGGCAGACGGCGTTAGCAAGGTTGGCCATCCGGCGTGGGGAGTCAGGCGTCAATCTTTGGGTTGAATCGCAGCGTTATCCAGCCACCCAGTTGCTCTACACCCTGGGGCTTGGTGCGGTTGAGGCTGGCGAACGGGGCCTGCTGTTCATGGGGAAACTATTCGGTACCATAGTCCACAGGGAATATAAGGAGGACAAGAGCGCCGTCGAATTACTGCCCGCGTTTTGCCTGTTCGAGCGTGGCAACGAGCCTGCGAGGCTTCTCGAAGGCATGGACCGTCGGCATGCGCCACTCAATGACTGGCTCCATGCGCTGTTGCAACCGAGATTCCGCAGCTTCATTCCTTCGGAATCCAGATTTGCCTATGCCTTTGACAGGCTGGAGGTCCTGATGGCGCTCAGCTACGCCTATTACGCAAAACGAGACAAAGATTGGTATTGGGTGCCTCCAGGCTGCTACGGCTATCGGCGAGATAACCTTGATCGCATCCTGAAAGAGCTGCGTTCCTCTATCGAAAGCCTCGGGGATAAATCGCCCTATGTCAGAAGCGGCATCTTTGGTCACTCGGCGGAGGAGTGCAGCGCTGGGATCGATGCTTTTGCAACTTGGGTGCCAAAGCTGAGATGGTTCTAAAAATCGCTGGAGGCCTCATATGACTCAGGACTGGTGCCCCGGCATTCGAGAGGCGTGCGCGCATTGGCGCGATGCACCAATGCTTCAGCACACATTTGAAGCATTGCAAACAAGCCTTGAAAGTGAAAGCGATGCATCGATTGATGCTGCGAAGGGGGTGGTTGAGTGTGTCTGTCGGGTAGTAATTGACCAACTCGACGACCCAACAGCACCCCTAAAACCTCGAGACGAGGCTCCCATAACCCAATGGGTATCAGCGGCAATTCGGCTGTTAAGACCCAGCGACGTGCGAGATAGGCAATTTGCTGACCTGATAAAACATCACAACGGCCTTGCTGAATCTCTGCGTGTGCTTAGGAATGATGCTGGGCCATTGAGCCACGGAAAAGACGGTTTCATCCAAGCCCTGAGTGTTTATCACCGTCGCACAGCAATTCTGGCGGCAGATGCTCTTGTGGCCTTTCTACACAAGGCCTATCTGGATGCCCAACTCGACCCGATCAGCTCCCGCGAGCCGTGGGAGCGATTTGCAGAAGAAAACTCACTGATCGACGCGCACGTGGGGCTGGCGGTGGATGCCGAGGACGGCGACTCGCCAACCTTGCGCTTCCTGCTGCCGGGCGGTGATGAGCTGCCCATCAACATCGAAGTCAGCCGTTTGCTGTACCAACTGGATCGGGATGCCTATGTCGAAGCGCTGAACGCTGCGCGCGGCGCACCTGCTCCGGCTGTGGAGCCCATCGAAGAACAAGGAGAGTCTGCATGAAGTTGACTCGCATAGCCAAGCTACGGCTCCGAGTGTTCCGCGACTTCGCTTGGCCAACAGAACTGCACCCATTCGCGCAGTTCAATGTCATCTATGGATGGAACGGCAGCGGCAAAACGACGATGTCATGGCTGCTTTCACTCGTTGAGAAGAAGACCGCGCTCCTCGAAGGTGAAGCGGCACTGGAGATCGACGGCACGACGAAGGTGGCAGGTTCCGCTTTCGCTTCGGCGCAACTGCCCCAAGTGCGCGTCTTCAACCGGGATTTCATCAATGCCACCCTGTCACAAACGGGCGGCATTGCGCCGATCTACTTTCTCGGCGAAGACAGCATCGAGAAGCAGGCACGGGTCGAGCAGCTCAAGAAGGAACTTGCCACGACCGACATCAAGTCGCGTACTGCTCAGGCTGACAAGACAAGAGCAGAGTCGAAGCTGGACGATTTCTGCAAGGACAAGGCAAAGCTCATCAAGGAGCTGTTGACCACCGCGAACAGCCAGACCTACAACAACTACGACAAGCGAAATTTTAGGCGTGCCGTTGAAGCAATGGATGCGCAGCAGGCGGCGGCCGCGACTCTGTTCGACGAGCAGAAAGCACCGCTCCATAGCCAGAAGAACGCCCAGCCAAAGCCCCTTGTCGAGAAGGTCGCCGCGCCATCCATCGAACTTGATGAGTTGACGAGTGAGGTAGACACGCTGGTCGGTCGCTCTGTCGTCGCGCAGACGCTCGATGAACTGACCAGCAATCCCAAGCTTGCCGCGTGGGTGCAAGAAGGGCTTCATCTGCACTCGGGCGAGTACGCCTCCGACACCTGCCGCTTCTGCCAGCAGCCGCTTCAGGCAGCGCGTCGCGCCGCGCTCGAAGCTCACTTCAACGACGCGTTTGCGGGATTTCAGAAGGACCTGTCGGCCCTTCTCTCGAAGCTGAAGGCGGCCAAGCAGGCTGCGGCCTCACTGTCGCTGCCCGATGTTTCACGCTTCTATGAAGCGCTCGCTTCCGAAGTGCCATCAGCCTGCACGATGGTGTTGACGGCGCAGTCTGAGACCCAAATCGCGCTCGATGCCCTCATCGCACGTGTCGAGGCCAAGCGCGATCAACCGTTCGCACCCACCGCCACGCTGACACCTGCTGCGAAACCTTCCTCGATCACCGACTCAGTTGCCGCATTCAACGGGATCGTGGAGAAGCACAACCGCATCTCAGCAGAGTTCACAGCGTCGGTCGACAGTGCGTGCAAGAAGCTTGAAGCCTCGTATGTTGCGGAGGCACACACCGAGTTCGACCAGCTCTCCGGGGCTGTGAAAACCTCGACCGCCGAACTGGACGGCATAAAGGCTACGCAGGCAGAAACCCAGAAGCAGATCAATGAGCTGGAGCGCGAAATCCTCGAACATCGCCGCCCCGCTGACGAGCTGACCGCAGAGCTATGCGCTTACCTTGGGCGCGACGAGTTGCGCTTCGAGGTGAAAGGCACCGGCTACGCGCTGACCCGCAGCGGCCAGTACGTAGCGCATTTGAGCGATGGAGAGCGAACGGCGATTGCATTCCTCTATTTCCTCAAGTCGTTGCAGGACAGAGCATTCGACTTGAAGAATGGGATTGTCGTCATTGATGACCCGGTGTCGAGCCTCGATGACAACGCGCTGTTCTCGGCCTTCGGCTACATGAAGGATCGCACCAAGGATGCGGGACAGCTTTTCATCTTGACGCACAGCTTTTCGTTTTTCCGGCTGGTGAAGAACTGGTTCCATCATCTGCCAAAGCAGAAAAGCCCCCAAGTTGATCGACGACCCGGTAGGTTCTTCCTGCTCCGCACTCGTAGGCATGCTGACGGATCGCGCACTAGTGAACTAGGGCACCTTGACCCTCTGCTTGAGAAGCACGAATCGGAGTACCAGTACCTGTTCAAGCGCGTCTACGAGGAGGCTCACCGCAATGACGTTGTCCAACTGGAACACCACTACGGTTTGCCCAACGTCGCGCGCCGATTGATCGAGGCCTTCCTCGCTTTCCGCTTCCCCGAGATGAGCGGGGATCTCGGCCCACGACTCGAGAGGGTGGATTTCGACAGCGCGAAAAAGACCCGCATCCTCCGGTTGCTCAACACGTATTCACATGCTGGCGCAATCGCCGATCCGGGGCACGATCTTTCTTTGCTCGCAGAAACCCAACCGGTATTGCGCGACACACTCGAAATGATGATGGCGGTCGACAGTGAGCATTACGAAGGGTTGTTGAAGCTGGTTGCTGTTCAGCCCGTCGAAGTACAAGGAGAACTGTAATGGCGTTTTTGTCGGAGGCCGCCGTAGAGCTGGCACTACTGGAACAGTTGGGAGGGCTGGGATACAGCATCGAACGCGAGGAGGACATCGGCCCAGATGGACACCGTCCGGAACGTGAGAGCCATGATCAGGTTGTGCTCAAGAAACGATTCGAGGACGCCGTAGCGCGCCTGAACCCAGGCCTTCCGTTGGAGGCGCGTCAGGATGCTGTGCGGCGAGTGATGCAGTCCGAGCTGCCATCGCTGCTTGAAGAGAACCGCCGCCTCCACAAGCTGATGACGGAAGGCGTGGACGTCGAGTATTACGCCGACGACGGCACGCTGACGGCAGGCAAGGTCTCGCTCATCGACTTCGAACACCCAGACCGGAACGACTGGTTGGTAGTGAGCCAGTTCGTGGTGATCAACGGCCAGAACAACCGGCGGCCCGATGTGGTGGTGTTCGTAAACGGCTTGCCGCTGGGCGTGATCGAGCTGAAAGCGCCGGGCAGCGCCGGAGCGCACCTGCTGGGCGCGTTCAACCAGTTGCAGACCTACAAGAAGCAGATTCCTGCACTGTTCAATACCAACGCGCTGCTGGTCACGTCAGACGGTATTTCAGCCCGTGTAGGGTCACTGTCGGCAGACCTTGAGCGCTTCATGCCCTGGCGCACCACCGACGGCACGGACGTCGCGCCGAAAGGTGCGCCGGAACTCTCGACGCTGATCGAGGGCGTGTTCGAGCATCGCCGCCTGCTCGATCTGCTCGTTCACTTTACTGTCTTCAGCGAAACCGGTTCCGGGCTGGCCAAGATCATTGCAGGCTACCACCAGTTCCATGCGGTACGACACGCGGTGGCATCGACTGTTCGTGCTTCGATGGCAGTGGAGGGGGTGGCAGAAGACCCTGCTGGCTACGGTTTGCCAAGTGTGAAGACTCAACGTCAAGGCGATAAACGCGCGGGCGTTATTTGGCACACCCAGGGCTCGGGCAAAAGCCTGCTGATGGCGTTCTACGCAGGGCAACTGGTCAAACACCCGGCAATGGCCAACCCGACGCTGGTGGTTCTGACTGACCGCAATGACCTCGACGATCAGCTCTTCTCGACCTTCTCGATGTGCCGCGACCTGATCCGGCAGACGCCGGTGCAGGCCGAGAGCCGCGAAGATCTTCAGAAGGTCTTGAGTCGGGCCTCGGGCGGCGTGATTTTCACGACCTTGCAGAAGTTCGGCGAGATTGCGGAGCCGCTCACCACGCGCCGCAACGTGGTCGTCATCGCGGATGAGGCGCACCGCAGCCAATACGGGTTCAAGGCCAAGGTGGACGCAAAGACCGGCGAAATCTCCTATGGCTTCGCCAAGTACATGCGCGACGCCTTGCCAAACGCATCCTTCATCGGCTTTACCGGCACGCCCATCGAGGCGGACGACGTCAACACACCGGCGGTGTTCGGCAACTACATCGATGTCTACGACATCAGCCGTGCTGTCGAAGATGGCGCGACCGTGCCTATCTACTACGAGTCTCGGCTGGCGCGCATCGAACTAGATGAGGAAGAGAAGCCGAAGATCGACGCCGAGGTCAACGAATTGACCGAGGAGGAATCCGAGGCCGACCAGGAGCGCTTCAAGAAGAAGTGGTCAACGGTCGAAGCCCTGGTTGGCAGCGACAAGCGCCTTGCTTTGGTAGCCAAGGATATGGTCACCCACTTCGAGGATCGCGTAGCAGCCCTCGACGGCAAGGCGATGGTGGTGTGCATGAGCCGCCGCATCTGCGTCAAGCTCTACGATGAGATCGTCAAACTGCGCCCGGACTGGCACAGCGCCGATGACAACGCGGGCGTGGTCAAGATCGTGATGACGGGCGCAGCGAGTGACCCGCAGGAATGGCAGCAGCACATCGGCAACAAGGCCCGGCGCGATCTGCTGGCCAAGCGCGCCCGCGATCCCAAAGACACGCTCAAGCTGGTAATCGTGCGCGATATGTGGCTCACCGGTTTCGACGCGCCGTGCATGCACACGATGTACGTGGACAAGCCGATGCAGGGCCACGGACTGATGCAGGCGATTGCGCGCGTGAACCGCGTGTTCCGCGACAAGCCTGCCGGGCTGATCGTGGACTACATCGGTATCGCGCAAAACCTGAAGTCGGCGCTGCAGCAGTACTCGAAGAACGATCAGGAAAACACCGGCGTCGACGAAGCGCAGGCCATCGCGGTGATGACGGAAAAGTACGAGGTCGTGCGGGACATGTACCACGGCTACGACTACGTCTCCGCGATAACAGGCACGCCGCAGGAGCGCCTTGCGATGATGGCGGGAGCCATCGAGTGGATTCTCGACCTGCAACAGAAGTTGGCGGCGAAAGAGAAAACCAAGGAAGGCAAGAAGAACGCTCACCGCCGATACCAGGACGCCGTGCTGGCGTTGTCCAAGGCTTTCGCTCTGGCATCCGCCTCTGACGAGGCCCGCGAAATACGGGAGGAAGTTGGCTTCTTCCAGGCGATCCGTGCCGCGCTGGTCAAGAGCAGCACGGGGTCTGGCGTGACCCAGCAAGAGCGTGAGCTGGCCATCCAGCAGATCGTCAGCCGTGCGGTCGTGTCTACCGAGATCGTGGACATCCTGGCCGCTGCGGGCATCAAGAGCCCGGACATCTCCATCCTCTCTGACGAATTCCTCGCCGAAGTTCAGCAGATGGAGAAGAAGAACCTCGCGCTGGAAGCCTTGCGCAAGCTGATCAACGACGGCATTCGCTCGCGCAGCAAGGCCAACGTGGTGCAGACCAAGGCGTTCTCGGAGCGATTGGAGGATGCGGTGGCGCGCTACCACGCCAACGCCATCACCACCGCCGAGGTGCTGCAGGAACTGATTCAGCTGGCCAAGGACATCCGTGCGGCGCGCCAGCGTGGCGAAGAGGCAGGGCTGTCCGATGAGGAGATCGCCTTCTACGACGCCCTGGCCGAGAACGAAAGCGCGGTGCAGATGATGGGCGACGACAAGCTCAAGCTGATTGCCCACGAATTGCTGATGAGCCTGCGCGAGAACGTGTCGGTTGACTGGGCACACCGGGACTCTGCTCGTGCACGGATGCGGGTGCTGGTGAAGCGCATCCTGCGGAAGTACGGATACCCGCCCGACCTTCAGGACACGGCGGTGCAAACGGTGTTGCAACAGGCCGAGGCGTTGTCGTCGGGGTGGTCGGTGTAGCATCGCGGAACAACCTGATCAGCGCCTGCAAGAGGCGTCAGTTCACTGAAACAAGAAAAGAGGAAAGCCGAGAGATATGGCCCGCATCGAAAACCACAAATACAGCATCGAGGAAGCCTTCAGGGAGTGCTTCTACATCGTTCCGGACTACCAGCGCGAGTACGTCTGGACGGACAAGGAAGTGCATCAGCTGCTTGAGGATATCGGCGAGCAGATCGATGCGGGCACGACCCGGGAATACTTCATCGGCACCGTGCTGGTGTCGCCGACCGATCAGAAGAACCACTACGAGGTCATCGACGGCCAACAGCGCCTGACCACCTTTTTCCTGCTGCTGTGCGCGCTCAAGCATCTGTTCCAGGGCGAACCGCAGCGGCAGATGCTTTCCGGACTGATCTCGACCAGCTATGTGGTCCATCAACGAGCGCGGCGTGGGCCTGAACCCGATGGACTTGCTCAAGAACCTGCTGTTCACGCAGGTCAAGCAAACGCAGTTCACCCAGCTCAAGGACGAGTGGAAGAAGATCACCAAGCCGCTGGAAAAGGAGAAGGAAAAGCCGCTGCGCTTCCTGCGCTACTTCCTGATGGCCAACTACGTGATCAAGAACGAGCGCGGCGACTCGGTGGTGCGCGAGGACGAGATCTACGACTGGTTCATCGCCAAAGGCAACGCGGCGCTGTGCGATTACGAAGCCAAGCCCTTTGAGTTTGTCCGAAAGGTAATCCGCAACGTCGAGCACTACCTGGCCTTCGCCAACGGGCTGGGCAATGACGGCAAGCCCAGTCTGGCGATGGATAGTCTGAAGCGGTTGGCCGGTGGCGCGTTCAGCTTGCACTACGTCTTGCTGCTGGCAGCGGCGAACTTTCCGAAGCCGCTGTTCGACCACTTCGTGGCGCAGCTGGAGAGCTTCCTCTTCTACTACATCTTCACCAAGACGCCGACCAAGGATCTGGAACGCAGCTTCTCGCAATGGGCCGACGAGCTGCGTGCAATAGCCGAGGCCAGCGATCCGGTGAAGCAGAAGGTGCAGCTCAACGCCTTCGTCGCCGACCGCTTCGAAAAGAACATGGCGGGCAAGTCGCAGGAACTGGCCGACGCCCTCAAGCGCTTCACTCTGCATTCGATGCAGCAGTACCGCACACGCTACTTGCTCGCGCGACTGACCCAGCACGTCGAGATGGCGTTCAGTGGGCTGAAGACCCCGGGCAGTCTGGAGCCCTTCACCAAGTTGGAAATCGAGCACATCCTGCCCGACAACCCGAAGGCGGAACTGCGTACGAAGTGGGCAGCAGAGAACCCGAGCGCGGTCTACGACGACTACAAGAATCGCCTCGGCAATCTGACTTTGCTGGAGAAGCCGATCAACATCGTCGCGAGCAATGATTTCTACTCGACTAAGAAAGCTGAGTACGCAAAGAGCGGCAACTATTTGACTCGCAGTCTGGTGGCGTTGACGAGTGTCGGGAGAGACACATCAATTTCCCGAATCAATACAAAGCTGGAGTCTTTTCCTGCGTGGAATGCCGCATCCATTGAAAAGCGTCACACGCAGCTCATCGCGCTTGCGCAGGAGGTTTGGAAGACGGCGGCTATTGACCTGCCCCCCTCCAGCCCTACCAACCTAAAGTAGCAAGGGGTCCGCTTTTCAGGAGAATCGCGGACATGAGGAAGAGCAAATTCACAGAGCAGCAGATCATTGGGTTCCTGAAGCAGGCCGAGGCTGGCATGGCGGTGGCGGAGATCTGCCGCAAGGGCGGCTTCTCAGACGCCACGTTCTACAAGTGGCGGGCCAAGTTCGGCGGCATGGATGTCTCGGAGGCACGGCGGCTGCGCGAGTTGGAGGCGGAGAACGCCAAGCTCAAACATCTGCTGGCCGAGGCCCATCTGGACCTGCATGCACTCAAGAGTGTGCTCGGCGTAAAAAGATAGCCCCACAGGCCAAGCGCGAGATGATCAAGCGGCTGGTGCAGGAGCACCAGTTGTCTGAGCGTCGCGCGTGCAAGCTTGTGGGGCTAAGCAGAGACAGCTACAGGCACCCACCGCAGCCCAATGTGCAAAACCAAGCACTGAAGGACAAGATCATCGAGATCGCGCACGTCCGCAGGCGCTTTGGCTATAGGCGAGTGCACGACCTGCTGCGGTGCGAGTTTCCGGGCGTCAATCACAAACGGGTGTACCGGCTCTACAGTGCAGCCAACTTGGCGGTGCGCAAGCGCAAGAAGGCCAAGCGGCCAGTGATGGAGCGCACGCCACTCAACATCGCCCGAAGCATCAATGAGGTGTGGAGCATGGATTTCGTCAGTGACAGCCTAGCCAATGGGCGGCGCATCAAATGCCTGACCGTGGCCGACGACTTCAGCCATGAATGCATTGAGATTGCGGTGGACTATGGCATCAGTGGCCTGTACGTGACCAGGCTGCTGGACAAGGCGGCGTGCTTCAGAGGTTATCCGGCAGTTGTCAGAACCGACAACGTACTAAATGCAAGCGTTGTTTCGACAAAAGGCAACAGCATCGCTTACCGGTCTGGTCGATCAGACCGGCGTAAAGCAAAGAGCAATGAGCAAAGTCAGCGCTGCGGCTCCGCCGCATGTGGGTGCCTCGGTTAACCATAGTGGAAACAAGATTCACGGTGCTGGCACCGAGATCTTTACCGTACCTAAAACAGCGTAGGCAGCCCAGCGGAAGGTCCGAGCATTATCTATGGGGTCCCCGACCTAAGTCGGCGCCCCGACGGCCCTATTGAGAGGGATCGTTCCGCTGGGCAAACTCTGCTCGAAGAACTGCCGATAGGGCTGGTTCTTCTTGATCAATCCATATGCCACGCGTGCCATCTTTGCTGCCACGGCTGTGAGCGCCTTGCGCTTGAGATCTGGGTCCTTTGGATTGCTACTGACGTATCTTTCGTACTTCTCGCGAAACGAGTTCTCCCGGACCCGAATTGCGACAACCGCAGCCATCCAGAACGCCAGACGCAAACGCGCATTGCCCCGCTTGGAGAGCTGCTCGCGGCCACGGTGGACACCTGACTGGCTCTTGGCTAGGTCGAAGCCACAGTACTTCAAAAACTGCCGATGGTGCCCAAACCGGCGCAGATTGCCGGCTTCCGCGAGGATGGTCATGGCGATGATTGGTCCGATACCTGGCAGCGACATCAGATGAGCGTAGTCTGCATCGCGGGCCAACATGGTCTGCGCCTGGGCTTCGAGTTGGTCACGCATTTCGCTAAGGTGCTGATAGTGGCGCAAGGTGAACACAAATGTCTGCACTGCTATGCTTTGCGGGTCGTGCGGCAGTGCGCCTGAATCTGCACAGCTCTCCCAGATTTCTGTGAGCTTGGCCACCCGTCGGACTCTGCGCCCAACCAGCGGGGACGCCAATTCGATGAACTCCTCACAGGTGTGCTGGCGCACATGAACAGGGGTAGGGAACGCGATCATGAATCTCACCCACCATTCATTGCGTGTGCTGGTCCAGTACTTGTGCATCTCAGGGAAGTACAGGGGCAGATGGTGGTTAATGATGGCGTGCTGCACCTTGGTCCTCGCACGGCTGATTTGGTAATAGGTCTTCGAGACCTCTTGGACATCATGGTGTCCGGCGAGCATAGGATCAATGTAGAGCTGCGTACGCCCTTGCTTGAGCATCTCCAGGATGACCGCGGCATCCTTCGGGTCGTTCTTGTCCCAGGAGTTAAACATGGCCTCTCTGAAGCGAGACTGAGCCACGGATGAAATGGATACAACCTCGAAGCCCGCGCACAGCAACCGATGGGCGATCGGCCGGTGATAGTCACCTGTTGGCTCTAAAGCCACACGACAGCGCCCACCAAGGCCTACGAGGAAATCGATCAGGCGCTGCATATCTGCGGCGCTATTGGTCATACGAAAGCGATGCCTCTGACCAGAGGCGGTCTCGACGAGGACTGCGTTCCAGTAGCGGGCGACATCTATTGCAACCCAGTGTGGTGCAGCGATAGGATCGTTCAAGTCAGCCATTGGGGTGGTCTCCTTCGGAAGTCAGCAATCCAAAGGATGCTTGCTGCCGACAGTGGCTGACAACCACTATGCATTTACTACGGCCCGGAGTTCACCTGCAGAGCATTCATTGCATGGACGCAGGAGCATCACATCAGGCACATCCTGATCGAGCCAGGCAGGCCCATGCAGAATGGCTACATCGAGAGTTTCAACGGCAAGTTCCGCGACGAGTGCCTCAATGAGCATTGGTTCCAGAGCCTGAGCCAAGCACGCGTCGCGATCACAGCTTGGCGCAGCGACTACAACGAGGTGCGGCCCCACAGCAGCATTGGTCGGATTCCTCCGGCCAAGTACGCCGAGCAGTTACGTCGACAGGCAGGCGACGCAGCTCGTCACGAAATCCCTGCCCAGATCCATTAACCTTCAACCCCCGGACCCCTGACAAATTGCTGGTAGGGCTGAAGGGGGCAGGTCACTATCGACATCTGATGACGGTTTGGGTGTAGGTGTCGAACTTGGGTTTGATGGCATCGGCGAGCTGACTCTAGATCTTAACTAGGACGCGGCACATTTTTTTTGGGCTGTCTGGCCCCCACGGGCGTTCTTGGGTGTTGTCAGTCAAGACTTGTTGTCTGGGGCTTATGCCTCCTCACAAGTACTTCTTAAAGTACCCCCCCTGCACTCTCACCAGCCCTCCCACCCCCACAGCCAGTGGCACCAACACCCACACCGGCTGCGTCAGCGAAGGCACCGCCAAGCAACCCAAGTAACCGGTGATGAGCAACCCCGTGCTGCCCAGCTTGGCGCGGTGGTAGAGGCTGGCAGACTCTCGCCCCGCATTGGCGCGGCGGCGAGCACGGGCCATGAGGCCATCGATCAGGCCGATGGCGGTGGTGAGCGCCAGTAGCGGCAGCATGGCCATGAACATGGCTGTGCGGGTGGCCTGGGTGTAGTTGGCCACTACCAAGCGCTGCCAAGAGTGGCCGCTGTCTGCAAACATCTGCTGGGCATAGGCGCCGCCAGGGTCGGGGTGGTGGCGGATGAAGTCGTTGGCTGCGTTGTCGCGCCACAGGCCGGGGATATTCATCAATGTGCGCAGCACGCCGGTGGCAGCCCACACGGCGGTGTTGTGGACGGCGTCTCCAATGGCTTGGGCCAGTGCGCTGGGTTGCAGCACCACGGGGGTGAGCGTGGCCAGGGCATCTAGCTCACGCTGCAGTTGTTGGGTTTGGTAGGCGAGGGGGTTGGCAGGTGCGCGCTGCTCGGCCCAGGCCATCTGGGCCAGCACACCACTACCCCAGAGGCACACGCCGACAAACAGCACCCAGAACGCTAGGATGAAAGGCCACAGAAACTGGCGCAGCAGCACGCTGCGGCCAATGGTGCTTTGGTCAGTGGCCACTGCCTTTGCCCTCAACTGTCAGGTCTCGCTCGGGGCTGCGGTCCGTTTGCTGGGTTTGCAGCATGCGCATGTGGCTGAGCATGGCCTGCCAGTTGGCGGGCGTGCGGGCGTCCACATGGGGCAAAGGCAGGGGGATGCGGATTTTCATCAGGCGGCCGCCCTCTAGCAGTGCAAAGGCTTGGCCTTTGGGCAGCTTCATCAGCCAGGCCGGGTCCAGCATGGGCACCTTCTCTAGGCTGATGCGGTCTTCATTGCGAGAGGAGAAGTCTTCAACCCGGTCCGGGTCGTTGGTGTCGGCCACGCCGCTGGCCACCAGGCGTGTGGNGGCTGTCTCTTATACACATCTAGATGTGTATAAGAGACAGCGCAGCAACAGCAACGGCATCAGCACGGAGCCGTTCCAGCTGCCGTCCTCGGCGAACGCATCAGGCGCCTCGTTCGCACATCGCTCCCACACGGCAAACCGGGGGGTGAACGCTCCCACGCCGGCGCTCAGCAGAGCCGCATCCACGAGAAGTGGATCCTGTGAGTCGCCGAGTAAACGCTGGAATACTGCGAGATCGATTTCGCTTAGAACGCCGAAGACTCGCATTTCCTCCTCGAAATTCATGAAATCGGAGCCGCGCAGGCCCCACCAGATTTCTTCGAGGGATCTGTTTGCCCGCCAATGCTCCCGAGCATTCTTCCGGTCTTGGTTCCTTAGCTCCGACGCAGCCTCGAGCACTCCGCTCTCCAGAGCTTTGAACAGCAGCACTGCAAGGGTCACGTAGGCCTGCCCGGCCGTGGCAGAGACGCGCCTATGGGCAGACATGGCCGCCCCTAGCGACTCCCCTAACGACCTGGAGTGGTAGGCGACCTGCCGCACCATACGCCAGGTTGACAGGTCCGGCCTCTGGCTCAGCAGTATGGCGCATGCCATCGTCAGCACCATGTCGGCATCGAAGCCCGGCCCCCGCTGCGCGGCAAGGGTTCGCAGCGCCTCCACGCCAGCGCTGTCATCCACCGGACCGATGGCTGCGGCCACCTCGTCGAGCAACTGCGGCGCACGCGCATTGAGCTGTGACGCAAGCCCCAGGAAATCATCGCACGACCTGAAATCACTATGTGTCTGAGACTCCTCCGACTCTCGCTTTCGTTCGCGAATCCACTGCGTTGTCATGTTTTTCCTTCGCTCATGGCCCAGGCAAGCTCGAAGAACTTGATTGCGCCTGTTGGCCCTGCCGGCCATCCGCGGCTAGCCGCGTTGACGCTGGCATGGAAGCCGCCCACGGTTGCCCCGAAATGCCAGAGCTCATCGTCTATTACCGCAAAGCGGTCGTGGATGTCGAACACACGGGACAGGTTCGTACTCACAGTGATACTGCAGTGAGTACCACGACGCGCTAGCTTCTTGTTGATGTCATTTTCGCGGTCTTTGAAGAGTCGCAAATCGGCTTCCGATACTTCTTGATGGACGCCCGTGAGGATCTTGATGTCGTTGGCGACGATATCGACATGCAGCCAGTCGAGAATGGTCAGTATCCGGTCGTCCGGAGATCCTTTGCCTTTGTCCGGCAGGAAGAGGTATCCGTCCAGCATCCACACACGGGTCTGGGCCTTCCTGACCGCGACTTGAAAGGCGTCCAGATGGCGTGGAGAAGGCGATTGGCGGCGCGCATAAATCGTCGCGATGTCCCTGGGGAAACAGGGCGTTCCTCCGTTCTCGCACGCCCACAGAATCTCGGCCGGAGGTCTTGGTGCCGGCGGTGCGAGGGCAACGGGTGAGCCGAAGCTGCTCATTCTGGGCTCTGGCCGGAAGCCGACCGGTCGACCTCATCGACATAGTTCGCAAGGCTGGGTGCGTCAAGTCGCAGCACCTCAAGCCGGTCGATGACTTCGTCCGGGTTAGGAAGCCGGACGATCATCGAAGCTTTCACACCGAGGCTGTTGAGTGAATTCCCGACGAACCACACTTCGTTATCCACCACCATGAAGCGGTCGTGCAGCTTCGATGAGGGCACCACCCGAACATCGGGCTCAAGGCGCTGGATGTCCTTCAGGTGGGCGAGCTGCTTGGAAAAAATCTGCAGCTGGTCCTTCCTGGATTCTGTGTCGGTCGCCTCGAACGCTAGGGCCGTGGTCAGCAGCGTGACGTTGACTTCGCTGCCATGGATTACGTACAGGAACTGACCGAGCTGCAGCGCTCCGAGGTAAGGATCGACGAGCACGACCCTGAAGCGCGCTGCCCGCAGCACCTCCCGGACGAATTCAGCCGCTTCCTCTCGCGAGTTGTTGGGAAACCAGCGCTGCCCGTACTGCTTCTCCGCCTCTGTGATGCGGCTTCCACGCGCGCGCTAGGGCCTGGACTTGTGACTTCCCCCAGGATGGAATGCGATGCCACCTCCTGTTCCACGGCCGCCTGGTATTCCATCGGCGGTGCATCCTTCGCGGAAGTGGTGGGCACGCGTACCGTGACGCTCTTCTGCGGAGCTACCTGAATGCTGGTGTTCATCTGGCGGAGGAACCCGACGAAGGGCTGGTACGCGAGGACGCCGTGATGCTCGTGCGTGACGACATAGCCGTACTGGCCCAAGCAGGTACCCTTGGCGACGTCCAGGATGCCGTCGGCAGGCACCTGGTGTGTGTCGAAACTTGTCAGCAGTCGCGCCTCCTTGTCGAAGGTGGTCAGGCGCAGGTGCTCGAGGTTTTGGCCCGGACGCGATACGAAGCGGTAGATGATGCGTTCCCCGCGGCCATCCTTGGCCGGCACCATAAAATGGTCAATCTGCCGGATGATGGGGTCCGGGGCGATGTAGGCTGCGCTGCCAAGATACTCTTGGTACACGGACAGGTTGACGTGCATGCGCCGGGCCACGAAGGCCTGGGCCGCGCGGTCCAGGAGAAATGCATCCAGGCCTTCGCGATGGCCGAAGCGGCGGTGCACACGGCCCGGGACGCTGCCGATAAATGGTGCAGCATCGAGCGCCTGCTGCCCCGGCCGGGAGAAAAGCTCCTCCGTGATGGGCAAACCCAGGGCAGGCCAGGGCTGGTCGTCTATTAGCCTGGGAACCAGGAACGGTACGCCATCCGAACCTTCGCGGTCATCCGGACGGGTGGGAACCGGCGTGCATTTTTCACCCTCGGCCAGGGATGTATACCAGGCGACGGCGTCCTCCTTGGAGAGAATCGTCCGGCGGAAGAACACCCGGTCGTCGCTGTTCGCCAAGTTGCATGCATCGACGCCTGCCATCTTGGTGGGGGCCGGCCGCCCCTGCGCTAGCTCGGTCACCGTGGCGAAGAGGAGCCGTCCCTTGCATCCTAGCTTCTGAACGACCGCGAGACGTATCACAGCCCATTCTTGAAGCGAGCTGGTAGCCATAAAACCTACTTTTGTTAGTTGAGATTGTCGGCTTAACGAGCAACAATCGCGCGCCGTACCGGCGGTTCGGGGTGTGGTGGCCACCTGCGCAGGCGGCCTGCGCTGAGTTTGAGCCCGCGCCATGACGATTCAGTGTAGCGTCAACGGAAGCGGTACCGGGGGCCGGCCAATAACACGGCCAAGTTGCACACGCTGTTCATGCTGGGCAACCTGTGGATACAGCTCAAGCGGTCGCAGCTGTTCGTGGCATGAGTGCATCCGCAGGCACTGAAATGGGTGTAAGCACGCAGCGGATTGACACCGCAGGCTCCCCTATCAACTCCGCACAGGAGACTCGCTGCCCCTTTGTTCGCAGCATTCAGCAAACCGGGGTTCTGAAGCGCCTCCTTTGGCAATGTCTGACTGCGTAGTGTCAGAAATCTATCCATAAACGACAGTTCACGGGCGAAGCAGCCCATTGCTAGAGGAGATGTGACAGGCAGCTCCCAGCCTCTACCGGACTCGAGTCCTAAACCGAGTCCACCAAATCCCAAGTTCAGTTGGCGTTACGACACCTGATGCACCCATCGGGATTGCACTGGCCCGATCACTCTTGCTGCATACAGGCTGGCAGCCGCATTCCCCACGCGCGCCGCAAACCTTACCGCCTCCATGGGGTCTGGCCACACCTGACCATCCTCCAGGCTGTCGTCTCTGAAGACCTCTACTGCTGACGGCTGATCTTGCGCCACTACCAGCGCAGCCGCCACAAAGCCATTGCCTGATGGCGCCTCAAGGGCAGCAGCGTAGATGACGCAGTCGCCGGCGAATTGCTTGACCTGTTGCATGGTGGGCGGGCTCCTGTTCGTGTCGGAACAGGCGCAATCTTCGGCCGCAGTGTGCGGGTGACAAGCCCCCCAAATGGGTGGGCAGGCGCCAACGTCTGACTTCAGTGTGCAAAAGTACGCTCTGAGTGTTGATGGGCATCAGCAGGTGTGATGTCTTCACGCTGCCCGTGGTGCGTGATATGGTTTCAGCCTCACCTCTGCTCGAAGGTTTCGAGCCGCTGACAGCGTCACCGTCGCC
>PTEU01000004.1 GCA_004359425.1 Ideonella sp. MAG2 | reverse complement strand
GTGATCAGGTTCATGGCGTCCTCACGAGGCTTCCACCACACCGCGTTGGCGCAGCACGGCTTCAATGGCCTCGGTCAAGCTTCGGCCTTTGGCCAACTCAGCATCCAGCGGCTGGTTGTCTTCCGGGCGGTTGCTGTAGAGCAGCAAGGTGCGCGGGTCAATGACCAGGCGGATCACGCCCCTGAAGAGTTGGCTGTGGACATACCATTCCTTGAAGTGGCCGCCGCCCCCGCCAATCGAGCCCAGCAGGCGGCGCAAACCTTCATCGAGCTTGATGGCCTGTCCGCGCTCTACGGCTTCGATGGAGTTCTCGCTCTGGCGACCCATGAGGATGAAGTCGCTCTGGTTCCAGATCGACGCCCCATAGGCGCTGCTGAAGTAGTGCGCCACGTCTTGCGTCGCGGTGATGGCCGAGCCGTTGTACTTGCGCACCCGCAGGTAGAGCTTTTCCAAAAACTCGGCCAGGATTCGGTCATCGGGGCCATTGCCTGCCAAGGCCTCCTTGGCTTCGTCCATGATGAAGAGCTTTTGGCGCTGGCGTTCCTCCAGCATTTCTTGGGTGATGCGGTAGAGCAAGATCATCTGCACCACGCCCCTCAGGTGCGGGTTGGCTGACAGCTCCTGCATCTCGAAGACGGTGAAATCGTTCTTGAAGTCCAGCGTGGCCTCGCCCTCGAAATAGTGGGCATAGGGGCCGTCCTGAGTAAAGGGGCGCAACATGTCGGCCATGTCAAAGAAGCGCTGGTCCACCGGGCGGTCAGGTTCCAAGCGCCCCTGGGCATAGCGCAACATCACATGGGTGACGGTCATGGCGCGGCCGTGGGTCTTGTACTCCTGCTTGATGACCGTGGACAAGGTGGCCAAGAGCACACCATCCAGCGGTTGTTGGGGGCTGGCCATCTTGGCCAACAGCGGCACCAACATGGCCACGTCGTCATCAATGCCCCCGCACAGCTCTCCCTCCACCTCACGCTGCTCCGACACCATCGAAAACGGGTTGACGCAGATGCGCCGCTCGCCCGAGAAGCGGATGAACTCCCCGCCGATGCGCTCACACATGCGCTCAAAGCTGCGGCCCGCCTCAAACACCCGGACCTTGGCACCCTTAGAGGCATAGGCCGCAGCAATCTCTTGCAGCAAGGTGGACTTGCCCGAGCCGGTGGAGCCCACGATGGCCACACTTTTGCCCCCATCCCGGTTGTCAAAGAAGTCCAAGGTGGTGAGCTGACCGCGCCGCCCCAGGCCTAAGAGCGTGGGCGTGCCTGTGCCCTTGGCTTCGGCGATCAGTGGGGCGATCTGCACCGTGTTGCCTGAGGTTCTCAGGTTCATGCGCCGCAAGCGCTCTAGGTCTGACAAGAAGGGCTTGCTCAGCGTCATGGGCAGGGACTGCAGCAAGGCCACCTTGTGGATGAAGGCGTCCAGGCTCAGCTCGAACCCGCGCGAGCGCCAGACATCGCGCAGCGCACTCTCGGCCCGCTTGGCCTCGCCAGGGCGGGCAAAGAGCACCACCTGGTGGTAGTTCCAAACCAGCTTGCCGCCCGCATCCAGCGCCTTCATGGCGTTCTGCCAGTCTTGGGCCTTTTCAGCCGTGCTGGGCGCAAACGCAGCCCAGTCCGATTTGGCGTTCTTGTCGGCGTTGCCCTTCTCCACCACGGCCTGGGTGGTCATGGACTTTTGATCAGGCACATGCACGCCCATGGTGATCATGAAGGGACAGGGAATCTGCAGCGAGTCTTGGTACATGTCGCCCACCAAGCCCCCCATGCCCCAGAGGTTGAACTGTCGGGGGGCTTTCTGCACCGACAAGAAGCGCAGCTCGACGCCTGAGTCAAAGCTCAAGCCCTTTGAAGGCGCCTCATCGTGGTCGGAGGTATTCGGGGCCAAGCTGGCCAGCCGCACTCTGGTGGCTTCGCTCCAGTCCCCCACGGTGTCGCGCTGTACGCATTGCTCATTCAAGGGCTGCAGCTCGTTGTACTCGGGCGGTGTGAGGTGCTGGCCCAGCTGGCGAGCTGGGTTGAGCAGCTCGCTGACCAAGGCCAGCATGTCCTCCACATTCATCACCCGGCTGGGGAAGCGGGCCGCCTCAAAGGTGCTGCGCAAGCCGTCGCGGATGTCGAGCAAATGCTCCAGTTGTCCCATCTGGTGAATGCTGCCCGGCACCGTGACGCTGACCATCAACCTGAAATCCCGCACCAAGAAGCCTGTGCCTGGGATCAGGGGCTCACGGCTGCCCCGTGCCAAGTGAGCAAAGCGCTTTCTGGCCATCTGCCGAAACACGTTGTCGTTGCGGGCTGAGCGCCCGCCCCAAGCACTGGCTTTGCGGGCCGCATCCGTGTCGGTGCTGCGCAGGGCCGCATAGTCCTTGAGGCCTTGCCGCACCTGAGGCGAGGCATAGAGATGGACCTGCAGCGTCGCATCCGTGGTCAATCGGGCATAGATGCCCTTGAGCCGCTCCACCGTGTCCTCGTTGGCCCCCGTCTGCGGCATCAACTCCAGCATGAAGCCCAGCGAGTCTTGCTGCACAAAGACCCGCTCATTGCGCAGGTAGGAGCGATAAGGCAGCCAGTCAGCCATGCGAGCGCCCTGCTCC
Source organism: Ideonella sp. MAG2 (assembly GCA_004359425.1). GTDB lineage: Bacteria > Pseudomonadota > Gammaproteobacteria > Burkholderiales > Burkholderiaceae_C > Ideonella. The sequence goes on along the minus strand of PTEU01000004.1, from coordinate 43,031 downwards.
ATCATGTCCACATGGCGCATGTCCAGCGCCGGGCTCTCTGGCCCACTGGACGCCCCTACGCGCTGGCGAAGCTTTTGCAGCAGCTTGTCCATCATGGCTGTGCTCCTGCTGGACGAAGAGCTTTGGGGGTGGTTGGGGCTATCGCAGGAGAGCCGGCCGGGCGCGCCGCTGGGCTGGGTGCAGCAGTGGGCGATTTGCTCGGCGGGGCTGGCGTCAGCACCGGCGGCGGTGCTGCGCCCTCCGGCATACGCGGCGCAAAGGCCTGGCGGATGCGCTCGCGGCTGTGCTCGACCAGCCAGCGGCCGTTGTCCACCTGCAGATAGACCCAGCTCTGATCGACCAGGTCACCATCGCTGTCTTCAAAGGGTGCGACCCAAATGCGCAACACGGTGGGCTCAGAGCGAATGGCACCCAGCGTAGGTGGAGGCTCATCCGAACCCATCGCGCGTGTGGGGTGCGCAGGCCGTGGGGTTGCGGCCACCAAGGTGCTTGCCACCGCACTCGCATCAGGGCCGCTATTGACATAGACGCCACTCACGCTGCGACAGGGCACGCCTTCAGGTGCTTTGCAAGTGGGGCGGGCATCTCCGCCCAAACCAGACAGGTTGGAGCAGCCGACCATGGCCAGTGGCAGCATGACGCTGAGCAAGAACTTGGTGGACATGCGGCTCATCTCCCGTCTGCAGGCGTGGCGATTGAGTGGCCCAGCGGCGGCAAGGCCAGCCACTGCGCCAAGGCCTGAGGGTCCAGCGCACCGACTGTCATGCGGCCATCCCCACGGATCAGAGTGGGCGTGCCTCGGATGCCCAAGGCCTCGGCCGCTTGAGTCACGGCTTGGCTGGCCTGGGCACAGGCGCGCTGCACGCCCGCAGGTGGAGTGGACGAAGTCGGCATCTGCGACGAACGCATCCAGGCCTTCCAAGCCTGCACGGGCTGGGCCGCACAGCGAATGTCGGCCGTCATTTGCTTTGATCGTTCGCCCAAGATGGGCAGGGGATAGACGTAAATGGTCATACCCTTGATCTGCTCCAAGCTGCGCTCCAACTGCTGGCAGGCGCTGCAAGTGGGGTCGGCAAAGATGTGCAACTCTTGCTCGGGTCGAACATCAGGCCCAGCCTGCAGAGTCAAGGCCGCTGCGCGCGGCAGCAAAGCGGGGTCAACCCGAGCCTCACCCGCGCGGCTGCCGGCTTGCAACTGCGCTTTGACATCGGCCGTCAAGTCACGCTGCTGCTGCATGTCCCAGACATGGCCAAACAAGAAGTAGCGCCCAGCCTTGTCGGTATAGGCCACGGTTTTGCCCATCACCACTTCGAACAAGCCATCGAGCGGCGCATCTTTGACGCTGTCAAAGCGCGTGGCCGGGTACTGGGTGCGCAGATGCTTGGCCATGGCCTGCGCGGTGGAGGAGGAGGAGTTGGAAGGGGCCTCGGTGGCAGGCCCTGCGGCCCAGGCACTGGCCGCACAGACCACTCCTGCCAAGCCACCCCACAGTGAGACTGACGCTGCCTTCATTCCTGGTCCTCCAGCGCCGCACGCATCAGGTCGTGTCGCTCCTGCGAGCCACTTCGGGCCGTTGCTGAAGGGGTGTTGAGCGGCACCTCCAACTGCACGCCTTGGGTAATGACGATGTCCACCGTTCGGCCGGGCAGCACCTCGATCACCGGGAAGGTGCGCTCCGCCAGATTGATGTAGTACTGGCTCAGGCGATCCAACGCCTTGCCCACACCTGTGCCCATGCCGGACTTGAGGATGGCGTTGGGGTCGGTCGGCTGGATGGTGGTGGTGCCCAGGGGCGTGGTGTTCACCGTCTGTGTGGCCTGGGCAATGCCTTGGCCAAGACCTGCGGCAATGCCAGAGAGCAAGGCATTGGTGAGGATGGCCCCTTGCTTGGTCACCAAGCGGCCCATCACACCATTCATGCCGTCCTCGCCAAACACGCTGCCACTGAGCTTGGTCTCCAGCACCGAGCCATCCCGCATCACACACGACAGCAAGACGGTGCGCAGATAGGCGCGCTCGGCCGATTGGTCGCCATACCCCTCGGCCACTACAAAGCAGTCGCGCACCTGGGCGCGGTAGCGGTTGGGCAGCACGGCCGCATCCTTGAGGCGCAACAAAGCCGGTACAGGGTTGCCCTGGGCTTGGCCTCCGGTGGGCGCGGCAATGCCGCCCAGAATCTCGGCTTTGACAAAGCCCACGGGCAGGAAGCTCTCTAACCGCCGTGTGGCTCCGCCTTGTAGGCCCCGGGCCTCAGTCTGTGAACGCTCGGATGAGCCCGCCGCCTTGTGCGCGTTGAGCGAGATCTGCACCATGCGCGGTGCAGCAGGGCGCACAGGTGCCTCCGCCAAACCCTGCGGGAAGCCGCCCGCCGCCCAAGCATTGGGCGTGCCCGGCGGAAAGCTATTCGAGCCAGCGCTGGGGGCAGGGTTTGGCGCAGGGAGCTTGTCCATCAAGCCCGCCTGTGAGGGGAACTTCAAGCCGCCCGTGGCCGACGGCAAGCCAGGGGCGGTGGCCTTAGGGGCCGCAAGCGCAGGGGGCGCCTGCACCGCCGGTGCGCTGGCTGCCACATTGGGGATGGCCGTGGCGGGCAAAGCAGCAGAAGGCGAGGTCTTGGCCTGTTCCTGCATTTGCTTGATGCGCTCCATCAGCTCGTTGTTCAGGCGCTTCTGCTCTTCCTCTTGGCGACGCGCTTGGTCGTTGCTCGCCTTGAGGTCATCTTTCATCTTGGCTACTTCCTTAGCGGCATGGCCGACCCAGACATCGCGGCTGTCCAGTTGGGCGCCAGGCACTTGCGCCAGGGTGCGGGGCTTGGGCATATCTTTAGGGGAGCCGGGCGCGGTCGGCCCGTCTGAGCCCCCAATGAAAGACGACACAAAGAGCGCCAGGCCTGCAAAGGCCAGGCCCCCCATCACCATGTGAACCTGTTGCTGACGCTTGGGCGTCATCTCGCTGTAGAGGGGAATGCGCATGGGCCTTACTCCTCGCTGCGCACAACCCACAGGGGCGTGCTCTCACCGGGCTCCAGCACCAGGCGTTTGGCGGACACCGCCAACACACCGGGGCTGAACAGCTCCCGCTCATCCAAAACCAAGCGTTGGCCCGACACATTGGTCAACTCGAAGCTGTCGCCTCTGAGGCCTGGCGCGCGGGTGATCTGCTTGAGCACCAGCCGGGCCTCGGCCCAGAGTTGCTGCTCCTCACCTGCCACGCCCACGCGCTGCTGGTCAAACTCTGCACCGAGCGCCGGGTTGGCCATGGCCAAGATCAAGGCCTTGATGCTGCGCACATGCGCCCCAGACCGTTGGGCTTGGGTGGGCACCTTAGGTGGTGCGCCCTCCCCGCTGCGTGGACGCAGCACCAGGGTGTCGCCCACCACATCAGCAGGCTGCACCAAGAGCGCGAAGGTGCCGCGATCCGTCTTGATGTCCAGCTTGACGGGCTCACCGCCACGACCGCCCTGCACATCGGCGGCCGGCATGGGCTGCAGGTAGATCTCGCCATCGACCTCGTCTTTGAGGACATTGATGCGCCCACCTGGATTGCTCTCCGCCTGAAAGAGGTTGCCCATCACATCGGTGATGCGGCCCCGCTCGACCCTGACACGGGTTTGGTCGCGCACCGAGATGCGCACCACGGCGGTATCTCCATCGCGCACATCCACCACCTGGGCGGCGTGCGCAAATGGTGCCACCAGCATCAGGACCGCCAGCACGGCGGTCAGGCTATTTCTTCGCACGCTGCTTCTCCTTGGCCTCTTCGGCCTTGCGCATCTCTTCTTGCAGGCGCAAGAGCCAAGGGTCGTCCATGGGCACGCGCTGCCATTGCTTCAGCAGTGCTCGGCCCCCCCGCGCCTGAAAGCTGGCCATATAGGCCTGATCGACATCACTGCCGCTCGCCACCTTGACGTTGTTGACGTAGGTGTCGAGCCGCCCGATCACCACCACGCGCTGCCCCTTCACATCGGGGGCCACTTGGGTCGGCCAGAACACGGTGGCGGCATTGGCATCCACCAGCCGCTTGGCCTGCACGGCCAACTCCGCTTGCAGTGCGCCGTACAGCTCGGGGTGGACGTACTTCAAAATCTGTTCGTGCTGCCAGCCCACCGAGGCTGGTGTGGCGTCCAGCGTCAGGTGCGACAGGTAGAGGCCCATTTCTTCGAGCCAAGCGCCGTCCACACGGTCACCAGTGATAGTGATGGTGCGGCTGCGGCTGGGCACCTCCAGCACGGTCGTGTGGCTCTTGGTCAGCAAGGCCACACTCAGGGCCAGCAAGGCACAAGACAGTAGGATCAGCAGCAGACGCTGCTGCTTGAGCACCGTGGCTTGATCCTTGGTCTGCTGTAGGTGTCTGTCGGGTGTCATGGCCAGCGCTCTTCAGCCCACGGTGTAGAGGCAGTACTGGGGTGGTACCCGCTTAAGCCCCAGCAGGCTTTGCGGAAAGTACCAGTAGGCTTTGTGCGCCAGATAGCCGGGCGGCTTGTCTTGGCGGGACTTGTGCAGGTAGAAGCCGACCGAGCCCGCGGCGGCCATCGCAATCAAGGTGTTGATCTCGGAGAGCATCAGCGTGAAGCCCAGGCCCGAGCACAGCACCGCGATGTCCATGTCCACGAAGACGAACTTCCAGGGGTCTTTGAGGCGACTCACGATCTGGCTGTCGAGGTCTGGCTGGCTCAAGGCAAGGTGCTCCGGCTGGGTGTGGTGAAAGGGCCGGGGGCGTTGCCCCCGGCGTGGTGGCTATTTGCGGGGGGTCAGATCAGCGTGCCGGTCAAGGTGACGGCTGCGCCCAAGGCGGTGCCCAGGTAGATGGCATAGCCCACGAACTTCATCACCACGCTGGAGGTGTTGGTGGCGAAGTAGCCCATGGCGGTGAGCGCAAAGCCAATGAGCACGAGCAACTGCTTGCCGTAGCCGTTGACCAAGCCATCCATGGCATCAAAGGCGGCCTTCAGCTCGGTGCCGTCATTGGTGGCAGCCTGGGCCGCGACGAAGAAGCCCAAAGCGAGCAGCAAGACCCAACCCAGACGCAGCAGCATGTGGCGGCCTTGGGGAGCAGGGTTCAAGAAGAGAGTACGGTTCATGTCAGTCACCTCGAATCAGTTGTGGGGTTGCTAAGGTTTTGCCAGTTGCGCCAAGTGCAGGCTCAGCGCCTGTCTTGAGGCCGCCAGCCACGGCCCGGTGAGGGCTGGCTCTTGCTGCAAGCGGGCCAAGCCGCCATCCAGCCAAAAGCGCAGCTCCAGCCGCGGCCGTGTGGTGCCCTGTACCCGCTGCAAGGCGTCGAAGCTCGACGCCGAGATCACGATGGACCGGCAGTCCTCGCGCGTTGCAGGTCCCTGTGTCCGAGGGCTGGCCAGGCTCATCCCCCCTTCGCTGCAGGCGCAAGCCCCCAACGGTTGTTCTTGTTCTGTCAAGCAGCCCACCATGGCCTGACGGGCCGCTGCCGCCCATTGCGGCAAATAGTCTTGGAGTGCCACCACACTACCCTCCAGCAGGTAGCGCATGTCCAGGCGCGGTGGGGGCAGTTGTTGCTGCTGCGCTTTGAGCCAGACAAAGGCGGCTGCACTCACCAGCACACTGCGTTCATGGTCGGCGGGATGACGACTCACGGCTGCCTCCTGAGCATGGCAGCCGGGGCCAAGGCCATCAGTTGAGGGTGCGCGTCCAGCCATGCCTGGGTATGCGCGGTGTCTGGCACCGACAGCAAGACTTCCACACGGCGGTTCAGAGCCCGGCCTGCCTCCGTTTGGTTGTGGCTGATGTAGCAGCACAGGCCTTGGCCTTTGGCGCTCAAGATTTGCGGGGCCTCGTCGCCCAGCAATTGGCGCACTTGCACCATCACCGCCAGGGCGCGGGCCTGAGCCACTTTGTCGTTGGCTGCTTGAGGGCCTTGGTCATCGGTATAGCCCCGCACTTGGATGCGCTTGGCCAAGCGCATCAGCGGCAGCAGATCGCGCAGTCGTTCAGCCACTTGCGGGCCGACAGCCGACCCTTCGAAGGGGAAGACCACCACGGCTCGCTCTAGGCGCAGAGCGTCTCGGGCTGGAGGGAGTGGCACGGGCCGCTGCGCGGGCGCATCAAACTTCACAGCTTTGGTCTGCACCTCACTGCGTGGTGGCCTTGAGGCCAGCGTCTTGGGCGTGGGCAGCAAGCACTCTTGCCCTGCGCATCGCACAAACTGCCCCAAGGCCGTGGGTGTGATGTGAACCATGGGGCGCGGGGCTATCACAGGCTCCGTTTGCACACAGCCCCAGATTGACAACACGACCAGGCTGGCCAGTGGCGCAGCAAGGGTATGGCGTGCGGGAGTTCTCATGGCCGAGGCCCCTCTGCCAAAGCAGCGACCTGCATAGCCTGTTGTCGAGAGGCCTGCGCCTTGCGCAGCGCCTGAAACACCTTCCAGGTGTAGCGTGCCCGGGCTTGGCGGCAGGCTTCGCCCTTGAGCTGGGTGCAGGCCGCGTTGTAGGCCCCCACGGCATCCCAAGAGTTGCCATGGCGTTTGATGAGGTCAGCCAAGATCCAGGCCCCCACCTCAATGCTGGTGCAGGGCTGGTTCAAGCCCTGCTCATCAATACCGTAGCGCTTCAAAGTGGGCAGCCACCCACTGTTGATCTGCATCAGGCCATGGTCGAGCGCGCCTGTGGCCGTGACATGGCTGGTGTTGGTCGCCGCAGGCCGCAAGCCAGACTCCACCGTGGCGATGGCACGCAGCAGCAGAGGGTCGATTCCAAAGCGCGCGCCATGGTGGGTAAAGCAGGGCTCCAGCTCATCCGCTGTGGCCCACACCGGGCACAGCACAACAGCCAACAGCAAGGTCTTCCAGACCACGATCAAGATCTCCTCCCCTTCGCGCCTAAAAAGCCCCCTGAGGCATGGCACCCCAGGGGAAGACTCAGACAGTGAAGACCTGTAGGAAGCACCGCAGGTCTGGAGACGCAGTGTGGAGAGGCAGGGCGGTGTCAGCCAGAGAAAACCTTGCACTGCGTGGCGCAAGGTTCTTGAAGAGAACTGCCTCATAACCCGACGTGCTAGCGGCACGAGTTTGCGGAGTCGGTCAGCCAGTCAGAGCTTCACCCCTTACCGATCGGATGGAGGCGGCACCGAAGTACCGCCTCCACCAGCCATGCTGCGGATCTCCCGATCAGGCAGCCAGAGTGCTTGGCTTCACTGTTGCCGACTCACCAGGTAAGGGCCGCCGCATGGCGCGCAAACCCTGGCCCAGCCAACGGCCAATGGCCTGCACCACACGGGCGTCCACGGACTGACCGCAGGCCTGATGGGCCGCAGTGGCCGACAAGCCCTGCAGCAAGGCCTCAGGAATGCCTTTGATGCGGGCATGCTCGCCGGGGGTCAGCAGGCGCGAGAGCTGCTCATCATGAGGGTGGCGTAAGCGCGGGTCGGTCGAGCCCCCTTTGTGATAGCCCTTGCGCAAGGTGGGTACCTTCTGCGCCTGAGGCGTGAGCCACTGCATCGCAAAGCCGCTGCCCTTATCGGCATCTCGCAATGCCTTGGACTTCAAGTAAGAGACCGGCCGCCAAGATGGATCATCCAGCGGCACCGACTCCAACACCTCGGCCAAGCATGCGGCTGAGCCAGACGCCTCGGGCTGTGGCGACTGCGTCAGTGGCAACTGCGGTGGATAAGCCACCAGGAACCACCGCCGCCGGTATGTCATGCAGGGCCTGCCCCAGCCAGCGGCCTATGGCCAGCACCACGCGGGTGTCCACAGACTGGCCGCAGACCTGATGGACTGCGGTGGCAGACAAGCCCTGCAGCAGAGCCTCTGGAATGCCTTTGATGCGGGCATGCTCTCCAGGGGTTAGCAAACGAGAGAGTTGCTCGTCGTGCGGGTGACGCAAACGGGGGTCGGTTGAACCCCCTTTGTGATAGCCCTTGCGCAAGGTGGGAACCTTCTGCGCCTGAGGTGTCAGCCACTGCATGGCAAAGCCGCTGCCCTTGTCGGCATCTCGCTCGGCCTTGGACTTCAGGTAGGTGACAGGCCGCCACGACGCATCGTCCAGCGGCACCGCATCCAAGACCTCCGCCAAACATCCTGCTGGGCCAGATTCATCGGATTTTGGTGGCTGGGTCAGCGGTAGGTGCGGTGGATGGGCCACCAAGAACCACCGACGCCGAGCCTCTAAGCTGCCGAAGTCACTGGCATCCAACACGAACTCCTGCACCACATAGCCTGCATCCCGCAGCCAGGCTCTCAGAATCGCAGCACTGGCCGTGTGTGGATAGTCCGGGACGTTCTCCGCCAGAAACACTGCCGGTTGCAAAGCGGCAATCCATTGAATGACCGCAGCCACCAGGTGGCCCACCAGCGGGTGATCCTCCATGCGCTGCAAGCCCAGTTTGGAGACCCCCGCGCGAGATGCCCCGGAGCAGGGGATGCCTGCTTCCAGCACCTCCACCGGGCCAATCCGCTTGAGCAGCCAGGTGTCCAACACAGCGTCTTGCATGGACGCGTTGACCATTGCGGTGTCGGGCTGGATCAGAGGATGAACCCGGCCGCTGTGGTCGAGCCACTCGGGGTCCATCTCATTGGCCAAGCGCAAGCTGGAGGAGACCCCCACTTGGGACAGCCCCGTGTGAAGGGCCCAACTGGTGATGCCCGCACCGAACGCAATGCTCGCGCTGCGCAGTGCTTGCCCTGCCTTCAATCTCTCGAACAGGCGCAGAGCGCGTTCAATGCTCCGCGCCACGCTGGCCACGGCCAAGATGTGAATGCAGCCGGTGAGCAGCACCACCCTCACGCTGCCCCAAGGCAACACGGCGTTGAGGTCTGCACTGCTGTTCAGGTCAATCACGGGCAGCACCACGGCCCCTCGCTGCTTGCGTGACACGCATCGCTCACCCGCAGCATGAAGGTCGATCACAAGGCGGGCTTGGGCCGCATCGGTGGTGACGCGAATGGGCATGCCCGGCTCAAAGCCGGCGCGCCGCAAAGCGGGTGAATCCAGATAGAGACGCGGAGCGCCCCGGTGCAGGCCCAGTCTGCGCAACGAGATATCCATGATGGCTCCTCAGATGAGCCTCAAGGACCTGCCCCCGAGGGCAAGCCCTCGAAGGCGGTGTTGAACAAGCGTCAGTCGTGCTGACTGTGATCAGAGGTCGTATCGACTTGGCCCCAAGACTCCAGAGGTTCAGGCACAAAGACCCACGCCAGCACATAGGCGCCGTAGCCATCGAAACGGCTGACCACCGTGGTGCTCTCGAGCTCAATGTCGCCGGCCTGGTGGTAGATGCGGTGTGCTTGCCCAACGGCAGGGTCTTCATCATCCGTACAGCCAAAGGCCTGCACGCAGTCGCCAAAGCTCAAACCATCACGCTGCAGGCACTGCAGCCGGGTCTTGAGCCTCTCGGCTGTCTTGAAGGCCCCGGCCTCACCGGGTTCAACCTCGTCAATGGTGCGAACACACAAGACCAGTTCGCGCACAGCCTCGGCCAAGTCACCGTCCTCCCATCTATCGATCACGGTCTTGGCCGCCGACATCAACTCTTCAACGCGGTCGATCAGGTCTTCCAGTGCGGCAGCAGCGGCCTCGGCCGCCGTGTCGTGGACGGGCAAGCGGCCGTAGGTCAGCTCTTTTCCGCCACGGCAAACGGTGAAGCCTTCCTCATCGTCGCCTGTAACCTCTAGTCCGAGTCGATCCAAGAGGCGATCGACATCCATTTGCAAATCTGAAGCGCTGTAGCTCATAGTGCCTCCAATAAGAAAACCAGAGGCCGCCCCTCCCGGGGCCGCAAGACCCCTGGTGGGTTGAAAGAAAGCTGACGCGACGCTAGGGCCAGTCAGTCAACAACGCGCAAGATGCCTTGGTGCTCAGGGTGCTCGATCGCAAAGTCACGCAGCCGGTAGTAGGCGTTGACCATGCTGTCTAAACCCTCCCAGAACACCGCCATCAGCGCATCCAGCGTGGCAGCGATGCCGGCAGCGTCACAGCTCAGGTGGACCTGTTCGCCGCTGGGCGCGCACACCAGAAGGGTGGTAGGGGGCTGGCCTGCAGCGGCGGTATCTTCTGGGGCCATGTAGAAGCCACCATTGGACAGGTCATAGAAGTGCCAGTTGCTGGCACAGTAGTCTGGGCAGAGGCGACGCATGGCATCAAACACAGCAGCCTCGGCCGCACCACAGTGCTGAGGCCCAAACACTCGGGGCAAGAATCCCAGACGCAAATGTTCTGGGACAGGTATGGCGCGAGTGGCGGTCGGGCGTCGAGGTGCAGACAGTGCCGCACATGAAGTGGCTGAGTCAGCCATGGGGGGCTCCTTTACGATGATGGAAAAGAAGCCGAGAGCACCCCCAAGCCGGGATGGACTCCCGGCACGGGTACAACAGATCAGCAAACCTTCAAGCGGATCGGGGAGACCCGCTGTCGCACCTTTGAGAAGGCCAGTGCGAACAGGGCGACGGTGACGCTGTCAGCGGCTCGAAACCTTCGAGCAGAGGTGAGGCCAAAACAATATCACAGCGGCCTCCATGGCCGCCACTCATCTTGAACGGTTGGAATCAACGCCCGCGATGGCTGCATGGCCCACACGGATGAAGTTTTCCACATCTGGCCGAATCAGGCCGGCCGACTCACCCATTTGGGGGGCTTGTCACCGGCACACAGCGCCCGAAGATAAGCGCTGTTCTGACCCGAACAGGAGCGAGCCCACCATGCAACAGGTCAAGCAATACCTCGGTGACTGCATCATTTACGCAGCAGCCCTGGAAGCGCCATCCGGCGAAGGGTTTGTGGCTGCTGCGCTGGTGGTGGCGCAAGATCAGCCGTCAGCGTTCGAGGTCTTCAGAGATGACAGGCTTGAAGATGGCCAAGTTTGGGGCGACCCTGTTGAGGCTGTTCGGTTTGCTACCCGCGTGGGTACGGCGGCTGCCAGCCTGTATGCGGCGCGTGTCATTGAGCCGGTGCGGAACCGGTGGGTTCATCGGGTGTCTTGAGCTGGCGGAGGTGCGCTTTTGACAGGAGTCCAAGCGTCCTTTGCCTTTCGTTCCCAATCGATACCATTGACACTTCGATAGGTGCCCGCACCGCCACCGCAGCCGCCGCCCGCACCGATAGCTTGGGTGCAGTAGTCGACATGCACATGCGTGCCATCGAACTTGATCTCGTGCCTATTGCAGCCCGCCGCCAAGAAGTTGAGGTCATTGACCCCATTCACCCGTCTCCACTCGGTGACAACGCCTTGCTCAGGCTGAGCGCGGTACACCTTACAGCCCAGCATGCCGACAAGAACATCGGTACCGTTCACCGCGTTAGACAGGCGCACAAGGTCGTTGCCGAAAGCGTCGCTTGATGGCGTGTCCTTCTAGGGTCACCACGCCAATGTGAACGACCGAAGCGACCCCAATCGGCCGATGGTTGTTTACTCGAGCAGCTGGCTGAGGACCCGTAATTCGATAGTCGAGCCTTAACAACTCGCTTTCTGGCTGTGGCTGGAGCCGACACCGGCGCAATGTCGATTGGCTGGGTGGGACAGGTTGAAGTGACGAAGCCAATCCAACAAGGCCCCGCAAAGTACCTGCAGTTAGGGACGGTCTGCACTGTGCTTTATGCAACCTTCCCTAAAGAGACACGACAAGAACGTATGTGTTCAAGACAGCAACGATGACGACGAGGGCCACATCAAGACACAACAGCAGAAATGCGGTCAAGTGAACTAGTTTTACCGTTGTGCTAGCAGCGCCCAATCGCCGGAGCAATTCCGCAAACAGATCCAGAGTCAGCGCAAAGGCACCAACGATTAGAACTGCGAGCGCTGAGCCACCTGCGTGGGTCAAATGCGTTAGTAGAGCCGATTCCAGTTGCATGTCCTACCTCCTCAAGAAATGCGTTCATGTCTCTATCGACCAGATGGGCTCGAAACAATATGTGTCGCGACTCAATCGCAGCAAGACTCGGACGAAGAAGCATCCCAACTTATTGATTCATATGGAAAAATCCCTTTAGAGAAAAATGGTAATAAATAGTGACTTCAAAGACACTCTGCATAACCCCCGGGCAAATCAGCTATCGCAGGGGCTGAAGAGCTAAGACGATGGTGGGCATGAAGCAAGCGAGTTTGGGATTGAGGCAGTCGAGCAAGCGCACGCGGCGGCGGGTCTTCCTCGAAGAGATGGACAGCGTGGTGCCGTGGTCGGAGTTGGTCGCGTTGATCAGTCTGAACCGCCCCGGGGCGGTTCACTGAGAGCGGCGGTCGCACCCATTCGAAACTTCGCCCTCTACCCCTGTCAACGGTGGCAGCCAAAGTGCGTAATTGAGACGCTAGGATTGACTTGGAGTGCGAAGCGCCTTGGCGGATCGAAAGCCACGGTCTCTTTCGGTCGAGATGAACTAGACTGCGACGCACCGCAAGAAAAGGAGATGGGTTGGGATGGCGAGCTTTGGGTGGACCTATTTGTCCAGGGATGCGCTCAAGAAGGCGCAGGCGCAACTGGCCAACCAGGTGCAGGGGGTGCGCGACGAGATCGGTTTTCTCGAGTTGCACCAGCGCTATGCCGATCGATTCTTCCCAGGCACATCAGTGCTACATACGCGGCTGCGCTATGCACTGTTCGTGCCGTGGATGTACGAGGCGCTGAACAAGCGACGCATCGCGGGGTCTGTGCAGCGCGCCGTGGAACGCGAGGAAATGCGCTTGGTGAAGCGTTTGGAGGGTGCCGGCACCGGCGTGATCGGCATCACCAAGCCAGACCAACCAGCGCATCAGCCGCCTTCAGTCGTCTATTGGGGTGCACTCACGACATGGGGCATCGTGCGGCCTGCCTCCAGCCGCGCATCGGTGACGCGTCGCGAACTGCATGCCCGGTTGGCAACATCCTCGCGCAAGACCGACGACGACGGCGTGCCGCTCGCGGATGGCGTGCCGGTCTTCATTGCCCTGCCGCCCATGCGCGAGAAGTGGGATGAGGCGACCCGCTTGACGTTTCAGCTGGGAGCTGCCGAAGCTGCGTTTGTCCGGCAACGCTGGGATGCGACCCCCTGTAGCGCCGACCTGAGCCGCGAGTCGCTTCTGGCGCGACTGGCGCGGGCCGAGATCGGCAAAGTGGACTCCTGCTGGCAGCCGCCCATCCTCTCGTTGGCAGGGCCCGACAAGCAGGCCCTGGTGCATGCAGGGCGCTGCGCGGCCTTGAGCGCTGTCGGTCGTGCCGTTTACGCGGCCTTGGTTGAGAAGCTGTGCGTTACACACGACGGGCGACCTTCTCACCTGGCCCATCATGGCAAGGTGCTGGAGGATGTCTTGCGGGAGCACCGTAGCGAGGCCGCGCGATTCGACATCGACGACGTGCAAGGTGACATCGGCCCACTGAGCCCGAAGCTGCGGGCGGTGCTGACGACGACCTTGACTTGGTTGCAGCAAGGACGGTCTGACCTCGCGCCTCTCGCCGACAGTTACACCGCGGCAGAAATTGAACGCAAGCGCAGTCGCGCGCGTTTGGCCCTAACGCTGGATGGACGCAACAAACGCGCCGAGTGGATGCTGGACGACCATCCTGCGCCTGCGCCCATCCACTACCGCTGGAGCAACGTACGGAACCTGTTGAAAGACCTGAGGGATGCAGCATGAGCAGCGCCGCACCATGGCCCGCCTTAGCGTTCCTAGATGCGCTGCGTCCGGCACCCGGGTGGAAGGTCGATACGGCGCTGCTTTCGTCCTATTCGGCCGACATCGTGTCGCTGGTCTGCACGCGAAGTTCGCACTCGTTCGCTACCTGACACCGCAAGGCAACGCCTGGCGCTTATGGCTCGGCAGCCGCAACCTGACAGTGGCCAGCAACCTCGACTTCGGACTGACTCTGGACGGATTCGAGGATGCGAAAAATGGTGTCGAGATTGCCGGTATCAGACATGTTCTGCGCCGTGCAGCCGAAGAGGCCAGGTTGACGAAGGCAAGGGCGAACACGCTGCTGACGGCCTGCGCAAAGGTCCGCTGGTCAGTACCCAAAGGCACCTCCGTGCTCGATCTGGAACTGTTGCCCAACAGCAAGGCAGGCAACAAGCTGCCGCACTTCGCGGACGCCGACGAAGTGATTGTCATCAGCCCATTCCTCGACGGGGGCTTCGTGTCGCGCGCGGCTGGATGGGCTGGCAAACGGGGGAGTCGGCGCATCTTGGTTTCGACCGAAAGCGAACTGCGCAAACTGGCCCTCCAAGAGGGCAGGCCTCTGGCTGCGTTCGAAGACAACTTGCTTGTGCTGGAGTCGCCGGCCGGAGAGGACACGGCCCCGGAGCCTTTCGAAGAGGATGGATCGGCGCAGAAAGAAGCGGACTCACCCGAAGAGGAGTTGGTCGTGCGTGGTCTGCACGCCAAAGTCTTCGCGGTGCGTCACCAATCCACTTGGCACCTGTGGGTCGGAAGTGCAAACGCTACGACGCGAGCCTGGGACGGCTCCAATCACGAGCTGGTCGCGCTGTTGAAGGGCGACAGGACCCTGGGTGCCGGCTTGCAGGCGCTGTTGGGTTCGTGCCTCACCGTGACGCTACCCATGCTTCAGCAAGGGCTCGCTGAGGAGAAAGACCAGGACGAAGAGGCCCTCAAGCTGGCCCACAAGCAAATCAGCGCGGGATTCGAAGGTCATCTGGCGCGTGTAGGCAATGAGTTCAATCTTGTCGGCGACGCAGAGTTTCCCGTGATCTCGGAGCAGATTCGCGTCCAAGTGGCGTTGATGACCGGCCCGCTGATCGATTGGCCGGCTGGTTCATCATCGGTAGTGCTGGGGGTCTTTGACCTAGCGGACCAGACATCGTTGGTGCGGTGGCGCCTTGCGATCGGCAAGACCGAATGCCGGTGGCTGCAGGCCCTAGACGTGCGACCGCCCCTGCCGGTTGAGCGCGACCATGCGGCAATCGCGGCGCGTATGACTCCCAGCCAGTTCGTCGCTTGGATCCGTTCCCTGCTTAGCGGCGAGCCCGAGGGTTCCGCCGGACTGGGCTCGTGGAAGAGCGAAGGCACGCCGGAGAAGTCGGTTCAGCTTGCCGATATCACGCTCGAAGAACTGCTGGGCAGTTACGCCCGACCTGGGAGCAGGCTGGCGGAGCTCGAAGCGCGCATAGACGTCTATCTGCGCCATGTGATGCAGCGTCATGCCTCGAAGCCCGAGATTCTGGCGCCGCTGCAGGCGTTCTCGACACTCTGGCGTCGCGCTGACGCCCTACACCTCGTTTCCGGACCAGAAGAAGCGACAGGGCACCGGACGCAAGGACGAGCGGGCCTTCATGGCGGCGCTGCTGAACCGTATCGTTCCTGGGTTGACCGGGCGGCTGCCGCAGCGGTTGCTGCAAGGCCGCGTGAGCGACGAGGCATGGGAGTCGCATCGAGCGCGGGCGCGCGGCCAAGCCCGAGCGGCGGACGCTCGCCTGCTGGTGCGCCTGCGCGCTGCGCTGAGGAGCGAGTTCGGCTCGCCTCTGGAAGACGTGTTGCCTGCGGCTGCGCGCGCAACGAAGCCGACAGCCTTCATCTCCCAGCTGCGGCGTTGCTTGTCACAGGCGGTCCTGCATGCCATGCCACCGGATGTCGTCGTGCTCGACGAGTTTCAGAAGTTCAGGGACCTCCTGACCGCGCATGGGCAGGACGACCTGCTGAAAAGCTTGTTCTCCGGATTTGCTGGCCGCCGACCGGCAGTGCTGCTGCTGTCCGCAACGCCGTACAGGACCTTTGCGTCACGCTGGGAAGAGGAGGATGACGCGGCCAACGTACAGCTCTTCGAACTCATCGAGTTCCTCGGCGGGGACGAACATGGCCAACAGCTGCGCGTAGACGCCGAGAGATTGTTCCGTGAGTTCGGTCATCGGTTGCACCAGATCGCGCGGCTCGAGCAGGAACCCGAAAGGCAGCTGGAGACGGTCGAGCAGGCGCGGCAGGTGAAGGGTGCGCTCGAGGCCCTGCTGACTCGACTCTTATCAAGGACCGAGCGTGCCCTGATCGTCGCTGCGGAGCATGGCCCATCCGATCATGAGGAGCCGACGATCCCTCTCGACGCGTCACTGGGTCCGGGCGACATCGCAGGCTACCGCCACCTAGTGGACAGCTTCAAGGCGGAAGACAAGCCGGATGCGGTGCCGTACTGGCTCTCTGTGCCCCTGGCCGCACAGGCGTTGGGCCCGCGCTACCAAGCTTGGAAGCGGGCATCGCACTCCGCTGGTCGAGGCGTCGCGAGGATCACTCAAGCTTCGCTCGCCAAGCCTCAAGCCACCACAGATTGGGCACACCCAAAGCTTCGCGCACTCAGGCAAGTGGTACCTGCACGCACTCTGGTCACGCCCTGGGTGCCGCCGTCGCTGCCATGGTGGCCGCTCCAGGGCGCCTGGGCCGATGCCACAGCGACCAGCCCAAAGTTGCTGTTGTTTGGGCGATTCCGTGCCACGCCTCAAAGCGTGGCAGCACTGGCCAGTTTGTCAGCCGAGGCCCTGGCGATCAGTCGAGGCGACGATGCCTCGGCGGCGCGCAGGCGCAGGCGATTTCGCGGTCGGACGGCGCAGATGCCTGTCTTCGCGCTCTTCCACCCATCGCCGTTCCTGATGGAGAACGTAGACCCCTTAGCCTCACCCGGCATTGGCCTGGAGGGCATCCTGCGATCGGTTCGCAGGCAACTCCTGGACGCGATTAAGGGCGTGCTACCGATCCGGCGCGCGAAGAAGAAGGAACGCACGCGCAACCGGCCAATTTGGATCGTGCTGGCGAACATCGAACGACGCCTTTGGAAGGACGGCTCGGCGACTGCCGCCTGGCGAGGAGTCGTGGAGGCAGGCCCAATGCTCGATCAATGGGCCACTGCACCGCTGCTGGAGTGGATCAGCCCACGCGAACTTCAGGAACTGGCCGCCTTCGCCATCTCAAGCCCCGCTGTTGCCTGTGCCAGGGCGCTCCGGCGGCATCTCGAAACGCCATTCACGCCCGCAGACCGCCAGGAACTGGTTCGTCTTTGCTGGACCGGCTTACGAACCTATTTTGATGAGCCGGTCTTCTATGCCCGCGCGCCACGAAAGGAATCGCCAGCCGACACGATCCGCCGGATGGTGCTTGAAGGGTGCCTGGAGTCTGCGCTCGATGAACATTTCTGGATGAAGACGCGCAGTGGTCAGAGTTCGGCCTCGGCGCTGATCTCCGACTTGTTGGATGCATTGAGGCTAAACGCAGGTGCGTTCACGTTCCGATCATTGCCGAACACGCAGCAAGGGCTACGAGTCCGCTGCCACGCTGCCGTACCCTTTGGCGGCACCGACGACGAAAGCTACAAGGAAGGGCGTGGCACTGATGCCACGGCCGGCGCACCCGCTCGCGCAGACGAGATCCGCGAGGCGTTCAACACACCATTCTGGCCGCACATGGTGGCTACCACCTCCGTAGGCCAGGAGGGTCTGGACTTCCACATATGGTGCGACCGCGTCGCGCATTGGGACTTGTGCCCTAGCCCGGTGGAGCTGGAGCAGCGAGAGGGGCGAGTGCACCGCTTTGCAGGGTTGGCGGTGCGCAAAAAGCTGGCGGCAGAGTTGGGCGCCCAAGCCCTGAAGGGAACGCAGAGGCTGCAGTCTCCGTGGCGGCAACTGGAGAGCCTCTCTGACGAGCGTTTCCCGGGGGGCTCTGGCATGACACCTTGGTGGCAACTGCCCGGGGCCGTGATCCACCGTTATGTATTTCGCCTTCCTATGAGCCGAGACATCGACCGCTTCCAGACGCTTCAGGAGCAGCGGCTCATCTATCGGCTGGCGTTGGGTCAGCCGAATTCAGAGGATCTGCTCGCTTCGTTAGTTGCGGCCAGTGACGAGACCCGATGCCTCCTCAAATCTCTGGTGTTGAACCTGAGCGCTTATTGTCGGACGAGCAAGGCCATGGCGCGGGAAAAGTAGAGCCCGGATCAAACGCGGGGAATGTGTCAGGCGACATCCAATACTGGCCCCCGGGGGTGCGGACGATTTCTTGGACTACCAGGAGGTAGTTCATGTTTTCATACGAGGATCGGCTTCGAGCCGTGCAGCTGTACATCAAGCTGGGTAAGCGCGTCGGCTTGACCATTCACCAACTCGGGTATCCGACGAAGAACTCGCTCAGATCCTGGTATCGCGAGTACGAGCTGCGCCAAGACTTGCCAGCAGGCTACGTACGCCGTCCAAGGTACTCTCAGGCTGACAAGCACCGAGCTGTTGAACATTTCCTTGAACATGGCCGCTGCATCGCGGTGACGATCAAGGCGCTGGGCTATCCCTCACGGTCATTGCTGTCTGCCTGGCTTGAAGAGCGTCATCCGCGCGAGGGTGGCTGCGTCTTTGGTCGATCCCAAGAGCTGGCACCTGAAGCCAAGCAGTCTGCAGTGATTGCCTTGTGCACGCGCCAAACCAGCGCACAGGCTGTTGCCGACGAGGTTGGCGTGTCTCGGGGATCACTGTACCAATGGAAGAATCAATTGCTTGGCCACGACGTATCCGCATCCATGAAGCGCAAGCAAGCTCTCCGGTGATCCGAGCGAGGCTCTTGTTTCGCTTGAGCCGTTCCTTGCCACCGTCTTTCATCTCGGTCACATGACGCGCTGATTCTTCGGAGCGATGGTGTCTGCGTGCGAACTGCCCGGAGCTGTCGCTCGCTACTGCCCGATGTTGGCCGACTGCGGACCCTCTGTACCGGCTTCGCGAACGAAGGCAACAAGTACTGAAACGGCCCACCCCCAACGGTAACAGCCCTACCCAAAGGGCCTCCGCCCCTGCGCTCTAGATCGCTTGGGGCGTCGAGATGGCCAAGGGGGAATGGCAAGGGCTTAACGGTAAGGGGTGGATAAGGGCTACCGGGCCACCCGCTGATGCGCGTGTGGCCCGGTGCAGAGGGCTCAATGCCCTGCTCCGCAAAACCTGCCGTGTATGCAGCCCCTGGTTTTGGGTGGAAGGGCTGGAGGGCTTTGCGTAGCCTGTGATGATGGATGGTTGCTTTGCAGTCGCTGGGATGGGCGGCGTAAGCACCAGCTGCCCACAACTGGCTGCCTCGCTGAGTGCGGCCCCTGCCCTGGCCCACCATGCGCTGTACACGTGCCCCTCTGCCGGACGAATTGCCGGACTTGCAGCAGTTGCTGGACTCATTGCAGTTCGGCCACTGGCACAGCGTGGTGTTGGCACTCTGCAGTCGCTTTGATGGCTGGTGGGCCAGCTTCATGGCTGACCCATCGCTCGCGCCAGACTACCGGCCGTTGTTTGAGGTGATGGCCCTGATCCGCGGCTTCCCCCTACGCTGGGCCGGGGACGACAAAGCCNACAGGCTTTGGTGGTCTGTTTGGGTCGTGCCGTGCTCAACCGGGGCCTGGTACCAGCACTTCCCGCCGACGCCGCGCCCTGGGAGGCCTGGTGCTACCGATGCGTGCTGTCCATGCTGGCTGACGAAGGCATTGGCGAGCCACCGCCCTTTGCGGCATTCGCCGACCAGTGGCAGCTCACTCCCGAGGACTGGCACCAGCAAAAAGGGCGGGATCTGCTGGCGCGCGCCTCTACCAGGCTGCCTAGCGACGAGATCCCCGGACTGTTCGCCCATCTTCTCGTCTTTCCCATCGCGTCCAGGGCCGGCTTCGCGGCGGGGTGGCTCAGGCTTTGGAACAGCGCGCACTACCTGCGGGAGGTGCTCGAATTCGGTTCGTTCGACGCCGGCGAAAGCGACTACTCGGACAGGGCAGATGCGAGCAGCCTGCTGCTGCTGCTTGGCTGCATGGGCCTTGGCTGTTTCGACCAGGCCGCCCGCCGTTTGGGCAGGGATGATCAGGTCGAGGCCGGCGAGCTGGTTAGCCTGCACCGGATCCTGACTTCTGCCGCCATGGAAATCTCGCAGCTGGTTGACACGCTGCACCGGGATCGTTGGCAGACCGTCCTGCAGCACCTGGCGCTGCGCCGGATCTACTGGGATGGACGGATTGCCGGCACCAGCCGTGCAGCAGTCTTCGACCCTGAGGACGAAACTTCGATCCAGGCCTACCTACAGTATTTCCACGCCGACCCCGGCGACCTGATCGCGTTCCTGCACGCGTGCATGTCCAATGGATTCGATGCTGCCATGCTGCGCGAGGAACTTCATGACGCCGCAATTAATCTACAGGCTTGCGTGACGAGCCTGCTGCGCCTGCATGAGCTGAACGAGCGCCGCTACCCGCTGCGTGCCGACGCGCTCCAGGCCATCGCGCCCCTGATGCCAGCGGTCCCCCGGCCTAGACGGTCGGTACCAGCGACCATGCCTGCCGGCCAGGGAACGACCTGACGGCCAGATATTTACCCCCCAACGGTAACAGCCCTACCCAAAGGGCCTCCGCCCCTGCGCTCTAGTTCGCTTGGTGCGTCGAGATGGCCAAGGGCGAATGGCAAGGGCTTAACGGTAAGGGGTTGATGAAAGGCTAGCTGGCCGCCCGCTGAGGCGCGGGTGGCCAGCCAAAGGGCTGCTCCAGCCTGCGCCGCAAAACCTGCGCCCCATGTCGCTGCTGGTTTTGGCTGGAAGGGCTGGAGGGCTTTGCGTAGCCTGTGCGGACTTGGGGCTCCGTCTATTGCATGGACTGGGGCCTTGTTCGCAACAGGCTGCACCACGCGGTGTGGCCCCTGCCCTGGCCCAACATGTGCTGCACTCGCGCCCCCTTGCCGGATGAGCTGCCCGACCTGCAGCAGTTGTTGGACTCATTGAAGTTCGGCCACTGGCACAGCGTGGTGCTGGCCTTGTGTGGCCGCTTTGAAGGTTGGTGGGCCAGTTATATGGCAGACCCGGCACTCTCGCCGGACTACCGCCCCTTGTTTGAGGCCATGGACTTGATCCGCCGCTTCCCCTTGCGCTGGGCGGGGGACGACAAGGCCTTGGCCTTGGCGCTGTCGGAGTGCGAGTTCTTGGCCCGAGGTGCGCGCGAGTGCTTTGAGGGGCAGGTCGCTTGGGACTGCACCGCTGAACCCTTCACCGTCTTTGCCAAGCGGCACCCACATTGCTATGCCCTGTGGGACGCCCAGCCCGCCTGTGGGCAAACGCTGCTGATCGGCTGGATGCTGCACCAGTTGCGGGCCAACACTGCCACTTGAGCCCCATGGACATTTGGGATGGCTTGATTGCGGCATCGGCCTTCATGGCTGGCCTCACTCTGGTGCGCAACGCGCAAAGGCGGCACGGCAGGGGCAACGCTGTGGCAGGCTCTGCAGCGCCCATCGAGCTTGTGGCGCGGCCCGCCAACCAGGTGGCCGTTTTGTGCATGGATGAACTGGTAGCCAGCAGCCGCACCCAGGGCCTGCTGCGTGGGCTGGAGCAGCGCACGCGCTTCTCGCGCGCCATGTTTGCCCGCGATTGCCTGCCCGTGCTGGAGGCACTGGCGGACTATGTGCAGATGCTGCCCGCGTCCGAGTGCCATCACCACGCTCAACCGGGCGGGCTGTGGATCCACCTGCTGGAAGTGACAGATGCGGCTCTGACCTTCAGGGCCGGCATAGAGCTGCCACAGGGTGCCACCACCGAGGAGCGCAAGCGCTTGGAGCACCGCTGGACCTATGGCGTGTTCTGTGCCGCCCTACTGCATGACATAGGCAAGCCGGTGACCGACCTGCACGTCACGCTCTACGCCCATGAGCCACGCTCAGGCAGACCTTGGGCACCGCTGGCCGGGCCTATGCGCGCCCACGGTGCCAGTCACTACAGCGTGGAGTTTGTGGATGCGTCTGAGCGGGACTATCAGGCCCACCACAAGCTGGGCGCGATGCTGCTGCACCAGTTTGTCCCTGCGCGCTTGATCCGCTGGCTCAGTGAAGAGGGCGATGTGCTGAAGCAGCTTTTGGCCTACCTGAGTGCTGAGTCTCATGACGGCCCCATCGGCACCCTCATCAAGCGTGCTGACTCAGACTCGGTCAGCCGCAACCTGCTGCACGGCCCACGCACCCGCTTTGCCAGCGCCCGCACCCAACCACTGATTGAGCGGCTGATGGAAGCCCTGCGCCGCATGCTCAAAGACGGCGGCATCTTGCCGCTGAACCGGCCAGGCGCAGCAGGCTGGGTCTATGAGGACAGCATCTGGTTTGTGTGCGCCCGCCTGGCCGATGAGGTGCGCGCCTACCTGCAGCAACATGAAAGCGCCCAAGGCCTGCCCGGCAAGGACAAGAACGACCGGCTGTTTGACACCTGGCAAGAGAGCGGCGCTTGCCTGCCCGCCCCCGAGGGCGGCGCCGTGTGGCGCGTGTGGGTGCAGTGCGAGACCTGGCGCTCGCCCGATGCGCTGACGGTGCTGCGCTTTCCGCTGAGCAAGCTGTTTGCCAAGCCCGAGGACTACCCCGCTGCCATGAATGGCTGCATCAGCACCGAGCCCCTCTCGCCGGCCACGCCCTGCCCTGCACCAGCCGCAAGCACCACTGCCGCACCGGTGCTCGCACCAGCCAGCCCACCTTGGGAGTTCATGGCTGCTAGCGAGCCCATCCCCACCACCCAGGAGCTTTCGATGCCCTTGCCCGACCTTGACCCCGATGTCCAGAGCATGCCCCCTGCAGACGATGGCCTGCTCGCCCCGCACGAGATGGCGG
Organism: Ideonella sp. MAG2; assembly: GCA_004359425.1. Taxonomy (GTDB): domain Bacteria; phylum Pseudomonadota; class Gammaproteobacteria; order Burkholderiales; family Burkholderiaceae_C; genus Ideonella. Next base: position 20,527 of record PTEU01000004.1, on the reverse strand, counting down.
ACCTGCACGTTGAGCCCAGCACCCACCCTGCCCCGCACACCGGCCCTGCGCTGACCCTGGGCAGCCCGCTGCGGCCACACCAGCCCAGCGGCCCCAAACCTGCCAAAGGTGCCACGCCAGCGGCCGAGGCCTTCATGGCCTGGGTGGCTGAGGCCGTTGGCACCGGCGTGCTGAAGTACAACGAGGAAGGGGCCTTGGTGCACTTTGCCGCTGAGGGTTGCCTGCTGCTCTCGCCAGAGATCTTCAAGCGCTTCATCGACGGCCGCAGGGAGGATGAAGACGGCCCCATCCATGCCCTGCTGCAATCGCATGGCGACAAGGCCTATGCGCGGCTGCAAAACGAGCTGGCCAAGTCGGGCTGGACCCGGCGCAATGGTGATGAAAACCTGCACTACTACGCCTTCACCAAGACTGATGGTTCGCTGTCTCGGGTGGTGAGTTGCTATCTGCTGCCTCAGCCCGAGCTGTTCTGGAACCCGGTGCCCAAAGCCAATGAACGTTTGCGGGCCGTGGCCCGCACCAAGAAGGCCAAGCCTAAGCAGGAGGGCTAGCCTCCATGGCCGACAGCATCCCCAACGTCTACCGCTGGCCGCATGAGCTGGCTTCGGTGCTGGCCTGCACGGTGGCGGCCGGCCTGCTGGCCACGCACGCCCCCATGTTCTTGCTCAGCCCTGCTGCGGGCCAAGGGGCGGCTCTGGGCCTGTGTGGCCTAGCTGCATGGCGCTGGCACCAAGCCAGCCGGGTCCTGCGCTACCGCCGTGCCGTGCGGCGCAGCAAGCCCTATGCGCTGCTGCCTCAGGAGCTGCCGTTCTCAGCCCAAGCGGTATTCCTGGGGCGTGGGTTTGAGTGGACAGCCGAGCACACCCAGCGCATGGTGCTGCTGGCACAGCCCGAGAACGACCACCTGCGCCGCCCCTCTGCCCTGTACCAGTGGGCGCGCCAGCAAGAGCGCGCTTCGGGCTGCCCGCCCTGGCTCAAGCGCCTGATCGCCTGGCCCCACCCCCTCAACCCCCTGTTGGCCATGCCTCCGGTGGGCGGCATGCCAGCGCTACACGGCATGTCGATTGACGAGCAAGACGTGTGGACACCTCTGGCTGAGCTGAACAACCACATGATGGTCTATGGCACCACCCGAGTAGGCAAGACGCGGCTGGCGCAGATCCTGATCGAGCAAGACATTCAGCGCGGCGATGTGGTGATCGTCTTCGACCCCAAGGGCGATGTCGAGCTGCTGCTGGGCATGTACTCAGCAGCGCTGCGGGCTGGGCGGGAGGATGACTTCATGCTGTTCCACCTGGGCTTCCCCGAGGTCTCTGCCCGCTACAACCCCATCGGCAACTTTGAGCAGATCACCGAAGTGGCCACCCGCGCCACCGGCCCCCTGCCCGACCAAGGACAGTCCGCCGCCTTCAAGGCCTTTGCTTGGCGCTATGTGAACGTGATTGCGCGCGCCATGAGCGCGGTGGGCGAGCGGCCAGACTTCAAGAAGGTCTATGCCTATGGCGTATCAGTAGACAAGCTGGCCGGCAAGTACCTGACCCAGTGGCTAGACCGACACGCCCCTGATTGGCAAAGCCAGTTCGACCCGACCCCCACCCGCGAGCACAAAGAGCTGATCACCCGGGCCGAAAAAAACGGGCGGGACATTGAGGTGCTGATGATGATGGCCTTCTTCAAACAGCAGGCCTACCAAGACCCGATTGCAGATGCCCTGGCGTCAATCTTGGCCAACGACCGCACCTACTTTGAGAAGCTGGTCAACTCGCTCTACCCCTTGCTGGAAAAGCTCACCAGCGGTGGTCTGGCTGACCTCATCTCCCCGCAGTACGACAGCACCACCGACCCCCGCCCCATCTTGGACTGGCTCTCGGTCATCAACCGGGGAGGCATTGTTTACTGCGGCTTTGATGCACTGACCATCCGAGATGCGGCCGAGGCCGTCAGCGCCTCCATGCTGGCCGACCTGACCAGCACCTTTGGCCGCATCTACAAGCATGGCTCAGGCTATGGCATGCCCAGCCCCGAGCCACTGCGGCGTGTGCGCCTGCATGCGGACGAACTGAATGAACTGATCGGCCCTGAGTTTGTGCAGGCCGCCAACAAGGGCGGTGGCGCGGGCCTGTTCATCACCGGCTACAGCCAGACGGCGCAAGACATCGAGGTGAAGGTGGGCACACCTGCGGCGGCCGAGCAGCTGGGCGGCAACCTCAACTCACTCATCATGCTGCGAGTGGTGAACGCCGACACCGCCGCCAAGCTGACCGACCGCCTGGAGGAAGTGCGCGTGGCCACACGCCTGGTGGCCAGCGGTGTGGCCGACACCAACGACCCCGACCGAGTCGAAGACTTCTCCTCTCGCAATGAAGACCGCATCAGCCTGGAGAAAGTACCCATGCTGGACCCCGCCTGGCTGATGAAGCTGCCCAAGGGCCAGGCCTTCGCACTACTGGAAGGTGGGCGCTTGATGAAAATCCGCATCCCCCTGCCCTTGCCCCACTTGGACGCGCGCACTCCGGCGACCTGGCAAGCCATGCTGGAGCACATGCGCGTTCAACACGCTGCGCACACCAACCGCGCTCCCGAACAAGGCCTGACCATAGAAGGCACCGGCGGTGGCTACTGACCAAAGCACCATCGGCCGCAGCGTGCTGCTGCGCCAGTTTCTGTGGCCTTTCATCCTCGGGTTCTGGGTGGTGTTTGTCGGCGCGTGCCTCTGGGGCGGTGGTGTGCTGGCTCAGATGGCCTGGGCCGAACAGCGCGCACCGGCCAACCCTCTTGCCTATCAAACCGAGCAACTGCAGCGCGAGCTAGATGCGCTGGCCACGCTCACCCCCGTGGTGCTGCAACCCAGCGCACTGGCCCAAGCCATTGGTGACGCCGTCCACCACACCGCCGTGTGGGCTGCCACCGGCGTGCTGCGCACCCTGATGAACATCCCCGGCCTGTGGCGCGACAACGCGGCCAACGACTTCATCCGCCACCACCCCGACCCTGGCGGTGCCTATGCCCGGCAGATGTTTGCTGACAGCGGCCAGTCATGGCAGCGCCTGGTGGTGGCCAACTACACCTTGGCCACTCGCACCGCCATGTTCCTGGCCATGCTGCCGCTACTGGCGCTCACCACGGCCATCGGCCTGACCGACGGCCTCATGGCCCGCGCACGCCGCCGCGCCAATGCGGGGCGGGAGTCTGCCAGCCTTTACCACCGCGCGAAGCTGGGCAGCACGGGGCTGCTCATCACCAGTTACTTGGGTTGCTTGGCGGCGCCTTCTCTGACGCAGCCGGTGTGGGTGTGGGTGCCGCTGGCGGTCGTGGTGGGTGGATTGGTGAGGGTGCAGGGGGAGTACTTTAAGAAGTACTTGTGAGCTGGCATCAGTCATCGGCCTTCAGCCTTGGATACCGGCCTTAGCACGCTGTGGCAATCCCGCGCAAATTATTCACCGATAACTCGCGCAAACAACCTAGGCTTATTGGCGTTGCCTTGGCTGTCGTCACTTACGGCACAGGTGCGTATGCCAAAAAACATATTTTCTTATGTTTTTTGTCTGGGTACAGTCTGATCCATCGACAGACGAGAACGCCTATGAACACTCCTAACAGTCAAAGAAAGCCCGGCAAGCGCCGCATCATGGTGCAGATCTGGGGTCGACTCGCCGATGCCATTCAACGTGAATTCAACAGGCTTCACATCAAGAGAGATGCCTATTTGAATGCGCTGTTTGAAAGAGAAATTGAAGCACTGGATCGGGAGGTGCAATTCAAAAATTCCGAGGAAGTGCGAACTCGACTCCGGGAGGTAAAGCTACCTGATCGCAAGAAGCAGACGATAGAGCTGGACGACGCGGTGATTGAACGCATGGAAGTTGTGCTTCATACCAAAAACATTCCTCGCGACTCATTTATTAACCGCGTGCTTTTCTTCTTGGTGGCAACCAGGCCCATGATTGAACGCCTCGACATTGGTTACTCGGACAGCGAGGACGGATTTTTTAAGCCTGTGGACGATGCTCGGCATGCACTTCATGACCCATTCCGCCGCTATCGGGAAGCAAACGATGGAAGGTTCTACACCATTGCCTGCTTTCATGAGGCCAGCTTCGGGCCTAGAGGGCCGAACCTGTTTCCATTGAACACGGCCATCTCTGAAGAGGACTGGGCGATGTTCAATGCCGCGGCACTGGATTTCGAGCTGATTTTTGAAGACGCGGTGGAGCCTGCTCATGCATAACTCTCTGCATGCAAGCATCCGGGGCCAACAACGGGCCATTCCACCCTTTGTCGATTTCTTGCTCGACTCATTTGGTGAGGAGCTGCACGACGGACGCGGCGGCATTCGCGTCTTCTTCAGCCACAAAAGCGTCCGGCAAATGGAGAGGGCATTCGGTCATCAGCCGGTAGCCCTCTTCAAACGCTACTTTGGCGCCTACAAGGTCGAGAGTACGGACAACGGCTGTGTCATCACGCGAGGGTGGCGAACAGGAAAGATGCTCAGAAGCTGAATATCAACAAGAGCTAGCAGCAGTCGTTCCGCGCAGTCGCAGCCAGGAATGGGGCCAAAACTTGTACACGCACGGCAATAGCTGGGCGAACAGCTTCGCCCTGCCGTCTTCGTAACTGGCGACCATAGTGTTCGCGGCGACATGCGCGCACGCGCGCACCCTAAGGTGATCTGCCAAGTACCGAGAGCACATTTCAGCCTTCCAAATTCGTCACATCCCAATCACTCAGCCTTGCCTCGCCAGTCTGGTAAAACTGCTTCACCAGCTTCACGAAATCGAGGAAATCGCGGTTCTCGGTCGCCAGCCGGTTAGCCATATCCCAGTCGATCTCATCGCGCTCGCGCGCTGGAATCAGCACTTGGCTTTCGGCAGGGTTCTCTGCGTCCAGCTTGATCAGACCGATGCCGTGGGCGGCGAAAAGCATGCGAAGCTCCTTGAGCGTGTCCTGCCCTTCGATCTCTGCAGCAACCAGGTAGCCAAAGTTGGCCCATGACGAGTTGGACACCGCCTGGAAAAAGCACTCCCGGACGTTGGACCGGTTGATCAGCAACTTCGCCTCGAAGGACCAGAGCTTGGTGCGCTTGTCGGAATACTGGTTGACGCAGTCACGCACCTCGCGGTGCCATTCTGCGCCCAGGTCTTCCATGCCGACCACGTCGGGGTAGAGCCAACGGTTGCCGTTCGGCCCGCGCTTGTTCGAGGATCGCTTCTCGTCGATGCGCTTCGAGTAGACGCCGAACTCCTCCCACAAGTAGGCGGAAAGCATTGGGTACATCGCATGCTCACCGATGGATTTACCCCCGGACTCAGGAGCCAAAGTGACAGCCAGGCACTCAGCCGCAGCGACCTCAGCCATGTCTGACTTCTCAGAGTAGTAGTACTTCCGCGGCCGTCCCTCTGTCGTCTTCAGCTCAGGGTGTCGCTTCTGCAGACTGGGTCGCCTTGAGCTGATCTCTGCGACCAACTGTTGCACAAGGTCGGCGTCACTGTTGATGTAGTTGCCCTGGCTGCTTGCCTTCTTCTCCTGGCACTCGGTCGGGTAGGTCTTGAAGATCCACTCGGCGATTTGCCGAGCCGTCAGCTTCTCCTCGGGGCACGCCTTCAGGCAGTCCATCACCGCCTTCGCAAGATTCAGCGCCATGTCACTTCCCCGAGGCTTTAACTTGTTGATAGACGGCACGCATCAGGTGGCTGGCCGCCACGCTGCGGAATGCCTCGTCGTTCATCAGGCGCACGAAGATGTCTTCATTGCCGTCCATGCGCTCGATGAACAGGTTCTCGAGTTGCTTGTTGAACACCGGCTCGAAGTTCTCGATGCTGTTGGCCATCACTGCCTGGCGCAACTGCTCGTTGGCCACGGCGGTCTCGCGCACCTGGTCAAAGAATAGCTGGTCCGCCGGCGTGAACTCGGTGCCGAATCGCTCATTGAGCTTGCCCACCAAGGTTGATAGCTGCACGTCCTCGTCAGCTTGTCCTGTGCCCACGTCGGTCGGCCCGTACAAAGCCTCCGGCTCGCCGGCCTTCAGATCAATCGCACCTTCGCTGATCTTCTGCAGACGGTAGTACTTGAGCTCGACCTCATCGTCCACCTGCACCGTACGGCTGTCCACCGTGCGCGGCAGCTTGGTCAGCAGAAAGCGGGCGTAGGTAAACAGCTTCTCGTGGTCCGAGTCCTGATAAGGGACGACCTGGGACACGAAGGCATACAGGTTGCGGAAACTAACCAACTGCCCCTTGAATAGGTTCTGGTCTTCCTCGCCGAGAACTTTGAACCGTTCAACCGCCAGATCAAGCAAGGCGTTCAGCTTCTTGTGCTCGCCGCCAGTCGGGTTCAAGCGGTTGCGGAACCAGATCTCGCACCAGGCGCTCACCTCCTCTGCGGTGTAGACCTTCCAACCGCCCAACGTATGGGCCAACGTGTTCAGCTGCTGCGGATCGGTGTCCTCGCCCTTATCCGTAGCCTCGAAGTAGGGCTTGAAGGCAGCGTAGATCTCTTCCGGCTCGTTGACGAAGTCGAGCACAAAGGTGTCCGTCTTGCCGCGTGTGGTGCGGTTCAGGCGCGACAGCGTCTGCACCGCCTGGATGCCCGACAAGCGCTTGTCGACGTACATGCTGTGCAGCAGCGGTTGGTCGAAGCCCGTTTGGTACTTCTCGGCCACCAGCAACACCTGGTACTCGTCGGTGTTGAACTTCTCCGGCAGTTCGGATTCCTTGATGCCGTCATTCATCCCCACCTCGGTGAACTTCTTGTCGGCGAACTCCTTGAGCGTGATCTCGCCAGAGAAGGCCACCAGCGACTTCACGTCCGTGTAGCCCTTGTCCTTGATGTACTTGTCGAACCCGAGCTTGTAGCGAACGGCGTGCTCGCGGGAGTTGGTCACCACCATGGCCTTGGCCCGGCCGCCGATCTTGTGCCGCGTGTGGGTACGGAAGTGCTCGACGATCACCTCCACCTTCTGCGCGATCTCGTAGTCGTGGAACTGGACAAAGCGCGCCAGCGCCTTTGCGGCCTTGCGGCGCGGCACCTCGGGGTCTTCTTCCACCTTCTGGATCAGCTTGTAGTACCGCTTGTAGTGCGTGTAGTACTTCAGCACGTCGTGGATGAAGCCTTCCTCGATGGCTTGCCGCATGCTGTAGTGGTGGAACGGCGCCTTGCCATTGGGGCCCGGCTCGTTGAAGACGGCCAGCGTCTTGAACTTGGGCGTGGCGGTGAAGGCAAAGAAGCTCAGGTTGGGCTGCTTGGCGCGCTTGAGCTGCTCGCGCAGCAGTTCCTTCTTCGCCTCCTCGCTGAGGGCCTCATCGTCCAGGTCCAGCAGCTGCTCGGCGATGGCCGCCTCAATACCGTCCTTGTTGAGGATCTTGCGCAACTCCATGGCGGTTTCGCCGCTTTGCGAGCTGTGCGCCTCGTCCACGATCACTGCAAAGCGCTTGCCCGCGGTAGAGATCGCCACACCTTTGCCATTGGCCTCCAAGGTGCGGATGGCCTGCGTGATGAACGGGAATTTCTGGATGGTGGAGATGATGATGGGCACGCCATCAGCCAAGGCCTTGGCGAGCTGCTGCGTGTTCTCGTCAATCTTCTGCACCACGCCCAGCTTGTGCTCGAACTGAAAGATGGTGTCCTGCAGCTGCTGGTCCAGCACGCGCCGGTCGGTGATCACCACCACCGAGTGGAAGATCTTCTCGTTGACCGCGTTGTGCAGGCTAGAGAGGCGATGCGCCAGCCAGGCGATGGAGTTCGACTTGCCCGACCCTGCTGAATGCTGGATCAGGTAGTTGTGCCCCGAACCATGGGCCTGGGCATGGCTGGTCAAGGCGCGCACCGCGTCCAACTGGTGGTAGCGCGGGAAGATCATCGTCTCCTTGCGGTGGCGCTTGATGCCCTTCTCGGTGACGACGGTCTTCTCCTCGACATCGAGGTGAATGAACCGCGCCAGGATGTCCATCAGACTGTCCCGCACCAGCACCTGGCGCCACAGGTAGGCAGTGCGCACGTCGCCCCCGTCGCCGTCCATCACGGGCGGGTTGCCTGCCGCATGGTTGTGCCCCAGGTTGAAGGGCAGGAAGAACGTGTCCCTGCCCTCCAGCTTTGTGGTCATGAACACCAGCTCGGTGTCCACGGCAAAGTGGACCAGGCAGCGCTGTTTGAAGGCGAACAGCAACTCTTTCGGGTCGCGCTCAAACCGGTACTGGTGCTTGGCGTGCTCCACGTTCCAGCGCGTGGCTGACATGGGGTTCTTCAGTTCAAGCGTCGCCACCGGCAGGCCGTTCACGGCCAGCACTACGTCCGGGATGGCCCCGCTCTTGGTGTTGACCTGTCGAACAACGGTCAGCCGGTTGTCGTCGTAGCGCTCGGTGCTGTCTGGGTCCAGCCCGGTGTTGGGCGCGAAGTAGGCCAACCGCACCGTTTTGCCCACGCATTTGAAGCCCTCACGCAGGATGGCCAACGCGCCTTTGGCGGCCAGTTCTTTCACCAGGCTGTCCAGCAGCATGGCGGGTGCCTTGGCAGCGTCGAGCTGCGTCAAGCGCGTCCAGATCTTGGGCTGCGTCTTCTGCACGAAGGCCACGACGTCCGCGGGAAACAACGCGGCTTCCGCGTCGTAGGCGTTCGGATCCCCTTTCTCATAGCCGCTATGTGTGACCAGCGCGTGCTCGATATCGTTTTCGAAATCTATTTCTTTGTGCATCTTCTCTCCCGGCTGACTTCGCTGATTCTGCTGTTCAGCGAATCACCTCGACATTGCTGTTTTCCAGATCTGCCAATGCAGTGCCGCTGAGGTCGGCGTAGCGATAGTGTCGAATGGTGTGATCGCGCTGCAAGTATTTCCCTGCAGCATCCAGATAGGGCGCTGGGTCCGGATGATTGCTGAGCACGTATTTGGTGGCGTGGATCGCACTGCGTTTGGTCGTGTAAGCGTTGATCGTCGCGTGCAGCGCTTTGAGCCAATCGACGCTTGCCTTCAGCTGATCAGGTACATCGTGTGGGATGCTCTCTGACTTGAACTCGAGGCAGTACACATGCAGTTTGCCTTTGCGCAGATTAAACACTACGAAGTCACACCGCTTCGACCAAGGCTTGGCGGTATCGTCCAGGAAGTGAAACAACGGAAACGATGAGCCGTTCTTTTTGGCGTCTAGCTTGATCACTAAGGTTTCGCCGGAGGTCTGCAAGCTCACCTTGTACTCAGTGGGTTTGCTGCCGCTTTGGCCAAAAACTTTCTCCTTCAACACCACCTCGCTGCTACTTGCCTGCGGCTCGCCGTAGTGGTTGGTGTTTAAGTAGGACTTTAGGCAGTTAAAGTAGCCCTGCGCATTTAGTGCCATTTGAAATTGTCTTTTGTGCTCAGGCCAAATCTCAGGTGGGCCGCGGCGGCTCAAAACTGCGCAAGTCAATCGCTCCCGTGACGGCGTTAGTGGTTAATGTCAGCTTGTACTCCTGCAGACGATCAATCACTTTGGTTATCTGTTCGGCCTGTCGGTCCAGATTCGACGTTACCTCCTCAAGTCTTGCAACAATTTCATCTTGCTCACTTTTCGGCGGAAGCACTGTCAGAACCGGGTGCAAATCGTTTCTATCGACCCCAGGCACCGCTCCCTTCTTGGATTCCATTACAAAAAGGTCAGAAAGCATGTGCATCATGAACCATAGATACTTAACGTTGTTTCCATGGGTGTTGATGCTGTAGAGCGTAGTGTTCAGTGGCCAGTAGTCGGATTCAACGTAGGTAAATTTCCCTATCGTTCCGTATCGGCCGGTGACGATTCCTGGCCCTTTGGCAATTGCGGAATCATGGCTCGATGAAATTCCCGAAGATGAGACTAAAGGAACCTCTCCTTCTATTCTTGCATCCGCTGGCAAGTCGTGTCCGCGCTGAAAGGTGACGGCGAACTTGAGTTGCAATACCTGCCAATGGTTCGGAACTTTGCCCAGCCAAGTCGCTCCTGAATCCTTCAATTGCACGGATGGGTCAAGCCCCTTGGTGACGGCATGACTGATAATCGCAGTACGCTTTTCGGCCAGCTTATCGAGCAGCGCATTCTTTTTGGCAATCAGGGCATCGATTTGAGCGGTCTTGAAATCGAGGAAACGGGCGATGTTGTCTTGCTCTTCAAGAGGCGGGTAGGCGATTTCCTCATCCAGGTACGACTGCCCATCCAGATTTTGGATGCCAGTTGTTTGCTTGATGGATCTGAAGTTGACCCGGCCGGCATATAGATGGGCATGTGTGTACACGAGGAACCGAGAGTCCATCCCTTCTTTGACGACCATCTTCGCAATGAAATTCGAACTGACCGCAGGGAACGTCTGATCGAATTCCACGACGGACCCAACGAGCTGCTGCTCGCCACCACCGGACTTCTCAAGTAGCAGATCTCCGCGCACTAGTAGACGGTTGCGTCGTTCCTTCTCGGCGATGCTGCGTTGGGTTAACTTCTTCGTAGAAATGCGGAGTGACTGACGATCAAAGTCAGCCACCCGAATGCACACCAGATCGTCGTCGCCCTCAGGCTCCGAGCCCCAGACGCCGTTCTGGCAGGAAGAAACAGACCACTTTGCTCGATCAATCTGCCAGTGTGCGGGAATGCGCGGAAACCAATCGCACCCGGTAACCTTGTACTCAGGATAGGCGGGGTATCTAGTCATCACACCACCTCGCTCAACATAGCCATGATGTCTTTTTCGAGCTGACGGATCTCGCCTGCAATCACATCCAGCGGGCGTGGCGGCTCGTAGACGTAGAAGTGGCGGGTCAGCGGAATCTCATAGCCGACCTTGGTCTTGCTGTGGTCGATCCAGGCATCCGGCACATGCGGCAGCACTTCGGCCTTCAGGTAGGCCTCGCAGTGGTCCTTGACCAATGCCAACAGCTTGTCATGGCCGGTTTCGTTGTCGTAGCCCAATGGCAGCGGCAACGTGATGTGATCCGGCAGCGCCACGGTTTCGGTGTCCCGCAGATCAGCGTCCGGTTCCGGGTTGCCCTTGGCGTCCAAGCAGATGTCCGCCTTGGGGTCACGCTCGGAGAGCGCCGCCAGGATGGCCTTCTTGATGGGGGCCCCGGCCTTGATGCCAGCATCCTTCAGGGTGTCGATCAGCAGCGCTTCAAATTCCGCCCGATTGATGTAAAGCGTGTCGCTCTCCACTGCCTGCAACGCTTCTTTGATGGACTCTTGAGTGGCCAGGCCTTCGTTGATCTCTGCTCGATAGGCGGCCTCATCTTTGCGCTTCTTGCTGGTCGCCAGGTTCGCAAACGCACTCTGGTCGTCCAAGCGTGCAATGCGCTCAGCGGTCACTTGGAAGTTCAGCCGCAGCGGGCGCTCAACGGTGATCTTCAGGAAGCCAAACTTCCGGTTGTCGAGTAGCTTGCTGCAGGTGCGCTTCACGCTCTGCGGCTTGCCATCGATGGTCTCGATTACTTCGCTCTGCGCGTCGTGCTCGTACTCGGCATACAAGCGCACCAGTTCCTTGATGTGGTCGTCGGAGAGCTCGTTGCGCTTGTTGCCCAGGCTCTTGTCCATCTTCTTGTAGTGGCGGGTGCCGTCGACCAGCAGCACCTTGCCTTGGCGATGAACAGGCTTCTTGTTGGTAACAATCCAAATGTAGGTGTAGATGCCGGTGTTGTAGAACATCTGGTCCGGCAGCGCGACAATGGCGTCCAGCATGTCGTGCTCGATGATCCAACGGCGGATGTTAGATTCACCCGAGCCGGCGTCGCCCGAGAACAAGGGCGAGCCGTTGAACACCACGGCGATCTTCGAACCGTCACCTCCGACGTTCTTGCCGTCCACCACCTTGGGCGGCTGGTGCATCTTCGAGATCATGTGCTGCAGAAAGAGCAGCGAGCCATCGTTGATGCGGGGCAGGCCCGCGCCAAAGCGGCCATCGAAGCCCTGGCCTGCGTACTCCTCGCGCACGAAGTCCTCTTCGGGCTTCCACTCCACGCCGAATGGCGGGTTCGCTAACATGTAGTGGAACTTCTTGTCCGGGTGGCCGTCGTGCGGCACGAAGCCGTTGGTCTTGTTCTTGGCATCCTTGATGCCCAGGGTGTCGCCGTAGATCAGGTTGTTGATCGGCTCGTCCTTGATCAGCAGGTCGGAGCAGCAAATGGCGTAGGACTCGGGGTTGTATTCCTGGCCAAACAGTTCGATGTTGGCGTCTGGGTTCAGGCCCTTGGTCTCGCCGTCCCCGCAGATGTACTTCTCAGATTCGGACAGCATGCCGCCGGTACCTGCCGTGGGGTCGTACACGCTGCGGTAGATGCCCTTATCGTAGATGCCTTCTTCGCCTGTGAAAATCAGTTGCACCATCAGGCCGATGACCTCACGCGGGGTGAAGTGGTCACCGGCCTCTTCGTTGGCCTGTTCGTTGAACTTCCGCACCAACTCTTCGAAAAGAGATCCCATTTTCAAGTTGTTGATGGTTTTGGGCGAGAGATCGATCGACGAGGCGCAGAATTCCTTGATGATCAGGTAGAGCCGGTTAGCCTCGTCGAGCTTGGCGATCTCGGTTTCGAACTCGAACTTGTCGAAGATGTCCCGGGCGCGGGGTGAGAAGCCCTGGATGTAGGCGATCAGGTTGCCCGCAATATTGGGCGCATCGCCCAGCAGCTTTTCAAAGGTGAAGCCGCTGGTGTTGTAGAGCGCCTGCTTGCGGTCCTTGGCGGCCGTCTTGGCGAGAGCCTTCTCCAAGGCCGGGCCGGTGATTCCCTTCGCCTCCAGCCGCTTCTTCTCATCAAGCACTGCCTGCTTGGTCTCGGCCAGCACGAGGTCGAAGCGACGCAGGACGATCAAGGGCAGCATGACACGGCGGTACTGCGGCGGGCGGTAGGGGCCGCGGAGCTTGTTGGCGATGTTCCAGATGAAGCCGACGAGGTTCTGGTGTTGTGAGTTCTGCATGTTTGGTTTTTCTTTATCTGGCGATCGATCGTTTGCACGCTTGTGGTCGAGTCATATTGCGTCGTAACTGTTAGCAAGGCAGCAGCTCGGCCCTGGTGTGCGGCGCTACGCGGCTTGATGCTTCATAACTATTGGTCAAGTGCGGGGCTTTAGTCCCAATCCAGCGCGCCAGAGTCAGTCCAAGCTGACATTGAAACAACTGAACCCTCAAGCTATCTGACCGTACCTGACCCCAGGGGAAGAAGGCGAAGCCAATTTCCAATGAGCGCATTTACGTTCCAAAGCCAACTTTTGATGTGTTTGCGATTGTGCGTTAATCAGTTCAATTCTCTGCTCGCAGACAAAGCAGCTGCTATGTGATCATGCACCTATGTCATGCGGACGATCACCACAACCTGGATGACCTTGACTGAGGACATCGTCGATATGCATGTGCCACCCGTGCCCCGTCCCCGTCACTGGGCAAGCCTAGCGGTGATTGCGTCCATCTGTTCGTGCTCAAAGGCTGGTGCGAAGTCATCAAGCTCATCTGTGTTCAAACCGACCTTTGGGCTGAGCGCGACTTGTCTCCACTTGGACACTGCAGCGTGCACCTCTCCCAGCACAGCCAAGGCTTGCGTGTCGTCGAGCGCAAAGTACGGCGCGCGGGCCAGCAGCATCTGCACGTCGGTGATAGGCCCGTCTTGCTCGGTCAGCCAGGTCTTGGACTCTCTGTCTTTGTCTGGAAAGGGGTTGATGTCGAAAGCCGGTGCCAGCCGCCACTGCCCGCGCTCCACATGCAGGAAGCCGTGGTTTTGCAGGTGGTCGTCCACGTTGGTGATCAGCAGGTTGAACACCAGGCGCCGCCAGAGTTGACGCAGATCTTCAATGGGTGCGTGGCTGTGTGAGCGGATGGCGTCGGCGATCTCGGTGTAGCTGCGGTCTTCTTCGCGGGAGGCTTGCAGCATGGATGCGGCGGATACGCGCTTGGGCAGGTTGGCGTCCATCAGCGTCAGGCCGATGTCGTCTTTGGCCGTGTCCAGCAGATTCTCCAGAGCCTGGATTTCACCGAACACATGCAGCGCACGCGCAATGAAGTGGATGGGCACCCGAACGTCGCCCTTTTCCATGCGCCGCACGGTGGTCAAAGAGGCACCAATCCGCTCGGCCAGCGAGGCCTGGGAGATGTAGCGCCTGCGGCGGGCCAGGGAGATGTCGCCGCCCAGTTTCTGGATAGCCCGCTCGACGGGTAGAGGCAGCGGCGAATCCACTTTAAGTGCTCCTGGGGAGTGTTAAAGGCAGTTTGGTGCTTTGATGGAGGTGACTATAGCGTGACTGACGCGGAATTGAAATAACAGTTTCTAGGGAATCCATTGAGTTCCTTAATAGATTCCATTGGAACTGTTATGGGCATGGATGCTGTAGACCAGAGTGCAGCGCCAACTTCAAACAGTGGGCCAGGCAGCCCTGGACACTGAGGTCCGAAAGAGATCAGGCCCAGCGCAGCACTCCAGGACGCCAGGTAGCGGTGGCCAGGCTGTTAGCTGCGGCCACTTGGGTAGGTGGCCACAGCAGGTCGTCAAGAAGTGCCACGATGTCGCCCAGGCTGGCCGCTTGGATATGGTTCTTGCTCAAGAAAGCTTGCCACTGGCTCAACTTGCCAGCGTCCTGGCTGAATTGCTGGGTCAACGCCAAAGGGCGGTCGGAGGGTATCTCTGTCTGGCGCCTAGCAAAGGTTGCCGCGATGGCTGAGGCCAGCGTGGCACCGTCCAGTTCAGTTCGTTGAGCAATCACCGCAAGGTCAAAGAAGTCCTTCATGCGGCTGTTTGCCTGCCCCAGCATGACCATGGCTTGGTATTTCTCGGCGATCACGGTGTAGACCGGATAGACCCGCAGCGTAGGGGCTTGGAAGTCGCTCAGCAAGGTGGGGTAGACCACGGTTTGGGGTTCAGGGGTTACCGCATCACCAAATCCCACATCGATCTGCAACGCACAGCGTGCAGAGCCGATATGTGCCACCAGATTGATTCGGGTGCCGCCATACGTGTTGTCCTCGCGAATGGCATGCGCCCGCACGGAGTCGGGGGCGAACACAATGCCGTCTCCCAAGTCCATGGCCGCCACTTCGCGAAAGGTGGCCATCAAATCCGCTTCATCGTCAGGGCCGAAACCCAGGAGTTCGGCATCGCGCGTTGGGCGATGTGGGGCGTCGTACCAAAGTGTGAAGAGCAATGCTCCCTTGAGCAGAAAACGGCCGGCGTGCGGGGACATGCTGACTCTGGCAAGCAGGCGCTCCATGGCGAAGCGATTGAGCAACAGACTGTAGTTATCGCCGTGTTGCTTGGCCAGCGCCAATAGCCGGGCCAAGATCGAGGCGGAAAGGTTGCTGGTCATTGGGACACTGCTTCCAGATAGGGCTGCATCACGCGCTCCACACGGTTGATCTTGGCGAAGTGACTCAACTCCGACATGGTGACCTTGCGACTGCGCCAAGCGTCCTTGAGTGCCTCCATGGCCACGTCTAGGCCGATCTTGTTGCGGAACTTGAAGCAGTCTGTGACGGTCTTCGCGGCGCTGTAGACACGAATGGGCGCACCGTGGTCGGTGATGACCTGGATGCCTTCGCTGTAGGCTGAAGCTCGCAAACGTGTAATGCGCAACTTTGGATAGCTCACCGCCGGGGCTTGGCTACCCTCGGGCAGGGCAATCCACACCTCGTGCGGCATTTGCGTGCCAATCTCATGGAACTGCAAGGCGCTAAGTAGACAAAGCACGGCTTTAGGCACACGCTGGCAAACCTCGATCAAGGTCTGATGCTCGATCACGTCGGCTTCTGGCAACCCATACAGTCCTCGTGACAAGCGCTGTAGCTTGCCCATTTGATGCAAGCGTATGAGAAGCTGAGGTGACCAACCGTGCTCGCGCACATCTGCCGCCTTGAGCACACGAAGGCGATGGGCCAACTCGATGATGTGTTCAGACTGGTTCACGGGGTGGTAGTTTGATTTACGCATTACTTTATATCAAGTAGTGCGAATTTCAAACCAACAAACAGGCCTCACGCATTCGCAGAAGATTGATTCGTCTCCCAACCTGCCCCAAAGGTTGCCTCTGCATAGCACTTGACGACCACGGCCCCTAGCGGGCCATGCAATGGATCGCCCTGCTCTGCTCTGCGGCGGATGACCGGCGTGTAGAGGCCTCGCTCGGTCATCAATGCGATGGCTTGATCGACGAACACTTTGCGGCGGACGGGGTCTAGGGCCTGGATCTCCAGCTTAAGGGCCGCCATGCGCTCACCCATCTTGCTGTGCTGAGATTGCAATTCAGCCTGAGCGTGGGCAGCTTGTTGGGCCGCTTGCTGCGCGGGTGTGGTGGGCGCTGGGGTGAACAGATCCGTCTCGACAGTCAACTGAGTGACACCGGTCTCTAGCGGTGGCTCAACACCGCCGTTACGCAGTAGGGTGCGCAGGTAGGAGTAAGTGTTGTCGATGGGCTTGAGGGTCGGGTTGGCGATACGGCGCTCAATGTGGTCTAGGCAGTCGCGCACAGCTTGGTCGCCGAATTCTTGGATCAGACCATCGAGCTTGATCTCACGGATGTGCAGCTGACTTGCACGGCGGATCAAATCGACATCGATGGGCTCATGGGGCGCATTGCGGGGAGCTTGGCGCTTTTTGCGCACTGCAAATTGCACTTCTTCAACCGCCCTGCCCTGCTTGTGCTCAATGAGTTCAATCTCGATTTCGGTTTCGCGGTTGATCTCTTCGATCGCGTCTTTGACGCGCTCGGACTTGAACTTGCGCCACTCGCGGCGCTCGCCGTTGGCCGGGGCGTTGCTCAGGGCATCGGCCCACCAGGCCACTGGCTTGCGGCTGGTGAGGCCGGAGGGGTTGTCGCGATAGCGGGCGCAGATTTCGTAAAGGGCCAGGGCGGTGTAGGTGCCCAGCTTGCCCAGGACTTCGAGGTCAAGCCGCGCCCAGCGTGTGGGCTCGCGCAATGCGGCCATCAGCGTGGGCGGGTAGGACCAGGAGACCCAGTTCTCGCCGTTCTTGACTTCGATGCTGACTTCAGAAAGCAGGGAAAAGCCGCGCCACTTGACGCCGTCGCCGGCGGCCGTGGATTCCCAATCGACTTCTAGGCCTCGCATTTCCCGCAAGTAGCGTTTGGCGGCGGTGCGGTCTTCGCCGCTGGAGCCGGTAGCACGCAGCAAGCTGGGCAAGGGTGCCGTGAACATGAAGTCGGCAGCGGGCATGGCGGACATGCTGGCCATGTGGCTTTGCGAGACTTGCAGCAGCGCGTTGTAAAGCCTGCGGCCGGTGAGTGTGACGCGGCCGGAGCGCGGCATCATCACGATCATCTCGTGCGGTTTGCGGAGGTCGTCGCCAGCCCCTGCCCCACTGATGCGCTGAGGCAGAACGGTGTGGGCGTCATCAACCTCGTTCATGCCGCCTATTTTATGTCCAAGGAGGTTTGGACACTAGCCGCTTCTTCAGCTTTCTTCGTGGCGGTTTAAGTCTGGACAGTTCATTGGTGGTCAAGGCGGGTAGAAGCTGGACGTTTGGCTCTCAAGCCTGCTAGGCATGCCGGTTTAAATGTGGACAGTTGTTGTGCCGTGATGAGGGTAGCCTGCAGGATTCTGGCCAACAAAGGCCTCTGCAGTGGAAAAACGTCCGCGTTTTACCCGGCTATGGAGCGACACGGGAGCTTTGGCGCCAAAGCGGGTGATTTACGGACACCAAGCGGGTAGAGGCTGGACGCAAGCGGTTAAAAGACGGACAGAAGCGGGTGAATGCTGGACACTTGGAACACCACACTAGTGCTAAGTGGCTGTCAATAATAGATTTTTTTGCGATCTGCGTGGACTAAATGTATTAAAGAGTTTTTAGACTTCTTAGAGTTCTCTCTTGAGAAGGTGAAACTGCCCTGAATACAAGGCGCAGAGCGTGCCCGCTACGCTGAATGGGCGTTCCATTCACTGCTGTTCCTCTTCAGATCAAAGAGTCTTCGATTTTTCTGCAAGTCGGCGGATAATCGAAAAATCTGAGATGAAGACGGAGAACATGATGGCAACGCAAGACCCGAACCCGGTTGTCGCCGCTGAGATGCCCTCAGCACCTATTCGCAAGCAGTCCCTCGGGGACATTGAAGCGCAGGCTGCTCGCATCGCGGCCATGATGAGTCAAATTCGGGCCACCATGCTGTCGCCGACCTCGGCCAAGAAGGCCCCTTCAGTCAGCGCAGCCCAGTTGGCCCAGATGTGCGGCGTGGATAAGAGCAAGATTTCCTACCGCCTCTCGCGCGGTGGTTTGCCTGAAGGTCTAATGAGTGGCAACCGCCGCGAGTGGACAATGGAAGAAGCCCGCGTGTGGGTGCGTGAATTGCGCGCCAACCACATGCGCCCTGCTGATGCCGTGGGAACCACCATCACGGTGGCGAACTTCAAAGGCGGCGTAGCCAAGACGACCACGGCGGTGACGCTGGCGCAAGGCATGTCCATGCGCGGCCATCGTGTGTTGCTGCTGGACTTGGACCCGCAAGGTTCTGCGACCACGCTGTTTGGGGTGCTGCCTGATGCCGAAGTGGAGCAAGAGCACACCGCCCTCCCCTTGTTCTCAGGCACTGAAGATGACCTCAGCTATGCCATTCGGCCCAGCTACTGGCCAGGCATCGACATTGTGTGTGCGGCCCCCTTGCTCTTTGGCGCTGAGTTTGCGCTGCCCGCTCGCCAGACCCGTGACCCAGGGTTTGAGTTCTGGCGCTGCTTAGACAGGGGCTTGGACCAGGCTCGGAGTGATTACGACGTGATCGTGATTGACACCCCCCCTGCCCTCTCCTACGTGACCATCAATGCCTTGATGGCGGCCGATGGGGTGCTGATGCCCCTGCCCCCTTCGGCGCTGGACTTTGCCAGCTCGGCCCAGTTTTGGGATTTGTTCTCTGACCTGTGCAACCAGCTCATCTTGAGCCGAGGTCAAGACAAGACGTTTGAGTTCATTGACGTGCTCTTGTCTCGGGTGGAGTCGGCCGATGCAGCCAGCTCGGTGGTGCGGCAGTGGGTGATGCAGGGCTATGGCGACAAGGTCTTGCCCATTGAAATCCCGAAGACGGCTGTGGCGGCCACGGCATCCGCAGAGTTTGGCACGGTGTTTGACTTGCCGCGTGGCGCCATGAACGCCAAGACTTTCTCGCGCGCCCGGGATGCCTATGACCGAATGTGCGAGCTGATCGAGCAGCAGGTTGAAGCGGTTTGGGCCGGGCAACGCGTGAGCGCAGGAGGCTGAGATGACCAAGTTTCGTGAGAAGGCAGCGCGCCTGGATTTCAGCAACTTACCAGGTCTGAGCACCCCAAGCGGGGAGGGGGGTGGAACCGTTCCACCCCCCCCTGAAGCGCACCGCCCAAAGACAGCGCCGGGCGCCATGATGGCCTTTGCGGCGGATGCGCGATCAGACCTGCTTAATGAAAACCAAGCCTTGCGCGTGCAGGCTGAAGAGGCCGCCACCCTGCGCAGCAAGGTGAGTGAATTAGCCGCGGACTTGGCACAGTGGGATGGCGCTAAGGCCACCCGACTGATCGACCCCAAGCGCATTCGGCGCAGCCGCTGGGCCAATCGACATGAGCTGAGTTTTGCGGATGCAGAGTTCCTGCAACTGAAGGAAGAGTTGTCCAGTGCGGGCGGCAATGTGCAGCCCATCAAGGTTCGCCCCGCAGGGCGCGACGACGAGGGGGACTTGTACGAAGTGGTGTTCGGTCATCGCCGACACCAGGGCTGTTTAGAGCTGGGCCTGCCGGTTTTGGCGCTGGTCGAGAACTTGTCGGACCAGGGCCTGTTCGTGGACATGGACCGCGAGAACCGTGCACGCAAGAGCTTGTCTCCGTTTGAGCAGGGCAAGATGTACCAGCGTGCTTTGGACGAAGGCTTGTTCCCTTCCAATCGCAAGCTGGCCGATGCCGTGGGTGTGGACTTGAGCGCGCTGGGTAAGGCGCTCTCTCTGGCCAAGTTGCCCGAGAGTGTGGTGGCGGCATTTGCTTCGCCACTCGAGATTCAGTTCCGGTGGGCCAAGCCGCTGGCGGATGCGATGGATGCTGACCCAGACGGGCTGTTGAGGCGAGCCCAAGCCTTGACCAAAGTGGACCCCAAACCCGCAGCCAAGGATGTGTTTGAGCGCCTGATCAATATGAAAGGGGAGGGGGGTGGAACCGTTCCACCCCCTCCAGCAGAACCCATGGTGCTTCAGACCGGGAGCAAGCGCTGGGGCAGTCTTTCTGTGGCCCAGGACGGCGCGGTGAGCATCAAGCTCAAAGCTGGCGTGGTGGCTGTCAGCCGGCAAAAGGCCCTGGCCAAACTGCTGTCAGACTTCGTCAACGAGGCCAATTCAGGCAAGTAGCCACCTAGTATTGGGCCAAAAAAGAGGGGGTGGAACCGTTCCACCCCCTTTCCATTTGGCTTGGCTATTCAGTCAGACGAGTCCATCGCGCACCCAAACGCCTTCTCCATCTCGCTCTGCAGTCTGTCGAGTTGAGTGCGTGCATAGCGCATCGTTGTGCGAGGGTCGGCATGCCCCAGTTGCCGCTGAACGGCTTCAATCGGGGCCTGCCGCTCCACAGCCCGCGTCCCAAACGTGTGCCTTAGCCAATGCGGGGAGGCCCGCAA
>PTEU01000001.1 GCA_004359425.1 Ideonella sp. MAG2 | reverse complement strand
CTCGTTGCAGGGGCCAGCCATGCGCCTCGCGCGCGCCTTGCCATGCACCGCAACTCCCCACGGCGCGGGCCTGGATTTCTGCCGCCCACGCTCCTTGGGCCATGGCGCGGCGGGTGGTGGTGTCTACGCAGAACTCGGTCTGCAGGCCGCAGATCACCATGCGGTCGATGCCGCGCTGGTGCAAGTGGGCTTCTAGCCCCGTGTGCATGAAGGAGTCGGGCGTCGTTTTGCGCACGCGCAGGTCGCCTTCGGCCACGGTCAGGCCCTCAGCCAATGCCCAGCCTGGGCTGCCGTGTTGCAGTGGGCCGCTGGCGGCCTCGTGCTGAATGAAGACCACGGGGGCACCTGCGGCACGGGCCTTCTCACTCAGGGTGTTGATGCGCTGGATCAGGCCCAGCACGTCATGCGCGGCGTATTCGCCTTGGCACAGGCCTTGTTGAACGTCGATCACCAGCAGGGCAGAGGTGGCGGGCATGGGGTGTTCTCGCGTCAAGGGGCCGCAGTGGGAGTGGGGGCCGTTTGGGCCTTCGGGGCGGTCAGGGCATAGAGGCAGGTGTCGCGCAGCGTTCGAACACGGCGTGGCCGTCGCCGGGGCGCGGGCTGCGGATCAGCAGGCGTGGGGTTTCGATCTGGTCGGCGATGTCGCGCAGCAGGGGAGACGGGCTCATGGCGTGGGTGCAGGCAGCAAGCAAGAAAGGTGGGTGAGCTGCTTGATGGTAAGCGAGTAAGCAGGCCCTCAGCGCGCAGAAAGCCCGCAGTTCTGGCCCTGCTGCGGCGAGCACCAGCGCCCAGGCCCGAGACAATACGGAAATGAGTTCTTCAGTGTTTTTGCGTCGTGGATGGTGGCTGGGCCTGCTGGCGGCCGGCGTGGGGCTTGCGCTGGCCGCTGCCTGGTGGTGGCAAGCCCAGCGCGCGCAACAGGCTCAGCAAGACCGGCAAGCCAGCGTGCAGCGTGGCATGGCCTTGTTCCATGGGGCGCGGCCTTTGCAGGGCAGGGTGGTGGGGCACCAGGTCGATTTGCCCGCCGCCGCGGTGGCCTGCATCAATTGCCATGGTGATGCCGCCTCCGAGCGGCCGCGCGCGGCAGCAGCCGATGCCGCAGCCTCTGGGTTGGCCCCGCGGTTTGCGCCGCCCTTGACGGCACAGCATTTGGCCCAAGCGCTCAAGCGGCGTGGTGGGCCGGCGTCGCGGTACGACGCAACCAGCCTGTGCCTCCTGTTGCGCGAAGGCCTGGACCCGGCCACGGTGATGATCCCCCAGACCATGCCCCGCTATCAGGTCAGCGAAGCCCAGTGTGCCGACCTGTGGCAGTATTTTTTGAGCCGTTGAGCAAACAAACATGCAAGCAAACAGAAGGATCGCCAGTTGCATAAGCCCCCTTTGACCGATGCCTCCCGTCGCCAAGCCCTGTGCTGGGCGCTGGCTGCGCCCTGGTGGATGGCTGGGGCGGTGGCTCAGCCCGCACGCGGGCCTGCACCTGCATCCGCAGCTACGGCCGAGCCGCCCCTGCCCAACAGCAAGGCCCACAAATACCCCTTTGGCCCCATCAAGCCGCCGCGCCCTATGCCTGCGCTGGCGCTGACCACCCACACCGGGGCCAAGACCACCTTGGCAGCCCTCACGCGCGGCAAGCTCACCGCCCTACAGTTGATGTTCACGGGCTGTAGCGCGGTCTGTCCCATCCAAGGCGCGATCTTTGCAGCGGCTCAGCGCAAGCTGGCCAAGAGCATGCCCCAAGTGCAGTGGTTGTCGCTCAGCATAGACCCCTTGGGTGATGATCCCAAAGCCCTGGCCGCATGGCTGCAGCGCCACGGCGCCCAGCCCGGCTGGACGGCCGCGGTGCCCGGCCTCAAAGACGCGGAAACTCTGTTCGACATGATCGGCCGCCGCAGCCAAGACTTTGCGGGCGACATAGACCGCCACACCGCCCAAGTCTTTATTGCCGACCGCCAAGCCCGCTTGGTCTACAGCACTGCCGACATGCCCTCGCCCGAGGTGCTGGAAGAGGTGCTACGGGAAATCGACCCACTCAAGTTGTGAGCGGATGCGGGCTCACGCCGCAAAAATCTTGCCCGGGTTCATGATGCCCAGCGGGTCCAGCGCCTGCTTGATGGCGCGCATCAGGGCCACGCTGCCGGTGCCGGTTTCTTCCACCAAAAAGCCTTGTTTGTGCAGGCCAATGCCGTGCTCGCCGGTGCAGGTTCCCTGGGCGGCCAGGGCGCGTTGCACCACGGCGTCGTTCAGGCGCTCGGCGGTGTCGCGCTCTTCGGGCAGGGCGGGGTCGATCAGGTAGGCGATGTGGAAGTTGCCGTCGCCCACATGGCCCACCACAAAGTGCGGCAGGCCTGCGGCTTCGGCGTCGGCCAGTGCGGCGGTCACGCCCTCGGCCAGGTGCGAGATGGGCACGCAGGTGTCGGTGGTCACGGCGCGGCAGCCGGGCTTCATCTGCAAGCCTGAGAGATAAGCGTGGTGGCGCGCGGTCCACAGCCGCGTGCGCTCCTCGGGCGTGGTGGCCCATTCAAAGTCGGCCCCGCCCCACTCGGCGGCAATCTCTTGCACCGTGGCGGCTTGCTCTTTGACGCTGGCGTTGGAGCCGTGGAACTCCATCAGCAGCATGGGCGCTTCGCGCAGGCCCAGCTTGTCATGGGCGTTCACGGCGCGCACGGCATGGGCATCCAAAAACTCGCAGCGGGCAATCGGCACGCCCATCTGAATGACCTGGATGGTGGTGTTCACCGCTGAAGCCACATCGGGGAAGAAGCACACCGCCGCAGCCACGCTCTCGGGCAGCGGGTGCAGCTTGAGCGTGACTTCGGTGATCACGCCCAGCGTGCCTTCGCTGCCCAGCATCAGGCGGGTGAGGTCGTAGCCCGCGCTGCTCTTCTTGGCGCGGGTGCCAGTGCGGATGATCTCGCCCGAGGCCGTCACCACCTCCAGCGCCAACACGTTCTCGCGCATGGTGCCGTAACGCACCGCATTCGTGCCCGAAGCGCGGGTGGCGCACATGCCGCCCAGGGAGGCATCGGCACCCGGGTCGATGGGGAAGAACAGGCCAGAGTCTTTGATCTCGCGGTTCAACTGCATGCGCGTCACGCCGGGCTGCACCGTCACCGTCAGGTCTTCGGGGTGCAGTTGCAGCACGCGGTTCATGCGCGAGACATCCAGGCTGATGCCGCCTTGCACGGCCAGCAAATGCCCCTCCAGCGATGAGCCCGCGCCATAAGGAATCACCGGCACCCGGTGCGCCGCCGCCTTGGCCACCACAAAAGCCACTTCGTCGGTGGATTCGGCAAACACCACCGCATCGGGCGGCGGCACGTCAAAGGGAGATTCATCGCGGCCGTGCTGCTCGCGCACGGCCAAGGCGGTGGTGAAGCGGGGGCCGAAGCGGTCTTGCAGCGCAGCTAAAAATTCTTGGGCGAAGTGCATGCTTTGGAAACCCACTGTTCAGTTGCAACCCTCATTGGCGAGCACAAAAGCGCGTCACATAATGCGCTCGCCATCTATGCCCGTGAAGAGGATCATGAGGCCGTAGAGGCTTTTCAACCGAGACTTTAATTGAGGAGAGATCATGAAGAGGAACTTGAATATCATCACCAGCATGCTGGCGATGGCGGTATCTTGCGCAGCATCGGCGGCCACTGAAACGGTCGTCCCTTTGGATGTCAGCAAGCTGAGCCCCCAACAGCAGGCTCATTGGGCCAAAGCTCGGGCGAATCAGCCTGCCTCGACTCCTTTATACAACTACGACATCACCGCGCCGACCGTGTCAGCTGTCAAGGTGGGTGCCACCGTCAATGCTGGCTTGAAGTACGCCGAGGCCTTGATCAGCCTGACCGTTCGCGAAAACTTGGCGGGTCTGAGTACGGTGTACGTCACCCTTGAGGGTCCCGATGGTCAGCAGGCCTCTTCCTCATGGTCGTCGTCCTATCCTGAAAAGGGACGTCAAACACTGAACCTCGCGGTATCCATGTCCGACGTGACGCAGAACGGCACATGGCGGGTCAAGTCGGTGCAAGTCGCCGATGCCAACTACAACAGCACGTACTACAACGAAGCGCAACTGGCTGCGTTGGGGACCACGACCTTTGAAGTCGTCAAGGCTCAAGGGGATTCTGCTGCGGCGAGCCTCCAGTCGGGCGGTACCAACTTGACCCCGGTAGTCTCACGCTCCACGCCGCCTGCGGGCATGTTGCCGGGCTCCAATGCTCGTGTTGGTTTGCGCATCCCTGTGACCGATGCCGGTACTTCCGGTGTGCGTAGCGTGTCAGTGACCTTATGTCCTGTCGGGCAGTATTGGAACTGCATTTACCTTGGTGGGAACGTCTCCATGCGAGGTCAGACCTCAGTGTCTGTGACGGTCGGAGGGACGCTGAATTCCTATAACCAACTGGGTACCTACGTGGTGGACTCGGTAAGCACCTACGACTATGCGGGCAACTATCGCTACTACTACAGTGGCGACCCTGTGTTGAGCACTTTGTTGGATGTCTCGACGGTGGAAGTCACCGAGTAATCGGCAGCCTGCTCACCACCCCAAGCCCGTGGCCGACCACAGCACTTGGCCGTTGGCGCTGGTCAGCGTCAGGTCATAGCGGCCACTGGTTTGGGCTTGCAGTTGCAACACGTCGCCTGCGGCGTCACGCAGTTGGGCGGTGCCGCTGCGCATCACGCCGTCCGCCCCGGCCATGAAGGCGGCGGTGGAGTTGGCGGCATAGAGCTGGCTGCCCATGCCGATGGCCCCGCTCAACTCCACGTTCATTTGCAGGTCAGACAGGCTGCCATAAAGGTCGTACTGCAACTGCTGCACCTCGCCCGAGGGCAGGGTCAGGCGGGCGTTTTGGTAGCTCATGCGGAAGCGCTCTTGCAAGCCTTCGGTGACTATCCAGATGCGCACCGAGCCGTTGAGCGTGCCTTCGCCTGCTACCGAGAAATCGGTGAAGGTGCCGGTGGCGTCGAGGTTGAGCGCGTCGCCTGCGGAGCTGACAGTGACAGCTGCCAAGCTCAGGTCAAAGCGGCCGTCCAAGCTAGGCTCGCCCGGGCCGGTGACGCAGGCGCTGAAGTTGGTCAAGATGCTGTCGCCGCTGCTCAAGGTGCCGTTGCCATCCATGTCATCCACCGTCACCGTCATGCGGCCGCCATTGGGGCAGGGTAGGCTGCTGATGGTGGCGGTGCTGGCCTGTGCGCGTTGGGTGGGCAGCTTGGGCCCGGCCGAGTACACGGCTTGGCGGGCCAACAGCAAGGGGCTGGGCAGGCCCCGAGCGCCCTGAGTTTGCACCGCAAGCGCTTTGGCGCGGGCCGCTGCGGCCGGGCCAGTGACCCCACCGGTTGCATCGCCGCGCAAGGCTTTTGCCAAGTGGGTGCCCACTTGCAAGGCATTGTTGCTGCTGAGGTCAGCCGCTGAATTGGCCGTGCCCGCTCGTGCGCCAGTGGGGATGCTGACGCTGCCTGTTGGCGAGGAGGTGTCGCTGCCGCCACCACCACAGGCGCTGAGGGCCAGCAACAGGCTGGCCGCAATGGGGGACAAGGCAAGAGATTGGCGCATAGGAGGCTCCGGTGAGGCTGATAACCTGTCTGACCATGGCCGGGGTCGGCCGGCGGACAAGTTCATATGCTTTGTTCAACAATGCGGGGCAGGCTTGTCAAGCCATAGCCCGGCTCGATTGTCCACGAGCAAGCCCTGACAGACACCGGGATTGCTCAGAAGTTCCCTCCGGCTAGGAGCCTGTCAGACTTGGGGTGTCGATAGCGAAAATCGGCCCCAGCGAGACCAGTTCTTGCCGAACTCGCAGCCGCATAGCCCGGCTATGGGGCAAGAAGGCGGTGAGAAGTGGGCCGCTGCGGCCGATTTGCAGCCGACACTCCCCAAGTCCGACAGGCTCCTAGGGCGACCGGCTCCTAAACCCTACACTGCGGCCATGGCAAATCGACTGACTCAAATCGCAACCCGCACCGGCGACGATGGCACCACCGGCTTGGGCGACGGACAACGCGTGCCCAAGGACCACCTGCGGGTGGAGGCCATGGGCGATGTGGACGAGCTGAACTCCCAACTGGGCGTGTTGCTGGCCGAACCCTTGCCTGAGGACATTCGCGAGCTGCTGGTGGTGATCCAGCATGAGCTGTTCAACTTAGGGGGGGAGTTGTCCATCCCTGGCTTCGAGCTGCTCAAAGAAGAGGCGGTGCTGCGCCTGGATGAAGCGCTGGCGCACTACAACGCCACACTGCCCCGGCTCAAAGAATTCATCTTGCCCGCAGGCACGCGCAGCGCGGCCCTGGCCCATGTGGCGCGCACCATGGCACGCCGCGCCGAGCGCGCTGTGGTGCGCCTGGCCGCCAGCGACACCGTGCGCTCGGCCCCGCGCCACTACTTGAACCGGCTTTCCGACCTGCTGTTTGTGCTGGCCCGAGTGCTCAACCGTGCCAACCTGGACGGGCTGGGCGGTGATGACGTGTATTGGCGTAGCGAGCGCCTGGCACGCGGTTAGCCCAAACCGCAGGGCAGGGCTGTGTAAGTGATGAGGCGCTGGCCCGACTACTCCACTGGTCCTCACCCCAACGTGTCATAAAGCCACCCATGCACCCCACCCTTCCCCTGCTGGTTCACACCGAGTTCCCCGCCTTGCGCCGCGGTGTCATCGAAACCCTGCAAGTCAACCTGGGCTACCGCTGCAACCAGAGCTGCCTGCACTGCCACGTCAATGCGGGGCCGAATCGCACCGAAGAGATGTCGGCCGACACGGTGGATTTGGTGGTTCAAACCTTGGCGGCCAACCCCAGCCTGCGCACCCTGGACTTGACCGGCGGCGCGCCCGAGCTGAACCCGCACTTTCGGCGCTTGGTGGTGGCGGCGCGGGCGCGGGGCGTCAAGGTCATCGACCGCTGCAACCTCACCATCTTGGAAGAGCCCGGCCAAGACGGCTTGGCCGAATTCTTGGCAGCGCATCAGGTGGAGGTCGTGGCTTCGCTGCCCTGCTACCTGGAAGACAACGTCAATAAGCAGCGCGGCCAAGGCGTGTTTGACGCCAGCATTCGCGGCCTGCAGCGCCTGAACGCGCTGGGCTACGGCCAGCCCGGCAGCGGCCTGGTGCTGAACCTGGTCTTCAACCCCCAAGGCCCCAGCCTGCCGCCGCCGCAAGTGGCGCTGCAGGCCGACTACCAACGCCACCTGGACGAGCACTTTGGCGTGGTCTTCAACCAGCTCTTCACCATTGCCAATATGCCCATCCAGCGCTTTGGCTCGACCTTGGTCTCCAAGGGGCAGTTCAACAGCTATATGCAATTGCTCAAGAGCGCGCACAGCGACGCCAATGTGCCCGGCGTGATGTGCCGTAGCCAACTCAGCGTGGACTGGCAGGGCTATCTCTACGACTGCGACTTCAACCAGCAACTGGGCTTACCGCTGGCGCATGAGGGACAAGCCCGCCAGCACCTCAGCGAGCTGGTGTGCAGCGAGCTGGAAGACGGCCCCATCCGCGTCGCCGACCATTGCTTTGGCTGCACGGCGGGGCAAGGCTCTAGCTGCGGCGGCGCCTTGAATTGATGCCATCCTTTAAGGGCTCCCTCATGACCACATTTTCCCGCCGCGCCGCCTTGGTGCTGCTGGCCGTGGCCAGCCTGGCTAGCGCGCCTGCCGCGATGGCCCAAGACAAAGTCCTGCGCTTTGGCGTGGGCCTCTATCAGCCCGACAAAGAAAAGAACGACGCCACCTACCGCCCTTTGGCCCAGCACCTGGCCAAGCAGCTGGGCCGCGAGGTCAAGCTCTACACCGTGGACAGTTGGGAAGGCCTGGCCAAGTCTTTGGCGGCTGGCGAGACCGACATCGCGCTGATGGGCCCTTGGGGCTATGTGCTGGCCAACCATGTGGCCGGTGCTCAGGCAGTGGCCACCATTCTTTATGACAACAAGCCCGAGTACCACGCCATCATGGTCACCCACCCGGGCTCGGGCATTCGCAGCATTGCAGACCNTACTTTGGCATCATGGTGACCAACCCGAAAAGCGGCATTAAAAGCATGGCCGATTTGAAAGGCAAAACCTTTGCATTTGGCGACAAAGGTTCAACGTCTGGCTATCTCATTCCCTTCCATTATTTTCAGAAGCAGGGCATTAACCCCGACACGTATTTCTCGAAAGTAATCAACACCAAGCACCAAGCCATTGAGCTGCAGGTGACCCGCCGCGAGCTGGATGCCGGCGCGGACTACAACCGCAACCGCGACGCCATGATTGCCGAGGGGCTGATCAAGGCCTCGGACAGCGTGGTCTTCTGGACCTCCGATCCGCTGCCCAATGACGC
Organism: Ideonella sp. MAG2; assembly: GCA_004359425.1. Classification (GTDB taxonomy): domain Bacteria; phylum Pseudomonadota; class Gammaproteobacteria; order Burkholderiales; family Burkholderiaceae_C; genus Ideonella. Next base: position 2,199,523 of record PTEU01000001.1, on the reverse strand, counting down.
GGTGGCCGTGCGCGCCGAGTTGGCCCGTGATGCCGCTTTTGTGGCCCAACTGCGCGCCGCCCTGGCCAGCGTGGGCCCGGCGCTCAAGGCCAACGCGGCGCTGCTGCCCCCGCGCTACAACGGCTTTGTGCCCAAAGATAACGCTTTTTATAAGCCGATCCGGGATGCTGGCTTGGCGACCGGCAAGTTGAATACAAAGTGAGACGGCTTGTGTCGGCGCTTCAGGCTTGGGGCTGGCGCGTGGCCGCCCTGGCCCTGGTCGTCGTGAGCGCCTGGACGCTGGCCCAAGAAGGCGAGCTGGGCTGGGGCCGCAAGCCCTGGCAAAACCTGCAAACCACGGTGGCCGAGCTGGCCCAGCCGAGCTGGCTCAAGCTCTGGTTTTGATAAACCCTCAAACTCAGCGTTAAGCGCTTTGCGCGCTCAAGTGGCCCAGGTCCACCAAGGCGTGCATTTGGTGGGCCGCCTGAGCGCTTTGGACAATGTCTTGATCGGCGGTGCGGCGCGCTTCACGTCCCCTTTGAGCTGGCTGCGCCGCTGGCCCCGCACCGAGCAAGAGGCCGCCCACGCGGCGCTGGCGCGGGTGGGTTTGGGCGATGCCGCCCTGCGCCGCGCCGACACGCTCTCCGGCGGCGAGCGCCAAAAAGTGGCCATGGCCCGCGCCCTGCACCAGCGCGCCCGCCTGCTCTTGGCCGACGAGCCCACCGCCGCCTTGGATGTGCGCGCCGAGGACGAACTGCTGACCCTGCTGGACGGCTTGGTGCGCGAGCAAGGCCTGACCCTCATCAGCGTGGTGCATGACCTGCGCCTGCTGCCCCGCTTGGCCGACCGCGTGCTGGTGCTGCGCCAAGGCCGCGCCGTGCTGGACGCCGCCCTGGTCGATATAACGCCCGACACCTTGAGTGAGGCCCTTACCCATGTCTGAGCCCACCGCACGCCCCGGCCGCAGCTGCCCGCTGCGCTACCACTACGGCCCCCGCGCCATCGCCCAGGCGCCGCTGCAAACCGCCCACACCTTGTATGTGGCCGGTGGCCTCTATGGCAACACAGCGGCCCTGGCCGAGCTGCTGCGCATGGCGGCCGCTGAGCCCGGCGCCACGCTGATCTTCAACGGCGACTTCAACTGGTTCAATGTGCGCGACGCCGACTTTGCGCACATCAACCACGCCGTGCTTCGGCACCAAGCCCTGCAAGGCAATGTCGAGGCCGAGTTCCACACCCCCGGTGACGAGGCCGACTGCGGCTGCGCCTACCCGGCAGCGGTGGATGAGGCCGTGGTGCAGCGCTCCAACGCCATCCACCGCCAGCTCAAAGCCACCGCGCGCCGCCACCCTGAGTTGCTGCATTACTTGGCCGCCCTGCCCATGGTGGCCCGCTTCCAAGTGGGCGAAGCCCGCGTGGGCGTGGTGCATGGCGACGCCCAGTCGCTCGCCGGTTGGGGCTTTGACGCGCAAGCCCTGCAGGCCGCAGATGCCGCACAGCGCTATGCGCCCTGGTTTGAGCAGGCCGAGGTCGAGCTCTTTGCCTGCAGCCACACTTGCGCGGCGGGCATGGCGGTCTATGACTCTGATCGCGCCGTCCTCAACAACGGCGCCACCGGCATGCCCAACCGCGCGGGCGACCTGCGCGGCTTGGTCAGCCGCATTGCGCTCACCCCCTCGCCTCACCCGGTGTGGGAAGAAGAGCGCAAGGTCGCTGGTGCCTATATCGCCCTGCTGCCTGTGGCCTACGACACCGCCGCCTGGGCGGCGGACTTCAGTGCCCAATGGCCGGAAACCTCAGCAGCCGATTTGTCCTACGGAAGGAGAATGCGCGAAGGCGCGTGAGGAAGCGATGCCTTGGTTCATGTTCAACCGTCGTGAACACCGCCTTGCCGCTTACCAGGAGCGGCAATGCCTGTTGGTCAGCTATACCCTTCCAGGCTTGCCCTACTGCTATGTGCTTTGCTCCGAGCAAGAGCTTAAGTATCAGACACCCGCAGGCCAAGAACTTTGGCGGTTTTTCCTGGCAGAAGCCCAGCGTTTAGCGCATGAAGATGTGGGTGACCCGAATTCATTCATGCTCATTCATAGCGGATCCTCCGCAGGGGCGCGACGCAGCTTCCACCTTCATGTGTTTGTCCTGCGTCACCGCTGGCAAAAGGCATGGCTCTATGGCGTGTTGGCCGTCAAAAATCTGACGCAAATGGTCGGTGCGGCTGTGGGATTGAAGCGAGCTCGTTGAAAGACGCTGTGAACGTTTGTGTTGCACACTGAGGCATCGACGTGCACTTCATTTCAAGATCCTATGCAAATCACCGGCCACTGCCATTGCGGCCACATCAGTTTCACCGCCTTGGTGGACCCGAGCCGCGTCATCGCCTGCCATTGCGAGGACTGCCAGCGCTTTTCCGGCGGGCCGTTTCGCGCCGTGCTGCCGACCCCGGCCGCACAAGTGCAGCTGACGGGCACGCCGCGCCACTATGTGAAGGTGGCCGACAGCGGCAACCGCCGCGCCCAGGCTTTTTGCGGTGACTGCGGCACGCAGCTCTCAAGAAAGCGCCGGGCCGCCCCAAGCTTTCTTGCGCCCCCTCGGGGGGCCGGGACGGGCCAGGCCCGGACCTTGGGGGCCAACAACGCTTGCGAGCCCGAGAACCCTACCGTGCTCAACATTCGGCTGGGTTGCGTGGATCAGCGGGCGGAGCTGCCGCCCCAGGTGCAGATCTGGGGCCACTCGGCCATGCCGTGGTTGGCGGGCTTGGCAGAAGTGCCCCTGCACACCAAGGGGTCAGGCAGCGAGGTGATTCAGCGATGACTCCACGCCGTCAGCATGTCTTCGCGCTGCTGGCTCTGGTGCCAGCAATGGCCTTGCAAGCCGCCACGGTGTGCGAGTCGAACGCGGCCAACCCGCTGTCGCAGGCCCTGTGTCCCATGACGCAACCTGCAGATGCGGCCCAAACCTTGTTGCATGGCGTGGTGGTCGAGGTCGGCGGGCAGGTGCTCGCCGAGCGCTATTTCACGGCGGACGATAAGTCCATTGGCCAGTGGTGGGCCAAGCCCGTGAGCTTCAGTGCTCAAACCCCGCATGACCTGCGCTCCATCAGCAAAAGTGTGGTGTCGCTGCTGGTCGGAGTGGCCATGGCTCAGGGCAAGTTAGGGTCGCAGGACTCGCCGGTGATGCAGTTCTTTCCGGAGCGCAAACTCGCCCCCGATGACCCGTGGCAGCAGGTAAGGCTGCGTCACTTGCTGAGCATGTCGGCAGGCCTGGATTGGTCGGAAGATGGTGCCGTGTCTTTGCTCAGCAACGAAAGCCGGATGGAGCTTTCCAGCGACATGGTCGGCTACGTCCTGGACCGCGCCGTCGTGCACACACCGGGCCAGCGCTATACCTACAACAGCGGCTGCACGGTGCTACTGGCCGAGGTACTGCGTCGCGTGACGGGGCGCTCTTTGGATGCCTACTCACGGGAGGCCTTGTTCCAAGCGCTGGGCATCAGCGACGTGACTTGGCAGACCGGGCGTGCCGAGCAGCCCATGGCCCACGCCGGGCTGCGCTTGACGCCACGCGATCTGGCCAAGCTCGGGCGTTTGGTCTTGCAAGGCGGCCAGTGGCAGGGGCGGCAGGTCATCTCCCCCACCTACCTGAAGGAGAGCCTGACGGGGCACGTGGCTGCAGAGCGGGATTGGCGCTACGGCTACCAATGGCGGCTGGGGCAAGTCAAGCTCCAGCATCAATCGTTGGACTGGGCCGCAGCCTTCGGCAACGGCGGGCAGCGTCTTTATGTGGTGCCGAGCCTGGATTTGGTGGTGGCCATCACTGCCGGCCGCTATAACCGGGCGTATCCGGAAAACGGTCAGGCCTCCGACGAGTTGTTTGTGCGCATGGCAGCGGAAGTCGCTCGTCTCAAGCCCTGACATCACCCTCCGCGCTCCGCCGTCACCCTGGCCAGCAGCGGTGCCAGCCGCGCCCGGGTGGCCTCGGGCATGGCGGCCGGTGGCGTCACCAAGGCGGCGCTCAGCGCCGTGTGGGCGGGGCTGGTGGGCCAGCTTTGGGCCAGGCGCTTCACCACTTGGGTGACCAGGGTTTGGGCGCGCTGGGCGTTTTGCTGCAGGTTGGCGATGGCCATGTCGGCGGTCACGCAGGCTTGGTTTTCCCGCCAGCAGTCCCAGTCGGTGGCCAGGGCCAGGGTGGCATAGGCGATTTCGGCTTCGCGGGCCAGGCGGGCCTCGGGCATATTGGTCATGCCGATGATGCTGGCGCCCATGCTGCGGTACCAGTGCGACTCGGCCCGGGTTGAAAACGCCGGGCCTTCAATGCAGACATAGGTGCCGCCTTCATGCAGGCGCACGGCGTTGTCGTTCAGGTCGGCCCATGCTTGGGCCACCGTTTGGCGCAAGACCGGGCACAGTGGGTCGGCCAAGGAGACATGGGCCACGGCGCCGTCGCCAAAAAAGCTGCCCGCGCGCTGGCGGGTCAGGTCAATGAACTGGTCGGGCAGCACCAGGTCCAGCGGGGCAATCTCCTCGCGCAGCGAGCCGACGGCCGAGACAGACAGGAGATACTGCACCCCCAATTGCTTCATGGCGTGGAGGTTGGCCCGGAAGGGCACTTGGCTGGGAACCAGGTGGTGGCTGCGGCCATGGCGGGCCAAAAACACCACGGGCACGCCGCCTAAGCGGCCTTGCATCAGGGCGTCTGAACAGGAGCCGTAAGGCGTGTCGAGGTAACGCTCTTGCAGCTCCGTCAGGCCCTCCATGCGGTAGAGGCCACTGCCACCAATGATGCCGATGCGGGGGGATTCCATGTGTTTCTCCGTCAGACTGTAAGGTATGAGGCCTATCGCGCGCCTAATGGCCTGTCCTTGTGAAGTCCTCTTGCCCTTGGCTGAAGCCCGTTCAAGCGCTTCAAGCTGCTCTAAGCCCGTGGCAAAAACTTCAAAAAGGCCTCCTCAATAGGCGCGGCGCTCAGTCATTGTGGCGTGCCTGACCAAGACAAAAGAACTTCATGACATTCAACTCAAAGTGGTGGGCCCTGTTGGGGCTGGTGGTGGCGGTCGGCGCTTTCCACGCCCTGGGAGGTAGTCACTACCTGAGCTTGGCGGCCATCAAAGACAGCCAAGCTGCCTTGCAAAGCGCCACCGCCGCACAGCCTCTGCTGGCGGCAGCGGTGTACTTTGCGGTGTATGTGGCGGCCACCGCCTTGTCACTGCCAGGTGCTGCGGTGCTGACCTTGGTGGGTGGCGCGCTGTTTGGCCTGGGTTGGGGGCTGTTGATCGTCTCGTTTGCGTCCAGCCTGGGGGCGACGCTGGCCTTTTTGGCTTCGCGCTGGTTGTTGCGCGACACCGTGCAAGCTCGGTTTGGCGACAAGCTGGCTGCGCTGAACGAGGGCGTCAAGAAGGATGGTGCCTTCTATCTCTTTGGCCTGCGCCTCGTGCCCCTGTTCCCTTTCTTCATGATCAACCTGGCCATGGGCCTGACGCCCATCCGCCCCTGGACGTTTTATTGGGTCAGCCAGGTCGGCATGTTGGCGGGCACGGCCGTGTATGTGAATGCGGGCACTCAGTTGGCGCAGATCAACAGCCTGTCGGGGTTGGCTTCGCCCAGTTTGATTGCGGCCTTTGCGTTGCTGGGCGTGTTCCCGCTGCTGGCGCGCAAGCTGATGGATGCGCTGCAGGCCCGCAAGGTCTATCGCGGTTTCACCAAGCCCAAGGCCTTCGACCGCAACTTGGTGGTCATTGGCGGCGGGGCGGCGGGGCTGGTGACTGCCTACATCGCCGCAGCAGTGAAGGCCAAGGTCACGCTGGTGGAAAAGCACAAGCTAGGCGGCGACTGCCTGAACACCGGCTGCGTGCCCTCCAAGGCGCTGATCCGCTCGGCCAAGTTCGTGGCCCAGGTCAAGAAGTCCGCCGACTGGGGCATTGCCCATGCTCACGCTGAGTTTGACTTTGCCGAGGTCATGGGCCGCGTGCACCGCGTGATCGGCCAGATCGAGCCGCATGACTCCGCCGAGCGCTATCGCGGCTTGGGGGTGGATGTGGTGCAGGGCGCGGCCCGCATCGTCAGCCCCTGGGAAGTGGAGATCACCCACGACGACGGCACGGTACAGCGCCTGACCACCCGCGCCATCGTCATCGCCGCCGGTGCCCGGCCCTTTGTGCCGCCCATCCCAGGCTTAGATCAAGTGGAGGTGCTGACCTCCGATTCGCTGTGGAGCCTCAAGAGCTTGCCGCGCCGCTTGCTGGTGCTGGGCGGCGGGCCTATCGGCAGCGAGCTGACCCAGGCCTTCAAGCGCTTGGGCTCGCAAGTCACGCAGGTGGAGATGGCGCCGCGCTTGCTGGCCCGTGAAGACGCGGATGTGTCCGAGGCGGTGATGCAGCGCTTTGCCGCCGAGGGCGTGGATGTGCGCGTGGGCCATGCGGCCAAGCGCGTGGTGGTGGAAGGCGGTGAAAAGTTCTTGGTGGCCGAGCACCAGGGGCAAGAGGTGCGCATCGCCTTTGATCAGATCCTGGTGGCCGTGGGCCGCCAGGCCAACTTGCAGGGCTATGGCCTGCAAGAGCTGGGGGTCACCACCGGCCGCATGGTGGAGGTCAACGGCTATTTGCAAACCAACTTCCCCAACATCTATGCAGCGGGCGATGTGGCCGGGCCGTATCAGTTCACCCATACGGCGGCCCACCAGGCTTGGTATGCGGCCGTCAATGCGCTGTTCGACCCGATCAAAAAATTCAAAGCTGATTACCGCGTGATCCCCTGGGCCACCTTTGTGGACCCTGAGGTGGCGCGCGTGGGCTTGAACGAGCAAGAAGCCCAAGCCCAGGGCGTGCCTTATGAGGTGACTAGCGCTTCCATGCTTGGCGGCGGGGAAGCAAGGGATGACGACACTCAGCATCATCATCCCCGTGTTGAATGAAGGCGAGCACCTTGCGCACAAACTCGACCTTCTGCAGCCCCTGCGCTCCCAGGGCGTGGAGCTGGTGGTGGTAGACGGCGGTAGCCGCGATGACACTGTCGCACAAGCGCAAGGCTTGGCAGATCAGGTCCTGTCTGCACCCCGTGGCCGGGCCAGCCAGATGAACACCGGTGCGCGGGCCGCCTGCGGTCAGGCTCTGCTGTTCTTGCATGCGGACACCGTGCTGCCCCCCAGGGCTCATGAGTGCGTTCTGGCAGCGCTGGCTCTCCAGACCCAGGCTTGGGGCCGTTTTGATGTGCGCATTGACAGCCAACAGCCCATCCTGGCCGTGGTGAGCTGGGCCATGAACACCCGCTCACGCTGGACGGGCATCGCCACAGGTGACCAGGCGATGTTCATGCACCGCAGCCTGTTTGAGCGTGTCGGCGGCTTCCCAGACCTGCCCTTGATGGAAGACATTGCCATCAGCCGCCGTCTCAAACGCCTGGGCCGCCCCCTCTGTCTGCGCGAGCGTGCGAGCACCTCGGCGCGACGCTGGGAGCAACATGGCGTGTGGCGTACCATCTGGCTGATGTGGCGCTTGCGAGCAGCCTTTTTCTTGGGGGCTGACCCGCACCAACTGGCCCGGCACTACGGCTATGTGCCGCGCGAGACCCAGACATGAAGGCCGCGCCCACCCCCCTGACCGTGGCCGTGCTGGCCAAGGCCCCGGTGCCGGGCCTGGCCAAGACCCGCTTGATCCCGGCCCTGGGGGCGGCTGGCGCGGCGCGCCTGCAACGCCAGTTCACCCAGCGCACGCTGCGCACCGCATTGCGCAGCGGCTTGGGGCCGGTGGCGCTATGGTGTGCGCCGGACGCACAGCACCGCTTCTTCCAGGCGCTGCAGCGTGTGTTACCTGTGGCTTTGCACAACCAGCCCAGCGGTGACCTGGGCCAACGCATGCTCACGGCGCTGGCGGCCGCCAGCCCTCAAGGCCCGGTACTGCTGGTGGGCACCGACTGCCCCGCCCTCAGCCCGGCCCATTTGCAGGCAGCGGCCCAGGCTTTGCGGCAGGGGGCGGACGTGGTGTGCCAAGCCGCTGAGGACGGCGGCTATGTGCTTATCGGCATGCATCAGCCTCAGCCGGTGTTGTTTGCCGACATGCCTTGGAGCACCGCCGAGGTGATGGCCCGCACCCGCACCCGTGCCCAAGGCGCAGGCCTGCGCCTGCACGAGCTGCCAGCGCTGTGGGACGTGGACAACCCCGAAGACCTGCCGCGCTGGCAAGCGCTTCACGAAAGCGAGACCCAATGCAACGACGTTTATTAGTGAGGGGTGGTGTGACTGCACTGGGGGCCAGCGTGCTGGCCGTGCCACCGCGCGCGCAGGCCCAAAACACAAGCACTGGCTTGCCCAGCCAGCCCACGCCGTTTTCGAGGCAGGCCCCTGGGCTGGCCTTGCCTGCAGGCTGGAAGCACCAAGTGTTGCCCAAGGTCAAACAGGCCAACCGCTTTGCTTTGGTGGCTGATGAAGGCGTTACCGTGCTGCAAATCAGCTCCAATGCCAGCGCTTCATCTTGGCTCGTCCCCCTGAACGTGCTGCCCAACCAAGCCGGTACACTGCGCTGGCGCTGGAAGGTGTCCCAGGCCTTGCAAGCCTCGGACCTGCGCAGCAAAGCGGGCGACGACTATGCCGCCCGCCTCTATGTGACCTTTGATTTTAGCGTCTCGTTCTGATGGGCGGCGGCCATGCCCATCTGGGCGTGCTGGCGGCCCTGGCCCAAGCGCCTCTGCCGGGCTGGCAGGTGGACATGATCACGCCCTTTGAGCGGCAGATCTACTCGGGCATGTTGCCCGGCTGGCTGGCCGGGCACTACGGCTTGGACGAGTGCGCCATTGCGCTCAAACCCCTGCTGTGGCGTGCGGGGGTGACCCTGCGCCAAACCGCTGGTGTGGGGCTGGACCTTGGGACCCAGTGCGTGCGCACCGCCGATGGCCAGAGCGTGCCCTATGACCTGCTCTCCATCGACACCGGCCCCATGCCCGCGCTGGCCAGCCTGCCCGGCGCGCGCGAACATGCCCATCCCGTACGCCCCATCGAAGACTTTGTGGCGGATTGGCCCGCCTTGGCGCAGCGCATGGCCCGCTCACCGCGCTTCAGGCTGCTCATCTTGGGCGCTGGTGCGGCCGGTGTTGAGCTGGCCTTTGCCCTGCACGCCCGCGCTCAGCGCGAGGTGTGGCCACAGCTCCAAGTGGCGCTCTGCGGCAGTGACGAGCTGCCCCTGCCCGGCCTGCCCGGCAGCGTCCCGAGCCCTGGCAGCCCCAGCGCCGCGCCTTGTACCTACTGAACACCGCTCAAGACCACGCCCTGGCCACTTGGGGTCCGCTGGTGGCCGACGGAGCCTGGGCGTGGCGCTGGAAGGACAGGATTGACCGGGGGTTTATGGCGCGGTTTGGCGGGGGGGCGTAGCGTCTGCGGAGACCATGACGATTGGCAAGCTCGGTATGCACCCAAATGAGTTTGTTCTACTCCTTGAAGACGACCTCACAATGATCAGCGCTTGGCACCTGCGATCAGTTCGTGTGGTCTGCCACCCACGGAGAATGGGAACAGGGCCTCAAAGGCATCATTCATAGAGCGACCACATGCGCAGCACCTTGACCGTGTTCTGCGCAGCCAACACTTCATAGACCAAACGGTGCTGAATGTTGATGCGTCGGGAGTAAGCGTCCGCCAAATCGCCCACCAGCTTTTCGTAGGGAGGTGGGTTTTGGAAGGGGTTCTCCCTCAGGATGCTGAGCAGTTCTTGGGTTTTGGTCTTTAGGCCGGCAGTCGCCAGCTTTTGCGCATCCTTCAGGGCGCGTTTAGCGAAGACCACCTCCCACGTCACCAGTCCAACTCCTTGGCGCAAGTGTCTAGAGGTTCAGCCATGCCTTCCTTGATGGACTCGCGCATGCCAGGGACGGACAGCAGGTAGAGCGTTTCCTGGATGGCCTGCCAGTCTTCAGCCGACACCAGCACCGCGTCGTGACGTTTGCCGGCGATGGTGATGGGCTGGTGCGACTCGGCGGCCTGGTCCATGAGGCGGTACAGGTTGGCGCGGGCTTCGCTGGCGGTGAGGGTCTGCATGGTGGCTCCTTGAGACGTAAGCGTACGCTTAGAAGTACGCTTAGTCGAATCCACAAGCCCACAGCCCCTGGCCTCACCCCCTGCGCGCCTTCACCGCGGCGCTCAGCACGTCCAGCACCTTGACCGAATCGTCCCAGTTGATGCAGGCGTCGGTGATGCTTTGGCCGTAGGTCAGGGTATGGGCGTCGTCTTTGCCAGGGGTGAACTTCTGGGCACCGGCCACCAAGTGGCTTTCCACCATCACGCCGAAGATATGGCGGCTGCCATTACTGATTTGCTCCGCGATGTCGATGGCGACATCAATTTGGCGTTGGTGCTGCTTGCTGGAGTTGGCGTGGCTGCAGTCCACCATCAGGGTAGGCGTCAGCTTGGCGGCTTCCAGTTCTTTGCAGGCCGCAGCGACGGAGACGCGGTCGTAGTTGGGCGTTTTGCCGCCGCGCAGAATGACGTGGCAGTCTTTGTTGCCCTTGGTCTCGACGATGGCGACCTGGCCGTTTTTGTGGATGGACAGAAAGTGGTGAGGGCGGGCAGCAGCTTGAATGGCGTCGCAGGCGATCTTCAGGTTGCCGTCGGTGCCGTTCTTGAAGCCGATGGGGGCGGAAAGACCCGAGGACAGCTCCCGGTGGACTTGGCTTTCGGTGGTGCGCGCACCAATGGCCCCCCAGGAGATCAGGTCGCCGATGTACTGCGGGCTGATGGTGTCCAGGAACTCGGAGCCTGCGGGCACGCCCAGGCGGTTGATTTCAACCAGCAGTTGGCGGGCGATACGCAGGCCCTCGTCGATGCGGTAGCTCTCGTCCAGGTAGGGGTCGTTGATCAGGCCCTTCCAGCCCACGGTGGTGCGTGGCTTCTCGAAGTAAACCCGCATCACGATCTCCAGCGTGTCGGCGTACTTTTCACGCTCCACCTTCAGTCGGCGGGCGTACTCCAGCGCGGCGGCAGGGTCGTGGATGGAGCAGGGGCCAATCACCACCAGCAAGCGGTCGTCCTTGCCGGTGACCAGCTTGCGGATGGTCTGCCGCGTGGATTTGATGAGCTTTTCAATCGGCGTGCCCGCGACGGGGAAGAAGCGGATCAGGTGCTCGGGCGGCGGCAGCGGGGTCACGTCTTCGATGCGTTGGTCATCGGTTTCGCTGGTGCGCTCACTCAGCGACAGGCTGCTGCGCAGATCGCTGGCGGGGGTGACAGACTTGGCATTCATTTCAGGGCTCCTAGGGCTGGGGCTGGTTTGCAAAAAGGGGGAAGGGGCAGGCAAAAAAAAACCGCCGGGTGGGCCGGCGGTTCTTTGAGGTTTGTTCGCTTTGTTCAGGTGCGCGCGTTTGCCTCTTGAGCCGCCTTGAAGGGCAAGAACCAAAAGGTGGCAAAAAAGAAAGCGGGTGCACGCATGATGGGGCGACTTTAGCACGGGCTGGCTGGCGTGGGGCTGACAGTCATGGGGTCGCCGGGTGGTAGCAGGCCCCGTACACTGCCACTGCAGAGCAACGGCATGAGGGCGATGATGCGACGAAGGACTTTGCTTCAGGCAGCGGCAAGCACCGCTGTCGTTGGTTGTGGGGGTGGTGGCGGGCAAGGGGCCGAGGTCAATGCGCCACCTGCTGCTGTCAAGCCTAATGTGCTGATGATCGCGATTGATGATCTGAATGACTGGACGGGCTACTTGACGGGCCATCCGCAAGTCAAGACGCCTCACTTGGACGCTTTGGCGGCGCGATCCACCGTCTTTGAGCGAGCCTATTGCAACTCACCGACCTGTTCAGCCTCCAGGCCAAGCGCCTTGACGGGCCTGTCGATCCAGTCGACCGGGGTGTGGGCCGAGGACCAGACCTTTCATGAGGTGAATCCAGGCAAAGATATGCTCTGGGGCATGATGACCAAGGGTGGCTACGAGTCAACGCTGTTTGGCAAGGTCAATCACCAGTTCAGCTTAGGCCCGCAGCCCATGCCGACAGGGACCCAGCCTTTTGCAAATCGGCAGTGCTTTTCATCCAAAGGGCCGGGTGCCTTTGACTGGGGGCCGACCCAAGGTGATGACTCAGAGCACCCGGACTACCGCTTTGCTCAGCAGGGCATAGACACGATCAATGCGCCGCACACCAAGCCCTTTTTTTTGGCGGTGGGTTTCGTACGCACCCATGTAGGTTGGTATGTGCCGCAGCGATTCTTTGACATGTACCCGAAAGACCAGATCTACATTCCGCAGCCACCGGACGATGACCTCAACGATTTGGGACCAACCGGCAAAGCCATTGCAGAGCAATGGGACTTCCACAACTGCATCACGCGGCAGGGACTGTGGGCGGATGCGGTGCAGGCCTACTTGGCCAGTATCTCTTGGGTGGACAGCCAAGTCGGGCGCTTGATCAATGCGCTGAACAACAGCCCGCATGCCAACAACACCATGATCGTGCTGTGGAGCGACAACGGCTTTCACCTGGGGCAGAAGTTCCATTGGATGAAGCAAGCTCTGTGGGAAGAAAGCACCCGCGTGCCTTTCCTCATCAGCCTGCCCAAGCAGACCAGCAGCGTCAGGCAGTCGGCCTGCGTCAGTCTGCGCGACATGACGCCCACTATCTTGGACTATTGCCAAGTGGCGCCGTCGTACTCGATGGATGGGGTGAGCCTGCGCCCGCTCATCGAAAGCCCGACCCAAGCCTGGAATCGTCCGGTGTTGACAACCCACAACGAGTTTGACAACGCCATCAGAACCGAGCGTTGGCGCTACATCCGGTACGAAAATGGCGAGCGCGAGTTGTATGACGTGCAGGCGGACAGCGCTGAGCACAACAATCTTGCGGGCCTGGCGGGTTATGAGGCCATCATGGCCGACTTAGAACGCTATATGCCGCCGCGACGCGCCTGACCCCGATGCCGATCCAAACGCCCGAACCTCGACTGATTCCTCTCTTACGAATCCTGGCCATGCCACCGAGCTTGGCCCGGTTTGCGACGGACACCGATCAACTGCCATTGCGCACCAAGTTGATCCGAGACACGCCACTGGCCGAAGGCCACCGCGTGAACTTTGATGACACGTGCCGCGTCACGGTCGCAGAAGGCATCAGTGAGGAGCTGCTCAATGTGCGGCTGATGTTTCCGGGGCAGCCAAAGGTGATGTCTGGTCTGCAGCTGGCCATCTTGTCGCCCAAGGGAAACATCCAGTTGGCGGTGGTGGGGCCAAACGTCTCGGCCTTCATCGGGGCCAAGACTCAGGTCCATGCCACGGCGCACTTGTCGGGCGGCGCACATTGGTTTGTGGGCGATCAGACCACGATGTCGCAGACGCGTCTCTTCGGCGTCCATGCGGACATTCAGATCGGTTCGGATTGCCAGTTCCACGACGAGGTGGTGATGCAATGCAGCGATCCGCATCCCATCACCGACTTGGATACGGGCCAGGTCATCAACCAGCATCGCCGCAAAGTGTTTCTCGGGCGGCATGTCTTGGTGGGTCGCCGCAGCTTGCTGCTGGCGGACCTCACTGTCGGTGAGGGTGCAGTCATCAGCCCAGGCTCGGTGGTCAGTGGCGAAGTGGGGGCGGGCACCCAAGTGGGCGGGTCTCCGGCCACGCTGATTCGACCCCGCGTCGCTTGGGCCCGCGTCTTTGGGGAGGACCCGCCCAATTTGGCGGACTGACCCTCCCCAGCGCCCAGCGCTGAAGTGACAAACAGGCCCCGCAATGCGGGGCTTTTTGCATTCAATTCCGCAGCCCTTCTTTCCGAAATCTCCAGAACACGCGTGGCCGGTTTGAGGCCACGCCGATCTTCTGGAGTCCGAGATGGAACAGGCAGCGGCAGGGTTCAGTGCAGCACTCACGACAGGGCTTCAGCGCCACGCATGGATGTGCTTAGCAGCCGCCGTGCTTGCAGGTTGCGGTGGCGGTGGTGGCGAGCCCAGCGCCAATCCGGTGCCAGAGCCACCGCAAGGCGGCACACCTGAGGTGCCCAGCTTGAACTTGGGCCGAGACAGCTTCTACTTTGCCCCCAACGCCAAGACCAGCCCCGAGGCCTTGCAAAGCATCGCTGGCGGGGATCGGGTGGTGGCGTCCTGGAACGCATACAACGATCAGTCGGGCGAGGTCTTGAAGCCAGGCTTGAAGGTTTTGTTCTTTGGCCATGCCGAGGGCTGCCAAGGCGGCTTGATGGGCCCGACCGAGCCCGCGCCCAGTGCGCGTCTGGCCCAATTGAGCGCCCTGACCGGAACCGCCACTGATGCAGTGGGGCGCGCCATGAGCTGGCGCCCCACCGCAGCCACGGCTGGGTGCAATACCGAGGTCTGGAGTCGGCCCTCGGCCTCGGCGGTGTTCGTCAATGCGTCCGACACGGCCGGTGGGGTCGCCATGTTGACTGCCAAGGCCAGTGTCAATGGCAGCCGGGCGGATGTGGTGCAGGTCAAGCAGCAGATGATGGTGACGGTCTACAACCACCAGTGTCGGCAGGACAATTCGGCCATGCCGTGCCAGATCCAGTACCTCTGGAACACAGCCATAGTGCGCTCCGGTGTGACGGATTGGTCCACACAGCGATGGTTCCAGCGTGCGCAGGTGTGGTTTGATCCCGCCCAGGGCAGCATTCCCATTGTCAGCGGGCCTTTGCCCGCCAGTGGCGTCACCACACTGGAAGAAGACCATGGGCTGTCGATCTGGACCTCGCAGGGCGCAGCGTCCTCGCACACCCCCTTTGCCGGCAAGAAGTTCGATGCGACGATCTCGTTCCAGCAGTTGTCGAATGTGCTGCGGATCACGACCGCTCGCAAGGTCGGTAAGAGCCCTGGCGATGTCACGGATGCAGAGGTGGCTGCCGTTTGGGGGTCACGCTGGGCAGAACCTGCTGCATGGTCCTTGCTGACCAGCCATGTCGGTCAGGAGGTCTACAACCCCGACTCACAATTCCGGGCCGAAATTGGGGGCAACTTCAGCAGCCTGTTCGTAGGCCCCCAATAAGCAGCGGTCGCGGCGGCCCGAGTGCTACTGCGGTGTCAGCCTGCTGGCTGCGGCAAAGCGCTGCGCCAGTCGGGCCAATGCTTCTCCATCACCGTGTCCAGCGGTAGCGGGTCTTCCAAGAAGGGTTGCTTGGCATAGCCCGCCATTTGCCCAGTGACATGCTGGATCAGCCCGTCGGACCCTTGTTGAGTTAGCACTCGGCTCATGTTCACCCAGTGGTCGCCGCCTACTGCCTTGAGGCCTTGGTCCTTGGCGGCTTCAATCGCGCGATGGCCGCTGGCGACCTTTTTCTCGAACTGCGCAAAGCTTCGCAGAGGGAACTCGCGCATGGTCAAACCCTGCACTGCGCCGTAGTTGGCGGTGGTGTAGCCCTTGGTCTCCAGGAAGCGGTGGTTGCCTTGCGCGATGTTCAGGCCAATCTCGGCTCTAACCATCATCTTGGTAGATACATGAGAGAGTAGTTGCCGACGCGTCACTCGGCGATGGAAGTCAGAGGCATCCGTCAACTGGTCGAGCGAGGTGGGCCGATAGATGCTCTTGGGCAGCATCAAGCCTTGGATGTGCGGCGGTGCTGCCGACAACATCTGGTGAAGCGGCTGCTCTGCGCAGAGGAACTCGTCAGCATCGACGAGGGCCACCCATTCCAGCTCCGGCCAGAGGGCCTTCAGGTACGAGACCGCGCCGGACATCTTGCGCCCCTGGAAGTGCGCCACGACGGTGTCCTTCAGCACCAGCACTGTGGCGTCACTGAAGCGCTGTCGAAAGGCTTCGATCAAGTCGGCTGTGGCGTCCGTCGACAGGTTATCGAGCAACAGGAACCGCCGGAACCCCAGCATGTAGTGCCAGACCAAGTTCAACAGAACAATGTCCTGCTCGTCCTTGACCATCGAGACATAGGCGCAGTGCTCTAGGGGCTCGTGCCCACTCAGGCACAAGGTCGCCAGGCGCGTTGGTGCGTCGTCCAGCAATTGGGCTGCGAGCGCAAAGTCTCTGGAGTTGAAGGCTTGCGCGGCGGTCAGTTGCGTGATCTCGGCGTAACGCTTGAGATCGAGCAAGGTGGCGATCAAACGATAGCCCACAACAGGATGCGATTGGCGTTTGAACTCCGTGTCCAGCAATTGCGCGGCCTCTGCCAGCCGACCGGACTGCTTCAGAAAGCGGACCTTCTCCAAGAGTTGCTCGCGCTCCGGCGAACGCTTCTCTGGGGCCACCATCGCCTCTGCCACGCTTTCGGTCAGCGGGGATACACCCGCTGTCGGTGTGGCGGCTCGCTTAGAGCGAAAGAGGCCAAAGGGCACTACGCCGTCCCCCCCACCGTCAACCGCTCAATACGCAGCGTCGGTTGCCCCACGCCCACGGGCACGCTTTGGCCGTCTTTGCCGCAGGTGCCCACGCCGCTGTCGAGTTGCAGGTCGTTGCCGATCATGCTGACGCGGCCCATGGCTTCGGGGCCGTTGCCGATCAGGGTGGCACCCTTGACGGGGTAGAGGATCTTGCCGTTCTCGACCCAGAATGCTTCGGAGGCCGAGAACACGAACTTACCGCTGGTGATGTCGACCTGGCCGCCGCCAAAGTTGGTGGCGTAGAGGCCGCGCTTGATGCTGGCGACGATCTCCTCCGGGCTCTTGTCGCCGGGTAGCATGTAGGTGTTGGTCATGCGCGGCATGGGCACGTGGGCATAGCTTTCGCGCCTGCCGTTGCCGGTGGGCTTCACGCCCATCAGGCGGGCGTTCATGCTGTCTTGCATATAACCGCGCAAGATGCCGTCTTCGATCAGCACATTGCGCTGGGTCGGGTTACCTTCGTCGTCCACATTGAGCGAGCCACGACGGTCGGCCATGGTGCCGTCGTCCAGCACCGTCACGCCCTTGGCGGCCACGCGCTGGCCAATGCGGCCACAGAAGGTGGACGAGCCCTTGCGGTTGAAGTCGCCTTCCAGGCCGTGGCCCACGGCCTCGTGCAACATCACGCCGGGCCAGCCGGGGCCCAACACCACGGTCATTTCGCCGGCGGGCACCGGGCGGCTCTCCAGGTTGGTCAGGGCAGCGTTGACGGCTTGGTCCACGTACTGTTCGAGTTGCGCTTGCTGGAAGTAGCCCAGGCCAAAGCGGCCACCACCGCCGCCGGAGCCGACTTCACGGCGGCCGTTCTGCTCGGCAATCACCGTCAGCGACAGGCGCACCAGCGGGCGCACATCGGCGGCTCGGGTGCCATCAGCGCGGGCCACCATCACCACGTCGTACTCGGCCGCCACACCGGCCATGACTTGCACGATGCGCGGATCGCGGGCGCGGGCCATTTGCTCGATCTTCTCCAGCAGCGCCACTTTTTGGGTGCTGTCCAGCGAGGCAATCGGGTCCATGGGCGCATACAGCGTGCGGCTGCGGGCCAACTTGGTGGGCGTGCCGACCTTGACGCGTCGGCTTTGGCCCGCGGCCGCAATGCTGCGCACCGTGCGGGCGGCGTCCAGCAGCGCGGCGTCAGACAAATCGTCGGAATACGCAAAGGCCGTCTTCTCGCCAGCCACGGCCCGCACGCCCACGCCTTGGTCGATGGAGAAGCTGCCGCTCTTGACGATGCCTTCCTCCAGGCTCCAGCCCTCATGGCGCGTGTACTGGAAGTACAGGTCCGCGTCATCAACTTTGTGCTCTCCTATGGTGGCCAAGGCGCGCGCTAGGCTGGCCTCGTTCAAACCGTAGGGGTCAAGCAGCAATTGCTGGGCCAGGGCCAAGCGCTCAAGTGTGGGTTCGCGGGAGATCATCGGTGGATTGTAGGAGCCTGCTCCTCATCTTGGGGAGCAGGGATTTACGTGTCTTTGCAGAGCGGCGGTCGTCCACCAAACTCTGCCTGTCGTTGAATCAGGGCATCGCGGCTGATTTGGCAGCGACCATCCCTAAACCCACCTCAGGAGTTGACATGACCATTCGTACCACCTTGACCGCTCTCGGCCTTGCCCTGGCCACTTTTGGCGCTATGGCCCAAGCCACCACCGCACCTGCAGTGCCCCCCGTGGCCGGTGCGGCCTCCAAGCCTGTTGACATGAATGCCCGCGAGAAGCACCAAGAAAAGCGCATTGAGAAGGGCATGGCCAACGGCGAAATCAGCAAGCAAGAAGCCAGGCGCTTGAAGATGGAGCAGCGGGGTATCGACCGGGCTCAAAAGCGCGCTGAAGCCGATGGCCAGGTGACGGACAAAGAGCGTGCTCGCATCGACCGCATGCAAGACCGCGCCGGCAAAGACATCAAGCGCCAGCGCCACGACGAGCAAAAGGCCAAGCCCCCAGTGGACGGTGGCCTGCCTAAGCAGTAAGCCAAGGGGGCCGCATCAGTCTGGCGGCCCTTCAGTGGGTGTCGCATCGTCCGCCGCTTGCCGCAAGGCCAGTGCGCGGGCGTAAAGTGCGTTGCGCGGCGCACCGTTCAACTCGGCCACCAGGCTGACGGCCTGCTTCAGCGGCAGCAGCGGCAGCAAGGTGTGCAGTGCGCGTTCAGCCGCCTCGGAAATGGTGCCCTCGTCGGCAGAGTCTGCTATCTGCGCATGCAGCACCAGCGCAAATTCCCCGCGTCCCCGTTGCGAGTCAGCCGCCAGCCACGCTGGTAAGTCGGCGGCGGGCACGGTACAAATCTGCTCGAACTGCTTGGTCAACTCCCGGCACACCGTCACCCGGCGCTGCGCGCAAACACTGGCCAAGCCACTGAACAAGGATTCAATGCGGTGCGGGGCCTCGAACAACACCGTGCTGCGCGTCTCGGCTGCTGCGGCCGCCAGCGCTGTGGCACGCTCCTGCCCTTTGGCGGGCAAGAAACCGGCGAAGACATGGCCCAAGGGCGCACCCGCATCCCCCGCCACGCTCAAGGCCGTAACCACGCTGCTGGCCCCGGGCAGCGGGATCACCCGCAAGCCCGCCGCACGCACCTGCGAGACCAAGATCGCCCCCGGGTCAGACACCCCGGGCGTGCCCGCATCACTGATGTAGGCCACGCGCTCCCCGGCCTGCAAGCGCGCCAAGACCTTGGCCGAGGCCTCGTGCTCGTTGTGGTCGTGCAGAGCGATCAGCGGTTTGTGCAGCCCCAAATGCCGCAGCAGGCCTGCGCTGACACGCGTATCCTCGCAAGCCACGGCATCACACAAGGCCAGCACATGGATGGCGCGCAGGCTGAAGTCCGCCAGATTGCCGATGGGCGTGGCCACCATATAAAGCGTGCCGGGTGGGTGTTGCTGCCCGCCCGCCACACTGGCAGCCACCGATACAAGCGTTGAGGATGAGGAGGGGGTGATGGTCACAGCAAGCGGGCTCAAACCAGCGCAACAGCCTGCGCAAAAAGGCGACTCCGGGGCTCTGGCCGAGGCCCGGGCACTCGACATGTTGCGCCGCCATGGGCTGGCGCTGGTCGAGCGCAATTATCGGGTCGCACGGGGGCCTTCGCGCCGGGCCGGTGAAATCGACCTCATCATGCGTGATCGTGATGGCACCTTGGTGTTCGTCGAGGTGCGGGCAAGGCGCGCCAGCAGCCATGGCGGCGCGGCCGCCAGCGTCACCCACAGCAAACAGGCCAAACTCGTTTTTGCCGCGCAGTGTTACCTCAGCCGCCTGCCACAACTGCCCCCGTGTCGCTTTGATGTGGTGGCCGTGGAGGGCGAGCAGGTTCATTGGCTCAAGGCGGCTTTTGACGCGGCGTGAGCTGAACACCGCTGGGCCCGGAACTTTTCTGAGGGGCTGCGCCACTTATCATCATGACCATGCTTGAACAGCGCATCCAACAACACTTCTTCGAATCGGCCGACCTGATGTATCAGGTGGCTGAACACCTCTCCCGGCCCATTGCCGAGGCGGCTCAGATCATCACCACCTGCCTGACCAGCGGCGGCAAATTGCTGGTCCATGCCCACGGTGGCAATGAATTGGCCCGGGCTTTTAGTGAACGTTTGCTGCAAGGCTTTGAGCGTGACCGCCCGGCGCTGGCCGCCGTGCCACTGGCCAGGCTCAACGCCGCAGCGTTGGCGCAACTGGCGGCGCTGGGCCAGCCCGGTGACATGCTGGTGGCCCTGTGCCCTGTTGACGAAGACCCCCTGACCGCCGAGCTGATGGCACAGGCCCATGCCAAGGACATGGGCGTGGTCATGCTCAGCGGAGGCATGGGCGGGCACTGGCCTTCACTCCTGCGTGATACCGATGTCTGGATCGCGGTGCCTCACGAGCGCCGCGCCCGGGTTCAAGAGCTGCATTTGCTGGTGTTGCATGCGCTGTGCGACGCCATCGATATTCAACTGCTAGGAGCGCAAGACGGCGCTTAAGCAGACCCACTTTTTTGAGGATTTTGTGATGACACTTCGACACACCACCCTGCTTGCGGCCCTGGCCGGTGCCACCTTGTTGAGCGCATGCGCGCCCTTGCTCTTGGGCGGCGCGGCCGTCAGCGGAGCCTTGATGGCCACGGACCGCCGCACCTCCGGGGCCCAGGTGGAAGACCAAGGCATTGAGTTCAAGGGCGAAAGCCGCCTGAAGACGGCATTGGGTGATCGCGCCCATCTCAACGTCACCAGCTATAACCGCACAGCCTTGATCACCGGCGAAGTCGCCACCGAGGCCGACCGCCAAGTGGCCGAGAACGTGGTTCAAGGCATTGAGAATGTCAAAGCTGTGGTCAATGAAGCCACTGTGGCGGGCCTCAGCTCGCTGACCTCGCGTACCAACGACACCATCATCGCCAGCAAGGTCAAGGCCAGCTTTGTGGACGCCAAAGACCTGCAGGCCAACAGCATCAAAGTGGTGGGAGAGCGCGGCATCATCTACCTGATGGGCCGCGTCACCGAGCGTGAAGCCAACCGCGCCGCCGAGGTGGCGCGCGGTGTGTCAGGCGTTCAAAAAGTCGTGCGCGTGTTCGAGATCATCAGCGAGGCTGAACTCAAGGCCCTGCAGCCCGAGCCCAAGGCCAAGCCGGCGCAGCCGGCCCAGTGATCATGCCTGCTGGGGGGGCCGTGCAAGGCGCGGGGCCAGTGCTGGAGCAGCGGCTCAGCGCAGCCGCTTGATCAGGCTGGAGGTGTCCCAGCGTCGGCCACCCATGGCCTGCACATCGGCATAGAACTGGTCCACCATGGCGGTGGCGGGTAGGGTGGCACCGTTGCGGCGCGCCTCTTCGAGCACCAGCCCTAAGTCTTTGCGCATCCAGTCCACCGCAAAGCCAAACTCAAACTGGTCGTCCACCATGGTCTTGCCACGGTTCTCTAACTGCCAGCTTTGCGCCGCACCTTTGCCAATCACGTCCAGCACGGCCTTCATGTCCAGGCCTGCCTTCTGCCCGAAGGCAATGCCTTCTGCCAAGCCCTGCACCAGCGAGGCAATGCAGATCTGATTCACCATTTTGGCTAACTGGCCAGCGCCAGAAGGGCCCAAGAGCGTGACAGCGCGCGAGTAAGCCATGGCCACCGGCCGCATGGCTTCAAAGGCACTGGCCTCGCCGCCGCACATCACCGTCAGCACACCGTTAACCGCACCGGCTTGGCCGCCCGACACCGGTGCATCCACAAACCACAGGCCGCGTGCGCGGGCGGCTTGGGCCAGCTCGCGCGCCACTTCAGCGGACGCCGTGGTGTGGTCAACAAACACGCTGCCTGCTGCCATGCCCGCAAAGGCACCGTCGTCCCCCAAGACCACCGAGCGCAGGTCGTCGTCATTGCCCACACACGCAAACACCATGGCCGCGCCTTGGGCGGCCTCGCGCGGGGTGGCGGCTGCACGGCCTCCATGCTCGGCCACCCAAGCCTGGGCTTTGGCGGCGGTGCGGTTGTAAACGGTGACAGTGTGGCCGGCCTTGTGCAAATGGCCGGCCATGGGGCCGCCCATCACGCCCAGGCCCAGGAATGCCACGGCTTGTGGGGCGGCGACAGCAGCTTCAGACATGAGAAGGACTCAAACGATGGTGAGGTGTTCGGTGCCTGCGGCCAAGTCGGTCACGCGGGCGCGCTTGCTGTTGAGCTTGATGTTCAGGCGCAAGTCGTTGACGGAGTCGGCATTGCGCAGCACGTCCTCATAGGCCACGGCATGGGCTTCATAGAGGTCGAACAGCGACTGGTCAAAAGTCTGCATGCCTTGCTCACGTGAACGCTTCATCAGGTCTTTGATCTCCGAGACCTCGCCCTTGAAGATCAAATCAGCCATCAGCGGGCTGTTGAGCATGATCTCTACCGCTGCAATGCGGCCCTTGCCCTCCTGGCGGGCCAGCAGGCGCTGCGAGATCATGCCCTTGAGGTTGAGGGACAGGTCCATCAGCATCTGCGCGCGGCGGTCGTCGGGGAAGAAGTTGATGATGCGATCCAGTGCCTGGTTGGCGCTGTTGGCGTGCAGGGTGGCCATGCAGAGATGGCCGGTTTCGGCGAAGTTGATGGCTAACTCCATGGTCTCGCGATCCCGGATTTCGCCCATCAAGATGACATCTGGCGCTTGGCGCAGCGAGTTCTTCAGTGCGACTTGCCAGTCGTCCGTGTCCACACCAATTTCGCGCTGCGTCACCACGCAGTTCTTGTGGGGGTGTACAAACTCCACCGGGTCTTCCACGGTGATGATGTGGTCAAAAGCGTTCTCGTTGCGCCAGTCCACCATGGCGGCCAGCGAGGTGCTTTTGCCCGAGCCGGTGGCCCCCACCACAATGACCAAGCCGCGCTTGGCCATGGCCACATCTTTCAGGATTTTGGGCAGACCCAGGCCGTCGATGGTGGGCAGTTGCGAGGGAATGGTCCGCAGCACCAGGCCCACATGGCCTTGCTGCATGAAGGCGCTGACCCGAAAGCGGCCAATGCTTTGCGGCGAGATGGCGAAGTTGCACTCCTTGGTGCGCTCAAAGTCGGCCGCTTGGCGGTCGTTCATCAGCGCCCGCGCCAGGGCGACTGTGTGCGCACCCGACAGCGGCTGCGGCGAGACTTTGGTCACCTTGCCGTCCACCTTGATGGCGGGCGGGAAGTCGGCGGTCAAAAACAAGTCCGAGCCATTGCGGGTCACCAACAAGCGCAGCAAGTCGCTGACAAATTTCGAAGCCTGATCGCGTTCCATGAAAATCCCTTCAAGGCTCAGTGCGTGTCTGCACGAACCAATTGCACCGACAAGCGGGCGCTGATTTGCCGCAGCCGCAGCGAGAGACGTTTACCCAGCCACAGCGCCAACTCGGCACCCAGGCGGGGTTCTTCAGCCAAGAGGCGGCTCAGGCTTTGGCTGGACAGCACACCCACCGTCACCGGTGTCAGGGCCACGCAGGTGCCCAGGCGTGTGCCACCGTCCAGCATGGAGAACTCACCCAGCACATCACCGGCGCGCATCTCTCCCAAACGCACTTTTTGGCCCGAGGGTTGTAGCCTGTCTTCGGCCGCGCTGCCGTCCAGCAGCAACAAAATAAAGTCGCCTTGCTCGTCTTGGGCAAACAGGCGCTTGCCCGCATCGACGCGGGCGTACTCAAAGTAGTTGCCCATCGCATGCAGCCACTCTACCCCCAGGCTCAGCATGGCCGGGTCTTGCACCAGCAGGCGCACCAGCAATTGCGTGCCCGTGGCCTGCGCCACGGGTGAGGCCTGCAGGTCGGGGGCGCGGTGGCTCCAGCGCACAAACAGCCGGGTATCGGCCGCTTGGTGGTCCACAAACTGGGTAGCGTAATAGCCCGAGTCTGCTGACGTGCTGAGCTGGAACACTGGCTTTTTAGGCTTGCCGCTCCACAGCCGGGAAATGAATTGCCACATGCTGAGAGACGCTTTAGCCGGGGAACATTTCCGGCGACTTGGCCCGGGTGCGAGCCTCGGCGGCGGCGATGATATTGCGGCGCACCAGATCGGCCAAGGCCTGATCCAGGGTTTGCATGCCCATGCTCTGGCCGGTCTGGATGGCCGAGTACATCTGAGCCACCTTGTTTTCGCGGATCAAATTGCGGATGGCGGGCGTGCCCAGCATGATCTCGTGCGCGGCCACGCGGCCGTTGCCGTCTTTGGTTTTGCACAGCGACTGCGAGATCACCGCCACCAACGACTCCGACAACATGGCGCGCACCATGTCTTTTTCAGCCGCCGGGAACACATCGACGATACGGTCAATGGTTTTGGCGGCGGACGAAGTGTGCAGGGTGCCAAACACCAAGTGGCCGGTTTCGGCGGCGGTCAGGGCCAGGCGGATGGTCTCCAAGTCTCGCAACTCACCCACCAGAATGGCGTCCGGGTCTTCGCGAAGGGCGGCGCGCAGGGCGTTAGAGAAGCTCAAGGTGTGTGGCCCCACTTCACGCTGGTTGATCAGGCACTTCTTGGACTCGTGTACGAATTCAATTGGGTCTTCCAGCGTCAAGATGTGGCCGTAATGGCTCTCATTGAGGTGGTCCACCATGGCGGCCAGCGTGGTTGATTTACCAGAGCCGGTCGGCCCGGTGACCAGCACCAAACCGCGTGGCTTGAGCGCCAAATCCGCAAACACAGGCGGGCAGTTCAGTTGGGTCAGAGTTTGGATCTTGGACGGAATGGTCCGGAACACGGCACCCGAGCCGCGGTTCTGGTGGTACGCATTCACCCGGAAGCGGGCCAGCCCTTGGACCTCAAAGCTGAAGTCACACTCCAGCGTGTCCTCATAGTGCTTGCGCTGGCTGTCGTTCATGATGTCGTACACCATGGCGTGCACTTCTTTGTGCGACAGCGGGTCCACATTGATGCGGCGCACATCGCCGTGGACCCGAATCATGGGTGGCAGGCCCGCAGAGAGGTGAAGGTCAGACGCCTTGTTCTTGACAGAAAAGGCCAGCAGTTGGGTGATGTCCATAGATGCGAATGTCCGCAAAAAATTGGCTCAAGACAAAGGCGGCACCAATAACCATAGGCCAAGCCAGCCCCTGGTTTATCCTCCCACCATCATGTCCAGTATCGCCGAGAACCTCCAAGACTTGATGCTCCGCCTGCGGCGCGCCTGTGAGCAAGCGCAACGAGCTGCCAAGGATGTCACTTTGTTGGCCGTTAGCAAAACCTGCCCTGCCAACGCCGTGCGCCAAGCCTTTGCGGCAGGCCAGCGTGACTTTGGCGAGAACTATGTCCAAGAAGCACTCGACAAGATGGCCGCCCTGGCTGAGTTGCGCACCCAGATCTCTTGGCATTTGATCGGCCCCCTACAGTCCAACAAGACACGGGTGGTGGCTGAACACTTCGACTGGGTTCACTCGGTCGACCGGCTCAAAATTGCCCAGCGCCTGAGTGAGCAACGCCCTGCCTACCTGCCACCCTTGCAGGTCTGCTTGCAGGTCAATATCAGCGGCGAGGCCAGCAAAAGCGGCTTGTCAGCAGCCGAGTTGCTGGCAGTCGCCCCGGCGGTGGCCGCCTTGCCCCGGCTGCAACTGCGGGGCTTGATGGCCGTGCCTGCCCCGGCAGACGACCTGGCTGCCCAGCGCGCACCCCACCGTGCCTTGGCGCTGCTATGGGCCCAACTGCGGGGCGAAGGCTTGGCGCTGGACACCCTCTCTATGGGCATGAGCCACGACCTCGAAGCCGCCGTGCTGGAGGGCGCTACCCTGGTGCGTGTGGGTACGGCCATTTTTGGTGCGCGTCCCGCCAAAGCGGCCTGAGCCTGCCTGGCATGGCTCAGGCCGCTTTGGAAATTAAGTGAGTGCCAACTCTTCATTCATCTCAGAGACGAAAACCCCTTGCATGAACTCCAGGGTGGGCTCGGTCAGCCAAGCCATGCCTTGCAGCAATTGCGGCCAAGGGATGGGCATGAAGTGGCTATCGTCCAAACTACCTGCCAAGAAGGCGGCCCGTAAGGCCGGCGGCAGGGGGGCGGCGGTGGACAACGGAGCGGGGTTCAGCACAGTGGTCTCCTCAGTGGCGGGCTGCGTTGGTGAACGCATGACCGCCATCTTGGCGTGGCGCACTCGGAGCGCCCATCACCCCTGAGGGGGACCCATGGGGGAGCGGGAAACTACCGCACCCAATTGGGGGCGAGGTGAGGAGAAGCAGGCCCCCCACAATGGCGGACTCTCAAGCCCCCAGGCTCAAGGCCGTGGTGTTCTTGACCTCTTCCATCACCGCATAAGTGCGGGTCTCCCGCACACCGGGCAGAGACCAGATCACATCGCCCACAAAGGAGCGGTAAGCGCTCATGTCGGAAACTCGGGTCTTGAGCAGGTAGTCAAAGCCCCCAGCCACCAAATGGCATTCCAAGATCTCAGGGCGCACCTGCACGGCAGCGCGAAAGCTGTCCATCACATCGTGTACGGTGCGGTCCAGCAATACCTCTACAAACACCATCAGCCCGGCACCCAATTTGTTAGGGTTGAGCCTGGCCTCATAGCCTAGGATGTAGTTCTCCCGGGTGAGACGCTTGACGCGCTCCAACACGGCAGTGGGCGATAGGTGTACTTCCTCTGCCAGTTTCAGGTTGCTGATGCGACCGTCCTTTTGCAGGACGCGCAGGATGCGTAGGTCGATTTTGTCGAGCCCGCGTTCTGCATCTGAAAGGTCTAAAGGCACTTTCATACCGGGGAAAACTCCGTCGAGGCCATAAAACTCCGAATCTTTTTCAGGAATTGTGGCTTTAAGCTGCAATTCCCACCAGTCAGGTTTTCTACTGCCATGAACACCCTCACCCAGACCGCTCCGGCCCTCTTTTCCGTGCCGCCTGCACGCCAGCGCTTGCCCTTTGCCTACCGGCCGGAGGCCCAGGCCTTGGCCGCCGCACGCGCCCGGCTGGGAGACGTGACCGAGTGGCGTGCCGTGATTGAGCACGCCCGTCCCTGGATCCGTGCTGTGCGCGAGAAACCAGCCCCCTTCTGGGCCATGGAGTCCTTGCTCAAGGAGTACCCCATCTCCAGCGCCGAGGGCCTGGCCCTGATGCGCCTGGCCGAAGCCCTGCTGCGGGTGCCTGATGTGGAAACCGCCGTGGCCCTGACGGCCGACCAACTCGGCCGTGCCGACTTTGACCAGACCGACGGTGGGGTTTGGGCCGGCCTGTCGGCCAGCGCCATTGCCATGTCCAAGAAGTTCCTGCCTGGTGCCGAGGAAGAGGCGGGCTTGCTCAAGCGCTTGGGCGCCCGCACCGTGGTGGCGGCCACCGTGCGCGCCATCCAACTGCTGGGCCGCCAGTTTGTGCTGGGCCGCACCATTGGTGAGGCCATGAGCGAGGCCGCCAGCCAGCGCAAAGCCCTGGCCAATCTGCGTTTCTCCTATGACATGCTGGGCGAAGGTGCCCGCACCGAAGACGACGCCCGCCGCTACCTGGCCTCTTACGCCAACGCCATCAAGACGATTGCCGTGGCCCAAGGCACCCAAACCCGAGGCCCTGAGAGCGCCGACGGCATCTCCATCAAGCTCTCGGCTTTGTTCTCGCGCTATGAAGACGCCCAGCGCGAGCGCGTGTTTGCCGAGCTGCTGCCCCGCGTCTGGAGCCTGATCGAGCAGGCCGCCACCGCCAACCTCAACCTCACCATCGACGCCGAGGAGGTCGACCGCCTGGAGTTGTCGCTGGATGTCTTTGAGGCACTGGCCGCCCGCATCAGCCGCATTTACCCACACTGGCGCGGCTTTGGCTTGGCCGTGCAGGCCTACCAGACCCGCGCCCTGGCCGTGGTCGACGAAGTGGCCCGCATCGCCCGCGAGCACGGCCTGCGCTTCATGGTGCGCTTGGTCAAGGGCGCCTACTGGGACGGCGAGATCAAGCGCGCCCAAGAGCAAGGCCTAGCCGGCTACCCGGTCTACACCCACAAACCGCACACCGATGTGTCTTACCTCGCCTGCGCCCAGGCGCTGCTGGGCCACAGCAAGGTGATCTACCCGCAGTTTGCGACGCACAACGCCGGCACCATCTCGGCCATCACCCGCATGGCGGCCCAGGCCGGGGCCGAGCCCGACAAAGACTATGAAATGCAGCGCCTGCACGGCATGGGCGACGGCATCTACCGCGAAGTGCTGGCCGACGGCCAAATGGCCTGCCGCGTCTACGCCCCCGTGGGCGAGCACCGCGACCTGCTGGCCTACTTGGTGCGCCGCCTGCTGGAGAACGGCGCGAACTCCTCGTTTGTGCACCAACTGGCTGACGAGCAAGTGCCCACCGAGGCGCTGCTGGGCTCGCCGCTGGAGGCTTGCGCCAGTGGCGAGCAGATCGAGGCCTTCCCGCTGCCCCACGCGCTGTATGGCGCGGGCCGCCGCAACTCCACGGGGGCTGACTTGACCTGCCTGGTACAGCGTCGCCCCTTGGACGAAGCCATTGCCAACACCCGCATACCGCCGGTGCCCGAGGCCAGTACCGCCCAAATTGAGCTGGCCATGGCCACGCTGCAAAGCGGCTTTGACACTTGGAGCACTCGCCCCTTGGCCGAGCGCGCCGCCATCATCCGCAAAGCCGGTGACTTGCTGGACGCCCGCCTGGCCGAGTTCTGCGGCCTGCTGGTCAAAGAGGCCCACAAGACCCTGGGCGACTGCGTGGCCGAGGTGCGCGAGGCGGTGGACTTCTGCCGCTACTACGCCGATCAAGCCGAGCAACGCCTGGCCGAGCAAACCTTGCCCGGCCCCACCGGCGAGAGCAACACCCTGCGCCTGCATGGCCGCGGCGTGTTTGTCTGCATCAGCCCCTGGAACTTCCCGCTGGCCATTTTTGCGGGTCAGGTGGTGGCCGCATTGGTGACGGGCAACACCGTGGCCGCCAAGCCCGCCGAGCAAACCCCGGCCGTGGCCCAGCGCATGGTCGAGTTACTGCGCGAGGCCGGTGTGCCTGACGATGCCTTGATCTTGCTGCACGGCCCCGGTGAAACCGTGGGCGCAGGCCTGGTGGCTGACGCCCGCACCGCCGGTGTCTGCTTCACCGGCTCCACCCAAGTGGCCCGTTTGATCAACCGCACCCTGGCCCAAAAAGACGGCCCCATCGTGCCGCTGATAGCCGAAACCGGCGGCTTGAACGCCATGCTGGTGGACAGCACAGCCCTGCCCGAGCAGGTGGTCGACGCCGTGGTGCAAAGCGCCTTCCGCTCAGCCGGCCAGCGCTGCTCTGCGCTGCGTTTGTTGTGTGTGCATGAGGGCATTGCCGACGGCGTGATCGAGATGATCAAGGGCGCCATGGCCGAGCTGAGCGTGGGCGATCCCGCCCTCTTGGCCACCGATGTCGGCCCGGTCATCGACGACGAAGCCTTCACCGGCATCAGCCGCCACGTCGAGCGCCTGCGCCGCGAGGCCAAGCTGCTGGGCGAAACAGTGGTGCCGGCCTCCTCAGCAGCTGCTGTGCCGCGCTTGGTGGCCCCCATCGCCTTTGAGCTGCCCCGCATCCGCGACCTGCGCCAAGAGATTTTTGGCCCGGTGCTGCATGTGGTGCGCTGGAGCGGCGACGTGGACGCCGTGGTGCGCGAGATCAACGCCCTGGGCTACGGCCTGACCTTCGGCATCCAAACCCGCATCGACAGCCGCGCCGCCCGCTTGGCCCATCAGGCTCGCATCGGTAACGTCTATGTCAACCGCAACATGATCGGCGCCGTCGTCGGCGTCCAACCCTTCGGCGGCGAAGGCCTCTCCGGCACCGGCCCCAAGGCCGGCGGCCCGCACTACCTCTACCGCTTCTGCGCCGAACAAACCGTCACCATCAACACGGCGGCAGCGGGGGGGAATGCCACGTTGTTGGCGGGGGGGCATTGAGCAGTCTGCTCAGGTCTTTGCGCTTGGCCCTTTGGTTGGGGTGCTTCCCTGCCGTGGTGTTGGGCAGGGCGCGTTGATTGAGGCCTGCGTAGCCCTGTCGCGGGGTAGGCCCCAGGGCTCATGGAGAGGCGGTCGGCCAAGGCCGACTCCCTTCAGTGCTCGGGCAAGCGCGTGCGCCGTCAAACTCCCTCCGCTCGCCTGCGGCTCGCTATGGTCAAACAGTGACGGCGAATCAGTTCTTGCAGCGCGCGGGTACGCGCGCCACGCCCTTGCCCTGCGCGCCTCAGCACCTCTCAAATCGCCCTGGGGCGTACCCCGCGCCAGGACGGGTGGTGGGGTGGCACGGTGTTCAACCCGAAGCCTGCAATGCGAGCAGCGTTTCCGAGAGCCGCCGCATATTGAAAAACAGGGAGCGCTCTAGTGTTCGCTGTGAGTAGGCCGAAACGTCATTGCGCTGCGGTGAGCATCATGACTTTAGGCTCATTGCGGCGCTACGCGATTGTGGGTCCATTCCACCAAGGTGCTCGGCCACACTATGCGCCAAGGCCTGGGCCTTCATTTGAATGATGAGGTAGCCCCAGGTCGAGAACACTGACAGTTGAAGCTGTTCCTCTGCCGTCGCTGGGCGGATGACTTCATAGCCCTGCATCAACATGCAGTTCCTGCCTGGTGACTCCGAGAGGAACAGGGCAGCTTCAATGCCGTCGTCTGTGAGAGGCCGGTTCCCAAGTACTTCACCTCCTGTCTCCCAGATGCACCTCAGGTGCACCTCTCCTTGAGCGTATGTCGTGCAATTCGCGAGACTTGCACTGGTTGGAGGTGAACTCCCTATCCAGTTCATCAGCCCTGCCAACAACATGCTGCGGCTACCGGTCTGTCCCTTTCCCTTCAGCGCGACTACGCGACCGCATCCATACATTCCGTTGGCGAGTGGCAGGGCCCAGAAGTCACCCAGGCGCAGATTGGTCGACGACTTGGGTTTGAAGGGATAGCCCTGCAT
Organism: Ideonella sp. MAG2; assembly: GCA_004359425.1. Taxonomy (GTDB): domain Bacteria; phylum Pseudomonadota; class Gammaproteobacteria; order Burkholderiales; family Burkholderiaceae_C; genus Ideonella. The sequence goes on along the minus strand of PTEU01000001.1, from coordinate 2,168,969 downwards.
AAGCGGTGGATTCTGGGGACTACGGGGGAGCTCGGCGGGCGACGAAGCCGTCCGGTGCAGTGAAGGATTGAATCGATTCATAGGACGTTGCGCCGCGAAATGGGCTGCTGCCGGTTTTCGGACACCTTGTTAAGGTGGAAGATGGAACCGGCAGCAGCCCAAGCCACACAATCGGCTCCGCAGTAAGGCAAAGAGCCGCGACATTCAGTGACTCACACCGCAAGAAGTGAGTGGACGATGGCGAACGGTCGCCATTGGCCGGCTAGGCGGACGGGTCTGCTTCAATGTTGAACGCATGATCTTGAATGGCATCTTGCCAGAGCTTCGTCAACTCACCCGGCCGACTTGGTTGAGCCTCGTAAACGGTGGCGCCGGGAGGAATCTGAACCCATGAAGGGGCACTCCTTGTCCAGAGGTGCGCGACGGGTTCGAACTCTCGCGCCTTGTGCAATGTGCCAGGGAACAGGCCAGCCATGCTTGGTCTATCGGTCGGTAAGGCCCAGAGCCTTGTGTCGCACTCGGCACAAGCCATGGCACGTCTCTGCTTGTGCTCCGAAATTTGAAACGTGATGAGCTTTGCTTGACCCCGTGTCAGTCGGAGTGCCGAAAGCTCGACCCACATCACGAGGCGCATTGCGCCCCCTGTTCGACGTTGGCAATCCGTGCAGTGACACGCATAGAACGTGATGGGCAGCGCTGTAAGTTCAAACTGCACCTGCCCACAAAGGCAAGCGCCCGACCAGGGCGGCGGTGTAGCAGGAAGTTTCACGGGCAACTCAATCTTGATTTCATCGGTTTATCCAGCGCAGCGGCTGCAAGTCTGCTTCACCAAAAAATTAAGGCGCAAAAGGCAAAACATGACCCACTCCCTTTGTGCCGCCCTCCCAAACTGTGAATTCGGCGCCGACGGGAAAGTGTTGCCTAGCTTCTGGAACCAGCAACTGGACTGTCGCTTGAAAGGAATGACCCGGCCCAGGGACTGCATCAAACAGCAATCGAGCAGACCAATGCTCATTGTTGATACCGAGTACGGTTCGCCATTCGCCTGATATCAAAGGGCCGACTCACCGGCCATGCTCCGCAGGCAGCAGACGAATCTCGGCGAAGAACGTCTCGGGCATAAATCTTAATCTTTGAATTAAGCGGACAAGCCAGCGCGGCTGGCGCAGATCGGCCGCAATGAGAAGCTAGACCACATCTTGCATCTCGTCGGGCAAAGGTGGTCGTACGTGCGGAAGGTCCTGCCGGCGAGAAGCGCCGAACGCTCTGTAGTTGGCTCGCGCCGCGGTAAGGCTCAAATCACCATTCGGCCCGCCGAGGACTTCATCTGCGTCACTGTCGTCTTGGCCGTCGTCTTCCCAGAAGCAGACGGCGCAAATCTCATAGCCGCCACGTTCACCGAGCGTCTTGAACCCGCAGCAAGGGCATCGAAGGGGGAGATCGCGTATTGGAGTCATGCGATTCAACGTGGAGGTGAGGGGCGGTGGGCCGGGCCTGCTGGCACGGCGTCCCGGTGGCGAAGCGGCGCCTCGACCGTAGTGTTAGAGCTCACGGCGTGTAAAGACCACATGCATGAAACAAGAAACGGCTTCGTATGCTTGCTCCTCGGAGGCTTGCTGCTCCCCTGTGAGCTCGTCTGCTGTGGCAACGAGGGCTCGGATTCGACCTTTCAATTCCTCGGTAATTGGAGAACGCTCAATCGACGCAGCAAGATTTTCGTTGTTGCCTACACCAATCTGGAGGATTTCGCTTGAGTACTCCGCGCAGCGTTTGACTGTCTCCGTATCTGCTGGATCACCAGAAGCAAAAGTCATCTCCACATCCATTATTCGCTGCGCGAGAAAGTCCGTTACCCAAAAGCGTTCGGGTTTGAGTCGATGCTCAAGTTCAAGCGCAAACCTGTGGCGAAGCTCGTCGTACATAGGGATTTAACCGTGATCTGGAGCGAAACAACTGCTGCGTAACAACAATGCCTGTCTCTGCAACGTCAAGCGGCTGGCGATTGGAAAGACATTCCGTGGCGACAACTTGCGCCTTGTCTGCTGCAATTTCATTCAGCGCATTCGGCCGTCAAAGGCGGCACTCTCCCTTGTGGCCATTTTGATTGAGATTTGGCCCCAAGCAAGCCTCGTTTGTACGACCGAATCTCACCAAGCACGGGCTCTTTGGCTGCGAAGCCAGAAGCCCCAACAGCGCCCCCCCACCGCAGGCAACAGACGACGGACTTGCGCTGGTGCAGGCCGTGGCCCGGGGCTCCGATCTTGAAGGCGGCCACGCGGCGGCCAGACTCCATGGCGGCGCTCAGCACATAGCTGTAGGTCTCGGGCCAGATGGACGGCAGCCAGATCAGGTCGGGCTGTTGGTCTTCAATGCGCTGGTTCAGCGTGGCTTCTTCATAGCGGCCCAGCACCGTCACACCGGCTTGGCGCAGGGCCTCGTCATTGATGGAGTGGCCTAGCAGCGTGAAGCGCAGGCCCGCTGCGCGGGCCTCGGGGCTGGCGGCGGTTTGGCGCAGCACGTCAAAGCCCTTGGGCTCGTTCAAGCCGCCGATCACCAACACATGCTGCACCGCAGGTGGGTGGGACGTGTCGGCCGGTGCGGCCGGAGGCGTCTCGTGCGGCTTGAGCATCATCTTCAGCGTGGGCTCATACCGCGCCAAGCGCTGGGCCACGTCGATGTCGGGCACGCGCACCTGCTTGGCCTGCTGCATCAGGGCAAAACTAGCCGCGCGCCAGTCGCCAATGGTGCCCACGGTTTTGTCCAGCCCATCGCGGTGAAGGCAGCGGGCGCAGCCGCTGGCGTCGGGCTCGCCGCAGTACAGGCCCGTGGCGTCGCTCAAAGTGATGCGGGGGCAGATCAGGTGATAGTCGTGCACCATCATCACCAGCGGCACTTTGAGCTTTTGGCACCAGGGGCCCAGGCTGTCGCGCAGCGTGGTAGGCAGGTCCACCAAATGATGCAGTTGCACCTCGGCCAGCTCAAAGGCGGCCAGTAGGCGCTCTAACTCGCCATCCAGCTCAGGAGCCAGGGCTTCCAGGTTGGGCAAAGGCGGCTGGCCGGGCAGGCTCAGCGCCAGGCGGCCGGTGCGCCGGGAGGGCCGCAGCCACAGCGTGCCCAGGCCGTGGCGGATGCGCAGGCGTTGCGTTTCTTCGCGCTCGTGCCTGGCGGTGCCGCCACCTCGGTTGTGGCTGATCATCAGCACGACCTTGTGGCCGACCACGTCGCGCAGGCGGGCCACATCTAAGCGGGCGCGGGCCTCGCGCAGCGGGTCTTTGGCAATCCAGTCGTCGACCTGGCGGCCGTAGTCCGGGTAGCGCTCGGCCAGCACGGCCATGGCGGCCCGCACGCGCACGGCGGTCTCGGACGAAAACGATACTGCGCCTTGATGCACCACATACACATCGGTGGCAATCAGGTTCTGCCAGCCCGCTGCCTGAGCGCGCTGGCACCAGTCGTTCTCCTCCCCATAGCCTCGGCCGAAGCGGCCGGTGTCGAACAGGCCGATGGCGTCCATGCAGGTGCGGCGCATCCACATGCAAAAGCCTACGCCGGTTGGGGCCAGCACGGCCTGGCCGCGGTTGGCCACCGCCGCGAGGCGGTCCAACTCCTCCGCGTCCGCCGGGGCCACTTGGCCTTGCGGCATGCGCGGGTAGCTGCAAATGGTGGCGTTGTTCGAGAGCGGGGTGATGGAAGCCGCCTCAGGGTGGGTTGCGGCGTGGGCCACCAGCCGGTCCAGCCAGCCTGCAAAGACCTGGGTGTCGGCGTTCAGCAGCACCACGTCAGACTCCCACTGCAGCGACATCCCCAAGTTAACCGTGGCCACAAAGCCTTGGTTCTTGGGGTTACGCACCAGGCGAATCAGCTTCATTGCCGCCAGCTCGCGCAGCATGGCGCTCAGCGCGGGGTCGGGGCTGCAATCGTCGATCACCAGCAGCTCAAACGGCGTGTCTACGGGCGCGGCCAACACGCTCCACAGGCAGCGCAGCGTCTCTTGGACACCGGCGTAAACGGGCACGATGACATTGACGGCAGCACGGCCTGACACGGGTGGCTTCAGGGTCCGCCAACGCTCCAGGTCCAGGTAATTTCGCCCGTCGATGGTGAGTGTGGGCATCCAGGGCAGGCGCATGCCCACAACGCCGGCTGATGGCGGCAAGCGGCGTAGCAGGTCATCCACACGGGGGTCTTGGTGGCGGCCTTGCTGGGCGTGCGAGAGGCGTTGCAGCAAAGGGGGGCAGGTCTGGTGGCCTTGGGCCATGTCCGGGTGGGGGGTACGCCCCTCGCGCCAGCCCCAATTCATGTAATGCAGCCAGGGCTCGATCTTGGTGTCTGCGACATCCGCGTTGCGCAGCAGATAGTGCTGCGGTTGAAACCACGCACAGGGGTTGAGCCCACGGAACCGGCCCACCAAACCGTAGTGCAGCAGCCGATTGACGCCGGGGTGCAGACGGCCGGGCAACTGGCCGGTGTAGTAGCGGGCGTCAAAAAGCGCGTTGGGAGCCAAAGAGAGCGCATCGCCGTGCCGTACATAGTGGCGTAAGGCGCTTGCGCCCTGCCGCTGATCGGGCGGGGCCTGCTCGTCATACAGCGCGCGGTCAAACAGGCCCAAGGCTTGGGTGAGAGAAACCTCCAGGTTTTCAGCGGCCCGCGTCAGCCCCGGCTTGCCCTTCAGCCCTAAAAGCATGGTCAATGCCCACTCGGCGCGTTCGGGCCGGTTCAGCCACTTGCCCATGCGGCCTCGGGGCCCCATCGGCATGGGGCGGCGCTGGGCCGCGCTGGGGAGCTGTGCCACAACGCCCCGCTGCCGCAACCAAAGCCCGAACCCGGCAGCTTCGGCCTGGGCATGCAGCGCTTCGCGCTGGCTGTCATCCAGCGTGTCCAGCGCATCAGCCCGCACCAAATGCTCCATGACCAACAGGGTTTGATGCTGGCGTTGGTCGGCGTCGTTCAGCGCCAAAGCGGCCGCCAAGGCATTGGCCAACTGAGCACGGCTCAGGTGCCAGGGTGCTCCGCACGCCACATCATCCACCAGCACCTGGATGTCGATGGCCTCGGTGCCCGCCCGCTCGGGCCACAAGGTCCCAGGCACCTCTATCTCAAAGCCCAGCAGCTCATCGCTGCGGCCCAGGGCCATCGCCACATCTTGGCGCGAGACACGACGCATCGGCGCGGCCACGGTTTGGTCGCCCACGCGCAGGCGGATGCTGGCTCGCTGCTGGGCTTTGTCGGCCGCCCAACCTACCAGGGTCAGGCCACGCCAAGTCTCCACCTGAGCGGCCACATGGCCTTGTTGGGCTTGCTGCACCACTTCCGCCTGGGCCAGCGCCGTCTGCAGCGGCCTGGCCACCGCCAAGTGCGCTTGGGCCATGGCGATCTGGTTGGTGCGCCGTATCGACCCCGGCTGCGCCTCCAGCTCGGTCAACCAGTCGCTCACACTTTGGATGCTGGGGCGAAGCTGAGCGTGGGGGAGGGCGGCCTGATTCACCAGCACTTGAAGCGCGCCGCCTTGGGCCAGCGCCGACCAAACCTCTTCAGGCAGGTCCATCTCAAATCCCGGGCGGTCAACCCGCACACCCAGTGCCTGGCACACGTCTTCGCGAGAAGTGCGCCGAACCCGTGCCATCAAGACAGTGGTGCCGCAGCGCAAGCTCAACTGTTCTCGCCCCGGGTCAGCAGGGTCTACCGCCCAGCCCATCAGAGTCAGGCCCTGAATGCGTTCCAGGGCCATACGGACGGCCGACAGTGCACTTGGGGTCGGAGAGGGTGGCGAGGGCACAACGTTGTCCGGCATTCGGGGTCACAGGGCTCAGCAAAGGCCCCGATTCTCAGCCATAAGCACATGCTCGGGGGGTGGACAAGTTTTTGATGCGGCGCACAATACCCGCTTCGCATTGTCGAAGCAGTCCCTTGAAATCTACCGATAAAGCCGCCCCGACCGGGGGCGCACTGGCCACGCTGACGCTGGCGGCTCTGGGTGTTGTCTATGGCGACATCGGCACCAGCCCGCTCTATGCCCTCAAAGAGGTGTTTCACGCAGGCCATGTGCCTGCCACACCTGACAACGTGTTGGGCGTGCTCAGCCTGATTTTCTGGACGATGACCCTCATCGTCTCCTTGAAGTACGTGCTGCTCATCTTGCGGGCCGACAACAATGGCGAGGGTGGCCTGATCGCCATGCTGGCCTTAGCCACCACGGCCGTCAAAGAACGGCCTCAGTTGCGCCGTACTTTGATGGTGGTGGGGCTGTTTGGCACGGCCATCTTCTATGGCGACGGCGTCATCACCCCAGCCATCTCCGTGCTCTCGGCGGTGGAGGGCCTGGAAGTGGCCGAGCCTGGCTTGCACGCGTTCGTGTTGCCCATCACCCTGCTGGTCTTGACGGGTTTGTTTGCGGTGCAGCGCTTTGGCACCGGCGGCATTGGCAAGTTTTTTGGCCCCATCACCTTGGTGTGGTTCATTGTCCTGATTGCCTTGGGCATCCCGCACGTGCTGGACAACCCGGCCGTGCTGGTGGCGCTCAACCCGGCCTATGCGGTGGGCTTTTTTGCGCAACAGCCGCTGATCGCCTTCATTGCCCTGGGGGCAGTGGTGCTGTGCGTCACCGGTGGCGAGGCGCTCTATGCCGACATGGGCCATTTCGGCAAGCGGCCCATTCGCATTGCCTGGTACGGCATGGTCATGCCCGCGCTGGTGGTCAATTACTTTGGCCAGGGCGCAATGCTGCTCAAAAACCCCCAGGCTGTGGAGAACCCCTTCTTTCTGATGGCCCCGGACTGGGCCCAACTTCCCCTGGTGTTCTTGGCCACGGCGGCCACGGTGATCGCCTCGCAGGCCCTGATCTCGGCGGCGTTTTCCGTCACCAAGCAGGCCATTCAGTTGGGCATCTTGCCGCGCATGACGGTGCGCCACACCTCGGTCAAAGACACAGGGCAAATCTATGTGCCCTTTATCAACTGGGGCCTGTACGTCTTCATCGTGCTGGCCGTCGCACTGTTCAAAAGCTCGTCCAATCTGGCCTCGGCCTACGGCATTGCCGTCACCTTGGACATGACCATCACCACGGTGATGACCTTCTTCGTCATTCGCTACGGCTGGCGCTATCCGCTGGCGCTGTGCCTGGCCGTTACCGGCTTTTTCCTGGTCATTGATGTCACCTTCTTCCTCTCGAACATGCTCAAGCTGTTCAAGGGTGGATGGTTCCCGCTGGTCATCGGCGCGGGCATGTTTTTGCTCATGCTCACCTGGAAGCAGGGCCGGCGGCTGATGCGCGACAGGGTGCGCGACGAGGCCATTGAGCTGAACGGCTTTTTGGAAGCCATTTTCATCAGCCCGCCGGTGCGCGTGCCAGGCACGGCCGTCTTCCTGGTGGCTGAAGAGGGCTTAACCCCGAACGCCCTGATGCACAACCTCAAGCACAACAAGGTGCTGCACGAGTACAACCTCTTCGTCACCGTCAAGCACCACGAGGTTCCTTGGGTGGGCTTTAACGACCGAGTCAGCCTGTCCTCTTTAGGGCATGACTGTTGGCAAGTCACGGTGAATTTCGGCTTCAAGAATGACCCCGACGTGCCCGAGGCACTGCAGTTGCTGCAAGGCCGTGGCGTGCCGCTGGACGATATGGACACCAGCTACTTCCTGAGCCGCGACACGGTGATCCCCACCTTCGGCGACGGCATGGCCCTGTGGCGCGAAAAGCTCTTTGCTGGCATGCACCGCAATGCCGCCGACATGGCCGACTTCTTGAATCTGCCCTCTAACCGCATTGTTGAGCTGGGGGCCAAGGTTGAGATTTGAGGCCACAGGCAATACCGCCACAGAGACACAGAGGCACAGAGAGCTTCTGGGAGAGGCGGACGGGTGGGTGGAGCGTTTCCCCTACCCATCTGTCGCCGTGAATGGGTCGGTGGGCCACGCCCCCTTGGAGAGTGAGATGCAAATTAATGGACAACATGCCCTGGTCACTGGCGGTGGCTCTGGGCTGGGTGAAGCCGTCGCGCGCGCCTTGGCCGCCGCTGGCGCGCGCGTCAGCGTGCTGGACGTGAACACTGCAGGTGCCCAGCGTGTGGCGGCTGACATCGGCGGCTTTGCCGCCACGGCCGACATTGCCGACACCGCCAGCCTGACGGCCGCACTGGACGCGGCGGAAGCTGCGAATGGCCCAGCCCGCATCGTGATGAACATTGCGGGCATTGGCACGGCCAAGCGCGTGATCGGCCGCGATGGTGAACCCGCGCCGCTGGAGGACTTTGAGCGTGTCATCCGCATCAACCTGATCGGCACCTACAACGTCATCCGCCTCACCGCCGCTCGCATCGCCAAGCTGGCGCCGCTGGAAGACGGCGAGCGCGGGGTGATGCTGATGACAGCCTCGGTGGCGGCCTTTGACGGCCAGGTGGGGCAAGAGGCCTACAGTGCCTCGAAAGGCGGCATCACTGCCATGACACTGCCGCTGGCGCGCGACTTGGCCCAGCACGGCATCCGCGTCATGACGGTGGCGCCCGGCCTCTTCAGCACTCCGCTGATGAAGAGCCTGCCGCAAGACATTCAAGACGCCTTGGGCGCCTCCATTCCCTTCCCCAAGCGCTTGGGCCACCCGGAAGAATTTGCAGCCCTGGCCACCCATATCGTGAGCAATGTGCACCTGAACGGCGAAACCATTCGCCTGGACGGCGCCGTGCGCTTGGCCCCTCGCTGAACGACACCACCACCACATGAGCTGGGACTACCGTGCACCGCTGCGCGACATGCGCTTTGTGATGGAGCAGGTGCTGCAAGCCCCCCAGGGCTGGCAGGCCTGCCCCGAGTGGCAAGAGCTGGATGCCGACACGGCCAGCGCCATCCTGCAAGAAGGCGCCCGCTTTGCGCGCGAGGTCTTGCTGCCCCTCAACGCCAGCGGCGATGCCCAAGGCTGCACCCGCGAGGCTGATGGCCGTGTGCGCACGCCCCAGGGCTTCCCGGCTGCTTACCGCGCGTTTGTAGAGGGCGGCTGGCCCGCCTTGCCCTGCGCGCCCGAATGGGGCGGCCAAGGCCTGCCGCTGCTGCTGGACGCGGCCGTGCGCGAAATGCTCATCGCCTGCAACCAAGCTTGGGAGATGTACCCCGACCTGCTGCATGGCGCTTATGAAACCATCAAAGGCCATGCCCGCCCGGCCCAGCAAGACTGGTGCTTGGGCAAACTGGTCAGCGGAGAGTGGCTGGCCGCGATGGCCTTGACCGAGCCCCAGGCGGGCAGCGACTTGGGCCTGCTCAGCACCCGGGCCGTGCCTGAGGCCAGCTTCGAGGCTGACGGCGCGCTGCGCGTGACGGGCGACAAAATCTTCATCTCGGGCGGTGACCACGACCTGAGCGACAACATCATCCACTTGGTGCTGTGCCGCCTGCCCGATGCGCCGCCCGGCACACGCGGCATCTCGCTGGCCCTGGTGCCCAAGCTGCTGCCCGACGGCCAGCCCAACACCCTGAGCTGCACCGGCCTGGAGCACAAGATGGGCATCCACGGCAGTGCCACCTGTGCCATGCGTTATGAAGGCGCGCAGGGCTGGCTGGTGGGCGCGCCGCACAAGGGCTTGGGTGCGATGTTCTTGATGATGAACTCCGCCCGCCTGCATGTGGGCCTGCAAGGCCTGGCGCATTTGGAGATGGCCGGCCAGAACGCGCTGCGCTATGCCTTTGAGCGCCTGCAAATGCGGGCGGCTATCCGGCCAGAGGGTGCAAAGTCAGCCGCTGACCCCATCGCCCTGCACCCCGCCATGCGCCACGCGCTGCTCAAGGTGCAGGCTTTGACCGAAGCCCAGCGCGTCATTGCCTATCGCGCAGCCCAGTGCATTGACGAAGGCCACCATCACCCCGACGCCACCGTGCGTGACCGGGCGCTCAAAGTGGCGGCCTTGTTGACCCCCGTGGTCAAAGCTGCCCTCACGCACAACGGCTTTCACGGCACCAGCGACGCGCTGCAAGTCTTTGGCGGCTACGGCTTTGTGGTGGAGACGGGCGTGGAGCAGTCGCTGCGCGATGCCCGCATCGCCATGATTTATGAAGGCACCAACGAGATCCAGGCCATCGACCTGCTGCAACGCAAAGTGCTGGCCGACGGTGGCTTGGGCCTGGGCTTGCTGCTCGACGACCTAGACGCCGAAGCCCAGCGCTGTGACGCCGCACCCGGCTTGACCGCCTTTGCACAAGCCCTGCGCCAACACACCCAACAGGCCCGCGCCGCCACCGCCGCCTTGATGGAGGCCACCGCCACCGCCGCCGACCCCGAAGCCGCGCTGCGTGTGGCCGACGACTACCTCTGGGGCCTGACCCACACGCTCTACGCCTGGGCCTTTGCCGCCAGCGCCCGCGCCGCGCTGCAAGAGCCCGATGCCGCCTGGGCCCAAGCCAAGACCGAGCGCATGCGTTATGGTGTCGACTGGCTGTTGCCCATGGCCCAAGTGCACTGGCACCGGGTCACAGCGGCTTCCTTGCCTTTGCCAGCACTGGCTCAGCCGGAGTGATCTCCGCACGGTTGGGCTCCAGGCTTGCCCACGTGCCACCCCAAAAGCTTGCGCACCCATGAAATTCGCAGACTTCCACCAAGACCAGGTCATCACCGCCGGCCCCTACCACCTCAGCCAAGACGAGGTGCTGCAGTTCGCTAATTCGTACGACCCGCAGTGGTTCCACACCGACCCGGAGGCCGCTGCCCAAGGCATCCACGGCGGCCTGATCGCCAGCGGCTGGCAGACCTGCGGCATCGCCATGCGCTTGGTGGCCCAAGCCGCACTGCAAGGCTCAGAGTCCTTTGCCTCACCGGGCCTAGCCTATGTCAAATGGCTGCACCCTGTGCGCCCGGGTGATGCGCTGAGCGTCAAAGCCACCGTGCTGCAAACCCGCTGCTCCGCCAGCAAGCCGGACCTCGGCATCTTGCGCTGGCGCTGGCAGCTCTACAACCAGAACGAGGTAGAGGTGCTGGACTTGGAGGCGACGAGTTTGTTCAAGTTGGTGGTGTAGGGGTAAGGTGCCCTTACGCTGCTTTCTTCATTGAGTTGACGCCTCTCTCCTTGCGGCTCGGCGATGCTGCCGTCCCTGTCCACGGTTCAAGATGGTGGAATCCCCCGCTGTCGCCCCCAGGCTCTTGGCGATAATTGGGGAACATATAACTGATGAAAAGCTGTCGTCCAGGCCCGAAGTCGGCCTGCGTTAACGACGGCTACCGAGGAGCTTCCATGTTGGGTTTTGTTCGCGCACCGCTGGGCGGGTGGGTGTCTGTACTTCATGAGTCTGCCCTGTCTGAACGTCGTGCGCACCATGCCAAGAGCTTGGCTGCGGGTGTTCTGGCCTTGATGTTGACTGCCTGTGGTGGAGGCGGCGGCGGAGGAGATAGCGGCACCGGTGGAGGTGGTGGCGGTGGTGGTGGCGGTGGAGGCGGTGAGACGCCACTGCCCGTGGCAGCGGTCATCTCCGGCACCTCTGATACGCCCACTCTGCCCGGAAGCTTAGCCAACGGCAGCACCACCGACGACACCACGCCCAGTCTCAGCGGCACGCTCAGCGCGGAGCTTGCAGCCGGCCAAAAGGTGCAGGTCTTTGACGGCGACACGCCCTTGCAACCCCCCGCCACCGTCACCGGCCTGCAGTGGCAGTTCACACCCGCTGCGGCTTTGGCGCAAGGCGCTCATAAGTTCAGTGCGGCTGTCATCGGCGCCGATGGTCGCACGGGGTCACGTAGCCCTGTGTTTGCATTGACGATTGCTGTGCCGGGCCTGCAAAGTGTCACCCCGACCGAGGTGGTGCGTGCAACCCCGACGGTGCTGACATTCACAGGGACGGCTTGGCCGAGTGCTGGCCTGAGTGTCGTTCCCATGACCGACGAGTTTGACACCTGCACCGCGCCAAGCATCCAAGGCACCACCCGCTTTGACGTGACCTGCGACTTCCAAAAACTGGGAGATCAGCCTGTAGAAATTCGGCTGAATGGACAAACGATTGGGCAGGCTCAAGTCAAGGTCACCAGTAATGTCAGCGATGTGACTTGGCGTTCGCCCAGCACGAATGGCTTCGGGCAAGAGGCTGTGCGACCGGGCGAGGCGGTGACTTTCAGGGTCACGGGGACACAGTTGCTACGAGGCGGGCGTTTTACGCTGTTCTTGGACGACATTTCCGCATGCACTGCCCCCACCAGGGAGGTAGGGGATCCAACCCAAACGGAACGCCAGTTTGAATGCACGCTCAGTGATGTTACGCGTTTGGGGTTGAAGGCCGTCATCGTGCAAGACAATGCGTTGGGGTCGGCGGCAACACAAAGGCTATGGGATCAACAAGTATTTCAGGTGACCCCCTTTGCTGGAGACCTGAACAGCAATGCCATTCTCGACTGGTGGGAGCGGCGCTACGGTTTGATTGGAAGTGGCGAGGCCATCGCGGCGGCAGACCCTGATCGGGACGGACGCACTAACTTGCAAGAGTGGCTTGCAGGAACTGATCCGACAGTTGCCAATCCCTTGGGCCAATTCAACGTCAGTAGCGCCACCCCCAGTGTGGGTGAGCGCATCAGCATTTGGTTTAGCAATGTGTGGGAGGGGGCCAAGAGCATCTGGCTTGACTTTGGCAATGGGGTGTCTCAACTGATCGCGATCATCACTGGTGGCAGTACAGCCCCGGTAGAGCAAAGCTTTAGCGGCAGCGCGGGAACCATCAGCGCCGAGTATCGAGGTGCAGATGGCCAAGCCGTAGGGCTGCAGACGTTTAGGATTGAACTGCTCCCTCTACCTACTGGCCAAATCGAGAAGGTCTACTCCGATACTCTGACGAAGCCTGGTTTGATTGCGAATGGTGGTAGTACCGATGACACGACGCCCACCTTCACTGGGTCATTGAGCGCATCGCTGACTAGCGGACAGAAGGTTAAGCTCTACCGAAATGCCCGAGAGATTGGGCTGTATGATGTTTTCGTCAACGGAACTACCTGGAGCATCACACTTCCTACGCCACTCGAGCCAGGTTTGCATAGGTTTTTCGTAGTGGTCATAGCCCCTGACGGAACTTATAGCAGGTTCAGCGCAGCGTACAGTGTGTACGTGGGGAGTACCCAAGTCAGCACCTTCAAGATTCCGCACTCCGGAATTTCTGTCTCCCGGTGCTTTCAAGCTGGCGATAACACCCTTGTAGCTTGTGGCGGCTTAGGAGCAATTGCGCTATCAGGTGCAAACAAGCAAGACGGCATGCTTGCTGACATTGATCAAATGAGCTACAGCACCGTGGGCAGCTATAGCAAGGAAGAGTGTGTCAAAGACAATGTTACCGGCCTCATGTGGGAGGGTAAGGCCGCCAGCGGTCTGAGGGCAGGTGTCAATACTTATACAAACTTTGGCGATGGTCGTGTGGGCGATGCAAGTGCCTATCTTGCGGCAGTAAACGCGCAGAGCCTCTGTGGTTTTACAGACTGGAGGCTGCCAACGCTGGATGAACTGCAAAGCATCGTGGACTACGGCAAGCCTTTTCCTGGCCCCGTCATCAACACCGTCTGGTTCCCCAACACGATTGGCGCTTACTATTGGTCGTCTTCGCCTTATGTGGTCTCCGAGAGCTACGTTTGGTATGTCGACTTCGAGAGCGGCAATACTGTCTACGACTACCGCGATTACCATCCAATTCGCTTGGTGCGGTCGGTCCAGTAATTGAGTGTGCGGTTTTGGGGACACTTAACGTGCTTGTGCTTTACCTGCTGTTGTCACCAGCACCAAGTATGGCAGCAACTGTACGATCGGTGAAGGCGGCGCTTTTGCTGTTGTTATCAGTCTGCTGGGGCAATGTCCCGCGAGTAGTTGCCACCTACCGCACCATGGGCTGTCTGTAAGCCTGCTGGTTGCGGAGGCTTACGAGCATAAGAGCGCACATTCAACGATGCGCCTGAACAAGGAGTTTGCATGAATAAAGTGATACTACTTGCCGTCTTGGCTGGCTATGGGCAATGGGCTGCTGCTGTCTGTCCTACATGGCCCCCGGATGGGCGCTTTACCTTTTCCGGGTCAGAGGTGACAGACAAACGTACTGGCCTGATTTGGGCGCGCTGCAGTGTGGGTCAAACCTGGGATGGCATTACCTGTGCGGATGGATCCAACCTCATGACGCATGAGGCTGCCTTGCTGTATGCAGCCAGTCAAATTGGTTGGCGTTTGCCTAACGTGAGGGAGTTGGCCAGTATTGCCGACAAGGGTTGTTCATTCCCAGCTATTGATACTGTTGCTTTCCCTGCGCAATCTGGAACGTACTGGTCGTCGTCGCCTTACGTAGGCAATTCAGCTAGCGCTTGGAGTGTTAACTTCGACACTGGCTTTGTCCTCAATCAGGGCAGGGAAAGCAATCTCAGTCATGTGCGCTTGGTTCGTACCAGACGGTGATTTGGGCCTGGCGGGAAAATGGTCTGCGCCTGCTGGCCGATGCTTCATTGGGCGAACCACTTTGGGGCAATTCACCCCGCACCTGTACCCTTTGCACACGCGGCACACAAACACGCCTTGCCCCGGGTCTCCACCAGAATCCGCTCTAACACCCCCGGCGCGATCTTGACAGTGGTGCACCAGCACACCACCTCAAAGCTGCCAGCGGCTGAAGGGGCACAGCGGTTGGACTGGCCGCATAAGGGGCAGGTCGGGGCGCAGGTGGGCAGCGATGCGCCATCGTTCTGCACTGGGCAGGCGGCAGGGTTGGCTTTCAGGTGGGCTGTCATGGTGCGTTGCTTGCCGACTCTGTACTACTCAGCCACTCATCACGCAGCAGCCCCCAGATTTGGGTGTCATAGGTCTTCCCTTTGGCTGTCCAGCGCTGGCGCAGCGTGCCTTCCCGCGTAAAGCCCAGTCGTTGCAGCAGCGCGTTCGAGGCCGTGTTGAGCGGGTTGGCTTCGGCCTCCATGCGGCGCAAACCTTCGGTGGCCAGGGCACCGGCGTGGCGGGCAAAGGCATGGTCGAGCAGGGCGCTCAGGGCCTCGCGCATCAGGCCTTGGCGCCAGCAGGCTTGGCTCATCAAATAGCCCAACTCGGCGCGGGCGCTGGCTTCGTCATACTTGAAGATCACGGCGGCACCAATCACCGCCCCGGTCTCTCGCAACGTCAACACCCATTGCTGAGTGCCGCCGGCCGCCT
Source organism: Ideonella sp. MAG2 (assembly GCA_004359425.1). GTDB lineage: Bacteria > Pseudomonadota > Gammaproteobacteria > Burkholderiales > Burkholderiaceae_C > Ideonella. The sequence goes on along the minus strand of PTEU01000001.1, from coordinate 2,153,847 downwards.
GCAGCCCTTCTATGCGAGCGAGCCAAGCCTCGGCATCGGCCATACTTTGCCAGCTTGCATAGGGTAGGTGGTGGGTGACGCGGTCGTCCGCATTGATGGGGAGCAGTTGGGGCAAGTCTGCAGCGGTGACGCCGCGCACGATCAGGCGCGGGGTGTGCAGCGGAGAGATGGGGATAAGTGGCATGGTGGGCTGATGAGCTCAATCGTTCGTCGCGTCAGTGGCTGAGCCCACATCGAAGGTGTCGTCCAGCACCGGAGCGGCCGATTCCCACTCTGCGATCAAAGCTCGCGCCAGCTCCAGTTGCGCCACAGGCACCTGCACACGGACCATGGACAGCGCAGGCAACTCGCCTACAGCGCCTTGAAGATGTTCTCCCAAGATGTGGCACTCGATGCCTTCCTGGCGAAGCACATCACAGATCATCTGAGCATCGACGGCGTTGGCGGCGTTGTAGGCAGTTTGCATGGTTCTCGAGGCCTTCGTCAGCCGCCGGCATCTGGGGCGACGACATGACTATGCATCCAAAAGTCCCGGGCCACACCTCGGACTTGTCGGTAGCTGCGCAGCAAACCCTCGCGCTCGAACCCACAGCGCGCCAGCACTTGCAAGGAGCGTGTGTTGCTGTCCATGACGGTGGCCTGAACGCGGACCAGCCCCACATGCGTGTGGGCCCAGTCCGTCAGGCTGCGTGCCGCTGCGCTGGCCAAGCCTCGCCCCCAAGCCTCAGGGCAGAGGTCATAGGCCAGTTCGGCACAGCGGTTGTCGGGCTGGACGGTGTGGAACCCTGCAGTGCCCAAAAAGCGGTCGGTGTCGCGGTCTGCGATGACGAAGCGGAGCAGAGAGGACGACGTGAATTTCGCCTCGTCCCACACATACACCGCGAGCCGTTCAAGCGCGTCCGCGTCTTCTGCAGGCAGGTTCCAACTGGTGTGCTCAAACACGGCCGGTGAGCGCAGCGCCGCCAGCCAGTGGGGCAAGTCTGCCTCACGCAACGCCCTGAGCACCGCCTGGGGGTGCTGCAGCGCAGGGCGTTGGGTGAACAGCATGCGTGGCCCTCAGCCCGCCACCCGTGTTCCGGCCCGGACACGCAGCCAGGGGCTGACGCGGTAGCGCTCGCCACGGTAGTGGGCGTCCAGGGCGTCCAACAGTTGGACGACGGCGCCCACGCCCACGCGCTGCAACCACTCAAAGGGGCCGGCGGGGTAGTTGACGCCCAGCTTCATGGCGGCGTCAGCGCCCTCGGTGCTGCACACGCCTTGCTGCACGGCATCGGCCCCTTCGTTGATCAGCATGGCGATGCTGCGGGCCACCACCAGGCCGGGCGCGTCGGCCATGCGCAGGGGGTGAAAGCCTGCACTTGCCAGCACACCGGCGGCCGCTTGGGCAAAGGCTTCGGAGGCACCTTCGGCTACGGCAAACGCCAAGGGCGTGCCGGGGGCCACGGTGGTCGTCACGCTCCAGTCGAACACGGCGGTTTGAGGCTGGCCTTCTTGCAGCGCCTGTTGCAGGGCGGTGCGGCCATCCGTCAGCAGCAAGCGGCCTGCTGCGTCACCACCCCAGTGCAGGGCGACGGCAGCCGTGCCCGTGTCACGGGTCACGCTCACGCCTTGGGCCGTCAAGGCGTCGGCCAAGCGCTGGGCCAGATTGCAGTGGCCGCTCACCGTGAGCGCGGCCACAGCGCTTTGCGGGGCGGCGGCGGGCAAGGCTTTGTCGGCCTCGCTTTGGGGGTAACGGTAGAAGCCACGGCCGCTCTTGCGGCCCAGCAGGCCACCGTCAACCAAGTCGCGCTGCACGCCGCTGGGCACATAGCGCTTGTCGTAGAAGTTGGCTTCATAGACTGAGCGGGTCACGGCAAAGTTGGTGTCGTGGCCGATCAGGTCCATCAGTTCGCACGGCCCCATGCGAAAGCCCACGCTGCGCAGGCAGGCGTCGGCCACGGGGGGGCTCACCGCTTGTTCGGCCAGCAGGGCCAGGGTCTCGGCATAGTAGGGGCGGGCGATGCGGTTGACGATGAAGCCCGGTGTGGACTTGGCATGCACCGCCGTCTTGCCCCAGGCTTGTGCCAGGCTGAAGATGGCTTCTGCCACCTCGGGCGCGGTGTGCAGGCCCGACACCACTTCCACCAGCTTCATCAGGGGCACGGGGTTGAAGAAGTGCATGCCCACCAAGCGCTCGGGCCGCTTCAGGCCGTTGGCCAAGGCTGTCACCGAGATGGACGAGGTGTTGGTGGCCAGCACTGCGTCTTCGGGCAGCAAGGCCTCCAGTTCAGCAAACAGCTTGCGCTTGATGTCGAGGTTCTCGACGATGGCCTCCACCACCAGCGTCGCGGTCTTGCCGTAGCGCAGCGCACTCAACGGGGTGATGCGCGTCAGCGCGGCTTCCACCACCTCGTGGCTCAGCTTACCTTTGCTGACCAGCACATGCAGGGCCACCGAGAGCTGGTCCTTGGCTTCTTGGGCCGCGCCTTCACGGGCGTCGTGCAAGAACACATGATGACCGGCCAAGGCGGCCACCTGCGCAATGCCGGCACCCATGATGCCCGCGCCCACCACCAAGACATTGGCGTTCTGGAGATTCACTGTACTCATCATCAAGTCTCTTCAGTCAGTCGTTATTCGGGGCGATCCAAGCGGCGGGGCGCTTGGCCAAAAAAGCGGCAAAGCCTTCGCGGGCTTCGTCGGTGCCGCGCACGCGGGCAATGGTGTTGGCGGTCAAGGCCTGCACCTCGGGGGTGACAGGGCCCACCGCCAATTGCGCAAACAGGGCTTTGATTTCGCGCAGGGCTTGCGGGCCGCCGACCAGCAGCTCGTCCACCCAGCCTTGCACGGCAGCATCCAACTGATCGGCCGCGACGACCTCATGCACCATGCCCATGTCCAGCGCCTGAGCCGCGGAGATGCGCTCGGTGGTCAGGGCCAGGCGCAGCGCTTGGCGCTTGCCCACGGCGTTGGTGAGGTAAGGCCCGATGACGGAAGGCAGGATGCCGAACTTGGCCTCGCTGACGGCAAAGCTGGCGGTCTCGGCCGCCACGGCGATGTCGCAGGCACAGGTCAGGCCCACACCGCCGCCCAAGGCCACGCCTTGCACGCGGGCGATGGTGGGCTTGGGGCAGTGGGCAATGCGGTGCAGCATGCCCGCAAAGCGGCGCGCATCGGCTTGGTTCCATTCCAGGCTGGCTTGGCTGGCACGTTGCATCCACTGCAGGTCAGCCCCGGCACTGAAGGCCTTGCCTGCGCCTTCCAGCACGATGACGCGCACCTTCTCGTCATCGGCCAGTTGCACAAAGGCGGCGTCCAGCTCGCCAATCATGGCCTCGTCAAAGGCATTGAAGACCTGCGGGCGGTTCATGCGCACGCGGGCCACCGGGCCGCTCTGCACCTCTAGGGTGGTGAAGTTCATCGGTTTGTCTCCAAAAGAAAGCAGCCCCACGCAGGGTGGGGCTGGAGGACCGTGGCGCCTCTCGGGCGGGCACAGGGCCGCGCGAGAGCCATCTCCTGTCGGTCAGTACGTCTCTAGATGCAGGCGCCCCTGCGCCTTCATCTGCCCCCCAAGCGTATCCCAGTCCAGCCCTGCTTGAAGCACCAAGTCGCGCAAAGTCATCACCACACCCTCTTCCATGGCCTTGAGCCCGCAGACGTACACAAAGGTGTTGGCGTCATTGAGCAGGGGCACCAGGTCGGTGGCGCGCTCTTTGAGGGCGTCTTGCACATACTTCTTGGGCTGGCCCGCCACGCGCGAGAACGCGAAGTTGATGTCGATGAAGTCCTTGGGCAGGTTCATCAAGGGGCCGAAGTAGGGAAGTTCTTCGGGGGTGCGGGCGCCGAAGAACAGCATCAGCTTGCCGCCCTCAAACTTGCCTGAACTCCTAAGTCTTCTACGCCACTTCGTCATCGCCCGCATCGGCGCGCTGCCGGTGCCAGTGCAGATCATGATGATGTTCGAACGCGGGTGGTTGGGCATCAGGAAGCTGTTGCCAAAGGGCCCGATCACCTGAACCGTGTCACCCACCTGCAGGTCACACATGTAGTTGCTGGCCACCCCGCGCACCGGGCGGCCTTGGTGGTCTTCCAGCACGCGCTTGATGGTCAACGACAGGTTGTTGTAGCCGGGGCGCTCGCCGTTGCGCGGGCTGGCAATGCTGTATTGGCGGGCATGGTGGGGCTTGCCGTGTTCGTCCACCCCGGGCGGGATGATGCCAATGCTCTGCCCCTCCAGCACGGGGAAGGGCATGGCGCCGAAGTCCAGCATCACATGGTGGGTGTCGTACTCCTTGCCCACTTCGGTGACGCGCACATTGCCCACCACGGTAGCGGTGATGAATTTCTGCGCGGCCGAATTTTTGGCGCTGGGGCCGTACAGGTTGACATAGGCATGCGCGGCCGACCACGGTGGCAGCGTGGCCCCCCAGTCGGCACTGCGGAAGGGCTGCTCGCCGGTGGGGTCGGTGGGGGCCGTGGCCGCGGCTGTGGCTTCAGGCTCGGCAGCGGGGGCGGCGTCTGGGGCGGAGGCCGCCAGTTGGTCTCGGCTCAGCTCGGTCGGCAGTTCATCCCAACTGAGCTGCTCCTCCAGCGTGTAGGGCTTGGCCCGGGTGACAGTGCGGTAGTTGTCGATAGAGCCGGTGGGGCAGGGCGAGATGCAGGCATTGCACCAGTTACACAGGTCCACGTTCACCACATAGTTGCGCGAGTCGTGGGTGATGGCGTTCTGCGGGCAGGTGGCCTCGCAGGTGTTGCAGCGAATGCAGATCTCGGGGTCGATGAGATGTTGCTTGAGCAACTGGGGCAGCGCAGCGTTCATTGAAAAAGCCTCGAAGAGAGATGCGAAGTATCGAAGCATTGCGGCGGCTTGTGTCGCGGGTGAAACCCGTCGACTCGAACCCGCCGGCGCCAAGGCAGCGCCCTGCGGGCGTCCACCTTGGCGTCAGTTAAACCGGACGTAGTCGAAGTCCACCGGCTGTCGGTTAATGCCCATCACCGGCGGCGCAATCCAGTTGGCAAACTTGCCCGCGTCCGTGACCCGGCCCATCAGCGAGGCCACAAAGGCCCGGTCTTCGGCGCTGGGCAGCCACTCGTTCTCACGCGCGGCAAACTCCGCCGCACTCACAGCGCGGCCCTCCGGCGTGATATTGGCATTGGCCAGTGTGCCGATCTTGCGGTTGAAGGCCTTGTGCGGGGTGGTCAGGCGGAAGGGAATGCCGGCCTTCTCGATGACCTTGTTCCAGCGCTGCACGCCGCCAATGCTGTCCTTGATGTAGTCATCGCGCAGCACTTCGTTCAGGGCGTTGAGCATGGGCACTTGGCGCTCGATCAACTGGCCGTCCTTCAGGCCCAGCACGGTGTAGTGCTGGCCTTGCAGGCGATGGTCGTCACCACGCTTGGTTTCTTCATAGCGGCCCTTCAAGCCGCTGTTGTAGAAGATGGCCGCGTTGCTGGACTCATCGGCACCAAACAGGTCGATGGTGACCGAGAAGTGGAAGTTCAGGTAGCGCTGCAGCGTGGGCAGGTCGATCACCCCGGCAGCACGGATCTTGGCCGGGTCGTCGGTCTTCAACTCATTCATCACCTGGCAGGTGCGCTGGATCACGCGGCTCACGCCCGACTCGCCCACAAACATGTGGTGGGCCTCTTCGGTCAGCATGAACTTGGTGGTGCGGGCCAGCGGGTCAAAGCCGCTTTCGGCCAAGGCACACAACTGGAACTTGCCGTCACGGTCGGTGAAGTAGGTGAACATGTAGAAGGACAGCCAGTCGGGCGTCTTCTCATTGAAAGCCTGCAAGATGCGCGGGTTGTCTTGGTCGCCCGAGCGGCGGTCCAGCAGGGCTTCGGCTTCTTCACGGCCGTCGCGGCCAAAGTGCTTGTGCAGCAGGTAGACCATGGCCCAGAGGTGGCGGCCTTCTTCCACATTCACTTGGAAGAGGTTGCGCAGGTCGTACTGGCTGGGGCAGGTCAGGCCCAGGTGGCGCTGCTGCTCCACGCTGGCGGGTTCGGTATCGCCCTGGGTGACGATGATGCGGCGCAGGTTGGCGCGGTGTTCGCCAGGCACGTCTTGCCAGGCGGCCTCGCCCTTGTGCTCACCGAAGTTGACCTGGCGGCCTTCTTCCTTGGGGTTCATGAAGATGCCCCAGCGGTAGTCGGGCATCTTCACATGGCCAAACTGCGCCCAGCCATCGGCCTCCACGCTCACGGCGGTGCGCAGATAGACATCAAAGCCATGCGAGCCATCCGGCCCCATGTCCTGCCACCAGTTCAGATAGTTGGGCTGCCAGTGCTCCAGCGCGCGTTGCAGCGTGCGGTCTTCACTCAGGTTGACGTTATTGGGAATCTTTTCGCTGTAGTTGATGCCGGACATGGGAGTCTCCTGGTCGCTAACTGATGATCAAACGCGATTGAAGTCGAAGGCCGCTTTTTCGCCCTTGCCATAGAGCTTCAGCGCACCCTTCTCACCCACCGCATTCGGGCGCTGGAAGATCCAGTTCTGCCATGCCGTCAGGCGGCCGAAGACGCGGGTGAACATGTTTTCAGGGCCGTTGAAGCGCAGGTTGGCTTCCATGCCGGTCAGGGCGTCGGGCGACATGGCGGCGCGCTCTTCCAGGGCCATCCGCACCTCATCGGCCCAGTCGATGTCGTCGGGGTTGGCGGTGACCAGGCCCAGCGCATAGGCGGCGTCGGCATCCAGCGGCTGGCCCAAGGCTTCGCGCACGGCGGCCAGCGGGGCGGCTTCGTCATAGAAGCGGCGGCCCAGGCGGGACTGGCCGGTGGCCATGGGGTAGAGGCCGAAGTTGGCCTCGGTCAGCGTCAGCTTGGGGGCGGCGGCTTCGTCGTCCGGCAGGGCCAGGTGGTAGCTGCGGTCGCAGGCCAGGGCCAACTCGGCCAAGGTGCCAGCAAAGCAAGTGCCTTGGTCCAGCAGCGCAAACAGCGAGCGTGAAGAGACATCCAGGCGCGAGAAGGTGCGGCGCAGCAGGCCCACGGTTTCGCGCACCAACCAGTGGTCGGCGTGGGCCAGCAAGGTGGCGTCCAGGGCCAGCACACCCGCCGCGTCACCGGCGGTGCGCAGCACCCAGGTGCCGATGTCCAGCTCGTTGGTGCGCAGGTGCAGGATGGCGTCTTCCAATTGGCGTGCCATGGCCAGCGGGTACCAGTGGGCACCGGCGGCTTCAATGTCGGCCACGGTGTTGGGCTGCGCACCTTGCGGGGCCAGCACGGTGATCTGGGCTTGGCGACGGGCGCGGTCGATCTGCACCTGCACATGCTCCCAGCGCAGGTGATCGCCTTCAAATTGACGCTCCAGACGGGTCAGGGCGACGCCTTGGGCTTGGGCGGGCCGGATGCTGGTGGCGGCCAAGGCCTGCGCACGCTCTTGCACTTTTTGCGCAAAGACGGCGGGCTTGGCGACCTCGTCCACCAAGCGCCAGTCCTTGGCCTTTTGGCCGCGCACGCCTTCGGTGGTGGTGCAGAAGATGTCTGCCAGGTCATGGCGCACTTTGCGCTTGTCGGTCACGCGGGTCAGGCCGCCGGTGCCGGGCAGCACGCCCAGCAGGGGCACTTCGGGCAGGCTCACCGCCGAGCTGCGGTCGTCGATCAGCAAGATCTCATCGCAGGCCAAGGCCAGCTCATAGCCGCCACCCGCACAAGCCCCGTTGACGGCGGCCAGGAACTTCAGCCCGCTGTGGGTGGAGGAGTCTTCAAAGCCATTGCGCGTCTCGTTGGTGAACTTGCAGAAGTTGACCTTCCAAGCATGGCTGGAGACACCCAGCATGAAGATGTTGGCGCCCGAGCAGAAGATGCGGTCGCGGCTGGAGGTCAGCACCACGGTCTTGACGGTGGGGTGCTCGAAGCGGATGCGGTTGATGGCGTCGTGCAGCTCCACATCCACGCCCAGGTCATAGCTGTTGAGCTTGAGCTTGTAGCCCGGGCGCAGGCCTGCGTCTTCGTTGACATTCATGGTCAGCGTGGCGATGGCGCCGTCCACGCTCAAGGTCCAGTGCTGATAGGCCTCGGGAGAGGTGCGGTAGTCCACCAGAGCGGGGGCCAAGCTGCCTTGGGGTTGCGGTGCGTTCATGCCAGTCTCCGTCGATCAGATGCAACATGGTGCCCATGAAGGTGGGCGACTTGGTTTGCATTATCGTGCATCAACTTGGCGTGTCAACGAAAAGATGCAGTTTAGTGCTTGTTTGCGGGTTTATCCCAGGCCGCGGCTTTGAGGGCAGGCCTGGCGAAGCTGCCGCCAGGCTTCTTCCAGGCTCAAGCCGCCGGTGTGGACCTGGGAGTCGGCCTTGCCATAAAAGGNCCAAGCCTTCTGCGCCGCGCACGCGCCCATGGCCAAGCCCGCGGCCACACGCGGTGATGACGCGGGCTTCTGGCTCTACTCCTCCGGCTCTACCGGTCGACCCAAAGGCACGGTGCATGCCCACGCCAACCCGTATTGGACGGCCGAGCTGTATGGCCGGGCGGTGCTGCAATTGCGCGAAAACGATGTCTGCTTCTCGGCCGCCAAACTCTTCTTCGCCTATGGCCTGGGCAATGCGCTGAGCTTCCCGCTCAGTGTGGGGGCCACCGTGTTGCTGATGGGCGAGCGGCCCACACCGGACGCCACTTTCAAGCGCTGGCGTGGCGAAGGATGGGGCCCCCACGGGGCTGCGCCCCTGCCCCCCGAGGGGGCGCTCGCGGGGTCGGGCAACCCGCCCCCGCTCAGGTCGCTTCGACCCACCGTTTTCTTTGGGGCACCCACAGGCTTTGCCGGCATGTTGGCCCATCCCCATCTGCCTGCGCGACAAGAGGTCTCCTTGCGCCTGGTGTCTTCAGCGGGCGAGGCCTTGCCGGCTGAGTTGGGTGAGCGTTTCAAGGCCCACTTTGGCGTGGACATCGTCGACGGCATTGGCTCCACCGAGATGCTGCACATCTTCTTGAGCAACCGGCCCGAACGCGTGCGCTATGGCACCACCGGCTGGCCGGTGCCGGGCTATGTGGTGGAGCTGCGCGGCGACGATGGCCTGCCGGTGCCCGATGGCGAACCGGGCGACCTTTACATCCAAGGCCCTTCAGCCGCGATGATGTACTGGGCCAACCAAGCCAAGACGCGTGAGACCTTCCAGGGCGGCTGGACCAAGAGCGGCGACAAATACATCCGCAACAGCGATGGCAGCTACACCTACGGCGGCCGCAGCGACGACATGCTCAAGGTCAGCGGCATCTATGTCAGCCCCTTTGAGGTGGAAGCCACGCTGGTGCAGCACCCCGCCGTGTTGGAGGCCGCAGTCATCGGCGTGCCCGACGCCGAGGGCCTGACCAAGACCAAGGCTTTTGTGGTGTTGAAGGCCGGTGGGCAGGCCACCGAAGACGAGCTCAAAGCCTTTGTCAAAGACCGCCTGGCGCCCTACAAATACCCCCGGCAGATCAGCTTTGTGCCAGACCTGCCCAAGACCGCCACTGGCAAGATCCAGCGCTTCAAACTGCGCGACCAAGAAAAGGCCGCAGGCTGATGGCGGCAGAGTTCTGCACGCTGGACGTCGCTGGCGCGCCCCTGCAGATCGAGCTGGCCTGGGTGGGGGTGCAAGACGACCCCGCCGCCCCGCTGATGGTGTTTCTGCACGAGGGCCTGGGCTCGCTGGCCGCATGGCGTGACACACCGCATCAACTCTGCACGGCCTGCGGCTGGCGCGGCCTGGTGTACTCGCGACCCGGCTATGGCGGCTCCACGCCACGCCCGCATGCACAAGACTGGCCGCTGGACTACCTGCAGCGCCAGGCCTGGGAGGTGCTGCCCGCGCTCTTGCATGCCTTGGGCGTGCAAGGCCGATACGGCTTGTTCGGCCACAGCGATGGCGGCACCATCGCCTTGCTGCATGCGGCACGACACCCCGAAACCCACAGCCTCATCGTGCTGGCCCCGCACATCATGGTCGAGGAGTTTGGCCTGGCCAGCATCCGCGAAGCGCGTCGTCAGTATCTGGAGGGCGACCTGCGCAGCCGTCTGGCCCGCTATCACGCCGATGTCGATTCCGCCTTTTGGGGCTGGAACAACGCTTGGCTGCATCCGGACTTCGGCTCCGCGCTTTCCCTAGGCCAAATTAGTTTAGAACTAAAGCATATTAGAGCCCCGATCCTGGCCATCCAGGGGCTGGAAGACCCTTACGGCACGATGGCGCAGATTGACGGCATTGCCGCCATACTGCCCGCCACCGAACTGCTGAAGCTCAAGCGCTGCGGCCATGCGCCCCACCGCGACCAGCCGCAGCACCTGCTGGAGGCCTGCCAGTCCTTCAGTGCCCGCCACCTTTTTTCCTTGTTGCCACCTCAGAGAGACCTGCCATGACCTATCGCGATCGTGTCTGCACCACCCTCACGGCCCTGGCCGCTGCCACCCTGCTTGTTGCGGCCCCCGCCCACGCACAAGGACAAAAGCTCAAGGTCGGCCTGATGCTGCCCTACACCGGCACCTTTGCTGCCCTGGGCACCGCCATCGAAAACGGCTTCAGGCTGCACCTGGCCGAGCAGGGAGGCAAGATCGGTGGCCGCGAAGTCGAGTTCTTCAAGGTCGATGATGAATCCGACCCCTCCAAGGCCACCGAGAACGTCAACAAGCTGATCAAGCGTGACGGGGTGGATGTGATCATCGGCTCGGTGCACTCTGGCGTGGCCATGGCCATGGCCAAGGCCGCCAAGGACAACAATGTGCTGCTCATCGTGCCCAATGCCGGGGCGGACGCCGTGACCGGCCCCATGTGCGCCCCCAACATCTTCCGGTCGTCCTTCAGCAACTGGCAGCCGGGCTATGCCATGGGCGAGGTGATGGCCAAGAAGGGTCACAAGAAAGTGGTGACCATCACCTGGAAGTACGCCGCCGGTGATGAGTCGGTCAAGGGCTTCAAAGAGGCTTTTGCCAAGGGTGGCGGTGAGGTCATCAAGGACCTGACCTTGCCCTTCCCCAATGTCGAATTCCAAGCCCTGCTGACCGAGATTGCGGCGGCCAAGCCTGACGCCGTCTTCACCTTCTTTGCCGGTGGCGGCGCGGTGAAGTTTGTCAAAGATTACGACGCAGCGGGCCTGAAGAAGACCATCCCCCTCTATGGCTCGGGCTTCTTGACTGACGGCACGCTGGAGGCCCAAGGTGCCTCGGCCGAAGGCATCCTCACCGCGCTGCACTATGGCGACAGCCTCAACACACCCCGCGACAACGCCTTCCGCTTGGCCTATGCCAAGAGCTACAAGCTGCAGCCCGATGTCTATGCCGTGCAAGGCTATGACGCGGCGCAAATTTTGGGCGTAGGCTTGAATGCGGTGAAGGGCGATGTGGGTAAGAAGGCCGAGTTTGCAGCCGCTGTGGAGAAGGCCAAGATCGACAGCCCACGCGGTGCCTTCATGCTGAGCAAGGCGCACAACCCGGTGCAGGATTTCTATCTGCGTCAGGTGGTGGGTAAGGAGAACAAGGTCGTGGGCGTTGCCTCTAAGGCCCTGACCGATCCCGCCCGCGGCTGCAAGATGTAATGTCACTGGCCCCCAGGCTCGCTGGCGCTCGCCACCCCCCGAGGGGGCTTCGCTGGCGGACCGGCGGAGCCGGCTCCGCGGCGAGGGCTTGAGGGGGCGGCGGCCTTCCGGCCGCCTGATAGTGCAGCAACAGTGAACTCTCGATGGACTTAGCCACCTTTCTTGTTCAGTGCCTCAACGCCATCCAGTACGGCTTGCTGCTGTTTCTGGTGGCGTCTGGCTTAACGCTGATCTTCGGGATCATGGGCGTAATCAATCTCGCCCATGGCAGCTTCTACATGATCGGCGCTTACATGGCCTATGCGCTGGCGCCGGGGGTGCAGCAGGTGCTGGGTGGGGGCTTCTTCACCACGCTCTTGGTGGGCATGGTGCTGTCGGTGCTGCTGGGCTATGTGCTGGAGTGGGTGTTCTTCAGCTTTCTCTATGAGCGCGAGCACTTGCAGCAGGTGCTGATGACCTATGGGCTGATTTTGGTGTTTGAAGAGCTGCGCAGCATGCTGGTGGGTGACGATGTGCATGGTGTCACACCGCCTGCGTGGCTGTCGGGCAGCATCGCCTTGGGTGACTTGATGAGTTATCCGGTCTACCGCCTCTTCATCTCGGGCGTCTGCTTGGCCGTGGCGCTGGCCATGTGGTGGGTGCTGGCCAAGACGCGGCTGGGCATGCGCATCCGTGCGGGGGCCAGCAACCGCGAGATGGTGCAAGCCATGGGCATCAATATTCGGCTGCTCTACCGCATTGTGTTTGCGGTGGGCGTGGCCCTGGCGGCGCTGGCCGGCATGATCGCCGCGCCGGTCTCCAGCGTCTACCCGGGCATGGGCTCCAGCGTGTTGATCATCTGCTTTGTGGTGGTGGTCATTGGCGGTATTGGGTCCATCAAGGGGGCCTTGATTGCCGCCTTGTTGGTGGGCGTGGTCGATACCTTTGGCAAGGTGTTGGTGCCCAGCGTGGCGGGCTTGTCCGTCTACCTGCTGATGGCGGCCATGTTGTTGTGGAAGCCAGAAGGCCTTTTCAAGGCGAACGGATGATGGCGATGCCGCAAGCAGGACGATGGGACTGGGGCCGGGCTGTGCCGGTGCTGCTGGCTTTTGCGGTGCTGGCCGCACTGCCGTGGCTGATCTCGGGCTTCTATGTGGAACTGGCCATGAAGGTGATGATCCTGGCCATCTTTGCCTTGAGCTTGGAGCTGCTGGTGGGGCAAACGGGCTTGGTGTGCTTTGGTCACGCCGCCTTTTTTGGCATTGGGGCTTATGCAGTGACGCTGCTCTCGCCCGAGGGCGAGGCCGGCTCGCTGTGGTTGACTTTGCTGGCCGCCTGCGGTGCGGCGGGGGTGTATGCGCTGGCCGTGGGCGCGCTGTCGCTGCGCACCAAGGGCGTGTACTTCATCATGATCACCCTGGCCTTTGCACAGATGGCTTATTTCGTGGTGCACGACACCCCGCTGGGCGGCGGCACGGACGGTATTTACCTGTACTTCAAGCCGGTGGTCAAAGTGGCGGACACCACGCTGCTGGACCTGGACAAACCCGCTCAACTCTACGGTTTTGTCTGGGCCTGCTTGGGCGCCTGTTTTGTGGCCAGTGCGGTGATGTTGCGCAGCCGCTTTGGCCGGGCCTTGGCCGGCATCAAAGCCAATGAGCAGCGCATGCGGGCTGCAGGCTTTGCCACCTTTGGCTACAAGCTGGCGATCTTTGTGGTCTCGGCCATGATGGCTGGTTTGGCGGGTTATCTGTTTGCACTCAAAGACGGCTTTGTGAACCCCGAGATGCTGAGCTGGCACCAAAGCGGCGCGGTGCTGATCATGATCATTCTGGGCGGCTTGGGCCACTTGCGCGGCGCGGTGCTGGGGGCGTTTGCCTTTGCACTGCTGCAAGAGCTGTTTCAGTCGCAAGCCGTGTTTGGCGCCTTTGCCAAGCATTGGCAGCTGATGCTGGGCCTGACCATCATCGCTAGCGTGGCTCTGATGCCGCGCGGGCTGGTGGGGCTGCTGCACAAGGATGGCAAACCATGAGCACCCTGATGCTGCAAGCCCAAGGCGTGTCGCGTTTTTTTGGCGGCCTGAGGGCGGTGGAGGATGTCTCGGTGGCCTTGCACCGGGACGAGCTGCACGCGGTGATTGGTACCAACGGTGCGGGCAAATCCACCTTGATCAACCTGCTGTCGGGCGAGCTGCCGGTGAGCGCCGGCCAGGTGCATTTGATGGGCGAGGACATCACCCACTGGCGCCAACCCAAGCGGGCCCGCGCAGGCCTGGGCCGCAGCTACCAGCGCAACACCATCTTCACGCCCTTCACCGTGCGCGAGAACTGCCGCCTCAGCGCCCAAGCCCGCTGGCCGCGTGCCTGGAACTGGTGGCAGCCGGCGTCAAGCTGCGTGCCCTCCAACACCGCGGCCGAAGAGGCGCTGCAACGTGCCGGCTTAGGCGAGGTGGCTGAGCGCGTGGCGGGCACGCTGTCGCATGGCCAAAAGCGCCAGTTGGAGATTGCGATGTGCCTGGCGGGTGCGCCCAAGGTGCTGCTGCTGGACGAGCCCTTGGCGGGCATGGGCGCCGAGGAGACCGAGCGCATGCTGGCGCTGTTGAATGAACTCAAGCGCGACCACGCCATCTTGCTGGTCGAGCACGACATGGACGCGGTGTTCCGCGTGGCGGACCGCATCACGGTGATGGTCAATGGCCGGGTCATTGCCAGCGATGCCCCCGAGGCCATCCGAGCGCACCCCGAGGTGCGTGCGGCTTATTTGGGGGACGGCCATGGCCACTGACAGCACCGCCTTGTTGGCCGCGCAAGACCTGCATGCTCACTATGGCCAGAGCCACATCCTGCATGGCATCAGCTTCAGCCTGCAGCCCGGCGTGGCCATGGGCTTGCTGGGCCGCAACGGCATGGGCAAGACGACCTTGATCCGCACGCTCTTGGGCCAGGTGCGCGCCAGCGGCGGCGAGGTCTGGGTGCATGACCACAAAGTCACTCAAGACCGCACCGAGCACATCGTGCGGCGGGGCATTGGCGTGGTGCCTGAAGGGCGCGGCGTCTTCCCCAACCTGAGCGTGCGCGAGAACCTGCAAATGGCCGCCCGCCCTGGCACGCGCGGCCAAATGGACTGGACCTTTGAGCGCGTGCTGCAAACCTTCCCGCGCCTGGGCGAGCGCCTCGCTAATGGCGGCGGCCAGCTCAGCGGCGGCGAGCAGCAGATGCTGGCCATTGGCCGCGCACTGATGACCAACCCGGACCTGCTCATCTTGGACGAAGCGACCGAAGGCCTGGCGCCCTTGGTGGTGGCCGAGATTTGGCGCGTGATTGCGCTCATCCGTGCCTCGGGCATGAGCACCCTGGTGGTGGACCGCAACTATCAAAAGGTGCTGGCTCACACCGACCGTTGCATGGTGCTGGAAAAGGGCCGTCTGGTGCTGGAAGGTGCCTCAGACGACCTGGCCGACGACGAGGCCGCGCTGCACCGCTATCTGGGGGTGTGAGCGGTGAGCGCGCCCTGAGGCCTGGTAACGCTATGCCCCCGAGCTGTCGTGTGGGCTAGCCCTTTTTGCAGAACGCCAGTTGGTCCATGACCGGGTCGGGCACGCTGTCACCGGTGGTCAACAGCAACTGGGCGCTCAGTGTGACGATGTAGGCGCAGTCCGGCAGGTCCGCGTAGGCCCAGGAGCCCGGCGGGTTGCCATTGCTGGCCTGGCCAAAGCGGTCTTGCAGGTTGGGCGAGGCGGCGAGGGTGAAGCCCAAATCACCACCGGGGCCTTTCATGCTCAGGCTGACTTGGCCCAAATTGGGGTGTGCGGCGGTGTAGAGCACGGTCAAGCTGTTGTTCAGGCCGGAGCAGCCCCCCGCGCTACGCAATTCCAGCGTATCGACCGAGCAGGCGCAGAGCTGGCCATCGACCACGGAAGGTGACCAAGAGCCACCCTTGCGGACGCGCTGGTACACGGTGTTCTCAATGGCTAGGTGAGCGCAGGTGTTGGCGTTCAGTTCGGTGCTGGGTCGACCCACAGCCCGCACCCGCATGCGTAAGCCGATGTGCTGGTTCTGGGCCAGTGCTGCACCGTGGGCGGTGCTGCTTTCGCCAGCCAAGACGCCCGCCATGGTCAGGGCCGGTTGGGGCAGCAGCTTGTCTGTCAACAGCATCAGCATGTTGCCGTTCGGTATGAAACTGCCCTCAGGGCCAAGCGCATTGCTGGCTTGGGGGACGCGTATCCATCCATCGACGATGGCGGCGTGGCTGTCGTCTGCGCCGGGCGAAGCGGGGTCGGCGTAAACACGATGGGCCTTGATCTTGTATTCACCGCTGGGGTCAGTCAAGTCTAGGCGCTCCAAGGTGCCAATGTAGGTGGAGCCAAATTCGGTCGGCTGGATAGGGGTCCAGGGGCCGGTGGGGGTACCGTTGGCGCTGGTGTGGCGGTACTCGAAGCGGTATTCCAGGGCTTGCCCGTTCAAGGTTTTAGCCAGCACGCCGTTGAGGCGCAAGCTGCGGTGAAAGGCCCGCTGGTCGCCTGTGGTCAGGCCGCTACCACCCAGCGCTGAGTCGATGTCCGTGGCGTAAAAATACTGGCCGATGGCCACAAAGGCCGAGATGTCTTCCGTGCTGGGTGGTTGCTGATCCACGCACAGGTCGATGCAAAAGCAAGGTCCTGCATTTTCGCGGTCGGGGGCGCGGCCACGGGCCGCAGGTTCACTCAGCAGCACTGTGCCCAACGCCGTCTCCACACGGAAGTAGAGGTCCGGCCCGCCCGTCCATTCCAGGTTGATGCTCGGGGAAAAGATGGTGCGCGCGAAGTCACTGGCCAGGTAATCGATGCGAAAGCGCCCGCTCGAGTCGGTGAGGCCCTCGCCCAGGGCATCGTCTTGCAACCAGTCGACGTCAAAGGCCCGCACTTTGAGGCCCGCCAAAGGTGCTTGGGTCTCGCAATGGCGTACTTGGCCACAGACCACCCAGGCCCCAAACAGCCCTCGCACGGCGCACCAAGTGCGATAGGGCAGCGTGTGGTCCCAGACGGCCACTTGAAACTGGTCTAGGGCTCGCCACTGGGGTTGCACCGTGGTGATGCTGAACTGCATGGGAGGCGGCAGCTCCAGCTCACTTTTGCGCCGAGGCACAGTCGTGCAAAAGATATCAAGCTCGATGGCCTGGCCTTCGTAAGCTTTTTGCCTGCCAAAGTCCAGGGCGTACTGGCCCTGGGCGTCCACCCGGGCCTCGGCCAGTAAGCGCGGTGCTTTGGCCTTGACCTGCTCCGGGCTCAGTTGTTCAAAGGTGTCTTTGCTCCGCGCCACCGCCAAAGCGGTGACATTGACTCTGGGCTCGACGGCGTAGGCCCGTACGACCACTCCTTCCAGCGTTTCAACACAGTCGTGACACAGTGCGCCTTGCAACAGGCCCTTCAGCAAATAACTCATGGTGGTGATCTCCCGCAGCGGTGGATCAGCACGGACCCCGCGCCGATCGCGGGCCGCTATCCACCCTGGGCATAGCGTGCGCTGCGGGCGGCGATGCGACCATCCTTAAAGCGTCGGCGCAGCTCCCTAGAAGCACCCCAGGGCCTAGGGGGTGTGCAGTTGCTGCCTGAGGGCGTCTTCATCCACCACCACCAAGCCCTGTGCCTGGCGGCGCACCCAACCCTGGCGCTGCAGGTGGCCCAAGACCTCGCTGGCGGTTTGGCGCGAGGTGGCCGCCAAGCCCGCCAATTGATCCAGCTTGATGGGCAACAGGCGGGGGCCTGCGGGAGTTTGGGCCAGCCCATAGCCTTGGGCCAAGCGCAGCAGCTCATGGATCAGCCGGGTTTGGGCGGGCTGGGCGGCTAAATTGCTCAAGCGCCAAAACAGCAGGCGCATCTTGGTGGTGACCAGTCGCGCCAGATGTCGCCACAGCTCGGGCTGGGCAGCGAGCAGGTCGTCAATTTGGCTGCGAGACACCCACCACAGTGTGCTGGCCACCTGGGCATGGGCGTCATGGGTGCGAGGGCCGTTGTCGATGATGGAGATCTCACCAAACCACGTTGGTGGGGCCAGCAGCGCCAAGGTGGAGTCGCGCCCTTCGGGGCTGCTGTCGGTGATCAGCATGGCTCCGCTGAGCACCGCGTACAGCCCGTCGCAGGGGTCACCGCGCAAAAATAGGCGCTGTCCGGCGTCCAGGCTCTGGCATTGCCCATGCTGCAAGAGCAAAGTTTGCACGGCTGTTGGCAACTCAGCAAACCAGGCACCTTCGCTGAGCAGTGTGTGCAATTCAGGCAGAGAAGGCGTGCTCGCCATGCTGAAAACCCTTAGTCGGACTGTCGGCCAGTTGATAGCGCGGTTTCTGCGCCCGGGGGATGATAGGCGGATTGGTTGACTCAGGAGAATATCGCCATGAAAACCTTGGCCGAACACATGATCAGCTACGCGCGCTATCACCGTGACCCGCGCAATATCGCCAGCCACTTCGTGGGCATTCCCATGATCGTGCTGGCCGTGACCATCTTGCTCTCGCGTCCCCAATGGGCCGTGGGGGGGCTGTTGCTGACCCCGGCCTGGGTGGCCGTGGCACTGGCCTCGGTTTTTTACCTGCGCTTGCACCTGGGTCTGGGCGCTCTGCTCTCAGCCATGTTGGTGGGGGGGGCACTGTGGGCGCAGGGCTTGGCGCAGGGGCCTACGGCTCAATGGTTGGGCTGGGGCCTGGGCTTGTTTTTTGTCGGCTGGGTGATCCAGTTCGTCGGGCACTACTACGAGGGGCGCAAGCCTGCTTTTGTTGATGACCTTATCGGCTTGCTGCAAGGCCCCATGTTTGTACTGGTCGAGCTCTTTTTTGCCATGGGCCAATTGGCCCAGCTGCGTGAGGCGGTGGAAGCGGGGGCTGGCCCGGTGCGCCGCGACCCGCATCGCACAGCGGCCGCTGTGCTTGGAGCGAAGCAACCATGACGCCTCCCCAGCAAGTGGTCGTGATCACCGGTGCCTCGGATGGCATCGGGGCCGAGCTGGCTCGGCAAATGGCCCAAAAATATGGTGCGCAATGCGGCCTGGTGCTCGCGGCCCGCTCTGCGGACAAACTGGAGGCTGTGGCTGAAGTCTGCCGCAGCTATGGGGCCCAGACCCTTGTGCAAGCCTTAGATTTGCGGCAGCAAGCGGCCTGCAGGCAGCTTATTCAAGCCTCATTGGCCCAGTGGGGCCATATCGACACCTTGGTCAATAACGCGGGGGTGTCCGCGCATGCCATGTTTGACGAAGTCTCTGTCGACAAACTGGTGTGGTACGAAGAGCTGATGACCATCAATTTTTGGACCACGCTGTGGTGTACCCACGAGGCCTTGCCGCATTTGCTGGCACGCCGTGGACGGTTGGTGGCGGTGTCCTCGCTGGCTGGTTTGGTGGGAGTGCCGGGACGCACGGCCTATAGCGCCACCAAGTTTGCCGTGGGCGGGTTCATGGAGGCTCTGCGGACCGAGGTTGAGCCTCGCGGCGTGAGCGTGACCGTGGCTTACCCCGGCGTGGTGGCCACCCAAATTCGCCAGCGCGGCTTCAATGCCAAGGGCGAGGCCGCCGGTGTGAGCGGTCTGCGCGAAGACAAGGCCATGTCGGTTGAGGAATGCGCCCAACTGATTCTTGAGGGCATGCAATCGCGACGCCGCGAAGTGGTGATGACCTTGCAGGGCCGCTTGGGGCGCTGGCTCAAGCTGATCGCCCCTTCTTGGGTGGACGACTTGGCCCGCAAAGCGCTGGCCAAGCAAACTTCGCCGACCACACCATAATCCGCCCCAACCCCAAGGAGTGACGCATGCCTGATCCAGCCAGCCTTGATGTTCGTGGCCAAGTCTCGGCCGAGGAATGGGCACTGCGTGTCGACTTGGCGGCCTGTTATCGCTTGGTGGCCTTGTATGGCTGGAGCGACCTGGTCTTCACCCATATCTCGGCCCGCTTACCAGGGCCGGAGCATCACTTTCTCATCAACCCTTATGGGCTGATGTTTGACGAGATCACGGCCTCCAGCCTGGTCAAAGTGGACCAACATTGCGTCAAGCTCTTGGACAGCCCCTATCCCGTCAACCCAGCGGGTTTCACCATCCACAGTTGCATCCATGCGGTGCGCGAGGACGCGGGCTGTGTGCTGCACACCCACACCCGCGCGGGGGTGGCGGTCAGCGCGCAACAGCACGGCATCTTGCCCATCAGCCAGCAAAGCACTTTTGTGCTGGCCTCACTGGGCTACCACGACTATGAAGGCGTGGCCCTGCGCGACGACGAGCGGCCTCGCTTGCAACGCGACTTGGGCCAGGCCAACTACCTGGTGCTGCGCAACCACGGCCTGCTCACCGTAGGCCGCAGCGTGCCCGAGGCCTTTTTGGCCATGTACACCTTTGAGAACACCTGCCGCATCCAAGTCGATGCACTGGCCGGTGGCACCGCGCTGACCATGGTCAACCCGGCCATCTTGGACGGCATGGCCCAGGTCTACGCCCAAGTGACCAAGGGCATGGGCGCGCAGATCGCCTGGCCGGCACTGCTGCGCAAATTGGATCGAATCGACCCCAGCTACAAGGAGTGAAACATGTCCAGCACCGAAGCTCAGGCCACGGCGGCCCCCAAGTTCAATAGCTTTGCCGAGTTCTATCCTTTTTACCTGGGTGAGCACCGCAACCGCACTTGCCGTACCTTGCACTTCATTGGCTCCAGCACGGGCCTTGTGCTCCTGCTGATTGCCCTGTTGACCGCCACCCCCTGGTTGGTGGCCCTGAGCGTGGTGCAAGGCTATGCCTGGGCCTGGGTCGGCCACTTTGTGTTCGAGAAAAACAAACCCGCCAGCTTCAAACAGCCGTTCTACTCTTTCATGGGCGACTGGGTGATGTGGTGGCAGATGTTGACGGGGCGGATTGGGTGGGGGGGCTGATAGCCTCTTTCAGGGAGTAGTGAGTCCACTAGCCCTATTGGCTGTGGATGCACAACGCTCTCCCATCGCTTGTAGTTTTTTCAAGGCCTCAGGAGGGTCGGGAGGAGGCACTCCCTCTCGTTTTGCCTTCTGGTAGGCCTCGCTAAAGTCAGCTCCTTCCTGCCCGGATTGATAAACCTCCATGTCGCTAAGGGCTGAGATTGCCGATTGCATACATTGGCAGAAACCCTCAGGGTTAGCAAACTGCGATTTGTGGCGCTGAGCGCACCCTTCGGAGAGTGAATAGCTTGCGTGCAGGCCTTCTGCAGAGCACCTCGCTGAAGTCGGAATGAGGTACTTTTGTGCGAATTCTGTGAGTGGGACTGGTGTCTCTCGGGTTGTCTTTGACAGACTCTTTTGAAGTGCGCTCAAGCCTTGCGGCATGCAGTCACAAAGACTGACCTCCGCGCTTTTTGCAGCATAGGCAGCCACCAGCTCACCTCTGTGGAGGTAGCGCCGCTCGAGTTCACCCCGCTGTTTGCATTGGGTCTCGTGGCGCTGCGCAAAAGCACTGAAGAATTGATCGGGCGTCGCGCGGACTTCTTGGGCGTTTGCTCCGCCCACGGCCACGACGAACAGCCCAAGCGTCATGATGTTGTAAATCAAAGGCATCAGCGGCTTTCAAAGGGGCAGTCTGTAGATCGGTGTGAGTCTACTAGGGGCACTCTCTATCCCTATCTTGCTGAGTCACCGCCTGAGGTGGCCGTGTCGGGGATGACCTCGTGGGCTGGCGGGGAGGGCTCATCTACAAGACCTCTCGATGGCTGTCGACAAGGATGTGCTGCCATGAGCCTGTCAGAAAGGCCCAAAGCCAGGCTGTCAGCTTCAAGGCCTCAAGACCCGCGACAATAGCGCCATGTTCAGTTTCTTTCGCAAAAAGTTTGGCTCGGCGCCGCCGCCCGCACCCGCACCCGCGCCTGCTGTCGCCCCTCAGCCAGCGCTGGTGGACGCGCTGCCCGCAGCACCGGCACCGTCCGCGGTGGGGGGGGCAGCCTCATACGCGCTTGGGGTGACTCCGCAGCCGGTGGCCCTTGCGCCCCAAGCGCCTGCGTCCACCCCTGCGCCAGCAGCGGTGGCACCTGCCCCGGTGGAGCCTCACGCCTTCACCCGCGCGCCCGAGCCCACGGCCAAGCCCGAGCCTGCTGCGCGCGAGGGCTGGCTCAGCCGCCTGCGTAAAGGTTTGGCGCGCACCGGCTCCAGCATTGCCCAGGTTTTCACCGGCACCAAGATCACCGACGAGCTCTATGAAGAGTTGGAAGCTGCTTTGCTGATGGCGGACACCGGTGTCAAAGCCACCCAGAATTTGTTGGAAGACTTGAAGCGCCGCGTCAAAGAGAGCAAGACCACCGAGCCCGCTGCTGTGAAGGCCTTGTTGGCTGACGCCATCACCGAGCTTTTGTCACCGTTGGAGAAGGCATTGGTGGTGGGAGAGTTCCACCCCACCGTGATCATGGTGGTGGGTGTTAATGGGGCGGGCAAGACCACCAGCATCGGCAAGCTGACCAAGCACTTGGCCGAGAGCGACTGCAAGGTCTTGCTGGCCGCGGCCGACACCTTCCGCGCAGCGGCGCGCGAGCAACTGGGCGTGTGGGCCGACCGCAACCGCGTGGAGATCATCAGCCAAGAAGGCGGTGACCCGGCGGCGGTGACCTTTGATGCGGTGACCGCTGGCAAGGCCCGCGGCTGCGACGTGGTGATTGCCGACACGGCCGGCCGCCTGCCCACGCAACTGCACCTGATGGAAGAGTTGAAAAAGATCAAGCGCGTGATCGGCAAGGCCGACACCACCGCGCCGCACCAGGTGCTGTTGGTGGTGGACGGCAACACGGGCCAAAACGCACTCACTCAGGTGAAAGCCTTTGACGACGCCCTGGGCCTGACCGGCCTGATCGTGACCAAGCTGGACGGCACCGCCAAGGGCGGCGTGCTCGCCGCCATCGCCCGCGAGCGGCCGCTGCCGGTCTACTTCATCGGCGTGGGCGAAAAGCTCGAAGACCTACAGACCTTCAAGGCGCGAGAGTTTGCGAAGGCGCTGTTGGATTGAGCCGGGGTCACGCTGGCTTGCCCGAATGAGGATCAACCCCGATGCAGAAGCCCCCGCGTGAGCCTAGCACCTGCCCGGTCATCGTTGCACTCGACTTCCCGTCTGGTGCAGAAGCCTTGCGCTTGGTGGACCGTATTGGGCCTCATGCCAGCTCTTACAAAGTGGGCCTGCAACTGTTGACGGAAGAAGGCCCCGGTGTGGTGCGAGATTTGGTGGCTCGGGGCAAAGACGTGTTCCTGGACCTCAAGCTCCATGAGATTCCCAACTCTGTGGCCGGTGCCGTTCGCGCAGCGGGCAAGCTGGGTGCGAGCATGGTGACCGTGCATGCTTCGGCGGGGAGTGCGGTGCTCACAGCGGCTGTTGAAGCAGCGAAGCCGTTTCCGCGACTCAATGTGTTGGCGCTCACCGTGATCACCAGCTTAAAGGATCAGGATTTGCCTGAAATTGGTCTGGCAGCGTCGGTCAACGACCAAGTCGAGCGACTGGCCTTGCTCGCAGCTCGCTGTGATTGCCATGGCATCGTGGCGTCGGTTGCTGAGGCAGCGTTGCTGGCAAAGGTTTTGCCCGCCCACATGCTGAAGGTGACACCTGGCATTCAGTTCTCGGAAGCGTCCCACAACGACCAAGCTCGAGTGGCGACACCGCGCATGGCACGCCAAGCTGGTGCGACCCACGTCGTCATCGGGCGAGCCATTACTGGAGCGGCTGACCCTCAATCAGCCTTTGCGGGGGCATTGGCCGATATGCGGATGTGACGATGGTGAGGACTCATCGGAGGTTACCGTTCCAGCCGAGGTGAATCGGGCCGACGAAAGGGTTCTGTCGGACTTCCCCTCACGGCCCGGAGAGGCTTGCTTAGCAAGGCTCGGAAGCAAGTTCACAACTTGTCGTTTCGAAGCGGCATCTGATGATCCGCCAAGTGTGGCAACGCGGCACAGTGACGGGCCTCTCTCTTGCCCCCAAGCAGCAAGAAGGGCTGAAGGCGTTTCTTGGCCGTCATGGCGCTCAAGATGCCTTCCGTGCCTCGAATGACTTTTGTGCGTTGTCCATGCCACTTTGACAGACCTTGGCAGCCGATGGTGCGCATCGCTGTACAGTTGCTGTATGGAATCCGTCCGAGTGTGATGGGAGAGATCAGGTCATGTCTGCAAGAGATGCTGAATCTGCCATGCTTGCCCGGTGCGCTGTCGTCGCCCGGCAGGCCTCGCAGTCTGCGCAAGACCAACGCGAGGCGAATGTGTTTCGCTTGGCGGCGATGGTCGTTCGCTCGCGCTTCCCGGGTGAGTCTCAGCGCTTGATGCAGGCGAGCGAGCGGTACTTTGCGTCATATCCCCATGACAGGCTGGCCCCAGCGGATGTTGTCCGGAAGGGCTGGGTTCTGAGTCTGCCTCGCTTGAGGGACATGCTGAGTCACAAACTCTACGGGCATTGATTGATGGCCAGAAGCCACGCATTTCATACGCGGACTGCATTGGCGCAGGGTCTTCGGGAGTTGTTCAGGCAACTTGACGAGCGCCTATCGCTGCGGAGCCCGTTGAATGTTTATCTGGCCGGCGGTATGGCTGTTCATCTCTACACGGCCTCTCGCGTCACAAGCGATGTGGACGCCGAATTCACTGGGCGTGTTTTTCTTCCAAACGATCTAGGGTCTGTTGACATATAAATCCTGCCCGCGCAGGAGTGTCCAAGGGCGCTGGAGTAGGCGCGATCCGCGGCCCGGGCAGGTGCCCGGGCAAGGAGAGCAACGCCCGCCAGCGCCCTTGGACGCCCTGCCCAACGGGTGAGCCCTACAGGCCACGCCATTCGTTGTTGCGCCGCTTGCCCGCACAGAGGTGCGGGCGGCGCAGCGCGCCTAGACTGGCATGGCCTGTAGGGCTCACGCGGGTAGGATTTGTATGTCAACAGACCCTAGCGGTTGAGGTGACGCTCGAAGATGGCACTCAGCAGCTCATCTATCTTGACACCAACTACAACTCCACCTTTGCGCTGATGCATGAGGATTATTTGAGTGACTCTATCCCTATAGATTTTGGTGTGGAGAACTTACGTCTTCACGTCCTGTCTCCGGTTGACCTGGCGGTCAGCAAAATAGCTCGCCTCGCCGACAGCGATAGAGAGGACATTGCGGCCTTGGTTCGCCTTGGCTTGACGAGTGCCGACGAGATTGAGCATCGTGCGACTAGCGCCTTGGTCGGCTACATCGGCGGTCAGGCCATGCTGAGCTTGAATCTACAACATGCCGTTGCGTTGGCGCGTGATGCCGAAACTGGGCGGATCACGGGTCCAGCACCTTGAGCGACATGTCCCCAGCCCCCCCGCGCGTGCGGTGGCGGGCAGTGAAGGGCGGCCAAGCCCAGTGTGCCAGCGTCTCAACCCCCCCCAAACCCCGGCGGCATCATCCCTTTCATGCCCTTCATGCCGCCCATCTTCTTCATCATCTTCATCAGGCCGCCGCCCTGCATCTTTTTCATCATGTCGCGCATTTGCTCAAACTGGGTGAGCATGCGGTTCACGTCTTGAATCTGCACGCCAGCACCCGAGGCAATGCGGCGCTTGCGGCTGGCTTTGCTTTTGCCCTCGAGCAGCAGCGCGGGTTGGCGGCGCTCTTTGGCCGTCATGGCGCTCAAAATGCCTTCCATGCGGCGCATGTCTTTCTCAGCCTTGTCCATGTCGCCCTGACCCGCCTTGGCGGCCATTTGCGCGGGCAGCTTGTCCATCAGGCTGGAGAGGCCGCCCATCTTCTTCATCTGGCTGATCTGCGACAGAAAATCGTTCAGGTCAAAGCCACCGCCCGACTTGAGCTTCTCCGCCATCTTGGTGGCGGCAGCCATGTCCACGCCCTTGGTGACTTCTTCCACCAGGGCCACGATGTCGCCCATGCCCAGCACGCGCCCGGCGTGGCGCTCGGCGTCAAACACCTCCAGGCCATCGATCTTTTCAGAGACACCGGCAAACTTGATGGGCGCACCGGTGATCTGGCGCACCGACAGGGCGGCACCGCCGCGTGAGTCGCCATCGAGTTTGGTCAGCACAATGCCGGTCAGCGGCAGGGCTTCTTTAAAAGCCTTGGCGGTGTTGATGGCGTCCTGGCCCTGCATGGCGTCCACCACGAACAAGGTTTCGACCGGGTTCAGCGTGGCATGCAGCTCGCGGATTTCGGCCATCAAGGCTTCGTCAATGGCCAAGCGGCCGGCCGTGTCCACCAGCAGCACATCAAAGTAATGGCGCTTGGCCCAGTCCAGCGCGGCCAGGGCGATGTCTTTGGGCTTTTGATTGGGCTCTGAGGGGAACCATTCGGCCCCGGCTTGCTTGGTGACGGTCTTGAGCTGCTCGATGGCGGCGGGGCGGTAGACGTCGGCCGAGACGGTCAGCACCTTTTTCTTGCGCTTCTCAATCAGGTGCTTGGCCAGCTTGGCGGTGGTGGTGGTTTTACCCGCACCTTGCAGGCCGGCCATCAAGATGATGGCGGGAGGTTGGGCGGCCAGGTTGATGTCGGAGATGCCCTCGCCCATGGTGGCAGCCAGCTCTTTGTGCACCACCGAGACCAGCACCTGGCCGGGGTTGAGCGAGCCGACGACCTCTTGGCCCAGGGCTTTTTCCTTCACCCGGGCGATGAAATCGCGCACCACCGGCAGGGCCACGTCGGCCTCCAGCAAGGCCATGCGTACTTCGCGCAGCATGTCTTGCACATTGGTTTCGGTGATGCGGGCCTGGCCACGCATGGTCTTGACCAGGTGTGACAGGCGATCGGTGAGGGTGGTGGCCATATGAGAAAAGCGCTCCTTGGTGTGCCGGGCAGCAGCTCTGACGGCAAGAGCGCCGGTAAACTGTGTCCATGATTTTATCCGTTGACCCACTTCAATCGCCCGGCTTCGGGCCGACGCTGGTGGGTGCCTTGGCCTATCTGGTGGCGGCCATGCCCGCACCTGTGGACCGCCGCTGGCCCGCGCAGGCCCTGGTGGCCGCCTGGGGCCTGCACGGCCTGGCCTTGCTGGCCGGCTTGGGGCTGGGCCGGCAGGAGGGCTTGATGATCGGCTTTGCGCCTGCGCTGTCCTTCACCATTTGGCTGGTGGTCGCGGTGTATGGCATTGAAAGCCGCTTGGTGCCCGTGCCTGGGGCGCGCCGGGTGCTGGCCTTGAGTGCGCTGGCCTTGATGGTGTTGGCCTTTATCTTTCCGGGTGAGGTGAGGGCGGTGGCGCACTCCCGCTGGGCCCCCTTGCATTGGGTGCTGGGGCTCACCTCCTACGGTTTGTTCGGTGCCGCTGTGCTGCATGCGCTGATGCTTGATGCGGCGGATCAGCGCATGCGTGACAAACGCGCCATGGTCTCCACGGCCTATGGCATGCCGCTGCTGAAGCTGGAACGCATGACCTTCCGCTTTGTGGAAGCGGGCTTTGTGGTGCTGACCCTGGCGTTGGCCGTGGGCATGGCCTCGCCGCATTGGCGCTGGCTGGAGCATAAGACCGTGCTGTCCCTGCTGGGCTGGGCCACGTTTGCGGCCTTGTTGGTGGGGCGGCTGTGGTGGGGCTGGCGGGGGCGTCAAGCCACCCGCTGGTTGTACGGCGGTACGTTGCTGTTGCTGCTGGCGTATATGGGGTCGCGCTTTGTGTTGGAAGTGTTGTTGCAGAAATCACCGGGATAAGGCATGAGTCGCTTGATATTGCTGCTGGCCGCTGTGGCCTTGGTGTGGTGGTGGCTCAGCAGCCGCCGTAAGCAACTGCGCGGGCACACCTCACAGCGCTCGTCCACAGACCCTGCGCCAGACGGGCAGGCCATGGTGGCCTGTGCGCGCTGCGGCGTACACCTGCCGCAATCAGACGCCTTGGCGGACGAGGCCGGCCGCCACTATTGCGGCGAGGAACACCGGCGTCTGGGGCCAGGCCCCTCGGGGACGCCTTGAGTCGGTCGCGACCCGAGGCCGCAGCCTCACGCGCCAGGCCGGGCCATGACGGCGAGTCCTGGTTCGCCGACCTGGGCATGCCCGCTGGTGTGGCCGGGGCCGACGATGAGCCGTCCTTGATGACGCCTGAATGGGCGGACTCTGACGAAGGACCGGAGGACAGCACATTCTTGTCGCGCCAAGCCCGGCGCTTGGTGCGTGCGGATGACTCCGCACAGCGACGCGTCTATCGCACCTATTTGACGGCGCGCGCGGTGCTGGGTGTGGCCTTGTTGCTCACCCAATTGGTGTTGCTGGGTCTGTCGGGGCGAGACCTGTCTTGGCTGCCCATGGTCGCTGGGGTGTACGCGCTGCAAGCCCTGTTGGCGTGGTGGCGCTGGGCTTATCGGGCTGAAGGCCGACAACGCTCGCTACGCCGCCTGCATTGGTGGGCCACCATCGGCGTGGACGTGGCGGCTTTTGGGGTCTTGCACTGGTTGGACCCGGGCTCCAGCCTGAACCACGCCGCACTGTTGGTGCTGCCGGTCTTGATGGCCGGGGTGCTGAGCCCACGCGTGCCCGCCTTGGCCACCGCGTCGGCTGCGGCCTTGATGTTGCTGGCGGCCGCTTGGCAGCGTGGCATCGCAGGGGGCGATGTGCTCTCTTTGATGTCCCAAGCTGGCCTGGCCGGCATTGGTCTGTTTGTCATTGTGCTGGTGTCTGGGCAAATGGCCAGCCGCCTAGCCCGTGAGGAGCGCACGGCCCGAGGCAGCCTGGAGTTGGCGCGCCAGCAAGCGGAGTTAAACCGCCTGGTGATTGACGAGATGAGTGACGGTGTGCTGGTGGTCGACCGCCAATGCCGGGTGCGCTCGGCCAACCCCGCTGCACGCAAGATGTTGGCTGAGCAGGGCCAATGCCCGGTGCCGCCCTTTTCTTTGCAAAGCGAGGAGGGCTGGCGCAGCCTGAGCGAAGCTGTGACCTCGGCCTATCGGGCTGGCCACTGGCCGCGCGACGGCGTGGACTTGGCCTTGTCCTACGCGGGGGCTTCACCGCATTCGGTGCGGGTGCGGGCGCGCTTTACCCAGGGCCAGCGGGGTACCGTTTTGGCCACCGAGGGCGGTGGCGAGGTGTTGGCGGTGCTGTTTGTTGAGAGGCTGCGCGATGTGCTGGCGCGCCAACGCCAAGAGCGGCTGGTGGCCATGGGCCGTATTTCCGCTGGCATTGCCCACGAGATTCGCAACCCTTTGGCGGCAGTGGCGCAAGCCAATGCCCTGCTGAGTGAAGATGCCCTGCGGCCCGACCAAGAGCGCTTGCTCCGCATCGTGGCCGACAATGTGGAGCGACTCAAGCGCATTGTGGATGACGTGATGGAGGCGGCTCCAGGCGGGCAAGCCCCGTCGAGAACGCTGGACCTGACCCAGGAGGTCGGCACCATCTGCGCTGAGTTTGCCCGCACGGTTGGCGTGGTCTTGGGCCATGAGTGCCGCTTGCGGGTCCAGATTCCGCCCCAGCCGGTGGGGGCGGTGTTTGATGCCGACCACCTGCGCCGCGTGCTGGTGAATCTGCTGGAAAACGCCTTGCGACATTCGCGCGACATGGCGGGCTCGGTGCTGCTTTCCGTAGAGATGTTGGACGGACCCTATGTGCGCCTCTCGGTGGCCAGCGATGGTGACCCGATTGGCCCAGAGGTGGAAGCGCATTTGTTCGAGCCCTTCCACTCCACCCGCAGCCGCGGCACAGGCCTGGGGCTCTATATTTGCAGACAGTTGTGTGAGCGCCATGGTGCCAGCATTGATTACATGCGCAGGCCGGGGGCGCGGCACCCTAATGTCTTCCAAGTTGTTTTGCGCAAAGACTCGGTGGCTTCAGAAGGACGGCTTTACTTATGAACAGCGCGACATCGGGGACCGGCGTGCTGGTCGTGGACGACGAACCCGACCTCTTAACGCTTTATGAATTGACCCTGCTTCGCGAAGGCCATGAAGTGGAGACTGCCTCGACGGTGGCCGAGGCTTGGGAGGCCTTGCAAGCCAAGGTCTACAAACTGGTCATCACCGATATGCGCTTGCCCGACGGAACGGGCATGGATTTGCTCAAGCGCTTAGAGGCGGCACGGCGGCCCGAGCGCACGATTGTGATCACCGCCTACGGCTCTACCGAGAACGCCGTCGAAGCCCTGAAGGTGGGGGCGTTTGACTACCTGACCAAGCCCGTGGACTTGAAGCAGTTTCGCACCGTGGTCTCCGGGGCCATGGGGCAGGCCGCTACGCCGCTGCGCTCTGCGGTGGCGGGGCCACTGGCCCCGTTGGCACGCTTGGTGGGCCATTCGGGGGCCATGCACAAAGTCCGAGAGCTGGTGGAAAAAGTGGCCCGCAGCATGGCACCTGCGTTGGTACATGGGGAATCGGGGACGGGCAAGGAGCTGGTGGCGCGCGCCATTCATGACGCCAGCCCCCGAGCGGGCCAGCCCTTCGTCGCCGTGAATTGCGGTGCCATCCCGGAAAACCTCTTGGAAGCCGAGTTCTTTGGCTACCGCAAGGGCTCGTTCACGGGGGCTCAAGAAGACCGTGACGGCTTCTTTCAGGCTGCTCATGGCGGCACCTTGTTCTTGGATGAAATCGGTGACTTACCGGCGGCCATGCAAAGCAAGCTGTTGCGGGTGATCCAAGAGCGTGCCGTGCGCCCGATAGGGGCCACGGCCGAGGCGGCCGTGAATGTGCGCATCGTCAGCGCCACCCACCGCGACCTGGCCCAAGAAGTAGCGGCGGGGCGCTTTCGCCAAGACTTGTTTTATCGCCTGAACGTCATCCGTATCGATGTGCCGCCGCTGCGCGAGCGCTTGGAAGACCTGGACGACATCACCACAGCATTGCTGGAGCGCATTGCCCGAGACGCAGGCCTGGTACCCGCGCCTCGCCTGAGTGATTCAGCGCGCCAGCGCTTGGCGGCCTATGACTTTCCGGGCAATGTGCGCGAGCTTGAAAACCTGTTGCATCGGGCGGTGGCCATGGCCGCCAGCGAGATCATCAGCGTGGACGACCTGGGCTTGCCTGATGCGGCCTTCGGTGACACCGTGGCCGAGGCCGATGTGTTGGCTGTTGAAGCCGCCATGGATGGGCGCGTCGGCTCAAGCAAAGTGCAGGTGCCCACCGAAGCGGACCCACTGCCCCATGATTTGGCCGCCCACTTGGATGACCTGGAACGCAGCATCTTGCGCCGGGCCTTGGCGGCCCATGGGTTTAACCGCACGGCCGCAGGGGCGCGCCTGGGTTTGACCTTGCGCCAAATGCGCTACCGCATGGCGCGCTTGGGCATCACCGAGGGGGGCGACGCCGGGCCAGACCTGACGGCCGCCGAGCCGTGAGCGCCAAGCTGTGGCGAGAGGGCTGGTGGGCCGAGGCTCGGCGCGTTGACAGCCCGAATTTTGGCCCACGGCCTGAGGGAGAGGCTGTGTCGCTGGCGGTGATCCATTCCATCAGCCTGCCGCCCGGCATTTATGGCGGGGGAGAGGTCGAGGCCTTGTTCACCAATCAACTGGATTGGGAGGCTCACCCTTACTTTCAGGGGATTCGTGGCCTTGAAGTCTCGGCTCACTTCTTTATCCGGCGTGATGGCGAGTGCGTTCAATTTGTGTCCACCTTGGACCGCGCCTGGCATGCCGGCCGCTCTGAGTGGGAGGGGCGTGGCAACTGCAATGACTACTCTGTGGGCATTGAATTGGAAGGCCTGGAGGGGGAGGCTTTTGAAGCGGCGCAGATGCAGAGTTTGGTGAAATTACTCCGCGCTGTGGCGCAAATCCATACGCTGGCGGCGGTGGTTGGCCATGAGCACGTGGCCCCAGGCCGCAAGGCCGACCCTGGGCCAGGCTTTGATTGGAATTCGCTGCGCGACCAATTGGCGTGGCCTGCCGTGTGCATAGGCGTGGATGAGGCTTGCAAACCCTGAGCGCGCTGCCGTGATGCCTTGATTGACAAGGCCTGGCGGCCCAAAACCTTGTGCAAAGGCCCGCCAATTCATGATGGACCGCCAGCCTTCAAGTCTTCATGCACCTTTGCGCCAAGTCGCTTCGAATCGGCCCTGACGACGGTGTGGGCTTGCTGCTTGCAAATTGATGCGATCACGCTATCCGTAGTGCTTGAAACGCCTCCTCCCCCCAGATATAGTGTGCCCTCGTGCCATTCATTGAGTTGCAAAGCCGGTCATGCACCTCGGTGTTTCGGCCGCGGAACACCCACCAGACCGGCGACAGTCGGCGGCACCGGGAGGGCCAACAGCCCATGTGCCACGGAGGTTCAAGTGTCAACCCAAGACTCGCTCTACAACGCCAGGGAGGCGTGATCCAAGCAAGAAGTGGCGGTGTCTGTTTGTCATGAGCGCGAGGTTTGTCAAAGGGCGGTCGCTACCCCCTTTGAGAACCACTGAACATTTATCTCTCTATCCAACCGAGGAATTCCATGCAAGCTGTTGTGTCCAGCACGACTGACGCTTTGGCGTCTGCCCGTTCTGTCCCTTCATCCGCCGCCACCTCGGGCGCGGTCACGGCCTATCAGGGCTATCAAATCATTCGCCGCAATGGCGCGGTCGTCTCTTTCGCGCCCGACAAGATTGCGGTGGCCTTGATGAAGGCGTTTTTGGCGGTGCATGGCACCCAAGGCGCAGCGTCTGCCAGCGTGCGCGAAACTGTGGATGCCCTGACTGAAACCGTGGTGCGTGCGCTGATGCGGTCACGCCCCGGTGGTGGCACTTTCCATATCGAAGATGTGCAAGACCAGGTCGAGCTGGGCCTGATGCGGGGCGGCCACCATGAAGTGGCGCGGGCCTATGTGCTCTACCGTGAGCGCCGTACGCAAGAGCGCGCTCGCCAAGCCAGCGCTGCGCCTGCGGTGCCCTCCAATGCCTTGCATGTGCTGGACAAAGGCCAGCGCGTGGTGCTGAACGAGGCCCATCTCAAGAGCTTGATCGAGTCCGCTTGCGCTGGTTTGGGCGAAGACGTGAAGCCCGACCCCATCATCGCCGAGACCCTGCGCAACCTGTACGACGGTGTGCCCATCGACGAGGTCTACAAGGCGGCCATCTTGGCCTCGCGCACGCTGATTGAGCGTGACCCGGCCTACACCCGTGCGACCGCGCGTTTGTTGATGCACACCATCCGCCGCGAGATTCTCGGCGGCGAAGTGCTGCACTCAGAGATGCACGTTCGTTACGCTCAGTACTTCCCCCAGTTCATCAAGAAGGGCGTGGACGCTGAGCTGCTGGACGAGAAGCTGATGCAGTACGACCTGGCGCGTCTGGGGGCCGCCTTGAAGGCGGACCGCGACTTGCAGTTTGACTACCTGGGCTTGCAAACCCTGTTTGATCGCTACTTCTTGCACATTGAAGAAGCGCGCATCGAAATGCCCCAGGCCTTCTTCATGCGCGTGGCCATGGGCTTGGCCCTGAACGAAACAGACCGTGAAGCGCGCGCCATCGAGTTCTACAACGTGCTGTCGAGCTTCGACTTCATGTCCAGCACGCCCACGCTGTTCAACAGCGGCACGCGCCGCTCGCAGTTGTCGAGCTGCTACCTGACCACGGTGGCGGACGACCTGGACGGCATTTACGAGGCGCTGAAAGAAAACGCGTTGCTCTCCAAATTTGCAGGTGGCCTGGGCAATGACTGGACCAATGTCCGGGCGCTGGGTTCCTACATCAAGGGCACCAATGGCAAGAGCCAAGGTGTGGTGCCCTTCTTGAAGGTGGTTAACGACACGGCCGTGGCGGTGAACCAAGGTGGCAAGCGCAAGGGGGCAGTCTGTGCCTACCTAGAAACTTGGCACCTGGACATTGAAGAGTTTTTGGAGCTGCGCAAGAACACCGGCGATGACCGCCGCCGCACCCATGACATGAACACGGCGAACTGGATCCCCGACCTGTTCATGCGCCGCGTCATGGAAGGTGGCGATTGGACCTTGTTCTCGCCCTCCACCTGCCCCGACCTGCACGACCTGATCGGTGCCGAGTTTGAGCGTGCCTATGTGGCGTACGAAGCCCGGGCAGATCGCGGCGAGATCAAGCTCTTCAAGCGCATGCCTGCCAAAGACCTGTGGCGCAAGATGTTGTCCATGCTGTTTGAAACCGGCCACCCTTGGATCACCTTCAAGGACGCCTGCAACGTGCGCTCGCCGCAGCAGCACGTGGGTGTGGTGCATTCGTCCAATCTGTGTACCGAGATCACCCTCAACACCAATGGCGAGGAGATCGCCGTCTGCAACCTGGGTTCGGTCAATTTGGCCCAGCACCTGAAGGACGGTGCCATCGACCACGAGAAGCTCAGCAAGACGATTGCCACGGCCATGCGCATGCTGGACAACGTCATCGACATCAACTACTACGCGGTCAAAAAGGCCAAAGAGTCCAATATGCGCCATCGCCCGGTGGGTTTGGGCATCATGGGCTTCCAAGACGCGCTCTACCAATTGCGCCTGCCCTATGCCAGCCCTGAGGCGGTGGAGTTTGCCGACCGCTCCATGGAAGCCGTGTGCTACTACGCCTATCAAGCCTCTAGCCAACTGGCGGCCGAGCGGGGCACGTATTCGAGCTACGAGGGCTCGCTGTGGCATCGCGGCATCCTGCCCCAAGATTCGCTGGACCTGCTGGCCCAGGCGCGTGGTGGATATCTGGAAGTGGACCGCAGTGCGACCCTGAACTGGGACGCCTTGCGCCAGCACATTGCCCGGCATGGCATGCGCAACAGCAATTGCGTGGCGATTGCGCCCACGGCCACCATCTCCAACATCATTGGGGTGGACGCGTCCATTGAGCCGGCCTTCGGCAACCTCTCCGTCAAGTCCAATCTGTCAGGCGAGTTCACCGTGGTCAATGAATACCTGGTGCGCGACCTGAAGCGCTTGGGGCTCTGGGACAGTGTGATGGTGATGGACCTCAAGCACTACGATGGTTCGTTGCGCCGCATCGACCGGGTGCCTGAGGAACTGAAGCGCCTCTACGCCACCGCCTTTGAAGTGGATGCCGTGTGGTTGGTGGAGGCCGCCTCGCGCCGCCAGAAGTGGATCGACCAAGCCCAGTCGCTCAACATCTACATCTCCGGCGCTTCGGGCAAGAAGCTGGACGACACCTACAAGCTGGCTTGGTTGCGTGGCTTGAAGACCACCTACTACCTGCGCACCATGGCGGCAACCCATGCCGAGAAGTCCACCATCTCCAACGGCTCGCTGAACGCAGTCTCCTCGGGCGGTGGTGTGGGTGGCGGTGTGTCTGCTGATGCGGCGGTGCCTGCTGCGGGCGTGGTGGCGGCCGAGGCCACACCGGCCACCGACATCAAGTTCTGCAGCATTGACAACCCCGACTGCGAGGCCTGCCAGTGAGATGCGCTTCGCCGGGGTTGCAGCTTGGGCTCAACCCAGACGGCGAAGCCTGTCAGCAAGCCGCATCTTGCAACGCTGGCAACGCGGGTTCATGGCGGCGGTCACATGAGCTGCACCACCCGCCAAACGGCGGCGCTAGCCAGTACGCCGCAGTTGGCTGCTAAGCGCTAACGTACAAAATGTGTGGACGATTTGATGATGCAGTGCCTGCATGGCCACTAAAGCGATGCACGCCTGCAACATCGACATCGATTCAAAGTCAAGAAGTGCTTGGTGTTTAGACACAACACTCCGATAATTCAACGCCATAGGAAACACGCACATGCTGGTCTGGGAAGACGACACACGTACCCCGTCGACACCTGTTCATCGCAGCGCGCCAGAACCCCTTGCAGGGGCTTCACTGGGCACGCGGCCCACGGCACCGTCGGTGCCGTTTTCAGCATCCGCTCCGTCGGTGCCGTTTGTAGCTTCTGCACCGTCGGTGCCGTTCACAGCGCCATCGGTGCCACCCGCCGCAGCGCTCCAAGCGGTTTCTTCTGCCACCATCGCAGCGCCTGCACCTGTCTTGCATCCTGCACCGGTTGCTGCCGTGTCCGTGGTGGCGGCCAGCGCCCGGCGCGTCAACGCCGCAGACAAGCGCATCATCAATGGCCAGACAGATGTCAACCAACTGGTGCCCTTCAAGTACAAGTGGGCGTGGGAAAAATACCTCGCCACCTGTGCCAACCACTGGATGCCCCAAGAGGTCAACATGTCGCGCGACATCGCGACCTGGAAGGACCCCAACGGTTTGACCGAAGACGAGCGCCGCATCATCAAGCGCAACCTCGGCTTCTTCGTCACGGCAGACTCTCTGGCGGCTAACAACATTGTGCTGGGCACTTATCGCCACATCACAGCGCCTGAGGCGCGGCAGTTCTTGTTGCGCCAAGCCTTTGAAGAGGCCATTCACACCCACGCTTATCAGTACATCGTCGAGTCGCTGGGGCTGGATGAGAGCGAAATCTTCAACGCCTATCACGAGGTGCAGTCCATCCGTGACAAGGACGAGTTCCTGATCCCGTTCATTGACGCGATCATGGACCCGCACTTCACCACCGGCACGCCCGAGACCGATCAGACGCTGTTGAAGTCGCTGATCGTCTTTGCCTGCCTGATGGAAGGCTTGTTCTTCTACGTGGGCTTTACGCAGATCTTGGCTCTGGGCCGTCAAAACAAGATGACCGGTGCGGCCGAGCAGTACCAGTACATCTTGCGCGACGAGTCCATGCACTGCAATTTCGGCATCGACCTGATCAACCAGATCAAACTCGAAAACCCGCACCTGTGGACGGCCAGTTTCAAGGCCGAAATCAAAGCGCTGTTCGAGAAGGCGGTGGAGCTGGAGTACCGCTACGCCGAAGACACCATGCCACGCGGTGTGTTGGGCTTGAACGCCTCCATGTTCAAAGGCTATTTGCGCTATATCGCTAATCGTCGTGCCACCCAAATTGGTTTGGAGCCACTCTTCCCGAACGAAGAAAACCCCTTCCCCTGGATGAGTGAAATGATTGACCTGAAGAAGGAACGTAACTTTTTTGAGACTCGCGTCATCGAATATCAATCCGGTGGCGCATTGAGCTGGGATTGACCTTGAGGGCAGGGCGCTTCGGCGCATTGCTCAAAGGCACAAGGCCTTTAGCCTGATCAGGTTGAAGGCGGGCGGCCAACTCGCAGATGAGCGAGATGTCCTCCCTCTCAGTGTGAGAGATCAAGATCCTCGGCCCGAGTCGAGTGCTGGCAACAGAACCAGCGCCACGGGCCAGCCCCCATTCACCGCATCGGGGGCGCCCGAGTAGGAATGAACCTGCCGGGAACACCCAGGTGCGGTGGATCGCCGGTCTGTATCGAGCAGACTGGTGTGTTTCGTAACTTGATCAAGGAGTTTTGACATGGCAACTGCGAAGAAGGCCGCTCCGGCCAAAAAGGCTGCACCTGCAAAGAAGGCTACTGTGAAGAAGGCTGCTGCACCTGCGAAGAAGGCTGCTGCTAAGGCGGCTGCACCGAAGAAGGCTGCTGCTAAGGTGGCTGCACCGAAGAAGGCTGCTGCCCCTGCGAAGAAGGCCGCACCGAAGAAGGCTGCTGCACCTGCGAAGAAGGCTGCTGCTAAGGCGGCTGCACCGAAGAAGGCTGCTGCACCTGCGAAGAAGGTTGCTGCCAAGGCGGCTGCACCGAAGAAGGCTGCTGCACCTGCGAAGAAGGTTGCTGCCAAGGCCGCTGCACCGAAGAAGGCTGCTGCACCTGCTAAGAAGTCTGCACCTACCAAGGCTGCAAAGGCTGCACCTGCGAAGAAGGCCGCTAAGGCAGCTCCTGCCAAGAAGGCCACCAAGGCCGCAGCACCTGCCAAAAAGGCTGCTGCTAAGAAGCCTGCCGCTTCCAAGCCTGCCCCTGCCCCTGCACCTGCTGCATCGGCTGCCAAGACCGCGTTGAGCCCCGCAGCTGCGTGGCCCTTCCCGACGGGCAACAAGCCTTAAAGCGCGCAAGCGCCTTTGAAACGCCCGGCTTCGGCCGGGCTTTTTTCTTTCGCATTCGGCCTCTTGCGGTGAGCTCTTCTTTCCCTTGCCTGCGCAGCAGTGGCAGCTTTTGTGTGCTTGACATCAGCGCCGTGCCAGGTGCCAAGCGCACCGAGGTGGTGGGCTTGCACGACGGCGCTTTGCGGCTTCGCTTGGCCGCCCCGCCGGTGGACGGCAAGGCTAACGACGAGATCGTGGCCTGGTTGGCCAAATCGCTGGACGTGCCTAAGCGCGACGTGCAACTGCTGCGCGGCCCCAGCAGTCGGCGCAAACAAATTCAGATTGATGCGCCTGAGGCCGTGGTCAGTGCTTGGCTAAGCACCTTAGCCCTGGCTTAACGTAGCCGCACAGGCGGCCCTGTCAGAGGCCCAATGCGGCGCGATCAACCACGTGGTTTTGGCCACCGCGGCAGGCAATCTTCAGGGCACCCAACTGATTGCCCAGCGCCACGCAGCGGGCCAGTGGCCAGCCTTGCTCCAAGCCGTACAGCAGCGCACCTCGAAAGGCGTCTCCGCAGCCGGTCGGGTCCAAGACGTCGGCCGCCGCGACACCTGGCACATGGGTACGGTGGCCCTTCTCCCAGATATCGCATCCTTGAGCGGCGAGGGTCACCAGCACGCCTTTGAGGTGAGAGTTGGAGAGCGTCTCCAAAGACAAGCCGGTGCGTTCGCACAGCATCTTGCCCTCGTAATCATTCACCGCCACCCACGTGGCCAGGGCGATGAACTGGCGCAGCTCTTCGCCGTTGAACATGGGCAAGCCTTGGCCAGGGTCGAAGACAAAGGGAATGCCCGCAGCGGACAAGTCTTGGGCCCGGCGCAGCATGGCTTCACGGCCATCCGGGCCGATCAAAGCCAAACGTATGTCAGGGCGATTCGGCAGCTTGATCTCGTGGGCGTACTGCATGGCCCCAGGGTGGAATGCCGTGATCTGGTTGTTGTCGGCATCGGTGATGATCATGGCCTGAGCCGTGTAGCTCTCGGCCACCTGCAGCACGGCAGCGGTGTCTATGCCCAAGCCTTGCATGCGGGCCAGATAGTCTGCGCCGTCGTTGCCCAGGGCCGCAGCCACCACAGCTTGGCCTCCCAAGGCTTGCAAGGTGTAGGCGATATTGCCAGCGCAGCCACCCCACTCGCGCCTGAGCGTAGGCACCAGGAATGAGACATTCAAAATGTGAACCTGCTCGGGCAGGATCTGGTCCGCAAAACGGCCTGGAAAGCTGGTGATGGTGTCAAAAGCCAGGGAGCCGGAAACAAGACAGGCCATGATGTGTCGGCGATGCCGCTCGGTTAGGGGTAAAACAATTCGGTGGAAAAACCGGCCACCTTGAGTGAGCCGACCTTCAGCAGCGTATCCACATGCCAGACACCGTCAGGCGGGATGGCCTCTGGCACGGGCTTCAAGTCCTCGGGCAGCAGGACTTTGCGCACCAGAGTTTGGCCATTGCTGTCACTGAACAGCAACTCCAAGGCGGGTAGGCGCACCGCATGATGGGCGGTGTTGTGCAGGTCAGCGGTAAAGCGCAAGGTGTCGGGGTAGGCTGTGCGGGTTAACTGGCTTTGGTCCAGGACGATGCGCTCCAATGCCCTGGGGGGTGTCAGCTTGCAGCCCAGCACCTGGCAGGTTGTGAGTAGTACGGGGGTGCTGGCTGGCCATTTGGCAGACAACTCGTCACGCCAATGCACCATGACTTGCACCAACAAAAGCAGGCTCAACACGGCGGTGGCGGCCCCCAGCACGGCGCGCACGCCAGGCCGCTGCCAATGTGCCGCACGCTCCACACTGCGCATGAATTCTGGCTTGCGCCGCCGCTTGCGCCGGCGGGCACGGGGGTCGTCAGCGTCTTTGAGGATGCTGTTGCGCGGGGCCTGTGCTTCAGCACGCGGGCGCTCGCGGCGTTTGCTGCGCCGCCGCTTGGGCGGCGTGAGCGCAGC
This sequence comes from Ideonella sp. MAG2, assembly GCA_004359425.1. Classification (GTDB taxonomy): domain Bacteria; phylum Pseudomonadota; class Gammaproteobacteria; order Burkholderiales; family Burkholderiaceae_C; genus Ideonella. Next base: position 2,114,689 of record PTEU01000001.1, on the reverse strand, counting down.
GTCCTCGGGCGGCAACACGGAGGCGTCTTGCTCCGCCAGCACCGAGGGGGAGGTGTCCTCATAAGATGCATGGCCCATAGAGGCGGCGGCAGGCGGCGGGCTGCTCGCCGCAATCGGTGGTGCCTCTTGGGTGATGCTCCCCGCTTGCAACGCTGGGGTCACGGTCTCGGCTTCGTCGTCTGCTGAGGCTTGGGGCTGGGGCAGCAGTTCGTCGGCCGGGATGGGCGGCGCGTTTTCGAAATCCCAGGTGGCTTCCGTCTGCGGTGGAGCCCCTGTGGTCAAGGCGGTGGCCTCTTCAGCAGCCACTGACGCAGAAGCGTCTAAGGGAGTCTCGACACTGGCCGAAGGCTCCGCCAGATCGAGATCAGTGAACGGCGTCTGCCGCTGGCGCAGCGGCGTCTCGGGTGCCTGTTCGGGCTCCGGTGGGTGCAAGTCAAACAGCGAATGCAGAGCATTGAAGACTTCTTGGCAATGGCCGCAGCGGACCCAGCCTTCAGAAATCTTCAACTGGTCTTGAACGACCTTGAATGTGGTGCTGCATGCAGGGCAGCGGGTGGCCAGACTCATGCGCTGAATGATGCCATGGCGGGGCATGGTCTCTGCCCGGGAAGCGACGCAAGGCGTAACAACGCCTTGCACCCTGAGACTTTGCGCATCAGGCGCGACGCTGGCCCGTCATCAGGATCCAGCCGTCCTCAGTATTGCTGACCTCCAAGGCGATCCATGGCGCATAGGCCTGCTGCAACTCGGCCGCTTGTCGCTCCAAGATACCTGCCAGCACCAAATGCCCGCCCACCGCCACATGGCCGCACAGCACAGGTGCGAGCAACTTCAGGGGGATGGCCAGGATGTTGGCCAACACCAGTGGGTACTCGCCTTGGGCCAAGTCGGGCAAACCGACCCGAAGCGTGACGCCGTTGGCCGTTGCGTTCAAGGCGGAGGACTCGACGGCCGCCGGGTCGATGTCCACGGCATCAATGTGTTGGCCCCCATGCAAGCCAGCACCAATGGCCAAAATGCCCGAGCCGCAGCCGTAGTCCAGCACACGGTGCCAGCTTGGCGACAGCGCCGGGGCTTGCTGGGCGATCCAGTTCAGGCACATGCGCGTGGTCGGATGGGTGCCGGTGCCAAAGGCCAAGCCAGGGTCCAAGCGGATGACGGCTTTGGCGGCCTCAGGCACCTCATGCCAGGTCGGCACGATCCAAAACTCCGGCGTGATGGCCACGGGGGAGAACTGCGACTGCGTCAGGCGCACCCAGTCCTGTTCCACCACGGCGCTGAGCGCCTGCACGCCCAAGCCCTGGGCCCAGTCTTGGGCCAGCAGCAGGGTGGCCGCCTCTTCAGCCTGCGCCTCCGTCTGAAACAGCGCCTTGAGGGTGGAGCGATCCCAGCCTGCACGTGGTGGTGGCATACCGGGCTCGCCAAACAAAGCGTGCTCTGCCTCGGTGTCGGCATCGGCATCTTCCACCGACACCGACAGCGCCTCCAACTCGTTCATCAGGGCTTCAGAGACGGGCTCCACCAAGCTTTGGGGCGCGGTCAACAACAGTTCAAACATCGGCACAGGGGTCTCTCTGGGGCTCAGCGGCGATGCTGGCTCAACCAGCCTTCCAAATAATGGATGCTGGTACCGCCCAGTACAAACTTGGCATCAGCCATCAGTTCGCGGTGCAGCGGAATGTTGGTCTGAATGCCTTCCACCACCGTCTCCGACAAAGCGGTCCGCATGCGGGCCAGGGCCTGCTCGCGGGTGTCGCCGTGGCAAATGATCTTGCCGATCATGGAGTCGTAGTTCGGGGGCACGAAGTAGTTGGTGTAGGCGTGGGAGTCGACGCGCACACCGGGGCCGCCCGGCGCATGCCAGGTGGTGATGCGGCCTGGTGAGGGCACAAACTTGTACGGGTCTTCCGCGTTGATGCGGCACTCGATGGCGTGGCCACGCATCTCGATCTGACGCTGGCTGAAGGGCAGCTTCTCGCCCGCGGCCACGCGGATCTGCATCTGCACGATGTCGATGCCCGTGACCATCTCCGTCACCGGATGCTCCACCTGCACGCGGGTGTTCATCTCGATGAAGTAGAACTCGCCGTTCTCAAACAGGAACTCGAAGGTGCCTGCACCGCGATAGCCGATCTTCTTGCAAGCCGCAGCGCAGCGGTCGCCGATCTTCTCGATCACGCGGCGAGGAATGCCAGGTGCCGGCGCTTCCTCAATGATTTTTTGGTGGCGGCGCTGCATGGAGCAGTCACGCTCGCCCAGCCAGACGGCATTGCGGTGCTCGTCCGCCAGGATCTGGATCTCCACATGGCGCGGGTTCTCCAGGAACTTCTCCATATAGACCTGGGGGTTGCCGAAGGCAGCACCGGCCTCAGAGCGGGTCATCTGCACCGCATTGATCAGCGCAGCCTCGGTGTGAACCACCCGCATGCCCCGGCCACCACCGCCGCCAGCGGCCTTGATGATGACGGGATAGCCCACCGCGCGGGCGATCTTGATGATCTCCTTGGGGTCTTCGGGCAGGGCACCCTCAGAGCCCGGCACGCAGGGCACGCCCGACTTGATCATGGCCTGCTTGGCCGAGACCTTGTCGCCCATCAGGCGGATGGACTCCGGCGTGGGGCCGATAAAGACAAAGCCGCTTTGCTGCACGCGCTCGGCAAAGTCGGCGTTCTCCGACAAGAAGCCGTAGCCGGGGTGGATGGCTTCGGCGTCTGTGACCTCGGCTGTGGCGATGATGGCCGGCATGTTGAGGTAGCTCAGGCCCGACGGGGCGGGGCCAATGCAAACGGCTTCTTCGGCCAGCTTCACATACTTGGCTTCGCGGTCGGCCTCGGAGTAGACCACCACGGCCTTGATGCCCATCTCTTTACAGGCACGCTGAATGCGAAGAGCAATCTCCCCGCGATTCGCAATAAGAATTTTCTTGAACATGGGCGTGGGCCGCTTATTCGATGATGAACAGCGGCTGTCCGAATTCCACCGCTTGGCCGTTCTCGACCAAGATCTGGGTCACGGTGCCCGAGCAGTCGGCCTCGATCTCGTTCATGATCTTCATGGCTTCGATGATGCACAGGGCATCACCTTCCTTGACCGCGCTGCCCACGCTGACAAAGGGTTTGGCCCCAGGCGTTGCAGCGGTGTAATAGGTGCCGACCATGGGTGACTTCACCACATGGCCGGTGGGCTCAATCGCCGGTGCAGGCGCAGCCGGTGCGGCTTCAGCCACGGGTGCTGCGGCTGCAACGGGGGCGGGTGCCAGCGCGGCCGGTGCGGCCATCAGCACAGGGGCACCGGCCGACTTCACAATGCGAACCTTGCCTTCGTTCTCGGTGATCTCGAGCTCCGAGATATTGGATTCAGAGACCAGGTCGATGAGGGTCTTGAGCTTACGCAGATCCATGGCGTTGACTTCTCCAAGGGTGAGTGAGGCGGCCCACCAGACCGCTGCAAGCGCATAGGCGTCCATGCTGGCGGTCGCGGCGCAGGGCTCATGGCCCTTGCACATCAGGTGAGGCCCCTAAGGGGGTGGTTGAGCCGCTCTCAGTTAATTAGCGATCAAGTGTTGGTATTTTGCGCGCATCGGCAGCCAAATGCTATCTTTTTGCGGCCTTAATGGTGTGCGCTTGAAACCGAGTGCGCAGCAGCCGTGCGTTCGGAAAAGCTGCTTGATCGTTTCCGAAGGGGCGAACTTTACGCCTTTTAGGGAGGTTTAGCTAATTTTTCCCCAAAAGGTGAGGCCGAACGGGGCCTTCACCGCAAGCCCGCCGCCCAAAGGCCCAATTCTGCCGCCGTGGTGGCCCCCATTTTCTGCTGCCTGATCCGGCCCTTGCCATCCAGCAAGACTGAAAAAGGCAGGCCGCCACTGGGGTTGCCCAAAGCCCGTACCAAGGCCAGACCTTCGACGCCCACAATGCCAATCGGAAAGCTCACCGGCGTGTGGGCCAAAAATTGTTTGACCGCTTCGGCCTGGTCCACGGCCAAGCCCAGCACCTGCCAGCCTTGGGCGCTGTGGGCTTTGGCAAAGGCATCGAGCTCGGGCATTTCTTTGACACAGGGTGGGCACCAGGTGGCCCAAAAATTGACCAACAGAGGTCTGCCCCGCAGGCTCACCAAGGGCATATGGGCACCACTGGGCGTCAACACCTCTTGTTGCCAGAGCAGGGCGGCCGCCTCGGGCGAGGCGGCTTCCAACTGGTAGCGCCGCCAGGCCAGCCCGGCACCCGCCAGCAAGGCCAGAGCGCCTGCGCCCAGCAACACGCCCCGCCGGGCAGCGGGAGATTCGGCTGGGGGTGGGGCAGATGAGACAGGGTCGTTCATGAGGCAGTGTCTGGGCTGTTCATCAAGCGGCGCAGGGCAGGCAGGTCGCCGCGCCAACTGCGACCCCGGCTGTCGGGCTTGAGGGCCCCACGCAACTCGTCATGGTCGTGGACGATGAAGTGCAAGGTCACGGTGTCATTCAGGGCACGGCTGAACTCGGCCACGGTCAGCACGCCCAGCCCATCATCGGCCTCACCACCGTGGCTGTCCACCTCTACCCCGGCATTGAGAAAGGCGATTTCAGCGGCTTTGGGGTCATCCACATAGAGGTCGATCAGGATGGGCGAAAGCTTGGTGGCCGTGCCACGCCACACGGCCCCGCCCAGATGGGGCCGGAAATCCGCCAGCCGCTCCATCCATTTGGCGGCCAAGAAGCGCAGATGCTGTAACTCCTGGGCTTGGGTGTCCGCACAAAACAAGCGCAAATAGTCCCAGACCTCGTCCTCGACGGCCTCATTGCTGGGCATCTCTGCGCTGCGGCCTTGGCGGCGTCCGAGATCGCGGGCGGCTTTGCGCTTGGCGGCGGCATAGTCCAGGCCTTCCTCCACCACCAGGCGGGCGGCTTGGGCGGCGATCTCGGCGCTGGCTTGGCTGCTCATGGCAGCTCCACCGCAGACATGCGGGCGACGATGGTGGCAGTACGGCTGTTCATAAAGGGCGAGTACGGTTGGCGCTGGCGCAGCTTGGGGGCGGGCAGCATCACGGCCAGCCGAGCAGCCTGCTCGGCGCTGAGCTTGGCCGCCGTGCTGCGAAAGTAGTGCTGGGCGGCTGCCTCGGCACCAAAAATGCCGGCACCAAATTCCACATGGTTCAGGTAGAGGGTCAGAATGCGCTGTTTGTCGAGCAGGCCTTCCAGCATAAAGGCCAGGATCATCTCCTGCCCTTTGCGCGCCAGTGTCCGCTCGCCCGAGAGAAACAGGTTCTTAGCCAGTTGCTGGGTGATGGTGGAGCCCCCAACGACCTTGGGTTCAATTTTTTTGGCAGGGGCGGCATTGCCACCGCCCTTGCTACTGGCCTGTGCCGCCCGCTTAGCTTGCTGGGCTTGCAGGCGCTCGGCGCGGGCCTCGGCCTTTTCGTTGCGCGACAAGGCGGCTTCAATGGCTTCCCATTCCACGCCGGGGTGGTTGGCAAAGCCCGCGTCCTCACTGGCAATCACCGCCCGCCGCAGGTGTTTGGACAGTTGCTCGGCGTCGGCCCACTCCTGGCTCCAACGGAACTCACTCTCTTCGCCCAGCAGGCGAAGGGCTTCGCTGCGCTGAAAGCTGGTGGAGGCTGGGGCGATGACGGCCATGGTGGCAATGCGCAGCAAGAACCAGAGCTGCAAGGACAGGGCACAGACCAACACCAGTGCCAACAGCCGCCCGACCTCGGGCCAAAACCTGCCTGAGGGCGACCCGGTGCTCATGGCGCAGGCTGGTGCAGCGCGGCGCGCAATTCGGCCAAAACTTGGGTGGTCTCGGGCCGCACGCCTCGCCAGACCCAAAAGGCCTCGGCAGCTTGCTCCACCAGCATGCCCAAGCCATCGCGGGCCACCGCGCCGCGCCCTTGCGCCCACTGCAAAAAGGGCTGGGCCGCAGGGCCGTACATCATGTCCAGCGCCAAGCTGCCAGGGGCCAGCACCCGGTCGGCCACGGGGATGCTGCTACCACTGAGGCTGCTGGCACTGCCATTGATCACCACCTCATAAGCTTCGTCGACATCGGCCAGGCCGCCATGGCTCAGGTGCACACCATGCTGGTGGGCCCAAGTTTGGTGCCGTTCAACCAAGGCTTGCGCCTTGTCAGGGCTGCGGTTGACCACCCGCAAGCTGGCCGGGCCTGCTTGCAGCAGCGGGCCCAGCACACCGGCCGAGGCCCCGCCCGCACCGACTAACAAAACTCGGGTACCGCGCAGAGGCCGCTGGCCATGGTGTTCGATGTCGCGCACCAGGCCAATACCGTCTGTGTTGTCGGCCCACCAGCCCTCGGCATCAAAGCGCAGGGTGTTGGCGGCCTGCGCCAGTTGCGCCCTGGTGCTGTGGCGGGGGCACAGGGCAAAGGCCTCAAACTTGAAGGGCACGGTGATATTGCAGCCACGGCCACCCTCGGCCGCAAACTGCCGAACCGTGTCACTGAACGCATCCATCGGGGCCAGCACACGCCCATAGCTCACCGACTGGCCAGTAGCCTGGGCGAAAGCCGCGTGAATCCAGGGCGAGCGGCTGTGCGCCACCGGGTTGCCCAAGACCGCGTAGCGATCTGCGGAGAGAGGGGCGCAGGTCATGGCGGGTTGCGGCTGGCACGGCCTGCACTCAGCGAGGTCTCCAAACCATCATTGGCCGTGAATCGAAAGCGCGAGGTCACCACAATCTCGTCCGCCTGGGCCCGCATGGCGGCACTGAAGGGCCCGAAGGGGCCGGCCGCATGGACGATGGCCATGGCATGACGATTCAGGTGCCTGGACTTGGCGGGGCGGATGATTTCCGCTTCAATGACTTCACCCACCGCATTGATGGTGATGTTCATGGTCAACTCACCATAGAGCTTTTGACCTTGGTGGGTCGGAAAGTCACGGGTGCCCCGGTCTTCAATCCTGCGCCGCAGGGCGTCGTAATACACCGCGTAGACCTCTTCGCGGGTGGCGGGGCTGATGTAGCGCTTCTTGGGCCGGGCGTTCTCTTCGTTGATGCGCTTTTCGATCTCGGCCAACATGCGCAGCATCTGACGCCGCCGCTCTTCCCGCTGAGACTCCTCGGGCGTGGGCAGGGGCCGCATCGGGTCGGGTGGGGGCAGCAAGGCCACTTCGCGCCGGATTTGGGCCAGCAGTTGCTGTTGCACATCCTGCATTTGGTCGATCTGTCGCTGGTGCGTGTCTTCGGCTGCATCGCCAAACTGCTCGACCATGGAGGGCGGCAGCGGCGAGGTGGCCCGCCCCTGATCGGCCTCTCCTCCACCGGCCAGGCGGGCTTGAGCGATGGCCTGGGCTTTGGTGGTGGGCGCGTCTTCACTGCGGGCATTGACCAGAATCACCTCCAAAGGGGTGTCCTGGAAAATGCGGTTGAAGCGCTCAGGGTCTACGAAGCGCACCGCCAGCAGCACCAGGTGGACGGCCACTGATAGTGTCACCGCTACCGACATGGGCGTCAGGTGAGAAAGGGCAGTTCGCAGGCGAGACATGGTCGATGTTCTGGCTCAGCTTGCTTGGGCAGGTGCCGGGTTGTCGGGCTCACTCGGAGCTTCATCGACGGTGATGGCCAGCGCCAGGGTCTCGGGGGCGGCTTCGTCCTCGCTGTCTTCGTCAGACGTGCTCTCTGTCGAGATGCCAGTGTCGTCCAAGGTGCTGAGCAAATTGGCATGCACTTCCAGCGTTAGCAAATCCAGGCCGGTGATGCGCACGCGCACCCGGGTGCCGCGCGGCAGCGGCTCGCAGCCTAAAGCACGGAATACCAAGGGCAGGGTGTCGGCCCGCACCAGGCCTTCCTTCATCACGGCGGCCTCCAGCTCGGTCACGCCGTTTTGCTCCAGCCAGCGCATCGTCCAATAACGCTCAATGCCCGACTGGAAGCTGTTGTAGGCAGAGTAAGCACCATCAAAGCCCGAGATGATGGAGAACAGCATCGCGTCCTTGGGCTTGAAGGGCGCGGCCAGCGCCGCCGTGTTGCCATGGCGGGCGCAGGCAATGATCTGCCACTGGTTGACCAAGTCGACATAGCGGCGCAGCGGCGAGGTGGCCCAGGTGTATTGCGGCACGCCCATGCCGGCATGAGGCGCGGGCTTGACGCCCATGCGCACCTTCACGCCCGGTGCCAAGCTGGCTTGGCTGCGGTAGATGCCGGGCACGCCCAACTCGCCCAGCCAGCCCCCCCAGGTGCTGTTGGCCAAGATCATGGCTTCGGAGACGATCAAGTCCAGCGGTGCGCCACGGCGTCGCTCGCTGATGCGCACGGACTCGTCGCCTTGCGGCTCGTCGGGGCTGCTGCCGTCGGCCCGCTCCAGCTTGAAGCTGTAATCCGGCCGGTTGAACAGCTCGGGCTTGCCGCGCACCACTTCGCGCGCGGCCTTCAAATGCTTGGCCAGGCGGTGGCAAAACGCCAACTCGGTGGCAAACGGGTAGTCGGCCGGGGCTTCACCGCTGAGCGAGGCTTCGGTGACAAAGGCATCCAGCTTGTCGTGACGCAAGTTGGCGGCGATGGGCACGCGCTCCAAGCGGGTCTCGCTGCTTTGAATGGCCAGCGTGGCTTCGTCCATGCGGACGTAGAGGCTGACGGCCGGGCAGTCACGTCCCTCAACCAGGGTGTAGGCCTGCACCACGGCGTCGGGCAGCATGGTGATCTTGCCGCCCGGCATGTAGACGGTGGAGAGGCGCTCGCGCGCCACTTTGTCAAGCGGAGAATCGGGCAGCAGGGCCAGGCCCGGGGCCGCAATGTGCACGCCAAAGGTGATGGTGCCGCTGCCCAAACCGGTGACGGACAAGGCGTCGTCAATCTCGGTGGTTTGCGAGTCGTCGATCGAGAAGGCCTGCACGGCAGCCAGGGGCAGCTCGTCGGTAATGGGCGGCGCTTCCCAGGCGGAAAAGCGATGGCCTTTGGGGAAAACCTCGAACAAAAAGCGCCGCCAGTGGAACTGGTAGGGGCTGGTGATGGCGCCGGCGTCTTTGAGCAGATCGAGCGGCGCGCGCTGGCTGCGGCGGGCCGCCTCGACCACGGCCTTGTACTCGGGGCCGTTCTTGTCGGGCTTGAACAAGATTTTGTAGAGCTGCTCGGCGACGGCGGGCGGGCAGCGGCCTTCCACCAGCTCTTGTGCCCAGGCTTCAATCTCCAGGGCTTGCTGCTTCTTGCGCTCAATGGCCAGCAGGGCGGCTTTGACGATGTCTTCCGGCGCCTTTTTGAATTGGCCTTTGCCAGCGCGGCGGAAGTAATGCGGCGCCTCAAACAGGCGGAACAGCGCAGCGGCTTGCTGCTCGACCGTGGCCTGGGCCGAGAAATACTCACGCGCCAGGTCAGCAAAGCCAAACTCGCCTTCGGGGGCAAACTCCCAGGCCAAATCCAGGTCGATCTCTGGCGCCAGCGACTGGGCAGCGCTGATCAGCGCCGCAGGCGCAGGCTTGTCAAAGCGCAGCAGCACGTTCGTGGTTTTGACTTTGACGCGCTTGCCGGAATCCAGCTCGATCTGCATCGAGCTGTCGGCTTCAGACATCACACGGCCGGCCAAGAATTTGCCAGCGTCATCGTAGAGGGCATACATCACCGGCGGATTGTCGCCGATTGGGGTCCCTCATTCGTGAAACAGGGTGTGATGCATGACCGCGTCGTGCGCACGACAGAACTCAAGTCCGTTCGCCTGTAGGGTGCAGGGAGTGGAAAACGGACATCACCTCCAAAGAGACCCTATGGCACCCGAAATGGCGAATAGAAGCTACCTCTGGGCAAGACACCGTCTCACGGCGCGGGCGGCGCAGCAAAGGCTGGCAAGGTCGAGACGCAAGTCAATTGGATGCCCAAGGCGAGTGGGCGCTGGTTGGTTGTAAATCAACGGCCGTGTGGCAAGCGTACTTTACGAGGCGTTGCAACGCTCACCTCCCCATTGGAGGGATGGTTGCGCTCGGAATGCGCGGATACCGTCCCCTTCGTCTCTGCAGAAGACAAGCCACGGAGTTTCGGCACCGTAACTTTCAAAATCACTGGGAAATTTTGTGTTGATGATCAATTGCTTTCAAAGCGCCCCGTCGCGAGCGCAGCCTTTACCGTAGCTGCCTTGGCCGCATCACTGCTCGCTACCTCCCACGTATTTGCCGCGAAGACGGCGATGCTCCCGGGTGACCCAGGGTGGGACACCGAAGAGGCCTGTACCTCAGATAGCCAGTTCATCGCGGTGAAGGGCACCACGAACTATCTCAAGACCTTGTTGAGTCGACATGTGTTTTGCTCACGCTTTGTGTCCGACCAGCAAGAGCTACGCATGGACATCATGCGGACTGCGAATGGCAAAGCTTGGGAGCCCTACAAGAAGGCGGCGGGTCGACCTGCTGCAACTTGTGTGGTTGGCTGGGCTGCCTTGGGCACCAACTTTCAAGCCTACGATGCCGCCAAACAACTCGGGACACCCTACAAATTTCGCATTGATGTGCTGAAGTTTGTGCGCAATAGCGGCGTCAATAAGTGCCCTTCGGCCGCAGCGACCATTGTGTTTCAACCAGTCATGGCACACACGGTGTTGGACAGTGCTGGGCAAGTTTCCAATTTTCAGCTCAATGCCAACGTTCCCAGAACCGGTGGCATGGCGCTGAGTCACCAGCAGGGTACGCTGGGTACGGAACAAGGGTTTTCGGCCGCCTACAGCTGGACAGCCCAAGAGCCAGCGTCCCGAGTGTCTTTTACCTACGCACCGACCCACTACACGTATCGGGTCAATGGCGCTGAGCCCGCGACTGGGCAGGAGTGGGCGGCCTACGCCGGAGGAGACCAAGGCAGTTTGACTGTGCCGACTTTGCGCTGCGACAAGGGCATGGCTACCTCCACGAGCTCCGGATGCGTCTTTCCCGATGCAGCAGCAGTGTTTGTAGTCGACGCAACCAAATTTCCTGAATCGGCGGAACACATTCGAATGGCGGCCCTAGGTTTGAGCCCTGGGATGACACAACGAGCTCCGTTAGGTTTCAAGTTGCTACCGGGCACTCGGGCTGTGGGGCTGGATGACGCAAGTCAAGGTTCGCCATCGGTCCAACGGTCCTCTAAGGTAGAAAACGAGGCCAGCTATTGGGCTGCCTGCGATGTCAAAAACCCTGACGCATTGATTCTCAACCGGTGGGTCAACGCATCGCCGGGGTGCTCGGGCAGTCAACCAGGCAAGCCTGTCAATGAATGTCAATGCGACGAGTATCCGTTTGGCGCAACACGCTCTGGTGCCGCCTTCTTATCGCAAGGAACTTCAGTTCGCTACATTGCTGGCCCCGATAACGGTGGCAACGGAAGAGCTCTTGGCAACTACATAACCAAACAGCGCATTCTGCGAAACAGCGACGATGCTGGTGAACGCTGGTGGATTGTTGTGAAATAAGAGAATGGAACGCGCCACTCGGTAAGCTCAACGGTGGAGGGTGGCGCACCGCGAACATCCATATGAATGCAGTGACAGACTACGATCAACTCTGGACAGACATTGAAGCCCTGTGCGTGTCGGTGTGGCCGAACCTACCCAACGGGGGCCTGGAGTTACCAGCGCAGCCAGGCGACATTGTGGCTGCAGAGGCCAAAATGGGCATCACCTTTCCTGATGACCTACGCCAAGCCTATTTGCGCCATAACGGGGCTATTGCATCCTCCCCGTCCTTGCTTCCTTATGGACTCCAGTGGCAATGCCTCGCGACCGTTTGCAAGAATTGGGATTTCTTGCGGATAAGCGCTGGGGACGACGATCCCACTTACCGTGAGATCGAAGAAGATGCAGTGCAGTACGGTATCGACAACCAGCATCGCGTCCTGGATCGCATGAATTCGCCCCGCCGAATTTATTTGTCTTATGAGTCTTGGCGAACTGTTTTTGTCGATTTGGATCCGGGGCCCACAGGGCGGACAGGGCAATTGGTTTCGGCCAACCTGGGAGATCCGGGCTGCGAATGGCAGGCCTGGAGCTTCAGTGAAGCATTGACCTTGCTTGTGCGCGCCTGGCGTGAGGGCAGAATCTTCTACGATCACCAGAACGGAGGGTGGCGACACATTGAGACGCGCCAAAGAGTGCAATCGTTCTGCGAGCTGGACTCCGGTGCTTCGAAGGCCGACGCTTGCCCATGGTCAAGCTGAGTTCGTGCCGACCTTGCTGCCCAGACACCAATTGACGAACACTCAGACCGTGAGCCCGCCGGAGACCTCGATGACTGCCCCATTGATGTAGCTGGCTTCATCACTGGCCAAGAAGGCGTAGACGTTGGCGATTTCTTCGGGTTGGCCCAGGCGGCGCAGCGGCACCTCGGCACACATCTCTTGCAGCACCTTGTCGGGGATGGTGGCGAGGATGGGTGTCTCCACAAAGCCTGGGGCCACTGCGTTGACGCGCACGCCCTTAGGCCCCAATTCGCGGCTCCAGGTCTTGGTAAAGCCGATGACGCCAAACTTGGCGGCGGCATAGTTGGTTTGGCCAAAGTTGCCGTAAATACCCACCACGCTGGAGGCGTTCAGGATCACGCCGCTGCCTTGCAGCACCATCGTGTCAGCCACGGCCTGGGCGCAGTGAAACACGCCGCGCAGGTTGACATCGATGACAGTATCAAATTGCTCCAATGTCATCTTTTGCAAGCGGGCGTCGCGGGTGATGCCCGCGTTGTTCACCAGTACATCGATGCGGCCGTGCTGGGCTTTGACGGCAGCCACCATGGCGTCCACCTGTTCGCGCTGGGTCACGTCCACGGTGTAGCCCTCAGCCTGTGCACCCAGGGCCTGGCATTGGGCCACGGCGGTGGCCACGGCCTCGGCCTGGCGGTCGCACACCACCACTACGGCACCTTCGCGGGCAAACTTCAAGGCGGTGGCCAAACCAATGCCCTGGGCTGCACCCGTGACGATGGCAATTTTGTGGGCAAGTCTCATCAGCACAACTCCAAAAAATGCATGACAAAAGAAAGGTGGTCTTCAAAATCAGAGAGGGCGTGGTCGCTGCCTTCCAGCAGGCGCATCTGTGCGCCTTGGTAGCGGGCCGCCATCTCGCGCCAGTCCAGCAACTCGTCCCCTTTGGCGATGACCGCGGCATAGCGCTGGGGCTCGGCCAAGCGCGATATCTGCATGTCGGTCAGCTCCTCCACATGGCGCGGCAGAAAATCAAACCCACTGGCCGGGTCATGCCAATGGCTGTGGTGGCCGATGTGGCGAGCCAGGTCTCGCTCCGGGTGAATGGCGGGGTTCAGCACCACGGCTCGGCAGCCACGGGCCTCTGCCAACACGGTGGCGTAGAAGCCGCCCAGTGAGCTGCCCATCACAGCCATGCTGGCGCTTGGCCATGGTGCCAGGCCGCTGTGGATCATCTGCATCGCTTCCGCCGGAGAGGGCGGCAGTTGCGGCAACCAGAGTTGCAGCTCTGGCCGGTGGCGGGCCAGCCACTTCGCCACGATCTGCGCTTTGGCCGAACGGGGCGAGGAGCGAAAGCCGTGCAAGTACAGCAAATGGGTCAGGGGCATGGTGCCAGTTTAAGGGAGTGATTCCGGATTGACTGCGGGCGGAGGCTGACGCACAGTGCGGCCAGCGCACGGCTTCGGCTTGTAGGCGCATGGAGGTGCCCACCCGGTGCCTTGCTTGGTTTGAACCCGCCACGGATCTGGCGGGTTTGTTGTTTGTTTCAGCAGCTTGACTTCATGCCACATCCTTTTTTGCTTCGTCGCGGCCGTTGGGCCTTGACCGCCCTGGCGGCTTCATTGATGGGGGCCTCGGCCAGCAGTGCTTGGGCTCAGACACCCACCGCACCGCCCGCTTCGGCGGCTTCTGCGGCGGCTCCTGCACCCAAGCCTCCGGCCGACCCCAGCGCACCCAAGCCCTTCGCTGACGTGATCAAAGACGCCAAGCAGGATGAGGGCTATCTGCCGGTTTGGCGCAAAGACGACAAAGTGTGGCTGGAGATCCCAGAGTCGGTGATGGGCCAGGACCTGATGTTCACGGCCAACGTCAGCCAGTCGGTCGGCGAGCGCGGCTTATACGCCAGCCAGATGGGGCCGGATTGGGTCGCTCGGTTTCGCCGAGTCGGCAACACCTTGCAGTTGGTGGCCCGAAATATGGCCTACCGGGCTGGCGATGATGCCGCCACCAAGGCCTCGGTTCAGCAGGCTTTTTCGGACAGTCTCTTGGCTTCAGCGCCAGTGGCCAGTGCACCGCATCCTGAGCGCAAATCGGTGTTGGTCGATGCCAGCTTTTTGCTGGCGGATATCTTGGGCTACAGCACCTACATCGAGTACGCATTCCGTCTGCCCTTCGGCTTTGACCGTGGCAATTCAAACATTGAAAAGGCTCGCGCGGATGCCGAACTCACCACACTGAATGCGCGCATGCACTTTGCGACCCCGAGGATGCCCGCACCGCCCATCATGCCCAGCCCGGTGCCCACGCCTCCACCCCCTGCAACCACCCCAGATCCGCGCAGCTTCTTTGTGGGGGTGGTCTATAGCTTTGCGCCCTTGCCCAAAGTGGCCATGGCACCGCGCTTGGCCGACCCGCGTTTGGGGCATTTCACAGAATCATTCACCGACTTCAGTGGCGACATGAAACCCAACCAACGGGTGCACTACATCACCCGCTGGCGCCTGGAAAAGAAGGACCCGCAGGCGGCGTTGTCTGAACCGGTGAAGCCCATCACCTACTGGTTGGACCGCAACATTCCTGCGCGCTATCGCGCCTCGGTGGAGGCCGGTGTGTTGGAGTGGAATAAGGCCTTTGAGAAGATCGGCTTTAAGAACGCGGTGGTGGCCAAGCAGCAGCCTGATGATGCGGAGTTCGACACCCTGGATGCCAGCCATGCGTCCATACGCTGGTTCGTGGGGGCGGATGTGGGTTTCGCCAGAGGCCCGTCTAAAGCTGACCCCCGCTCGGGTGAGATTTTGGACGCTGACATCAGCATGAGCGATGTGTTTGCCCGAGGCTCACGCCGCTTGGTGGTGGAAGACCTGGCCGCCAGCAGCGAGCAGCGCTTGGCGCAGTTGATGGGCCAACATCGCACCGGCCATACCTGCCACTACGCGCATGAAGCGGTTGGCGAAATGCAAATGGCCTTGGACCTTTTGGAGGCCCGTGGCGAGGTGGCACCCGACAGCCCGGAGGCAGAAGCCATCGTGCAGCAGGTCATCAAGGACACCATCATGCATGAGGTGGGTCATACCCTGGGTTTGAAGCACAACTTCAAGGCCTCGACGACCATCTCTCGCGAGCAGTTGCGCAGCCCTAGCTTCACTGCATCGCGCGGTATCTCCGGCTCGGTGATGGACTACAACGCCTACAACTTGTCGCTGCGCGGCGAGGCACCGGCCACGCTGAATAACACCACATTAGGCCCTTATGACTATTGGGCCATCGAGTACGCCTACAAACCCTTGGACCCTGCCAGCGAAGCCACTGAGTTGGCGCGCATTGCTGCCCGCAGCACGGAGCCCGCCCTGGCCTATGCGGACGATGCGGATGCCGATGGGCCTGCTGGCGTGGACCCCAACGTCAACCGGTTTGACCTGGGCGATGACCCACTGGCTTGGTATCAGCGCCGGGTGGCTTTGTCCCGCGAGCTGTGGCAGCGGGTGCAGGCCCGCACCCCTAAAGTGGGCGACGACCCACTGCGAACACGTCGGGTCTTGAGCAGTGGCTTTCGCCAATTGATGGTGATGCCTGATCTGGCTACCAAGTACGTGGGGGGGCTGCATATCGTGCGCGAGCTGCCTGGCCCCAACCAGTCCATCTACAAGCCCGTGGAGCCTACACGCCAACGCGAGGCGCTGAAGTTCATCACCGACACCTTCTTCAAGGTGGACAGCTTTAGCTTCCGCCCAGAGTTCTTGGCCCAGGCGGGGCCGGATTACACCGAGTGGGACCGGGCCGGCCCCTTGAATATTCCAGACACGGTTTTGCAGTTGCAAACACGCACGCTGGACAGGTTGATGAACGCCGGTACGGCACGCCGAGTGCTGGACCAGACCTCCTATCTGCCAGAGGCTCAGCGCAAAAACGCACTGGGCTTGGCCGAGGTCTATGGCACGGTGCAAAACGCCGTGTGGGCAGAGCTGAAAGCCAGTGGCGAGGTGGACCGCATGCGCCGCAATCTACAGCGCGAGCACCTCAAGCGCGTGCAAGGCTTGCTCACCCGAACGGATGCCAGCATGCCTGCCGATGCGGTCAGCCTGGTGCGCTGGCATGCTGAGCGCTTGCAAGCTGAGCTGCGCAGTGCCCTGGCCAAGCCCAGTTTGTCGGTGGACAGCCGTGCCCACTTGCAAGAAAGCTTGGGACGCGTGACGGAAAGCCTTCGCGCCACCATGCAGCGGAGTTGATTCGGCATGCAACAGAGGGCGCGCATCGCGCAGCCCTCTGTGCGACGCCCCCTGCACCGGCCCGCGTGAGGGGGGCGCGTTAAGCGCTCAGGGCGTCCAGCAGCTTTTGGTGGATACCACCAAAGCCGCCATTGCTCATGCACAGCACATGGTCGCCCGCTCGGGCGGCCTTCACCACGGCGGCGATCAGTGCGTCCAGCTTGTCGCAGACCACGGCTTGTGCGCCCATGGGGCTCAAGGCCTCAGCGGCGTCCCAGCCCAAATTGGCGCTGTGGCAAAAAGACAGGTCGGCTTCTTCCAGGGACCAGGGCAGTTGAGCCTTCATGGCCCCGAGCTTCATGGTGTTGGAGCGAGGCTCAAACACCGCCAAGATGCGGGCGGTGCCCACCTTGCGGCGCAAGCCGTTGACGGTAGTGCGGATGGCCGTGGGGTGGTGGGCAAAGTCGTCGTACACCGTGACGCCACCGGCCTCGCCACGACGTTCCAAGCGACGCCGCACATTCTGAAACTCGGCCAAGGCGGCAGCGCTCTGCTCAGGGCTGACGCCCACATGCTCGGCCGCAGCCATGGCCGCCAAGGCATTGAGTTGGTTGTGCTCGCCCAACAAGTCCCACTCAACCCGGGCGATCTTCATGGCACCGCGTAGCACATCAAAAGCATGGGGCTCGCCGCGTGCGCGCAGGGTGCCTGGTTCTTCTTTGCGGGCACCAAAGCGCACGACCTCGCTCCAGCAGCCTTTCTGCAGCACACGCTGCAAGCTCTCTTCACGGCTGTTCACCACCAAACGGCCCTGAGCTGGCACGGTGCGCACAAGGTGATGGAACTGGGTCTCGATGGCGGCCAAGTCGGCAAAGATGTCAGCGTGGTCGAATTCCAGGTTGTTCAAGATCGCCGTGCGTGGGCGGTAGTGCACAAACTTGGAGCGCTTGTCAAAGAAGGCGGTGTCGTATTCGTCCGCCTCAATCACAAAGGCCGAACCTTCACCCAAGCGGGCCGAGACCTGGAAGTTTTGTGGCACGCCTCCCACCAAGAAGCCGGGTTTCAAACCAGCGTGCTCCAAGATCCAGGCCAACATGGAGCTAGTGGTGGTCTTGCCGTGAGTGCCTGCCACGGCCAGCACATGGCGGCCTTGCAGCACATGCTCGGCCAACCACTGTGGGCCGCTGATATAGGGCAGGCCCGCATTGAGGATGGCTTCCATCAATGGATTGCCGCGCACCACCACATTGCCAATGACAAAGAGGTCGGGTTGCAGCGAGGTCTGCTCAGCGCCGTAGCCCTCCATCAGGTCAATGCCCAGGGCGCTGAGCTGGTCACTCATGGGTGGGTAGACATTGGCATCGCAGCCTGTCACGCGGTGGCCGGCTTCGCGGGCCAGGGCGGCCAAACCACCCATGAAGGTGCCGCAGATGCCCAAGATATGAATGTGCATGGTGTCTCTCAATGTTCAGCAGCTCAAGGTCTGCATGCCTACCCATTCGTCACCGGGCATCACGGTGATGGGCTCACGCACGCAGGCGGCTTCAACGCACCACATGCGCGTCCAGTCTTCGTCGGGTATGTCTGGCAGCGCGGCGGCACCTTCGGCACCGGGGTTCCAGACCACCACATCCTCGAAGCCGCTGAGTTGCATCTCCAGCTTGCGGCCCAGTTCACGCAGCACCAGAGGCTGGCCCTGATGGCGGTAGACGCGGTCGATGGGGCCGACCACACTCACCACATCGCCCCATTGCTGGTGGAACTCGCCTTTGAGGCAGTCTTCATAGTGGCAGGCTTGCAAGCCCTCTAACTGCGCTTTGAGCACATCATTGCAGCGCAAATAGGTGTGCAGGCCACCAGTGAAATCCAGCGGCGTGTCGCCCGTATTGGTCACGGCCATCTCCATCTCCAGCGTGTTGCCCGCCAGAGAAAACGTCAGCTCCAGCGAGAAGGCTTGAGGCCAGAGGGCCAAGGTCTCCTCATTGCTGTCAAAGCGCAGCACACCCAAGGCGTGGCCGCCGCGCACCACTGACTCCACCGCTTGCCAGCGGCGGGTGCGCACCAGGCCGTGGCGGGGCAGTGGGCCGCGCTGGTTGAACTGCGGAAAGATCACGGGCACGCCACCGCGCACCGAGGCTCCACCGCCGTAGCGTGAGGTGGGCGAGAGGTACAACTGCTCGCCCTGGCCCAGCGGCACCCAAGACACCAGATGGCCGCCATGCAGCAGCACGATGGCGGTGGAGCCATCGGGAGCCCTCAGGCGCAGGGCCTCTTGGCCTTGGAAATCGACAAGCTTGATGTCAGACATGGGGGTCACTAGAAAGGGCGCAAGTGCTTGTGGCGGGCCACTTGCGACCGCCTCGATAAAGCTGCGTGTTTACAGGGCGGCAAAGGACTCGCGTGCGGCTGCCACAGTGGCGGCAATATCAGCCTCGCTGTGGGCCGCCGAGACAAAGCCAGCTTCGTACAGCGCCGGGGCCAGGTAGACCCCGCGGTCCAACATGGCATGGAAAAAGCGGTTAAAGCGCTCTTTGTCGGTGGCCATGACCGTGGCGTAGTTTTGCGGCAGGCGCTCAGTGAAGAAGAAGCCAAACATGCCGCCTTCGTGGTCACTGCTCCAGGCCACACCCGCCGCCTTGGCGGCGGCGTCCAGGCCCTGGCGCAAGGTTTGGGTCTTGGCCGAGAGGGCTTCAAAAAAGCCAGGGCGGGTGATCTCGCGCAGCGTAGCCAGGCCACAGGCGGTGGCCACGGGGTTGCCCGACAAAGTGCCCGCTTGGTAGACGGCACCCAGCGGGGCCAAATGCTGCATGATCTTGCGCGAGCTGCCAAAGGCTGCCAGAGGCATGCCGCCGCCGATGACCTTGCCGAAGACCGAGATGTCCGGCGCAAAGCCGGGCAGGGCGCGGGCGTAGACGCTTTGGGCAGAACCCAAGGCCACGCGGAAGCCGGTCATGACCTCATCAAACACAAAGAGCGCGCCATACTGGTTGCACAACTCGCGAATGCGCTTCACAAAGGGCACGCTGGCGCGCACAAAGTTCATATTGCCCGCAATGGGCTCGATCATCACGCAGGCAATCTCGTTGCCTTGCGCTTGGAAGGCTGCTTCGATCTGCTCAATATTGTTGTACTCCAGCACCAGGGTGTGCTGCACCACCTCAGGCGGCACGCCTGCGCTGGTGGGGTGGCCAAAGGTGGCCAGGCCTGAACCGGCCTGGACCAAGAGAGCGTCGGCATGGCCGTGGTAGCAGCCTTCAAACTTGATGATCTTGCTGCGGCCCGTGGCCCCTCGCGCCAAGCGAATGGCCGTCATGCCAGCCTCGGTGCCGGAGCTGACTAGGCGCACCTGCTCAATACTGGGCACTTGGGCGATGATGGCCTCGGCCAGCTCGACCTCACGCTCGGTAGGCGCCCCAAAGCTAAAGCCCTCGCGGGCAGCGGCCAGCACGGCCTCCAGCACGGCGGGGTGGCCGTGGCCCAGGATCATCGGGCCCCAAGAGCCGATGTAGTCGATATAGCGCTGGCCTTCGGCATCCCACATATAGGGGCCTTCGGCCCGGGCGATGAAGCGGGGCGTGCCACCCACGGCACGGAAGGCCCGCACGGGTGAATTGACACCACCGGGGATGGACTGCTGAGCGCGCTCGAACAACTGCTGATTAGTGGACACGGCGAGGGCCTCCGGACGGTAGGTTGCTAAGGTCACCTCCCTCTGGGGCGGCGTCATCGTCGGCCATGGGCAGGCCATCGGGGCCAAGCATCATCTCTTCGTCTTCCGGGGGCAGGGCCCAGAAGAAGCGGTCGGGCACCACATTGCCCATGCCGGGCCGAAAGCCTGCGTCCAGGCTTTGATCCAAGAATTGCAAGGCCTCACCCACCGCAGCCTGCAACTCACTGCCCACGGCCAGCAAGGAGGCCAGGGCGGAGGACAGGGTGTCGCCTGCCCCAATGAAGCTGACCTCAAAGAGTTCAAACTTTTCGCCCGTCAAAGCCCCTTGGGCGGAGGCCAACACATTGTCGATGAACTGGTTTTGCCCTTTGTTGATGGACTGGTTGGGCAGCATCACACCGGTGACCAGCACAAAAGGGGCACCATGCTCGGCAGCGGCCACGGCTAGCTCGCGTGGGGAGGCGGGGCGGTCGGCGTCCCAGTCGGGCAGCAAAAAATCGGTCAAGGTTTTGTGGTTGCCCACCAGCACCGCGCTGGCGGGCAGGATCAGCTCCCTAAAGGCGTCGAGGTAGCTTTGCTGCTCGTCGTCTTCCATCCAAGATAAGTTGGGAAGGTAAGACACCAGGGGCAGCTCGGCATAGTCCGACAGCACTTCGGCCACGGCGCTGACGTTCTCCGCCGAGCCCAAAAAGCCCACTTTGAAGCCGGAGGCGGTCACGTCTTCCAGCACGCTGCGGGCTTGCTCGACGACGGCGTCAGCGTCGATGACGTGCTGGTCAAACACCTCGGCGGTGTCGCGCATCAGCACACTGGTGACCACCGGCAAAGGGTGGGCGCCCATGGCCGAGATGGTGGAGATGTCGCCACTCAGGCCACTGGCACCCGATGGGTCGCTGGCATTAAAACTCATTACGCAGGCAGGCGGGGCTTGATCCTGAATCAGCTCCTGGGTGCCATCGGCGCTGGAAATGGGGGCGATGGTCATGCAAAAAGGCCGGTTGGAGGGTGGGGCGTCGTGTCAAGGCAATGGGCCGGCCAAGGACGGGCTTCAGCACGCGTAGTTTGTGGCATCTGTTCCTATAAACCCTTGGCAGCATGCCTTGGGCCGTGGCTACAATCAACGACGATTGTAGTGACCTGGTGAAACCGACCGTGAGCGAATCTCGAACCTGGATGTGCCTGATTTGTGGATGGATCTACGATGAAGCTGCGGGCGATCCTGAGCATGGCATTGCGCCGGGTACAGCCTGGGCGGATGTGTCCATGAACTGGACCTGCCCCGAGTGCGGTGCCCGCAAGGAAGACTTCGAAATGGTTGAAATCTAAGCACAGACCGGCTTTCAAACCCCATTAAAACAAAACACGATGCACCACCACCGTTGGGAAGGTTGAAGTGAACGAACCCCATCCTTCGGATCTCTCGTCCCCGATTCGGGTGCTGGTGATCGACGACAGCAACACCATCCGCCGCAGCGCCGAGATCTTCTTGCGCCAGGCGGGCCACGAGGTGATCTTGGCCGAGGATGGCTTCGATGCCCTGGCCAAAATCAACGATCATCAGCCTCAACTGATTTTTTGCGACATCCTGATGCCGCGGCTGGACGGCTACCAGACCTGCGCCATCATCAAGCGCAACCCTCGGTTTGCGCAGGTGCCTATCATCATGCTGTCATCCAAAGACGGCGTGTTCGACAAAGCCCGCGGCCGCATGGTCGGCTCCGACGACTATCTGACCAAGCCCTTTACCAAAGAGCAGTTACTGCGCGTGGTGGCCCAGTTTGGTGCTGTCGTTGCCTGAGGTCATGGGCCTTTGGGCTTGTTTGAAATCCCGAAATTCGCGATACCCCCGGTATCTCCGAGGACTTTGCCATGACCATCCGCCATATTTTGTTGGTTGACGATTCCAAGACCGAGCTTCATTACCTTAGCGGTTTGTTGACGCAGCATGGCTATGCGGTCCGTACGGCCGAGACCGGCGATGAAGCCATGCGCCTGCTGTCCGAGTCCAAGCCCGACCTGATCTTGATGGATGTGGTGATGCCCGGCAAGAACGGCTTTCAATTGACACGCTCCATCACCCGTGACCCCCGCTATGCCGATGTGCCGGTGATCATGTGTACCAGCAAGTCGCAAGAAACCGACCGCGTCTGGGGCATGCGCCAAGGGGCGCGTGACTATGTGGTCAAGCCCGTCAAGGCTGAAGAGCTGGTCTCCAAGATCAACGCCCTGGGTTAACGCCCTGACTCGCCATGGCAAACAAGGAAGCCCTCAGAGACCTGCAGGTTCGCCTGGCCAACCGGCTGCGCGAAGCCCGTGAGCAACCCCGACAGGTGGGTTGGCTGGCGGTTGAATGTGCTGGCAACGGCCTGTTGATGCCCCTGGCCCAGGCGGGCGAAATTCACCCGGTGGGCAAAGTCACCCCGGTGCCGCATGCCAAGCCCTGGTTGTCAGGGGTAGCGAATTTGCGGGGTGAGTTGTATGCCGTGGTGGACTTGCCGCGCTTTTTGGGTTTGCAAGAGTCCAGCAAGAGCGGGGCGTTGGCCCACGGCCAACTGGTGGCGCTGAATGCCGCCTTGAACTTGAATGCCGCACTCCGGGTGGACCGCTTGGTGGGCTTGCGTGACCCCGAGCATATGACGATGGAGCACAGCGATGCTCCCCGACCGAGCTTTGTATCAGCGGCTTGGCGCGACGCCCAAGGGCGTTTGTGGCAGGCTTTGGACCTGGCCCAACTGGCCCATGACCCCGCTTTTCTGGACGTGGCCCATCGGCCGCAACCGTCCGCGATCAAGCAGTAAGAGGATGACATGAGTCTGATTGACCGATTCCGTGGCGCGCAGCGTCCCCAGGCCGATGCCGGCAACAATGCGGCAACGCCGCTGCCGACAGCGCTCAAGCCCGATGGTGCGGACCCGGAGGTTGACCTGTTGCTCAGCCAAATTGATGAGCGGCTCGGCCACACCACTCAGCAAGGCGACTCCGACTTGGCGGAGAGTGATTTGATCGTGTCGCGCTTTGTGACCGATGAAGAGCTTGAAGCCAACAGCCCCAAGCCCTTGATGGCGTCTGCCGAGGCCCAGGCTTCCTCCGCCAGCGACGCGGTGACTTTGCCCCTGCTGGGGCATCGCCCCGTGGCCCAGCACCAGCGTTTGCTGCTGGGTATGGTCGGGGTGGGTGTGGTGGGGGTGCTCGTCATCGGCGCGCTGGCGCTGTCTGCCAGCAGCCAGCAAGCCAGTCGGCTCACGGCCACCGGCCAAGCGCTGATGCAGTCGCAGCGTTTGGCCAAGTCGGTGTCTCAGGCCTTGGTGGGCAACCCTGCGGCCTTCCCGGAAGTCAAGGACAGCAGCTCTGTCTTGGTGCGCAACATCAAGGGCTTGGATGCAGGCAGTGACGGTATTGCGGCAGTCTCTGGCGGCGCTCGCGATGCGCTGACCAATTTGCTGCCCATGATGGAGCGGGCTGAGAAGCGCTCGGCCGATGTATTGAGTCAGCAAGAAACCCTGACCAACGTTGGGCAGGCTTTGCGGCAGATCAATCGGCAATCAGCAGACCTGCTGGAAGTGGCGGAGACGGTGTCTTCGCTCAAGCTGCAAAGCGGTGCCTCGGCGGCTGAGTTGTCAGCGGTGGGCCAATTGGTGATGTTGACCCAGCGCATCGGCAAAAGCGCCAACGAGTTCTTGACCCTTGAAGGCGTGAGCCCCGAGGCCGTGTTCTTGTTGGGCAAAGACTTGAATACCTTCAGAGAGATCACCGACGGGCTCCTCAAAGGCAATACCGATTTGCGCTTGCCGGGCACGCGAGACCCCGCTACTCGCGAACGCCTGGAGCAGCTCTCAACGCTGTACGAACAGACCCGCAAGCAGGCCAGCACTATTTTGGGCAGCCTACAGGGTTTGGCAGCAGCCCGTGAGGCTCAGTCGGGCATCGTGGCAGACAGTGAACCCTTGCGCAAAGGCCTGGAGCAAGTGCAAGAAGACCTTCAGTCAGCCAGTGGCCTGGGCGTATTGCGCGGTTTGGCCTTGTTGCTGGCAGCCGCCTTGGCGCTGGCCGGGGGCTTGGGCCTGTTGAGGTTGTATGTGTTCAACCAGGCTTTGCGTGCTCGGCAGGCCGAGGAGTTGGCCAACAAAGCTGAGGCCCAGGAGCGCGACGCCAAACGGGTCAATGATGCGAATCAGGCGGCGATTTTGCGGCTGATGAACGAGCTGCAAACCGTTGCTGAGGGTGATTTGACCCACCAGGCCACCGTGACCGAAGACATCACCGGGGCGATTGCCGACTCGGTGAATTACACCGTGGAAGAGCTGCGCACCCTGGTGGCCCAGGTTCAGAACGCCGTGGCCCGGGTGACTGACACCACCACGCAGGTGGAAGCCACCTCAACCGAGCTGTTGGCGGCATCGTCTGAACAGTTGCGCGAGATTTTGGAGACCGGCGAGTCGGTGCTGAAGATGGCCTCGCGAATCAACGAGGTGTCGGCGCAAGCCCAGCAAACGGCGCAAGTGGCGCGGCAGTCCTTGGCGGTGTCCGAGACCGGCCGCAGGGCTGTGAGCGATACCATTGACGGTATGAACCAGTTGCGCGAGAACATTCAAGAAACCGCCAAGCGCATCAAGCGTCTGGGCGAGTCTTCGCAAGAAATTGGTGAAATTACGGAGCTGATCTCAGACATTACCGAGCAGACCAACGTGCTGGCACTCAATGCGGCCATTCAGGCGGCGTCAGCCGGTGAGGCGGGCCGAGGCTTCTCGGTGGTGGCCGAGGAAGTGCAGCGGCTGGCGGAGCGCTCGGGTGATGCCACACGTCAGATTGCTGCGCTCGTCAAAACCATTCAAACCGACACCCAAGATGCGGTGGCCGCCATGGAGCAGTCCACCCAAGGCGTGGTGCAAAACGCCAAGCTGAGCGACGCGGCCGGCAGTGCGCTGGGTGACATTGACCGCGTGACACGCCGCCTGTCTGAGCTGATTGAGCAGATTTCGGGCGAGGCGAGGCGCGAGGCTGAGTCTGCCAACGTGGTGGCTGCCAATATCCAACACATTTTTGCGGTGACTGAGCAAACGGGTGACGGTACCCGCTCAACCGCCCAGATGGTGCACGAGCTGGCCCGAACCGCCGACGAATTGCGTCGCTCGGTTGATCGTTTCAAGATCGCTTGATCGCGCGGATGGTTTTGCATGTCCCTGGATCACACCACTCCTGAAGCTGCCAGCGGCCCAGCGTCTGCGCCCGTCGGCGACCTCAGCGCCCTGGCCTGGGTGCATGACGAACTCCGCCGTACCCTAGAGGGCGCGCAAAAGACCTTGCGCCGGGCCTTGCGGGAGTCCACCAGCCGGGCGGCCAGCCTCAGCCCCGTCTCTGACGGGCAAGCACCTCTGATGTTGCAGGCGCGTAGCCAGTTGCACCAAGTGGTGGGGGCCTTGGAGATGATTGGCTTGCCCGCTGCCGCTCGCTTTGTGCATGGTTACGAGTTGGCGGTGCAACGTCTGGCGCAACTGCCCACCAGCTTTGACACGGATGCGCTGGCCACCCTAGAGCGAGCCGGCTATGTGGTGATGGATTACCTGAGACGCCAGTTGGCGGGCCAGGACATTTCTCCCTTGGCGCTGTTTCCGTCCTATCGGCAGGTGATGGGCCTGGCGGGCGTACAGAGGGCGCACCCGGCCGATTTGTGTACGGTGGTGGTTCAGTCCGAGGGCGTGGGTGTGTTGAGTGACACCGCAGCGCCCTTGCCCGTGGGTTTTGACGCGCGCGCGGTCATGGAGCGCGAACTGCTGGCCAGCCTGCGTGGGCACCATGGCACGGCCCCACTGCAACGTGCCCTGGTCGCCGAGTCCGTGCGCCAGCTATATCCCGACGGCGAACAACTGGCTCAGGCGCTGCGTGCTGCGGTGGCCTCGCCCGGCCGACCCGAGGGGGGGCCTCGCCCGGAGGTGGCCATGGAGGTGGCCACCGCCTTGTTGTGTGTGGACTCGTCCTTGGACGAGATGGACCTGGATCAACCTCAGCTCGGCCAACGCGTGCAGCGCTTGGCGGTGCGCCTGGATCAGGTCGCGGCCGGCAAAGAGCCGCCCGCCATCGAACCTTGGATGGAGTCGCTCTATCGCGAGGTCTCTGACCGCCAGACCATGGGCAGTGTGGTGCAGGAGTTGCGTGCCTCGCTGGCTGAGGTGGAGCAGCAACTGGATCGATTCCATCGACAACCGCAGGACCGTGACCCTTTGTTCATGGTGCCGGGGCAGTTGGCCTCCATGCGCGGGGTGCTGTCGGTCTTGGGCCTGGACCATGCCGCGCAGGCGGTACAGCGCATGCGCGACGATGTGGAGCGCCTCGCCCAGTCATCGGAGCACTCACCCGTCATCGACGCGCGCTTGGCCGACAACCTGGGTGGCTTGTCCTTCTTGATCGACATGTTGGCGGTACAGCCGCAACTGGCCAAGTCACTGTTCCGCTTTGATGCGGAGACAGGCAGCTTCACCGCGCTGATGGGGCGGGCCACGGTGGCCACGCCGGTCGCATCGGCCGCGCTGGACCCTACGCTGCAAGCCAGCCTGGCCTCTGTGGCTGAAGAAGCGCTGTGGGGGCAGACCACGCACGATGACTTGGCGCGCTCCTTAGAAGGCGTGGCCCAACAGGCCATGGCGGCGGACGCTCCGGCGCTGGCGCAGGCTGTGACGCGCGCCCATGAAGCTTTGGCCGATGCCCCCGATGGCGCAGACAAGGAAGCCGCGCGGGCTTCTATCGGCGAAACCATGGGTCAGATTGCCACCGCTCAAAGCGCACTGCCCGCCAGCACCGCTCCGGTGGTGCCCGTGGTAGACGCCGATATGCGCGAAGTCTTCATTGAAGAAGCGCGCGAGGTGCTGGCTCTGGCGCAGGAGTCTTTGCAGACCTTGGCGGTTCAGCCGCGCGATTTGGGGGCCATGACCTCCTTGCGCCGAACCTTTCATACCCTCAAGGGTAGCGCGCGCATGGTCGGCCTGGCGGATGTTGGCGATGCTTCCTGGGCCTATGAGCAACTGCTGAATGCGCGTTTGGCAGAGGCGGTGATTGAAGCGGACCCGGTGATGCGCGAGTTTTCCGCGCGGGCCGTGGCCAATCTGAGCGACTGGGTGGAGGCCATTGCCCAGTCGCCCCACGCGGCTTGGGATGCCTCCGCCCTGGTCGCCGAGGCGAACCTGTTGCGTGATACGGCTGGGCAAGTCTCGGACGAAGCCCGTGCCGCCCCGCAACCACCGCTGCTCACCCAACCGGTGGCAGAGACGGTGGACGATGAAGAGGTGACCCACTACGCCGAGCTGGACCTTGGCGGCACGCCAGCAAGCTCGGAGGCGCACGCCGTTGGCGCGGCCGTGCTGCCCGCGTCAGTGCTCGACCTCGACCTGGACCTGAGCGACACCCCAACCGCTTCAAACCCGACCACAGCGCCACAGGCCCTAGACCTCGTCAGCGACACCCATCCAGGTGTCTTGGATGGTGAGCCGCTGGCAGTGCAGGCTGAAGACGGCGAGCAGAGCAGGCCGGTGGATGGCGGCGAGGACGTCGACCTGGAACTCGACATTGCCGCGCCGGAAGCGCCCACCCCGCTGGAGGCCGCCAACGCCTTGCCCGCTGCGCCAGCCTTAGAGCCAGCGGTTCATGCCCCGCCGACTTTGAGCTTGGTGGGGGCCTCCGGCCTTGAGGCGCAGCAGCCTGCCTTGCCGTTGGAAGACGACGCGGACCGGTTCAAGATGGTGGGGCACCTGCGCGTGCCCATCGGCCTGTTCAACGTGTTTTTGAATGAGGCCGACGAGCAATCTCGACGCTTGTGCGTGGAGTTGGCCGAGTGGTCGCTGGAGCACCACCAACCCGTGCCCGAGTCGTCCGAGGCCTTGGCGCATTCCTTGGCAGGCAATTCGGCGACCGTGGGTTACAGCGATCTCTCTGCTTTAGCGAGGCGTTTGGAGCACGCGCTGGAGCGTTCGCGGTCCCGAGGGCAGGGCAGCGCATCGGAAGCCCAGTTGTTTGTGGATGTGGGAGACGAGATTCGGCGCTTGCTGCATCAATTTGCGGCAGGCTTTTTGCGTAGCGCGTCCCCGGAATTGTTGCAGCGACTGGAAGAGCATGAAGCGAGCGAGGCCAAGCTCCCTCATGCCAAACCCTCGGCGTCTGCCCCAAGCCTGCCCAGCGTGGCGCTGGGTGAAATGCGGTATGCGGCGCTCAGCGACGAGCCAGAACACCGCGCCGCCCCCGAGCCTGCTGCGGCACAGGCCGAGCCCTCGGGCCTGGCCGCTCTGACAGATGTTCTGGAGTCCCAGGACGATTTAGACCCGGTACTGTGGCCGGTGTTTGCGGAAGAAGGCGAAGACCTGCTGCCTGTTTTGGCCCAAGAGTTGCGTCAATGGGAGGCGGCCCCCGCCGACACTGCCGCTCCGGTGGCGGCCATGCGGGCCTTACATACCTTTAAGGGCGGTGCTCGCTTGGCGGGTGCCATGGCCTTGGGAGAACTGGCGCATCGCTTGGAATCCTCCTTTGAGCATGTGTTGGCCCATTTGCCTGCTCAAGCCGAGGCTTTGTCCGCTTTGGCGGGCGGCGTGGACCGGCTGGACGAGCACTTCCAGAGCCTGCTGGCGCGTGCCTCCGGAGCAGCTACCGCGATTCCGCTGGCCGTCCAAGACAGTGCGGAAGCCACCCCTGTGGAAGCGACCCCGGCGGAAGCTGAGGCGAGCGTGGCTGACGCTGCGGCGTTTGCCTCAGCATCGGCCACCCAGCCAACTTTGGCTGTTGAGGAACTCCGCCCCGTTACCACCACGGCTCAAGCTGCACCTGATTGGAGCCGCTTCTTGGGCGAGGAGGCCTTGCGTGGGGCTGACCCCGTGGCCAGCCCACGCACTGAGCACGCAGCGACCGTCGGCACGGTCCGTGTGCGCGTGCCCTTGTTGGACCGCATGGTCAGCCATGCTGGCGAGGTGAGCGCGGCGCGAGCCCGCATCGACAGTGAATTGGGCCAGATGCGTCAGGGCCTCAAGGAGCTGACCGAAAACTTGGACCGCTTGCGCCGCCAATTGCGTGACTTGGAAATCCAGGCCGAGACACAGATGGCCTCGCGCATGGAAGCTGCGCGCGCGGCACAACAGACCTTTGACCCACTTCGGTGCAGCGCACTTTGCAGCAGTCCATCCAGGTGGCTGAAGACCAGTTGGCCCACCAAGCCCGCTTGGCGCGTGACCTGCAAGACGACTTGCTGCGGGCTCGCATGGTGGAGTTCGATACCCTCTCGGAACGCCTCTACCGAGTGGTTCGCCAGGCTGCCAAAGAAACCGGCAAGCAGGTGCGGCTGAACCTTGCCGGGGGTACCACGGAGGTTGACCGGGGTGTGCTGGACCGCATGGCCCCTGCATTCGAGCATTTGCTGCGCAATGCCGTGGTGCATGGCATTGAGCCCACTGTCTTGCGTGAGGCCACAGGCAAGGCCCCTGTCGGCACCATTGACTTGCGCCTGCGCCAAGTGGGCAATGAAGTCCAGATCGAGGTCCGTGACGATGGCGCAGGCCTGGACCTGGTGCGAATTGCCGAGCGCGCGCGGCGCACGGGCCTGCTGACTGCCGAGGCTCGCCCCACCGAGGCTGAGCTGGCCGGCATGATCTTCCGCTCGGGGTTCACCACCTCCGAAGAGGTGACGGAACTGGCTGGGCGCGGCGTGGGCATGGATGTGGTGCGGGCCGAGGTGACCTCTTTGGGTGGACGCATCGACACCGCCAGCGCGACCGGGCGCGGCACAGCCTTCCAGTTGGTGCTGCCGCTGACCACTGCCGTGACCCAGGTGGTGGTGCTCAACTGTGATGATTTGATAGTGGCCGTCCCCTCCAACTTGGTGGAGAGGGTTTCTCGCACCCCGGTGGCCGAGGTCGAAGCCGCTTATCGCGATGGTGTGATGCGTGTGGGCGAGGACACCCTGCCTTTCTTCTGGATGGGGGGGCTGCTGGAGCACGGTGGCCGTGGCGCGCTAGAGGGCAAGACGGCCACCATCGTGGTGGCGCGCAGCGCGTCTCAGCGGGTGGCCTTGCATGTGGGCCAGGTCTTGGGCAATCAGGAAGTGGTGGTCAAAAACCTGGGGCCGCAGCTCGCGCGGCTGCCCGCTTTGTCGGGCCTGTCCATGTTGCCTGATGGTCAAACCGTGCTGATCTACAACCCGGTGGCGCTGGCTGCCATTTATGGAGCCCAGGCGCGCGACCGCATGCTTCAGGCCGAAGCCGTTGCGGAAGAGACCGCTGCGTCCAGCAGCCGTGACATGGCTCTTCCTCTCGCCACCTTGGTGATGGTGGTCGACGACTCCTTGACCGTGCGCCGTGTGACCCAGCGCCTGCTACAGCGGGAAGGCTATCGCGTGCAACTGGCCAAAGATGGCTTGGAAGCCTTGGAGCTTTTGGGCAGTGAAAAACCGGCTGTGGTGTTGAGCGATATTGAGATGCCGCGCATGGACGGCTTCGACTTGCTGCGCAATTTGCGTGCCGATGCCCGATTGCGCGACTTGCCGGTGGTGATGATTACCTCACGTATCGCCCAGCGGCATCACGACTTGGCCATGACACTGGGAGCCAATGATTACCTCGGAAAGCCGTATGATGAGCAAGCCCTGCTGAGCTTGGTACGCGGTTTTGTGGATGCCGCCCATGGTGTCGGTGCAAAGGGTTTGACGGAGTCTGGCTCAGATGCCCGAAATCATTGATCAACTGGCCGAACTGACCGGTCTGCGAGACCGCGACACCTTGGATGTCAGCTTGGCGCTGGCCTTGCGTGACTTGTTGGCTCCCGAGTTGGTGGCTGTGCATCGCGTGGTGGGCGAGCCGGGCGACGAGCGTTGGCAAACGCGGGCCCGCTTGGCCCCTACGGATGTCACGGCCACCGCAGATACCACCTACTTCGACAACGGCTCCTTGCCAGCCTTGGCCGAGCATGCTGAGTGGCAAGACTGTCTCAGCAAGCACCAAACGCTTTGCCTGGCCGGTACGCCCAACGTGACCCTGTTTCCCATGCCGGCCGAGTCCGGTACGTCGGGCGTCGTGGAGGTGCAGACCGCTCAGGCCTTGAGTGACGATTTCATTCGTTTGGTCAATGGTGTGCTGCGCATTTATCGCAACGTTCATGCATTGCTCGACTACAGCGAGCGCGACACCCTGACCGGCCTGCTGAACCGCAAGAGCTTTGACGAGACCTTTTACAAAATGGTCGCTCTCGGCATGCAGGCCGCCCAGCAGGCTGCTGCCGCCGACCCCGATCGGCGGGCCTTGTCGCCGGTGCGCTATTGGCTGGGGGTGATCGATATTGACCACTTCAAGCTGGTCAACGATACCTTCGGTCATTTGATCGGCGACGAGGTGTTGCTACTGCTGTCTCGGGTGATGCGCGGTTGCTTCCGGCACAGCGATAGGCTCTACCGTTTTGGGGGCGAAGAATTCGTGGTCTTGCTGCGCTGCCCGACCGAGAAGGACGCGATGACCGCCATGGAGCGCTTCCGTGTCGCGGTGCGGGAGTACAAATTCCCCCAAGTCAACCATGTCACCATCAGCGTGGGTTTCACGGACTTGCGAGCGGGCGACACACCCAGCTCAGCCGTCGAGCGAGCCGACAAGGCCGTCTACCATGCCAAGCATCATGGTCGAGACCAGGTCTGTAGTCACTCGACGCTGGTCTCTGAGGGCTTGGTGGCCCAAGACAACCGCGACAGCGACGTCGAGTTCTTTTAACTCATCACCTCGGTCTTGGGGCTTTTGCCACGGCAAAGCGTGCCAGCGTTAAGCGGCGCGCTTCGTCATGGTCCACCAGGGGCTCAGGGTAGTCTCGGCCCAGCACCACGCCCGCTTCTGTCAATTCCAAGGGCTTGGCGCGCCAAGGGGCGTGAATGGCTGCTGTGGGTAGCCGCGCCAATTCAGGCACGTAACGCTTGATGAACTTGCCCTCGGGGTCGAATTTCTCGCTTTGCGACACCGGGTTGAAGATGCGGAAATAGGGCTGGGCATCGCAGCCGGTAGAGGCCGCCCATTGCCAGCCACCGTTGTTGGCGGCCAGGTCAAAGTCATTCAGATGTTGAGCAAACCAAGCCTCGCCGCGCCGCCAATCCAAGCCCAGGTCTTTGACCAGAAAGCATGCTGTGACCATGCGTAAGCGGTTGTGCATGTAGCCGGTTTGGCGCAACTGCCGCATGCCTGCGTCCACCAGAGGGTAGCCGGTGCGGCCCTCGCACCAGGCGGCAAAGCGGGCCTCCGCATGTTTGCCATGGTCCCACTTAATGGCGTCGTACTCGGGCTTGAAGGCGTGCCCCACCACGCGCGGGTGGTGGTGCAGGATCTGGTGATAAAAATCGCGCCAGATCAGCTCCGACAGCCAGACTTCGGCCCCGCGCGTCGCTAGACCGCCCCGACTTGCTGACCCAGCCCGTCTTTTACGGCGGCCCGGTGCAGACCGAACGCGGCTTTGTGCTGCATGACGCCCCGCCGCATGACGGAGCGGCCTTTATGTCCACCCTGCAGGTGCCTGGCGGCTTGGCCATGACCACCAGCAAAGACGTGCTGGAAGCCATCTCCAAAGGCGATGGCCCCAAGCGCGTGCTGGTGACCCTGGGCTACAGCGGCTGGTCCGCCGGCCAGTTGGAAGAAGAAATCGGCCGCAACGGCTGGTTGACCGTCGAAGCCACGCCCGAAGTGATCTTCGACACCCCCATTGCCCAACGCTACGAACGCGCCCTGGGCCTGCTGGGCTTCGACCCGCGCATGCTCTCGCAAGAGGTGGGGCACGCATGAGCCCGCAGAGCCGCCTCAAGGGCGAATGGCCCCCTCGGGGGGTGGCGCGCAGCGCCCGGGGGCATGCATGAGCGCTGTAAAGCGCCCCGTGCCCGCTTCCGCCGCTTCCTTTTTGGCTTTTGACTTTGGCACTCTGCGGGTGGGTGTGGCCCAAGGCTCGCGCTTTTTGGCGCAAGGCCAAGCGCTGCGCACCATCGCCACCCAAGGTGATGCGCGTTTTGCCGCCATTGCCAGCCTGATCAAAGAATGGCAACCCGATGCCTTGGTGGTGGGTGTGCCCTTTCACCCGGATGGCGCAGCGCACGACAATACGCGCCGCGCCCGCCGCTTCGCCAACCAGTTGACGGGCCGCTTTAGCCTGCCCGTGTTTGAGGTGGATGAGCGCTACACCACCACCGAGGCGCTGGCTGCGGGCGCCAAAGATGCCGATGCCGCCTCGGCGGTGCTGATCCTCGATCAATTTTTCCGAGAGCTTGGACTATGAGTACCCTGACCCTGGACGCCGAAGCCCTCTATGCGGAGTTGCTGCGCGGTGTGCGGCCGCTGATGACCCCTGAAACCGTTTTGGTCGGTGTGTGGTCGGGTGGCGCCTGGCTGGCCGAGCGCCTTCAGGCGGACCTGGGGCTGGCCGGCACGCCCGGCGTGATCAGCAGCACCCTGCACCGCGATGACTTTGGTGCGCGTGGGCTGGCCTCGGGCACCGATGCCACGCACCTGCCCTTTGCCATTGAGGGCGCTCACATCCTCTTGGTGGACGATGTGCTGTTCACCGGCCGCACCATCCGCGCGGTGCTCAATGAGCTGTATGACTACGGCCGCCCAGCCAGCGTTCAACTTGCGGTGCTGGTGGACCGTGGCGGGCGAGAGCTGCCGATTGCAGCCGCCTTTGCGGCGGCCCGCGTGGTATTGCCGACCACTCAGCGCCTGTCACTGAGCCGCGCGGAGGGTGGCGCGCTGACTTTCAACTTGAATCAGGAGCACTGATCCCATGCTCTCCCGACGACACCCCCAACTCAATAGCCACGGCGAGCTGATTCACCTGCTGTCCATCGAGGGCCTGCCCAAGGCCGTGCTGACCCACATCCTCGACACCGCTGGCACTTTTCTGTCGGTGAATGACCGCGAGGTCAAGAAGGTGCCGCTGCTGCGCGGCAAAAGCGTGTTCAATCTGTTCTTTGAGAACAGCACCCGCACCCGCACCACCTTCGAGATTGCGGCCAAGCGCCTGAGCGCCGACGTGATCAACCTGGACATTGCCAAGAGCAGTGCCTCCAAAGGCGAAAGCCTGCTGGACACGATTGCCAACCTGAGCGCCATGCACGCCGATATGTTTGTCGTGCGGCACTCCGAGAGTGGTGCGCCCTACCTGATCGCCCAGCATTGCGCACCGCATGTGCATGTGGTGAACGCGGGCGACGGCCGCCATGCCCACCCCACCCAAGGGCTGCTGGACATGTACACCATCCGGCACTTCAAGAAGGACTTCAGCCGACTTAGCGTGGCCATCGTGGGGGACATCGTGCACTCGCGCGTCGCCCGCTCGGACATCCATGCGCTGACCACGCTGGGCGTGCCGGACATCCGGGCCGTTGGCCCCAAGACCCTGGTGCCAGGCGATCTGCGCGAGATGGGCGTGCGCGTTTGCCACGACATGCGCGAAGGCATCAAAGACGCCGACGTGATCATCATGCTGCGCTTGCAAAACGAGCGCATGAGCGGCGCCATGCTGCCCTCGGCCGGCGAGTTCTTCAAGACCTACGGCCTGACCGACGACAAGCTGGCGCTGGCCAAGCCGGATGCCATCGTCATGCACCCTGGCCCCATCAACCGGGGTGTGGAGATTGCCTCGGCCGTGGCCGATGGTCTGGCCCGCAGCATTGGCACTCTGTTCATCGAGCGGGAACGCAAGCGCGACGCCATGCGGGTGGTTCACCAAGTCGCAGAGGCGCTGCAACACGGCGGAGCGGTAGCAGTGTTCCCGGAAGGCACGACCGGGCCTGGCCCTCAGATGCTGCCTCTGCACGCCAACTTGCTGCAAGCTGCGATCTCGGTCGAGGCTCCGATCCAAGCTGCGGTCCTGCGCTTTTTCAGCCCCAGGGAGCGTTTTGCCACCGAAGCCCAGTTCATTGGTGACACCACCTTGCTGCAAAGCGTGTGGCGGGTGCTCAGCGCGAAGGACTTGGGGGTGGAAGTGGTGCTGCTGCCACCGCAAGCCACAGCTCACGCGGATCGGCGGGCACTGGCCAAACATCTGCAAGAGCAGATGCAGGCCAGCTTATCCAGCACTGGGGCCGATCACAAGTAGAGCGCCAAAATGGCCTTGTTCCAGGTTGACTCCTTGTCACTCAACAATTCATACGCCTTCCATTGCTGCTGGATGTAAGCTTTGGCCTCTGGGTGACCCAAGTCTCCAATCGCCTTGAGCGCCATGGCACGGTCTTGCCATAGGCCGGTTTTGGTTTCAGCAAGACGTTTCAGCAATGGGAGTTGATCGGTGGCACCAAGAATGCCAAGTGCCGAGATGGCTGCCATAATGCGGCAGCCGCCGGCGGTGTGACCAGCTTGGTGTGCCCGCCCGACACCGACCCGACGCTGGATGAGCCGGGCTTGGTGGACATGCTGAAGTTCCGGGCGCGCAAGCTCAGCCTGTGTCGCCTCTTCCCCTTGGGTGCCCTGACCAAAGGTTTGGCGGGTGAAGCCCTGACTGAGATGGCCGAGCTGACCGAATCGGGCTGCGTGGGCTTTTCTCAAGCCGAAGCCCCGGTGCGCGACACCGTGGTGTTGATGCGCGCGCTGCAGTACGCAGCCACGCATGGCTACACCGTGTGGCTGCGGCCCCAAGATGCGTGGCTAGGCAAGGGCGTGGCGGCGAGCGGCTCGGTGGCAACGCGCTTGGGCCTCTCCGGCGTGCCGGTGGCGGCCGAGACGATTGCCTTGCACACGATTCTGGAGCTGGTGCGCATCACCGGCGCGCGGGTTCATCTCTGCCGTCTCTCCAGCGCTGCCGGAGTGGCGCTGGTGCGCCGCGCCAAGGCTGAAGGCTTGCCCATCACTGCCGATGTCAGCATCAACTCGTTGCACCTGACCGATGTGGACATTGGCTTCTTCCAGTCGGCCATGCGCTTGACCCCACCATTGCGCCAAGCCGCTGACCGCGATGCCCTGCGGGCGGCCCTGGCCGACGGCACGCTGGATGCGCTGGTGTCAGACCACACGCCGGTGGATGAAGACGCCAAAACTTTGCCTTTTGGCGAGGCCGAGCCCGGCGCTACCGGCCTGGAGTTGCTGCTGAGCATGACGCTGAAGTGGGGCCACGACATGGGCTTGAACCTGCCGCAGACCTTGGCACGCATCACCTGCGAGCCCGTTCGGGTGCTGGGCGAAGCGCTCGGTTCGCTGGCCAGCAGCGCCGGGCGGATCACCGAGGGCGGCGTGGCCGACCTGTGCGTCTTCGACCCCCAGGCCATTTGGCAAGTCAGCCCGGCTGCTCTGCGCAGCCAAGGCAAGCACACGCCGTTTGACTTCAGCGTGACCGGCACCGCCTTGCCTGGCAAGGTGCAAACCACCTTGGTGGCCGGTACGGTGGCCTACCAAGCGGCCTGACAACCACTGTGTCTTGCAAGGCTGAGCGACTGTGTTGAACCTCTTGCGCGTGCTGTGGCGCTTTGTTCGCTTGGTGCTGCATCTGCTGGCTGGCATTACAGGTACTTTGCCACGCTTGACGTAGGCGACAACACGCCGACTCCCCGACGCTGTCAGCACATCGGTTTGAACACTGGTGAAGGTGATCAACGGTGAGAAACCACTCGCCCGATGGTTTTCAATCTGAAAACGCCCAACTTTGACAGTAGCCTGAGCGGAGTCGGTCTGAACAATATTGGATTGGACACCACGGGAATTCAACTCCTTGACCACATTGCGTTCTAGCCAAAGGGGCGCATCGAATGGTTTCCCTTGGTGCGTCAACTGCATTGGGATCAATCCGGTCAAGACGCTGCGCTTATTGCTCTCGCTGCGCTCGTCAACGAATCGAATAGTTGGATTTTCGACCGCAGCATTAGTCTTTTGGTAAGCGATTCCTGAAGGCGTTGCATCCTTAAGGGGTACTTCCATATTCGTGGCGCAGCCGGTCAGGCTGACCACAGCCGCGATCAATGCGAGGCCAACAGCCTGGCGGGTACGACTTGAAAACAACATCACTTACTACTCCTCAAAAGGGTTGTGCTGGTCGAGCACTGGGGGCGATCTGGGCCGCGCCTTGGGGCATGCCAGCGGGTCGGCGAGCGTGGACAGGGAATCTACGAAAGCCTATCTTCGAGAGGGCATCACTCAAGCTTTGCCCTGGCTGGCGACAGCCGCAGCAGCCTTGGCCGCAGCTTCTGCATCACCCAAGTAATAGCGCTTGATGGGTTTGAGCTGGGCGTCCAGCTCGTAGACCATGGGGATGCCGTTAGGGATGTTGATACCCACAATGTCGGCGTCGCTGATGTCATCCAGGTACTTCACCAGTGCGCGGATGGAATTGCCATGTGCCGCAATCACCAGACGCTGACCAGAACGAATGGCCGGTGCCAAGGTGTCGTTCCAGAAGGGGATGACACGAGCCACGGTGTCCTTCAGGCATTCTGTCAGCGGCACATCGTTGGGATTGAGTTGGGCATAGCGCACGTCCTGGCGCTGGCCGCGGGGGTCGTTGGCCTCCAGGGCGGGTGGCGGGGTGTCGTAGCTGCGGCGCCAGATCAGCACCTGCTCTTCACCGTATTGCTTGGCCATGTCGGCCTTGTTCAAGCCTTGCAGGGCACCATAGTGGCGTTCATTGAGGTGCCAGTCTTTGACCACCGGCAGCCAGGTGCGGTCCATGGCGTCCAGGCAATGCCACAGGGTCCAGATGGCGCGCTTAAGCACCGAGGTGTAGGCCACGTCAAACTCAAAACCTTCGGCCTTGAGCAGGGCACCTGCCGCTTTGGCCTGGGCTACGCCGGTGTCCGTCAGGTCCACATCGGTCCAGCCAGTGAAACGGTTCTCCAGGTTCCAGGTGGATTCGCCGTGGCGAATCAGAACAAGCTTGTACATGGTGGGTGCAGGGCGGTGACGCCAAAAGGCAGAGGGGGAGAGGCGATTGCGGCCCTTCAAAGTAAGAGCCGCAGGTCCAAGAAGGGCTGAATTCTATAATCCGCCCTTTCTTTGCTCTGACACCTCTTCTCATGCTGTCTTTCTTGCTTGAAAACTGGACGCTCGTGGCCGTGGCCTTGGTGTCCGGTGGCTTGTTGCTGTGGCCGACCTTGGTGGGAGGAGCCGGTGGCGGTGTGCCGCCGAATGAGGCTGTTCGCCTGATGAATCGAGAAAAGGCCGTGGTCATTGATGTCTGCGAGCCCGCTGAGTTTGAAGCGGGACACATCACGGGTGCTCGCAGCATTCCCCTTGCCAAGTTGGAGGGGGCCAAAGAACTCCCGAGTAACAAGAACCTCCCCTTGGTGGTGGTGTGTGCCAGCGGCATGCGTTCACGCCGTGCTGTGGCGCTGTTGCGCAAGGCTGGCTATGAAAAGGCCGACTCATTGGCGGGTGGCATGAAGGCTTGGCGCGAGGCGGGCCTGCCTGTCGAAGCTGGGGCACGTTGAGCAATTCCGTGCTCTCTGCCGGGTCTTGCCGGCCAGTGGACAATTCGACGCTTCTACCTTGCTGAAAGAGACTGCCCATGAGCGCCGTTGTGATGTACACCACCCAGGTCTGTCCTTACTGCGCGCGTGCCAAGGCGTTGTTGAAGCAGCGTGGGGTGTCAGAGATCACCGAAGTGCGCATTGATACGGACCCTGCTCAGCGCGACCATATGATGGCCATCACAGGGCGGCGTACTGTGCCTCAAATCTTCATTGGTGACACCCATGTAGGGGGCTGTGATGATTTGATTGCGCTGGACCAAAAAGGCGGCTTGCTGCCCTTGCTGCAGGCCTGAAGCCCCCGCCCGGGGACAACACTGAGCCCAGAGGGCCCTGCCGCTGCGAGATAATGCCGCCGAGCCGCCCGCGTTGCTATAGGGACGCGGGCTTTTTTGTTTTTACGTCGAGAACGCATCATGGCCGAACAAGATCAGTCCCCCGTGTTTCAGTTGCAGCGCATGTACCTGAAGGATTTGTCGCTGGAGCAACCGAATTCACCGCAAATCTTGTTGGAGCAGGCTCAACCACAGGTCGACATCCAGCTGGGCATGGCGGCTGAGGCCATTGCCGATGGCGTGTTTGAGGCCTCTGTCACCGCGACCGTGACCACCAAGGTGGGCGATCGCACCATGTTCCTGATTGAAGCCAAACAAGCTGGCATTTTTGAAATCCGCAACTTCCCTGAAGATCAGGTTCAAGCCATTTTGGGTGTGGTGTGCCCGCAAACCATTTACCCGTACTTGCGCGCCATTGTTTCTGATGTCTGCACCCGTGCAGGCTTCCCTCCCATCCTGTTGGCGGAGGTCAATTTCCAGGCCATGTTTGAAGCCCAGCAGCAAGCGCAGGCGGGCAACGGCGCGAACTGATCGGCGGCCTGACTATGCAGGTGGCGGTATTGGGCGCAGGGGCCTGGGGAACGGCCTTGGCAGTCGCTGCGGCCCAGCGCCACGACGTGCTGTTATGGGCGCGGGAGACCGCGCAAGCCGAGGCCATGCGGGCGGCGCGCCGCAATACCCGATACCTGCCCGAGGTGGATTGGCCAGATGCCTTGCAGGTGACCGCCGATAGAGCGGCTGCAGTGGCGCATGGCCGAGAAGGGCTGATCATCATCGGCACGCCCATGTCAGCCTTGCGCAGCACTTTGGCGCAGCTTGATACCGGCTGCCGGGCGCTTTGGTTGTGCAAAGGCTTTGAGGCTGCCACTGGTTTGCTTGGGCATCAGATTGCGGCGCAGGTTCAGCCTGGCATGGCTGCTGGGGTTTTGTCTGGCCCTAGCTTTGCGCAGGAGGTGGCAGCGGGTCTACCCACCGCTCTGGTGGCAGCCAGCCCTGACCAAGCCCTGGCCGAAGCGGCTGTAGGTGTCGCCTGGCTGCCAGCGCATGTCCCCCAAGAGTCGACTGCCCTTGGTGGTAAAGGCGAAAAGCCGCGTTGGCTCGGGTTGCTCTGCCTGCAAGAAGGCGTCCCAGTTGGCGTGGCGACGCACCGGCGCGTACTCGTGGTAGTCCAGCCCGGCGCGGCGCAGATGCTTGTCGTGCATGTCAAAACCCAGGGGTTCGATCAGGTGCAAGCTGCAACCGGTATTCGCCGCGAGGCGGATCACGTTGCCGGTGTTGGGGGGGATTTCGGGCTGAACCAGAACGATGCGAAACATGGCGGGCATTGTCACCTCAGGCAGCCTGATCTGGCGCTGGCGTGCGGGCCAGCAACCATAGGCTGACGCTGGCGGCACCGCCTTCCAAGGCTGCCAGGGTGGCGGCACGGCAAGTGGCTCCAGTGGTCATGACATCGTCTACCAAGGCGACATGGCGGCCCCGCAGTAGATGGCCCTGCACTGGGTGTGGCATGAAAGCCCCCTGGAGATTGTGCAGCCGCGTCTGGCGATCCAAGGCCGCTTGATGTCCGGTGTCGCGCCAGCGGAGCAAGGCTGCTGTGCCAACGGGCAGCCCGAGCGCTCGCCCCAGGGCGTCGGCGAGCAGGCCAGACTGATTGAACCCCCGCTGCCGTAGGCGGTGCTCGTGCAAGGGCAGGGGCAATAGCATGTCAGTGCTGGCAGCTTGAGCCTTCACCGCCTGAGCCAGCAATGTGGCCAAGGGGCGCGCCCACTCGCAAGCCTCTTGAAACTTCAGGCGCTGGATGAGGTGGGTCCAGGGTGGCCGGTAGTCCACCGCTACGATGGTCTGCACAAAGGGAGGTGGGCTCAGCAGGCAAGCGCCACAGCAGCTCACACCCGCAGGCACGCCCAGACCACAGCGCTGGCAGCGCGGTTTGAGGGGGGCGTATTGGGCCACACAAGCTGCGCACAGAGGCTGGGTGTTCCAGTCTGCGCACAGGCCGCAGCGTGTGGGGCGTTCAGTCTGCCAAAGGGCCATGGTGTGCCGTGCGGACGACAATGCGGGGCCTCAATATACTGCTGCGACATGTTGACCTCCTCTCCCCAAGTCGGTGCCAGTGCGCGCGTCGATGTGCCAGCCGCCGCCCGCCTGAAACAACGCTTGACTTTGGCCACCCAGGCCTCCTGGCTGCATGAGGAGTTGGCCTCTCGCATGGCAGAGCGGTTGAGTTTCATCAAGCGCCAACCCGAGCTGGTGCTGGATTGGTCGCCGGACCTGGCTCGACCGGCTTCACCTTTGGTGCGGGCCTACCCTCGCGCCGAGATTCGCTGCATTCGAGAGGCCGACGCAGCGCTTTTGCCCCGCTCTTGGTGGCAAAGGCTCTCGGGGGCTACTCCTCGCCAGCCCTGGCAAGCCCCCAGCGCCACACCGGGGGCGGGGGCTACATTGTTGTGGAGCCATATGCAATTGCATCTTGAGGCCGACCCTCTGGCGGTGATGCGGCAGTGGCGAGAGGCTTTGTCGGCGGAAGGTTTTCTCATGTTCACCACCCTGGGGCCGGGCTCCCTGGCTGGCCTGCGCAAGCTCTATGAAGCGGCAGGTTGGGGCGAGGCCCATGCGCCGTTCACCGATATGCATGACTTGGGGGACATGCTGGTGGAGTCCGGATTTGCGGACCCGGTGATGGACCAAGAGACACTCACACTCCACTACACCAGCCCAGAAATGTTGTTGCGCGAACTGCGAGAGATGGGCTGCAACCTCAGCCCTCAGCGCCATGCAGGCTTGCGATCTCGGTCTTGGTTGGCCCAATTGAAACAAGCCTTGGTGCAACAGGCCGACGCGCAAGGGCGATTGGCCCTGCAATGGGAAGTGGTGTACGGACATGCCTTCAAAGCGCCAGACCGGGGGCCGACCCTATCAGCAGATACCCGTATCCCTTTGGACGACATGAAATTGATGTTGCGCAAGCGCTAATAGACTGGATCGGAGAAGATAGAATTTCGAGATTGATATCTATCAGCTTCGCGGGTCCGCAGCGCGGGTTTGTGCTCACTCCCTCAGGGTTTTTCTTGGGGAGGTGTACTTTGAGAGCTGGCGAAAATCCTCCATGGTCGATGGAGGCCACTTCGCTGGCATTGCAGGCCCACCTGTGATTGATGTTTATCACGGCTTTGTACCGTGTGTGAACCGAGCGGCGGCCATGGACCGGTATGGGCCGGGCGGGTCGAAAAAACCAACTGATGACAACGATGATGATGACAACACTGCAAAAGCAAATCGCCAAGGGCGCGATGGCCATCGCTGCCACCTTGGCCGGTGGCGCGGCGTGGGCGGTCAAAGACCTGCCCGGTGGTCCGGCCGTC
Source organism: Ideonella sp. MAG2 (assembly GCA_004359425.1). GTDB lineage: Bacteria > Pseudomonadota > Gammaproteobacteria > Burkholderiales > Burkholderiaceae_C > Ideonella. The sequence goes on along the minus strand of PTEU01000001.1, from coordinate 2,072,611 downwards.
AACCAGTTGGACTTGCATCCGCCGGTGACTCAGATTGCCAGTGATGTGCATTCATTGCACTACTGGTTGATGATGGTCTGCTTGGTCATCTTCGTGCTCGTGTTCGGGGTGATGTTCTATTCCATCCTTAAGCACCGCAAATCTTTGGGGCACAAGCCGGCCAACTTCCATGAAAGCGTGACGGTTGAGATTCTGTGGACCATTGTTCCCTTCCTGATCGTGACGGCCATGGGCTTTGCTGCCACCAAAACCGTGGTTCAGCAAAAGGACACCAGCAACGCCGACATCACCATCAAGGCGACAGGCTACCAGTGGAAGTGGGGCTATGACTACCTGAAGGGCGAAGGCGAAGGCATTGGCTTTCTCTCGGCTTTGGACCCCACGCAGCGTGAGCAATCCGATGCGGGCCAACCCCAGGGTGACAACTATTTGTTGAAGGTTGACAACCCCTTGGTCGTGCCGGTGGACAAAAAAATTCGCATCATCACCACAGCCAGCGACGTGATCCATGCCTGGATGGTGCCTGCATTCGCAGTCAAGCAAGACGCGATTCCGGGTTTCGTGCGCGACACATGGTTCAAGGCACAAAAGCCCGGCGACTACTATGGCCAATGTGCCGAGTTGTGCGGCAAAGAGCATGCTTACATGCCCATCCACGTGAAGGTGCTGTCCGCGGACGATTACACCAAGTGGGTGGAGTCTGAGAAGAAGAAGATGGCCGCCAAGGCGGATGACCCCAACAAGGTCTGGACGCAAGAGGCCTTGGTCGCTCGCGGCGAAAAGGTCTATGCTGCCAATTGCGCGGTCTGCCACAAGGCAGACGGCAAGGGGGCTGGCCCCATCAAGGCGCTGGACGCTTCTGCAGTGGTTCTTGATGCCGACAAGACCAAGCAGTTAGCGGTCTTGTTGAACGGCCAAAACAACGGTGCCATGCCTGCTTGGAAGCAGTTGTCGGACACCGAGATTGCGGCCGTGATCACCTACACCAAGAATTCTTGGAGCAACAAGACTGGCCAAGCGTTGCAGCCCTCTGAAGTTGCTGCGGCTCGCAAGTGATCACCCCCTGGACATCTGAAGAGGAAACGTCATGAGTGCTGTTCTCGACAACCACGGGGTTCATGGCCACGACCATGATCACCACGACGATCATGGTGCCCCCCGCGGCTGGCGTCGTTGGGTCTATGCGACCAACCACAAGGACATCGGTACGCTGTACCTATTGTTTGCCTTCACCATGCTGATGATTGGCGGCGTGTTGGCCTTGTTCATTCGCCTAGAGTTGTTCCAGCCGGGTCTGCAATATTTCAACCCCGAGCAGTTCAATCAGTTCACGACCATGCACGGTCTGATCATGGTGTTCGGTGCCGTGATGCCCGCGTTTGTGGGCTTTGCGAACTGGATGATCCCGCTGCAAATCGGGGCATCTGACATGGCCTTCGCGCGCATGAACAACTTCAGCTTCTGGCTGATGATTCCTGCAGCGCTGATGCTGGTGGCATCCTTTTTCATGCCTGGCGGTGCCCCGGCAGCAGGCTGGACGCTCTATGCCCCGCTGACCCTTCAAATGGGGCCGTCCATGGATGCAGGCATTTTTGCCATGCACATCCTGGGTGCGTCTTCCATCATGGGCTCCATCAACATCATCGTGACGGTGTTGAACATGCGCGCACCCGGCATGACCTTAATGAAGATGCCGCTGTTCGCTTGGACATGGTTGATCACCGCCTACCTGCTGATTGCCGTGATGCCGGTGCTGGCGGGTGCGATCACCATGACGCTGACGGATCGTCACTTCGGCACCAACTTCTTCAACCCGGCGGGTGGCGGCGACCCGATCATGTACCAGCACATCTTCTGGTTCTTCGGTCACCCCGAGGTCTACATCATGATCTTGCCGGCCTTCGGCATCGTCAGCGCCATCATCCCGGCCTTTGCACGTAAGAAGCTGTTTGGCTACACCTCCATGGTCTACGCCACTTCGTCGATTGCCATCCTGTCCTTCATCGTGTGGGCTCACCACATGTACACCACCGGCATGCCGGTGACGGGCCAGTTGTTCTTCATGTACGCCACCATGCTGATCGCCGTGCCGACGGGCGTGAAGATCTTCAACTGGGTGGCCACGATGTGGAAGGGCTCTATGACTTTTGAGACCCCCATGCTCTGGGCGGTGGGTTTCTTGTTTGTGTTCTCGATGGGCGGTTTCACCGGCCTGATTCTTTCGATGGCCCCAGTGGACCAGCAATTGCAAGACACCTATTACGTGGTGGCGCACTTCCACTATGTGCTGGTGGCCGGTTCCTTGTTTGCGCTGTTTGCCGGTGTGTACTACTGGGGTCCCAAGTGGACCGGTGTGATGTACTCCGAGTTCAGGGGCAAGCTGCACTTCTGGGGCTCGTTGATTTTCTTCAACATCACGTTCTTCCCCATGCACTTCCTGGGTTTGGCGGGCATGCCACGTCGCTATGCCGACTACCCCATGCAGTTCGCTGACTTCAATGCTATTGCCTCCGTTGGAGCGCTGGGCTTCGGCCTGATGCAGGTTTACTTCTTTGTCTTCGTCGTGCTGCCCATGATGATGGGCAAGGGTCCGAAGGCCCCTCAAAAGCCTTGGGAAGGTGCCGAAGGCTTGGAGTGGGAAGTGCCTTCACCAGCGCCTTTCCATACCTTTGAAAACCCGCCCAAGCTCGATGTGACGGCGACCAAAATCATCGGCTGATCGCCAAGTAACCAAGAGCCTTTGCACCATGCGTCAAACTCCTGAGCAACGCCGTGCCAATGTCCGTTTGGCCCTGATCTTGGCCTCTGTGGCCTTGATTCTGGGTTTGGGTTTTGTGGCCAAAATTGCGCTGACGGCGTCGCATTGACCTGCGACGCTACTCAGGGTCTATCGCATGTCTGGTTTCCTCTCAAGGCGCAAAGCCAACCTGCAGATGGTGGGCAAGCTATGTGTTGTGGTCACCATGATGTTCGGCTTTGGCTACGCCTTGGTGCCGCTCTACAAACACATCTGTGAGGCCTTGGGTGTCAACGTGCTGACCCTGTCCGAAAGCGGTGGGGTGGCACGCGGTGCGCGGCCTGAAAACACGCAAGTGGACCGAAAGCGCACCATCACCGTTGAGTTTGATGCCAACGCACGGGGGCCCTGGGACTTCAAGCCAGCGGTGAACGCCGTGACGGTTCATCCAGGTGAGTTGGCGACGGTGATGTACGAGTTTCAGAATATGCAGAACCGGACCATGGCCGCACAAGCCATTCCCAGCTATGCGCCGCATCAAGCCGCTCCCCACTTCTTCAAAGTGGAGTGCTTTTGCTTCAATGAGTACACGCTGACGGCAGGTGAGAAGAAGCAATGGCCCGTGGTGTTTTACATCGACCCCAAGATTCCCAAAGACGTGACGACCATCACGCTGTCTTACACCTTCTTCGAAGTGGGCGGAAAGACGCCGCCCGCACCGACGGGTAAGACAGCGGCTCTGGCGGCTGGGGCAGAGGTGCGTTTGTGAGCGGGCCTGCTGACGAACTCCAGCAGGCGGTGGCTCGCAAAGGTAGTTTTGGCGGTACCTTGCGTGCTGTCGCTTGGTCTTTTTTTGGTGTGCGCCGTGGTGCCGACCACGCGCAGGATGTGGCTCGGTTAAACCCGGTTCACGTCATCATCGCTGGCGTCTTGGCTGCCGTACTCTTTGTGGTGGGCATCATTGTTTTGGTGAATTGGATCGTGGGGAGTGGTGTCGCCGCTTAGGGCCACATCACAACCTCGGTTTTTTAGTGTTTTAGGTGACGAGGAGAGCAAGAACCATGTCCGCAGTCAGCAACCACGGCGGGACGCCGTATTACTTTGTCCCTGGGCCCTCCCGCCACCCCGCGATGGCCGCTTTGGGCTTGTTCTTCGTCATTTTGGGCGCGGGGCAGTGGATCAATGGCGCGGGCTGGGGAGCTTATTCCTTGGCCGCCGGTTTGATCATTTGGCTGGCGACGCTGTACCAATGGTTTGGCGACGCCATTCGTGAGAGCGAAGGCGGTCAGTACTCCGACCGCATCGATGTGTCCTTCCGCTGGAGTATGAGCTGGTTCATCTTCTCCGAGGTGATGTTCTTCGCGGCTTTCTTCGGTGGCCTGTATTGGGCTCGTGTCCATTCGGTGCCCATGTTGGGCAATATCGACCATCAGCTCCTGTGGCCTGACTTCAAGGCTATCTGGCCAAGCTCGGCCGCGGGTGCCACGGCCTCGCCGGCTGGAACGGTGGATGCCTTCACCACCATGGGTCCTTGGCCTATCCCGACCATCAACACGGCTTTGCTGCTGACTTCGGGCGTGACCTTGACCATTGCACATCACGCACTGCTGGCGGACAAGCGTGCCAAAACGATTTTCTGGATGTGGATCACGGTGTTGCTGGGCATTGTGTTCCTGGGTTTCCAGGCCTATGAGTACATGCATGCCTACAGCGACCTGAACCTCAAGCTCACCTCGGGTGTTTACGGTTCGACCTTCTTCATGCTGACGGGCTTCCACGGCTTCCATGTGTTCGTGGGCATGTTGATGCTGCTGTTCATCACCCTGCGCCTGTCCAAGGGGCATTTCAGTGCCCAACGCCACTTTGGTTTTGAAGGTGCTGCCTGGTACTGGCACTTTGTCGACGTGGTGTGGCTGGGCCTCTACCTCATCGTCTACTGGATGTGAGCTTCGCGCACGACATTGGTCGTGCCCCATGCAAAACGCCGCGTGAAGACGCGGCGTTTTTGTTAAGGCTGTTCACTGCCCTGTGGGAATGCCTGTGGGCCGGATCCAACCCATCCAGTAAGCAAAGAGCACAAACAGAAAGAGACCCACCGACAGCCCCACCCGCATGGCCAAGGCCCAGGCCATCCGGCTGTCGCTTCCTTGGGCATCTGAGGGCCGCTTGCGCAACATGAACAAGCCACCCCCGGCGAGAGCCGCGACAATTGCCAACAGAGCCAACACAATCAAGGTCTTCATGGGGTCCCATTATTCCACCGCAGATGAAGTCTGAAGTGACTCAAGCGTCCGGGCATTCGCGCGCCGGGTCTGTTGGCCGGGTGGTGGTGGCTGTGGTGGCCATCATCATGATGGCGATCACCGCCCGCTTGGGTTGGTGGCAAATGGATCGTGCGCAACAAAAGCTCGCATTGCAGGCGGCCATCGCGGCCCAGGCACAGTCTGAACCCTTGGATGCCTCGCGCCTTCCCGCCGATGAAGCGGCCGCGCAGGCCCAGTGGCACCGCCCTGCAACATTGCGTGGCCAATGGGTGGCGAAGGCCACGGTGTTTTTGGATAACCGCCAGATGCGGGGTCGGCCGGGCTTTTTTGTGATGACCCCCTTGCTATTGGCTGACGGCACAGCAGTGCTGGTACAGCGTGGCTGGGTGCCGCGTGACCAAGTCGATCGAACCCGACTCCCTTCACTGGAAACCACGGACGGAGAGATTCAAGTGGAGGGGCGAATCGCCCCCTGGCCGTCAAGGCTGACCCAGCTCGGTGAGGACGCCCCAGGTGTCATCCGGCAGAATCTCGATGCAGGGGCTTATGCGCGTGAAACGGCGCTCACCCTGAGACCGTTTTCCGTTCAGCAGACTGTAGGCCCTGTGGGCGACGGCTTGTTGCGCGATTGGCCCGTCCCCGCTGTGGACGTACACAAACACTACGGCTATGCCGGTCAGTGGTTTACCTTCTGCGTCATGATCGCAGGCCTCTATGTTTGGTTCCAAATCATCCGCCCCCGCCGCCTCCGACAAGCCTGCTGAAGCCGTGGCACTCACGGTTCATGAGCTGGAGCCTCCCAAGATGCCCAGCCAAAGGCGTGGCCGTGCCACCATGCTCTTGGTGCTGTTGGCCTGTGCCGCGCCGGTGATCGTGTCCTATTTTCTTTACTACGTGGTTCGCCCGGAGCCCCGCAGCAACTACGCCACCTTGATACAACCCACACGGGGCCTTCCTGCGGGCCTGCCCTTAAAGACGCTGCAAGGCCAGGCCGTGGCCGCCACCAGCCTTAAAGGGCAGTGGTTGCTGACGGTGGTGTCGTCAGGTGCTTGCGATGCGGGCTGTGAAGCGCGGCTCTATGAGCAGCGTCAACTGCGGGAGATGATGGGGCGCGAGCGAGATCGCGTCGACAAACTCTGGCTCATCACTGACGATGCTGCGGTTCCTGCGGCCCTGTTGGCGGCAGTGCAGGCGCAGCCGCCCGTCACGGTGTTGCGGGTGTCAGCCACTGACCTACAGGCCTGGCTCTCGACTGAGCCAGGGCACGCCTTCAGCGACCATCTTTTTTTGATAGACCCTATGGGCGAGTGGATGATGCGAACCCCGCCTCAGCCGGACCCCATGCGCTTTAAGAAGGACTTAGAGCGCCTGCTCAAAGCCTCTGCCTTCTGGGACAGAGCCGGTCGGCAGCCATGAGCTGGCAAAGCATGGACGCACTCACCTGGGTGCGCTTGCTGGGCTTGGTGCTGCTGATGGCGGCCGTGCCGCTGGCCTGGATCTGGGCGCGTCGCCCGCAGGCCTCCAGAGCCCAGCGCTTGGCAGCCCTGACCTCACTGACGCTGTTTCTCACCTTCGACTTGATTGTCTTTGGAGCTTTCACACGCCTGTCGGACTCTGGCCTGGGTTGCCCAGATTGGCCCGGCTGCTACGGCGAGGTCAGCCCTTTAGCCGCCAAGGCCGACATTCATGCGGCCCAGGCGGCCCAGCCTACAGGCCCGGTCACCTGGGGTAAAGCCTGGATCGAGATGATCCATCGCTACCTCGCCATGTTGGTGGGGGCCTTGATCCTCGTCATGACGGCGCTGTCCTGGCTGGAGCGGCGTCGCCTGCAACTCAGCCCCTGGTGGGCCACAAGCACTTTGATCTGGGTGCTGATCCAAGGCTTGTTTGGCAAGTACACCGTGGTGCTCAAGCTCTACCCGGCCATCGTGACCCTTCATCTATTGGGTGGTGTGGTCTTGCTGGCATTGCTGGTGCGGCAACGCGAGGCCTATGTGGGCACGCCTTGGCCGGTGAGCAGCCGCCTGAAGCCTTGGATACCCATCACCCTTGCGGCGGTGTTGGTTCAGATGGCGCTGGGCGGATGGGTCAGTACCAATTACGCTGTGCTGGCTTGTCAGGGGTTTCCAACCTGCAATGGCCACTGGTGGCCGCCCATGGACTTGGGCGCTGGTTTTGAGATTTTCCGGGAACTGGGCAAAACCGCTCAGGGCGACTACCTGCCTGTGGGGGCCTTGGTGGGCATTCACTGGGTGCATAGGCTGTTCGCCCTGGTGGTGGTGGCGCTGGTGGTGGGCCTTTCGGCAGCCCTGGTCTCGACGGCGTCTACTCGTCAGTGGGCATGGTTGCTCCTAGGCCTTTTGCTGTGGCAAGTGGCGAGCGGCATGGCCAATGTGGTGCTGCAATGGCCGCTGCTGGCGGCCTTGATGCACACTGCGGGAGCCGCTGCTTTGGTCGGGGCTCTGACGCTTTTGTGGGTGCGGTCCCGTGCGACCTCGTCTGCGCTTCCCTCTCAAGTGCCCGTCGGGCCTTCTGCACAGCAATCTGCTTGACATGACGACTTCCGCAGCCTCTTCCCCCCCAACGCTTTCACGCTGGGCTCAGTACTATGCGCTGACCAAACCCCGCGTCGTCCAGCTCATTGTCTTTTGCGCCGTGATCGGCATGTTGTTGGCCACGCCCGGGCTGCCCGACTGGCGGGTACTGGTGGCAGGCACCGTGGGCATCTGGCTGGTGGCGGGGGCGGCAGCGGCCTTTAACTGCCTGATTGAGGAAGCCATTGACAAGCGCATGAAGCGCACCGCCTGGCGTCCTACCGCCAAAGGGGAACTGCCTCGCTCCATGACCCTGGCCTTCTCGGCCGTGCTGTGCACCTTGGGCTGCCTAGTGCTGGCGCTGGGTGCGAATATGCTCACCATGTGGTTGACCTTGGCCACCTTTGTGGGCTACGCGATTGTCTACACCGTGGTGCTCAAGCCGCTGACGCCGCAGAACATTGTCATCGGCGGTGCTTCGGGCGCCATGCCGCCTGTGCTGGGGTGGGCGGCGGTGCGTGGGGACGCGGGGCCTGAGGCCTGGCTGTTGTGCCTCATCATTTTTCTGTGGACCCCGCCGCACTTCTGGGCCCTGGCACTCTACCGGGCTGAAGACTATCGTCAATCTGGCCTGCCCATGCTGCCCGTCACGCACGGTTCCGAATTCACCCGCTTGCATGTGTTCCTCTACACCATCGTGCTGTTTGCAGGCACCTTGCTGCCCTTTGTCTACGGCATGAGCGGTTGGATCTATCTGGTGAGCGCTGTGCTGCTCGGGCTGGGCTTTATGGGCTACGCCTTCAAGCTCTGGCGTCAATACTCAGACGCGCTGGCCCGGGCCACGTTTCGCTTTTCTATTTGGCATCTTTCTTTGCTGTTCGCAGCCTTGCTGCTTGACCACTACCTCAGCCCTTGGCTGCATTGAGTAGGGAGAATTTGAATGCGACGACTGATACTGAGCGCTGCTTTGGTGCTTGCGGGTGCCAGCTTGTGGGGCTGCGATGCAAGCAAGCCTGAAGCGGCAGTGGCTGGGGGCTTTAAAGGCGTGGATATCACGGGGGCGGAATACGCTCGTGAACTCTCCTTGCCCGACGTGGCGGGTAAGCCCCGTACCTTGGCCGAGTTCAAGGGCAAGGTGGTGGTGGTTTTTTTTGGCTACACGCAGTGCCCAGATGTCTGCCCGACCACCTTGACCGAGTTGGCTGAGGTGCGCAAACAGCTAGGTGCCGATGGTGCCAAGGTGCAGCCCATTTTTGTGAGCGTAGACCCTGAACGCGACACGGCTGAGTTGCTTCAGGCCTATGTCGGCAACTTTGGTGCTGACAATATCGCGCTGCGCGGCAGCCCGGAGCAAACGGCGGCCATGGCCAAAGCGTTCAAGGTTTTCTACGCCAAGGTGCCGGGCAAAACGGAAACCAGCTACACCGTGGACCACACGGCAGCGTCCTACCTCTATGACCTGCAGGGTCGCGTGCGCGTCTACAGCCGCTACGGCAGTGGGCCAGAGGCCCTGGCTCACGACATCAAGCGCCTGCTAGCAGGCGCTTGAATTCAGGCGGTGGCCGCAGGTGCCAGCGCCTTGCGCATCTTCTTGAGTGCCGCCACTTCAATCTGGCGGATGCGCTCGGCGCTAACGCCGTACTCGGCCGCCAGCTCATGCAGGGTCATGCCGCCACTGCTGTCGTCATTGACCTTGAGCCAACGCTCTTCCACCACGCGACGGCTGCGCTCGTCGAGCACCTCTAGTGCGCGCTGAATCCCATCTCCCGACAACTCATCGCGCGCCCGGGCTTCCAAGACGCGGGTGGGTTCCTGGGAGACATCCGACAAATAGGCAATCGGCGAAAAGGCCTCTTCGCCGTCGTCGCTCTGGGGTTCCAGCGCCACATCGCCACCCGCCATGCGGGTTTCCATCTCGATGACCTCTTCAGGCTTGACATTCAGGCCTTGAGCGACCTGCGCCACCTCGTCGGGCGAGAGCGAGTTGCGGTGGGTATCGCCGTCCAGCACATCGCCCTTAAAGCCTTGCTTCAAGGAGCGCAGATTGAAAAACAGTTTGCGTTGAGACTTGGTGGTGGCCACCTTGACCATGCGCCAATTCTTCAAGATGTACTCATGAATCTCGGCCTTGATCCAGTGCAGGGCGTAGCTCACCAAGCGCACGCCTTGCTCGGGGTCAAAGCGCTTGACGGCCTTCATCAGGCCCACATTGCCCTCCTGGATCAAGTCGCCCTGCGGCAGGCCGTAGCCCAGGTACTGCCGAGAGACGGAGACCACCAAACGCAGGTGCGAGAGCACCAAACGTCCGGCGGCCGCCAAGTCGCCGTGGTCACGCAACTGCCGCCCGAGACTCAACTCCTCGTCCGGGGTCAGCAGGGGAATGCGGTTCACGGCGCTGATGTAGGCGTCCAAGTTGCCGATCGACGGCACCATGGCCCAGGGGTCGCGCACAGAGAGGGCGTTGGGGCTGAAAGAGGTGTTCATCGTGACGATTGAGTCCGTGTGGCCAATTTGGTTCCATCAATATTAGCACTCTCCGGAAAGGAGTGCTAAGTTGTGGTCAAGACCCGCAGGGACGGATCCAGGAGCTGATCCAGTTGGGCTAAAAAGATGGCGATATCCAGCGGTTTGGTGACGTAATCGGTGGCACCCTCTCGGAAAGCTTGCTCAATGCTCCCTGCCGTGGCGTCTGCCGACACCATCATGACGGGAATCTCCCGTGTGCTGGGGTTGGCGCGCAAGGCCTTCAAGATGGCGATGCCGTCCATATCGGGGAGCTGCATGTCCAGCAAGACCAGGTCGGGAAGCTCGCTCAAAACAGTGGCCAGGCCAATTTGGCCGGTTTCAGCAATGGTCAGGCTGACTTGAGGCCGTCGCGACATCACGCCTTTCATCACCTCGGCATTGGTGTCGTTGTCTTCGACATAGACAACCCGTTTGGCCGAATAGCTCTCTCGCGGGCTGGTGACCGCGTGTGCGGCAGGTGCTGGTTGCTGGGGCGGCCTGGCCTCGGGGAGAGTAAGGGTAAACACTGACCCTTGTTGGTCCTGGCTGCTGGCCACCAAGGTGCCACCCATCAATTCGGCCAGGCGTCTGCTGATCACCAGGCCCAGGCCAGTGCCCTCGATGGACGTGTGTTCACGCCCAGCGCGGTTGAACGGCTGAAACAGCCCAGACAACTGCTCCGGGCTGAGGCCCAGGCCGCTGTCATGGATGCTGATTTCCACCTGAGCGGAGCCTGCCCGCCGTACTTCACATCGCACCGTGCCTTGGGCACGGTTGTACTTCACTGCATTGCTGCAAAGATTGGTCAAGATCTGCTTGACCCGGGTTTTGTCACCCAAGACATGCAGGGGGCCATCGGGGAATTCCTTCAGCAACTGGATGTGTTGACTGTCGGCCGAGGGTTGCACCATGGCCAGGCATTCCGTCAGCATGTCAGCCAGCGATACCGCCGTGGGCTCCAGCTTCATGTGGCCTGACTCAATGCGAGTCAGGTCCAGCATGTCATCAATCATGTGCAGCAAATGCCAGCCCGCATGTTGCACTTGAGCAGTCCGCTCCGCCTGGCGCGGCGACAGCGGTGCTTGCTTATCCAAGGCCAGGAGTTGAGTAAAGCCCAAGATCGCATTCAGCGGCGTGCGCAATTCATGGCTCATGCGCGACAAAAAGTCGCTTTTGGCCCGGCTCGCAGACTCGGCGCGCTCCCGGGCGCGCTCGGCATCTGCCAATTTCAGGTGTTCGGTGATGTCTTCAAACACCCCTACCAAGCGCCAAACTTCACCCTGCGGATTGCGCAGCGCGGTCAGCCCCATCTGCATCCACAAAACTTGGCCGTCGGAGCGCATCAAGCGCAGGCGTTGATGCACCGCATCGCCGGGGTCGTGCCGGATACGTCGAATCAAGGCATCCAGCGCTTGCCGGTCGGAAGGGTGGGCCAGGGCACCCAAGGAGCGGGTGTGCAGCTCCATCGCATCAAATCCCAACTGCAAGCGCATCTGTGGGTTGGCCTCGCGGATGCCGCCCTCGACGTCGGCGTAGATGATGCCCAGCGGCACATGATCCAAGATATTGCGAATCCGCTCTTCGCTTTCTCTGAGAGCGGCTTCGGTGCGTTGGCGCTCTTCCACCTCGCGGCTCAAATCGGCCGTGCGCTGCGCCACCGCCTGCTCCACCCGCCGAGCGCGCCCCGTGATGGTGAGCAACAAGGCACTCAGCATGGCCACCGCCACCAAGCCCACCACCGAGAAGAACCAAAGGCTCCAACGCTGTGCGTTCGGCAGGGCATGGCTGGCAGCGCTGATGCGCAACTCCCATTGGCGTCCGGCAAATTCGATGCGGCGGTGGCTCTGGAGGTCAGAGGGCCTGACTGCTTCGCAACCCACCGCCCCTGCCAAACGGGCGCGGCCAATGACGGGACTGACATCCACCAAGCACCAACTCAGATAGTCCGGTACCTTGCCCATCATGGCCGTCACAGCAGCATCGGTTTGGAGTGTCACGAACACCACGCCGCGTACAGCGGGGTCAGACAAGGTTTGGCCCTCGTGCTTCGGGCCTACGGTGACCATGCGGTAGATGACCACACCGGTCTCATCCCCCTTGGCTTGGGTCAACCGAAAGGCGGCACTCGCTGCCGGTGTGTCAGTGTTCAATGTTTGGGCAATGGCGGCCCGTGCCGCCGGGGCGGATAGTGAATTCACGCCCAATGCGGCCGAATTCGTGCTGAGCGGTTGAATGTGTCGAATGGCCAGGACCTCGGTCTCTTGGCGGGTCAAGGCAGCCCCGTCTTCACGCTCGAAAAACCGAAAATCGGGCAGATCATCTGCCCGGGCTGCCGCTTCAAAGGCCGGAATGAGCGGGCGGCTGACACGCTGAGCAAACCCCAATGCCTGTAGCCCATGGTGGGCGTCGATCCAGGGCTGGGTGGCCATGGCCATCTTGGCAGTGCTCACCTTGTCCGTCACCACGAACAAGCCACGCAGGGCATCGAGTGCGTGCAGAGGTTCAGCCAATCCTGACTCCACGGCGTCTGCCAACTGCGTTGCATCGCGCGTGAATTGGTCGACCCGACGCGCTTGGTCGCTCTTGGCGATCAGCAAGCTAGAGATGACCAACACAGTGGTCACGGCCATCAGCGGTAGGCCGACGGTCAAGCGCCGACTGAGCCAGAGCGACTTTGGCTTGCCGATCACGGTCAAGGCGATCGGGGTTGCGATGAGCACCCCCAGCGTGTCTCCAGACCACCATGTCAGCCAGGTGGCAAACATTGCCTCCTGCGAGATGGTGCCCGTGAGCCGCAGCAAGCCCGTTGACAAACTGGCGTTCAGCAAGCAGGCCAGCGGCCCGCCCAGCAGGCCCAGAGCGAGTGCCTCTCGCGGCTCGTCCAGTGCCAAATCCCCTGGCACATGACGCTGCACCCACCAGGCACCGAGCGCAGCTTGCAGCGCCGCGCCTATGCCAATGCCACTGGCCGTGAGCAGGGCCTGGGCATCATTGAGCATGCGCATGTCGCCCAGCGGGCCATTGACCACCAGGGAGCCTAGGCAGACAGCAGGCACCATGCGCCAGCCAAACACCAAAATGGCGGCCAGCGCAATACCGGCGGCTGGGAACAAAGGAGCAGCGAGGGCAGGGGGCACCGCCAACCAGAGCGCCAATTTACCGGCCGCGGCGTAGACCAGAACGGTCACGACGAATGGCAGGAGCCATGCTGGGCGCAGTGTGGTGGAGGGCATGAGGTCCTTGAGCAAGAGCGACCGTGCCGACAGGCCGCTGCACACCAGACTATCGCACCAAGAGTGGGCCACCACGCGCACAAACACCAGACCAAGACCTGCCAATTCGCTTGGGAGCGACCCGAGCTCCGCAGGGCAGCTTGCAGGTGCGCCCTCAAGCCCGCAGGGCAAGCGTCGATAAGAGAGGCTATTGCGGCTTTGTTCATTGTTCTAGCCATGACCTACCTCCCCCGTCTGACACCCGCCTTCATGCTTGTGACCCTGTCCGCTGCCTTATCGTCGGCTTGGGCTTCGGAGGCGGCGCATGCGCCTGCCAAAGCACCGGCGGCCGCTCATGCGGCACCGGCTCCCGTTGCCAAACCGGCTGCGAGCCCAGAGTCCATGGACGCGCTGCGCCAAAAATTGGCAGAGCGTTTGGGGGCGGCACAGCCTCCGGAGCTGAAACATCCCAATGTGATGCGGGTAACCAACCCCGCTGCCCACGCAGATGCTAGGTGCAGCTAGAGCCGATCAATTTCGACTATCAGCCCACCGGCTTCTCGGTGGTCGATAACGGCCATACCGTGCAGGTCAACCTGCCGCCTGGCAACTCCATCACCGTCATGGGGCGTCGCTACGACTTGTTGCAGTTCCATTTCCATCGCCCGTCCGAAGAGCGCATCAACGGTCGCCAGTTCGACATGGTGGCGCACTTGGTACACAAAGATCCAGAGGGGCGCTTGGCGGTCGTGGCCGTGTTGCTGGACCGTGGGTCCGCCCAGCCAGTGATTCAAAACGTCTGGAATGCCCTGCCCTTGGAAAAGGGTGAAGAGCAGGCCGCCCCTTCAGTGATTGACCTCAAGCAACTGCTGCCTGAAGACAAGCGCTACTTCACCTATATGGGCTCGCTCACCACCCCGCCGTGCAGCGAAGGCGTGTTGTGGATGGTGATGAAGACGCCCGTCCATATCTCGCCCGAGCAAATCAACATCTTTGCGCGTCTGTACCCCATGAATGCGCGCCCCATCCAGCAGGCCTCCGGCCGCTTGATCAAAGAGTCCAACTGAGCCGGCTTTGGCTCACAGGTAAAGGGCATCGCCAAGCTGGCGCTGCCCTGGCCGCCCGCGCCTTCACACCTCCATGTGACGGGCGCGCCCGCCTGCGCCCTCATCACGCCCGTTGCCTGGGCCTGTAGAAGCCGTGAGGCCCTGCACCTCAACCATTCGGGTAGGCCTTGGTGGCTTATCAGCCGCTCACCGGGCATTCCCTTATTGCTCAAATTTCACTTGCGAAGTCGCGTGCAAGTCCTTGCTTTTAAAGGATTTTCACTTGCGATTGTTCTTGTAAGTAGTTGATTTCATTGGTTTTTTTCTGGCCTGACGTTGACCCTGTGCGGAAACACCGTTACAGTGCAGATTCGTGCATTGGAGTGGGTTTTTGTGTCTACGACGGGCTTTTTTGGTGCGGCATCGCTGACCCTTGACGGGAAGGGGCGCTTGACCGTGCCTGCGCGGCACCGGGATGCCTTGCTGGCCGATGCCCGTGGTCAGTTGGCCATTACCAAGCATCCAGATGGCTGCCTATTGGTCTTCCCGCAGCCCGTGTGGGAACCCTTCAGAGACCGTGTTGCCGCGCTGCCCATGGAGGCACTGGCTTGGAAGCGCGTGTTTCTGGGCTTCGTCAGCGAAGTCGAGATCGACGGTGCCTCCCGCGTGCTCATCGACCCGGTGTTGCGGGCCTATGCGGGCCTACAGCGTGACGTGCTGTTAATGGGCATCGGTTCGCACTTTGAGCTCTGGGATGCTGGCCGCTATGCCGAACGCGAGCAACAGGTCATTGCCCAGCCTATGCCGGACGCCATCAAGGGGTTCACCTACTGATGAGCACGGCCACCTTGATGCACACCACCGTGCTCTTGCAGGAAACCGTGGACGCCGTGTTCACGGACCCCAATGGCACGTATGTGGACGGCACTTTTGGACGTGGCGGGCATTCGCGCGCGCTGCTGGCCAAGCTTGGGCCGGGTGGCCGCCTGATCGCCTTTGACAAAGACCCCGCCGCCATTGCTGCAGCGCACAGCGGCCCCGATGCCATCGTGGATCCTCGTTTCCACATCTGCCACACCTCGTTCGCTAACGCCGTTGAGGCTGTGGCGGAGATGGGGGTCAGGCAGGTGGAAGGGGTGATGTTGGACTTGGGCGTCTCTTCGCCCCAAATCGACGATCCAGAGCGCGGCTTCAGCTTCCGTTTCGACGGCCCGCTGGACATGCGCATGGACACGACCCGTGGCGAGACTGCTGCGGAATTCCTAGCCCGCGCCGATGAGCGCCTTATTGCACAGGTGATACGCGACTATGGGGAAGAACGGTTTGCTGTATCGATTTCAAAGGCGATTGTTGCTCGCAGGGCGAGTGGGAACCCGCCTCGAACCACAGGTGAACTGGCCCAGCTCGTGGCTGGCGCGGTCAAGACCCGCGAGGCAGGCCAGAACCCTGCAACGCGCACATTTCAGGCTCTACGGATTCTCGTCAATGCCGAGCTTGAAGAGCTCGAGCAGGGGCTGAGAGCGGCCCTGGCGCTGTTGGCACCAGGCGGGCATTTGGCGGTGATCAGCTTTCACTCGCTGGAGGACCGCATCGTCAAGACCTTTATTGCGCATGAGAGCCGTGAAGAGATTGACCGTCGGGCACCCTTTGCGCCGCCCAGCCGCACGCTGAGGCTGGCTCCCTTGGGGCGCATCAAGCCTAGCGAGGGCGAGGTTCGAGACAACCCCCGCTCACGCTCGGCGGTGCTGCGGGTGGCCGAGCGCCTCCAAGCGCCTTTGGAGCCACGAGCATGACGCGGCTTTCCACCTTGTTGCTCATCGCCCTGGTGGCCAGTGGCCTGTACTTGGTCAAGGTCAGCTATGAGTCGCGCCGTTTGTTTGTCGATTTGGAGCGCGCACGGGCGGAGGATCAGCAATTGCAGGCCGACGAGCGCCGTTTGGAGGCGGAGCGCCGTACGGCGGCCACCCATTTGCGTGTAGAGCGAGTGGCTCGTGACAAATTGGCCATGCGCCAAGCCACGGCTGAAACCACCGTCTATGTGGCCGACAAGCCCGCCTCAGGAGCGTCACGGTGAAGGTCTTGCGTGCGCAGGCTGCGGTCAGCCAATCGGTCAAAGGGGTGAACTACTCCACCAGCCCCTTGCTGGCGTCTAAGACCCCACCGTGGCGCAGCCGCTTCCTGGTGTTTTTGGTGGGGGCTGCATTCGCGGTGTTGGTGGGGCGGGCGCTCTATGTGCAAGTGTGGGCCTCAGGCTTCTTTATGAAAAAGGGCGAAGAGCGCTATGCCGCGACCCTGACCCTGCCTGCCAGCCGTGGCCGCATTCTGGACCGCAACGGCCAGATCCTGGCCATCAGCATCAATGCCCCCACGCTGGCCATCAATCCCCGTCATTTCAATCCCACGCCCGAACAAAAGCGCGCCTTGCTGGCGCTGTTGAAGATCAAGCCACAGGACTTTGACAACAAGGTGGATGACGGCGGTGCCTATGTGGTCATCCGCCGCCAAATGGACGATGGCATTGCCCAGCAAATTCGCGCCCTGCGCATCAAAGGGGTGCAGCTGGAGCCGGGCTATATGCGCCGCTACCCCGAGAGCGAGGCCGCAGCCCATGTGGTGGGCTTTACCGACATTGAAGACAAGGGTCAGGAAGGTATCGAGTACTCCTTCCAGAGCGCGCTGCAGGGCCACCGTGGTTCACGCGGGGTGGTCAAAGACCGTTTGGGGCGCGTGGTTGAAGAGCTGGGTGAGGCGGTCGATCCTCGCGACGGCAGCGATGTTCAACTCACCATCGACTCCAAAATCCAGGCCCTGGCCTACCAACGCATTCGTGATGCCGTGCAAGAGCACAAAGCCAAGGCAGGCAGCATTGTGGTGCTGGACGCCCAGACGGGCGAGGTGCTGGCGCTGGCCAACTACCCCAGCTATGTGCCCGGCGAGCGCAAAGGCCTGAGTGGCGGGCAATTGCGCAACCGAGCCATCACCGACGTCTTTGAACCCGGCTCCACGGTCAAGCCCTTTGTAGTGTCACTGGCGCTGGACCAAGGCTTGGTCAAGCCGAGCCATGTGCTGGACACCTCTCCCTTCAAAGTCGGGCCGCTCTTGGTGAATGACGGGAGCCATGGTCGGCCGTCCATGTCCATCTCTCAGGTCATTCAAAAGTCCAGCAATGTGGGCACGGTTCATATTGCCCAGCGCCTGGAAAACCGCGACATGGGTGAAATGTTCGCGGCCTTGGGTTTTGGCAGCAAGCCGCAGATCGGCTTTCCGGGAACGGCCACCGGCAAGCTGCGCGCCTGGAAGAGCTGGAAGCCCGTCGAGAAGGCGACCATGAGTTACGGCTATGGCCTGTCTGCCTCGCTGTTGCAGATCGCGCGGGCCTACACCGCCATTGCACGCGATGGAGAGCTGGCCCCGCTGACCCTGATCAAGGATCAGCCGTCTCAGCCCGGTGCCCGCATCTTCAAGCCCGAGACGGCTCGCACCATGCGAGAGATGCTGCGCGGCACCGTCAGCCCCGAAGGCACGGCCCCCAAGGCGCAACCCTTGGGCTATTCGGCCGGCGGCAAGACGGGTACGGCAGAAAAGCTGGAAGGCAAGGGCTATAACAGCGACAAGCACCGCGCTTGGTTTGCAGGCATCTCGCCCATCGATAACCCGCGTGTGGTGGTGGCCGTGATGGTGGACGAGCCTTCGGGCGTCTACTTTGGTGGTTTGGTGGCCGCACCCGTCTTCAAGACCGTGGTCGAGCAGACTTTGCGCACCCTGGGTGTTGCCCCCGATATGGACATCAAGCCGCAGGTGGTGGCGCAAGCGCCCACTGCAAACGCACAAAAGGAAACGCGCCAATGACGTGCAGCCCGTTCACCGCCCAGCGCTGCCGCGCCGCCCTGCCCTGGGGGAGGCTTGCCACATGGCGCTGACTCGCTTGAAAAGCCCGGCTGCAGCAGCGCGCTGGTTGTCCTCTTGGGTGACGGGCGAGCTGCGTACAGACAGCCGCAAGGTACAGCCCGGTGATGCTTTCATTGCCTGGCCCGGCTATGCCACAGATGGCCGACACTACGCCAAGCAAGCGCTGGCAGCCGGTGCTACCACCGTCTTGGTGGAAGCAGAAGGCGTGGAGGCTTTTGGGTTTGAAGACGCGCGCATTGCCACGTTGCCCGCCTTAAAGGCTGCGACAGGGTCCATTGCCGATGCCTACTATGGGCACCCCAGCCAAGCACTGAGTCTGGTGGCCACCACGGGCACCAATGGCAAAACCTCGACCGCCTGGTGGACGGCCCAAGCCTTGAGCGTGTTGGGCCAAACCTGTGGAGTGGTGGGCACTTTGGGCATT
Organism: Ideonella sp. MAG2; assembly: GCA_004359425.1. Classification (GTDB taxonomy): domain Bacteria; phylum Pseudomonadota; class Gammaproteobacteria; order Burkholderiales; family Burkholderiaceae_C; genus Ideonella. The sequence continues at coordinate 2,053,980 of PTEU01000001.1, read as the reverse complement.
GGCCAGCCGCCAGCGCCTGACGGCAGCCTGCCCGCAGAAGGGGCCATTGAGTTCACCGGCTTGACCACCCCCGATCCCGTGGTTTTGCAAGCGGGCCTTGGCCGGATGGTGGCGCGTGGGCTCAAGGCCTGCGCCATTGAAGCCTCTTCCATTGGCATTGTGGAGCAGCGGCTGGCGGGCACATCGATCGACGTGGCCCTGTTCACCAACTTCACCCAAGACCATCTGGACTACCACGGTGACATGGCTGCGTACTGGGCGGCAAAGCGCGCCCTTTTTGCATGGCCTGGCCTGCGGGCGGCGTGCATCAACGTTGATGATGCCCAGGGTGAACTCCTGGCTGCGGAGTTGGCGTCATCCAGCATGGAGCTGTGGACGGTGTCGGTGGGCGCTGAGGCTCGCTTGCGTGGCGAGGCCGTGCATTACACCGCGCAGGGCCTGGGCTTTGACCTAGTGGAAGGTTCGCAGCGGGTGAGTGTGCAAACCAGCCTCATTGGCGACTACAACGTCAGCAATCTCTTGGTCGTTATCGCCGGCTTACGGGCCCTGGGTCATAGTTTGATTGAGAGCGCAGCCGCAGCTCAGCAGGTAACGCCGGTGCCCGGCCGCATGCAGCGGGTCATGTCGGCGGGCGGCCCGGAGGTGGTGGTGGACTACGCCCACACCCCCGACGCACTGGACAAAGCCCTCGGTGCATTGCGGGCCATGGCCCGTGCTCGGGGCGGGCGTCTGCATTGCGTGTTTGGCTGTGGTGGTGACCGTGACCCCAGCAAACGCCCCTTGATGGGTGGCATCGCCGCCCGTCTGGCGGATGGCGTCATCGCCACCAGCGACAACCCCCGCAGCGAGTCCCCAGAGGCCATCTTGGCCCACATCACAGCCGGTGTGCCGGGGGGCGTTGCCCAATCGGCCTGGCGGGTGATGCCGGACCGCCGCGAAGCCATCTACGCCGCAGTGGGCGAGGCTGACACTCGGGATGTGGTGCTGATCGCTGGCAAAGGCCATGAGGACTATCAAGAGATCAAGGGCGTCAAGCATCGCTTCTTGGACGCCGAGGTGGCCCAGCAAGCGCTGGCGGCACGTTCCAAAGGAGGGGCCGTGTGATGTGGACCTTGGCCCAAGCGCAACGCGCACTCTCTGGTGCCACCCTGGTCGGGTCGGCTGAGCAAGTCTTCACGCGCGTCCACACTGACACCCGCAGTTTGCAGCCCGGTGACTTGTTTGTGGCCTTGCGTGGCGAGCGCTTTGATGCCAACGACTTTTTGCCTCAGGCCAAGGCGAGTGGCGCTTGTGCTGCGCTGGCTGAGCGAGGTTTGGCGGACGCCGACTTGCCTGGCCTGCAGGTGCCTGATGCGCTGCAGGGCTTGCAGCAGTTGGCCACGGCATGGCGCAGCCAATACTCATTGCCTTTGATTGCCGTGACCGGCAGCAATGGCAAAACCACCGTCACCCAAATGGTGGCCAGCATTTTGCGTGCGGCTGCGGGTGAGGCGGCCTTGGCCACGGCGGGCAACTTCAACAACCATATTGGCGTGCCCTTAACGCTGCTGCGCTTGCGGGCCTCGCACCGCTTGGCGGTGGTGGAGCTGGGCATGAATCACCCAGGCGAGATTGCTGAGCTGGCCGCCATGGCGCAGCCTACCGTGGCGATTGTCAATAACGCCCAGCGTGAGCATCAGGAGTTCATGCACACCGTAGAGGCCGTGGCGCGCGAGAACGGCAGTGTGTTGTCTGCATTGCCGATGGATGGCGTTGCCGTCTTCCCGGCGGCCGATACCTATACCAAGCTCTGGATGGCACTTTGCGCAGGACGCGCTGTGATGCGCTTTGCGTTGCGAGACGAACTGAAGGCAGGCGAGGGGGCCGAAGTGGTCGGCCAGGCCCATTGGTCTGTCGACCACTGGGCGGTGCAGATGTCTACGCCGCAAGGCAGTGCCGAGTTCCGCCTCCACATTGCCGGTGCTCATAACGTTAAAAATGCGCTGGCAGCCAGTGCAGCGGCGCTGGCGGCAGGCGTCTCTTTGGCCCAGGTGGTCGAGGGTTTGGAGCAGTTTTCTCCGGTGGCTGGCCGCTCCCAGGTCAAGCCGCTGTCCCGGCATGGCCAAGCACTGACCTTGGTGGACGACACCTACAACGCCAACCCCGACTCTGTGCGTGCTGCCATCCAGGTCTTGGCCGCCCTGCCGGGGCCGCGCTTGCTGATCATGGGCGATATGGGCGAGGTGGGAGACCAAGGCCCAGCCTTTCACGCCGAGGTGGGCGCACAGGCCGCAGCCGCTGGGCTGGAGCAAGTTTGGTGTGCGGGTGAGTTGATGCTTCATGCGGCAAAGGCGTGCACTGGGGCCCGCCATTTCACCAACACAGCGGCCTTGATCGAGGCCCTGCCGGCGTTGGCACCGTTTGCATCGGTGTTGGTCAAGGGCTCACGATTCATGAAGATGGAACAAGTCGTGGCGGCCTTGCAGGGCGCTCAACCCGCACAAGGAGGAGCCGCACATGCTGCTTAGTTTGGCGCAATGGCTGCAAGGGCTCTATCCAGAGCAGTTTGGCTTTTTGCGAGTCTTCCAGTATCTGACCTTCCGGGCCGTGCTGGCAGCCATGACGGCTTTGCTGATTGGCCTGGCCTTTGGGCCCTGGGTGATTCGCCGACTCACAGAGCTGAAGATCGGTCAGCCCATCCGTGAATACGGTGTGCAAAGCCACTTGGCCAAGCGGGGCACGCCCACCATGGGAGGGGCCTTGATCCTGATCGGTATCGGTGTCTCGACCTTGCTGTGGAGCGACTGGAGCAACCGCTTTGTGTGGATCGTGATGGTCGTGACCTTTGGCTTCGGGGCCATTGGCTGGATCGACGACTGGCGCAAGGTGGTGCTCAAAGACCCAGAGGGCATGCGCTCACGCGAGAAGTTTTTCTGGCAGTCTTTGATCGGCATCGTTGCCGCCATCTATCTGGCCTTTGCGGTGTCGGAGAACTCCAATCTGCGTGTCATTGAACTGTTCCTCAATTGGGTGCAAAGCGGCTTCTCCAACGATTTGCCACCCAAGGCGGACCTGATGGTGCCCTTCTTCAAAACCATCAGCTATCCCCTGGGCGTGTTTGGCTTCATGACCCTGACTTACTTTGTCATCGTGGGAGCCAGCAACGCCGTCAACTTGACCGATGGTCTGGACGGGTTGGCCATCATGCCGGTGGTGCTGGTGGCGTCGGCCTTGGGCATCTTTGCCTACGTCACGGGCAATGTGGTCCATTCCAAATACCTGCTGTTTCCCTACATTCCGGGCTCGGGTGAGCTGATGATCTTCTGCGCGGCCATCGCCGGTGCAGGTTTGGCCTTTCTGTGGTTCAACGCCCACCCTGCCCAGGTGTTCATGGGTGATGTCGGGGCGCTTTCTCTGGGGGGGGCGCTGGGCACAGTGGCGGTCATCACGCGGCAAGAGATTTTGTTGGGTGTGATGGGGGGCATCTTTGTGGCCGAGGCCTTGTCGGTGATGCTGCAAGTGTCCTACTTCAAGTACACCAAGAAGAAATACGGTGAGGGTCGTCGCATTCTGAAGATGGCTCCCTTGCATCACCACTTCGAGAAGTCGGGCTGGAATGAGACTCAAGTCGTCATCCGCTTCTGGATCATCACCATGCTGCTGTGCCTGATTGGTCTGGCCAGCTTGAAATTGCGTTAAGCCGTGTTCCACCTGCACCAACTCTCTGTGTTGATTTTGGGCCTCGGCGACTCGGGGCTGGCGATGGCACGCTGGTGCTCACGCCACGGTGCGGCGCGTATCCGGGTGTGGGACTCACGCAGCACACCACCGCAACTCGGTGCCCTCCAGGCGGATGTTCCGAGTGCCGAGTTCTTCAGCGGCCCCTTAGTGTCTGACGCTTTGGAGGAGGCCCGCTTGGTGTTGAAGAGCCCCGGCCTCTCACCGCTGGACGACAAAGTGCAGCCCTTGCTGCAAGCCGCTCAAGCCGTGGGCATTCGGGTCGCAGGTGAGCTGGATTTGTTCGCCCACGCGCTGGCGGACCTGAAGCAGCAGCGTCGCTATGCACCCAAGGTCTTGGCCATCACGGGCACCAACGGCAAAACCACCACCACCTCGCTGACCGCCATGTTGGTGGAGCGCGCCGGGCGGCGCGTTTGCATGGCCGGCAATATCGGCCCAACCATGTTGGACACTTTGGCCGCTGCATTGGACTTAGAGCCCGCTGGCACCGCCGCTGCTGCTGAGGCTGAAGTACCCGAGCAAGCCGCCGAGATGCCGGAGGCCATGGCGCACGACACCGCCTCTGCGGATGAGACGCCGGATGAAACGCCCGATGAAACGCCTGAGTTGATGGCCCTGGATGGTGCCAGCGAACAGGACGTGGCAGCCTCGTCAGCCACCAGCCTGCCTGATGAGCCTGCGGCTGGCTTGGAAGAAGACGCCCCCTTGGTGCTGGCACCACCGCCTGAGCAGGCACCGGTGTTCGAGCATCTCCCCGAGGTCTGGGTCTTGGAGTTGTCCAGCTTCCAGTTGGACGGCGTGCAAGGCTTTGAACCCGATGCCGCTGCGGTGTTGAACGTCACCCAAGACCATCTGGATTGGCATGGCTCCATGGCGGCCTATGCTGAGGCCAAGTCCCGCATCTTTGGGCAGTCTGCGGTGATGGTGATCAACCGCGACGACCCCAGCGTCGAAGCCATGGTCCCCGCGCCGGTGGTGGTCAAGGGCGGACGCGGGCGGCCCAGCAAATGGGTCACCCGTCCGTTAATGCGCTTCGGGTTGGATGCCCCTCAACGGGGTGGCGACTTTGGCCTGGTCACCGAAGGCGGCATGGCTTGGATGGTGCGGGCGATGCCGGTGGACGAAACCATCAAGCGTCGCAAGGACGAGGAAGAAGAGATCCTGCTGCAACGCTTGATGCCTGCGGATGCACTGCGGGTCCGTGGTCGCCACAACGTCCTAGCCTTGCTGATCGTGGTGCTGGTGCCCTTCATCGGCAAAGGTGTGAATGGCGCTCGCCGCTGGATCCCCTTGGGCTTTATGAGCTTGCAGCCCAGTGAACTGGCCAAACTGGCGATCGCCATGTATGCCGCGAGCTATATGGTGCGCAAGATGGATGTGAAGGAGAACTTCATCAAGGCCGTGTGGCCCATGGCAGTGGCCCTGGGCGTGATTGGTGTGCTGCTTTTGGCTGAGCCCGACATGGGGGCATTCATGGTCATCGCGGCCATTGCCTTGGGCATCTTATTCCTGGGCGGTGTCAATGGCCGGATGTTCTTTCTCAGCGTGGCTGTGCTGGTCGGCGCCTTTGTGCTGATGATTGTGTTCAGCGAGTTCCGCCGCCAGCGCATCTTTGCCTATCTCGACCCGTGGAACCCAGCGTATGCCCAAGGCAAGGCCTATCAGCTCACCCACTCACTGATCGCCTTTGGGCGCGGAGAGTTGTTCGGCCAAGGCTTGGGCTCGTCGATTGAAAAACTGCATTACCTGCCCGAAGCTCATACCGACTTCTTGCTCGCGGTGATTGGTGAAGAGCTGGGCTTTGTGGCTGTGCTCGCTGTGATCGTCGGCTTCTTCTGGCTGACGCGCCGCATCTTCCACATCGGCCGCCAAGCCATCGCCCTCGACCGCGTCTTTGCCGGCCTGATGACCCAAGGCATTGGCATCTGGTTCGGTGGCCAAAGCTTCATCAACATGGGCGTAAACCTGGGTGTACTGCCCACCAAAGGCCTGACACTGCCTTTGATGTCCTATGGGGGCTCAGGCATCTTGATGAACCTGGTCGCCTTAGCCATCGTGCTGAGGGTTGATCAGGAAAACAGACAACTCATGCGAGGAGGCCGAGCATGAGTGACATGCGCAGCATGGCACTCGCACGACGTGCGAGCATGGCGTTTCGGCGCAGCCAAAACAGACAACTCATGCGAGGAGGCCGAGCATGAGCAAGCGCTTGGTCATCATGGCGGCGGGCACCGGCGGGCATGTGATCCCTGGCCTGGCTGTGGCGCGTGAGATGCAGTCGCGTGGCTGGACGGTGACCTGGCTGGGCACAGCCGGCGGCATGGAGAACCGGCTGGTGCCTCCCACCGGCATTGCCATGGACACGCTGGCTTTCAGTGGCTTGCGCGGCAAGGGCTTGCTGCAAACCATGACGGGTGGTCTGCGCCTGCTGAAGGCCTTTTGGGATTCATTGCGCATCCTGCGGCGCAGGCAAGCCGACGCCGTGCTGGGCATGGGCGGCTATGTCTGCTTTCCCGGCGGCATGATGGCCTCGCTGCTGAGCAAGCCGTTGATGCTGGTGAATGCCGATGCCGCCCTGTTGATGAGCAACAAGGCCTTGCTGCCCGTGGCGGACAAAGTGGCCTTTGGCTTTGATGGCCCGGCCGTGGCCAAGGTCAAGCAAGGCTTGGTGACGGGCAACCCGGTTCGCGCCGAGATCCAAAACATGCTGGTGCCTGAGCAGCGATTTGCCGGGCGCACAGGCCCCTTGCGCTTGCTCTTGGTGGGCGGCAGCTTGGGGGCCAAGGTGCTCAATGAGACGCTGCCTGCCGCACTGGCGCAGATTCCAGCGGACCAGCGCCCACAAGTCACCCACCAAACCGGCATGGCGCATCTAGATGATGTGCGTGCGCGCTACGCCACTTTAGGGGTCGAGGCTGAAGTCGTGCCCTTTATCGACAATATGGCGGAGCGGCTCGCCCACTGTGACGTAATGCTGTGCCGGGCAGGTGCCATCACCGTCAGCGAACTGTGTGCTGCCGGTGTGGCCAGTGTGTTGGTGCCGCTGGTGGTGAGCACCACCTCACACCAGCGCGATAACGCCCAGTGGTTGGCCGAGCATGGCGCAGCGGTGCATCTGCCCCAAACCGACTTGAACCCGCAGCACTTGGCCGAGGTGATTCGAGGGCTGACGCGCGAGCGTCTGTTGGAGATGGCCCTGGCCGCGCGCCGTGTGGCCAAGCCTGATGCTGCGGCCAAGGTCGCCGACGAAATAGAAAAGCTGGTGCTCAAATGAGCATCAGCGGGAGCAAGACATGAAACACGCAGTCAAGCACATCCACTTTGTGGGCGTTGGTGGTGCCGGGATGAGTGGCATCGCCGAAATCCTCCACAACCTGGGCTATGTGGTCTCAGGCTCTGACCAGTCGGAGAGCGCGACCACGCGCCGTTTGGGAAACTTGGGCATTCGCATCTACCCAGGTCACGACGCCGCCAACATTCAAGGTGCTGAGGCCGTGGTGACCTCCACAGCTGTGAAGGGTGACAACCCCGAAGTGATCGCGGCGCGCGCCAAGCGCATCCCGGTGGTACCGCGCGCCGTGATGCTGGCCGAGCTGATGCGCCTGAAGCAAGGCATTGCCATCGCCGGGACTCACGGCAAAACCACCACCACCTCGCTGGTCACCAGCGTGCTGGCCGAAGCCGGCGTGGACCCAACCTTCGTGATTGGCGGCAAGCTGAATTCAGCGGGTGCCAACTCGCGCCTGGGCGCGGGCGACTTCATCGTCGTCGAGGCGGACGAGTCGGATGCGTCCTTCTTGAACTTGATGCCCATCTTGGCCGTCGTTACCAACATCGACGCCGACCACATGGACACCTATGGCCATGACTTCGCCAAGCTCAAGAGTGCCTTCGTGGAGTTTTTGCACCGTATGCCGTTCTATGGTGCGGCCATTTTGTGCGGGGACGATCCCGGCGTAAAAAGCATCATTCCCATGGTGTCTCGCCCCGTCATCACCTATGGTTTTGGGCCGGATGTGCAGGTCAGGGCCGTGAACGTGCAGGCCTTGGAAGGTGGGCAAATGCGCTTTACCTGCCAGCGCCGCAATGGCGTGGTGATGCCCGATATCGAGATCACCCTGAACCTGCCCGGTGAGCACAATGTGTTGAATGCGCTGGCCGCGATTGCCGTGGCCACCGAGTTGGAACTGCCCGATGGCCCTATCGTCAAAGCCCTGGGTGAGTTTGATGGCGTGGGCCGCCGCTTCCAGCGCTATGGTGAGCAGCCAGTGCGCCCTGGCGCAGACGGCAGCACAGGCAGCTTCACCCTGATCGATGACTACGGTCATCACCCTGTCGAGATGGCTGCGGTGATTGCCGCCGCGCGCGGTGCCTTCCCCGGCCGCCGCTTGGTTTTGGCTTTCCAGCCGCACCGCTACACCCGCACGCGCGACTGTTTCGAGGACTTTGTGAAAGTCATGGGCCAGTCGGACGCCGTGTTGCTGACCGAGGTTTATGCCGCGGGTGAGCAACCCATCGTGGCGGCGGACGGCCGCTCTTTGGCCCGGGCTTTGCGCGTGGCCGGCAAGGTGGACCCGGTGTTTGTAGACGACGTGAACACCTTGCCCGATGAGATTCTGAACTTCGCGCGGCCTGGCGATGTGGTGATCGCCATGGGTGCAGGCTCTATCGGTGCGGTGCCTGCCCGCGTGGTCGAGTTGGCGAAGGAGGTCGCATGAGTGTCGATGTGAAATCAATGGGCAAGGTAGCGGTCCTGATGGGCGGTACTTCGGCTGAGCGGCCCGTCTCTTTGATGTCTGGCCAGGGCGTGCTGGAAGCCCTGCGCTCACAAGGCGTGGACGCCCATGTTTTCGACCCGGCTGAACGCGACTTGGGTGAGTTGAAGCGAGAGGGATTTGCTCGCTGCTTCATCGCTTTGCATGGCCGTGGCGGGGAAGACGGCACGGTGCAGGGTGCTCTGGAGCTGATAGGTATTCCCTACACCGGCTCCGGCGTCATGGCCTCGGCCGTGGCCATGGACAAGGTCATGACCAAGCGCGTGTGGGTGGCCGAGGGCCTGCCCACGCCGCAATGGCGGCGCTTAGGCGCTGGCCAGCACGGCCAGGAGGCCATTCGCACGGTGCCGGACGCCTTGGGCCTGCCGCTTATCGTGAAGCCCGCTCGTGAGGGCTCGTCCTTTGGTGTCACTCGTGTCAATGGTTATTCGGACATGCGAGAGGCGGTCAGCCTCGCTGCCCAATATGACCCCGACGTATTGTGTGAAGAGTTCATCAGCGGTGACGAAGTGACCTGCCCGGTCTTGGGTGAAGGTGAGACGGCAGTGGCGCTGCCGGTGGTGCGCATCCAGGCACCCGATGGCAACTACGACTTCGAGCACAAATACGTGTCTAACGACACCCGATACCTGTTGCCCAGCGGTTTGCCGCAGGCGGAGGAGCGCGAGATCCAACGCATCGTGGTCCAGGCCTATCGCCTGCTGGGCTGCCGCGGCTGGGGTCGGGCCGACCTGATGATTCGCGCCTCCGACCGCAAGCCCTTTTTGTTGGAAATGAATACCTCGCCGGGCATGACCAGCCATTCTCTGGTGCCCAAATCCGCGGCCCATGCCGGAATGAGCTACGAGGCCCTGTGCTTGCACCTGCTGGCCCAAGCCAGCCTGGACGGACGCAGCAACTCCGAGGCCACAGGGCACTGAGACCATGCGCAGCGCTGCTCCTTCTCTGCCACTACCTGCCGATGTGCGCGTCATGGACATGACCGCCCGCGTGGTGATGGTGTTGATGTTGCTGCTGGTGTTGGCGGGTGCAGCCTTGTGGTTGGCTGGGCGGCCCTTTTTTGCACTGAGCAGCATTCGCCTTGAAGGGGATGTGGTTCGTAACAACGAAGTCACTGTTCGGGCCAATGCCGCACCGCGCCTGGCTGGCAACTACTTCACCTTGGATTTGGACGCTGCCCGCGCTGCCTTTGAAGCGGTGCCCTGGGTGCGTCATGCCGTGGTTCAGCGCATTTGGCCCAACAAGCTGGTGGTGCGCCTGGAAGAGCACCGGCCAGTGGCGCTGTGGCGAGGTGACGAAGGCAATGACCGTTTGGTCAACTCACACGGAGAAATCTTCGAAGCCAATGTGGGTGACGTGGAGGACGACAGCTTGCCGACCTTTGGCGGCCAGGACCAAGATGCGGCGGCAGTGTGGGCCCTGTATCAACGCCTCAACCCGCTGCTGGCGCGCATCGACCGCAGCCTTGACAAGCTCAATGTCTCCGAGCGGGGCTCGTGGACGATGACGCTGGACAACGCCGCCTCCATCGACATGGGGCGGGGCAGTGAAGACGAACTATTCGCGCGCGTGGAGCGCTTTGTGGCCAGCGTGCGACAGGTGGCCAGCCGCCAGCAGCGTGCTTGGGATCATGCCGACCTGCGCCACGCCGACGGCTACGCCCTGAGGCTGCGAGCGCCACTGGGTGCCACTAACGATTGAGGACAGCATGGCCAAGGACTACAAAGATATCGTTGTCGGACTGGACATTGGCACCGCCAAGGTGATGGTGGTGGTGGCCGAGGTGGTGGGGAGCGAACTTCGCCTCGCAGGCTTGGGGGTGGCTTCATCCCATGGGCTGAAGCGCGGGGTGGTGGTGAATATTGACGCCACCGTCCAGTCCATCCAGCAGGCGCTCAAAGAAGCTGAAATGATGGCGGCCTGCAAGATCGAGCGGGTTTACACGGGCATTACCGGCAGCCATATTCGGGGCCAAAACTCCACGGGCATGGTGATTGTTCGGGATAACCGCGAGGTCACACCCACCGATGTAGGCCGGGTGATTGAAACCGCCAAAGCCATCAATATCCCGAATGACCAGCGTTTGTTACTGGTGGAATCTCAGGAGTTCGTGATCGACGGCCACGAAGTCAAAGAGCCTATTGGTATGAGCGGCAGCCGACTGGAGGTGAAAGTCCACATCGCCACCGGCGCACAAAGTGCGGCAGAAAACATTTTGAAATGTGTTCGACGCTGTGGTTTAGAGGTCGAACAACTATGTTTGGCTCCCACGGCCTCGTCGGCCTCGGTTCTGACCGACGACGAAAAAGAGTTAGGCGTGGCACTGGTGGATATTGGCGCGGGTACCACGGATGTGGCCATCTATACCGGCGGCTCGATCCGCCATACCGCCGTCATTCCAATTGCGGGAGACCTGATCACCAGCGACATTGCCATGGCTTTGCGCACTCCGACCAAGGACGCTGAAGAGATCAAGGTTGAATATGGGGTTGCTAAACAACTCTTGGCCGACCCCAGCGAGCAAGTGGAAGTGCCGGGTTTGGGCGATCGTGTCCCCCGAATGCTCAGTCGGCAGGCTTTGGCTGGTGTGATTGAGCCACGGGTTGAAGAAATTTATTCACTGGTGCATCAAGTTATTAGAGAATCCGGGTATGAAGAATTGCTATCCTCTGGGATCGTGATTACGGGCGGCACGGCGGTGATGCCCGGCATGGTGGAGTTGGGGGAAGACATCTTCCTCAAACCGGTTCGTAAAGGACTGCCCACTTATTCAGGACCGCTTTTTGACATGGTTGCAAGCCCGCGCTCTGCCACCGTGATGGGGTTGTTAGAGGAAGCCCGTTCTGCCCATACGCGTGGCCACAAAGCTGCGCAACAGGCGGGGTCGGTTAAAACATTTGTAGGACGAGCGCGGGATTGGTTTCTTGGTAATTTTTAGATGAGCGGCCCAAAGAGGCTGGCACATCGTTTCATTTAATTTTGGCAACTGCTGACGACGAAGGAGGTCCCATATGGCCATCGAGATGATCGAAGAATTTGATCAAGGCACGCAAATCAAGGTGATTGGCGTGGGCGGCGGCGGCGGTAATGCGGTCGAACACATGATTGCGCAAGGCGTGCAAGGCGTGGAGTTCGTCGTCGCAAATACCGATGCGCAGGCCTTGAATCGCAGCGGTGCCCAGCACCTCATCCAGTTGGGAGCCACCGGTTTGGGCGCAGGTTCCAAGCCGGAAGTGGGCCGCGCTGCGGCCGAAGAGGCGGTAGAGAGCATCAAGTCGGTGATTGCCGGTGCCAATATGCTGTTCATCACGGCCGGCATGGGGGGTGGCACGGGCACGGGCTCCGCACCGGTGATCGCCCGGGTGGCCAAAGAGATGGGCATTCTGACGGTGGGCGTGGTCACCAAGCCATTCGAGTTTGAAGGCGGCCGTCGCACCAAGCAGGCCGATGCCGGCGTGGCCGAGCTAGAGGCCAATGTGGACTCCTTGATTGTGGTGCTGAACGACAAGCTGCTCGAAGTCTTGGGTGACGACGTGACGCAAGAACAAGCGTTCGCGCATGCCAATGACGTGCTGAAGAACGCTGTAGGCGGCATTTCCGACATCATTCACATTCCCGGTTTGGTGAACGTTGACTTTGAAGACGTGAAAACGGTGATGAGCGAGCCGGGCCGCGCCATGATGGGCACAGCCACAGCCGCAGGCCCCGACCGCGCCACCAAGGCCGCCGAAGCTGCGGTGGCTTGCCCGCTGCTGGAGGGCATCGACCTGGCCAATGCCAAAGGCGTGTTGGTGCTGATCGCTGCATCGCGCACCAGCTTCAAGCTGGCCGAGAGCAAAAATGCCATGAACACCATTCGCCGCTATGCGGCGGAAGACGCACATGTCATTTACGGCACCGCCTATGACGACAGCCTGGGTGACCAGTTGCGTGTCACCGTCATCGCCACAGGCCTGTCCTCCAATGCCAAGCGTCAGCAAGCGCCGTTGACGGTGGTCCACAGCGAGCCCATGGCTCTGCAGCGCACGGGCACGGATAACCTGCCCATCATGAACCACCCGGTCGGTGGCATGGGCTTGGGTCAGTCCGTTCAGCCGAATTACGAAGGCTTGTCCACCCCCAGCGTTTGGCGCAATGGCCGCACCCAAGCCGCCGCCAAGGTAGAGGCGCTCAGCTCCAACGGCATGGATGAAATTGAGATCCCGGCGTTTTTGCGCAAGCAGGCAGACTGAGTTGCCAGCGTGAAACCCGGGGGTATCCCGGGTCAACGACAATACGGGGTGAAGGGTTCTTATCAAACCCTCCACCCCGTTTGCCATTGGCACCCCGATTCCTCTTATGCTCAAGCAACGCACCCTCAAATCCATCACACGCGCTACCGGCGTCGGTCTGCACAGCGGGCAACGTGTGGAGTTGACGCTGCGCCCAGCCCAACCGGATACCGGCATCGTGTTCAGGCGCGTCGATTTGCCGCAGCCTGTGGACATTCCGGTGCGCTTTGACTCGGTGTGCGACACCCGCATGGCCTCCACCATCTCGCCCGGGGGCGACCCAGGTGCGCCCAAAGTTCAGACCATTGAGCACCTGATGTCGGCCTGTGCGGGCTTGGGGCTGGACAATCTCTACGTCGATATCACAGCGGATGAGGTGCCGATTCTGGACGGCTCATCCGCGAGCTTTGTGTTTTTGCTCCAGAGCGCCGGCATTGAGTTACAGAACGCGGCCAAAAAGTTCTTGCGGGTCAAAAAGCCTGTGGAGATCCGCGAAGGTGAGGGGAGCAAAGCCATGTGGGCCAAACTGGAGCCCTACCACGGCTGGCGTTTCACCTTCGAGATTGCCTTCAATCACCCGGCCCTGGACGCCACTGGCCAGCAGGTGGTGTTTGACATGGGCTCGGGCCGCTACAAGCAAGAGATAGCGCGCGCGCGGACCTTCGGCTTTACCAAAGATGTGGAAGCCATGCGCTCGCGCGGCCTGACCCTCGGCGGCAGCATGGATAACGCGATTGTCATTGATGACTATCGGGTGCTGAATGCCGATGGCTTGCGCTATGACGATGAGTTTGCCAAGCACAAAATCTTGGACGCCATCGGCGACCTCTACATTGCAGGCCACCCCCTCTTGGCCGCCTACACCTCGTTCAAGGGCGGACATGCCCTGAACAACAAGCTGCTGAGAAAGCTCTTGGCCGATGCCGAGGCCTGGGAGTTGGTCACGTTTGAGGACGAGGCCAAGGCCCCTGCAGGCTTTGCCCAACTCGCCCCGGCCTGGTGAACCCATGCTGATTTTTCGCCTGGTGTTTGGCCTTTTGCTGTTGGCAGCGCTGCTGTGTTTTGGGGCCTATATCGCCACCAAAGACCCCCGTTGGCGTCAGCGCGGCCAGGTCTTGGTCAAATGGACGGTGCTGGCTGGCCTGGGTTTCTTTGCCGTGGTCTTTCTGGAGCGCTTGGCACTGATGCTTTAGAGGTCGATTGCGTGGGTCCGCCCACAGAGGCTGAAATCCAGCGCCTTGCGTAAGCAGGGTCAGTAAGTGCGCCCGCCCTTGAACTGGGCATGGGTTCGGCGTTTCAAGTCCGTGGCTTTGGCCATGGCCGCAAACGAGGTGCTGGCATGAGCGTGGGTGATGGCCAGCCCCAGGGCATCGGCAGCGTCTTTACCTGGCAGCCCAGGCAGATTGAGCAGGCGTTTCACCATTTCTTGCACCTGAGATTTGTCGGCATGGCCGTTGCCGACGATGGACTTTTTCATCTGCAGCGCGGTGTACTCCGCCACCGTCAAGCCACTGGTGACCAGGGCCGCTAATGCCGCGCCGCGCGCCTGACCCAAGAGCAAAGTGCTTTGCGGGTTCACGTTCACGAACACAATCTCGCAGGACGCTTGCTGGGGTTGATAGCGCTCAATGACCTCGCGCACACCTTCAAAAATCAGGCGTATGCGCCCAGGCAAGTCGCCTTGCTCAATGCCGGTGCCGCCCCCCGTGGTGCGGATGGTGCCGCTGGCCACATAGTGCAGGCTGTTGCCCTCTTTCTCGATCACGCCAAAGCCGGTGCATTGCAGGCCGGGGTCAATGCCCAGCACGCGCACGGGGGCGCTAGGCGTTTGCACCGCTCAGCCCCGCAACTGGAAATACCAGCGCACCGAATGGAAGAACACCGGGGCTGCAAATGCCAAGGGCGCGATACGGTCCAGCAGACCCACGGCACCGGTGAGCCCCGCTTGAGACAAGCTGCTGCCCGCCACGGTGCCTGCGGTGCTTGACCCTGCGGTGACTGTGCTGCCATCGGCCCGTTCGTGCGTCAGGGTGCGGTTGCCCCAAAAGCGCACACCTACATCTTTTTTGAGCGCCTTCATCACGAACTCGCCCAGCAGCCCCGAGCCCCCCGCAATCAAGCCCATGGCAAAGGCTTGCCAAGGCTTGAAGGGCGTGACCCAGTACAGTGCCGCACCAGCCAGCGCGCCCACCATAGCGCCCGAGAGCCAGGCGCGCCATGAAAAAGAGCGGCTGATGGCGCGCGCCAGCGGGCGGCGGCGCAGCCAGCGGCTGAGGGCTTCTTGGGTGACCTGGGCCACCATGGCGACCACGACCAGGAAGAACACCAAGAAGGCGCCCTGACCTGCGTGTTGCGGGAAGTCCAGCAAAAGTAACGCTGGGGCATGAGAGAGGCCAAACACGCAGACCATGATGCCCCACTGAATTTTGGCGTTACGTTCCAAAAAGCGTTCGGGGTCTCCAGCCAAGGCGCTGATGACCGGGATGGCAATAAAGGCATAGACCGGGATGAACACCGTGAAGAGGTCGAAGTTGAGGTTGCCCACCAAGGCGTATTGCACGGGCAGCACCACGAAAAAGGCGGCCAAGAGGCTGCGGTGGTCACTGCGGCGGGTGTGCATCAAAGTAATGAACTCTCGCAAGGCCAAAAACGACAGCAAGCCAAACAGCAGGGTGGCACCCAAGGGGCCGCTGACCCAGGACAGCCAGAACACCGTGGCACCCAGCCAGGCTGCGCGCAGGTCACGCTTAAAGCGCATGTCTTTGGCCGCGGCGCTGTGGGTGCGTTCACGCAGGCTGAAGAAGAAGGCAGCCAGAGTGACCAGGCTCAAAACACCAAAAACGATGACGAACAGCAGAGAAATTTGCTGATCGGTACTCAGTTCACGCAACCAACCCATCTCAGCCTCCCACAGGCCGCAGGGCCATCACGGCGTCCCGCGCGCGGGTCAAAAACTGGGCCTTGTCTTCATCGGGCTGCACTTGCATTGGCGCACCGAAGGTGACGGTACACAAGATGGGCACGGGAACCACTTCGCCCTTGGGCATGACGCGCTGCACATTGGAGATCCAGGTGGGGATGAGCTGCACCTGCGGGAACTGTTTGGCCAGGTGGTAGATACCGCTCTTAAAGGCCATGGGCTCGCCTTTGGAGCTGCGAGTGCCTTCCGGAAAGATCACCAACGAGTCCCCGCCTTCGAGCGCCAAGGCCAAGGGGGCCAGCGGGTCTTCATCATCGGTACGCTGGCGATTGACGTAGACGGCCCGAAAGATCTCGCGGGTGATCCAGTGCTTGAGGGGGGACGAGGTCCAATAGTCTTTGGCGGCAATGGGCCTGGTACTGGCTCGCAGCTCTGAGGGCAGGGCCGCCCAGATCAGCACCCAATCGAGATGGCTTTGGTGGTTTGCAAAATAAATGCGCTGTAGCGCTTCGGGGGGGCATCCGCGCCAGTGCCCTTGTGCGCCTGTGATCAGGCGCGCGACAAAGGCCAGCACTTTGCCCGCAAATTCAGCTCGGGTCATGGCCCAGATGGTAGCTCAGGCGTGCAGGGTCTCCCGGCCGCTGTCTCACGGGCGCTGAATGGTGGGCAAGGCTGCAAACGGGGTGATGCCATGCGCTCGCCAGACATGGGCCGGGTCGAGCATCACACCATCGCGGAACACCAACTGAACCCGCCGAATGGCGTTGATGTCGCGGGTGGGGTCTCCGTTGACCAGAATCAAATCGGCGCGTTGCCCTACCTCGATAGCGCCCACATCCTGGGCCAGCCCCGCCACCTTGGCACTCCCCACGGTGGCCATGCGCAACACCTCGCCCGGCGGGATGCCCGCCTTCACATACAGGGCAAGCTCGCGGGGGAACATCAGCCCAGGGAAGTCGTCGGTGCCCGCCACCAAGGGCACGCCAGCTTGGTGCATCTTGGCCACCAGCGCCAGCATCTTGTCGTAGCTGGCCGAAAAGCGCTTGGCATTGCTGGCGTTGATGTCCATGGAGTTGCGGCGCAGGCTGCGCGCAAACTGCGGCGGCAGGTGCTCAGCGATATCGTAGTAACTGGGGTTGAGTTGGCCTTGGCGTTGCTTGAAGCTGCCTTCAAAAGTGGCCAAGGTGGGGTCAACCACGGTGCGCCGTTGCACTAACTGGCTGATGAAGCCCCTAGCCTCGGGGCCGTCCAGGTTGATGCGGTGGGCGTTGTCACCCACCAAGTAAAAGCGCAGCAAGGTGCGTGTGTCGTCCTTGGGCTTGACGAAGAAGTTCAGCATCACTTGGTTGATGTGGTGAATCTCGTCAAAGCCTGCGTCCAGCACGTCGGCTGCACGCATGAAAGCCGGAACGTGGCCGCCGACCTTGAGCCCCTTCTTGTGCGCATAGGCCACGGTGGGGCCGACCCACTCAGGCTTAAAGGAGTTGTAGAGCTTGAGCTGGGTATAGCCCCGCTCGGCATACCAGTCCACGGCTTTGAGGGCCTCATCCAGCGAGCTCACCACAAAGCCGCCCCGTGCAGAAAACGGGCTCTCGCCTTCAATAAAGCCATTCGCCAGGACCCGCGGCCCTAACAGCTCGCCCTGCTGAAGCTGTTTTTGCAGCGCCGCCAGATAGGGGTTGTCGTTGCTCAGGTCGCGCACGGTGGTGACCCCTGCTGCCAAGTGCAGCAGCAAGTCCGACTTGCCCACGTGTACATGCATGTCCCAAAGGCCAGGCAATAAGCTGCTGCCAGGGGCGTCAATGGTGTTGGTGATGTCGCCCTGGGCGCTGGCCGCCGCCCCACGCGCAATGATGCGGCCCTTTTCAATCAGCACGTCCTCAGGCTCGCGCATTACCGCCGCCGGGGCATCAAACCAGCGCGCGCCGCGGATCAGCGTCTTGCCCGGCAAGGGCTGGCGTACTGCGCTCATCAGGGCTTTGAGCCGGGCCTGCTCCGCAGCATCTTGGCGGGCTAGCAACTCCGGGGCGGCCGCTTCAAAGCCCTCTTCTATCAAACTCCAGCCCGGGCCTACGTCGGCAAAGAATGCGCGGTCTGCATCATCCCGAACCCAGGCCAGCGTCGGGAACACATCGGCACCGTGCAGGGCCACCAAGGCCAGGGCCACGCTTATTGCTTCGCCCTCTGGTTTGCGCCACAGCATGCGGTCCAGCACCTCGATACGCGTGGCCCCTCGGGGAAGGGAGGGCACGGAGTCCAGGCCTAAGCGATGCGCGATCCGCAGCAAAGGGCTGAGGACGCCGGGGCTGCTCTCCATGGCGCTGTAAAAGGCCAATTCCTCAGAGCCCAGCCTGGCACTGCCTTGGTCTGCACCGGAATTCCATTGCGCCTGATCCCCTGAGCGGCTGAAACTTTCGCGCACCGGTGAGCCGAACTCTGAGCGACCCGTGACTGCATGCTGTAGCAAACGCCCTTGAGCATCGACAAGCAAGGTCTCAGACAGCGTGGGACCACGACCATTGTCGAGATAGTGGTACTGAATGCGCCACTCAGTTCTCGCCAGGGGTCCTGTGCCCTGGGTGCTTTCGTTCACCACCATCTTGCCCGCTGCATGACCTTGGCTCCAAGCGCCATATCGCGTGATGCGCTCTTGCGCCAGCGCGCCGTGGCAAAGGCTACCGCTCAGGGCCAAGCTGAGCAAAATGCGCTGGATAGCGGGGCAAATCTTGGCATTGAAAACGGTGAATACGGGCATGATGAGCACAACATGGGCGGGGCGGTGACCTTAGGAGCCTGGTGGACTTGGGGGGTGTCGGCCGCAAATCGGCCGCAGCGGCCCATTTCTCACCGCCTTCTTGCGCCATAGCTGGGCTATGCGGCTGAGATACGGCAAAACTGGTCTCGCTGGGGCCGATTTTCGCCATCGACACCCCAAGCCCGACAGGCTCCTAGAGCGTATCAAGGAATTGTGGCTGGCGGCCTTGCCCAAACCTGGGCGCCCAGCCTTTTGGTCAAACACGGAGAAGCTTGGCATAGGGAGCCCACTACATGAAGATGATGTTGTGGCGTGGATTGGGCCTGTGGCTGATGCTGAGCGCCTTGGCCATGCCTTTGATGCGGGCCCCAGACCGGCCGGTGGAGTCTTTGGTCGGGCGCTGGGCCATGCCTCCCTCCGACTTTATGGAAGTGGACGGGCAAGGGGTGCATTGGCGCGATGAGGGGCCACGCCATGATCCCCATCCCATCGTTTTCCTGCATGGTGTGGCGGCGAGCTTGCATGTTTGGGATGCGTGGGCGCAAGACCTGTCTTCCCGGCACCGCATCATTCGCCTCGACTTACCTGGCTTTGGTTTGACAGGTCCATTTTCAGAGGCCCACCTGAAGGGTGCTGAGGCGGACTACAGCGCAGAAAACTTGGCGCGGTTTACCTTGAGTGTTTTGAATGCCTTGAAGGTAGAGCAGGCCACCATTGTTGGCCATGACTTGGGCGGAGAAGTTGCGTGGCGTTTGGCCTTGCTGGCACCCAGCAAAGTGCAGCGCTTGGTGTTGATGGGCGCCACAGGGTGGCCCGAGCCACCAGAGCAGCAAGTGCTGGGGCTAAGACTGGCACAGTGGCCCCTGGTGGGGGCGCTGGGCGAGGGCTTGATGCCTCGCGCATTGGTGGCACACAGCTTGGCGGCGACCTATGCACAACCCGAGCGCATCCAGCCCGGCCAAGTCGACCGGTATTTGGACTTGTTGCTCAGAGAAGGCAACCGCCAGGCATTGCGTCAGTTTCTGTCGCAGCCACCTGACCATGACACGGTGCGCCGCCTCAATGCGATGAGTCGCCCCACGTTGTTGATTTGGGGGCAACTCGACCGTCAAGTGCCCGTTGCGGTGGCTGAAAAATTTGCTCGCTTGATGCCCAACGCTCGCTTGCTGGTGTTGCCCCATATCGGGCACCAGGTGCCCGAGGAACAGCCCAGCCTGGCCTTGGAGTCACTGCGGGCATTCATGCGCCAGGACTATTCAGCCCAGCACTGAGTCAGGTCGGCTGACCCGATCAACTTAAGCAGAGGCCGCAGATGCAGCCGGCACGGCAGCTGGCACAGAGGCTGGTGCCGTAGGCGTCGCCGCTGGCTCTGCCGCGTGGCTGCCACCACCACCCACATCGTGTTTCTCGCCGCTCATGTCCAGGCTGTCACCCCCCTTGTTGATGACCCACAGGGCCACGGCTGCAAAAAGGACAAAGCCCACCACAATTTTCCACATGATCATTTCTCCAATTCAAAAGAGTCACTGCGCCCACGCCCACCAACCGCCAGCCCACTGACGGCACGGCGACATAGAGCTTCCTACAAATAGCAAACGGGCCACCAAGGGCCCGTTGGGGTCAGAGGGCCCGCCCAGGCAGGCCTTCAAACTCGGTCATCAGTCGCCAGCGTAGATGTCCACGTCCTTGGTTTCTTTCACGAACAGCATACCAATCACGAAAGTCGCGCTGGCGATGATGATCGGGTACCACAGGCCGTTGTACATATTGCCGGTCTGCGCCACGATGGCCAGGGCCGTCGCAGGCAGCAGGCCGCCGAACCAGCCGTTGCCGATGTGATAAGGCAGCGACATCGAGGTGTAGCGGATGCGGGTCGGGAACATTTCCACCAGCATCGCGGCAATCGGGCCGTAAACCATGGTCACGTAGATCACCAAGATGGTCAGGATCAAGATGATCTTGACCTTGTCGATCTTGGCAGGGTCAGCCTTGTCGGGGTAGCCTGCTGCCTTCAGCGCGGCGCCCAACTGGGCCTTCATGGTGGCTTCCTTGGCCTTGGCGGTAGATCCCTTTGCGTCCTTGTCAAACCCGGCCAAAGCTTCTTCAGCCTTCTTCAGGTCTTCGGGCTTGGCATCAGGCTTGGCCTTCAGGTCTTCAACCTTCTTGGCCGCAGCGGCCTTGGCGGCTGCCACGTCTTCGTCGGTGATCTTGGAGGCGCTGTAACTGGCGATCTCGGTGGTGCCCACCTTGATCACGGCAGCGCTGCCAGCAGCACCGGCTTCGTTCTCATAGCTCACCGAACGGGCCGACAGTTGCTGCTTGGCGATGTCGCAAGAGCTGGTGAACTTGGCGGTACCCGTGGGGTTGAACTGGAACGAGCACTCGGCGGGGTCAGACACCACCACCACTTTGTTCGAGGCTTGTGCCTTGGCCAAGTCGGGGTTAGCCGCTTCGGTCAGTGCCTTGAACAGCGGGAAGTAGGTCAGCGCAGCGATCAAGCAGCCGGCCATGATGATGGGCTTGCGACCGATCTTGTCAGACAGCGAGCCGAACACGATGAAGAACGGTGTGCCGATGATCAGCGAGGCTGCGATCAACAGGTTGGCGGTCGCGCCGTCCACCTTCAGAGCACCCGTCAGGAAGAACAGGGCATAGAACTGACCGGTGTACCAGACCACGGCCTGACCAGCAGTCAAACCCACCAGGGCCAGGATCACGATCTTCAGGTTCTTCCACTGACCGAAGGACTCGGACAGGGGGGACTTGGAGGTCTTGCCCTCTTCCTTCATCTTCTTGAAGGCGGGCGATTCGTTCATCGACAAACGGATCCACACCGAAATGGCCAGCAGCAGAATGGAGACCAAGAAGGGAATGCGCCAGCCCCAGTCGGCAAAGGCCGCTTCGCCAATCGCAGTACGGGTGCCCAGAATCACCATCAGCGACAGGAACAAGCCCACCGTCGCGGTGGTTTGAATCCAGGAGGTGTAAGCGCCGCGCTTGCCCATGGGAGCGTGCTCAGCCACATAGGTTGCAGCACCACCGTATTCACCACCCAGTGCCAAACCCTGCAGCATGCGCAGGCCGATCAGGATGACCGGAGCGGCCAAACCAATGGAAGCGTAGTTGGGCAGCACGCCGACGATGAAGGTCGACAGACCCATGATCAGAATGGTGACCAAGAAGGTGTACTTGCGCCCGATCATGTCGCCCAAACGGCCAAACACCAGAGCGCCGAAGGGGCGCACGATGAAGCCAGCCGCAAATGCGAGCAGCGAGAAGATCGTGCGTGATGCCGGGTCCAGTGCAGAGAAGAACTGGTTACCAATGATCACCGCCAGGGTGCCGTACAGATAAAAGTCATACCACTCAAACACCGTACCCAGTGAAGAGGCGAAGATCACCTTCTTCTCTTCGGCGGTCATTGGCGTATTGGCGACTGCTGATGCCATGTGAAAGTCTCCTATGAACCCACGTCACTCGAAACTGGTGACGCTGGCGCGCACTATCTCGACGGCCTCTGACCGTGTTCTGACGCGAGGCTGAACCGAAACTGACAAACCTCGGGGGAACCCTTGGGTTTCGTTTCAACAGATGAGATGGCGGGGGTGGGTTCGGGAAAATCCCAGGGATGCAGTCGGTCGGTTTGTCAGGTTCGCGAGGTCGTCGCCAGCACTTTGCCGCCTTCTGCGCGGCGGCGGGGCAGGTCCGCCCAGACGAGTAACTTGGCTTCGTCGGACAGGCGCGACCAGGTGGCAATCTCATCGAGCGTGCGCGAGCAACCCGCGCACAGGGCGGTGCGGGCGTCGATGCGGCAAACCCCGGTGCACGGGGAGGGGACGGCGGCCGTGTTCATGGCTTTGATGGGGCAGCTTGGGTCTGCTGGGCGACATCCGCTGAGGGCGCCCCCGTCAGCCTCAACAAGTCTTGCGGAGTGCAGCGGAACACACCATTGGGGTGGCCCGCGGCCGCCCAGACTTCGGTGAAGCGGAAGAGGGTGTCATCCACCACAGTGACCGGTGCATGCAGGTGCGCCACGGGTGAGACGCCACCGATCGAAAAGCCGGTCTGCGTTTTGACAAAGTCTGCATCCGCCCGGCCAATCGGGCCGACCAGTGCAGCCACCTTTTTTTCGTCGACACGCTGGTCTCCCGCGGCAACCACCAGCACGGCGCGGCCATCGCTCTTGCGCTTGAAGATCACGCTCTTGGCAATCTGCCCTGTTTGCAAGCCCAGCGCCTCTGCCGCTTCTTGGCAGGTGCGGGCGGGGGTGTTGAGCCACTGCGCGGGGTGTGGATGACCCAGGGCTTGCAGATGCTGGCTGACGCGATCGAAGCCCTCGTGGCTGAACTCTGGGGTCGTGGTGGTCATGGGTATCTCAAGGTTGCAGCCATGCGGCACATTCAGCGGGGCTCAAACGGGCGCGGCGGTGGCCCTCATCGGCGCTTTGGCTCAAGGACAACCAGTCCATGGTCAATACCCGGGCATGCACCACGGCAAAGTGCGGGCGGCTGGCACCCGCGGGGCTGGCGTCCTGGAGGTCCTCTCCTGGCGCCAAAGGCGACAAGTAGTCTTGTGCCGCGGGCGACATTTTCAGGCGAGCCCAGCGCGAGGTCACTGCCAAGCCGTCGAATACCACTTCGGTCCGCACGGTCATACGCAACTGCCACCCCAGGCCAGGGTGCCACAGCACCAGCGCGGCTTGAGGCTGATGCTGCAAGTGCCTGACTTTGGGCGAGCGCGCATCCGTGAAGAACAGCAGTTCATCGCTTTGGGCATCCCATTCACGCAGCACCACGGTGCGGGCATCCGGCAGGCCATCGGGCGTGACCGTGGCCAGCGTGGCGGTGCGCCAGGGGTGGCCACGGGTGGACACTGCCTGGGCCAACTCGTCCCGGACTCGGGCGGCCAGCGCAGGCAGCTCGATCACCGCTTCAGCCTTCGCGGCGCAGCGCGGGGAAGAGGATCACATCACGGATGCTGGGCGAGTCGGTGATCAGCATCATCAGCCGGTCAATCCCGATGCCACAGCCGCCCGTCGGGGGCATGCCATATTCCAGGGCGCGGATGAAGTCGGCGTCGTAGAACATGGCCTCGTCGTCACCGGCTTCTTTGTTCGCCACCTGGGCATGGAAGCGGGCGGCTTGGTCTTCGGCGTCGTTCAATTCGGAGAAGCCATTGCCAAACTCGCGCCCGGTGATGAACAGCTCAAAGCGCTCGGTGATGGCCGGATTGCTGTCCGAGGCGCGGGCCAGGGGAGAGACTTCCACGGGGTAGTCGATGATGAAGGTGGGCTGCCAGAGCTTGTCTTCGACCGCGGCTTCAAACAGGCCGAACTGCAACTGCGCCAGGCCCCAGTGCTTGGGCGGCTCTTCGCCCAGAGCCTTGAGCTTGGCCTTCACGGCGTCGACCGAGTCGGCTTCGGTCTCCGTCAGCCCGGCATGCTTGACCAACGAATCGCGCACCGACAGGCGCGCAAAGGGCTCATCCAGATGCACTTCTTTGCCGGCGTAGGTCACGCGGGCGTTGCCGGTGGCCGCGCGCGCGGCATGGCGCAGCAGGGCCTCGGTGAAGTCCATCAGGTCGTGGTGGTTCCAGTAGGCCGCATAGAACTCCATCATCGTGAATTCGGGGTTGTGCCGAACACTGATGCCTTCGTTGCGGAAGTTACGGTTGATCTCGAACACCCGCTCAAAGCCGCCCACAACCAGGCGCTTGAGGTAGAGCTCAGGTGCAATGCGCAAATACATCTCTTGATCAAGCGCGTTGTGGTGGGTCACAAACGGCCGCGCATTGGCACCCCCGGGAATGGGGTGCAGCATGGGCGTCTCGACCTCCAGGAAGCCATGCTCGACCATGAAGTTGCGGATCGAGGACACGGCTTTAGAGCGGGCCATGAAGCGGGTGCGTGCGTCCTCGTCGGTCATCAGATCGACATAGCGTTGGCGGTACTTCTGCTCCTGGTCGGTCATGCCGTGGAACTTGTCCGGCAGTGGCCGAAGGCTCTTGGTCAAGAGGCGCACAGCGGTCGCCTTGACCGACAACTCGCCCGACTTGGTCTTGAACAGCGTGCCTTCGCAGCCCAGGATGTCGCCCAGGTCCCAATGCTTGAAGGCCGCCAGCACATCGGCCCCCACAGCGTCCAGGGTGATGTAGAGCTGAATGCGGCCCGAGGCGTCTTGCAGGGTGGCAAAACAGGCCTTGCCCATCACTCGCTTGAGCATCATGCGCCCGGCTACGGCCACCCGCACCGGGGTGGCTTCCAGGGCCTCGTTCTCCAGCGTGCCGTGGCTGTGATGCAGCGCGGCGGCATGGTGGGTGGGCTTGAAATCGTTGGGGAACACCGCTACCCCGCTGGCTTTGGCCTGCTCGCGCAGGGCGGCCAGTTTCTCGCGGCGCTCAGCGATCAGTTGGTTGTGGTCGTCGGGCGTCAGCGGGGTGGTGGAGTCGGCGCTCATGGCGGAGTGTGGAGGATAGAAGGGGTAGGGGGCAGGCACTTTGGCCAGCCGAAGGAAGGTCGATTTTACGGGCAGCCCTGACGCAGGCCCAACGCACTCCTAAAATCAATCCCTTTTGGCTGGACAGTCCTTGTTGATGCGAGGGCTGTGGGAACACTCATGCAACGTTTGGTCGCTGTCGTCGGCTTGGGCTATGTGGGCTTGCCTGTGGCCGTAGCGTTTGGGCGCAAGGCCGGGCCCGAAGCGCCGGTGATTGGCTTTGACATTCACGGCGCCCGCATTGCGGAGCTGCAGGCGGGCCATGACCGCACCGACGAAGTCACTGCGGTCGAGTTGGCGCAAGCCCAGGTGCGCTACACGGCAGACGTGGCGGTGCTGCGTGAGGCGAACTTTTTCATCGTCGCGGTGCCCACGCCGGTGGACAGCGCCAACAAGCCCGACCTGTCGCCCTTGATTGCAGCCTCGCGCACCGTGGGCCAGGCCTTGAAGCGCGGTGACATCGTGGTCTATGAATCCACCGTCTACCCTGGCGCCACCGAGGAAGACTGCGTGCCAGTGCTGGAGCAGGTCTCGGGCCTGCGTCATGGCGTCGACTTCTTCACCGGCTACAGCCCCGAGCGCATCAACCCCGGTGACCGCGAGCACCGTTTCGAGACCATCCAGAAGATCGTCTCGGGTTGTGATGCAGCCACCTTGGAGACTGTCGCTGCGGTCTATGCCTCGGTGGTGACGGCCGGGGTGCACAAAGCCTCCAGCATCAAGGTGGCTGAAGCCGCCAAGGTGATTGAGAACACCCAACGCGACCTCAACATCGCCTTGATGAATGAGTTGTCGGTGGTGTTTGCACGCATGGGTATAGACACCGCCGAGGTCATTGCCGCAGCGTCCACCAAGTGGAACTTCCTGCCCTTCAGGCCGGGCCTGGTGGGTGGTCACTGCATTGGCGTTGATCCCTACTACCTGACCTACAAGGCCGAGCAGTTGGGCTACATCCCGCAGGTCATCTTGGCCGGGCGACGTATCAACGACAACATGGGCCGCTATGTGGCCCGCAACACCATCAAACGCATGCTGCAGCAAGGCTTAGATGTGCCGCGTTGCCGTGTGGGCGTGCTGGGCATGACCTTCAAGGAAAACTGCCCCGACACCCGCAATTCCAAGGTGATCGACCTGATCCGCGAGTTGCAAGACCACGGCACCACGGTGGTGGTGGTGGACCCACACGCCGATGCCGGCGAGGTCCAACACGAGTACGGCATTGCGCTGGCGCGGCTGGAGGATGAGGCCCCCTTTGATGCCCTGGTGGTGGCCGTCGCCCACCGAGAGTACCGTGCACTGGGCGTGAATGACCTCAAGGCCTTGGTGCGGGGCGATCAGCCGGTGCTGGCCGATGTCAAAGCGCTGTACGACCGCCAGGCCTTGGCGGACGCCGGTTTCCATGTGTTCCGCCTCTGAATCTCAAGTCCAATCTTCTTTCGCCCCATGAGCAAATTCGCACTGATCGGCGCCGCCGGCTACATCGCCCCCCGCCATATGCGCGCCATCAAAGACCTGGGCCATGAGTTGGCCGTGGCTTATGACGTGAATGACTCGGTGGGCATCATCGACTCCATCGCTCCGCAGGCTGAGTTCTTCACCGAGTTTGAGCGCTTCTATGAGCATGCGCAGGTCTTGCGCCGCGACCCGAGCACCGCGCTGGATGTGGTCAGCGTTTGCAGCCCAAACCATCTGCACCATCCGCACATTGCCGCGGGTCTGCGCTTGGGCTGCGATGTGATTTGCGAGAAGCCCTTGGTGCCCACTGTGGCGCTGCTGGATGAATTGGCTCGCATTGAAGGCGAGACAGGGCGCCGGGTCTTCAACATCCTGCAACTGCGCCATCACGGGGCGATCCTCGCTTTGCGCCACAAGGTGCAGCAGGCGCCCGCTGACCGCAAGTTTGATGTGGAGCTCACCTACATCACCTCGCGCGGCAAGTGGTATCACGAGAGCTGGAAAGGGGACCCGCGCAAGTCCTTTGGTGTGGCCACCAATATTGGGGTGCATTTCTTCGACATGTTGCACTTCATTTTTGGCAGCTTGCAGCACAGCCAAGTCCACCTGCGCAATGAATCCAAAGCCGCAGGCTATTTGGAGTACGAACGCGCCCGTGTGCGATGGTTTCTTTCCATCGATGCGCGTGACTTGCCCTCAGAGGTTCAAGGCAAGAAGACCACCTTCCGCAGCATCGATGTCTCGGGCGAGCAACTGGAGTTTTCGGAGGGCTTCACCGATCTGCACACGGTCAGCTACCGCGAGATTTTGCAGGGGCGTGGCTACGGTTTGGCAGATGCTCGCCATTGTGTGGAAACGGTCGAGGCGCTGCGGCAGATGGGCTTGACGGCCCCGGGTGCTGATGCCCATCCCTTTGTGCGAGCCGCACAGCCATGACGGCCTGGGTGCACCCCAGTTCGGTGGTGGATAAGGGCGCGCATCTCGGTGCCGACACCAAAGTCTGGCACTTCAGCCATGTCTGCAGTGGCGCCCGCATTGGTGCGGCCTGCTCGCTGGGCCAGAACGTGTTTGTGGGCAATGAGGTGTGTATCGGCGACGGCGTCAAGATCCAGAACAATGTCTCGGTGTATGACGCCGTGACGCTGGAGGACGGCGTGTTCGTTGGCCCCAGCGCGGTGTTCACCAATGTGCACAACCCTCGGGCCACGGTGGTGCGCAAACACGAATACCGCCGCACCTTGGTGTGCCAAGGTGCCACCTTGGGGGCCAACTGCACCATCGTGTGCGGCAGCACCATCGGGGCCTATGCGTTTGTGGGTGCGGGGGCGGTGGTCACCAAAGACGTGCCCGCACATGCCTTGATGGCCGGTGTGCCGGCGCGGCAGATCGGCTGGATTAGCCGCCACGGTGAGAAGCTGGCGCTGCCGGTCAAGGCCGTGGACGGCGCCGAGGCCACCTGTCCGGCCACCGGCGAGCGCTACCGCCTCAGTGGCGGCCATCTGACCTTGATCGCCTGACATGCAATTCATCGACCTCAAAGCCCAGTACGCGGCCCTCAAGACCGACATCGACGCCGCCATTCAGCGCGTGCTCGACCACGGCCAATACATCATGGGCCCGGAGGTGGCGCAGTTGGAATCGGCCCTGGCCCAATGGGTGGGCGTGCAGCACTGCGTCACCGTGGCCAGCGGCACCGAGGCCCTGCTGATCGCCTTGATGAGCCTGGGCCTGAAGCCGGGTGACGAGGTCATCACCAGCCCCTTCACCTTTGCCGCCACCGCTGAAGTGATTGTGTTGCTGGGCGGGGTGCCTGTGTTTGTGGATGTGGAGCCCGACACCGCCAACCTGGATGCGCGCCAAGTGGCCGCCGCCATCACCCCCCGCACCCGAGCCATCATGCCGGTCAGCCTGTATGG
Source organism: Ideonella sp. MAG2 (assembly GCA_004359425.1). GTDB lineage: Bacteria > Pseudomonadota > Gammaproteobacteria > Burkholderiales > Burkholderiaceae_C > Ideonella. Next base: position 2,025,674 of record PTEU01000001.1, on the reverse strand, counting down.
CCAAGTGGCCGACATGGCCGAGATCAATGCCATTGCCCAAGCCCATGGTCTGCCGGTGATCGAAGACGCGGCACAGAGCTTTGGCGCGCTGTATCAGGGGCGGCGCAGCGGGGCCTTGAGCACCTGGGGGGCGACCAGTTTCTTTCCGAGCAAGCCGCTGGGCTGCTATGGCGATGGCGGTGCGCTGTTCACCGATGATGCCGAGCTGGCCCAGGCCGCCCGAGAGATCCGCGTGCATGGCCAAAGCGCTCGCTACACCCACACCCGCGTGGGCGTGGGCGGGCGCATGGACACCTTGCAGTGCGCCGTAGTGTTGGCCAAGCTGCCGCGCCTGTCGTGGGAATTGGCCCGCCGCCATGCTTTAGGGGCGCGCTACCACCAGCGCTTGGCGGGCTTGAACGTGGGCCTGATCACGGTGCGGCCTGATCGGGACTGCGTGTGGGGCCAGTACACCGTGCTGGTCGAGGGCCGAGCTCAGGTGCAGGCTGCGCTGCAGGCCGCTGGCGTGCCCACTGCCGTGCATTACCCCAAGCCCTTGCACCAGCAGGTGGCCTACCAAGCCTATGCGCCAGCGGGCGGCTGCCCCGTGGCCGAACACCTGGCCCAGCGGGTGATGAGCCTGCCCATGAGCCCGGACTTGAGCGAAGCCGACCAAGACCAGGTGGTGGCTGCGCTGGCCGCCGTGGTGGGGCCGCGTGCCTGACACGCCTTCACCGGGTGGCAGCCAAAGCTTCAGGGGCTTGGGTCGAGCCAGCCTGACCCTGCTGGCCGGTGGCGCCGCCGCCCAAGCCCTGCCCCTGCTGCTCGGGCCCCTGCTGACGCGGCTCTTCAGCCCCATGGAGTTCGGGCTCTACCACCTCTTTGCCGCCGTGGCTGCCAATGTGGCGGTGGTGGCCTGCGCACGCTATGAGTTTGCGCTGCCCATGGCGCAAGATGACACCGAGGCAAACACCCTGCGCGTCTTGTGCCTGCGCATGCTGCTGGCCTGCGCTGCTCTGAGTGGGCTGGGCGCCGTGGGGTGGTGGTGGGCCGGCGCCGGGCATTGGGTGGCCTGGCTGCCTTTGGCGGTGGCGGTGGCCGGGGCATTGTCTTTGGCCACGCTATGGGCCACGCGGGCCCAGGCCTTTGCGGCCTTGGCGACCGCGCGGGTGCTGCAGTACGGCGGCGCGGCCTTGGCGCAGGTGGCGGCAGGCTGGGCGGGTTGGGGTGTGCAAGGCCTGATCGCGGCGCCCATTGCCGCGGCGCTTGTGGCCACGCTGTGCCTGCGCCTGCCCCTGGGTCTGAGCTGGCCCGCAGGCGGCCCGGCTTGCCGTGAGGTGGCGCGTCGGCACCAAGACTTTCCGCTGCTCAACACCCCTCACGCCTTTGCGGGGGCCTTGCAAGACACCCTGGCGCTGGCGCTGGTGGCGGCCAGTCTGGGCCCGGCGGCCGCAGGCTTTTGGGGGCTGACGCTGCGCTACCTCAAGGCCCCGGCCAGCTTGGTGGGTGGGGCCGTGTCGCAGGCGCTCTACCCCAAGCTGGCGGCGGCTGGGGATTCTGCGCATGCCCGTGCCGCGCTGCGGCAGGTCATGGGGCTGCTGGGTGGGCTGGGTTTGGGGCTGACGCTGCTGTTGATGCTGGCAGCCCCCTGGGCCTTTGAAGCGGCGTTTGGCGCACCTTGGCGCCCGGCTGGCGACTTAGCGCGGGCCTTGGCCCCATACATCGGGCTGCACTTTGTCGCTTCGCCCTTGGGTGTGGTCACCATGGCTTGGGGCGGGCAGGGCTGGGCGCTGAAGCTGGCTTTGGTCGGGCAGGCCGTGTTTGCCGCGGCGCTGGCGCTGGGTTTGGCCTGGGGTGGGCTGGTGGGGGCGGGCTGGGCGGTGTCTCTGGCCATGGGCGCTTACTTTGGCTATTACTTTTGGCGCCTGCTGCATTGGCCTGGGCAGGCCGCGAGTGGCGGACAATCGGCACCGTGAAGATCTCCACTGCCTTCAGAGCTTGGTTCAACCGTGTGCGCCGCGGGTGCTGGCACCCGTGGGCCTACCGCATGGTGTTTGGCGAGCGCTCGGGCGGGCCTGACGCGGCCTTGAGGCCCTTCACGCGCATTTCGCCCGCTGCGTGTATCGAGCACCGCGAGCACCTGAGCCTGGCGGACCATGTCTACATCGGCCCCTTCAATTTCTTGGAGGCCAGTGGCGGCATTGCCCTGGGCGAAGGGGTACAGATCACCAGCCATTGCAGCCTCGTGACGCACAGCTCGCACCGGGCACTGCGCCTGCTGGGCGAGGGCTATACCGAGTGGCCAGCCCACCTGGGCTCGCGCCCTGGCTGGATTGCCGGGCCTATTCACATTGGCGCTTACAGTTTCATTGGCCCGCATTCGCTGATCGAAGCCAACACCCGCTTGGGCAAGGGCACGCTGGTGTGTGCGGGCAGCTTTGTGCGCGGCGACTACCCGGACTTTGCGATCCTGGAAGGTCGGCCCGCACGCATCGTGGGCGACACCCGCCATGCCGACGAGCGCCTCTTGCAGCGCTACCCCGACCTGGCGCCACTGCGCGAAGCCTGGGCCGGACCCTTGAGCGACGCAGGGCCGCGCTGAGTATGTTGCGGCTGGTTTTGATGGGCGATGGCGACAGCCCGCACCTGCTGAAGTGGGCCCGCGCCTTGCGGGGCCAGGTTGATTTGTGGGCGCTCTCTAGCCGTGGCTTTGCGCCGGGCTTTGATGAGCTCATCCCCAGCGCCCAGCGCCTGGCCTTGGGTACGCAGCCGAACTTTGAAGGTGGCAATGTGGGCCTGCTGCGCGCCCTGCCCACGGTGGTGCGTTGGCTCAAAGGCGCGCAGCCGGATTGGCTGGCGCCTCATTACCTCAGCTCCCATGGCACGCTGGCCTGGCTGGCCTTGCGCTGTGGCGTCAAAGCCCGCCTGGTGGGCTCGGCCTGGGGGTCGGACATCTTGGTGACGCCGCAGCGCAGTGCGCTGATGCGTTGGGTCACCGGGCGGGTGCTGCGGGCCTGTGCCTTGTCCACCAGTGACTCGGCCCACATGACCTTGCGCATGCAGGCCTTGGGGGCGGGCGAGGTGATGACCTTTCCCTTTGGGCTGGAGCAGATGCCCCCAGCCCCCATGCCTGGTCAAAAGGACGAGGCCTTGTTCTTTGCCAACCGGGGCTTGGAGCCCATCTATGCGCCCGAGCGGGTGCTGGCCGTGTTTGCCCACTTGGCTGCGCAGTGGCCCGAGGCCCGCTTGGTGGTGGCCAACAGCGGCTCTCTGGCGGCAGCCCTGCAAGCCCAGGCCGCCCAGGCAGGGCTGGGTGAGCGCGTGCAGTTTGTGGGGCGGCTGTCTGCAGCGGAGCAAGCCCGCTTCTACGCGCAAGCCCGCTGGTATCTGAGCCTGCCGCAGAGTGACTCCGTGTCGGTCTCGGTGCTCGAAGCCATGGCCCATGGCGCCATTCCCATCTTGTCGGATCTACCGGCCAACCGGGAACTGGTGCAGGACGGCGTCAATGGGCTGATCATGGGCGCGGCGGCCCTGCTGTCGCCGAGCAAGCTGCAGCCCTTGGCGCTGCGAGGGGATGAGATCAGCCTGGGACTGCACCGCTGGGTGGCCGAGCATGCGCTGTTCCCTCAAGCCGTGGCGGCTTATGTGCAGCGATTGCAAGCCCTGACATGAACATCCTCTATCTCAACCACTATGCGGGCTCGCCACGCCACGGCATGGAGTACCGGCCTTACTACTTGGCGCGCGAATGGGTGCGTGCGGGCCACCGGGTGCGCACCTTGGCCGCCGATTTTTCGCATGTCCGCTCGCGGCAGCCGCAGCAGTTGGGCGTCGAGCTGATCGATGGCATTGAGTACGAGTGGTTTGCCTCACCGCCCTACCAGGGCAATGGCCTGGGGCGGGTGAAGAACATCTGGGCGTTTCAACGGGCGCTGTGGGCGGCCAATGCGCGTATCGTGGCCGAGGTGGCGCCGCAAGTGGTGATTGCCTCCAGCACCTATCCCATGGACATTTGGGTCGCACGCCGCTTGGCGCGCATGGCCAAGGCCAAGCTGGTCTTTGAGGTGCATGACCTTTGGCCGCTCTCGCCCATTGAGCTCTCAGGCATGTCGCCCCATCACCCTTTTGCGCTGCTGTGTGGCTGGGCCGAGAAGACCGCCTACCGCGATGCGGATGTGGTGGTCTCCATGCTTCCCAAAGTGCACGACTACATGGCCTCGCGCGGGCTGGACCTGCGCAAGCTGCACATCGTGCCCAACGGCATCTCCCCGGATGATTGGGCCGCAGCGCCCGATCCCGCCAGCCAAGACATCGTTTTCCAAGCCACGGTGTTCTCCTCGCTGCTGCAAGACGAGACCCAAGAGCGCCTGGCCCAAGCCATGTGGCAGTGGCTCAAGCCGGGTGGCGCGGTGCTCTGGTATGACTTCTGCATGGACAATCCACGCAACCGCGAAGTGCGCGGCGTGCCGCTCAGCCGTGTGCAGGCCTTGTTCCCGCAAGGGCGCTTGAAGGCCCAGCGCCTGACCTTGGCGCCGCCGATCGCGCGCCGCGTCTGCCGCCTGCATCCTTCGCTTTATCACCTCTTCAATGCCCTGCCGCTGCTGCGTTCGCACCGGCTGGTCTGGATTCAAAAGTCATGAGTACCGACAAGCTCCCCTTCCTGCCCTTTGCCTTGCCTGAGATCGGTGAGGAAGAAATTGCCGAGGTGGTGGACACCCTGCGCTCGGGCTGGGTCACCACCGGCCCCAAGGCCAAGCGCTTTGAAGCTGACTTTGCCGCCTTCTTGGGCGATGAGTCCCTGCACTGCATTGCCGTCAACTCCGCCACGGCTGGCCTGCACCTGGCGCTCGAAGCCTTGAACATCGGGCCGGGGGACGAAGTCATCACCACCACCCACACCTTCACCGCCACCGCTGAAGTGGTGCGTTACTTGGGGGCGGACGTGAAGTTGGTGGACATTGACCCCGCCACGCTGAACATTTCACCCGCGGCCATTGAGGCGGCTATCACGCCACGCACCAAGTGCATCATTCCCGTGCACTATGCGGGCCTGGCGGCCGACATGACGGCCATCTTGGACATCGCCCAGCGCCACGGCCTGAAGGTGGTGGAAGACGCTGCCCACGCCCTGCCTACCACGCATGCCGGCCAGATGATCGGCACCTTGGCCAGCGACGCCACGGTGTTCAGTTTCTATGCCAACAAAACCATCACCACCGGTGAAGGCGGCATGCTGGTCACCCGCAACGCAGACTTGGCCGCCCGCGCCAAGGTCATGCGCCTGCATGGCATCAACCGCGACGCCTTTGACCGCTTCACTGCCAAAGTGCCGAGTTGGTACTACGAGATCGTGGCGCCGGGGTTCAAGTACAACCTGACGGACATCGCGGCGGCGCTGGGGATTCATCAGCTCAAGCGGGCGCGTCCGTTCCGGGTTCAACGCGCGGCGCTGGCCCAAGCCTATAGCGAGGCCTTGGCGGACCTGCCGGTGGTCTTGCCGCCTGCAGCCCAGGCTGGGGAGCTGCACTCCTGGCACCTGTATGTGCTGCGTCTAAAACCTGAGGCTGCCCTGCAGCGGGATGCGCTGATTGAGGCGCTCTATGCGGCAGGCATTGGTTGCAGCGTTCATTACATCCCTTTGCACCAGCACCCATACTGGAAGTCCTGCTACGAGCTCCGTGCTGAGGACTTCCCGCACAGCCAGCGGGCCTATGAGCAGATGCTCAGCCTGCCGCTTTACACCCGCATGAGCGTGGACGACGTGACGCGTGTTGCGAAGGCGCTGCGTCGAGCTTTGGCGGGCTGAGGTCGGGGCATATGCTCAAGCGTGCGCTGGATGTGCTGTGCGCCATGCTCGGCTTGGCGGTGTTGCTGGTGCCCGGCGTGCTCGTGGCTGTTTGGATCAAACTCGATTCACCGGGGCCTGTGTTCTTCAGGCAGGAACGTGTGGGCCGAGGTGGGCGCCTGTTTCGCATTCACAAGTTCCGCACCATGCGGGTCGATGCGCCCAGCCTGGGGCTGCAGATCACCATCGGGGCCGACCCACGCATCACACTTTCTGGCCAGTGGCTGCGTGCGAGTAAAGTCGATGAGTTGCCGCAATTGCTGGACGTGTTGCGTGGCGAGATGAGCTTGGTGGGGCCTCGACCTGAAGTTCCGCGTTACGTTGCTTTGTATCCGGCTGAGTTGCGCGAGGTGGTGCTGTCAGTGCGGCCAGGCATCACCGATCCGGCCTCGCTCAGCTTTCGTCATGAAAGCGAGTTGCTCGCTGCGTCTGCCGACCCAGAGCGGACTTACGTCGAGGAGGTGCTGCCTCAAAAGCTGCAACTCTCAGCAGACTACATTCAGCGAGCGACCGTGTGGCGTGACCTGGGGGTGATCCTGCAGACTCTGCGGGTGCTGTGAGTCAGCCTGCCGGTGATTCGGTGGCTCGCTCTTCTACATCTTCAAACAGTTTCTCGGCGGATAAGCTCAAGTCCACGGACTTGAACAGCACGGTCTCAGCCGGCCCAAAGGGGTGTAGCACCCACAGCCCATCGACCCCTTTGCGATAGACATCGGTGCGCCGCGCATCGATGTCTACGAAAGCCACTTCCTGGAGACTTGGAATGGCACGATAGTGGGCAAATTTTTCACCCCGGTCGTAAGCGGCCGTGCTGGCGGAGAGAACCTCCACTACCAAGCTGGGCTCGGCCTTGATCAATGGCTGTTGACGGTCTGCTGCACTGCAAGTGACCATGACATCTGGGTAGAAATAGGCACTGGCATCTTGTGACTGAAGCTTCATGTCCGTCACATAGGTTTTGCATGGGCTACCCGCTAAGTGCTGACGCAATGCCATGGCGAGGTTCAGCGTGACGGTGACATGTCGATCTTCCGCGCCAGCCATGGCATAGACCTCGCCGCCCACAAAATCGTGGCGCACGGGCTGTTGTGCTTCCCAAGCTAGGTACTCTTGCGGGGTCATACTGCTGCGTTTGAGGGCGTTCGCCATGGTCAAAATCTCCACAGAGGGTCTATGCGCTCGGGCCTTTGGCAGGAGCCTTGGGCACGATGGTACTCGCCTTGCTGAAGCCTGCGGAGGGCAAAGGAGTGCTGCGACAATTCGCACACCATGAATTGGCTTGACCTTGACACCCTGTTGACCCGTGTGCGCCCTCATCGGGAGCGCTTGGCCTTGCTGCTGGACGCGTTGATGGTGGTGCTGGCTTGGCAAGCCACCTATCTGTTCCGGCTGGGCTTTGAGCGTTGGTTCTCGGCGCGGCCGAGTTATGACGCATGGGTGCTGTGCGGCGTGGTGCTGGTCTACGGCCTGGGCTTGGCGGCTCTGAAAGTGCCGCAGGGCATGTGGCGGTTCTCGGGGTTTGGCGAGATCAAGCGGCTGGCGCTGGTCTGCACCGGGGCGGGCTTGATCAGCGCCACGGCGGTGCTGATGCTGCAGCTGCAGCAGGTGCCTCGCGCTGTGTTGGCACTGCACCCTCTGTTCACCTTGATGGGCCTGGCCATGATGCGCATGGGCTACCGCATGTTGTACGAGCACATGCGCCGCCAGATCAGCGGCAGCGCCCAGGAGCAGCGGCGGGCCTTGGTCTTGGGCGCTGGTGATGCCGGGCGGCTCTTGGTGGCCGGCATTCAGCACAGCCAGGGCTGGGTGGTGGTGGGCTTTTTAGATGATGCCCCTGGCAAGCAAGGTGGCCGCATTGCGGGCATTCCGGTGCTGGGAGACCTGAGCCAAGCGCCGCATTGGGTGTCGGTGCATGGCATCACCCATGTGATTGTGGCCATGCCCGGGGCCACACCCAGCCAGCGCAAGCGCGCTTTGGAGTTGGCTTCGGCCACCGGCTGCCCAGTGCTGACCGTGCCCAGCCACGACGAGTTGCAAGCAGGGAGCTCCGTGAACCAAGTTCGGGACATCGAGCCCGAAGACTTGCTGGGCCGTGAGCCTGTGATGCTGGACGAAGGGGGTATTGCCGACTGCCTGAGCGGCAAGGTCGTGCTGATCACCGGTGCGGGTGGCTCCATTGGGTCTGAACTTTGCCGACAGGTGGCGCGCTACGGCCCGCAGCGCATCGTGCTCTATGAGCTGAGCGAGTACGCGCTCTATGCCATTGAGCAAGCGCTAGGCGAGACCTATCCCCACATCCCCCTGGTGCGCATCATCGGTGATGTCAAAGACTTGGCACACCTCAGCCACACCATGTCGCAGGTCCAGCCGCATGTGGTCTTCCATGCAGCGGCCTACAAGCATGTGCCCTTGATGGAGGACCACAACGCTGCCGCCTGCCTGCGCAATAACGCGCTGGGCACTTACAACGCCTGCCGGGCGGCCGCTCAACATGGTGTGGGGCGATTCGTGCTGATCAGCACGGACAAAGCCGTCAACCCGACCAATGTGATGGGGTTGCGAGAGGACGACGTGGGCATCCGCTTTACCGGGCTGCGGCCAGGCGAGAAGCTGTATGAAGAGCTCTTGGCGGATGCGGATACCACCTTGGCGACGCCATTTCCTGCCATTCGGTTGGCGCTGCTCCAAGCACAAGAGTTGCAAGCTCAAGAAGCCATGCTTGAAGGCTTGGGCGGCATGAGTTCCATTTGCTCGGACCAGTTGGTTCGCGATTGGCTTGCAGCAGTGGTGAGGGAATTCTCATCTGGTGAGAGTCAAACGACTAGAATGCTTTAGTTAAATTGCGAGGTAGCTGCCGACATTTTGGTCGGTTTGCCGTCTAGTTCGCGGTACTCTGCGAGCTCACTTGGTGCCTCTGACTCTCATCGCGGACCCTGTATCAAATATGCCTACCGACTTTCTTTTCACCTCAGAGTCTGTCTCTGAAGGCCACCCCGACAAAGTGGCGGACCAGATCTCCGACGCGATCCTGGACGCCATCTTCCAGCAAGACCCGCGCAGCCGCGTGGCCGCCGAAACCCTGACCAACACTGGCTTGGTGGTGCTGGCCGGTGAGATCACCACCAACGCGCACGTCGACTACATCCAAGTCGCCCGCGACACCATCAAGCGCATCGGCTACGACAACACCGAGTACGGCATTGACTACAAGGGCTGCGCCGTCATGGTCTGCTATGACAAGCAGTCCAACGACATCGCCCAAGGCGTGGACCATGCGTCCGACGACCACCTCAACATCGGTGCTGGCGACCAAGGCCTGATGTTCGGCTACGCCTGTGATGAGACGCCCGAGCTGATGCCCGCGCCTATCTACTACGCCCACCGCTTGGTGGAGCGCCAGGCGCAATTGCGCAAAGACGGCCGCCTGCCGTTTCTGCGCCCCGACGCCAAGAGCCAGGTGACCATGCGCTATGTGGACGGTAAGCCGCACAGCATCGACACCGTGGTGCTGTCCACCCAGCACAGCCCCGACCAAAGCGAAACCGCCACCAAGATGAAGGCCAGCTTCACTGAGGCCATCATCGAAGAGATCATCAAGCCTGTGCTGCCCAAAGAGTGGCTGCAGGACACCAAGTACCTGATCAACCCCACCGGCCGCTTTGTGATTGGCGGCCCGCAGGGTGACTGCGGCCTGACCGGCCGCAAGATCATCGTCGACACCTACGGCGGCGCTTGCCCGCACGGTGGTGGCGCCTTCTCCGGCAAAGACCCATCCAAGGTCGACCGCTCGGCGGCCTATGCCGCCCGCTATGTGGCCAAGAACATCGTCGCTGCCGGTTTGGCCAAGCAGTGCCAGATCCAGGTCGCCTATGCCATCGGCGTGGCCCGCCCCATGAATGTGACGGTCTACACCGAAGGCACCGGCGTCATCCCCGACGACAAGATCGCCGAGTTGGTGCAAGCCCACTTCGACCTGCGCCCCAAGGGCATCATCCAGATGCTGGACCTGCTGCGCCCCATCTACAGCAAGACCGCTGCGTACGGGCACTTTGGGCGCGAAGAGCCCGAGTTCACGTGGGAGAGAACGGACAAGGCAGCCTCCTTGCGCGCCGCGGCCGGGCTCTGAGCCCAGTAGGAACAGGCGGCCTAAGCTGTTCTGCAGCGTCCGCGGGCTCCTGTTCCACTGATCCGCCCGTCCTCCTCTATATGCATGCCTACAGCACGCCGCGAGAGGCGTTCCTGGACCAGATCCGTGGCATCGCCATTCTCTACGTGCTGGCGGTGCACACCTTCGATTTCTGGTTTCCCGGCGGGGGTAGCGGCGTCGGCATCTTCTACGGCCTGTCGGGCTACCTTACCGCCGCGCGTGTGCTGCAGGTGGAACGGTTCGACTGGACCGAGGCGCTGAAATTCTGGGCACGCCGCATCTTTCGGTTGTACCCGGCTTTCATCGTGGCGATGCTGATGATTTTCCTGATCCTTTGGCGTTTTTTGCCCGATCGGGTTGATCTGTTCCTCGCCGCCATCCCTGGCCTGATGTTTTTCCGGCGCCCCATAGATTGGGAGCCCTTGGGCATCGGTGTGGGGATATTGTGGTCACTGCGGGTAGAGGCTTTTTACTACCTGATCCTACCTCTGGCCATGGTTTGGGGCGGGAGGCAGCGCGGCCTGCTCGGCCTGTGTGCGGTCATGATGGCCAGTTCGCTGATCTCCATCTTGATCGGAACCGACGACCCGCTGGGCGGAGGTATTTGGCACTGGGGTGGTGGCCTGGCGCTGGGCAGCCTAGCGGCTTACTTGGAGCGGTACAACTTGGCGGCCCTGGGGCAGGTGCTCAAGAGCCGCCACTTCATCTGGGTGCTTTATGCCGTGCTGGGATTGCTGCTGTTTCTGCCGCAAATTTCCAGCACAGTGTGGTGGATGGAGGTCATGCTGGCGGCGGCGGTAACTTCGTTGCTCATCCTGGCCTATATGAACCACCCTAGCATCCGGATTGTCCCCGGCCTGCCGTGGATCGGCCGTCTGGCGTACTGCCTGTACCTGATCCACGGCATCGTCATCGATTACATGCGGCCGGTGCTCGGCCTCACCAAGATCGAAAAGATCCTGTTTTTCATCCCCATCACCTTCGGCCTGTCGATAATGCTGAACCGGCTGGTCGAACTGCCCTGCATCGAGCTGGGTAAGCGCGCCATGACGCGCTTGACATCGAGCAGTGTGGCCCGTGACCGTTGAAGGGCCGCTGCGCCCTCAGTGCTCGAAGTAGCGGGTGTTTAATGCGGCATCCCGGCTCTTGGGAAAGTCGTTGGTATCCAGGCGCGGCAGCTTGTGGCGCATGTCACGCTGCAGGTCGGCCACGCCCACCTCGGTGGTGAGCGCATACCGGCATTGGCGATCGGCCAGGATTTCGATGGCCTGGTCGTCATAGGAGCCGTAGGGGTAGCAGGCCGTCCACAGGTCGCGCGTGACGCCGACCTCCTGCAGGTAGGCCAGGGACTTGTCGATCTCGTTTTCCACCGCCGCGCGGTCGAGCTTGTTCCACCAGAAGTGGTTGTAGCCATGGCAGCCGATGTGCATGCCGTGGCGGTGCATGGCCTGAACCTGTTCAGTACTCATGTACAGCTCGCGGCTGAATGAGGCCTCGTCCATGCCCACGGTCTGCACGAACAGTTCGTTAACGATCTGGCTCCGGATGTCCAGTGGCAAGCCGTGCTGCAGCAGGCTCTTGATGAGCATCACCTCGGCGGTGTCATACCGCGAAGGCTTGGCGAATTTCTCCACCAGACTGTCGAAGGGCTCAATCTCGCGGTGCGCCCTGAACTTGTCCAACAGTCGGTCGATGGACCGCACCAATTGGCCCTTGTCGGCCTGACCAGCTAGCGTGAAGTGGATCTTGTTGACGTCCAGCACCGTGCTTTCGGACACCGCCTTGGCCGGCACATAAAAGCTGCCCTGGATGCCAAGGCGGTCGAGAAAGGGGAAGACCTGGGTGTAGTGGTCGATGTAGGCATCGTCGAAGGTCAGCAACACGGCCTTTTCCGGCAAGGGCTCGGCGCCGTCCAAGCACAGGGCCACCTGCTGGGCAGTCACGAATTGGTAGTGACGGCGCAGGTACTCAATCTGTTCGACAAACAACCTGAAGTCCAGGCCCTTGATTTCAGGGAATCGCGAACTCTTCAAATCCCGCACATAGTGGTACATCACCACCGACAGCTTTCTCGTCATCGATCTTCCTCTCAGCTCGGGCGATCCTGATCGCCATCCGCCTTGAACAGGCGCAGGTTCGGGAATATCTCGCCGTCCACGAAGAAGTGGATGGTGATGTTCTTTTGCGTGAACGGCTGGAAGTAGTTGGGAATGATGGTCTGATCGCCCGCAAGATCCAGCTTGCTGAAGCAGGCCCTGGCCAGCATGCCCTCGTCCAGACCGTATGACACCAGGTCGAGGTATTCCAGGTTCTCGAGCACTAGCAGGTCGTGCAGCGCGTGGGTAACAGAAGGCAACAACGACTCATCGCCGATGACGTCCACCACACGGCACGCTGCGGCGGCTTCAACCTGCACCACACGACTGACCAGCAAAGTGGCCAGTTGGCCTTCGCATTCGATGCCATGGACCCGATAGCGATACAGCGGATGGTTGAAGTAGCGCCGCTGGACATAGGCCAAGTCCTTGCGCGGCTGCACACCCAGGGCGGCGCGTGGCAGGAAGTCAGACGGTATGTCGCCAAATGCGATCTCGCGCAGGCGCACTGCAGATGAATGCTCAAAGGGGCGTTCAGCTTGGGAGACCTCAGCAGGTATGCGGGCGATCTGGAAGTCCCGCATCCTCCGGTTCGGCAGAAAGTGTTGGTGCATGCTGCCGGTGGCATAGCCCAGGTAGCGGTAGATGCCGATGGTCTTCTGGTTGATGCCCAGCGACATCACGGTGCGATGCCCTCGTGCCTTCAGGAACTGAAGCAACTGAATGCCCAGCACCGGGTTGCCGGTATCGCGCGACACCTTCCACATAGTGGTCCAGACATCGCCATCCTCGGCATCTGATGAGGCGATGAAGCCCAGCATGCCGTTGATGTCGCCCTGGCTGCTCTCCGAGATGATGAAGTTCAGTGCCTGACCGCGCTGATATTCATAACGAAAGAAGTCCGCATCACGGGCAAAGATGTGGCCCGACTTCCACTCGTGTTCCACGTAGTGCATCAGGCGCGGCAGGTCGTCGATGTGGGCCTGCCGAATGTTCGGTGCACCGGGGTTCAGCGCGGTCATGTGGGGCGTCCTGCCAAAGAGAAATCGCGCAGCAGTTGCAGCATCAATGCGGTGTCACCGTTGTCAGCCGCAGCGATGCTGGCGGTCTGGTCGGTGGCCAAGCGCGGTAAGCGGGGATGGGTGATCGTGATGCCCGGCCGGTTCCGGACCACCCATTCGCAATAGGCCTCGGCTGCAGCCTTGGCGACACAGTACTCACCCATGGCCGCCGGCATCTCGTCCAGCGCCACGCTGGAAGGGCAGAAATAGCGCTTGGTGCCGCGTTGGATGTAGCGATCCAGCAGCCTGTGGAAGCCCAGAAGGTAGAAGTCCATGAACTGCTGCAGCCTCGGGCCGGAAAAGACATCCTTCTTGCCCGAGAAGATGAAGGGGGTTGCAAAGTAGTAGATGTCTGTGGGGGCGAAATCGTCCAGCGCACCCAATGACTCATCAGTGAACGAGCTCAGGTCAAAGGCTGCCGCCGTGGCCTGGCCACCCTGCGAGGTGATGTCGCTGACGATCGCGCTGGCATCGGCGGCACCCCGGCTGTAGGTCAGCATGACCCGGGCACCGCCTGCCGCCAGGTATTTGGCGGTCACTTCGCCCAGGCCACGTGATCCACCGACGATCAGGGCCCGCTGTGACGCAAATTCCTGGTCGGAAACTGAGCGCTTCAGGGCAGCATAGGGGGCCTGGGCCACAGCTGCTGGTCGATAGAAGGCCTTCAATCTGGCATCGAAGGTGTGGCTGTGGCAGGCGACCACCAACTGATGGAAGCGCTGGTCATAGTCCTGCGTCTGGTAGCGCAGCTGATCTGGCACACGGGGAGCCGAGGCTGGTTTGAGCTGGATCTCGGTGAATAGAGAATTCAGGCCCGGAGCATGCATGCCGACCACCTTGGTCAGGGCAGTGATCTCGGCAATCACCTGGCTTCCGAAGCTTGCAAACAGTGCGGGACCATAGAGTGTCAGGGCCTTGGTGGTATCGAAGGCCAGCGCGAATTCGCCTTGCAGTCCGGGCAGGTCCGCCTCGTTCACTTGGTCAGGCTGGGGACTGAAGGAGGATGTGGCAGGGCCTTGCTGGCCTTGAAACACTGGCGCTGGCCCGTCCGGATGTGGCGCGCAGGCCAGGCTCACCTTGGCCACCACCTGGCCCAGTTGTCGCAGTCTCAGCACGGCCTTGCCTGCCTCGGGCGCGTCGATCAGGATGCTGACCTCTTCGTTCAGCAGCACAGGCTTAGTAAACGCGCAGGTCAGGCTCTGCAACTGCACCGGCCCGCGCAGATGGGCTGCAAACTCCGACAAGGCCCACAGCATGGCATTGACGCCATGCACCACCGGTTGGCCGTAGATCAGGCGCCGCGAAGCGATCGGGTCGACGTGGATCGGATTGAAGTCGCGCGAGAGAAGGGCAAATTCAATTTGATCGCCAAGGGCGAAGCTGCGGCGGGTCATGAAGCCTTCAGCTGGATGGCTTCGACGATCTTGCCCACAGTCGAGAAGCGGGCCAACTCGTCCAGCGAGAACCTGTCGCCACAAGCTCGTCAAACATGGCCAGTTCCATGTCGCGCTTGAGCACGCGGCAACTCATTAGCCAGAGATCGATTTCCACCCGCTGGCCGTGGCGCGCACCGATCACCACCGAGATCAAGCCGTTGTCGCCGAACTTGTCCTTGAGTTGGCCGCTGAGACCAATCATGTCCGGGTTCTGGGCGATCGCCTCGATTTCGGCGTTGGTATATCGACGCGTGGTCAGGTTGAACTGATTGGTTTTGTTGGTCAGTTGGGTGATGCGGTCCAGATTCTTGCGCTTGAATGGCACGATCTCGGCGCTCATGTCCAACGAATCCAGATACTTGCCATAGTCCACGAACTGCGATTGCATTTGCGTTCGGTTGGCGTTTGCCTCGTAGTAGCGAGCCCGGTTCAGATCTTCCTTGGATATGCTGATGGGTTCGAACAAGCCACTGCGATCCAGGATGGTGGCGTACTTCGCAATGTCGTCGCCCACATCCGGCACCGTAACCTCGGGCACCTGTTGTTTAACCAGTTCGCGCTCGGAAGGGTTGTCGTCGAGGAAGACCAGGGAATCAATGCCGATGTTGATCTGGGATGCGATCGCCTTGATGTTCTCGGACTTGGGCTCCCAGTTAGCTTGAAAGGCCGCAAAGTCTTCGAATCTCAGCACCGTGTGAGGGTGATTGAAGCCTTCGCGGGCATTCTGCAAGTCATTCTTGGAGGACACGGAGAGCAGGACACCCCGATCCCGCAACTGGCGCAGGTAGGCTTGCAACTCCGCGTGGGCCTCTCCCACCGCAGAGTCATTCCCGATCTTGATCTGGTCTGCACCGTCGTCGCCGATTACGCCGCCCCACAGGGTGTTGTCCAGATCCAGCACCAGGGCTTTCTTGGTCTTGCCGAAGATCGCTTTGACGATCGCGGCCAGGTTTTGCGCGAACGCAGGAATGCATTCAAAAGCTAGCGCATATTTATAGGAGTACCAATCTTTTCTGTTGAACCAACGCTCCAGACCCAGCGAGGCGCTCAAGTGATTGATGTCATGAACGTAGAAGTTGGCATGGTCCTGTGCGTAGGATGCGATCCTGTCGTTCAACGACCGGATGAAGCTGGTTCGTCCGCGATGGTCCGAAAAATCGAGATTACCCAAGGGGCGCAGAAAAGGGTTCTCAAAGTTGTTCTGAATGATGGGGCATGCGTAGGCCGCTGAGGCCCGCTGCC
Organism: Ideonella sp. MAG2; assembly: GCA_004359425.1. GTDB lineage: Bacteria > Pseudomonadota > Gammaproteobacteria > Burkholderiales > Burkholderiaceae_C > Ideonella. The sequence goes on along the minus strand of PTEU01000001.1, from coordinate 2,009,868 downwards.
ACAGGTGTGTGTAGGCTAGGAACTCTTCGTCCAACCTTTTGACCACATCGTCCCGGGTGTCGGTCAGGGCCGGGAAGCTCTGAATATTCACGCCGGTGGTGTGAATGAAGATGACGTCGGGCGCAAAGTTGCGCAGGCGCTCGTTTTCAAACGCCAGCTCCTGATAGTACTGGTTGTACTCGGATTCATAGAACTCGGGCTCGATGCCGCCCTCCAGCAGGAAGAGTTCCAGGACGTCCCGGATTTCGGCCGTGGTGGATCCGCCCAGGATGGCGATTCGCTTCTTCAGCAACCCGGTCTGTTGCGCCAACTGCCGCTTTAGCGCCTTCTTTTTTCTGAGAATGTGCTGCGGATTGATGGGGATGCCGAGGGAAGGAGTCATCTGGCGTGCTTCGGTACGGTCTTCGGTCATGGCTAGCCGTCTGGGCGTGGCCGCCTCAGTGCAGTGGTTGAACAGGGCGGGAGATCCTGAGAGAGTTTTTTGGGGAGGGCGGGCGCAGACCCAGGTCTGAGGGCCAAGTTTGGAGGTTGTATTCCCGGTGATTTTAGCGAGACAGCCACGCTTACTCAGCGCTAGCAGTGAAGTCAACGGTCAACCCACCGGCTCTGGCGAGGTCAGTGCCTCTTGAGTAGATATACTACTAGGCTCGCAATGACCCCGCCTGACCACACGGGTCTTTCTCGCTGAAGGTCGTCGTGCGGCCGTATTGCACGATTGCTCAGCAGTTCAAAACTGGTTTCAGCGGTGTTCCGCCCTCAGCGTGCCCAGTGCTACGCCATGCCAAGCGGGGTGCCCGTTGTCAAACCGCCGCAGGCTTGCACACATGAAAGTTCTTGTCACCGGTGCCGACGGATTCATCGGCTCGCACCTCGTTGAAGCTCTGGTGCGCCAGGGTCACACTGTGCGTGCCTTTGTCCTCTACAACTCGTTCAACTCGTGGGGCTGGCTGGACCACGCCTCGAAAGACATCCGCGATCACCTCGATGTCTTCGCAGGTGACATCCGCGACCCCCACGGCGTGAGGGAGGCCATGAAAGGCTGCGATGTGGTGTTGCATTTGGCTGCACTCATCGCCATTCCTTACTCCTATCACTCGCCCGACACCTACGTCGACACCAACGTTAAGGGGACGCTCAATGTCCTGCAGGCTGCGCGTGACCTGGGCGTAAAGCGAGTGCTGCAGACCTCAACTAGTGAAGTCTACGGGACCGCGCGCTTCGTGCCCATCACCGAGGCCCACCCTCTGCAGGGGCAGTCGCCTTACTCGGCCACCAAGATTGCCGCCGACCAGTTGGCGTTCTCGTTCTATGCCTCGTTCGGCTTGAACGTGGTCATCGCTCGTCCTTTCAACACCTACGGGCCACGTCAGTCGGCGCGGGCCGTCATTCCTACCATCATCACGCAGATCGCCAACGGCCAACGCCAGATCAAGCTGGGTTCGGTGTCGCCGACGCGCGACTTCAACTACGTACAAGACACTGTAGCGGGCTTCATCGCTGCAATGATGTCGGACAAAGGCGTTGGCGAGGTCATCAACTTTGGCAGCAACTACGAAATTTCGATCGGAGACACGGTGCGTCTGATCGCCGAGGCGATGGGCAAGGAGGTCGAAGTGGTGACCGATGAGGTGCGCTTGCGGCCCGGTAACTCCGAGGTAGAACGACTGTGGGCCGACAACACTAAGGCACGCGAGCTGTTTGGCTGGCAGCCCCAGTACGGTGGCCGAGAAGGCTTCAAGCGCGGCCTGGCCGAGACCGCTGAGTGGTTTGGTAAGCCTGAGAATCTGGCCGCCTACAAGGCTGATCGCTACAACATCTGAGGCCCGGGCATGCAATCTTTTGAGAACGCGCTGCTGGGCCGTATGCAAGGCCTGCTAGGGGTACCTGACAAATTGGTGGCACTCCACGAGCCCGAATTTGGGGCGGAAGAACATGCACTGGTGAAAGACACGTTGGACTCGACCTTCGTGTCGTCGGTGGGCAAGTACGTTGACCAGTTCGAGAGTGAGTTGGCCCTGTTCACGGGTGCTCGTTACGCGGTGGCCGTGGCCAACGGTACAGCGGCATTGCAGGTTGCGCTGAAGCTCGCGGGCGTGCAGGCTGGCGACGAGGTACTGCTGCCTTCGCTCACCTTTGTGGCTTCGGCAAATGCGGTGACGCATGCAGGTGCCGTGCCGCATTTTGTGGACAGCGAGGTTTGCACCCTTGGTGTGGATGCACTGGCCCTGGGCGAACACCTGGCGTCGGTGGCCGAACTCACCTCGCAGGGGCTCAGGAACAAGGCCACGGGGCGACGCATCGCGGCCATGGTGCCGATGCATGCCTATGGTCATCCGGTGGATCTGGCCGGTCTGATGGACGTGGCTGGCCGCTATGGCATCCCCATTGTCGAGGACGCAGCTGAATCGCTGGGCAGCTACTATCAGGGTCGTCACACCGGCACCTTTGGCAAGCTGGGTACGCTGAGCTTCAACGGCAACAAGATCATCACCACCGGTGGAGGTGGCGCCATCATCACCGATGACGCCGAGGTAGCGCGCCATGCTAAGCACTTGACAACCACCGCCAAGGTGGCACACCGCTGGGAGTTCTTCCACGACGAAGTGGCTTGGAACTTCCGACTACCGAACCTGAACGCCGCGCTGGGCGTGGCCCAGTTGCACAGGTTGCCGCAATTCCTGGAGGAAAAGCGCCGCTTGGCTGCCGCCTATGAGCGCGTGCTGGCTGGCTTGGACGGCGTGGCCTTTGCCCATGAGCCCGAGGGCACCCGCAGCAACTACTGGTTGGCCACTATGCGGCTGCTGACACCTGACCTTGCTCAGCGCGATCGCCTGCTGGCGACGCTCAATGATGCGAAGTTTCAGTCCCGCCCCACCTGGACGCTGCTGCACAAGCTGCCCATGTATGCCGCATGCCCCCGCGCCAGCTTGCAGGTGGCCGAGGCCCTGGAGGCCAGCCTGATCAACTTGCCCAGCAGCCCCAAACTCGCCAGGACGCTGTGATGGCCCAAAGGCGCAAGCTTTGTGTGGTGACCGGTTCGCGGGCCGAGTACGGCCTGATGCAACGCCTGATGCGGCTGATTGACCAGGACGATGCTCTGGAGCTGCAGGTGCTGGCCACCGGCATGCACCTGTCGCCCGAGTTTGGCATGACGGTGCGCCAGATCGAGGCCGACGGCTTCACGGTGAATGCCCGGCTGGAGATGTTGCTGTCGTCCGACACGGCGGTGGGCGTAACCAAGTCCATGGGCCTAGGCATGATTGGTTTTGCCGACGAATTCCAGCGCCTGGCACCCGATGTGGTGGTGCTGTTGGGCGACCGCTTCGAGATCCTGGCCGCAGCACAGGCTGCGATGATTGCGCGTATTCCGGTGGCCCACCTGCATGGGGGCGAAAAGACCGAAGGGGCTTTCGACGAGGCCATTCGACATGCCATCACCAAGATGTCGCAATGGCATTTCGTGGCGGCAGAGGAGTATCGCCAGCGCGTAATCCAACTGGGCGAATCGCCCGACAGGGTCTTCAACGTCGGCGCACCAGGCCTTGATTTGCTGCGCGACCTAGACTGGATGGACCGCGAAGCGCTTGCCGCCTCGCTGGGGCTATCGTTGGTTGCGCCGCTGCTGCTGGTCACCTATCACCCAGCGACGCTGGGCGATCGCGACCCAGTCGACGCGCTGACCCAGCTGCTGGAGGCACTGGAGCAGTTTCCGCAGGCGCAGGTGGTGTTCACCCACCCGAACGCCGACACCGGCGGGCGCCGACTCATCGAAGCGATCGACCGCTGGGTGGCCACCCAGGGAGAACGGGCGCGTGCCTTCGCGTCGCTGGGACAGCGACGGTACCTCAGCCTGATGCGCCTGTGCGACGTGGTGGTGGGCAATTCGTCCAGCGGCCTGACCGAGGCACCGGCACTGAAGAAGGCAACGGTGAACATCGGTGACCGTCAGAAGGGCCGCCTCAAGGCCAGCAGCATCATTGACGCGAGTGAAGATTCCGGCGCGATCAAGGCTGCCTTGGCACGCGCCCTATCAGCCGAATTTGTCGGGCAACTGCCTGGCACCGTTTCGCTGTATGGCGAGGGTGAAGCTAGCGGTCTTATCCGCGACCTGCTGAAGCAAGTGAGCTTGGGCTCGCAGAAGACATTCTTTGACCTGAACCATTTCTATTGACATGCGCACATTGATCATTGCTGAAGCGGGTGTTAATCACAACGGCGACATGGACATGGCGGCCGCACTGGTGGACAAGGCGGCCGATGCTGGTGCTGACGTAGTCAAGTTCCAGACCTTTCGCGCCAAGTCGCTGCTGGGGCAGCACGCCCCCAAGGCCGATTACCAGAAGCAGACCACAGGTGAATCCGAGTCGCAGTTTGAGATGATTCAGCGCTTGGAGCTGAGCGAGGCCGATCACTTCAAGCTGGCGGCGCATGCCGAGGCACGTGGCATCGAGTTCCTCTCCACACCATTCGACGCTTGGAGCTTGGAACTGCTCACCGGCCGCATGAAGCTGGAGCTGATCAAGATCCCTTCGGGCGAGATCACCAATGCCCCCTTCGTACTGGCCATCGCCCGTCGCGCCAAGCGGGTCATCATCTCTACCGGCATGTGTTCGCTGGGCGAAATCGAGCAGGCTCTGGGGGTGTTGGCTTTCGGTTTCCTGCACCGTGATGCTGTGCCGACCTCAGGGGACTTTGAGCGTGCTTATGGCAGCGCAATGGGCCAGCAGGCCTTACATGAGCGCGTAACCATTCTGCATTGCACTACCGAGTACCCCGCACCGTTGGCCGAAATCAACCTGCGGGCCATGGACACCCTGGCTCAGGCCTTTGGCCTGCAGGTGGGCTATTCGGACCACTCGCAAGGCATCCATATTCCCATCGCCGCTGTGGCACGCGGTGCCCAGGTCATCGAGAAGCACTTCACGCTGGACCGCCAACTGCCGGGGCCTGATCACCAGGCCTCGCTGGAGCCTAGCGAATTGACGGCCATGGTGGCGGGCATCCGGGATGTTGAACTCGCGTTGGGTTCGCCCATCAAGCGTCCGACGGCTTCCGAATGGGCTAATCGCAACGTGGCCCGCAAGAGCTTGGTGGCGGCCAAGCCGATCAACCGTGGCGAAGTCTTCACTGTCGACAACATGACCTGCAAGCGGCCGGGGATGGGTCTCAGTCCTATGGCCTACTGGAGCATGCTGGGGAAGCTGGCTGGCAGAGACTATGCAGCAGACGAGGCGGTGGATGGCTGAACGGCTGTACCTGGTAGGCTGCGGAGGTCATGGGCGGGTCGTGCTCGACGCTGCGCTGGCTTGTGGTCTGGCGGTGACGGGCATCATCGACCCCGGCCTGGCACCTGGCAGCCTAGTGTTTGGTGTGCTGGTGCTGGGTGGCGATGATTATCTATACCAAGCTGAGGCGCGTGCCTGCCTACTGAATGGCGTGGGTGCTAACCCCAATGTGGCAAGGCGGCGCGGCTTGTACGACAGCCTTTCGGTCTCCCATGCTTTCGTGGGCGTGCGCCACCCGGGGGCGCTGATCAACCGGCCGGGTGAGATCGACCTCAGCGCCCAGGTGATGGCTGGCGCCATCATGCAACCAGGCGTGGTGATCGGGCCGAACGCTGTGATTAACACCGGGGCTAGCATCGATCACGACTGTGTGCTGCAGGCCCATGTCTTCGTTTCGCCCCGGGCCGTGCTGTGCGGCCAGGTGCAGGTGGACGAGGGGGCCTTCATCGGGGCTGGTGCCATCTTGATGCCGGGCGTGCGGGTGGGTGCGGGGTAGGTGGCGCTGGTGGCATCTACCGAGGGTGCGCTCGAAGGTATCGTTACAGACGGAGACATACGCCGCGCGCTGCTGAGAGGCGCCAGCCTTGATATTCCGGTGCGCGAGGCCATGAACCGGCGCCCGTCCACGGCGTTGGCGACTACATCGCGCGACGAGCAACTGGCCATCATGCGTCGCAAGGCCATTCGCCATCTGCCGCTGGTAGATGGGGCGGGCCAACTGACCGGGCTGGCCACGATGGATGAACTCACTGGCCTCACGCGCCGGGACAATTGGGTCGTTCTGATGGCCGGTGGCCTGGGTAGCCGCCTGCGCCCGCTGACCGACAACTGTCCCAAGCCCATGCTTCAGGTAGGCAACAAGCCGCTGCTGCAGACCATTCTTGAGAAATTCATTGAGAGCGGGTTTCATCGCTTTTACATCTCCGTGAATTACATGGCTGACGTGATCGAAGAGTACTTTGGTGACGGTTCCCGCTGGCAGGTGGAGATCGTCTACCTGCACGAGGAAAAGCGGATGGGCACGGCAGGCGCTCTGGGCCTGTTGCCGGGCAAGCCCGACCTACCGCTGTTGGTCATGAACGGTGACGTGCTCACCAAGGTCAACTTCCGCCAGTTGCTGGACTTCCACGTTGAGCACAGCAGCGTCGCCACCATGTGCGTGCGCGAGTACGACTTTCAGGTGCCGTATGGCGTGGTCACGGCAGACGGACACCGCATCGTCAGCATCGACGAGAAGCCGATTCAGACCTTCTTCGTGAACGCCGGGATCTATGTCATTGAGCCGGCCGCGCTGGAGGCTATCCCCCCTGGACAGTTCTTCGATATGCCAACACTTTTCACAGAGATGATCCAGTGCGGGCGTGAGACTTCGGTCTTCCCGATCCGCGAATACTGGCTCGACATCGGCCACATGGCCGACTATCAACGCGCCAACGGCGAGTACATGGACGTGTTCTCATGAAGGCTGTGGTCGTGGGCTATGGCTCTATCGGAGCTCGCCACGCGAGGATCCTTGAGGAGCTGGGTTGCACCACCACCGTAGTGAGTTCACGTGCGGTGAGCCACGCCGACGTGCTGCCCAACCTGTCCCAGGCGCTGGCCGACCGTCAGCCGGGCTATGTGGTGATTGCGAACGCGACCGATCGCCACCTGGACTCTGTGCTGGAACTCGCACGGCTAGGCTACGCCGGTACCGTTTTGGTCGAGAAGCCTTTGTTTCAGCGTGTGGCACCGCTGTCGCAGTCCTTGCCCTTTTGTGGGCTGTTCGTAGCCTACAACCTGCGTTTTCATCCCCTGATCCGGCAGCTGCGCCAACTGCTGGCGGGTGAGCGGGTGTTGAGCGTCAATGCCTATGTCGGGCAATACCTGCCCACCTGGAGGCCCAGCGACGACTATCGCCGCAGCTACTCCGCCCATGCAAGCCAGGGCGGGGGCGTGCTGAGAGACCTCAGTCATGAACTCGATTATCTGGAGCATTTGCTGGGCGGCTGGCGTCGGGTGTGTGCGCTCGGTGGGCATTTCAGTGCGCTGGAGATCGACAGCGACGACGTGTTCGGCCTGATGACAGAGCACGAGCGTTGCCCTCTGGTGCAAATTCAGTTGAACTACACTGATCGATTAGGTCGGCGCCGGATCCTGGTCAACACCGATGCACATACCTTTGAAGTTGATCTGGTTGCAGGGCGTCTCATGATGGACCAGGAGGAAACGTCCCTGACGGTGGACCGCGATCTGACTTACCGCGATATGCACCGTGCCGCACTGGCGGGTCAAGTGGGCGAGCTGTGTTCGCTGGCTCAAGCCCAGGACACGCTGGCGCTGATCGATGCGGCCGAACGTTCCGTGGCCTCAAGAGGATGGATATCACATTGAACAGAATCTGCACCATCTGCGCCCGTGGAGGTTCCAAGGGTGTGCCTAACAAGAACATCCGTAGCCTGTTGGGTAAGCCGCTGATCGCGCACAGCATTCAACAGGCGCTCGACAGTCAGCTCTTCGCGGCGGTCGCCGTGAGCAGCGACTCCGACGACATCCTGGACGTGGCCCGCAGGGCCGGAGCGAGCTTGCTGATCAAGCGGCCTGATGCCCTGGCCACCGATCAGGCCGCCAAGTTGCCGGTGATCCAGCATTGTCTGCTGCAGGCGGAAGCCGAGGCAGGGCGAACATTCGACGTGGTGGTCGATCTGGATGCCACGGCACCGTTGCGCGCCGTGGAAGACATCGTGGCGGCCACCCAGATGCTGGAGGACACTGGCGTCCAGAATGTCATCACCGCAATGCCTGCCCGCCGGTCGCCCTACTTCAACATGGTCGAACTGGATGCTGCGGGCTATGCGCATCTGTCCAAGCCACTCGATCAGCAAGTGGTTCGGCGTCAGGATGCCCCGAAGTGTTACGACATGAATGCGTCGATCTATGCCTGGAAGCGCCCGGCCCTGCTGGAAGGCACCAGCGTGTTCATGGAACGCACTCGCCTGTATGTGATGCCGGAAGAGCGATCTATCGACATCGACAGCGAACTGGATTTCCGTTTCGTCGAATTCTTGTTCGCTGATCGGGGCTGAAGGACGAGGTGCCCGGCATGACCTTCACGGAATGGAGAGAACGGTTAGCCTTCTGGCGCAGTGCCGATCGGGTCGGAGCTGACGTGCCACTCACGCACTGGCGGCTACACTTCAAGTCGTCCATGCGTCGGCTTTGCCTAGACAAATTCGCACATTTTGGCGAGGGCGCCGAGGTGCGGCCAGGTGCATACGTTATCGGCTGCTCAAAGGTGTCGCTAGGCAAGCGGGTTATCCTGCGCCCGGGCTGCATGCTGTTTGCCGATCCTCGACCGGATGGTGCCGGCATCGACATCGAGGACGAGGTGATGCTAGGGTCAGGCGTGCACATCTACGTGCACAACCACCGTTTTGACGATGTTACCCGCCCCATCATCGACCAGGGCCATTACGCGTCCAAGGCAGTGCGAATAGAAAGGGGCGCCTGGGTTGGCGCCAACACCGTGTTGCTTCCCGGCGTGACCATCGGCGGCAATGCTGTGGTGGGGGCTGGCAGCGTGGTGACCAAGAGCGTGGCGCCTCGCACCGTAGTGGCCGGCAACCCGGCGCGGTGGATCAAGGATTTATAGGAAGCGGGCATGGAACAGGCACTGAAAGACCGGATCGTCGTAGTGACAGGCGGCTGCGGGCTCATAGGGCAATCGTTTGTGCGGGCGGTGGCTGACGCTGGGGCGGTCGCGGTGATCGCCGACATCGATCTCGACGCATCGCTGCGTGCAGCCGACACTTTGATGGCCCAGGAGCCCGGCCGGCGGATCGAGGCTCGACGTACCGACATCACTAGCACCGAATCCGTCGAAGCACTGGTGGCCAGCCTGCTGCAGGACCATGGACGGATCGACGGCCTAGTCAATAACGCTTACCCACGCAACAAGCAATACGGGCGCAAGCTTGAACAGGTTACCTACGACGACTTCTGCGACAACATGTCCCGGCACGTCGGTGGCTACTTCCTGACGTCACAGAAGTTTGTGGAGGCCTTCAAGCAGCAAGGCCATGGCGTCATCGTCAATATGGCCTCCATCTACGGCGTAGTTGCGCCGCGTTTCAGCATCTACGAAGGTACCTCCATGACCATGCCGGTGGAATATGCGGCCATCAAGGCTGCGGTCATCCACCTCACGCGATACTTTGCACAGTACACCAAGGGGCTGGGCATTCGGGTTAACAGCCTCAGTCCAGGTGGTGTGCTCGACAAACAGCCCGAGGCCTTCCTCGACGCCTATCGCGCGCTGTCCTCTGGCAAGGGCATGCTGGCCCCTGATGATCTACAGGGTACGCTGCTTTTTCTGCTTGGCGATGCTTCTAAGTACGTGAATGGACAGAATCTGATCGTCGACGACGGCTGGTCAGTTTGACGCAACTTTGCGTGGCATCGGTCGCATCCATGAATCACATCTTCGTATATGTTGTGCGGGCGTCGCAGGATCCTTTTTGGGGTATCAAGCAAGCCATCCTTTCGGAGGGGCGCGGAAAGGTCGTTGATGTTCGGTTCAGCGAGTCCGAGTTCGACCATATCGACAAGGTGGAATATTCGCGCCGCCGTTTCTTTAGGGCGTTTTACTACCCCGGCATCTTTGCTTGCTTGGCACAACGCCTGACACTGGTACTGGATGCTCTGCAGGGCCAGCCCGCCAAAGTCTATTTTTCGGACGAGGGCGTCTGGGCTGTGTTTTGGATGCAGTTCAGGCAACGGTACTCTCCTACGCAGATCCAAGGGGTCAATGTCCAGCATGGCTTAGCCGAACCCAAGGTGGGTCGTTTCATGTCTGCAAGGCATGTGCTCAACCGCCTGTCTCGGCTTGTGACGGGCTACCCCTGCCTGGGCTTGGGCAGTCTAGGTGGTGCCGGCCCCGGAGCATTTGAAACCTACCTAACCTACGACGAGGTGGCCGCGAAATTTGTCCGCGAGCGCACCGGGGCCGCAGCTCATGCCTGCCCGCGTTTGATCAAGGCCGACCTGATCACTAAGTTCCGAAAGCTGACCGGCCCCACAGCCAAACGCATCTCACGTGCGCTGTTTGCGATGAACATCAAGATGCGGGGGTCGGCCATCAAGTGTGATGTGGGTCAAACCTTTGACCAACTGCTGGAGATGGCCCAGTTGCTGGACGGCATGGGCGTACGCTTGGTGGTCCGGCTGCACCCGGGCATGAATACGCAGCAGGAGAGTCTGCGTTTCGAGCAACACCCCATTGCTAAATTCGCCGAGCTCGATCCCCATGTCTCGCTGCACGAGAGCATGGCTCAGGTACAGATGGTGATGTCTTTCTACAGCACGGTTTTATGGGAAGCCGGTCTGCTCGGCCTGGCTTCGGTGCAGGTGGTCTGCCCCTGCTGCGACACGGCCAAGCTGGAGTTCGAGCGGCGACTGATTCAATTGGATGGCGACCTGAAGTGCAAGTTGGCCGACTTGATCGCGTCCGAGCAATCGCGCATGGGCAGCCACAACTTGGCATCGATCGAATCCGACTGGACCAGTGTCAGGCAGGCGCTTCATGCCTGAACCCTCTGTTCATGACAGGACGTTATTGCTGACGCCGGCCGGCCCTGCGGCCTCGGACAGGCGTTCCCAGCGCCAGGCCTGGACCCCGCTGGGGGTCTGGTCGCTGATCAATTTGGCCCTGGGCAGCGTGCCGCTTGCCGAGGGCGTCTACATCTCGCAATTGTTGCTGCTGCTGGTGTGTGGTTTGGCCGTTTTGAGCCTCGCGCTCAAGGGGCACCATGCTGCGCTTTCCTTCAGTGTCCTGCTGGTTATGGCGCTGGGGGCCCAATCAATGGTGGTCGGGGCCTCGGGCAATCCGCGTTTCCTGCCGGAGTTGGGCAAGACGATCCTTCTGTTGTCCGGGGCGGTGATCATCGCCGCAACGGTGCAATGGCGGGATGTGAGGCAGCTGTCGCGGACGGTGCCAGCCCTGTTGTGCTTGATCTTGATCCCGGTCTGGCTGTCGGGGCAGGGTGACTACTATGGCGACGAGGGCCGGTTCGGTGTGCCCTGGATGGGGTCGCCCAACAACACCGGCTTCGTGATCGCGATGGGGTTGGCGCTGCACTTCTTTCATGTGCGAGAAACTCGGCAGCTGCGCCGAGGTGGCGTTGCCGCCCCGGACGTGGCGACGGCGGTCGTGTTACTTGGCTTCCTGTTCGCCACCCAGAGCTTGGGCGGCATCCTCAGTGCGGCCGCCATTGGCCTGCGTTTTGTGGGCCTACGACTCGGCGTAATCTTGTGGGGCTTCATCGGCCTGGTAGTCTGCGGCGTGCTGGTGGCCGTGTTCGTGCCCGGGGTTGAGGTGCCCGAGCTGTTGGGCTCCGGTCGCCTGATCATCTGGCAGACCTTACTGGCCGAGATGTTTGAGGCCGACTCCCTGCACTTCTTTCTGGGTATGGGACCTGGGGCGATTGACCTTAACTTGTGGTTTACGGCTAGCGTACAGTCCGCTCACTCTATGTATGTGGAAGTCTTCTACGCATATGGCCTAGTGGGCCTGCTGGCCTTTGTAGCGACATTGATCGGGATAGCTCGGCGCATACGGCGCAGTCCGATGCGCCGAGATGCCCAGGCCCTGCTGGAGGCAATTTTCGTGGCTCTGGTGATTGGCTTTATGGTGGACACCTACGTGATGTCTGCTCAGCTGACTTGGTTCGGTGCCTTGCTGTTCTCGCTTGTTGGCCTGACCGCCCGAGCCGATCTTTCTCTCCAGGTGGCGCCGCGCCCATGAGCCCTCGCATCCGGCAGCGCATCCAAGCACTCACTTCATCGGCGCTCTACAAGAACAGGTTCTATGTCTTAGGCTTAGCCCTGCAGAAGGGCTTGCCAGTGTTGCTCGTGCCGCTGATCGTGTCGGTCTTCGGCCTGCCTGCTTACGGGGAATACGCCCTGTTGTTCACCGTGGTGCAGATCTACGCCAACCTCAGCTCGGTAGCCGTGACGCAGGCGGTGGTGCCGCTGTGGTTCAGGCAGACTGATCCGGGCGAATTTGTGCAGCGGGTGGCCAGCTTGATGCTCGTTCTGGCGTTGGCAGCCAGCCCGCTGGGCGTGGCTGCGCTCACGCTGGGCTCGGCCACCGGCTTCAATTTGCTGAGCCCCCTCCAGCAGACCGGCTGGGTCTTGCTGTTTGCTTTCGTCTACAACCTGAATGCAATGGCGCTGGCGGTGGTGCGCTCCCGGGAGCAGCGGGGGCGGTTTTTCTGGTCGGTGGCCATAGGGGCAGGCGTGTTACTGGGGCTGATCGGGCTGGCTTCTTTGGTACCCCAGCCCACATTGGCACATTTGATCCTGGCCCAGATACTGGCCCTGGCTGTCGCCACGGCTGTGATGTTGCGGGGCGATCTGAGTGGGATGTTTTCACTGTCTGTGATGCGGGCACCCTCCACATGGCTGCCAGTTCTGCAGTTGTCTGCGCCGCTGTGCATCTACACATTGGTGGTGCTGTATGCGATGAGCGTGGACAAATGGATTGTTAAGCTCTGGTTCAGCGGTGCTCAGTTCGGTAGCTATGTGCTCGACTACCAGTTTGCCTTCGCCATGATGTTCGTTCCCATGGCCATCGGCTTGCACAACGGTCCGCGCGTCAGCGCCCTGGTGGCGGCAGGCAGCTTTGAGATATTGGAGTTGGAAGACCGCAAGATGCGGCGCTTCACGCTGATCGGCTCTGTCGGCATCGCCGTGATCATGTTCGCCTATGGCCGACTGACGTATTTAGCGCTCACTCCTGGCTATTGGCTGCTGGTGGTGGGTTTCCTGTGCGAAGGCTTGTACATGCTGAACTCAAATCGCCTCATGGCCGAGTTGCAGACCAAGCGCCTGCTCGGCCCGGCCCTGCTGGCCGCCTTGTTGCTGACTGGTGTGCTGGCGTTGGCAGCAGCCATAGCCCGCATTGAGCTGGTCTACCTAGCCAGCCCGGTCTATTTCATCTGTCTGTTTACCATTTCCTCGGTGCAATTGCGTACGCTCAGGCGGGCTCGTGCATCGAACAACACGAGGGAGTCATGATGTCCAACGAAAGGATCCTGGATGTCGGCTGCGGGCCGGCCAAGCAGGCGGGTGCTGTAGGCGTCGACCGCGCGTCGTTGCCCGGCGTCGATGTGGTCTGCGATCTCAATGGTCCCTGGCCATTCCCCAATGGCGGCTTCGACCGGGTGGTGTTTCGCCACAGCATCTGCCACTTGCAGTCGCTGGAGGCTGCCTTGCGCGAGGCCCGGCGTGTTTGCCGCCTGGGCGGCAAGATCGAAATCATCACGCCGCATTTCTCGAGCGACAACGCGTTCACCGATCCTACGATGACGTTCTCCACTGGGTATCGCACGATCGATTACTACTGCGAGAATGCCTCGACGGTCTACAAGTACTACGGTCAGTTTGGTTTGCGCATGGTGTATCGGCGCATTCATCTCTATCGGGCGGAGTTGAAGAATTCAAGGCACCGCCTGATCGCCAAGCTAGTTTGGCCACTGGACGCTGTCGTGAATGCCTTTCCGCGGATCTACGAGAAGTTCTTCTGCTTCATCTTGCGCGGCAATGAGGTTCGCTTTGTGTTGGAGGCCTGCGAATGAATCCGTACGAATCAAGCGAGGGCAGCGACTTGAACAGCGGGCTGCGGAGCCAGAGGCCGCGTATTGCGATACTGTATGACTGCGTCTTCCCATATGTGCCTGGAGGTGGGCAGAAGCGCCTGTTCGAAATTTGCCGTCGACTGGTGGCTATGGGTTGGCAGGTGGACTGGTACGGTTTGAAATCCTGGGAACAGACTGGAGAAGTCCAGGTCGAGGGCATTCGCTTCATACCTGTGGCACCGTCGGTGCCCATGTACAGCGAGTCCGGTAAACGGTCAATCTCTCAGACTCTGTATTACGGAAGGGCCGTTGCTAAGGTGTCAGGCTTGGGTAGCTACGACGTGGTGCATCTGGGTCAGTGGCCGTACTTCCATTTTTTCCCGGCGTGGCTGTATACGAGGTTTGGCAAGGCGCACTTGACTGCCGATTGGTGGGAAATCTGGGGGCGTCATTGGACCGAGTACTACGGTGCCAAAGGATGGCTGGGCATGGTACTGGAGCGACTTTGCGCACGAATACCGGCGAAGCTGGTCGCCATCAGCGAGATGGGGGCTCGGCAGTTGGGGGGGATTGGCGTGGTGCCGCGGCGTCTGCAGGTGATCCACAACGGCATCGATTGCCGTCGAATCCTTAGCGTAGCGGCAGCAGCGCAGCAGTCTGACTTAATCTACGTTGGACGACTTCAGCCGCACAAGAACGTAGATTGTCTGTTGAAGGCTCTGCCGCATCTCGAGCGGCTAAAGGAGCGCGCCTTCAGCCTCACCATTGTGGGCGATGGACCTGAAAGAGCTAGCTTGGAGCAATTGTCGCGGGAGCTTGGTATCCAGGATCGCGTGAAGTTCTTGGGGTCAATAGCAGCCGACGATGATGTGTATGCACAGATCAAGGCCGCGCGAGTGTTCGTGCATCCGTCAACCAAGGAAGGAGGCGGAAGCATCACCTCGTTAGAAGCCAATGCGGCTGGGTTGCCTGTTGTTGCTTTTCGACACGAGGCGGGGCTTTCACCGGAATTGATCGTGGACGGCGTTAACGGTGCCTGGGTTGATCAGGTCGGTCCGCAGCACCTAGCCGAGGGCATCGCCAGGGCCCTGGACTTGCAAGACAATCGCGGCACCGCCCAGCGCTGCGTAGAATTTGCCGGTCAGTTTGACTGGGACATCCTGGCGCGTCAGTACCATCAACTCTTTCAGGGTCTATTGCGCTGATCCGGGGCTAGAGCCTGCTGAAGATGCTGAGAGGCTACTGGCACCGCATTGGTTCCCTCATGGCAACCGCGTAAAATCTGCAGCACGTCATTGCATGGGGTCAACCCGCGTGAAGCAAGAGCCGTCTCGATTTGGTGAGTCCCTGAAGGAGCGGGCATGGGGGAAAGGATAATTATTTTGATGTCGAAGGATGATGGTGGCTCAGATGCTTGCGGGGCAACTGATGATGGCCCTGTTGCACCAACCACGCAAAGCGAGTTTGGCTTGAATGGTGTGGAGCGCGCTACCAAGCGGTTGTTCGATCTCGTGATCGTGTTCGTCTTCGTAGCCTTGTTCTGGTGGCTGATATTGCTGGTGATGTTAGCCGTGCGTATTTCTTCGGGTAGCCCGCTGATTTTTGGCCACACCCGAATAGGTCGCGGCGGCAAGGAATTCACTTGCTATAAGTTCAGGTCGATGGTGCCTAACGCTGAAGAAGTGTTGGAGAATTTGCTGGCCACCGATCCGGCCGCATCTGAAGAATGGCTGCGAGACTTCAAGCTCAAGGACGACCCTCGTATTACTGCGGTCGGCCGCTTTATTCGCAAGACCAGCCTAGACGAACTTCCTCAACTTTGGAATGTCCTAGTGAATGACATGAGCGTCGTCGGGCCACGTCCAGTGGTTAGAACGGAGCTTACAAAGTACTACGGGGATTCGATTGGGCACTATCAGAGCGTCAAACCTGGACTTACCGGCCCTTGGCAGGTAGGAGGGCGCAATGACATCGACTATGCGGGGCGGGTGGCGATGGATCGGCAGTATGTCGAAAAATGGAGCCTTCTGTCAGACGTTCTGATCGTCCTGCGCACGGCTGGAGTCATTTTCAGTCGGAAAGGTGCCTACTGATTCCTATGAGCGATAAATTCGCCATAGGGCGTGCCGGGCAAGGGCCGCGGCACGACTTAATGGTTAACCCTTGATTGCGCGTTGCACTGCGTTGCTGACGGTTTCGATCTGTTCTAAGTTTAAAGCCAGACCGGAAGGGACGTAGAGTCCGCGTCGAGCAATGCGTTCGCTGACTGGGTACCTTTCTTTGAGGAACAAGCCCATGTCGCGGAATACGGGCTGTTCATGCATCCCCAGGAAGAAGGGACGGGTTTCGACGCCCAGTTCCCTCAGGCGTTTGGCAAACTCCGCCGCATCAAATGGCACATCATCATGCAGCACCATTCCGTAGACCCAGAACACGCTGCGAGCCCAGTCCCGTTCCATGGGTAGTTGCAACTCCGCCAATCCTTGCAGGCGATCGGTGTACTCTTTGGCGGCCCAGCGCTTGCGCTCGACGATCTCTTCGATGCGGCGGACCTGCCCGACCCCTACGGCAGCCTGCATGTTGGTCAGCCTGAATTGATGGCCTAGTTCGGTATGCAAGAAGCGTCGATCTGCGCGGAAGCAGAGGTTGCGAAGCGATCGTGATTTTGTGGCGAATTCGTCGTTGTCCGTGATCACCATACCACCCTCACCGGTGGTGATCAATTTGTTGGCAAAGAAACTAAAGGTGGCAATGTGGCCCATGCCACCACATTTCTTCCAACTGGCCGCGGGTGTCGAGCGATTGGATAGGTATTTGGCACCATGAACCTCGGCTGCATCCTCGATCACTACTAGGCCATGCTGATTGGCCAGAGTCATGATGGCGTCCATGTCCACCGGATGGCCGTACATGTGTACGACCATGATTGCTTTGGTGCGCGGGGTGATCTTCTGGGCCACTTCATTGACATTCATGCACCAGTCGACAGGATCGCAGTCCACCAGCACGGGAACGCCACCTGCGCGCACCACAGCGGATGCGCACGAGATGATGGTAAAGCTTGGCATGATGACCTCGTCACCCTTGCCTATGCCTACGGCTTCCACTGCCACTTGCAACGCCGTCGTACCGTTGGACACTGCTACGCCATGCTTTACACCGCAATAAGCGGACCAAGACTGCTCAAACTCCTCGACATATTTGCCTGCAGAGGAGATCCATCCGGTTCTGAATGTATCCTGCAAAGCAATAAAATCTTCTTCTTGAAGCAGAGGCTCATTGACTGGAATCATGGTTTAAATACTGGAGGGTTAATTTGAAATCGGAGTTCGGCTCGGGTCAGAACCGTTCCTTATCGGCGGTACCTGCATAAGGTCCTTGCTTCACCTCAAACAAGACGGTGTCCTCGGTTAAGCGAAAGCCGTGGCCTCCGCCCAGCAGCAGGACGATATCGCCCTTAGCGAGTGATCGGCTAGTCAGCAATTGGCGTTGAAGGCCATAAATGTCAATCTCGCAGGCACCTTGACGGACCATGATGCATTCAGAGGTACCGTGCACCTCCCTGACGATGGGCAGATGCATGTGGCGTTGAATTTCCTTTCCTGCGCCATAGACGATCATGCCCATCTGAAGACTGAAGGTGTCGGGAGTGAGGAATTCAGTCTTGTCAGGGCACCAGTTCGCCTTGACTAGAACTGCCAGAGGGGTCTCATCATCTGCAATGACTTCAACTTGACTCATGCACACACTCCTTAATACAGGGTCTTCTTACCTGAGCTCAGCGAGCGAGCCTCGTTCTCAGCCTCCATCAAGTCGGACTTAGCCATTTCCTCGACCAATTCAGCGAAGCTGGTCTTGGGGCTCCAACCAAGCTTCTTGTGGGCTTTGCTCGCGTCCCCCAGCAAGGTCTCTACCTCCGTCGGGCGATAGTAGCCTGGGTCTATTTCCACAACGCATTGTCCATTGGGCAAGAATCCCCGCTCATCAACGCCAGTGCCTGTCCACGTAATGTCCAGACCCATATGCTGCGCAGCAATGTTCACAAAATCGCGCACACTGTACTGAATGCCAGTGGCAATTACGAAGTCCTCTGGTTTGTCCTGCTGCAGCATTAGCCATTGCATCTCGACATAGTCTTTGGCATGTCCCCAGTCTCGTCGCGCATCCAAATTACCCAAATACAGGCATTTCTGGGTGCCAAGCTTGATTCGCGCCAACGCCCGTGTAATCTTGCGAGTTACAAACGTCTCTCCCCGAATAGGGGATTCGTGGTTAAACAAGATGCCATTGCAGGCGTACATTCCATAGGCTTCTCTGTAGTTCACAGTAATCCAGTAGCCATACAGCTTCGCAACAGCATATGGAGAACGGGGGTAGAAAGGTGTAGTTTCTCGCTGCGGAGTCTCTTGAACAAGTCCGTACAGTTCTGATGTCGAAGCTTGGTAGAACCTGCTGTGCGCAGCCATACCAGTGATGCGCAGAGCTTCAAGGAGGCGAAGGACTCCCACGGCATCAGAATTGGCCGTGTACTCGGGTTCTTCGAACGATACGGCTACATGACTTTGCGCCGCTAAGTTGTAGACTTCGTCTGGCTTTGCTTGTTCCACAACGCGCATTAGGCTGCTGGAGTCGGTCATGTCGCCGTAGTGCAGGATCAAGTTGCCTGCATGTTCGTGCGGATCGGCGTAGAGGTGATCGATTCTGGCTGTGTTGAACAGTGAAGATCTTCTGCGAATACCATGAACGGTATATCCCTTCCGAATCAAAAATTCGGCCAAATATGCGCCATCCTGACCGGTTACTCCGGTGATTAATGCTGATTTGCTCATTATTGGTACGTTTCTAGTTGGTCTGTGAGATAGGTCCGAAAACTTCAGCTTCGGAATTTCATTTGCGATTGAAGTCTTTGGCCTGTCCCTGCCCTCGGTAGATGTCATTACGAATCACCAACGCCACGGCAATCAGTCCGCCTAAAAGAGCCATTCCCAGAGCGATCAATGAACGCTTAGGGTCACTCTTAATCTCAGCTGGTTTGGCAACGTCGATCACCTGGATTAATAAACCCTCTCTACTCTCATCGACACGAGCAAGTTCATACTGTCTAGCCAGCATTTCAAATAATGTTTCATGATACTTATATTCACGATACTTAGTCACATAGTCTGGGCCCCCAGGAGACGCTGCCTTATTGCTTTCAAGGGAGTTCAATCGACTACGCAAAGCATCGATCAAGTTATTCTGTTGTCGTACTTCGGCAGCACCTTCTGCCAATACCCCACGCATGGTCTGCAACCGAATTTCAGCGGCGGTCAGTTCAGTCTTGATTCGCGCAAACGAATCGGCGGCAGCCTTTGGCTCAGTTTTCAAGGCACCAGGATTGAATCCACTTTCCTGTAGAGTGACCTGCGCAGCGGTCAAACGATCCTTGGTTAGTTGTAACTGCTTCTCGAAAAAAAGTCGTCGCTGCTGAGCCTCAGTGATCGCCAACATTGATGTCAGGCGACGCAATTCGTCCACATATCTGTTGGCAATATTCGCAGCCTGAGTAGGGTTTCGATCAGTTGCCGTGACCGAAATTAAGCCGTCCTTCTTGCCAATGCTCATTCGAACGCGAGATGCCAAAACCTGTCTGGCATCGACCCAGTACTTCACACCATAAGCATCGAACAGTTTGAACTCAGTGATGATTCGATCACTGACATTCGTACTCTGCAGTAGGGATACATACATTTCAGCAGGACTCTTGATGCCAGCTGAACTGCCTGCCAGGCTCGCCAATGAGCCGAGAGATGCCAGTGCTGAGGCAGCGCTGCTTTGCTGTTGCTGCGGCGGCAGGAACGTTGTAGTTGAGGTGAATGTGGGTGCGATGAGGTAACTGCCTGCGGCACCTAACGCTCCTGCCACCAAGGCCATACACATCAGGAAACGCCACCTCAAACACAAGGCGCGAACCAATTCACGCCAATCCAATTCAATCATTTCAGGTTGCTGCGAATCTACCATAACCTTACAAACCCAATGACTTGATACCGGCTACACCTAGCCCGAATTGGTACAAAATTTGAGTCCAGTCCTTGGCGTCTTGAGTGAGCGTAGTCTTGTTCAATTCTTCAGGTACAAAGATGGTGTCACCTGGCAACAAACTTGCTGTTTCGAAACCTGAAATCCCTGATCCCCAGAAGCTTGCACCCTGGCGCGCGCTCACAACCGAGCCATTGGCTCGAACCACAAACATGCTCCGTGCATCGGCGCCCCGTGTGGGGCCACCAGCCAGCTTGAGGAAGTCCCCGGTCGTGGCCCCTGAGGCATAGATAAAGCTGCCCGCATTGAACACACTGCCAAACACCCCCACCGACGTACTTTGGCTGGGGACATGCAAGCGATCGCCATCTTCCAATGCTAAGTTTGGCAGCTCTTTCGCTTCAGGCGCGACCTGGAGAACCACACGCCCAGTCGGTCTCACCAAACGCAGTCTTTCAATCAGTCGCGCATTAGCTGCTGTGGAGTTTGTTTGGGCAGCGACCTCCTCGCCTGTTGAAACCCGGCGACTGGCTTGCGACTTGGCCATCTCAGTTTCAAGGTCACGCAATGCCTTGTCATAGTTGTCTTGCTGCTGCTGACGAACGCTTTCGCGGCTGAACTCGGTGCCAAAGACATAGGCCGCACTCGTCAAGCCTCCTGCGGCTTTGACGGCGTCTGAAATGGTGCTGCCGGCAGGGAGGATGTACTCACCTGGGTTGACCACTTCGCCCTCAACCTTGACGCGTTTGCGTTGCTTGTCTTTGGGCAGCGCCGCCGAAATGCTGCTGAAGGCACGCACCAGATCGCCGGTGCCGAGTACGGTGTTGCCGTTCTCCGGTAAACGCAGTTCAGCCACTCGGCCTGTCGCACGGTCTTGCAGGCGTTCTACTGCGACACGGGTTCTGTCTGCCACGGCGCTGAATCCACCGGCCATGCGTAGAGCGTCGCTCAGCGTTTCTTTGGGTTTGAGTTCAAACACCGCAGGCAGATTGACGCTGCCCACCATGGCGACTTGGGGACCGATGGGGCTGATGTGGATGACATCGTCTGCCTGCACGATCTGGTCGGCTTTACGGTCGCCGTGGATCAAGATGTCATAGAGATCCAATTTGGCCACTACTTGGCCGCCACGCCGAAGTTGGATGTCTCTGAAGCTACCTGCGGCGGAGGGGCCACCAGCCTTGATCAAGACGTGCAACACCGATGCCAAGCCACTCACTGTCAGGCTACCGGGGCGTTGGGCGTAGCCCGTCACAAACACTCGCACACCTTTGATCTGGCCCAGAGTGGCCGCAACCTGAAAATTTCTAAACACGGTGGCAACGCGGCGGGCGATGACCTCGGGCAGGTCAGCATGGCGCACACCGGCCACTTGCACTGCACCAATGCGAGGGACGGAAATTTTGCCAGTGCGGTCCACCTGCAGGCGCAAATCGGCGTCTACAGAGCCCCACAGGGTTAGGCTGATTTCATCCCCGGGGCGGATGGTGTAGTCGGGTGGAACAGCAGCCTGGGCATCGCCTCTGCTGTTGACGGGGTCCGTCAGCAATTCCGCACCAAAACGCTTGAGATCAGAATTGCCGGATTGCGCCCGGGCGTATTGTTCAAATTCGCCGGGGACATAGGGCAACGCTTTGGCGCGAAGCGCCGTGGCGCTTTCGTCATAGTCCCCCACATCGCGGTTAAAGGCCTGCGGCTGGCGCAGGCGCACTGCACCCGAGGGTGTGGAGGTCTCGCCTTGCCCTGCACCAAAGGCGTCCTTGCCAGCGTCGGCCAAACTCTGCGCCAAAGCGGGAAAACTGACCGACGCAATGAGCGCCATCAGGGCAACCAACCACGAGAGACGCTGATTCAAGGGCTTGTTCATAGGGGAAATACAGTGCTGCGAGCGCCAAGGCGACCGCCTCACAGAAGTTCTAACGAAAAGAGATGATTCTATCGAGCCTGGAAAGAGCGGGGGTTTGAACGGAAGAACTTCACACAGGCCGATGGGCGCTGCGGGCGTGCTCAGCGGGCTTGATAGTTGGCAGCCAACCAATCCTTATAAGCCCCGCTCTGCACATTGGCCACCCACTCGGCATTGCTCAAGTACCACTGCACCGTCTTGCGAATGCCTGTTGCGAAAGTCTCGGCCGGCCGCCAGCCCAGTTCGCGCTCGATCTTGCGCGCGTCAATGGCATATCGGCGGTCGTGGCCGGGGCGGTCCGTCACATAGGTGATCAAGCGCGCATAGGGGCCGGCGGGGTCTGGCCGCAGTTCATCCAACAGGGCGCACACCGTTTTGACGATGTCGATATTGGCCATCTCGTTCCAGCCGCCGATGTTGTAGGTCTCGCCCAGGCGGCCGCCGGCCAACACGGCGCGGATACCGCTGCAGTGGTCCTTAACGTACAGCCAATCGCGGATCTGCTGGCCGTCGCCGTACACCGGCAAAGGCTTGCCCGCCAAGGCGTTGACGATCATCAGCGGGATCAGCTTCTCGGGGAAGTGATAGGGCCCGTAGTTGTTGGAGCAGTTGGTGGTGAGCACCGGCAGGCCGTAGGTGTGGTGCCAGGCGCGCACCAGGTGGTCGCTGGCGGCTTTGCTGGCGCTGTAGGGGCTGTTGGGCTCGTAGGGGTTGGTCTCGGCAAAGGGCGGGTCCTTGGGCTTCAGGCTGCCGTAGACCTCGTCCGTGGAGACATGGTGAAACCGGAAGTTCGCCTTGGCATCGCCTTGCAACGTGCCCCAATAGGCGCGGGCTGCTTCGAGCAGGTTAAAGGTGCCTTCGACATTGGTCTTCATGAAGGCGCCGGGGCCGTGGATGGACCGGTCCACATGGCTTTCAGCCGCAAAGTGCAGGATGGCGCGGGGCTGGTGGGTGCTGAGCAATTGATCGACCAAGGCCCGGTCGCCGATGTCGCCGTGCACAAACACATGGCGGCTGTTGCCATGCAGCGACGCCAAATTGGCCAAATTGCCGGCGTAAGTCAGCGCATCTAAATTGAGGACGGGCTCATCGGACTGAGCCAACCAGTCCAACACAAAGTTGCTGCCAATAAAGCCGGCGCCGCCGGTGACGAGGATCATGAGAAGCCTTTGAATGCAAGTGAGGATCGGCGATGCTTTTTTGAATTTTTGAGCGCATCTCCGGAAAAACGCCATGGCGCATGCGAGCCCGAGAGTGTAGTCAATCACCGCAATTTCTAGCAAAGGGCGATAATGGTGGGCGATGACCCTTTCAAACACTGCCTTAGAGCCCAGCGCCCCTGTGGACGCTTCCCCCGCCCGTTTTGACACGCTCCCACTGGATCCCAAGCTTTTGCGAGCGGTGGAAGACCAGGGTTACGCCTTCATGACGCCGATTCAAGCCCAAGCCATTCCGGTGGTGCTGGCGGGCCGCGATGTGATGGGCGCTGCGCAGACGGGCACGGGCAAAACGGCCGCGTTTTCCATCCCGCTGCTGCAAAAAATGTTGCGGCATGAAAACAGCAGCGCCTCACCGGCCCGCCATCCCGTACGGGCCTTGGTGCTGGCGCCCACGCGCGAACTGGCCGACCAAGTAGCGCAAAACGTCAAGGCCTATGCCAAGCACAGCAACTTGCGTTCGCTGGTGGTGTTTGGCGGCGTGGACATGAAGCCGCAGACGCTGGACCTGAAGCGCGGGGTGGAGGTCTTGATTGCGACCCCCGGCCGATTGCTGGATCACATCGAAGCCAAGAACTGCTCTTTGGGTCAGGTTGAGTACGTGGTGCTGGACGAGGCCGACCGCATGCTCGACATCGGCTTCCTTCCGGACCTGCAGCGCATCCTCAGCTACCTGCCCAAGCAGCGCCAAACCCTGCTGTTCTCGGCCACGTTCTCGCCTGAGATCAAGCGCTTGGCCTCCAGCTATTTGCAAGACCCGGTCTTGGTGGAGGTGGCGCGTGCCAATGCCACCGCCTCGACCGTCGAGCAGCGCTTCTACAGCGTGGAGGGCGATGACAAGCGCCGTGCGGTGCTCAAGCTGCTGCGTGACAACGACATCAAGCAGTCGATTGTCTTCGTCAATTCCAAGCTCGGTGCGGCCCGTTTGGCCCGTTCGTTTGAGCGGGACGGCCTGCGCACCTCGGCCTTGCACGGCGACAAGTCGCAAGATGAGCGGCTGAAGGCTCTGGCCGCCTTCAAGGCGGGCGAAGTGGATTTGCTGGTGGCCACCGATGTGGCGGCGCGCGGTCTCGATATCGCTGACCTCCCGGCGGTCTTCAACTTCGACGTACCCTTCAACGCTGAAGACTATGTCCACCGCATTGGGCGCACTGGCCGAGCAGGCGCCTCTGGCTTGGCGGTGACTTTGGTGGCACGCAGTGATGCACGACTGATTGGCGACATTGAAAAGCTGATCAAGAAGAAGATTGACCTTGATGCGCTGGAGTTCGAGGACGACCGCCCACGTCGCCCGTCCTACCGCGACGCCGAAGATGCGCCCCCGGCGCGGCCGCGCAGCGAGCCTCGCTATGAGTCTCGGCCCCCTGCAGCACCCAGGGACCCCTTCTTTGACAAGCCCTATGAGTCCGCAGCCCGCGAGCAATTGGCGGCCTGGGAGCGCGGCCCTGCGCCGCAAGCTCCCGTGCGCCTGTCGCCGAATATCCGCCCCAAGCGCAAGGTTGCGGCCTTGCTGGGTGGCGGTAAGGCCTGACTCCTTAGCGGCTGAAACTCATGCGAGCTGATTGGCGCCCGCTGCTGTGGCGTGCTGCATTTGTGGTCACGGTGCTGGCTATTCTGGTGTTGGCTTTGGCTCCTATGCCACCCTCACCCAAGGCGTGGCGCTATACCGACAAGGTGCAACATGCTTTTGCGTTCTTTACCCTGTGGGTTTTGGGCGCACGCACTGGATGGTGGCGCGCCTTGACTTTGGTGGGTAGTTTGCTGGCCTTGGGTGCCTTGATCGAGTTATTTCAAGGCATGACGGGCTACCGTGAAGCCAGCGTGGCTGATTGGGTGGCCGATGCGCTGGGCATCGGCTTGGGGTGGGCCTTGGTGTCCGTCAAGCCAGCCACATGAAGACGGCAGGTAAGTCCGAAGGTAGGCTGGGGTTGGGCTGCTGACGCCACTGCGCGACGGTAAGTGTGCGGCAGCCGCCGCCATTTGAGGTCAAACCCCAGGCCACACTCAGTTGGGTGCTGGGCTTGAGCGTTTGAACCAGGGCCGTCAAGAGGGCTGAGTTGCGGTACGGTGTCTCTATGGCCACTTGCGTCTGGCCTTCCTGCTGCGAGCGGCTTTCAAGCGTGCGTACCCGTCGCGCGCGCTCGGCGGCATCCTGCGGCAAATAGCCTTCGAATGCAAAGCGCTGCCCATTCAAGCCGCTGGCCGCAAGGGCCAAGGTGAGCGAGCTGGGGCCGGGCAGGGCGTCCACCACCATGTGGCGGCGATGCGCTGCACTCACGAGCCTTGCACCTGGGTCGGCAACCGCAGGCAGGCCTGCGTCAGACAGCAAGCCCACATCGTGCCCGTCCAAGGCTGGGCTCAGCAAGGCCTCCCAGGCCTCGTCAGAGACGCCTTCGCGGCTGCCCTTGCGAGCCCTGGGCATCTCCACCACGGCCAACTCCTGCAGCGGCTTGGTAAGTGGGTGAATCTCATGCACGCGCTTCAAAAATGCGCGCGCTGTTTTGGCACTTTCAACCACCCAATAGTGCAGGCCTGCGGCCCTCTGCAAGGCCCCATGGCTGAGCACCTGCTGAATGGGCGTGGGCTGTGCCGCCAGGTCCAAGGTGTTGGGCACCAAAACCAAGCGACCCAGGTTTTGGTGGTCAAGCTTTGCGTTCATGGGCTCAGCACCTGATGGGCATGCAATGGGTCCAGACCCGCCGCTCGCATCAAGGCGGCCGTGCGAATGAGCGGCAGACCGATCAAGGCTGTGGGGTCGTCAGAGTCAATGGCCTCCAGCAAGCTGATGCCCAAGGTCTCGCATTTGGCGCTGCCTGCGCAATCATAGGGTTGCTCCAAGCGAAGGTAGTGCTCAATGTCAGCGGGAGTCAATGCGCGAAACGTCACAGTTACCGGGGCAAGGCGGGCCTCCGCAAAGCCCTGCCGGCTGATCACCACGGCCACCGCCGTCTGAAACACGATCTGGCGCCCACTCATGCGGGTCAGTTGTGCAACGGCACGTTCATGCGTGCCAGGCTTGCCGACAGCTTCTCCATCCACATCGGCCACTTGGTCGGAGCCAATGACCACCGCGTCTGGGTGATGGCGCGCGACGGCCTGAGCCTTGGCCAGGGCCAGACGCATGGCCAAGTCGGCAGGCCGCTCGCCTGGCTCTGGTGTCTCGTCCACTTCTGGCGACACGGTTTGAAAAGGGATTTTGAAGCGCTCCAGCAGTTCACGGCGATAGCGCGACGTGGAGGCCAGAATCAAAGCAGGCGTAGAAGGCATAGCGGGATTTTCACACTCCTGCTCGACTTACACTCCGGGCAATGACGGCGACATCACACAATCCCCTGCGGCTAGACATCAAGCCCCTGATCAACGATGCACAAACCGTGCGTGGCCGCACGCCATTGGCCCAGTTTGTGCGTTTGAAAGAATCGGTCGTGGCCGACCAAATGGACGCCGATGCGGCCGTGGCTTGGCAGTTTCAGGGGGAGTTGCGCCCGGTGACGGGGGGCGCGCCAGAGATGTGGGGGCGTTTGTCGGCCGATGTGGAAGTCGCCTTGGTCTGCCAACGTTGTTTGGCGGCTGTCAGGGAGCACCTCTCGCTGGATCGCTGGGTGCGCTTCGTCCAAACTGAAGAAGAGGCGGAGGCCTTGGATGGCGAGTTGGAAGACGATGTGCTGGCCCTACCACGCACCTTGAACCTTCTTGAACTGGTCGAGGATGAACTCATTTTGGGTCTGCCTTTGGTTCCCCGGCATGGTGTTTGCCCAGAGCCGCTGCCAGTACCCGCAGACGATCTGCCGGTCGTGGTGGAAGAGAACCCTTTTGCTGCATTGGCGGGCCTCAAGGGTAAGCTGGGCAAGTGATGCTGGCATGCTATACTCGCGGACTTTCCTGGGCTCACAGCAGGCGTCGCAGTCATTGCGGCGTACCTTTGTTGAGAGTGCTGGGCGGTTTTATGTGGCCTTAAGGGGCTGTGTGAGCCGTATGTGCGGCCAAAGGGGCGAGCCCTTGGCCGATGATTTGACCAGCGTCGGGGTGAGCCCGCCAAGCATTGTGGACACAAAGCCTGGCTGAGTGGCCTGACTCACGCTGTTTTGCGCGTTTTGAGCGCTCCAGGAGATTTTCATGGCTGTTCAGCAGAACAAAAAGTCGCCCTCTAAGCGGGGTATGCATCGCTCCCACAATGCTTTGACCCAGCCGGGCACTGCCATTGAATCCACCACGGGCGAGGTGCATCTGCGCCACCACATCAGCCCCACCGGTTTCTACCGTGGCCGCAAGGTCTTGAAGACCAAGGCTGACGCCTGATCTTTGGGTGGTGGGCTCCAGTGCTGCAAGGCGCAGGAGTTCAATGTCCATGTGGTGCGCCGCAGGTCCTCTCAAATGCCCATGCATTTTGAGAGTGGGCGCTCGAAGTTTGCGCCCGCTTTACCTACGCTGTGTCTCACACTGATTCTCTGACGCCCCTGTCACGTGTCCGCCTTGCGGTGGATTGCATGGGGGGGGACCATGGCCCCTCGGTGACCCTGCCTGCCTGCCGTTCATTTTTGGACGCGCACCCTCAGGCAGAGTTGCTGCTTGTGGGCACGCCTGAAGGCCTGGCCCCGGCCTTGGGGTGGGAGCGCTGTGTCCACGTCCACGCCTCCGAAGTCGTCACCATGGACGACCCTGTCGAAGTGGCATTGCGCCGCAAAAAAGACTCCTCCATGCGCGTGGCCATCAGCCAGCTCAAAGCGCATGGCGATGCCCCGCCTGTTGCAGATGCCTGTGTCTCAGCGGGCAACACCGGTGCCTTGATGGCGCTGGCGCGCTATCTGCTCAAGACCCTCGAAGGCATTGACCGCCCCGCGATTGCATCGGTGATCCCCAATGATCGCGGCGCATTCACCACCATGCTTGACCTTGGTGCGAATGTTGACTGCACCGCTGAACACTTGCTGCAGTTTGCCGTGATGGGCAGCGCCTTGGTGTCAGCGGTCGACGGCAAGGCCGAGCCCTCAGTGGGGCTGCTGAACATTGGGGCAGAAGCCATCAAAGGCAGCGAAGTCATCAAGCAGGCGGCCGACTTGTTGCGGGCTGCTGCCGATGATGGGCACTTGAACGTCTACGGCAACGTCGAGGGCAATGACATCTTCAAGGGCACGGTCGACATCGTGGTGTGTGATGGCTTTGTGGGCAACGTGGCACTCAAGACCACCGAAGGCTTGGCTGCCATGTTGGCGCACTTCATCAAAGAAGAATTCACCCGCGCCTGGTGGACCAAACTCGCCGCCTTGGTGGCTTTGCCTGTGTTGAAGCGGTTCAGGTCACGGGTGGACCCACGCAACTTCAACGGCGCTGCGTTGCTGGGCTTGCGTGGCTTGGTGTTTAAGAGTCACGGCTCTGCAGATGCCTTCGCGTTTGAGCGTGCTTTGGCGCGCGCTTATGATGCAGCTAGAAATCGCCTGCTGGACCGCGTGCGTGATCGCATCGTCGAGACCTTAGAGGCGATGCCCTCCGCAGCCGACGGACCGTCGGCGGCACCGCTTGCAGCATGACCTCAGCAACCACGCTTCCTCGATACACCCGCATCGCCGGTACGGGCAGCGTGTTGCCGCCGCGCCGTGTCACCAATGCTGATCTCGTGGCTCAGTTGGCCGAGCGTCAGTTGGAGAGCTCCCACGAGTGGATTGTGGAGCGCACCGGCATCCATGCCCGGCACTTTGCGGCCCCCGAGGTCAGTGCCAGCGACCTGGGCACAGAGGCCGCCCAGCGCGCGCTCGAAGCGGCCGGAGTGTCGCCGCAAGACATAGACCTGATCATCGTCGCGACCTCAACGCCCGACATGGTCTTCCCCTCCGTGGCCTGCTTGATTCAGCAGCGTCTCGGCATTGTGGGCTGCCCAGCCTTTGACGTGCAGGCCGTGTGCGCGGGCTTCGTCTATGGGCTGACCGTGGCCGACGCGATGATTCGTGCAGGCTCAGCCACAAAGGCCTTGGTCATTGGTGCCGAAGTCTTCTCTCGTATTCTTGATTTCAACGATCGCACCACCTGTGTGCTGTTTGGCGACGGGGCCGGTGCCGTGGTGCTAGAGGCCAGCGACAAGCCGGGTCTCTTGGCCACCAAGCTCCATGCAGATGGCCGCTACGCCGATGTGCTGTGTACGCCCGGCACAGTGTCTGGTGGCCAGGTGCTGGGTTCTCCGCTCCTGCGCATGGACGGTCAGGCGGTGTTCAAGTTGGCCGTATCTGTGTTGGAAAAAGTGGCGCGTGAAGTTCTGGATGCCGCAGGCCGCACCGAAGAAGACATTGATTGGTTGATTCCGCATCAGGCCAATATTCGCATCATGCAAGGCACCGCGCGCAAGCTCAAAGTGCCCCCAGAGCGCGTCATCGTGACCGTCGACCAGCACGGCAACACCTCCGCAGCGTCCATCCCGCTGGCCTTGGATCACGCGGTGCGCTCAGGCCGCATCCATCGAGGCGATACGGTGATGTTGGAAGGTGTGGGTGGCGGCTTCACCTGGGGCGCGGTGTTGTTGGACTACTGACCGGCAGCAGGACTATCCATGACCACACATTTTGCATTCGTATTTCCGGGCCAGGGCTCCCAAGCCGTGGGTATGTTGGACGCGTGGGGTGACCACCCGGCCGTGCGCGAGACCCTGCGTGAGGCCAATGCGGCCTTGGGCGAAGATATCGCGGGCTTGATCCAAGCCGGGCCCAAGGAGCAACTGGACCTCACCACCAACACCCAGCCGGTGATGTTGACAGCGGGCATCGCCTGCTACCGCGCTTGGCTGGCTGAAGGGGGTGCCCAGCCCACCGCTGTGGCGGGCCACTCCTTGGGCGAATACACCGCCTTGGTGGCTGCAGGCAGCCTGAGCTTGGCCGACGCCCTGCCATTGGTGCGCTTGCGCGCCCAGGCCATGCAAGAAGCGGTGCCGGTAGGCGTGGGTGCCATGGCGGCGATCTTGGGGCTCGACGCAGGCGCTGTGCGGGCGGGTTGTAGCGATGCCGCTGCGGCCAGTGGGCAGGTGGTTGAAGCCGTCAACTTCAATGACCCCAAACAAACCGTGATCGCTGGCACCAAAGAAGGCGTTGCAGCGGCTTGTGAGCTGTTGAAATCACGCGGTGCCAAGCGCGCCCTGCCGCTGCCGGTGTCGGCACCATTTCATTCGTCGCTGATGAAGCCTGCGGCCGAGAGGCTCAAGCTGCGTTTGGCAGAGATTGACCTGCGCGCCCCTCATATAGCGGTCGTCAACAATATCGATGTTGCCGTGGTGAACGAGCCCTTGGCCATCAAGGATGCGCTCTATCGGCAGGCGTTTGGCCCTGTGCGGTGGGTTGAAGTGATCCAGGCCCTGCGTGCACGGGGTATCAGCCACATCATGGAATGCGGCCCGGGCAAGGTGTTGGCGGGTATGGTCAAGCGCATTGATGCAGACGCTCAATCGGCCACGGTGTTTGATCCGGCCAGCCTGCAAGAAGTCAAAGGAATGCTTGCATGAGTGATGTCACCACCTTCGCCGGTCAAGTCGCCTTGGTCACTGGGGCTTCGCGAGGCATTGGCCGCGCCATTGCCTTGGAACTCGCGCGTCAAGGCGTGCATGTCATCGGCACCGCCACCACAGAGGCTGGTGCCGAGGCCATCAGCGTTGCACTGGCAGGAATGGGCCAAAGCCGAGGCGTCATGCTCAATGTGAACGACGCGGCCGCAGTGGACGCCACGCTGGATGACATTTTGAAAGCGCACGGTGCCTTGCATGTATTGGTCAATAACGCCGGTATTACCCGCGATACCCTGGCCATGCGCATGAAAGACGACGACTGGGACGCTGTGCTCGACACCAATCTCAAGGCCGTGTTCCGCATGTCCCGTGCCGTCTTGCGCCCCATGATGAAGCAGCGCTATGGCCGCATCGTCAACATCACCTCGGTGGTTGGGGGGATGGGCAACGCAGGCCAAGCCAACTATGCTGCGGCCAAGGCTGGTGTGGCGGGCATGACCCGTTCGCTGGCCCGAGAACTGGGTAGCCGCTCCATCACGGTGAACTGTGTGGCCCCAGGCTTTATTGCCACCGACATGACTGATGCACTGCCCGAGGCGCAGAAAGCTGCGCTTCAGCAACAAATCCCTTTGCAACGCTTGGGTCAAGCCGAGGAAGTCGCCTATGCGGTGGCCTTCTTGGCCTCACCTCAAGCGGGCTATATCACTGGCAGCGAACTACCCGTCAATGGCGGTATGTTCATGAACTGAACCCCCTGGGGCGGAACACCCACGCTGCCAGCGTAGAATCCGCCCCGTTTTTGAATCACCTCCCGGAGGAGATATGAGCGATATCGAAGCACGCGTCAAGAAAATCATTGCCGAACAACTCGGCGTTCCTGAATCCGACGTTGTCGGCGACAAGGCCTTTGTGGCCGACCTGGGCGCAGACTCCCTGGACACCGTGGAGCTGGTCATGGCTCTGGAAGACGAGTTCGGCATCGAAATCCCCGATGAAGAAGCCGAAAAGATCACCACGGTGCAATTGGCGGTGGACTACGCCAAGAACAACGCCAAGGCTTGATCCTGCTGGGGCGCTCGCCCCGAGCGCCTCTACCAGTTGCCCGCCTGACGGGCCCTGGGCCCTACAACGCACCGATCTTCACGCATGACTCGTCGACGCGTCGTCATTACCGGCCTTGGGCTCATCAGCCCGGTCGGCAACACCGTTTCCGAAGGCTGGGCCAATTTGGTCGCTGGCCGCTCGGGCATTGGCACCATCACCAAGTTCGACGCGTCGGGCTTGACATGCCAAGTCGCCGGTGAGGTCAAAGGCTTTTCGGTCGAGGAGTACATCCCCGGCAAGGAAGCCAAGGCCATGGACACCTTCATCCACTACGGCATGGCTGCGGCCATTCAAGCCGTGCAAGATGCAGGCTTGCCGACGGGCGATGCCTTGACCGAAGAGCAGGCCGAGCGCATTGGTTGCCTCGTCGGTTCAGGGATCGGTGGCATTCCCGGCATTGAGGCCACGGCCAAACTGATGTTTGACCGCGGTCCGCGCCGGATCTCCCCATTTTTCGTGCCGGCTTCGATCATCAACATGATCTCCGGGCACGTTTCCATTCGCTTCGGCTTCACAGGGCCTAATTTGGCCATCGTGACAGCCTGCACCACCGGCCTGCATTGCATTGGCCAAGCGGCCCGCATGATCCAAGCCGGTGATGCCGACGTGATGGTGGCCGGTGGCTCCGAAGCTACGGTTTCTATGTTGTGCGTGGGGGGCTTTGCCTCCGCACGTGCGCTGTCGACGCGCAACGATGACCCCGCCACGGCCTCGCGTCCTTGGGACAAAGACCGCGACGGCTTTGTGATGGGCGAGGGCGCTGGTGTCATGGTCTTGGAAGACTATGAATACGCCAAACGTCGTGGTGCTCGTATCTATGCCGAAGTCATTGGTTTTGGCATGGGTGCTGACGCCTACCACATGACGGCCCCCAATGTGGACGGCCCCAAGCGGTCCATGAAGGCCGCACTGCGCGACGCCGGCCTCAACCCCGATCAAGTTCAGTACCTGAATGCGCACGGCACCTCCACCCCGCTGGGGGACCTGAACGAGACCAACGCCATCAAGCTCGCCTTTGGTGACCAGGCCAAGAATTTGGTGGTCAATTCCACGAAGTCGATGACCGGGCATTTGCTGGGCGGTGCCGGTGGTGTGGAGTCCGTCTTCAGCGTGTTGGCTTTGCATCACCAGGTCTCTCCACCCACCATCAACATCTTCAACCAAGATCCCGAGTGCGACTTGGACTATTGCGCCAATGAGGCGCGCGAGATGAAGATTGATGTGGCCATGAAGAACAACTTTGGCTTCGGTGGCACCAACGGCACGCTGGTCTTCCGGCGCGTTTGAGGACGCGCACCTCATCGGGCAAGCGTTGGCTCAGCAATCGCTTGTCGCAGGAGCAAGGGTTCTCGTACACCATGTGGCGGATACCGTGAGCCC
Source organism: Ideonella sp. MAG2 (assembly GCA_004359425.1). Lineage (GTDB taxonomy): Bacteria > Pseudomonadota > Gammaproteobacteria > Burkholderiales > Burkholderiaceae_C > Ideonella. The sequence goes on along the minus strand of PTEU01000001.1, from coordinate 1,976,860 downwards.
ATCTCAGTTGACGGTGGCAGCCCTTTTAATCCGCGGCGGCGCAGGAGCGGGCCGTTGATGGACACCAGCCCCACAGACATCGACACTGCCTTGGTGGCGCGCGTGCAGCGCGGCGACGCCAAGGCTTTTGAGATGCTGGTCATCAAATACCAACGTCGTATCGAGCGTCTCATTGGCCGCATGGTGCGCGACGTGGATTTGGTGCAAGACATTGCCCAAGAGACCTTTATCCGCGCCTATAGGGCCCTGCCGAGTTTTCGCGGCGAGAGTGCGTTCTACACCTGGCTCTACCGCATTGCCGTGAATACCGCCAAGCGCGCCATGGCGGATTTGCAGCGCGACCCTTTGGTCGTTGAGGCGGCTCGGGCAAATGCTGATGAAGACGATGAAACTTATCGGCCGGATTTGGAACCAAGTGATGGCGCTACGCCCGAATCGGAGCTGGCCAGCAAGGAAATTGCCCTTGCCGTCAATGCTGCCATCGAGGCCCTGTCGGAGGACCTGCGGCAGGCCATCACCTTGCGCGAGATTGAAGGTCTGAGTTATGAAGAGATCGCCGACATCATGGCCTGCCCCATCGGTACTGTTCGGTCGCGGATTTTCCGCGCACGCGAAGCCATTGCCCTGCGCTTGCGGCCCCTTTTGGCCACTCGTGACGGTGAACGGTGGTGATATGAGCTTGAGTGGTGATCCCGTTTGTGCGTCTTTAGGAGTTCGGTCATGACCCCTGCCAACCCATCTGCGAACACGCTCACGCCTGAGCAGATCAGTGCGCTGTTGGATGGCGAGGCGGATGAGTCTCAGCTCGACCAACTCTGCGGCCAATGGATGGACCCAAACACCCAGCAGGACTGGCACACATGGTCCCTGATTGGCGATGTTCTGCGCTCTGAGGACTTGGCCCAAACCCCGAGTCACGATGCTCAGTTCATGGCGAGACTGCGGCAACGTTTGGCCCAGGAGCCTGTGGTGCTGGCACCCGCAGCTTGGCCGCCAAGGCCTGTTGACCCTGAGCAACGCTCCGCCGAGCCAGGGCGGGTGCGGGTAGGCACTTGGTGGGGCTCGGCGGCCGTCGCGGCGTCTGTAGTGCTGGCCGTTGGTGCCTGGGTGCGGCAGCCCGATACCCTGACGCCTAGCAGCGCACCGGCCTTGGCCCAGGTGGCACCAGCCCCGGCAGCACAGGCCCCTGCACCGCTGACCATGGTGCGGGATCCCGAGCTGGACCGCTACTTGGCGGCCCATCGCCAATACGTCCAAGGCCCAGCGTTGGCCGCTCCCGGTGGCGTGCGTCAAGTCTCCGTGCATCCGAGCCGCTGAGTCATCATGAGTGTTGCCGTGCTGCGTTGGTGCATCTGGCTGCTGCCTTTGAGCGCCTGCATGGCCTGCTGGTCTCCCACTTGGGCGCAAGAGCAGGCGGGAGCCACGCAGGGGCACGACGCTCGGGCTTGGTTGTTGCGCGTTCACGAGGCTGCTTTGCAGCGCAACTATCAGGGCACCTTGGTGGTGTCCAACGGCATGCAGACGGCAACCTCCCGGGTTCAGCACTTTGCAGACGGCGGCCAGCAAGTTGAACGCATCGATTGGCTGGACGGCGAGGCTCGCAGCATGATCCGGCACAACGACATGGTCCACACCCTCTGGCCCAATGCCAAGCTGGCCGTCATCGAACAGCGCGAGCCGCAGGCCACGTTTCCGGCCTTGTTTTCCGGTGGCGAAAAGCGGCTGTTGGAATGGTATGAGTTGCATCCCTTGGGCCTCGACCGGGTGGCAGGGCTGCCCGCCGAAGTGGTGCTCCTGAAGGCGCGCGATGCCCTGCGTTTCAGCCAGCGTTTGTGGGCGGAGCGACGCACCGGCTTGCTGCTGCGTGCCGATGTGGTGGCCGCCAACGGGCAGTTGCTGGAGTCGGTGTCATTCACCGAGGTCAGCATCGGCCTGCGCTCCCAAGCCGAGCAGGCTTTGGCCGTGTTGCGCCATCTGCCTGGGTATCGGGTGGTTCGCAACCAAGCGCTCCCCACAGGCCTAGAGCAAGAGGGTTGGGTGCTGACCAAACCGCCCGCAGGGTTCCAAGAGGTCAACTGTGCCCGGCGGTCTTTGAACTTGGTGGCCACGGATCAGTCTCCTATCGTGCTGCAAACAATCTTTGCAGACGGACTCACGCATATCTCGCTTTTCATAGAACCTTTTGACCCAAAGCGGCACCAAGCAGAAGCCGTCACCACGCTAGGCGCAACCTCAACGCTGGCCACTCGGCGCGGTGACCACTGGGTGACGGTGGTAGGGGATGTTCCCTTGGACACCCTGAAAAAATTTGTTCAGGCCTTGAACCGCAAGCGCTGACACTGGCGCTGATGGCGATCTGTTGGCATCTCAAAAAGGAGAAAGCGTGTTGTCCCTATCGAGTGTGACTCCGTTCAAGTCCCGCGGCCCTTTGTTGGGTGCGTTGCTGGCCTCGGTGATGGCCTTCACCTTGGCGGTCTCCCCGGCCGCTCAGGCGCAGCCCAAGGGCTTGCCTGATTTCACCGAGCTGGTTGAGCAAGTCGGCCCCTCTGTGGTCAACATCAAGACCTCTGAGCGCGTGAAAAGCCCGCTGCGCAGCGGCGGTGGCATGGACCCCAATGTCGAAGAATTCTTCAAGCGATTTGGCATTCCCATGCCCAACCGCCCAGATGGCCGCACACCCCGTGGTGGCAATGGTGGCGACGACGACGGCCCGCAGCGCCGGGGCGAAGGCTCTGGCTTCATCCTCACGGCAGACGGCTATGTCATGACCAATGCGCATGTGGTTGACGGTGCCGACGAGCTGTGGGTGACCTTGACCGATAAACGCAAGTTCAAAGCCAAGGTCGTGGGTGCCGATGCGCGCACCGATGTGGCGGTGGTCAAGATTGACGCTACAGGTTTGCCGGCTGTGAAGATTGGCGACGCCAACCGTCTGAAAGTAGGCGAATGGGTGATGGCCATTGGCTCACCCTTTGGCCTTGAGAGCACCGTCACTGCCGGTATCGTCAGCGCCAAGCAGCGTGACACCGGCCAGTACCTGCCGTTCATCCAGACGGATGTGGCCATCAACCCCGGCAACTCCGGCGGCCCGCTGATCAATATGCGCGGCGAAGTGGTGGGCATCAATTCCCAGATCTACAGCCCCTCGGGCGGTTATGCCGGCATCTCTTTTGCCATTCCGATGGACGAGGCCACCCGCGTTGCCGATCAATTGCGCAATGGTGGTCGGGTCATCCGCGGGCGCATCGGGGTGCGCATTGCGCCCGTCACCGAAGAGGTGGCAGAGTCGATTGGCCTGGGCAAACCCATGGGCGCGCTGGTGCAAGGCGTTGAGCCTGGCAGCCCCGCCGAGAAGGCAGGCATCGAAGCGGGCGACATCATCGTCAAGGTGGATGGCCGCGCCATTGAGAAGGCCGGCGATTTGCCACGCATCATCGGTGCCACCAAGCCTGGCAGCAAAGCCTCGTTGCAAGTGTTCCGCCGAGGCAGCACCAAAGAGATCAGCCTGAGCGTGGTCGAGTTAGAAGCCGACAAAGCCCGTGGCAGCAGCTCGACGGAATCGGCCCCTGCCTCACCCGTCAAGACGACGTTGGGTCTGGGCGTGGTCGACCTGACAGACGCTCAAAAGCGAGAACTCAAGCTCAAGGGTGGCGTTCGCGTGGAGTCTGCCGACGGTGCGGCGGCCCGTGCAGGCCTGCGCGAGGGTGATGTCATCACCCTGCTGGACAACACCGAAGTCATCGATGTCAAACAGTTCACCGCTCTGGCCGCCAAGCTGGACAAATCCAAGCCGGTCACGGTGCTGGTGCGGCGGGGTGACTGGGTCAACTATGTGGTGATCCGGCCAAGCCGCTGAACCCCTCTGGGCGGAGACCCGCTGTCCGACTTGGGCGGCGGGTCTTTCCATGAGGTGGAATTCATCTGGCATCAGTCCTTTTTTGAAGCTTTTTAGAGCGTCGTATGCTTGCTACAAAGATTAAACGTGGGCGCATACTCACTTTTTGTCTTCAGGCGATTGCAAACGCTGAGCGATACAATCGCGGCGAAAACAGACGCTATTGTTCCGATATCCCGCCGGCAGTGAGGACTTCTAGCAACAGCCTGGGCTTGGAAGCTGGGAATTGTTGATAAGCTGTGTATAACTTGTCTTGTTGGCACCTTGCAACGAGCCCTTGGGGTCAAAAGTCCGGCCTTGCAGACAGGCCCTTTTGGCTACAATGAAGGCCCAACAAGCAGTTGCCATAAGTTTTGTTGGAAGGCGCGTCTCCTCTTGGACGTGCCTTTTTTTTAACCGTGGCAAGCCGCTGCGGTGGGAGTGCTCCATAGCCATTTGAGTGGGTGTTTCACTCAGAAGAGCAGGGGGCTTTCACTGGCGCTCACCACTCTCATAAAGGCCCCGCTCTGGTGGGGCATGTTCGCGCTGAGAAGCGCTGCTGACTCAAAGCCGCAGGCCCCGCGCCCGCGCATTTCTCTTGCATGGACCACATTCGCAACTTCTCGATCATTGCCCACATCGATCACGGCAAGAGCACGCTGGCGGATCGCATCATTCAACGCTGTGGCGGCCTGAGTGACCGAGAAATGGAAGCCCAGGTGCTCGACTCGATGGACATCGAACGCGAGCGCGGCATCACCATCAAGGCCCAAACCGCTGCCCTTCAATACAAGGCGCAGAACGGGCAGGTCTACAACCTCAACCTGATCGACACACCGGGGCACGTGGACTTCTCTTATGAAGTCAGCCGCTCTTTGTCGGCTTGCGAAGGTGCGCTTTTGGTGGTGGACGCTTCTCAAGGCGTGGAAGCGCAGACGGTGGCCAACTGCTACACCGCCCTGGACTTGGGCGTCGAGGTGGTGCCCGTGCTCAACAAAATGGACCTGCCCCAGGCGGACCCAGAGCGCGCCAAAGAAGAGATCGAGGATGTGATCGGCATTGATGCCAGCAACGGCATTCCGTGTTCGGCCAAGACGGGCATGGGCATTGACGAAATTCTGGAAGCCGTTATTGCACGCATGCCCCCGCCCAAGGGCAACCCCGAGGGCCCGCCCCGCGCCATGATCATCGACTCCTGGTTCGACAACTATGTCGGCGTGGTGATGTTGGTCCGCGTGGTCGATGGCGAGCTGAAAAAGGGTGATCGCATTCGCATGATGGCCACCAACGCCATCTATCCGGCTGAGCACCTGGGCGTCTTTACGCCCAAGAGCGAAAACCGTGATGTACTCAAGGCCGGTGAAGTGGGCTTCATCATTGCCGGTATCAAAGAGCTGCAGGCTGCCAAGGTGGGCGACACCATCACTTTGGAGAAAAAGCTGCCCAACAACGCTGGCCCCGCCAGCGAGGCACTGCCTGGCTTCAAGGAGATCCAGCCCCAGGTGTTTGCCGGCCTCTACCCCACCGAAGCCAGTGAGTACGACCAATTGCGCGATGCCCTGGAAAAGCTCAAACTCAACGACAGCTCGCTGCGTTATGAGCCCGAGGTCAGCCAGGCGCTGGGTTTTGGTTTCCGCTGTGGCTTCTTGGGCCTGTTGCACATGGAAATCGTGCAAGAGCGTCTGGAGCGGGAGTTCGACCAAGACCTGATCACCACCGCGCCCAGCGTGGTCTACGAGGTCGAATTGAACGACGACACCGTCATCGAGGTCGAGAACCCCTCCAAGATGCCGGACCTGGGCCGCATCAAAGAAATCCGCGAGCCCATCGTCACCGTGCACCTGTACATGCCGCAAGACTATGTGGGCCCGGTGATGACGCTGTGCAACCAAAAGCGCGGCATGCAGCTCAATATGGCCTACCACGGCCGTCAGGTCATGCTGACCTACGACATGCCGCTGGCAGAAATCGTGCTGGACTTCTTTGACAAGCTCAAGAGCGTCTCGCGCGGTTATGCCTCCATGGACTACGAGTTCAAGGAGTACCGCGCTTCTGACGTGGTGAAGGTGGACCTGCTCATCAACGGCGATCGTGTGGATGCCCTGTCCATCATCGTCCACCGTGCGCAAAGCCAGTACCGCGGCCGCGCCGTGGCCGCCAAGATGCGCGAGCAGATCCCGCGCCAGATGTACGACGTGGCCATCCAGGCCGCCATTGGGGCCAACATCATCGCCCGCGAGAACATCAAGGCGCTGCGCAAAAACGTGCTGGCAAAATGCTACGGTGGCGACATCACCCGCAAGCGCAAGCTGCTGGAGAAGCAAAAAGCCGGCAAGAAGCGCATGAAGCAGATCGGTTCGGTCGAGGTGCCTCAGGAAGCCTTCTTGGCCATTCTGCAAGTGGACGATTGATGGGCGGCGAATGCTCCTCGATGTCCTGACCTCTTACTACTTCGCTCGCCTCACGGTGGGCACTAGGCAAAACGCATGAGTGCATTGACGGCCGTCCTCTACGCGGCACTGATCGGCTATCTGGGCGGTTGGTATCTGGACATGTGGCATGGCAATTTTTCGCTGCTGCTGTTCATTCTTTCGGTGGTCACGGGCCTGTACTGGGTGGCGGAGATCTTCCGCTTCCGACCTGCCCGCGAAAAGGCAGCCATCCAACTGGAGTCCCAAGATGCTGCACGCCGTGCGGAGTTGGCCAAACAAGGCATTGAGCGGGTGGACGGCGACATCAGCCAGGCCCGCGAGCGCCTCTTGATGCAGCCTTGGTGGTTGGATTGGACCGCCGGCCTGTTCCCCGTCATCGTGGTGGTCTTCCTGATGCGCTCATTCCTGTTTGAGCCCTTCAAGATCCCGACCGGCTCCATGATCCCCACGCTGGAAGTGGGCGACTTGATCTTGGTGAACAAGTTTCACTACGGCGTGCGGCTGCCGGTGATCAACAAAAAAATCATTGACAACCACCAGCCGCAGCGCGGCGATGTGGTGGTCTTCCGCTACCCCATGGACACCCGCATCGACTACATCAAGCGGGTGGTTGGTCTGCCCGGTGATGAGGTCTCTTACCTCAACCATGAATTGCGCATCAACGGCCAGCCCGTGCCGGTGACGCCCTTGGGTGAGCAGTACGACGACCTAGCCTACCGCTACATGCTGCGCTTCTCCGAGCGTTTGGGTGAGGTAGATCACCGAATTCAGCAAGAAAAGACGCCACTGTCTTTCAATGGTTCGCGGTACGATTTCCCTTTCCGCGATCAATGCCGCCACAGTTTGGAAGGTGTTGTTTGCAAAGTACCCGCAGGCCATCTCTTCGTCATGGGCGATAACCGTGACAACTCCGAAGATTCGCGTTATTGGGGCTTTGTGCCCGACGAAAATCTGGTCGGGCGCGCCTTCGTGGTGTGGATGAACTTTGGAAACCTGGGCCGTATCGGCACCTTCCACTGACACACAAAAGGACTCACGTCATGCTGTACAAGCGCCAACACCAACGTGGTTTAACCATCTTCGGGCTCCTGGTTTGGGCCATATTTGTGGGCTTTATGGGCTTGATGGCCATTCGTGTCTGGCCCTCGTTCAACGAGTACCTGACCATCCAACAAACCCTCACTCGCATCATGAAGGGTGAAAACCGCCCCGGCTCTGCAGGCGAAGTGCGAGCCGCCTTCGACAAGCAGTCCCAGATCGAGTTTTCCATTGCCACCATCAAGGGTGCTGATCTGGACATCCAGACTGTCAACGACCGCATGGAGGCGCGGTTTGACTACAACAAGCAAATCCCGCTGGTGGGGCCGGTGAGCCTCCTGATCAACTACAGCGGCAAGGTGCGCTGAGCCATGCGCATGGGGGTGCCATGAGTGCGGCCTTGGTCGCCCTGCAGCAGCGGCTGGGATACCACTTTCAGCAACCCAGCCTGCTGAGTCGCGCACTCACCCACCGCAGCCACGGGGCCGACCACAACGAGCGCCTGGAATTTTTGGGCGATGCGGTTCTCAACATCACCATTTCGCGCCTGCTCTACGACCGCTTCAGCGGCTCCGACGAAGGCGATCTCACCCGGGTTCGTGCCCACTTGGTGCGCGAAGAAAGCCTGCACCGAGTCGCCCTGGCCCTGCGCCTGCCTGAGGTGCTCAAGCTCTCCGAGGGCGAAGCCCGAGGCGGCGGTGCCCAAAGACCCTCCATCCTCGCCGATGCCACCGAGGCCATTTTGGGCGCGGTGTATCTCGACGGCGGCGACGCGGCGGCACATGCTCTGGTGCGCCAGCTTTTTGGTGAGTTGATCGCCTCCACCACCATGGACAATTGGCGCAAAGACGCCAAGACCGAACTGCAAGAACTGCTGCAAGCCAAGCGCTTGGCGGTGCCGACTTACCGCATTGTGGCCACCCACGGCCAAGCCCATGCGCAGACCTTTGATGTGGAGGCGGCCGTGCCAGCACTGAACCTCACCAGCATGGGGTCTGGCCGTTCACGCCGTGCTGCCGAGCAAGAAGCGGCGCGGCAACTCCTTGAAAAGCTGCGCGACCCCGCTGCAACCTGACCCTCACCGGTGACCCGAATTGAACCTGCCCCCCGCCTCTGACCTGCCCGAGATGCCCCCCATGCCCCCCGTTCCAGCGGGTGCGGCCAGCGGCAGCCCCGAGGGTGCCCGTTGCGGCTTGGTGGCCATCGTCGGTCGTCCCAACGTGGGCAAGTCCACACTGATGAACGCCTTGGTGGGCCAAAAGATCAGCATCACCTCCAAAAAGGCGCAAACCACGCGCCACCGCATCACCGGCGTGCGCACTGTCGAAGAAGCCCAGTTTGTGTTTGTGGACACGCCGGGCTTCCAGATGAAGCACGCCACGGCCCTGAACCGCAACCTCAACCGTACGGTGCAGTCCACACTGTCAGACGTGGACGTGGTGCTGTTCTTGGTCGAGGCCGGGCGCTTTGGCATGGACGACGCCAAAGTGCTGTCGCTCATTCCTGAGGGCAAGCCTGTGGTGTTGATCCCCAACAAGCTCGACACCGTGCACCGCCGCTCAGACCTGCTGCCCTGGCTCAAGAGCATGCAAGAGCGCCACCCCTTTGCCGAGTATGTGCCCATGTCGGCGCAAAAGCAGGCCGACGTGGACCGGCTCTTCCAGATCATCAAGCCCTACCTGCCTGAGCAAGATTGGTTCTACGAGGAAGACGCGCTGACCGACCGCAGCGAGAAGTTCCTCGCCAGCGAGCTGATCCGCGAAAAGCTCTTCCGCCTGACCGGTGACGAGCTGCCCTACAACTCCACGGTGGTGATCGAGAAGTGGGAAGAAGAGGGCAATCTGCGCCGCATCAGTGCGGCCATCGTGGTCGAGCGCGATGCCCATAACGAGATGATCATTGGCAGCGAGCTGATCCGCGAAAAGCTCTTCCGCCTGTATCTGGGCACCCCACGATTGCGCACCCGCGATGTGATGCTGGACGCGCAACAATTGCTGGATGCGCCCCGCCTCGTCGTGCCCGAGGCCCCCACTGCTTGATGGACTGCTGCTCATGAACCCGCTCGTCGCCCCTGAATCTTCTGCCCACGCGCTGGGCCGCACGGCCTTGTCGGTCAACCTCAACAAAGTGGCCTTGCTGCGCAACACCCGCCATCTGGGCATTCCCAGCGTCACCCGCGCCGCCGAGATCGTGCTGGAGGCCGGGGCCGATGGCATCACCGTCCACCCTCGGCCGGACGAGCGCCACATCCGCGCCCACGATGTGCATGAGCTGGCCACCTTGCTTAAGCGCTTTCCGCAGGTGGAGTACAACATCGAGGGCAACCCGCTGCACAACCTGATGGACTTCATCCGTGCCGTGCGCCCGCACCAGGCCACCTTTGTGCCTGACAGCGAAGGCCAGTTCACCTCCGACCATGGTTGGAACTTGCCCGCCGATGCCGCCACCCTGCGCCCCTTGATCGACGAATGCCATGCTTTGGGCGTGCGCGTCAGCCTCTTCATGGACCCTGTGCCTGAGCAGATGGCCCATGCGCGTGCCGTGGGGGCTGACCGGGTGGAGCTTTACACCGAGACCTATGCCTCGGCCTTTGGCACGCCGCGTGAGCAAGCCGTGCGCGACCAATTCGCCGCCACCGCCCGTGCCGCCTTGGCGGCGGGTTTGGGGGTCAATGCGGGGCACGACCTCAATCGCGACAACCTCACCGCCTTTGTGCGCCAAGTGCCGGGCGTGGCCGAGGTCTCCATCGGCCATGCCTTGATCGCCGACGCGCTGGAGCTGGGCTACAGCGCCACCATCCGCGCCTATCTGGGCTGCATCCACGCGGCCGGTGCCACGGCATGATCCACGGCATTGGCACCGACATCTGCGACAGCCGCCGTATTGCCATGACATTGGCAAGGCGGGGCGACCGCTTTGCCAGCAAGGTGCTGGGGCCCAATGAGCTCAAGGTGTTTGCCGCCCGCCGCGCACGCAATGAAGAGCGCGGGGTCATCTATCTGGCCACTCGCTTTTCCGCCAAAGAGTCCTTCTCCAAAGCCATTGGCCTCGGCCTGCACCTGCCCATGCGCATGCCGGACTGCGAGATCCTCAACGAGCCCTCGGGCAAGCCCTTTGTCCGCTTGCATGGGGAACTGGCCACTTGGTTTGAAGCCCAAGGCCTGACCGCCCAGGTCACCCTCAGCGACGAGAGCGACTATGTGGTGAGCTTTGTGGTGGTGGAGCGGGCAGCCGCCTGAGCGTTGCATGGCCGGCCCTCAGGTCTCCCTCGAAGAGGTCAGCTTCAGCGCCATCCGCGCGCAAGGCGCAGGCGGCCAAAACGTCAACAAGGTGTCCAACGCCGTGCACCTGCGCTTTGACATCCATGCCTCCTCGCTGCCCGAGCCCATCAAGCTGCGCCTGCTGGCGCTGCCTGATGCCCGCATCACCGCTGAAGGCGTGGTGGTCATCAAGGCGCAGGAGTACCGCAGCCTGCCGCAAAACCAGGCGGATGCGCTGCTGCGTTTGCAGGCCTTGGTCGATGCCGCTGCTCATGTGCCCAAAAAGCGCAAACCTACGCAGCCCACCCGGGGCTCGCAGCAGCGCCGCATGGCAGGCAAGGCGATCAGGGGCCAAGTCAAAGCGGCCCGCGGCAAAGTGCGCGACCCGGAGTGAATGCCTACCCGCCGTATCGGGCTCAACGCAGCGCAACCGTCTGCTTGCGCCAGGCGGGCTCAGCCCAGCGCTTAAAGCCGGTCAGCAGCTCAGGCGTGCTGGCCTGCTTGTCCACGGTCAGCGTGTCTTGCTGGGCCACTTCAAAGCGGCGTGTGAAGCGGCCTTCGCTGCGGCTTTCGCGTGCCAGCAGCAGCTTGGGCTCAGTCTCGGGCACCCAGCCCGCAAACTCCACATAGCCCAGGTCGCTGCCTAGCACATTGCCACTGGCCGGCGGCATCACCTCCACGGCCCAGCCGCTCTCGGTCTTCTTCATCAGCCACAGCTCGCGCCAAGCGGGCAGGGGCTGCACCGCCAGCGCGACGGCATCGCCACGCACATTGACCTTGGCCGAGGCCAACCAAGGCACCCCCCAGGTGCAGCGCTTCAGCAGCGGCGCTTGTGGGCCGTGTTGGGCATCCACCAACAAGACACAGGTCTGGCCGGGTTCACCGGCCTGAGTCATCAGGCTGGGGCGGGCCGAGAGCGCTGCGGCAGGCATGGCTGCCTCGGCCGCCCAGCGCGAGGCACCGACGCGGATCGCGGCCTCTTTGTAGGCGGCTTGGTCATCGTCACTCAACTCGGTCTTTAGGATTGCGGCCAGCTCTTGCAGCGCGCGTTGCCCTGCGGCCTGGGCTGCTTGCCCCCTGCGCGCTTGTGAGTGCGCCAGCTCGGCCCACACCCCCGCGCGGCGCAGGCGCAACTGGTTGCGCATCTGCTCGGGCAGGGCCGCCCACTCGCTGGCGTCCAGGCTGTCCAACAGCGCAGCACGGCGCTGGGTGTGCGCTTCGCGCTCGCTCAGGGTCAAGGTGGGCGCGACGCAGTCATGGCGCGTCAGGCCCAGCAGGGCGCGGCCCTTTTGCTCAGGCGTGGCTTGCGGGTGGGCCAGCAGGCGCTGGAAGGCCTCGCCGTCGTAGCACAGGCGCACGCTGCCGTCTTGCTCAAAGCTTTGGAAGCTGACGCCATAGGCCCGCACGCCGTCCAAGTGGCCGGACAGGCGCGAATCCACGCCGCCCGTCGGCGCTGCGGTGATGCCCGCTTGAGCCAAGGCCACTGCATGGCGGCTGGAGGCGCGCTGAGCCAGGCGCTCGGCCATGTGGCCCAGGGCATCCAAGGCTTCCGGGTTGAGCTGGGTTGCGGGCACGGCCTTGAGGTAGGCGGCGGCATAGGCGATGCCCAGGCTCTCGGCCCCCGGCGTGTCGCGCACAAAGCGCAGCACAGAGAGCAGCTCGGGTGCCCTTGCCGCCTCAGTGCTGATGGGGCGGACGTGCGTGGCGCGGATATAGCCCGGGCGCTCGCGGCGGTGGTCCCACACTTGCAGCCATCCCAGGCGCTCGCCGCGCACCTCCAGAGCATCCCCGGGCCAGAGCTGGGCCTGGGTGGGCGCGTTGTCGTTGGCGGCGGCGCGCAGCGGGGCCGCGTCTTGGGTCACCAAGGCCAGGCTCAGGGCGGCAGCGGCGATCATTGCTCGGCTCCTTCTTGGGCGGCGATGGCGGTGGCTGCCGGTGTGGCGTGGGCGGTCTTTTGCATGCCACCAATCAAGGCTGCCCCCAAGAAATCGCCATTGCTGGGTGGCGGCGCGATGATGACTTGAATTTTGTCGCTGAGCTTGTCGGCCATGGTTTTTTGGATCAGCAGCGGGTGGCGGGTGACCAGGGCGCCTTCGCGGGCCATTTGCTCAGCATTGGCCTGGCCCACTTTGGCCAAGCGGTAGGCCTCGGCGTCGGCCAGCTTTTGGCGCGAGTCGGCCTCGCCTTGGGATTCAATGCGCCTGGCCTGGGCCGAGCCTTCTGCCGTGCGGATGCGGGCCACCTTCTCAGCCTCGGCTTCCAGCTGGCGCTGCTCGATCTGCTTTTGCTTGAAGGGCAGCACATGCTTCATCGCCTCTTCCTGGGCCTTGGCGGCAATCACCTGTTCGCGGGCGGCGGCTTCGGCGTCGGTCTCACGCTTGACCTTCTCCGCCTGCGCTTCCAACTCGGTTTGTTTGACGTGCTTTTCCTTGAGCTCCAGGGTGTAGCGCATCTTTTCGCTGGAGAGCTCTTCGGCCAGCAGGGCGTCCATGCCACGCCGGTAGTCTTCAGGCAAGTCGACCTTGCCGATCTGCACGCTGCGCAGCAGCAGGCCATCGGCGGCGAGCTTGGGCCGCAGCTCGGCCTCGATCTGCTGCTGAATATCGGCCCGCTTGCTGGAGAAGATCTCACGCACCGTGTAGCGCGCCATGGTTTTGTAGACCACACCTTGCACAGCGGGTTGCACCAAATCTTGGCTGATGTCGGTGGGAAGTTGACGTGCTGTGCTGCTGAGCTTGGTGGGGTCCACGGCCCAGCGCACGCTGAGGTCGACGCCCAGCGACAGGCCTTCCACCGATTGGAAGGGCGAGGGGCCACTGGCACTGGCGCTGTCGCTCGGGCGAAAGAGCTGGTCACGCAGCGACAGCCGACGCATCTCATGCAGGCCCGGCAGCAACAGGGCGCTGCCCTCGCGGAACTCGGTGCTGCCACCGGTCAGCAAGTTGCTGCGCAGTCCCACCTCGCCCGCGCCCACGGTGGTCATGGGGGGGTGCTTGACCAGGCTCCAGCCTAAAGCGGCCACACCGGCCAGCAGCAGCAGGCCGCGTCGGGCACTGAACAGAGCAGTGGCCGCAGCAGCCAGTGCTTGGCCTGCAAGGCGGGCGGGGCCACCCAAGGCCTGGGCACTGCTGCCCAAGGCGCTGCGAGCGGCTTGGGCCAAGCGAGACAGGCGTGAGTCGGGGGTCTCGGGGGTGTCAGAGGTGTCGGGCGAAGGGTTCATCATGAGCTCCTTGAGCGGTGGGGGTTGCGATGAGACTTATTCTTCGCAAAGGCCCCGGAGCAAACCAGCGCGACGCCAGGAAGCTTTGCCCCCATGGCGCGGCGGCTTTCTTCCAGGCTCGGAAGAAATCTTCACAGGCCGGGCCATCGGGCGTCCTGATAATGCGATGTATGACCCTGATTGCCGTGATCGAAGACGATGCGCCCACCAGCCAGCAGTTGCGCGGCTGGATCGCGGCGGCCCGCCCCGACGCCCAGGTGCACGCCTGGTTCAACCGCGACGAGGCCGAGGCCGCACTGCTGCGCGAACGCTATGACCTGGTGCTGATGGACATTGAGCTAGGCCGCGAGCGCAATGCCGGGGTGGCCCTGATCAACACCCTGAACAAACACCGGCCTGGCACGCCGGTGCTGGTGGTCTCCGCCATGCCGGCGGCCATTTATCGCAGCATCATGAAGGCGCTGGACGCCTGGGACTACCTGCAAAAAACGACCTTCGAAGAGGCCGACTTCATCGAGACCCTGCTCGACATCCTGCGTGCTACCAAAGACCGCGCCCCCAGCGCACCCCCTGCAGCCACCACTACCGCGCCTGAATTGGTGCTAGACCCACTGCGCCAGGGCAGTGCGCTGTGGCGCGGCCAGCGCATCAACCTGCCGCTGACGGCCCAGCGCATCTTGGCCGCGCTGGTGCAACGCAAAGGTGAGGTGGTGAGCTACGAAGAGCTGTATCAAGTGGTCAAGAGCGGCCGCAACCGCGACAACATCCGCAAGCATGTCAGCACCATCCGTGACGCCTTTCGCGAGCTGGACGAGGGCTTTGAAGCCATCGAGAACATTCCCATGCGGGGCTTTCGCTGGAGCGGGCCGTGAGTGAGCCTGCGGCGAGCACCAGCGGCCGCGCAGCATCTTTGTGGACGCGCGGCAGCCAACTGTTGCTGCCCACCCGCATACCGCTGCGACTGCGGGTGTTCTTTCGCGGCGCGTTTGCGCTGCTGGCGCTGGCCACCGTGGGCTTGGCGCTCTCGGTGCTACTCGAAGAAAAGATCCAGGGCTTGCAGGCCTATACCCAGGGCTTTGCCAAAACCCTGGGGCAGATCAGTGCCCGCCTGCGCCACCCCACCGGCCAGTTGGCCCTGCTCAACCCGGCCATGGCGCCACCGCCGGGTGTGGGCTTGCGCCCGGTGGTGTTGCCCTTTTCGGCCATCGACTTTGACGACCGCACCAAGGTGCAGCAGGCCGTGGAGATGGCGGGCTGCGGCGTGCGCTATGCCTTGCCCGGTGGTCAAGAGGCCCAGTTGTGCGTGGCCATTGGCAGCAGCCCTTTGGCGGGGGGCTTTATCTATGCCGTGGGCAGCGTGCCCAGCCCGGCTTTGGTGGCCCGGCGTGTGGGTGAGCGCGACCTGAGCGCCGCCCACCGCGTGCGCGTCACCCTGCAAATGCGTGGGCAGACCTCGCGCTGGATGGCCCCATTTGAAGCACCCACGGAGCCACCGGCAGCCGGCAGCAGCTTGGCGCAGCGCGGGCGGCTGACCGGTTTTGTCGAGGCCGAAGATGGCCAAACGGCCGATAAGCCAGTGCGGGACTTTCGCGGTTGGCTCTGGCGCGACCTGCGCTGCCTGGGGCCTTTACCGGGCGCGGTGGACATGGCATCTGCGGCATCTGCGGCCAGCGTAGGCTCCGCCGCAGAGCCCGAGGATTGCTTGCGCCAAGCCTTCTTCTCGGTGCGCTTGCCGGTGGAGGTTTTCCGAGACGACTTGCAGACCCGCCGCGCCCAAATTGTCTGGCCGCCGCAAGACCTGGACCGCATGCTGTTGCGCGTGCAGGTCCTGCCCCCTGGGGCTGAGAGCGCGCCTCTCTTTGACAGCGCCCAGGGCGAGCCTACCGCGCCGTTTTCTCTCCAAGCCTTGCAGAGCCTGTTGTTGCCGGGCGAGACCTTGAACATCCGCACTGCCAATGGGGCGCAGGTGGCCGAACTCAGCGGCCATGCGCCGCCCGAGCCCAGCGCCCCCTTGATGGACGCGCTGATCCGCCGCTTACCGGTAGAAGGCTACGACACACCCTTGGTGGCGCGGGAAACCATCACCACCAGCCTGGGCCGTTACGAGCTGACGCTGACGGGAGATGTGCGCAGCGTCAACCGCCAGCTCAGCGTGGTGGCTACGCGGGTGGCGGGCTTTGTGGGGGCCATGCTGCTGGCCGTGTTGCTGACCTGGCTGGCCATTGAGCTGCGCATCATCCGGCGCATTACGGTGCTGACTCAACGCGCGGCGCTGGTGTCGCGGGAGGTCAAAGGGCCAACCAGCGAGATCCGGCTGGACGTGGCGGATTTGCGTGGGGCCGACGAGCTGGGCTTGTTGGCGGGCACGCTGGGCGACTTGATGCAGCGGGTCAACGACGATGTGCGGCGTGAACACCTTCGGGTGCAGCAAGAGAAGGACCAATGGCATGCGGTGGGCCACGAGATCATGTCGCCCTTGCAGTCGCTGATGGTGCTGCATGCCCAAGCAGACGACCCCAGCCACCGCTACATCCACCGCATGCAGCAGGCCATCAAGGTGTTGTACGGCCAGGCCTCGCCCACCGAGGCCTTTGAGGCCACCACCTTGGGTGTGCAAGCCCTGGACTTGATGGCCTTTTTGCGCCAAGTGGCCCAGAACGCTCCCCACGCCGGGATTGAGCGGGTCCACCTGGACGCGGCGCACGACGCACCACCGCTATGGGTGCGCGCCGACGAGTACGCCCTGGAGGACGCGGTCACGCATGTGCTGACCAATGCGGATCGCTTCCGCCACCCAGGTACCGCCATTGAACTGCGCTGTGTACTCACCGCCCAAGGCGTGGAGGTGCAGATCAGCAACCAGGGGCCAGGGGTGCCCCAAGACCTGCTAGGGCGGGTCTTTGATTACGGTGTGTCGCAGGACACGGGGGCGGGCCGAGAAGGCCAAGACGCCAGCCACCGAGGGCAGGGGCTGTTTGTGGCGCGCACCTATATGGCCAAAATGGGCGGCACCATCACCCTGCACAACCAGGCCGATGGGGTGCGGGTCTGCCTGGGTTTGCTGCTGGCCTAAGGGCGGTATGGCGGACGATTGTGTGCAAAAAGTCCCGAACCAACCCAGCTCCCGCGTTTGAAGGGCAAAACCCCCTTATCTCGTCACATCAGCGTCACCGAAAGCAAGCACAATGGCCTCACTGCGACAAAAACAACCGACCGCACCAATGGGCGGAGTCCGGAACCCGTTACCGGTGTCACAGTGACCGCTGGCTTGTTAGCTCTGCGGTAAGCCCAGGGCCACGTGAGTGGCCCTTTGCTTTTGGTGCGTCGCCTCGCCCGGCCACAGGGAGATAAGGCGGCTGACGTAGCGGCGGATCTGCACCACGCTCCTGAGGGCCACACAGGCTGCCAATGGCCTTCATGAAGACAGCAAAAAGCCCTGGGCTGCGGGCCGCAGGGCTTGCTGTGTGGGGCTGCTGAGCTGCTGGGCTGATGCATGCCCAGCCGGGGTCAGCCAATGCTGTCAATCAAGCCCATGTCGGCCGAGCTCATCAGCGCCTGGATGTCCATCAAGATCAACATGCGCTCGCCCACATTGGCAATGCCCGTCAGGTAGGACATGTCCACTTGGTTGTTCATCTCTGGGGCGGGCTTGATGGCGTCACGCGACAACTCCAGCACGTCCGACACCGAGTCCACCACGGCTCCCACCACGCGACCTCGGATGTTCAGCACGATGACGACAGTGAACGCGTTGAACTCGGCCGTTTCGCAGCCCAGCTTGACGCGCAGGTCAATGATGGGAACGATGACGCCGCGCAAGTTGACCACGCCTTTCAGGAACGAGGGCGAGTTGGCAATGCGGGTGGGTTGCTCATAGGAGCGGATTTCCTGCACCCTGAGGATGTCGATGCCGTATTCCTCGCCGCCGAGGCGGAAGGTCAGGTATTCGCCTTGGGCCGAGGAGGCCGTAGCGGGCGCTCGGCCGCGCGACCCCGGCAGGGCACGCTCGGCCTCTGGGCGGGTGAGGGGAGGGGCTTCAGCAATCATGTCCATGGTCGGTCCTTAGTGGCGTCGGCAAAGAGGTCCATCTGTTGATGGCGTGTTATCGGCAGCTCAGCGCAGAGAGTCAAGTATTCAAAATGTTTCCCAGTCTCCATCGTCGGCAGCCGCTTTGGGGCTCGGCTTGATCGATGGCATCGCTGGGGTCGACGGTGGGGCGATTGGCGAGGGTGCAGGAGCTCTCACCAAGGCAGACAAGACCTGCCGAGCGGCAGCCTCATGAGCGGGGGGCTGGGGGGCCGTGGGCAAAGGCAGGGCAGGCTCAACAGCGCTGAGGCCGTCCCCCAACTGGAAGGCGGCCACGGCAGAGAGCAACAGCTCGGTTTGCGAGCGCATGCTGGCAGCGGCCGCGGCACCTTGTTCCACCAGCGCGGCGTTTTGCTGGGTCATTTGGTCGAGTTCGGCCACGGAGGTGTTGACCTCGCTGAGGCCTCGGCTTTGCTCTACGGCGGCCGAAGAAATCTCGCCAATGATGTCGCTGACCCGGCCGACCGAGGACACCAATTCCTCGATGGTCGTGCCTGCAACGCCCACCAGGCGAGCACCTGTTTCGACCTTTTCTACTGAGCCACCGATCAGCGATTTGATCTCGCGGGCCGCCTCGGCCGAGCGCTGGGCCAGTGAGCGCACCTCACCAGCCACCACGGCAAAGCCGCGGCCTTGTTCGCCCGCGCGGGCGGCCTCGACGGCGGCGTTGAGGGCCAGGATATTGGTCTGAAAGGCAATGCCGTCAATCACGCTGGTGATGTCTGCGATCTTGCGGCTGGCACCGGAGATTTCAGCCATATTGGAGACCACCTCGGCCACCACTTGGCCACCGCGCTGTGCGGCCTGCGAGGCCGAGGCCGCCAACTGGTTGGCTTGCGTGGCGGATTCAGCACTGTGCTGCACGGTGCTGGTCAGCTCCTCCATGGCGCTGGCGGTGCGTTGCAAGTTGCTGGCCGTCTGCTCGGTGCGCTGGCTCAGGTCCAAGTTGCCTGAGGCCACCTCGGTGCTGGCCAGGTGAATGCTCTTGGAGCCATCGCGGACCTTGGCCACCACGCCGCGCAGCGAGCTGCGCATCTCGTCCAGCGCAGCCATAAACTCATGCACCTCGTCGCGGCCTTTATCGGGCTCCACCGGGTTGAGATCACCCTCGGCCATGCGCTGGGCCTGCCGGGCGGCCTCGTTGAGGGGGTGGGTGACCGAGCGGGCGACCTTCATCATCAACCACATGGCGATCACCATCACCGCCAGCGCACTACCGGCACGGATGTTGGATTGCAGTTGCCCATGCTCCCTCTGCTGGGTCCGAGCTTGGGTGATGCTGTCCTGCGTCGCCGTGGCCCAGGCCCCCAGCGAGGTGCGGGCTTGGTCGAGGTTGGGCTGTGCCCTGCTGGTGTAGGCGTATCCCGCATTGGCGTCGATCTTGGCATCCACCACCTGTTGCAGCACCGGTTCAACCTCGCTGGCGTAGGCCTGCAGGGCCGTCAGACCCTCGGTGACATGGGTGTTGCGCTGGGTGTCGGAGCTGTCGGCAAGCTTGGCGGCCTCCAACAAGGCCTTGGCCGTTTTGACTTGCTGGGCCCAGGCTGCTTTTTGCTCGGCAGCCTCAACGGCATTGTTCGCGGTCAGCAGCACGGCCTGCTCCATGCGGGCCATTCGCTCTAGCGAGGCCAAGACGGTGCCACTGTCGCGCTGGGTGTCCATCTGCCACTTCAACATATGGTCGGCCTGGGCTTGCACCTCTTTGTAGGCCACGGCGGCCCAAGCCCCCAGAATCACCAGCACCAAGCTGATCAAGCTCATGGCAGCGAGTAAGCGCTTTTGAATCGACAGTTGGCGTAGCAGTTGAGTCATGGTGATTGACAAGGTCTAGCAGTGACTCTTCAGGCCGCCAACTGGAACCGCGCCACAACGGCATTGAGGCGCTCAGCTTGGTCTCGCAGGCTCTGCGCAGCGGCAGCGCTTTGCTCCACCAGGGCGGCGTTTTGTTGCGTCATCTGATCCAGGTGGCTGACGGCTCCATTGACTTGGCTGATACCGTCACTCTGTTGCGCCGCTGCCTGGGTGATGTCTTGAATGGTGTGGGTGACACGCTGTACCGATTGCACGATGTCCGCCATGGTGGAGCCAGCGTTTTGAACCAACTGTGTGCCGCCATCGATGCGTTCTACTGAGGCTTGAATCAGGGTCTTGATCTCCCGTGCGGCCTCAGCAGAGCGACCGGCCAGGCTGCGGACCTCAGAGGCCACCACCGCAAAGCCACGGCCTTGCTCGCCTGCACGGGCAGCCTCGACGGCAGCATTCAAGGCCAAGATATTGGTCTGGAAGGCAATGCCGTCAATCACCCCAATGATGTCGGCGATCTTGCGAGAAGCTGTGTGGATGTCGCCCATGGTGTGCACGACTTTGGCCACCACCTCGCCACCGCGCTCGGCCGCAAATGAGGCCGAGCTGGCCAGTTGGTCGGCGTTCTTTGCAGCGTCGGCACTCTGGCGGACACTGCTGGTCAACTGCTGCATGGACAACGCCGTCTGTTGCAGGCTGCTGGCCGTGGTTTCGGTGCGCTGGCTTAAGTCAGTGTTGCCCGAGGCCACCTCGCTAGAGGCCACATGGATGCTGTCACTGGCCCGGCGCACATCACTCACCACGCTACCCAATTCTTGTTGCATATGGGCCAGTGCCCGCAACAAGTCTGCTGTTTCGTCTCGCCCACTGGTTTGGATCTCGACGGTGAGATTGCCACCCGCAATGGCCAAGGCGACCTCACGGGCATGGTTGATGGGATCCGTGATGGACCGTGAGTTCATCAGCGTCAGAGGCACCACAATCGCCACGGCCAACACCATGGCAGCGCCGAAAGCCCATTGCATGCCCTGCATCCAGGCGCTGAAACTCGCTAGGCTGCTTGCGGCTTCGTCCTTAACGATCTTGCTGATCTCCGCCAGACTGTGGCCTACCTTGGCCACCAAGTGTTTGGCGTCTTCCAGGCCTTTGTCGGCCACGCGAACGTCGTCGTACTCGCCGTTCTGCATTTTGTCCAGCACCTCCTGGGTGGCCTTGACATAGGCGTCGAGGTCCTTGAGTGCGGCACGCGCCAGGGGGTTGTCCGCGTCTTCCTCACCTTCGAGCAGGCTGCCCAGGGCGGTGTTGACTTGCTTGATTTCCGCCAACCAGGCCTCGCGGTGCTTGAGCACGGCCAGGCCGTCCTGGTAGTCGATGATCATGGCCTTTTCGTGCACGCGCACGCGGCCCAATGCCACGTTCACATCACTCAAGTTTTGCACTTCTTTGGTGGAGTGCTCTATGAACTCATGGTTCAAGTCGGCGAGCTTGTTGCCGCCTAGCAGGCCCGTCACACCAACCAAGGCGAACAAGGCCAGCACCATCGCAATAGCAGCTTGCATACGCAAGCGAATGGAAAACCGGCGCATCAAGCCAAGGAAGGGTGACATGGTGTGCTCTGAGTTGCAAGACCTAGGTGTTGGGCATAGCGCAGCAGCGCTGGACAGTGGCTCAAAACGTCTCCCATTCGGCATCTTGAGCCGGGGTCGAAGCCTCGGTTCTGCCGGGTGTGGCCGGCTTGGCGGCAGCGTGCGAAGCGACAGAAGGTGCGGCAGGCCTGACGCCTCTGCTTTCAGGAGACGGCAAGGCTCGAACAGAGGCTGCTGGCTCGCTCTGGCGCGCAAAGGCTTGCCCCACGGCAGCCTGCCCACTGAGCTTGAAGTGAGCGACTGACTTCATGAGTTGCTGGGCTTGTGAGCGCAAGCTCTCGGCCGCCGCAGCGCTCTCTTCGACCAGGGCCGCATTTTGTTGGGTGACTTGGTCCATTTGGCTCACAGCCGTACCGACTTGGGACATCCCATCGCTCTGCTCGGCGGTCGAGGTGCTGATCTCGCCCACCAAGTCACTGACACGTTGGATGGAATGCACGACTTCGGTCATGGTTTTGCCGGCTCGGTCCACCAAGGCCGAGCCTTTCTCAACCTTTTCGACGCTGGCGCTGATCAGAGATTTGATCTCCTTGGCGGCCTCGGCGCTTCGCTGCGCGAGGTTGCGCACCTCACCCGCCACCACGGCAAACCCTCGACCCTGCTCGCCGGCACGAGCGGCTTCGACAGCCGCGTTCAGGGCCAAGATATTGGTTTGGAAGGCGATGCCATCAATCACGCCGATGATGTCGGATATTTGTCGGCTGCTGTGATTGATCTCACCCATGGTGTTGACCACATCCGCCACCACGCTGCCGCCGTGCTGGGCCACGCCAGAAGCCTGGTTGGCCAATTGGCTGGCCTGCCTAGCATTGTCGGCATTGTTCTTCACCGTGGAGCCTAGCTCCTCCATGGAGGAGGCGGTTTCTTGCAGCGACGAAGCCTGCTCTTCGGTGCGCTGGCTCAAGTCCTGTGTGCCTTGTGCAATCTGCGCGCTGGCGGTGGCCACGGCTTCGGCGTTGACGCGTACGGTGCTCACCACGTCGCTCAAGCTTTGGCTCATGGCACCCAAGCTGCGCATGAGCACCGCCATCTCGTCACGGCCTTCCGCCTGGATGGTGTGAGACAAGTCGCCTTGGGCGACGGCCTCCGAGAGCGCCAAAGCTTGTTTCATGGGCGTCATGATGCTGCGCACCAGCCACCAAGACATGGCCACGCAGAGCAAGACGACGACAACCAAGCCACCGATCAGCAGGGTGGTCTCTTGTGCGATGGCCTCGCTGACGCGTGTGCCTGCCGACTCCAACATCGCCTTTTGTTGGTCGGTCAAGGTGTCCATGGCCTTGATGTAGGCCAGTTGGGTGATGCGCAACTCCGTCAAGAGCTGCTTGCGAGCACCTTCTTTGTCGCCTTTGGCATGCAGCGCCAAAAACTCATCGAGATCTTGGATGAAAGTCGCCCGGACCTTTATCAGCTCGGCCAGGGCGGCCTTGCCTTGAGGGCTGACGATGCTGGCCTCCAAGTCCTCGGCGTACTTCTTGATCTCGGCTCGGCTGCTCTCAATCTTTTGCCGTTGTTCGGCGAGGTCCGCTGCATCCTCCATGATCAACATGGTGCGCGTTGAACGTGCAATCTGGTTGATCTCCGATTCCCACTCCGTGAGGGTAAAGATCTTGGGCAGGTAGTTGTTTTGAACCTCTTTGAACTCGGTCTCTATCCCTCTGGCGGTGATGATGGCAAGGGCCACAAGAATGGCCGTGATGGTCACTTGCAGGCCAAACGCGAAGGCCATGCGCGGTGCGAGCTTGAGCTTGTTCATCAAGGACATGGGGAGGCTCTTTGAAATTGATCGAGCGGCGCGACCAACCTGGCGCGCGCTCGATCGTGGGCTTGAGCGAGGGGCGGATCGAAAGGAAAGCTGCTGGGCTCAATGTCGCGAGTGGCGAACCAGTGCCCCGATGTCCAAGATCAGCGCGACGCGGCCATCACCCATGATGGTCGCCCCGGAGACATCGTTCACCTTGCGGTAGTTGGCTTCTAGGTTCTTGACCACCACCTGCTGTTGGCCCAGCAACTCGTCCACCAGCAGGGCGACGCGGCCACCTTCGGCCTCCACCACCACCATGATGTTTGAGACGTTTTCAAAGTCGAACCGCGGCACATGGAAGACCTTTTCGAGGTCAATCACGGGCATGAATTCGTCGCGCACTTCCACCACACGGCCCGAGCCGCCGATGGTCTTGATCATGGATTCTTCGACTTGGAAGGACTCCACCACCGAGGACAGCGGCAGGATGTAGACCTCGTCGCCCACACCAATGCTCATGCCGTCCATGATGGCCAGCGTCAGCGGCAAGCGCACCTTGACGCTCATGCCGTAGCCTTCGGCGGAGTCGATATCCACCGTGCCGCCCAGGGAGGTGATGTTTTTCTTCACCACGTCCATGCCCACACCGCGGCCCGACACGTCGGTGACTTGGTCGGCGGTGGAGAAGCCAGGTGCGAAGATCAGGCCGTAGACCTCTTGGTCGGTCATGGTGTCGGGCGCGTCAATGCCGCGCTCGCGGGCCTTCTTGAGCAGCTTCTCGCGGTTCAGGCCTCGGCCGTCGTCACGCACTTCGATGACGATGGAGCCACCTTGGTGAGAAGCAATCAGCGTCACCGTGCCGTGTTCGGGCTTGCCCTTGGCCAGGCGTTCTTGGGGCTGTTCAATGCCGTGGTCGCAGCTATTGCGCACCAAGTGGGTCAGCGGGTCGGTGATCTTTTCCACCAAGCCCTTGTCCAACTCGGTCGCTTCACCTTGCGTCACCAGCTCGACCTTTTTGCCCAGCTTGGCCGCCAAGTCGCGCAACATGCGCGGGAAGCGGTTGAAGACCATGGACATGGGAATCATGCGGATGGACATCACCGCTTCTTGCAGGTCGCGGGTGTTGCGTTCCAAGTCGGCCAGGCCAGACATCAGTTGCTGCGACACACCCTCTTCAACACTGCGGCTGTTTTGGGCCAACATGGCCTGGGTGATCACCAACTCGCCCACCAAGTTAATGAGCTGGTCGACCTTCTCGACCGAGACACGCAAGGTGGTGGAGTCCGGGCCTTGGGCGGCGCTGCGGGCTTCTGGCTTGGCGGCGGGTTTAGCGGCAGAGGCAGATGGTGCCGGTGCGGCGACGGCGTTGGTGCCCGCACTGGAGGCCGGTGTGGCAGAGGCCGCAGCAGCAGCGGCGGTGCCGGGAGCACCGGGGGCGTCGTCGAAGAAGCCATAGCCTAATTCCGGCGCATTGGCGGGGTTGGCATGGGCGTCGGCCATGGGGGCACCCGGTGCACCGTCATGGAAGCCATAGCCGGGGCCAAAGGCCTTGAGTTGGAGTTTTTCACGGTCCACATGGAAGGTGAACAAGTCCAGCAAGTCATCGTCGGAGGCGGTGGTGGTGATCTTGAACCGGCGCACACCGTCGGCATCTCGCCGGGCATCCAAGGGCTCCATGGTGCCCAGGGCCGTGATCTCTTTGAAGAGATCAAACAAATTGTCGGCCTGTTCGGGTTGGTCCAGCGGCCCCACCGTCAAGTCCAGCACTCTGGTCCCTGCGGGCAGGCTAGAGGCTGCTGGTGCGGGTGCTTCCACCGCCACCGGGGCAGGTGGGGCGGCGGCTGGCGCTGGGGCGGCAGCTTGGGCAGCAGCAGGGGGCTCGCCAGCGCTTTCGGCCATGGCCCGGATGCGGCCTACCAGTTCAGAGGTGTCAATGGGGTCACCGCCACCGCCTTGGTGGCGGCTGAGCATGAATTTCAAGGCATCGCCAGAGGCCAGCAGCACGTCCACCATGGAGGAGGTGGGTTGCAGCTCATGCCGGCGCAGCTTGTCCAGCAAGGTCTCCATGTGGTGGGTCAGCTCGGCCACGTCGGAGAAGCCAAAGGTGGCCGCACCGCCTTTGACCGAATGTGCACAGCGGAAGATGGCGTTCAGCTCTTCATCGTCGGCCGCGCTGACATCGAGTTCCAGGAGCTTTTGCTCCATCTGCTCCAGGTTCTCGCCGGCTTCTTCAAAGAAGACTTGATAGAACTGGCTGAGGTCAATGCCGGCACTGGCGCTAGTGTTGTCTTGTGAGGTCTCGCCCATGAGGTCTGGCTCCAAAAAGAGAGGGGTCTGCCCGAGGTCGCGTCAGCGAATGACTTTGCCGATCACTTCGATCAGCTTGGCCGGGTCAAAGGGCTTCACCAGCCAACCGGTGGCACCCGCGGCGCGACCGGCTTGCTTCATCTGGTCGCTGGACTCGGTGGTCAGGATCAGGATGGGCGTGGACTGGAACTTGGGGTTCTCGCGCAGCTTTTTGGTCAGGCTGATGCCATCCATGCGGGGCATGTTCTGGTCGGTCAGCACCAAGTTGAAGTCACGTTGGTTGGCCTTCTCCCAGGCGTCCTGGCCGTCCACCGCCTCAACGACGTTGAAGCCAGCGTTCTTCAAGGTGAAGGTCACCATTTGGCGCATCGAGGGCGAATCGTCAACGGCAAGAATGGAATGCATCGCTTTTCTCCGGGTTTCTCTGAGTGAGGGCAGGCAGTTTGGGGTGAGGTCAGAACAGGTCGACGGACCCAGCGTCCATCTCGTCCTGTGTCACAGGATTGGGCTTCAAGGGGATTTCTTCGACGATGGTTTCTCCATCCTCGTCGTCTCCCATGGCTTCGCGGGCAATCTTGTCGGCGCAGCCGCGCAAGCGTCTTTGGGTGTGGTTGATCAACTGCGTGGCCATGTCATGGAATTGCAGCGCGGTGATGGCACCGGCCAGGTCTCGCATGGCATCGTGCATCTGGCCACCTTCATCCACCGCTTGCACGGCCGCAGCCCTCAGCAGGCGCTGTATGTGGTCGGTGGCGCTGTAAAAATGACCGGACAGCGACTCGCTGGCATCGTCCAGCAGGCGTTGCAGGCGCTCCAAGTCATTCGAGGCCACCATCAAGTGGTCCTGCAGGTCGGTGGCCACTAACAGCGCATGCTTGTCAGGTGGCTCCGGGGCACTGGCGTCGAGGTTGTACATCGTGGCTCCAGGGGCTGAGATACCCTGTGGTCTGACCTTGCGACATCGGGTTTAAGGCCCGATTTGGCTTGTGTCGCCCCACGGGGCTGCTTGTGGGAGATTCTTCGGCAGACTGCCTTTGTCGATTGAGCAGATCACACCCCAAATCACCGTTCATTTCGATGCAAAGGCGGCCGTTCAGCAGCGCTGGTCTGGGTGATACTTTGCCCATGACTGCCTCCGCGCCCTCGCGACCCCTGCGTTTGCTGCACCTTGAAGATGATGACGGCGATCACAGCCTCGCCATGGCCCAGTTGCGGCGGGGTGGCCTGGTGGTGGACTGTGAACGAGTCGACACCGAGCAGGCCTTTCGGGCCGCTTTGGCACAGCGCTGGGACGTGATCCTGTCGGACTACAACATCCCAGGCTTTTCAGGCATCAAAGCCT
Source organism: Ideonella sp. MAG2 (assembly GCA_004359425.1). GTDB lineage: Bacteria > Pseudomonadota > Gammaproteobacteria > Burkholderiales > Burkholderiaceae_C > Ideonella. The sequence goes on along the minus strand of PTEU01000001.1, from coordinate 1,950,108 downwards.
TGGAGATCGTGCGCGAGCTGGGTGTGAGTTCTCCCTTTATCTTGGTCTCTGGCGAGATTGGCGAGGATGTGGCCGTGGCCGCCATGCGCAACGGAGCCAGTGACTATCTGCTCAAAGGCAATCTGGCCCGTCTGGGTCCGGCGGTAGAGCATGCTTTTGAGGCAGCCGAGACCCAGCGCGCCAAGCTGCGGGCCGACCAAGCGCTGGCTGCCTCGCGCCAGCGTCTCTCTGAGCTGGCCCAGCACCTGCAAACCAGTGTGGAGATGGAGCGGGCCGCCATAGCCCGCGAGATCCACGATGACGTGGGCGGCAGCCTCAGCGCGCTGAAGTTTGAGCTGGCGTGGCTGGCCCGCAATGCTGCCAGCACCCCCGAGGTCAAGCAGCGGCTCGACAGCGCCATGGAAACCGTGACCCACGCGCTGGAGGCCAGCCAGCGCATCATGCACAACCTGCGGCCCGCCATTCTTGAGCAAGGCTTGGTCGCCGCCCTGCAGTGGTTGGCCAACCGCTTTGAGCGCCGCACGGGTATCTTGTGCGCCTTTCGCACCAGTGCCGACAACCCGCAATTGCCCGCCGGTGTGCCCTTGGTGGCCTACCGCACGGCCCAAGAGGCACTGACCAATGTCTCCAAACATGCCCAGGCCACGCGCGTCAGCATTGATTTGTCGGTCGCCCAGGGTGTGATGTCTCTCGAAGTGAGCGACAACGGGAGAGGCTTGACCGATACTGACCTAGCCAAAGTCAAGAGCTTTGGCATTCGGGGCCTGCATGAGCGGGCGTCCACCGTGGGTGGCTGGGTAGACCTATCCAGTGGCGCGGCGGGCACCACCTTGATTTTGTCTGTTCCACTCGATGCCGAGGCTGCCGCTGCCGTTGACCACGACGGCCTGATGGCGGACCCGCCGCATGATCCTAGCTCCTGGGGAGATGTATGACTCGCGTGATCATCTGTGACGACCACGCCCTGATTCGTCGCGGCATTCGCGACACGCTGTCCGATGCCCCCGACATTGAGGTGATTGGCGAGGCGGGCGATTACGGCGAGCTGCGCAGCCTGCTGCGCAACGAAAGCTGCGATGTGCTGGTGCTCGACATCAATATGCCTGGCCGCAGCGGCTTGGACGTGCTGCATGTCCTCAAAGACGAAGGCTCGACCATCAAGGTGTTGGTCGTCAGCATGTACCCCGAAGACCAATACGCCATCCGCGCGCTCAAGGCCGGGGCTTATGGCTACGTGAACAAGGGCGGCGACCCAGCGGCCTTGGTGCAGGCGGTGCGCACGGTGTCTCAAGGCCGCAAATACATCACGCCAGACATGGCGCAGATGCTGGTTGAAAGCCTGACCACCCCCGACGTGGCCAACGCCCACGAAAAGCTCTCGGACCGCGAGCTGCAAACCCTGGTGATGATCGCCTCCGGCAAGCGGCTCTCAGACATTGCCACCGAGCTGACGCTGTCGCCCAAGACCGTCAGCGTCTACCGGGCTCGGGTGCTGGAGAAACTGGCCCTGGCCAATAACGCCGAGCTCACGGTGTACGCCATCAGGAATGGCTTGGTTGGCGAGTAGGCGCGCAGGCGGTGCTGGCTTGGCATTGCTGGCCGCAGGCACGGGCCTTGGCGGCGGTGCAGCGATTGGTACTTGCGGTCGTGCCGAAAGGGGCCTGATACAACCACACGGGCTTGCCCGGCACGGTTTCCAGCTTGGTATGCGGCGTCCAGCCTGGCACCTCAAACTCTAGGCTGACGAGCCACGCACCGGGGCGCAGCTCGCGCAGCGCTTTGTCGCGCGCTTTGGGCATGCTCTCCGGGCGTTGGAACAGGTACACCACATCGAGCTGGCTCCAGTCAGCCGCCCAGATATCAGCCCGCTGGACCTGAGCAAAGCCACAACGCCAGGCGCAGGCCAGGCGCAAAGGGGCGCTCCATTCCAAACCCTGTAAGTGCGCTTGCGGATATTCGCGATGCAGCGCCAGCAGGCCATCCCCCAGGCCGCAGCCCGCGTCCAGCACCCGCGCTCCCGCAGGCAGCGGCAGGGCTTGGCCCAAGCCTTGCAGCGCATTCTTGGGGGTAGGGAACAGCGGCGCGTCGCCCCAGGTGCTGCGTGGGTAGAGCAGGGCCAGCACCGCCAGCGGCACCAGCCAAGCCCAGGCAGGCCATGCGCCCACCGGTCCACCATGCAGCATCAACCACGACAGCGGGAAACCGGCCGACACCATGAGCCGCCGCCAGCGCTGGCTTTGTTGCAGGCCCCAGCTCAGCGACCAGCCCAAACCCGTCGCCACCGCCACCCATGGCTCAACGCCCAGGCGCTGCGCTCCCAGCACCAAGACCCAAGCTGAAAGCCAGGTCGCCAGGGCCGGTAGGGGCCAGCGTGGATTCAGCATGGCCATGCCCAGCAGCCCCCTGCAGGCACAGTGGACACCCGGAGCCCTAAGATGGAACACAAAAACATACTCATGACGGGCCCATTGTCCCGGTGGCGGGGGCGGGCAAACCGTCAAAAAGCCCAGCGGTTCGGGGCTATCAAGCGAGTGGCCTGAGCCAGGCCTCAGGCCTTGCTCTGCCTCAAGGTTCGGTGCCGTGAGGCTTGCTGTCGTGGGGGGTCTCGCGGGTCAACCGCTCAGCAAATGAGATGCCAATGGCCGACAGCACAAAGGTGAAGTGGATGATGGCAATCATGGTCATCACCTGTACGCTGGCCAGGGTCAGCTCGCCGCTGAGGTAGGTCTTGAGGGCGTGCACCCCGGAGATGGAGATGATGGCAAAGGCCAACTTCAGCTTCAGGTTGTAGGTGTTCACATGGTCCAGCCAGTCCGGCTTTTTCATGTCGCTGTTGTCGAAATGGTCGGTGGTCACAAACAAAGACACCCCGGCCAAGGCCACCACCCAGACGAGCTGGGCCACCATGGTCATGTCCACCAACTCCAGCACCTTGATGATCAAGTCGATCTTCTGCAAGTCGGCGAACAGCAAGGTGTTCATCAGCTTGTAGGTTTCGAGCACGAACTTGCCCAAGATGCCAAAAATAATGCCAACCAAGCCGACATAGAAGAACAGCATGGTGAACCGCATGCGATACAGCAGCGAGCCAAACCCCGACAAAATCTTTTCCATTCGGATCCCTAAGATGGCAGTGTGGAGCGGCCAAATCATAGTCTGCATCGCCCTCGGGCCTGCCCGCCTATACACGTGGTGGCTTCTTCCCGATAAAGTGAGCCTCCCCGAAATGGGTCACACGGTTCAGCTTGTGATACCCCTTTCAGAGGCGATGCCCACGGGCCAGTCATGCCGGGCTCTTGGTATCAATCTTGGCTCGCACCACGCAGCCACCCCATCCACACAAAGGCCCCTGACGGAGCAGGAGCCTGGCTGGTCGGATGCGCATCAGCGCGCTGCGAACGCCAATGCGGCCTTGCATGACCTCAGGCGCTTGACCCCTCGAAGGGATGCTGGGCTGGGGCTCGGGGGGCAAATTCAGCGATGGGGAGATTCAGTCCCCAACCTTCAACACACCGCCCTTGCCCAAGCCGCCTTTGACTGTTTGCGCTTTATAGTTGCGCAGCGAGATCACCATGCTGTTGTACGCATCTACGAAGGCCGCTACGGAGGCCTTGCCGGCGGGGGTGCGCGAGAAACCGCTGAGACCACCCGCCGCGCCGCCACCGAAAGCGCCAATGGCCGCGCCATAGTTGGTGGCGGTGGCGTTACCCTCGGAAATGGCAATCTGCACGCCAGAGCGAATATCGTACATGGTCAGCGTTACTACCGAGGCTTTGGACTCTACCGAGCCTGCCAGGGCACCGAGGCCACCGCCGATCAAACCTCCCAGTGCGGCACCGATCTTGCCGGTGGATTCGTTGTCGATGATGATGGCCGGCTCCAAGTAGTAGTCGGCCGCCACGCGCTGGCCTTTTTGTTGGTTGGAGCCAGCTCGGAAGTCACCCGAATTGCGCTGCTTGTCGGTGATGGCGGAAAGCTTGCTCTCAGTGCGGTTGTTGCCCACCGAGGTGATCACGAAGCAATTGGACTGCTGCACCGCCAGGCGCAGCAGCGGCTCGATGGTGGTGACCTGTGTGGCTGCGCCGAAGCTGGCGTACCACTCCTTGCCACGACCATCGTCCACAGCCAATGTTCCGAGCGGTGCGCTGCAGCGCTCCAGATTGGAGTTGGCACCGGCGCTGGTGCCACCAGCGGCCCCGCCAGTGGCGGCCGTGGCGCTGGTGCCCGTGGTCACTTTGCCTCCAGGGGCAGCACAGCCCACTAGGGCCAAGGAGGCAGCCAGTGCCGCCAGGGTGGTGGTCTTGTTCATGGATTCTTCCCTCTACTAAATGGTGCAAAAAGGTTGCTGCGGAGAACGTTGGGGGGCGCTTCAGCGGTAGTACCAACCGGCAGGGCCCCAGTACCAGTGGTAGGAGTAGCCGCTGGCCCACCATCCAAACCAGCTCTTGCGGTACGCTTCACGCCACCTGTACAGCTCTTGTTCGGTTTTCTTGGCGGCACGGGCTTCGGTCAGCAATTTCTCCGCTTCCTTGTCGCCGCGCGCAGCGGCGAGCGAGAGCCACTTTTCGGCTTCGGCTGGGTCGGATCCCATTTCTTCTACACCCATCAGGTAGAAGCGGCCGAGCGCGAGATGGGCGTCGGGCACGCCTCGGTCGCCCGCTTCGCGCATCCACTTGATCGCCATGTAGCTGTCGCGCTTGACGCCGTCGCCACGGAAGTAGCGCAGCGCTAGGTCATAGGCAGCGCGCGGGTCTTTGCGTGCGATCTCGGCCAGCGCCGCGAGGCGCTGAGTTTCCTCAGGGTTATCGTCGTGCATGGGGTCGAACGTCGCGCTACTGCGCGGTCGGTCCGAACAACCTTTGTCGTCGCAGATACGGATGGTCTGCTCGTTGGTCTGGGCGTTCGCAGCACCCGCTACCAGCATCAACACAAGTAACAGACGATTCATGAGTTCCCTCCCGAGATTGGCCAGTGTTTTGTGGCGAAAGTTCTGGGCAAGATTGTGCACTGAACCCGGCGGCCTCTGACGCACGCAGCAATAATGTGCCGAGCTTTCCCCCCAATCTGAAGATCATTTCCCACTCGATGGCCACCTTGATCCCGGCCTTCAGCGCCTGTGTCGCCCGCATGACCAGCGGCGAGCGGCGCACGGCCGAGCGGCTGGAGCAAAAGCTCGATGACGACTACTTGCTTTGGTACGACGTGGCAGTTGGCCCCCTGCACCAGCACCCTGACTTTGTGGTCATGCACCCGCGCCGGGGCATCTTGATCTTGGAGGTCAAGGACTTCCGTTTATCTACCCTCATCCAGGCCAATAAGCAGACCTGGGACATCCACACCGAGCAAGGCCCCAAGACCATTGCCAACCCGCTGGAGCAGGCCCGGCAATATGCGCATCAGGTGGTCAACGCTTTGGAGAGAGACTCTCAACTGGTGTACGCAGAAGGGCGTCACCAAGGCAAGCTGGCCTTTCCTTGGAGCTATGGCGTGGTGCTGCCCAACATCACCCGCGCCCAGTTCAACAAGGCGGAGCTGGCCCACGCCATCGAGCCCCACCGCGTGGTCTGCCAAGACGAGATGGCTGAGCAGGTTGAACCCGAGGCGCTGCAAAGCCGTTTGTGGGACATGTTCCCCTTCATGATGGGCGGTGTCATGTCTCTGCCACAGATGGACAGGGTTCGCTGGGTGATGTTCCCCGAGATCCGTGTTCAGGTGCAGGGGCAACTGTTTGGCAGCCATGACGAGACGGCTGAGCTGCCCAGCATGATGCGGGTGATGGACTTGCACCAAGAGCAACTGGCCCGCAGCTTGGGTGACGGCCACCGCGTCATCCACGGTGTAGCCGGATCAGGCAAGACCATGCTGCTGGGCTACCGTGCGGAACACCTGGCCCGGGCCCAGACGGCGTCCAGCAAACCCATCCTCATTCTTTGCTACAACGAACCACTGGCACGCCAATTGGCCCGCGAGATGGCGGCCAAAGGCATTGCTGACCGCGTCCATGCTGTGCATTTCCACAAATGGTGCTATGCCCAGTTGAAGACTTATGGCCAGGCCATGCCTGCCAACAACCAGCCCTTGAGCGACAAGATGGCCGACATGGTCCAGCGCGTCATCACGGGGGTGGACCGCCGCCAGATTCCCAGTGGGCAATACCAGGCTGTGCTGATCGACGAGGGCCACGACTTTGCGCCTGAATGGCTGCGCCTGGTGGTGCAAATGGTGGACCCAGCCACCAACTGCCTGCTCGTGTTGTATGACGACGCACAAAGCATTTACGAGCGAGCCCGGAAAAAGAACTTCAGCTTTAAGCGCTTGGGCATCCAGGCCCAAGGACGCACCGCCATTCTCAAAGTCAACTACCGCAACACCCAGCAAATTTTGCAGACCGCCAGCTTGGTAGCCGCTGACCTGCTGACCGACGAAGACAAAGACGACGACGGTGTGCCCTTGCTCAAGCCCGTGAGCTGCGGGCGCGACGGCGAACCCCCGCTCATCATCCGCCTGCCCACGCTGCGCGAAGAAGCTGCCCAAGTCGCCGAGCTGCTGAGCAGCGCCCACCGCGAAGGCCACGCATGGGGCGATATGGCCATCCTCTGCCGCCATTGGAGCGAGCTGGACCTGTGCGCCCGTTTGCTCACCCAGCGCGGCTTGCCGCATCAAGTGCGCAAAAAGACCGGGCAGTTCGACCCCACCCAAGACAGCATCAAGGTGATGAGCCTGCACGCCAGCAAAGGCTTGGAGTTCCCCGTGGTGGCCCTGGTTGGCGTGGGCCACATGCCCACCAAAGGGGAGGACGAGCGCGAGGAAGCGCGGCTGTTTTATGTGGGGGCGACGCGGGCGACGCAGCGCTTGATCTTGGGCCTTAGCGGCAAGGGGCGGTTTGGCGCACTCCTCCCAGTAGCCAATTAAGCAATCAGCGCCGGTTTGCCCTTACCCGGTGGGTTCTTGGTCTAGCAGGGGTACGCCAGAGCGGCGAGCCGCGTCCACCACAACGCGCAGCAGTTGCTTGGTTCCGGGCTTGACCAAGGGCCATGACTGGGCCCGTTTGAGGCGGGCTATGCCTTCTGGGAACAAGCAGACACAGGCATGTTGTGGGTGTTGGGCAGAGGCGTAAACCAGACCATGATGCTGGTTCTCAAAGATCTCTTGCGCCAAGCCCTGGGTCTGTGCAATGCGCATGCTTTGCAGAAGTGGATAAGGCTCGGCCAGTGGTCGCAAGTCCACCAGACGCAGGGGCTTGTGGATGATGAACTGGACCAGAGCACGCTTGGCCAAGTCAGACAGGTTGCGGCTCACAGTGTCGCGACGGAATTGGGATTCAAACAGCGCAGTATGGGCACTATCGGCAAGGTATGCCGTCACCTGGCCGGGCAGGCAAAACCGGCCAGACAATGCGCCAGCGGGTGCTAAAAGCAGGCCGTTGGCTCTGACGCTCCCACTTCGGGCGCGCAGCAATTGCACCCGGAAAAAGGGCTGCCCAGTGGGCAGTTCTATGAGGGGTGGATTGAGATCTTTGAGTTTCATGGGCAGGGGTCGTCAGTGACCCTCTGCTGTTGCCAATCCCAGCACGCGGCTCGCGCCAAGGCCTTGTTCCAATGCGATACGCGGCGTCTGCCCATCAAGTGCGGGGTGGGGGCTCTCCAGAAAAGCCAGCAGATGCCAGCCATCGGTCGAACCCAGCATCTGCGAGAGCGGCTGAATATGCGGGAACATGGAAGGTTCGAACTGCCAGCGCGGAAGCTTGAAGCCTCGCCGCAAATGGGTCACAGCGATGCAGCGGCCCGCTTTGATCCAAGCGTTGATCGTGACGCGGGTGGTGCCAGCCAAGTCAGCGGCTTCGTCTGTGGTGATCATGTCGGCAGCCTGCATGCGATCGCGCCGGTAGGCTGCACCTGTGCGCAAAAGCGCATCAGTTTGCGCTTCGCTGGCATAGGGGTCAGTCGGTGCGGCAAGACGCGATGGAATTTCAATGGCCACAGAGTGGGGGAAAGTCAAGGTGTTCATGGTTGTTCACTGATTCCCACGGTCATTGCGCACCTCATTGACAGACTGCCCATTCAGATTGCGGTGCACGCAAATTGGTGGGGCAACTCAAGATGGGCTTGAATTTAGTTAATTTGGAATAATTTGTCAAACTCGTTAAGTTGGTGCGTCAGCATTCGTGGCCCCTCACGAAGCCACACAACGCCTCACTTGCCCCACGAATCCTTCAATCCCGTCACCCGGTTGAACACCACCTTGCCGCCCACGCCATGGTCCTTGCGGTCGGCCACAAAGTAGCCGTGGCGCTCGAACTGGAATTTTTGGTCGGGCTGGGCGGCGGCGAGGGAAGGTTCGACGATGGCAGTGATGACTTTGAGGCTGTTCGGGTTCAGCGCTTCCAAGAAGTCTTTGCCACCGGCGTCGGGCTGGGCCTCGCTGAAGAGGCGGTCGTAGAGGCGTACTTCGGCAGGCACGCCGTCGGCCACGGCCACCCAGGTGATGGCGGCTTTGGCTTTGACGCTGTCTGCACCCGGCGTGCCGCTCTTGGTGTTGGCGATGACCTTGGCCAGCACTTCGGTGACTTGGCCCTTGGCGTCGCGGGTGCAGCCGGTGCACTCCACCACATAGCCGCCTTTGAGGCGCACCAGGTTGCCGGGGAAGAGGCGTTTGTAGCCCTTGGGCGGGGCTTCTTCAAAGTCTTCGCGCTCGATCCAGACCTCTTTGCCGATCTTGAACACGCGGTCGGGCGGCGGGGTTTGGCCTTCGGCAATGGCCGAATGGGGCAGGGCGGGCTGGCTACAGTCTTCGGTGTAGGCGTCTGAGCCAAACACTTCGGCCCAGTTGCTGAGCACCAGCTTGACTGGGTCCAGCACGGCCATGCCCCGGTGGGCCTTGTGCTCCAGGTCGTCGCGCAGGCAGCCTTCGAGCACCGAATAGTCGAGCCAGATATTGTGCTTGCTGGCACCGCTGTCGTCGGCCATCTTGCGGATGGCCTCGGGCGTGTAGCCCCGGCGGCGCAGGCCGGCCAGGGTGGGCATGCGGGGGTCGTCCCAGCCGTTCACATGGCCTTCGTCCACCAGTTGCTTGAGCTTGCGCTTGCTGGTGATCACATAGCTCAGGTTCAGGCGACCAAACTCATACTGCTTGGGCAGTGGGTGCTGCAGCAGGCCACCCACTTGGCGGCCGTCGGGCAGGGTCACGGTTTCGGCCAGGCGCTCCAGCACCCAGTCGTAGAAGGGGCGCTGGTCTTCAAACTCCAGCGTGCAGATGCTGTGGCTGATGCGCTCCAGCGCGTCTTCAATCGGGTGGGCGTAGGTGTACATCGGGTAGATGCACCATTTGTCGCCGGTGTTGTGGTGGGTGGCGCGGCGGATGCGGTAGAGCGCTGGGTCACGCAGGTTGATGTTGGGGCTGGCCATGTCGATCTTGGCCCGCAGCACCATGGCGCCATCCGGGTGCACGCCGTCGCGCATCTCTCTGAAGCGTGCCAGGTTCTCGGCCGGGGTGCGGCCTCGGAAGGGGCTGTCTACGCCCGGCTTACCAAAGTCGCCTCGGTTGGCGCGCATTTGCTCAGGCGATTGCTCGTCCACATAGGCCAGGCCGCGCTCGATCAGCAGCTCGGCGGCTTGGTACATGAAGTCGAAGTAATTGCTGGCGTAGAACTTGTGGGCGGTGCCCTTGAAGTTCCAGTCCCATCCCAGCCAACGGCCCATCTCTTCGATGGCATCCACGTACTCTTGTTCTTCTTTCTCGGGGTTGGTGTCGTCAAAGCGCAGGTGGCAAACACCACCAAAGTCGCGCGCCAGGCCCACGTTCAGGCAGATGCTCTTGGCATGGCCGATGTGCAGGTAACCGTTGGGTTCAGGCGGAAAGCGCAGGCGCACGCGCGCGGGGTCGATGTCACCGGCTTCATGGTGGGCGGCATCGCCCGGGCTGCCCGCAAAGCGACGCCGCTCGTAAGTGCCCGCCTGCAGGTCGCGCTCGATGATGGCGCGCAAAAAATTGGCAGGGGCGGGCTTGGCCGCAGCGTCGGTGGGGCGATGGTCGCTCATAGAGGGCGTGCCGGGTTAGCGGCAGTCTGAGAAGTGAGCGCTGATTGTAGCCAGCGCCCCTGTGCCCCAAGGCTGCATTGCACAGCGCCTAGGAGCCTGTCGGGCTTGGGGTGTCGACAGCGAAAATCGGCCCCAGCGAGGCCAATTCTTGCCGAATTCGCAGCCGCATAGCCCAGCTATGGGGCAAGAAGGCGGTGAGAAGTGGGCCGCTGCGGCCGATTTGCAGCCGACATTCCCCAAGTCCGACAGGCTCCTGGGCTGCGCTCAGCGCTGGCTGCGCAGCTTGGCGGCTTCGGCCTCTACCATGCGCTGGTGCCAGCCATCGCGGCTCAGGCGCAACCAGGTGCCCATGGCGTGGAAAGACAGGGCAATGCCCCATCCCAGCATGGGAAAGAGGTTCCAGTGCGCACCCCGATGCTGGGCCAGCAGGACCAGGCCCAGGTTGACCATCGCAAAGATGGTGACATGGGTCATCAGGCCGATCTTGCGCTTCACGCGGCGTTCAGCTTGAGCGTAGAGGTCGGTGGTGGCGGTGGTGGTCATGGCGGTGTCCTTGGTGGTGAAGAAGAAGTGCCTGAATGGTGCGCCACCGCCAAGGTCCTGTCGCTGGGCTTGCGACGAAATGCCTGCCACCAGCGTGAAGCGCCAGCCCAGGGCGCGAACGGCGTCAAAGGGCCTTAAAGCGCGCCGCATACACCCGGCTCACGGCCAGGCGCTCTGGGCGGCGGTGCAGGGTGAGGGTGACTTTGCCGCTCTCGTCCCGGAGGGCCTGGGCCACCTCGCGCCATTGCACCACGGTGCCTCGATGGATCTGCCAAAAGCGCTGGGTGTCCAACTGGCTCAGCAGCTCTTTGAGAGAGAGCCGGATCAAATGCTCTTTCTGGGCGGTGAGGACGCGCACGTATTTGTCAGCCGCTTCGAAGTAAATGACCTCGTCCACCGGAACCAACAGCGTGTGCGCACCCTGAGAGACCTGTAGCACTTGCAGCGGCTCCGGGCGCGGTGTTGCGCCCAGGGGCGCACCCAGCAGGTCGCGCAGGCGGGCCAGCACAGCGGCATCGTCGGTGGTGGGCATGCTGGCGGCGGCGCTGGCCTTTGGGGCCTCCGTGGGCTCGGCGGCCTGCGGGGCGGCGGCGCGCAGACGGGCTTGCAGGCGCTCGCAGCACGCACGCAAGCGCTCTGGCTGCACCGGCTTGAGCAGATAGTCGGCCGCAGCCCGCTCAAAGGCTTGCAGGGCATAGTGGTCGTAAGCGGTGACAAACACGATCAGCGGCAAGGCGCGGTCGTCGGGCCAGTCTTCCACAATCGCCTGGGCGGCATCCAGGCCATCTCTGCCCGGCATGCGGATGTCCAGCCACAGCACGCTGGGCAGGTGCTGCAAGGCCAGGCTCACGGCGTCGTCGCCATCCTGAGCCATGGCCACCACGTTCAATTCGGGCCAGGCTCGGGCCAGCTCAGCGCGCAGGGCTTGGGCCAACAGAGGCTCGTCTTCGGCAATCAGGGCGGTAGGGGTCATGGTGAGGGCGTGATGGGCAGGTCAATCTGGGCCACGGTGCCGCCGCCCTCGCGGGGCTGTAGGCTGAGGTGGGCGGCTGCCCCGTGTAGCGTTTGCAAGCGCTCGCGGATCTGGGTCAAGCCAAACCCTGTTCCCGCTTGGGGTGAGGGCGTGGCCGAAAGCCCCGCCCCGGAATCCTCCACCCGTAAGCACAGCACCTGGCCCGCGCGCTGCGCCGTCACGCGCAACAGGCCACCGGGCCGGTGCGGCTCTAGGCCGTGCTTGATGGCGTTCTCCACCAGCGGCTGGAGCAGCAGCGGTGGCATGGGCAGGGTGGCAGCCTCAGGGGCCATCGCAAACTCCACCTTGAGCCGCTGGCCCATACGGATTTGCATCAGTGCCAGATAGTCCTGCAGGCGCGCAAATTCCAGCGAGACGGCATGGCTTTCGCTGCGGCTGGCGTTGAGCGTGGCGCGCAGGTAGTCAATCAGCTTATCCAGCATGAGCTGGGCCTGTGGAGGGTCCAACCCGATCAAGGCCCGCAGATTGGCCAGGGTATTGAAGAGCATGTGGGGCTCTAACTGGCTTTCTAGCAGGCGCAGCTTGGCTTCGGTGGCGTGGCGCAGGGCTTGCTCTGCCTCGGCCTGCGCAGCGGCCAGCCGGGCGCGGCTGCGAAACAACCAGGTGCCCACCACCGAGGGCAGCAAGGACATGGCAAAGACCAAGGCCCAGGTGTGCAGGCCAGGGCTGGGCCAGGCGGTGTGGTGGCCCATGAGCAGGTCGCCCAGGCGCGTGCCAATGAGCATGCCGGCCAGCACGCTGAGCACGACCACCAGGCCGGTGGTCAGCGTATTGGGCCAGCCGCCGTTCTGCACCGTTTTGCCATGCCGCGCTCTTGCGAGGCTGATGCCGCGCAGGCCCAAGTTGATGAACAAGGCGCAGAGGTTGCCGATCAGCAGGGAGTAAAGGACGGCGTACCACCAAGGGGTGCCCAACAGGCCCAGAACCAGGGCCACCGTCAAGCACAGGGCCTGGGTGGCTGGCAGGCTCTTGAGGTAACTGGGCCAGAAGCACGGAGGGACTGTGGGCGAGTGTGAATTCGGCATCGGCACGATGGTGCCACAGTGCCACGCTCACCGGCTGCCGCTGCGACCAAGCGGCGCAACCCAGCGCCAAACCACTGGCCAACGGTGCCAGTGGCTCAGAGCATCAGCGCCGCCTGCCGCCACCGCCCAAGATGCCGCCCAGCACACCGCGAATAATCTCGCGGCCCACGGCCGTGCCCATGGTGCGGATGGCCGACTTGGCCGCCATTTGGGCCAAACCGTCGCGTTGGCCGCCGCGCGGGCCGGTGGAACCAAACAGCAGGTCGCTGATGCCGCCCATCAGCCCGCCACCGGCCTCTTCGGCCGCATCTTTGGCGGCATCCGCCATCCCCCCCTTGGTGGCACGCAGGGCCTCATCGGCCATGCCACTACCACTGCCGCTGGCACCGGGTGTGGTGCTTGCGCCGCCCTTGAGCTTCTCGTAGGCGGATTCGCGGTCCAGGGTTTTTTCGTAGACCCCGGCCACCAGGGAGTCTTGCAGCAATTGCTGGCGCTGCGGGGCGCTGATGGGGCCGATCTGGCTGCCCGGGGGCAGCACAAACACCCGCTCGGTCACGCTGGGGCGGCCTTTGGCGTCCAAAAAGCTAATCAGAGCCTCGCCCACGCCCAGCTCGGTGATCACGGTGGCAATGTCCAAGCCGGGGTTAGCGCGCATGGTCTCGGCCGCGCTCTTCACAGCCTTTTGGTCGCGCGGCGTGAAGGCCCGCAGCGCATGCTGCACGCGGTTGCCCAACTGGCCGAGCACCGTGTCGGGCACGTCCAGCGGGTTCTGCGTCACAAAGTACACGCCCACACCCTTGGAGCGCACCAGGCGCACCACCAGCTCAATGCGTTCTACCAAGGCGGCTGGGGCGTCTTTGAACAGCAAGTGAGCTTCGTCAAAGAAGAACACCAGCTTGGGCTTGTCCAGGTCGCCCACCTCGGGCAGGGTTTCGAACAGCTCTGAGAGCATCCACAGCAAGAAGGTGGCATAGAGGCGCGGCGCGTTCATCAGCTTGTCGGCGGCCAGGATGTTGATGACACCCTTGTCTTCCACCGTCTGCATGAAATCGGCGATGTTGAGCATGGGCTCGCCAAAGAACTTGTCGCCACCTTGCTCTTCAATTTGCAGCAAACCGCGCTGGATGGCACCGATGCTGGCCGGGCTGATGTTGCCGTACTCGGTGGTGAACTGGCTGCTGTTGTCGCCCACATACTGCAGCATGGCGCGCAGGTCTTTCAGGTCCAGCAGCAGCAGGCCGTTGTCGTCGGCCACCTTGAACACCAAGCTCAGCACACCGGCCTGGGTCTCGTTCAGGGCCAGCATGCGGGCCAGCAGCAGCGGGCCCATGTCCGAGATGGTGGCGCGCACCGGGTGGCCGGCCTCGCCAAACACATCCCACAGCGTGGTGGGGCAGGCCACGGGCTCGGGGGTGGGCAGGCCACGCTCTTTAAGGATGCCGGCCAGCTTGTCAGAGATGCTGCCGCGCTGCGAAATGCCGGTCAGGTCGCCTTTGACATCGGCCAAGAACACGGGAACGCCGAGCTTGGAGAAGTTTTCCGCCAGGTTCTGCAGCGAAATGGTTTTGCCGGTGCCGGTGGCCCCGGTGATCAAACCATGGCGGTTGGCCAGTTGCGGCAAGAGGTGGCAGGCGACATCGCCATGCTGGGCAACAAGGATCGGATCAGCCACAAGCAGTCTCCACGCAGAAAGAGTGAGAAAATCCGAGTCTATCCAAGAACACTGCATCGCCAGGCCTGTGGGCGCTGGCAGGAGAAATACGCCATGGCAGGGCATTCCAAATGGGCCAATATCCAACACCGCAAAGGCCGCCAAGACGAGAAGCGCGGCAAAGTCTGGACCCGCATCACCCGTGAAATCATCGTCGCCGCTCGCCAAGGTGGCGGCGATGTGGCCATGAATCCACGCTTGCGTTTGGCCATTGACAAAGCCAAGGCCGCCAATATGCCGGCCGACAACATCAAGCGCAATGTGGACAAAGCCACGGGCAACCTCGATGGGGTCACCTACGAGGAAATCCGCTACGAGGGCTACGGCATTGGTGGTGCCGCCATCATTGTGGATTGCATGACGGACAACCGCGTGCGCACCGTGGCCGAAGTGCGGCACGCCTTCAGCAAGCACGGCGGCAACCTGGGCACCGAAGGCTCGGTGGCCTTCCAGTTCAAGCACTGCGGCCAATTGGTGTTTGCGCCCGGCACCTCGGAAGACAAGGTCATGGAAGTGGCCCTGGAAGCCGGCGCCGAGGACGTGGTCACGGGTGACGATGGCTCCATTGAGGTGCTGTGCACCCCGGCCGACTTTGAGGCGGTGAAGGCAGCGCTTGAGGCCGCAGGCTTGGCCGCAGAAATCGCCGAGGTCACCATGCGCGCAGAAAACACCATTGCCCTGGCGGGCGACGACGCCGCACGCATGCAAAAGCTGCTCGACGTGATTGAAGACTTGGACGATGTCCAGGACGTGTTCCACAACGCAGAGCTGGACGAGTGAGGCACGGTCTCGTCAGTGCCACAGCCTAAAGTCCATCTGCCCGGTGCCTCGGGGGCGGTAAACACGGGCTCTCGCTGGGCTGACTCCTTGCTGCTGCTGGGCAGCATGGGCCTTGTTTGGGCCCTGTATGCGCTGTCTTTGTCGGCCGTACAGGCCATCAAGCTCACTTTGTTGGCTTTGCCGGCTTGGCTGCTGCTGGGGCGCTGGCGGGCGCACACGACCGCAGGACGCTGGATGTGTCGCAGCGTTTTGGCGCTCTGGGCAGCGGCTTTTGTGGCCGACGCGGTCGTTCGGGCCTATCTGTGGTGGGCCTATGGCAGTGCACCGGACAGCGCCAAGATGTTGATGGCGGTCGCCAACACCGCGGCTCAAGAGAGCGCTGAGTACCTTGAACATGCCAAGATTCGCTTGCTGGCTTGTGGCTTGCTCGCCGTCGTGGCGTGGGTGGCGTTGCTCTGGGCCGCTCCCCGGGCACTGGCGGCAGGTGCACGCCCTTGGCACGGGCTGGGCAACCGGTCGTCACCGCGTTGGCACCTGGTGCAACAGGGGTGCTGGCTGCTGTTGATCCTGCTGGTGTTGGTGGCCTACGCCAGCAAGCCCTGGCGTCGCCTGCACCCCATGATCTGGTGGCCAGCGTGGTCTGTCTCGGTGGCCGAGACACGCGCCACATGGCAGGATTGGGAGCGTCAACGCGATGCTTGGTTGAGCGCGGCTCAGGCCAGCGGTGTGGGCAAGAGGTCGGACGCGCCACACACGGTCATGCTGGTCATCACCGACAGCGTGAACCGCGACAACCTCAGCCTCTATGGCTATGCCAGGCCGACGACTCCGCTATTGGCGCAACAACAAGCTCAGCTGAGCGTCATGCGCTACGTTTGGTCCGTGGCGGCCAATACCTTGATGACGATACCTAGCATGCTCAGGCTACAGGCGTCGAGGAACCCTACCGAATTGGCGGTGAACGCTCAGCCACCGGCAGCTCAAGATGTGCTGGCGCTGGCCCGCGCAGCGGGCTACGAGGTGCATTGGATCAGCAATCACGATGACTTGGCGATTCAGCAGCGCCATGGGGCGCTGGCCCAGGAGCAGGCCTACCCCAACCACACACCGGGCCGGGCCAGCAAGTCACTTGACGAAGTGGTCCTGCCGTATGTGGAGCAAGCGCTGGCGCGCCCCGCCAAACACAAACTGCTGGTGGTTCATCTCTTGGGTGCGCATCCCCATTACAGCGCCCGCTTCCCCGAGACATTTGAGAAGTTCGGCGACAATGACGCCGTGGCACAGCAGTTGCGCGAGCAAGCGCGCTGGCCTTGGATACGGCACTTGCGCCATGACTACGACACCAGCTTGCGATACCACGACCAAGTGCTCTCTCGCTTGTTGGCACTGACGCAGGCCCAGGCCTTGCGCGGGTCGGCGGTGTGGGTCATGGTCTCGGACCACGGTCAAGAAGTCGGCCATGAACGCAACCATGCGGGCCACAGTGCGGGCACGGTGGCAGGCTACCGGATTCCGCTGGTGGTGTGGCGAGACAGCGGGCCCTGGCCCGAGCAAGTGACCCATCAGCCCGTGCGGGGCGATTGGCTGGGCATGAGCTTGGTGGCGCTGTTGGGCTTGGAGTGGAGCGGGTACGATCCGTCCCGCGATGTGTTCAACCCGCAGTACCGATGGCAGCCTCCCGATCTGCCTGTGGCTGTGCCGGATTTTCTGAAATGACCTTGCTTGCTGATGCCTGAACCGATGCCTCAGCAGCCCGAACGACACACTTCAGCGTTTTCTTTTTTCCATTTTTGACAAGCCCTTCTGGCAGCACCATGAATATTCTCGTCATCGGCAACGGCGGCCGTGAGCACGCTCTAGCCTGGAAGCTCGCAGCCAGCGAAAAAGTGCAGCATGTCTATGTGGCACCAGGCAATGGTGGCACCGCGCTGGACAAGCGCCTGAGCAATTTGGCGCTCACCGATCCTCAGCAGTTGGCTGACTTTGCCGTTGAGCACAAGATCGGCTTGACGGTCGTAGGCCCTGAAGCGCCGCTGTCGCAAGGCGTGGTCGACATCTTCCGGGCTCGGGGCTTGCGCATCTTTGGCCCCACCAAGGCGGCCGCACAGCTTGAAAGCTCCAAGGCCTTTGCCAAGGCCTTCATGGAGCGCCATGGCATTCCCACGGCGGCCTACGGCACCTTCTCTGACCCTGCCGAGGCCCATGCCTATATCGACAAGATCGGCGCGCCCATCGTGGTCAAGGCCGATGGCCTAGCCGCGGGCAAGGGCGTGGTCGTGGCCATGAGCCTGGACGAAGCCCACGAGGCCGTGCGCTTCATGCTCGAAGACAACACTTTGGGCGTGGTGCACAACGCCGGCGGCGCGCGGGTGGTGATTGAAGAGTTTTTGCGCGGCGAGGAAGCCAGCTTCATCGTGCTGTGCGACGGCAAGAACGTGCTGCCCTTGGCCACCAGCCAAGACCACAAGCGCATTGGGGATGGTGACACCGGCCCCAACACCGGCGGCATGGGGGCTTATTCCCCCGCCCCGGTGGTCACGCCCAATGTGCATGCGCGGGCCATGCACGAGGTCGTCCTGCCCACCATTGCCGGCATGGCCAAAGACGGCGTGCCCTTCACGGGCTTTCTCTATGCCGGTTTGATGATCTCGCCCGAGGGCCAGGTCAAGACCCTGGAGTTCAACACCCGCATGGGCGACCCCGAAACCCAGCCCATCTTGATGCGCTTGAAGAGCGACTTGGTGGATGTGCTGCTGCACGCCACTGATGGCACGCTCGATCAGGTCGAGCTGCAATGGGACCGCCGCGTGGCGCTCGGTGTGGTGATGGCCGCTGCCGGATACCCGGCTGCCCCACGCAAAGGCGATGTCATCACCGGCCTGCCTGCCCTGGCTACGGGCAGCGAAGACAGCATGGTGTTTCACGCGGGCACTGCACTGCAAGACGGGGCACTCACCGTCAGCGGGGGCCGTGTTTTGTGCGTGACCGCCTTGGGCGACAGCGTCAAAGCGGCCCAGCAGCACGCCTATGCGGCGCTCCAATCCATTCGGTTCAACGGGGCGCAGTGGCGCACAGATATTGGACACCGCGCCATCGTCAAGCGCTGAACGCGCATCTGCGGCGCAGCCCTTGGCGGCGTCGCCCTGGCTGACCGAACGCCCCGTCCAGACCCGGGGTTTTGGGGTGGCGCGCGCCTTGCTCAAGCTCGCAGGGTGGGAGGTGGTCTGGCAGGGCTTGCCCAGCCATCAAGGCGTTTTTCTGGGCTACCCCCACACCTCGAACTGGGACTTCGTCGTCGGCCTGCTGCTGAAGTGGGCTACGGGCATGCAGGTCAATTTTTGGGGCAAGGACAGCTTGTTCACAGCGCCGGTGTTTGGGGCCTGGATGCGCTGGCTCGGCGGCCTGCCGGTGGACCGCAGCAGCGCCAATGGCATGGTGGGTTCCATGGTCGACCGCTTCAATGTGGCCAGAACTCAAGACCGGCTCCTCTGGTTGGCCGTCACCCCCGAAGGCACGCGCAGCCATGTGCCTTACTGGAAGTCTGGCTTCTACCAAGTGGCAGTGCAAGCCCAGGTGCCGGTGGGGTTGGTGGTGTTTGACTTTGGCCGCAAGCGCGTGGGGGTGGACCACTTTCTGCGGCTCAGCGGCAACCCCGACGTTGACCTGCCGCTGATTGCCGACTACTACGCCGACGTGCGGGGTAAGCGGCCAGCGCTGGCAGGCACGATACGGTTTAAATGAGTGACCTCACTCTTTGAGACAGCGAGGCAGATGTGAGCTTTGATTCTTCGGCATTGCGAGCCTATTTTCTTGGCCTGCAAGAGCGCATCGTCAACCGGGCCCAAGCCTTGGATGGCACACCCTTTGTGACCGACGCCTGGACGCGCGGCCCCGAAGAGCGCCTGCAAGGCGATGGCATCACCCGTTTGGTGGAAAACGGCGGCCTGCTGGAGCGCGGTGGCTGCAACTTCAGCCATGTGCGCGGCCCCGCCATGCCGCCCTCGGCCACCCAGCACCGGCCCGAGTTGGCGGGCGCACCATTTGAAGCCATGGGCGTGTCTCTGGTCTTTCACCCGCGCAACCCTTATGTGCCCACCGTGCACATGAACGTACGCTGCTTCTTGGCCCAACCCGCAGGCCGCGAGCCGGTGCTGTGGTTTGGCGGTGGCATGGACCTCACGCCCTACTACGGCCAAGAAGAAGATGCCGCCCACTTCCACCGCACCTGCCAAGCTGCTTTGGCACCGTTTGGCGAGGGCCTGTTCCCGCGCTTCAAAACCTGGTGCGACGAGTACTTCTTCTTGAAACACCGCAATGAGCCGCGCGGCATTGGTGGCGTGTTCTTTGACGACTTTACCGAGTTGGGCAGCGAGGGCAGCTTTGCCATGACCCGCGCCGTGGGCGACGCCTTCTTGGATGCCTGGGTACCCCTTGCCGAACGCCGCCGCGACACGCCCTATGGTGAGCGCGAGCGGGACTTCCAGGCTTATCGACGTGGCCGTTATGTCGAGTTCAACCTGGTGTTCGACCGGGGTACTTTGTTTGGCCTGCAATCGGGCGGGCGCACCGAGGCAATCTTGATGTCCATGCCACCTGAGGTGAAGTGGCGCTACCAATGGGCACCTGAACCGGGCACGCCCGAGGCCCGGCTCTATACCGACTTTCTGCGGCCCCGGGATTGGGCCGCTTGGGTGCCCGGCGCATGAGTGTTGCCAAGGGCGCGGGCAGCGAGACCGGCCAGGTAGGCCGCCCCGTGCAGCCCATCGGCTTGTTTGGCGGCAGCTTCAACCCGCCGCACCTGGCGCACCTGGCCCTGGCCCGCTTGGCCATTGAGCGCCTGGGCCTGGCCCAGGTCTTGTGGATGCCCGCTGGCCAGCCTTGGCAAAAGGCCGGTCAAGAGGTGTCGCATGGCCCGCACCGCGCGGCCATGGTGGCCGAGTTGATCGCGGGTGAGCCCGGCTTTGTGCTCGATGAGCGCGAGATCCACCGCAGCGGCCCCAGCTACACCTTGGAGACTGTCCGACAATTGCAAGCTGAACACCCCGGTGCGGAGATCGTGCTCATCATCGGCCAAGACCAATATGCCCGGCTTCACACTTGGCATGGCGCGGCCGAATTGCTGGCTGCGGTGACCCTGGCTGTGGCGGGCCGCGAGGGGCAAAGCCCCGAACCCTCTCAAGGTCAGCGTGGGCACCACGGCTGCCGCCAAAACGGCCGCCGCCAAGGCCCCAGCCACCCGCCGCAAGGCCGCCGAGCCCGTGACCACCGTGGTCGTGCTGGCCAGCGGCAAGAAGGTCACCAAGTCGGCCTCCAAAGCGCCGCTCAAGGCCGCTGCTGCCAAGGTCGCTGCCAAGACCGGCACGGCGCGCCCCGCCGCCCGGCCTGCCGCCACCAAGTCGGCACCGGCCAAAGCGGCGCCCAAGGCGGCCCCTCAAGCAGCGGCCAAAGCCCCCGCCAAGACGGCTGCTCGCAAAGCCGTGACGGTGACTGCGGGCAAGCTGGCCCCCAAGCGCAAGGCTTAACGGCCACCTTGAGGCGCCCACGGTAGGCGAGCTTTATGCAAATCATCCTCGCCGCTGTGGGCCAGCGTCAGCCCGCCTGGGCCGACGCCGCTTATGACGACTTTGCCAAGCGCTTCCCCGCTGAAGCGCGCTTGGTGCTCAAGGCCGTCAAAGCCGAGCCGCGTGGCTCACGCTCGGCCGAGCAAATGATGGCAGCCGAAGC
Source organism: Ideonella sp. MAG2 (assembly GCA_004359425.1). Taxonomy (GTDB): domain Bacteria; phylum Pseudomonadota; class Gammaproteobacteria; order Burkholderiales; family Burkholderiaceae_C; genus Ideonella. Next base: position 1,929,255 of record PTEU01000001.1, on the reverse strand, counting down.
CCAGCGCCTCGAAGCCGCCGTGCCCAAAGGCCTGCGCCGGGTGGTGCTGGATGAGCGCGGTACCCGCATGACCACCGTGCAACTGGCCGAGCGCATGGAGTTTTGGCTGGGTGATGGCCGCGATGTGGCCTTCTTCATCGGTGGGCCTGATGGCCTGCACGCCTCCCTCAAAGCCACGGCCGACGAGACCCTGCGCCTCTCTGACCTGACCTTGCCCCATGCCTTTGTGCGCGTGATGCTGGCCGAAGCGCTCTACCGCGCCTGGACCCTGCGCAACGGCCACCCTTATCACCGGGAATGAGCGGTGTCAGAGGCTCAGCACACGAGCCTCAGGCGCTTGCAGCGCTTCATGGCTGGCCGCCACCGTCACCTGCTCACTGGCCCGCGCCCGCTCACCCAACACCTGCTGCGCATGGACGAGCGCGGCAGCGTCCAAGCCTGATAGAGGCTCATCCAACAGCAGCACCGGCGTTTGGGCCGCCCAAGCTACCGCCAAAGCGAGCTTGCGTTGCGTTCCGGTAGAGAGGGCTGCAATGCGCTGGTGCTGGTGGGGTGGCAGCGCAAAGGCCTGCCAGTGCTGCTCGAAGATGTGGCGGTCAAAGTGGGGGTAGAGCCCGGCCATGAAGCCGGCATATTCCAAGGGCGTCAGGTGCTCAAAGGCAATGCGGTCCGGCCCCAGCCACAAGACTTGCTGGCGATAGGCCAGCGGGTCGTGCCGTGCATCGCAGCCTGCGACACTGAAGGTGCCCTTCAGCGGTGTCAGTGCCCCACCCATCAGGCGTAGCAAGGTGGACTTGCCGCAGCCGTTGGGGCCTTGTATCCAGGTCAGGCCGGGCTCAAAGCGGCAAGACCAGTCTGCAAACAAGAGGCGATGGGCATAGCCAAACACCAAGTGGGTGGCGCTCAAGACGGGGGTCGGCATAGGACTTTAGGCAGGGTTGATTTCGCTCGCAAACGCGAGGCAGATGCACAGCATCAAGAGCCAGCGGCAGGCATGGTGCTCGGGCCGATGCACGGGCCAATGGGTTTCCAACGCCCCCGCGCAGGCCAAGCTCAAGACCAAGCCCAGGGTGGGTAGGAGGCGTAGTGGCAGCGCACACAGCGCCAAGGTCAGCACCAAGCCCAGCAGCAAACCCAGCACAGGGCTCAAAGCCAGGCTGCGTTGCCAGCCTTGCGGCTGGCCCTCAGGCAAGGGCAGGTGAAGGCTGGCGGCCTGCAGCGGGGCACCTTCGCGCTGCAGGCGTCGCAACGCCAAGCTGGTGCCACTGAATGCGACAGTGGTGGCTGCGCACAGCCAAGCGGTGACCCAACGCTGCGTCACGCACAGGGCCATCAGCATCAGCGCAGGCATCAACAAACTGGCACTCAAACCCCAACGGCTCTGCGGCGCTTGGCCTCGCCACACGGGTGCCAGCACCAGCGCCCACCCAGGGTGAGTGCGCCGCCAAGCGACGGGCTTGATGCCAGCGTCGCAGGCCCCTCTCCAGGCGGGCGCAGTGGGGCATCGCCAGCGAGCAAGGCCCCGCTGGCCGACCAGCAGGCTGGTGCCCAGTGCCGCAGCCACACCCTCAGCGGCAGGGTGGCTTCCGTATCGCGCCAATGGGCCGGCCACAGCACAGGCCGCCAGGCCCGCAACCAAGCCATACCCAGCAGTGCATAGCCCAAGCTCACACTCGCCCATTGCCAATGTCCCCAAAAGCCGTCTTGCCCTGATGCCCACCACAGGGGGGCCAACAAGCTGCCGACCCCGGCCAGCGCCACCTCAGGTGTGTTGCCCACGGCCGCCAGCAAGCCCAAGGCCATCAACACCCAAATGCCCCAGCGCTGCAAGCCCTTGCGCAGCATGGCGAAAACGGCCAGGGTCCGCATATCGGCGTAGGTGAGGCGGGGCAGCGCGGTCATCGGGCCAGCAGAGTGTGAGGACGCTATTTCAACGCAGGCTGACAGCGGCAGTGCATGCCATCGGTTGAACTGCGGCTCCAAGGTCATGAACGGCGTTTGCCCATGCACAATGCGCCTGCCATGAGCCTTCACCCCTATCTCTATCTGGCCTCTCAAAGCCCGCGCCGCGCGCAATTGTTGGATCAACTGGGCGTGGCCCATGAACTGCTGCTGCCCGACGACAACGAAGACGCCGAGCGCTTAGAGGCCGAGCAGCCCGGCGAGCCGCCCGAAGACTATGTGCTGCGAGTGACGCGGGCCAAGCTGGTGGCCGCCCGAGGGCGCTTGGCGCGCCGAGGCTGGCCGCTCGCACCGGTGCTGTGCTCTGACACCACGGTGTCGCTGGGTGAGCGCATCTTGGGCAAGCCTGCGGACGCTGAGCAAGCGCGCTCCACCTTGGAGGCCTTGTCGGGCCGAACCCACCAGGTGCTGACGGCGGTGGCGGTGCACGACGGCCGCCGCACCCGGGTGGCCCTCAGCCGCTCCTTGGTGCAAGTCGCCGAGCTGCCAGCCCAGGTGATTGCCGCTTACGTGGCCAGTGGCGAGCCATTTGGCAAGGCCGGTGCCTATGCGGTGCAAAGTGCCTTGGCGGGTTGGATCGCCCAGATCAAGGGCAGCTACTCCGGTATCATGGGTTTGCCCCTTTACGAGACCACCCAACTGCTGCGCCAAGCGCGTGTGCGCATGGCCTTAACGCCATCATGAGCGCGCGCCGTGCGGCTGGCAAGCTTGCGCACACATGCACGATATTCTGATCAACTGGGCTCCTCAGGAGACCCGCGTCGCCATCATTGAAAACGGTGCGGTGCAAGAGCTGCACATCGAGCGCACCTTGGAGCGCGGTTTGGTGGGCAATGTCTATTTGGGCAAGGTGGCCCGCGTGCTGCCGGGCATGCAAAGCGCCTTCATCGACATTGGCTTGGAGCGCGCTGCTTTTTTGCACGTGGCCGACCTGCACACCACCCCCCATGGTGTGCGTGGCGAGAGCCAGGCCCTGGTGCCTATTGAGAAGCAGGTTTTTGAAGGTCAGACGCTGATGGTGCAGGTCATCAAGGACCCGATTGGCACCAAGGGGGCACGGCTCTCCACCCAAATCAGCATTGCCGGGCGCATGCTGGTGTTTTTGCCGCAAGACAAGCACATCGGCATCTCGCAAAAAATTGGCTCGCCCGAGACCCGCGAGCAATTGCGTGCCCGCATGCAGGCCCTGGCAGGCCCTGCGGAAGAGTCCTGACCACCATTGATGTGAACACCGGCGGCTATGTGGGTGCGCGCAACTTTGACGAGACCGTCTTCAAGACCAATTTAGAGGCCGCCCTGGCCATTGCGCGGCAGTTACGCCTGCGCAACCTCGGGGGCATCATCATTGCCGACTTCATCGACATGGTGCGCGAAGACCACCAGCAAGCCGTGCTGGCCGAGTTTCGCAAACAGTTGGCGCGCGACCGCACCCGCACCACGGTCAGCGGCTTTACCCAGCTCGGCTTGGTAGAGCTGACGCGCAAGCGCACGCGCGAGTCTTTGGCCCACATGCTGTGCCAACCCTGCCCCACCTGCCAGGGCCGCGGCCAGGTCAAAACCGCGCGCAGTGTGTGCTACGACATCCTGCGCGAAATCCTGCGTGAAGCCCGGCAGTTCGACCCCAAGGACTTCCGCGTGGTGGCCAGCCCGGCCGTGGTGGAGATGCTGCTGGACGAAGAGAGTGCCCATTTGGCTGACCTCTCCGCATTTATCGGCAAACCCATTTCTCTCTCGGCCGAGCCCAGCATGAACCCTGAGCAGTACGACATCGTGCTGCTCTAAGCGCCTGGGCTTCGTCCTCCGTGGCCTCAGTCGCTGAGGTCGGGGGTGTGCTCTTCTTGAAACATGGGCTCGATCACAGCCATGGCGGCGTCGGCGCTCATGCCGCGCTCCAAGTGGCTGCTCATCAGGCAGGCCGCCATCACCGCTCGCGTCAGTGCGGGGTAGTTGGCCTGGGGTGGCGCTAAGGACTGTTCAATGGCCTGAACGGCCTGGTCGGGCAGCCCCATCTCTGCGGCCCACCAAGCACTCACCTCGGGGTGGGCCACGCCAAACACAGCGCGCTCTCGCTCGGCCAGGTCATGCCCAGTGCTGAGCACGGCCTGGGGGTTGTACGGGCCAAAGGCAGCCATGGCGGGCTCAGGCAGGCAGTGGCACAAGATCAGGTGCCCCATGCCTTGCAACAGGCCCGCGCTCTGGGCAGCGTCCTCTTGGGCCTGCCAGCGCCGGGCCCATTGGCGCGCACAGGTGCCGGTGCTCACCGAGCGTCGCCAAAAAGCAGGCAGGTTGACCACCGTTGATTGGGCCAACACCTCGCCAAACAGGGCTTCCGCCTGGTAGCCGCCGTAGATGTCCGCGTGGTCAAAGCTGCTGAGGCCGCGGGCCTGGCAGCCCTCGACCCACGCCAATCGCTGCGCGAGGCTGAAATTCCATTCGGCCAGCCGCCAGGCCCCGGCCACGATGGGGGAGAGCGTGAGGGCTGGGGTCATGGCGCTTCAGGCCTTGTTGCGGGGCAGGCGGCCCATCAGGTAGAACTCGTCATTGGGCCGCATATGGATGACATTGGCCATGCGGTTGGACAGGCCAAAAAAGGCCGTGATGGCCGCAATGTCCCAGATGTCTTCGGCGCTGAAGCCATGACCCAGCAGCGTGGCATGGTCCATCTCGCCAACCTCGTGCGAGCGCAGGCAGACCTTGAGGGCAAAGTCCAGCATGGCTTTCTGGCGCGGCGTGATGTCGGCCTTGCGGTGGTTCACCGCCACCTGGTCGGCGATCAGGGGCTGCTTTTCATAGACCCGCAGGATGGCACCATGGGCCACCACGCAGTAGAGGCATTGGTTGGCACTGGAGGTGGCGACGATGATCATCTCGCGCTCGCCCTTGGTGAGGCCGCCTTCTTTGAGCAGCAGGGCGTCGTGATAGGCCAAGAAGGCTCGCAGCTCATCGGGCCGGTGGGCCAAGGCCAAAAAGACATTGGGCACAAAGCCGGCCTTTTCTTGCACCGCCAAGATGCGTTCGCGCAGGTCTTGGGGCAGGTCGTCCAGCGCAGGGACAGGATAGCGGCTGATCGCGGGTTGGCTCATGGGGGGCTTTCTTCAGGCGCGGAATTGCATGGCATGCAGCTTGGCATACAGGCCGCCTGCGGCGAGGAGTTGAGCATGGCTGCCCTGTTCAACAATGAGGCCAGCGTCCATCACCACAATGCGGTCGGCCCGCTCTATGGTGGCCAAGCGGTGGGCAATGACCAAGGTCGTGCGGCCTTGCATCAGGTGATCCAAAGCCTGCTGCACGAGATGCTCGCTTTCCGCGTCCAGGGCCGAGGTGGCTTCGTCCAGAATCAGGATGGGCGCATTTTTGTAGAGCGCGCGGGCAATGGCCAAGCGCTGGCGCTGGCCACCAGAGAGTTGGTTGCCGTTATGGCCAATGGGGCTGTGCAGGCCTTGCGGCAGGCCTTGCACAAAGTCCAGCAAATTGGCGTGGCGCAGGGCCTGTGCCGCGCGGGCCTCGTCTGGGGCATCGCCCAGGGCCACATTGGCCAGCACGCTGTCGTTGAACAACACCACGTCTTGGCTGACCAACGCAAACTGTTGGCGCAGCGCAGAGGTGTCCCACTCACGCAAAGCCACGCCGTCCAGAGTGATCTGGCCTTCGGTGGGCTCAGCAAAGCGAGGCAGCAGGTGAACCAAGGTGGATTTACCCGCGCCTGAGGGTCCCACCAAGGCCACCGTCTCGCCGGCCTTGACGGTCAGCGAGACCTGATCCAGGGCCGGGGCTTGGTCATCGTGATAGCGGACCCGCACATCGCTGAGGGTGATGTGGCCGTTTGCACGGGCAGGGCGGTGGCTGCCACCGGTTTCCGCAGGCACACGCTCGATCAAGTCCACCCCGCGCTCCAGCGCGGCGAGCCCACGGGTGATTGGGCCCATCACGTCTGCCAAATGCTTGATGGGGGTGATCAGCATCAGCATGCCCGTGATGTAGGCCATGAACTGCCCCACCGTTGTATTGCCTGCCTGGCTTTGCCACAGCGCCATGACCACCACCATCGACATGGCCACGGAGGCCATGATCTGGGTGATGGGCGTGATGGCGGCTTGGGCGGCCACTGCCTTCAGCATCAAGCTGCGCAGGCGCTCACTCAGGGATTCAAAGCGTCGGCCTTCTTGGGTGGTGGCCCCATGCAGACGGACAATGCGCCAGGCCAGCACGTTCTCTTCGACGGCATAGGCCAACTCATCGGTGGAGCTTTGTTGCTGGCGCTGCGTTGCGCAAACACCGTGGGCTCGGCGTTCAGCAAACGTTGGAACATGGCGGTGCGCAGCTTCAGCACCCCCCGCTGTGCAGCCCAGGCCAGCGCATACTGGGCCACAAAACTGAACACACCGCGCACGGTGAACAGGCCGATGATGACCACCGGCACGATCCACAAGGGAATCTTGCCCGCAAAGCCCTGGTCCACCAAAGGCTCCATCAGGTGGACCGTCAGAGGTTCGGTCATGCCCGTGATCAAGGACGCCAAAAAAGCCAGCACCCAAGCCTTACGACCTTCGCGGAAGTAGGGGGCCAAGCGGCGGAATCGCGGCAGAAGATCGTGCATGAGAAGGCTGGTAATGCAATGGGCCGCTGTGCGACGGCGTGCCCCGATTATCAACGCCCGCCGCTGCCTACAATGGGCGGCGTATCTCAACCCCTGGGTGGCTGGGTGTCACCCTGATATTTCATCAATTCAAGCCCATGCAATTCCAGCCAAAGACAACCGGGATGTGGCACCGCCGTGCCTGGATGCAAGCCTCAACTGCCGCGCTGGCAACCAGCTTCAGCGCCCCAGCGGCGTGGGCTCAGTTCAAGGTTGAGATCTCCGGCGTGGGGGCCACCCAAGTGCCCCTGGCGCTGGTGCCCTTCCGCGACGAGGGCAGCGCCCCTCAACCGGTGAGTGCCTTGATCCGCGCCGACCTGGAGCGCAGCGGCTTGTTCAAGGTGCTGACGGCTGCTGGCCCCACTGATGAATCGGGTCTGCCGGCCTACGCAGCACTGCGTAGCCAGGGGGCTGATGCCATCGTCGCGGGCTCCATCACCCGCCTCGCTGACGGCCGCTATGACGTGCGCTACAAGCTTTGGGATGTGGTCAAGGGCCAAGACATGGGCGGCCAAAGCTATGCAGTGCCTGCGGCCGATCTGCGTCTTGCGGCCCACAAAATTGCCGACGCTATTTATGAGCGCCTGACCGGTGACAAGGGCGTGTTCGCCACGCGCATTGCCTACATCACCAAAGGCGGCGGCAAGTATGCGCTGCGCATCACCGACGCCGATGGCGAAGGGGGCCAAGTGGCGCTGACCAGCCCCGAGCCCATCATCTCGCCCGCTTGGTCGCCCGATGGCCGCGAGCTGGCCTATGTCTCGTTTGAGCTGGGCAAGGCGATTGTTTGGATTCAAGAAACCTCGACGGGCCAGCGCCGCCAACTGGCCAATTACAAGGGCTCGAACAGCGCGCCAGCCTTCTCGCCTGATGGGCGGGAGCTGGCTGTCACCCTGTCCCGCACGGGTGGCTCACAAATTTACCTGGTGGGCCGAGATGGTGGCAATCTGCGCCGCGTCACGCAAAGCCTGGCCATTGACACCGAACCGGCGTTCTCGCCCGATGGCAAGTCACTCTATTTCGTCAGCGACCGCGGCGGCAGCCCGCAAATCTATCGCCAGGCCACCAGCGGTGGTGGCGCAGACCGCGTGACCTTCTCGGGCAACTACAACATCAGCCCTGCCATCAGCCCAGACGGCAAGACCCTGGCCTTTGTGCAGCGCCAGGGCGGCGCGTTCCGGGTGATGACCATGGACTTGGCGACAGGCCAAGCCCAGACCATCAGCGACACCAGCGATGACGAGAGCCCCAGCTTTGCCCCCAATGGCCGATTGATCATCTACGCCACCCGTGTGCAGGGCCGCGAGGTGCTGATGACGAGTACCCTAGACGGTAAGATCAAAAGCCGCTTGCTGACCAGTGGGCTGGACATTCGCGAACCTGTCTGGGGTCCCTTTGGGCGTTGATTGAGTGCGTGCCAATGTAAAGAACAGCAGAGAGCAAAGGGGTGTTGCCATTGCCCCCACGCTTCAACAAGCTTTACAGACAGGCACGGTTCGGCGGCGACAATGCGAGCATCTGCCTTTTCTTTCACTCATGTACAGGAGTCACCACCATGGCCCAAGCAAAAACCTTGACCCTTGTGATGCTGGCAGTTTCGGCTGCTGTGCTGGCGGGATGCAGCTCCAGTGTGAAACTCGACGAAGTGCCTGTTGAGACCCGCGTCCCGGTGGTTAAAGATGCCACTGCCACCAACAAGCCAAACACCGCCAGCCAAACGGCGGTCGCTACTGTGGACCTGAGTGCCAAAAATGCCAACGCAGCGGCAAACGCCGATGCCATGGCGATGGCTGGTTTGGCCAGAGTCATCTATTTTGATTTCGACAGCTTCAGCGTCAAAGACGACTACCGCGCCACCGTGGAAGGCCATGCCAAGGTCTTGGCGGGGCAGCGCAGCAAGCGCATCGTCATTGAAGGCCATACCGACGAGCGCGGGGGCCGTGAGTACAACCTTGCCTTGGGCCAAAAGCGCGCCGAGGCCGTGCAACGCTCGCTGACGCTGCTGGGGGCTGCCGCCGAGCAAATTGAGGCCGTGAGTTACGGTGAAGAGCGCCCAGCAAGCACGGGTAGCAACGAAGACGCCTGGGCCAAGAATCGCCGCGCTGAGTTGAAGGACCGCTAAACCCATGCGTGCGCATCACCCTTTCGCCCTTTCGCGCCGGTACTGGTCGGCCGTGGCCTTGGCTGTGGCCGCCTTGGTGGCGGCACCCGGCGCACAGGCCGGTCTGTTTGAAGACGACGAAGCGCGCAAGGCCATTTTGGACCTGCGCGCCCGCGCCAACCAAGCTGACGAACTGCGCCAAGCCCAAGCGGCCACCCTGAAGCAGATGCAAGAGCAGATTCAGGTCTTGCAGCGCAGTCTCTTGGACCTCAACAACCAGTTGGACCAGATTCGGGGCGACAACGCCCGGCTGCGTGGGCAACTGGAGCAGACTCAGCGTGAGGTGGCCGAGCTGCAGCGCAAGCAAAAAGACATTGTGCAAAGCGTGGACGACCGGGTGCGCAAGCTGGAGCCACAAAGCGTCACCTTGGACGGCCGCAGCTTTACCGCCGACCCCGAAGAAATCAAGATGCACGACGAGGCCATGGCCTTGTTGCGCAATGGCGAATTTGAGCGAGCCGTACCAGCCCTGGCAGGCTTTTTGCGCAAGTACCCTGAATCCGGCTATGGCGACAGTGCTCGCTATTGGATGGGCAATGCCCAATATGGCGCGCGTGCCTACAAAGAGGCGGTGCAGACCTTCCGCGCGTTTGCCACCGCCGCGCCCGAGCACCCGCGTGCGCCCGAGGCCTTGTTGGCCCTGGCCAATAGCCAGGCGGAACTGCGTGACAGCAAGGCCGCGCGTCGCACGCTGGAAGAGTTGATCAAGATCTATCCCAAGTCCGAGGCGGCGCTGGCTGCCAAAGACCGCCTGCTCACCTTGAAGTGAGCTGGGTTTGTCCGCCCCCGACCCACAGGCCCCGGCGGCCGACCTAGAGCGCCGTTTTGGGGGGCTGCGCCGCCTCTATGGCGACGCTGCCTACCAGCGGCTGCGCGGCCTTCGTCTGGCCGTGGTGGGCTTGGGCGGTGTAGGCTCCTGGGCCGTGGAGGCCTTGGCCCGCAGCGGTGTGGCCGGCTTGGTCTTGATCGACCTAGACCATGTCGCTGAATCCAATATCAACCGCCAAGTTCAGGCCCTGGGCCAGACCGTGGGCATGGCCAAGGGGCTGGCCTTGCAGCAGCGCATTGCCGACATCCACCCCGGTTGCCAAGTGCAGTGTGTGGAGGACTTCGTCACCCCCGAAAACTGGCCCGGCCTGCTGCCCCTGCCGGTGGATGGTGTGTTTGAGGCCTGCGACCAAGTGCGCGCCAAACATGCGGTGGCGGCTTGGGCGCTCCAGCATCAGGTGCCCATCGTCACCAGCGGTGCGGCAGGCGGCAAGCGGCAGCCCCACCGCCTGGAAGTGGACGATCTGGCGGCCGTCACCCATGACCCTCTGCTGGCCTCGTTACGCCAGCGTTTGCGCAAGTTCAGCGCGGCACCGCGCAGCGGCGCAATCGGTTTGCGCTGCGTGTTCTCGCGTGAGCCAGTGCGCCTGCCCGAGCAAGCCTGCGAGATGGACGGCAGCCTGAACTGCCATGGTTACGGCTCGTCCGTCACCGTCACGGCTGCCGTGGGGATGGCGGCTGCGGCGGAGCTCATCGAGCAGTGCCTCGCAACACGGCCGCGCCCTGCGCCTGCGAACAGGCCAGATCAAGACAGTCTTTGAGTCGGCGGCGAAACTCTGCAAATTCAGGCTACAATAGCGGGCTTGCCGGGTCGTTAGCTCAGTTGGTAGAGCAGCGGACTTTTAATCCGTTGGTCGCAGGTTCGAGTCCCGCACGACCCACCAAGCTCCATTCAGCCCCTTGGCCCCGTGCCAGCGTTGTCTAGAGTGAGAGTGGCAAATTCATGGCATAATCCATGGCTTCGCTGATGTTGCAGTTTTGCTGCACCAGACGCTGAAGGGCTCTTAGCTCAGTTGGTAGAGCAGCGGACTCTTAATCCGTTGGTCGAAGGTTCGAATCCTTCAGGGCCCACCAAGAATTGCAAAAGAAATCAAAGGCTTGCACCACAGTGCAGGCCTTTTTTCTTTGGCGTGTTGGGCACCTGGCTGGCCAGCGCTTGTGCCGCCGCTGGTGGCCGAAAGAACTTCGGGCTCGATCAGGGCTTGCTCAAAATACTGTATGCATGTACAGTTATTTCCAGCAGGAGATCATCATGAAGTCTGAATTTCGCCTTGTCTACCAACCCAAACCCTACCGCACCCCAGGCTGGCTGCGCCGCATCTGGCTTTGGTTTTAAGGCGGCTCAAAAGCCGTTAGAAGCCTGTCAGGCTGGCATCGAAAGCGGTTTTGCTCACGAAGTAGCAAGCCCTGCCAGGCCCTATAAGCACACTAGCCCATAGGCATGGCCAGGTTGCGCAGGCGCGTCGGGCCCACTTGGCGCTCAATGTCGGCTTTAAGCTGTTTGAAGTAACCCAAGGAAAACAGGGCCTCGGCCACCACAAACATGGGGGCCATCAGCAGGCCGCGCCCACGGGCCAGTGGAGCAGGTTTGCGGCCTTCGTAGTAGTGGCCAATACTTTGGCAAAGCCAGCCTAGGGCCAAGGCGGCGGCCCCGCAGCTCAAGCCCAGCGTATCCACGGCGGGCAGCAGCAAGGCGGCGGCGAGCAGCAGCAGCCCATTGGCGGCGCTGACCACCAAGCCCAGGCCTGGCAAACCCCGGCTCAAATACCACAAGGTCGAGAGCAACCACACCACGATGGCGGGCGTCAGGGTAAGAGGCCCCCAGGCCGTGGGCAGTGTGAGCAAGGCCGGGTGGGACAGCAGCGCGCCCAGCGAAAACACCGACAGTGGAATACCCACCATATGGGTGGCGATATTGCGTGGGTCGCGGTGGTAGCTGGCGTAGCTCACCAGCAAGCTGGCGGCGTCTCTGGGGGGACGAACCATAGGGGGCTCCAAGCGGGCAAGGCCGCTATCCTACGCCCTTCGCTCCACATTTCGCCTGTTCAGGCACACAACACCCCGTTTGTCAGGGTGTGCTGCGGTCGATTTGCAGCCGACATTCCCCCAGTCCGATAGGCTCCTAACGCCGCTGTCGGCATTGGCTGGCTGCTCTACAGCAGAAAGAAGGGGACAAAAGCAGCCCCTTATCTCTCGGTTCCATTTTTCGCAACCGGGCAACATCGATTCCGTCACTACATCAAATTGGTTGGCGAATCGTGTTTGGCTTCACAACATCACAAAAGCGATTGGGCTGGGTCAGTGTCACGCTGCAAGGCGATACGGCACGGCTGGTGCATATCGTTCGCCCAGCGGGCCAAAAGCCGCGCGTGGAGTGGGTGGCCAGCCAGCCCATGGTGCAGAGCCCTGCGCTCTGGGTCCAACTGCGCAAGCGCTGGCAACTCGACAAACACCATGTGGTGGCGGTGCTGCCTCGGGGCCAATACCAGGTGGTCTCGATGGAGGCCCCCGACGTGCCGCGTGACGAGTGGATCTCCGCGCTGCGCTGGAAGCTCAAGGACGTGGTGGACTTTCCGGTCGACCAAGCCGCGATCGACGTGCTGGCCATTCCCGGTGCCAACCCTGAAAGCCCGGTTCGCTCGGTGCTGGCCGTGGCGGCCCCGGAAGAGCGTGTACGCCCCCTGGCAGAGCAATGCCAGGATGCCCATGTCGGCCTGGAGGCCATTGACGTGGTGGAGTCTGGCCTGCGCAATCTCTGCGCCTTGACCGGCGATGCAGAGCGCGCTCAGGCCATGGTTCGCGTTGGCCCCATGGACACCCAGTTGGTCATTACTTACCGCGGCGAGCTGCTGATGGTGAGATACATCGACGCCAACTCGGCCCAGGTGACCGACCCCGACGACGATGTCAGACAAGCCGTTTTCGACCGCATCGCCCTGGAGGCCCAACGCACTCTTGATATGTGCGAGCGCCTCTTCAGCTATGCCAACTTGGGCGGCCTGTGGGTGGCCCCTGGATTGGGTGCCCCTGGCCTGGTGGAGTACCTGCGCGACGTGGTCTATGTCCCGGTCGCAGAAATGAAGCTTGACGAGGTGCTCGACATCAGCCGCGTGCTTGACCTGAGCACCCCCGAAGCCCAAAGCGCGTTCTCAGCGGCTTTGGGCGCGGCCTTGCGCGTGGAGCCAGGAGTTCACTGATGGCCCAGCAACTCAACCTCTACGCAGCCCATTTCCGGCGTCCGGCGCACCTGCTGAGCGCCCGAAACGCACTCGGCGGCTGGGCGCTGCTGATGGCTATCGGCCTGCTGATCGGTGGTTTCCTGACCTGGCGCACCACCGCGGAAGCCATGGACACCCAAGAGCAGCAAGCCTTTGCCCAGCATCGCGAACGGGTCAAGGCCTTGGAAGAGCAAGTGGCCGCCCAACGCAAAGAGGTGGACGTGGAAGCCGCCAAGCTGCGTGAGGTTGAACAAGCCATGGCCCGTGTCAAAGCCACCTTGCAAGGGGGCTCGGCCGGTGAGGCCAGCGTCTCCTACTCGGCCTACTTTCAAGCCTTTGCCAAGCGCTCCCACGGCGCTCTTTGGTTAACCGGCTTCACGATCTCTGCCGACGGGCAGTCCATTGAACTCAAAGGCCGCATGCTGGACGCCTCGGCCCTGCCGGACTATCTGAGTCGCCTCAACGCCGAGCCCGTGTTCAAAGGCCGCCAGTTTGCGCAATTGCAACTCAATGCGGTGGCCACCGAGGGCACTGAGCTCAGCGACCCCAAAGTCACCGAGTTTGTGCTGCGCTCGGCCGCCCTCCCAGACACCAAGGGGCCTGCACGATGAACACCGCAGCCTTGCGTCTCAAACTAGACACCCTGCTGGCCACGCTGCCCACGCTGGGGCGGCGCTTTGACGCCCGCAACGTTCGCGAGCGCATGATGATCGCCGTGGCCGTGGTCGCTGTCAGCCTGCTGCTCCTGGACCGCCTCTGGCTCAACGATGCCTTCAAGCGCTACCGCACCCACCAGGCCGAACTCAGCGCCTGGAAAGAACAGCGCCGGACCATCGACAGCGAGATCCAGGGGCTGGCTCAAGAACTCCGCAACTTGCAAGACAGCAAAGCCCAGCAAGTTGAGCAGGTGCGCAAGCGCCTTGCGGACGCCCAAGCGGCGCTGCACGACACCCAACAAGGCGTGGTCAGCGCCCAGCAAATGCTGCCCCTGTTGCAGCAACTGCTGCAACGCAGCCCCTGCGCCAGCGCCCAAGCCGGTTGCAGCCGTTTGCGGGTGCGCAGCGTCAAATCTCTGGGCCGCACAGAAGTCACCCTGGGCGGTGTGCAACAGGCCAGTCCGGTGGCAGCGCAGGCGGCCAGCGCGGCAGCCGCACCTTCTCTGGGCGGCTTGCCGGTGGCTCCTGGGCCAGCCCTGTGGCGGCACGGTATTGAAATCACGCTGGAAGGCAGCTATGCCGACCTCAGCGCCTACGTCCACAACCTGGAGTCTCTACAGCAACGGGTGCTGCGCGGTGGCATGAGCTTCCAAGTAGAGGCCTATCCCAAAGCCACCATGACCCTCACGCTCTACACCTTGAGCCTGGATCACAGTTGGTTGGAGATCTAAGCATGCGACCGCCATCAACCCCCACCGTTTTGGCCTTGGCGCTCCTGTTCTTTGCCGACCCACGCGCTGCCGGTGCGGCCTTGCTCGACCCGACACGCCCGCTGGTGGGCGCGAGCCGCGACGACATTCCTGCCCCCAAGCCCGCAGACGCAGCTCCGGCACCGGCCGCTGAAGCGGCCGCACCTGTCGCGCCGCCTTCCCTGCAATCGCTGCAAGTGCCGCAACAAGGCGAGGCCACCGCCATCGTCGACGGCCAACTGCTCAAAGTCGGTAGCAAGCTGGGCGGCTACGAAGTCACTCATATTGACGCCCATGGGCTCACCGTGCGCGGCCCCACCGGTCGCGAGCGTTGGACGCTCGCGGGTGTGGAGGTTCTCGACAGCCGCCAACCAGCGGCCAGCCTCAAGCCTGGCCCCCAGGGCGATGTGCGCCTGCCTGCCCGCCGCGCCAACGTGGTGGCCGCGCCCACCCCGCAGTGGGACCCCACGCCCCGTACGCCGCGTGCGGCCGCACCCAGCCCCTTGGTGTTCCCGCTGCCCGCGCCGCAAGGCCAGACTCTGCCCGTGCCCACGCCCGCGCCCGTGCCGGTGCCGGTGCCCCGTCCTGCCGCACCTGTTACACCGGCCGAGCCCGCTGAGACGCCCAGTGCGCCCCCCGTGCCCTTGCCCACGGCCAGGCCGGTGCTCAAGCAGGCCTCAAGCAGCAGCTTCAGTGCGCCCGTGGTGGCCCAGGCCCCCACAGTGGCCTGCCAGTTGCCCGAACAAGCTGCGCCCCTGCCTGTTGCTGCGCCCAAGCCCAGCAAAGGCGGAGACAAAGCCTGGACTGCCGCCGCTGCGCCCAAACCCTTGCGGCTCGATCTGGACGACATGCGCCGCTTCGTGCAGCTCATGCCACCGGCCTCGGCGGGGCCTGCCACCAAGCCAGCCACCCCGCCCTGGCAGCAGCCCCTTGGCCCCAAGCCTACGGGACACCTGGCCTCCGCCTGGGCAGCCACGTCGGCGGCCTCCTCGCTGGACGCCTTGCCTCCCACCTCGGCCGGCCCGGCCTTGGTGACCTGGCGCCCGCCACAAGCAGAGCCCAAAACATCGCTCACCGCAGCGGTGCTCGCCAAAAAGGCCCCCGCGCGCTACGCCCCGGTCAAAGGCCCTCGGCCCATGCCGGCCAGTGTGGTGTGGCGTGCTGCGCCGCGCACGGCTTGGCAGCCCCAAGGTGTCAACGAGCTGCCCGGCACCCGCAGCAGCGAGTGGGCCATCGCCCCCACGCCCTTGCTGCGTATCGCGGCCCTGGAGCCCCAAGCCGTGCCCCAGCGCCTCTTCGCCAAAGCCATCAGCAACCCAGCCCCCAAGGGCGCCGCACCACGCTGGGCCATGGCCCGCAAAGCACCCACGGTGCAAATGGCAGCGGCCATTGGCCACGTCCGTCCTGTAGTACGCGAGTTGCCCCGGGTGCAGATGCAAGCGGCCATTACCCATGCCCATCCGATGGCCTTGCCGCAATGGCGTGTAGCGCCCACCGAGCCGGGTGACACCTCCTCTCAGAACCAGATCGCCTACGCCCTGGAGACCCCATGAACTACAAAACCTTTCGCCCGTTGGTGTTGGCCGCCTCCATGGCTGCTGCGGTGGCTATGGCGGCGCCTCCTGCCAACAGCGGCTTGCCCGCTCCGCTGCAATTAGCCGCTGCCCCGGTGTCGTCCGACCCTGCCTTGGACGCCACCCCGCGCTTCGACCTCATCATGAACAACGCGCCCGCCGCTGCGGTGTTCGCGCAACTGGTGTCCAACACCCGCTACAACATGCTGGTGTCGCCGGAGGTGACGGGCACGGTGTCGCTCTCCCTGCGTGACACCACGGTGATGGAAGCGCTGATGTCTCTGCGCGACTTGTACGGCTATGACTTCAAGGTGCAGGGCAACCGCATCACCGTGTTCTCCAATGCGGTTCAGACCCGGCTCTATCGCATCAACTACCTGCCAGGTCGCCGCCAAGGTGCCTCAGACATCCGGGTCTCCTCCAGCTCCATCACCCAAGCCGGTTCAAGCAGCGCGACCTCCATGCAGAACAGCAACTTCCTGCCCGGTAAAGACAACTCGGGCAGCGGTAGTGGTGGCGGTGGCGGCGGCAGTGGCGGCATCGGTGCCCGGGCCGAAGACTCGGCCCATGTGCGCACCACCTCGGACGCCGACTTCTGGCGCGAAGTGCAGGCCTCGCTGAGCGCCTTGGTGGGCAATGCCAACGGCCGCCAGGTGGTGCTCAACCCGGCCGCCGGCGTGGTGGTGGTCAAGGCCACTCCCAGCGAGCAGCGCCAAGTCGAAAGCTACCTCAAGGCCGTGCAGGTCAATATAGAACGCCAGGTGATGATCGAGGCCAAGATCGTGGATGTGGCCCTCTCCAACGACGCCCAACAAGGCGTCAACTGGGCAGCCTTTGGCTCACTGGGCAGCGGCAAGATCAGCTTTGGCTCCGCCGCACCGGGAGCCGTGCTCAGCGGCTCGGGTGACCTCAGCGACGGCAGCAACACCCTCACGCCTGGTGCCAGCTTCAAGCCCGGCATCTCCAGCGGCGGCATCTATGGCCTGGCCTTTCAGGCCACCAACTTTGCGGCCATGCTGAACTTCTTGCAAACACAGGGCGATGTGCAAGTGCTCTCCAGCCCCCGCATTGCCACCCTGAACAACCAAAAAGCGGTGCTCAAAGTGGGCACGGACGAGCTCTACATCACCGGTGTCTCCAGCAGCACCTCGGCCACAGCCACCAGTGCCACCAGCTCTCCCACCGTGACGCTGCAACCCTTCTTCTCGGGTATTGCGCTGGACGTGACACCGCAGATCGACGAGAACGGCAATGTCATCTTGCATGTCCACCCCAGCATCAGCGTGGTCAGCGAGCGCCAGAAGAATGTGGACCTCGGCTCACTGGGGCAATACAAGCTGCCCCTGGCCACCAGTGCCGTCAACGAGACCGACAGCATTGTGCGCGTGCGTGATGGGCAGATCGTCGCCATTGGCGGCCTGATGACCCACAACCAAAAGTTCGACAAATCAGCCCTGCCGGTCTTGGGCGATGTGCCCCTGCTGGGCAACTTGTTTGGCCAAAAAGCCAAGATTGACCGCAAGCGCGAGCTGGTCATCCTCATGAAGCCCACCGTGATCCGCGACGACCAGTGGCCAGAGACCGAAAGCGACACCCGTGCGAGGTCCGTGAACCTGCCTCTGCTGCCGCTCAAAAACGAGCCCGCCAGCTCGGCCATCCGCCCCTGAGCAGATGGGCCTGAGGTGACTCTCATCACAACAAATTCCCAGGAACTCACTCATGGCACGCCCTGAACGTGTTCGCCTTGGTGACCTGCTGATCCAGGAAGGCCTGCTCACGGCTGAACAGTTGACGCAGGCGCTGGAGGAGCAGCGCCGCACCGGCCGCAAGCTGGGCCGCATGATTGTGGACAACGGCTTGGTCACCGAAGAACAGGTGTCCCAGGCCTTGGCCAAGCAGTTGCGCATGCCCTTCCTCGATGTGAGCGGGCGCACCTTGAGGCCAGAGCTGGTGAAGCTGCTGCCCGAGGTACAGGCCCGCCGCCTGCGCGCCGCCGTGCTGGAAGACACCGGCAGCATCGTGCCGAGTTGGGCGATGCCACCGAGTCCACCCCCTTCTACAAGGGCCGCGGCTGTAGCAGTTGCAACCACACCGGCTACAGCGGCCGCACGGGGGTCTACGAATTTGTGGAAATGACCCAAGAGCTGTGCGAAGCCATCAACCAAGGCGACCCCAGCGCCTTCACCAAGGCCGCCAAACGCCAGATGGCGGGCAACACCCTGCGCCGTGATGCCGTGCGCCTGGCCATGCAAGGGCGCAGCACCATTGAAGAAGCCATGCGCATTTCCAACCAACTGGATGAAACCTGATGGCTGAGTTTGTCTACAGCGGCCGCACCGCTGACGGCATCGTCAGCGGCACCCTGGATGCGGCCAACGCCTCGGCAGTGGCCGACCTGCTGGCTTCGCGTGGTGTGACCCCGCTGGAGATTCGCGAGAGCGACTCCAGCCCCCAAACCCAAGGCCTGTCGCAAGACATCAACCTGTCGCGCTTCTTTCCGCCCAAGGTGCAAACCGTTGACCTGCTGCTGTTCTCGCGCCAGCTCAATATCTTGATGCGCTCGGGCGTGCCCATTTTGCGGGCATTGGCAGGCCTCACCGAGTCGGCCACCAATGTGGCCATGAGAAACACCCTCACCGAGGTGCGCCGCAGCTTGGAGTCTGGGCTGGATTTGTCCACCTCCCTGGTGTCTCACCCCAAAGTGTTTGACAACTTCTACGTCTCCATGGTGCGCGTGGGCGAGATGACGGGGCGACTGGACGATGTCTTCATTCGCCTCTTCAAACACATTGAGTTTGAGCAATTCATGCGCCAGCAGGTCAAGGCCGCACTGCGCTACCCCAGCTTTGTGATGATCGCCATGTTTGTGGCGGTGGGGGTGATCAACGCCTTTGTCATACCGGCCTTCGCCACCGTGTTCAAAGGCTTTAATGCCGAGCTGCCGTGGATGACCAAGCTGCTGCTGGCCACCTCCGAGTTCACCGTGAACTATTGGTGGGCCGTGCTCGGGGGCCTGGCCGTGGCAGTCATTGCCTTCAAGCGCTGGGTCAGCACCAAAGCGGGCAAATACATCTGGGATCGCAGCCTGCTCAGCTTCCCGGTGGCCGGCAAGATCGTGCGCAAAGCCATGCTCTCGCGCTTTGCGCGCAGCTTTGCACTGGCCCTCAAAAGCGGCGTGCCGGTGGCCCAAGCCCTGGGCGTGGTGGCCGCCACAGTGGAGAACAGCTACATCGCGCACAAGGTGGAGGGCATTCGCGAGAGTGTGGAACGCGGTGAAACCATTCTGCGCTCAGCGGCCCTCTCCGGCATCTTTACCCCCGTGGTCTTGCAAATGATTGCCGTGGGCGAAGAAACCGGGGCCATCGACGAGCTGATGGAAGAGGTCGCCGACCTCTACACCAACGAGGTCGAGTACGAGCTCAAAACCTTGGGCGCGCAGATCGAACCCATCCTCATTCTCTTCATGGGCCTGCTGGTGCTCATCCTGGCCATGGGCGTGTTCTTGCCCGTGTGGGATTTGGGTCGTACAGCATTCAAGAAGTGAGTGGCATGTGCCGAAAAGCATGGAGAAGGCCTCTTTCGACCTCCCAAGGCGCTGGGGCCAACGTCCAAGATTACTGGAGTTTGCAGTGGTATTGATCATCGTTTCAGTGTTGCTCGCGCTGGCCTTGCCCCGGATTTGGGACACCCAAGGTGCTGCGCGTCAGGCGATGCTGCAGCGCATGGCCAGCCAGATGCGCGCGGCGGCTGACCTGTTTTACCTGCAATGTCAGGCAGCGGGCGGCGCTGCGCTGCAAAACAACTGTGCCGAGGTCACGGTGGGGCGTTTGGTGGTGGAAGGCCAGCACCGCTACCCCGTGGCCTCATTGAACGGAATTGGCCGACTCGTTGGCCTTTCGGCGGGCGAGCCAGCCGCCGCGCATTTCCAAGTGCGTGAATTCCTGGCTGACGGCGTGCCTGCGCTTTCAGTTCAGGTGCGACCTGCCGAAAAAGCTCCTTGTGAGCTGATGTACGTGCAAGCCCGAGGCCCCAGCCAAAGACCTGCCGTGTTCTTTGTTCCCGAGTCCTGTCACTGACCCATCCCTTAGAAAGGAGTCTCTCCATGAAAACCCGCCATCAACAAGGCTTTACTTTGATCGAACTGATCGTCGTGATCGTGATCCTGGGCATCTTGGCCGCCACGGCCTTGCCCAAGTTCATCGACATGCGGTCTGAGGCCGAACTGGCCGCTGTGCAAGGCGTGGCCGGTGCTGCGGCAGCCGCCATGAACCTGAACTACAGCGGTTGCTCCCTGACCAACAATGTGGTGACCACCGACAAATGCGTCAAAACAGACACCTGCGATGACGTAAAAAACCTGCTGCAAGGCGGTGTGGATTCGGCCAAATTCCACTTGTCCAGCACCTCCCTGGGCAGCACCATTGGTGGCACGGCGACCTGCGTGGTCACCTCGCAGGCAGCTAGCGCAGCCACCGCTAACTTCACCGGCATCCGCGCCGGCAATTAAACCGAGTGACGGTCAGTGACTACGGCCCGGTCAGGGCCGGCTGATCGCTGGGAGCCGGCCGCGGCTCTAACCGGGCCCAACGCCAAAGGGGTGTGTCGCCAGACACGCCCCTTTGGCTTTTTGCCTTTCAGCGTTTTGCTTTGTGTGTTCGGCTGCAAGCTGTCGGCCGCACCGCGCATCTAGGGGCATAGGCCCCAAGGCCAATTACTAGGCCCCAAAAGCCCACCATCTTGGGCGATCAAGGTCTTTGCTCACCATCAAGAATCGAGCAAACACGCCGCCAGCAGGCGGCCTCATCGTTGGATGCCATACCCCCCGCACGCCATGACACCCTGGGTGTGCCTGGCAGTGTGTGGTGGAGCCGTGCCGACACGCTTGGCAGCACCGACAACGCGGCAGCCAGCACCTGGGCCAACCTCTCCAACAGCGCCAAGAACCTGACAGCCAGCGCCACCCCGCCTAGGCTGCGCAACAACAACGCGCAAAACATCAATTTCAACCCGGTGGTGGAGTTCACCAGCACCACGGCCACCACAGCGGGGGCGCAGTATTTCACGGCCCCCAGCATGCTGGGCACAGCCACCTGGGCCCAGGGGCACTACGCATTTGTGGGCTACCCGACCACCGGTGCCTTGCAGGCCTACACATTCTGGGAGTTGGGGTTGACGCAAAGCGGTTATTCGGACGGTCGCTTTGCCGTTAGTTTCCCGTACAACTCGCAAATCTACTGGGATTCAGGCACCTGTTGCGGCTCAAACCGCAGCAATTACACCCCGACCAAGATGTTCAACAGCCCCTCGGTGTACTTTGCCTATATGGACAGCACCTCGGCCAGCATGCCCGGCCCGGCCAAGCAAGGCATTCGGCAAGACGGGGTGAACAAAGCAACAGCTGCTAATCCGGTGGCCGCCATAGGCAACAATCAGAGCTTTCAGGTTGGCCTGTACACCGGCACCAACACCTTCAGAGGTGTGCTGGCCGAAGGCATGATGTACCTAGGCACACAGTTCTCCGCCAGCAAAGTGGCGCAGATCGAAACCTATATGGCCGTGAAGTACGGCGTTACCCTGGGCAACAACGGCTCCAGCACCTATGCCTACCTTGACAGCACAGGCAGCACGATCTGGGCGGCCAATACCGGCTATCACAACAATGTGGTGGGCATTGGGCGAGACGATGTGTCTGGCCTTAACCAACTCATCTCGCGCTCGGTCAATAGTGGGGACCAGATCACCATCATCTCCGGCACGGCCATGCCCTCCACAGCCAGCGCCATCACCCCCACCACCGGGGCCACGGCCTTGGGTGCTGACTTCTCCTACGTGCTGATGGGCGACAACGGCCAAAGCGCCGGTGGCTTTACCTACATGAGCAGCGGCAGCTTGGCGGGAATGAACCGCGGCAACCGGGTCTGGCGCGTGCAGGTCTCGGGCAGTGCCCCGGCCAACTTGGGCATTTGCATACCCGACGCACTCATCCCCAGCAGCTTTCTCTCGGGTAGCGTGCAACTGGCCTTGTCCACGGCAGCCAACTTCAGCACCGGTGTGAGCACGGCCACCATGACGACCACCAACTGCGTGGCCAGCGGCGTGGGGGTGACCAACAGTGTGCCTGGCCGCATGGCCACGTTCAGCGGCACCACGCTCAGTGGCTTGGGTGGCGTGGGCTATGTCGCGGTGGCAGCCGCCGCCCTGGACCACATCGAGATCACCGCCACCAGCAACAGCGGCGTGACCTGCGCTCCCACCACCTACACCGTGAAGGCCTGCGGCAACGCGGCGTGCAGCAGTCTCTACACAGGGGGCCTGACCGGCACGCTGGCGCTGACGGGCGCGGGTGTGACCGCCACCCCTGCCGGTGGAGCCCCCTTCACGATTGCCTCGGGCAGCAGCAGCACCACAGTCTCGGCCCAGGTCTTGACGGTGAGCACCGCCACGGTGGGGGCCACGGGCTTGTCGCTCGCCCCCAGCAACACCACCCCGGTGTGGTGTGGCCTGGGCACGGCAGCCACATCCACGGCTTCGTGCGCGCTGAATGTGGGCAGCGCGGGGCTGTTGTTCAGCGTGCCCAACCACTATGCCGGGGCCAGCAAGACGGTGAGCATCAAGGCCGTGCGCAGCTCAGACAACGCCCAGGTCTGCCTGCCCGCCTTTGCCAACGTGACCCGGGCCATCAAGGCCACCTGCAGCTATCTCAACCCCAGCAGTGGCACGCTGCCCCTGACGGTGGGCTCCGTCAGGCTCAACAGCGGCAATACCAACACGGCCTGCGACGCCACCGGCCAAACCCTGAACCTGGCCTTTGACGCCACCGGTGCCACCAGCACCACGCTGCAATACTGGGACGTAGGCCGGGTGCAACTGAGCCTGAGCTACAGCGGCTCGGCGGGCACGGGCGATGCGGGCTTGGCCATGACGGGCAGTGCTCAGTTTGTGGCCGCCCCCATGGGCTTCAGCAGTGCCGACAACGCCCTCTCTTGCGTGCCAGCCTTTGCCAATGTCACGCGCTCGGTCAAGGCCACTTGTGGCTACATCAACCCCAGCAGCGGTGGTGTGCCTCTGCAACTCGGTGCGCTCAAGCTCAACGCGGGCAATACCCAGGCCGCGTGCGATGCCACTGGCCAAACGCTGAGCCTTGCCTTTGATGCTAACGGCTCTGCCAGCACGACACTGCAATACTGGGACGTAGGCCGGATGCAACTGAGCCTGAGCTACAGCGGGTCGGCGGGCACGGGCGATGCGGGCTTGGCCATGACGGGCAGTGCCCCGTTTGTGTCCGCCCCCATGGGCTTCATCATCACCGACTACCCCAGCGTCGTCACAGCGGGCTCGGCCTTTACCTTCAATGTCAAAGCCTTGGCTTACGGCAGCAATAGCTATGTGACCCCCAACTTTGGCCGTGAGAGCCCCGCCGAGGGCGTGACCCTGGGCTGGATGCGCAGCAACCCTTTGGGCACCGGGGCACAAGCCGGGGCGTTTACCGGCACCGTGGGGGCCTTCAGTGGTGGCGTAGCGGCTGTCAGCAATGCCACTTGGTCGGAGGTGGGCAATATCTCGCCCTCCGCCCGCTTGGCCAGCGACAGCTATTTGGGCAGCGGCCTGTCGGCAGCGGGCAGTCCCATTGGGGTCATGGGCAACAGCTTTTGCGCCAGCCTCAACGGGACTTGCGTCATCCCCCCGGGGGTGACTTCAGCGCTGTACTTTGGCACCAACTACAACGCCTTCATACTGACAGAGAAGAGCGGCTCGGTGCCCTGCACCGTGGCCAATTTGGGCGACCCAGGGGTTGATCAGTGGTCCGCTTGCTACCGCATCGACACCTCGGGGGCTGGGGCGGTAACCACTCATATTCAAGTGAAGCCAGCGCGCCTGGAGCTGAGCAGCAACCCGGCCTGCGGCAGCTTCAGCTATGCCGGGCAAGCCTTTGGGGTCACAGCCACGGCCAAGAACGCCGTGGGGGAGGTGACGCAAAACTATGCGGGCAGCGTGGCCCGCAGTGTCAACCTGACAGACGCCAGCGCCAACACCACCGGCAGCCTGAGCGGTAGCATTCCGGCCAGCGCCTTCAGCGCCGGGGTGGCCACGCTGAGCGCGGGTGCGGCCACGGCCCCGGTGTTCAGCTTTAGCAACAAGCTCACGGCCCCACAAACCATCTCGCTGCGAGCCACCGATACCGATGGTGTGAGCTCCAGCGGCTATGACGCCAGCCAAACCCTGCGCAGCGGGCGGCTGCAAATGAGCAATGCCTTTGGGGGCGACAAAACCAGCTTGCAGATACCGGTGCAACTGCACTACTGGAGCGGCAAGAGCTGGGTGCTCAACAGTGAGGACACTTGCACCGTGATCCCCACAGCCTCGGTGGTGCGCGCGCAAGCACTCAACACCAACAACACTGCGGCGACCTGGACCAACACCATCAGCAGCGTCAGCCTGAGTGGCGGCACGGGCGTCATCACCGTGGGCGCTCCCAGCCCCAGCGGCACTGGCACGGTGGACTTGGCCATCAACCTTGGGGCCAGCAGCACCGACCTGAGTTGCCTGAGCAACCACCCCTCCAGCACCGGTGCGGGCCTGCCCTGGCTGCGCTCACGCCAAGGCAGTTGCGCCAGCTCCTTTGACCGCGACCCCTCGGCCCGCGCCACCTTTGGCATCTACACGCCAGAGACCAAGCGCATGGTGCATGTGCGCGAGTTGTTCTGACAGACCGGTGGGTGGCCGGTGATCAAGCCAAGGCGCAGTCACTCATCCAGAACACCACCTGCGCGGGCACTTGGCGCAGGGTGCCAAAGTGGCTGGCCGCCGCCGCGAAGAGGTTGAGTGCCTCTTCAGAGAGTTGGGCTTGAAGCGGCTCCGGCAAGGGCAGGCGGGCTCTTTGGCGGTGGCGGTGGTCGACGGTGATGAGGCTGTCCACCATGCCCGTCAGCGCCACGCGGCCCATGTGTGAGCCGGGGCTGGGTGCAGCGTGCTCGCTGTCTTGCGGCCAGCGGCACAGCGTGGGCAGGGCCTGGAGCTGTTGGCTGTCTTCCACCAACACAATCTGAACGCCTTGCCCAAACACGCATTTCAAGCCGCGCGCCAGGGCCGCAGCGGCCAAGCAATTGCTGGCGGCCAAATACACCAAGACGGTGTGCTGTGGGCCAGGCTGGATGTGGTGGCTGAAGAGCTGTTGCTTCAGCTCCAGGGCGGCACAGGCCGCGCCCTGAAAGGCTTCAAAGGACTCTGTGGTGTCTAGCCACCAGGTGGGGTTGGTGGGGCCGGTGGCGGCCCGTTTGACGGCGGCCACCGTGGTGGCGCTGGCGGCCTCTATCACCTCGGCCCCGCTGTCCAACAGCGCCTCTCGCAGCGCGGTTGGTGTCTCGCCCCGTAGCAGCACATGGGCGGGCAGGCCCAGGGCGGCGCACAGGCGGGCTGCGGCCAAGGCGTCACGGCCTGGGCCGTAGATCATCAAGCGGTGTTGGCTGAGCCAGGCTTGGGTGTCGGGCGCGGCCAAGTCTCGCAAGGGTTGGCCCACATGGCACAGGCCCGCCGCCAGCATGGCGTCGCTGACGAGGCTGAGCACGGCCAGGCACATGCCTCGGTCGGAGAGGCTTTGTGAGAAGGGCAGCTCGTCGTCGCATTTCATCCAAGCCTGGGCCAGGCCCTGGGGCAGCAGGGCGTGCAGCGGATGCAGGGGGCTGAGGCTGCGCAGCGGCGAGGCCAACAGCCCAGGGTAGGGGGCGGCCTGGGGCAGGAGCAGGGCGCAGTCTTTGGCCAGTGCGCGCCAAGCCCGCAGCGTGAGGCTGAGGTCGTCCACATGCAGCGCAAAGCGGGCAAGCTGGGGAGCTTGCGCGGGGGTGGGCGGCAAGGGTGCCCAGATGAGTGGGGCGTCTTGGTGCTCGTCAATCACCTCAATCATGACGAGCCCCTAGCGCTGGCGGCCAAGGGCAAGGCACTGCTGTGCCAAGGCGGCGGGGTGCGGCCCAGCGGGCGGCGCTGGTTCATCAGGCTGTGTAGGGCCGCCGTGTTGCCAAAGGCCCAGTGCGCGGTGGCGCTGTGATAGCCCAGGTTCAAGAGCAGGTTACGCAGGCGGCTGCGGCCCACCAGGGGCAGGCCGGCCGGGGCGACCTCGCTGTGCTCGACCAGGGGGAGGCTAGAAGCGGCTGTCCAGGCTGGCCCGACGTAGTGGTTGAGGGCGGCCTTGAGATGCGCCAGCTCTTGCGCCTGGGCACCCTCGGGCTCACCCAGCCAGCTTGGGCCTTGGGCCCACAGCTCGTGGCCCTGGCCAAGCAAGCGAACACCGCGCGTCAGGTCATGGATCAACAAGGGCGAGGGCAGCGCTTGGGCCACCCTCACGCGCAGGCTCAGGCGCTGGAGCGGGGCGAGCTTCAGCGTCATGCCTGCGGCTTTGAACAATGCTTGCGCGGCAGGCAAGGAGGTGGCCACGGCCCAGTCGCAGTCGATCTCTTGGGTCAGGTTGAGGGTGCTGCGCAGGGTGACGCCATTCAGGTGCTGGCCCGCATGTTCAACACCCTCAATATGGTGGTCATAGATAAAGCGCACGCCTTCGTCCATCAGGTGGCGGCGCAGCGCGGCCTGCCAAGCGCCCGTGTCGGCCAGCATCACGCCTTGTGAGGCCAGCACGGCCTTGTCCGCGTTGTCCATGGCCGCCAATTGCGGCCAGCGCTGGCGCTCAAGGCTCAGCGAAGAGAGCGTGGGCGGCTCACCCAGGTGCCAGGCGGGGCCACGCTGCTGATGCCGCCGCGCCGCTGCTGCGCTGGAATGCACTTGCAGCAAGGTGATGGGCTGGGGCGGCGCGTGCAGCGGCCCGCTGCCACCCAGCAGCCGCTCCAGCGCTTGTTGGCTGCGGCGTGCCAAGGCCAGGGTGCGCAATGTTTGGCTGCGAGCGCGGCTGCCGCTGCGCTGGCCCAGGCAGCGCAGCAACCAGCCCAGGTGCAGCAGGCCCTCAGGCCCCAAGCGCAGCTCGCCTTGGTCTTTGAGCAAGCCACCCAGGGTGGCCAGCGCACCTTGCGCACGCCCCCAGGGGCCGGGGTCTTGCAAGACCCAGGGTGGGCTTGCATGGTGGGCGGTTTCGGGCCCATGAACCAAGACACATACCTCATGCCCTTGCCGCTGCGCTTGCAAAGCCGTGAGCAGGCCGGCGAGAGGGGCACCCAAGACGAGGATTCGCATACTTCCGTATCCTTTTTATAGACCTCCAACCGTCGAGGGTTGGGTCATGATCAATGTCACCGCACTACAGCGCCGCAGCCCTGTAATCGGAGGCATCTTGGCATATAACGTTGTGCATAAGCCACTTCTGATGCTTGCAAAGTGCATTAATTTGTGAGCGAGCACCGGGGGTTTCTCCGGCTTGCCAAGGATCAAGGGCACTCAGACCCACCTTTTTGTGCTTTAGCTGCCTGGGGTGTCACGGCAAGATGGGGCTCGCACAGTGCTGTTGCGCTGAGCCAGACTCACACCCGCCATGCGTTTGCCCCTTCGTCACCGCCGCACAGACCGCCCTCGCTGGGCGGTGCAGCAGGGCTTTACCCTGATGGAGTTGATTGCGGTGATCGTGATCGCCGGGGTCTTGGCCGTGGTGGTCTTGCCCAAGTTTGAGGTGGCCACGGGCAGCGGTGGCCGCGTGTATGCCGACAGCTTGCGGGCCGGCCTGCGCTATGCGCGGGCGGTGGCGGTGGGCCACCGCCGCTTGGTGTGTGTGGACATCAATGCCAATTCGCAGTTGCTGATCACCATCGCTGCCAACAACCCAGCCACCGCCTGTACCACGGGCATTGACGGCAACCCCGTGTTTGCCACGCCGCCGGGCGGTGTCACGGCGGCCTGGTCTGCGGGATCCACGGTATTTGTGCAGCCCAATGGGCGCTTTACCAGCGACGGTGCGGGCACCACGCCAGTCAACAAAACCCTGAACGTGGCGGGCGAAACGCCGATCAAGGTGGAATGGTTGGGGAGAGTGGAATGACGCGCAGACTAAAGCGCCTCCCACGGGGCATGAGCTTGATTGAGCTGGTGGTGGCGATTGTGATCTTGGGCGTGGGCTTGGCTGGGATGATGCTGGCGTTCTCCACCGTGGCTGGGGGCTCGGCCGACCCGGTCATCCAGCGCCAAATGCAGGCCATTGCCGACGAAATGCTGGCCGAGATTTCGCTCAAGCCTTTTGCACCGGCCGCCAATGCTGCGGCCACCGGTTGCGCCCGGGTGAACTTTAATGACTTGTCGGATTACGACGGCTATGCCACCAGCAATCAAATTTGCACCATTGATGGCGTGCCCATTCCCAGCTTGGCGAACTACTCGGTCTCTGTGTCCATCACCAATGTGGCATGGCAGACCGCACCGTCGAGCGAGTCGGTGCTGATCAAGGTGACGGTGACTTACGGCAACAACAGCTATGTGGCCTTTGTGCGGCGAGTGGGGTACGCGGTATGAACCCGACTCGGCGGTGGACGAGGCAAACACATGGCTTCACCCTGGTTGAGCTGATTGTGGTGATGGTGATCACGGCCATCATGGCGGCGTCTTTGGTGGTGTTTGTCAGGCCGGCGGTGGACAGCTACATCCGGGTGCAAACCCGCGAGGAATTGGTGCAAGTGGCGGACAACGCGGTGACACAGATCACCAGTGACTTGCGGACGGCGATTCCCAATTCGGTGCGCTCCATCACCAGCCAATGCGTGGAGCTGGTGCCCAGCGTGGGCGGCGGGCGATTCTCAATCGACAACCACCTGCAATTCAGTGGTCTACAACGAAGGTGAAACATCACCCGGCGTGCCACGCACTGTTCGTATCTACACCATCACCACGACGGCGTGTACCACCAATTCGTCTTGCCCAGACAGCGCGATGTCCACCACCCAGAACTATGTCGAGCGCGTGCGCCAGGTTCTGGTGGTGGACTGACCCTGGGTTGCGCCCACCGCGCCCTAGAATCGGGCTCCAAGGAGCCCCCTGCAATGAGCATCAAGAGCGATAAATGGATTCGGCGCATGGCCGAAGAGCACGGCATGATCGAGCCCTTCGAGCCCGGACAGGTGCGCCAGTCGGCCACCGGCCAGCGCATCGTCAGCTACGGCACGTCCAGCTACGGCTATGACATCCGCTGCG
The DNA here is from genome assembly GCA_004359425.1 of Ideonella sp. MAG2. Classification (GTDB taxonomy): domain Bacteria; phylum Pseudomonadota; class Gammaproteobacteria; order Burkholderiales; family Burkholderiaceae_C; genus Ideonella. The sequence goes on along the minus strand of PTEU01000001.1, from coordinate 1,900,358 downwards.
CTCGGGAGTTCAAGGTCTTCACCAACATCCACTCGACTGTGGTGGACCCGAAGAACTTTGACGAGAAGAGCTTTGTTGATATTGAAGGCGATGTCTGCATCATCCCGCCCAATAGCTTTGCCCTGGCCCGCACGGTCGAGTACTTTCGCATCCCCCGCAGTGTGCTGACGGTGTGCCTGGGCAAGAGTACCTATGCGCGCTGCGGCATCATCGTCAACGTCACCCCGTTTGAGCCCGAGTGGGAGGGCTATGTGACGCTGGAGTTCTCTAACACCACCCCACTGCCCGCCAAGATTTACGCAGGCGAAGGCTGTGCCCAGGTGCTGTTTTTTGAGAGCGACGAGATCTGCGAGACCAGCTACAAAGACCGAGGCGGCAAATACCAGGGCCAACGCGGCGTGACCCTGCCCAAGACCTGAGCCCAGACACGATTGAACTGCTGGGGTTTTGCCCCGTTCTTGCGGCGTTTGCGGCGCTTCAGCCCAAGCGACCATGCGGGCCATTCGGTAATGCTTCTGGACACAGGAGACTCCCATGGCACTGCACCACTCGACTCAGCACGCCGCCCCAGCGGCCCCTCAGCGCCGCCCGCCGCCCGCAGGCGGTTTGCAGGCTTTTGTGGCCGACGAATTGGGCATGGGTGCCCTGCTGCGGTTTCGCTCGCTGATGGTGCAGCAAGGCCAAACCGTGCAAGTGGCCCGCATGTGTTTTGACAAGATTTACGCCTATGAGCGCATTGCCAGCGCACATGCCACGGAGTCTGAGCCGCTGCGTCGATTGGCTCTGGAGTTGTTCCAGGCGTACCACCGGCGCGACGAAATGCGGCAGACCTTGGCGTCTTGAGGGCAAGCCCCAGGCAGACGCGCACTCGCTCCAGGCTCAGCAGACCTCACAATCGCGCCCCACGGGTTGCCGCTTTGTGACTCGCAACTGCACTGGAGGGTAAGACGATGCGCTGGGAAGGAAATCGACAGAGTGACAACGTGGAAGACCGCCGTGGCGACGGCGATGGTGGGCGTGTGGGCGGCATGGGCGGACGCTCGCTGGGTTTGGGCAGCATCGTCATTGCGTTGCTGGCCAGTTGGATTTTTGGCATCAACCCCATGACGGTGCTGGGTTTGTTGGATGGCGGTGGAGCAGCACCGGCGTCGATGTCGGCCCCCACCGGCCACAAACCACCGGCGAATGACCGCATGGCGGCTTTTGTTTCCACGGTTTTGGCCGATACAGAGGATGTGTGGACAGCGCAGTTCCGCCAAATGGGCAAGAGCTACGCCAAACCCACGTTGGTGTTGTTTGAAGGACGTACACCCACGGCTTGTGGAACGGGCCAAGCGGCCATGGGGCCGTTTTATTGCCCTGCGGACCAGCAGGTGTACATCGATTTGAGTTTTTACGACACGCTGCAGCGGCAGTTGGGGGCTCCGGGCGACTTTGCCCAGGCTTATGTGATTGCCCATGAGGTGGGCCACCATGTGCAGCATTTGTTGGGCGTGTCGGGCAAGGTAGACCGCATGCGGAGTCAGGTCTCAGAGGCACAAGGCAATGCGCTGAGTGTGAGGCTGGAGTTGCAGGCGGATTGTTTGGCGGGGGTCTGGGCCCATCATGCCCAGGCCGCGCGCCAGTTGTTGGATGCCGGAGATGTTGAGGAAGCCATGAATGCAGCCTCGCGCATTGGTGACGACGCTTTGCAGCAGCAGGCGGGCGGCACGGTGCGGCCGGATAGTTTTACTCATGGAAGCAGTGCGCAGAGGGTGCGCTGGTTCCGCAAGGGTTTGGAGCAGGGCCAGATGGCCGGCTGCAACACCTTTGATAACAAAGCACTTTGATTGATCGGACCCCCCCGCTATGCGTCGAACCATTCGTCCCAAAGCCCTGGCTGCCGCCTGGTTTGACTTTTTGACGCCGGAACAGCGCAAGACCGCGCATGAGTTGCAGGCGGTGGTGATGCGGGTGGAGCCCGAGTTGGTTGAGATGGTGCAGTGGGGTCAGATCGTGTATCAGCTGGACCGGGTGCCGACGCTGGCGTTGGCGGCCCATAAGTCGCACATCAGCCTGCAATGTCTGCCCCGCATTGCCTTGCCCGCTGCTTTGGGGCCTTTGGAGATGGGCGGCCGCTCCGCCCGCAGCCTGAAGTTCCGACTGCATTTGCCCGCCGACCCCGTGCTGGCCGAGATGCTGGCCTCCGCCGCCGTCGCCGCTGCCCGCCGCCAACTCGAAGAAGGGGCACCTACGGGGGACGAGGGGCTGTGAAGGCGACGTTGCGCGAAAGGCAGTCGCTACCGCTCGTGTCCCCCGCACTCAGCCACTGGCTGAGTGCTCCTCCTTTACCTCGCTATAGCGACTGCCTTCCGCACAACGTCAAAGCGGCCGTCGGCCGAGGCGCTTGCTAACGTGGGCGCGCTGCCAAGGTGCTTAGCCGAGGGGCTCCGTTCATGTCCTCCGTCGTCGGCCTTCGGCCGCCGCCTCCCCCTAATACTTCCCTTCGCCCCTCGGCCAACCCCCTTGGCGTCGGTATGCCGGTGCACCTCCACGAAGCTTCTGCCAGAGCGCGCGTTGAGCGTTTGGGCAGAACAACCCGGCTTTACTTCTGTTCGTGTCTGGTGAACGCCTGAAGCTGCGCTTCAGGCACGAGCGGTAGCGACTGCCTTCCGCACAACGTCAAAGCGGCCGTCGGCCGAGGTGCTTGCTAACGTGGGCGCGCTGCCAAGGTGCTTGGCCGAGGGGCTCTGTTCATGTCCTCCGTCGTCGGCCTTCGGCCGCCGCCTCCCCCTAATACTTCCCTTCGCCCCTCGGCCAACCCCCTTGGCGTCGGTATGCCGGTGCACCTCCGCGAAGCATCTGCCAGCGCTCGCGTTGAGTGTTTAGAGGAACGACCCGGGCTTACTTCGGCTTGCAGTCTATGAACGATCCGCCCGCCCTGGTGTGATGGTGAGTTGCTATAGCGAGGTAAAGGAGGAGCACTCAGCCAGTGGCTGAGTGCGGGGGACACGAGCGGTAGCGACTCACCGTCGCGCCAGGGCCGCTCCAAACCTCAAACAGTGTCTGACAGGTACTCACCCACTTGCCTCGAAGCACAACAGCGCTCAACGGGCTTTCCTGCAACGACCGTTCTGCATCAAGCCGGATAAGTCCCCGGCACAAAGATGTGCGGCCCCACTTGCTCAATGCGTGTGTGGCCGCAGAAAGCCATGGTCAGGTCCAGTTCTTTGTGGATGATCTCCAAGGCCTTGGTTACACCGGCCTCGCCCATGGCTCCCAGCCCATAGAGGAAAGAGCGGCCAATCAGCGTGCCGCGTGCGCCCAGCGCCCAGGCTTTGAGCACATCTTGGCCGGAGCGAATGCCGCCATCCATCCAGACCTCGATGTCCTTGCCCACTTCTTGAGCCATGGCCGGCAGGGCCTCAATCGAGCTGAGGGCACCGTCCAACTGCCGGCCACCGTGGTTGGAGACGATCATCGCGTCGGCGCCGCTGTCTCGGGCCAGGCGGGCGTCTTCCACGTCCATGATGCCCTTGATGATCAGCTTGCCGCCCCAGCGCTTCTTGATCCACTCCACATCGGCCCAAGACAGCGCCGGGTCAAACTGCTCGGCCGTCCAAGAGCTGAGTGAGGATAAATCGCCCACGCCCTTGGCATGGCCCACGATGTTGCCAAACGAGTGACGGCGGGTGCCCAGCATGCCCAAGCACCAGCGCGGCTTGGTCATCAGGTTGATGATGTTGGCAATGGTCGGCTTGGGCGGGGCCGAGAGGCCGTTCTTGATGTCCTTGTGGCGCTGGCCCAGGATCTGCAAATCCAGCGTCAACATCAGCGACGAGCAGTTGGCCGCCTTGGCCCGGTCGATCAGGCGCTCGATGAAGTCGCGGTCCTTCATCACATACAGCTGGAACCAGAACGGTGCCTTGGTGTGCGCGGCAATGTCTTCGATGGAGCAAATGCTCATGGTCGACAGCGTGAAGGGGACGCCAAAATTCTCTGCCGCCCGTGCCGCCAAGATTTCGCCATCGGCATGCTGCATGCCCGTCAGGCCGGTGGGTGCAATCGCCACCGGCATCTTGGCCGCTTGGCCCACCATCTCGCAGGCCGTGCTGCGGTTTTGCATGTTGACTGCCACGCGCTGGCGCAGCTTGATCTTCTGAAAGTCGGCCTCGTTCGCGCGGTAGGTGCTCTCCGTCCAAGAGCCCGAGTCTGCGTAGTCGTAAAACATACGCGGCACGCGCCTTTTGGCCAGGACACGCAGGTCTTCAATGCAAGTGATGGTGGGCATGGGCTTGTCTCCTCTTGAATGGAGCCCATGCTAATCGCCGCACAGCAAGCGCCGCCGGAAAAATCTTCAGGGGCGAACGGAAAGCAGCGCTGTCCCTAGCCCCTAACCCCCGCCCGACACCAAGGCCAAGCCCAGTGCTGCGGCATCCTCGGCCGCTTGTTTGAGCGCCAGGGCCAGGGCGACCACACCCTCGGTGGGGTCGGTGTTGCCACTGTCGGGCAGGTGCAGGGTGTAGGCGGTCGATGCGGGTGCTAGGGGCGTGGCACCCGCGCCCCAAACGGGGGCCAGCAGGCCGGCGCCCAACGCACCCAAGGCCAGCGAGGGCCGAGCCAGGGCCACGCCTTGGCCGTGAATGGCGGCTTCCAGCACCAGCCCTAAGTCCACCAGGCGCGGGCCTTCGTCGGGTTCGGGCAGGTCCAGCCCGGCGGCTGAAGCCCAAGGGCCCCAGGGGTCGACCGGGGTGCGCAGCAGCGGCAGGTGGGCCAGGTCGGCCAAGGTGCGCGGCTGCGCTTGGGCCAAGAGGCTGGGGGCGGCCAGGGGCAGGAGTTGGTCGCTCATCAGCAGTGCGGGGCCAGCCTGGGCCAAGGGCGTCAGGCGTACATGCAGGTCGGCCTCGGGTGCGGCGGCGTCCATGAAGGGGACGCTGAGCACCAACTCCAGCTCGATTTGCGGGCAGGCTTGGTGCAGTTGCGGCAGGGCAGGCACGATGATCTGCCGCGCAAAGGTAGGCGGCGCGGTCAGGCGCAGGCGCTGGCGGCGCTGGTGGGTGCGGCGGTGCTGGGGCAGGGCGGCGAGTTGGGCCAGCAGGGGGGCGATGCGGGCCAGGTATTCCTTGCCCTCGGCCGTCAGCGCCAGGGGCTTGGTGGCGCGCTGAAACAGTGGGCCGCCCAGCAGGTCTTCCAAGGTGCCCACGCGCTTGGCCACGGCGCTGGCGGTGATGGCCAGCTCATCCGCCGCACGCTCGTACTGGCCTAGGCGGGCGGCGGCCTCAAAGGCCCGCAAGGCGTCCAACGAGGGCAGGCGCAGGGCGGGGTCGGCCATGGCTTTACGGCAGAGGTGTGGCCGTCAGGCGTGGCTGCTGCAGGCATTGCCCACACCATCGCCGCAGTGGCTCACGCCGGGCTCGGGTTCGGCCGCAGGCTGGGGCGGGCGGGTCATGGTTTCGGTGGTGAAATCAAAACCCACGGCGTCCAGGTGCGAGGCCAAGATGGCGTCCATGGTCTGTGCGTGGTTGGCAAACCAAGGGCCGAGTTCGGGCAGCACGCGGGTCAGCGGGCCGTAGTCGCCCTTGTCTTTGGCATAGACGATCACTTCCTTCAGCAGCGACAGCACTTGGTGGTGCTGGCCGTTGTGGCAGTTCTCGGGCGCGAAGCCGGTTTTGGCCATCCAGCGGTCTTCTTGGCCGAAGTGGCCGACGGTGTGCTCGACCAAGGCTTCATAGGCGACCAGGCCTTCTTCGACAGAGCGGGCCACGGCTTCTTCAGCGGCGGTGAGCAAGGCCACAAACTCTTGGTGGGTGGCGTCGATTTGGGCGTGGTTGAGGGCCAGTTCGTCTGACCAGACAAGAGAGGGCATGGTGCGGTGTGGGCTGTGGTGGGCTGGGGGGCATTGTCTCAGCAAGCGCTGCTCTGGAAAGGCCAGTCATTTCCGGCTTTAAGGCAGATCAATCCTGCATGCACAATCGGCCCCATGTCGGAATCTGCCCCGCTTGGTCACGCTCTGCAGCCCAAGGCTTGCCCGTCGGTGACGTCGCGCCACCCGCTGCTGCGCGCTGTGTGGCTGGTGGGCGGCTGGCTCAGCCTGATGCTGGGCTTCATCGGCATTTTCTTGCCCCTGCTGCCCACCACGCCCTTTGTGCTGTTGGCGGCGTTTTGCTTCTCGCGCGGCAGTGCGCGTTGGGAGCATTGGCTGGTGAACCACCCGCGTTTGGGGCCTATGGTGCGCGACTGGCGCGCCACCCGCGCCGTGCCCTTGCGGGCCAAGCAATTGGCCACCGTGATGATGACGGCCAGCAGTGTTTGGGCCTTCTTCATGATCCCGTCGATGTGGCGGGTCATGCCTGCGCTGTGCTGCACCTGCGTGGCGATCTGGCTGTGGCGCTTGCCCACCCGGCGCTGATCATTCTTCGCGCTCTAAGCTGCTGAACAAGTCGGGTGTGGGCTCTTGGGCCAGCAAGGGTGCATGCACCGCTTGTGGCGGGTGCTTGAGCAGGCGTTCTGGCTTGGCACCACGCCGCACCGTGCCGGGCCTGACCTTGGTGCTGTCGGTACTGGTTTTGCCGCCCTCGGTGCGGGCCAGGCTGGCCACGCGCACACCCAACAGGCGCAGGCGGCGGCTCAGGTCAGCCCGCTTCAGGCACTGGCCGGCAGCACGGCGGATGGCGGTGGCGTCTGCCGTGGCCTGAGGCAGGGTGAGGTCGCGGGTTTGAACCTTGAAGTCGTCAAAGCGCAGCTTGATGCCCACCGTACGGCCTTGGTAGCCCTTGCGCTGTAAGTCGGCCGCCACCTGTTCGCACAGCTCGGTGAAGATGCGGCCCAGCGTGGCGCGGTCGCGCACGGCGTGCAGGTCGCGGTCAAACGTGGTTTCCCGGCTCATGGAGACGGGCTCGCTTTCGGTGACGACCGGGCGGTCGTCTCGCCCATGGGCCGCCTCGTGCAGCCATGCGCCATAGCTGCGGCCAAAGCGCTCCATCAGCAGCAGGCGGTCGGCGGCGGCCAACTGGCCGATGGTGTCAATGCCCAGCGTGGCCAGCTTGGCCCCGGCCTTGGGGCCAATGCCGTTGATGCGCCGCACCGGCAGCGGCCACAGCCGCGCGGGGATCTCGTCGGCCATCAGCACGGTCAGGCCATTGGGCTTGTCCAACTCTGAGGCAATTTTGGAGAGCAGTTTGTTGGGCGTGATGCCAATGGAGCAGGTGAGCCCCGTGTGGGTAAAGACATTGTTCTTGATGTCATGGGCCAAGGCGCGCACGCCGCCCAGTGGGTCATGGCCCACGGCCTCTTGAGCCCCAGGGACGTGGGTGAGGTCGATGTAGATCTCGTCCACACCACGGTCTTCAATCACCGGGGCCAATTCGGCCACGGCGGCCTTGAAGCGGCGTGAGTAGTGGCGGTAGCTGTCGAAGTCCACCGGCAGCAACACGGCATCAGGGGCCAGGGCAGCGGCTTTCATCATGCCCATGGCGGAGTGCACGCCCAGGGCGCGGGCCTCATAGGTGGAGGTGGTGATCACGCCTCGGCCCACATAGTCGCCCAGCCGGGCATAGCGGCGTGTGCCATCAGCTTGCAGCACGGGCTGGTGGTCGCGGCTGCCACCAATCACCACGGCGCGGCCCCGCAGATCGGGGTAGCGCAGCAGCTCCACCGAGGCGTAGAAGGCATCCATGTCGAGATGGGCGATGAGCCTGCGGGGTGCAGCGGGCATGACGAAAACCGGGGCGTCTGTGCTGAGTGAATACTGTATGAATTATCAGCTCAAGACCCTCCATGTCAAAAAGTAAAGTTGTTAAATGTGCAAAAAACACATTTATACTGACGCTGCTGCTTGCTACTGACCCCTATCTCGTTTCAGGAGAATGTTCATGTCCTCATCTCAATGGTTTTTGTCTCAAGGTCGTACCCGGCTTTGGGTCGCTGTGGCGGGCACTGCTCTCGCCGCTGCCTTGGTGGCTTGCGGCGGTGGCGGCACGGATGCGCCCAGCGGCTCCACACCACCTGCAGCCGCAACCGGCTCATACACCAGCGGTGCCATCAGCGGTTTTGGCTCCATCATCGTCAACGGGGTGCGCTTTGATGACAGCGGTGCACAGGTGTTCGACGACGACGGCAACCGCCGTGGCAGCGACGACTTGAAGCTTGGGGCGCATGTCGAAATCGAGGCCTCGCGCATTGATCGCGCAGGCGGCAGTGGAACGGCGACCGTGATCCGCTACGGTAGCGAGATCGTGGGCCCGGTCGCGGCCGTTAACAGTGCTGCGTCCACCTTCACCCTGCTGGGCCAGACGGTAGAGACCACCAGTACCACGGTATTTGATGACAGCCTGGCCGGTGGCCTCAGCGCCATGACCACTGGCTTGGTGGTGGAAATCCACGCGCAATGGGATGCAGCCCGCAGCGTTTACGTGGCTAGCCGCATTGAAGACAAGCCCAATGCCACCAGCTACAAACTGCGAGGCACGGTGGCCAACCTGGACACCACGGCGCGTACTTTCAGCATGGGCGGCGCGGTCTTGAACTACGGCTCCGCCACCACCGTGCCCACCACCCTGGCCAATGGTGCTTGGGTGCGGGTCAATCTGCAAACCACCCCCAGCAACGGCCAATGGATGGTCACCAACTTCGGCAATGAAAGCCGCAGCCGTGGCGACCACAGTGAAGCCGAAGTTAAAGGCATCATCACGGCCTGGACTAGTGCGACGCAGTTCAGTGTGGATGGATTGGCAGTGGATGCCACCAACGCCACCTTCCGCGAAGGCACGGCTGGTGTGGTGCTGGGTGCGCGGGTGGAGGTGGAAGGTGCGATGGTGAACGGCGTGTTGGTGGCCACCAAGGTCCACCTGGAGGACAGCAGCAGCCACGGCCGCGGCGAGGACTACGAACTGCACGGCACCGTCAGCGCCCTGGACACTAGCGCCAAGACCTTCAGCTTGCGGGGCCTGACAGTGAGCTACGGCAGCGCCACTTGGAAGGACGGCAGTGAAGCCCAGTTGGCCAATGGCTCCCGTGTGGAGGTCAAGGGCGACCTCTCCAGCGACGGGGCGACGCTGACGGCCTCGCGCATCGACTTCGAGTAATCCACACGGCGCAGCGGGATTGTTTGATGGGCGAATCGCACATTTGGCCGTGGTCAACGTAAGATTCGCTCCATCACCATGAGCCATCCTCCCGACATCTCCGCGCCCGCTGACCAAGAAGCCCTGTTGGAGGCGATTCGAGCGCTGCTGTTTCCCCTGGCGCAGTTGGCGGTGAACAAGGGGCTGCACTATGCCGCTGTGGAAGAAGCCCTGCGGGCGGCGTTTGTGCAAGAAGCCCGCGCCGCTGCGATGCGGGCTCGGCCGGATGCCTTGCCTCATCGCTTGGTCAGCAAAATTGCCACCACCACCGGCTTGAACCGACGTGAGGTGACACGGCTGATGTCCCCGGGTGCCGGGCCCGCTGTGCAACGACGATCACCAGCGCTGGAAGCCTTCTTCAGATGGGTCAGCCAAGTGGATGCTCAGGCAGGCGGTGCCCGACGGCCCCGGCAGGGCTCAGCGGGATCGTTCGAGGCTTTGGCTCAAAGCGTCACCAAGGATGTCCATCCCCGGAGCATCTTGGACGACTTGCTGAGGCTGGGCCTGGTGCGCTGCCACGAGGCCGATGACAGTGTGGAGTTGCTGCGATGCGACTTTGTGCCCGATGATGATGAGCAAAAAATGCTCGGCTACCTGGGCTACAACGTGGGCGATCACCTGCAAGCCGCAGTGGACAACGTGAGTGGTCAGCGCCCCAAGCATCTGGAGCAATCGCTGCACGCGACAGGCGTGCCTGCTGCGGCCTTGCCTGAGCTCCAAAACTTGGCGCGAGCAATGTGGCGTCAAGTCTCGCGGGAATGGATCCCGCTATTGCAGGGCAAGATCGATGCGTCGGATGACGCCGAGCCCACCAGGCGCGTGCGCCTGGGCATCTATTTGTACGATGGCCCGAACCCCTCAGGGTCAGACCAAAAAACTCAGGAGTCCCAATGATGAATCGCCTGCGAGGTCGCGCCTGGCCACTTGCTCTGATGGGTGTTGGGGCCTGCTTGGTGGCGGCTTGTGGCGGTGGTGGGGTGGAAGGTGGGGGTACGGGTGCCGAACCCCCGGCCTACGCCAATGGACCCATCAGTGGCTTTGGTTCCATCATTGTGGGGGGCGTCCGCTACGACGACAGTGTGGCCACGGTGCGTTTTGACGATGACACTGGCCGCAACAACAGTAGTGACTTGCGCCTGGGCATGGTGGTCACCATTGACGGCAAAAACCTCGACCGCACGCTTGGCACGGGTGTGGCCAACAGTGTGGTGGTGTCCAGTGAGTTGCTGGGGCCCGTCAGCGCCACGGCAGTCGCCACGGGTGAGCTGACCGTGCTGGGCCAGGCGGTCAAGGTCACCACCTCCACCGTGTTTGACGACCGCTTGGTGGGTGGCCACAGTGCCATCACGGTCGGGTCCGTGGTCGAGGTTTACGCGGTGTATGACCCCACCACGGGTGCCTACACCGCCAGCCGTATTGAACCCAAGAGCATGGCGTCGAGCTACACCGTACGTGGAGTGGTCAGCGCCAACAACACCGCGCAGCGCACCTTCCGCATTGGCACAGCCACCTTCACCTATGCCGCTGGTGCGGCACCCACGGGCTTGGCAGATGGCGTGCTGATTCGTGTCAAAGTGGGCACCAGCAAGGATGGCAATGGCTACTGGGTGGTGTCAGCCAGCGACACCAGCCGGCCCAAGCTCGGTGATGGGGTGGAGGTCGACGTCGAAGGCGTGATTGCCAGCTACAGCAGTAACGCCAATTTCAGTGTCAATGGCATCACCGTCAATGGCAGCTCTGCCGTGATCAGCCCCTCTGGTGCCACCTTGGCGGCCGGTGTGCGCATTGAGGCTGAAGGCAAGATGAGCGGCGGTGTCTTGGTGGCCAGCAAAGTCGAAGTCAAGAAGCGCGAGTCTCCAGGCGGCGACGACGACGACGGCGGCGGTGATGACTCCAGCAAAGAGTACGAAATCAAGAGCACCGTGCAGAGCGTGGACACCGCGGCCAAGACCTTTGTGGTGAAGGCCGGCTTGCAAAAGGTCAACTACGCCCAGGCCAGTTTCAAGGATGGCACGGCGGCCGACCTGAAGGTGGGCGCCAAGGTCGAGGTCAAGGGCCGCATCTCTAGCGACGGCACGGTGGTGAACGCCAGCGAAATCAAGTTCGACGATTGAGCCAATCCCGCTTCCGCTGCAAGGCGGAGGGGAAAAAGGGCGCTCACGATGAGCGCCCTTTTTCCTTTTGGTTAGGGCGTGCTCAAGCCAAGCGCTTCAGATGCCGCTCAATCTGCGCTTGGGCTTGGGCCGGTGCGGTGCCCCCCAGCACATTGCGGGCATTGAGCGAGCCGCGCAGCGACAGCACCTCAAACACGTCTTGCTCGATGCGGGCGTCAAAGCCCTGCAAAGTGGCCAGCGGCAGGTCGGATAAGTCGACCCCCAGCTTCAAGCCTTCCTTCACCGCATGGGCTACCACCTCGTGCGCGTCGCGGAAGGGCAGGCCCTTTTTCACCAAGTAGTCGGCCAGATCAGTGGCCGTGGCATAGCCCCGCAGCGCGGCCGCCTCCATGGCCTCAGCCTTCACCGTCAGGCCACCGCTGCGTGAGCCATCGGCCGCCACTTCACCGCCGATCATCTCGGCCATGATGCGCAGCGTGTCCTTCACCGTGTCCACGGTGTCGAACAGCGGCTCTTTGTCTTCTTGGTTGTCCTTGTTATAGGCCAGGGGCTGACCCTTCATCAGGGTGATCAGGCCCATCAAGTGGCCCACCACGCGGCCACTCTTGCCACGGGCCAGTTCGGCCACATCGGGGTTGCGCTTTTGCGGCATGATGGACGAGCCGGTGCAGTAGCGGTCGCTCAGGTTGATGAAGCCAAAGTTCTGGCTCATCCAGATCACGATCTCTTCGGCCAGGCGCGAGACGTGGATCATCACCAAGGTGCTGAAGCTGGTGAACTCGATCGCGAAGTCGCGGTCGCTCACCGCGTCCAAGCTGTTTTGGCTCACGGCTTCAAAGCCCAGGGTGCGCGCTACCCGCTCGCGGTCTAGCGGGTAGCTGGTGCCGGCCAGCGCGGCCGAGCCCAAAGGCAGGCGGTTGACGCGCTTGCGCAGGTCGGCCAGGCGCTCGGCATCGCGGGCAAACATCTCCACATAGGCCAGCAGATGGTGGGCAAAGCTCACCGGCTGAGCCACCTGCATGTGGGTGAAGCCGGGCATCACGGTCTCGGTGTTCTGGGCTGCCACGGCCACCAGGGCGCGTTGCATGTCGGCCAGCAGCAGGGCGATCTGGTCAATCTCGCTGCGCAGCCACAGGCGCACGTCCGTGGCCACCTGATCGTTGCGGCTGCGGCCGGTGTGCAGGCGCTTGCCCGCGTCGCCCACCAACTGGGTCAGGCGCGCCTCGATGTTGAGGTGCACGTCTTCCAGCTCTAACTTCCACTCAAACGCACCCGACTCGATCTCGCTGCGGATCTGCGCCATGCCGCGCTGGATGTCGGCCAAGTCTTGCGCGCCGATGATGCCCTGGGCCGCCAGCATGTCGGCATGGGCCAGGCTGCCCTCGATGTCGGCCTGCCATAGGCGCTTGTCAAAGAACACGCTGGAGGTGTAGCGCTTGACCAGCTCGCTCATGGGTTCAGAAAAAAGGGCCGACCAGGCCTGGGACTTCTTATCGAGTTGATTGGTGCTCATGGGGACAACGCGGTGCAGCCGAGCGGCCCGCTGCATCTTGGGGGCAGCGCACACCAGCCAACGGCTTTAGAGGGAAAGTTGGCATTGTAGGTGGCTGGTCTTGCCGCCCAATGACGCCAGCGTCGAGAATGCCACCATGCGCGAGCCTCGGGATTTCCAGCACAGCACTTTGTTTGACGACCTCCAGCAGGTCCTTCAAGCGGTCTCTTCTCGGGGCTCTAGCCGAGGGGCCGCACCGCTGCCCTGGTGCGGCACAGGCCCGCTGATTCGCGCTTTACTCTTGGTGCTGACCACCGTCTATATCGGCCTGCTGTTTGCGCAGCCCAGCGTTGCAGCCTGGCTGCTGTCGCTGCCCATGGCTGCGCTGGTCGCCATCCCTGCCGTCTTGATGTGGTTGGCGCTGGCCTGCTTGGCGCGCCACTTGTTGGCCGCCTGGAGCCCACTGCTGCAATGGCTGGTGGTGGGCTCGACCGGGGCGCTGTGCGCCATGCTGGCCCTGTTGTTCACCCAGGCGCTGGACTTGTGGCAGGCCACAGCGCTCCAGCCCTTGGCCGTGGCGCTCACCGGTGCGGGCATGGCGGTGGCGATTTACCAAGTGGAACGCCTGCGAGAGCGTGCCCGCCTGCCCATGGTGGCCACAGCACGCTTGGCCGACTTGCAAACCCGTATCCGGCCACACTTTTTGTTCAACACCCTCAACACTGCCATTGCCCTGGTGCAGTTGGACCCACAGCGCGCGGAAGAAGTGCTGGAGGATTTGGCCGAGCTGTTCCGCGCCGCCTTGGGCGCGCTGGACCAAGCCACCACCTTGGGGGCCGAGGTCAGCCTGACCCAGCGCTACATCGCCATTGAGCAACTGCGCTTTGGCAGCCGCCTGGAGGTGGACTGGCAGCTCGACCCCCAAGCCTCCGCCGCCCGCCTGCCACCCTTGACCCTGCAACCCTTGATTGAAAATGCCGTTCGCCATGGCGTGGAGCCCAGCGACAAGGGTGGCGTGATCGAGGTGCGCACCCTGCGTCGGCGGGACAGGGTGATGATCTCCATCACCAACACCCGGCCCACGAATCCGTCACGACCCGGCCATGGCATTGGTTTGGCCAGCGTCAAAGAGCGCCTGCGCTTGATGCATGATCTGGACGCCGACTTTCGCAGCGGCGTGATCGAAGATGGCCGCTGGCGGGTCAGCCTCAGTGTGCCTGCCGCAACCTGACCACGAGGAACCTGAGCCGGTGAGTGAGCCCAAGCCTGTGCGCCTGCGCGTATTGATTGTTGATGACGAGCCCCTGGCCCGCATGCGTTTGCGCAGCCTCTTGGCCGACTGCGGCGTGGCAGGCTTGGAGGTGGTGGGCGAGGCCGGGAGTGCCCCCGAGGCCTTGCATGTGTTGAGCATCACCAACGTCGACCTGCTGCTGCTGGACATCCACATGCCGGGCCTGAATGGGCTGGAGGTGGCCCGGCGCTTGCGGGAGCAGGCCCAGCGTGAAGGCAGTGCCAGTGCACCGGCCGTGGTGTTTGTCACGGCCCATGCCGAACATGCCTTGGATGCCTTTGAGCTGAACGCCTGCGACTACCTCACCAAACCCGTGCGCCGCCAGCGCCTGCAAGAAGCCTTGCAGCGCGTGGCGCAGCGCCTGGGCCATGTCTTGCCGACCCCCCAGCCCCCGGCGGTGCAGCCCGACAAAGTGCTGGTGGTCAGCGACCGTGGCCGTGTCTTGCGCATACCCGTCTCGGAGCTGGTGTCACTCAAGGCCGAGATGAAATACGTGACCCTGCGCACCCTGACCCACACCTATGTGCTGGACGACGCCTTGGTGGATCTGGAACAGCGCTTGGGTGATGCGGCGGTGCGCATCCACCGCAGCGCCGTGGTCGCCAAAGCCGCCATCCGCGCTCTCGAAAAGCGCGTGCTGCCCGGTGCCGAAGACGGCGAAGGTGCCGAAACCTGGGCCGTCCATCTGGCCCCCAGTGACGAGTGGTTACCCGTGTCACGGCGGCAGTTGACGGCGGTGCGGGAGGCCTTGGTGGGAGAGGCATGAACGCATGGCCTCTGTGGCTCTGGGCTAAAGAGACCATTGCTCATAGGCCCGCGCCCTTGAGTCCTGCGCCCTGTGCCTCCTCATGACCCAGGTACGATGAATCACTTGTTCCGATCCCGTCAACGCGTTGCGCTCTTGCTGCTGAGCGCCCTCTTGGGGGTGTTGGTGCTGGTCTTGTCCTGGGGCCGCAGCGGCGGTGGCGACGCGGCTGACACGGCCGAGCAGGGCGCGTTGGCGCAAGCCTCTGCAGCGTCATTGGCAAAGCCTTTGGTGGCTGCATCTGCGATGGCTGTGGCGGTGCCAGCCTCTGGCCCCGTCATCGCCGCATCGGCTTTAGCCCAGGTCGAATTGCCCATTGGGGTGCCGCTGTGGCTGCAACAGCTCGCGCGCCAGCCGGTGTGCACGCCGCAAGATCTCTCACGCCCAGCGGCCCACAGCAGGGCGAGCGCGGGGGAGGCACCGTGGGGCGCAGAGGCCCAGGCACTGGCGCAACAGCGCTTGCGGCTCACTGCGGAGCGGCTGACGGCCAGCTCTGATGCGGAGCTGCGCATGATGGGCCTGGTGCTGTTGCGCCAACACGAGACCTTGACCCAGGAGGCCTTGCAGCAACACTCTTCCACGGCGATGTATGGCCTGCTGCATTTGTGTGAGGGCTGGGCGATGATGACAGTGCATAAACCCTTGCCTGTACCTGCGGTGTGCGCCAGCCTCACGCCCGAGCGGGCCTGGCCCATGAGCAGCTTGGATCGGTTTGGTCTAGCCTTGCAAGGCTTGGCGTCGGCCCAAGATGAAGCCTCCCGAGACCTTTGGCTGGAGCGAGCGGTACAGCATCCGCCCCAGATCACGCCGCTGGATCGCCTGCCGGCGGCCATGCTGGCGCATGTGCCGCCGAAATGGTCGCCCGAGCAGCGGGCAGATGCATTGGCCTTCGGTTTCGGGTTCTGGGCGACCCAAGTCATGGCGGGCCTGCAGGGTTTGACGAACGCCTGTCGCCCCGACAAAGCCGCACCCGGTTCCTTGCGCCAACATCGTTGTTTGGCAATTGCCGAGGCCATGGATCGCCCGCCCAGCACAATGCTGGCTGCTCGTGTGGCCCTGCGCCTGGGGGAATGGCATGGTTGGGGGCTACAGCGGCTGCAGCAGCGTCACTTGGAGCTCGCGGCGAGTGTGGTAGCTCTCCCTGCTTGGATGCCGAATGGGGTCGACGGGCAAGTCCCGGATTCCTGCACTGGGCTGTCGGGCCTGCGCGACCACACGGTCCTGCTGGCCAGCCAAGGTGAGCTGGGGGCCCTGGCCCACGGCGTTAAACGGTCAGGCAAATCTTGGGCACAGTGGGCACAAGAGTTGCCACCCTTCCAGCCCCGGCCCTGGCAGGCACCGGCCTCTGCGCCTTAGAACAAGGTGCTGATCGCATCCACCACATTCAGCGCCTCATCCACTACCGGCATCCAGCGCCATTTGTCAAAGGTGGTGCAGGGGTGGGAGATGCCCAGGGCAACCCTGTCGCCGACCTTCAGCGCGGGCGCACCGTCGGCTAAGCGCAGATAAGCGTGTTGGTCGTTCATGGCGCTCAGGCTCCAGCCAGCGGGGGCGGTTTGGGCCATGCGCGCACCGGCGGGTGCCCAGGCGACGGGCGTGGGCAGGCCCATGTCGGTGGAGGCGTCGCGCTTGCCTGCATTCAGGATCACGAGGCCGGGCTCGGGGCAGGATTGCACCAGGGTCCAGATGCGCAGCGCGGCGCGCAGGCCATCTCCATCGGCGCAGCCCATGCGGCGGTTGGCCACATGCACCAGGCGCTGGTAGTGGCCGTCGTCATGCGTGAGGTAGCAGCCTGAACGCAGCAGGCCGAGCACGGGGCGACTGAGTGTGGGCCGGAGCGCCCCAGAGACTTGGTCGAACAGGGCGGAGCCTCCGGCGCTGATGATGACTTCGGCACCTTCGAACAAGCCTTCGGCATCGCACTGCAGCGCCAAGCGGTGGACGGCCTGGGTCAAGCCTTGAACCAGGGCTTGGTCGGCGGCGGAGTCTCCACTGCCCCACAGGCCTTCATAGGTGGAGAGGCCGACCAGACGAACCGCCGGGCTGGCTTTGGCCGCACGCGCCAAGGCCAGCGCCTCAGGCTCGGTGCGGCAGCCGGTGCGGCCCTGGGCAAGACCCCATTCCAGCAGTACCTCAAACGGCTGGGCCAGGTGGTGGGCGGCGGCCGTGGCTTCAATTGCGCTGAGTTGCGCCATGGAGTCCAGCAGAAACGGTGCTCGCAAGCCAGCTTGGGTGGTGCGCAGCTTGTGCAATTGCAGCAAGTCGGCGGCTTGCAGCACTTGGTTGGCGATCAAGGCCCGCTGAACACCCTGCTGCACACCCAATACCAGTTGGTGAACGGAGGCGAAGGTGATGCCCCAGGCCCCAGCCTGCAGTTGGGCCGCAAACAGCTCGGGCGACAAGGTGGTCTTGCCATGCGGTGCCAAGGCGATGCCTGCCTCATCGACGTGCCGCTGCATCCAGCCCAGGTTGTGGTGCAAAGCCTGGCGGTGCAATACCGCCAGGGGTAGAGGCAGGTGGCCGGCCAGCACATTCCAGCCTTGGGCGCTGATCTGCCTGCGGTCCAAGGCAGGTGCGGCCCAGGGATAGCCTTTGAGGCCCGGCGCGAAGGTGTTGGGTTGCATGGCCTGATTGAACCACAGGGCTCACAGCCCGTTACCTCATTTGCCCCCGCAGTGCCATTGTGAAGACCGTTCTCGCGTACGCTGTAGGGCCTGTTGACATTTTGGGGGAAGCGTGTGAGGTGGAGCGGTGGTGTGTGGGTGATGGTGCTCGGCTTGGTGGGCTGTGGCGGTGGAGGAGGTGGGGAGTCCGCGCCTGCTCCACCGGCACCGCCAGTGGCCATGAGCCGAGCAGAGGCATTGCGTTTGGCGGAGCAGGCCACGTTTGGCCCCACAGAGAGCTTGTTGACCAGCATGAGCCAGCAAAGTGCCGTGGCCTGGGTCAAAGCCCAGTTGGCCAGCAGCGGCTCGCGCTACAGCCTGGGCTTGGGGGATGCGATTCACCGCGACACCTCGGGCAAAGAATTTTGCAGCCTGCCTGCCTATGCTGGCCCCAATTGCTGGCGCGACTGGTACTCGACCCAACCCTTGGTCTGGGACTTTTACCGCAATGCCACCACCCAGCCCGATCAACTCCGCCAGCGTGTGGCCTTGGCCTTGCAGCAGATCCTGGTGGTCAACAACCAGGAGGTCAGCGGCACTTACGGCTTTCGCCTCTACCACAACACGCTGCTGGAACAGGCTTTCGGCAACTACCGCGAGGTGCTTCGCAAAGTGGCGTTGTCGCCCGTGATGGGCGAGTTTCTCAACAACGTCAATAACGACAAAGCCGCACCCAACGAGAACTTTGGCCGCGAGTTGCTGCAACTCTTCAGCATTGGCACCTGCGACCTAAACCAGGATGGCAGCCTCAAAGGCGGCACCTGCAAAGCCAGCTACAGCAACGAGCAGGTTCGCGCCTATGCCTATGCCCTCACCGGCTGGACCTATCCGGTGGGCGGGCAGACCGGCAAGACCTGCTACCCCAAGGGCAGCAACTGCCGCTACTTTGGTGGTGACATGGTGCCGCTGCCCAGCATGCATGACCAAAGTGAGCGAGCGCTTTTGTCTGGCGTGACGGTGCCCACAGGCAGCACGGCCAGCCAGGCACTGGACAAGGTGCTGGACAGCCTTATGCAGCACCCGAACATGCCGCCGTTTTTGGGGCGGCAGATGATCTCTCATCTGGTCAGTAGCAACCCCAGCCCGGCCTATGTTCAACGGGTGGCCCAGGCGTTTGCCAGTGGCAGCTTCAGCACCCAGGGGCAGAGCTTTGGCAGTGGCCAGCGGGGCGACTTGGCCGCCACCGTTGCCGCAACCCTGCTGGACGCCGAAGCGCGGGGCGATGCACCGGCCACGGCGCAAGGCGGCAAGCTGCGTGAGCCTGCGCTCTACCTTGCGGGCGTGATCCGTGCCTTGAATGGGCAGACCGACGGCAATGATCTCGGCGGCGGGTGGGGCGAGGCCCTGCAGCAGCATGTGTTCCGCGCGCCTTCGGTGTTCAATTTTTATCCACCCGATTTCGCCGTGCCCGGCACCCGCTTGAGCGGCCCGGCATTTGGCATTCACAACGCCAGCACGGGCATCCAGCGCCTGAACTACTTGACCTTTTTGTTATTCTGGAATGGCAGCTTGCCAGACAGCACGGTGCCCGGTGCGACGGGCACACGCGTCAACACCACGGTGTTTGAAGCCGACGCTGGCCAAAGCACGGTGTTGGTGGACCGACTTGCGGCTTTGTGCTGCGGCGCGCGCCTGAGCACGGCCGCCCGCGCCGAGGTGCTGCGCGCCGTGGACAGCATTGCGGCCGACCCGAAGCGAAACCCGGCCTGGGCGCGTGACCGAGTGCTGCAAGCTGCTTATCTGCTGTGGGCTTCGCCCGCACATCAGGTGCATCAATGATGAATACGGTGTTTTTCAGGGGCTCACACCCCAAGGTGGTGGATGAGCAGCGCCGTCGCTGGTTGCGGGCTGCCACGGGTTTGGGGGCAAGCCTCAGCCTGGGCGGGCTAGCGGGGCTGCTGCTGCCTGCGCGCCACGCTTGGGCAGCGGACTACAAGGCCTTGGTGTGCATCTCGCTCTATGGCGGCAACGATGGCCTCAATACCGTGGTGCCCATGGATGCCACCACTCACGCAGCCTATCGTGCCGTGCGTGGAAGCCTAGCACTGCCCTTGGCCAGCTTGCTGCCCCTGCCCGGCACCAGCATGGGCTTGCATCCGGCGCTGGCCTCCTTGCAGGCAGTGGCTCAAGCCGGGCGCTTGGCCGCCGTGTTGAATGTGGGCCCGCTCGCCCGGCCCCTGACCAAGGCGCAGTACCTGGCGGCCCAGCCCAACGATGGCACGGTGCCTGGCAGCTTGTTCTCGCATTCTGACCAACAAAACCTCTGGGAATCCGCCAGCCCAGACCCCTTGACGCGCACCGGCTGGGGCGGCCGTGCCGCTACGGCCTTGGCTACCACCAACCCGGTGATCGCGCTTGCGGGCAGTGCGCAGTTTGGGGTGTCGCCCGAGGGCGCGCCCATGGTGATTCCGGCTCTGGGCGGAAGCTTTGGGGTGAGAGAGTTGTCCAGCGACCCACCACGCGATACCTATGCGCCCTATATTGCTCGCGCAGCCGCTCTGCGCGCCTTGCATGCGCAGGCGCAAGAGCATGTGTTGACGGCAGCCTATGCTGGCATGCAAGGCCAAGCCTTTGAGCTCTCAGCCCGCCTGGGTGATTTGGTAGAGACCCTGCCGGGCGACGCCGCCGCCGTGCCCGAGATCGACGCGGCCTTTGCGGGCTTGATCAACAAGCAACGCATCCCCGATTCTCTGGCCAGCCAGCTTTATCAGGTGGCCAAGCTGATCGCTGGGCGTGCCACCGTGCTGGGCCAGCGCCAAATCTTCATGGTGCGCTTGGGCGGCTTCGACACCCATGGTGCACAGATAGGAGCCGACGCGCAAAGCGGCACCCATGCCGACTTGCTGGCCCGCTTAGGCCAAGCCATGGCAGCCTTTGACGACGCCATGCAGCGCCTGGGCTTGGGCGGGGCCGTGACCACCTTTACCCAGAGCGACTTTGGGCGCACTTTCTTGCCCAATAATTCTGGTGGCACCGACCACGCCTGGGGCAATCACCATCTTGTGATGGGCGGTGCGGTGCGCGGCGGGGCCACTTACGGCCGGGCTCCCGAGCTGGCGTTGGGCAGCGACGACGACGTGGGCGTACAGGCCTGGGAGTTACAGGGCCGTTGGATTCCCAGCAGCAGCGTGGACCAATACGCCGCCACCTTGCTGCGCTGGTTTGGCGCGGACGAGGCCCAACTGCTGCAAATCCTGCCGCAACTCAGCCAGTTTGCTCAGCGTGATTTGGGCTTTATGGCGGCTTGAGGCGAGTGCTGAAGGGCCACAGCCAGGTCGATGAAGGCGCGCACTTTGGGGGCCAAATAGCGCGCACTGGCAAACACCGCATGGATGGGCATGGAGGGCGGCGTCCACTCGGGCAGCACGCCCACCAAGAGGCCTTGGGCCAGCGCCGGATCAGCGATCAAGCGTGGCAAAAGGGCAATGCCCAAGCCGTTCAAGGCGGCGTCTCTGACGACGAAGCTGTTGGTGGCTCTCAAGGTGGGGGTCAGCGGTACTTCTTGCGTGTCCGCTCCGCGTGACAGAGTCCAATGGCTGAGGGGCTGGCGACCCGAAAAGACCAGCAACGGATGCTCACTCAAATTTGCGGGTGAAGCGGGATGTCCATGGGCCTTCAAATAGGCCTTGGCGGCGTACAGGCCATAGTGCACATCGCCCAAGCGCCGCGCGGCCAAGCTGGAGTCCGGTAGTGCACCCACGCGAATGGCCAGGTCGAAGCCTTCGTGAACCACATCGACCACCCGAGCGGTTACCTCAGCGTCTACCTTCATCTGCGGGTAGCGGCGCAGGTACTCGCTGATCCATTCGCTCACGGCCAACATGCCCCACTCCACACCGCAGGTCAGCCGCAACGTGCCTCGGGGTTCGGCCTGGGTGTGTTGCACGGCCAACTCGGCCTGCTCCACCGCCCCAAGAATGCCCAGCACATGCTCGTGGAACTCACGGCCCACCTCGGTCAGAGACAGCGAGCGTGTGGTGCGCTCCAGCAGACGAGCGCCTAGCTCTGCCTCCAATTGGCTGATGCTGCGGGAGAGGTGGGCCTTGTGGGTGTGCAGGGCTTCGGCCGCCCGAGTGAAGCTGCCGGTTTGCACCACTTTGGCAAAGGCTTGAAGCGTTGAGAAGTCCATTGTTGCTAATTATGGCAACAGAAAGTGCTGGCTAGATGTATTTATTCGGACCCATGCCCATGGAACAGTGCAACCCACACCTTCCACTCTTTCTTTTGCAGGACTTTGCATCATGAACAAACGTCGGTTTTTCTCCGTTGCCGCCAGCAGTGTGCTGGCCTTGTCTGCCCTGGGCTTCAGCCCCTTGGCCTCGGCCAGTGAGTCCACCGCCAGCAAGGGCCGTGTGCTTTTGGTTGCTGCCAATCCGGCCCAGGCCAGCAACGGCTGGCCCATCGGAGTGTGGGCCGCGGAGATCAGCCATCCCTACGACGAGCTGGTTCACGCCGGTTACAGCGTGGACATCGCCAGCCCCCAAGGTGGCGACCTCTTCATCGACCCCTACTCAGACCCTCGGCACGAGAGCGGCTATTCCGCACAAGACATTGTCAGCCTCGGCTTCTTGACCTCGCCCAAGACTGCACCACTGTTGAAAGCCACCCGCCCGCTCAGCGCTGTGAACGCGTCGGACTATGCCGCCATCATCGTGGCTGGAGGTCAGTCGCCGATGTATACCTTTCGCAAGAACCCTGCGCTGCAACAACTGATTGTTCGGTTTTATGAAGCGGGCAAGCCTACCGCAGCGCTGTGCCACGGTGTGGCCGCACTGGTAGAGGCGAAGCTCAGCACGGGCCGACCGCTGCTGGCGGGTAAGAAGGTCACCGGCTTCTCGCTGGCCGAAGACCAGTTTGTGGAAAAGGCCGTGGGGGCCAAGCTGTTTGACTGGTATGTGGAGCCCGCCATGAAAGAAAAGGGTGCGCTCTACCAGCAAGGCGGCATGTGGGCCGACTATGCGGTGGCCGACGGGCATCTCATCACGGGCCAGCAACAGCACAGCGGCCGCAGCGTGGCGCGCCTCGTGCTGGCCCAATTGAAGAAGTAAGGGAGGCAGACCATGAACATCGCTTTCATCGGCATTGGGCAAGTCGGTTCAGCCTTGGCCCACCATTTGCTGGCTCTTGGGCACCGGGTCACCATTGCGGCACGCGACCCTCAGTCTGAGGCCGTGAAAAAGGCCTTGGCCCGCAGCCCTGGCCTCTTGGTTCAAAGCCCTGAGCAAGCCGTGCGCGAGGCGGAGGTGGTGTTCTTGGCCACGCCCTATGCGGCCAACGCCGAGGTGGTAGCGCCTCTGCGGCCTCCAAAAAAGCCTTGGGGGCAGGCTTGGTGGGATGCAGCAAGGTGGCCTCCAGGGTGGCCGCCACCAGGGTTTCCAGGTTGCGACGGCCAATCTCGGGGTGGGCGTACTTGGAGGCAATGACCTCGCCCTGCTCGGTCAGGCGGATCTGGCCCTTCACCGTGCCTGGGGGCTGGGCCAAGATGGCTTGGTAGCTGGGGCCACCGCCACGGCCCACGGTGCCGCCCCGGCCATGGAAGAGGCGCAGGCGGATGCCGTGCTCGGCCTCAAGCTCATCAAACAGAGCCACCAGCGCAATCTCGGCGCGGTAGAGCTCCCAGTTGCTGGTAAAGAAGCCACCGTCTTTGTTGCTGTCCGAGTAGCCCAGCATCACGTCTTGCTCGCCGCCGCTACGGGCCAGCAAGCCGGCAATGCCGGGCAGGGCGTAGAACTCGCGCATGATGCGCCCGGCTTGGCGCAGGTCTTCAATGGTCTCGAACAAGGGTGAGACGATCAAGGCCGCCACCGCCGCTTCGTCCAGCGTGCCCACCAGCAAGCCGCTTTCCTTTTGCAGCAGCAGCACTTCCAGCAGGTCAGAGACCTCTTCGGTGTGCGAGATGATGGTGTGGCGGATGGCCTCGCGGCCAAAGCGCTGCAGGCTCTGGGCTGCCGTTTCAAAGATGGCCAACTCGCCGACAGTGAGGGCGGAATAGTCTGCGCCTGGGACGCGCAAAGGGCGGGCGTCGCACAACTGGCGCAGCAGCACCTCGCGCTTGCCCGCCTCGTCTAGGTTGGCGTAGTCGGCCTGCAGGCGGGCATGGCGCAGCAGCTCGGCCACCACCAATTCATGCTGGTCGGAGCTTTGGCGTAAGTCCACTGTGGCCAGGTGAAAGCCAAACACCTGCACCCCGCGCATCAAGGGGGCGAGGCGTGGCGCCACCAAGGCCTGGGCATGATGGCTCTTCAGCGAGGCCTCCACGGTGCGCAGGTCGGCCAAAAACTCATCGGGGCTGGCGTACGGGTCTTGCGGGGCCACGGCATGGCGCAGGGCTTCGGTGCCGGTCAGTGCCTGCAAGGTGGCGGCCAAGCGGGCATAGACGCCGATAAGCGCGCGGCGATAGGGCTCGTCTTCGCGGTGCGGGTTGGTGTCGGGCGAGCGCTGGGCCAAGGCTTGCATGGCCGGGGTGACGGGTGCCAGCATGGCCGACATGGACAGTTCCGCGCCCAGGGCGTGCACTTCGGTCAGGTAATGGCGCAGCGCCACTTCGCTCTGGCGGGTCAACGCAATCTTCAGGGTGTCGGCCGTGACATTGGGGTTGCCGTCGCGGTCGCCACCAATCCAGTGGCCCATGCGGAAGAAGGAGGGCACGGCGTGGCCGGGCAGGGCGCGCTCAATCTCCTGGTACATGCGCGGGATCTGGCGCAGAAAAGTGGCGGGGTAGTAGGTGAGCGCGTTGTCGATCTCGTCGGGCACGGTCAGCTTGGTGTAGCGCAGCATGCGGGTTTGCCAAAGCTGGGTCACGCGGGCGCGGATCAAGGCCTCGTTCTCGTGCAGGTCGCGCTCGGTCCGCAGCTCGTCGCGCTGGCCCACCAGCTCGGCCACTGCCCGCTCGGCGTCCAAGATGCTCTTGCGCTGTACTTCGGTGGGGTGGGCCGTCAGCACCGGGCTGATGTAGGCCTGTTGCAGGGCTGCGGCGATGTCGGTGGCGCGGTGGTCGGCGCGGGCCAGCTTTTCAAAACACAGGGCCAGCGAGCCTTCGGCCAGGGTGCCCGCGGCTTCGTGGTGAGCGCGCCGCCGCACATGGTGGCGGTCTTCCGCAATATTGGCCAGGTGAGAGAAGTAGCTGAAGGCGCGGATCACGCTCACCGTCTGGTCGGCGGAGAGGTTTTTCAGCAGCCTATCCAGCACGCGCCCAGCGCTGGCGTCCTTTTTGATGCGGTAGGCCACCGAGAGCTGGCGCACCCGCTCGATCAACTCAAAGGCTTCCTTGCCTTCTTGCTCGCGGATCACATCGCCCAGGATTCTTCCAAGTAACCGAATATCCTCTACCAGCGGCTTGTTCTTGCTGGAATCGTCCGAGCGGGGAGCTACCTTAGCAGGTGATTTGCTGACATTGGCGGTCTTTGATCGGCTGGTGGTCGATGGACGTACGCTGGGCATGAATCGCTCCTTGGTGGAGTAACCTAGTTACCAAACGTCGATCCTAACCTATCTCCAGTTGAGCGTGATAATTCGTGGCATGAATGCTGCACCTTCCCCCACAACGCCGGTCGTCATCGCCACTCGAGAAAGCCGTTTGGCCTTGTGGCAAGCCGAACATGTCCGCGACCGCCTCTTGAATGAACTTCATCTGCCCGCCAGCCTGCTGGGCATGACCACCAAGGGCGATCAGATCCTCGATAGAGCGCTCTCCAAAGTCGGCGGCAAAGGCTTGTTCGTCAAAGAGCTGGAGACGGCACTCGAGGCCGGACAAGCGCAACTGGCCGTGCACTCGCTCAAAGACGTGCCCATGGAGCTGCCCGAGGGTTTTGTGCTGGCGGCGGTGTTGGAGCGCGAAGACCCGCGCGATGCATTTGTTTCGCCACGCTATGCCGATGTCAGCAGCCTGCCCCAAGGTGCCTGCGTGGGCACGTCCAGCCTGCGGCGGGTGGTGCAATTGCTGGCGCTGCGGCCGGATTTGCGCATTGAGCCGCTGCGCGGCAATTTGGACACCCGGCTGCGCAAATTGGATGAAGGCCAGTTCGACGCCATCGTGCTGGCGGCGGCGGGTCTCAAACGCTTGGGATTGGGCGAGCGCATTCGCAGCGTGTTTTCCACCGAGCAAATGATCCCTGCCGCAGGCCAGGGGGCTTTGGGCTTGGAAGTGCGCGCCAGCAGCACTGCGCTGCTGGCGGCCCTGCAGGGCTTGGCCCATGCCCCGTCGGCCCTGGCGACACAGGCCGAGCGCGAAGTCTCGCGCCGTTTGGGCGGCAGTTGCAGCATGCCGCTGGCGGCCCATGCCGTGTGGCGGGATGGCCAAATGACGCTGCATGCCGCCTTGGGGCATGCCACTGAGCCGCTGCGGCCTTTGTTCAAAGCCAGCCTGCAGGCCTCGGTGGCATCGGCCCAAGAGGCGCTGGCTTTGGGGCGGCAGGCGGCTGAGGCCTTGTTGGCCCAGGGCGGCCAAGCCTACTTGCCCAGCACGGTGTGAAGCCATGCCTCGCCCTCATCACCCGGCCTGAGCCACAGGCCAGCCAATGGGTGGGCAAGCTGGCCGCCTTGCAGGTGCACGCGGTTGCCTTGCCCTTGTTGGCCATCGCCCCAGCGCCAGTGCCTCTGGCTGTACAGCAGGCGGCAGCCGAGTGGAAGGCGGGTGATGTGGTGATGTTCGTCAGCCCCAATGCCGCCAGCCAGTGCTTGGCCTGTTTGAGTGCGGGCTGGGGCTGGCCTGCGGGCGTCATGGCGGCAGCCACCGGCCCGGGCACGGTGGCGGTGTTGGCGGCGGCAGGTGTTCCTCCGGAGCTGATCGTGGCCCCCGATGCCCAAGCCGCGCAATGGGACTCCGAACACTTGTGGCTCCGTTTGCAGAGCTTGCACTGGCCTGGGCGGCGGGCCTGGGTGGTGCGCGGTGACGGCGGGCGAGACTGGCTGGCCCACACCTTGGCCGGAGCGGGAGCCCAGGTGCAGTTTGTGCAAGCCTATGCCCGCGAGCGGCCGCTGTGGACACCGGCTCAGCTTGCGGTGGTGGCCCAGGCGGCCGCCGAGCCGCAAGCCCATGTCTGGTTGCTCAGCAGCAGCGAGGCTTTGGATCACCTGCAAGCTTTGGCACCGGGGGTGGACTGGGCTCGCAGCGTGGCCTTGGCCTCTCACCCGCGGATTGCTGAGCGCGCCCGGGCCGTGGGTTTTGGTCGGGTCCACGAGATTCAAGCCACACCCCAGGCGGTGGCCGAGTGGTTCCATCACCACCCTGTGGCGTCTTAGCTGCGCGACCAGGGTGGCCACAGCCCCGCTCTATACAATGGTTCGAACATGGTCAGCATGAACGAATCGTCCCCCCCCCCCACGGTGTCTGGCCCCGAGCCGACAGCGGCGGGCATGGCGACACCCCTGCCTGAGCGCAGCGCCGACATGCCCGGCTCCGTGGGTTCGGCGAGCCTTAGCTGGCCGCTGATCGGCGGCGTGGCGTTGCTGGTGCTGGTGGTGGGTTGCTTGGTTTTGGTCTGGAGTACCCAGCAGCGGGTGCGCAGCCTGGAGCAGGAGCTGGTGCGCCGCCAGCAAAGCAGCCAAGACCAATCCACCGAGGCGCGCTTGCTGGCTAAGCAGTCTCACGAGGCCTCCACGCAACTGAGCGCCAAGATGGCCTTGCTGGAGGCGCGGGTGGCGGAGTCAGCCCTGCAGCGCTCCCAAGTCGAGGAGCTGATCCAAAGCCTGGCCCGCTCGCGTGATGAGAACGTGGTGGCAGATGTCGAGGCGGCCTTGCGAGTGGCTCAGCAACAGTCGGCCATCACCGGCAGCTTAGAGCCCATGGTGGCAGTGCTGCGCCAAGCCGACGAGCGTTTGGCTCGCTATGAGCAGCCGCGGCTGGAGCGTGTGCGGCGGGCGGTGGCCAAAGATCTGGACAAGGTGCGCGCGGCGCATGTGGCGGATCTGCCCTCGCTGTCCTCCCGGCTGGACGAATTGATCCGGACGGTCGACGAATTGCCGCTGCTGTCCGAGCCCAGTCGCCGTTTGGCACCCGATCCAGCACGCACCTCAGCCCTTGCTTCCGCCGCCTCTGGTGCCGGGCAAGCCGGAGCCCCGGCAGCGCTGTCAGACGCCTCGTGGTGGGATTGGCTGGCGCAGGGCAGCCAGCAGGTGCTGGCCGAGGTGTGGCACGAAGCCCGCTCGCTGGTGCGGGTGACGCGCATTGATCATCCCGAGGCCATGCTGCTCACGCCCGAGCAAGCTTTTTTTGTTCGGGAGAACCTGAAACTGCGCTTGTTGAACGCTCGCCTGGCGCTGTTGTCGCGCCAGTTCGATGTGGCGCAGTCTGACCTTGCTCAAGCCCGTAGCTCTTTGGATCGTTATTTTGATCGGGGCACGCGCCGGGTTGCCGCGGCTTCTGAGCAAATGGCGGCAATTTCGGCACAGAGTCGGCAAGTGCCGCTGCCCCGCGCTGATGAGTCTTTGGCGGCACTGGCAGCAGCGGCGGCAGGCCGCTGAAGGGGGCGGCATGCGCGGCGTGGTGTGGCTGGTCTTGCTGTTCATTGCGGCGGTGGTGTCGGCCTCGGTCTTGGGGCGCAATGACGGCTTGGTGTCGATCTACCAAGGCGCTTGGCGCATAGACCTTTCCCTGAACCTGTTCTTGCTGCTCTTGCTGGCAAGCGTGGTGCTGCTGTTTGTGGCCTTTCAGGCCATCAGTGGATTGCTGGCCTTGCCCACACGGGCGCAAGCGTGGCGCGAGTTGAAGCGCGAGCGGGCGGCCCATGCTGCGCTTCGCGACGCGCTGACCGAGCTATTCGCTGCCCGCTATGCGCGCGCACAGCGGGCCGCCGACCAGGCCCTGCTTTTGCAGTCGCATGTGCCAACGCTGGCGAATGAGGTGCAGTTCACCACCTTGTCGCAATTGATTGCGGCCAGCAGCCTGCATCAGATGCAAGACCGCATGGGCCGCGAAAGCCGCTTGACAGAGGCCTTGGATACCAGCCGTAAAGCGGGTGGGTCCTGTGCAGACGGCGCGCAATTGCTGGCCGCTCAATGGGCACTGGAAGACCGTGACGCCGAGCGCAGCCTGGCCTTGCTGAGTGCGCTGCCACCGGGTGTGGCGCGCCGCACCCATGCCTTGCGTCTCAAGCTCACGGCCACCCGCCAATTGCGCAAGCCCCTGGAAGCCCTGCAAACCGCCCGCTTATTGGCCAAGCACCAGGGGTTTTCGGCCTTGGCCGCCAAAGCGTTGTTAAGGTCCTTGGCCATGGAGGCGCTGGAGCTGTCTTTGGACGAAGAGCAGTTGCGTCGCACCTGGGCAGCCTTGGATGCGGCCAATCGCAAAGACGCCTTTGTGGTGGCGCGTGCTGCCCGCCGTGCCAAAGCCTTGGGCCACGTGAGCCTAGCCCGAGAGTGGCTTCAGCCGCTGTGGGAGCAAATGCCCCGCCAAGAGGCCGAGTCTCGGCAAGAGCTGGCCCTGGCCTTGGTGGATTGTGCCCATGGTTTGGGGAACGACTGGCTGCCGCGCGTTGAGGCGGCCCTGGCGGCGCATGGCCACGACGCCGCCTTGCTGGCCGCTGCGGGGGCGGTGTTTGAACAGCGACAACTGTGGGGCAAAGCCAAACGCCCACTGGAGCAAACCGCGGCCAGCGAGGCCTTGCCAACATCGGTGCGCCGCCAGGCCCTGCGCAGTTTGGCCAGCATCTCGCGCAGCGAGGGCGACGAGGCCAAGGCGGCCAGCCTGGAGCGCCGCGCGGCGATGCTCGAATAATTTTTCAAGAAGCCATGGTGGGCCATGTTTGCTGTGCTATAGTTCTATCTTTCAGCGGCTGTAGCTCAGTTGGATAGAGTACTTGGCTACGAACCAAGGGGTCGTGGGTTCGAATCCTGCCAGCCGCACCATACGAGAAAGCCAGCATGTGAAAGCATGCTGGCTTTTTTCTTGCCCGCTCTACTCTCGGCCCCAGCCGCTTTGCGCATGGACGATCAATCCGCCTTCATCCCAGAAAGCTTCTTAAAGCTCTATGCGGGCATGCGTGGGCGGCTCTTGCGGCCACTGCCTGAAGTGCGCGCGCGCTATGACCTCTGTGATGACCTGGCGCATCACCTCATGGCCAGCGCCCAAGCCCTTCACCATGACCAGGGCCTGAGCGAAGACATGGTCTTAGAGCGCTGCCTGCTCGGCTTGCAGACACCCGATGCGGGCATGAACGAGGGCGAGCCGCTGTGGGTGGTGACGCGCTTGGCTGAACTGCTGAATTGGCCCTGCGAGGGGGCCATGTCCTCAGATTGATCGGTCAACAGGCCCTAGCGCCTTACATGCCCGCGTAGTTCGGCCCGCCGCCGCCTTCGGGCGTGACCCAGATGATGTTTTGGGTCGGGTCTTTGATGTCGCAGGTCTTGCAGTGCACGCAGTTTTGGGCGTTGATCTGCAGGCGGTCTGAACCGTCGTCGTTCTTCACAAACTCGTAAACCCCAGCCGGGCAGTAGCGGCTCTCAGGCCCGGCAAAGCGTGCTAGGTTGGTGGCCACGGGCACCGACGCGTCTTTGAGCGTCAGGTGAGCCGGTTGGTTCTCTTCATGGTTGGTGTTGCTGATGAACACCGAGGAGAGCCTATCAAAGGTCAACACGCCATCGGGCTTGGGGTAGTCGATCTTGGGGCACTGGTCGGCCGGCAACAGCTTGACGTGGTCGGGCACCAGGTTGTGCGTGGTCCAGGGCGGCGTCGCCACGCCCACCTTGGGCAAGAACCAATGCTCGATGCCGGTCATCAGCTTGCCAACCAGCGGGCCCTTCTTGAACCAGTTCTTGAAGTTGCGGTAGGTCCACAGCTCTTCATGCAGCCAACTGGCTTGGAACTTCTCGGGGAAGGCGGCCAGCTCGTCTTGGCTGCGCCCTGCAGCCAGGGCTTCGGCCAGGGCTTCGGCGCAGAGCATGCCGCTCTTCAAGGCTGCATGGCTGCCTTTGATGCGGGCGGCGTTCAAGAAGCCCGCATCGCAGCCCACTAAGGCACCACCGGGGAAAACCGGCTTGGGCAGGGCTTGCGGCGTGCCGTTGTTCAGGGCGCGCGCGCCATAGCTGATGCGCTTGCCGCCTTCAATGTGGCTGCGGATGGCTGGGTGGGTCTTCCAGCGCTGCAGCTCTTCAAAGGGCGAGAGCCAGGGGTTGCTGTAATCCAGGCCGATCACAAAGCCCAGGGTGACTTTGTTGCCCTCCAGGTGGTAGAGGAAGCCGCCCCCAAAGGTGTCGTCGTTCATGGGCCAGCCGGCGGTGTGCACCACGCGGCCGGGCTGAGCCTTCTCGGCCGGGATCTCCCACAGCTCCTTGATGCCGATGGCATGGGTCTGGGCGTCGCGCTCGGCATTCAGGCCAAAGCGGGCGATCAGTTGCTTGCCCAGGTGGCCGCGCGCGCCTTCAGCAAACACGGTGTATTTGCCCAGCAGTTCCATGCCGAGTTGGAAGCCCTCGTGCGGCTCGCCGTCTTTGCCAATGCCCAGATTGCCCGTGGCCACGCCGCGCACCCGGTCTTGTTCGTCAAACAGCACTTCGGCGGCGGTGAAGCCGGGGAAGATCTCCACGCCCAGGCTCTCGGCCTGCTCGGCCAGCCATTTGGTGACGGCACCCAGGCTGATCACATAGCAGCCGTGGTTGTGGAAATTGCGCGGCATCAGCCAATCTGGCGTGCGGCTGCTGCCTGTTTCATTCAGCACCAGCAGGTCATCGCCGGTCACGGGCTGGTTCAGCGGTGCGCCACGTTCCTTCCAGTCGGGGAACAGCTCCGTGATGGCGCGTGGGTCCATCACGGCACCTGAGAGGATGTGTGCGCCGGGCTCTGAGCCCTTTTCCAGCACCACGACATTGATCTCCTGGCCCTTGTCGGCGGCGATCTGCTTTAAGCGAATGGCCGTGGCCAAGCCTGCGGGGCCGCCGCCCACGATCACCACGTCGTACTCCATGGATTCACGGGGGCCGTATTGGGCCAAAAGCTCAGCAGAAGTCATGTCACCGTCCTGGGCAGAAAGAGTCAAAGCGGGGTGGGTGCGGGGGCACCGGGAATTGGCGTCGATTCTAGCGGCTGTTCCTCATAAAAAGAACGGTCGTGCTATTTTGAGGACGATGGCGCGTTGGCGGACAAAAGGGCTGAACGCGGGAACTTCTGTGGTTCATGAAGCACCAGTGCAATGGCGCTTAAGCAGCCCTGCTCGCCGAATTTGCCTGCGCACTGCGTGATATGGTTGCCCAACAGCGTGGCTGTCAGACGCAACACTGCCCCCTTGGGGCCCTGCTGCATCCCTAGCATCTCTCACGGTCCGGCAACGGGCCCATTCATCCATGAGCTATTCCATTGATTTGTCGGGCCGTGTGGCCTTGGTGACGGGAGCCTCCAGTGGGCTGGGGACTCAGTTTGCGCTCACGCTGGCCCGAGCCGGTGCTGCGGTGGTGTTGGCAGGGCGGCGCACCGAGCGGCTGAAAACCTTGCGGGCGGAGATTGAAGGAGCCGGGGGCGACGCCCATGTGGTGAACTTGGACGTGACCGACGTGGACAGCATCAAGTCAGCCGTGGCCCATGCTGAAACCGAGACTGGCACATTGGACATCCTCATCAACAACTCCGGGGTCAGCACCACCCAGAAGTTGACCGATGTGACGCCGGATGACTATGACTTTGTGATGGGCACCAATACCCGAGGTGCTTTTTTTGTGGCGCAAGAAGTGGCCAAGCGCATGATTGCCCGTTCGCGCGGGGCGGCACCCGGCACCTTTACCGGTGGGCGCATCGTCAACATTGCCTCCATGGCAGGCTTGCGGGTGCTGAGCCAGATTGGCGTCTATGCCATGAGCAAGGCGGCGGTGGTGCACATGACTCGCGCCATGGCGCTGGAGTGGGGCCGCTACGGCATCAATGTGAATGCCATCTGCCCCGGCTACATCGACACCGAGATCAACCACCACCACTGGGACACCGAAGGCGGCCAGAAACTGGTGCAGATGCTGCCCCGCAAACGCGTAGGCCAGCCCAAAGACCTGGACACCGCCTTGCTGATGCTGTGCGCCAACGAGAGCCATTTCATCAATGGTGCTGTGATCCAAGCGGATGACGGTTTCGGCGTCTGAATCAGACCCAGTCTGGGCTTGATAATCAAGGCCACTGAGTTGGCTTTGAAGATTGAGTCCAGACATGACCTTGCGCGCACTGACGCCCCTGGAGGCCCGTGTGTTGGCGGTATTGGTGGAAAAGCACCACACCGTGCCGGACACCTACCCCTTGTCCCTGAATACCCTGGTGGCAGGGTGCAACCAGAAGAGTGCCCGCTCGCCTGTCATGGAGGCGGCGGAGTCTGACGTGATCGTGGCCTTGGATGGGCTCAAACAGCTCTCCTTGGTCGTGGAAGTCTCGGGCAGCCGCGTCTCCCGCTATGAGCACAACGCGCCGCGCGGCTTGGGCGTGCCCAGCCAGTCGGTGGCCCTGCTCACCACTTTGATGTTGCGCGGGCCTCAAACAGCCGCAGAGTTGCGGCTCAACAGCGAGCGCCTGCACAAGTTTGCCGATGTCTCTTCGGTCGAGGCCTTTCTGGATGAATTGGCCAGCAAAGCGCCGGCCCGTGTGGTCAAGCTGCCCCGCGCACCTGGGGCGCGAGAGGCGCGCTGGGCTCATTTGCTCAGCGGCGAGCCGTCGGCGGAGTTGATGGTGCCTGGTGCTGGTTCATCGTCCACAGCGGCGGAGTCCGTCTCGGCTGGCGAGCTGAGCGTGCTCAAGGCGGAGGTGGCCCGCCTCTCTGGCGAGATGCAAGCGCTGCGCGCCGAAGTGCTGGCCTTGCAACAGGCCTTGGGCATGGTGCCTGGCGCGGAGGCGTGACCATGCGCTTTGAGCTGCCCCGCCAAAAAAAGCTGGCTTTCGAGATGAACATCCCCATCCGCTGGGGTGATATGGACGCCATGGGCCATGTCAACAACACGGTTTACTTCCGCTATTTTGAAACCGTGCGCGTGGAGTGGATGCACCAGATGGGTGGCCCACCTGACCCCGGCGGAGAGGGGCCGGTCATCGTCAACGCGTTTTGCAATTTCCTCAAACAGTTGGAGTACCCCGGCACCGTGCTCGCACGGCTGTACGTGGCCAATCCAGGCCGCAGCAGCTTTGACACCTTCATCACCCTGGAGCGTGCAGACCAGCCTGGCGTGGTCTATGCCGAGGGTGGGGCCACCACCGTATGGATGGACTTTCCCTCGGGCAAGTCTGCCCCCATGCCAGATTGGCTGCGCGCGCTGGTGAGCGAGGCATGACAGTCGATGAGGCCGCTTTGGTCGACCTGTGCGACACCTGGATTCGCAGCCGCCAGCATGTGGGGCCTAAACACCTGAGTGAGCCCGCACCCGACGAGCCCACTTTGCGCGCGCTCTTTGCCGCTGCCGCCGCTGCGCCGGACCATGCCCAACTGCGCCCGTGGCGGTTTTTGGTGCTGGGGCCTGCGGCAAGAGAGCGTTTGTCCGAAGTGTTTGCCCAAGCCCTGCTGGCGCGCGACCCGACCGCGCAGCCGTATCAAATGGACGAGGCGCGGCAAAAGGCCTTTCGAGGCCCGGTGCTGATCTTGGCTGTGGTGGACTTGCGGGCCGAGCATGCCGACGTGCCGCCCATGGAGCGGGTGTTCTCTTTGGGTGCGGCGGTGCAAAACCTGTTGTTGGCTGCCCAGGCGCGCGGCTTTGCCAGTGGCTTGTCCAGCGGGCGGGCATTGCAAAGCCCGGTATTGCGCCAGGCCTTTGACTTGGCCGAGGGGGAGCACGCCCTGTGCTTCATCAGCCTGGGCACGCCCACACGCCACAAAACCCCGCGTCAGCGCCCCGGTGTGGATGACTTTGTGCGTTGGATATAACGCAGGTTGTCAGGGGGCCTCAAGACCGCTGCTCGCAAGTGGCTGGCAAGTTTTGCCAGCCACGTTCCACCATCACCCCACTAGCGCCCACACACAGCTCCACCCGCTGCGCCTGCGGCCACTGCTGGTGAATAAAAGCCTCCAGGCTGTGGGGCGTGCTGACGCTGTAGCGCGGGTGCTCTGGGCTCAGCAGCGGGTGCTCGTCGTCATGCAACCAGGGGCTGAGGGCGGCCACGCCCCACCAAGCCCCCACGCCCACCACGCTGGGCTGGTAGCCCGCTTGCCGCAACCACGCCTGCGCCGCGGCACGGGGGGGCTCTCGGCCCGCAGGCGCGACCGCGTTGGCCAGCAACTCCAAGGCCCATTGGTTGCAGTTTTGCGAACGGGTGGAGAACGCATAGGCGTTGGCGCTGTAGCGGCCTTGCTGTAGGCTCAGTGCCCGGGCTTTGTCTTGAGCGGCCGCTGCCAGAGCCTGCGCTGGGGCTTGCGGCAACCAAACCAGCGAGATAAACGCAAGCTCGGGGTCATCCACGCCCCTCACAAAGCCGGTTAGGCCTTGGTCAAAGAGGCGGGGGGTCTGCTCTTCGCAGTCAAAGTAAAGCTGGCGTACCGCCCAGGGCGGGTCGGTCCCTTCACGCAGGCTCCAGCCCGCATGGGTGTAGCGCAGGCCAAACCGTGCCAGGTTGAGCCCCGAACGCGACACCAAGGCCACAGGGGCACCTACTCGCTGCAACTCGGCTTTGACGGCGGCCGTCAAGGTCAGCAAGCGCTCTTCCTGGGCGACTGAGCGGTCTGGGGGCAGGCCGCAAAAACGCAGCGCGGCATGAGCGGGCAGGGCACAGCACACCGCCGCAGCCCAGGCCGCATGGCGCAGCACAGCCAAGGCGCGCATTCAGATCACAACAGGGCGGCTATCCAGCTCACGCCGCCAAGCGTCGTCCAGCACCAGAAAGAAGGGTTCGCGTGCGGTGGCGACGGTAAAGCTCAGGCCGAAGTCGCGGTGCTGCACATCCACCCATACCCCACGGGCCAAACTAGCTTGTTGGGCGATCGGCTGTGGCAGTTTCAGCAACACCGGTGCCTCTTGGTCCATTTGCAAAGCCACTTGCACCTGGCCGTCCTCGCCCGGGACAGCGGCCATGTCGATGATTTGATAGCGGCCCTGGGCCATGCGCTCATTGCCCGAGGAGCTGTTGCTGGAGCTTTGCAACGAATCGGACAGGCTGCCAATGCCCTTGGAGGCGGTGCTGGAGGCCGAGGTGGCCGCAGAGCTGGCTGCTTGCAAGGGGGCCGACAGCAGCGCGACGGTGCAGGCCGCCAGCAAAGAAACAAGACGCAGTGAGCGGGTGGTCATGGATGGAGTCCTCAAAAGGTGGCCCAAAGGCGGATGACAGCCCCATTCTTGCTCAAGGCAGCACCATTGGGTGTCACTCCAAGGCCACCGGCAAAGAATTTGCCGCAGCGCGCAGCCATTGTCCGGGGTCTATGGTGGTGATCAAGCCCTCGGTGCGCATGCGCTCCAACACCCGTCGGCTGGCCGTGAAAGGGGTGTCACGCGGTCGTGAAAAAGAATAGAAGCGCTGCCGGTCACTGACCCAATCGAGGCGCGCACTGGTCCAGCGACCCTGGATGAAGATGCGGCACAACTGCCCGGCCGCCAGGCCATTGATCCAGGCCGCGCAGGCCAAGCGCCCCGGGCTGTCGGGCGGGTCATCTTGCAGCACCTGGGGCACGGTTTCCAGCTCCGAGTGGTGCGCCCAGCGGGAGGACAGTACATCGTCCGACCCTGGCGAGGACGGCCGCTCCCTCTCCTGCAAGAGCTGAGGCTCGGGAGAGGCTGCGGGTGTCAGTGCGGGCGCGGCTGGCTCTGGTGGGTCCTCTACGGCAGAGGTCTCCATGGGTGCCGCCTCTGCGGGAGCAGGCGCGGGCGAGGGTGCGGGGGCGGGGGCGTGTGTCGGCGCATCGCTTGGCACGGGCGTGCGGGTACGGGGCCATTGCGCCAACGCGGCCATCAGCTCTGCCTCATGGTGGCGGATATGCGCGTCCTCCTGCCCGCTGGCGCTCAAGCCCTCACGCACGTCC
The DNA here is from genome assembly GCA_004359425.1 of Ideonella sp. MAG2. GTDB lineage: Bacteria > Pseudomonadota > Gammaproteobacteria > Burkholderiales > Burkholderiaceae_C > Ideonella. The sequence goes on along the minus strand of PTEU01000001.1, from coordinate 1,863,996 downwards.
AGCAGCAGGCATTCCAACTCGGCCGGGCCAAGAGCTTGGCCCAGGTCGGGAGCCCCTTTCTCGATCAGCGTGTCCACCAGGGCAGTCCACCGCTGCACACCTGGGCTCTCCACCCCCTCCGCGGCACTGACGCGGGCCAGGACCTGTACCCAGGGGCCCAGCAGAAACTGCCGGATTTCGGGCAGTGGGTCTTGCCCACGCAAGCGGTCCATCACCTGGAACAGGATCAGCGGCTCCAGCTCATCGCGCCGCACTTCAACGTCCAGCTCTGCTTCGGGCTGGTGTTGCGCTGCTGCGGCCGCCTTCAGGGCCGCCAAATGCATTTGCTCCACGTGGTCCAGCACCCGTTGATAGGCGCCCTCTTTGGCGGGCACTTTGGAGCCGCGCAGGCGCTCGATCAGCGGGGCCATGCGCTGCTCTAAGGGCAGCTTGCCGGGCTGGTGCAAGGGGTAGAGTTGGCACAGGGCCACCAAGCGCTCCACCAGACGCCAGGTCACGCCTTGCTCGTCCGCCAGCATTTCTGGGTAGGCTTCCACGCTGCGTTGCAGGGGCTGGGCTAGGTCGCACATGAGCTGGGTCATGCTGGCCTCCAGCCCGGCGTGCTGGGCCATGCGGGCCAGCAAGGCCGGCACTTGCTGAGCGGTAATGCCCACGGCGGGCAAGGCCGCGCGGGGTGACTGGCCCTCCATGCTCAATTCGGCCACGGTGGAGGCCCTCTGCGGCGCACCAAGCCCTTGCGATTCCAGCCACGCGAGCTGCTGCTCATAAAGCGGGTTGAGCAGCCGTGTCAGCGGCGTAGAAAGCTGGGACAGCAGGTCCAGGCGCTCAGGAGCACCCGCGCCTGAGGCCTTGAGGGCTTGGCACAAGGTATCGGCCAGCACAGTGGGGTGCAGCAAAGCCACATGGCTCCAGCCAGCCGCCTGTAGCTCAGCCTGCCAGAGCGGCTCCCCGCGCGCCTGCAGGTCTGCCAGCAGCCAGTCAGCCGCCGACTGCATGTCCTGCACCCAGCGCTTGACCACCACGCCTTCGTTCACCTGCGCTTCCGACATCAACATGATGCCCTGAGCCCCTCCACCGCCTGCCGCCAGCGGCCCGTCCAGCGCGCGCTCCAGCTTGATCAACCACGCCTCCCGCAGGCCAGCTTGGTGCTGCAAACCGACTGCACGCAAGCAGCGCTGCACCACCTGCGCAGCATCTAGACGGCAGCGTTGTTGCCAATCAGCAAAAGAAGGCAGCGTGATGACGGCGGCGGACATGAGTGGGTGGGCAAGACGCGGGAGGAACTACAGGCCTGATTGTGGCGTTTGGCCAATGCCCCGTTTTGCCCGAGCGGGAGAAGATGCGTGACGCGCTGGCTCGGCCACGGGCATTTGTCACGCCCGCCACAAGCGACAAAGCCCAGTCGGTAATACTGGGCTTTGAGCGAGGTGTGTGGTGCCGGAGAGAGGAGTCGAACCCCCGACCTTCTCATTACGAATGAGCTGCTCTACCAACTGAGCTACACCGGCTTGATGAGCCGCGCATCATAGCAGAAGGCGCGGCTGAATCAGCCGGTGCTTAGACGTCCTGGTGGTAGTCGTGGACGCGCTGGACTTCGTTCTTGGAGCCCAGGATCACGCTGACGCGCTCGTGCAGCTTGGTGGGCTGGATGTCCATGATGCGCTGGCGGCCGTTGCTGACCATGCCACCGGCTTGCTCCACCACAAAGCCCATGGGATTGGCTTCATAGAGCAGGCGCAGCTTGCCGGGTTTGTCGGGGTCGCGCTTGTCCCAGGGGTACATGAAGATGCCGCCACGGGTCAGGATGCGGTGCACATCGGCCACCATCGAGGCCACCCAGCGCATATTGAAGTCCTTGCCGCGCGGGCCTTCTTTGCCCGCCAAGCACTCGTCGATGTAGCGCTTGACCGGGGCATCCCAGTGGCGCATGTTCGACATATTGATGGCGAACTCCTTGGTGTCTTCAGGGATCTGCACATTCTCTTGGGTCAGCACCCAAGAGCCCATCTCTCGGTCCAGGGTGAACATGGCCACGCCGTCGCCCACGGTCAACACCAGCGTGGTTTGCGGACCGTAAATGCAATAGCCCGCAGCGGCTTGCTGCTTGCCGGGCTGCAAGAAGTCTTCTTCACTGACGCCGCGTTGGTTGTTGACCTTGCGCAGCACCGAGAAGATGGTGCCGATCGACACGTTCACGTCGATGTTGGAGGAGCCATCCAGGGGGTCAAACAGCAGCAGGAATTCGCCCTGCGGATAGCGGTTGGGCACCACGTGGATGGAGTCCATTTCTTCGGAGGCCATGGCCGCCAAGTGGCCGCCCCATTCGTTGGCTTCGATCAGCACTTCATTGCTGATCACGTCCAGTTTTTTCTGGACCTCGCCCTGCACGTTTTCAGAGCCGGCGCTGCCCAGCACGTCGCCAAGCTCGCCCTTGTTGACCGAGATGGCAATGCGCTTGCAAGCGCGGGCCACCACCTCGATGAGCAGACGCAATTGGGCCGGTATGTGGCCGTGCTCACGCTGTTGCTCGACCAGATATTGGGTCAGGCTGATCCGTTTGGTCATGGCAATGTCCTCTTGATTTGATCGTTAATCTTGCAGCGCGCGGTCGATGATCTCGCGGGCATCACCACTGAGCTTGGGCGCAGCGGCCACGCGGGTGATGGCTTCGCGGGCAGCGTTGCGGTAAGGCTCAGCCAAGTTGCGCCAACGGTCCAGGCCCCGAGCAAAGCGAGACGCCAACTGCGGGTTGACGCCGTCCATCTCCAGCACCTTTTCGGCCCAGAGCACATAGCCTGCGGCGTCCGTGCGGTGGAAGGCGGCGGGGTTGCTCATCCAACTGAACAGCAGCGCGCGTGCGCGGTTCGGGTTGTTCAGCGTGAAGTCCGGGTGTTGCAGGTTTTGGCGCACGCGGGCAAAAACTTTGCCATCGCGCTCCGGTGCCCCAGCTTGCAGCATGAACCATTTGTCCAGCACCAGCGGGTCGTGTTTGAACTGTGCATGGAAGCGCTGCAGTGCGGGCTCGGCCAAGTCGGCGTGTGCATAGACCAGGGCAGTCAGTGCGCCCAGGCGGTCGGTCATATTGCTGGCATCTTTGCAGCGCTGGTAGGCGCGGCCGGGCCAGACGGAGTCGCCGCTGCGGCGGGCGTCGCGCACCAACATGGCCAGTGCGCGATTGGCCAGAGCACGGCGGCCGCTCTGTGCAGGGACTGGCCTGTAGCCTTCGCTGACTTGGTGAGCCTCCCATGCCCAGGCCCAATCTTCGTGCAGCGCGTGAGCCAGCTGATCCAACATCTGTTCTCTGGCCGCATGCAACGCTTGAGGGTCCACGCCTTCCAGGGCTTCCATCAGGGCGCGATCCGAGGGCAGGGTCAGGGCCAGGTCTTTGAAGGCGGGGTCCAACTCAGGGTGGCGCAGAACGCTTCTCAAGGCCTCCACGTAGGCGGCATCCGGTGGCGTGGCAATGCCGCTGGTGGCGGCGGCCAGCAAGCGGCTGCTTGCCAAACGCTGGCTGGCCTCCCAACGGTTGAAGGCGTCGGTGTCATGGGCCAGCAGCACCAGCAAGTCGGCGTCACTCAGGCCATCGTCCAGCAGCACCGGTGCCGAGAAATCGCGCAGCACCGAGGGCACTACCTCGGCGCTCAGGCCGACGAAGGTAAAGCGGTGCTCGTCGCGGGTCATCACCAGCACCCGCTCGCTGCCTTGCGGCGCAGACTCATGGGCCAGTTGCAGCGGCTGCGGCTGGCCATCTTGGTTGAACAGGGCGATGCTGACCGGCAGCAGTTGCGGCGCAGTGCCCTTGGGGTTGTGTTGGCGCAGGGTCAGGGTGTAGCTGCCTGCCTCGGCTTTGTACTCGCCCCGCGCGCTCAGGCGTGGTGTGCCTGCCTGCGCGTACCACTGCTTGAAGATGTCCAGCGAGGTCGCAAGCTGGCTAGAAGGGTTGGCATCGGCCATGGCCTGCGCAAAGTCGTCGCAGGTCACGGCCTGGCCATCATGGCGCTTGAAGTACAGCGCCATGCCCGCGGCAAAGCCCTCGCGGCCCACCAAGGTGTGCATCATGCGCACCACCTCGGCGCCCTTTTCATAGACGGTGGCAGTGTAGAAATTGTCGATGGCCTGATAGGCCTCGGGCCGCACCGGGTGGGCCATGGGGCCAGCGTCCTCAGCAAACTGGGCTTCCCGCAGGCGGCGTACATCACCAATGCGGCAGACCGCGCGCGCGCTGGCGCTGCCGGCCATGTCGCGGCTGAACTCTTGGTCGCGGAAGACGGTCAGACCTTCTTTGAGTGACAACTGGAACCAGTCTCGGCAGGTGATGCGGTTGCCCGTCCAGTTGTGGAAGTACTCGTGAGCCACCACGCTCTCAATGCCGTCGAAATCGGCATCGGTGGCCGTGGCTGGCGTGGCCAACACATACTTGGTGTTGAACAGGTTCAAGCCCTTGTTTTCCATCGCGCCCATATTGAAGTCGTCGACGGCGACGATCATGAAGCGCTCCAGGTCCAGGGGCAGCTTGAAGCGAGCTTCGTCCCACACGATAGAGGCGATCAGCGAATTCATCGCATGTTCGGTCTTCTCCAAGTCTCCGCGTTTCACAAAGACTTGCAGCAAGTGGTCTTTGCCCGAGCGGGTGCGCACCCACTGCTCGCGCGCCACCAGGTCGGCAGCCACTACGGCAAACAGATAGCTGGGCTTGGGGAAGGGGTCGCTCCACTTGGCATAGTGGCGGCCAGCGTCCAGCTCGCCCTGTTCCACCAGATTGCCGTTGGACAGCAGCACGGGATACTTCTTCTTGTCGGCTTTCAGCGTCACGCTGTAGACCGCCATCACATCGGGGCGATCCAGGAAGTAGGTGATGCGACGAAAGCCCTCGGCCTCACACTGCGTGAACAGGCCCGAGCCCGAGGCATACAAGCCGCTCAGCTCGGTGTTCTTCTCAGGCGCAATGGTGTTGCGGATCTCCAGCACAAAGCGGTTGGCTTCGGGGGCATCCAGCACCAGCAGGCCGTCTTCATGGCGGAAGGACACGCTTTGGCCGTCCACCAGCACCCGCAGCAGGTTCAGGTCTTCACCATGCAGACGCAGGGGCTGCACAGGCAGGTCGGTGTTGCGCTCGATCTGGAGCTTGCTGGCGACAATGGTTTTTGCACTGTCGAGGTCGAAAGTCAGGTCGGCAGTTCGGACCCAGTAAGCGGGCGCTTGATAGTCCGCACGCTGGATCAAGGGGCTGGCACCGTCACGCATCATGAGGGGTCATCCTTTTTAGTGGTGGGCACGCGCCGGGGATGATGGCGCGTGCTGGTGGTGGGGGCTTTAAAGGCCCTGCTTCAGGCTGGCTGCAATAAAGGCATCGAGGTCACCATCCAAGACCTTTTGGGTGTTGGAGATTTCCACATTGGTGCGCAGGTCCTTGATACGGCTTTGGTCCAGCACGTAAGAGCGGATCTGATGGCCCCAGCCCACATCGGTCTTGGTGTCTTCGAGCTTTTGCTGCTCTTCCATGCGCTTGCGCATCTCGTGGTCGTAGAGGCGTGAACGCAGGCGCTTCCAGGCGACATCGCGGTTGCTGTGCTGGCTGCGGCCGTCTTGGCACTGCACCACAATGCCCGTCGGGATGTGGGTTAAGCGCACGGCGGAGTCGGTCTTGTTGATGTGCTGGCCGCCCGCGCCCGAGGCGCGGAAGGTGTCGGTGCGCACATCGGCCGGGTTGATGTCGATCTCGATCGAGTCATCCACTTCCGGGTAAACAAACAGCGAGGCAAAGCTGGTGTGGCGGCCACCGGCCGAGTCAAAGGGGCTCTTGCGCACCAAGCGGTGCACGCCGGTTTCGGTGCGCAGGTGGCCAAAGGCGTACTCACCCTCCACCTTGATGGTGGCGCTCTTCAAGCCGGCCACATCACCTGGGGTTTCATCTTCCATGGTGGCCTTAAAGCCCTTGCGCTCGCAATACTTCAGGTACTGGCGCAGCAGCATGCCCGCCCAATCGCAGGCCTCGGTACCACCGGCACCGGCTTGAATGTCGATGAAGCAGTTGCTGGGGTCGGCAGGGTTGGAGAACATGCGGCGGAATTCCAGCCGCTCGACGATCTCGCGCAGCGAGGCGGTTTCGCCCTCAATGGCTTCCAGGCCGTCGAAGTCTTCTTCGGCCTTGGACATCTCGAACAACTCGGTGTTGTCTGAGAGGTTGCTGGTCAGGTGGTCGATGGTGCCGACCACATCGTCCAGTTGTTTCTTCTCTTTGCCCAGTTCTTGCGCCCGCTTGGGGTCGTTCCAGATGTCTGGGTTTTCGAGGGTGGCGTTGACTTCGTTCAGCCGCAGGATTTTGCGGTCGTAGTCAAAGATACCCCCGTAAGTCGAGGGTGCGCTGGGTCAGGTCCGAGAGGGTGGTCCCGATCACATTGATGCGCTCGATGTCCATGATCTATTCCTTTTAATTTATGGGTTGCCAGTGGCAAACAGGCGATTTTCTCATGTTCCTATTGGCTTGGCGCTGTGCGGGTAAGTCCCGCCCGCTCAGACCCTTGGTCGACCCCTAGGATGCGCTTGATTGCCGCGACAATGTAAGCATGTGTGGTGCTCAAAGCGTCTCAAGCTTTGGCATGGCGGGTGCAGGAGAGGCCCATGTTGATGGCGGCCATGTTGATCAAAATGCTCACCGAAGTGGCCTTGATGGCCTTGTTGGGGCGGTGGCTCTTGGGGCTGCTGGTCGGCGTGGGCCGTGAGCGCAATGTGTTTTGGCGCTTGCTCGATGTGGTGGTCTCGCCAGTGCTGAGTGGCGTAGGGCGCCTCAGCCTTGGGCGGCTCGGGCCGGCTGGCCAAGCCCGCGCAGCGGCTGCCCTGTTGCTGCTGCTGTGGCTGCTGGCCACGGCCGCCAAGATTGATCACTGCCTGGCCCTGGGGCCGGGTGCCTGTCGTTGAGTGACCGCGACATCCATGACCACCCCCGTCGATGCCTCCGTGACGCCTCCCCACCTGCCTGATGCGGCAGTGCGGCGGCGCTATTGGTTGCGCAACCGGCGGCTCACTGCGGGCTTGTTGTTCTTGTGGATGGCGGTCACCTTCTTGGTCGCCTTTTTCGCGCGGGAGTTGAGCTTTAGCTTTTTTGGCTGGCCCTTCAGCTTCTGGATGGCTGCGCAGGGGGCACCCCTCGTGTACTTGGTTCTGGTGCTGGTTTATGCGGCAGCCATGAACCGTTTGGATCGGCGCTTCGGGGTGGATGAGGATGACTGAGCCCGCCCTGCCACCCCTGCCGCCGCGCCGACCGCCGGGGCCCAAGGCCCAGGCCAGCATGGTCTTCAGGCGCAAGCTGAACTGGGTCTATGGCGGTTATGCGCTGGCCTTTTTGCTCTTTGTCGGCGCATTGGCCATGCTGGAACGCTGGGGCTTGTCGCGCCAGCACATTGGCTTCATTTTCTTGGCGGCCCCCATGGTGCTCTATGCCGTCATTGGCGTGATGTGCCGCACCACCGACGCCACTGAGTACTACGTGGCCGGGCGGCGAGTACCCGCCATCTATAACGGCATGGCCACGGCGGCTGACTGGATGAGCGCGGCCTCCTTCATAGGCATGGCGGGTACGCTCTATCTGACGGGCTATGACGGCCTGGCCTTTATCTTGGGCTGGACGGGGGGCTACTGCCTAGTGGCCTTGTTGCTCGCCCCTTATCTGCGTAAGTTTGGGCAGTTCACCATCCCAGACTTTTTAGGAGCCCGTTACGACGGCAACCTGACCCGCCTGATTGGTTTGGCCGCCACCATCTTGTGTTCCTTCATCTATGTGGTGGCCCAGATCTACGGCGTGGGCTTGATCACCACTCGCCTGACCAGCATTGCCTCTTTTGAGGTGGGCGTGTTTTTGGGCTTGGGCGGCATCCTGGTCTGCTCTTTTTTGGGCGGCATGAAGGCCGTGACCTGGACACAAGTGGCCCAGTACATCGTGCTGGTAGTGGCCTATATGGTGCCGGTGGTGTGGTTGAGCGTGAAGCAAACCGGCAACCCCATCCCTCAAGTGGCTTATGGCTATCAGTTGCAAAAGGTCACCGAGGCCGAGCAGCGACTGAAGGTGGATGCCAAAGAGCTGGAGGTGATTGCGACATTCACTGAGAGAGCCCGTGCCCTGGAGGAGCGCATGCGCGATGTCCCAGCCGCCATGGCCAGAGACCGCGAAGCCGCCCAGCAGCGAGTGGATGCACTGAAGCGCGGCGACGCGCCGCAGCGCGAGATACAAGCCGCCGAGCGTGCCTTGGTGGCCTTGCCGCGCACCGAGGCCGAAGCCCGCACCATGTGGGCGCGAGAACGGGCGATCTTGCTGGAGCGTGCCAAACCCCTTGGTGGTATGCCCGACCATGCGGCGCAATTTGCGGGTGACCCCCAGGGCACGCCGGAGCAACAAAAGCAATACACCGAATCACGGCGCAACTTTTTGGCCTTGGTGTTCTGCTTGATGGTGGGCACGGCGGGCCTTCCGCACATTCTCACCCGTTACTACACCACCCCTTCTGTCAGAGAGGCGCGGGAGTCGGTGTCTTGGTCGCTGCTGTTCATCTTGCTGCTCTACATCACTGCACCGGCCTTGGCGGTCCTGGTGAAGTTCGAAATCTTCACCCATGTGGTGGGCCTGCCTTTTGACGCGCTACCGGCTTGGATTGCCAACTGGCACAAGGTAGACCCGGCCTTGATGTCGGTCACCGATGTCAACGGTGATGGCTTGTTGCAGTTGGGGGAGATCACGCTGGGTGGCGACATCATCGTGCTGGCCACACCCGAGATTGCGGGCCTGCCTTTTGTCATCTCCGGCATGGTGGCAGCCGGGGGCTTGGCGGCCGCGCTGTCAACGGCTGACGGTTTGCTGCTGACCATTGCCAACGCGCTCTCACATGACCTGTATTTCAAGGTCGTCAAACCGGAGGTGTCCACCGGGCGGCGGGTGGTGCTATCCAAGCTGCTGCTCTTGCTGGTAGCGGGTGGTGCAGCCCTTTTGGCGGCCCAACGCCCGGCCAATATTTTGTTCTTGGTGTCAGCGGCGTTCTCGCTGGCGGCATCTGCCTTGTTCCCGGTGTTGGTGCTGGGCATTTTTTGGCGGCGTGCCAATGCCTGGGGTGCAGCCAGTGGCATGGTGGCGGGCTTGGCGGTGACCTTCTGGTATTTGGCCTCCACCCACCCCTGGTTGCGTGGTTTGCTGGGGGTGCATGAGCCCGTGGCTTTGTGGTGGGGGATTCAGCCCATATCGGCCGGCGTGTTTGGCGTGCCGGTGGGCTTTGCGGTGACCATTGTGGTCAGCTTGCTCACCCCGCGCCCCTCGGCCAACACGGAGTCAATGGTCGAGGCCCTGCGCTACCCCCGAGCCTGAGCTATTGATGCGGCCCGTTGATGCTTGAACCGTTCGCCCTGAGCTCGTCGAAGGGCTTCAACAGGCTCTGCCCGAACGGAGTGCAAACTTAATCGGGCCGTCTCGATAGGCACCAGAGAGGCCTACCGTGTGAGGCTCACAAAAACTGCCGCAGCAATTGCGCCAAGGCCTCGGGTTGGTCGTGGTGCAGCATGTGGCCAGCGCCTTGCAAGGTCTCGCGTTGCAGGTGCGGCACTTGCGCCAAGCGGGCCTCAAAGGCCGCACGGGGGTAACGCTGGCCCCACCATTGCTCAAACGGTGTTTCATTGCCTTCTACCCACAGCGTGGGCGCGCTGATACGACGCCAGCCGGCCAGCACTTCGTCCACGCGATAGGGCAGGGCGCTGATGCGACGGTGCGCCGGGTCGGCACGCAAATGCCAGAGGCCATCGTCAGCGGGGGCGGCCCAGTGCTCGGCCAGCCACGCGGCGCGGTCATCGGGCAGGCGCGGGTTGGTGTGTTGCAGGCGCGCCGCCACCGCCGCAGCGTTTGCATAGGGCTTCAGCGTCTTGGGGGCTTTGAGGTCGTCCAACCATTTGGCCAGATGGGTCGGTGCCGCTTCGGGCTTGGCCTCGGGCAGGCCAAAGCCCTCCAGGTTGATCAAGCGGCGGATGCGTGTGGGCCGCGCACCGGCATAGCTCATCACGATGTTGCCGCCCATGCTGTGGCCCAACAGGTCGACGGGCAAATTGGGAGACAGGGCGTCAAGCAATGCGTCCAAATCACCCAAATAGTCGGCAAATAGATAGTGGTCGGCAGCCGGCCCCGTCGTCAGCCCAAAGCCACGCCAGTCAGGGGCCACGATGGGGCGGTCGCCATCGCCCTGGGCGTGTAGCGCATCCACCAAAAACTGGAACGACGCTCCCACATCCATGAAGCCATGGCCCAGCACCAGCAAGGGGCGCTCAGGGGTGGCTTGTTCAGGGTCGCCCCAGACCCGCACTGCATAGTGCCAGTGCTGGCGCACGAGGAGCCGCAGAACTTGCGAAGGACGCAGCGCTTGGTACATGGAGGTGGAGTTCAAAGGGGGTCTGCCATCCAGCGAGAAAGGGTGAGCCGGAATCGACTGCCTACGCCCGCAGTGGACCACGCTTCCAAGCGTCCGCCCATGGCTTCAGCATAAGCCTTGCAAATGCACAGGCCCAGGCCCACTCCTTTGGGGCCTGAATTCTCAGCCCCCAAGCGGTTAAACGGTTCAAACAGCTGGCCAAGCTGTGCGTCGGACAGACCAATGCCCGTGTCCTCCACCTCCACCCAGCCCTCGCGTTGGTCGTGGCCCAGGCGGATGCAAACGTGGCCGCCTTGGCGGTTGTACTTGACCGCGTTAGACACCAGGTTGGTCAAGATGTGTCGCACTCGGCGGGCGTCGGCCCGCAGGTCCGGCCTGATCTCGGGCAATTCGGCCCGCAGCGAGAGTTGCAAGGGCATGGCCATGGGCTCGTGCTGGGCCAGAACAGTGTGAATCAAGCCGGCCACGGCGGTAGGGGCCATGCAGAGGTCGAGCTGGCCCGCTTCTGCGCGGTTGAAGTCCAGCATCTCCTCCACCAATTCCAGCAATTGCTCGCTGGCGGTGTGGATGTGTCGCAGGTACTCCTCGCGCTTGTCTTGGCCGCCGGGGAGGTTCATCTGTAGCAGTTGGCAAAAGCCTTGTACAGCGTTCAGCGGTGTGCGCAACTCGTGGCTGACCCGGGACAGCAGTTGGGACTTGTTCTGGGTGGCATGCTCCGCCAGCCTGCGGTCTCGCTCGGCCTCTTGGGCACGCTCATCGGCCTCGCGGGCCAGGCGTCTGTCGGTCAGGTCGACGATGACGCAGGCCAATTCAATGGCGCGCACGCCGTCCAAGTCGTTGCGCGGGCGAATCCTCGTCAGGCGCAGCTCCGCCCAAAACTCGCGGCCCTCCAGGCATACCAGCGCCGCTTCATCCAGGGTGGCGTGGCCTTGGCTCAGGGCTGAGGTGAGTGCCAAGCGCAAGCGGGTTCCAGCATCGCCCTGCGGAAAAAGGCGAGACAGCAGCAGCACAGAAGTGGACTCGCCCCCTTGATAGCCGATGAGGCGCAGCGCTTCGTCGTTGGCTTCGATGATCACGCCATAGCGGTTGAGCAGCAACACGGGCACCGGTAACTCGTGCAGCAGCCGAGCCTGCCAGGCTGAAAACTGCTCGACCTGAGCCAGCATGTCTCGAGTTTGCGAGCCTTGCTCTTCGAGGTTGTGGGCATGCAGCCGCCACATCTCGCTCATGGCCTCGGCGGCGTGGCTGTGGCCTTGCTCCAGCAGCGCTCGGGCGCGTTCCGGGGCGTTTTGGCTCAAGGCCTCCAGGGCCAGGGCAAGCGCCCCAGCGTCGGCGTGCCTTTGCAGGTCTTGGGGGGTGGGCTCAGATCGCATGGTCTAGCAGCGTGCGCGGTCAATTTTTTGGCCAATCGCGCACCGATGGTGAGACATCAAAGTGCGTGACCACCACCCCGGCCTCTGCCCCTGAGAGGGGCCGGACATGCATCACAAACCAGCGCTCTTCGTCATTGCTGTGACAGGGGTAAGACAAGGTATAGGACGGTTGTTGACCCGACATGACGGCCTGGAAGTTGCTCAGAATTTCCATGGCCTGTGGCGTGGTGGCTCGGGCCAACACGCCCAGGTAATTGGCCCCCACGCCGCAATCCACATCGGGGTCGCCACCATTGGCACGCGCAAACCCATTCCAGGCGCGGTTGACCAAGCGAATGGTGCCCTGCAGGTCCACCAAGGCCACGTGCTCGGGCAAAGAGTCAATCAGGTCTTGCAGGCGGGAGGCGTCTCGCAGCCGTGTGATGTCGATAAAGCTCAGCACCGCACGGCGGCCCCAGGCACTGGTGCGCTGCCCATAGGCCAGCACCCGGGCCAGATACCAAGACCCATGCGGCCCCTGGATTTCTCGCTCCACCACCTCGCCCGTGTTCAAGGTCTTGCGCAAGTCGTTGGTCAACTCGGGGTAGATCAACAGGCTGTTGAAGTCCTCGATAGAGCGGCCAACATCCCCTTGACGCAGACGGAATAGCAGGGTCGCCTCAGGGGTGAAGCGCACCAAGGTCAGGTCTTCGTTGACAAACAGCGTGGCAATGCCGGTGGACTGGGCCATGCCTTCCAGGTCGGCATTCAAGGCCGAGAGCGCGTCAAGCTTGGCGTTGTACTCGGCGTTGACGGTGTACAGCTCTTCATTAACAGATTGCAATTCCTCATTGGTGCTTTGAAGCTCCTCATTGGAGGACATTAATTCTTCATTGGTAGCCTGAAGCTCTTCGTTAGAGGCTTCCAATTCCTCAATCGTGCTCTGCAAGCCCAGGCGTGTGGCCTGCAGCTCCCGCTCCAAGGTGGCCATGCGGTCACTGTCCGAAGGCGGCAATGCCTCCAGAGGGTGGCTCACTTCCTCCAATGACAGTGCAACGCAGAGCGTTTCCTTGTCCAGGCTCACGGGGTGAGCCACTACGGCAATCACGCGCTGCTCACCATCCACTTCGACCTGAATGGGGGGGACGCGATGCGTCTTGCCGTCGCGCAGCGCGCATTGCAGCGCATGGGCGGCCAAAGGCCCCAAGCGTGGTGGCAGCAAACGCAGTGCATCCAAGTTGACCGAGCCTTCCGGCACCCGCAGAAAGCGCTGGGCCGGCCCCCAGGTATGCAAGAGTTGGCGCTGTGAGTTGATCAGCAAGCAGGCGGGCAGGTAGGTCTGCGTCAGCAACACCTGGGCTGCTTCGACCACGCTTTGCGCCAGTGGCAGCGGGCTCGCGCCGCTTTGGCGCAGCGTGATGGGGGGCACTGAGCGGCCAAAGCCATCATGCAAGGCCAAAGAGGTGATGACAGGCCTTTGTAGGCGGTAGATTTTCTGGCTGCTGTCCAGTACCTCAAAGTCCGCTTGCAAGGGGCCTAAGGACTCACTGGAGCCGAGGAACAGCACACCTTGGGCGTTGAGCGCATATTGCAAGCGGCGCATCACGCGCTCTTGCGCATCGGCCTGGAAGTAGATCAAGGTATTACGGCACACCACCAAGTCCATCTTGGTGAAGGGCGCGTCGTCCAGCAGGTTGTGCCGGGCAAACAGCACCATCTGGCGCAGCTCAGGCTTGATGACCAAGCGGTCATCTTGCTGTTGAAAGTAACGTGCCGTGCGCTCAGGCCCTAGGCTCTCGGCCGACCCCAAGGGGTAGCTACAGGCAGAGGCCAGGTCCAGCACCCGCTGATCCACGTCGGTGGCAAAAATCTTGATGCCCGGCCAATTCTGCGCCACCTGGCAGGCCTCCAAGAGCAAGATGCCCAAGGTATAGGCCTCTTCGCCGGTGGCGCAGCCCGCGCTCCACACCCTGAGCGGCCGGTTGGCGGCTTGCTGGCGCACCATGGGCACCAGCACCTGATGAAACAGAGTCTTGAAGGCGGTGGCGTCGCGAAAAAAACTGGTCACCGGAATCAAAAGCTCCCGGCGCAGCAGTTCACGCTCATCGGCCGAGTTGGACAGGCGGTCCGCGTATTCAGTGACATCGCTACAGCTCAACACCAGCAGTCGGCGCTCGATGCGGCGCAGCACGGTGGGGAGCTTGTACTGGTTGAAGTCAATGCCGCTTTGCGCGAACAGGCACTCAAACACACGCTGCAGAGCCGGGCGCATGCTCTGGGTTGGCAGCAGTGGGCTCTGCCCAAAACGCCCCACGCCTCCGCGCACAATCTCCAGGGCGCGCACCGCCAGCTCTTCGGGGGTGCCCACGGCATCTGCTTGTGTAGCGGCCAATGCGCTGCGGGGCATGGAATCAAACTTGGCGCTGTCGGGGGCTTGCACCAGCACATAGCCGCCCTGTGCTCGCAAGGCGGAGGCCCCCAAGGCACCGTCTGAGCCTGAGCCGGACAGCACCACCCCCACCGCGTGCTCGCCCACGGCTTCGGCCAGCGAGACAAAAAAGTGATCGATGGGCAGGGTGACGCCGTGGCTGGGCTTGGGCTCAAAATGAATGCAGCCTTGCACCAAGGTCATCATCACGCCGGGTGGCAGCAAATAGACCATGTCGGTTTGCAAGGCCATGCCCTCTTCGGCCGTGGTGACGGCCAGGGCCGTGTGCCGCCCCAGCAGCTCGGGCATCATGGAGCGATGGTCTGCCGCCAAATGTTGCAGCACCACAAAGGCGGCCTGCGTGGGCAAGGTTAAGGATGAGAAAAAGCGCTGCAATGCTTCTAGCCCACCCGCAGACGCCCCAACCGCCACCACCCACGCCTCGCTGTTCATGGCCTGGGACAAAAGGGGGGTAGTCGGGGTGTCTGGCGCTTCTTCGGTCATGGTGAGTCCCCTCACTTGGTCAACCATGTATTGTCTCTGATTGTGCAGGTTAGAACCAGGGAAGCGCTGAACAAATCAGGTCGGGCTGGGCTGGGCCGGGCTGGTGCAGGCTCGGGCGGTCTGCGGCGTGGTAGAGCCTCCCTAGGGTTTTTACGAGGCGGGCATCAAGCAAGAGCTTGGAGGTTCGGCGGTACCCTTGTTGCCATGTCTTCACCCACTATGTTGTCTGCCTTGTCGCATTCTTATTTGCATCAGCACTTTGAATGGCAAGTTCCTGCCCGCTTTAACTTGGCCGAGGTGTGCTGCGCACGCTGGGCGCGCAGCCACCCGCAAGCGGTAGCCTTGCGTGTTGAGCAGGACGATGGCACTTGCACCCTGCTGCGCTTTGGCGAGCTGCAGGCGCAGTCCAACCGGCTGAGCCACGCTCTGCGGCGTCTGGGCGTGCGGCGTGGTGACCGGGTGGCGGTGGTCATGCCGCAGCGGGTAGAGACGGCGGTGGCTCATATGGCCATTGCCCAAATGGGGGCGGTGGCCATGCCGCTTTCTATGCTGTTTGGGCCAGATGCCCTTGAATACCGCTTCAATGACAGCGAGGCCGCCGTTGCCTTGGTCGATGAAAGTGCGATTGCCGCAGTGCGCACAGCGCGCGCAACCTGCCCAGGTTTGAAGACCGTGGTGGCCGTGGGCCAGGCGGCGGGCCAGGGCGACCTGGATTGGGTGGCCGCGCTGGCGCGTGAATCCGCGCAGTTCACGGCGGTGCGCACCAAAGCTGACGAGGCCGCAGTTTTGATTTACACCAGCGGCACCACGGGGCCGCCCAAAGGTGCGTTGATTCCCCACCGGGCCTTGATCGGCAACCTCAGCGGCTTTGTGTGCAGCCAGAACCTGCTGCTTGGCACCGGGCCGCGTCGTGCCAAAGGCCAGGGCCAAACGCTGCCCGCGCTGGGCCCGGCTGGCGTGCCCCAAGATGCCGTGTTCTGGAGCCCGGCCGATTGGGCTTGGACGGGGGGCTTGATGGACGCCTTGCTGCCCTGCCTGTATTTCGCTTTGCCCATCGTGGCTTACGCGGGGCGCTTTTCGCCACAGCGGGCTTTTGAGCTGATGGCGCGTCATCGCGTGACCCACAGCTTTCTCTTCCCCACCGCGCTCAAGGCCATGATGAAGGCCGTGCCGCACCCACGCCAACAGTTTGCGCTGCACCTGCGGGCCATCATGAGTGCTGGTGAGGCGGTAGGCGATGCCGTTTTCCACTGGTGCGAGCAAGAGCTGGGTGTGGTGGTCAACGAGATGTTTGGCCAGACCGAGATCAACTACATCGTGGGCAATTGCAGCCAGGTTGTGGGCACCAATGGTCGGCTCGGTCCCCAGGGCGGGGTGGGCTGGCCTGCCAAACCGGGCAGCATGGGCCGGCCCTATCCTGGCCATCGGGTGGCCGTGATCGACGACGCGGGCCAGGAATGCCCACGCGGTACTCCGGGCGATGTGGCCGTGCACCGCTTGGACGTGCACGGCCGCCCCGACCCGGTGTTCTTTTTGGGCTACTGGAAGCGTGATGACGCCACCCGCGCCAAATTCACCGGGCCTATGGAGAGTAGTTGGTGCCGCACCGGCGATACCGCCGTGATGGACGACGACGGCTACCTTTGGTACCAAGGCCGCAGCGACGATGTTTTCAAGGCGGCGGGCTACCGCATTGGCCCCAGCGAGGTCGAAAACTGCTTGGTCAAGCACCCGGCCGTGGCCAATGCCGCCGTGGTGCCCAAGCCCGATGCCGAGCGCGGCGCGGTGGTCAAAGCCTATGTAGTGCTGGCCCCAGGCGTGGTGGGAGACCCGGCGCTGATTGAGGCCCTGCAAACCCATGTGCGGGGCCAGTTGGCCCCCTATGAGTACCCCAAAGAAATTGAGTTCATTGATGCACTGCCGATGACGACCACCGGCAAGGTGCAGCGCCGGGTGCTGCGGCTGCAAGAAGAGGCCCGGGCGGCGGCACGCACCCCGGGCTGACGGTGCAGCCAGCGCGCGGCGGCAGCAGCGCGTGTGGAAAGTGCACGCTTTCAGCGCGGCCAGGGGCTAAACCGGGTGTCTGGCGGCCCGATAGGGGGCGGTGATGAACTTCGCCCACTGCTCTACCTTGTCCCCTGGGTATGCGCCATGCTTCACGCTCACGGCGGGAGCCGGCGCATGATGCACGCCGCCCTGCCTGCCATGCCCGCCCCCCACTCCCGTGCTGCCCTGCTGGGGCGGTGGCTGCGGCATGCGCGAGGTGCAGTCTTGTGGGCCACCTTGTGCGCTTTGGTGGCCGTCAACTTGGCAGCGGCCGCGCTGGCCCACATGGGCTTGAGCCAGGCGCAGCAAATCGTCGGCTTGGCCGCCGTCAGTGTGCTCACGGCGGCCATGGTGGGTGGGCTGGCGCTCATGTTCACGGCCCGTATGAGCCAGGATGCGCAACAACTGGCCCAGGTACTGGATGCCTTGGCCTATCAGGACAGCGTGACGGGCCTCTACAACCGCCACGCGGCCATGCTGCATTTGCAAGAAGCCATGGCCAGTGCCCAGGCTGATTCAACCGGCCTGTCAGTGGTGACCTTTGATCTCGACGACTTCAAGCTCATCAACGACACCTTGGGCCACGCGGTCGGTGATGAAGTATTGCGCTTGGTGGCCGCGCGTCTGCGAGACAGCCTTCGGCCAGGTGCGAGAGCCTATCGCTTTGGGGGCGATGAGTTCGTGGTCATCTGCCCCTGTGATGGGGGCTTTGCCGACCCACTGCGCTACGGCACCTTGGTGCAGCAGGCACTCTCAGGCCTGACTTGGCTAGACGGCCATGAACTGGACCTCTCAGGCTCGGTGGGCGTGGCACGCTACCCTTTGGATGGCCACACGCCACAGGACGTAGTGCGGGCCTCTGACATTGCCATGTACGAAGCCAAGTCGCGCGGCAAGGGCCATTTGGTGGTGTTTGCCCAAGCCCTGCGCTTGGCCACCGAGCACCGCATGCAACTGCCCGGTGGCGGCCTGCCGATGCGCGCGTGCCCCATTCAGCCCGCTGCGGGTGCATCGTCCTCTCCGGGTTGGTAGCTCAGCAGGTCGCCGGGTTGGCATTCCAGCACCGCGCAGATGGCGGCCAGGGTGTCAAAGCGCACCCCACGTACCTTGCCCGACTTGAGCAGCGAGATGTTGACCTCGGAGATGCCGACCCGCTCGGCCAACTCGCGCGAGCGCATCTTGCGCCGCGCCAGCATCACGTCCAGGTTCACCACAATGGGCATCAGACAAAGCCCTCGTTCTCTTGCGCGGCGCGGGCGGCTTCTCGCATCACCCGGGCCAGGGCCACAAACACCAAGGCCAGCAAGATCATGGGGTAGTCGTCCGTGCCCAATGACACCGACAACACGCGCTGTCCCGGCGGGTTTTGCAGGGTGACGGCCACCCACATGGCGGCGCGCTCCAGGGGCTGCAGCACGGCCAGCGCGGCCACGCCCCAGCCCCAGCGCTGCCAGCACTGCAAGGCCTTGTCCGAGAACAAGCGCCCGGCGCGGAACTCGGCAAACAAACCCCACAACTGCCACAGTAAGGCGCACTGCACCACCAACACGGGCACGTTCACCAACACCATGCGCTGCAAGGTTTCAAACGTGGGTGGGCCGCTTAACTTGCTCAGCAGGCTGTGGCCGGCACAACTGTAGTCGGTGTTCAGCAGGTGTTGGGCATTCCACAGCGGTGACAGTGCCATGGACACCGCCGCGACGGCCCCAACAATGCACAGCACCTGCACAGCCAAAGCGAGTGTGCGCAGGCGCTGGGCCAAGCTGCGGTGAGGGGTGGGGCTTGTGCGCTGGAAGTTCATGGTGTTTAATGTAAAACGATAAAAACATATCGTCAAACACTTTGGCTCCGATCATGACACCTCTCCAATCTGCACGATCACCCAGCGTCTGGCTCGCCCTTGCCTTGGCCCTCGTTCTCGGGGCATGTACGCAGATTCCGCTGCGCTCCCTGTGGCAGTTGAGACAACTAGATTGGCAGCAGCTCGACCCCGCGATGCTGCAAGCCTGGGCCTATCTGCCTGAAGGGATTGAAGCGCGGCCTGACGCCGCCGTGATCATCGTCAAAGTAGAGCGAGGCAATGCGGCCGCCGACGTGCTGGAAGAACGCTTGCTGCTGCGCCCGGTGGATGCAAGTGCATTGGCCCCAAGGCCAGAAGCGCCCAGCCGCCGTGGCAAATGGCTGGCCTTGAGCCTGGATGCACAACAGCAAGCTCGCTTTCATGCCCTGCGCGCGACCACGCAAAGCTGGAAGGCCCAAGATGGTGCGCAGGCCAAGCGCAAGCTGAGCATCTCGCTGGAGCCACAGATGTGCCGCCGTGCGGCCACGCCCCCACAAGCCCTGGAGGCGATGCGCCTCAGCGCCTGGCTGCGCTGGCAGGCACAGCAAGCGCCGGTCCTGCTCCTGGACGACGCTGCACTGACGGACTTGTCCGAGCGCGCGGCCAGCACGGCCATGCCCTTGTGCACAGATGGGGCACACTGAGCGAACAACAAACTCGTTCCGCTCTGTATGCAAACCCTCCGTCTCGGCCTCAGCGACCTCCACATCACGCCCATCGGCCTGGGCACCATGACTTTTGGCGAACAAGTCGGTACCGCCGACGCACACGCCATCCTCGACCGCGCCCTGGACCTGGGCATCACCCTGCTGGACACGGCCGAGATGTACTCCGTGCCAGCACGGGCCGAGACCTTTGGCGCCACCGAAACCATCCTCGGCCAATGGTTTGCCAAACGCCCAGAAGTGCGCCAAAAAGTGGTGCTGGCCACCAAGGTGGCAGGCCCGTCACGCGGCATGCCGTGGATCCGCAACGGTGCGGCCGACCTTAAGCCAGAGCACATCATCCAAGCCTGCGAAGACAGCCTGCGGCGTTTGCAGACCGAGGTGATCGACCTCTACCAAATCCACTGGCCCAACCGCCATGTGCCAGCCTTTGGCGGCATTTACTTCGACCCCAGCAAGCTCAGCGAGCAAACCGGCATCGAGGCCCAACTGCGGGCCCTCGACCAACTGGTGAGCCAGGGCAAGGTGCGCGCCATTGGCCTGTCCAACGAGACACCCTGGGGCGTGATGAGCTTTATCAAAGTGGCCGATCAAATGGGCCTACCGCGCATTGCCTCGGTGCAAAACCCTTACGCCCTGGTGAACCGGAGCCTGGATAACGGCCTGGATGAGGTACTTCACCACGAGCAGGTCGGTCTGCTGGCCTACTCGCCGCTGGGCTTTGGTAGCCTGACCGGCAAGTACGACGGCCCTGGCTTTGACCCCGCCCAGCCTCAGTTGGGCCGCCTGGCCCAGTTTGAAACCATGCGCAAGCAGCGCTGGGCCCGCCCCGAGGCCTTGGTGGCGGCCCGCCGCTACAACGCCTTGGCGCGGGAGCATGGCCTGACCCCCGCACAGATGGCCCTGGCCTTTTGCTACCGCAACTGGCGCGTGGCCAGCACCCTGATTGGCGTGACCAGTATTGCGCAACTGGAAGACTGCGCCGCCGCCTGGCGCACCACCTTGTCGCCCGAGCTGCTGGCCGCCATTGACGCCATCCGCTGGGAGCTGCGCGACCCGGCGCAGTGAGTTGAAACTGCGGGCGCCGCCAGCCGAATGGCGGTCGCCACCCGATCTGCTCAGCGTCCGGCCGGCCCATCGTGCGCTTGAGCTATCGTGCGCTTGGGCGCTTCCGAATCGCAGCGTTGCGGTTTCGGGTGGCGATGGGGCCGCCCGGCAGAGACGCAAACAGGTCCCACAATTGTTGGGCGGCTGGTGCCAAAGGGCGTCCCTTGCGGCGTATCAATCCAACACGCCGCGTGATCACAGGGTCTTGCAAAGGCACACTCACCAGCAGAGGGTGATCCTTTCCCGGCATGGCCAAAGAAGGCACCGCAGCGACGCCGAGCCCGGCTTCGACCATGCCCAGCAATGAGGTCACATGCTGTGACTCGTAGATGGCTTGCGGCATGTTCACCTGGCCCGCCAAGGCTTGATCCAATAAAAGCCGATTGCCCGAGGTTTTGCCCAGTGCAATGAAGTCAAAGGCGGCGAGGTCGGACCACGTGACACTGCGGCGCTTGGCCAAGGGGTGGTCTCTGCGACAGGCGGCTACGAAGCGCTCTTCCAGCAAGGGTTCAAACTCAATGTCAGGCTCTTGGCTGCCAATGAAGTTGAGACCGAAGTCTGCTTCGCCACGTGCCACAGCGTCGAGCACGGCACTCGCACCCGCGTCGATGATCTTGAGGCGGATTCGCGGATAGCTTTCTCGATACCGGCCAATCACTTGAGAGACGTAGTAGTAAACGGTGGATGGCACGCACGCAATGCTGACCTCGCCCAGGCGCGAAGTGGCCAGGCCTTGGATGCCCAGCAAGGTGCTGTCCAGTTCATCGAGTAGCGTTTGCACCTTGCGCGCAAAGTCGCGGCCCACGGCGGTCAGGCTCACCCGCCGCGTGGTGCGCTCCAAGAGCTTGACTCCCAAGGCGGCCTCGAGTTTGTCGATACGGCGGCTGAAGGCCGGTTGCGAGATGTGCACTGCCTCCGCCGCCCGGCGAAAGTTGGCCAGCTCGGCCACTGCCCTGAAGGCCAGCAGGTCATTGAGGTCAAAGTTGATCGCCACGGCGTGCTCCTATTGATGCTGATGATGCATCAAAACTTCATAAATATGCAATTCACGGCATCAAAGCGCGCGGCCATCATGCCGCCATGTCTTCGATTGCTCTGCCTTGCACCCTGATGCGCGCCGGTACCTCGCGCGGCCCTTTCTTTTTGAAGGATTGGCTGCCCGAGGACGAAGCTGTGCGCAACGAGGTCTTGATCGGCGCCATTGGTGCGTCGGACTTGCTGCAAGTCGATGGCGTGGGAGGCGGCAGCACCTTGACCAGCAAAGTGGCCATCGTGTCCCTGTCCAGCCAGCCTGATTGCCATCTGGACTATCTGTTTGCCCAGGTGGGGGTGGGGCAGTGCTCGGTGGATACGCGGCCTAACTGCGGCAATATGTTGTCGGGTGTGGTGCCGTTCGCGCTGGAGCAAGGATTGGTCCAAGCACAGGACGGCGAAACCACCCTGCGGGTCTTCAACGTCAACACCCGTTCGCGGATCGATGTGACCGTGCAAACCCCGGGTGGCCGCTTGACCTATGAGGGCCAAACTAGCCTAGACGGCGTCGCGGGCTCTGCCGCGCCGATTCGCCTGAACTTCTTGGACGCCTGGGGCGCAGTCACCGGTTCGCTGTTCCCCACCGGCCGCCGCATTGATGTGATTGACGGCGTCGAGGTGAGCTGCATTGACGCCGCCATGCCCTTGATGCTGATCCGCGCTGCGGACCTGGGCCTGACGGGCCGAGAGTCCCCCAGCGCCTTGGACGGCCACCCTGGCTTGCTGGCTCGCATTGAATCGTTACGCTGCCAAGCCGGGGCCATGATGGGCCTGGGCGATGTCAGCACCAGCGTCATCCCTAAGCCGGTCTTGGCCAGCCCGGGTGACGACGCGCTGAGCATCACCTCGCGTTATTTCACCCCCCGCCGCTGCCATGCCTCGCACGCCGTGACGGGCGCCATCGGCGTGGCCACCGCCTTTGCGCTGCCCGGCACCGTGGCCAGCAGTGCCCAGGCCTTGAGCGGGGCCTGCCGTGTGGGCGTGCTGCACCCGCAAGGCCGCATTGACATCGACGTGCTGGTGCACGGGCATGGCGAGGGCGCGTCCATCGAGCGTGCTGCCTTGGTTCGCACTGCCCGCAAGATCTTCCACGGCGAGTTGCATGTGCCTGGATATGTGTTTTCACAACCCTTAGAAGGAGACAGTCCCATGAAGACTCGCTGGACGACGGCCTTGGCCGCTGCCGCTGTGATGGCCTCTGCGCCTGCAGCCATGGCCTTTCCCACCAAGACCATTACCTTGGTGGTGCCCACGGCAGCGGGCGGTGGCAATGACGCCATGGCCCGCACCATCGCGCAAAAGCTCGGGCCGCTGCTGGGCCAAACCATCATCATTGATAACCGGGCGGGTGCGAATGGCTCCATCGCCAGCGAGTACGTGGCCCGTGCCACCCCTGACGGCCACACCTTGATGTTTGGCTACATCGCTACGCATGCCATGAACCCTGCGCTGCAAAAGTTGCGCTATGACCCGGTGGCCGATTTCGAGCCCATTGGCTTGGTAGGTTACTCGCCCACGCTGATGGTCAGCCATGCCGCGACGCCCATCAAAGACGTGAAGGACTTGGTCGCGCAACTTAAGGCCAAGCCGGACCGATACACCTATGCCTCTGCCGGTAACGGAACCGCCCCGCACTATGCGGCCGAGCTGTTCAAGCTCAACGCTGGTGTGGTGATGCTGGGCGTGCCCTATAAGGGCTCAGCTCCGGCCATCAGCGACACCATTGGCGGCCAGACCCAGGTCATGTTCCCCAGCTTCTTCACGGCACTGCCGCATGTGCGCAGCGGCAAGCTCAAGGCCCTGGCGGTGGCAGGCCCCAAGCGCTCGGCTTTGTTGCCCGATGTGCCCACCCTCAAAGAGGCTGGTGTGGACGGCGTGGATGTGCAGCAGTGGTATGGCGTGTTTGCACCCGCCAAGACGCCCAAGCCCATCATCGACCAGATCAACAAAGCACTGAACCAAGTGCTGAACGACAAAGAGATCATCAAGAAGATCGAAGACCACGGGGCTGATGTGGAGAGCAGCAGCCCAGAGCAGTTCGGGGCATTGGTGAAGGCTGAACTGGCCAAGTGGAAAGGCGTGGTGCAAAAAGCCAAGCTCACTGCAGACTGACCCCGCAAGGCCCGCGCCACACTCACCAAGACAAAAGGAAAATTGTTTGCCCTCGGTTGGCCCTCGTCGCCAAAGCAACGCTGTTGAGCTGCCTGCTGCCTGTTGCCTGAGGCCCAAGATCGGACGAACGCACATGACCACCATGGACTTGGACACGCTTGAAACCTCCTTAGCCGCCTGGGTGGGCCGCACGGAGACCCGACGCGACACCTTGACGCTGACGCCCGCGCTGGCCCTGGCCGCCACGCTGGACCGCCCAGACGACCGCTACGAAGCAGGAACCGCCCTGCCGCCTCTGTGGCACTGGCTCTACTTCTTGCCCATTCACGCCCAAAGCGAGATCGGCCCCGACGGCCATGCCAAGCGCGGTGGCTTCATGCCTCCCGTGCCCCTACCGCGCCGCATGTGGGCCGGCAGCCAGTTCGAATTCCATCAGCCGCTGCACCTGGGCGACGCCGTGGAGCGCACCTCCACCATTGCCAGCGTCAAGGTCAAGCAGGGCCGCACCGGGCCGCTGGTGTTTGTGAAGGTCAAGCACGAGGTTCGTCGCCAAGGGCAGGCCGAGGTGGCCATCACCGAGTACCATGACATCGTCTATCGCGAGGCCAAGCGGCCAGATGATGTGGAGCCCGCGCCCACACCCGCCCCCGGAGGGGCTGCTTGGCAACGCCTAATCGTTCCCGACGACGTGCTGTTGTTCCGCTACAGCGCCTTGACCTTCAATGGCCACCGCATCCACTACGACCGCAAGTACGTGACCGAGGTCGAGGGCTACCCTGGCCTGATCGTTCACGGCCCGCTGATTGCCACGCTGCTGATGGACTTGCTGCGCCGCGAACAAGTACATGCCGATGTGGCTCGTTTCGAGTTCAAGGCGGTGCGACCCACGTTTGACCTGCACCCCTTCCAAGTCCAAGGTCAGTCCAGTGCCGACGGCCGCACGGTTCGTCTGTGGGGACAAGACCATGAAGGTTGGTTGACCATGGACGCCACCGCCACTTTGCGTTGAGAGAGACTGAGATGCTGCCTTTGCACGGACTCACCGTTGTGACCCTGGAGCATGCCATTGCCGCGCCTTTTGCGTCGCGCCAATTGGCCGACCTGGGTGCGCGCGTGATCAAGATCGAACGCCCCGGTGTGGGCGACTTTGCGCGCGGCTACGACCAACGCGTGCGCGGCATGGCCTCTCACTTTGTCTGGACCAACCGCAGCAAAGAGAGCCTGACCCTGGATGTGAAGCACCCCAGGGCCCATGCCTTGCTCAAGCGCCTGGTGCTGGAGCAAGCGGATGTGCTGATCCAAAACCTGGCCCCAGGTGCTGCGGCTCGGCTGGGCCTGGGCTGGGAGGCCCTCTCGGCCGAGAAGCCGGGGCTGATCGTTTGCGACATCTCGGGCTATGGCGAGGACGGGCCTTACCGTGACAAGAAGGCCTACGACCTGTTGATCCAAAGTGAGGCGGGCTTTGTCTCGGTCACCGGCACGCCCGATGAGCCCTCCAAAGCCGGGCCGTCGATTGCCGACATCTCCGCCGGCATGTATGCCTACAGCAGCATCCTGGCCGCCTTGCTGAACAAGCAACGCACGGGCCGGGGCCAGCACATTGACATCTCGATGCTGGAGTCTTTAACGGAGTGGATGAGCTACCCGCTCTACTATGCTTTTGATGGCGCCAGCCCACCGCCGCGCACTGGTGCCTCGCACGCCACCATCTACCCTTATGGGCCGTTTCCCACAGGCGGTGGCGGCACGGTGATGTTGGGCCTGCAAAACGAGCGTGAGTGGGCGGCCTTTTGCGACAGAGTGCTGCTGCAACCGGGCTTGGCCACTGACCCACGATTTGCTGGCAATGCAGCCCGCACCGCCAGGCGCGCTGAACTGCGGGCCTTGATCGTCGAGGCCTTCGCGCCGCTGAGTGCCGCGCAGGTGCTAGAGCGGCTGGAGACCGCACAAATTGCCAACGCCCAGGTCAACACCATGGCCGAGGTCTGGGCCCACCCCCAACTGCAAGCACGCCAGCGCTGGCGCGAGGTCGATTCCCCGGTGGGGCCGCTGCCCGCCTTGCTGCCACCGGGCTCTTGGCCTGAAGCGCCGAAGATGACTGCCGTACCGGCCTTGGGCCAGCACACCGACGCCATCTTGGCCGAGCTGGGGGTGGCCCCCGATGAAATCGCTGCCCTGCGCGCGGAAGGCGCGGTGTGAGCCCGCGCAGCTATCTGTTTGTGCCGGGCGACCGCCCCGAGCGCTTTGCCAAGGCCTATGCCAGCGGTGCCGATGCCGTGGTGCTGGACCTGGAAGACGCTGTGCCCCCTGAGCGCAAAGCGCAGGCCCGGCAAGCTATTGGTGCATGGCTGGCGGCCTGCACCCCGGCCCAGCGCGCCCAAACCGTGCTGCGCTGCCAGGCCATCGGCCAACCCGCTTGGGAGCAAGATTTGGCCGTGGCCCAAGCCTGGGCGGGGCAGCAAGAGGCTGGGCCTCAATTGATGCTGGCCAAAGCCGAGTCGCCCGAACAGATTGCCCAAGCCCGTGCGCTTTGCGCCTTGCCGGTCATGGCCCTCATCGAGACGGCGCGAGGCGTGCTGGCCGCGCCGCAGATTGCCGCCACCTCAGGGGTGGCAAGGCTGGTGTTTGGCACGCTGGACTTTGCGCTGGACCTGGGCGTGGCGGCCGAGCCCGCCGTGCTGGCGCAGGCCGCCAGCTTGCTGGCCCTGGCCTCGCGGGCGGCGGGCTTGCCCCAACCGGTGGCGGGTGTAACCACCGCCTTGCAAGACACCAACGCCCTGCAGCAAGACTGGGCCTGGGCGGCGAGCCTGGGTTTTGGGGCCAAGCTGTGCATTCATCCGTCACAAATTGAGCCCCTGCACCAAGCCATGCGGCCCTCGCCCGAGCGTTTGGCCTGGGCCCAGCGCGTGCTGGCCGCCGCAGCGGCCGCCGGTGGCGCAGCCTGCCAAGTGGACGGCCGCATGGTGGACGCCCCCGTCATGGCCGAAGCCCAGCGGCTCTTGGCCAGAGCCTAGTCAAAGCACTCCAACACACCCACGAGAGGACAGCCCCCATGGCAGCATCCATCATTGACTCGCGCATCTTCCAAGGCATCTTCACCACTGACGCCATGCGTCAGGTTTGGTCAGACGAGAACCGCACCCAGAAGTATTTGGACATCGAGTGCGCCTTGGCCAAGGTTCAGGGGCGCTTGGGCCTGATCCCTCAAGAGGCGGCGGACGAGATCGTCAGCCACTGCCACCTGGACCAAATTGACCTAGACCTGCTGCGCCAGCAAACCGAACGCATTGGCTACCCCATCTTGGGCGTGGTCTCGCAACTCAACAAGCTGTGCCGCGACAAGCTGGGCGAGTATTGCCACTGGGGTGCCACCACCCAAGACATCACCGACACCGCCACGGTGCTGCAAGTTCGCGAGGCTTTGGTGTTGGTGGACGATGAGCTGGCCGCCATTGCTCAAGCCCTGGCCAAGCTGGCCCGTGAGCACAGGCTCACGCCCATCATCGGCCGCAGCAATTTGCAGCAGGCTATTCCCGTGACCTTTGGCTACAAGATGGCCGGGCTGCTGAGCGCGGTGCTGCGCCACCGCGAGCGCATTGCGCAATTGGCCGCGTTGATGGACGCCATGGTGGCCGACCACGAGCGCTCCACCGGCCCGTGGCAGATCGAATGGATCGTGTTGCCCGAGGCGTTTTGCTTGCTGGCGGGTGCGCTCAAGCAAATGCGCACCGTGGTGGAAGGCCTGCAAGTCGACCCTGTGGCCATGCGCCGCAACATCGACATGACGGGCGGCTTGGTGATGAGCGAGGCGGTGATGATGGGCCTGGGCCCTTATATCGGCCGTGAATATGCCCACGACCTGGTCTATGACCTCTGCCGGCAATCGCTGGCCGAGAACAAGCCCTTGTTGGACTTGTTAGAAGCTCACCCCGAAATCAAGGCCCACGTCGACCGCGCTGCGCTCGCGCGCATGCTGGACCCGGCCAACTATCTTGGCCAGTCTGGCGTGATGGTGGACCGAGTGCTGGCCTGCATGCCAGCGAATTGACGACAATGGGAGGCTCTGAACCCGCCCCCCTTGTTGTCGACATGGCCAAGAAAGACAAGCACGTCAGCGAAACCCCCGCGACCCAATGGCTCAAAGCCCAGGGCGTGAGCTTCAGCACCCACCCGTATGACTACGTGGACAAGGGCGGCACGGCCGAGTCGGCCAAGCAACTGGGTTGGGACGAACATGCCGTCATCAAAACCCTGGTGATGCAAGACGACAAAGCCGAGCCGCTGATCATCCTGATGCACGGTGACAAGCAAGTCAGCACCAAAAACCTGGCCCGCGCCATCGGCGCTAAAAGCGTGGAGCCCTGCAAACCCGAAGTGGCCCAGCGCCACAGCGGCTATCTCGTCGGCGGCACCTCGNACGGCATGCACCTGGAACACCCGCTTGGCCAGATCCACGCCGACGCGGCAAGTCAGATTTCGGTTAATCTCACTCATGGGACTTTCCCTTTCAGATGGGCTTTCAGATTGATCGACTCGCATCACCAATCTTGGCGCATTGACGCCGTTGCCAGAAGGTGGAAGTCCCTTCGTATTCGTTTTGCTCTACTTCAAAGGATCGCTGCAGAATGGATGTCGTGGCTTCCCTATCCTTGGCACTGCTGATCGCTGTTTGTGCTTCTGCCGTGTTCTTGATTTTTCGTCGGGCCATGCGCCACCGTTCGGGCGGAAGCCCGACCATCCCTATGGAAGGGGAATCTGCTCTGGGTGGCTCTGCAAGACTTGCGGTTCTACACAAGCAGGGTCCCTTGGGTATTGACTTGGCAACATTCACTCTCCGGCACGATCCGGTGGAGTCCGACTTACATGTGTATGGGGCGATTGCGCAGTTCGGCGCTGTCACTGCACCAGTTTTCGTCCACAACGGAGGCCGACTACTTTTGTTTGGGCCAGTCCTTGCCAACTGCACGGTAGACCAAGGTGGAGAACTTACGCAATACGGTACTTGCGTTTGCGATCTTTTCAATTTGGGTGGAACTCTCAATATTTTTGGTCGCGTATTTGGTTCCGTCACAACCCGATCAAATGGAGTTACCAATGTGCATGCTTGCGCGATAGTCACGAGCAAGGACTAACTCCGCAAGTACGTCCAACCCTGCTGTCGAGGGGACGGCCCAGAAGCTGCGCTCCTGGGCGGCATGCGTTCAACAGCCCGAATCGCCGGACACGTGACCCGTGCCCCCTGCAACCCACGTCTGCGCTGGAGGTGGGCCGCCAGTGATTTCGAGACCTTCTTGTCTAGACCTCAGAAGGCCCCTCTCACTTACTCACTCACTCGATCAATCGATGACCATGGACGAATATCAACGTGACATGCGCTTGGCCTACCTTTCGGGCGCTCCGGGCATGCTTTGCTCGGCGGCGGCTTGGCTGGTCGCGGCTGCGGTAGCCTTCCAAGTATCTGCGCCCGCCAGCGTTCTGGCACTCCTCGCTGGAGGGCTGTTTATCTATCCCGCCAGCATTTTGGTTTGCAAGGCGTTGGGCAGTTCCGGCAAGCATGCCAAGTCCAATCCGCTGGGTTCTCTCGCCATCGAAGGCAGCCTTTGGCTTGTCTTCTGTCTGCCGATCGCCTATGCAGTCTCCAAGTACAACGTCGCTTGGTTCTTCCCTTGCATGATGTTGGTCATCGGGGGCCGCTACTTCACGTTTCACACGCTGTATGGCCTACGCCTCTACTGGGTTTGCGGTGCGGTGCTGGCCGCCGCAGCCTATCTACTGGCGGCATTCAAGGCACCGCCACCAGCCGCTGCCCTGAGCGGCTCAGCCATCGAAATCATCTTTGCAATCATCATCTTGGTCAGGCATCGGCGTGGTGCTGAGGTCTAACGAGTATGAATCGCCCAGGGTTTTGAGGAGGCTCCAACCTTTGAGAAGATGGAGCTATGAAGCAGTCAACGCAGTCTTCACCAAAATCCGCGAGCGCGCAGTGCGCAAGGCCCAGGAGCATTGCCCAGAGTTCGGCTGTCGCCGCAGTTTCGGCGGCAGCCCTACCAGCCTTAGCGAAACGCCAGTCGCGCCCCACGGTGTGGGTGCCTGCGAGTTTTGGGTTTGTGAACAACCTCGTTAGATGTCAGGCCCCAGGGAGGTAACACAAAGCATGAGCGCGCTCCTTCGCTTCAACGGCACGTCGCAGCACGATCCAGCCATCGATGCCTGGCTCGCCTCAAAGCCACCTGAGCTTGGCGCATTCGCCACCGAGTGGTTCGCCGAGATTCGCCGCTGCGGCAGCGATGTCCGCGAGGTGATGCATGATGGCTGTCCCACCGGCTGCGTCGGGGATGCTGGCTTCGCCTACGTCAATGTGTTCACCAAGCACGTCAACGTAGGCTTCTTTCAGGGCGCGTCACTGCCAGACCCGGAGGGCCTGCTCCAGGGGTCGGGCAAGTACATGAGGCACGTCAAGCTTCACCCAGGTGTCGCCTACGATGCCCAGGCTCTTCGGGCGCTGCTCTTAGCGGCATACAGCGATATCGTCACCAGGCTGGCACACGAGGCAACAGCCAGAGGTGTGTCCTTACGCTGAGTTTATTTTTTGGCCACGGCCTCAAACTCATCTAGCAGCTCCAATAAACCTTGAGTCCATCGCTCCGGTGATTCGATCATGGGGTAGTGGCCAAGTTTTTCTAACAAAACAAGTCGGCTGCCAGGTGCTTCTTTGTGGTGGACTTTTGCCACGTTGCCGTTGGTAATGGGGTCTTCGGTCCCCCAAAGAAAGCCCAATGAGAGACTGGTTTGTTGAAGTGCGCCAACCCAGCGATTCCAGAAGCGCACTCGATCGCGCAGGTATTGCGCGATGGTTGGCAGCACCATTTTGCCGTCATTGTGGGTCAGCAAGGTCCACATGGCATCGAGATCGCTTGTTTTGATTGTTTTGGCGTCGTACCAAATCTTTCGCATATTACGGTTAAATACGCGCTGGGTGCTGAGGCGGGCGACCAGGGGGCCTGTTAATTTGCTGCGCAACAGTTTTTGCATGATTCGCAATCTCGCCAGCTCAATGTGGACGCTGCCATTGCACAGCGTCATTGACCTGAGGCCCAATGGAAACAAGCCCATGTTCCAACGCGCGAGAATTTCGGTTGCGATGCTGGTGCCGTAGTCGTGGGCAAACACATGGGCCGAGGTGAGGCCCAGGCGTTGCCAGAGTAAGAGCGCGTAATCGGCTTGCTCTTGAAGGGCGTAGGAATAGTTTTTGGGTTTGTCGGATAAGCCAAAACCCAGATGGTCGTGAACGATAACGCGGTATCTTTTTGCCAGTTCAGGCAAGGCGTAATAATAGTCGTGAGACGAGGTAGGATGACCGTGGAGAATGACGAGGACGGGCTTATCTTCATGCGCGTCCTTGGCTCCGGTATCAATGGTGAAAATCTGTTTTCCGTTGATTTGATGGTACACCCCTAGGGCTTTCCATTCATTGGGTGTCATTTGTATTATCCTAAAACTGATTGCGGAGTCGTATAAAAGTGCGCTCAGGCTTACAACAAAAACACAGCAGCGATTATTGAAACTATGCCAACGCAGCGTTGTTTCACAAGTCTTAATATAGCGCTGCCGGCAAGCCGGCGACCATCGGGAAAGACCCACCCTCAGCTTCGCAGCCATCCATTGGCCAGGTTGGAATCCGCTGTGGAGTGAAGTTTCACAAATTGATTGCTGATGGGCCCTGCCTCGATAGTTAAATTTGTGTTATTTCTGGTTGGCGGATTCAATCCTGAAATACAACACCTCAACCTGAGGTAAGTTGCGAAGATGACGAGAAGATTCAATCACTTGAGTGCCGATGAGCGCATGACGCTGGCGAGCATGCGCCAACAAGGGGCGAGGTTTCGTGTCATTGGTCGGGCTTTGCGCAGAGCCCCCAGCACATTGACCCGCGAATTTGGGCGCAATCGGCAGGCTGATGGCTATGCTTCTGTGCCTGCGCAGGCGGCTGCCCGACAGCGGCGCAAAGACAGTAGACCGCCGCTCAAGCTGGCCGCAGGCGGCACACTTTGGCTGCTGGTGACGACGCTGCTGAGTTGGCGTTGGTCGCCGCGCCAGATCAGTCAAACGCTGCGGCAGAAGTGGCCTGATGATCCGTCTATGCATGTCTCTCACGAAACCATCTACAACGCCATTTATGCCTACCCGCGAGGTGAGCTCAAGCGCAGTGTTCTGGCTTGCCTGCGCCTGGCCAAGAATGTCCGCAGACCACGTAGCGCCGGAGCTGACCGCAAGGGGCAAATTCCCGAGATGGTCTCCATCCATGTCCGCCCTCCAGAGGTCAATGATCGAGTGATGCCTGGGCACTGGGAGGGCGACCTGATTAAGGGCGCTGCCAACAAATCTTCCGTGGGCGTGCTCGTCGAGAGAACCACCCGCTTGGTCATGCTGGCGAAATTGCCCGATGCCACGGCAGAGTCCGTCTTGGCGGCATTCACCTACAAGCTCAATCAGATTGCCGCCCCTCTGCGCCAGACTCTCACCTACGATCAGGGTCGAGAGATGCATTGCCAATCAGAGTCTATTTTTGTGACCCTCATAGCCCTTGGCAGAAAGGCAGTTGTGAGAACACCAACGGCCTTCTGCGGCAGTTCCTGCCCAAGGGGGCAGATCTGTCTGTCGTCGATCAAGAGGGCCTCGACTCTATTGCGGACCTGCTCAACAACCGACCTCGCGAAAGACTCAACTGGCGCTCTCCTGCCCTGTCCTTCATGCAGCTCATGGCTGCCATCCAAGAGCACCAACAATCCACCACTCACTGACCCCGATAATTGTTTGAGAAAAAGCCACATTTGAGAGACGGTCTGCTCTTCCTCGGCCGTGTGCCGGCGCTTGGCCTCAACGCCCGAATCGTGGATATAGGTTGCGGCACTGGCGAACTACTGCACCGGCTCCACCATATCGGTTTTCAAAATTTAACGGGGATAGACCCCTTTCTCATTGAAAGCCGGGAAAAACTCCCAGGAATGCGGCTCCTGGCTTGTGATTTGTCGCAGCTTCAAGGTGAGTACGATTTACTCATATTGAACCATTCTCTGGAGCATGTTCCCGAGCAGCTAGACGCCATGCAGCATGTCCGGCGCTTGCTTTCAAGCCGTGGGATGGCCATCGTACGTGTGCCGCTGTGCGATTCTTTGGCATGGGAAACCTACGGCGTCGATTGGTTTCAACTCGACGCTCCCCGCCACCTCTATTTGCACACCGTGAAGAGTTTGACCCAGCTCGCCGCCGCCGCTGGGTTGGCGGTACGCCAGATCGTCCATGACTCAGACCATCATCAGTTTTATGTCAGCGAGCGCTATCGCCAAGATATTCCTATGCTGCACGACCCACAGCGCCCTGGCGGAGAACCTGCGAAGTTCCGATTGGGTGGTCGCTGGCGTCGTCAATTGGCGGCCCAGGCTCGTGCACTCAATCGCGAACACCGAGGGGATCAGGCCACTTTTTATCTATCGCCTGTCTCCGATGTAGACGCCAAGCCCTGAAGCTTGCTCTTCACCCCACTAGACGGCACATGCCGACACCCATGGCCTCATCAATCTCAGTTCCCCAGGGCTCCTTGCTCAGCGCCTACGCGGCCAAAGGCGCGTTCACCGATTGCTACGCCATGCCTGTTGAAGGCTCGGTTGACCTTGCTGAGTTCTTGTATGCGTTCTACACCACGCCTCTGTTCAAGGCGGAGCGGTGGCTCTTGGCCACGGCCCTTGGCCTCAAGGCCACTGATCAGGATGCTCGCCTCTTGTCCAAGGCCGACGTGGCACGCTATTCGGCTTGGCGCGTGGAGAGCCGGTCTCCGCTTGAGGTCTTGATGGATGCGGGGCAAACCCGGTCTTGGCTGAGCGTTCAAACCATGGCCCAAGACCCAAGCTCGACCGCACTGCTGTTCGGTTCTGCCGTTGTGCCTGTGCGGCCCGGCGGCAAGTTTGGGCTGGCGTTTCACGCCCTGCTGGGCTTTCATCGCCTCTATTCCAAGCTGCTGCTCCGGTCTGCTGCAAGGCGCGTCATCAGGCTTCGCCAGGCCCAAGCGGCCTCCAAAGAGTGAAGCTAGGGCGCTGAGCCCACACCGGCCACTGCATCCATAAGGCTGAGGAATCCGCAGAAGCTGATGCCGCTCAGAATGCGTGGCATCAGCGGGGGCGCGGCGTCTGGCCGCCCATTGCCCTACTGAGGTAGACGGACCTTGCCACCCATGGCGATGGGTAGCGGTCACTTCAGGCCGCTTGGTCGGCCGCAACCCTTTTTGGAGTAGCAATACCATGTCTCAGCAAATGAATTGGCTCGCAGCCGCTGCCCTGGTAGCTCTGCATGGCGCAGCGCTGGCCCAAGAGTTTCCTCAGGGTGCGCAGGCCATGAGCGCTGCGGACATTCGCAAGTACATTGAAGACAAAGTCCAAGATGTGAAGCTGGCTGATGGCACGAGCTGGCGGCTTGAGTACAAGGCCAATGGCTACTTCTTCATCAATACCAGCCGCGGCTTCAATGGGAGCGGCGAGTGGCAAGCCGAAGAAGGCAAGCTGTGCGGGCAATTGCGGGGCCGCGAAAGAACCTGCAATGACGTACGCATGGTCAATGGCGTGATGCACTACAAACGCGACAGCGGCGAGATTGTTCAGTTTGTCCCAAAGTGATGCGCTAGCCCACCGTCACCCCCGCCCCAACACCTCCGCCCTCAACGCCCCCGGCTCCAGCCCAGCTTGCTGGCGCTCGAACATGCGTGTCAGCAGGGCTTCGTAGTGGCGCACGTAGCGGTTGGTGTCAAACAGCGGCAGGTGTAGGCGCTGGGTGTCCAGGTGCTGTTGCAGGGCACGCAGGCGCGGTAGGTTCTGGGCTAGGGCCACGGCGGTGGCCACGTAGTCGGCTTCACTCTCGCAGGCCAGCTCGGCTTGGCCGCAGGCTGTCACCAAGCTGGCGGCCACGCGCGAGGCATAGGTGGCACCTGGCACGGTGAGCACCGGCACGCCGGCCCACAGGGCCTCGCTGGCGGTGGTGTGGGCGTTGCAAGGCCAGGTGTCTAAGAACAGGTCGGCGGCGCGCAGGCGGGCAATGTGCTCGGCCAGGTTTTGCTTGGGCGCCCAGAACACGCGCTCTTTGCCAATGCCGCGTTGCAGCAGCTCGGCGTCCAGGCGGGCGCGGGCTTGGGGGTTCCAGGCCAGCATCCACAGCACGGTGTTGGGGGCTTGGTGCAATATCTTGGCCCACAAGTCCAGCATGTGTGGCGAGAGCTTGTAGGTCTGGTTAAAGCAGCACAGCACTACTTTGTCTTCCGGCAGGCCCAGGCTTGCGCGGCTGGGGGCCGGGGGCAAGGCGCGCTGGCGGTCGTTGGGCTGGTAGCTGTCGGGCAACTGGGCGATGTGCTCGGTGTAGTTCTCGGCGTGGGCCAGGGGCGTCACTACGGGGTCGCCAATGATGTAGTCGATGAAGTCCGCCCCCGTGGTGGCCGGGTAGCCCAGGTAGGCCACTTGCACGCGCGCGGGGCGATAGGCCAGCAGCTCAAAGCGGCTGCCCCGGGTGTGGCCCTTCAGGTCCACAGCAATGTCGATGTCGTCTTCGCGCATGCGCAGGGCAATTTCGCCTGCATGGCAGTGGTTCACGTCTACAAAGTGGTCGCAGGCGGCGCGCACGCGGGTGGTGATGGCATGGCCGTCGTCCACGCTGTGGGAGTAAAGCCAGACCTCGTAGTTCTGGCGGTCGCGGCGCTCTAGCAGCTCGGTCATCAACACGGCGGTGGCGTGTTGGTGAAAGTCGCTCGACAAATAGCCAATGCGAATGGGGCCGGGGCGGCGGGGGCCAGGGGCGGGCAGGGGCTTGGCCGCACTGGCCAGGCCGTGGGTACGCAGTTGGCCAATGCGTTTTTGCTGCGTCGGTGTGGCGTCTACGGCCAAGAGTGCAAAGGGCGAAAGCAATTGGGCCACGCTGGTGTCGGTGTCGTCCAGCGCCGCCAGCAGGGCGGCGGTGTCTTCGTCAACCCGGCTCCAGTCGCAGCTCTGGCGGCCTTCATGCACCAACAGGGACAGGGCCAGGGCGCGTGTCGAGCCTTGGTCGAGTGTGACCACGGTGCGGAAGCACTCGGTGGCCTCGGCCACCATGTCCAGGTCTTTGAAGCACAGGCCCAGACGGTAGTGGGCCAGGGGCGCATCGATCTTCAAAGCCAGGGCCTGGAAGAAGGCGCTGACGGCGTCTTGCAGGCGGCGCGATTGGAACAAGGCATTGCCATGGGCGTTGTGCCAGTCGTGGTCGCGCGGGGCGTCGGCGGGGAAGTGGTCAAACACCAGCGCTGCTTCTTCAAAGCGGTTGGTGCGGCCCAGGCATTCGGCCACCAGGCGGCAGGCCAGCGGGTCGCCTGGGTCCACTTGCAGGGCACGCTGGGCAGCTTCAGTGGCTGCGGGCAAGTCGTTGGATTGCAGGTGAGCGCGGGCCAGGTTCATCCACATCAGACCATCTTGCGGGGCCAGTTGGGTGGCGCGTTCAAACTCGCTACGGGCTTGTGCCCAGGCGCGAGCCTGCATGGCCTTGAGCCCGGCTTGGCGGTGCGCCTCGGCGCGTTGGCGGGTGTTCTTCATGGGGCAGATGCTGCCGCAGCAGGCGGCGAGGCGGCGGGTTGATAAGCAGCCCCAGGCGGGGCCTGTTCCAAACGGGTGGGGGCGGGCGGCCGGGCCAGGCTGGCCAGGGCAGCGGCATCTTCGGGGCGCTCCAACACTTGGTAGAGCAGCATCAGGTTGCGGGCGGCCAGGTGGCTGCCACGCCCCGCGACGGAGCCTTCCAGGTCTGGCCGCTCGCCCAGCATCAGGCAGCGTTGCCAGGCGTCTTCAATCATGGGCAGCAGCTCGTCGGCCCGGCTCAGGTCTTGGGTGGCCCAGTCCAACAGCAAGTCGCCCAGGGCGAAGAAGAAGTCGGGGGAGTGGCTCCACTGGCCCAGCCCTTGTTCTGCGCGCAGCACACCGTCGGCATGGCGGCCGGTGCGCTTCAGGGCATGCAGGCTGCGCACTTCCAGGTCGTGCCGCCAGGGGGGCAGGGGCCCGTGCGGGGGCAAGGCTTGGCAGGCCTGGTCAAAGCAATCCAGGGCTTGGGCCCAGCGCTCGTACACATCATGGTCTTTGCCCAACTGGTACCAAAGATAGGGGTCCCTGGGGTTGTCCTTGAGGGCTTGGCCCAGCAAGGCGGCGTTGCGTCCCGCCTTCTCGGCCAAGGCGGCTGGGGCATAGCCCAGGTGTTCAAACACCACAGGCAGGCGCTGGGTGGGCGGGCCGCGGCGGGGTTGCTCATGGATACGCCCCTCATAGCGCACCCAACCAGGCAGCACGCGGGGGAGCCAACTGGGGGCGCGCTCGCCGTCATGGCCAAAGTGGCTGTCAACCCGCACCTGGCCCACAAACGCCGGGGCCTGCTGGCGCAGGGCGGCAATGCTGGGGCCGCCGCTGGAGAGCCATTCGTCGGCGTCCAGCACCACATGCCAGTCGGCACCGGCCAGGTCCAAGGCGGCGTTGCGGGCTGCGGCAAAGTCGTTGCACCAAGTGAAGTGGCCTACGCGGGCACCTGCCGCTTGGGCCTGGGCCACGGTGTCGTCGCGAGAGCCGGTGTCCAGCACCACCATCTCGTCCACCCAGGGCCGCAGGCTTTGCAGGGCGCGGCCAATGCGGGGCGCTTCGTCACGCACGATCATCACCAGCGCAACGCGGTACACAGAAGGGGAGGGCGAGGCAGTCATCGCCTGAGCTTGAGGGTTCAGTCCCGCGCGATAAGCGCCGAAAAGAGCGGAGGTTTCCGGTCATCTTTCTGTGCACATGGGGGCTCGGCCAAAGTGGCCAAAACTGATGCGATGAAAAGCGGCACAAAAAACCCTCAAGTTCCGCGATCACCCTTCCGAAAAGCAAATCACGGCCCCATCCACTTTCATCCGGGGGCGCAACCGAAAGTCCACCAGGACCTCGTTTTTTGATACCCCGAGAAGGAGTACTGACATGCCCATGACCATCAACACCAATATTGGCTCGCTGAACGCGCAGCGCAATCTCAATGCGTCGCAAAACTCGCTGGCCACCTCGATGCAGCGTTTGTCTTCTGGCCTGCGCATCAACTCCGCCAAGGACGACGCTGCCGGCCTGGCCATTGCCGAGCGCATGAGCGCCCAGGTGCGTGGCATGAATGTGGCCGTGCGCAATGCCAACGACGGCGTCTCCATGGCTCAAACGGCTGAAGGCGCACTCTCAAAGGTGGGCGACGCCCTGCAGCGCATGCGTGAGTTGGCCGTTCAATCCCGCAACGCCACCAACAGCAGCTCGGACAAAGACTCGCTGAACAAGGAATTCACCCAACTGCAAAGCGAAATCAGCCGCGTACTGGGGGGGACGACTTTCAACGGCCAGAGCTTGCTGGGCACCACGGCCACGGACATGGAGTTCCAAATCGGTGCCAACACCAATGCCGATGACCGTGTGAAGGTGTCGACGGCCAATATGGTGGGCAATAGTGACATCTCCGCCATCACCGGCTCGACAGCCTCCATCGGTGCATCGACCTCCGCCGGCGGAATTGACACGGTGATTGACAACATCGACGCCGCCATCGACACCGTCAACGACCAGCGTGCTGAGTTTGGTGCTGCGCAGAGTCGCTTCGAGGCCATCATTGGCAACTTGCAGCAGTCTGTTGAGGCACAGAGCGCTGCCCGCAGCCGGATCATGGATGCCGACTTTGCGGCGGAGACGGCCAACATGAGCCGAACCCAGATCTTGCAGCAGGCGGGCACGGCCATGGTGGCCCAGGCCAACCAATTGCCCCAGACGGTGCTGTCACTGCTTCGATGACGGTTTCCTGATCCCGGGCAAGGGATCGCCGGCACCCCCGGCTATCAATGACTCTTCGTAAGCCGGAACCGGCCCATCCCTGGAACAAGGTGCTCTTTACAAAGCACCTTGTTCTTTTCACATAAAAATCTTCTCAAGTTTGCTTTTGGGCACTCCGATATCCAGCACAACAGGGGTCGCCAACGCGGCCACTGCGGTCCGGTGAGAGACCCAAGGGTCAGGCGATGCCAAGGCATCTCCCGACCGGAGGAGCACCTGGCGCTGACACAAGCAGTCCCGTTTGTGCCGGTGCTTTACCGGAGGCTTTTGGAAACCTCAAGGAGTGTCACATGCCGCAAACCATCAACACCAACATTGCTTCGCTCAACGCGCAGCGCAACCTCAATATGTCGCAGTCGTCACTGTCAGTGTCGATGCAGCGCCTGTCTTCAGGCCTTCGCATCAACTCTGCCAAGGACGACGCAGCCGGTCTGGCCATCGCCGAGCGCATGAACGCTCAGGTGCGGGGCATGAACGTGGCCATTCGCAATGCCAACGACGGCATCTCTTTTGCGCAAACCGCAGAAGGGGCGCTCTCCAAGGTGGGCGACGCCTTGCAGCGTATGCGTGAACTGGCCGTGCAGGCCCGCAATGCCACCAACAGCAGCTCCGACAAGGACTCGCTGAACAAGGAGTTCGGCCAGTTGCAGGAAGAAATCACCCGCGTCATGGGTGGCACCACCTTCAACGGTCGGAGCATTCTTGGGGCTGGAGCCACTTCTTTGGAATTCCAGATCGGTGCCAACACCACCACGGATGACCGCATCACCGTGGCGTCAGAAGACATGAATGCCCGGACCGACATCAGTGCTGTCACGTCGTCGACGGCGTCGATCGGAGCCTCTGCCTCTTCTGGGGCCATCGACACGGTGATTGACAGCATCGACACGGCGCTGGATACCGTTAACAACCAACGCGCCGACTACGGTGCTGCCCAGAGCCGCTTTGACGCCATCATCGCCAACCTGCAACAGTCGGTGGAAGCACAGAGCGCTGCACGCAGCCGGATTGTGGATGCCGACTTCGCGACGGAAACCGCTAATCTGAGCCGAGCGCAGATCCTCCAGCAGGCGGGTACCGCCATGGTGGCCCAGGCCAACCAGTTGCCACAGCAGGTCTTGTCGCTGCTGCGATAAGCCCCGCCTCAGGCCCCGGCTTTGCCGCGCAAGCGCAAGGCCCCCAACGCCCCGC
This sequence comes from Ideonella sp. MAG2, assembly GCA_004359425.1. Taxonomy (GTDB): domain Bacteria; phylum Pseudomonadota; class Gammaproteobacteria; order Burkholderiales; family Burkholderiaceae_C; genus Ideonella. The sequence goes on along the minus strand of PTEU01000001.1, from coordinate 1,824,440 downwards.
GCAGCGCTGCCTGCACGGGGCGTTGTCACGTTGGCAGGGCTTGAAGATAGCCGCACAAACTGCTTCATTTCGGCGCTTTAGTGCCGAGGCCTTCTCGACAGAATCACATCAACGTCTCTCCGGCTGGAAGACGTGGTCCGACAAGCACTGGCGAAAGCCACGGACTGCGAAAGCGGTTCCGTCTCGACGGTGTCTAGGTGCCGGGCTTTGGAGACTCGCTGCTTTGGCAGCAGGTTTGAATAAGCCGGCAGTCCGCCGGGTGTGGTTGTATCTTCAGGAGTGCCAACGTGCCACAGACCATCAATACGAACTTGTCGTCGCTCAACGCGCAGCGCAATCTGAACGCGTCGCAGTCGTCACTGGCGGTGTCGATGCAACGTCTGTCTTCAGGCTTGCGTGTTAACTCAGCCAAAGACGACGCCGCAGGCCTCGCGATTGCCGAACGCATGAACGCCCAGGTGCGCGGCATGAATGTGGCCGTTCGCAATGCGAACGACGGCATCTCGCTGGCGCAGACCGCTGAGGGCGCGCTCTCCAAAGTGGGCGACGCGCTGCAACGCATGCGTGAACTGGCCGTGCAAGCGCGCAATGCCACCAATAGCAGCTCCGACAAAGACTCGCTGAACAAAGAGTTTGCCGAGCTGCAAGCTGAAATCAGCCGAGTGCTGGGCGGCACCACCTTCAACGGCAAACACATTCTGGGCACGGAGGCCACGACGCTGACCTTCCAGATTGGGGCCAACACCACCAATGATGACGTGATCAACGTCACCACCGAGGACATGAAGAGTGCGACGGATATCACGGCCGTCACCGCCTCGACCGCCTCGATTGGCGCTGCCGCCAGCGCCGGTGCGATTGCAACCGTCATCGACGCCATCGACACCGCGCTCGATACGGTCAACGACACCCGTGCCACCTTTGGTGCCACGCAGAGCCGCTTTGACGCCATCATCTCCAACCTGCAACAGTCGGTGGAGAACCAGGCGGCAGCGCGCAGCCGCATCATGGACGCCGACTTTGCGCAGGAGACGGCCAATATGAGCCGAGCGCAGATCTTGCAACAAGCGGGCACGGCCATGGTGGCTCAGGCCAACCAGTTGCCCCAGCAGGTGCTGCGGCTGCTGCAAGGTTGAACCGCTTTCACTCCAACCAACGGCCGGGCACTCCCCGGCCGTTTGTCTTAGGCGGGAGGCCTTGTTGCAGGCTGTTGCGAAGAAAGTGCTCAAGCACTGACTGCACTTGCCGAAGTCCTCGTATGCAACCGGAGCTTCAGACATGCCATCCATTACTTCATTGGGCGTAGGTAGCGGGCTCGACGCTGAGAGCATTGTCACGTCGCTCATGAACCTTGAGCGCAAGCCCATCAATCTGGTGCAAACCCAGATCGACGGCCTCAACACCAAGCTCTCGTCCGTCGGCAAGCTCAAAAGCCTGGTGGCGGCCATGCGCGACAAGGCTGCTGCGCTGACCTCCGTGTCCGCATGGGGCAAGATGGCCGTGTCTACCTCGGATGCCACCACCGTCAGCGCCAGTGCCAGTGCCAATGCGCCTGCGGGCCGCTATTCGGTGACGGTGCAGGCTCTGGCGGCGGCGCAAACGGCCACCTCGGCGCAGTTTTCGTCCAGCACCACCACCTTGAGCCAAGGTAGCTTGACGATAGAGCTGGGCAGCTACCAAGGCAGCGGCAACCCGGCCACCGGGTTCACACCCAAGGCGGGCACGAGTGCCGTCACCATCAATATTGGCGATGGTGAGACCTCGCTCTCGACCATTCGCGACAAGATCAACGCCGCCGGTGCCGGGGTGACGGCCTCTATCGTCAACGACGCCAATGGCGCGCGCTTGTCTCTGCGCTCGACAAACTCGGGCGAGCAAAACGGCTTTCGCATCACGGCCACTGAAACCAATGACGACAACAATGCCGCCACGGGTTTGAGCGCCTTGGGCGTGGACGCCACCTCGGCCAGCTCGCCCATGACCTTGAATCAGCGCAGTGCCAATGCACAGGCCACCATCAACGGCATCGTGGTGAACTCGACCACGAACACCTTCTCTGAGGTGGCCGACGGCTTGACGATGACCGTCAGCAAGGTCAGCGCCACAGCCGTAGAGCTGGTGACCAGCCAAGACACGGCCAGCATCAAAACTGGCATCGATGACTTCGTCAAAGCCTATAACGAGATGGCCAACTACTTGCGAGAACAAACCAAGTACGACGAGGTGAAAAAAGAAGGTGCCACCTTGCAAGGCGACCGCGCTGCGGCGGATCTGCAATGGCAGTTGCGCTCGGTCTTGAACCAGCCCGGTAGCACGTCGTCCGAGTGGTCGGCCTTGAGCCAGATCGGTATCGTGATGAAGAAAGACGGCACGCTGGAAACCAAGTCCAGTGAGTTGACTGCGGCCCTGGCCAAACCCGATGAGCTGCGCAAACTTTTGGCCATCGACGGGACCAGCGCCGCCACCTCCGGGTTCATGGACCGATTTCGAGATGTCGGGGACAGGGTGCTGTCCTTCGAGGGTAGTTTGGAAGTTCGTGGCCAGTCAAAGGGCACCTTCGGGTGCCCTTATTCGTTCTGAATACCCCTGAGAAATCCCCGTGAAACCCAAGGCATCTGTGGCGGGTGCCGCTCTCAAGTGCCGAGAGGCAGCGTCGATAACTTCTCAACGGTTGTACCAGCTTTACCTCCACACCACAGATGTTCAATTCCACAATGAATTCAGCCTTTGGACGACCCGGCGCGATGGCCATGGCCTATCGCCGAGTGGGCGTCGAGACGGCGGTGCAAGGCGCTTCGCCCCACCAACTGATCATGATGCTGTTTGATGGCTATATGGAGGCCATCGCCCAAGGGCGGGGAGCCATGCGCGAAGGTGAAATTGAGCGCAAGGGCCGCTGCATTGGCCGAGCTGCGCGCATTGTGGACGAAGGCCTGAAAGCTGGACTGAACCTGACGGAAGGCGGCGCTTTGGCGCAAGACCTTCAGATGCTTTACCAATACGTGACCATGCGCTTGACCTTGGCCAATATTCGCAACGACGAGGCCATCTTGGACGAATGCGTGAGCCTGATGGTAGGCGGCGGCCCAGAACGAGGCTTTGCGGGCGGAAGAGGCCAAGACCAAGTCCAAGATCATGCAGCGCATCTTGCTGAATGACGCCGAGATCCGCCACCTGGCCGAGCCTTGGCTAGAGGACATCGATCAAATGATGAACGGCCGCCCCAAAGTTTTGCACTGATGGTGTCATGGAGCCCGAGATGATGAACTTTGCTGACACCCGACCCGCAGAACTGGACGCTATGCCAGAGTCCCATCTGGACACCTTCCGTGTGACCGGACTCCCCCAGATTCGCAGCTTGCTGAAGACGGTGATGGACCGCAACATCCCCGTCATCATCAACGGCTCCGACGGCAGCGCCCACACCACACAGCTCTGGGCGCTGGACAGCAACCGCGACAAGATCGCCTTTTCGGCCGATGTGCTCTCACCCTCTTTGCACCGGCTGATTGAGGCCGAAGAGGCGGTGGCGGTGTGCTACTTAGAGCAAATCAAGCTTCAGTTCGATGTCCATGAGCGCATGCTGGTGCATGGTACCCAGAGCTGCGTGATGCAAGCCGCCATGCCGCACGAGCTGTTCCGCTTTCAGCGCCGCAATGCCTACCGGGTGCGCACGCTGGAGCGCTCGGCCCCCACGGCGGCGTTCCGCCACCCGGCCATGCCCGACGTGCATTTGGAGTTGCGGGTGCTGGACCTCAGCGCCGGTGGCTGTGCGCTCTACATGCCCAATGACATGCCGCCCGTCGAGCCCGGTTGTTTGATCAACGGCATCACGGTGGAGCTAGACGCCGACACCGAGATCAAGGCCAGCCTGCTGATCCATCACATCACCTCCGTGCAACCCCAGGCCCAAGGCGTTCGCCTGGGTTGTGAGCTGCTGAACATGGACGCAGAGTCACAGCGCTTGCTGGTGTACTACATCGACCAGATCCAAAAGCGGCGTCGGATGATGTCGCTGGACTGAGAACCGCGGCCCACAGCCTTTTGGTTGCTGGCCTGGCTCTGAGTGAGCAGGGTCAGACCTGCATATTCATGATGTCGGTGTAGGCCTGCACCATGCGATTGCGCACGGCCACGGTGGCTTGGAAGCCGATTTGCGATTTCTGCATCGCGATCATGGTGTCTTCCAAGCTTACGGATGGGTTGTCCAGTTGCAGCTCGCGCTGCATGCGCGAGGATTCCATCTGCTGCGCGCTCACCGTTTTTAAGGCCTGCGTCATGGCCGATTGAAAGTTCGCACCTTCGCTGGCTGCGGGTCCGCTGGGCGCTTTGGATTTGGCCAGCGGCGTGCCGTCTACCGACAGCCCGGCTCGGGCGGCGGCTTGGGCGAAATCAAAGGGCTTGAGCTTGAGGTCCATGGTGCGTCCTCCTTCAGGGGGATGGACGGAATCATAGGCAAGGGTTCATCCCTATATAGACAGGAGATGTCTGGGGAATGGGCGGCTTTTGCGGCCATGCCGCTGCCGAGGCCTGCCCAACAATGGCTGTCAATCCTCTCAAGCGCGGGTCTGTAATCGCGCACATGGCAGCACTCATGGATCAACTCACTGTTCCAACCCCACTTGTCCCTGCGGAAGCGCCCAGCGGCGTCATGGCCAAGCTGGGGGCGTTGCCGATGGCCTCCCGCCTCAAGCTGGGCATAGGCGTGGCGGCCTTGGCCGCCGTGGTGGTGGCCGTCAGCCTGTGGGCCAACCAAGGGGACTGGAAGGTGTTGTTCGTCAACTTGTCGGACAAAGACGCCGGTGCCGTGGTGGCGCAACTCTCTGCCTTGAATGTGCCCTACCGCCACGGTGAGGGCGGCCAAGCCCTGCTGGTGCCTGCGGACCGCCTGCATGAAGTGCGCATGAAGCTGGCCACGGCGGGTTTGCCCAAGTCGGTGGTGGCGGGCAATGAGTTGTTGGACAACCCGCGCCTGGGCCAAACCGACCGCCAAGAGCGCGTGATGATGCAGCGTGCGCTGGAAGGCGAGTTGGTGCGCACCATCAGCAAGCTCGATGGCGTGGAAGAAGCCCGCGTCCACCTGGGTCTGCCCAACCAGAACGGCTTTTTCCGCGAGCAGCAAAAGCCCAGTGCCAGCGTGATGCTGACCCTGCACCCCGGCCGCTCGCTGGACCGCGCCCAAGTGGCCGGCATTGTGCACTTGGTGTCCTCCAGCGTGCCCGAGTTGAACCCCAAGGCGGTGAGCGTGTTGGACCAGCGTGGTGGCTTGCTCAGCGGCCCCGGCGAAGACGCGGCCAAGAGCCTGGACGAGCAGCAACTGCGCTATGTGGGCCAGATCGAAGACAGCTACTTGAAGCGGGTGCGCGAGATTGTTGAGCCCGTGGTGGGCCGCGACAACCTGCGGGCCACCGTGACGGCTGACATCGACTTCAGCCAAAGTGAAGCCACCTCCGAGCAATACCGCCCCAACCAGGGGGACCAACCCGCGGCGGTGCGCAGCCAGCAGACGCTGGAGTCCAACCAGCCCGGGCAAGTAGCACCGGCGGGGGTGCCAGGGGCGGCCACCAACCAGCCACCTCAGCCCGCGCAAGCGCCCATCAACGGCGCATCCGCCCCCTTGCAACCGGCCCAAATGGGTGCGGCCGGTGGTGGCGCACGCCGCGAGAACGTCACCAACTTTGAGGTCGATAAGACGGTCAAGGTGACCCGCAACGCCACCGGTGCCATCAAGCGCATCAATGCGGCCGTGGTGGTGAATCACCGCACCACCACCGATGCCAAGGGCAAGACCAGCACGGTGCCGCTACCACAAGAGGAGCTGGACAAGCTCACTGCCCTGGTCCAAGAAGCGATTGGCTTTAACAAGGAGCGTGGCGACTCGGTGAAGGTGATCAATGCACCCTTCAAGGTGGAGGCTCCAGTGGAGCCCGAGGCCGTGCCGCTGTGGAAGCAGCCCTGGGCACAAGACCTGATGCGTGCAGCCGGTGTGCCGCTGGCACTGGCCCTCGTGGCCTTGGGCCTGATCTTCGGCGTGATCCGCCCGGCCGTGAAGCAAGCCCTGACCCCACCCCCGCCGCCGCCCGAAGAGCAGGCGCCTGAAGGCACGGCGCTGGAGGCCGTGGTGGACGACGTGCAAGAGCTGCCCGGCCCCGACGGCCAGAGCGAGCTGCCGGCCCTGGAGGCCCCCAAAGAGAACGCCAAGCTCGAAGCCGCCCGCAAGCTGGCCCGAGAGAACCCCTCCGCCGTGGCCAACATCATGCGCGACTGGGTGAATGGCGAGGCATGACGCGGCATCGCAAAGGATTGATTCATGGCTGACGACACCACCATTGAGAACGCCGCCATATTGCTGATGTCCCTGGGTGAGGAAGAGGCGGCGGAAGTCTTTCGCCATCTCGGCCCCAAAGAGGTACAGAAGCTGGGCGAGACGATTGCCAAGCTCAAGGTCATTCCGCGCGAACGGGTGGAAGAGGTGTTGGACAAGTTCACCACGGAGGCAGAAAGCCAGCACATCTTGGTGGCCGACACCGACTCCTATGTCAAAAACGTGCTGCGCAAAGCCTTGGCCATCTCGGCCCCAAAGAGGTACAGAAGCTGGGCTTGGCGGCAGTGCAACTGACGGCCCAACACCTGCGCTTGCGCATGCACCCGCAGGACCTGGCCCTGATTGAAACCGGCGCGGGTGAGGACTTGCGTGCCCGCCATGTGCTGCTGCTGGCCGACCCGGCGCTGAGCCGAGGTGGCTGTGTGGTGGAAACCAATATGGGCGAGGTCGATGCTCGGGTGGAGGCGCGCTGGCAACAAGCCGCTGGCGTGTTTGGCTTACCGCTGGCTTGGGACCTGCCTGCAACACCACCCCCAGCCCGTGCTGCCGAGGCGGCCCCGCGCGAGCCCGAGGCCACAAGCCGGCCTGAAGAGGCTGGGACCGCAGAGCCCACCGAAGAGGCCCAGGCCGCGCTGCCCGACCTGGGCCAAGAGGCCACGCCATGAGTGCCGCCGCCACCACCGCACGCAGCCAGCGCTGGGACCGCTATTTGGCGGATGTGCTGCACTACGCCAGCGTGCCGCAGCCCCTGGAGATGCAGGGCTCTTTGGTGCGGGTGACCGGCCTGGTGCTGGAGGCCACGGGGGTGCGTGTGCCGGTCGGGGCGGTCTGCTCGGTCAGCGTGCCGGGCGACACCGAGGCCATCACCGCCGAGGTGGTGGGCTTCAGCGGGGATCGGGCCTACCTGATGCCGACGGGCGAGGTCCACGGTTTGGCCAGCGGAGCCAAAGTTGTACCCCTGCCGGTGCCGCATTTACCACCGCGCCTGGGCGTGGAGAACCACCCCTGGCGGCGCAGCGAAGACCGTGGCCTGCACCTGCCCATGGGCGACGGCCTGCTGGGCCGGGTGGTGGACGCCCACGGCCTGCCCCTGGACCGCGAAGGCCCGCTGGAGCGGGTGCTGCGCGAGCCCATGCAACGCCGCCCCATCAACGCCATGGACCGTGACCCGGTGCGCCAGCCCTTGGACACCGGCGTGCGCGCCATCAATGCCATGCTCACGGTGGGCCGGGGCCAGCGCATTGGCCTGTTTGCCGGCACCGGCGTGGGCAAGTCGGTGCTGCTGGGCATGATGGCCCGCTACACCGCCGCCGATGTGATCGTGGTGGGGCTGATCGGCGAGCGGGGCCGCGAAGTCAAAGAATTCATCGAAGACATCTTGGGCGAAGAAGGCCGCCAGCGTGCCGTGGTGGTGGCCGCCCCGGCCGACGCCCCACCCCTGGTGCGCATGCAGGGGGCCAGCTACGCCACAGCCATTGCCGAGCACTACCGCGACAAAGGCAAGCATGTGCTTTTGCTGATGGACTCGCTGACCCGCTACGCCATGGCCCAGCGCGAAATTGCCCTGGCCATTGGCGAGCCGCCCGCCACCAAGGGCTACCCGCCGAGCTGCTTTGCCAAGCTGCCGCAACTGGTGGAGCGCAGCGGCAATGGCTTGAACGGCGTGGGCTCTATCACCGCCTTCTACACCGTGCTGACCGAAGGCGATGACCCGCAAGACCCGATTGCCGATGCTGCGCGTGGCATCTTGGACGGCCACATCGTGCTCTCTCGTGAGTTGGCTGAAAGCGGCCACTTCCCGGCCATTGATGTCGAGAAGTCCATTTCCCGCGTGATGACCTCGGTGGCCACGCGCGAACACATCGAAGGCGCGCGCCGTGCGCGCCAGTGGTTGGCCCGCTACAACAAGGCGCACGACCTGATTCAACTGGGCGCCTACACCCCCGGCAGCGACCCCGAGCTGGACGCTGCCGTGCGCGTGCGCCCCGGCCTGGTTCGGCTNACGCCGCCCCCCTGGCTGAGACCCTGGACGAGCGTGCCCAGGCTGAGGGAGGCCTGCGCTTTGCCGAGGCCTTGAGCGCCTTGCCAGCGCCTGAGGCTGAGACCCCCCTACAGGCCTTGCAAGCGGCCGACAAGCCCTTGGCCCAGCCGCTGCTGGCCGAGCCCGTGCTGGTGGCCCCACCGCCTAGTGAGCCCACGCTGAACCTGAACGCCAACCCCTTGCCCGTGGAGACCGTGGCGGCGGCACCCACCCCGGCTCAAGCAAGCCTTGAGCCCGCACCCGGCACCGAGGCCTTTAATGTCGCTTTGGGGACGCAGCTCAGCGTTTGGCTGAGTGAGGGCGTGGAGATGGCGCAACTGGCGCTGAACCCCCGCGACCTGGGCCCGATTGAAGTGCGCATTGCCCTGCGCGACGGCCAAGCGCGTATCGAGCTGGGTGCTGATGTGGCCAGCACCCGCGAGGCCTTGGCACAGGCCTTGCCCGCGCTGGCCGAGGCCCTGGGCGACGTGGGCGTGCAACTTGCAGGCTCCGGCCTGTCAGACCAAGGCTCAGCGCAGCGCCAGGCCCAGCAGGAGGCTGGGAGGCAGCCTAGCGCCGCCCTGGCGGCCCTGGCACAGGCCTTTGGCAAGGCCGAGGGCATGGCCGCTGGCGGTGACGCGCAGGGGCCGTCCCCAACCGGGGGCCGCCCGCGTAGCTTGGTCGACTTGGTGGCCTGAGGCGCGTCGTCGCCGTGTTTTGCCCCGCTTTTCGGGGCATCGCGCAGGGGGGCTCCTCCCAATAATGGCTTCAGTCCAGCGCCGAGTGTCCGCCCCCAGTGGGGGGAGGGGAGGCTGCTCACGCGGTACACAAGAAAGAAAAGAAGAAAGAAAAGAAGAAGGACGACAAACCAGTGCTGCCGGTGTTTGTGCCGCTGGACCCGTTTGTCGTCAACCTGGCAGACCGCGAGGCCGACCGCTATGCCCAGATTGGTATCACCGTTCAAGTCGAAGATGCCAAGGCGGGCGAGGAACTAAAGGTCTATATGCCCGCCATTCGCAACAACATCCTGATGCTGCTGGCGCACAAAACCTCTCAGGACCTCAACACCGCCGAGGGCAAAGAAAAGCTGGCCCGCCAGATCCTGCGCGAAGCCGTGTTGCCCATGGGCATTGAGCTGCCTGACGAGGACGAGGTGGAAGAGGCACCGGCCCCTGGCAAGAAAAAGAAGCGCCGCCAGTACGACACCATCGAAGACTCGCCCATCAAGTCGGTGCAGTTTTCCAGCTTCATCATCCAGTAAATCGGCTGATCTGACCCTCTCGCTTGACAGAGATGCCAGCACATGAACCAGCAAATTCTCTCGCAAGATGAAGTCGATGCCCTGCTGCAGGGCATCACGGGCGAAAGCCAAAAGCTGGAGCAGGAAGAGGCCCCAACCGGCGGCATACGCAACTACGACCTGGCCAGCCAGGAACGCATTGTGCGCGGGCGTATGCCGACGATGGAGATCATCGGCGAGCGCTTTGCTCGCAACGTCCGGGTGGGCTTGTTTAACCTGATTCGCCGCAGCCCCGAGGTGTCGATTGGCGGTATCAAGGTGCAAAAGTACAGCGCCTTTTTGCGCGAGATCGTGGTGCCCACCAACTTCAATATTGTCTCGGTGCGGCCACTGCGAGGCTCGGGCCTGATCGTCTGCGACCCCAGCATTGTGTTTGCCGTCATCGACGCTTTGTTTGGTGGCAATGGCAAGTTCCACACCCGCATTGAGGGCCGGGACTTTTCGGCCACCGAGCAGCGGGTCATTGAACGCCTGGTGGGTGTGATCATTGCGGAATACAAGCGTGCTTGGGCGGGCATCTACCCCTTGGAGCTGGACTACCAGCGCTCGGAGATGCAGCCCCAGTTCGCCAACATCGCCACCCCCAGCGAGATTGTGGTGGCGACCTCCTTCACCGTGGAGGTGGGCGAGGTCTCAGGCTCACTGCACTTCTGCATTCCCTATTCCACGCTGGAGCCCATACGCGATGTGCTGTATTCGTCCATGCAGGGCGACAGCACCGAGCCTGACCGCCGCTGGGTGAATTTGCTCAAGGAGCAAATCCAGTCTGCGCATGTGAACCTGGTGGCCGAGCTTGGCACGGCCCCAGCCACGGTGGAGCAACTGCTGGCCTTGAAGGCCGGGGATTTTGTAGAGATGGACCTGGACCCCCTGATCCAGGCCAAGGTCGATGGCGTGCCTGTGTTTGACTGCTATTACGGCACCTCAGAGGGACGCTACGCCATCAAGATTGATCGCATGTTGACCGGCCAAGGATTGAGCTGGTTGGGAGACAACCATGGCAACTGAAGAAAATGGTCAAGACGATATGGCTGCGGCTTGGGCCGCAGCCTTGGAGGAGTCCTCGGGCTCCTCGGGTGCGGCAAGCCCCCCAGGGGACTCGGCGGGCTTTGGCAGCGCCTTGACGGCCGCTGCCGAGCAGGTCTCGCCGGCCTCGTTCACCAACTTCACGCCAACGGGCGGCGCGGGTGGAGCGGGTAACGACATCAACATGATCCTCGACATCCCGGTGCAACTCACCGTGGAGCTGGGGCGCACCCGCATTCCCATCAAGAACATTCTGCAACTGGCTCAAGGCTCGGTGGTGGAGCTGGATGCTTTGGCCGGTGAGCCCATGGACGTGCTGGTCAATGGCTTTTTGATTGCCCAAGGTGAGGTGGTGGTGGTGAACGACAAGTTCGGCATCCGCCTCACCGACATCGTCACACCCAGCGAGCGTATGCGCCGCCTGAGCCGGATCTGAGCCATGAACCAAGCCTTTACTCCTTTGGTGGTTTTGAGCCTCGTGGTCGTCTTATTGCCGGCGGTGATGTGGCTGTTGCGGCGCGGTGGCGTGGTGCGTGCAACCCGCGCTGGCGTGCTGACGGCGGTGGATACGCTGGCGGTTTCGCCCTCGCAGCGCGTGGTGGTGGTGTCCTTGCAGCATGGCCAGCAACAGCGTTGGTTGGTGCTGGGCGTGGGTGGCGAGCACATCACCTCCATCGCCACGCTAGACGCACCGCCCCAAGTACCGCTGGATGTGCAAAACCCCCAAGCACCCACCGTGGCGCAGATGATCTCGCGCTGGCGCGGCGAGCCTTCTGGAGACACGCATGCACGATAAGCCCAGCCGTCTCTGGGTGGCCTGCGCCGTATTGGCCGTGGTGTTTCTGCCCGCTTTGGCGGCCGCCCAGCCGGTGGCTCCCACAGCACCCACAGGGCCCAGCTTGCCGCTGATGGTGGGGCAGGGCGGCGGGGGCAGCTATTCGGTGCCGATTCAAACCCTGCTGTTCTTCACCTCGCTGACGTTCTTGCCAGCGGTGGTCTTGCTCATGACGGGCTTTACCCGCATCGTCATTGTGTTGTCCCTGCTGCGCCAGGCCTTGGGCACTCAGGCAGCACCGCCCAACCAAGTCATCATTGGTTTGAGCTTGTTCCTTACATTCTTCGTGATGTCGCCCACCCTGGACAAGGTCTACGACCAAGCCTGGAAGCCCTACTCGGCCAACCAAATCGGCTTTGACCAAGCGCTGGCCAAGGCCGAGCTGCCCATGCGCGAATTCATGCTCAAGCAAACCCGCCAGGCCGACGTGCAGCTCTTTGCCAAGTTGGCCAAGATCGACGAATCGGTGAAGGGAGAGGACGTGCCCTTCAGGGTCTTGGTGCCGGCCTTTGTGACCAGCGAGCTGAAGACGGCCTTTCAAATTGGCTTTCTGATCTTCATTCCGTTTTTGATCATCGACATGATTGTGGCCAGCGTGCTGATGTCCCTGGGCATGATGATGCTCTCACCCGTGCTGGTGGCCTTGCCCTTCAAGCTGATGCTGTTTGTGCTGGCTGACGGCTGGAACTTGCTGTTGGGCTCGCTGGCCGCCAGCTTTGCAACTTGAGTAGCGACAGGCCATGGAATCCCAACAAGTCTTCACCATCGGCCAGCAGGGCCTGATGATGCTGCTCATGGTGGCGGCCCCGATGTTGATTGTGGTGCTGGTGGTGGGTGTGCTGGTCAGCGTGTTTCAAGCTGCCACCCAAATCAATGAAGCAACGCTGTCCTTTGTGCGACCTGGGCCCGATTGAAGTGCGCATTGCCCTGGCCTTTATGGTGGCCTTTTGCGCCCAAGGCGTGGCTCCACCGATTGAGCCTGTGCCGCTGGACTCGGCCCTGGCTGTTCTGCTGGTGGTGCAGCAGTTGCTGATTGGCCTGTCGCTGGGCTTTGCCGTGCGCATCATTTTTGCGGCACTGGAGTTTGCCGGTGAGGTCTCCGGCCTGCAGATGGGCATGAACTTTGCGGGCTTTTTCGACCCCGTGCTGGCCAGCCAGGGCACAGCCATTGGCCGCTTCTATGCCACTTTGGTGGGTTTTCTGTTCATTGTGCTGAACGGCCACCTGACGGTGATCCACGCGGTGGTGCAGAGCCTGACGGTCTTCCCGGTCGGCCCGGAGCCTTTTGCGTTTTTGCGCAGCACCATGCCACACACCTGGGGGGCAGAGGTCTTCAGCATGGGCTTGTGGATTGCCATGCCCATCATCGCGGTGCTGCTGTTTGTCAATGTGGTGCTGGGGGTGATCTCCCGTGTGGCCCCTCAGGTCAACATCTTCTCCATTGGCTTTCCCATCACCATGGGTTTGGGCCTGATCAGCATGATGATGATGCTGCCCCTGCTGCAAACCCCGTTTGTGGCGGCCTTGGATCGGATGTTGAACCTGTTTCGGTGAGGCCCTCTGGCGGGCCGTGCGGCCTTACTGCGAGTCGCTCGTGAAGCGGCGCATGAACAGCGCAAACATCAGCCCGCCCACGTACATCAGGATGCCGTAGATGGCACCGGGCACGGAGATCTCATCTTGTTTGAGCACGGTGGCCGCCACCACCAGCGCCAGCGAGGCGTTTTGCATGGCAGTTTCAATGCCCAAGGTGATGGACTGGCGGCGCGACAAGCCCGCGATCCAGGCCATGAAAAAGCCCAAGGCCAGCATGCTCAGGTTGAGGATGAGCGCAAACGGGGCCAAGGTAGAGAAGTTGGACAGCAGCAGGTTCCAGTGCTTCATCACCGCCAGTGCCACGATCAACACAAACAAGGCCGTGGCGACTTTGGTGGCTTTGGGCTCCAGGCGCAAGGCCACTTCCGCTTTGAAATGGCGGGTCAGCATGCCCAGCGCGACGGGCAAGCCCAGAATGAGCAGCACTTGGCCCATGATCATGCTGACCGGCACTTGGACCACTTGGTTGGCGGCCAGAAAATGCGTCAGCGACCAGCTCACAATCAGCGGTAGGGTGAAGATGGTCAGCACACTGGCCACGGCGGTGAAGCTCAGTGCCAGCGCCACATCGCCGCGCGCCAGGTAGGTCAGCAAATTGGAGGTGGTGCCTGTGGGGCAGGCCGCCAGCAGCATAAAGCCGACGGCGAAGTAGCCGGTCATGCCAAAGAGCTGGATCAAGCCATAACAGGCCAAGGGCAGCAGCAGGAAGTGACACACCAGGCCCACCAACAGAGCGCGAGGTTGCCGCAGGATGAGTTGGAAGTCGGCCACCCTCAGGCCCAGGCCCAAGGAGAACATGATGAAGCCCAGGATCAAGGGAAACAACACCGTAGAAAAAATCTCGCCTTGCATGGGAAGCACTTCCGCGAAAATATAGAGAGAACTATTATTGTCTGCAAATCGACGCTAGCAAACCCCGCTGTGGGTAAGTCCCTATGCGCGGGCGCGAGGCCTCTTTATCAGCCGCCAACGGGCTGGGCAGAAGGGGCTCAGGGCCAGATGTCGATGCGGTTGCGCCCCATGCTCTTGGCGCGATAGAGCGCCTTGTCCGCCAGGCCAATGGCTTGCTCCAGCGGCAAAGCGGCGGGCCACGGGCTGATGCCAATCGAGGCGGTCAGTGCCAAGCCCTCGGGCCAATGGGGGTGCTGCGCCCGCTCTAGGCTCGCGCGAATGCGCTCAGCCGCTTGCAGCGCCCCAGCCATCTCGGTGCGCGGCAGCAGCAGCAAAAATTCTTCGCCGCCCCAGCGGGCCAGCACATCGACTTCGCGCAGACAGGCTTTGATGCTGGCGCAGGCCTGTTGCAACACGGCGTCGCCGGTGGCATGGCCATGGCGGTCGTTCACGGCCTTGAAGTGGTCCAGGTCCAGCAAGAGCAGGCTGGCAGTGCTGCCATCGCGCTGCATGGCAGCGGCTTCGAGGTGAGCGCGTTCCAAAAAGGCCCGCCGGTTCAGGGCTTGGGTCAGGGAGTCTTTGGTGGCCAAGGCCATGGCTTGTTCGAGTGCGCTCTGCAACTGGGCATTGCTGTCTTCCAGGGCGGCGGACAAATGGCGATTGCGCAAATCAGCGATCACGGCGTCACGCGCTTGGCTGTAGAGCTGGCGGCCAAACAACCACAGCACCACCAGATAAACCAGCAAGGAGACGAGAAAGGGCCAACTGGTGGCCAGAGGCTCCATGCTGAAACGAAGCCCTGCCACGGCCCACAGGCCAAGGTTGAAGGCCGCCATGCCTTGCGCCAAATGGGCGGTGACGATCAAGGCCATGGCGGAGGTGACGGTCAGCAGCATCAGCATCAACTGGTCCTGCAAGGCCCAGTTCGGGATGTCGGCCAGCATCCAGGCCAGGAAGCCCCAGGTCAGGCCGCTGGCGGCCAGGCCTAGCACCATGCGCTGCCCCAGGCCCTGGGCCAGGGCTTCAGGCGGGTTCAGGTTCAAAACGCGGCGGGTGATGACTTGCAGATAGGCCAAGACGCTCAGCCGCAGCGCCACAAAGCCACCCACCAGCCAAGCCGGGTGGCTGGGGCCCATGACCAGCACCACCACCAATAGGCCCAGCACATTGCTTTGGATGCCCGTGGATTCGCGCCGCGCCATGCGGGCCAAGCATTCCGCTTGAACATCTTGGGCACTGACGCCGTCGGGCAATAGGCGATGACGCATGTGGATCTCGGTCTCCCTACCGAGGCTGCAATCTCAACGCGCGCATTGTCTCCATCTTGCCGCCATCTGCAACTGTGAATTTGTCACTGTTGGCGGGTTGCTGAGGCGCAGGGCTGAGCTTGGACCAGCAGACTGGGCAGCGCCGGGCCGGAGAAGGGCGGGCTAAGCCCCGCTTTTCGCGCTCAAGTGGCGGTGCCCCCCGGGGCAACATGGCAACACCATGGCTGACTCCGCACAAGACCGCAACTTACCCGCCAGCGCCAAAAAGCTGGCCAAGGCACGGGCTGAAGGCCAGGTGGCGCGCTCGCGTGATCTGGGCCACTTTGCGGCCCTGGGTTTGGGCGGCGCGGTGTTGCTGGCGCTGGCTGCGCCACTGGGCGGCTGGCTGCGCGAGATCATGGTCAGCAGCCTGCGTTTTGGCACCCGCGAGGTGATGCAACCCACGGCCATGACCGAACAGTTGGTCACGCTGGGGGTCAAAAGCCTGTGGGTGATTGCGCCGCTGGGCGTATTGATGATGCTCATGGGGGTGGTGAGCGCTGTGGTCTCTGGCGGGTGGAACGTGGCGTTCAAAGCGCTGGTCCCCAACTTTGGCCGCTTCAACCCCTTGGCCGGCCTGGGCCGCATGTTTGCCAAAGATCACTTGATTGATGTGCTCAAGGTGATTGTGTTGGCCATTGCCCTGGGGACGGTAGGGGCGCTGTATTTGCGGGCTCACTGGCAGAGCATGGCGCAACTGCTGTTGGTGCCGCTGCCGCAAGCCGTGGCGGCGCTGACGGGCACGGTGGCCACGGGCTTTGGCTTTTTGCTGTTGCTGCTGGGCATTTGGGCGGCGATTGATGTGCCGCTCCAGCGCCACCTCTATGCCAACCGCTTGAAGATGAGCCACCAAGAGGTGAAGCAAGAGTTCAAAGAGGCCGAGGGCAACCAAGAGGTCAAGGGCAAGATCAAGCAGCGCATGCGCGAGATTGGCCGCAAGCGCATGTTGCTGGCCGTGCCCACGGCCGACTTGGTGGTGATGAACCCGACCCACTATGCCGTGGCCCTCAAATATGACGAGGCCAGCATGGGCGCACCGCGTGTGGTAGCCAAGGGGGCCGACCTGCTGGCGCTGAAGATCCGTGACCTGGCCCGCGATGCGGGCGTACCTGTCTTGCAGGCCCCGCCGCTGGCTCGTGCGCTCTACGCCCATTGCGAGCTGGAAGGCGAAGTACCTGCCGCCTTGTTTGCGGCGGTGGCCCAAGTGCTGGCCTGGGTGTACCAGTTGCGCCGCACCCCTTATTTGGCTGCACCGGATGTGGTGGTGCCGCCAGAGCTAGACCCTCATACCTCACGCCCGAGGACTGAATGAACAACTTGCAGTACCAACTCAAGGCCCTGTTCGGCGAGAACGCCGCCATGGTCAAAGCCTTGATGGCTCCCATCTTCATCATCATGGTCTTGTCCATGATGGTGCTGCCGCTGCCGCCTTTTGCGCTGGACTTGCTGTTCACCTTCAACATCGCCATGTCACTGATGGTGATGATGGTGGCGGCGAACATGGTCAAACCGCTGGACTTTGCCGCCTTCCCAACCGTGCTGCTGGTGACCACCTTGCTGCGCCTCTCGCTCAACGTGGCTTCCACCCGGGTGGTGCTCTTGGAGGGCCACACCGGCCCAGGTGCTGCGGGCAAGGTGATCGAGTCGTTTGGCCACTTCTTGATTGGTGGCAACTTCGCGGTTGGTTTGATCGTGTTTGCGATCTTGGTGGTGATCAATTTCATTGTGGTCACCAAGGGTGCGGAGCGGATTGCTGAAGTGGGAGCGCGCTTCACCTTGGACGCCATGCCCGGCAAGCAAATGGCGATTGATGCTGACCTCAACGCCGGATTGATCAACGAAGAAGAAGCCAAGAAGCGACGCGCCGAGGTGGGCGAAGAGGCCGACTTCTTTGGCTCCATGGACGGTGCCTCCAAGTTTGTGCGGGGCGACGCCATTGCCGGCATGCTGATCTTGGTGATCAATATCGTGGGCGGCTTCATCATTGGTGTGGCCCAGCATGGCCTGAGTGCCAGCGAGGCGGCCAATAGCTACATCTTGTTGGCCGTGGGTGATGCGCTGGTCGCACAAATCCCTGGCTTGCTGATCTCGGTGGCTGCCGCCATGGTGGTGTCGCGGGTGGGCTCTGAGCACGACATTGGCAGCCAGATCCGTGGCCAGATGTTCCAGTCGCCTAAGGTCATGGGCATCACGGCGGGCATTATTGGCATGCTGGGCATCATCCCCGGCATGCCGCATGTGGTCTTTCTGCTCATGGGCTCGCTGATTGGATACTACGCCTGGTGGTTGCGCCAGCGTGAACGGGCGGCCGCCAACAAACCAGCGGCTGATGCCAAAGGGGCCGCCCCGGCCCCGAACGCCGAGGCCACTTGGGACGACTTGCAGCCCGTGGACACCCTGGGCCTAGAGGTGGGCTACCGCCTGATTGCCCTGGTGGACAAAGCCCGCCAGGGCGACCTGCTGGCGCGCATCAAGGGGGTGCGCAAGAAGTTTGCGCAAGAGGTGGGCTTCTTGCCGCCCTCAGTCCATATCCGCGACAACCTGGAGCTGAAGCCCAGTGTCTACCGCGTCACCTTGCGCGGAGCCGTGGTGGGTGAGGGCGAGGCCTTCCCCGGCATGTTCATGGCCATCAACCCGGGCGGTGGTGCGCCTCAATTGCCCGGCACCAAGACCATTGACCCGGCTTTCGGCCTGCCTGCGGTGTGGATTGAAGAGCGCTTCAAAGAGCAAGCCCAAATGAGTGGCTTTACGGTGGTTGATTGCTCGACCGTGGTGGCCACACACCTCTCACACTTGATGCAAGTGAATGCCGCCAAATTGCTGGGGCGTGGAGAGACCCAATCACTGGTCGAACACGTCACCAAGTTGGCTCCGAAGTTGATCGAAGATGTGGTGCCAAAGATGGTTGGGATAGCAACGTTGCAGAAAGTGCTACAGCTCCTCTTGGAAGAGGGTGTCCACATTCGTGACTTCCGCTCCATCGTGGAGTCGCTGGCCGAGCATGCCGCCAGCGTCAGTGACCCGGCCGAGCTGGCCCGCCGCATCCGCATCCACCTGGCTCCGGCCATCGTGCAGCAGATTTATGGCCCCGCCAAAGAGTTGGACGTGATTGCCCTGGAGCCCGAGCTGGAGCGCATGGTGGCCCAGGCCCTGAACTCGCCCCACGGCGCGGTGCTCGACCCCGGTGTGGCCGACAGCCTGACCCGCCAGGCCGCCGACACCGCCAACCAGCAAGAAAACCTGGGCCACCCGGCCTGCCTCTTGGTGCCAGATGCCTTGCGTGCGCCCATGGCCCGCTTGCTCAAGCGTGCAGCCCCTCGCCTGAAGGTGCTGGCGCACAGTGAAATTCCTGAAACTCATTCGATCCGCATCGGCTCGATCATTGGAGGTGCTGTATGACCCCCTCTGTCCCCGCTTTTTGGCCTGCCCTGGACGGCCAGAACCCGAAGCCCGGATCTCAGCCATATGGTGTCTTTGACGCCACCCAGGGGGCCTCATCATGAACGTCAAGCGTTTTACCGCCCGCACCTCGCGTGAGGCCTTTGCCTTGGTGCGCCAGGCCTTTGGCGAAGATGCGGTGGTGTTGTCGACCCGCCCCGCCGCCGAAGGCGTGGAGGTGACGGCCATGAGCCCGGACTCCTTGGACCAGATTGAAAAAGTGGCTGCCACGCCGCCCGAGCGTGAGGCCAGCCCTGGCAGCGCACGCCAGCGGGCTGAGAGCTTGGCCAGCCGCGTTGAGCGTGCCAACGCCCAGCGCAGCCTGAGCACCAGCCGAGAAGAAGCG
Source organism: Ideonella sp. MAG2 (assembly GCA_004359425.1). Lineage (GTDB taxonomy): Bacteria > Pseudomonadota > Gammaproteobacteria > Burkholderiales > Burkholderiaceae_C > Ideonella. The sequence goes on along the minus strand of PTEU01000001.1, from coordinate 1,805,356 downwards.
GCGGCCGCAGGCACGGGCGATGTGGACGACGACGTGGCTCAGCTCAGCATGAGCACCTTGTCGTTTCAAGACTATGTGCGAGAGCGCATGCTCAAACGTCGCCAGCAGGCCATGAACCCCGAGGCCAGCCCGGCCCCCGCATTGCCAGCACCCATGGCCACGCCCCGCATGGCGGCCCCCGCCGCCCCCGTCGCACGTGCCGCAGCCCCTGCACCCCGCGCTGCAACGGCCCCCACCGCCCGGCCCACACCCACCACGGCGCAGCGTTTGGCCGTGCCACGCTTGCACGAAGAAGTCGCTATCCCAACCTTGGGTGAATCCGTGAGCCGCCGCGAAGAGGTCGACATGGTCAGCGAGCTGCGCGCCATGAAGGGCTTGATCGAGCAGCGCTTTGGTGCGCTGGCCTTCATGGAGAAGCTCCAGCGTGAGCCCCGCCAGGCCTTGCTGGCGCAAAAGCTGCTGGACATCGGCTTTTCGCCCGGCTTGATCCGCCGCATGGTGGATGCCCTGCCTGCCCAAGCGCATGACGAAACCGCCTGGGCCACCACGGTGCTGGAGCGTAATTTGCTGACCGGCGAGGCCGAACCCGCCCTGGAAGAGCAAGGCGGCGTGTTCGCCCTGATTGGCTCCACCGGCGTGGGCAAGACCACCAGCACCGCCAAGCTGGCGGCTGCTTTTGCCACGCAATACGGTGCCGCCAACTTAGGGCTGGTGACGCTGGATGCCTACCGTGTGGGAGCGCATGAACAATTGCGCACTTATGGGCGTATCTTGGGCGTGCCGGTACACACGGCGCACGACCGCGCCTCGCTGGAAGACTTATTGGATTTGCTCTCGGGCAAGCGCATGGTGCTGATCGACACCGCCGGCATGGCCCAGCGCGACAGCCGCACCCGCGAGCTGCTGGAGATGCTCTCCCACCCCAGCATCAGCCGCCTCTTGGTGCTGGATGCCGCCGCCCAGGGCGAAACCATTGACGATGTGATCACCAACTGGCGCGCTGCGCAGTGCAAGGGCGTGATCCTGTCCAAGATCGACGAGGCCGTGAAGCTGGCCCCGGCCCTGGACGCCTTGATTCGTCACAAATTGAAGGTGCTGGGCGTGGCCAATGGCCAGCGCGTCCCAGAGGATTGGCACCGGCTGTCGTCCAACGCCCTGCTGCAGCGTGCCATGCGCGGCGGGGGGGCCGCTACATATCGCATGGAAGCGGCCGATGTTCAGTTGATTTTTGCGGCCGCCTCGCATTCCGCAGCGGCCTCCCACGGCATGCATGTCTAAGGCGCAGTCCATGGCCAGCGCGTCCCAGAGGATTGGCACCGGCTGTGACATGCTGACCAAGGTGCGTGGCACCCAACTGGTGTACTTGGAAGACATGTCGGGCGACGAAGCTGGCGATGACTTCTTAGACCGCCATGTGGCCGTGGACGAAGCCAACCCCTTGGCCCAGTTGCAAGACCACCGCATGCGCGAGGCTTTGGTGGCCGCCATCAAAAACCTGCCCGAGCGCGAGCAGTTTGTGATGAGCATGTATTACGAGCACGATATGAACCTCAAAGAGATTGCCGCCGTGCTCAAGGTGACCGAAAGCCGGGTTTGCCAACTGCACAGCCAGGCCATTGCGCGCCTGCGCGTCAAGCTGCGGGAGTGGTGACCGCTCTGCGCTGCCACGCCAGCCAGGCCAGCGCCGCGCCCAGCAGGGTCAGCGGCAGCAAGCTGCCTAAGTTCATGGCCTGCCAGCCGCCGGTGGTGACCAGGGCACCCGAGCCAAAGGCGGTCAGCGTCATGGTGGCATAGACACAGAAATCAACGGCCGCTTGCGCGGTCGTTTTTTCTTCGGGGCGGTAGGCCTCGGTGGCCAGGGTGGTGCCGCCAATGAAGAGGAAGTTCCAGCCCACACCGAGCGTGATCAGGGCGGCCAAAAAGTGCATCAGCTCCACCCCTGAGAGCGCCACCAGCACGCACACGATATTGAGCACCAGCCCCAGCACCATGATGAGCAGCGCCCCAAAGCGCTTGATCAAATGGCCGGTGAAAAAGCTGGGCGCATACATGCCGATCACATGCCACTCCAACACCAGCGCGGCTTTGGAAAAGGGCAAGCCGCATTGCGCCATGGCAATGGGCGTGGCCGACATCAGCAGGCTCATCACGCCATAGCCCAGCGCGCAGGCGGCCGTGGCCACGATGAACAGCGGCTGGCGCGCAATCTCGCGCAAGGGGCGGCCTTGCGGGCTGCCGTCACCGGCCTGGGGCAAGGGCGGAAACTCAATGCGGGCCATCAAGGCCATGGCCAGCGCCGCCAAGCCGATCAAGGCCAGGTAAGCGCCAGTGAAGGGCTGCACGGTCAAATCGCGCGTGGCACTGGCCAGGTTGGGGCCGACCACCGCGCCGATCAAACCACCGGCCAGCACCCAAGAGATGGCCTTTTCTTTGGCGCTGGGTGCCACCAACTCTGTGGCCGCAAAGCGGTAGAGCGAGGCATTGGCGTTGTAATAGCCCGCCAGCAGGGTGGCACCCACCAGCAGCCAAAAACTTTGCTGCACCGTGGCCAACGCGCACAGGCCCGAGGCCCCCATCGCTACCAACAGCCCGGCCTGAAAGGTACGCCGCCGCCCCCAAGCCCGTTGATGCCGCGCCACCAGCGGCGCAGCCAAAGCGCCACCTGCCACATAGCCCGCAATCGGCAGCGTGGCCATCCACGGCACAGGGGCCAAGCTCAAACCCACCAAGCCGTTGATGGCGACGAAGGTGACGTTGTTGGAAAGAAAGAGGCCTTGGCACAGGGCCAGTAGCAGGAGTTGGGGGTTCACTGGGGTTTGAACTTGGGCCAGATGCGTCAGGCCATTGCCGCGCGTGGGAGGGCAGGTGAGTATGACTGAAACCTGGGCCGTGCGAATGGACGGAGCTGCCTGCCGGGGGCGTGCCGCAGAGAGGGCGCTGGGCCACTGGCTCCGTTCATGTCCCCCGCCCTCGGCCCTCTGGGCCGAAGGCTCCGCCTTCACTTCACTGCGCCAGTGGCCCAGCACCCTCTCCGTCAATCGCCTTCGCGCGATCAAGCGAAGGGGCTATCAGTCATCAAGGGCGTTGTTGTCGTTCTCTGCCGAAGCTCAAGGGCTGGTGGATACCCCGGCGGGCACACCGAACCCTCTCACAGCCCGCGCATTTGCCACTTCAACGCGCCCCACACCCCCAGCACGATGCCGGCCACGGCCAGCACGGCACCGCCGGAGAGCAGGGACAGGCCGCTGATGCCTTGGCCGATGGAGCAGCCCATGGCGGTGACGCCGCCAAAGCCCATCATCACGCCGCCCAGCAAATGGCCGCGCAAATCGGCGGTGTCTTTGAAGCCTTCAATGCGGAACTCGCCGCGCAGCTTGGCGGAGAGCGCCGAGCCCAGCACCACGCCCAAGGCCAGCAGCACACCAAAGCTGGCGGTGGTGTTGCGGTCCGACCAGAAGGTCAGCAGGTCGATGGTGTGCGCCACGGGCGCGGTGAAGCTCAGGGCCTCGGGCCGCTTGGTGGCGGTGCCCAGCCATGCGGGCTCCAGGGTGTCGGGGTGTTCGGGCAGGTAGCCCACCAGGCCCGTCAGCAGCCATGCACCGGGCACCAGCACGCCCACGGCCAAGCCGCCCAACCAATGGCCGGTGTCCATCTCGCGGCGGTTGCGCCACAGCAGCACGGCGGCCACGGCCAGCACCAGGGCCAAGACCACGCCACGCCACTGGGCCGCGCTCAGGCCGCCGAACACGCTCAAGAGATAGCCCAAGTCTTGCGGCCCCGCCAACTGCAACGCGGTGCTGTCCAGAAAGCGGGTGCGGCCTTCGGCAAACAAGCCGCGCAGTGTCATTTGGGCGGAGACGGCAATCACCAAGAGCGTGACCAAGGCCTTCAGGCTGCCGCTGCCCAGGCGCACTAAATTGCGCTGCGGACAGCCCGAGGCGATGACCATGCCCGCGCCAAAAATGGTGCCCCCCACCAGGTAAGACAGCCACAGCAGGCGGTCATTCCAGGGCACAGAGCGGCTGACATCCAGCACGCCGCCCAAGACCAAACCCATGCTCAGGCTGGCCGCCACGGCCACGGCCAGCACCCACATCAACAAGCGAGGCGTGCCCCGGTAAGCAAACCAATCCGCCAGACCACCCATGGTGCAAAAGCGCGTGGCTTGTGCTGAGGCACCCAAGAGCAGGCCTAAACCTAAGCCGCCCCACAAAACGGCGGAGGTGGCAGAAGCAGGGCTCAGGGGCAAAGACATGGCAGCTCGATCAAAAAGGCAACATCTTGAATTGTCTCGCAGCCCGCGAGGCTTACGCCGATTGCGGCCTGCGTAGGTGCCTTGTGCAAGGGCAAACCAGGGAAACTCCGGGGGGGCTGCGACCCTTGGCTTAGGGCCTGGCATCAGCTCTAAGCTCATCACTTGCGAATAAAATAAGGCATGGATGAACTGCCGCCCGTGTTGCCCCCAGAGGGCCTGGCCGACGCCGCCACCGGCGATCGGGTCTTCGAGTCTGCCGCTGAGCTCTTCAGCGTGCTGGCCACGCCCATCCGCCTCAAAATCATCTCGGCGGTTTGCCAGCAAGAGAAAAACGTCTCCCAATTGCTGGCCGAGATCGACACCACCCAGCCCAATATGTCGCAGCACCTCTCCACGCTCTACCGCAGTGGCGTGCTGGCCAAACGCCGTGAGGGCACACAAATCTACTATCGTCTGCAAAGCGAGCGCGTGGCCATGTTGTGCCGGGCAGTGTGTACGCAGGTGGCGATTGAGTTGGACAGCCAGGCCGACGTGGATGTGGCCGACCGGTTGATCCCCAAGATACGCTGAGGCACCTCTTGCTTATGCGCTGAGCGCATGGGCATAGGCGGGAATCATCGTTGGCCGCCGAGGCCGCGCTCTTGATAATGGGTCGTCGCTCCATCCGGGAGCCAGCGCTCATCCTCAGCCCCATGAATTTTCAGCAATTGCGCTCACTGCGCGAAGCCGTGCGTCGCAACTTCAACCTCACCGAAGTGGCGACCGTCCTGCACACCTCACAGCCGGGTGTCAGCCGCCAGATTCGCGAGCTCGAAGACGAGTTGGGCCTGGAGATCTTCATCCGCGCGGGCAAGCGCCTGACGGGGCTGACACCAGCCGGGCAACGTGTGATGCCCTGGGTCGAGCGCCTGCTGCTAGACGCCGACAACCTCAAGCGTGCCAGCGAAGATTTTTTGCAAGGCGAGAGCGGCACCTTGAGCATTGCGGCGACGCACTCGCAAGCCCGCTATGCGCTGCCCACCACCGTGCATGACTTCCGCGCTCGCTTTCCTAAGGTTCAGTTGCAATTGCACCAGGGCTCCCCGGCGCAGATTGCGCAATGGCTGCTGGACGGCACCGCCGACATTGGCATTGCCTCCCATGCTTTGGCCGAAGAGCCGGAATTGGTGGCGCTGCCGTGCTACCGCTGGAGCCACTCCCTGATCGTGCCACCCGGCCACGCGCTGCTCGACGGGGTGGTGACGCTGGAGCGCTTGGCTGAACACCCCGTCATTACCTACGACACCGGGTTCACTGGGCGCGGCAGCATCGACGACGCCTTCAAGCGCGCCGGGCTCAACCCACGCGTGGTGATGACGGCCATGGATGCCGATGTGATCAAGACCTATGTGGAGTTGGGCATGGGCGTGGGCATCATCGCGGCCATCGCCTTTGACGAAGAGCGCGACACTCATCTGCGTGCCGTGGATGCGCGCAACCTGTTTGCCATCAATACCACCAGCGTTGGCGTGCGGCGTGGCAGCCTGCTGCGCTCCTTCGCCTATGAGTTTGTGACGCTGTTTGCGCCGCATCTACAGCGCGAGATCGTGGAGCAGGCGCAGGCGGCGCCCGTGGGGGTCCCAGAGGCGCCTTTGTGACACACCCACTGGACGAGACCTGAGCGTCTCATTGAACGGACGAACAAGCCTGCACACAAGGGTGCGGGTTGAATCGCATGAGGTTGGCCCCATCCCGGGCCGCTTCTCAAGCAGCAGCAAACCGGGTCACGCGCCGCGGGCGCAGATGCACAGCGCTGCCGCTTTCCAGCTTGAGCTGAGTCCGCAGCGCTTGCCAGGCTTCGCGGCTGAGCTCGACATCCACATAGCTGCCGTCGTCGCGCTTGAACTCCAAGCGTGTATTGGGGCCCACGGTCAGCGCTTGAGCCAGGGTCACAGCCCAGGTGTCGTCGGACGGGGTGGTGACAATGTCCAACTCGTGCGGGCGTACATAGCTCACTTCTTGGCCGGGCGCGCCACGGCCGTGGAAGAGGTTGACGTCGCCCAAGAACTTCAGCACAAAGGGCGTCGCGGGGTGGTCGTAGACCTCGTCCGGGCTGCCTTCTTGCTCGATGCGGCCTTGGTTCATCACCACGATGCGGTCGGCCACTTCCATGGCTTCTTCTTGGTCGTGGGTCACAAACACGCTGGTGACATGCATCTCGTCGTGCAGGCGGCGCAACCAGCGGCGCAGCTCTTTGCGCACCTTGGCGTCCAGGGCGCCGAAGGGCTCGTCGAGCAGCAGCACCTTGGGCTCCACCGCCAAGGCACGGGCCAGAGCCACGCGCTGGCGCTGGCCGCCGGAAAGCTGGTGCGGGTAGCGCAGGGCAATGGCGTCAAGCTGCACCAGCTTGAGCAGGTCCATCACCTTGGTGCGGATGGCGGCCTCTGAGGGGCGGGTGGCGCGTGGGCGCACCCGCAGGCCGAAGGCGATGTTCTCGAAGATGGTCATGTGGCCAAACAGCGCATAGTGCTGGAACACAAAGCCCACGTTGCGGTCGCGCACGTCGTCGAAGGTGGCGTCTTCGCCGTGGAAGTGCACACTGCCCGAGTCGGGTTGCTCCAGCCCCGCAATGATGCGCAGCAGCGTGGTCTTACCCGAGCCCGAGGGGCCGAGCAGGGCCACCAGTTCGCCCGAAGGGATGGTGAGGTTGAGGTTGTCGCAAACGGCCAGGGTGCCGAAGCGCTTGTTCAGATTCTTGACTTCGATGCTCATGGTGTCGTCGCAGGCAAAGGGTGTGTTGGGAGTTAAGCCAGCATGCAGCGCAGATCCGGCTCAGCCGGTCTGCTGCTGCAGCCCCCCTGGGGGGTGGCGACTGGAAGGAGCCTGGGGGTCATGTTTCACGCGCTGCTCGACGATGTACTTCAGCACCAGGGTGACCAGCGCCAGGGCGGCCAGCAGCGAGGCCACCGCAAAGGCGGCCGCAAACTGGTACTCGTTGTAGAGAATTTCAATGTGCAGGGGCATGGTGTTGGTGGAGCCCCGGATATGGCCGGAGACCACCGAGACCGCACCAAACTCGCCCATGGCCCGTGCATTGCACAAGATCACGCCGTAGAGCAGGGCCCACTTCACATTAGGCAGGGTCACGCGCCAGAACATTTGCCAGCCGCTGGCGCCCAGCACGCGGGCAGCTTCTTCTTGCTCTGCGCCTTGAGCCTGCATCAGCGGGATCAGCTCGCGCGCCACAAAGGGGAAGGTCACGAAGACGGTGGCCAACACAATGCCCGGCACCGCAAAGACGATCCGCAGGTCGTTGTCGCGCAGCCATTCGCCAAACCAGCCTTGCAGGCCAAACACCAGCATGTAGATCAGGCCGGCGATGACGGGGCTGACGCTGAAGGGCAGGTCGATCAAGGTCAGCAGCACGCTTTTGCCGCGGAACTCGAACTTGGCAATGGCCCAGGCGGCCGACACCCCGAACACGAGGTTCAGCGGCACCGAAATCGCGGCGGCGATCAAGGTCAGCTTGATGGCGGAGATGGCGTCGGGCTCGGTGATGGCTGCCAGGTAGACATCCCAGCCCTTCTTGAAGGCTTCATGGAAGACCGCCACCAAGGGCACAAACAGGAAGAAGGACAAAAAGGCCATCGCCAAGGCGATGAGCGTCCAGCGGACCCAGGCAGGCTCTTGGTTGGCGGCCAGGGCAGAACGCGCGGCAGAGCGTTTGCGCGGCGCGGGGCTGGGCAGCACAGAGGGCTCGCCAGGCGGGGTGCTGGCGTCTTGGGGCAAGGTGGCAGTGTTCATGGTCAACGGCCTTGGCGTTTGCGGGTCCAGGCCTGCAGAAGATTGATGCCCAGCAGCAGCACGAAGGCGGTGACCAGCATCACCACGGCAATGGCGGTGGCGCCGGCGTAGTCGTATTGCTCTAGCTTGGTGATGATGAGCAGAGGTGTGATCTCACTGACCATGGGCATGTTGCCGGCAATGAAGATGACCGAGCCGTACTCGCCCAAGGCGCGGGCAAAGGCCAGGGCAAAGCCGGTCAACAGGGCTGGCGTGACGGTGGGCAGAATCACATTCCAGAAGGTTTGCAGGCGGGTGGCGCCCAGCGTAGCGGCTGCTTCTTCGAGCTCCTTTTGAAGGTCTTCCAGTACGGGCTGCACGGTGCGCACCACAAAGGGTAGGCCAATAAAGGTGAGAGCCACAAACACGCCCAGCGGCGTGAAGGCCACTTTGAAGGGCAGCAACTCACCGATCCAGCCGTTCTGCGCATACAGGGCGGTCAGGGCAATGCCCGCCACGGCGGTGGGCAGGGCAAAGGGCAAGTCCACCAGGGCGTCGACGATGCGGCGGCCCGGAAACTCATAGCGCACCAAGACCCACGCTACCAATAGGCCAAACACGCCATTGAGCAGTGCGGCCGCCAGCGAGGCGCCAAAGGTCAGTTGGTAAGAGGCGACCACACGGGGCGAGGCCACGGCGTCGACAAATTGACTCCACGTCAGCGTGAATGTCTTGAAGAACACCGCCGAGAGCGGGATCAGCACCACGATGCTGAGGTAGAGCACGGCAAAGCCCAAGGCCAGGTCGAAACCAGGCAGGACGCTGTGGCGCTTTAAAAGAGTTTTGGACAGCAGCACGGGATGAATCACTTCAAATGAAGAGGCGATGCTAGGCAGTGCGGCCAGAACGCGGAACGAAGCAAAACGCGCTTGCTTATGCGAAAAGCAAACAAGCCCACCAAAGGTGGGCTTGCGTCGCGAGATCGAATGAGAAGGCTTACTTCTTCAAGTAGATAGCGTCGAACAGGCCGCCATCAGCGAAGTGGGTCTTCTGGGCCTTGGCCCAGCCGCCAAACACTTCGTCAATGGTGAAGAGCTTGATCTTGGGGAAGAACTTTTCGTATTGCGCGGCCACCTTGGGGTCGGTGGGGCGGTAGTAGTTGTCAGCGGCGATCTTCTGGCCTTCTGGGCTGTAGAGATGGTTCAGATAGGCGGTGGCCACCTCGCGCGTGCCGCGCTTGTCGACCACTTTGTCCACCACGGTGACGGGCGGCTCGGCCAGCATGCTGATGGAGGGCACCACGATCTCGAACTTGTCTGGGCCCAACTCTTTGACGGCCAAGAAGGCCTCGTTTTCCCAGGAGATGAAGACGTCACCAATGCCGCGTTCCACGAAGGTGATGGTGGAGCCGCGCGCACCAGAGTCCAGCACCGGCACGTTCTTGAACAAGGCGGTGACGAACTCACGCGCCTTGGCCTCGTTGCCGCCCGGCTGCTTCAGGGCATAGCCCCAGGCGGCCAGATAGTTCCAACGTGCGCCGCCAGAGGTCTTGGGGTTGGGTGTGATGACTTGCACGCCAGGCTTGACCAAGTCGCCCCAGTCTTTGATGGCCTTGGGGTTGCCTTTGCGCACCAAGAACACGATGGTCGAGGTGTAGGGGCTGCTGTTGTGTGCTAGGCGCTTTTGCCAGTCGGCGGGGATGAGCTTGGCCTTGGCTTCCAGCTCATCAATGTCATAGGCCAAGGCCAAGGTCACGACATCAGCCTCGAGGCCGTCGATCACCGAACGGGCTTGCTTGCCCGAGCCGCCGTGCGATTGCTTGACGGTGACGTTGTCGCCCGTCTTGGCCTTCCAAGCGGCGGCGAAGGATTTGTTGAAGTCTTGGTAGAGCTCACGGGTGGGGTCGTAAGAGACATTCAAGAGCGTGATGTCCTTGGCCTGGGCCAAGGGGGCAGAGAGGGCCAGCACCAGGGTGCTGAAGGCGGCCAGAGAGACGCGACGAGACAACATGAATCAGTCCTTTGGAGTGTCAGGCCGAGCGAGGTGTCGGCATGGACGGGATGCTAAAAAGCGCCGCGTGAACAGGGAACGAATCAAAACGCGGCTGCTTATGCGGTTTGTGTGTTTGGGCGGTGCGGCCCCTTGCGGCCTCAGGTGGCAAAGCGCAGCGCGCTGACCCGGGGTGGGTGCAAGCGCTGGTGCTCGGCCTCCAGGGTTTGAGTCATCTGGTTGATCCACTGGCGAGCCAGCGGCCAAGGGCCATAACCCGACTCGGGGTTGATGTGGCCGGCCTCACCCGCGTCCACCAAGTGGCTGCCCCACCGCTTGCCGAAATACCGAGCGTCAGTGCTGCTCATCCAGGGGTCGCTGCGGCTATAAATGAGGGTGCTGCGACAAGGCAGGTCACGGTCCAAAAGGCCTTCAGGGATGCCGAAACGGTCCGGGTTGGCGGGAGCCACCAGCAAGGCTGCGCTGACGCCCTGGCCGCGTTGTTGCAGGTAGCGGGCAAGGGCCAAGCAGCCGAAGCTGTGGCCCACAGCAATCCAGGCTTCGGCGGGCCTATCGGGCTGAAGAAGGCGCGTTCGTGCTGAGGGTTCTGCCACTGTGCAGGGGCCTACTACTGCGGTGGGCGTTGCCAGCAGGGCGGCCAGTGTTTGGCCAATAGCGTGTGCCCAGTCGTCCAGGTGTGGTGCGCTCCAGTCGGGTACGCGCACACGGATGGCGTCAGGGTGCTGGCGTTCAAGCCAAGTCTGCCAATGCTCTGGGCCGCTGCCATGCAGCCCAGGCATGATGAGCAAGCGGGTGTTGAGTTCAGACCAGGGCATGAATGGCGCTCTTCATCGTGGGGTCACAGGGTGGCAATGGACACTTCGGTGGACTTGACCAGTGCCACCACGTCGCGGCCCACCTTCAGACCCAGCTCATGCACCGAGCGGGTGGTGATGACGGAAGTGACGACCAAGCCGGACGGGGTCTCTACATCGACCTCGGAGACGACCGGGCCTTCGATGATCTCGCGGACCTTGCCACGGAACTGGTTGCGTGCGTTGACGGCGATGATGCTCATGGGTGAAAACTCCTGATGGGGGAATGATGAGGAAGGCGGACGATCAGGCGCAGATGCGAAAGGGAAGCGCTTGGTCGACTTGCAAACGTGCGCTGGCCGGTGGCACTGAGACCTGAAGAGGAACTCGTTGCCCAAAGGGGTCGATCAAGGAGGTACAGCCATGACGGAGCAGGTCGTCGATAAGGCGCTGTGTGTCCACTCGAAAGCCAGCAATGCGTAACTGGCCTGCCAAATTGGTGAGGGCGGGCACATCGTGCCGTGCGACCGCTTGGCGAAGGGCCTGCCCAGTAATGGGCAGGCTCAGAGGGTGAGCGCTGGTGCTTGCTGTATTGATGTCCATGGCCCGCATGTTGCAGGCCACGGCTCAATCAGGGAACGAACGAAAACAGCCATCGACATGCGATGACCGAATATAGAAGGAGGCCGAAGCGAGGCGGAGCCGCTCTCAGGGTTGCGAGGCGGGGGGAGGCTCGTCCTGGTAACTCACTGCCTCGCGGTAGGCATGCCAGGTGGCATGGCCCGTGATGGGGCCAACGACCAGCAGGCCGGCAAACCACGGCAATAAGGCGGCCACCACCAGCAGGGTTAGCAAAAAGCCCCACCACAGCATCACACCGGGTTGGGTGAGCACCAGTTTGAAGCTGGTGAGCCCAGCGGTGATGGCGTCGGTAGGCCTATCCAGAATCATGGGGATGGAGATCACCGTGACGGCAAAGATCAGCCCAGCGAAGAAGGCGCCTACCAACACATAGGCGATGATGAAGTCGATGTTCTCGGGGTTGAGCAGGGCCAGCAGCGAGCCTTTGAAGTCGGGCATGCCGTCAAAGCTGACGGCAAAAACAATCAGCGAGGCGCGACCCCAGATCATCTCCAAGACCAGCAGCACAAAGCCAAAAATGGCCAGGGTACCGGTGCGGGTGTCCCAGGCCAGCAGGCTTTGGCCAAAGTCGGGTTTCAGGCCTTGCTCTAACTGTTTGCTGGCATGGTAGAGGCCCAGGCACATAAAGGGCCCCATGAGCAAAAAGCCGGCTGACAAGGCCAAGGTGTAGGCGGGGGCAGACTCAAAGACTTTGAGCAAAGCCCAGCCCATGGCCATGAAGCAGGCCCCGTAGAACAGGCCAATGCCGGGCGCACGAACAAAGTCCTTAAAGCCCAACTTGATCCATCTCAAGGGGGCACCCCAACTCAAAGGGCGCAAATGCAGGCTTTGGCGAGCCAGTTCGGCGTCGAGTTCAGCGGGAGGGCTGGAGGCGGGGCCTGTGGTGAGGTCGTCGGGGGAGGAAGGGGTGTCAGCCTGCATGGCCCTTGAGCTTACGCAAGCGCAGCCTCGGCGTCCAGCGGGCACACCCGCCCTGGGGCAAACCCGCCCCAAGGGGTGTCTGGCTTACAGGCCCAAGGCCTCAGCCCATTGCGGCTGCCACAGGCGGCAGGTTTGGCGCAGGCTGAAGATCAGGGTCTGGTTGACCTCGCGCTGGCCAATGCGCAGGGCCTGGGCGGCATTGCGCACTTCGAGCGGCGGCAGGGTATCGGAGGCTTCGGCCAATTTGACCCAGGGGTGCAAATCGCCTCGGCCGTTGAGCGACTCTTTGACGCGCAGCGGCAGGTGCAGCAAGCGGGCCACTTCGTCGCCGCTGAGTTGCAGCACAGCGGGCAAGGTGGAGACGGCGGCGGCCATGAAGGCCAGGTCGCGCAATTCCTGGTCGGCTTGGTCCGCCATCAAGTGGGCCAGGAACAAGGCCCGATAAGTGGCCGGAAAGCCCAAGGTGCGGCCCAGATGGCGGCCAATGACCAAGGGCAGCATCAAGGCGGCGGCACGCACCAAATGAGCGCGCCTAGACAGGCTGAGGGCCTTAGCGGTGGTCGGCCAGGGCGGAGCTGGTCTCGTTGGCGGACTGCGTGGCCCATTCATGGCCCACCACCCCGAAGGCTCCCAACTCGAACGATGCATCCACCTCTTCGGGTGAGCTGCAGCGCTCATGTACAAACGGCGTGGTGCGCATGGCCTGGTAGGCGGCTCCCACGGGCTCCAAATGACGGCGCTCGTCGTTGCGGTCGAACAGCACGCAACTCACCCGCTGCAAGAGGCGGCTGGGCACTTGGCTGCTGGGGCGGCCATTGATGATGAGGTCGGGGCCGCGTGAGCTGTTGGGCGGCAGGTCCGAGCACCACACATCGTCGGAGGCCAGAAACACCGGCACTTCCAGCAGCAGCTCGCGCGGGCTCTCTAGGGTGAGCAGGCGCTGCAACCAACGGTCGTTGTTGACACGGACCCAGATGGGGCATTTGATGTCGGCCAGGTGGGTACACAGGCTCTTCCAAACCAGCAGCACATCGGCGTCGGTGGCGTGTTCACGGCGCTGTACATTCAGGCGAATGGACAGGGGCTCCAGGCTGCGGGCATAAACCGGGGCCACGCTCATGGTGCAGCAGTCCAATCCCTCGGTGTCTATGCCCAGTTCGGCCAGGGAGGAATCGGCCAAATTGAAGGCCAGCGGGTCATAGGGCGTGAAGCCCGACTGATGCGGCGCGCGAGTGCGTCCTTCTTCCAGCACGCTCCAGGTCGGGGCAGTTTGGGTGCGTGGGGTGGTGGCGCGGTGAGAGGCAAGCAGACGATTTTTCATGGGGACTCCGTGCAGGCAAACCCCGGTCTTAGGCCTGTCCGAGACAGGCATCTCAGGCCGAGGTGGTGCTCTTAGCCGCCACGTTAGCGCCGCAAGGCCCCAAGCTAACCCCGGTTCAGCGGGTGAAAAACCCGGCAATAGTGCGCAGCGCCGCTGGCGCTGGGTGGGGTCAACTCCGCCGTACGCGCAACAACTCGTCGAGGATCAAGCCGATTGCTCCCCCGGTAATGGCCATGTCGGCCACGTTGAAGCTGGGGAAGTAGCCCCCATGAAAAACGGGCGACAAGAAGTCCCAGTGGAACTGCAAAAAATCGACCACATAGCCATGCCAGATGCGGTCGATGACATTGCCGACGGCACCGCCCAAGATCAGCGTGACGGCCAGGCAGAACAGCTTTTGCGTGGGGTGGCTGCGCAGCATCCACACAATCACGCCCGAGGCCACCGCGCCCAAGCCCACAAAGAACCAGCGCTGCCAGCCCGCGGCATCGGCCAAAAAGCTGAAGGCCGCACCCGTGTTGTGCACCCGCACCACATTGAAGTAGGAGGTGACGGTGTGGCTGTCTCCCAGTTGGAAGTTGCCGACGATCAGCACCTTGGTGAACTGATCCAACAAGATGATGACGGCGGCGAGGCCCAGCCACAACGCCAGGCTGGGGCCTGAGCGGCCAGAGAGTGAGAGCTTACGGGCCATGGTACTGACGCTTAGGCGATGAGGCGAGTTTCACCCGCGCCATGCAGATTGCTGACGCAACGGCCGCACAGACCTGGGTGCTCCGGCTGCTGCCCGACATCATCCACATAGTGCCAGCAGCGCTCGCACTTGGGGGCGGTGCTGGGGCTGACCTGAACGGCCAGCTCCGCGCCGTCTTCCACGCTGACTCCAGAGGTGATGGTGACGAACTTCAGGTCCGCGCCCAAGCCGCGCAGCAAGGCGGCGTCTTCGGCGTTGGCGGTGATGCGCAGCGTGGCTTGCAGCGAGGCACCCACTTGGCCTGCCGTAGGCCCTTGTAGGGCGCGCGGTCATAGAGCGCGCAGCCCAGCAGCAGCGAGCTGTGGAACCAGCCGCGGTGCTGGTCATGGCCTTCCAGGTAGAGGTCGGCCTCCGGGCCGCTCTCGTGATAAGGCTTGACCGCATAGGCGTTGGCATGGCTGCCGCGCAGCACGTGCTGGAAGGTGGAGCCGGAGTCGAACCACACCTCCAGGATGTCGGTGCTTTTGGTGTAGTGCGGCGCGTCTGCAGCGCCCAGGATCTCCTCGGCCGTGACGCGGCTCCAGGCCTCGATGCCGCCCGCCTCCACGATGTCGGCCGCCTGGTCCAAGATGGCCATGGTGTTGGGGTGCAGCTCGCCCGAATCCTTGTGCAGGAAGAAAGGCACGGGCACGCCCCAGGAGCGCTGGCGCGAGATGCACCAGTCGGGCCGGTTGGCGATCATGTCGCGCAGGCGGGCGCGGCCGTTCTCGGGGTAGAAGGCGGTTTGATCAATCGCGTCCAAGGCCAATTGGCGCAGGGTCTTGGGCGCTTTGTCTTGGGTGAACACGCCCTCGCCTTCGTCCATGCGGATGAACCACTGCGCGGCGGCACGGTAGATCACCGGCGTTTTGTGGCGCCAGCAGTGCGGGTAGCTGTGGGTGATGCTGACCGTGGCCATCAAGCGGCCTGCGTTCTTCAAGGCTTCCAGGATGACCGATACCGCCTTCCAGATGTGCAGGCCGCCAAAAAGCGGGAAGTCGGCCGCATAGCTGCCGTTGCCCTGCACGGGGTTCAGGATCTGGTCGTAGCGGATGCCGTTGGCGATGCAGGAGTTGAAGTCGTCCACGCCATAAGCGGGCGAGGAGTGGACGATGCCGGTGCCGTCGCTGTCGCTCACATACTCGGCGATGAAGACGGGCGACAGCCGCCGGTAGCCGGCGTCCACGTCATAAAGCGGGTGACGGAAGTTCAGCCCACCCAGTTTGGCGCCCACGGTGGTGGCCAGGACTTGGCCGGTGAGGCCAAAGCGCTCCAGGCACTTATCGACCAGGCTCTCGGCCAGCACCAAGCAGCCTTTTTCGGTTTGCACCAGGGCGTAGCGCAGCTCGGGGTGGGCGTTGAGGGCCTGGTTGGCCGGGATGGTCCACGCGGTGGTGGTCCAGATTACCGCGAAGGCGCTCTGGCCCGCAGGTAAAGCGGGGAGGCCGAAGGCGGCGGCGAGCTTGGTTGCGTCGTCGGTCTCAAAGGCGACGTCCAGGGTTTCGCTCTTTTTGTCCTGGTACTCGATCTCGAACTCGGCCAGGGAGGAGCCGCAGTCAAAGCACCAGTACACCGGCTTGAGCCCACGGTAGACAAAGCCGCGCTCGATCACGCGCTTGAAGGCGCGGATCTGGCCGGCCTCGTTGGCCGGGTCCATGGTGCGGTAGGGGCGCTCCCAATCGCCCAGCACGCCCAGGCGCTTGAAGTCCTCGCGCTGCTGGCCGATTTGCTCGGTGGCATAGGCGCGGCTCTTGGCCTGCATGTCGTCACGGCTGAGATTGCGGCCATGCAGCTTTTCGATGGCGTTCTCGATGGGCAGGCCGTGGCAGTCCCAGCCGGGGATGTACTGGGCGTCAAAACCGGCCAATTGGCGGCTCTTGACGATCATGTCCTTGAGCACCTTGTTCAGCGCGTGGCCGATGTGCAGCTTGCCATTGGCATAGGGCGGGCCGTCGTGCAGCACGAACAGCGGGGCTCCCGCGCGCGCATCGCGCAGGCGCTTGTAGAGGCCTTCCTCACCCTCCTGGGCGTTCCATTGCTGTACCCAACCTGGCTCGCGCTTGGGCAGGTCGCCGCGCATGGGGAAGGCGGTGTCGGGCAGGTTCAGGGTGCTGGCGGGTTTGTCGGCAGCGGGTGTCTTTTTGGCGTCGGTCATGGCGCAGGGTCTCGCTCAAATTCGGTCTGAAAAGGGACGCAGCCCGATGGCGGTGGGCTTGGTTCCCAAAGAGGGGCTGACGGGTGGCGGTCAGCTTGGGCCAGCGCGCGAGCGCCGGCTGCGCAGGCAGGGTGCCCCTAGGGTTAGGCTTCGCCCAACCCATCCCCCAAGGGGAGCAAGAAAACTTGGGGCGGCCCGGCGTTTTCTTTCGAGCGCCAAATTCGATCGCGCGTGGTCTGCCGACGGGTGCAGGCATGACCACGGTCGGCCACAGGGGCCCAGAACCAGGGCGTCGGCGAGGGGGCAGCGCGGGTGAACATGCTTCGGATTCTACCGGGCCGCCCACCAGGCTCGGGCATCGACCACATCTTGGGCAATGCCGGCCACCAGCGCCTCCAGGCCGTCGTATTTGCGTTCGTCGTGCAGCTTGTGCAGCAGGTCCACCTGCAAGATGCGGGCATAGCCGGCGTCCAGGGCCAGGCCCGCAGGCCAATCGAGGCAATGCACTTCCAGCAGCACGCGCCCGGCGTCCTCGATGGTGGGCCTTACACCCAGCGAGGCCACCCCGGCCAAGGGCTGCTCGGTCAGGCCATGCACTTGCACCACAAAAATGCCTTGGGCGGCTGGGCGATGCGAGGGAAAGCGCAGGTTGAGCGTGCGAAAACCCAGGTCGCGCCCGAGCTTTCGGCCATGAACCACGTGGCCGCTGATGCTGTAGTGGCGGCCGATCAAGCGCGCGGCTTGCACCATGTCGCCGGCTGCCAGGGCCTCACGCACGGCCGAGGAGCTGACCCGCAGGCCGTGGACCTCGTAGCTCATCATGCGCGCCACATCAAAGCCTTTGCTGGCGCCTTGCTCGTCGAGCAGGGCGTAGTCGCCAGCCCGCTTGGCGCCAAAACGGAAGTCATCGCCCACCAGCACATAGCGGGCGTTCAGGCCTTGGCACAGCACTTGGTCGATGAAGTCGGTGGGGCTGAGGCTAGCCAGGCGGTCGTCAAAACGCATCAGCACCACGTCGTCCACCCCGCAGCGCTGCAGCTCGGCCAGCTTGTCGCGCAGCGGCGCAATGCGCAGCGGTGCCAACTCGGGCTTGCCTGCTTTCTGGGCAAACCAGTCGCGCGGGTGGGGTTCAAAGGTCATCACGCAACTGCGCAGGCCGCGGTGGCGGGCCTCGTTGGTCAACAGGGCCAACATGGCTTGGTGGCCACGGTGGACGCCGTCAAAGTTGCCGATGGTGAGGGCGCAGCCTTTGTCGGCTGCGTTGGAGCGGGGGCGTTGGGCCCGGTAGATTCGCATGGCGCTGGATTATCGGGCCTGCGGCAGCCAGCGGCTGAGCATGGCTTGCAGGGCTTCCGGCTCATAGGGTTTGGGCAGGTAGGCGTCCATGCCCGCTGCTAGGCAGCGCTCCTCATCACCCAGCACGGCATTGGCCGTCAAGGCGATGATGGGCAAGCGTGGCGTGTTGGGGTGCGCAGCTTCAAGCGCACGCCAGCGCCGGGTGGCCTCCCAGCCGTCCATGTGAGGCATTTGGCAGTCCATCAGCACAATGTCCGGGCGGTGGTGTTCCAACCATGCCAAGGCCTGGATGCCGTCGCCCACCAGATCCACGGTCAGGCCAAAGTGCTCCAACAGTGCTTTGGCCACCATGGCGTTGACGGGTTGATCTTCGACCAAGAGCGCGTGCCCTTGCAAAAGCCCCAGGGGCTGAGTGGCAGTGGCACTGGCCGGGACGGTGGCGAGCACCGGTTGGCAGGGCAGCCAGAACTCGAAGCAAGCCCCTGCGTCGACCCCGCTGAGGCAGCTCACATCACCCCCCATGGCGCGCGCCAACTCGCGCGAGATGGTCAAACCCAGGCCGGTACCGATGTGTGCTTGGCCGTTGGCGGAGGTGCTTTGCTCAAAGGCTTGAAAGATGCGTTCCCGGTCTTGGGCTGGGACGCCGGGGCCGGAGTCGGCAATGGTGAAGATGAGCTGCTGGTCTGAAGGAGAGGTGGGTGCAGGCAGGCTGTTGACTTGCAAGCTCACGCTCCCCCCCGTGGGGGTGAACTTGAGCGCATTGCCCAGCAGGTTGTGCAAGACTTGCTTGACCCGGGCAGCGTCACAGCACACCTGGCTGGGAACCCGCGGCGAGATGGTGACATTGAAGGTCAAGCCACGATCCGCAGCCAAGGCGGCCAGCAGGTCGGTGACCTCGCGTACCGTGGTGCGGACATCAGTGTTTTTGGGGTGGATGTCGATGCGGCCGTGCTCGATGCGGGAGAAATCCAGCAAATCGCCCAGCACGGTCAAGAGATAGTCGGCCGATTGCTTGACCACGCCCAGCCGCTCGCCTTGCTTGGCGCTGAGGCCGTCCAGGCGCATCAGCGCGACAGTGCCCAAAATGCCGTTGAGCGGGGTTCTCAACTCGTGGCTGACGGTGGCCAGAAACCGGCTTTTGGCGGCGCTGGCGTGGCGCGCCATGGCCAATGCCTCGCGTTGGCTGGCCGCAATGGCGCTGTTTTCAAACCGCAGCCGCAGCAGCTCCAAGGCCCGGCGCTCGCTGCGTATGGCTTCTGCGCTCAAGACCGCAACGTAAATGAACAGTCCGCCCACAACATACCAAGCCCCGTATCGTCCGCTGAAGGCATAGACCACGGCGATAGGCAGCATACCGATCAGCAAGAAAGGAATCGCCAGCCGACGGTAGGGCAAGAGCGGGAACAGGCTGACGGCCCCCACACCCACTGAGGAGGCCAAAATCATGCCGTCGATCATGGGGTTGCCGGATTGGCAAAACAGGCCCCCCATGAGGCCCCAACTGATGCCGTCGAGCAGCAGGGTGGTGGTGAAGATGGCCAGCCAGCGCTGCATATGGGTGCGCCGGTGGGGGGACCGAGCAAAGCTGAGGCAGACGACCAAGCGCAGCAGGCCTATGGCCAGCTTGCTGATGCACCAGCCCCAAGCCAGGGCCGGGCCGAAGTGGGGCTCGACCGCCGATGTCACGACCAGTGCGAAGAACAGGCCCGAGATCACGGGCGCATAGGCCCCGGCGTACAGGGCTTGCAGACGGTCGAACGCGATGTCGTCGGCGATGTGAGACTGTGGCTCAGGCCGTGCAGCGTCTAGGCGGGGCTCTTCAGGCGCAGGGGCGGCAGCAGGTTCAGGCAAAGTCAGTCTCTCTCTCAGGCCGTGCTGCGCTGAGCATACTCTGTCAGTCGGTTATGCAGGCTATTTGGGCCAGGTGCCCACCCAGCACCATTGGCCAGGGGCCAGGTCTGGCGGCAGCACCAAATGCCCAAAGCTGCTGCGGTGCAAGGTCTCCACCCGGTTGCTGACGGCGGCCACCATGCGTTTTACTTGGTGGTACTTGCCCTCGGTCAAGGTCAGGCGCAAATGGTGCTCGCTGACACGCTCACAGGCGGCAGCCTTGACGGGTTGGGGGTCATCGTCCAGCACCACCCCGGCCAGCAAGCGCTGCACTTGGTCATCGCCGAGAGGGTGTTTGCAGCCCACTTCGTAAACCTTGGGCACATGGTGCTTGGGCGAGGTCAGCTTGTGGATGAGGCTACCGTCCTCCGTCAAAAGCAGCAGGCCAGTGGTGTCTTCATCCAGGCGACCAATGGGTTGCACGCCCCGGTTACGCAGCGGTGGCGGCAGCAGGGTCATGACACTGGGGTGGTGTTTGGGCTTTTGCGAGCACTCATAGCCCGCAGGCTTGTGCAGCATGACCAAGGCCTTTTCGTGGAAGGGCCAGGGCTTGCCTTCCACCGTCAGTACCAGGCCGGCGGTCTCCAGGTCCTCATGGGGGTCGTCGAGGACGCGGCCCTCGTGGCGCACTAGGCCCGCGTTAATCATGCCAAAGCACACCCGGCGGGTTCCAAACCCTTGGCTAAAGAGAATCTGGCTCAGTTTCATGGGCCACGACTGTAGCCGCTCAGCGCCGTTCTCGGTGTGCAGGAATGCCGGGCAGGCTGCTGGCCGCACGAATGGCCTCTACCACCGCCATGGCGGTGACCTCCGCGGCCAAGCTGCCGAGCACGGTGGGCTCCAAGGTGGTGTTGGCAGTGCCTGTTGCCAGAGAGAACATCACATCACCGTCAAAACCGGTGTGAATGGGGTTCACGGTGCGGGCCAGGCCGTCGTGGGCCATGGTGGCTAGGCGCTGCATCTGCACCTTGCTCATCACCGCGTCGGTGGCCACCACGCCAATGGTGGTGTTGGCACCGGCCAGCAAGGTCTGCGGCAGATCGCCCGCTCGCAGTGCGGCAGCGGTGTCTCGCAGCCCGCCTTGCGGGCTGCGTGCTCCAGCTAAAAGTTGGCCGGTGTGGGGGTCTCGGACATCGCCGACCGCATTGACGGCCACCAAGGCTGCCACAGTGATGCCATGCACCGTCAACGAGGCGCTGCCGATGCCACCCTTCATTGCCTGTCGCCAAACTGCATCTCCAGCATGGTCAGGCGCTTGAAGTAATGGCTGGCAATGTATTCGTCGGTCACGCCAATGCCGCCGTGCAGTTGAATGCACTGCTGGCCGACAAATCGAGCCGACTGGCCGATCTGCACCTTGGCTTGGCTGATGGCACGGCGGCGCGCCGGTACGGGCTCTCCGAGTTTGAGGCTGGCGAAGTAGCTCATGGAACGGGCCAGCTCAAGCTGCATCTTCACGTCAGCTATGCGGTGGCGCAGTGCTTGGAAACTGGCCAAGGTGGTGCCGAACTGCTTGCGCGTGTTCATGTACTCCACGGTGATAGCGGTGAGCTTACCCATCAGGCCCACGCCCTCTGCACAGAGGGCAGCAATGCCAATGTCCACCGCCTGCTCCAACACGGCAAAGCCTTGTTCGCAGACCAGGTGGGCGGGGCAGGCTTGGAGCTGTAACTCAGCCGCGCGAGCCCCGTCTTGAGTGGCATGGCCGCGCACGCTGCACCCAGGGCTGCCGGGGGTCACCAAGAACAGGCCGATACCCTCGGTGGCATCGGCCGGGCCCGAAAGGCGGGCGGGCACGATGAAGGCATCGGCCTCATCGCCCGCAGGCACCACGCTCTTGCCGCCCGAAAGCCGCCACTGGTCACCCTCACGCTGGGCTGGGGTGGTGACATGGTGGAGGCGATAACGCGCGGCGCGCTCTTGATGCGCCAACACCACCAAGGCAGAGCCCTCAGCCACGCGGGGGAGCCAGTCGGCTTGCAGCGCTGCCGGGGCGGCCTGCAGCAGGGTTGGGGTGATCAGTGCGCCTTGGGCAAAGGGCGCGTTGACCAAGCCAGCCCCTAGCTCTTCCATCACCACCATGGCCTCTACAGGCCCAAAGCCCATGCCGCCGTGCTCAGTGGGCACGGCCAAGCCGGTGAGCCCTAAGTCGGCCAGCTCTTGCCATACCGCGCGGGTGAAGCCACCGGCCTTGGCCAAGCCGTGTCGGCGTTCGAAACCAAAGCCCTTTTCTACCCACCGCGCCACCGCGTCTCGAAGGGCCAGTTGATCGTCGGAGAAATCGAAGTCCATGCCGATGCTCTCTGTGTGTTGCTCAGCCCAGCACCGTCTGCGAGACGATGTTGCGCTGGACTTCGTTGCTGCCACCGTAAATGGTGGTCTTGCGGAGGTTGAAATAGGTGCTGGCCAAAGGCGCGCAGTGGTAGGCTGCGCCCGGCCACAGGCCGCCCAGGGCGGCATCGCCTTGCCAGCCAGCCTCCATGGCTTCTTGAATAAAGGGCAGGGCATAGGGCCCAGCGGCTTGCATCATCAGCTCTGAATAGCGCTGTTGAATCTCGCTACCGCGAATTTTGAGCAAACCAGCCACGTCCAGGCTTTGCTTGCCGCTGCGCTCGGCGCTGAGCACCCGCAGCACCATCATCTCCAGCGCCACGATGTCCACTTCCAGCAAGGCGATCTGATCGCGGAAGCGCTGGTCGTCCCACAGGCCTTCTGCCTTGGCAATGCGTTTGAGGCGCTCCAGCTCGCGCTTGGCCCTGTTCACGTCGGCAATATTGGTGCGCTCATGGGCCAGCAAGTGCTTGGCATAGGTCCAGCCCTTGTTTTCCTCACCAATGAGGTTATTGGCTGGGACGCGCACATTGTCAAAAAAGACCTCATTCACCTCATGCTCGCCATCCAGCATGATGATGGGGCGCACGGTGACGCCCGGGCTCTTCATGTCGATGAGCAAAAAGGAAATGCCGGTTTGGGGCTTGCCTTCGGTGCTGGTGCGCACCAGGCAAAAAATCCAATCACCATATTGGCCCAACGTGGTCCATGTCTTTTGGCCGTTGACGATGTAGTGGTCGCCGTCGCGCTCGGCCCTCGTCTTGACCGAGGCCAAATCCGAGCCGGAACCCGGTTCGCTATATCCCTGGCTCCACCACACATCGCCCGAGGCAATGCCGGGCAAAAAGCGGGCCTGCTGCTCGGCAGAGCCAAAGGCCATGATCACCGGTGCCACCATCACCGGGCCGAAAGGCACGATGCGGGGGGCACCGGCGCGCGCGCACTCTTCTTCAAACAGGTGCTTTTGAATGGCGTTCCAGCCGGGGCCACCAAAGGCCTTGGGCCAGCCATAACCCAGCCAGCCTTGACGGCCGAGAGTTTTGGCCCAGGCTTGCAGGTCATCACGGCTCAGACGCAGGCCGCCATGTACTTTGTCGCTGATCTCACGCGGCAGATGGGCCGCGACCCACTCGCGAACCTCTTGGCGGAAGGCGAGCTCTTCGGGGGTGAATTGAAGGTCCATAGGGCCGCAGTTTTAGCACGGCTACGGGCGGCGGTCTTGTCGCTGGGGCGACAAAAAAGGCACCCATGGGGTGCCTGTCAGGGAAAGCCCGGGCCTGAAGTTGGCACGGACAGAGCCCACTCAGCGCCGCCAGCAGGCCTCAATGGTGTCACTGGTCGTCACGGCCACCCCGCTAAGCTGGCCGCGCAGCCCAGTGTTGTCCAGTGCCAAGGTGCCACAGGCAGCGTCGTCGGTAGCTTGGCTGCCTTGGGGCACGGCAGACAACACAAAGTTGTTTTGGCCGATGGCAGCAAACTGGATGGTGTAGTAGGGGGTGCCTGTACTGGGTGTCTGGCTGAACCCAAGGGCGGCCAACTTGGCGTTGTTCACGGCAGCACCAGCAATGTCCTGGTTATAGCGATAGGTGACGGTCTGATTGCCTTCCATCCACAGGGCTGCTTGCTGCAACACGGCCCGGGCCTCGGCTCGACGGCTGCGCACCAAGTAGTCCTTGTAAGAGGGGAAGGCAATGCTCGCCAGGATGCCGATGATGGCTACCACGATCATCAGCTCAACGAGGGTGAAGCCCGATTGCCGGAGCCGCTGGGGTTTAGAGGTCATGCTTGCCTTCATTTTGGAAAGACTTCTCGCCAGGTTAAGCGACCGAGTTGTTTGGCGTTGCCGTTTTTCGCGTTGCCTCCTTGGCCAGTCGGGGGAGTGCTGCCACTGCCAAAGGTGTTGGGCGCGGCCCCTGTGTCCTGCCCAAGGCTGGGGAAGACCAAGGACATGCTGTTCGACGCGTTCGCGCTGTCCAGCAAAACCACCGGAGCGGCAAATTGATTGCCGCTGATGGCCATGGCAGCAGGGGCTTTGCCGCTCTGTAGCACATCGGCGGTGTCAATCTTGCCATCGCCGTTGAAGTCAAAGGTCAGACCCGCAGGTGCCCCGGTGATGGGGTGCAGCTCAAACAACCATGAGCTGGCAGCCTGGCACACCGCTGTTGAGCCACTGCCCTTGCCTGGGCGCACCACCGGGTAGCTCACCAAGCCCGAGGGCAGCATTTTGGTGGCACCAATCGCGTGCTCATTGGCCCCCAGGGCGATGTACCAGCCGCGCTTGCCGGCGGCATAGTCGATCTTCTTGGGTGTCACGGCTTTGAAGTCAATGCCTGTGGAAGAGCGCTCGGTGGTGGCCACGTTTTCGAGCAGACTGCCTTGGCTGACCGTGGTGCTGTCACCCTTGTCCAAAACACCATAAAGATGCTGGGTGGGCACAGTTTTGGGCATGTCCACAAAAATCGGGCTGAAGTAAATACCACTGCCGAACGTGACCTGCCAGCACTTCTTCGCGTTGGCCGTGGTGCATGCCCCCGCAATGGTGTTGCGCACGGCCACTGGCACCGAATAGATCGGCTGTTTGCCTATGGTTTCGAACAGGCGGGTGGTCTTCGGGCTGGCGATATTGGAAACATCAACCCGCCAGAGATTGCCCTGCAAGTCGCCGGCATAGACCACATCGGCCACGCCGTCGCCATCCGTGTCAACGGGGCGGGGGTGGGACAGGCCGTTTTTGAGGGTCAGGCCCGGCTCATTGGTAATGCCCGCCGAGGTTTGGATGTCAATACGACGCCAACGAGGTGAGGTGGCGGTGGGGGGGGCATCCAAGTAGAAGGCGTACAACACAGGGCGGCCGGTGCCACTGGGGCTGCCGTCGTCGGATTCGTCACTCTTCACACCATTGCCCACCAAAACGGCCCAGCGTATGTCGGTACCGTCCTTCACTCGCACAATCTGATGCGAGCCCACCGACTCGTCATAGGCGGGCTGGCTCCTCAAAATGCCGAGGTCTGCCAGGTCATTGACGCCTTCACCGCGAGCGGCCAGACCGGTGGTGGCATTGGTGTACTCGAACAACACGCCCTTGCCTGTGGAGAGGTCGGTGTTGCTGATGTCCAGTGCCGTGATGGCGCGTGCGCCATCGCCATAGGTATTGACCACCACGGCTGCCCAGCCGTCGGTGCTCGTCCCATTCAAGTCGACATGACCAATCATGGGAATGGCATCAACGTAATAGGGCCTACGGAGTTGTTCGGCCAGGCTGCTGTCCGTCAACCGGTTGGTTTGCTGGAGCATGACATCGGGCACAAACGACCAAGCCTCTTTGGCATTGCCATTGCTGTCAAAGGTGAAAGCATGCAGGGCACCGTCATTGCCACCCCACAGGGCCAGAGGCGCGGCACCCTTGGTGACCATGCCAGTCCGGTACTTGGTGTAATCCTTGAACTGGCTTTCAGGGCGCACGGGCAGGACATTGGTGTTCAAGACCACGGGTCCGGAGCCGATCACCGGCCCGAGCTTGGCATTGCTGTTGGCGTTGCGGGCACGGAAGGGGCCATCGACGCCATAGTGGTAGGCCACGCGGTCGTTGCCACGGTTGTCGGTGATGCCAGCCACGTTTTTGTTCAGCGCAGCTTGTTGGGCAGTGCTGGCGCTGGCCAAGCTCAGTTTGTAGGGCACCATGCTTCCCGGCTGCCCGCTGCCAGGCTTGGCAGAGAAGACATTCCGACTGAGACTTGGCACCACCTGCGTGGCCGCAGACTTTTTGGTGCTCGCATCGATTTGGCCGCTGCTGTCCAGCTCGTACGACAGCAAATCACCCGTGAAGTACTGCATGTCATAGCGGCCTTGCAAGATGCGAGTTCTACCCTCTCTGCCCGCCACATCGTCGGTAAGGATGGAGCGTGGCGAGGTGGCTGCACTGACGGCCGCATAGCCGGTGTTGGGCACGCCCGGGTAGAGCGACTTGGAGCCGGTGATGGTCTCGTCGAACACGTTGTCGGGGTTTTCAAACTTGGCCAAAGTTACTTTGGTGTCCACCGTGGTGGGGCAACCAGGGTTGGCCGGCTGCTTGGTTTGGAAGCACAACTGAATGGGGTCGCCCTTCCAAGTGACATCTATGCCGACCTCGCTGGTCGAACTCAGGCCACCTTGGCCGGTCATCTGCACAATAACCCTGAGCTTGGAATAGCTGGCATAGGGCACATCTGCAATGCTGAGTGAGTATTGCCCAGGTGCGAAATAACGAACTGGGTTGTAGAGTGGGGGCAGTTGCACCCCGTTGGCGTCTTGTAGTGTGACCTTGACCTCTTTCAGTCCACCGGACACATTCCAAGGAATGGTGGGGGAGAGCCGCACTGCATCCCAGCTTGTCACTGTGGCTTGGGTAGCATCGCAGCGATAGTATTGCGAAGGATCCACATTGATGGTTTTGGGCTTCTCCGAGTCGCCACCATCTGTACAGGCCCCCCCGCTGAAGAGGTCAAAAAGCATGGCTTTAGCTGCGTCTCCAATGTGAAGTACACAATTTGGCCGGGTCGGGTCCATATTGGTGGTGTAACCGCGCGTCAAATAATCGGGCCGCAAAGGGTAATTAGGGCAGACGGCATTGGTCGCAAAATCAAAGCAACTCACGCCATAGCCATCGCTTCGGCCGGTAACGATACGAGTTCCCTGCAATGCCCCAGCGTTCCATGAGTAGTGGTAGGCGTTCTTTACACCCGACGATCCGCCACCCCAAGTCGTTCGGGGCGCAAATGAGTAATACATGAAGAAATTCTGCGCCGCAGCGCTGATTTGAAAACTTGGTCCATTAATGCGGTAGCAGTAACTACCATAACCATCACAAACACCTTGAGGTACGCCCGCTGCGTTAACAATGGGCATCACCCCACCATAAGGGCTTGAATTACCGTAATTGGACCATCCGGCGCAACTGGCGTTGGTGACTGTGTCGTGGCAAAAAACACGCTGTGAGATGGCAAAAAATACTTTTTTGACATCATTCACTTTGGTACCGAAATTGGATGTTACGGTCCAAACTCCTAGTGCGTTGCTTGAACTGCCACTGATATTATATAGGGTTGTGCCGCAGGTGGATTTGGTTTTAATATTGACACAATGCACATTACCATTCGAGGCTAAGACATAATATTTATCGCCCACCTGCTCCAGCGGAGCATGGTTGCCTCCACCCAAGTCACTATAGTTGCCCAGGAAAAGTGAACCACAGCTCTGCAAGGTATTGAGGTTGACGCACACCACATCCAACGCTGTACCACGCTGGCCGGCAATAAATAGCTCCCCTGTAGCATAATTAATGGCTTCTTGGGGGTTGTGAACCATATAGTAGGTTTGATCCCCCTGAGTGGCTGCAGCGCCCGCATACGGGGACAGGCCCAAACCCGTGCCGTTGGAGGGGAAGCCTGGGCATGGGCTACCAGTTGCTGCCACCCGGCAGTTCAAATACATATTGTTGGTGTGATGGTTGATCACATAAAGATTTTTGCCATAAGGAATGATGCGAAAACCGTCCCCAGTACCACTGAAATCTACGGTGCCACTAACGTTACCAAATTTCACAACGAACATGGGGCTGAGCTTCCAGCGCACCTTGAGCACCGGGGTGCCGGTGGCGGGCTCAGTGCTGGTCCATTGACCATTGACAAACCACTCAAATGTGGTGTTGGGGGGTATGACCAGTTTGCCCTTGATCCACTTGAAATTAGCCGAAGCAATATTGTTTTCAAAGAAAGTGGATTCACCAATGGCTTCAAAAGGTGAAGCCATTTTGGACTGAAGATAGGTGATCCAATTCACCTCGTCATTGCCGCTGAGGCTGAAGGTGCTGTTCAGCGTGGGCGAGTTGGCCGGGCCTACGACCTGCCCACCCATATTGACATAACTGCCAGGGCTTGGGTTAGTGCTCTGAGATTGAGCCACGCTCCACCAGAGTGCACTGAAACCAACCGCACCTGCCGTGACAAGCGCAGCCTTGCGAGCCCACCGGCCCAGTGACTCAGACCATGTTGTTGGTGTATTTAGCATGGGCGGTATACCTCTTGAAGATCAACCACGGTTGTCGGCGTTGCGCCGAATCCTCGGGCGGTAATGCGGAAAACAGGAACAAGGTCTTCTGAGGCTCCCAATCGAGCATTGAAGACATCGACGTGATAGCGGGGCGGTGCCGAAAACAGCAATGGATCCAGGGCTTGGGCACCCGTTTTGGTGCCGAAGGGCAAGGCGCAACTGCCGTCTTGGCATTCAGCTGCCGATTTCTGCCAGTCCACTGTAGGCAGCGGGTCGGGAGGGAACTCGCCTAGCAGGCGCATGCCGCGCTCATCCTTTTGCACGGCCAGCTTGTTGGCGCATCCACCTGGATCTATGCCGACCCTAAGGCAATAAGAATTCAAGTTATTGTCAGGGAGTTTCTTGGCGTCGGTGAGCGCCCCAGCCACCCAAAGTTTGCAGGTGATGTCGGCTTCGGCGTCGCGCAATGCGGCTTCGGCCGCTTGGCGGGCGAGGGCTTGGTCGCGTTCATTGCGTGAGCCACGGAACTGGTTGAGCACGCTGCTGCTTTGTGAGAGTGCCAGTAGGCCCAACAAGAGGCCCAGCACGACCACAGTCCAGAGGGCTACCCCTTGCTGGCCAGATCGGGTTGGCGGAATGGCCTGGGAAGCGCGTTTTGATTGTGGCGTCATGGCAGTGCCACGGCATCGGTCGTGCCGCTGCGAAGATTGATAGTGATCGTTTGGGCGCGGCGCAAGCGGCCGTCTGCACCAGAGACGGGGTTACCGAAGCAATCCACATTGAACACATTGGTGCTGGTGCTGTCACCAGCCAAGCTGCCGCGCTCTCCTGCTGCCAGCACGCACACTTGCACCGCTCTCAAGGAGGCCCAGTTAATCGGGGGGGTGGCACCGTTCGTGACGGGTTGGAACTGACTGATGGCGGATTGGCCGGAGGCTGCTCCCTGCGTCGTGGCGACCAGAACGCGGAATTGTTCGATATCGGAAGCGATCTGCACAGGCAGTGTTGGGTCCCCATTGCCGATGCACATCAAACGCCTTTGTGCAGTGTCAAGGTAATAGCGGTTGATGACCACATCGCCGGCGGGTTGCGCCTTTGGATTGGTGGCGCGTGTTGGCCGTCCTCCGCAATCCGTCTGAAAACCGGCATTGGGATTGAGGGTGTCTGGCAGGCTGGCGGCCGGCCAGCCGTTGGGTGTGGACAGCACTTGGTAGGCCACAGTGAGCGAATGGGCCGCATTGTTGGCGGCCGATGCGCAAGTGGTATCCAAGAGTGTGCGAGGGTTGGTGAATTCGCCGCCGCAAGCTCTGATGGGCACCAAGCCGGGCATGGTGTTCTTGAAATCGAGAGCCAGCAAACTGGCGTTGTCGCCTGTACTGGCTTCAAGGGAGGCGTCTCTTATCAGACTCCATTCGCTGCCGCCGGTTTCCGTCAGGTCGAGATGACCTGCCGCGTGGATTTGCCGGGCGAGGTAGGCGGTCACGGTTTGACCACCGTCGCTGACTGCGGCAAATCCCCGCATGCTACGGGCCAACTGAGAGGACGCTAAAAAAGTGGACAGGGCGGCCCCAGCCAAGAGCAGGCCCAGCAGCATGGCCACCATCAGCTCAATCAGGGTCAGGCCGTGTGGAGAACGGGGAGTCACCTTGCGCATGGCAGGCGTTCGCAGGTGCTTCACAGTCGCACCTCCATTCTGTAGCAGCGCACGGTGGTTGGGGCAGCGAAATTGGCGGTGCAATCGCGTTGGTCTTCGCGGTTGACGCGGTCAAGTTGACCGTTGACACGATCCACTGCGGGCTCTTGCCAGCCCACCACAATGGTGCGTTGGGAGCTGTCTGTGCCCTGTACGATGCTGCCCACGCCGCCAGGTAAATTGGCCTGAAGCTGGACTTGCCAACTCGCTAAATCGAAGGCTGCGGCCGCTGCCGCAGTGGTACAAGCAGGCAGGTTTTGGGGGGCAGCCCCCGGTCGGACGAAAAGCCCGCCACAGGTCGGCGCGGTCACTGCACCAGAGCCGTTTTCGTAGGTTTGGTTCAGCACGTAGCTGGTAGCGGCGGCAGGGCTGGAGCGAATGCGCTCGGCCATTTCTGAGGCCAAGCTGGCAGCCCGGCCCATGTAAATTGCAGACCGTTCTGCTTTGGCGGTTTTTGCCAGCAACAGCACGGTACCTAAAAAACTCACCGACAGCACGATCATGGCGATCAACACTTCAAAAAGGGCGATACCCTGTTGACCTTGCCTTGCGGGCCGGGGTTTAAGCCAAGGAGCGCGGGTCATGGTGTGCATCCTTTGTCAGTGGTGCAATCGGCCAGGGCCAAGTTGCTGGCGCGCCCAGCACGACCGACCACCAAGTAGCGCTTGGCACTGAGTACCTTGCTGTCGCTGACGCGGAAGCTGCGGGTACCGGATGGGATGTCAATGACCATGCCTTCAGGGTCAAATGAGATCGTCTTGCCGTCAGGTCCCAGCGTGGATCTCTCGTCGAGCTTGCCGCGGACCAAGATGATGGGTTCGCCGGAATCCACCACGCCGTCGGCGTCGGTGTCTTGAAACAGAACCCAGCCCGTGTTCCAGTTAGCCGCAGCCGCTAGGCAGCCGCCGCTTGGGCTGCGCGGGCACAGCGTTACCACTTGGCGGCGGCTATCGGCCTCCTGGCGAGCCAAAGTAATGACTTCGGCGAACTCTGCGGCCAAGGTTTTTTGCCGAAGATCGACCAAGGGATTGATGAAGTCTGCCAGCGCGATGCTGGTCAAGATGGCCATCACCGCGATGGTGGTCATCAATTCGACCAAGGTAAATCCCTTGCGGGGTGTCTTCGCTACCACGGAGGTTCTCGCTCGTTGGTGAATGGGAGCCATGGCTGGTTTGAGGCGGTGGCCCCAGGCTGGTTTGAGAGTGGATATTCTCGAGCGCCAACGCAGAACCGAGCCACTACAGGCGCAAAAACGCCTGCAAGCTGTGGCATTGTCAGAATTTTTGTGTGCTTGGCAGGGGCCGCAGGGACGAGCGGCGGGTTCGGGTCGATGGGCGGCAGATCAAAGGGTCAGGCCGCCGCGGCCAAGCCGTTCTGGAAGTGGGAACGCATCAGTTGCGCCGCCGCTGCCGCATCCCGGGCGGTCAAAGCGGCCATCAGAGCGCGGTGTTCGGCCAGGCTTTCGGCCAGTCGCCCTTGTTTGAACAAGGAGTGGTGGCGGTTGAGCTTCATGACCTTGCGCAGGTCGTCCACGATCTGTTGGCGCCAGCGGTTGCCCGCCAAGTCCAGCAGGCGGCGGTGGAACTGCTCGTTGATGCGGAAAAACTCATCCCGCTGGGTGGCGCTCGCCTCGAGTTGGGCATGCAGACCCTGCAACTCGGCCAAGCCCTCAGGTGTGGCGGTGCTGGCCGCTTCGGCCGCGGCATCGCTTTCCAGCAAGCCCAACAGGCGATAAACCTGCTGCACGTCGACGCTGGACATCTCGGTCACATAGGCGCCGCGCCGAACTTTCATGGTGACCAGGCCTTCCACGGCCAGCACCTTCAGGGCTTCCCGCAGCGGGGTGCGGCTGATGCCGTACTCGCCGCAGAGCTTTTGCTCGTCGATCCAACTACCGGGTTCCAGCGTGCGGGCAAAGATTTGCTCGCGCAGCCGCTCCGCCACCTGTTGGTAGAGGGCGCGGGGGGCGAGGGAAGTGTCGGCTTCGGCAGGCACGGCGTGAGGCTGTCAGATCATTGTCAAGTTTGAATTCATAATTATGCATCATGTATCATTGACGGCAAGCTGCAAAAAGCCGTCGCACACCGCCCGCCGCGCATAGCCCGCCGTTCAAGCGCCCACGCTCTCGTGTGGGCGACCAGGAGTCTTCATGTCCCAATCCAACGAGTTCAATCCCGCCAACCTTGAGCAGTGGGCCAAGGCGGCCGCCAAGTCGGCGCCGGGCGGCGACATCTCTGCCTTGAACTGGCAAACGCCCGAAGGCATCAGCGTCAAGCCGCTCTACACCGCTGAAGACACGGCCGCGCTGCCCTACACCAACACCCTGCCGGGGCTAGAGCCCTTCATCCGCGGCCCGCAAGCCACCATGTATGCGGTGCGGCCCTGGACCATCCGCCAGTACGCGGGCTTCTCCACCGCCGAAGAATCCAACGCCTTCTATCGCAAAGCCTTGGCGGCGGGCGGCCAGGGCGTGTCCGTGGCGTTTGACCTGGCCACCCACCGGGGCTATGACTCCGACCACCCCCGCGTGACGGGCGATGTGGGCAAGGCCGGCGTGGCGATTGACTCGGTGGAGGACATGAAGGTCTTGTTCAACGAGATCCCGCTGGACAAGGTGTCCGTCTCGATGACCATGAACGGCGCGGTTTTGCCCGTGCTGGCCGGCTATGTGGTGGCCGCCGAAGAGCAGGGCGTGTCGCAAGACAAGCTCTCCGGAACCATTCAGAACGACATTCTGAAAGAGTTCATGGTCCGCAACACCTATATCTACCCGCCTGAGCCGTCGATGAAGATCATCGGCGACATCATCGAGTACACGAGCCAGAACATGCCCAAGTTCAACTCGATCTCGATCTCGGGCTATCACATGCAAGAGGCGGGCGCCAACCAAGCGCTGGAGCTGGCGTTCACCCTGGCAGACGGCAAGGAATATGTGAAGACAGCCATTGCCAAGGGCATGGACGTGGACGACTTCGCCGGTCGGCTCTCCTTCTTCTGGGCCATTGGCATGAACTTCTATCTGGAGATCGCCAAGATGCGCGCCGCGCGCCTCTTGTGGTGCCGGATCATGAAGGGCTTCAATGCCAAGAATCCGAAGAGCCTGATGCTGCGTACCCACTGCCAAACGTCCGGCTGGAGCCTGACCGAGCAGGACCCTTACAACAATGTGGTGCGCACCACCGTCGAAGCCATGGCCGCTGTCTTCGGTGGCACGCAGTCGCTGCACACCAACTCGTTTGACGAGGCCATCGCGCTGCCCACCGAGTTCTCGGCCCGCATTGCCCGCAACACCCAGCTCATCATCCAAGAAGAGACTCACATCACCAACGTGGTGGACCCATGGGCGGGCTCTTACATGATGGAGTCGCTGACCCAAGAAATGGCCGATAAAGCCTGGGCCATCATCGAAGAAGTTGAAGCCATGGGTGGCATGACCAAAGCCGTAGACAGCGGTTGGGCCAAGCTCAAGATCGAAGCCAGCGCCGCCGAGAAGCAGGCCCGCATCGACTCGGGCAAAGACGTCATCGTGGGCGTCAACAAGTACAAGCTCAAGACGGAAGACCTGATCGAAGCCCGTGACATCGACAACGTGGCGGTGCGCGACGGCCAGATCGCTCGCCTGCAAGCCATCAAGGCCAGCCGCGATGGCGCCGCCGTGCAAGCCGCGCTGAACGCGCTGACGGCAGCCGCCGAAAGCGGCCAAGGCAATCTCTTGGACTTGGCCATCAAGGCCATTCGCCTGCGCGCCACTGTGGGTGAGGTGAGCGACGCGCTGGAGAAGGTGTATGGTCGCCACCGTGCCGACATTCAAAAGGTGACCGGTGTGTACGCTGCTGCCTATGACTCTGCCGAAGGCTGGGACAAACTCAAGGACGAAATCAGCGTCTTTGCCGAACAAGCAGGCCGCCGCCCTCGGGTGATGATTGCCAAGCTGGGCCAAGACGGCCATGACCGCGGCGCCAAGGTGGTGGCCACGGCCTTTGCCGACCTGGGCTTTGACGTGGACATGGGCCCCTTGTTCCAAACGCCCGAAGAATGCGCCCGCCAAGCCATTGAGAACGACGTGCATGCCGTGGGCATTTCCACCTTGGCTGCAGGCCACAAGACCTTGGTGCCGGCCATCATCGCTGAGCTGAAGAAGCAAGGTGCAGACGACATCATCGTGTTTGTGGGTGGCGTCATTCCGCGCCAAGACTACGACCAGCTCTACGAGGCGGGCGTCAAGGGCATTTACGGCCCCGGCACCCCCATCCCGGCCAGCGCCAAAGACGTGCTGGAGCAGATCCGACTGGCGCAATCTGCGGCCTGAGGCCAAGCTGCCGCCATGGTCTACCACGAGCGCGTCGTTGAAGGCCTGAGCCTAGCCCCGGCCGGCGAGGGCGACTTTGAGGCCTTGCTGGCCCTGCGCATGGCCGCCATGCGCGAGAGCTTAGAGAAGGTCGGGCGCTTTGACCCGCAGCGCGCGTGCGAGCGCCTGTCGCGCGGCTATCTGCCGGCTTACACCCGGCACATCTTGCTCAAGGGCGAGTTGGTGGGTTTTGTGGTGGTGGTGCCGCGCGAGCACGACTGGCTGCTGGATCACCTCTACATCCACCCCAGCGCCCAAGCCCAAGGCATTGGCTCGGGCGTGTTGGCCCAGGTGCTGCGCGAGGCCGATGCGCAGCGCAAGGCGGTCAGCGTGACGGCGCTCAAGCACTCAGACGCCAACCGCTTCTACCTGCGCCATGGCTTTGTGCTGCAGGCTGAGGGTGAGTGGGATTTGTATTACTTGCGCTCCGCACGCGGTCGTGCCGACGGGGTAGGCCCGTGAAGCACCTCAGCCCTGAGCAGGTTCATGAGGCACTGCTGCTGCAGGCCGATGCCCAAGCTCGTCAAGACGGCCGTGAACTGCGTGAGGCGGAAATGGCCTTGATGCAGGACGTGATCGGCGGCGAGCCTGCACGACAGCGCCGGGCCATGGCCAAGACCATCACGCTGCTGGAGTCGACTCGCGCCGACCATCGCCTGCACGCCGATGCGCTGCTCAACGCCTTGCTGCCGGCAACAGGCGACAGCTTTCGTTTAGGCATCAGCGGTGTGCCCGGCGTGGGCAAGAGCACCTTCATTGAAGCGCTGGGCCTGCACCTGATCAGCTTGGGCCATCGCGTGGCGGTGCTGGCGGTGGACCCGTCGTCCAGCGTGTCGGGCGGCTCCATCTTGGGCGACAAAACCCGCATGGAGCAACTCTCGGTGCACCCGCAAGCCTATATCCGCCCCAGCCCCAGCAGCGGCACTTTGGGCGGTGTGGCCGAGCGCACCCGCGAGGCCATGCTGGTCTGCGAGGCCGCTGGCTACGATGTGGTGATTGTCGAGACCGTGGGCGTGGGCCAGAGCGAGACGGCCGTGCAAGGCATGACCGATATGTTTTGCCTGCTGCAACTGCCCAACGCCGGCGATGACCTGCAGGCCATCAAAAAAGGCGTGATGGAGCTGGCCGACTTGGTGGTGATCAACAAGGCTGACTTGGATGAAAACGCTGCCACCCGGGCGCGCGCGCAAATCAGCTCGGCGCTGCGCTTGTTTGGCATGCATGGGCATCCGGAGCGCTCGCCGGGCCGCCCCAAGAGCGCGAACGCCCCCTTGGGGGGTAGCGAGCAGAGCGAGCTTGGGGGCCAACCGTCTCATGCACATCACGACGAAACGATTTGGCACCCTACCGTGATTCAAATGAGCGCCCTGAAAAACCAAGGCATCGATGCCTTCTGGGCGACAGTGTCCCAATTCCGAGACCTGCAATCCCACAGCGGCCGATTGGCTGCGCGCCGCCGCGCCCAGGATGAAGCCTGGATGTGGGAGCGCATCGATGCAGGCCTCAAAGCCCGATTCAAAGCCCACCCCGCCGTGCGCGAACAGATTGGCCCTGTGGCCGACGATGTGCGCAAAGGCGTGGTGGCCGCGTCCGTGGCCGCTCGGCGGCTGCTGGACCTGTTTCATTGATGTAGTTGGTTAGATAGACGACTCTTGAGGAGCCCTTATGCACGATATCCAGCAGATGCTCGAAGAAAAGCGCGCCAAAGCCCGCTTGGGTGGTGGCGAGAAGCGCATCGCCGCACAACACAAAAAGGGCAAGCTCACGGCACGTGAGCGCCTGGAGTTGCTCTTTGATGAGGGCACTTTTGAAGAGTGGGACATGTTTGTCGAGCACCGCTGCGTCGACTTCGGCATGGCCGACACCAAGATCCCGGGCGATGGCGTGGTCACCGGCTACGGCATGATCAATGGCCGCTTGGCCTTTGCCTTCAGCCAAGACTTCACCGTCTTTGGCGGCGCCTTGTCGGAGTCTCACGCCGAGAAAATCTGCAAGGTGATGGACCAGGCCATGAAGGTCGGCGCGCCGGTCATTGGTCTGAATGATTCGGGTGGTGCGCGCATTCAAGAAGGCGTGGCTTCTTTGGGTGGCTATGCCGAGGTCTTCCAGCGCAATGTGATGGCCTCGGGTGTGATCCCGCAGATCAGCATGATCATGGGCCCCTGCGCCGGTGGCGCGGTCTACAGCCCGTCCATGACCGACTTCATCTTCATGGTCAAGGACAGCTCTTACATGTTCGTGACCGGCCCGGAAGTGGTCAAGACGGTGACGCATGAGGACGTGACGGCTGAAGAGCTGGGCGGCGCCTCCACCCACACCAGCAAGAGCGGCGTGGCTGACCTGGCCTTTGAAAATGATGTGGAAGCGCTGCTGATGCTGCGCCGCTTCTTCAACTACCTGCCGCTGAACAACCGCGAGAAGCCGCCGGTGCGCCCGAGCGGCGACGCGGCTAGTCGCCTGGATTACTCATTGGACACCTTGGTGCCCGACAACGCCAACAAGCCCTACGACATCAAAGAGTTGATCTTGAAGGTGGTGGACGACGGCGACTTCTTCGAGTTGCAGCCCGACTATGCCGCGAACATCGTGATCGGCATGGCCCGCATGGAAGGCCAGACGGTGGGCATCGTGGCCAACAACCCCTTGGTGTTGGCCGGCTGCTTGGACATCAAGAGCAGCATCAAGGCTGCACGTTTCGTGCGCTTCTGCGACGCCTTCAACATCCCCGTCATCACCTTCGTTGACGTGCCCGGCTTCATGCCCGGCACCAGCCAGGAGTACGGCGGCATCATCAAGCACGGCGCCAAGCTGCTGTATGCCTATGCCGAGTGCACGGTGCCCAAGGTCACGGTGATCACCCGCAAGGCTTATGGCGGCGCGTATGACGTGATGGCCTCCAAGCACTTGCGTGGCGACGTCAACTTTGCTTGGCCTAACGCCGAAATTGCGGTGATGGGTGCCAAGGGCGCGGTGGAGATCATCTTCCGCGAGGACAAGGGTGACCCTGAGAAGCTGGCCGCCAAGGAAGCCGAGTACAAAGCCCGCTTCGCCAACCCCTTTGTGGCGGGGGCGCGCGGCTTCATTGACGACGTGATTCAGCCACATGAGACCCGCAAGCGCATTTGCCGCTCGCTGCTGATGCTCAAGGACAAGAAGCTGGACAACCCGTGGCGCAAGCACGGGAACATTCCTCTCTAATTTTTTATCGTGCTTTCCATGTCTTTCGCGTGCGCTGGATCGGACCGTGCGGGAGTGCAGGCAGCGCGCGCGCGCGGCATCGGGCCGGGTGGGCGCTTTGCTTCGTGTCCCCCGCGCTTCGCGCTCCTCCTTTACCTCCGCAAAGCACCCACCCGGCCCAATGCCGGTTCGGTCTGTGGGCTGACTGACCAGCATCTGCATAGTGCTCAGCCGGTGACTTCGGGGGCCGAGACACACCGCTGCTTCAGCCGTGGATGCGGTGGGCCTGGCGCAGCGAAGTTAAGGAGGAGCCGACCGCAGGTCGGCGGGGGACATGAGCGGAGGCAGGCCCGCCGCAGCCATGGCGTGCGCAAGAACCTCTGGACGATCACAGAAATCCCTAGCTTACCCAAGCGTCTCTGGCCGTACGCAAGCACCCATGAACTTGCGCAAGCAACACGCGCGACCGAACCACACTGAAAGTCACTCCCATTTAGGAGACCGAGATGTTCAAGAAAATTCTAATTGCTAATCGTGGCGAAATCGCTTGCCGCGTCATCAAGACCGCCAAGAAGATGGGCATTGCCACCGTGGCGGTGTACTCCGAGGCCGACAAAGACGCGCGCCATGTGGCGCTGGCCGATGAGGCTGTGCTGCTGGGCCCGGCGCCTTCGCGCGAGTCCTACTTGGTGGCTGACAAGATCATCGCCGCCTGCAAGGCGACCGGTGCCCAAGCCGTGCATCCGGGATACGGCTTTCTGTCGGAGAACGAAGGCTTTGCCAAGCGCTGCGAAGAAGAAGGCATTACCTTCATCGGACCCAAGCACTACAGCATTGCGGCCATGGGCGACAAGATTGCGTCCAAGAAGCTGGCGAATGAGGCAAAGGTCAACACCATTCCGGGCTACAACGATGCCATCGATACGCCTGAACAAGCGGTCGAGATTGCCAAGGGCATTGGCTACCCGGTGATGATCAAAGCCTCGGCCGGTGGCGGTGGCAAGGGCCTGCGCGTGGCCTTCAACGACAAGGAAGCCTTTGAAGGCTTTTCGTCTTGCCGCAACGAAGCCCGCAACAGCTTTGGTGACGACCGCGTCTTCATCGAGAAATACGTGCTGGAGCCGCGCCACATTGAGATCCAGGTGCTGGGCGACAGCCACGGCAATGTGGTCTACCTGCATGAGCGTGAGTGCTCCATCCAGCGCCGCCACCAAAAGGTGATCGAAGAGGCGCCGTCGCCCTTCATCTCTGAGGCCACCCGCAAGGCCATGGGCGAGCAGGCCGTGGCCTTGGCCAAGGCCGTGAAGTACCAGTCGGCCGGCACGGTGGAGTTTGTGGTCGGCAAAGACCAAGACTTCTACTTCCTGGAGATGAACACCCGCCTGCAGGTGGAGCACCCGGTGACCGAGTGCATTACCGGACTAGACCTGGTGGAGCAGATGATCCGCGTGGCGGCCGGCGAGAAGCTGGCATTTGGCCAGGCCGACTTGAAGCGCGAAGGCTGGGCCATTGAGTGCCGCATCAACGCGGAAGATCCTTTCCGCAACTTCCTGCCTTCGACCGGCCGCTTGGTGCGTTACCAGCCGCCAGCGCAGCAGTTGGAGCAGTCGGTCCAGACGCTGCAAGGCGCGGCCTATTCGGATGGCAAGTTCGGTGGCGTGCGGGTGGATACCGGCGTCTACGAGGGCGGCGAGATCCCGATGTTCTACGACTCGATGATCGCCAAGCTCATCGTGCACGGTAAGGACCGCAACGACGCCATTGCCAAAATGCGCGAAGCGCTCAATGGCTTTGTCATTCGCGGCATCAGCAGCAACATCCCCTTCCAGGCCGCGCTGCTGGCGCATCCGAAGTTTGTCACCGGCGCCTTCAACACCGGCTTCATTGCCGAGCACTATGCCCACGGCTTCAGGGCCGAGGACGTGCCCCATGACGACCCGCTGTTCTTGGTGGCCCTGGCTGCCTTTGTGCGTCGCAAGGCGCGTGAGCGTGCGTCGCGCATCAGTGGCCAATTGCCGGGCCACGGCGTGCAAGACGGGCCGGACTTGGTGGTGGTGCAACTGGGTGCTGAAGGCCTGCACACCCACCATGAAGTCAAGGTGCCGGTGTTCGACAACGCCCGCGGTGCGGCCGATGTGCAAGTGGGTGGCAAGACCTACGCCATTCAGAGCCAGACCAAGCTGGGTGAGTTGCTGATGACGGGCACCGTCAACGGCAAGGCCTTCAGTGCACAAGTGGAGCGAGTCGCGGGCAAGAACCCGCTGGCCCTGCGTGTGGTGCACAACGGGACGCAGTTGGATGCGCTGGTCTTGCTGCCCCGTGCAGCAGAGCTGTTCAAGCTCATGCCCTACAAAGCGCCGCCGGATCTCTCTAAGTTCTTGCTCTCGCCCATGCCCGGCTTGCTGGTGGATGTGGCGGTGACGGTGGGACAGAAGGTCTTGGCCGGCGAGAAGCTGGCTGTCATTGAGGCCATGAAGATGGAGAACATCTTGGTGGCCACGCAGGACTGCGTGGTCAAGGAGGTGCGCGCTTCGAAGGGTGAAAGCCTGAGCGTCGATCAAGCCATCCTGGCTTTTGAATAAGCTGCTGGGACATTGAGATGAGCAAACCCTTCAAGATCCTCGGCATCCAGCAAATTGCGATTGGTGGCCCCAGCAAAGACAAGCTCAAGAGGCTGTGGGTGGACATGCTTGGCCTGACCGTGAAGAGCAACTTTGTCTCTGAGCGCGAGAACGTCGACGAAGACATCTGCGCGCTGGGCAGCGGCCCCACGGCGGTGGAGGTGGACTTGATGCAGCCGCTGGACCCTGAGAAGAAGCCGGCCGTTCACACCACGCCGCTGAACCACGTGGGCCTGTGGGTGGACGACCTGCCCAAGGCGGTGGCGTGGATGACTGCCAACGGCGTGCGCTTTGCCCCCGGCGGCATCCGCAAAGGCGCCGCTGGTTTCGACATCTGCTTCATCCACCCCAAAGGGAATGAGGAGTTCCCGGTGGGGGGCGAGGGCGTGCTCATTGAATTGGTGCAAGCCCCGCCCGAGATCGTCTCCGCCTTGGGCTGAGCAGGCCTCAGCCTTCCCCCATCCGCCCGTCGCCAGGGAACATGGGCAGCGTGCGGATGCGGGTACCGGTGAGCCGCGCCCAGGCGTTGGCCACGGCGGGGGCAACCGGTGGGACGCCGGGCTCGCCGATACCGCCCAATGCCGCGCCGCTGTTGATGATCTGCACCTTCACGACCGGCATTTCAGCCATTTTCAGGACCCGATAGCGGTTGAAATTGGTGACGGTGGATCGGCCTGCGGAGAAGGGGACTTGTCCCCACAGTGCTGCCGACAGGCCGTGGGCGACCCCACCTTGCATTTGCTGCGCCACGATGCCTGGGTTGATGGCCTTGCCACAGTCAATGGCGACTGCCACGCTGTTGACTTTCAGCTTGCCTGCACTGGTCTTGGACACCTCCACGACCTGGGCACTGAGACTGCCGAACGATGAGGTGAAGGCAATGCCCCGTGCTCGGCCCGCAGGCACCGGGAGGTTCCAGCCGCCCAAGGTCGCTGCGGCGTCCAGTACGGCCAGTTCACGCGGGCTCGCAGCCAACAGACGACGGCGCAATTGATAGGGGTCCTGGCCCGTGGCCAAGGCCAACTCGTCCAGCGCAGACTCCACCACAAAGGCATTGATCGAATGCCCGACGGAACGCCAGTAGCCCACCGGCACGGTGGACGGGTGCTGGACCCAATCGGTTTGGCGATTGATGAAGCTGTAGGGCAGTGTCACGGAGCCTTCCACGGCCGAGTGGTCCACGCCGACCAATGGGCCGCGCTGGGCCGAGATGGACGGAGAGACTGTGCGCACCCAGAAGGCACTGACTTGGCCGCTGGAGTCCAAACCAGCACGCACCCGGGCCAGCGTCATGGGGCGATATCGATCGTTGCCAAAGTCTTGCTCGCGGCTCCAAGTCAGTTTGACGGGCTTGCCCATGGCCTTTGAAATGCTGACCGCTTGGGCGATGAAGTCCTGCTCGAACTTGCGCCCCAGTCCGCCACCCAGCATGGTGGTGTGGATGGTGATTTGAGACGCGGCCAAACCGGTGATGCCTTGAATGGTGCCCACATTCAAGCCTTGACCCTGCGTGGGTGCCCAGACTTCGCAGCTATTGCTGGTGACCAGGGCCGTGCAGTTCAGGGGCTCCATGCAGGCGTGGGCCAGATAGGGCAGGCTGTAGGTCGCATCAATGGTGGTTCGGGCAGCGCCCAAACCAACGCCGACGTCGCCGACCTTCTCGGCCGAAAGCGCCGTGCCGCTGGCCATCAGCGACTGGGCGGTGGCGTCGATGCTGGCCGTGTCAATGTCAGCAGAGCTGGCCGGCACCGACCATTTGACCTTGAGGCCTTTTGCTGCCTGGAAGGCCGCCCAGGTACTGCCTGCCACGACAGCGACGGCATTGCCCAATGAGACCACGCCCAGTGCGCCGGGTGGAACGCTGGGCGTGCCCACCACGGTGCCACCAATCTTGGGGCTGTGAACCACGGCGGCGTAGAGCATGCCGGGCAGACGCACGTCGATGCCAAACTGGGCGCTGCCGTTGACCTTGGCGGGCACGTCGGTACGAGGCACAGACTGGCCGATCAAGGTCAACTGGGCATCCGGCGTGAGGGCCGGGTTGGTGGGGACGGGAAGCGTCGCGGCCAGTGGGGCCAGTTGCCCGTAGGTCAGCTTGGCCGTGCTGTCGGTCAGCGTAACAGCACCGTGGGCCGCCTTGCAGCGCGAAACGGGTACGCCCCAAGTGCTGGCTGCGGCGCTGATGAACATCTCGCGCAGCGCCGCGCCGGCAGTTCGCATCTCAACGCGGTGGACCGCCATCTGAAGGATCGCGCTGACCAAAACGCGCTGATCTTTGTCTCGACCGAAACCAACACCGAGAAGGCCTATTCCTTCCGTGAGCTGCATGCCGAAGTGCAGCGCATGGCCGCCATCTTGAAGGCGCAAGGCGTGGTCAAGGGTGACCGTGTGTTGATCTACATGCCCATGATTGCCGAGGCAGCCTTTGCCATGCTGGCCTGCGTGCGCATCGGGGCCATCCACTCGGTGGTGTTCGGTGGCTTCGCCAGCCACTCCTTGGCCAGCCGCATCGAAGACGCGCAGCCCAAGGTCATCATCAGTGCGGACGCCGGTATGCGCGGCGGCAAGGTGGTGCCCTACAAGCATTTGTTGGACGAGGCTATCAGCCTCTCCAGCCACAAGCCTGCCAAGGTGCTGATGGTGAACCGTGGCTTGGCCGATCTGGCCCCGGTGGCTGGGCGTGATGTGGACTACGCGGCTGCGCGCGCTCAGGTGATGGACACCGTGGTGCCCTGCGAATGGGTCGCCAGCGACCACCCGAGCTACATCCTCTACACCAGCGGCACTACCGGTAAGCCCAAGGGCGTGCAGCGCGACACGGCCGGCTACACCGTCGCCCTGGCTGCGTCCATGAAGCACATCTACATGGGCAACCCTGGCGAGGCCTATTTCTCCACCAGCGACATCGGCTGGGTGGTGGGCCACAGCTACATCATCTATGGCCCGCTGATCAACGGCATGGCCACCATCATGTACGAAGGCCTGCCTATTCGTCCGGATGCGGGCATCTGGTGGAGCTTGGTCGAGAAGTACAAGGTCTCGGTGATGTTCTCAGCACCCACGGCGGCCCGCGTGCTCAAGAAGCAAGACCCGGCCTATCTGACAAAGTACGACTTGTCGTCCTTGAAGGCCTTGTTCTTGGCGGGTGAGCCGCTGGATGAACCGACGGCCTCTTGGATTGGCGGCGCGCTGAACAAGCCCATCATCGACAACTACTGGCAGACCGAAACCGGCTGGCCCATCATGGCCATCTGCAATGGCGTGGAGAAAGCGCCGACCAAGTTCGGCTCGCCGGGCAAGGCGGTGTATGGCTATGACGTCAAGCTCATCGACGAGAACACTGGCGCCGAGATCACCGAGCCGAATCAGAAGGGTGTGATTGCTGTGGAAGGCCCGCTGCCGCCGGGTTGCTTGCAAACCGTGTGGGGCGATGATGCGCGTTATGTGAAGACCTATTGGTCCAGCATTCCGGGCAAGGTGATGTACAGCACCTTCGACTGGGGCGTGAAGGATGCTGATGGCTACTTCTACATCTTGGGTCGCACGGATGATGTCATCAACGTTGCGGGCCACCGCTTGGGCACCCGCGAGATTGAAGAGAGCATTTCTAGCCACGCCAATGTGGCCGAGGTGGCCGTGGTCGGTGTGGCGGACCAACTCAAGGGGCAGGTCGCTGTGGCCTTTGCGGTGTTGAAAGACCCGTCCCAGGCCGACACGCCCGAAGCTGCCATGAAGCTGGAAGGCGCCATCATGAAGGTGGTGGACGACCAACTCGGTGCGGTGGCCCGCCCAGCCCGTGTGCGCTTTGTCAGCGTGCTGCCCAAGACCCGCTCAGGCAAGCTGCTGCGCCGTGCCATTCAAGCCGTGTGCGAAGGCCGCGACCCGGGCGATCTGACCACCATGGAAGACCCCGCAGCTTTGCAGCAAGTCCGGGATTCTGTGGCGCTCTGATCTTTGCCCCTCAAAAAAAGTGGATGCCGCCTTCCCGACCGGGTGGGCGG
Organism: Ideonella sp. MAG2; assembly: GCA_004359425.1. Taxonomy (GTDB): domain Bacteria; phylum Pseudomonadota; class Gammaproteobacteria; order Burkholderiales; family Burkholderiaceae_C; genus Ideonella. Next base: position 1,761,379 of record PTEU01000001.1, on the reverse strand, counting down.
CATTTTTCTTGATGGAATAGGGTATATTTTTCGCATCGTGAGATGTGAGGCCCAAAAAATGAAATCCGGACAGGTGTACGAAAGCAAAATCCGGCATCGTCTTGAGTGGGCCGAGCTGAGACACGTGGCCCGTTTCACTTCACATTCACAAGCCGGAGCAACGCCATGAGCGACAAGCAGCCCACCATCATCTACACCCTGACCGATGAGGCGCCGCTGCTGGCGACCCACGCTTTCTTGCCCATCGTGCGGACCTTTGCGGGTGCAGCGGGCGTGAACGTGGAAACCAGCGATATTTCGGTTGCCGCGCGTATCTTGGGTCAGTTCCCTGATTACCTGACCGAAGAGCAGCGGGTGCCTGACAACTTGGCAGAACTCGGCAAGCTGACCCTCAAGGCGGATGCCAACATCATCAAACTACCGAACATCAGTGCCTCGGTGTCGCAATTGATGGCGGCCATCAAAGAACTGCAGGCCAAGGGTTACGCGATTCCGGACTTTCCGGAGAACCCGCAGGACGACAAAGAAAAAGAGATCCGCGCTCGCTACAACAAGTGCATCGGCAGTGCTGTGAACCCTGTACTGCGCGAGGGCAACTCCGACCGCCGCGCCCCCAAGGCCGTCAAGGAATATGCGCGCAAGAACCCGCACAGCATGGCGGAATGGAGCCAAGCCTCACGCTCGCACGTCTCTCATATGCACGCTGGCGATTTCTACCACGGCGAAAAATCCATGACTCTGGACCGTGCCCGTGACGTGAAGATGGAGTTGATCACCAAGAGCGGCAAGACCATTGTCTTGAAGCCTAAGGTGTCGCTGCTGGACCGCGAAGTCATTGACAGCATGTTCATGAGCAAGAAAGCCTTGCTGGCCTTCTACGAAAAAGAGATTGAAGACGCCCGCAAGACTGGTGTGATGTTCTCGCTGCACGTCAAGGCCACGATGATGAAGGTCTCGCACCCCATCGTGTTTGGCCATTGCGTCCGCATCTTCTACCGTGACGCTTTTGAGAAACACGCCGCCACGTTTAAGGAGCTGGGTGTCAACGTCAACAACGGCATGGTCGACCTCTATAACAAGATTGCCACCCTGCCGCAAAGCAAGCAAGAAGAAATCAAGCGCGACCTGCATGCTTGCCATGAGCACCGGCCGGAGTTGGCCATGGTGGACTCGGCCAAGGGCATCACCAATTTCCACTCGCCCAATGACGTGATCGTCGACGCGTCGATGCCCGCGATGATCCGCAATGGCGGCAAGATGTGGGACGCTAACGGCCGACTCAAGGATGTCAAGGCGGTGATGCCGGAGTCCACCTTTGCCCGCATCTACCAAGAGATCATCAACTTCTGCAAGTGGCACGGTGCGTTCGACCCCCGCACCATGGGCACCGTGCCCAATGTGGGCTTGATGGCCCAGCAGGCCGAAGAGTACGGCTCGCACGACAAGACCTTTGAGATCCCAGAAGACGGCGTGGCCAACATCACCGACATCAACACCGGTGAAGTGCTGATGAGCCAAAACGTGGAAGAAGGTGACATCTGGCGCATGTGCCAGTGCAAGGACGCTGCCATCCGCGACTGGGTCAAGCTGGCCGTGACTCGCGCCCGCAACTCCGGCATGCCGGTGGTGTTCTGGCTGGACCAGTACCGCCCGCACGAGGCGCAGTTGATCACCAAGGTCAAGATGTACCTGCACGAGCACAACACGGCGGGTCTGGACATCCAGATCATGAGCCAAGTGCGTGCGATGCGTTACACCCTGGAGCGCGTGATCCGTGGCTTGGACACCATCAGCGCCACCGGCAACATCCTGCGTGATTACCTCACCGACCTGTTCCCCATCATGGAGCTGGGCACCTCGGCCAAGATGCTGTCCATCGTGCCGCTGATGGCCGGTGGTGGCATGTACGAAACCGGTGCCGGTGGCTCCGCGCCCAAGCATGTGCAGCAGTTGGTCGAAGAAAACCACCTGCGTTGGGACTCGCTGGGTGAGTTTCTGGCGCTGGCGGTGAGCCTGGAAGATTTGGGCATCAAGAAAGGCAATGCACGGGCCAAGTTGCTGGCCAAGACCCTGGACGCCGCCACCGGCAAGCTGCTGGACAACAACAAGGGCCCCAGCCCCAAGACCGGCCAGTTGGACAACCGTGGCAGCCAGTTCTACTTGGCCCTGTACTGGGCCCAAGAGCTGGCCGCGCAGACGGAAGACGCAGCCCTGGCGGCCAGGTTCGCGCCCTTGGCTCAGACCCTGACGGACAACGAAGCCACCATCGTTGCGGAGCTGGCTGCTGTGCAGGGTAAGCCTGCTGACATTGGCGGCTACTACCTGGCTGACCTGGCCAAGGTGACCGCCGTGATGCGCCCCAGCGAGACACTGAACAAGGCGCTGGCCGCCTTGGCTTGATCGACCTCAGCGCTTTTGTCGTGCAAGGCCACCTTCGGGTGGCCTTTTTGTCCCTGCAATGTCCTTGCTACAGGCACTTCTGCCATGCGTCATGACTTAACCACGCTCAACTTGGTGTTGGCGATTGCCGAGTCGCGCAGCATCACCCGAGCGGCCGAGCGTGAGCACTTGGCCTTGGCCGCCGCCTCCAAACGCCTGAGCGATTTGGAGACCCGGCTGGGGGTGAAGCTGTTTGAGCGTCGCGCCCGGGGTGTGGAACCCACCGAGGCCGGACGTGCCTTGGTCCGGCACATTCGCAGCCTTAATGCCTCTTTGCACGCGCTGGAGAGCGAGGTGATGGAGTTCAGCCGGGGCATCAAGGGCCATTTGCGCATCGCGGCCAATGCCGGGGCGATTGCCGAATGCTTGCCGGGCGATTTGGCTGCCTTTGCGAGGGCCCATCCGCAAATCCGCATCAGCTTGGAAGACTTGACCAGCGCCGAGGTGCAGACGGCAGTGGCGGAGGGGCGGGCCGACGTGGGCGTGTTTGCGCCCCCGCTGCGAGACAAGCACCTGCTGACCTGGCCCTATCGCCCAGGCCGCTTGGTGGCCCTGGTGCCCAAAGGGCATGTGCTGGCTCGCAACTTTCAGGGCGCAGCCGGTGTCAGCTTTGAGGCTTTGCTGGACTTTGACATGGTGGGCCTGCACATCGGGGCTTCGGTGCATGAGTTGATGTTGCAGCGCGCTTTGGAGCGCGGGCGCACCCTGAATGCGCGCCTGCAGGTGCGGGGCTTTGATGCGATTGCCCAGTTGGTGGGGGCGGGTCTGGGGGTGGCCGTGTTGCCCGAGGCGGTGGCCCGACGCTTTACCAGCCTGTTTGCCATTGAGGTCTTGCCCCTGGACGAGCCCTGGGCCAGCCGCCGCTATCTGATTGCGGCGCGCGATGTGACCCACAGCGGCGCACCGGCCACCGAGGGCGGTGCAGGTGGGCCTGCGCCAGCACCGCCGCTGCCGGCGGTGGTCCAGCGTTTTGTCGAAGCACTGGTGCAGGCCGGCGAGATGCAGGCTTCGTGATTCGCGAAGCCTTGCTTCACAATCCCCGTGTGCGCCGCGGGCAGCCTTCGCGCATCATTTGTTCTGTGATGTGCATGCAGAGCCTGGGCTTACCGGCCTTCAATACCCACCACCCTTGATCGCTTGACCACAGTGGCTTGAGCGGCGTGCGGAAGGACAGAACGGACTGCACGCACATCGCACCCTTCGGCAACTCGGCTGCCTCCTTCACAGGAGTCGGCCGCGCGTTCGCTGAAAAAGCCGACAATCCGGGGTCGGGCGCCCCCAGCCATGATGTTGGTGTGCCCACCCCGATCACTGCAGACAATCTTCCGCCATGACCGCACGCACCCTTTACGACAAGCTGTGGGACGAGCACGTCGTCCACACCGAAGAAGACGGCACCGCCACGCTCTACATCGACCGCCACCTGGTGCATGAGGTCACCAGCCCACAGGCATTTGAGGGCCTGGAGATGGCGGGGCGCAAGATCTGGCGGCTCTCGGCCAACTTGGCCGTCAGCGACCACAACGTGCCGACCACCGACCGCAGCCAAGGCATTGCCGACCCCATCTCCAAGCTGCAGGTGGACACCCTGGACGCCAACTGCGACCGCCACGGCGTGACCCAGTTCAAGATGAACGATGTGCGCCAAGGCATTGTTCACGTCATTGGCCCCGAGCAAGGCGCTACGCTGCCTGGCATGACGGTGGTGTGCGGCGACAGCCATACGTCCACCCATGGCGCTTTTGGTGCGCTGGCCCACGGCATTGGCACCTCAGAGGTCGAGCATGTCTTGGCCACCCAATGGTCGAGTTGGATGCGGCTCAGATCAAGCCCCAAGTCACCTGGGGCACCAGCCCGGAGATGGTGCTGTCCATCGAAGACCGGGTGCCGGATCCCGACAAAGAGAAGGACGCCGTCAAGCGCGGTGCCATCGAGCGTGCGCTGCAGTACATGGCCCTGGAGCCCAACAAGGCGCTGGCCGATGTGCGCATCGACAAGGTCTTCATCGGCTCTTGCACCAACAGCCGCATTGAGGACATGCGCGAGGCCGCTGAGGTGGTCAAGCGCGTGGGTGGCCGCATTGCCGCCAACGTCAAGCTGGCGCTGGTGGTGCCGGGCTCAGGCTTGGTCAAGGCGCAGGCCGAAGCCGAAGGCTTGGACAAAGTCTTCAAGGCCGCGGGGTTTGAATGGCGCGAGCCGGGCTGCAGCATGTGCTTGGCCATGAACGCCGACCGCCTGGAGCCCGGCGAGCGCTGCGCCTCCACCAGCAACCGCAACTTTGAAGGCCGCCAAGGTGCCGGTGGCCGCACCCACTTGGTCAGCCCAGCCATGGCGGCTGCGGCGGCGATGGCCGGCCACTTTGTGGACGTCCGTCGCGTGGCCTAAGAGCCTGTGAAATACTCCAACGCGCCCGCTCAATCGCCCCAAACGATGCTGCTCGTCGTTGCAAATGCTCGCCGTAGCACGAGCTACGGCTGTGCTTTGCGCCTAGACCAACCCCGTTTCGGACGCCCGCTCGGCCGCGCCAGAGTACTTCACAGGCTCTGCGACCCTCTTTTAATCAAGGAGTCTTTTCATGCGCAAGTTCACTGCATTGATCTTGACCGTGGTGCTGGCGGCTCTGGCCGGCTGCAACACCATGGAAGGCCTGGGCAAAGACATTCAAAAAGCTGGTGAGTCGCTGGAAGGCGCCGCCAAGAAGAAATAAGACCATGCAAGCATTCACCCTGCACAAGGGCCTGGTGGCCCCGATGGACCGTGAGAACGTTGACACCGACGCCATCATCCCGAAGCAATTCCTGAAGTCGATCAAGCGTACGGGCTTTGGCCCCAACCTGTTTGACGAATGGCGCTACCTGGATGCGGGCGAGCCCGGCCAGGACCCTGCCACCCGCAAGCCCAACCCCGATTTCGTGCTCAACCAGCCGCGCTACCAAGGCGCCAGCGTGCTCTTGGCGCGCAACAACTTTGGCTGTGGCTCCAGCCGCGAGCACGCGCCCTGGGCGCTGGAGCAATATGGCTTTAGAGCCATCATCGCCCCCAGCTTTGCCGACATCTTCTTCAACAACTGCTTCAAGAACGGCGTGCTGCCCATCGCCTTGTCAGAGTCGCAAGTCGCCGCATTGTTCGACGAGGTGCATGCCTTCCCGGGCTATCAGTTGACGATTGATCTGCCGCGTCAGGCGGTGATCAAGGCCGACGGCACGGAACTGCCTTTCGAGGTGCAGGCCTTCCGCAAGTACTGCTTGGTCAATGGTTTTGACGACATTGGCCTGACGCTGCGCCATGCCGACAAGATCAAGGCCTATGAAGCCGAGCGCTTGGCCAAGATGCCTTGGCTGGCGACTCGCTTGGTCGGCTGATTCCATTTTTTTGAGAGACGAGTGATGGCGATGAAGATTGCAGTGCTGCCGGGTGACGGCATCGGAACCGAGATCGTGGCGGAGGCCGTGCGCGTGTTGAACGTGCTGGACCTGCCTTTTGAGATGGAAGAAGCTAAGGTTGGCGGTGCTGCCTATGAGGCGCATGGTCACCCCCTGCCTGAGAGCACCTTGGCGCTGGCCAAGGCTGCAGACGCCATCCTTTTTGGCGCGGTAGGTGATTGGAAGTACGACACGCTGGAGCGCCGCCTGCGCCCCGAGCAGGCCATTTTGGGCCTGCGCAAGGAGTTGGGCCTGTTTGCCAACTTCCGCCCAGCCCTGTGCTACGAGCAGCTCACGCATGCCTCCAGCCTTAAGCCCGAGTTGGTCGCAGGTCTCGACATTCTCATCATCCGCGAGCTGACGGGCGACATCTACTTTGGCCAGCCGCGTGGCCGTCGCATCGCCACCGATGGGCACTTCCCCGGCGCCGAAGAGGCGTTTGACACCATGCGCTACAGCCGCCCGGAGATCGAGCGGATTGCCCACGTGGCCTTCCAAGCGGCGCGCAAGCGCAGCAAGAAGGTGACCAGCGTGGACAAGGCCAATGTGCTGGAGACCTTCCAGTTCTGGAAGGACGTGGTCACTGAGGTCCACAAAGAGTACCCCGACGTCGAGTTGGAGCACATGTACGTGGACAACGCCGCCATGCAACTGGTGCGCGCGCCCAAGAAGTTCGACGTGGTCTTCACCGGCAATATGTTTGGCGACATCTTGTCAGACGAAGCGGCCATGTTGACCGGATCCATCGGCATGCTGCCGTCGGCCTCACTGAACGCCCAGAACCAAGGTTTGTATGAGCCCAGCCACGGCAGTGCGCCCGACATCGCTGGTAAGGGTATTGCAAACCCACTGGCTACAATACTGTCTGCTGCCATGATGCTCCGTTTCTCACTCCAACAGCCTGAGGCTGCCGACCGTATCGAGTCGGCCGTCCGTGCTGTGCTGTCTGCGGGCTTGCGCACCGCTGATATTTGGAGCGACGGCACCCAGAAGGTGAGCACGCGCGAGATGGGTGATGCCGTGGTTGCGGCCATCACCGGTAAAACCATTACCAAGAGCTGATCGCTCGGTTTCGTCTCGCCCCAACCCCTGGACCCGGCGATACGAGCCGGGGATCAAGGGTCTGGGAATTTTCAAGGAATCTGAAAATGGCACTCGTAGGTTTGGTCGGCTGGCGCGGCATGGTCGGCTCTGTGTTGATGGACCGCATGGTCGCTGAGCGCGACTTCGATCTCATCGAACCCCTGTTCTTCTCCACGTCCAACTCGGGCGGCAAGGCACCCGCTATGGCGAAGAACGAAACCACGCTGCAAGACGCGTATGACATCGCCGCTTTGAAGCGCTGCGACATCATCATTACCGCGCAAGGTGGCGACTACACCACCGCCGTCTTCCCCAAGCTGCGTGCTGAGGGCTGGACGGGCCACTGGATTGACGCCGCCTCGACCCTGCGCATGGAGAAGGATGCCGTCATCATTCTCGACCCCGTCAACATGCCGGTCATCAAGAATGCCTTGAGCGCTGGCGGCAAGAACTGGGTCGGCGGCAACTGCACCGTCAGCTGCATGCTGATGGGCGTGGGCGCGCTGTACAAGGCCGGCTTGGTCGAGTGGATGTCCACCCAGACCTACCAGGCAGCCTCTGGCGGCGGCGCGCAGCACATGCGCGAGCTGCTGACGCAGTACGGCACCCTGAATGCGTCGGTGCGGGCCTTGCTGGACGACCCCAAGAGCGCGATTTTGGAGATCGACCGCCAGGTCATCGCCAAGCAGCGCAGCTTGTCGGCCGAAGAGACGGCCAACTTTGGCGTGCCGCTGGGCGGCTCACTCATCCCTTGGATCGACAAGGATTTAGGCAACGGCCAGTCCAAGGAAGAATGGAAGGGCATGGCCGAGACCAATAAGATTCTGGGCATGGGCGAAGGCTTCGGCTCTGCGCCCATCCCGGTCGATGGCTTCTGCGTGCGCGTGGGCGCCATGCGCTGCCACAGCCAGGCGCTGACCTTCAAGCTCAAGAAGGACGTGCCGGTCGCGGACATCGAAGCCATGATCGCCGCCGACAACCCTTGGGCCAAGGTCGTCCCCAACACCCGCGAGGCCACGATCAAAGATCTGACCCCGGTGGCGGTGACGGGCACCATGACCATCCCGGTCGGCCGCATCCGCAAACTGGCCATGGGCCCCGAATATGTGGGCGCGTTTACGATTGGTGACCAATTGCTCTGGGGCGCTGCCGAGCCGCTGCGCCGCATGCTGCGCATCCTGCTCGACGCCTGAAACCTCAGTCCTGGCAAGCACTAGCGCCCGTTGTCCAAGGACAACAGGGCGTCGGTGAGCGCGACACACAGTGAACCTCGTCACGGCATCATGTGACACATGAGCTTGGCAGGCTATATGCTTGATGCTATGGTGTTTTCTTTGCAGGCTTGCCCGTGGGTTGGGGCAGGTGTGCGCGGAAGACCGTTGTTGGCGAGCCTGAATCTCCATGTCGGAAGATCAGTCTCGCCGGTCGCGTTTGGGAGACGCCTTGAAACACCCCTTGATTACGGCCGGTAGGCCTATGTTGTCGGCAGTCGCCGCCGCAGCTTTGTTATTGGTTCACTCGGGCGCTTCGGCGCTGAGCTTGGGCAGACTCTCGGTGCAGTCCTCGCTGGGTGAGCCCTTGCGTGCTGAGGTGGACATCACCAGCATCAGCCCCGATGAAGCCGCTTCGCTGCGGGCCAGCTTGGCCTCTCCAGACGCCTTTCGGGCGGCCGGGGTGGATTTCAACGCTGCCCTGGTGGGGGCCAAAGTAGGGTTGAGCAAAAAAGCTGATGGACGGTCGGTGATCCGCATCACGGGTGAGCGCTCCATGTCCGAGCCCTTTGTGGACATGGTGTTGGATTTCGCCTGGAATGGCGGCAAGCTCCAGCGCTCTTACACCTTGCTGGTGGACCCGCCATCGCGCGTCAGCGAACCCCCGTCGCCCGTCTTGACGGCACCGGCCTTGTCGGCTGCGCCTGTGGTGAGCACGCCGCTTCCGCCTGTGAACCCGCCCTCTCCGCCGGTCAGCGCTGCGGCACCTGCACGTCCTGCGGTGGCCGTCGCTCCCGTGGTGGATGAACCCGTCGCCCCCGCTGTGCCCAAGGCACCGGCACGGGTGAAAGCCAAACCCGAGCCTAAAGCCCCGGCACAGCCCAAAGCCGCTGAGCCCCAGGCCCCAGCAGTAGCCGACAAACACAAAGTGCGCCAAGGCGACACCTTGTCGGCCATTGCCGCGCGCCATGCCCAAGAGGGTGTGTCCGTCGATCAGATGCTGGTGTCGCTCTACCGAGGCAACCCGCAAGCCTTTGTTGGCAACAACATGAACCGCTTGAAAGCCGGTGTGGTGTTGAACGTGCCGGACGCCGCCAGTGCCGGCGAGGTCACACGGCCCGAGGCTCGCAAGGTCATTCAGGCTCACAGCGCAGATTTCGCTGCCTTCCGCCAGCAGTTGGCGTCCTCGGTGCCGTCGGTACCAGCTAAAGAGTCCCCGCGCCAGGCCAAGGGCACGGTTCAGGGGGCGGTCGAAGATCGCAAGCTCGCAACAGCACCGCCTGCACCGGACAAGCTGACCTTGTCTCAAGGCAATGTGGCAGCCTCCGCTGCTGAAGCCAAGCTGTCTTATTGGTGACGTGGACCCAGTGGCCGAGGCCGATGTGTATCTGGCCTATGGCCGCGACCTTCAGGCCGAAGAAATCCTCAAGGAAGCACTGCGCACAGACCCCAACCGCTCGGCCATTCGCCTCAAGCTCTTGGAGGTCTATGCCAAGCGCGCCGATGTAGCGGGCTTTGAATCCCAAGCACTCTTGTTGAGGGATGCTGTGGGTGACTCTGGTGATGATTGGGCCAAGGCTCAGGAAATGGGCCGCAGCATTGATGCGGGCAATCCTTTGTACGGCCATGCGGACAGCGGCTCAGTCGACCTGGATACCTCCATGGAGGCCCCTGCCGACCTGCGCGACCCATCACCGACCTTACCGGCAACAGATTTCACACCCGGTACCGACGAACCTGCTGCCCGGCTGGACGGGGACATGGACATCGATCTGGACATCGATTTGGACATGCCTCCGGAAAACACCGGCTTGGAGGCCACTCGCCCTGCAGACCCCGACATGATGTTGGGCCTGGATGGGTCTGCCAGCAAACCGGCAGCCGCCACCACCACCGTGGAGACCAAACCGGGCGACCTGCCTGACCTGGACTTCTCTGTGGCTCAGTCTGAAGTGCAAGCCCCTGTGGCACCCGCCGCCGACAGCGGTTTTGACTTTGGCGACATTTCGCTGGACCTCGACCCGGTGAAAGACGACGCCGCGCCCACGCCTTCGGAGTTACCGGACGCACCTCAGGCCCCTGAGGCAGACGGTGAAGAGGGTGATGACCCACTGGCCCGCAAGCTGGAATTGGCCGACGAGTTCCGCCGCATTGGTGACATCGAAGGTGCCAAAGACCTGCTCGATGAGGTCATCGCCCAGGCCAGCGGCCCCATGAAAACCAGGGCCCAAACCATGCTGAGTGAGCTTGGCTGACCCTGACCTGAAGCTGCCGCCGGGAACAAACCCGGCAGCCACTCTCACCGCTACACCGCAGCCCGGCCATGCCCCGGCTGCGGTTTTTTCATCGGGCCGACCAGAGGGCTTGACACGTTTGGCTCTAGGCGTGGCCTATCGTGGCGAGGCCTACCATGGGTGGCAAAGCCAGCCCAGTGGCCGCACAGTGCAAGACCAGCTAGAGAAGGCCCTGAGCGCCTTTGCCGCCATGCCCGTCAGCACCCTGTGCGCGGGCCGCACGGACACCGGCGTGCATGGCTTGAACCAAGTCGTGCACCTGGACACTCCCTTGCAGCGCGAGCTGTTTTCGTGGGTGCGGGGCACCAACCGCTACCTGCCTGGCGACATTGCCGTGCAGTGGGCGCAGGTGGTGCCGCCAGATTTCCATGCCCGCAATTGGGCGCGTCGGCGTCGCTATGCCTACTTGCTGCTGGAGTCGCCTGTGCGCCCGGCGCTGGAGCGCCACGCTTGCGGCTGGGTCTTCAAGCCTTTGGACGGCGACGCCATGCGTGCCGCGGCACAGCACCTGATCGGCGAACACGACTTTTCATCGTTTCGCTCCATCGACTGCCAAGCGCTGTCGCCCGTCAAACGGCTGGATGCCATCACCATCACGCAGCGCGGTGCCTACTGGCGCTTTGATGTGGCGGGCGTCGCCTTTTTGCACCACATGGTGCGCAACATCATGGGTTGCTTGGTGGCCGTGGGCACGGGCAGCCGCCCGCCCCAGTGGATGGCTGAGGTGTTGGCGGCGCGCTCGCGTGACGCCGCTGCGCCTACCTTTTCGGCCGATGGCCTGTACTTCATGGGCCCGAGCTACGACGCTCACCTTCAACTGCCGGAACACACGCCGGCCATGGATTGGTTGCCATGACCCGAATCAAGATTTGCGGCCTGACCCGCGAGGCCGACGTCGACGCTGCGGTGGCGGCGGGTGCAGACGCGCTGGGCTTTGTGCTCTACGCCAAGAGCGCTCGGGCCGTCAGTGCGGACCGTGCCGCCGCATTGGCCCGTCGCTTGCCGCCCTTTGTGACGCCGGTGCTGCTCTTCGTCAACGCCACGGCCAGCGAGGTGGCGCAGGGCCTGCAGGCCGCGCCCAATGCCTTGCTGCAGTTTCATGGCGATGAGTCGCCCGAAGACTGCGCGGCTGCAGGCCGGCCCTATCTGCGGGCCGCTCGCATGGCGCCGGGTTTCGATTTGCTAGACTTCGCCACTCGCTACCCCCAGGCCCAAGGCCTGCTGTTGGATGCCCATGTGGAGGGCTATGGTGGCGCTGGAAAGGTGTTCGATTGGTCGCTCATTCCCGCAAACGTGGGCTCTCCCCTCGTTTTATCTGGTGGGTTGAATCCTGCAAACGTGATCGATGGGATCACGCACGTCCGGCCCTGGGCCGTTGACGTGAGCTCTGGCGTGGAGCAGGCCAAAGGCATCAAAGATGCCGGCCTGATGCGCGAGTTCTGTGCTGCTGTGCGTGAGGCCGATGAACGGCTAGCGCGCGAGCCCAATCCCATTGACAGGATAGACCGATGATTGCTTATGACCAGCCCGATGCCTCGGGCCACTTTGGCCGCTATGGCGGCAGCTTTGTCTCTGAAACCCTGGTGCATGCGCTGGACGAGTTGAAGGCCGCCTACGCCCATTACCGCAATGACCCGGCCTTTGTGGCCGAATTCAAAAAGGAGCTGGCGCACTTCGTGGGGCGGCCCAGCCCGATCTACCACGCCGAGCGCATGAGCCGCGAGATTGGCGGCGCGCAGATCTTCTTGAAGCGCGAAGACTTGAACCACACCGGCGCGCACAAGGTCAACAACACCATCGGCCAGGCCCTGCTGGCCAAACGCATGGGCAAGCCCCGTGTCATCGCCGAGACTGGTGCGGGCCAGCATGGCGTGGCCACGGCCACCATCTGTGCGCGTTATGGCCTGGAATGCATCGTCTACATGGGTGCCGAGGACGTGAAGCGCCAAAGCCCCAATGTCTATCGCATGCACCTGCTGGGTGCCACCGTGGTGCCGGTGGAGAGCGGCAGCAAGACCCTCAAAGACGCGCTCAATGAAGCCCTGCGCGACTGGGTCACCAATGTTGAGAACACCTTCTACATCATCGGCACGGTCGCCGGCCCCGCCCCCTATCCCGCCATGGTGCGCGACTTCCAGCGCGTGATCGGCGACGAGTGCCTGGTGCAAATGCCCGAGATGACAGGCAAGCAGCCCGACGCCGTGATCGCCTGTGTGGGCGGTGGCAGCAATGCCATGGGCATTTTCTACCCCTACATCCCGCACGAGAACGTCCGCCTCATCGGTGTGGAAGCGGCAGGATTGGGGCTGGACAGCGGCAAGCACGCGGCCAGCATCTCGGCGGGCTCGCCCGGCGTGCTGCATGGCAACCGTACCTATTTGCTGCAAGACGCCAACGGCCAAATCATCGAGACCCATTCGGTCTCGGCGGGTCTGGACTACCCCGGCGTGGGCCCAGAGCATGCCTACTTGCACGACATCGGCCGCGCCGAGTATGTGGGCATCACCGACGACGAAGCCCTGGCGGCCTTCCATCGCCTCTGCCGCACCGAGGGCATCATCCCCGCGCTGGAGTCCAGCCATGCCGTGGCCTATGCCATGAAGCTGGCCGCCACCATGCGCCCAGACCAACAGGTTTTGGTCAATCTCTCGGGCCGTGGCGACAAAGACATCGGCACGGTGGCCGACCTCTCCCAGGCAGAGTTCTTCTGCCGCCCGTCCTGCAAAGGTCAGTCGGTCAAGGGCGGGGCCGAACATGCTGTGGGTCTTCAAGCTTTGAAGGGAGCCTCAGCATGAGCCGCATTCAATCTACCTTTGCCGCATTGGCGGCGCAGCAGCGCAAAGCCTTGATTCCCTACGTTTGCGCGGGTGACCCATTTGGAGATGCGACTGTCGAGATCATGCACGCCCTGGCCGCCGGTGGGGCGGATGTGATCGAGCTGGGCGTGCCTTTCTCCGACCCCATGGCCGATGGCCCGGTGATCCAAAAATCTGCTGAGCGTGCGCTGGCGCGCGGTGTGGGCATGGCGCAAGTGCTGGCCATGGTCAGCGAGTTCCGCCAGACCAACGCCAACACGCCCGTGGTGCTGATGGGCTATGCCAACCCGGTCGAGCGCTATGACGGCCAGCACGGTGCCGGTGCATTCGTGCGCGACGCCGCTGTGGCCGGTGTGGATGGCGTCTTGATCGTGGACTACCCGCCTGAAGAGTGCGTGGAGTTCGCGGCCCAGTTGCAGGCGCATCAGATGGACCTGATCTTCCTCTTGGCGCCGACCTCCACCGAGGCCCGCATGCGCCAAGTCGGCGAGATCGCCACTGGCTACGTCTACTATGTCTCACTCAAGGGCGTGACGGGCTCGGGCGCCTTGGATACCGATGCGGTGGCCCAGGCCATTCCCAAAATCCGCCAGCACGTCAAGGTGCCGGTGGGTGTAGGCTTCGGCATTCGGGACGCCGCTTCGGCATGCGCCGTGGGCCGGGTGTCTGACGGGGTGGTGATAGGCTCGCGCCTGATCCAGATCTTGGAAGCCCAAACGCGCGACAATGCGGCCTCTGCGGCCCGCCAATTCATGGCGGAGATCCGCACCGCATTAGACGCGCTGTGAATGACAGTGCTGTGACTGACGCACCAGAAGGAGCTTGACCCATGAGTTGGCTGGAAAAACTGCTGCCCCCGAAGATTCAACACACCGACCCGGCGGACCGCCGCTCGGTGCCCGAGGGCTTGTGGATCAAATGCCCCTCCTGCGAGTCGGTGCTCTACAAGACCGACCTCGAAGAAAACCTCAACGTCTGCCCCAAGTGCGACCACCACCACCGCATTGGCGCACGGGCTCGGCTGAACACCTTCTTGGATGCCGAAGGCCGTTACGAGATCGGTCAAGAGGTGTTGCCTGTGGACGCGCTGAAGTTCAAGGACAGCAAGAAATACCCTGAACGCCTCAAGGGGGCCCTGGAGTCCACCGGCGAAACCGATGCCATGGTCGTCATGGGCGGTGCGGTGATGAGCGTGCCGGTGGTGGCGGCCTGCTTTGAGTTTGACTTTATGGGCGGCTCCATGGGCTCGGTGGTGGGTGAGCGTTTTGTGCGCGGCGTCGAGACTGCTGTTGAGCAAAAAGTGCCCTTCATCTGCTTCACTGCTTCCGGCGGCGCCCGCATGCAAGAGGGCTTGTTCAGCCTGCTGCAAATGGCCAAGACCAATGCCGCCTTGACCCGCTTGGCCAAAGCCAAGTTGCCCTACATCAGCGTGCTGACCGACCCTACCATGGGCGGAGTGTCGGCCAGCTTTGCCTTTGTGGGTGACGTGGTGATTGCCGAGCCCAAGGCTCTGGTCGGTTTTGCCGGGCCGCGCGTGATTGAAAACACCGTGCGCGAAAAGCTGCCCGAAGGCTTCCAGCGTGCCGAGTTCTTGATCACCAAGGGTGCGGTCGACATGATTCTCGACCGCCGCCAACTGCGTGAAAGCATTGCCCGTCAATTGGCCATCTTGCAGCGCCAGTCGGCTGACGCAGTCGCCTAAGAGGCGCTTAGTCTTCCGCGCTTGCCCTCGGGCGAGTTCACGCCCCACAGCTTGTTGGGGCGTTTTCATTGGAGAGGCACGACATGCCGACCACTCTGGCCGACTGGCTGGCCCATGCCGAAAAGGCGCACGCGGTGTCCATGGAGTTGACCCGGGACAAGGTGAACTTCACCCTGGAGCGGGTTCGCGCGGTCAAAGACCGCATGGGCCTGCGTTTTGCCTGCCCCATCATCAGCGTGGCGGGCACCAACGGCAAGGGCTCCACCTGCGCCATGCTCGACAGCATGGCTCGCGCCGCAGGCTACAAAGTGGGCCTGTTCTCCAAGCCGCATCTGGTTCACTTTGAAGAGCGCTGCCGGGTCAATGGCGAGATGGTCTCGGGCGACATTCTGGCCAAGCACTTTGCCCGGGTAGAGGCAGCACGGGGCGATACCGTGCTCTCTTACTTTGAGTTCACCTTCTTGGCCATTGCCAGTTGCTTGATCGAGGCAGCGCCCGACTTGGTCATTTTGGAAGTGGGCCTGGGTGGTCGCTTGGACGCGGTCAATATCTTTGATGCTGACGTGGCGGTGATCACCACCATCGACCTGGATCATGTGGAATACCTGGGGCCTGACCGCGAGAGCATTGGCCGCGAAAAGGCTGGCATTTTGCGGGCGGGCCGTCCCGCCATCGTGGCTGACCCCCTGCCGCCCGCCAGTGTGGTGGCGGTGGCAGAAGGCTTGGGTGCCGACCTGTGGCTGGTTGGGCGCGACTTCAACCAGGCAGGGGACCGCCAGCAATGGTCCTGGAGCGGGCGAGGGCGGCGCTATCACAGCCTGGCCTATCCGGCGCTGCGCGGGGCCAACCAGCTCCTCAACGCCGCAGGAGCCATTGCGGCGCTCGAAGCGCTGCGGGATCGTCTGCCCATGACGGCTCAGGCGGTGCGGCTGGGGCTGGCGACGGTGGATTTGCCCGGGCGCTTTCAGATCGTGCCCGGTCAGCCGGCCATGGTGTTGGACGTGGCGCACAACCCGCAAAGCGTATCGGCGCTGGCGCTCAACTTGGACCAAATGGGCTTCTTCCCCCGTACCCGTGCAGTGTTTGGGGCCATGCACGACAAAGACTTGGCCGGGGTGCTGGCTCGCATCGCGCCCTTGGTGGACGGCTGGTACCTGAGCGACCTACCGCTGGCACGCGCTGCCAAGGCGGAGGATTTGGCGGTCATGGTGCGCGGCTTGACGCCTGCGCCGAAGTGGGTGAGCGCCCACCCAAACCCCTCAGATGCCCTCTATGCAGCGCTCTTGGCCTCGGACCCGGCTGATAGAATCGTGGTCTTCGGCTCGTTCTATACCGTGGGCGGCGTGCTGGAGAAGGGCTTGCCACGGCTCAGCGCACCTCATCAGGCCTGAGTTGAGGCCATCACGCGGGTGCAAGACGCCGCGTGGATGGCCGGGCAGCTCTGCTGATCCGTGCGGGTGCCGCGGGCTGACTCCTCAGCCCGAGCGCTTGCGGTGTGAGCCCCAAACGCACGCTGACACGCATGGGATTTCTCTCCAAATTCGGCTTTCGCACGTCTTCCAGCCCAGCGCCTGCCTCGCACAGCGCTGACCCTGTGGAAGTGGTTCGTGTCGCGCGTGTCAGTGCCCGTCGCCGCCTGATTGGTGCTGCCCTGTTACTCGGTGCGGGCATCGTGGGTTTTCCGTTGATCTTCGAGACCCAACCGCGGCCCATTCCGGTGGACATCCCCATCGAGATTCCCTCGCGGGAATCCGCAGCGCCCTTGGTCACACCGGCCAGTCGATCAGCCTCGGCCCGCCCTGAGCCTGCCCGCAGCCCGGTGAGCGAGCCGGTCGTGGTGTCGCCGCCCCCCCGTGCTGCCTCGGCGGTGCAGGCCCCGAGGCCAACGCCACCGGCCTCAGCGCCAGCACGAGCCAGTGCCGTGCCCGCAGCGGAGCCCAAGCCCGCGCCTCAAACAGAACCCAAGCCAAGCCCGAAGCCCGAGCCAAAGCCGGAGCCCAAACCAGCACCCAAGCCTACGGAAGCCAAGCCTGCACCCAAGCCCACCGAAGCACTGGCTGAGAATGGCCGTTTTGTCGTTCAGGTCGGCGCTTACCTCGAAGTTCAAGCGGCGCGAGATGCCCGCCAAAAACTGGAGTCCATGGGCTACAAGACTTATACCCAGGTCATTGAGTCTGATACCGGGCGACGCATCCGTGTGCGAGTTGGGCCCTATCCCACCAAGGCAGAGGCCGACAAGATTGCCACGCGCATCAAGGCCAGTGGCATGCAAGCGGCGGTATTGCTGCTCTGACGGTGGCGCTCATGCAAGACACGCTGCCCGTATTGACGAGTTTGGACTGGGCGGTGCTCGGGGGCTTGCTGTTGTCCGTGCTCATCGGGCTGTGGCGAGGGCTGGTGTTTGAGATGCTGTCTTTGCTGGCCTGGCTGGTGGCATGGTGGGCGGCTCAGTCCTTCAGCGGCTGGGCGGCCACCCAACTGCCCTGGGGTGCGCCGGAATCTGCCTGGCGTGCCATGGGAGCCTATGGCCTGGTGTTCACCGTGGTGTTGGTCGCGTGTGGCCTGTTGGCCAGGTTGGCGCGTATGCTGATCGCTGCCACCCCACTGTCGGTGATGGACCGCCTGCTGGGCGCGGCTTTCGGTGCGTTGCGGGGCCTGCTGCTTGCCTTGGTGGTGACGACCTTGGTGTTGTGGACACCGTTGGCCAAAACCGAAGTCTGGTCGTCTTCCTGGGCAGCCCAGCAATTAACGGCCTTGGCGCGCCAACTTCAGCCCCTTTTTCCGGAGTGGCCTGGTCTCAAGACCTGGCTGCCTGACCAGTTAGAGGTGCCCAGTGCACCTTCCCTGTTGTGACCTTGTGTTCCCCTTAAGAAACGGAATTTCCCCATGTGCGGCATCGTCGGCGTGATCTCTCCGCAGCCCGTCAACCAGCTCATCTATGACGCACTGTTGCTCTTGCAGCACCGCGGTCAAGACGCAGCAGGCATCGTTACCATGCAAGGCACCAAGTGCTTTATGCACAAGGCGCGCGGCATGGTGCGCGATGTCTTTCGCACTCGCAATATGCGGGCCTTGCCCGGCAATGTGGGCTTGGGCCAGGTGCGTTACCCCACGGCCGGCAATGCCTACAGCGAAGAAGAGGCGCAGCCTTTTTATGTAAATGCACCCTTTGGCATTGTGCTGGTGCACAACGGCAACCTCACCAACGCCCACGCCTTGAAGGCGGAGTTGTTTGACATTGACCGCCGCCACATCAACACCGAGAGCGATACCGAGGTGTTGATCAATGTCTTGGCGCATGAGATTGAAATGGCTGCGCGCGACTTGCCGCTCAGCCCGGCCGAGGTCTTCAAAGCGGTGTCTGCGGTGCACCAACGCATCAAGGGTTCTTATGCGGTGGTGGCGCTGATTGCCGGCTATGGCCTGCTGGCCTTTCGCGACCCTTATGGCATACGCCCGCTGTGCTTTGGTGCGGCCGAGAGTAGTGGTGAGTTCATGGTCGCCAGTGAGTCGGTTGCCCTGGAAGGCACGGGCCACAAATTTGTGCGCGATGTGGCTCCGGGCGAGGCCATCTTCATCGACATGCAGGGGCAACTCCACGCCCAACAATGTGCCGATGCGCCGCAACTGTCACCGTGCATGTTTGAGTTTGTGTACTTGGCGCGGCCCGATTCCGTGATCGACGGCATCTCGGTCTATCAAGCCCGGCTCAATATGGGCGAAACCTTGGCCCAGCGTTTGATCTCGACCATGCCGCCTAGTGAGATTGATGTGGTCATCCCCATCCCTGAATCGAGCCGCCCTAGCGCCATGCAATTGGCGCACCGCATTGGCAAGCCTTACCGCGAAGGCTTTGTGAAAAACCGCTATGTTGGGCGCACCTTCATCATGCCGGGCCAGAGTGTGCGCAAGAAGAGCGTGCGGCAAAAACTCAATGCCATTGGCGTGGAGTTCAAAGGCCGCAACGTGCTTTTGGTGGACGACTCCATCGTTCGGGGCACCACCTCTAAAGAGATTGTTCAGATGGCGCGTGAGGCTGGGGCTCGCAAGGTCTATATGGCCTCCGCTGCGCCGCCGGTCAAGTACCCCAATGTGTATGGCATTGACATGCCTACGCAAGAGGAGCTGATTGCGCATGACCGCAGTCTCGAAGAAATCCGGGCCTACATTGGGGCTGATGCCTTGATCTACCAAGATGTGGATGCGATGAAGCGCGTGGTCAAGGCCCTCAACCCGGCCTTGCAAGGCTTCGAGGCTTCCTGCTTTGATGGCAGCTACATCACGGGCGACGTGAGCTTGGCCGACTTTGCCGCCATTAAGGCTCAGCGTGCCAGCCAGCCGCAAGACGAAGAGGGCGCAGACCGCACGCGCTTGGCGCTGCAGTCCGGCGAAGGGAGTGCGTGACATGAGTTTTTCCAACGATGAAGCACGCCGCTTGGCACGGGCCCAACTGCCACCGGGCTTGCGGCCGGAAACCCTGGCCGTCCGCACCGCCCTGGCCCCTAGCCAACACGGTGAGAACTCCGAGGCCCTGTTCCTGACCAGCTCCTATGTACAGCCCGACGCCGAAACTTCGGCACGACGGTTTGCCGACATGGAGGACTTCACCTACAGCCGCACCAGCAACCCCACAGTGCGCACGCTGGAAGCACGCTTGGCCGCCATGGAAGGGGCCGAGGCCGCCGTGGCCACGGCCACCGGCATGAGCGCCATCCTGATGGTCATCATGGGCCTGCTCAAGGCAGGCGATCATGTCATTTGCTCACGCTCGGTGTTCGGCTCCACCATCAGCCTGTTCGCCAAAGAGTTTGGCAAGTTCGGAGTAGAGACTAGCTTTGTCTCGCAGACTGATGTGCAAGCATGGCGAGAGGCTGTGAAGCCCAGCACCAAGCTGCTGTTTGCTGAAACGCCCACCAACCCCTTGACGGATGTTTGCGACATCTCCGCCCTGGCCGAGGTGGCGCATGCAGCCGGTGCTCTGCTGGTGGTGGACAACACCTTCTGCACCTCGGTGCTGCAACGCCCGCTGGACTTAGGCGCAGATCTCAGCCTCTACTCGGGCACCAAGTACATGGACGGCCAAGGCCGTGTGATGGCAGGGGCCGTGTGCGGCCCCAAACGATTGATCCACGACGTGTTCGGCCCGGTGGTGCGCACCGCCGGCATGACGCTGTCGCCCTTCAATGCTTGGGTGCTGATCAAGGGCTTGGAGACCATGGGCCTGCGCATGGCGGCGCAAAGCGCCAACGCCTTGGCCGTGGCCCGCTGGCTAGAGGCTCAGCCCGGTGTGTCGAGGGTGTATTACCCGGGCTTGGCCTCTTACCCGCAGCATGAGCTGGCCATGCGCCAGCAATCGGGGGTAGGCGGTGCGGTGGTGTCTTTTGATGTGCGTGGCGACAGCCCTGAGGCTGCCAAAGCCGCAGCCTTTCATGTCATCGACAGCACCTTGGTGTTGAGCGTGGCCACCAATTTGGGTGACACCAAGTCCATCATTACCCACCCAGCCACCACCTCCCATGGCCGCCTGACCCCGGCACAGCGCCAAGATGCGGGCATTGGCGAGGGCCTGATCCGCTTGGCCGTGGGCCTGGAACATGTGGACGACATCACCGACGACTTGCAGCGCGGTCTGAGCACTTTGAGATCCCTATGAGCATTCGCACACGTATCGCCCCGTCTCCCACGGGTTTTCTGCATCTGGGCACGGCCCGCACGGCTTTGTATTCCTGGGCCTATGCCCGCCACCACGGCGGGCAGTTTGTGCTGCGCATTGAAGACACCGACGTGGCCCGCTCCACCCAAGATTCGGTGGACCAGATTCTGGCGTCCATGAAGTGGCTGGGGCTGGACTACGACGAAGGCCCGATCTACCAAATGCAGCGCTTGGACCGCTACCAGGCGGTGATCGACCAGATGCTGGCCGCGGGCACCGCCTACCGCTGCTACTGCAGCCCGGCTGAGCTGGACGCCATGAAGGCAGCCCAAGAGGCACAAGGTCAAAAACGCCGTTACGACGGCACCTGGCGGCCTGCGGCTGGCAAGGTGCTGCCGCCTGCGCCTGAGGGCGTGAAGCCGGTGATTCGCTTCGCCAACCCGGTGGAGGGCGTGGTGACCTGGGACGACTTGGTCAAGGGTCCGATCAGCATCAGCAACACCGAGATCGACGACCTGATCATTCAGCGCGCGGATGGCGTACCCACCTACAACTTTGCGGTGGTGGTGGACGACTGGGACATGGCCATCAGCCATGTGTTCCGGGGCGACGAGCACATCAATAACACGCCGTGGCAGATCAATATGTACCGCGCACTGGGCGCTGCGCTGCCGCAGTTTGGTCATCTGCCCGTGATCCTGGGCGACGACGGGCAAAAGCTCTCCAAGCGGCGTGGTGCTGTGGCCGTCTCCAACTATGACGAAGCGGGTTACCTGCCGGAGGCCATGAACAACTATCTGGCACGCCTCGGCTGGAGCCACGGCGATGACGAGCTGTTCAGCCGCGAGCAGATGGTGAGCTGGTTTGATGGCAGCCACTTGAACAAGAGCCCGGCGCAGTGGGATGCTGCCAAGCTGGCGTGGGTCAATGCGCAGTACATGAAGCAGGCGGACGACCAGCGCTTGGCCGCATTGGTGCGCCAGCAGTTGCAGCGCAAAGGCATTGCCGTGCCTGAAGGTGAGGCGGCTAACGCACACCTGGCGCGTGCATGCGCTTTGTTCAAAGACCGTTGCGCCACCACGATAGAGCTGGCGGACTGGCTGGCCATGTTCTTTGTGCCCGCCGTGCCCAGCGACGCCGATCGCGCTCAACACCTCACCGATGCCGCACGCGCGGCCTTGAAAGCCCTGGCCGACAAGCTGTCTTCGGTGAGCTGGGACGCCCCCACCATCAACGCCACCATCAAACAAACCTGCACCGAGCTGGGCCTGAAGATGCCGCAGTTGGCCATTCCCGTGCGAGTGGCGGTGTGTGGTCGCTCGCAAACCCCCTCGGTGGACGCCGTGCTCGCGCTCTTCGAGCAAGAAAAAATTGTGGCGCTCTTGCGGAGTTCTTGAAAATCGGTCTATACTCTTGGTCTTGCTTGAACGGCATCGCGAATCAGCAAAGCAGCAGATAACACTGCGGCTAAGTTGAAAAGTGATATGGGGGTATAGCTCAGCTGGGAGAGCGCTTGCATGGCATGCAAGAGGTCCGCGGTTCGATCCCGCGTAGCTCCACCAAATTCTCCTCGAACAATCTGGAATCAAAGGGGTTATAGCTCAGCTGGGAGAGCGCTTGCATGGCATGCAAGAGGTCAGCGGTTCGATCCCGCTTACCTCCACCAAACACACTGGTGGCGTCGTTCAGGTAGTGAAGGATAAAGTCCCCTTCGTCTAGAGGCCTAGGACACGACCCTTTCACGGTTGTAACAGGGGTTCGAATCCCCTAGGGGACGCCAATTTATCAAGGCTCACACCGAGATAAAGCGGCACAGGCTGCTGAAGCCTGGGGTTATGGAGACATAATCCAATGTTCAGCACCACTGCGGAGTGGTAGTTCAGTTGGTTAGAATACCGGCCTGTCACGCCGGGGGTCGCGGGTTCGAGTCCCGTCCACTCCGCCAAAGAACAGCAAACGCCTGCTCGGTGAATATCCTGCAGGCGTTTTTAATTCGAGCTTGCTCGAATATCAACAAGCGGCTGTGCGCTTGTTTTGTCCCCTTCGTCTAGAGGCCTAGGACACGACCCTTTCACGGTTGTAACAGGGGTTCGAATCCCCTAGGGGACGCCACTGCGGAGTGGTAGTTCAGTTGGTTAGAATACCGGCCTGTCACGCCGGGGGTCGCGGGTTCGAGTCCCGTCCACTCCGCCAAAGATTCAAACGCCTGCTCGGCTTAGCCGCGCAGGCGTTTTGTTTTGCGCGCACCATCGCTGAAACAAAGCGGTGGACCGTGCGTGATTCTCAGTCTTGATGGGTCCAGGGGCGCGCAGAATCAAACGACCCCAACGCCAGTTCAAGATGCGTCATGTCGCTCGATCCCTCTTTGCGTAGCCTCGATGTTCATCTGCCTGCCAGCCCGCGGGCCTTGATGGAAGTGGCCGCCTTGATGGCCGTGGACGATGTGAGCGTGCAGTCTCTGGCCACGGTGATTGAGACCGATATGGCCCTGGCGGCTGCCGTGGTGCGAACCGTTAACTCCGCCATGTTTGGCGTGCTGCGCCGGGTAGAGACGGTGGCCGAGGCCGTGATGTTGTTGGGGCTGAGGGATGTCGCCGCCATCACCTTCGAGGCTGGCTTGAGAGACCGGTTTCCCGCCACACCCCTCATTACGCAGTTGTGGGACGCGGCCCGCATCCGTGGCTTGCTGATGGGGCGCGCCGCCAAAAATCTCAAACTACATGCTTGGCGGGCTCAGTCAGCAGGCTTGTTTGCCCAGGTCGGCCAAGCGGCCCTGATGGCGCATCAGCCAGAGGCCTACGAGACACTGGGCCAGCGTCTGAACCCCATGGCCACGCCCACCGAGCGGGCCGCCGCTGAACAGGGTGACTTTGGCCTGGACCATGCGGTCTTGGGCTCAGCACTGTGCCGGGCCTGGGGCTTGGCGGCTGATGTGGCTGACTATGTGCGCGACAGGCCTTTGCCCAAAGAGCGTTGGCAGACCCGCCCCCCAGCAATCAAAGCCTTGCTGTGCCTTGGAGCGGTGGCCGACGCCTGCATGCAGGCCCAAGACCCTGCCCCCGTGGCGGCCCTATACGCAGGCCCAGCCACTTTAGATGCCGCCTTGGTGTGCGAGGAAATGCAAACCCAATGGCGGCAACTCAGCGAATTGGTCGAGGCTTAGCCCTTGTTCGTACATTGCCGGTGCCCGTGGCGAGCTCTCATCGTTGATGCATGAACCGCTCGCCCTGAGCTGGTCGAATGGCTTCGATTCGCTGAGCCTGAACGGCAAGCAGAGCGCATCGGGCCGTATCGATAGTCAATCCACCGTGCTACGGCCGGGTTGCCACAAACCGGTGACCAGGCTGGTCCCCAGCAAGATCAGGGCGCAGGCGCTGAGCATGGTGCCGGTCACGGGCTCATCCATCCACAGCGCCCCCCACAGCATGGCAAACGCGGGAATCAAGAATGTCACGCTGATGGCCTTGGTTGCGCCGAGGTGGCTGATCAGCCGGAAAAAAAGCAAATAGGCTAAGCCGGTACACACGACAGCCAGGGCGGCCACAGCGCCCCAGGCACTGGCACTGGGCGTGGCAGCAGGCCAGGCCCAAAGCATAGGCAAGCACAGTGCCACCGAGGCACTGAGTTGGCTGCCTGCAGCCAGTGCCATGGGTGGCACGCCCACCAGATAGCGCTTGGTGAAATTGGCCGAAAAACCATACAGCAAGGTGGCTCCTAAACAGGCGAGGATGGCCCAGAGCGTGCCGTGATCCAAACCCCCAGGCAGGCTGACTTTGCGCCCAGCCAGCCACAGCACTCCTGCAAAGCCCAGCACCAAGCCCATGACTCGCCAGCGGTTCAGGCGGTCTTTCAGCCAGACATAGCCGATGAGTGCGCCCCACAGTGGGGCGGTGGCGTTCAAGATGCCGGACATGCCGCCGGGGATGAGCGTGGCCGCCACGGCAAAGCCCACAAAGGGCAGGGCCGAGTTGGTCAAGCCCACCAGCGCAATGGGCCGCCAGTGCGCGCGCAGCGCAGCGCCATGCCCCTGCCACCACAGCAAGGGCAAGAGGCAGGCCGCAGCGCCCACCACCCGCAAGCCCGCCAGGGCCACCGCGCCAAATTCACTGGCCCCCAGACGCATGAACAAAAATGAGCTGCCCCAGATGGCGGCCAAGAGAATCAATTCCAACAAGTCGCGAGTCTTCATGGTGCCTACGCTATCAGAGCTGGCTGCCCGAGATTCACGCCCGCAGCACCTTCGGCCAACAACAGCGCCTGCTTTCTGTGCAAACCCCCGGCATAGCCGGTCAGGCTGCCATCGCGCCCAAGGACTCGGTGGCAGGGAATCAGGATACTGATAGGGTTGCGGCCCACGGCCGCCCCCACCGCACGCGCCGCCTGCGGCTGGCCCAAAGCTTGGGCAATGGCACCGTAGTGGCTGGTGGCCCCGGCGGGAATGCGCAGCAGTTGCCGCCACACTGCTTGTTGAAACACCGTGCCCTGAGGGTCCAGCGCCAGGTCAAAGGTGGCACTGGGCGCATGCTCAAAATACCGCTGCAAGGCCAGCGCCGTCGCCTGGAAGATTGGCCAATCGGGGCGGTGGGGCAGCGTCAACTCGCCGGGGTGATGCGCCTGGCCATCAAACCAGGCGCCCGCCAAGCCCCGGGCCGTTGCCACCAGGCGCAAAGGGCCCAGGGGTGTGGAGGTTTCGCTCTGGGCCAACCAAGCAGATGCTGCGCTCATGGAGATTCTCTTAAACCGTTCATGTGAGGGAGTGCCAGAGCCTCAGCGTGGCATAGCCGCGCCAGGGCTGCCACGCGAGTGCCTGCTGTTGGGCTTGCGCGGGGGTGATCCCGCCCAAAGCCTTGAGCACGCCAGCATCGCTGGCCGGAAAGGCATCCGGCCATGCCAGCACCCGCAAGGCCACGAGTTGGGCCGTCCATTCGCCGACACCCGGCAGGCTCTTCAGGGTGGCCATGGTGGCTGCCAAGTCTGCGCCGGGCACCAGCGTCAAACGCCCGTCCAGTACCGCCTCGGCCAAGGCCTTGATGGCGGTGGTTCGGGTGCGAATCACCCCCAGCGACCCCATCTCGTCTGAAGAGGCTGCCAGCAAGGCTTCTGGGCTGGGAAACAGTCGATTCAGTGCGGGCAGCGGAGTGCTGAGGGCCTCCCCAAAGCGGGCGACCAAGCGTGCGGTCAGCGTGCAGGCCGCCGCCACTGTGATCTGCTGGCCGAGGATGATGCGCACGGTGGTTTCGAAACCATCCATACAGCCGGGAATGCGCAGGCCTGGCAAAGCGCGCAGAGGCGCATGCACCAAGGCTTCGTCGATCGGCTGCGTGTCGGTATCCAGGTCCAGCAGATGGCGCAGCGTTTGCGCCAGTGGCCCCAACACCGGGGCCAGCGAGGCCGAAACCTCAGCCCGGCATTCCCCGCGTTGCACATCAAATGCCAAGGCCAGCCATCCGCTATGCAGCCGCCCGGCATGGCGCAAGCGCACCGTCCTCCACCAACGGCCTTGCGCCCAAGCTTCCACCCCAGCCAGTGGCCGTGCCGCTAAAAAAGCTTGCATGGCCTCAGCGTTGTAGGGGGCTCGCCAAGGCAGGCGCAGCACAACGCCAGTGGCGACGCCGTCCTCGGTGGCAGAGTGGTTGACCCGGCTGGAGGGTTGGCGACGCAATGCGCTAGGGCTGAGCCGGTAATGCTGGGCCCAGGCCGCGTTGAAGCGACGGACACTGCCAAAGCCACTGGATTCGGCCACCTGCGCCACGCTGAGTGATGTGTCTGTCAGCAGGCGTTTGGCCCACAGCAGGCGCTGGGTGGTGGACCAGGCTAGCGGGCTCACACCATGAACCTCTTCAAACAGGCGGCGGACATGCCGCTCGCTCACTCCTAAGTGGGCCGCGAGGTCGGGCAGGCGGGTTGTCTGGCCCAAGGCAATCTGCCGACCCAGCCAAGCCGCCCCCGCATGGGCCAAGGAGCGCACACTGTCGCTGCGGGCCAGCCCCGGGGCCAGCTCGGGGCGGCAGCGCAGGCAGGGCCTGAACCCCGCCTGTTCAGCACCGGCGGCATTGCCAAAAAATCGGCAGTTGCGCGCCTGAGGCAGCTTGACGCGGCAGATAGGCCGGCAGTAGATGCCCGTACTGGTCACGCCGACAAACAGCTTGCCATCAAAGCGCGGGTCACGAGACTTCAGGGCCTGATAGGCCTGGTCCGCATCAAGGGGGGCAGGGGCGGGCGGCAAAGCGTTCGACATGGCCGCCATGATAGGGGCGGCCCACCCTCAACATGAGACGTTTTCGGACATGTGCCCAGCTTGGGCTTGCCCCTTTATGTGCCTCACATCGCCTTGAACAGGTGCACGTAAGCACGGCTTACCGGCAACTCACTGGCATGCTGGCGAATGCGCAACCACAGGCGACTGGCCTCGTCACGGCGCGTGCCTTCCAGATGGGCAATGTTGACCACCGTGCTGCGGTGAACCTGCCAAAACAACTCGGGGTCGAGTTGGGCTACCAATTCGGCAATCGGGGTGCGGATCAGGTACTCCTTTTGAGCGGTCTGCACACAGGTGTATTTGTCGTCTGCCTGAAAGAACAACACCTCGTCCACCGGGATCTGATGCGTCAGCTCGCCTTGGCTGGCACGCACCCAGCGCAGGCGGGTGGCGGCCGGTGCAGGGTGTTGCAATTGATGCAGGGCCTGGGCCAAGCTGGCTTGCGGCTCTGTGGGAGTGAGTAAAGCGGATTTAAGGCGCTCGATGGTGCGGGCCAAACGGTCGACGCTCACGGGCTTAAGCACATAGTCCAGCGCGGCAGCCTCAAAGGCTTGCACCGCAAACTCGTCGTAGGCGGTCACAAAGACCACCCGGGTCAGGCCTTCAATACCCTGGGCGACCTCCAAACCAGTCAAGCCCGGCATGCGGATGTCCAAGAAAGCCAAGTCAGGCTTGAGAGCGGCAATCTGCTCGGCCGCTTCCTGGCCATGACGGGCCAGGCAGACGATGTGCAGCTCGGGCCAGAGCTTGCCGAGTTGAGCTTGCAGGTGGCGGGCCAGTGCGGGTTCGTCGTCGGCGATCAGAGCCGTGGGTGCGGTGGGGCTGGGCATTATGCGGTGCTCAAGGGCAGGGTCAGTTGCGCGACGGTACCACCCTGCGCTGCATCGCTCAGCGTCAACGTGGCCTGGGAGCCCCATTGTTCAGCCAGGCGGGCGCGGATGTTGTTCAGGGCCGAGCCTTGGCCTCGGGGCCGTGCGTGGGGCTGATCCAAACCCAAGCCGGTGTCGCTGACGGTGAGGTGCAACAGGCCGCCTTCACGGCGTGCCTGCAAGACGATGCGTCCGCCCTCAATCTTGGGCTCCAAGCCGTGGGTGATGGCATTCTCGACCAGGGGTTGCAGCAGCAGCGGTGGCAGCGGCGTGGCGGCCAAGTCCGGGGGCACATCAATCTGCCATTGCAGGCGGTCTTCCATGCGCAGCGCCAAGACTTGCAAATAGGCATGGATCATGGCCGCCTCTTGCCCCAAGGTTTGCTGCGGGGCGCGCAGGCCACTAAAGCTGCTGCGCAGATAGGCCACAAAGGCCTCCAGCATCTGCTGCGCTTTGGCAGGGTCGACCTCGATCAAGGTCTGCACATGGGCCAGGGTGTTGAATAAAAAGTGCGGCTCGATCTGGCCTTGCAGCAGGCACAACTGCGCCTCGGTCGCCCGGCGCTCTGCCATCTCTGCGCGGACTTTGTTGCTGTAGTGAGCATTGGAGGCCAGCATGCCAAGCACCGTCAGCAGGCCAAAGCCCGCCCAGGCATTGGCGCTGAGCTTGAGCATGTGCCCTTCGATCAGCCAAAAGCCGATGCCCCAGCCGATCAAAACGCCGAGGATGGGGATGGTGATGAAGTACAGCCTCTGGCGACCGGGGGACCAGCAGCGAATAGTGGGGCGGCCCCAAAAGCCGATGGTCAGCGCAAACAGCAGGTGGATGGCGGTGGACACCGATAGCGCCACTACAAAGTTCTTGCTGAATGCTTGCCACCAGAACACTGGGTCGCCCCAGTGCTCCGGCTTGGCGTAGAGGGCAAAACCTGCGACGGTGAAAGCGAGCGCCCAGGGCAGGGCCAAGAGAGTGGACCACACCCAAGGCAGCCAGGCCGGCCCTACGGGCTCCAGGCTGAGGTTGTAGGTCGCGCGCCAAGAGCGCTTCAAAACATCGGCGGTGAGAGGCATGGTGAGTCTGTCCAAAGAAGGCCAAGGGCAGGGAATGGGCGCAGTGTAAAAAGCCCATAAGTGGCAAGGGGGCCTTCTGCGATCAATCGACAGCGGGGGCGACGAATGGCAAGCCCATACCCCTAACAGAGGCCGACGGTTGCCGCAGAGGACCTCTCTACAATGCCCGCATCATCCTCGCACCGTGGCCACCTAGGCCCTTTCACAGACTATGCAAGTCAGCGCCTCCATCTTCAAAGCCTATGACATCCGCGGCATCGTCGGCAAGACGCTGGACGAGGACATGGCCTACCACCTGGGCCGCGCCTTTGGCACCGAGGCTCGGGCCGTTGGTGAAAAGGCGGTGGCTGTAGGGCGCGACGGCCGCCTGTCCGGCCCCGGCTTGGCCGCTGCGCTGATGCGCGGCTTGGCCGATTGCGGCCTGGATGTGGTGGACCTGGGCGCGGTGACCACGCCCATGGTGTATTACGTGGCGGCCACCCGCAAAAAGCACCGCTGCCAAAGCGGCATTCAGGTGACAGGCAGCCACAACCCCAAGGATTACAACGGTTTCAAGATGGTGTTGGCGGGCCGCGCCATTTATGGCGAAGAGATCCAGGCCTTGCGTCGCCGCATCGAAGCGGAGGACTATGCGAATGGCACCGGTCGCATCGCCGCTATGGACATCGTGCCCGAGTACACCCACCGCATCGTCAAAGACTGCAAGCTCAAGCGTCCGATGAAGATCGTGGTCGACTCAGGCAATGGCATCCCGGGTGCCACCGGCCCCGCCATCCTCAAGGCCTTGGGCTGCGAGGTGATCGACCTCTATTCCACCGTCGATGGCGATTTCCCCAACCACCACCCGGACCCCTCCAAGCCCGAGAACCTGGCCGACCTGATCAAGGTGGTGCATGCCACCGGCGCCGAGCTGGGCTTGGCCTTTGACGGCGACGGCGACCGCTTGGGTGTGGTCACCAAAGACGGGCAAATCATTTACCCCGACCGTCAGTTGATGCTGTTTGCACGCGACATCCTGACCCGCGTCAAGGGCGGCACCATCATTTATGACGTGAAGTGCAGCCAGCGCCTGGCGCCGGACATTCGCGCCGCGGGCGGCGTGCCCCTGATGTGGAAGACGGGCCACTCGCTGGTCAAGGCCAAGCTCAAAGAAACCGGCGCTCCCATCGCCGGCGAGATGAGCGGCCATATTTTCTTCTCGGAGCGCTGGTATGGCTTTGACGATGCCATGTACACCGCAGCGCGCTTGCTGGAGATCCTCTCTCGCACCGCTGATCCGAGCGCCGTGCTCAATGCTCTGCCCACCAGCTTCAGCACACCGGAGCTGAACGTTCCCTGCGCCGAAGGCGAGCCGCATCAAGTCATTGCCAAGCTGCTGGAAGTGGCGAAGTTCCCTGGCGCCGAAATCTGCACCACCGACGGCCTGCGGGCCGATTGGGCCGATGGTTTTGGTCTGGTGCGAGCGTCGAACACCACGCCGGTGCTGGTGATCCGCTTTGAAGGCCAGACCCAAGAGGCGCTGGAGCGCATTGAGCACGACATGATGGCGGCGCTGCGCCAGGTCAAGCCCGACGCTCAGTTTGCAGCGGCGGCGCACTGAGTGCGTTTGCGGCTTAACAGGCCTCTCAAGGCATGAGCACGTGGCGTGAGTGGGCCGCACGCTCAGCCTGGGGCGTGGCCCTGGCCCTGCTGAGCCCGGTGTATGCGCTCAAGCTCTGGTGGCGCGGGCGGGCCGAGCCCGGCTATCGCCAGGCCATGCTGCAGCGCTTTGGCTGGGGCTACCCCGCTGCGCTGCCGCAGCGGCCGCTGTGGGTGCATGCGGTGTCACTGGGCGAGACCAAGGCCGCAGCGGCCCTGATTGACGCGCTGCGTCAGCAACATCCGGGCGTGCCGCTGCTGCTCACGCATGGCACCGCCACCGGGCGCGAAGCAGGCCTTTCTCTGCTCAAGTCTGGCGATGCGCAGACCTGGTTGCCTTGGGATACCCCCGGGGCCACGCGCCGCTTTCTGCGGCATTGGCAACCTCGGTTGGGTGTGCTGATGGAGACCGAGATTTGGCCCTCGCTCTTGCACGCCGCCGCCCAAGCGCAGCTGCACATGGTCTTGGCCAATGCGCGCCTGTCTGAGCGTAGCGCCCGCAAAGGCCAGCGCCTTGCCGCGCTGTTGCGCCCGGCCGCCCGCGCCTTGACCTTGGCCCTGGCGCAGACCCAAGACGATGCGCGGCGCTTGCGCGAGGCGGGTGTGGCTCAGGTGGTGGTGGCCGGTAACCTGAAATATGAGCTGAAGCCTGACCCCGCCGAATTGGCGCTGGGCGCGCAATGGCAGGCGCAGTGGGCTTTGGCCAACCGTGTGGTGGTGGTCGCCGCCAATACCAGAGAGGGTGAGGAAGCGCTGTTGCTGGCGGCCTGGCAAGCCTGGCTGGCCCGCCTCCCCGAGGCGCAGGCGGCCCGGCTGGTGTTGGCCTTGGTGCCTCGCCATCCGCAGCGCTTTGAGGAGGTGGCGGCGTTTGTCCGAGCCCAAGGCTTCAGCGTCTGGCGGCGCTCGCAGTGGCAAGGCGGCGCTTTGCCCCAGCAAGCGCTGCAGGCTGAGGTGGTGGTGGGAGACTCACTCGGTGAAATGGCGCGCTACTACGGCATGGCGCAGCTTGCGGTGCTGGGGGGCAGCTTTGCGCCCTTGGGCGGCCACAACTTGATTGAGTCCTTGGCCTGTGCCTGCCCCATCGTACTAGGCCCCTCGACCTTCAATTTTGCCGAGGCTGCTGAGCTGGCGCTGGCCGCCGGTGCGGCCTGGCAAGTGGCCGATGCGCCCACGGCCATGGAGCAGGTAGGGCGCGTGCTGGATGACGCTGCCTTGAGGCAGCACGCCCAAGCGGCTGCCGTGGCCTTCACGGCCCAGCACACCGGCGCTGCTGCGCGCATGGCGCAGCAGCTGGCCCCCTATCTGATCAACGCGCCAACAACGCGTTGATCGCCTCCACGTCACCGGCCGTCAAGGTGCCGCTCACTTGGCGCAGCTTCAAGCCGCCCATCACCACGTCATAGCGGGCACGGGCCAGGTCGCGCTGGGTTTGGTAGAGCTGGGTCTGGGCATTGAGCACGTCCAGGTTCACCCGCACGCCCACTTTGTAGCCCAGTTGCGTGGCCTCCAGGGCCAGCTTGCTGGAGCTCTCGGCAGCTTCCAAGGCTTTGACTTGGGCTTGACCCGACTGCACGCCAAAAAAGGCGCTGCGCGTACCTTGGGCGATGGCGCGGCGGGCAAGCTCTAAGTCGTTACGAGCCTTGTCTTCCAGGGACAAAGTCTCTTTGATGCGGTTCTGGACTGAGTAACCCGAGAACAGGGGCACGTTCAGGGTCAGGCCAATGGCGGCTGCACCGCTGTTGCCGCTGCGGCTGTTGGAGAAAACGATGCCGTTGGTGGTGGAGTCGGTCGAGCCGCCCGGGTATGTGCGGCTGTAGCTGGCCCCCAGGCTCAATGTGGGCAAGTGGCCAGCGCGGGCCTTTTCGGTTTCCAGCTTGGCCACATCCATCGCCAGACGGCTTTGGGCGACGGCTGTGCTGTTGTCTTCGGCACGGGTCAACCATTCATCAACGAGGCTGGGTTGCAGTGGGGGCAGCACGACCGGGGCGGCCAGCGGGCGAGGTTTGACGCCCGACCTGCCCACTTGCTGCTCCAGTGCCAACAGCTTCACGCGCAGGTCGTTGTCGGCGGCCAATTCTTGCGCCGTGGCCAGGTCAAACTTGGCCTGGGCTTCGCGGGTGTCAGTGATGGTGGCGGTTCCCACCTCGAAATTGCGCTTGGCGGAGGCCAGTTGCTCTGAGATGGCCTTTTTGCTGGCTCGCACCGTGTTCAGCACGTCTTGAGCGGCCAGCACATCAAAGTAGGCCTGGGAAAGGCGCACGATCAGGTCTTGCTCTGCCGCTTTCAACTGGGCCTGGGACAGCGCCAAGGCGCGCTCTGCCTGGGCAATGGTGGCCGCGTTTGCCGGGTTGTAGAGCGATTGCTGAGCTTGAAGCGCCACCTTGGCTTCACGGGTGCTGATGTCACTGTCGGTGGAGTTGACCGTGACACCCGTAGGGGAGGTGCTGGTGGTGGTGGACTGCGCGTCGGCCTTCACCAAATTGGCGGTGGCCGTCAGGCTGGCTGCCGGGCGATTCAGCGCCTTGGCTTGCTCGGCCTTGAACACGGCAGATTCCGCCTGCGCCCGAGCCCCCAGGTAGGTGGCATCGTATTGGCGGGCCGCCTCGTACAGCTCTGCCAGGCTTTGGGCACGGGCCCCCAAACTCAGGCTTAAGAGGCCCAGAGCAATGGCAACACTTAGCGTGTGGCGGGGGGCAGAGATGGCGGGCTGGCGCGTGGGCGTCATGGGGGGATCCTCGGTGTGCATAGTAGTGTCGTGTCAGGGCAGAAAGCTTGTGGCTGAGTGCGTGATCTCAATAGCAGGGCACGCTGGGGTCCACCAGCGTGGACCAAGCGTGCGTGCCACCAGCGAGGTTGTACACCTCGGGGTGGCCGTGCTGCGATAGGAATGCGACGACTTGCGCGCTGCGCATGCCGTGATGACAGAAAGCGATGACAGGCTGCGAGGTCGACAGTTCAGCCCGGCGCGCAGGAATGTCCCCCATGGGAATGTGGCGCGTCTCGGCCCCGGGCAGTTGCAGGGGGGCGAGGGCGACTTCCCAGTCTTCACGCACGTCCAGCAGCAGCGTTTGGCGGCCCGCTTGGGCTTCCAGAAAAGGCTTCAGCTCGTGGACGTGCAGGGCATTCATCAGAAGGTGAAGCGGGTCGGTTCAGGGAAGCCGTCTAGGCGCTGGGCCACGGTGTCAAACAACTCTACGCGCGAGACGGCTTGTTCGGACTGCCGTGTGTAGAGCACAGCGCACATCACGGGCTCATGGCCTTCAATGGCGATCAGGCGGCCACCGACCTTGAGCTGGTCCAGCAGCCCTTGCGGCACAGCAGGCACCGAGCCCGACAGCATGATGGCGTCAAACGGGCCTTCTTCCGCCAAACCCTTGCTGCCGCATTGTTCGCGTACTTCGACGTTAGCCAGGCCCGCACGCAGCAGGTTGCTGCGCGCCTGGGCGGCCAAGGCCGGGCGGCACTCTAGGCTGATAACGCGCTGGGCTCGGTGGCCCAGCAAGGCCGCCACAAAGCCCGAGCCCGAGCCGACTTCGAGCACGGTTTCGTGGCGCTGTACCTTTAACTCTTGCAGCATGCGGGCTTCCACGCGCGGGGCCAGCATGACTTGGCCCTCGCCCAAGGGTACCTCGGTGTCCACAAACGCCAGGGCTTTCATGGCGGTGGGCACAAAGTCCTCACGGCGCACAGCGGCCAAGAGGCTCAACACGGCACCATCCAGCACATCCCAGGGGCGGATTTGCTGCTCAATCATGTTGAAGCGGGCTTGTTCGATGTTCATGGCTTGTCCTTGAGGAGCAGTCTGCAAACGGGTTCAGGAAAACCCGCGATTTTAGGCGGCTTCACCCTCATTTGTGCTGACGGGCGCCCCACGCAATCGGCGCGACACCCAGGCCTTGAAGTCATCCAGCACACAGTAGATGACCGGCACCACCACCAAGGTCAGGATGGAGGAGGTGATGACACCACCAATCACGGCCTGGCCCATGGGGGCGCGTTGCTCGGAGCCTTCGGTCAAGGCAAAGGCCAGCGGCACCATGCCAAACACCATGGCCAGCGTGGTCATCAAGATCGGCCGCAAGCGCACATGGGCGGCTTGCAACAGGGCCTCGGTGCGCGCCACGCCTTGCTCACGCAGCCGAATGGCAAAGTCCAGCAGCAGAATGGCGTTCTTGGTCACCAAGCCCATCAGCATCACCACGCCGATGATGGAGAACATATTCAGTGTGGAGCGCCACAACAGCAGTGCGCCCACCACACCGATCAGGGTCAAGGGCAGGGAGCTCATCAAGGCAATGGGCTGCAAAAAGCTCTTGAACTGGCTGGCCAGAATCATGTAGATGAAGATCACCCCCATGGCCAGCGCCGAGATGGCATAGAGGAAGGACTCCTGCATGTCCTTGGTGGAGCCCCCAAAGCGGAACTCATAGCCCGGCGGTAGCGGCATGGCTTCCAGCACCTTTTTCATGTCTGCCGACACCTCGCCCAAAGCCCGGCCTTGGGTGTTGGCCGTGAACTCCACCTCGCGGTTCAAGTCACGCCGGTTGATTTGATTGGGCAGGGTCGCGTCTCTCAGCACGGCCACCTGGCTCAGAGCCACCAGCTTGGGTGAGCCATCGGCGTTGGTGCCCGCCAGCAGGGACAGGCGTTGCAGGTCGGGGCTGTCTTTCCGGGCATCGGGGCTCAGCCTGACCTTGACATCGTAGTTCTGTCCGTCTGGCGCACGCCAGGTGCTGACCGTATTGCCCGCAATCAAGGCCCGCAGGTGGCTGGTGATGGCCCCCACCGACAGACCCACATCCGAGGCGGCATCCCGTTTGACATCAACGGCCACCGTGGGCTTTTCGGGCTTCATGCTGGTGTCCAGGTCAGACAAACCCGAGACGCTGCGCAGCCGCTCCGTGGCTTGCTGAGACAGGCGCTTGAGCTCCTTCAAGTCTTGCCCTTGCAGTGACACGGAAATGGGCTTGTTGCCGCCCACCGCGTCCAGCAGGCCCACATGGGTGACGGTGATGCCGGGCACCTGGGCGAGTTGATCGCGCAGCGGGGCCGACATGGCATCCGCCGAGCGGCTGCGTTGCTGCCTGTCCACCAAGCGGACATAGATGCTGACTTGGTTATGGCCTTGGGCGGAGCCGGTGTTGATGGTGGCCAAGGTGTAGCGCACCTCGGGCATGGCGCGCAAAATTTGGTCGACTTGGGCGGTGCGCTGCTGGGTGAGCTCCAAGCTGCTGCCCACCGGTGTGTAGAAAGTGACCGAGGTTTCGGAGAAGTCGGCCTTGGGTACAAACTCAGTGCCCAAAAATCGAATCATCACCACCGAGGCCACCAGGGTACTGATGGCCACCAGGATCGTCACTAATTTATGCTGTAGAGACCAGCCCAGCAGCGCCTCATAGCCCTGAGCCAGGCGGCGCGACCATTGATCCACCGCGTGGGTCAAACGGCCCAGAGTGTGGTCGTACCAGCCGCGCGGCTCAAAGGGTTTGCCTTCTCGGTCTATGGCTGGGTCATGCCACACCGAGGAGAGCATGGGGTCGAGCGTGAAGCTCACAAACATGGAGATCAACACGGCCGCGACGATGGTGATGCCGAATTCATGGAAGAACTTGCCGATGATCCCGCCCATGAAGCCAATGGGCAGAAACACCGCAACAATGGACAGCGTGGTGGCCAAGACCGCCAGGCCGATTTCAGCCGTGCCTTCGAGCGCCGCGTCGCGCGGTGTCTTGCCCATCTGCACATGGC
This sequence comes from Ideonella sp. MAG2, assembly GCA_004359425.1. Lineage (GTDB taxonomy): Bacteria > Pseudomonadota > Gammaproteobacteria > Burkholderiales > Burkholderiaceae_C > Ideonella. The sequence goes on along the minus strand of PTEU01000001.1, from coordinate 1,725,175 downwards.
GCACGATGTTTTCTCGCACCACGATGGCGTCGTCGATCAGCAAGCCCACGCACAGCGACAGCGCCATCAGCGTCACCATATTGATGGAGAAGCCGAACAGGTGCATGAACAAAAATGTGCCCACCAGCGCAATGGGCAAGGTCAGCCCGGTGATCAAGGTCGAGCGCCAAGAGTTCAGGAACAGAAACACGATACCCACGGTCAGCAAGGCCCCTTCGATCAAGGTGCGCCGCACATTGCTGACGGAGACCCGGATAGGGCGCGAGTTGTCTTTCACCACGTCCACACTCATGCCGGGCGGGAGCTGAGGCCGCAGCGCCTCGGCCGTTCGCGTCAAACCGTCCACCACCTCGATGGTGTTTTCGCCCTGGGCTTTGAGCACTTCCAAGGCCAGCATGCGCTGGCCGTTGTAGAGCGCCAGGCTGTCTGTTTCTTGCGGGCCGTCCACCACATCTGCCACCTGGCCCAGGCGCACGGCCTGCCCACCCCGCCGCGCCACGATGAGCTGTTTCATCTCCTGCGGGTTGGTGAAGCGGCCGTCAATCTGCACAATGCGTTCGTTGGCGGCATTGCGCAGCGTACCAGCGGGCAGGTTGCGCGTCTCATTGCGCACAGCCGTCATCACCAAGTCGGCCGACAAGCCCCAAGCCTCCAAGGCCTGAGGTTTCAGGTAAATATTGATCTCGCGCTTGGCTCCGCCCACCAAGGTCACGGAGCCCACTCCGCGCACGTTTTCGAGTCGTTTTTTGATGACCTGATCGCCAAACGCGGTCAATTCAGCGGGGCTTCGGCTTTGGTCTGGGCTGGTCAGTGCCAGAGTCCAAATCGGTCTCGAAGCGGGGTCAAAGCGTGAAATCTTGGGCTCGTCGACATCGTCGGGCAGCGTGGCACGGATTTGGCCGACTTTCTCGCGCACATCGTCGGCAGCTTTGCGCCCGTCCATGTCCAGGTTGAACTGGATGATGACGACCGCCGTGCCCTCATAGCTGCGCGAATAAAGCTGGCTGATACCCGCAATGGTGTTGACGGCTTCTTCGACCTTGATGGTGATTTCGTTCTCCACCACCTCGGCTGAAGCGCCGGGGTAGGCGACTTGAACCACCACGGTCGGGAAGTCGATGTTTGGAAATTGATCGACCTTTAGCTTTTGCAGCGCAAAGCCGCCCAACACGACAAAGGCCAGCATGACCATCACGGCCATGACGGGGTTGGCAATCGAGACGCGGGTGAACCACATGACGCAACCGCTCAGCGTGGGGCCGAAGCGCTGGTGGCCGAGGCATTCACGCCCATGGCCGAGGGCGGCTTTACCAGGGTGCCGCTGCGCACCGCGCCGGCCTGGGCCGTCAGCACTTGTTCACCTGCCTTCAGGCCGCTGAGCACCTCGGTCAGAGCGACGCCCTGCGCTTCACCGCTGTTGCCCAACGTGACTTTGCGCTGAATGACGCGTTGGCCCTCCAGCACCAGCAAGCTGGGCTCAGGCAGGTCCAGGCGAATGGCGGTGCTGGGCACCACCAAAGCGGCTGCGCCGGGCAGGGTGATGCGCCCGCTGGCAAACAAGCCCTGGCGCAGGCCCGGATGCGGGGCGATGCTCAAGTAAGCTGCCACCGTGCGTGTGCCCGCGCTGGCGCTGGGGTTGATGCGCACCACTTGGGCGGCGATCGGCTCACTCAGCCCGTCAACCATGAGGCTGGCTTGGGCACCCACCCGAATCTGGGCCACTGCTTGTGGGGGCAGTGCGGCCTCCAGCTCCATGCGGCTGAGGTCGACCACCTCCAGCACCCGAGCATCTAAGGAGACACGCTCGCCGGCTTGCACCAAGCGTTGAGCCACCAAGCCGCCAAGCGGCGCGACCAGGCTGGCATCGGCCAGAGACTTGCGTGCCAAGGCCACGGCGGCCTGCGCCGCTTGCAAATTAGCGCGAGCACCATTGGCATTGGCCTGAGAGGTGTCCAGCGCCGTCGGAGAGATAAAACCTTGACTCACCAGGGCACGGTTATTGGCCAAGGTGCGGTCGGCCACATCGGCCTGGGCCTTGGCGGCTTCGGCCTGCTGTTGGGCTTGGCGCAGCCGCCAGTCCAATTCGGTGGTGTCAATCTGGCCCAGCACTTGGCCTGCGCGCACCGTGTCACCTTCGCGAACGCTCAGGCTTTTCAGCTCACCCGGCACCTTGGCCTTGACCCAAGCACTGTTCACAGCGCGCAAGGGGCCGGACACCTCGACGTGGCGGTTCAGCGGCTGGCTGGTGGCGGTCCAAAGGTCTTGCGGTGTCAGCGCCAGCGCTGCACTGGCGGCGGAGGCCGCCGACGCCGGGGATGCTGGGGTGGGGGTATCCGCCGCACGCTGGCGCTTCATCCACAGCCCACCACCGGCCACCAGCAGCACAAGGGCTGACACTACAACAGTACGACGTGAAAGAGGCATGCTTAGGCGTGGAGAGAGGGTGGGATGGATGAACAAGGCGCTTCGGGCGCATGGCGCAGGCCATTCAGCACAAGAGTGACATGACGACGGATGAAGCCGTCAGGGTCTTCCAAGATGGGCTCGTCCATGCCGCAGGCACCGAGTGAGTGCTTGTGCAGGCAGACCATGATCAAGGGCATCACGATGGAGTAGACCGTGGACATCACGTCATGCCGATGAAACTCGCCGCAGGCCATGCCCGCTTCCAAGTGCTCTGCCACCAAGGCAGTGCCTGGCATGATGACTTCTTCAGCGTAGAACTGAGCCAGTTCTGGGAAGTTGCACATCTCGGTGATGACCAGCTTGAACACCCCAGACGCAGGGCTGCGGTAGACCTCGCCCCACCAATGCGGCAGGACAGCCAGCAGCTTGTCAGCCGGTGAGCCTTGTTGGTTCAGGGCCATGACGCGCCCTTCGGCGATCTTGGCCGCCAGCGTTTGGCGGATCACCGCTTTGAGCAACTCTTCCTTGCTGGGGTAGTAGAGGTAGAGCGTGCCCTTTGACACCCCGGCACGCATGGCCACCTCTTCAGAGCGCGTCGCCGCAAAACCCTTCTCTACAAACAGCTCCAGCGCCGCGTCCAGCAATTCTTGTGGGCGAGCGTCTTTGCGGCGTTGGCGAACGGTCGGAGCGGCGGACATTGTTAATGACTGATTGGTCAGTAATGCTAACACCCTGCGCTGAAGCGTCAAGGTGCTGCGGGTCAAGGCCCTGTCAGCCAGGAGGGCCAAGCTCACGTTGCACAGACTCTGCTGTTCAACGGAGTGACATGAATTTTTCAAGGCGTACGGTGTTAGGCGGGCTGGGTTTGGCAGGTGCTCTGGGCTTAGCAGCCTGCGCCAGCCTTTTGGGGCCTCAGCGGATGGTGTGGAGCGAGGCCGAACTGGCAGCGATATTGCAGCGCAAGTTCCCGGTAGACAGGCGTCTGATGGAATGGCTGGAGGTGGAGATCAGCCACCCGCGCATTCGCCTTCAGCCTGAGCAAAACCGCCTGGAGCTGGGCTTGGATNCGGGCTGGATGCGGGGGGCGTGCTCGGGCGGCACTTGCAGCCCTTGCTCGACAAGCTGCATGGCATGCTGGGCACCAGCGCTGTCTCTTATACACATCTAGATGTGTATAAGAGACAGGCATAGGGCTGCCAATCGGTGGCGCAATGCAAGATACCGCCTGGGCTGAGGCGCGAGGCCAGCAAGGCCACCAGCGGGGCTTGAATCAAGCGCCGCTTGTTGTGCTTCTTCTTGTGCCACGGGTCTGGAAAAAAGATATGCACACCGGCCAAAGCGCCCGGCTGCACCATGTGCTCCAGCACCTGTACGGCGTCATGCTGAATGATGCGCAGATTGCTCAAACCCTCCTCACCCATGCGCTTAAGCAAGGCTCCCACTCCAGGGGTGTGGACCTCCACGCCCACAAAGTCCGTCTCGGGCCGCAAGGCGGCAATCTGGGCCGTGGCGGCACCCATGCCAAAGCCAATTTCCATCACCACAGGGGCTTGGCGGCCAAAGCTGGCGGCCCAGTCCTGCACGCTGGCTTGGTAGGGCAGTACAAAGCGGGGGCTGAGGTCGGCCAGCGCCTTTTGTTGCCCTGAGCCCATGCGGCCGGCGCGCAGCACATAGCTGCGAATGCCGCGCTTGGGCGAGTGAGCTGGCCCTTGGCCAGGATCAGGGGAATCGGCGGGGGGGGCGGCGTCGGAATCGGGGGTCATGCTGGCGTGCAAACGCATATCTGGCAGGGGAAGTGGGTTTACCTTCGGCGCTTGCGCCCAAGCACTTGGCCCCATGCTGAGAGGATGTGGAAGAGTGTTGCGGATTGTGCCCCAGCCCGTCCTACAGCCCTTGGGGGCTTGAGGCGGCGTGACTGCGTGGCCGCCTTGGCGGCGGGCGCGTGTTGGCCGTCCACCGCGCCTGCGGCTGCGCTGGACGAGGCCTTGAACAAACTGCCCGAACGCTGTGGCCTGCCCAGCCACAGTGTGGGGCTTTATGCCCGCGTGGTCGGGCAAGCCCAGCCCCTGGTAGCCATCAACGCCGAGCAGCCCTTTCAGATGGCCTCAACGGCCAAGCTGGTGACCTCCATGGCCGCTCTGGATGTGCTGGGCCCCGAGTTTCGCTGGCGCACGGCAGCCTACTTGGATGGAGAGCTGCGCGACGGCACGCTATGGGGAGACCTGTGGCTGGTGGCGCGCCTAGCGGTGGCCCAGGCCTGGGCCCGCGTAGGCGGGCGCTTGACTGGCGCGGTGGTGGAGCAGGCCGTGGGCCCGCGCGCGCCGCAGTTGTTTGCCGTTCACCAATCTGAGCGTCTGCCGGCTCTGCTGCGCGAGATCAACAAAACCAGCGACAACCTTGCTGCTCGGCACCTGATGCTGGCCATGTCACCAGGCTTTCCCAAGCAGGCCGCCACTTTGCCCGCAGCACAGCGCCGTATGCAGCAATGGCTGGCTCAACAAGGCCTGGCCCGCGGCGACATTGAGGTGGACTCCGGCAGCGGTTTGTCGCGGCAGGAGCGGGCCAAGCCTCGGGCATTGGCCGCACTGCTGGAGCGCTTTGCCTATCACCCGCAGGGCATGGCTTTGCTCAGCTCCCTGCCTTTGGCGGGCGTGGACGGTACGATGCAGCATCGCCTGCGAGGCGGCGCTGCCCAGGGCCAGGCTTATCTCAAAACCGGCACCCTGATGGACACCCGTGCGCTGGCGGGCTACATCAAAACCCGTTCTGGCCACGTGGTGGTGGTCACGGCCCTGATCAATCATCCCCAAGCAGATCGGGCCACCGGCCAGATGGATGGCTGCATTGAGTGGTTGGCTCGCTATGCCTGACATCCGCCGCTGGCCCACCTTGTCTATCCGCGCCTCGGTGCTGATTGGCATTGCCTTGGCCGTGATCTTGCCCACGGCGGCGCTGTGGCAGATGGAAGAGCGCTGGACCCGCAAAGCCCAAGAGCCCTTGGTGGCACAAAACCGCCAAGCTGTGCTGGGCCTGATGACGGCCGACCTCGTTACCCCACTGTGGACCATGGATGAGGCCGCCACCCTGGACCGGCTCAAGCGCGGGCTCCTGGAGCCCTCGGTCAACAGCTTGCGCCTGACGGAATCACGCCCTTTGAGCACGCCCGTGGAATTCACTCAGCAAGGCACAGTGGTCGGGCAGGGCGTGCGCTTTCAAGCGGAGATCCTTCACGAGGGCGAACGCCTGGGTGAGCTGGAAATATGGTTCGATCCAGACCAGATCGAAAAAGCACTGGCTGAAAGGCGGGCTGGCACCATTCAACTGGCGGCCCTTCAGGTGTTGCTCAGTGGTCTGGTTTTGGTGGTCATCTTGACGCGTCGATTGCTGGGGCCGATTGAGCGGCTCAAGCAGCAAGCCAGCCAAATGGCCTCGCGCGGCACCGTGGTACCCATGGACTGGAACCGCCGCGATGAACTGGGTCAACTCGGTAGCCACCTCAACCAGGTGCATGCCCAAGTGGCCGAGTTGTTCGACCAACTCGAAGGGCAAAAGGCCGAGCTGCAGCGCATGGCCTTGCAGGATACCCTGACAGGTTTACCCAATCGTGCGTTGTTCAATGAGTTGACCCGCGCTGCGGTTGCCACAGCTCAACGTGACGGCAAGTGCTTGGCCTTGCTGTTCATCGACCTGGACCGCTTCAAGCCCGTGAACGACACCTACGGCCATGCGGCCGGCGATGCGCTGCTGATGGCCCTGGCCAAGCGCTTGCGCGCCGTGGTGCGGTGCTCGGATGTGGTGGCCCGCCTCAGCGGCGACGAGTTCACCGTGTTGCTGCACGACGCCAGCCAATGGGACCAGGTCAGCGCCACGGCCGACCGCGTGCTCAAAGAGTTGGAACAGCCCGTCTCTCTGCAAGCTGGTGATGTCAGCGTGTCGGCCAGCATTGGTGTGGCCTTCTACCCGGCCGATGCCAGTGACCATGAAACCTTGGTCAGTTACGCCGATACCGCCATGTATGCGGCCAAGAGCATGGGCGGCTCTCGCACCAGCTTCTTCAGAGAGGAATTCAATCACCAGCTCCAGGCCGCCCTGCAGTTGGAGGCGGAGCTGCGCCAGGCGCTGGAACGCGATGAATTTGTGCTGCACTACCAACCCTTGGTGGATGCCCGCAGCGGTGCCCTGATGGGCTGCGAGGCCCTGATTCGCTGGCAACACCCGGTGCGAGGCCTGCTGTCGCCCTTCCACTTCATCCCTGCCGCCGAGCAATGCGGCCTGATCAGCGAACTGGGTGCCTGGACCATCCGCCACGCCTGTCAGCAAATCGCCGCTTGGAAGCAGGCCGGACTGCTGTTTGGCACCGTGGCCGTCAACGTCTCGGCCTTGGAATTCCGCCACCACCGCCTGCTCGATACCTTGACCAGTGCCATTGCTGAGGCGGGTGTGCGCCCGGGTGAGCTGGAGATCGAGTTGACCGAAAGCGTGCTGATGACCGATATCCAGACCACGCAACTCATCATCGAACGCCTGCATGCCTTGGGCTTGCCCCTCTTTGCGTGACATCCACTGCGAAATCCTGCAGGGCTACCTCATCAGCCGCCCTCAACCCGCCGCAGATTTCGAAGCGTTCGCGCGTCGCATCACCGCGCATCGCCTCGACACATGTCCCAGCACCTCCCCGGTGTGCGGTTAGAATCTAGCCCAGCACCTTGGCGGGTGTAGTTCAATGGTAGAACGCTAGCTTCCCAAGCTCGATACGTGGGTTCGATTCCCATCACCCGCTCCAAACGAAGACGCCTCCAGACCGCAAGGTCTGGGGGCGTCGCCGTTTGGGGTGGGCGTTTGGGATGAGACCCACCGTGGTTCGCTCAAGACAGTCCAGCGGACTGTCTTGGACGCTGCGTAGCAGCGGGCCGAAGGCTTGGCCTGTTGCGAGCATTCCCATCACCTACGGAGGCCGCTGCGATGCCTCCTCACTGCGCTTCATGTTGGCGTGCTCGTCTCCGCAGTGACAGCCCAAGCTTCATTCCAGCCGCAGAATCGCGTCATGGCAAAGATCTACCTGGTGCGACACGGGCAGGCGTCGTTCGGCGCAGCAGACTACGACCAATTGAGCCCTTTGGGGGCACAGCAATGTGAGCTGCTGGGCCAGCATTGGCGAGCCTTGGGCCTGCGCTTTGATGCGGTGTGGATGGGCAGCTTAAAGCGCCATCGCCAGAGCATGGAGGCCATTGCGGCGGGGCTGGGTGGCTTGCCCACTGCCCAGGTGCGCCCCGGCCTGAATGAATACGACCCGGAAGCCCTGGTACGTGCCGCCCACCCGGGGCCGCTGCCGCAAGGCACCAGCCCCGAGGTTCAACGCCAACACTTTTTGCACTTGCGCAGGGGCCTGTTGGGCTGGATCAAAGCCGAACTGGCACCTGTGGGCCTGCCCAGCCATGCCGAGTTTTTGGCGGGCGTGATGGCGGTGCTGGACGAGGCCCGCCAAGACCAGACGGCCGAGCACATTCTGGTGTTGTCAAGCGGTGGGCCGATCTCCAATGCGGTGGGCCAGCTATTGCAAGCCGGGCCTGAGGGCGTGGTGGAGTTGAACCTGCGCCTGCGCAACAGTGCGGTGTCGGAGTTGCACAGCACAGCCCGGAGGCATGCGCTGTTGAGCTTCAACGGTCTGCCCCATTTGGATCAGCCTGGCCGGCAGAATTTACAGACCTATGCCTGAATGGTGACCGTGGGCGTCGGTGTTGCGCCCAAGGCTTGCACGTCGAAAGCCTGCCCACAGAGGGGCATTCACACGCTTGGCTTGGCCCACGTAGCCGCCTGACTCCAGCGCCCAGCCTTCGGTGGCTTGCTCCGGGGCATGAATGTGCACCTGCTGGGCTTGGCCTACCAAGCCCGCTTTTGCGGCGCGCTGCACCAGGGCTTCTGCCTGCTCGGCGCTCAATTGCAGCGCAAAGCGCTGCCAACTGCGCATCAGGCGCGGGTCGGCCCAGGCGTCTTCCAAGCGGTCGCGCCATTGGGCATCCGTCAGGGGGCGGCCACCGTCCCAGGCGCGGGGCAAGAGGCCATGCACCACCTTGTGAAAGTCCCGCTGTAGCGTGATGCCGGGCAGCCAAGCGGCCAGTTGGCCCAACCGTGCTGCAAAGCCGGGGCGGGCGATTTGGCGAGTGATGAGAAGCTGCAAGCCCTGGATGGGGTTGAGCAAGCGCAGGCGGTTGGGGGGGAGCACGCGCAGAGGAATGGCTGCTGCCACCTCGTGGGGCAGGGGGGTGACATAAGACATTAGCGTGGCCAAGCGCGTCCAGGCCGCGCTGTTCAGCCCCTCCAGCTCGTCGGACGCGGGGGCTGCTGCGCTGACCGCGGTGTCAGCATGAGCGGCCGCCAGCACGGCCATCAAGCGGGCATCGTCCCAGCGCTTGCCGCTCATGGCCTGTGCAGCGCGCTGGCTGATCACCGCCAGGTGACCGGCTGCATAGCCAGCCTCGCCCTGCAAGCGCGCAATGCGAGCGGGCTCCGCCAGCCAAGCTGGGTCTTCCGACGCGGCAGTGGCCAGGCCTTGCAGTGCTTGCAGTGGGCGGCGGGTGATGGGGCAGCGTTCCACCCAGAGCTGTGCCAGGTAATGGGGCGTGACCTGCACCTCCTCAAAGTGGCGGCCGTGCTGCCAAGCGTCCAGCCGCAATGCGAGCCAGGCTTGAACCGCTGGGGTCGCCGCTATGGTGCGGCTGCCAAAGGCCGCCCGCCCAGCCTCCCAACCCTGGCGCAGCGGGTTTTGCGGCAGGAGATGAGCGGCCGGTGGCAGCAGGCCGTGGCGTGCGTGGTCCCAGCCCAGGGCAAAGCCACAGCGGTCGGCCGCCTGGCGTGCCGAGGGGCTTGAGGTGTCATCAGCAAAGGGCAACGTGGCTTGGGTCATGCATATCTCCAACGAAGAAGGGGCCGGTGAGGTCAGCGTGGAAGTCAGTGTGCAAGACCACAGGCTCATGGGATGAGCCTGCCGCACTGTTGTGATGGCCATGCGGGTTTTCCGGAGAGGCTCATGCCATGAGCCTGAGATAAGCTAAGGCATGGACCGCACTGAACGCTTTTATCGGATCGAACTGCTCATCAAGTCGCGTGGCGGAGTGTCGTTTGAGACCCTGCAGGCCGAGCTGGAGGTCTCGCGCGCCACGCTCAAGCGCGACCTGCAATACCTGCGAGATCGCATGGACGCGCCCATCGTCTACGACCGCTTTGACAACGCCTATCGCTTTGAAGCGCAAGGCGAGGGTGCCAGCCCCGCAGCAACTGCCCATGAGCTGCCCGGCGTGTGGTTTAACGAAGCCGAGATTCACGCTCTCTTGACCATGCACCAGCTCATTGCCGGGCTGGATGCGGGGGGCGTGCTCGGGCGGCACTTGCAGCCCTTGCTCGACAAGCTGCATGGCATGCTGGGCACCAGCGAGGGAGAGTCCCGCGAGTTACTGCGCCGCGTGCGGGTGATCAGCCCGGCGCGCCGCCCCGTGCCCAGCAAGTGGTTTGAGCTGGTGGGCTCTGCCTTGCTCAAGCGCGAACGGCTAGAGATGCTTTACTTCACCCGGGCGCGGCGCAGCGAGTCGCAGCGCGAAGTGTCTCCGCAGCGGCTCACCTACTACCGCAATACCTGGTACCTGGACGCCTGGTGCCACCGCAGCGAGGGTCTGCGGCGTTTTGCTTTGGATGCGGTGCGCAGCGTGCGGGTGCTGCCTGCCCGCGCCAAAGACGTGGCGCTCAAGACCGTGCAGGCCGAGTTGGATGGCGGTTATGGCATTTTCTCGGGCAAGGCGCTGCAAACCGCAACACTTCGCTTCTCTGCCGAGGCTGCGCAGTGGGTGGCCGCAGAAGAATGGCACCCGCAGCAAAGCTTGCGCTGGCTGGAAGACGGCCAGTTGGAGATGAAGCTGCCCTTCACTGACCCGACCGAGCTGGCCATGGACCTGCTGCGCCACGGCCCTCAGGTGCAGGTGCTGGCCCCTGCGGCACTGGTCAAGCTGGTGGCTCAGCAAGCCCGAGACACCGCCGCTCTTTATGTCTAATGCGCCCGCAGCCAGGCCAGGCGGCCCGTCAGCCTAGCCCGCCGCTCTGGGCTGCCATTGGCCGCCCCCAAGGCCCACATCCAGGCGGTGACAAACAGGGTGCGGCCCAGCACGCACTCGTCCAGCAGCGCGGGGCTGGGTGCTGAGCCTTGCGCTTCGCGGGCGTGCCACCAGCCCTGCAGCGCCGCCTCAGACCAAGCCACGTCGGTACCCAATACGCGTGCCCCCGCCACGAGGCAGGCAGCGTCCCACTCCACGGGGCCGACGACGGTATCTTCCCAATCCCCCCACAGCGGCCCCTGAGGAGTGGCCCAGACATTGTTGAGGTGGGCATCACCATGCAGTGCTTGCAGGGCGGGGGCCAGGGCTTGCAAGCGTTGCCGGCAGGCCAGGGCCAGGCGGCGCACCAGGGCCACATCGGCAGAGGCGGCGCCTTGGCGCAGCAAGTCAGGGTCGTCCAGCAAGCGATGCAGTTCATCCAACATGCCCCAGGCCGCGCGTGGGGGCAGGCTGGCCTGGGCCAGCGCGGTGTGGCAGGCCGCGAGCGCTTGGCCAGAGGCGCGAGCGTCGGGCGGGGTGGTCAAGACCTGGGCGCGCTGCCACAGGCTGATGTGCCAGGTGCGGCCTTGAGACACCCAGGCATGCGGCCCGGCCAAGTCGTGGCCTTCCCGCCCCACGCCCGGCGCTACAGCCGGGCGCACGGCTGGGGCACCAGCGCGGGCTAAAGCCTTGGCTACGGCCATCTCATGCTGGGCTTGTTCGGCCGCTCGCCAGCGGGCTGTGCCGGTGGCCACTCGAGCCACCAGCTCGTGCGGCGTCAAACTCACTGCTAAGTTGGAGTGGCGGCCCAGCACCTGGGCTTGTACGTCGGCCAGCCCCAAGTGGGTGGCCAGTTCGGCGCAGGCGCGCAGCGCGGCGGCTTCATCGCGTGCTGAAGCAGGCTCGGGCTGGCCCCCAGCCTGCAGGAACAGGCTGGCGTCGTCCAGATGCCCCAGACCCTGCTTAGCACGGCCGCAGGCCCGGCCAGCATCAGGCTCATCTCACCACGCTGGGCGCGCAGCGGGCCGCCTGACATGGGGGCGTCCATCACGCTGACACCCAGCGCGGCCAAGCGCTCGGCCGCTGCTTCCACATCTTGCGGCCCCAGTGTGGGGCACAGCCACACCACATCTCCGGCTTGGGCTTGGCAGTGCAGGCCGTGTTCACCCCACAGCACCTCAGCGGTTTGGGCCGCATCGACCACCACCACCAGGGTTTGGCGGCAGTGCTGAGCGACCTCGGCGGCATGGCGGACCACGGTGGCCCCTAGCGCCAAGGCGGCAGCGCAGCGCTGCGGGTCGATGTCGTGCACCACCACCAGCCAGCCTTGTGCGCGCAAGCGTTGCAGCAGGGCAAAGCCCATATTGCCGATGCCGATGATGCCGATGGGGGGCTTGCAAGGCTCAGTCACGCTGGGCCTCTGGCAAGCGCAGGGTCATCACACCTTGGCCTTGCTCCAGCCTCAGCTTGCCCAACACATCCATGCCCAGCAAAGGCGCGTCAGAGAGGCTGGGCAGCACGGAGATGGCCATGCGCTCCAGGGTGAAGCCACCTTCCAAGGCCACATCCACCGTGCTGCGCCAGCCTTCGGCCTCGCCAGAGGCGGTGCGGGCCACAAAGCGCGGGCCTTGGGGTAGGCCCAGGGCTTGGGCCACCTCGCCGGGTAGTACAGAGGTGGTTGCGCCCGTGTCGATCAAGAACACCACCTCACGCTGTCCTTTGGGGCCACGCAGCGTGGCCGGCCAGTGGTAGTGGCCGTCGGCTGATCGCTGCAAGGTGATTTGACCTTGGCTCCACTGAATGCGAGGTTTGGCACGCTCATGCAGCCACCATTGGAAGGCCAAGAAAATGACCGTGCCCACCAGGAGCCAAAAGGTCAACAGCTTGAAGGTTTTGGGAGGCTCGCTCATGGTGGCCATTGTGAGGCCCAAATCAGGCCGATGCCCTTGGCCGATCAGGTTGCCCTCTGTTTCCGCCAAGCAAAGGCAAAGCCCTTCGGGGGGCAGAGAGCGGTTCCGTGCCTGAAAATGGCAGTCCTTTTGAACGAACCTGCCTGCCAGTGAGCGCCATGCCTCAAGCACTCTTTACCCTGCCGTTTTCGCGCTCACTCATGGCCCTGTCTGCCAGCCTGGCCACCGTCGGCACTGGGTGGGCCCAGGCCACCGCGCCTGACGCCCCCGCCAATGCTGAGGCTGCTGCGGCGGCCAAATCTGCCCCTAAGCCTGCGGCAACAGCGACCCAACGGGTGACCGTCACAGGCACTCGCAGCGAGGACGAACAACGTCGCCAATCCACGGCGGCCAAGATCATCATCGGCCGGGAGGAGTTGGATAAATTCGGCGATACCTCTTTGGGCGAGGTGATGAAGCGCCTGCCCGGTGTGACCACCGATGGCCGCCCAGGCCGGGGTGGCAGCCCCCGCATGCGGGGCTTGGGCGCGGGCTACACCCAGATCCTCATCGACGGTGAGCGGGTGCAAGGAGGCTTGTCCTTGGACTCCATCAGCCCCGATCAAATTGAGCGCATCGAGATCATCCGTGCGCCCACGGCAGAAACCGGGGCTAGAGCGATAGGCGGCACCATCAACATCATCACCCGTGAAGGCTTTACCAAGCGGCTCAACGACCTCAAGCTCGGAGTGGGGGTGGAACGCGGCCAGCCTGGTGGTTTTGTGGGTTGGACCCGTGACGACCAGATCGATGCCTTCAGCTACAACGTCTCGGCCACCACCTGGCGGCGCAAAGGGGAAGACACCGCCACCACGACCACCACCAGCCCGCAAGCCATGCAGGTCGAGCGCTCCCAAAGCACTGACGAGCGACAAGGCTTGCATGCCAGCGCACGCCTGCAATGGCGCTTGAGTGAGACGGACAATCTGATGCTCATGCCCATGGTGGTGGCGTCCAAAGGCTCGGGCACCCGCAACGCCAATTTTGGCCACCAGCCTGCGGCCTGCGACGGGCAGACGCCTTTCGACGCCAGCCTGCTGTGCAGCACCACGGGCAGCAATGAGAGTGACTTTGCACTGGTGCGCTTGAATGGCCAATGGCGTACCACGGTGGATGGTTGGAGACTGGAGACACGGGGCGGCATGAGCCGCTCGCGCAGCACGGGCCAGTCTCAGCGCCTGGAAAGCTACGATGGCCGCAGCGACCTGGATGTGGTGCAAGACCAGACCCAGAGCAGTGAGCGCACCCAGCAGCTCAACCTCAAGGGTAGCAAGCTGCTGGACAACGACCACAACCTCGTGATGGGCCTGGAGGCCGAGGCCGCCCAGCGAGACGACAGCCGCGAGCCCTTGCTCAATGGTCAGCCTCGTTTGGTGGGCTTTGGTGACAACCTAGCGGCTTCCACCCGCCGTGTTGCGGCCTTCGCCCAAGACGAATGGAGCCTGACCCCGCAATGGGCTGTGCATGGTGGCCTGCGCTGGGAGGGCATTCGCACCCAGGGCGAGTCGCTGGGCGACCAGCCCGCGGTGAGCAATACCACCAGTGTGGTCACGCCTCTATTGCACGCGCTGTGGCGGCCCGAGCCCAAGAGCCGTAGCCAGGTGCGTGTGAGCCTGACGCGCAGCTATAAATCACCCACCCTGAATCAACTGGTCGCCTGGCCCAGCCTGGCCACCCGCAACAGCGAAACCTCGCCCGACCGGGCAGGCAACCCCGCACTACAGCCCGAGTTAGCCACTGGCATCGATGTGGCGGCTGAGCGCTATTTGCCGGGCGGTGGGCTGTTCAGCGTCAACCTGTTTCATCGCCACATCACCAACTTGATGCGCTCGGTGGTGTCGCTTGAAGAGGTGTCTTGGTCGGCCACACCGCGTTATGTCTCGCGCCCGCAAAATGTGGGCCGCGCCACCACGCAAGGCGTGGAGATGGAGGCCAAGGGGCGTTTGACCGAATGGATGGAAGACGCTCCGCAAGTGGATGTGCGCGCCAACCTGAGCCTCTTTGTCTCGCGCGTTGACAGCGTTCCTGGCCCCGACAACCGCCTGGACAGCCAGCCCGGAGGCACGCTCAACCTGGGGGCGGACTGGAAGGTCAAGGACCTGCCGCTCACCGTGGGCAGCAGTGTCTCCTACACCCCGGGCTACACCACGCGCTTGGCCGAGAACCAGTGGCTGGTGCAGCCCACCAAGCGGGTCATTGATGCCTATGCCTTGTGGAGTTTCAGCTCAGCGTGGCGCTTGCGTGTGTCGCTCAGCAACCTCGCACCGCTGGACACAGGTTCGACCTCTCAAGTGGGCGATGAAGTGGCCCAAACCGTCTCGCCGACGGCCATGACCTGGCGGGCGCAGCTCGAAATCAAAATTTAAGCGAGAAGGTCTGCGGCCTCAGGGTGCCGCCGCATCCACACCGCCACATAGCTGCACACGGGCTTGATCTTCAGGCCTTGCTCGCGCGCATGGGCCACGGCGGCAGACACCAACTGGCTGGCCAGACCGCGGCCCTCCAGGGCAGAGGGCACGCCGGTATGGTTCATCCACATCACGCCGTCTTGCAGGCGGTAGGTGGCCTCACACAACAGGCCATCCACCGTCAGCTCAAAGCGCTGGGCAGCGGCGTTGTGGGTGACGGTGGCGGGGCTCATGGGTCAGCGCTTCAGTTGTTGCCAGAGGAAGGCGAACTCCAGTGCCTGACGGTCTGCCGCTTGGGCATTGTCCGCCGAGGCACCGTGGCCGCCTTCGATGTTCTCGTAGTACAGCACCTGGTGGCCCTGCTCGATCATGCGGGCAGCCATCTTGCGGGCGTGGCCGGGGTGGACACGGTCATCGCGAGTAGAGGTGACGAAGAAGACCTTGGGGTAGGTCTTGCCCTTGCTCACGTTCTGGTAAGGGCTGTACTTGGAGATGGTGGCCCACTCTTCGGGGACATCGGGGTTGCCGTACTCGGCCATCCAGCTCGCACCGGCCAGCAGGGTGTGGAAGCGGCGCATGTCCAGCAGCGGCACTTGGCAGACCACGGCGTTGAATAACTCTGGGCGCTGCACCATGACGGCACCTACCAGCAGGCCACCATTGCTGCCACCTTGGATGCCCAGGTGGCGCGGCGAGGTGACTTTGCGGGCGATCAGGTCTTCGGCGACGGCGGCAAAGTCGTCATAGCTTTTTTGCTTGTGGGCCTTGATGGCCGCTTGGTGCCAACCGGGGCCGTACTCGCCACCGCCGCGGATATTGGCCACCACCAGCACACCGCCCTTGGTGAACCAGGCTGTGCCATAACCGGCCGAATACCAAGGCTGCATGGACACTTCGAAGCCACCATAGCCGTAGAGCAGGGTGGGGTTTTTGCCATCATCCACACGGTTCTTCGCACCAATCACAAAGTAGGGCACTTTGGTGCCGTCCTTCGAGGTCGCAAAGTGCTGTTCGGCCTTGACCGTCGACGCGTCAAAGAACGCGGGGCGTGACTTGATGCGCTCCAGGCCCTCTTTGCCCGCCTCACCGATGTAGAGCGAATCCGGCGTGACAAAGTCGGTGTAAGTCAGCATGAAGTGCTCGGCCCAGGGGTCGTTGCTGACTTGCGGGTCGTGCAGGCTGGACAGGCCCAGGGTGCCGGGGAAGGGCGCTGCGATGTCGCGCTTCTTCCACTGGCCGCCTTCAAAGCGCCAGGCTTCGGCACGGCCAGCCACGTTGTCCAGCACGCTGAGCAGCACCTGGCTGCGAGTGAGCGAGAACCCCGCCAGCGAGCGGGTGGCCGTGGGGGTGAACAAGGCCGTGAACTCGCGCTCGCCCTTCAAATAGGCCTGGGCATCGCCCACCAACAAGCTGCCACGCGGCCAAGTGACTTCGCCCTTGCTGCCTTTGACCTTCCAGTCGCTGCGCAATTCCACCAGCACGCGTTCGCGCCAGAAGCTGAGCTGGGCATCGGCAGGCTTGTCCACTTTGACTGGGGCTTGGCCTTCGGTCCAGACATAAAGCTGGCTGGTGTAGAAGGTGTCGCCTCGGCTGAAAGTAACGCGTTTGAATCCTGGCGTGTGATCCACACTGGCACCGGCCGACACATCGGTCTTTTCGCCTTCAAACACGGTGGTGGCCGCGCTCAAGGCTTGGCCGCGCTGCCAGAGCTTGACCACGCGCGGATAGCCGGAGTCGGTTTGCGAGCCAGGCCCGAAATCGGTGCCCACAAAAATGCGGTTCTCGTCCAGCCAGGTGACATCGGACTTGGCCTCGGGCAGGCTGAAGCCGTCTTTGACGAACTGCTTGGTGGCGGTGTCGAACTCGCGCACCACCACCGCGTCTGCACCGCCGCGCGAGAGCAGCAACAAGCAGCGGGTAGAAGCACCGTCCAGGCAAACAGCGCCCTTCCAGACCCAGTTTTCATTTTCGGCCTTGGCCAAAGCGTCCAGGTCCAGCATCACCTCCCATTGCGGGCTGGCCTTGCGGTATTCGGCCAGGCTGGTGCGACGCCACAGGCCGCGTGGGTTGGTTTTGTCGCGCCAGAAATTGATGAAGAAGTCACCGTCGCGCTGGGCATAGGGAATGCGGTCGGTCGAATCCAAAATCTCGCGGAAGCGCTGCTTATTGGCCGCAAAGTCGGGGTGGGCTTCCAGCACGGCACGCGACGCGGCATTGCGCTCTCGCACCCAGGCCAGGGGCTTCTCACCTTGTACCTCCTCTAACCAGAGATAAGGGTCTTCAGGCGTGGGGGAGGCAGCGTTGGCAATAGGTGTCATGGTCATCAGGCTGCAGGCTCCGATCAGGGCCAACAGCAGGCGTCGTGGGAAGGGGTGTGTCATGGGCAGCGCGGGTGGCGTTGAAACAAAACATGCCGCAGAGGCCGGGTAGGCGTGCGGCGCTTGGTGTGATAGGCCGTGATCATAGGCCAGCGATGCCGCCCTAGCAGCCCCATCCCCTCACACAGAGGCAGGGAACAGCGAGGGATTTCCCTCAGCGTTGGCTCAGGCTTCGCAAGGCGATGGGCTCGACTTGCACCGAGTCTTTGCCATCGCCCACCCAAATCGCACCGTCTTGCACAGTGACCTGCAATTGCATGCTGCGCTGCGCCAGGGCGGCCAGGGCCTTGCTGGTCTCGGCGGGCACTTGCCAGACCTCTAAATTGCTGAGGCGCGAGAGCTTGCCTTCCATGCTGCTCCACCACACCGGCACGGCACTGCTGTAGGCCCAAAGCCGCACCACCTCGGCCCGGCCACAGGCCTTGGTCAGGCGGCGCTCGTCCAGGGGCTGGCCCACTTCGATCCACTGCACCAACTGTCCCGTCAAGTCTTTTTGCCACAGGTCCGGCTCTTCGGTGTCCGACAAACCGCCCGCAAAGGTCAGCGCGCCTTGCCGGTCGTCGGCTGGCACGCTCATCGCAAAGGCCAGCAGGCGCATCATCATGCGCTCGTCCGTCTCTGACGGGTGTCGAGCCAGCGTCAGAGCATGGTCGGCATAGAGGTGGCGGTCCATGTTTGCAATTTGCAGTTGGGCTTTGTAGATGGTGGATTTGAGGGCCATGGCAAAAAGAAGGAGGACAGCAAGGCCCCTGAGCCTCAGGGGTCGCCGAGTGTAGGGCCTGAGCAGAGCACCGCAGGGCAGGCCAGCTCCACGCGCCGCCGGGCGCTCTCTCGGCCCAGGTCCAGCAAATGCATCACAGCCAAGGCCTGGCGAGGCGGAACGGGGTGAGGCCCCCGCCCCTGCAATGCGGCTACCACGGCGGCGTAATACTGCGGGTAATCACCTCGCAGCGTGGGCCAAGCAAGGGTTTGTCGCGCATCGGGCTGGCTGGGGTCCACGGCAAGGCTCAGCTCACCGGCTTGGGCGTCTACGCCCCAGGCCTCGGGCTGGGCGGGGTCGGGGTTCAAGCCTGCTCTCAGGGCATCTTCTTGGGCGTCCAAGCCCCATTTGCGGTAGCTGCCCCGGGACCCGTGAACCACAAAGCGCGGCCCAGCATGGGCGGCCAAGGTGCTGGCACTGAGGTGGACGCGCAGGCCCGAGTCATAGCGCAATTCGCAGGCAAACCAATCGTCAGCTTCCGCGCCATCACGCAGGGTGGCGATATCGGCATACAGGGCCGCTGGGGGGCCAAAACACTGCAGGGCCTGGTCCAGCAAATGCGGTGCCAGGTCTATCCACAGGCCGCCGCCAGGGCCTGCGGCTTCGCGCCAGCGGGGCCGCACCTGCGGGCGGAAGCGGTCGAAGTGCGAGGCCATGCGCACCACGCGGCCCAGCGTACCTTGGGCCAGCAGGGCTTGCAGGGTGAGGAAGTCGCCGTCCCAACGCCGGTTATGGAACACGCTCAAGAACAGGCGGCGGCTCTCGGCCAGTTGTACCAAGACCTGGGCTTCTGAGGCATTCAGGGTGAAGGGCTTGTCCACCACCACCGCTTTATGGGCCTGCAAAGCCGCCTGGGCCAAGGCAAAGTGGCTGTCATTGGGGCTGGCTAGAACCACCAGGTCGATGTCGGGGCTGGCGATCAGCGCCTCGGGGTTGGCCCACACAGCGGTGTGGGCACCGAGCTGGTGGTGCACCAGGGCAGGCTGGCTGCTGGCCACAGCCACCAGGTGCAGGCCTGGGGTGCTGCGCAGCAAGGGCGCGTGGAAGGTTCGCCCGGCAAAGCCAAAGCCAATGAGTCCAACACGAACGGGGTGGGGATGGGTGGACATGAGATCTGGGTGGAAACCGCCCAGACCCGCCCCCTTGTTTGAGGCCCGCCGCCGCGCGGCTATTGGGGTCTTTGGCGAGGCGGGTGTGGGCCGGTCGGTGGCATGATTCTTTCACCATTTGGTGCCCCAAGACCATCCGTCTTGATCCGATCTTGACCCTTTGCCCGGACTGACCGTCGCGTGAAGGGGGCGGATGGGCACCACTCTCATGTCGTCACCCACGATTGGACTTCCATGCCTTTGGACCCTGCCGCCCCCAACCCTTTGCTCACCCCTTGGACCAGCCCCTTCGGCCTGCCGCCCTTTGCCCAGATCTTGCCGGCCCACTTTGGGCCTGCGTTGAAGGAGGCCATGCGCCAGCAGATCGCCGAGTTGGATGCGATAGGTGCCGCGACCGACCTGCCCAGTTTTGACAACACCGTGGTGGCCTTGGACAAGGCCGGGGCATTGCTCTACCGCATTGAGGCGGTGCTCTCCAACTTGACTTCGTCGCAGACCTCGCCCGAGTTGCAAGCAGTGCAGCGTGACACCGCCGCGCTGCTGGCCGCCCATGACAGCCAGGTCAAGATGCACCCTGGCGTGTTTGCCCGCCTGGACGCTTTGCATGAGCGACGCCATGCGCTGGAATTGGCCCCTGAACAATTGCGGCTGCTGGAGCGCTTACACCAAGATTCGGTGCGTGCTGGTGCCCGCTTTGACGCCGAGGCGCAGGCCCGTTACTCCAGCATCATGCAGCAGTTGGCCGAGCTGACCACTCGCTTTGCGCAGAACGTGTTGGCCGATGAGTCCAGCTATCAACTGCTGCTGCAAGGCGAGGCTGATTTGGCCGGCCTGCCCGACTTTGTGCGGGCCGCCGCCGCCCAGGCGGCCGTCGAGCGGGGCTTGCCGGAGGGCAGCCACGTCATCACGCTGTCGCGCTCGCTGATCGTGCCCTTCTTGACCTTCTCGGAGCGGCGCGACCTGCGTGAAACCGCTTGGCGCGCCTGGAGTGCACGCGGCGAGATGGGCGGCGAGACCGACAACCGAGAAGTGGCGCGGCAGATTTTGGTGCTGCGCCAGGCCCAGGCCGAAGCCCACGGCTATGCCTGCTATGCCGACTATGCGCTGGCCGACACCATGGCCGGCTCGCAAAAGGCGGTGTTCGACCTCTTGAACGAGGTCTGGCAGCGCGCCTTGCCGGCCGCCGAGCGCGAGCGCCAAGCCCTGATTGCCATGATGCGCAGCCACGGGGTGGCGGGCGACCCTGAGGCCTGGGACTGGCGCTATTGGTCTGAAAAAGTGCGCCAGGCGCGCTTCAGCATTGAAGAGTCCGAGCTCAAGCCCTACTTCCCGCTGGACCGCATGGTCGAGGCGGTGTTCGACTGCGCTCAGCGCCTGTTTGGGGTGCGCTTTGAGGCCCGACCCGATGTGGCGGCCTATCACCCGGATGTGAAGGTTTACGAGGTGTTTGATGCCCAGGGCCGCAGCGCTGGGGTGTTTTTGCACGACAACTTTGCGCGCCAGACCAAGCGCTCAGGCGCCTGGATGAGCGACTTCAACTACCAGTCGCGTAACCGTGGGGTTGAGCGGCCCATCATCGTTAACAACAACAATTTCGCCAAGGGCGCGCCGGGCGAGCCCACGCTGCTGTCCTTTGATGATGCGCGCACGCTGTTCCATGAGTTTGGCCACGGCCTGCACGGCTTGCTCTCGCGGGTGACCTATCACCGCTTGGCGGGCACGCAAGTGCTGCGCGACTTTGTCGAGCTGCCGTCGCAGTTGTTTGAACATTGGTTGGCCGAGCCGCAAGTGCTGCGCCAACATGCCCGCCATTGGCAGACGGGTGAGCCCATTCCGGATGCGCTGGTGCAGCGCCTGCAAGCCGCGCAGCGCTGGGGCCAGGGCTATGAGACGGTGAGCTATTGCGGCAGCGCCTTGGTGGACTTGGAGATTCACGCGCAAAGCGTGCCACCGGCAGACATCGTGGCCTTTGAGCAGGCGGCATTGACGCGCTTGTGCATGCCCCGTGCGGTGGGGATGCGGCACAGGTTGCCGCACTTTCAGCACCTGTTTGCAGGCGCCTCGTATGCCTCGGGCTACTACGTCTACCTGTGGGCAGAGGTGCTGGATGCCGACGCCTACGATGCCTTCATCGAGGCCGGCAATCCCTTTGATGCTGAAGTGGCGGCGCGCTTGCACCGCCACATCTATGCCAGCGGCGACACAGTCGCGCCGCAGGCGGCTTACACCGCTTTCCGGGGGCGCTTGCCGTCGCTGGTGCCCTTGCTCACAAAGCGGGGCTTGCTGGAAGAGGGCGCACCGTTGGTGTGAGGCGCACGCTCGCCACGGAAGGGGGCGTGCTCGCCGCCTGCGTGGCGGGGCTTGCCACCCCAGCTCGGACGGCTGGCGGGCGCGTGGCCACCACCGCCAAAGCCGTTCTCGGCACGGTGGCCGTCGCGGTAGCCGTCGCGTTGGGGGCGGTCACCGCCGTATGAGCGTTCGCCGCCAAAGCTGCGCTGCTCGCCGCCGTCACGGTTGAAGTAACCCTGTGGGCGCTCGCCAAACGGCGTCTTGGGGGTGTAGGGGCGCTCGCCACGCGCTGCGGGGGCAAAGCGGTCACCACCGCCACCGAAGCTGCGGCTGGGCTTGGGGCCCACTTGGTAAGGACGGTCGCCATAGGCTGGGCGGTCGCCTTGCGGCCTGTCACCCCAATGGCCTTGGCCACCACGGTCGCCACCATAGCTGTTGGGGCGGCCATAGCTGCCACCACGGCTGGGGCCACGACGGTCACCACCGCCAAAGGCGGGGCGGCCACTCAGGTCGGGCGCCGCACGGCGGGGCTCCAAGCCTTCTACCGTTGCCACCGGGATGGGCTGGGTGGTGTACTGTTGGATGCGGCGGATCATGCCCACATCACGACGCTCACCCAAGGTGATGGCACGGCCTTCGCGGCCGGCACGGCCGGTACGGCCAATGCGGTGCACATAGTCTTCAGCCTTCAGCGGCAGGCCATAGTTCACCACGTGGGTGATGGTGGGCACGTCGATGCCACGGGCTGCCACGTCGGTGGCCACCAAGATGCGCAACTGGCGGCTGCGCAGCGCCGACAGCACGCGGTTGCGGCGGCCTTGCGGCATACCGCCGTGCAGGGCCGCCACAGAGTGGCCCATCTCGCCCAGGCGCTCGGCCAGGCGGTCGGCGTCGATCTGTGTGCTGGTGAAGACCACGGCTTGGTCGACTTCACGCTCGGTCAGCAGGTGGTCCAGCAAGGCATGCTTGTGGTCCAGGTCATCGGCCCACATCAGTTGTTGGGTGATGTTCTCGTGCTTGGCGGTGTGGGCGGCAATCTCGATGCGCTCGACGTCGTCCTTCTGCAGCGATTGGGCCAAGCGGCCCACTTCACCGGCGAAGGTGGCGCTGGCCATCAGGGTTTGGCGCTTGAGTGGCAGGGCCTGGGCGATGTGCTCGATGTCGTCGATGAAGCCCATGTCCAGCATGCGGTCGGCTTCGTCCAGCACCAACACCTCGACGTTCTCAAGAATCGCCTTGCCGCTACCCAGGTGGTCGATCAGACGGCCAGGGGTGGCGATCAGGATGTCCAGCGGCATGCGCAGGGCACGCAACTGGTTGGCATAAGGCACGCCGCCGACGACGGTGGCCACGCTCAGGTAGGGCACAAAGCGGCCGTAATCAGCAGCAGCCTTGGCCACCTGCATGGCCAACTCACGGGTGGGCACCAGCACCAGAATGCGCGGGCCACGCACTTCACCACGCTTGGGCTTTTGGGCCGGGTCTTTGCGGGCTTCCAGCACCTTCATCAGGGCCGGCAACACAAAGGCGGCGGTCTTGCCGCTGCCAGTGCTGGAGCAGACGCGCAGGTCGCGGCCAGCCAAAGCAGCAGGCACAGCGCGAGCTTGAACGTCGGTGGGGTTTTCGTAGCCTGCGGTTTGAAGTGCGCGCAGAAGGGCCTCATCGAGGCCAAGGGATTCGAATGTCATAACAGTCCTGTGCACCGACCAAGCTATCGCTCACACCACGCATGGTGTGAAACGCAGGCCAAATCGGACGTGCGGTGGGGCATAAACATCGCCGCCGACCAGAGGACCACGCAACACTTTGAAGCGTTGCGCTGAAGCATTCAAGACTCGCTGCTCTTGGCCACCAGGGCTTTGAGACGCGGCCTTCAACGGTAATTGAACCGGAAGGTCAGGGAGATGGGCGTGATGATCAAACTCAGAAGGCTGCCTTGATGTCGCCAAGCGCATCACAACCCATAGGCTGATGTCAGATCAGTCCACGATCATAACCCAGAACTGGTGAAATCCCTAATCCTGTGTCAGGCTGCGGGCTTGACCGGCGGCATTCGCCTCACTTTTTGGCCGATGTTGGGTTCCAGCGCCAGGTCCAAATGAGGTCCAGCGCATGGTCTTCGCCCGACTGAGCGCGCAGGGTGAAGCGCTGAGCAGCGCGGTAGATGAGCTGCCAGGTGCCGGTGGTGGTGTTGATGCTGCGTTGGTAACCCACCCACCAGCGCTGGCTGAGTTGTTTACCCAGGGCTACCACGGTGTCGCGGGCCTCACCGGCACCGGTTTGCCGTACCGAGAAGTCGGTCAAGCCGAGGGCTCCCAGCATGGCGTCGGTGGGCGCTTCGCCTTCACCGGCCAGTAGCGCAATGGCGGCGCGTTGCAGCAAGGCGGTGTCGGCCTCACCCAGGCCATCGGGCTCGCGGCCCAGCACCAGCCAACTGAGTTTGGTGGTCTCGGGCATGTCGGGCTCGCTGGCCAGGCGGATGCGGGGGTTGAGTGCCGTGCCCGTCACGGCCACGCCCACTACCACGTCGATGTTGGGACGCACCGCAAACACATCGAGCCGGGGGTCATCGATAGGCCCGACAAAGCGCAGCACGCCGCGCTCGATGGTGAGCTTTTGCCCATAGGCTGCGTATGTCCCCTGCTCGGCCCGCACCGCCCCGGCCACCGAGAGCACGCCTGCGGCCGAGGTCACCAGCTTCAGGTCGCCGCGTAGCAAGGTGTCTATCCCTCGGCCTTTGAGGCGCAGCTTCTCGCCCATCTCCAGCTTCAGGGTGAGGTTGACCTTGCGCCGGGTCTGGGGCGCGCTGTTGCGCGCGGGTTCGGGGCCGGGGGCGTTGAGCACGGTGACATCGTCGGGCAACTGCGCGGCAGTGGCCTGACTCAGGTCAACAAGCCCTTCGTCCACCCGCAGCTCGCCAGTGACTTTGGCGGCATCTCTATCCAGCTCTACCTGGGCTTGGCCGCTGGCCACCAAACGGCGGTCGACACGACCCAAGGCCTGAAACTGTTCCAAACCCAGGGTGAGTTGCGCCTTTGGGTCGGCACCCAGGCTGGCGCTGCCACCGACCTTGAGGGTGCCCGCGCCGCCTTTGAAGCTGAAGCGCTCGATGCGGGCGCTTGCGCCTTGTAGGCGAATGTCGACATCGCCCTCTTGCAGGTGGACGCCTTCCAAGACATTGCGCAGCGTCAGCCCTTGGCCACTGATTTGGCCGGTGACTTCGGGGGCTCCAAAGCGGCCGCCCAGGCTGGCTGAGCTGCGCAGCTCACCGCCCAAGCGCCAACCCGGCGGAACCCAGGTGCCCCATGCGCCCAATTCGGCGACCCGCATTTGCCACACGCCATCCAGCGGTGCATCGGCCGGTGGCCACGCCAAGTCGGGCCGGGTGCGCACCGACGCCACGCCGGCCATCTCGCCCAGCGTTTTCCCGGCCAGCCCCTGGGTGAAATGCCAGACGCCGTTGTGCACGGCCAGCCCTAGGCGCAGGTCGGTCAGGCCCAAGGCTTGCTGGCGTGGCGTGCCAGCGGGGCCATCAGAGGCCACACTCAAGTCGCCGTTACGACGTTCAAAAACAATGTCGGCATCGACCTGTTGCTCGCGGCGAATGTTGATCTCAGCGCCCAAAATCAAGTCGCCTTGCCAGCCCAGCTCGGGCTGCGCCCGGTCCAGCAGCGGGGCCACAGCAAACGGCTCGATCTGGGCGTTCAAGTGGCCACGGGCCTGGCCCTGCTCTGTCCAGCGCCATTGGTTGTGGTCCCAGCGTATGGCGGTGCCGGGCAAGGCCAAGCGGCCAGGTTGGATGTCTGCGGCTTGCAACTGGCCTGTGGCGCTCAGGTCAAGGCTGAGGCCCAGGTTCTCGGCGCTGAGCCAGGCTTGGCTGGCGGCATCGCTGCTGCGGCCCTGCAGGCTTAGCACCTGCCCCTGCCAACGCCCGGCCAAGCTAGGGGCAGGGTTGGCCTTGCTGCCCGCGCTGGCTTGCCATTGGCCCTGCAGTTGCGCAGACAACTGACTGCCACCGCCCGTTTTGGCACCCAAGATTTGCTCAAACCAGGCGGGTGGGCGGGCAGGGCTGTTGACCTGCACCGACAGGCGGTGTTGCGAGAGGTCGCCACTCAATGCGGTTTCGATGCGATCAATCTGCCAGGACGGGTGGTGAAGCGCCTCTGCGGTCAGGCGCAGCTCGGCGGGGCCGGTGCCCCGCCCATGGCCGCTGAGCTGGGCCGAGCCCAGGTTCAGCCCTGGGCTGCGCAGCGCCTTGAGGCGAGAGTCGACACGCCAAGTCCACTGGCCGCCCTGCGCTTGTGCGTCCAGCGTAAGCTCCGCCTCGCCTTCGCTCGGGGCCCAAGGGGCGGCAGCGGGCGAGAGTTTGAACAAGGGAGCCAGGGCGGCCAGGTTTGGCCACTTCAGAACGCCTTGCGCACGGCCATCCGGGCCGGTGTCCCAGCGGCCGCTGGCACTGTTAGGCCCGGCGTTGAGCTGCCACTGCAACAGGTGGCCCGGCGTTCCGGTGGCGGGTGTCAGGCTGGCTTGCCCTTCAAGGGCCACACCGGCCAAGGTGCTCGGCTCCAGCGTTAGCGCCCAGCGCATGGCAGGGGTACGCAGCAGGGCTTGCGGCTGGCTGAAGGCCTCTGGGCTGGCTTGGCCACTGGTGCTGAAGCTTGCTTGCAGGCGGTGAGGGCCGCGCCGCCAAGCGCTATCAGGCGAACCGGGCCACCACACGGCGGGGTCAAAGGCCTGTAAGCGGCCTTCGGCTTGCCAACGCACTTGGTCGGCCTGTTGAGAGGCACTGGCCTTCAGGGTGGCCGTGGCTTCGCCTGCCTGCAAGGTGGCTTGCTGTACCGTGACTTCCTGCCCCTGGCCTTCGGCCTGCACAGACAGAGAGACTGGCTGAGCACTGTCCGCTTGGCCCAAGGCATGGGCCAAGAGCTGGCCTTGCAAACGGCTGTCCAGCGTCCAGTGGCTGGGTTGACGGGCCTCTGCGGGGGTTTTGAGCGAGAGGTTCAGCGGCCCGTTGAGCACCATGCCGGGCGCGCGTGCATCCAGGGCTTGAGGCGTCACGTTCTGCAGTGTGAGCGCCAATTGGAGCTGGCTTGGGCCCTGGGCTGTGCTGGCGGCCTGCCACTCTGCGCGGCCTTGCACCTGGCCGCCAGCGCTGCGTTCATCACCCAACTCCAGCAAGAGATCGTTGCCGCTTAAGCGGCTCAGGGGCGAAGGCGTGCCGCTCAGGCGGGCTTGTAGGCGTCGCACCGGCAGCAGGCCTTGGTCCCAACGGCCCGCCTCGGCATTGCTCAGGTTGAGCTGGGCTTGGGCGGCCTGCTCCAGGCCTGCGGTGCGCAGCAACACCTCGCCGCTGAGCCGGGTGCGGGGCGCGTTAGACACCAGCGCTGCTAGGTCCAGCGCCTGGGTGCGCAGCGTCACATCACCCAACGGCCAAGGCTTGAAGGGGCTGACCTGAACTTGCGCCTGCAAGCTCGGTAATGGGGCGGCGGGTTTGTCGGCTGAGTGAGACTCAGGCTTTTGCCCTTGCAGGGCGAACTGGGTGTCCCATTGGGTCAGCGTCCCGCTGGCCTGGGCTTGCGCTTGCCAAGGCTTTTGCCCGGCTGCGCTGCGCAGGGCCAGCTCGGCCCGCAAGGGCAGTGGGCTTTGCGTCCCCACGGAGACGGAGGCTTGGGCGCTGAAGCGGTCGGTGCGTAGGCGCACTTGGTCAAGCTGGTGGCGCTGGCCTGCCTCGGCGCTGAGTTGCACCTTGGCTTGCAGTTCGTGCATCGGCGGCAGGTCGTCGACCTGTAGACGGTCCACCTGCAATTGGTGGATGGCCAAGCCCAAAGGCAGGCGCAGGTCAGTGGGCGGGGGCGCGCTTTTGTGTGAGGCCAGGCTGCTTCGCCATTGGAGCTGCCCGATGTGCAGCCGGGGCAGCGTGAGTGTGAGCTTGGGGCCTGGCCCAGCCTGGAATGACCAGTCCATGCCGCTGGCCTGAAGCCCACCGAGGCTGAGGGTGCCTGCATCGGAGACCCACCGCAGGCTCTGCGCATGAACGGCCCCAGCGCCCAAGCTGCCTTGCCAGCCTTGAACCTCCAGCCCCGGTACGTGGCCCAAGGCCCAGGCGGTGGCGGACTCGCTGTGCCACAACACCCAGGGCCCGGCCAGCGCCAAGGCCACGACCGCAGCGCTACCCCGGCGCACCCAGCGCCAGGGCGATGGTGGCCGGGCAGGCGCTGCAGCTTGGCTGCCGCTCGGCGAGGGCTCAGGCGCGGGGCTCAAAAGCTGACCCCCAGGCTCAGGTGTAAGCGGCCGCGGCGCAATTCCTCGCCCCAGGCCCAATCGACCTTCAAGGGGCCGACGGGGCTGCGCCAGCGCAGGCCTACGCCTGCCCCCCAGGCGGGTTTCAAGTCGCTGACGCGGTCGGCGGCACGCCCCGCGTCGACAAAAGCGGCCCACTGCACCGAGGGCATTTTGGCGGTGAACGGATGGGCCACTTCCAAGCTGGTGGTGGCCAGCAGCGAAGAGCCAATCTCTAAGGGGCCTAGATAGCTGCCCCCCAAACCCCGGTAGGGATAGCCTCGCACAGAGTCGTCCCCACCGGCCCAGAAGAGTTGGCTCAGTGGCACGTTCACATCGTTGGCCGAATCTGTTGCCCCCAACTCCAGCCGGGCCTGGGAGGTCCAGAGCCCGCCCAGGGGCCAGTAGCCCACGGCGCGGGCGTAGAGGCGACCAAAAATGCCCTGCGTGCGGGCGGCATCAAAGCGATCCACGCTCCAGCCCAGGCCTGCTTGAAACTGGAAAGAGTAGCCTTGAGTGGGCAGCAAAATGCTGTCGAGTTGTCGCCAAGTGAAATGGGCGTTCAAGGAGGCCGCTTGGGCCGTCAGGCAGGTGCCGTCGGTATCTGCGCAAACCTTGGAGCGCTCCACTTCGGCAAACAACAAGCGTTCAAACTCGGTGCGTTCATGAGAGCGGCCGACACGAAGGCGCTGCGAGGTTTCTGTAATGCCGTCGACGGACTCGCGGGCGAGGGTGGCCCCCACCAGGTCGCGCTCAAATCGGCCGTTGAGATGGGTGGAGAGTTCTCCATTCCAGCGTTGCAGGTCGCGCGCCCACTCCAGCTTGTTGCGCATCTGCAATGGTCTGTCCAGAAGGCGGCGCACCAGGTGCTCGGCCCCAACGCGCGGCCCATTGTTGGCGCTGTAGCCCAGGGAGAGGGTGGTGGTGTGGATAGGCGCTTCTTTCACCACCACTTTGACGCGTGCCTGACCGGCTTCGGTGGGATCTGGGTCGAGAGTGACGGTGGCTTGGTCAAACAGCCCGGTTTTGGTGAGGCGGGATTGGTAGTCCAGCAGTGCCGCCTCGGTCAAGGTGCTGCCGGTCGGCAAGTCTGCCAGGGCTTGTACGCGCTCGAGTTGATGGAAGTTGAGGCCCTCGACATCGATGCCACCAGCGCGATAGAGCGGGCCGCTGTCGGCCACCAAAAACAGGCGAGCACTCTTTTGGCTGGGATTAATCTGCGCCCCCGTGCCAGACCAGTTTGCGCTGGCGTAGCCCTGGGCACGCAAGAGGGCGAGTACGGCATTCTTGGCCGAGGCCCAGTCGTCCATGCGCAAGGGGCTGCCTGGCTGGAGCGGCCACTGAGCCAGCACTTTGGCCTTGAGCGCTTGAGCGGCGGGTTCATTGGCATCGACCAAATCCGCCAGTTCACCTTGTATTTCCAAGGTCAGACGACCGACACGCACTGGCTCGCCCGGTGTGACGACCAGCTTCAGGCGCAACGGTTGCTCAGAGACGCGCTCCACCCGCACCTGCGCTTCAAACAGGCCTTCGGTTTGCAGGGCTTGCTGGGCTTGCTGGGGGGTTACGGCCATCAAACGGGCCCACTCCAGCTCGCTGATGCTGCCCGCATCGGGTGATGCCACCGCCCGAGCCAATGCTAGGGAACGCTGGAGCACGGCTTTGAGTGTGGCGTCAGCTTCTATTTCTAACTGGGGTTGTTGGGCGGCTCGGGTCTCCGGTGCCGCCTGGCCTACAGCCACCTCGGGCGCGGCCTTGGCCTGCTCGCCCCGTGTGGCGCAGCCACTCATCCCCCCAGCCAGCAGCAGGGCCGTCAGGACATGCCAGAGCCTCATTTGCTCAATAAGCGCATCGCGCCTTCCAGCCCAGCCAGGGTGAGCGGAAACATACGGTGGTGGGTAAGCTGTTGCACGAGCGCTATGCTTTGACGGTAATCCCAAACCCCCTGTGGTTCAGGGTTGATCCAGGCGTATTTGGGGAAGGCGTTGGTCAGGCGCTGAATCCATTCCGCGCCCGGCTCTTCGTTGTTGTACTCCACGCTGCCGCCGGGTTGCAAAATCTCATAGGGGCTCATGGTGGCGTCGCCCACAAAGATCAGCCGCCAGTCTTTGTTGTACTTGCGGATGATGTCCCAGGTGGGCATCTTTTCGCTGTAGCGGCGCTTGTTGTTCTTCCACATAAAGTCATAGGGGCAGTTGTGGAAGTAATAGAACTCCAGGTGCTTGAACTCGGTTTTGGCGGCTGAAAACAGCTCTTCCACGCGGTGGATGTGCTCGTCCATGGTGCCGCCCACATCCATGACTAACAACACTTTGACCTTGTTATGCCGCTCAGGAATCATCTTGATGTCCAACAACCCGGCATTGGCTGCCGTGCTGTGGATGGTGTCGTCCAGGTCCAACTCCAGCTCTGAGCCCTCGCGGGCAAAGCGGCGCAGGCGGCGCAAGGCCACCTTGATGTTGCGGGTGCCCAGCTCCAACGAGTCGTCGTAATCCCGGTAAGCGCGCTGCTCCCATACCTTCACCGCGCTCTTGTTGCGGCCCTGGCCGCCAATGCGAATGCCCTGCGGGTTGTAGCCACCGTTGCCAAAGGGGCTGGTGCCGCCCGTGCCTATCCAACGGTTGCCGCCCTCGTGCCGCTTCTTTTGTTCTTCCAGGCGCTTTTTGAGGGTCTCCATCAGCTCGTCCCAGCCCATTTTTTCGATGGCGGCCTTCTCTTCTGGGCTGAGTTCTTTTTCCAACACCTTTTGCAGCCAATCCAGCGGAACTTCCTGGCCGAAATCGGTCAGCAACTCCACGCCCTTGAAGTAGGCAGCAAAGGCGCGATCGAACTTGTCAAACAGCGCTTCGTCCTTCACCAAGGTCAGGCGGGCGAGGTGATAAAAATCATCAACCGACGGGCCAATCACGCCGTGGCGCAGAGCGTCCAGCAGGGTCAAAAATTCTTTGACCGACACGGGCAGGCGAGCCGCGCGCAGGGTGTAGAAAAAGTCGATAAGCATGGTGGAGTGTGGAGCCCGCCGGATCTAAAAGGGGCGGGGTCAATGGTGCCACAAGCCTTTGCCTCCTTGATCTCAACCCCCAAGTGTCGATCCGACATAGGAGGGGTTGTTTGCGAGGGAGTGCAGAGGGTAAAAGCGTGAATTGTGACCAGTTCATTGCCTCGCGACCGAATTCACCACTGTTGAGCATGCCCTTCAAGCCCTTGGACTCCCTGCCGCACAACCGCATGATCATGGCGTTGAGGGAGAGCTTTTTGGCGCTAATGCCCTTGTTCATCCTGATGCAATTCGTCGGCTTCGTGGTCGACCTGTGCACTTGGGCGCAATGGAGCCTGCCTTGGGATGCACTGCCAACGCTGCGCGCCATGGGCGAGTTTCTTCAGTTCGGCTGGCCGCTGGCCATGGGCTTGGCGCTCACGACTCATCTGGCTCGCGCCTTTGACGTTGACCCCTTGGTAGCCGCTGTGCTGGTCTTGGGAGTTTTGCTGGTGGCGGCACGGGTTTCGGCCCAAGGCGTTGGCGGGCTTAACCAGGCTTGGATTTCCCTGGGGGCCATCCTTCTGCCCATGGTGGGCGTGTGGATGTTGAGGTTTTATCTGGCTCATTTACCGGCGGTGGACACCCGGGCCTTTGCGATGATCTCACCCGCTTTGGCTCGAACCATGGCCTATATCTTGCCGTTTGGCCTGAGCTTTACCAGCTTGGCCGCGTTGATCGTGTTCCTGCCCGGCCAGCTTCAATCGCCGCTCGCGGGCTTGCTGCGAGAGTTGCCACCCGAGTTGGTGTTAGTGCTAGGGGCTGTGTTGGTGAATCTCTTGTGGTGGTTGGGCATTCATGGTTCTATTGCCGGAGGCATGTTGACCGATGGTGTGGTCTGGGCGACGGAGCTTACGCCGGGCACCAACGTGGCGGACCTGATGACAGGCGTGGTCTATGCAGGCGGCAGTGGTTGCTCCTTGGCCCTGGCCCTGTGTTTGTGGTGGTACTTGCGGGACGAGCGGGACCGCCGGGTCTTGCGCTGGGCGTTGCCCTTTGCAGCCTTCAATATCAACGAGCCCTTGCTGTTTGGTTTGCCCGTGGTGGGACAGCGCAATTTGTTGGTGCCCTTTGTTGGGGCACCTCTGGCCGGTGGTTTGGTGGCCCTGGCTGCGCTGAAACTCGGTTGGGTTGAGATACAGATCGCCGGCCCGGTGCCCTGGATGATGCCCTTTGGCTTGAACGCCTGGGTACTGTCCCCCAGCCCGCTGACATTGATTGCCGTTCAGGTGGCGGTGATGGGGCTGGCCATCATGATCTACCGGCCTTATGTGCGCGCTATGGCCGCCAAGCAAAGCATGACCGAGTTCTCGCGCCAGCTTGCGGAGCAACTGGGCGTTGGGCCCTCGCAGGAGCCCCATGCAGAGGGCCGTTACAACGACTCCGTGCGTGCGCTGCAAGCCACCCACACCGAGGCGCAGGAGGCCATGCGTTTGGTGTCGCGGGGCAGCTTACATTTGTATTACCAGCCCAAGATGCGGGCCGAAAGCGGGCGGATTGTGGGCCTGGAGGCCTTGCTGCGCCTAGAACTGCCCGACGGCAGCGTGATTGGCCCTTCGCAGTTTTTGCCCGTTCTCGACCGAGCGGGATTTGGTGACATGTTTGACTCTTGGGTGCTGAAACAAATCATCCGCGATCAATCCATGTGGCGGGCGCAAGACTTTGAGTGTCCGGTGGCTGTGAATCTCACCGCCGCCTCTCTGGGGAGCCGCGAAGCCTTTGGCTTCCTCACCAGCCAGTTGCAAGGCGAGGGAGGTCGAAATATTGAGGTGGAGCTGCTGGAGAGCAGCCTGAGCTCTGACCTGGTCAAGGTCAAAGCCCATCTGGAAGAGTTGCGAGGCAAAGGTATCAAAATTTTGGTGGATGACTTTGGCATGGGGTATTCCAACCTGTCGGTGTTCCACAACGCTGCGGTGGATGTCGTCAAGATCGACCGCTCCTTGCTCTCGGACGCGAGCGAGCCCAGAGGGCAGGCGCTTTACCGGGAGATTTGCAGCACGCTGGCCCGCCTGGGCTACCGCCTGGTGGCTGAAGGTGTGGAGACTTTGGCAGAGATGCGCTTCGTGATGGCCTGTGGCGTCCATGACATCCAAGGCTTCTGGATCAGCCAGCCGCTTCGCGCTGAAGAAGTGCCTGGGGCGATTGCAGGCATTGAAAGCCGTTTGCGCTGAGTGCAACACGCGCTTGCCTCACCGTCTTGCCGGCGTAACACCATGCGGTCGGGCGTCACTTGGGAATCCGGCAGCCGTCAGTGTGCCTCAACGCTTCCGCGATCCTGGGCAGTGTGCCCTGCGATTTTCCCCATCCACAAAGCTCTTGGCGTCTGCCACCGCTCCAAGCTTCAGGCACTGGTTGGGCCGCAAGGTCTGCAAAAACCAAGGGCCACGCCAGCTACCAACCGTCCGACTCCGCTTTGAGATAACGTAGTGTTGTTATGGCATTGAAGACGCTAAGTACCTTGTCTCGCAGTCGGGTCATCATGGCCTTGCGTGAGAGCTTTTTGGCACTGATGCCGCTGTTCATCCTGATCCACTTGGTGGGATTGACGGTCGACCTGGTGGTGCTGGCGCAATGGACATTGCCCTGGGATTTGCTGCCATGGTCACGTGCCGTGCGCGTGTTTGCTGCGCAGGCTTGGCCTCTGGCATTCGGCTTGGTGTTGACCATTCATCTGGCCCGCGCTTACGAGGTGGATTCGGTGGTATCCGTGGTGCTGGTGCTGTGCCTGTTGATGGTGGCGGCCCAGACCAACGAGGCGTTTGGCAGCTTCAAGCTGCGTAACGGCTGGGTATCTCTGGCTTCCATGGTGCTGCCCTTGGTGTCCGTCAAGCTGCTCAAGCTGTTTGCGGCTTGGCTTCCTCCCGTCAACACCGATGTTTATTCGGCGATATCACCCGCCCTGGCGCGCACGGTGAGCCATATGTTGCCCTTCTCCTTAAGCCTTGGCTGTCTGTCCGTGGTGATGATCGTCCTGCCAGGTGAAGCCAATGCCTTGCTGGGTGATTGGGTTCGTGCGCTCCCCGCTGAGGTGGTGTTGTTCTTGGCGGTCTTGGTTGTCCACCTCTTGTGGTGGTTGGGTTTGCATGGCACGGTTGTTTGGGACATGCTGACGGGCAGTGTGCTTTGGCATGTCAAGGTGGACGGCGATGCCAAGCTGGCTGACTTGCTGTTTGGCGTGGTGTATGCAGGCGGCAGCGGTTGCTCCCTCGCCTTGGGCCTGTGCTTGTGGTGGTATTTGCGTGATGACCGGGACCGCCGTGTGCTGCGTTGGGCCTTGCCGTTTACCGTCTTCAACGTCAATGAGCCCTTGTTGTTTGGCCTGCCCGTGGTGGGTGAGCGGCGATTGTTCTTGCCCTTCTTGCTGGCACCGTTTTTGGGGGCGGCGGTGGCCTTGATGGCGCTGAAATTGGGTTGGATTTCTTTTGATCGCAGCGCCTATTGGATGATGCCTGTCGGGATCAATGCGTGGTATTTGTCCACCGACCCCTGGCCCATGCTGATGGTGCAGCTCCTGGTCATGGCGCTGGCTGTGGCGGTCTACCGCCCGGCGGTCAAAGCCATGGCGCGCAGCCAAAGCATGTCGGAGTCCACTCGACACCTGGCCGAGCAATTGGGCGTCGGGCCCTCTCAAGACCCGAATGCCGAGGGCCGCTATCACGAATCCGTTCGCGCATTGCGGGTTTCCCACCGCCTGGCCCAAGAGGCCATGCGCCTGGTGGCAGGCGGCCACCTGCTGCTGCACTATCAACCCAAACTCAATGCTGAAACTGGTCGCGTTGTCGGATTGGAGGCCTTGCTTAGACTTGAACTGCCGGACGGCAGAGTCATCGCGCCGGGGGCGTTTCTGCCCGCTTTGGAGAGGGCTGGCTATGGGGATATGTTTGATGCCTGGGTGCTAAAGCAAATGTCACGGGATCGCGAGCACTGGCAGACACTGCCGTTTGAGCGCCCGGTGGCTGTGAACCTGACCGCCACTTCTCTTGGCGACCCGAGTGCGTTTGAGGCCTTGGTGAGGCAGTTGCAAAGCACCGAAGCACAAACCATTGAAGTAGAGCTGCTAGAGAGTAGCTTGTCGACTGACCCGGCCACGGTGAAGGCAAACCTGACTGCGCTGAGAGGGCGGGGCGTGAAGATTTTGGTGGATGACTTTGGGGTGGGGTATTCCAACCTTTCTGTCTTTCACCATGCGGCTGTGGATGTGGTCAAGATTGACCGGTCTCTGCTCCAGGCCATAGACAACCCGCGCGGAGAGCAGTTGTACCGCGAGATGTGCGGCACTCTGATGCGGCTGGGCTACCGCTTGGTGGCTGAGGGCGTTGAAACCTTGGCCGAGATGCGCTTTGTGGTCGCCTGCGGCGTGCATGAGGTGCAAGGCTATTGGGTCAGCCACCCCTTGAAAGCCCAGGACGTGCCGGGCGTGGTGGCAGCCCTGGAGTCGCGGTTCGCGCCGTCTCCCACCTGAGGCTTTAAGCGCGCTTGGCCGATGGCTTGCGTAGGCTTTTCTTGGGCTTGGTGGCAGGGTCGTATCGTTGCAGCCAGTCGAAAAACTCACCATACCAAAGGGCGCTGTTGCGGGGTTTGAGAACCCAGTGGTTTTCATCCGGGAACCACACCAGTTTGGCGTCCACCCCTTTGGCCTTAAGGGTGTTGTAGTAGGCCAGGCCCTGAGCGTCAGGGACGCGGTAGTCCTTGGCCCCATGGATGACCAGCGTGGGTGTTTGCATGGTGGCCGCAAAAGCGTGTGGGCTTTGGCTGTGGGGTTTGGTCATGTCCTGCCAGTACCACGCCCCCAACTCTTGCGCGTGCCAGCCATAGGCGTCGTCTGCAAACATGCCCACCCAGTCAAAGCAACCGGCGTGGCAGATATAGGCTTTGTAGCGGCCCGGCTTCACATGGGCGTTCATCCAAGCCACCATATAGCCGCCATAGCTGCCGCCGGTGGCAAACACGCGCTGGCGGTCGATCCAGGGCTTTTTCAGCAGCCAATCTGTGGCGGCTTCCATGTCTTGTAGCTCCAACTGGCCCCAGCGGTGGGTGATGCTGTCCAGGAAGGCATGGCCAAAACCCGACGAGCCGTGGTAGTTGACATTGACCGTGACATAGCCTTGGGCCGCGAAGGTGAGGTAGTTCCACCGCCAATGCCAGCTTGGGGTCGCGGCCCTGGAGTTGGTAGTCCGTGCCTTCGAGCAGGTCGGTCACTTTGCCGCTGGCGATGTCCAGCAGCAGCACATGGGGCACACGGCCCATGGGCAGGTTGTCGTCCCAGTGGCGATAGATGGCTGATTCGGTGACGTAGGCGGTCTCTTTGCGCTCTTGGAAGGCCTTCAGTCGAGTCGCTTGGTCTTTCATGCCACGGCCTTCAGGCCAGACCCAAGAGATGAGCGCCAAGCGCTGGCCGTCGGGGAACCACTTGAAGGCCTCCACCCCGGTGGGCACCACACCGGCTCGGCGTGCCTCGCCCCCATCCGGCGGGATCACGTAGAGCTGGGGCGTGTCGTCCTTGACGCCGTTTTGCTCGCGTTTGGCGACAAATGCAATCCATTCACCGGTGGGCGAGAAGCGAGGTTGGCCGTCTTTGTCGCCGCATTGGGTCAGGGCACGCGGAGTGCCTCCCAAGGTGGACAGCAGCCACAGGCTGCTGGTGCTGCGGTTGTCGTGCATGGAAGGCTGGGTGACAGTGCACACCACCTGGGCGCCATCGGGGCTGAGGCTGGGCGCTCCGACGCGCTGCAACTGCCACAGCAGGTCGACCGTCAAAGTGGCCTTTGCCTTGGAAGAGGAGGATAGGGTCTTCGCCATGGGAGTGGGGGTGCTTGTGGCACCTCAGTAATGGAGTGAGAGCCCGGTGTGGCCGACCAGGCCACCGGCTAGCGCTGGCGACTCAGTTGCCACAGCAGGTGCGCTTTGACTTCTGGCCATTCGCCTGCGAGCAGGCTGTACATCACCGTGTCGCGCACGGTGCCGTCTCGGCGTGGGGCATGGTGCCGGATCACGCCGTCTTTGTGAGCCCCCAGTCGCTCAATGGCTCGTTGGGACGCAAAGTTAAAGTTGTCGGTGCGCCAGCCCACAACGCGCGCGCCCAGGGTCTCAAACGCATGCCGTAGCAACAGCAGCTTGGCGGTGGTATTCACAGCGCTGCGTTGGTGGCTTTGGGCATACCAGGTCCAGCCAATTTCCAGGCGCGATGCAGCCGGCACGATGTCGTGATAGCTGGTGCTGCCAATGACCTGACCACTGGGCTGGTGCAGCACCGCAAAGGGCAGGCGGTGGCCTTCGGCTTGGGCCTTCAGGGCATTCTCGATATAGGCGCGGGTGTTGTCGGGTTCAGGCACCGAAGTGACCCTCAGGCGCCAAAGCTCGCCATCAGCCGCAGCGGCCTTCAAGCCTTCTTCATGACCTAATTCTAGGGGCACCAGGCATACCGGTGCCTGCTCTAGGGTGACGGGTAATACGGCTTGCATGGCAATGGCGTGGCGGGTCAGCGGTTTCGGCTTTGCATAAAGATCAGTTTTTCAAACAGGGTGACATCCTGTTCGTTCTTGAGCAGTGCGCCCACCAGGGGCGGCAGCACGACTTTGTCATCGGGGCTGCGCAGCACTTCGGCCGAGATGTCTTCGGCCACCAAGAGCTTCAGCCAGTCGATCAGCTCGCTGGTGCTGGGCTTCTTTTTGAGGCCGGGCAGGTTGCGAACGTCGTAAAAACTCTTGAGCGCAGCGGCCAGCAATTCTTGTTTCAGGCCCGGGAAATGCACATCGACAATCTTGCGCATCGTCTCGGCTTCCGGGAACTTGATGTAGTGAAAAAAGCAACGGCGTAAAAAAGCGTCCGGCAGCTCTTTTTCGTTGTTGGAAGTGATAAAGACCAAGGGTCTATGCTTGGCCTTGATGGTTTGCCGCGTTTCGTAGCAGTGGAACTCCATGCGGTCGATTTCGCGCAACAAGTCATTGGGGAATTCGATGTCGGCTTTGTCAATCTCGTCGATCAGCAAGGCCACGGGCTGGTCGGCCTCAAAAGCCTGCCACAGCACGCCTTTGACGATGTAGTTGCGAATGTCGCGCACCTTGCCTGCGCTCTCAGCGTCGCTGAGTTGGCTGTCTCGCAGGCGGCTCACGGCGTCGTATTCATACAAGCCCTGATGCGCCTTGGTGGTGCTTTTGATGTGCCATTCCAACAAGGGCAGGCCCAGCGCCTGGGCGGCTTGCTCGGCCAGCATGGTCTTGCCGGTGCCAGGCTCGCCCTTGACCAATAGCGGGCGTTGCAGTGTGATAGCGGCGTTGACGGCCAGCATCAGGTCGGGTGTGGCGACGTAGGCGTCGGTACCTTGGAACTTCATGATGGGGTGAGCTTCTCGGGGCAAAGGTGCAGGCCAGTATATGCGCCGCTCACTGCTGGTTTACCACAGGAATTTCTGCCGAGAAATCGCTTGAGCCGACTCCTATAATCCTTGATAAATCGCAACCTGGCATACCGAGTGCGCCTGGTTGCCCCTCTCCACTGCTTCACCCAACCACACTGCGATGAAGACTGCCTCTACCCTTTTGATGCTGGCGCTGGCCGGCACCTTTTCCCTGGCCCAGGCTCAAGACGTCAAGGGTGATGTCAAGGCGGGCGAGAAGAAAAACGTGATGTGCATCGGCTGCCACGGCATTCCGGGCTACCAGGCCAGCTTTCCGCAGGTGCATCGCGTGCCCATGATCTCCGGCCAGAACGGCAAGTACATTGCTGCGGCCCTGGACGCCTACCGCAAGGGCGACCGTAAGCACCCCTCAATGCGGGGCATTGGCGGCGGGCTGAGCGACCAAGACATTGCTGATTTGGCCGCGTACTACGAGCAGCACGGCCGCAACGCCAATGCGCCAAAGGCACCCAAGGCGGAGATCCCCGCCAATTTGCAAGCCAAGATGGCGACCTGCGTGGCCTGCCACGGCGACAACTTCAGCGACACCACGGACCCCGCCAACCCGCGTTTGGCCGGTCAATATGCCGATTACCTCTACGTGGCCCTGCGCTCCTACAAGGGCGGTAGCCATGTCACTGGCCGCAATAACGCCACCATGGTGGGTATGGTTGCACCTCTGACCGACAAAGACATGAAGCAGATTGCCGGTTTTCTGGCCGCCTTGCCGGGTGAGTTGAAAACCATCCCGCAAAGCCGGACGCGCTGAGTCAAGTCGGAAATTTAGGGGTTCTTTGGCCTCGGTTCGCTCAATTGAGCGAACATGATTGCCGATATGGTGGTGGTAGGCCTTCAGCCCCCGCCACCCATGCTTAAAAAAATTCCCGTAGACCAAGTCCGCCTCGGCATGTATGTGCATTCCTTGGAGGGCAATTGGCTGGATCACCCGTTCTGGCGGAACAAGTTCGTCATTCGGGAGCAGCAAATGCTGTCCGAATTGGTGGCCAGCAAGGTCAAGGTCATCTGGATCGACGCCAGCAAAGGCCTAGACGTAGAGGCGGACGGCGCTGTTGCACCCGACGTGGCGCTGCTCCAGCCGTCTCGGCCACTCTCTTCCCTTCCGCCTCCCGCCCCGAAGCCCGCCACCCTGCCGCCCCGGCGAGACTTCCAGGAGGAGCTGTCCGAGGCGGCAGCCGTTTGCCAGCGTGGCCGCTCCAAAGTTGTCTCCATGTTTGCCGAAGCGCGTTTGGGCAAAGCCGTGGATGCCGAAGAGTGTTTGCCCCTGGTGGAGGAGATTTCGGACTCGGTTTTCCGCAACCCGGGTGCCTTGGTCAGCTTGGCACGCTTGAAAACTGCTGACGACTACACCTATATGCACTCGGTGGCGGTGTGTGCATTGATGGTGGCGTTGGGCAAGGAATTGGGCATGGACAATGCCCAATGCCGGGTCGCTGGCTTGGCGGGCCTCTTGCATGACTTGGGCAAAGCAGCCATGCCTCTTGAGGTACTGAACAAGCCGGGCAAGCTCACCGACGAAGAGTTTCGCATCATGCGCCTGCACCCTGAAAAGGGGTACCAAATGCTGCAGGAAGGCAATGGGGTCAGCGATCCCGTGTTGGACGTGTGCTTGCATCATCACGAGAAAATGGACGGCAGTGGCTATCCGGGCAAGCTGGTGGGTGAAGACATCAGCCACTTGGCTCGCATGGGGGCCATCTGCGATGTTTATGACGCCATTACCTCCAACCGCCCCTACAAAGAGGGGTGGGACCCTGCGGAGTCGATTGCGCGCATGGCGACCTGGCAAGGCCACTTTGACCCGGACATGTTCAAGGCCTTTGTGAAGAGCTTGGGGATCTACCCGACGGGCTCCTTGGTCAAGCTGCAATCTGGCAAGCTGGCGGTGGTGGTTGAACAGAATCCGCAAATGCTGACGGCCCCGACGGTGAGAGTGTTCTTCTCGACCAAGTCCAATATGCCGATTCCTGCCCAGCTCCTGGAGTTGAGCAAATCTAGCGACAAGATTGTGGGACGCGAGAACCCCAAGACCTGGGGCTTCAAGCAAGTCGATGAGCTCTGGGCGGGCGACGCCTTGTCCAAGAAGCGTTGACCAGCCGCCGCCGCTGGGGGCCGTGTGAAGAGCGATACTGAGTGGCTTGGTTCAAGGCCGCCTCAAGAGGAGCTCTCCATGATCGAATTCTTCCTGCCAGCCATGAGTTGCGGGCATTGCGTCAAAGCAGTGACGGCCACTGTCCTGCGATTGGACCCTTTGGCTCGCCTGGAATTCGATCTGCCTCGGCATGCCGTGCGCGTAGAGCCAGGCAGTGCCAACCCGGTGGACTTGCAGGCCTGGGCGGCCGCGCTGACAGCCGAAGGCTTTCCACCGGCCATGCGTTGAAGCCTTGAGGCATTCGCCTCAGGGGGCACTTGCTGCGGCTGACTCAATAAACACATTAGCCTATCGGGAATCCCCCGGTCGGTTTGAGCCTTGGCTTGCCTACACTCGGGCGTTTCGCCTTTGTTGAATCGTACGAGGAGCTCACGTTATGAAACGTCATTTACTGCCTGCGGCCTTGGCCATTTTGTTGGCAGCGGCTGGCCTGCAAGCGCAAACCTTGCGTTGGGCAAGCCAGGGTGATCCGCAGACCATGGACCCACACTCGCAGAACGAGTCCATGACCAATATGATGAACGGTCAGGTCTATGAGCGGCTGGTGATGCGCGACAAGACTTTGGGCATCGTGCCGGCCCTGGCCACCAGTTGGCAACAAGTGTCGCCCTTGCTGTGGCGCTTTAAGCTGCGGCCCGGCGTGAAGTTCCATGACGGATCGGCGTTCACGGCCGACGATGTGGTGTTCTCGATTCAGCGTGGTGCGGCACCGACCTCCCAGATCAACCCCTATGCCAGCCAAGTGGGCGAGGCTGTCAAGGTGGATGACTTGACCGTGGAGTTTCGCCTCAAAGCCCCCAACCCCATTTTCTTGCAGCACATTGACACGCTGTGGATCATGAGCAAGGCCTGGAGCGAGAAGTACAAGGTCACCAAGCCGCTGGACTTCAAGAACAAGGAAGAGACCCATGCGGGCATGAACGCCAACGGTACAGGGCCCTATATGCTGGTCAGCCGGGCCCCCGGTATCAAAACGGTTTACAAGCGCAACCCCAATTGGTGGGGCAAGTTCGAGGG
Organism: Ideonella sp. MAG2; assembly: GCA_004359425.1. GTDB lineage: Bacteria > Pseudomonadota > Gammaproteobacteria > Burkholderiales > Burkholderiaceae_C > Ideonella. The sequence goes on along the minus strand of PTEU01000001.1, from coordinate 1,683,896 downwards.
CAATGTTCAAGACATCGTCTACACACCGATTGCCAACGACGCGACGCGCTTGGCGGCCTTGGTGTCTGGCGAGATTGATTTTGTGCTGGACCCAGCACCGCGCGACGTGCCCCGGCTGCGCAATACCTCAGGCGTGAAGATCATTGACGGGCCTGAGAACCGGATCGTCTTCATCGGCATGGATCAGAACCGCGATGAGCTGCTCTACAGCTCGGTCAAAGGTAAGAACCCCTTCAAAGACCAGCGTGTGAGACAAGCGCTTTACCAAGCGATTGACATCGAAACCATGCGGACCAAGCTGATGAATGGCCAGTCCTTCCCCACAGGGGGAATGACGCCTTCGCCATTGGGTACTTATAACGACCCTGAACTCGAGAAGCGGCTCCCGTTTGACCTGGCGGCGGCGCGTAAGCTGATGGCAGACGCGGGCTATGCGGATGGCTTTGAGGTCACCCTGGATTGCCCCAATAACCGCTATATCAACGACGAGGAAATCTGCATTGCCTTGGCGGGCATGTGGTCGCAGCTCAAGGTCAAAGTGAGGGTCAACGCCATGCCGCGCGCCACCTATTTCCCCAAGCTCGAGAAGCTCGATACCAGCCTCTATATGCTGGGTTGGGGAGGTGCCATCACGGATGCGGAGACGACGCTGACCCCCGTGATGCGCAATCGGGGCGAGAAAGTGGGGGCGTACAACTACGGCAATTCCAAGAACGACAAACTCGACCAGCTCATTGCGCAAAGCAGCGTGGAGCCAGATGTGAAGAAGCGTGAAGCCTTGGTCAAGGCCGCCCTGAAAGAGCAAAAAGACCAGGTCCATACGCTGCCTCTGCATCGCCAGGTCATTCCATGGGCTGCGCGTCAGAATGTCAGCGTGGTTCACCGCGCTGATAACTGGCTGGAAGTGCAATGGGTGACCGTCAAGTGACGCGCATCGGATTCATCCGCTGAGTATTTGTTGACGAGAAACGGCCTCCATCAAGGAGGCCGTTTTGTTTTGATTGGCAGGTGATTTGGAGCGCGTTACCATCTCCAAGCCTCGGACATTCCTACACATCGTTGAGACCGCCAAGGCACACAGGCCCTGTCCATCAACACGATCCAGGTAGGAAATCCGGCCATGAACACCCCCGCCACCCACTACGCACATCTGGCCGATTTGTCGGCATTGGTTGGTCAGCACTTGGGCTCCAGCGATTGGATGCTGGTGGATCAAGCACGTATTGACCGCTTTGCAGAGGCGACCGGGGATCTGCAATGGATCCATTGCAATGAGCTGCAGGCCTCGGTGGGGCCTTACGGCTGCACCATTGCCCACGGCTTTCTCACGTTGTCCCTCATTTCCACGATGTTTGAGAGTGCCTTCGTGGTAGAGGATGTCCAGATGGGGCTGAACTATGGCCTCAACAAGGTGCGCTTTCCTGCGCCGGTGTTGGTGGGAAGCCGGGTGCGTGGGCACTTTACCTTGCAGGGCTATGAGCCCTTAGAGGGCGGCGCGCAGTTGGCGGTCCGTGTGGAGGTGGAGTGTGAAGGCCAAGACAAGCCCGTGTGTGTGGCTGATACGTTGGGCCGCCGGTACACCCATAATGACCGTTAGGTCATCGTGCCCAGCAGAGCAAGGCCAGCCTGATACGATGGTGGCCACGTTGTGCAGACCGAATTCTCACAGAAATGCCCTGTAGGCATATGTTCAGACCCAAGGTTCGATGAAAGTATTGCTGGTAGACGACCATCCGCTGATTCTGGCTGCGCTGAAGGCCATGATCGAAGGGATGCACCCTGATGTGCAGGTCAGTGCCTTGTCCAATGCGGACGATGCCCGTGCCGCCTTGCGGCAGGACCACGATCAAGATTTGGTCCTACTCGACCTGCAACTGGGCGAGGTCAATGGTTTTGATCTCCTGGCCGAGTTTCGCCAGGATTACCCAGCACTTCCGGTGGTGGTGGTGTCAGCCTCGGACCGCACAAGCGACGTGATTCGGGCCATCGATTTGGGTGCAATGGGCTTTTTGCCCAAGCGCATGGCCACCGAAGACCTGGCCGACGCCTTGCGTTTGGTGATGGACGGTGGCATTTTCGTGCCGACCATGGGCCTGTCGGTAGACAACGAAGGTGCTTATGCAACGCCAGCGCCCCGCAGTGCGCAGCTAGTGCCCACGCCTCCGCCCGCGCGGCGCCTGTCCATGGAAGAGTTGGGCCTGACACCGCGTCAGAGCGAGGTCATGCAGTTGCTGCTTCAGGGCAAACCCAATAAAGAAATTGCTCGACGCCTGGGCTTGTCCGTCGAGACGGTGAAGGACCACGTGCAAGCTGTGCTGCGAGCCTTGGGGGTCAACTCACGAACCCAGGCAGTGTTGGCCGTGGGCCAAATGACGCAGCAGCGCCGTGGCGGCTACTGACTGAGCCGCTCGCTCGTTCATCCGGTTCAGTTGGGTGTGTAGGCCAAGCGCACGTAAATGGGCGCAAAGGCTTCCGCCTGCGTAATCTCCAGCAGCCGCTCTCGGGCCAGCTCTAGCATGGCAATGAAGGTGACCACCAGCACCGGGGCTCCGCGGCTCACATCGAACATATCGCGGAACTCCACAAAGCGCTCGCCCTGCAGGCGTCGCAGCACGATGCTCATGTATTCACGCACCGAGAGTTGCTCGCGGGAGATGTGATGATGCTGGTGCAGTTTGGCTCGCTTCAGAATGTCAGCCCAGGCGTCACGCAAATCGTCGGCCGAGACATCTGGGAAGCGCGGTGCCAGCGCTTGCTCCACAAAGACCTGAGAGCGAAGGAAATCTCGGCCTAGCACGGGCATTTGATCCAGCCGCGCGGCGGCCAATTTCATCTGCTCATACTCCAACAAGCGGCGCACCAGTTCCGCCCGCGGGTCTTCAGGTTCGCTGCCATCATCGCTTCTCTTGGGCGGCAACAACATGCGTGATTTGATTTCAATCAGCATGGCCGCCATCAGCAGGTATTCGGCTGCCAACTCCAAGTTGGTGCGGCGGATTTGCTCTACATACAGCAGGTACTGCTTGGTCACCTCGGCCATCGGGATGTCGAGGATGTTGAAGTTCTGCTTTCGGATCAGGTAGAGCAACAGATCCAATGGCCCCTGAAACGCCTCCAGAAACACCTCCAGCGCATCCGGAGGAATGTAGAGATCGTTGGGCAGGGTAAACAGCGGCTCACCGTACAAACGGGCCAGCGCCACACCGTCTACCACCGTGGGCGTGTCAAGCTCCGGCGACGGCGCAGGAAGAAGGTGGGCGTCGTCTGTCAAGGCCGCGGGGCTCAGTGCTTGTTCTGGTACACGTAGGGTTGCTGTGCCACCCGTGCGGCTTGGTAGCTGGCGTTGGCTTCGCGATCCTGGGGCCGATCCCACAGCAGACCACGGCCTTCGCGCTGTTCTGCTTCCAGCGTGGGTTTGGCGGCCTTTAGCTCGTCAATGAACTGGGTCACATCGGACTTGTAGTGTTTCCAAAAAAGCGGCATGGCGGTGGGGCGCGTCGCGCCAAGTTGGTCTGAGTGAATCGGGCATTCTAGCGGTTTACCCCAGTGTCTGGCGGTGGCGCAGCCCACTCCCCGACGCTGGGCACAATGTGTTCTTCACCGAGTTGGGCCTCAAAGCCAGAGCGGCGTATCAGGCCCAAAGGTTGCTCGTTGACGCTGGCCAACACCAGGCCAAGGTTCCGCTTTTTAAGCGCATGCCAGAGTTGCTCCAAGGCATCCAAGCCAGAGGTATCCATGGACACCAGGCGATGCATCTCCAACACCACCACTCGGCAGTCACTGGGCAATTGGCTGGGGAGAGCCTCGATCTTGCCCACTGCACCAAAAAACAGCGAGCCATACAGCTCAAATACCGCCACACCCGGTGGGAGTTCCGCGTGACTCACAGGCGAGACGCGAAACAAAGTGCTCATGCGGAAAATGAAGAAGCCGCAGGCCGCAATCAAGCCCATCTCCACGGCCACGGTCAAATCAAACACGACAGTCAGTACAAAGGTTCCTAACAGCACTACGCGATAGGGCAGCATGAAGTGCTTGAGCCGTGCAAACTCGCGCCACTCCCCCATATTCCAGGCCACAAAGAGCAAGATGCCTGCCAAGGCGGCGAGCGGCACATGTACTGCGAGAGGGGCCGCGATCAACACAATCAACAGCAAGGTCAGGGCGTGTACCATGCCCGCAATGGGGGTGCGGCCACCGGCGCGCACATTGGTCACGGTACGGGCGATGGTGCCGGTGGCGGGAATGCCGCCGAAAAACGGTGTCACGAAGTTGGCCAGGCCTTGCGCCATCAATTCTTGGTTGGGGTCGTGGCGTGGAATGTCAGCCATATTGTCTGCAACCCGTGCGCACAACAGCGACTCAATGGCTCCCAACAGCGCAATCGTCAGCGTTGGGATCACCAGTTGTTTGGCCGTCGCCCAGGTGAACTCCGGCAGCGCGAAGGCAGGAAGCGCTTGCGGAATACCGCCAAATTTGCTGCCAATGGTTTCCACCTCAAGCCCTAGCGATTGAGCCAGCACGGTGGCACCCACCAGAGCGATGACAGTGCCGGGAACCTGGGCGGCCAGTTGGCGAGCTTTGTGCCACCAGCCTTTGGCGAACTCTGGGGCCGCATAGGTTTTGGGCCAAATCACGACGACAGCCAGACAGCCCAGGCCCAGCATCAAGGCCCAGGGATTGATGCTGCCCATGTGGGCGGCCAGCACCTTGAGCTGGGTGAAGAAGTCGGCAGGCATTTTGGCAATTTGCAAACCCAAGAGATCTTTGATTTGCGACAGACCAATCAGCACCGCGATGCCGTTGGTGAAGCCGATTACGATAGACACCGGGATATAGCGCACCAAGGCACCCAGCTTCAGCCAGCCCATCACGAACAACAGCAGCCCGGCCAGCGAGGTGGCAATCAGCAGATTGGCCAGCCCGTAGCGCTCGACAATGCCATAAACAATGACGATGAAGGCACCCGCCGGGCCGCCGATCTGCACATTGGAGCCCCCCAATGCTGAGATCAGGAAACCAGCAATGATGGCCGTGAACAAGCCCGCTTCGGGCTTGACCCCCGAGGCAATGGCAAAGGCCATGGCCAAAGGTAAAGCCACGATGCCGACGGTGATGCCTGCACCGATGTCCGCCAGGGCGTGCTGGCGCTTGTACGCACCCAGGCTGTCCCTCAAGCGAGGGCGAAAGGGGTGCAGAGCACTTCGGAATTCACTGAACAAGGCCATCGAACCTCCTGAAACTGACCACAAACCAAGGGGGTCAGCTCAACAGGGGGGCCGCAGTGATGCACGCGGGCAATGAAGCGGCGGCGTCGTGACAGCAGCCACACGGGAGAGCCGTCACGAGGCGCTTGCATCTCAGCGCACCCGCATGCCCGGCTGTGCCCCTGGGAAGGGCTCCAGCACAAAGATGCCGGGGTTGGCCTTTTCGTCGGCGTGGCTGGCCGCCAGCACCATGCCTTCGCTGATGCCGAACTTCATCTTGCGCGGGGCCAAGTTGGCCACCATCACGGTCAGCTTGCCTTCCAGGTCTTCGGGCTTGTAGGCGCTCTTGATGCCGCTGAAGACATTGCGGGTGCGGCCCTCGCCCACATCCAGGGTCAGACGCAGCAGCTTGTCAGAGCCTTCCACGTGCTCGGCCTTGACGATCTTGGCGATGCGCAGGTCCACCTTGGTGAAGTCGTCAATCTTGATCTCAGGCGCCAACTCTTCTCCGCCTGGAATGACTTTGGGTGGAGCTGGGGGCTCCAACAGCGCGTCCAACAGCTTCACATCCACGCGCTGCATCAGGTGCTGATAGGCGCCGATGGTGTGGGCACCCAGGGCACGTTCAGCGTCGGCAAACATCAAGGGCTCGACCTTTAAGAAGCCTTCAACGGCGCCGGCCAAGGCGGGCAGCACGGGCTTCAGGTAGATGGTCAGTAGCCGGAATGCTTCGATGCAGGTGCTGCAGACATCGTGCAAGGCGGCGCGCTTGTCTTCAGATTTGGCCAGGTCCCAGGGCTTGTGGGCGTCCACATACTCGTTGACCTTGTCGGCCAGCGCCATCACCTCGCGCAGGGCCTTGCCGAACTCGCGCTCCTCATACAGTTGCTCCACCGTGGCGCGGTGGGCGCGCAGGGTGTCCAGCAGGCTGCGGCCTTCTACGCCCAGGTCTGCGCTCAGGCGGCCCTCAAAGCGCTTGGCCAAAAAGCCTGCCGCGCGGCTGGCGATGTTGATGTACTTGCCGACCAAGTCGCTGTTGACGCGGGCGACAAAGTCTTCGGGGTTGAAGTCGATGTCCTCGACCCGTGCGTTGAGCTTGGCGGCAATGTAGTAGCGCAGCCATTCCGGGTGCAGACCCAGCTCCAAGTACTTGAGGGGGCTGATGCCGGTGCCGCGGCTCTTGCTCATCTTCTCACCGCCATTGACGGTGATGAAGCCGTGCACATTGACCTTGTCTGGCGTCTTGCGGCCGCTGAAGTGCAGCATGGCGGGCCAGAACAGGGTGTGGAAGTAGGTGATGTCCTTGCCGATGAAGTGCACCTGCTCGACGGCGGGGTCAGCAAAAAAGGCGTCGTAGTCGCGGCCAGTCTTGGCGAAGTAGTTCTTCAGCGAGGCCAGGTAGCCGATGGGCGCATCCAGCCAGACATAGAAATACTTGCCTGGGGCGTCCGGGATCTCGATGCCGAAGTAGGGCGCATCGCGCGAGATGTCCCAGTCGCCCAGGCCGCCGTTGCCCTCTTCGTCCTTGGTGAACCACTCCTTGATCTTGTTCAGCACTTCAGGCTGCAAGCGGCCCGGGGTTTGCGTCCAGCCTTCCAAGAAGGCCAAGCATCGTGGGTCAGAGAGCTTGAAGAAATAGTGGTCGGAGGTCTTGAGTACCGGCGTCGCACCCGAGAGTGCGGAATAGGGCTTCTTCAGGTCGGTGGGGGCATAGACGGCGCCGCACACATCGCAGTTGTCACCGTATTGGTCTTGAGCGCCGCACTTGGGGCATTCGCCCTTGATGAAACGGTCGGGCAGAAACATGCCCTTCTCAGGGTCGAAGAACTGCTCAATGGTCTTGACGCTGATCAGCTCGTTCTTGCGCAGCGCCCGGTAAATGTCTTGCGCCAGCGCATGGTTCTCAGGCCCGTCTGTGGAGTGCCAGTTGTCGAAAGCGATGTGAAAACCGTTCAGGTACTGGGCACGGCCCGCCGCCACCTCACCCACAAAGGCTTGCGGCGTCTTACCGGCCTTCTCGGCGGCAATCATGATGGGAGCGCCATGGGCGTCATCGGCGCAGACGAAGTGCACCTCGTGCCCCTTCATGCGCTGCTGCCGCACCCAGATGTCCGCCTGGATGTACTCCATCATGTGCCCGATGTGGAAGGGCGCGTTGGCATAGGGCAGGGCGGTGGTGACGAAGAGCTTGCGGGTCATGGGGCGCGGGCCGTGGGGCTGGGCAGGGCAAAGGGAGCATTCTAAAAGCCTGGGAGCTTGGGCGGCAGCTTCCTCCACAATAGGCGCAGCATGGCCCTCCGCAGGGTCAAGAGGCGGCCCTGGCGCTCGCTTTCACGTGGTTCATGGTGGCGATTGGTGATGCATTTCCTCTTTCTCGCGCTGGCGGCACTCACGGTCTTGGGTTTGTTGTTCGCGCTGGTTGTCATGCGCCGCTACAGTAGGCTGCGGCGAGAGGCCTTCATTCGGCACTTTGAGCTCCCCAAAGGCTTGTTTGAGAAGCTTCGAGCCAAGCACCCTAGCTTGAGCGTCAAGGAGTGCCAGTTGGTGGCCCATGGCTTGCGGCAGTTCTTTCTGGCGCACCTCTTGAGCGGGCGGCGCTTTGTCGCCATGCCCAGCGAGGTGGTGGATGACCTTTGGCATGAGTTCATTCTGTATACGCGCAGCTATGAGGTGTTTTGCCGTCAGGCCTTTGGCACCTTCTTGCACCACAGCCCGGCCGTGGTGCTCTCTGGTGGGCAGCGGCAACAAAACGAGGGTTTGCGGCGGTGTTGGTGGTATGCCTGCAAAGACGAGAACATCAACCCGCGCGAGCCCACAAGACTGCCGCTCTTATTTGCCTTGGATGGCAAGCTGAACATCCCCGGAGGCTTTCGATATGTGCCCGACTGCAAAGGGGTGCGGCGCACTGCCGACGGCGCAAGCGCGGGCGCAGCAGCCTATTGCGGTGGCGAGTTCGCCAGTTCTTCTTACGATGGCGGCACTGCGGGCTTCGGTGAGAGCGCCTCGGACGGCGGCTCAGGCCATGGTTCCAGCGGCAGCGATGGCGGTGGCGGCTCCGACGGAGGCGGCTGCGGTGGTGGGGGTTGCGGCGGTGGAGGTGGCGATTGAGTTCATCAGGTTTTTGCCTAAGTTTTACAGGGGTCGTTGAGTGAGCGCCAGCGCGAATCGCGCGACTCATGGAGAATCCGCCCACCCCTTGACGACGACCTGACAGGAGATCACCCATGCAAGAGTCCAGTTTGATGAAAGATGGCGCAGCCTTATTGACAGGCCACGACCTCACTCGCCGTGGCTTTGTGGCCGGGGCGGTGGGATCGGGTTTCGCGCTGGCGGTTCAGCCCATCCAGGCGCAGACTGTGATCAAAACCTCGCATGAGGGGCTGGACGCTGGTGAAGTCAGCATCCCGGTGGGTGATTTCAAGATGCCGGCCTACCGCGCGCAACCCAAGGGCAAGCCCAATGCGCCGGTGGTCTTGGTGATCAGCGAGATTTTTGGTGTGCACGAGCACATTGCCGACGTGGCGCGGCGCTTTGCCCATGCGGGCTATTGCGCGATTGCGCCGGAGTTGTTTGTGCGTCAAGGTGATGCCTCCGGCTATGCCGAAGTCGCCAAGCTGATGAGCGAGGTGATTGCCAAAGTGCCAGATGCTCAGGTCATGGCCGATCTGGACGCCACCGTCGCTTGGGCCAAAGCCCAGGGTGCGGACACCTCCAAACTGGCCATCACGGGCTTTTGTTGGGGTGGGCGCATCACTTGGCTGTACAGCGCACACAACCCGGGTGTGAAGGCGGGTGTCGCTTGGTATGGCCGCTTGGTCGGTGCGGCCTCGGCCCTGCAGCCGCGCCATCCGGTGGATTTGGCCGCTGAGTTGAAGGCGCCGGTCTTGGGGCTCTATGGCGAAAAAGACACCGGCATCCCGCTTGACACGGTTGATAAGATGAAATCTGCGTTGGCGGCAGGCTCTGCCTCAGCCCAGCGCAGCGAATTTGTGGTGTACCCCGATGCGCCCCATGCCTTTCACGCCGATTACCGCCCTAGCTTCCGGGCCGAGGCGGCGCAAGATGGCTGGAAGCGCTGTTTGGCTTGGTTCAAGGCGCACGGCGTGGCCTGAGCGTTGCGCGTCTGGTTCAGCCCGCGCCCTGGTCCGGGCGCGGTTTTGTTTTGCCTAAGCGATCTTCATGACCCTGTTCTACATTGTGTTGGCCACCCTGGTGGGCGGAGTGTTGTCGGTGGTCATTGCAGCCTCCCTCACCGTCCACGTGTTGGGTCGCGTGGTCAAGCATTTGGTCAGCTTGTCGGCAGGGGTTTTGCTGGCTACTTCGCTCTTGCATGTGCTGCCAGAGGCTTTCGAAAGCCAGGTGGAGCCCCACAATCTCTTCGTCACCTTGCTGGCGGGCCTGCTGTTTTTCTTTTTGCTCGAGAAGGCTGAACTCTACCGGCATGCCCACCATCACGAAGGTGACGGCCATGACCACCACCACCACTTTGACGAAGACCAAGCGGGCCGAGGTGGCTACAGCGTGTTGGTCGGGGACAGCATCCATAATTTCTGTGATGGTGTGATCATCGCGGCCGCGTTTTTGGCTAGCCCGGAATTGGGTGTGACGACCGCCCTGGCAGTGGTGCTGCACGAGATTCCGCAGGAGGTCGGCGACACCATCGTGCTGATTAACGCCGGTTTCAGCCGCCGCAAGGCCTTGTTCTACAACGCCCTCTCTGGCCTAGCGGCCGTGGTGGGTGGTGTATTGGGCTACTTTGTGGTCGGTGCGATGCAGGGCCTCTTTCCTTACCTGCTGGTGGTGGCGTCCAGCAGCTTCATCTATGTGGCGGTGGCGGATTTGATCCCCCAGATGCAGCGCCGACTGCCTTGGCGTGACATGGCCCAGCAAGTCTTGTGGATAGGCGTTGGCCTGGGCCTGGTGATCCTGGCCAAGGCCCTGATGCACAGCCACTGAACTGCGGTGGTAGCGCCACCGCAGGAGGCGCTTACTTGATCACCAGCACCGGGATGTTGCAGTGAGTCAGAACCTTCTGGGTTTCACTGCCCAAGAGCAGGGCACTCACGCCGCGCCGACCGTGCGAGGCCATCACAATCAAGTCGCAGCCATGAGTTTTGGCCTGCTCCACAATGGCTTCCCAGGGGTGCGAGGCCTCTACGGTGTGGGCTGCGCAGCTCAGACCTGCGGCCTCGGCGGCTTGCACCACCGCCTTGACCCGAGACGCAGCGATACGCTCTTGGGCGTCAAAAAATTCTTGCGGAGGCACGGGCTGCATCTCAGAGATGGCGCTGTAGGGGAACGGTTCCTTGACACTGATCGTGGTCAAGGTCGCGCCCAAAGGCCGGGCAAGGTCAATCGCTGCTTGCACCGCCTTGGCGGTGATCTCTGAGCCGTCAGTAGGGATGAGAATGTGGCGAACCATGGCGCATTCCTTTCGGGTCAAAGGCCGTCGCTGCGGCCGGTACCCCAGTGTCCTGCAAGCTACAGCTCAGGTCTTGATCAGGGTCAAACCCCTGCAAGCCTGATCAGCCGCCATGGGGATGGTTTGAGCCAGATCAACCCTTGGCTACCGGTCGACCGGGGTCGGCCGACCATTCACTCCATGAGCCGGGGTAGAGCCGGGTGATCCCCAGGCCCGCCACCGCCATGGCTAAGAGGTTGTGGCAGGCGGTGACGCCGGAGCCACACTGATGAACCACAAGGTCAGGCACCAGCCCCATCGACTCAAACTGCTGACGCAGCGCACTTGCGGGCAGGAAGTGGCCATCTGCGTCGAGGTTGGTCTTGAAAAAACGGTTGAGCGCACCTGGGATATGCCCGGCCTGGCTATCCAAAGGCTCGACATCGCCCCTAAAGCGCTCTGGCGCCCGGGCATCCAGCACTTGCCAGCGGTGCAGTTCGCGCTGCAAGGTTGCGGCGTCCAGCGTGGGCGCGCTGCCACCCATGGGGTAGATGCCAGGGGTGGCTTGGGGGAGGGGGCTGGGGCCAGCCTCCATTGGCAAACCGGCGTTGCGCCAAGCGGGGACACCGCCATCCAGCAGTTGAACCCGTCCATGACCCAGCCAGTGCAGCAGCCACCAAGCTCTGGCGGCATACATCCCACCCTGGTTGTCCATCACGACCACGTCGCGCTCAGGAGTCAGCCCCCATAGGGCCGCTTGCCGGGCAAAGTCCTGCCGCTTGGGCAGCGGATGGCGTCCACCCTCGCGCGCGCCGTGGGGCGATTTCGGCCCGCTTAACTCGTTGTCGAGAGAGACATACAGCGCTCCTGGTACATGCCCCGCCTCGTATTGGCGAAGGCCTGCGCCTGCGTCCATCAGGTCAGAGCTGCAATCCAGCAGCAATGGGGATGATCCTGCTTGCAGGCGGCTTTGCAAGCCCGCGGCGGACATCAAGGGAGAGGCAGAGAGGCTCATGGTGTCAGGCGTCCAGGGTTGAGTCTTTGGCGACGGGGTCGGCTTGCCGCCGCAGCAGGGTGGCGGCGATACCTGCCCCCACAATCAGCAACACGCCCAGCAGGCTGAGGAGATTGATGCCCTCTCCAAACAGCGCAATGCCGTAGACAAAGGAAAAGGCAATGCCCATGTATTGCAAGCTGGCATTGCTGAGTGTGCGGCCAATGGCATAGGCGCGAGTCATCATTATTTGTGCGGTGGTGGCCAGCAGGCCGGTGGCCAGGAGCAGGCCTGCCCCCAGCCAGGTGTGGCTGTGCAAGCCACTCAGCAAGGCGAGCGCCAAGCCGACGCTCGTGCTGCCCAAGGAAAAATAAAACACCACTCGGTATTCGGGCTCTCCGGCGCGCCCCAGGGCCGTGACCTGCAGGTATGCGAATGCCGAGAGCATGCCCGACAACAGCCCGGCCAGCGCGCCTCTAAACTGCTGCGGCTCCAGCGTGGGTTGCAGCACCAAAGCCACCCCCGCAAAGCCCACCAGTACGGTCAGCACCAGGCGGCCATCTACTTTGGCCGCCCCCAGCATGATGGCTCCACCCATCAAAAACAATGCCATCCAGATGGACGACATGTAGTTCAGCGTAATGGCCGTGGGTAGGGGCAGGGTGCCAATGGCATAAAACCACAGGCTCAGTGCCGCCACGCCCGAGATGCTGCGCCAAAGGTGCATGGCGGGCATACGGGTACGCAGCTCGCCGCCGCGCCAGCGGGTCAAGCCCCAGATGAAGAACAGCCCCACCAAGCCGCGATAAAACACGATTTCGCCGGTGCTGTAGTGGGCCGAGGCCAGTTTGACGCAGACGCCCATGGTCGCAAACAAAAAGGAAGCGCCCAGCATCAACCAGGGTGCGGTCAGCCGTTTCATGATCAGCCGTAGTGAAGGCCCATGGTCTCGCGCACTTCTTTCAGGGTTTGGCGCGCAATGGTGCGGGCACGCTCGCAGCCCAGCTCCACCATCCAGTGGACTTGCCGCGGGTTGTCCAGCACGGCTTGGGCACGCTCGCGCCAGGGGGCTTGTTCGCGGACGATGGCGTCAATCAGCGGTTGTTTGCAGTCCAGGCAGCCTATGCCTGCGGTACGGCACCCTTGCGTCAGCGTTTGGCGTTCGCCCTCGTCGGTGTAGAGCTGATGCAAGGGCCAGACTGGGCAGCGCTCGGGCTCACCAGGGTCGCGCCGATGCACGCGCTGCGGGTCGGTGGGCATGCGCCTCAGCTTGTCGCGCACGGCCTCGGGCTCGTCGCGCATGGCAATGCTGTTGCCCAGGCTCTTGCTCATTTTCTGGCCATCCAAGCCAGGCAGGCGGGCGGTGTCGGTGAGTAGCAACTGGGGCTCTAGCAGAGGCGTTTTGTGACCCTCTCGCCCATAGAGATGGTTGAAGCGGCGGGCCACTTGGCGGGTGAGTTCCACATGGGGAGCTTGATCTTCGCCCACTGGCACCCACGCGGCGCGGTACACCAAGATGTCGGCGGCTTGCAGCAGGGGGTAGCCCAAGAACCCGTAGCTGGTGGCGTCAGCGTCTTGGCCTTGCGAGAGCCGGTCTTTGTAGGCTGGCGTGCGCTCCAGCCAAGACATCGGTGTGCTCATGGCCAAGAGGGTGAACAACTCCGCATGCTCGGGCAGGCGGCTTTGAATAAAGAGCGTGGCCTTGTCGGGGTCAACCCCAGCGGCCAGCCAGTCCACCACCATGTCATACACATGGTGCTCCAAGTGTGCGCCTCGGTTATCGGCTGTGGTCAGGGCATGCCAGTCGGCCACTACAAAGAAGCAGTCGTATTGGTGCTGCAACTGCACCCAGTTTTTGAGCGCACCATGGTAGTGGCCCAGATGCAGAGCACCGGTGGGGCGCATGCCAGAGAGAACGCGTTCGCGCATGAGCGGCTTTGTGGGGCTTCAGGGCTTTGGATTCTCCCACGCGAGGTCCGCTTCAGGTCTTCTTCGGCTTGCGGGCTCGGCCACCGTACACTGACGGCCCTTCAAGTATTTGTGGCAACGGTTGTGAACAAGCGCATCGTCATTCTCATTTCGGGCCGGGGCAGCAATATGCAGGCCATTGTGGAGCGTTGTGCGCAAGAGGGCTGGGCGGCCGATGTCGTGGCCGTGATCAGCAACAAGCCCGAGGCCAGTGGTTTGGCGTGGGCCGCTCAGCAGGGCATCGCCACCGCAGCGCTAAATCACAAGGCCTTTGCCAACCGGGAAGCGTTTGATGCTGAGCTGGCGCAGGAAATTGACCGCCATGCGCCGGATGTGGTGGTCCTGGCCGGCTTTATGCGCATTTTGACGCCAAGCTTTGTGCAGCATTACCAAGGCCGCTTGCTCAACATCCACCCGTCTCTGCTGCCCGCTTTCCCGGGCCTGCACACGCACCGCAAGGCCATTGAGGCGGGTTGCCGTGTAGCCGGGGCCACCGTGCATTTTGTGACGGCGGACTTGGACCATGGCCCCATCGTTTCTCAGGTGGTGGTGCCGGTTTCAACCACCGACGATGAAGACAGCCTAGCGGCCCGCATTTTGGTGGGTGAGCACCGCATTTATCCTCAGGCGGTGCGTTGGTGCGTGGAGGGGCGGCTCCGCATCGAAGGTTGCCGTGTTCACCAGTTAGATGGTGAAGCCCAATGCCTGATGCTGTGACGGAGCGGGGATAATCGGGGCATGCATCCCAACGCCCTGCTGGACATGGCCACCGAACTGGTGCGCCAAGTCCTCCGCCTCGACGCCCCGGCCGACACCATCGTTTCCGGTTTTCTTCGCCAACATCGCCAACTGGGCCCGCGTGAGCGCCATGCCCTGGCTGAAACTGCCTACACCCTGCTGCGCCAGCGCCTGGTGCTGGCCCACCTGGCCCAAAGCGGCAGCGGGGCCTTGGAGCGCCGCTTGGCCATCTTGGCCTGGCAAGGTACTGACAGCTTTATGCGCCGGGCGCTTGGCCCCAATGAGCAGCAGTGGCTGGAGCAGGTCAGTGCCATTGACCGCTCTGGCCTACCCGAAAAGCTGCGCCACAACCTGCCTGACTGGCTGGCCCAGGCCTTGCGCAATGAAGTGGGCGAGGACTTTTGGCCCTTGGTCGCGGCCATGGACAACACGGCGGGCTTGGATCTGCGGGTCAACACCCTCAAAGCCAAGCGTGAAGACATTCAAGCTGAGTTGGCTGAAGCCGGCATTCAGGCTGAGCTAACGCCGTTTTCGCCTTGGGGCTTGCGCATCGCGGGCAAGCCGGCCCTGCAAAAACTGCCACTCTTTATTCGGGGTGATGTGGAAGTGCAAGACGAAGGCAGCCAGTTGCTGGCCGCTTTGCTGGCACCCAAGCGCAGCGAAATGGTGGTGGACTTCTGCGCTGGTGCCGGCGGCAAGACGCTGGCGCTGGGCGCGCTGATGCGCAATACCGGCCGACTCTATGCCTTCGATGTCTCCGGCTATCGCCTGGAAGGCATGAAGCCACGTCTGGCGCGCAGTGGTTTGTCGAATGTCTATCCGGCCCAGATTGCGCATGAGCGTGACGAGCGCATCAAGCGCTTGAGCGGCAAGATCGACCGCGTGCTGGTGGATGCGCCTTGCTCGGGCTTGGGCACGCTGCGGCGCAACCCTGACCTCAAATGGCGTCAGTCGCCCAAGGCCCTGGAAGAGTTGCAGGCCAAGCAAACCGCCATCTTGGCCAGCGCGGCCAGGTTGGTCAAGCCTGGCGGGCGCTTGGTTTACGCCACTTGCAGTTTGCTGAGCCGTGAAAACGAGGCCATTGCACAGGCCTTCAGCGCGGCCGCTCCAGGCTTCGAGTTCTTGCCCGCAGCGGACGCACTCAGCTCGGCCCAAGTGCAAGGTGCTGAAGCGCTGGATAGCCGAGGCTATTTGCGCCTTTGGCCGCACCGCCATGCCACCGACGGTTTCTTTGCCGCCGCTTGGCAACGCAAAGTCTGAGTTACCTGAGACCCCGCAAGCGGTGCAGAAGCCGGACATAGGTCGGGCTTTTGCGAGGCTAGCTCTGCGGGATGCCCCCTCTACAATTCACCATCGGCTTGGGCGTTCCAGGCGCGGGGTAGTTTTATGATTGATTTCCAAGCTGTGATCGATACCTTGGTCAACTGGGGTGCCAATGGTGTCTTGAACGCCAGTGGCTGGACTGTGTTGGCCGTGACGCTGGTGATGACCCACCTGACCATCTGTTCGGTCACCATCTTCTTGCACCGCGCTCAGGCTCACCGTGCGGTAGACCTGCATGCGATCCCCTCGCATTTCTTCCGTTTTTGGCTGTGGTTGACCACGGGCATGGTGACCAAGGAGTTTGTGGCGGTTCACCGCAAGCACCACGCCAAGTGCGAAACGCCGGAAGACCCGCACAGCCCGCAGACCCGTGGTTTGAAGGCACTGTTGCTGACCGGCGTGGAGCTGTACCGCGCCGAAGCCAAGATCCCAGAAACCCTGGCGAAGTACGGGCACAACACGCCGAATGACTGGATCGAGCGCAACCTCTACACGCGCTTTTCCTGGCAGGGCGTGGCTTTGATGATGATCATCAACCTGACATTGTTCGGAGCCATTGGCCTGACGGTCTGGGCGGTGCAGATGGCCTGGATCCCGGTGATGGCCACGGGCATCATCAATGGCATTGGCCACTACTACGGTTATCGCAATTTTGAAGCGCCGGATGCCTCGACCAATGTGTCGCCCTGGGGCGTCTTGATTGGTGGTGAGGAGTTGCACAACAACCATCACACCTACCCAACGTCGGCCAAGTTTTCGGTCAAGCCTTTTGAGTTTGACATTGGCTGGATGTACATCCGGGGCATGGAGATGGTGGGCCTGGCCAAGGCGCGCAAGACACCGCCGCAGTTGATCCTGGGTGAGTTAAAGGACGTGGCGGATGCCCGCACGCTGGAGGCCATCATCGCCAATCTTGATTCCGCTCATGTCCTCCGCCCAAACTCTTCGACTTTGGGCTCCCCCTTTACTTCGCTACATCACACCCCAACATCCTTCCGCTCAGCGGTGCGTTGGTGACTCGCCGTTGAAAAAAACACAGTCTGAGGTCGGCGCTTTGGTCGCTAGTGCGTGGTAGTGCTGGGAGGGTGAACGAAGCAGGAGTGCGGCGGACTCGCCATAGCGAGGTAAAGGGGGAGGCCGGTGCCGTCAGGCACCGGACGGAGGACACGAGCGGTGGCGAGTCTGTCGCACTCCTGCGTCCGCGACATCATGAGAAAGAACCCTGGGGCTGATCACCCATGTCTGCGGCGGCACCCTATCCAGGTTTGCAAGCACCCCCCAAAGCAAAAAGCCCGCTGTGAAGCGGGCTTTTGATGAGGAAACGCCGAATTACTTCAGCTTGATTTCCTTGTAGAGCACGTGCTTACGCGCCTTGGGGTCGAACTTCATGAATTCCAGCTTTTGGGGCGTGGTCTTCTTGTTCTTGTTCGTGGTGTAGAAGTGNCGATGCACCAAATGCACTTTGTTAGCAATGTTTGAGAGGTACAAGGCCTCCTCAACCGCAGTATTGCCGCCGCCAATCACGCAGACCTCTTCACCACGGTAGAAAAAACCGTCGCAGGTGGCGCAGGCGCTCACACCTCGCCCCGCAAAAGCCTGTTCCGAGGGCAAACCCAGGTACTTGGCAGAGGCACCTGTGGCGATGATCAGGCTGTCGCAGGTGTAGTCTCCGCTATCACCCTTTAACTTAAACGGCCGCGTGCCGAAATCCACAGTGTTGATGTGATCGAACACGATCTGGGTCTGAAACCGTTCAGCATGCTCTTGGAATCGCTGCATCAGCTCGGGGCCTTGCACGCCCATCACATCAGCCGGCCAGTTATCGACTTCCGTGGTGGTCATGAGTTGTCCACCCTGGGCCATGCCGGTGACCAACAAGGGTTTGAGGTTGGCACGCGCTGCATAAATCGCAGCGGAGTAGCCCGCAGGGCCAGAGCCAAGAATCAGAACCTGAGCGTGTGTGGTGGTGGTCATGGAGGTGCAGAGTTTGGCGTGCCGGTGTGATGCAGTAGCAGTTAGATACGGCTTCCTGCATTAAACAGACGCGCTGGGTGGTGATACGGAGGCGGGAAGGGCTCAAGCTGAGCCACAATGCTTGCGTATTCTAAAGATTGGGTAGCCGCGTTGCTGGCGGCTGTTTGGGAAACGAGCTCTTTGAGGGGGTCATTGATGTCGATGCTGTCCAACCTGGACTTGATTCGCCGGGTACCGCTGTTCTCGATGTTGACCAACGATCAAGCCCGCGCGGTGGCTGATGGTGTGGTGAAGCGTCGTTATCGTCGTGGCGAGTTGGTGGTGGAGCAGGGTAAAAAGAGCAATGCTTTGTTCATTTTGCTCAATGGTCGTGCCCGTGTGCTGACCGCTGATTCCCGGGGCCGTGAGGTGATTCTGGCCGTTCTGGAGGCGGGTGACTATGTGGGTGAGATGAGTCTCATCGACAACCAGTCGCACTCTGCCACTGTGCGCTGTGAGGTGCAATGCGACATGCTGATCTTGGGTCGCCAAGAATTTGCGCGCTGCTTGCCCGAGAATTCCAGCCTGTCCTACGCCATCATGCGTGGCTTGGTCACCCGCTTGCGCAGCGCTGACCGCCAAATTGAGTCGCTGGCCTTGCTGGATGTGTATGGCCGGGTGGCGCGCGCCCTGCTGGATATGTCTGAAGAGGTCGATGGCGATCAGGTGGTTCGAAGCAAGGTGTCCCGCCAAGACATGGCCAAGATCGTCGGTGCCTCGCGCGAGATGGTCAGCCGAGTCATGAAAGACTTGGAGGAGCGCGGAGTGATCGAAACGCTGGAAAATGGCTCCGTTTTACTGAAGAACCGCTTGCCGGAGTGATGTGGCTCCCCCGCCTGGGGCGCGCAGATTGCTCTGCCGCCAGCCCTGGGAGAATTGAATGCGTATAGATACGGCTGCGGCACGAAGCCGCAGTGAAGCCGGGCCCGGCCCCTCGACAGGGGTGTTGCGGGCCCGTTTCCGTTTGCTCATGTGGGGTGTATTTGGCTTTTCTGGGGTACACCCTGGGGCCTCTGTCGCAACAATGGCTGGGCTTCACGGCCTCTGGCGTGTTTTGGATAGCTCTGTTGGCCACTGCTCTGCCCATGGCCTTGGGGTTCTCCTGGGCGACGGTGGCCGATGCCCTGGGTGCTTGGGTGCTGGGTGTGAGAGACAAGCGCATTGAGCAACTCGCCAAGGCCGAAGACGTGCGCATGGGCGAGGTAGCCCAGCGTGAGCGTGAGGTGGAGGTCGAAGTAGAGCGGGTGGAGCACATTGACCATGCGCCCATCATCATTGAGCCGCCGGTCATCGTGGTGCCCGAGTCCAAGCGCGTTATCCGCGAGCGGCAGGCACCGCTGTTCAATGAGCTGACCAATACCAAGCTGCCGCAAGTCGATTTGCTGGATAAAGCACCGCCTCACGTCGAGTACGTGACGCCAGAGTCCCTGGAGATGACCAGCCGGCTGATCGAGAAAAAGCTGTCCGACTTTGGTGTGAGCGTTCGGGTGGTGGCGGCCCAGCCCGGGCCTGTGATCACGCGCTACGAGATTGAACCCGCTACGGGTGTGAAAGGCTCGCAAGTCGTCAACCTGGCCAAGGACTTGGCCCGCTCGCTCTCGCTGGTGTCCATTCGGGTGGTTGAGACCATCCCCGGTAAAAACCTCATGGCCTTGGAGTTGCCCAATGCCAAGCGGCAAACCATTCGCCTGTCTGAAGTGTTGGGCTCCGAGGTCTATAACAAGGCCCCCTCCTTGCTCACCATGGGCTTGGGCAAAGATATTGTGGGCCTGCCAGTGGTGGCGGACTTGGCCAAGATGCCACATTGCTTGGTGGCAGGTACCACGGGTTCGGGCAAATCGGTGGGCATTAACGGCATGATTCTCAGCCTGCTCTACAAGGCTGAGGCGCGCGATGTGCGCTTGATCTTGATCGACCCCAAGATGCTGGAAATGAGCGTCTACGAAGGCATTCCGCACCTGCTGTGCCCGGTGGTCACTGACATGAAACAGGCGGGCAACGCGCTGAATTGGGCCGTGGGTGAGATGGAGCGGCGCTACAAGCTCATGAGCAAGCAGGGCGTGCGCAACCTGGCGGGTTTCAACAAGAAAATTGACGACGCCACCGCCCGGGGTGAGCTGGTGCCCAACCCCTTCAGCCTCACCCCCGAAGCGCCTGAACCGCTGGAGCGCCTGCCCTTTATTGTCATCGTCATTGACGAGTTGGCCGACCTGATGATGGTGGTGGGCAAGCGCATCGAAGAGCTGATTGCCCGGCTGGCCCAAAAAGCGCGCGCCGCAGGTATTCACCTGATTTTGGCCACCCAACGCCCCAGCGTGGACGTGATCACCGGCCTGATCAAAGCCAATATTCCCACGCGTCTGAGCTTCCAAGTCAGCAGCAAGATCGACAGCCGCACCATCCTCGACCAGATGGGTGCCGAAGCCCTGCTGGGTATGGGCGACATGCTGTACATGCCCTCGGGCACCGGCCTGCCTATTCGTGTCCATGGCGCTTTTGTGTCCGACGAAGAGGTTCATCGCGTGGTGGAGCAACTCAAGTCGCAGGGCGAGCCCAACTACATTGAAGGCATTCTGGAAGGCGGCACGCTGGAGGGTGAGGGGGGCGAAGGTGGTGCAGAGGGCGGTGGCGATGCCGAAGCCGACCCCATGTACGACCAGGCTGTGGCCATCGTCCTGCAGCACCGCAAGGCGTCGATATCCTTGGTTCAACGACATTTACGCATCGGATACAACCGAGCGGCCCGTTTGCTGGAACAAATGGAGCAATCTGGGCTCATATCTGCTATGTCCACCAATGGCAGCCGGGACATCCTGCTGCCCAAGCGCGACGAATGAAGCGCAGGCTTTACACGAGGTTTTGTGTGCAATTGCTGAACAAATGGCCCTTGGGGGCTGCGCCTTTTTTGGCGGCCGCCTGTCTTTTCTCAGGCGTGGCTCACGCCGATGCACTCGACCAGTTGCGTGGCTTTGTGCGTGACACCAAATTTGGTCGCGCCGATTTCACGCAGACGGTCACGGCCCCCGACGGCGTCAAGAAAAAGGTATCTACGGGCACGTTTGAGTTTTTGCGCCCCAATCGCTTTCGGTTCGTCTACCAAAAACCGTATGCCCAAACCATTGTGGGTGATGGGCAAAAGGTTTGGTTCTACGACATCGACCTGGCTCAGGTAACGGTCCGGAAGATGGGTGATGCGTTGGGCGCTACCTCAGCCCCCGAGACCTTCAAGTTCACGGTGCCTGCCGGGGTTGACGTGTCCGAGCCTTGATCGGCGTCTCAGGCATCGCGGGCCTGTCACCCTAGGCGTGATGCCCTGGCAATGACATTCAAAACGCCCAGCGCAGGCCCACGCTGATCGACCTTTGGCGATCGCCCCCGACTTGGACGCCATAGTTGGTGTCTACATAGAGCTGATTTGGCCGTACAGCCCAGCGCAGACCCACTTGCACCCAAGGCGCAGACTCGCGGTCGTTGCCATAGGTCTCAGCGGTCATGTCCAGCGCGTTCACAAAGTTATGTTCCACGCCCACTGCCCAGCCTGTGGTGCTTTGCTTGGCGCTGGCAGAGTGACTCCAACCGATGTTGGCGTGCAGCGTGACCTTGTCATGCAAGGGCCAACTCATCACAGCGTTGAGAGCTGTACCTTCGTGTCTCATGCCGCCCTGTGCGGAATCGGCCCCCAAGGCCCATGCCAAGGCGTAGGACGGAGCATCATCATCAGCATCGGGGTTGAGTGCCGTCTTGCCAAGCAAGGTCAGCGTACGTGTCGATTCGCCGTCCGAATTGCTGCGCGCCGCCGCAAGGGCAAGCTGGCTGTTCGCACCCACGCCACAGCCCAACTGCATCGACAGGACCTGGCTGGAAGGCCCGCCTGCCGGTCGGCTGCGGCCCGCAAAGCTCTCAAGCTCGCAGGCACCGGCGTCTAGGACGCCCGCGTCTTCGGTGGCCATAGGGCGCCCTGCCAAAGCAGAAGCGCAACTCAGGCCCGTGACAGCGGCCAGTGATAGGAGGCGGATGATCATGGTGGGGGTCTCAATGGAGGAAGGTGTCGGTGTCCATCAGACCCATATCGGCCGCGGTCATCATTTGTTCAATGTCCATGAGAATCAACATGCGTTCATCTTCCCCATGCTTGATCGTTCCCAGGCCCGTGATGTAGGTCGCATCTATCGCACCGTTGAACTCCGGCGCGGGTTTGATATGCCCTGGCGGCAGCTCCAGCACATCTGAAACGGAGTCCACCACCATGCCCACCGTGCGATGGGCAATATTCAGGATGATGACCACGGTAAAACTATCGTATTTCACGTCCGGCAGGCCGAAGCGCAGGCGCATATCCACGATGGGCACGATCACGCCGCGAAGGTTCACCACTCCTTTGATGAAGTGGGGTGAGTTGGCGATGCGTGTGGGCGGCTCGTAGCCACGAATTTCCTGCACCTTCAAGATATCGATGCCGTACTCCTCGGCCCCAAGCTTGAAAGACAAATACTCACGCGGTGCCCCAGCAAGGCTGGCCCCGTGGGGGGCAGTGGGCTTCAGGGTCGAGGCTTGAGCGCTCATGGTTTGGGCTCCTATGGCAAGGGAAAAAAGGAATCAGTGAATGGCAGAAGTGTGGCGAAGCTTGAGCTGCGGCAAGGCCGGATAAGCGGGGGTCGCCCTTGCCAATTTGCGGGACTGCGGCGCGGCGGGAGGGTGATCCGGGCGGGCTGCGACAATGCCGCAATGACCCGCCAAGATGCGCTTTTCGATTCCGACAGCGACTCCCACAGGCCGCCGCCCGCCCGCTCACACGGGCCATTTGTTGCGGCGGCGGATGCACCTCTGGCTGAACGTCTGCGGCCTGCCCACTTGGATGAAGTCATCGGCCAGTCTCACCTTCTAGGCCCTGGCAAGCCACTGCGGGTAGCTTTTGAGCGGGGGCGCATTCATTCCATGATCTTGTGGGGCCCACCCGGTGTGGGCAAGACCACGTTGGCGCGCTTGGTCGCTGGTGCGGTCGATGCCCATTTCGTGGTGCTGTCTGCCGTGCTGGCCGGCGTCAAAGACATTCGCGAGGCCGTGGTGCAGGCCGAGGCAGCCCGCCTGGCTGGCCAGCGCACCGTGGTGTTCGTGGATGAAGTTCATCGCTTCAACAAGGCTCAGCTCCAAGGCGCGAAACTTCCACTCCGCCACCGAGCTCATGATCACCACATCCAAGTCGTCCACCACCAGCAGCTTCTCTCCGTGAGAGCGAACCCCCAGGTCCATCCAGGTGGCCTCCAAAGGGGCCAGGCTGATCTTGACCAACATCAGCCCTTGTACCTGGCCCTCTCTTTGAACGGGTTGCACAAACACATGGTCGGTGGACCCCGTCATGCCGGGCGCTGCGCCCAAGCCCACTGAATGAGTGGCGAAGAAACTGGTGGCCCCTTCTTGCCAGGCAGAGACCAGGCGTTCGGGCGACAGCCCGTCTTGGCGAGACGGTTGGCTGGAGGCCAATACCTGCCCTTGTTGATTGGTCACCAGCATCAAGATGGCACCGGCGCGCACATTGACTCGTGCCAGCTTCAGGCTGGCACGCTGCGTCAGCGCAGGGTCGTCCGGCTGCTTCAACAAGGCTTGAACATCCTCGTCCAGTGCCATCAAGCTGGGCAAGTAGGCATGCCGCGCCAACTCGGCCTCCAGGTTGGAGGCATACAGCTCCAAGCGCTCTGAGGACACGGCCGCCAACTGCTGTAGGCCAGCCCGGCTGCTGGTACGGTGGGCCACAACCATGCCCAACAGCCCCAGGGCCAGCGTCAAGCTGATGACCCAGCCAGGGCGTGTGAGCACACCTGCCCAGGTTCTCAGACCTTGACGAGCGCGAAAAGAGAGGGTGTCCAGCATCAGAGCATGTAGTTTGCCCAACATCGCCAGGGGTCAGCTCGGGCGAGGTGGAGATATTTCAAACACCTACCCGGTCGATTCACCGCACAAACCAGGCGCAGGGCGGAAATCCGCACCAACACACAGAGAGACAGGGCGACTTTCCGCACAGCTTGCCGCGCCCATCCGCTGGCCAAGCCGGAAGCCGCCGCGATTCGCTGACCAACCCCTCTCAGCAGCCTTTAAAACCGAGGGTATGCCCGGACCCCAACGGCTCAAAGCTGGCGGCCGCCTAGTGCAAACCCGTAACACCCAGTCGCGTGGCACGGCATGTGCATAAGCCTAGGTGTTTTCAATCGCGACGCGCACGTCGACTGAAGGGTTCTCAATGGACATATTCGTACAACAAATCATCAACGGCCTGGTGCTGGGGAGCATGTATGCCTTGGTGGCGTTGGGCTACACGATGGTGTACGGCATCATCAGCCTGATCAACTTTGCGCACGGCGAAGTGCTGATGGTCGGTGCCATGGTGTCCTGGACGGTGGTGACGGCGCTGGCCGACACGGGCTGGCCGGGCTGGGTGCTGCTGCTGATCTCTTTGATCGCGGCCATCATCGTCTGCTCACTGCTGAACTTCACCATTGAGAAGGTGGCCTACAGGCCGCTGCGCAACGCGCCGCGCTTGGCCCCGCTGATCACCGCCATGGGCATGAGCCTGCTGCTACAGACCCTGGCCATGATCATCTGGAAGCCCAACCCCAAGCCCTTCCCGCCCCTGCTGCCCACGGAAGTGTTTTTCCTGTGGGAAGACGGCCCCGTCATCACCCTGACCCAGGTGCTGATCCTGGTGACCACCGTGGTTAACGGGCTGCACCTGCCCATCTGGGCCGTCATCCCGCTGGCGGCCCTGCTGGCCGGGGTGCTGGGCATGATCCTGGGCGCACCCACGCTCAAGCTGCGCGGCGACTACCTGGCCATCGTCACCCTGGGCTTTGGCGAAATCATCCGGGTCTTCATGGCGGCCCTGCTGGCGGGGGTGCTGGGCATGATTCTGGGTGCACCCACACTCAAGCTGCGCGGTGACTACCTGGCCATCGTCACCCTGGGCTTTGGCGAAATCATCCGGGTCTTCATGAACAATATGGAGCACCCCATCAACATCACCAACGGCCCGCGCGGCATCAGCCAGATCGATGCCATGAGCATCGGCCCGGTCGACTTCGGCAAGCCCTTCGAGCTGTTGGGCCACACCATCCCGCCCGTGGTGCTGTACTACTGGCTGTTCCTGGCCCTGGTGGTGGGCTCGGTGGTGATCTGCCGCCACTTGGCTGATTCCCGCATCGGCCGCGCCTGGATGGCCATCCGTGAAGACGAGATCGCCGCCAAGGCCATGGGCCTGAACACCCGCAACCTCAAGCTCATGGCCTTCGGCATGGGGGCGACGTTTGGCGGCGTCTCTGGCGCCATGTTCGCCTCCTTCCAAGGCTTTGTCTCGCCCGAGTCCTTCACCCTGATGGAGTCGGTGATGATCGTCGCCATGGTGGTGCTGGGCGGCATTGGCCACATCCCGGGCGTCATCCTGGGTGCGCTGCTGCTGGCCGCTCTGCCTGAAGTGCTGCGCTACGTGGCCGGCCCCTTGCAACAGCTCACCGATGGGCGGCTGGACGCCGCCATCCTGCGCCAGTTGCTGATCGCGCTGGCCATGATCATCATCATGCTGCTGCGCCCACGCGGCCTGTGGCCTTCTCCTGAGCACGGCAAAGCCGCTCCTGCAGCAGTGAAGTAAAGGAGAACACCCATGACAACAGTCTTCAAAGTTCAAGGGGCGTCCAAGCGCTTCGGTGGCCTGCAGGCCCTGACCGATGTCTCCATGAGCATCAACCAAGGCCAGGTCTATGGCCTGATCGGCCCCAACGGCGCGGGCAAGACCACCTTCTTCAACGTCATCACCGGGCTCTACACCCCCGACGGTGGCAGCTTCGAGCTGGGCGGCGCACCCTACACCCCGACCACGGTGCACGAAGTCGCCAAGGCCGGTATTGCGCGCACCTTCCAGAACATTCGCCTCTTTGCCGAGATGACGGCGCTGGAGAACGTGATGGTCGGCCGCCATGTGCGCTCGGGCTCGGGCCTCTTGGGCGCCATCTTCCGCACCAGTGCCTTCAAGCAAGAAGAAGCCGCCATTGCCAAGCGTGCGCAAGAGCTGCTCGACTACGTGGGCATTGGCAAGTACGCCGAGTTCAAGGCGCGCACCCTGTCCTACGGCGACCAGCGCCGCTTGGAGATTGCGCGTGCCCTGGCCACCGACCCCAAGCTCATCGCCTTGGACGAGCCGGCCGCCGGCATGAACGCCACCGAGAAGGTGGTGCTCAGAGAGCTGATCGACCGCATCCGCAAAGACGGCCGCACCATCTTGCTCATCGAGCACGATGTGAAGCTGGTGATGGGCCTGTGCGACCGCGTCACGGTGCTGGACTACGGCAAACAGATTGCCGAGGGCACACCAGCCGAGGTGCAGAAGAACGAGAAAGTCATTGAAGCCTACTTGGGCGCAGGCGGGCACTGAACCATGTCAAACCAAACACTCCTCAAGATCAACGGCCTGAAAGTGGCCTACGGTGGCATCCAAGCCGTCAAGGGCGTGAGCCTGGAAGTCCGCCAGGGCGAACTCGTCAGCCTGATCGGCGCCAACGGCGCGGGCAAGACCACCACGCTCAAGGCCGTCACCGGCATCCAGCCCATCGCCGCCGGCGACATCGAGTACCTGGGCCAGCCTATCAAGGGCCAAGGCGCCTGGGACTTGGCGCGCCAAGGCCTGGTGATGGTGCCTGAAGGGCGAGGCACCTTCACCCGCATGACCATCACCGAGAACCTGCAGATGGGCGCTTACACGCGCAACGATGCAGAGATCGAGGCCGACATCGACAAGGTCTTCACCACCTTCCCCCGGCTCAAAGAGCGGGCCGAGCAGTTGGCGGGCACCATGTCGGGTGGCGAGCAGCAAATGCTGGCCATGGGCAGAGCGCTGATGGCGCGCCCCAAGGTGCTGCTGCTCGATGAGCCCTCCATGGGCCTCTCACCCATCATGGTCGACAAGATCTTCGAGGTGGTCGACACCATCCACAAGCAGGGCGTGACCATCTTGCTGGTCGAGCAGAACGCCTCACGCGCCTTGGCCATGGCCAACCGGGGCTATGTGATGGAGTCCGGAGAGATCACCATGACCGGCGAGGCCAAGGCCTTGCTCACCGACCCCAAGGTGCGGGCGGCTTATTTGGGGGAGTGAGAATTGCGGGCTGCGGGCGGTGCTGTTGTCACAGCATCGTCACGCAGAATCCCTAAACTGAGGTGATGAGCCTTGTGTCCGCCCCTGACGTCCCGCTGCTGAACCGAGAGCAGGCGATTCTTGAGTTCAATCGGCGCGTGTTGGCGCAGGCCCAGCGCGCCGATGTGCCGCTTCTGGAGCGGCTTCGCTACATCACCATCGTCTCTTCTAACCTCGACGAGTTCTTTGAGGTCCGCTTCGCCGATGTGTTGGAGAGCACGCTGAGTGCCGGGGGCGATGCCAACTACAGCGAACTGGTGGCCGTTGCCTCAGCGGCGCATGCCCTCATTGACGAGCAATACGCCATCTTCAACGATGTGGTCATGCCCGCTTTGCAACAGCGAGGCATTGCGGTGGTCAACCATGCTGATCGCAACGCGGCCCAGCGCGAGTGGGTGGCACGCTTTTTCGAGCAGCAGGTGCGCCCGCTGCTGATCCCTGTGGGTTTGGACCCGGCCCATCCTTTTCCGCAGGTGGCCAACAAGTCCCTCAACTTCATTGCACGCTTGGGCGGCCGAGCAGCCTTTGGTCGGGAGTCCTCGATTGCCATCGTGAAGGTGCCACGGGTACTGCCGCGCGTCATTCGCCTGCCTGCTCAGGTTTGTGAGCCGGGTGAGCAACGCTTTGTGCTGCTGTCCAGCGTCATTCGGGCGCATTTGGAGTCCTTGTTCCCGGGGCGCACAGTGGAGTCGTTTTCCCAGTTCCGCGTCACCCGAGACTCCGACCTGGATGTGGACGAGGACGATGTCACCAACCTGAGGCAGGCCCTGCGAACAGGCCTGACCACCCGACATTTCGGTCGGGCCATCCGCCTTGAGGTGGTGCGCTCTTGCCCAGAAGATTTGTGGCGGCTGTTGTTGGACCAATTTCAACTGCCCGAGGCGGCCTTGTACCGCGTCAATGGCCCGGTCAACCTGGTGCGCCTGGGGCAGTTGATCGACCAAGCGGACGATCTGCCCAACCAAGCGCTGCGCTTCGCGCCTTATGAGGGGAGTTGGCCCTCCGGGCGTCTGGGTCGGGGCCGCTCCTTTTTTGAGGTGCTGGCCGAGCGCGACATCATGCTGCACCACCCCTTTGAGAGCTTTGAGCCTGTGGTGGAGTTTTTACGGGAGGCCGTGCATGACCCCGATGTGCTGGCCATTCGCCAAACCATTTACCGCACCGGCGCGCAGTCGGTGTTGATGGACCTGCTATTGGAGGCCGCCCGCCGAGGCAAAGAAGTGACGGCCGTGGTGGAGCTGAAAGCCCGCTTTGACGAAGAGGCCAATATCAACTGGGCCGAGCGTTTGGAGTCTGTGGGGGCACAGGTGGTGTATGGCATCGTGGGCCTGAAGACGCATGCCAAACTCCTGTTGGTCACCCGGCGAGAGTTCAGCAGCAAGGGTCAGCCGCGCCTGCGCCGTTACGTCCACCTCTCCACCGGCAACTACAACCCGCGTACCGCCAAGCTCTACACCGATGTGGGCTATTTGACGGCCGACCCCGGCCTTACTGCGGATGCCGATGGCATTTTTCAGCAGATCGCGAGCCTCACGCGGGTCAAGCCACCCAAGCATCTGCTGACGGCTCCCTTTGTGCTGCACAAGCGCATGCTGGCTCATCTGAGGCAGGTGGCCGAGGCTGCGCGTGCTGGGCGGAGCACCCGGATCGTCGTGAAATGCAATGCCCTGACCGACGAGACCTTGATTGCGGGCTTGCTGCGTGCTGGGCAGGCAGGCGTGCCGGTGGAGTTGATCGTGCGGGGAGCCTGTACCTTACCGCCTGGCGTCCCCGGCCTGAGTGAGAACATCCGCGTGCGCTCTGTGGTGGGCCGCTTTCTAGAGCACACCCGGGTGATTTACTTCCGCTGGGGCGATAGCGAGGATGAGGAGGCTCTGTACCTCTCCAGCGCCGATTGGATGAGCCGCAATATGGAGCGCCGCATCGAGCTGGCCTGGCCTGTCAACGACACCAAGCTCCGCCAGCGGGTGATCGACGAATGCCTGGTGCCCTATCTTCATGACGCCTGCGATGCCTGGACGCTGCGGCCCGACGGCCGCTATGTGCGTGAGCGCAGCGACGGCCCCAGTGCTCAACGGGCCTTGATGGGCCGGTTTGGTCGCGCGCCTGCTGCGTGAACATCTCGCACCGTCGTGCGCCCAGCGTCGCGCGCTTGGCCAATTGCTGAGGCAAGGATCAGCCTGGGCGTGAGTGCCAACCGGAGTGCTCCATGCTGCGGGTGGGAGCAGCGATGCCGGGGCACCAAAGCGGCAGACCGAGCACCTTCTGCCGATTCATCCAGGCACCAAGCTCGGCATTGATGCACCGCAATGGTGCTGTTGCGCACGTCTGCGGTGCGATGTCGGATTCACCGCCGTAGTGCGCCCGGCGTTGCTTTGGTGCGGCTCCCGGCACGCATCTTGCAAACCGTGCGGTTTTCGCGCTATGCCGGTGCATGGCGCTCAGAGGTTGTCGCGCCGCCAGGCGCTGTGCTGAGGGGTTTCTCATGGATCAAGTCAAGCAGGGCACCGACGCTCTGTTCATTTTGCTGGGTGCCATCATGGTGCTGGCCATGCACGCGGGCTTTGCGTTCTTGGAGTTGGGCACGGTGCGCAAGAAGAACCAGGTCAATGCCTTGGTCAAAATCTTGGTGGACTTCTCAGTCTCTACCGTGGCCTATTTCTTCGTGGGCTACACCGTGGCCTATGGCGTCAGCTTCTTCAGCGGCGCGGAGCTGCTGGCTGCCAAAAATGGCTTCGAGCTGGTCAAGTTTTTCTTCTTGCTGACCTTTGCGGCGGCCATACCCGCCATCGTGTCCGGTGGCATTGCCGAGCGGGCACGTTTTGGCCCGCAACTGCTGGCCACTGCGGTGATCGTTGGCTTGATTTACCCCTTGTTCGAAGGGGTGGTGTGGGGTGGCAAATTTGAGCTGCAAGCCTGGCTCAAGGCCACAACGGGCTTCGAGTTCCATGACTTTGCGGGCAGTGTGGTGGTGCATGCGGTAGGCGGCTGGATAGGCTTGGCGGCTGTGCTGCTCTTAGGCCCTCGCAGCAACCGTTATCGCAAAGACGGTGCGATGAGTGCACACCCGCCGTCATCGATTCCGTTCTTGGCCCTGGGGGCCTGGATCCTCACCGTGGGCTGGTTCGGCTTCAATGTGATGAGTGCCCAGACCATTGACAAGGTGTCGGGTCTGGTCGCTGTCAACTCCTTGATGGCCATGGTGGGCGGCACCTTGGTGGCGGTGCTGCTGGGCCGCAATGACCCGGGCTTTGTTTACAACGGCCCGCTGGCGGGCCTGGTGGCGGTGTGCGCAGGCTCAGACGTGATGCACCCCTTGGCGGCCTTGGTGGTGGGCGGCGTGGCGGGCGCGGTGTTTGTCCAGCTTTTCACACTCACCCAAAACCGCTGGCGCATTGACGACGTGTTGGGGGTATGGCCGCTGCACGGCCTGTGCGGCGCCTGGGGCGGCATTGCGTGCGGCATCTTTGGCCAAACGGCCTTGGGCGGCATGGGCGGTGTGGGCTTGATGGCCCAGCTCATGGGCACTGTGGCCGGGGTGGCTTGGGCTTTGGTGGGCGGCTTTGCCGTGTATGGCGTGATCAAGGCCATCACGGGCCTGCGCCTGACGCAGGAGGAGGAATACGACGGGGCCGACCTCAGCATCCACCGCATCGGCTCGACCCCCGACCGTGAGGTCAGTTGGTAGGCCTTTAGGCGGGCAGTAAGGACTGGGCTTGGGTTGGGGCGGCGAGCGGTGTCTCGTCTGCCTCAGGTTGCAGCGGCACCCATAGCGTGATGGTGGTACCCACGCCCAGCTCGCTAGCAAGAGTGATGTGGCCACCGTGCAAGGTGATCACTTCCTTCAAGATGGCCAAGCCCAGGCCCGCGCCCAGGATGTGCCCCGACGGGTCGGCCCGGAAGAAGCGCTCGAAGGCGCGTTCGCACGCTTCGGGGCTCATGCCAATGCCTTTGTCTTCTACGCTGATGGCGGCATAGGGGCGGCCCTCGTGCTCGGTCTGCACGGTGCGCAGCACGATGGGCGCGTCTGGTGCCGAGTATTTGATGGCATTGGAGGTGGCGTTGACGATGGCCTGTTGCAGCTTGGCCGGGTCAACCTTGGCCATCAGCGGTTTGCCGCCACCGATCACCTGGATGCGGTGTGGGTGCTCCGGTGTGCCGCTGCTCTCGGCAGCCGTCTCGGCCACCTTGCGCAGGTCAACCTCCTGAGTCACAAAGTCCTGCTCGCCGCGCGAGTCCAGTCGGGCCAAGTCCAACAGCTCGTCCACCAAGTGCTTGAGCACACCGGCTTGGCGATAAACAATCTGGTTCAGTTTTTCGCGTTTAGCCTCGGGCAAGTCTGGCCGCAGCAAGAGCTCTGAGAACCCGTAAACGCTGGCCAGCGGCGTGCGCAGTTCATGGGCTGCCGTGGTCAGGAACTCGTCTTTCAGGCGCTCCACCTCGGTTTCGCTGGTCACATCGCGGAAGTAGTAGACCCGGTGCAGCTCGCCTTCGCGCGAGCTGCGGTGCAGGATGCTCAACGGTGGCCCAGCCAGTTGCACCACGGCATCTCCGGGCGTGAGCGGTGGGTTGGGGGCCAGCTCGCCGCGCAAGCCGTCCAGCCATTCGTCCACAGCTTCTTCGCTCAAGCCCGTCAGGTCGTCGGGCCGCAGGCCGAAGAGATCGCTGAACGCCGGGTTGGTGAACACCAGGCGAAAGGTGTTGTCGTCATGGCGTTCAAACACCAGCACGCCATTGGGGGACAGGTCGCTGACGGCATCCAGCCAGGCAGTGCGCTCGCGCGCCTGGGTGCTTTGGGCCAATGCATCGCGTTCAACCTGCTGCTTGCGCCGCGCCAAGATGCGCAGGGTCCAAAACAGCAGCACATCAATGCCCAGGCCGGTGAGCGCCACGATATTGCTCTGTGTCGTGGCAAAGCTTGAGTCGGTGGTCTTGGCCTCGTAAATGGCTGTCCAGGCTTGGCCGGCCACTTCCAGCGTGCGCTGCCGGCTCAAAGGGGCCGGGTGTTCGCTGCTCTCGCCCAGGCTGGCGTAGAACAGCGAGCCTTCAGGCCGAGCTGGCCCATCATGCAACTGCAGATGCATGTGGTCGACCTCTGCACCCAGCACACCGTGCATCAGGTCTTGAACGCGAAGCGGGGCATACACCCAGCCCCAGAGTTGCGCCTGGCGGGCTTGCACGGTGCTGGGCACTGCGCCGCCCTGGTACACCGGTAGGTACAGCAGAAAGCCTCGCTGACCATTCTTGCCACCTTCTTGGGCTAGCGTCACTGGGCCAGACAGGGCCGCCTGGCCAGATTCGGCGGCGCGCAGCATGGCCGCGCGCTGGGTCGCATCCGACATCATGTCAACGCTGAGGGCCTTGAAGTTGCGGCCCACCAAGGGCCCCATGAACACGATGGCGGAGTCGGTCTCGCGGAGTGTGGCGGGCTTGGCAGCGTCATGCGCAAAGCCTTCGGCACCTACCGCCTGTTCATGGGCCGGTAACTGGCCGGGCAAAATGCGCTGTGCCACTCCCAGACCTTGGATGCCGGGGTAGTGTTTCGCCACTTGCAGGGTGCTCACATAGCGTTGCCATTGGGCGCGGCTGACCTCGCCGCCCTGGGCTGAGAACAGCGCCACACCACCGCGCAGCGCCCCTTCGTGGGTGGCCAGCCTCTGCTCTAGACGCCGATGAACATCATCGGTGCGGCGCTCGAAGCGCTGTTCCGCCTCGTCTTGCGAAAAGCTGCGGGACAAGCACCAAGCAAGCGCCGTCAGGCCCAGCGATATCACCAGGATGATCCACGCCGCCGCAGGCTTGGTCAGCCAGGCCTCAATGGCCGTCGGAGGCGTCGGCGTGTAAGTGGCTTCGGCCGATTCGGCGTGGCCCGTGTGTTCGATGATTTCCATCAAACGTCTTGCAGCAAAGGCCCAGCACTCAAGGGCTTGACCACAGAGGCGACAGCTCCAGCACAGGGGCTCGCCACAGGGCTGTCGTCGTCCCCATGCGCAATGCCCATGCGAGTCAGGCCGAGGCTATCCGCTTGGTCTTCAACAATCAGTACCTGTTTCACGCCATCCGTCCTTCCGTCACGGCTCAATATCCGGCCCACAGGCCGCCGCTGGGCCGCGTACCCTGGCCGGAGCCACACCACACTCTAGAGGCGGGCTGGCCTGGGCAATCTCTGCAAATGGTCGGCAGATGCGGCGGTAATCGGCCACTGGCCTCACCTGTTAACCTTGCGCCCCTCTTGGAAGGAGTTCCGCCATGTTCACCGGCATCGTTCAAGGCGTGGCACAGGTCACCCGCATCACCGACAAACCGGGGCTGCGCAGCTTCACGCTGCGCTTCCCCGAGTGCTTTACACAGGGGCTGGAGTTGGGTGCCAGTGTGGCCTGTGACGGTGTTTGTCTGACCGTCACGGCTGTTGGGCCAGAGGGTGAGGCCGAGTTCGACGTGATGCAGCAGAGCTTGGGCTTGACTACCTTGGGCAGCTTGGTGGAGGGCAGCCTGATCAATGTGGAGCGAGCAGCCCGCGACGGGGCTGAAATCGGGGGGCATCCCCTGTCTGGCCATGTGGATTTCACCGCGCAATTGGCTGAGGTCCGGCAACCCGAGAACAACCATGTGCTGCGCTTGGCGGTGCCACAGCGCTGGATGCGCTACGTGTTTGCCAAGGGCTATATCGCAGTCAACGGGGCCAGTCTGACGGTGGCCGAGTGCAACCGCCAAGAAGGATGGTTCGAGCTATGGTTGATTCCCGAAACCCTGCGCATGACCACATTCAGTCACAAGAAGCCGGGCGATGCGCTCAACATCGAGATCGACCGGGCAACCCAGGTGTTTGTGGACACCGTGCGCGAGGCCTTGGATGAGCGGCTAGGCCCCTTGCTGCCCGCGTTAGAGGCGCTGCTCAAAGCCCAGGGCTCGACGGTGGACGAATTGGCGCAACCCATGCTGCCACGGCAAGCGTGACCTGCCTGCGTCCTGTTGGTGCGGCAGTCACTGACGGCGGCAGCGAGTCGGCGCGATGCTTGGCGGCGTGTGCGGGTGGTCTAGCCCTATCCTCCTGCGGCCCCTCTTTTGGGGGAGCGTGTAGGCGGTTTGGCGCGGCTAGCCTTTGGTCTCCCGTTCATTCTCAGAGGCTCGCTATGCAGCTTGTCATGGAGCAGTACCTTGGTGTGGCCCTGGCCTTGGCCAGCGTGGCCGCAGTAGCGGCACCCGCACCAGCGCTGATACTGGCCCAAACGGCCTCAGCCCAGGTGGACCCTGCGCCTTACTTGGTGAGTGAAAAGCTTGACGGCGTGCGGGCCTATTGGGACGGCCAGCAGCTTTGGACCCGAGGCGGGCTGCGCATTGCCGCCCCGGCATGGTTTACCCAAAAACTTCCCGCACAGGCCTTGGACGGCGAGTTGTGGATGGGGCGAGGGCGCTTTGAGGTGCTCTCCGGTGCGGTGCGGCGCGCCGAACCTGGAGATGCCGCCTGGCGCTTGATCAGCTATCGGGTGTTTGAGCTGCCCGGTGCTGCGGGCTCTTTTGAGCAGCGCGCCCAGCGTTTGCGTGAGCTGGTGCAGCAGGCCCGTTTTGAGGGCCTGCACTGGGTGCCTCAGGAGCGTTTGGCTGACACCACTGCCTTGCAACGCCGCTTGGCCGAGGTGCTTGCGGCGGGCGGAGAGGGCTTGATGCTGCACCGCGCCGATGCGGCCTACCAAACCGGGCGCAGCGACGCGCTGCTCAAGCTCAAGCCGGTGGAAGACGCCGAGGCCGTGGTGATTGGCTATGAGACGGGCAAGGGCCGTTTTGCCGGCCAAACCGGGGCGCTGAAGGTGCGTGATGAGCAAGGCCGCGTCTTCAGCGTGGGCAGCGGCCTGAGCCAAGCGCAGAGGCGCAGCCCGCCGCCGCTGGGCAGTGCAGTCACTGTTCGGTGGCGCGGCACTACCTCTAGCGGCATGCCGCGCTTTGCCACGCTGTGGCGCTTGCGGGAACCGGGCTTGTGAGACCAGCGGTGCTGCGGCCTGGGGTATCGTCGCACCATGAGTGAATTCAGCTTCTTCTGGCACGACTACGAAACCTTTGGCCGCGTGCCGCGCCGCGACCGGCCATCCCAGTTTGCCGGGGTGCGCACTGATGCCGACCTTAACGAGATCGGCGAGCCCCTGATGCATTATTGCCAGCCGCCGCTGGACGTACTGCCCGACCCCGAAGCCTGCTTGCTCACCGGCATCTTGCCCCAGCATGCCCAAGCCCAGGGCCTGCCCGAACACCAATTCGCTGCCCTCATCGAGAAGGCGCTGTCGCAGCCCGGCACCATCGGTGTGGGCTACAACACCATCCGCTTTGACGATGAGGTCACCCGCCATCTCTTTTGGCGCAACCTGATCGACCCCTATGCCCGCGAGTACAAAAACGACTGCGGCCGCTGGGACTTGCTGGACGTGGTGCGCTGCACCTGGGCCTTGCGCCCCGAAGGCATTGAGTGGCCTCAGCACGAGGACGGCCGCCCCTCCTTCAAGCTGGAGCACCTCACCGCTGCCAATGGCCTGAGCCACGAGGCGGCGCACGATGCGCTCTCAGACGTGCGCGCCACCATCGCCTTGGCGCGGTTGATCAAGGCGCGCCAGCCTAAGCTCTGGGAGTTTTGCCTCAAGCTGCGCCAC
Source organism: Ideonella sp. MAG2 (assembly GCA_004359425.1). GTDB lineage: Bacteria > Pseudomonadota > Gammaproteobacteria > Burkholderiales > Burkholderiaceae_C > Ideonella. The sequence continues at coordinate 1,648,438 of PTEU01000001.1, read as the reverse complement.
AAACAAGCCGTGTGGGACGAGATCGGCGTGGGCCGCCCCTTCCTGCATATTTCGGGCATGTACGGCGTGGAGCGCGGCTGTTTGGCGGTGGTCTGGCCGCTGGCGCCGCACCCGACCAACAAGAACGAACTCATCGTCTGGGACCTGGCCCAGGACCCGACCGAGCTGTTTGGCCTGAATGCGGATCAGATTCGCGAGCGTGTGTTCACCCGCGCCGAAGACCTGCCCGAAGGCCTCACCCGCCTGCCGCTCAAGACCATCCACGTCAACAAGTCCCCCATCGTCATCGCCAACCTGCGCACCTTGAGCCCGACCATGGCCGAGCGCTGGGGTTTGGACATGGCGCAAGCCCTGCGCCATGCCGAACTGGCCGCCCAAGGGGGTGCCCGCATGGCTGGCATTTGGCCCGATGCGTTTGCCCGCCCAGAGCGCGGCGGCCCGGCCGATGTGGACGAAGACCTGTACGGCGGCTTCATCGGCCCGCAAGACCGTGGCCGCCTGGACCGCCTGCGCGCCAGGCCTGACGATCTAGACGCCCATCGCCGCGCCAGCTTTGACGACCCACGCTTGGGCGAGCTGCACTTCCGCTGGCGCGCCCGCAACTTTGCCCAGAGCCTTGATGCCACCGAACAGGCCCGCTGGCTGCAGCACTGCACCGAGCGCCTGCACCACGGCGCGGGTGGGGGCTTGAGCCTGCAGGCCTTTCAAGACCGCATTGACGAGCTGGGCGAGACGGCCGACGACGCCGCCCAAGACCTGCTGGGCGCCCTGATGGACTGGGCCGAGCAGATAGCGCCGCCGCTGGATTGACCCTTCGGAGTCCCGAGTCCCCGGGCTTGCCCTCTGCACACCGCGCATGGGCTGGCGTAAGGTCTGGGCGTACGATGCTTGTGTCCTTCATCCCAACACCAGGAGAAACTCATGCTCAAGTCCGGTATCGATCAAGACGCCCTGATTCAACAGTTCGCGCAGGCCAGCGCCAAAGGCACGGCGCAACTGCGCAAGGGTGTGACGGACGCCACCCTCAAGGCCTTGCAGGGTCGTGAACTGAGCCTGAAGAACATCCGCGCGGTGGTCAAGTCGGTCACCCAAGCCGCCAGCGCGGGTGCCGCCCAAAACACCAACGTCGATCCTGAGGGTTTGCTCAACTCTGCAGTGGCCGGCATGGATGATGCGCTCATCAAAGCCGTCGAGGCCAACAAACTGGCCTTGCAGCGCTTTGTCGACCAAGGCATGAGCCTGCAGCAAAAGCCCTTGCAAGAAGCGCTCTCCAATCTGGAGAAGATCGAAGACACCATGTTTGCCGCCATCAAAAAGGCCGCTGCAGGGGCCGACACTCCCATGACCGGCCCCTGGAGCCAAGTCATGGAGCAGTTCCAAAAGGCCGGCAGCCAATCGGGCCTGCAGGCCACGGCCACCGTGGCCCAGCTCACCGACCAGATGCAAACCACCCTGCGGGACAGCCGCGCGGCCAGCCTCAAAGCGGTGCAAACCTTGGCCGACAGCTACACCGCCATGGTCAGCGGCGTGCTGCTGGGCCTGTCGGATGCGTTCAGCCAGGGCGGCGTGGCCGCTGCACCTGCGCCGGCTGCCAAGACCAGCCGCGCCAAGAAGTAGAGTCTTGACTCTAGGGAAGGCGGGTGTGGGCGCGGACACTCTCGCCTCCCGCTTTTCCAGCGTGCCGCCTGTGTGCACCGACCCAGGCTGGCTTTGTCTCACCAACCCCCTCACACCATGACAGCAGTCGTCATCAGCGGCACCGGCCTGTTCCAGGCGCCCCATGTCATCACCAACGCCGAGTTGGTTGAAGCCTTCAACGCTTACGCTGACCGTTACAACGCAGAGCATGCCACCGCCATCGCGGCTGGCGAGTGCGAGCCCTTGTCGCCCTCCAGCGTCGAGTTCATTGAAAAGGCCTCAGGCATCAAGCAGCGCTTTGTGATGGACAAGGCCGGTGTGCTGGACCCGGCGCGCATGTACCCCAAGCTTGAGCCGCGCCCCGACGATCAGATGTCTTTGATGGCTGAGATCGGGGTGGATGCCGCCCAGAAGGCGCTCGCTGCCGCAGGCCGAGAGGGGCACGAGATCGATGCCGTCATCTGCGGTGCCTCCAATATGCAGCGCGCTTATCCGGCCATGGCGGTTGAGATCCAGCAAGGCATTGGCGCCCAAGGCTACGGCTTCGACATGAACGTGGCTTGCTCAACGGCCACCTTCGCCATCGAGCAGGCCTACAACGCTGTGCGCTCCGGCACGGCACGGCGTGTGCTGGTGGTCAACCCCGAGATCACCTCGGCCCACTTGGAATGGCGCGACCGCGACTGCCATTTCATCTTTGGCGATGTCTGCACCGCTACCGTGGTGGAGCGGGCAGAAGAGGCCCGCAGCAGCGATTGTTTTGAGATCTTGGGCACCAAGCTGGCCACCCAGTTCTCCAACAACATCCGCAACAATTTCGGCTTCATGAACCGCTGCGAAGACACGCCGCATGACGCCCGCGACAAGACCTTCCGCCAAGAGGGCCGCAAAGTCTTTAAAGAGGTGGTGCCCATGGCGGCCGCGCACATCGCCGCCCACCTCGACGCCATGGGCTTCACCGCCCCACAAGTGCGCCGCTTCTGGCTGCACCAGGCCAACCTGGGCATGAACCAATTCATCATCCGCAAGCTGCTGGGCCAAGAGCCCGACGCGGAAGTGGCACCCCTCATCTTGGACCGCTACGCCAACACCTCCTCAGCCGGGTCCATCATTGCCTTCCACGAAACCCGTGGTGACATGGCGGCGGGTGATCTGGGCGTGATCTGCTCCTTCGGCGCGGGCTATTCGATTGGCTCGGTGCTGCTGCGGCGGGTGTGAGCCACTGGCTGTTCGAGACAGAGCGCTTGCGGGTGCGTCCACCCACCCGCAATGATCTGACCACCATGCAGGCGGTCTATGGTGATGCCGACGCCATGCGTTTTGTGGGCGACGGCCAGGCCCTCAGTGCAGAGCGCTGTCAGGAGTGGCTGGGCGTGATTGAGCAGCGCTACGCCCTCAAGGGCTATGGCATGGCTGCGCTTTGCCGCCGCTCTGACGGGGCCGTGCTGGGTTTTTGTGGCGTAGTGCATCCCAACTTGCGGCCCTTGGGCGAGATCAAATACGCCCTGGCTCGCGAGCATTGGGGTCACGGCTATGCCGCTGAGGCAGTGCGCGGCATGCTGGCCTACGTCACTCAAACCTTTGGCTTGCCGCAGGTTGCTGCCACCGTGGCGCCTGCCCATGAGCGCTCTCAGCGGGTGCTGAGCAAAGCGGGCATGCTGAAGGGCGGTTTGCGCGCCAACGCCGATGGCACTGAAACCCAGCTCTTCTGGTGGCGGGTGCCCAGCGACACAGATCTTCAGAACATCTGAGCCGCAGACGGCGCCTCCAGCGTCACATCGCTCAGCGCCTCGGCCACGCAAGGCAGCACCAGCCCCTCGGCCTTTTCCTCGGCGCTCAGGCCGGGCCACTCCACCCGGTAGCGCACCTGGCCCTGGGTCATCGCGCACAGGCAGGCGCGGCAGGTGCCATTGCGGCACGAGCGCGCCAGTCGCACACCACCCGCCTGTGCGGCCTCCAGCAGGCTTTGGCCGGCTTGGATGGGCAAGGTCCAGCCCGCAGGGGTGATTTTCAGTTGCGGCATGGCATTCTCAAGCCGTGGCCCATTGCAAGCCATCGGGCAAAGCCGACGGGCCAAAAACAAAGTGCAGGACACGACGTCGGCTGCTACCGGTGGCTTTGGAGGACGAATGCAGCGCCAGTGGACGCATGCACACCACGTCACCCGTTTGCGCTATGCAAATCTGCTCGGTGCTGCGCTGTCGCCAGCTGGCAGCGAGGCTGGCATCAATCACCCCGTGTTGGTGCGTGCCGCTTAACACTTTCAGTGGCCCGTCATTTGGGCCGCAGGGGTCCAAGTGCAAGCGGACGGCCACCATGCTTGCCAGTACGGTGACGGGCGCCTGAACGAAAAGTTGCCCCTCCTTCTCAGACCAACCTTGCCAGCCCGGTGCATCCACGCGCTGTGCCACCGGGATCGACAAGTCTTGGTGCAGGCTCACCAGCCAATTGCGCTGAAAGTCTTTTTCGAAATAGGTGCACTGCACGACGCGGGGAGCTTGAGAAAGCAGGTCACACAAGGCCGGGTGCTGCTGCAGCTGTGCGGCCAGCGATTGGCACCAAGCCTCTCGCAGCAGTTGCCGCGTCCCGGCTGCATGGCTGACCAAGGGTGCCAGCTTGTGCTCGATGTCAGCGCAGTCTTCTGCAGAGAGCACCCCGGGTAGCGTGGAGACGCCCAGTTGATCAAAGCTTGCGTGAGGGTTCATTCAAGATGGGTTCAGTCGGTATGCCGCGATGCTGCCACAGCCCCGCCACTAAACTCCCCCCATGACCATTCCTCAAGACCTGCAAGCCCCTCTGGGGGATGTGCTGGCCGGTGCCCGGTTGGCGGCCAGCGTGATCGTGCTGCGTGAGGCGCCGGCCGATGCGGCTGCTCCCGGTGTGCCCCAGGTGCTGATGCTGCGCCGCGCCGAGCGAGACAACGACCTGCGCAGTGGCGTGTGGGTTTTTCCGGGCGGCGTGTTGGATGCGGTGGATGCCACCTTGCATACGCGCTGCGAGGGCGACACGCCGGAAGCTGCCAATGCTCGTTTGGGGCTGATGGGCGGGGCGCTGGACTACAGCGTGGCCGCCGTGCGTGAGTGCTTTGAAGAAGTGGGCCTGCTGTTTGCTCACTCTGCTCGCAACCCTGCCACGCTTCCTTCGGCTGCGGAGCGCAAGGCCTCGGTCACAGGCGCCGACTTTGTGGCCCTGTGTGAGCGCCACGACTTGCGGCTGCAACTCAATGCCCTGGTGTACCACTCGCATTGGTTGACGCCCCCGGGCATTCCCAAGCGCTTCAACACCCGGTTTTATGTGGCGCGTCTGCCGGAGGGCCAAGTGGCCCAGGCGGACGAAGGCGAGGCCCAGGAGTTGGCCTGGTTCACGCCGGCCGAGGCTTTGAAGGCGGGGTTGAAGCTCTTGCCCGTCACCACCCGCACCCTGCAAGACTTGGCTCGGTTTGACACCGTGCAGGCCATCTTGGATGAGGCTCGCGCCCGCCAGCATCCGCCGATGATGATGCCCCGCCTGGGGCAGAGCGCCCAAGGCAAAGGCCGTCCGGTGCTGCCTGATGAGCCCGCCTGGGCCGAGATCGGCCGCCTGGACCCGCACGGGCAGGGCACGGTGTGTTTTGAGCTGCCACCCTTGCGTGCGGTGGCGCTGTCACCGCGCATCACCCGCGTCACCTGCAACAACGGCTCGGTGATGACCGGCCCCGGCACCAACACCTATCTGATCGCCGAGCCTGGCAGTGAGGAGGTCACCGTGCTGGACCCGGGGCCCGACGATGCCGACACCCCCGCCCATTTGCAGGCTGTGATGGCGGCCGTGGGTCCTCGCCGGGTGGCGCGCATCGTGGTGACCCACACCCACAAAGACCATTCGCCCGCCGCCCAGGCACTCAAGGCGTTGACCGGCGCGCCCCTGGTGGGCATGGCGGCCCTGCACCCGGAATGGCAGGACACGGGCTTTCAGCCGGATCAGGCGGTGGCCGAGGGCGAGGTGTTGACGCTCGGCGCCCACACCCACCTGCAAGCCGTGCACACCCCTGGCCATGCAGCCAACCACCTGTGCTGGCTGCTGCAAGAGGAGGCCACCCTCTTCACGGGCGACCACATCATGCAAGGCTCCACGGTGGTCATCAACCCGCCCGATGGCGACATGGCTGCGTACTTCAAGTCACTGGAGCGCCTGTTGGCGATGGAACTGCGCTGGTTCGCCCCCGGCCATGGCTTTTTGATGGCAGAGCCGCATGCCGAGGTGCGCAAGCTGCTGGCCCACCGCCGCGCCCGTGAGGCCAAGGTGCTGGCCGCCTTGAAATCTCTGGGCTCTGCGACGGCCTTGGCGCTGGTGCCTGTGGTCTATGGCGACGTGCCCGTGCAGCGGCACGGCATTGCTGCACGGTCGCTGACAGCGCACCTGCTGAAGCTGGCGGGAGAGGGCGTGATCAGCGCCCGGCAGGGCGATGAGGCCACGGTTTGGGAGGTGTGAGCCTCAGCATGTCATGAAGCCAGGGGCCGAGGGTGGCCCCGCACAGCCCCCGCTGACATCACCGATCAAAGTCCAGCGGCGGACTCAGGTCCGCCATATTGGGCCGCCAGCCCAGCAACTGGGCCAAGGCAGCGTCCCAGCGGTGGCGCGCAAGTTTGGTGAAGCCGACCTTGTTGGGGTGGATCTCGTCCAGCCAATCGCCGCTGGCGGTGTTGGAGCCGGGCAGAGCAGGGTCGAGCAGGCCGCGTGCGTCGATGACATGGACATTTGGCAGCACGGCGACTTCTGCCAACAGGCGCTCATTGAGTTTGTCCACCACGGCGCGGGCGGCGGAAAACATCTGGCCGTCGCTCAGGCCGGCGCGCTTCATGGAGGGGTAGAGCCAAGGCCCGGCTACCTTGAGCAAGCCCCCGACCAGGGAGCCACTGACCGGCCGGGGTTGGATGTAGTCATAGCCGTTGACCAAGATGGGCGCCTTACGGGTCTTGGCACTGCCCGCGCGATCGCGCAAGGTCACAAAGGCCTTGATATTGGCGATCACCTCGTCAAAAAATTCGTCCGCCTGGGGCGAGTCCATTTGGCCCGCCAGCAGTTGCACAAAATGGCCCGGGGCGATGGTGCTGCCCGCCAGGCTGACGTTGTGCTGCGCGTCATAGAGCTCGGCAAACAGGTTTTTCAGGTCGTTACCGCCGCCAGAGAAGAGGATGGCGTCAAAGTCAAACAACTGAAACATGGCCTCTGTTTGGCGGCGTTGCCCGCCGCGCACCATGTCCGACACCACATCACCAATGTGCGAAACATCCACCACCCCCGTGAAATAGGGGGTGGAGAGGGTGTCCAGCAAGTTGGTGCCGGTTTCAAGCAGAGGTGTGAACTTGTCAAACCAAGAATCCCCTTCCGCATAGACCAGGCGCTCAAATGGGTAGTTGTGGACGGCGTCTATGGCCTCTTGAACACCGCCGCTGGCCTCGATGCGGTGCAGTTTGCGCATGGCCGGGCGGTGGGTGGATTGGTACCAAGGGGCGGCAAAGGCTGCGGCATTGCTGGCATTGATCACGGGCATGGGCGAGGCTCCGAGGGCTGTGTGGACGCTGCACTGTAGGCGAGACCGGTAATTTTTCACATCCCGCATCGAGGGGAGGCTGGCTCTTGAAATCGGTGGTGGGGTCCCCATATGGCCTGCCAGCACCCGGGCGCGGCGCGTCTGTGTGGTGTACAGATTTCATATTCCGAAAACACCATGAGCAAACAAACCCATTCCTTCCAGGCCGAGGTCAAGCAGATCCTGCATCTGGTGACCCATTCGCTCTACTCGAACAAAGAAATCTTCTTGCGCGAGTTGGTCTCCAACGCCTCAGACGCCTGCGACAAGCTGCGCTATGAAGCCCTGGATAAGCCCGAGTTGCTGGAAGACGCGCCCAACCTGGACGTGCGGGTGTTTTTTGACACCGAAGCCAAGACGCTGACCATCCGCGACAACGGCATTGGCATGAGCGCCGACGAGGCCGCCGCCCACCTGGGCACCATTGCCAAGAGCGGCACGCGTGAGTTCATGGCCAAGCTCGATGGCGAGCAAAAGAAGGACGCCAACCTGATTGGCCAGTTTGGTGTGGGCTTTTACTCGGGCTTCATCGTGGCCGACCGCATGACTGTGGAAACCCGTCGCGCCGGCCTGCCCGCCGACCAAGGCGTGCGCTGGAGCAGCGAAGGCACGGGCGAGTTTGAGCTCGAAGCCATTGACAAGCCCACTCGCGGCACGGATGTCATCTTGCACTTGCGCGATGAAGAGGTCGAGTACCTCTCCACCTGGAAGCTCAAGTCCATCATCAGCAAGTACTCCGACCACCTCAGCCTGCCGGTGCTGATGCAAAAAGAGGAATGGGACGCCGAGGCCAACGAGGGCAAAGGCGCGCAGGTCAAAAAAGACGAGTGGGAGCCCGTCAACAAAGCCCAGGCCTTGTGGGCACGCTCCAAGAGCGATGTCACTGACGCCGAGTACCAAGAGTTCTACAAGCAAATCAGCTACGACACCGACGCCCCGCTGGCCTACACCCACAACCGGGTCGAGGGCCGCAGCGAGTACACGCAGCTGCTCTACATCCCCAAGAAGGCGCCGTTTGATCTCTGGAACCGCGACAAGCGCGGCGGCGTGAAGCTCTATGTGAAGCGCGTCTTCATCATGGACGATGCTGAGGCGCTGATGCCCACCTATCTGCGCTTCGTGAAAGGCGTGATCGACTCGGCCGACTTACCGCTGAATGTGAGCCGTGAGTTGCTGCAAGAAAGCCGCGACGTTAAGGCGATTCGCGAAGGCTGCACCAAGCGCGTGCTGTCCATGCTGGAGAGCCTGGCCGACAGCGACAGCGCCGACGACAAGGCCAAGTACGCCGACTTCTGGAAGGAGTTTGGCGGTGTGCTCAAGGAAGGCATTGGCGAAGACTTCGCCAACCGCGAGCGCCTCTCTAAGCTCTATCGCTTTGCCTCCACCCATGCCGACGAGGGCGTGAGCCTGGCCGACTATGTGTCGCGCATGAAGGAAGGCCAAGACGTCATCTACGTCATCACGGCCGACAGCCTCGCAGCCGCCAAGAGCAGCCCGCAGTTGGAGATCTTCAAGAAGAAGGGCATCGAGGTGCTGCTGCTGGTCGACCGTGTCGACGAGTGGCTGCTGTCCCACCTCTACGAGTTCGAAGGCCACACGCTACAAAGCGTGGCCAAGGGCGCGGTGGACCTGGGCAAGCTGCAGGACGAGGAAGAAAAGAAAAAGGCCGAGGAAGCCGCTGAAGCCTTTAAGCCGGTGCTCGACAAGCTCAAGGAAGCGCTGAAAGACCGCGCCAAGGACGTGCGCGTCACCACCCGCCTGGTTGATTCCCCCGCCTGTGTGGTGGTGGAAGAGGGCGATATGAGCGCCCACCTGGCCCGCATGCTCAAACAAGCCGGTCAAGACGCGCCCAAGGCCAAGCCCATCCTGGAGATCAACGCTGAACATGCGCTGGTCAAGCGTCTGGACGGTGACGCCCGCTTTGACGACCTGGCCCACATCCTCTTCGACCAAGCTTTGCTGGCCGAAGGTGGGCAGTTGGAAGACCCAGCCGCCTATGTGCGCCGCGTGACGGCTTTGCTCACAGCCTAAGTGGAGCGCTGGCGCTGCTTTGCAGCGCCGCGTTCGGCCCCTCAATGGTTTGGGCCACCGCTATCATGGCGGCCCATGAACACCCTCAGAACCCAAGGCTTGACCGCTCACTCTGCCCAAGACGCTGAAGCCTCGCGCAGGGCCTGGCTTCAGCAGGCGGCTGGGGGCTTGGCGGCTGCTTGGGGCTTGTGGGGTGCCTCCCAGGCTTCGGCGGCCCCTCAAAAGACTGCTGGTGCCTCCGGGCAGGTGCTGGTGGTGGGCGCGGGCATGTCGGGGCTGGCGGCCGCGCGGGCCTTGGTGGACGCCGGCTGGTCGGTCACGGTGCTGGAGGCCCGCCCTCGCTTGGGCGGGCGCATCTGGACCGACCACAGCCTAGGCCTGCCGCTGGACTTGGGCGCTTCGTGGATCCACGGCACTCAGGGCAATCCGGTGACGGACTTGGCCCGAGAGGCCGGAGCCCGCATGGTGTCCACCAGCTATGACAGCGCCATCACTTTCAATACATCGGGTCAACCCGTCACCAGGGCCGAGCGCTCGCAGCTGGACAGCCTCACCCGACGCATGAATAAGGTGTTGAAGGCGGGGCAACAAGCCGACAAGGACAGATCGGTGCGCAGCACCGTCACACAAGGCATGGGCTATGCCCAGATGAGTGCTGAAGACAAGCGTTACACCGACTTCCTGATCAACAGCACCATCGAGCAAGAGTGGGCGGGTGCTGCCACGGCGCTCTCGACCTATTGGCATGACGCCTCCAAAGGCTTCAAGGGCGGCGATGTGCTCTTCCCCGATGGCTACAGCGCCTTGATCGAGCACTTGGCCGAGGGCGTGGATGTCCGCTTAGGCCATGCCGTCAGCAGCATCAACTGGCAGAGCAGCGGCGTCAAAGTCCAAACCAGCCAGGGCGCTTTTGCGGCCGATCATGTGTTGATCACCGTGCCGCTGGGCGTGCTCAAGGCGGGCGGCGTGAACTTCACACCGGCCTTGCCGCAAGCCAAGCGTGACGCCATCAGCCAACTGGGCATGGGTGTGTTCAACAAATGCTTTCTGCAGTTCGACGACGTCTTTTGGGACCCCGGCTTCGACTGGCAGGAATACATCCCTCAGACCTACGGCTTGTGGACAGAGTGGGTCAGCCTGACGCGGCCTACGGGCAAGCCGGTGTTGCTGGGCTTCAATGCAGCGGATACCGCCCAGAGCATGGAGTTGCAGAGTGACGAGGCCACCGTGGACAGCGCCATGCAAACCCTGCGCACTGTTTTTGGCCCGCAAACGCCGCAGCCCAAGGCCTGGGCCGTGAGCCACTGGGGTGCCGACCCCTGGTCGCGCGGCTCCTATTCCTTCAATGCCCTGGGCAGCCACCCACGCCAGCGCGATGATTTGGCTCGGTCGGTGTCCAGCCGCCTGTTCTTTGCCGGTGAGGCCACCAGCCGTCAGTACTTCGCCACGGTGCATGGCGCCATGATGTCGGGGCAGCGGGCCGCCGAGGAGATCATGTCGTCTGCTGCATCCGTTCGATCTGCTCTCTGAGCTCGGTCGTCTGCTGGCTCCAGTAAGCGGGGCTGGCAAACCACGGAAACGCTTGCGGAAACGCCGGGTCGCTCCAGCGCTCGGCCAGCCAGGCGCTGTGGTGGATCATGCGCAGCGTGCGCAGGGGCTCGATCAACAGCAGCTCGCGGTCGTCAAACTCCCGAAAGTCGCGGTAGCCGTCCAGCAAGTGATAGAGCGCGGCTTCCACCGCGCTGCGCTCGCCGGGCAACAGCATCCAGAGGTCTTGGATGGCCGGGCCCATGCAGCAGTCGTCAAAGTCCACAAAGTTGGGCCCAGCATGTTCGCCCTCGGCCCGCCACAGCACATTGCCCGAGTGGCAATCACCATGCAGGCGGATGTGGCGCAGGCCCTCGTGGCGGGCAAAGGCATGATCCACCAAGGCGAGGGCTTGGGCGCTAGTGCTGATCCACGCGTCCTCTGTTTCAGGGCGGACAAAGCCACCGTCCATCAAGCGCGCCCGGGCCGCGTGGCCAAAGGTTTGGCTGTCCAGGGTGCGGCGGTGCACAAAGCGGCTTCGGCCACCTACGCCATGTAGACAGGCCAGCAGCCGCCCCATGCGCGCCAGCACCTCGGGCTCTTCCAGCTCGGCGGCGCGGCCTACACGGCGCTCGCACACGGCAAAGCGCCAGGCAGATGTGCTGCTGATGTCGTCGTTAAAGTGGCCCAGCGTGGGCTCTGGCGCAGCGGGGGCTTGCGCCTCAAACTCGTCGGGTGCGGGGGCTGGCGCGTGGCTCACCCGCAGGCGCTTGTCGTGGCCGTCAGCTTGCAGGGGCAAAGGGGCCAGCACTGGCAGGTCAGCGGCAGCCAACTCGGCCGTGAAGGCGTGCTCTTCCAAAATCTGCGCATCCGTCCAGCGCCCGGGCCGGTAGAACTTGACCACCACCACCCGGCCGTCCTCCAGCGGGGCTTGCCAGACGCGGTTCTCATAGGAGTTGAGCTGCAGGAGCCTCCCGTCAGCGGGCAGGCCAGCGGCGTTCAGGGCGTCCAGTACGGTGTCGGGGCCTAAGTGGGCGTAGGGCCTGCTGGGGTCGGTAGAGAGGCTCATCTGCCCATGGTACGGGCTTGTCAAGCCAAAACGGTTCCCGTGGGGTGCAGGTGTGGCCGATAGGCCCGCGGTTGTCCCTGCTGATCGTGGAAAAGGGTGTGAATAAGTCGGGGGTGGGGGTGCTAAGTGCTTGTCATGCTTAAGGATTGAATGAGTTGCCTCAATTTTAAGCACTGTGACACCATGATGAAAAAGATGCGTCAGCCTCCGAGTTTCGGCCTTTATCGACCCTAGAATCGCCCCCTTTTTGGGTTTTCGGCCCCCGGCTTGGCAGGTGGCTTTCTCTGTGTATGAGTGCTTCCTGTCGGGCGGACAACCGCTCAGTGGTCGCCCCCTTGGTGGCGGCCGATGTGATTTGGGTCGATGTGCTGAAGGTGCTGGCCGCGCAATTCATTGTTTGGCATCACTTTGTCCTCTATGGGCCTTTGGCACAGGCTGCGCATGAGGCCACACCCACATTGGCGGCTTGGCTGGCGGAGTACGGCCTGTTGGCGGTGCAGGTCTTCTTGGTGGTGGGCGGCTACTTGACGGCCCAAAGCCTACAGCGTGCAGTGCCCGCAGCAGGTTCCTCAGCCTGGCCCAAGGTGGGTGGCCTGGTGTGGCGCCGTTGGCAGCGCTTGATGAAGCCCTTCGCGCTGGCCATGGTGCTGACGGTGCTGGCCGCTTGGCTGGCCCGCTCATGGATGAGCGACGCAGACACGCCGGCAGCGCCCAGCCTGCAGCAAGTCTTGGCCCATGCCTTGCTGCTGCAAGATTGGCTGGAGGTGCCGGCCTTGAGCGTGGGGGTCTGGTATGTCGCCATCGATCTACAGTTGTATGTGAGCCTCTTGTTGTGGGCGGTGATGGCTCGGTCTTGGGCGGCCTGGGCGCGGGGCGCCTTGCTCTTGCTGGCCGTGACGGCCAGCCTCTGGGTGTGGAACCTTGACAGCGACTGGGACATGGCGCCTTGGTACTTCTGGGCCAGCTATGGATTGGGTGCCTTGGTGCAGCGCGCGGCGGGCTTGAACCGTGCCTGGCAGCGCGCACTGGTGGCGGGTCTGCTGGCCGTGGTGGTGGTTTTGGCGCTGGCCTTGGCCTGGCGCAGCCGCGTGGCCTTGGCCGCTGTGGTGGCGCTGAGCTTGTGGTGGGCTGCGCAGAGCCGCCCGCTGCGCCTCCCTCTCGCAATCAAGGCAGGCCTGAGCGCCCTGGCTGCACAAAGCTACGCCTTGTTCTTGCTGCATTACGCGGCCAGCTTGGTGGTCAGCGCGGTGGCGACCCGCTGGGGGTTAGTAGATGCGCAGTCGGCCTGGTGGCTCTTGGCGCTGACTTGGGCCTTGAGCATGCTGGCTGCGGCCTGGATGACTCGCGTGCTGGCGCAGCCCATGGTGTGGCAATGGCAAGTAGCACCGCAGCCGGTGGCGCAAGGGCGCTGAGTTTGCTTAGGGAAGCTCTGCACAAATCAGGCCGGTCCGGGATAGCGCGGGCTCGGGCGGTCTGCGGCGTTGCAGTTCTCGCCAATAGCTACGGCTATTGCCGTCAAACTGCGCCTTGCACCCCATCCCGATCCGCACTACCCGGCCTCGCCCCGATTTATGCAGAGCTTCCTTAGCCGTCGACGGCCTGGAGGATGCTGGCCTTGAAGCGCCGCAACTGAGCCAGTTCCTGGTTGGGGGCGGCAATGGCCGCCCACACCATGTCCTGCAGCGCGCGGCTGGTAGTTTCCAGGTCGGTGGTCTTGAGGTTGCCACCCGAGGTTTGCCCCACCACTTCCCACAGGATGTGTTCCATCGGCCCCAGCACCATGGGGCGCAGCAGGCGCAGCGGAATATCTTGGCGGATCTCGCCACTGGCCTGGCCCCGGGCCAGCAGGTCCATCAGCGGTGCGGTGTAGCGCCGCTGCAAGGGCGCAAAGCTGTCGCCCAACTCTTGGCCCTTGGAACGGCCCTCTGAGAGCACCAACGCACACAAGCCGGTGCCCTGAATCAAGAAGAGCTGCAAATGGGTGCGCATCAGCAAGGCCATTTGCTGGCGCAGCGGTTGCTGCTGGGCCTGAGCTTCGCTCAACACCGCCTGCATGGCGGCAATGATCTCGTCGTACCAGTCACTGATGACGCGCACGCACAGCTCGCGCTTGCCTCTGAAGTAGGTGAAGACCGTGGCCTCAGAGATGCCCAAGCGCTGGGCGATCTCAATGGTGGTGGCACGCTCATAACCCTTCTCGGCCAGCACCTCGCGGCCCACCCGCAGGATGTCACGTACCCGCTGCTCGCTCTTGGCGCTGGCGGTGGCCCGGCGCGCGCCCACGGGGGGCTGGCTGGGCGGGGTGATGGCCTTGATGGAGCGAGTGCGAGGCATAAATTGAGTATCACTCAAAAAATACTTGATCCGCAAGGGTGGCGCTGTTAGATTCTGGGCTGCACCGGCTCAGTGAGGGGCAGCCATGGCTGGCTTCATGAGGCGAGATCAGGGTTTCTATTGAGGATGGCTCAACAGCGGCCATCCCGTCACAGCATCAGGAGACACCGCATGTTTGAGTCCACTTTTACCTTTCCTTTGGGCGAGGACATCGCCGCGCTGCGCGAAGCCGTGCGCGACTTCGCTCAAAACGAGATCGCACCGCGCGCCGCCGAGATCGACCGCGTGAATGAGTTCCCGGCAGACATGTGGAAGAAGCTGGGCGACCTGGGCGTGCACGGCCTGACCGTGGCCGAAGAATACGGCGGCACCGCCATGGGCTATGTGGCCCACATGGTGGCGATGGAAGAGATCAGCCGCGCCAGCGCCTCGGTGGGCCTGAGCTACGGCGCGCACAGCAATCTGTGCGTCAACCAAATCCACCGCAACGGCACCGACGCGCAAAAGCGCAAATACCTGCCGGGCCTGATTGCCGGCACGCAAGTGGGCGCCTTGGCCATGAGCGAGCCGGGCGCAGGCTCGGACGTGGTGAGCATGAAGCTGCGTGCCGACAAAAAGGGCGACCACTACGTGCTCAACGGCTCCAAGATGTGGATCACCAACGGCGGTGACGCCGACACCCTGGTGGTCTATGCCAAGACCGAGCCCGAGATGGGCGCGCGCGGCATGACGGCCTTCATCATCGAAAAGGGCTTCAAGGGCTTCAGCAAGGGCCAGCACCTGGACAAGCTCGGCATGCGCGGCTCCAACACCTACCCGCTGTTCTTCGACAACTGCGAAGTGCCGGCCGAGAACGTGCTGGGCGGCGAAGGCATGGGCGCCAAGGTGTTGATGAGCGGCCTGGACTACGAGCGCGTGGTGCTCTCGGGTGGCCCGCTGGGCATCATGGCGGCTTGCATGGACGTGGTCGTGCCCTTTGTGCACGAGCGCAAGCAGTTTGGCCAAAGCATTGGTGAGTTCCAACTCATGCAGGGCAAGATCGCCGACATGTATTCCACCTTCCAAGCCTGCCGTGCCTATGCCTATGCCGTGGCCCAAGCTTGTGACCGCGGCGACCATGCCCGCACCCTGCGCAAGGATGCTGCAGGCGTGATCCTTTACACCGCTGAGAAAGCCACCTGGATGGCCGGCGAGGCCATCCAAGCCCTGGGCGGCGTGGGCTACACCAACGAATACCCCACCGGCCGTCTGTGGCGTGACGCCAAGCTCTACGAAATCGGTGCAGGCACCAGCGAGATCCGCCGCATGCTGATCGGACGCGAGCTCTTCGCCGAGACATGCTGAAGCCCCGCCCCCTAGGGGCGTGAGACACGCACCGCTTACCCGCACAGACGACGGATCACACATGCCCATCATTTCAAGCAAACTCAACGCGCGTTCGGCCGAATCGCAAGCCAATGCGGCGGCCATGAAGGCGCTGGTGGATGACCTCAATGCCAAGCTGGCCAAGATTGCCGAAGGCGGTGGCGAGGCCGCACGCGCCAAGCATTTGGCGCGCGGTAAGCTGCTGCCGCGCGAGCGGGTCGAGATGCTGCTCGACCCAGACACCCCGTTCCTGGAGATCGCCCCGCTGGCCGCTTTGGGCATGTACCCCGAAAAAGACGGCAGCGACGCCGCGCCCTGCGCCGGCATGATCGCGGGCATTGGCCGGGTGGGTGGGGTGGAGTGCGTCATCGTCTGCAATGACGCCACCGTCAAGGGCGGCACCTACTACCCGCTCACCGTCAAAAAGCACTTGCGGGCTCAAGAAGTGGCGCAGCAAAACAAGCTGCCCTGCATCTACTTGGTGGACTCGGGCGGCGCCAACTTGCCCAATCAAGACGACGTCTTCCCTGACCGCGACCATTTCGGCCGCATTTTCTACAACCAGGCCAATATGTCGGCGGTGGGCATTCCGCAAATCGCCGTGGTCATGGGCTCGTGCACGGCGGGCGGCGCCTATGTGCCGGCCATGAGCGACGAGACCATCATCGTCAAGAACCAAGGCACCATCTTTTTGGGTGGCCCACCGCTGGTGAAGGCCGCCACGGGCGAGGTGGTGAGCGCAGAAGACTTGGGCGGTGGCGATGTGCACACGCGCCTCTCCGGCGTGGCCGATCACCTGGCCGACAACGACCTGCATGCGCTGGCCCTGGCTCGCGCTGCTGTTGCCAACCTCAACTGGCAAAAGCCGCAGCCCATGGCATTGCGCACGCCCGCTGAGCCCAAGTACCCGGCGGAAGAACTGCTGGCGGTGATCCCCACCGACACCCGCAAGCCTTTTGACGTGCGCGAGATCATCGCCCGCATCGTCGACGGCTCTGAGTTCGATGAGTTCAAGTCTCGCTACGGCACCACCCTGGTTTGCGGCTTTGCCCACATCGAGGGCATGCCGGTCGGCATCGTCGCCAACAACGGCATTCTGTTTGCCGAGAGCGCCAACAAGGGCGCGCACTTCATCGAGCTGTGCTGCCAGCGCAAGATCCCGCTGGTGTTTCTGCAGAACATCACCGGCTTCATGGTGGGCCGCAAGTACGAGAACGAAGGCATTGCCCGCGCTGGCGCCAAGATGGTGACGGCCGTGGCCTGCGCCAACGTGCCCAAGTTCACCGTCATCATCGGCGGCAGCTTTGGGGCTGGCAACTACGGCATGTGCGGCCGCGCCTACTCACCCCGCTTCTTGTGGATGTGGCCGAACGCACGCATCAGCGTCATGGGTGGCGAGCAAGCTGCCAGCGTGCTGGCCACCGTCAAGCGCGACGGCATCGAAGCCAAAGGCGGCCACTGGAGCGCCGACGAAGAAGCCGCCTTCAAAGCCCCCATCAAAGAGCAATACGAAGTGCAAGGCCACCCCTACTACGCCAGCGCCCGTCTGTGGGACGACGGCGTGATCGACCCCGTCGACACCCGCCGCGTGCTGGCGCTGGGCTTGTCGGCCAGCTTGAATGCACCGATTCCTGACGCGAAGTTTGGGGTGTTCCGGATGTGAAGACCCTGCCTCCCAAAAGAGAGCAAGGAGACGCCGGTGTGGGCATGGTGTCGAGGCAAGATGTGAGGCTTGGCGCTACTTGCGATAAGTGGCGGCCTCCACTTCAAACATCAAGGGACTGTGAATGACGCCGTTCATGAATTCAAGGGCCTCGGGAGGGCCAAAGGCGGTTTTGGCCACTTTAGCGGTGGCCTGCTTGCTGAGTGGGTGCGTGGCACTGCCGCAGCGGCCGCAGGTCAAGCCTGGCTCGCTGGCCGTACTGCAAGGCAGCACCTTATCCACGAAGGCAACGCCAGCTAGCTTCAGCCTTTTTACCGGTGGTACGACTGCCGCGACACTCATTGGCGCACTGCTTTTGAACGCGGACTTGGCCATTGCTGCTGCTGAAAGAGCGGCCCAGCAGGAGGGTGAGCCTTTTGCCAAGGAGTTTGGCTTGGTGGACCCAGCCTATGCAGTCGCCACCGAGCTGGCCGCCCGGTTGGGCCAATCTGCCGGTGTCACGGCGCAGCGTCTTTCCACTCCCGAAGACGCGCGTGGGCAAGATTTGTCGGTGCCGAGCCGGTATGTGTTGGAAGCTCGCACCGACCGTTGGGCGGCCCAGTATCTGGCGCTGGATAAGGGGCGCTATGGCACGCAACTGGCCTTAACCGTCCTGCTGAGTGACAGCCAGACCGGGAGCACGCTGGCGACCGGGCAATGCCAGCGTTTCGATGCAGAGGCAGACCGCATCGAGGGCTACGACGCCATGGTGGCGGACCAAGCGGCGCGACTGCATCGCGCCATGGACAAGCATAGGCAAGCCTGCATCACCGAAATTTGGAACCAGTTGGCGCAAGGCTTGCCCCAAAACATGGCGGCAAAAGCCGCAGCGCCAGAACCCGTAACTACTGGGCTGGCGGCCACCTCAGCGGCTGCTGTGGTCGAACCCCTCGCATCGCCAGTGCCCGTAGAGCCGTCAGAACCACAGGAACGGGCGGGGTCGCTCTCCGAGGTTTCGGCGGTACCTTTGCCCGCAGCGCCCTCGCCCATAGCGCCGGTGGCTGAAGTGCCTCGGCCAAGCCCGCCTGCCGATGCGGTGGCTGCAACTCCTCTGGTGAAGGTGGATCAGCCTGCAGCCGCAGCCATCACTCCCTCAGCATCGGTGAAGGTCCCTCCAGTGCCTGAGGCCATGACGCCTTTGCCGCGTTCGTTGGGCGCAGTGCCGAAGCCTCCAGCACCCGTGGCTGCTTCAGAGCGTGGCCCCATGATTGTCTTGCCGCCGAGCACGGCTGCCGATCGGGTCCTGGAGAATTCGCAGGTCGCACACCGCTATCACATCTACCTCTCGCGGCCAAACCCCAAAGCCTTTGCAGTGTCGGAGAACGGGGGGTGGTGGATGGCCTGGGGAGATGCTCTTGGTGCCAAGCACACTGTGTCGCAGCGTGCCCTGCGAGGGTGCGAGGAACGCAGCAACAGCGCTTGTGTGTTGTTTGCGGTGGATGATCGATTTGTGTTCGGGATGAGTCAGAAAGGGAGCCAATGAAGTCTGCTATCAATCCAGGGCTGCAAAGTGACGCGTCTTGTGCTGTGTTTCGGCCTCGTCAATGCTCGCTGGGATCGTTGGCTGCTTGTGTGTCTACAGTGGCATTGCTGACCGGTTGCTCATCCTTTGTTAAGCAGCCCGCCACGCCGGAGTTGGTCTCGCAACTTCGCGGTCAACCCTTGGCTAAGACGGTAGGGGACCCGAAGTTCCGCTTCCTGACCTCGCAGGACGGGGTCAAATCGGCACTGGTCTCAGTGTTTACCGGAGGGATTGTGGGTGGCGTCGTGATGAACGACAGCGCGGTCACAAAGGGCAAAGAATTGTCGGACTTAGGGGGGCTGACCGATCCGGGGCGCAAAGTGGCGGATGCTTTGGTCGCTAGGTTAAAGGTCGCTGTTCAGGTGCTGCCCCTGGAGCCAAGCGGTGTTGTTGAGCCCGCCGAGCTCAATCACATTCTCCAAGTCGCGCCCAGGGACTCAGCCTTCGTGCTGGATGTTCGTACATTGTCATGGGGTGGCAGTTACTTACCCACGCAATGGGATCGCTACCGTCTCACCTACGCACTAAAGGCCCGGCTCATCGATCGCGCTCGCCAAGTGGTGGTGGCTGAAGGCTTCTGCAATTACCTGAATCGGAGCGAATCCAATCCACCGAGTTACGATGAACTCGTCGCCAATCGCGCTGCGTTGCTCAAGCAGCGCCTGGAGGCCTACGCGGCGGAGTGTGCGCAAGAGGCCTGGTCGCAAATGTTCCCGGAATCCAGCTTGCAGATGCCGATGGTGTCGGCTTCGAAGCCCGAGCCCGCAGCGGTGGCGGAGCCCCCCCCATCAGCGGCCCCCGTCGCGGCCGCTGCTCAGCCTTCGCGAGAAGGGGTCGAGGCGGTCGCAACGGTGGCAGCAGCAGTGCCCCAAACGCAAAGCCTTCCTACCTTGAGCCTGCAGGCCGAGCGACGCTATCAAGTCTTCCTCACCAAGCCAAATCCCAAGGCCTTTGCCCTTGCAGGCAATGGTGAATCGTGGATGGCCTGGGGCGAGTCGCTGAATCCCATGGTCACAGAGACGGTGCCGCAGCGGGCTTTGAGAGCTTGCGAAGAGCGCAGCCGAGCCAGGTGCAAGCTGTATGCAGTGGATGGCAAGGTCGTCTGGGGTCACGAGCGTGAGGGCCGGAAATGAGCTCCTTGACTCGCCTCGATGTCACCGTTCGTCCGCGTGCGGACGGCGATGGGTTACTGGCTCTGACCGAGTTGCTTCATCGGGCTTACGCACCATTGGGTGCCGCAGGCATGAACTTCACCGCCGTGGATCAGACCGTGGCGCAGACCCAGTTCCGGGTTGAGCACGGCCTGTGCCTTGTGGCTGAGCACAAGGGACAGATGTTGGGCACGCTGACGCTCGATCAGGCCTATGACCCTAATCTCCATGGTTGGGCCCGTGCGACGCCTTGGTTTTTCCGTCAAGACGTGATGCATCTGCATCAGTTCGCTGTGGATCCGGCCTTTCAAGGGCAGGGCGTAGGTGCTGCATTGTTGGTGGCGGCCGAGGAGGTGGCGCGTCAGCGGGGTGCGAGGGCCTTGGCCCTGGATACGGCCTTGCCGGCCCAGCATTTGGTGGCCTTCTATCGTCGCCACGGTTTCGACGAGGTGGCCCAAGTTCAGTGGGACGCCAAGCACTATCGCAGCACCGTGATGCTCAAGGCACTGACCGACGCAGCGCCCAGCACGGGTGACCCTGAGCATCGGTGCGCGCTCGTGCGTTGCTTTCTGGCAAGTTACCAGGCGAGGGATTGGGCGGCCGCGAGGGCGTGTCTGCGAGATGAAGCCCGCATGCATTGGGTGGCTTCAGACGAGTTTTTTGAAGATGCAGACACAATAATTCGCGCCAACGCTTTGTATCCGGAAGGATGGCGCATTCAGGTTCACCAGGTCGAGGCGACACTGGATGGCGGCGTCATCAGCCTGATTGAAGTCCTTCACGGCGACCAGCGATTTTTTGGCAGCAGTCGGTACAGCTTCGATCTAGGCCAGATCACTTTCTTGCAAGAAGTCTGGGCCACGAGAGAGTCACCTCCAGCATGGCGACAAGCCAGCGTTTTGGGTGCCTATCGCCGTGGTGCCGAGCATTGATTGTCTTACCCGCAACACCCAGGAGTACCCATGAAGTCAACAAAGCATTCGCTGATCGCCGTCGCGCTGATGGCTTTATCGGTGGCCGCCGCCGCCAAGAATGTCCCGACCTATGTGCCATGGGATTCGGTGGTCTCAGACCTGAAGCAGGAAGGCACTCTTCAAGGCATTGAGTTGCGCTTTGGATCGGCCTCTGCCCAAGGGCTGACGATCAAGAGCTCAACGACGCTTCAGCACAAGGAAATCCCTTTTCCTGAGCCGACTCGTCAAGCACCTTCAGACGAAGCCTTGTGTCAAAAGGCCCTGAAGCAAGTCCTCATCCGTGCGGTAGAACAGGCTCGCCGTGAGGGTGCCAACGCGGTGGTCGGCGTTGTTTCCCAAGTCGCCCAGCATCGCCTAGACAGCCCGGCCAATGCCCAGTGCCGCTCCGGTCTGTCGGGTGCCGTTGCAGGTGTTTCAATCCAGTTCGCTGTGCTGCCTTGAGGCAGAAGCATCTCCACGAGAACTCCCTTTGAACACGAGCACCTTTGTCACGCAGCGCATCGGCTCGCAAGGAGCTGTGGCCTGCGCCTGGCTTAAGCACCCCGACTCGCGCAACGCGTTCAACGACAGAGTCGTTGCGGAGCTGACGGTCACTTTCACTACCCTGTGGGCCGATGACAGCGTGCGCGACTTTCTGCAAGGTGGCCACGGCAAGGCCATTTGCGCGCGGGGCAACATGAACTGGATGTGCACCATGGCCGACCGTTCCTGGGCGCAGCCCAAGGCTGATGCGCCTTCAGTGGCAGCCATATCGCCACCTTTGAAGAACCATGGGCCACCCGTGAGGAACCGCCGGACTGGCGACGCACAGTCCTTCGATAGGATCAGCATGGGCAGAGCCTATTCACTGTCCGGATTGACGAACTTCTCAACCGATTCTCACCACCAGCACTAAGGAGTACACCATGAACCGTCACATTGCTTTGTTTGCAGCGCCATTCCTGATCGCCGTTTGCGGAATCGCAAGCGCCAAAAACGTTCCGACCAATGTGCCTTGGGAATCTGTCGTCGCAGATCTCAACAAACAAGGGTCGCTGCAAGGTATAGAGCTGCGCTTTGGGTCGGCATCCGCCCAGGGCTTAACAATCAAGGGGTCTGTAACGCTCCAGCACAAGGAAGGTGCATTCCCAGATACCAACCGTCAAGTTCCACCCGATGAAGTGTTGTGTGCCAAAGCAGTCAAGCAAGTGCTGATTCGTGCAGTCGAACAAGCTCGCAGCGCAGGTGCAAACGCGGTGGTGGGCATTGTTTCCCAGGTTGCACAGCATCGCCAAGACAGCCCTGCCAATGCCCAATGTCGGTCCTGCATGTCGGGCACCGTTGCTGGTATTTCGGCGCAGTTCGCGCAGTTGCCCTGACCCAACACCCCCTTGTTGAGGACTCTCCGGGACCATGAGCACTTTAGTCACCGAGCGCGTCGGCGCACAAGGGGCAGTCGCCCGCGTCTGGCTCAACCGCCCCGACGTCCGCAATGCCTTTAACGACAGCGTCATTGCTGAACTGACGGCGGCCTTCACCACCCTGGGGGCCGACGACAGCGTGCGCGCCATCGTGCTGGGCGGCCACGGCAAGGCCATTTGCGCGCGGGGCAACATGAACTGGATGTGGTGGTAGGCCGCATCCATGGCGACTGCTATGCCGGCGGCGTGGGTCTGGCAGCGGTGTGTGATGTGGTGGTCGCGTCTGACAACGCGGGCTTTTGCCTGAGCGAAGCCAAGCTTGGCCTGCTGCCCGCCACCATCGGCCCGTATGTGGCCCGTGCCATCGGCGCGCGGGCCTCGCACCGCTACTTCCTCACCGCTGAGCGTTTCAGCGCCGCCGAGGCGCACCGCCTGGGCCTGGTGCATGAGCTAACCTCGCCCGAGGCCCTGGATGCCCAAGTGGACGCCATCACCGCCGCCTTGGTGGCCAATGGCCCCGCAGCGGTCAAGGCCTGCAAACAATTGGTGCACGATGTGGCGCACGCCGCCATCACGCCTGAATTGCGTGAAGACACCGCGCGCCGCATTGCCGACATCCGGGGCAGCGCCGAGGGCAAAGAGGGCGTGTCGTCCTTCTTGAACAAGCGTGCGCCCAACTGGATCTTGGGATGAGCCTATTGCCCCAAGCCGCTGCGGCTGCTTCTGCCGCCCAAGCCGCTGCCCAGCAACTGGGGCAGGGCGTGGGGGCGGCGGCGGCTCATTTGGACACCACCCATTTGTTGGCGGTGGCAGCGGCCCTGGGTTGGGCCAGCGGCCTGCGTTTGTATGCGGTGGTGTTTTTGACGGGCTTAGCCGGCTGGCTGGGTTGGGTGCCCTTGCCTGAAGGCTTGCACCTGCTGCAGCAGCCGGCTGTGCTGTGGGGGGCAGGCGCCTTGATGTTGGTGGAGTTTTTGGCCGACAAGATCCCTTGGGTGGATTCCGCCTGGGACACGGTGCACACCGTCATTCGCATCCCGGCGGGCGCCATGCTGGCGGCAGGGGCGCTTGGGGCCGATGCAGGCCAATGGCAGTTTCTGGCGGCCTTGATGGGCGGTACCTTGGCCGCCACGGCCCATGTGGCCAAGGCCACCACGCGGGCGGCTGTCAACACCTCGCCCGAGCCCTTTTCCAACATTGCCCTGTCGCTTTTGGGCGATGCGGCGGTGCCCGCGTTCCTGTGGCTGTCTTGGCAGTACCCGTTGGCTCTGTTTGTGGTGTTGGCCGTGGCCATCGTGGTGGCGCTGAGCCTGACGGTGTTGTTGTTCAAGTTTGTGCGCGGCGTGCTGCGCCAACTGCAAGTCCGCTTCAGAACTCAACCCGCAAGTCGCTGACCCCCAGACCATGACCTTCAACAAGCGCTTCCTAGCCTTTTTGCGCGCTGCGTTGACCTGCTTGGTCTGCATGGCTGCGGGTGGCCAAGCCACCGCAGTCCCAGGTGAGCCTGTCCGAATGGATCTGTCCATGGCCAGTAATGGGGCGCTTGAGGTGGCCTACACCTTACCGTCGGGGGTCACCCAACTGCGCTTTCTTAATGGCCAAGATGACGCTTTTTTCCGCCGCAAGCACATGAAGTCCGCCGATGGTTGTGGAGCGCTCGAGACGGTGCGCATGGTGCTGCGCAAGAACGCCAATTGCGCGCATGTGATGACGTGGCGTGTGGACGCGTCGATGAACCGCGAGGAAGAACGGCCGCTCGCCTTGGCATGGAACAGCATCGTCATCGTTCGTGCAGCGAATAGGGATGCTGCCGCGTTGCGTGTATTGCGCGATCCAGCATTGAACGCAACAAAGTACAAGCAAGTTCATCAATCTCTTCAGAATGCGGTGGCTCGGCTATCCCGAGCCCACGGAGCCCCTCCAAGTGCGCTCCCCACCGTGCTGGTGCGCTCGACTGATTGGGAGCAAGGCGGTGGTGGCGACGCAGGAATGCTGATATTGGCGATTCCGAAGCGCTACAGCAAGAAAGACATGGCCCTCTTGGAGGCCTACCTTCTCCGTCTCGTCGTAGGTTGGTGGAGTGCCGACTTCGATCCGATGAAGCACCGTGGGAATTGGATCTCTCGCGGCCATACAGAATGGGCCGTGCTTCTCCTTCAACTCGAGATGGGCAAAATCCCTGCCGATGAAATTGTCCAGAGGCTGGAGTGGGCCGTAAACCGTTGCATTAAGGAGAGCGGTGACGCACCTTTTGTGGGGGATTTCTTGGGTGACGACCGCAGGTGCGGCCTGACACTGATGGCTCTGGCGACGGGGCTGCACGCTGCACAGAAGTCGGCCGCACCTTTGTCCGGCCTTGACTCGATTGCCAAACTCCATACGGCAGAAAAACCTCTTGATGTCCGTCGTCTTGCAGCTTGGGCGGACCGGGCGGACCCGCTTGGCACCTTTCATCAGTTGATGATTTCAAAAAGTCGGCCGTTCGCCAGCGGTCTGACTGCGGCGCTTTACGAGTTGCGCATTGCGGATGCGCTGGGAGTTGACACTTTATCTGAGCGCGACGTGCCCACCGCGTTGGCCAAGCAGCTGAACTTTGCGTTGCTGAAGGCCTTGATCATCGGGGAGTGTGGCAAGGTGACTTCCATGATGGGCGCACCTGGGGGCATTCGAGTTCAGGTCGCTAATGTGGCAGCCTGCGAGTACCTGCGCGAGGCAAAAGATGTGGTGAGCGTGCTGGGAGTGCCCCTAGAGCCAGATGCGGTCAAGGTTTGGAATGCCGCCCAAGAGGCCTGCCGCGCGGAGCAGCACATCACCCTGGGCTATGCCGACGGCAGTAGTAGCCGACTAGGTTGCCCGAAAACATGGCCTAAAAAACCACACGAGCATTGGATCAAGCTGCGCTCTGACGCCTTGGTTCGCTTAGGCATCACGCGCCCTGTCTGATACTGGAGAGAAGCATGTTCAAGAAGATCCTGATTGCCAACCGAGGCGAGATCGCCTGCCGCGTGGCCCGCACTGCCAAGCGCCTGGGTGTGCGCACCGTGGCCGTCTACTCGGACGCCGACGCCAATGCCCAGCATGTGCGGGCCTGCGACGAGGCCATTCACATCGGTGGCAACGCCGCCAAAGACAGCTACCTGCAGTGGCAGCGCATCCTGGACGCCGCCAAGGCGACGGGCGCGCAAGCCATTCACCCCGGCTATGGTTTTCTGAGCGAGAACGAAGACTTTGCGCGGGCCTGTGCCGCCGAAGGCCTGGTCTTCATTGGCCCGCCGCCCGAGGCGATTGCCGCCATGGGCTCCAAGGCGGCCGCCAAAGCCCTGATGGAAAAGGCCCAAGTGCCCTTGGTGCCCGGCTACCACGGCGACAACAACGAGCCCGAGTTCTTGCTGGCCCAGGCGCAGGCCATGGGTTTCCCGGTGCTGATCAAGGCCAGTGCCGGTGGTGGCGGCCGTGGCATGCGGCGCGTGGACAAGGCCGAAGACTTTATCGCGGCATTGGCTTCGTGCCAGCGCGAGGCCCAGGCCAGCTTTGGGGACCAGCATGTGCTGGTCGAGCGCTATGTGCTGCGCCCGCGCCACATCGAGATCCAGGTCTTTGCCGACACGCTGGGCGACTGCGTCTACCTTTTCGAGCGCGACTGCTCGGTGCAGCGCCGTCACCAAAAGGTGCTGGAAGAAGCCCCCGCACCGGGAATGAGCGCCGAGCGCCGGGCCGAGATGGGGGCCGCTGCCGTGGCGGCGGCCAAGGCTGTGGGCTATGTGGGCGCGGGCACGGTGGAGTTCATCGCCGAAGAGCGCGACGATGGCGACCTGCGTTTCTTCTTCATGGAGATGAACACCCGTCTGCAGGTGGAGCACCCCGTGACCGAGGCCATCACTGGCCATGATTTGGTCGAGTGGCAATTGCGCGTGGCTTCGGGTGAACCGCTGCCCGCCAAGCAAGATGCCTTGCGTATCCACGGCCATGCCATCGAGGCTCGCATTTGCGCCGAGAACCCCGAGGCCGGCTTCCTGCCCGCCACTGGCGACTTGGCCGTGCTGCGTTGGCCCGACCACGTGAGCTTCCAGCGCAACGCTGACAATGAGCCCATGCATGACCCAGCGGCCGTGCGCGTGGATGCCGGAGTGCGCGAGGGCGATGCCATCAGCCCCCATTACGACTCCATGGTGGCCAAGCTCATCATCTGGGGTGCGGATCGGGCGCAAGCCCTGGCCCGCCTGGAGGCGGCGCTGCGCGACACCCACATCGTTGGCCTGAACACCAATGTGGCCTTTTTGCGCCGTGTGGTGCAGAGCAAAGCCTTCTCTCAGGCCGACTTGGACACGGCCTTGATCGAGCGTGAACGCGAGGCGCTGTTTGGCCCCTCCAAGCTGCCCCTGGAAGTGGCTGCGGCCGGTGTGGCCGCGCTGACCCTGCACAGCGAGGCTGCGCTGCAAGGCAGCGACCCTTGGTCGCGCCGCGACGGCTGGCGCTTGCATGGTGGGGGGCGCCGTCGCTTAGATCTGGCGGTGGGCGACACCCATCATGTGGTGACTTTGGCGCATCAGCATGATGGCAGTTTGCTGATGGGTTTAGGCGGTCAGACCTGGCCCTTGCAATGGCAAGCCCTGGGTGACGGCTGCTTCGATGTTCAACTGGCCTCATGTCGCAGCACTTTGTCCGTCTACGCCCAGGGCGAGCGCGTGGCGGTGTTTGGCGAAGCCGGTAGCCTGGAGCTGCAAGAGTTCGACCCCATCGCGCACGCCGCCGACGGTGCTGCCAGCGGTGGCCGCCTCACAGCCCCTATGCCCGGCAAGGTCATCGCCTTCTTGGCCAAGGCGGGCGACACCGTCAAGGCTGGCCAGCCCGTGGCTGTGATGGAAGCCATGAAGATGGAGCACACCCTCACGGCCCCGCGCGATGGCACCGTGGAAGAGCTGCTCTACGGCGTGGGCGACCAAGTGGGTGAGGGTGCGGAGTTGTTGAAGCTGGCTGATTAGCAGCAGGCCATGATTCGTTTCCCTTCTCCCCTGCAGGCGGGTCAGACCATTGCGGTCACGGCACCCTCCTCGGGCCTCGGCACCGATCCTTGGACCGAGCCACTCCCAAATGGCTGATGGGCTACTCCGACACCTCCACCTTGTTGATGGCCTTCACCATGAAGCTGGGGTGGGCCACCGCGCATGGCCCATGCCTGATGGACTTGGCGCCCACTCAAACAGACCCACTCACGCGGTCGGCATTGCGCGCGCTTCAGCACTCAGGTGATACCCCCTTTGTGCAGCGCAGCTCGGCGTCCTTCCAAACCCAATGGACACCCTTCGAACAAGGCGTGGATGCCCCCTTTAGTTTGACGGTACCGACTCAGTGGCGCAGGCTTGATGGGGACCAGGGGGCTGTCCGTTTTTCAGGGCGTTTGATGGGCGGTTGCCTAGACACCGTGGCTTGGTTGGCAGGGTCCTCTTGGGGCGATGTGCCCAGCTTTTGCCACCGTCATCGCGATGATGGGGTCATCCTCTATTTCGAGAATGCAGAGATGTCACCGTGTGGATTGATGCGATGCTTGTTGAGCTTGAAGCGTCAGGGCTGGTTTGAGGATCTGGCGGGCCTGCTGATCGGCCGTAGTGCGGCCCCAGCAGTGACGGACTCCAGTGCACTACATGAGCACGAAGTCCTGGATCGAGTGTTTGGAAGCGCGCAGTATCCAGTGCTGGTCGATGTTGACATTGGTCATCAGCCACCGCAGATGACGCTGATGAATGGCACACTGGCGACGGTCACATTCGACCCCGTTGGTACGGAGGTTCTGCAGCGGCTCAGCCCCGTCGCATGAATCGCGCTAGATGCACAGCCCACCCCACTTCATCGTCTGCACCGGCGGCACCAAGGGTGACCTTTACCCCTTTCTGCGCTTGGCCTGTGGCCTAGCGGCTAAAGGGCTGCGGGTCACCGTGCTGGCTCCCGAAGTGCATGGCGAGCAGGTGCGGGCCGCGGGCTTGGCCTATGAGCCGAATTTGAGCGAGGCGCGCTACCACGAAGTCTTGGACAACCCGCTTTTGTTCGATCCGCATCAAGGCCTGAAGGCCTTGTTCTCGGGCACGGATCAAGAGCTGCTGGACGCGCGAGCACAACTGCTGCGCGTGGCCGCGGGCCAGCCAGCGGTCCTCTTGTGCCACCCGTTCTACCTGTTCGCGGGGGGTTTGGCCAAAGCAGCGCAGTCCAGCTTACGGGTGGTGGGGGCGTATCTTGCACCGTCCAATCTGCGCACTCTGCATGACCTGCACTACTTGGGCCCCATGCCCATAGCCGATTGGCTGCCTCTGGCGGCGCGGCGCTTGCTGTGGCAGCAGGCCGATGCGCGGTATGTCGATCCGGTGACCTTGCCCGGTCTCAACCGCGTTCGTGCCCAACTCGGATTGCCTGCCGTCGAGCACGGCTTCTTGTTGCACATGCAGGCCCAAGCTGACCTGTCGGTGGCGCTGTTTCCCTCGTGGTTCGGGCCCACCCAGGCGGACTGGCCGCAACCGATGCTGGAGGGTGGCTTCATGTTGCATGACGGCGAGGCCCATCAGGCATTGCCGCCAGAGGTTGAGGCTTTTTTGCTGGCTGGCGCACCGCCCTTGGTGATGACGTTGGGCACGGGGCACAAACACGCTGCCGCTGTGTATCACGCAGGCGTCAGCGTGGCTCAGCGCACCCAGAGACGTTTGATTTGCTTAACCGCGTTTCGGCAGCAGTTGCCTGATGACCTGCCCCCCGGCGTGCTGTGGGCGGGCTATGCGCCCCTGAACTTGTTGCTGCGGCGCTGTGCCGCGCTGCTTCACCACGGCGGTATCGGCACCGTGGCTGAGGGCTTGCGCGCCGCCGTGCCGCAACTGGTGCTGCCGTTTGCCTGGGACCAGTTTGACAACGCGTTTCGCGTGCAAGCACTCGGTGTAGGCTTGAGCCTGCCGGCCAAGAAGGCCAATGCCACGCGCCTCAGCCGTGAGCTGCTGCGCTTGATGC
Source organism: Ideonella sp. MAG2 (assembly GCA_004359425.1). Lineage (GTDB taxonomy): Bacteria > Pseudomonadota > Gammaproteobacteria > Burkholderiales > Burkholderiaceae_C > Ideonella. The sequence goes on along the minus strand of PTEU01000001.1, from coordinate 1,619,169 downwards.
AAGACGCCGAGCGCATCACCCAATGCCACCGTGTGGCCGCCCTGCTGGCCCATGACCCCGATGCAGACACCTTGGTGGACCGCCTTTTGCACTGGTCCATCACTCCCTGACCCGACCCTGAGTTGAGTGCCATGACGACGTCCTTTCCCTCCCATGTGACCCTGGTTGAAGTCGGCCCCCGTGACGGCCTGCAAAACGAAAAACAGGCCGTGCCTGCTGCGACCAAGATTGAACTGGTGCACCGTCTGCAAGCCGCCGGCCTGCGCGAGATCGAGGTCACCAGCTTTGTCTCGCCCAAGTGGGTGCCGCAGATGGCCGACAACGCGGAGGTCATGGCCGGCGTGCAGCGCCAGGCGGGCGTGCGCTACTCGGTGCTGACGCCCAACCTCAAAGGCTGGGAGGCGGCTGCGCTGACCCGCCCCGATGAGATCGTCGTCTTCGGCGCAGCCAGTGAGGCTTTTAGCCAGAAGAACATCAACTGCTCCATCGCCGAATCCATCGAGCGCTTTGCGCCCGTGGTGGCCGCTGCGCGTGCGGCTGGGGTCAAGGTGCGCGGCGCTATCTCCTGTGCGGTGGGCTGCCCCTATGAAGGCGAGATCGCCCCGGAGCGGGTCGAGCTAGTGGCCCGCCTGATGGCCCAGATCGGCGTGCAGCATGTGGGCGTGGCCGACACCATTGGTGTGGGCACCCCGCGCAAGGTGCAGCGCGCGCTGGAGGCAGCACTCAAGCACTACCCCATGGCGGAGGTGAGCGGCCATTTCCACGACACCTACGGCCAGGCGCTCTCCAATGTGTATGCCAGTTTGGAGCTGGGCATCAACACCTTTGATACCAGCGTCTCCGGCCTGGGCGGCTGCCCCTATGCCAAGGGCGCGACCGGCAATGTGGCCACGGAGGACGTGGCCTATCTGCTGCAAGGCCTGGGCATTGAAACCGGCATCAAGCTGGATGCCTTGATCGACGCTGGCGTCTTCATCCGCGACGCCTTGGGCCAGCCGACAGGCTCGCGTGTGGCGCGGGCGATGCTGAGCAAGCGCCAAGCAGCCTAAGGNGTGGCGCGCAGGTGCTGCAGCGTCGCGGCCCAGGCGGCTTTCAGCACGTCATCGCGTGTCTCTTTGGCGGGCGTGTCGCGCTTGTCCCACCAAGGGGAATTGGCGTCGGCGGCCAGGCGTGGCAGGGCGAGGTCCAGGGCCTTGGTGCGGCGCAGGTTGCTGAAGGGCGTGGGGGGCGCGCCGTCTTTGCTGTCGCCGCCCAATTCGTCGGCCATGGCTTCGCGCGCCAGCTCGTAGAGGAACTGCTGGAAGATCGTGGGAGCGGTCAGCTCCATGTCGTAGCGGCCGGGCCATTGCGCCAGTTGTTGCAGCAAGGCTTGCTCTTCAGGGGCTTTAACAAGCTCAACCAAGCGCGGCAGCAGGGGCTTGAGCACGCGCTGGGCATAGGTGGTCTCGGTGTCGAGCTGCAGGGCGTGGGTGGTGGTGGCGGTCCAGCGCTGGGTCGGGTCGCGCAGCTGCCTGTCCAGGCGCAGGGCGCGGTCCCAGAGGTTGTAGTAACCGGGCACCGGGGTGGCCGCGGCCGGTTGGTGGTTGGCCGAGACGATGTAGCCGCGGGCCGGGTTCTCTTCTTGCGGGTTGCTGCTAAAGGGGTGGAAACCGGGCTTGTCGGCCTCGGGCTTGCTGCCGTCCAGCACAAAGGCCGGGTTCACGCCCTCTGGGCGCTGGGGCAGCTTGGCGGCGGCCCACCAGGCGATGTCGCCCTGGGTGTTGGCCCAGACCACGTTCAAGCCGGGGGCATGAATGCCCTCAACCGCTTGGCGCGCTTTGGCCAGGGTGTCGGCGCGGTTCAGTTGATAGAAGGCTTCGACGGCGGGGTTGGGCGCCACCAACTGCGTCCACCACATGGCGATAGGGCGAGTTAGCTCGTGGCCGGTGGTGAGCGCGTCGCTGATGATGGGGCCGTGCGGCGAGCGCCGCAGCGTGAGTGTGACCGGCGCTTGGCCTTTGACTTGGATGGTCTCGGTGCGCTCGCTCATGTTCACCCATTGGCCGCCCACCATCACTTGCTGGGGGTTGGCAGGGTTGACGGTTTCGGCGACGAGGTCGATGTCGTCGTTCTGGAACATGGTCAGGCTCCAGCCGAACTGGCTGTTCAAGCCGAGCAAGGCCATGGGGTTGAGCGCGCCAAAGTGTCCGTAGAGCTCAAAGCCGGGGCTTTGCAAATGCGCCTCATACCAAACAGCGGGGGCGGCAAAGCTGATGTGCGGGTCACCCGCCAAAATGGGCTTGCCGCTGGCACTGCGGCTGCCCGCCACCACCCAGGCATTGCTGCCTTCAAGCAGGGGTACTTGGGCCTCGGCCAAGGCCGCGTCGCTGAGCTGGCCCAGGGCGGCCAGGGCGTGCTTGTCGGCAGGCTGTAGCAAGGCCGCACTCGGCTTGGGTGTGGCGGCGGCAGCAGCGGCCGGAAAGCCTGCTGCGGTGGCTTGGCGCTCGCCTTCGGCCACGGCACCATCGGGGGCCCAGCTCAGATCAAAGGCTTTGAGGTAGTCGGGGCCGAGCTCATCGCGGATCTGGGTCAGCACCGGCCCGGTGCGGAAGGCCGCTGCAAAGCTATAGGCCAAGTAACCGGTCACGCTCAGCGTGTCGGCCGTGGTGAAGGGGCGCTTAGGAATGCCCAGCAAGGCAAACTCCAGCGGCGCGGGGTGGCTGTCCTGAAACGCATTGACGCCGTCTAGATAGGCCTGCAAGGCCTGGGTGGAGGGGGCGTTGCGGTCCAGCAGGGCGGCGCGTTTGTCGGCATCCTCGCGCAGGGTCAGCGTGCGCATCAGTTTGTCGGTGGGCAACAGCTTGGGCCCCAGCACTTCGGCCAACTCACCGCGCGAGAGCCGCCGCATCATCTCCATCTGGAACAGGCGGTCTTGGGCATGCACCCAGCCCAAGGTGCGGTAGAGGTCGGCCTCGTTTTGCGCCTGGATGTGCGGCACACCGGCCTCGTCATAGCGCACGGTGACAGGGGCCTTCAGGCCGGTGATGGCCACCTCGCCGCTGCGTTGGGGCAGGCGTTGCTGCACAAACCAGGTGGCACCGCCCACGCCCAGCGCGATGAGGGTGGCCGTGGCGATCAGACTGCGTTTCAACCAAGGCTTCATGGCGTACCCTCTGGGGTGTTGAAGAGGCGCTGCCAGCCCGCGTGGCCCAGCGACTCCATGGTTTCAATATTGCGCTCGTATACGTCTTCGGCCTCGGGGAAGGCTTCCACCGCGCGGTCAATACTGGACTCGCGGATCAGGTGCAGGTCACCTCGTCAGGGTTGGCCTGGGCCAAAAAGTTCAGCTCGGCCACCAACTCGGCCATCAAGGCCTCGGGCGTGGAGGCGGGGCTCAGCACCCAGCGGATCTGGCCCTTGACATGCGGGGCTTTGGCAAAGGGGCAGAGGTTCAGGCCGATCACGGCCTTTTCCAGCCACTGGCGGCTGTGGGCCAGGGCTGGGCTTACAGAAGGGGGAGACAACATGGGGTGATTGTCACCCGGCCTCAGTGCCTCGTCTGCCCCCTTGCGGCTGGGTTTACACCGGGGTCACTTGGCAGGCTGATAAGGCAGCGAGGAGTGGTGCAGCACGATGCGCAACTGGCCCTTCTCGTCCTTTTTGAAGCCCCAGGTCTTGTCGACCACAGTGACCTTGCCGTTCTTGTCGGTCAGGATCACATGGCCTTGGGTCAGGGCCAGGTCGCCATTGATGAACACACCAGCGTTCTTGTATTCATACTTCTTCCAGCCCTTGAGGGCAAAGCCGCTGTCTTGGGCATAGGTTTTGTCATCGCCCACAAAGTAGGCCAATGCCCCAGCGCGGGTGGTGCGGAAGGTTTGCTCGCCTGAAGACAGGGTGGGCTTGAACAGCACCACGCCCATGTTGTAGCCATAGGCGGCGTCCAGCACGGCACCGGCGGTGGCTTTGGCCTTGGCCAGGCCGCCCGAGGCATAGTCGTCGCTGATCTGAATCAGGGCCTTGCCCCAGCCCTCTTGGGCGGCGCGCACATCGGCTTCGGTGATATTGGTGTTGACCACGGTGGGCTGGAAGGCCAAGGCTGCGCCCGAGAGGGCCAGCAAGGCGGTGGCCATCACGCTGCGGCGCACGGGGGTGGTCAGAGAGGTGGTCGCTGTCATCGAAGTTCTCCTGTGGTGAGAGGATCAAATGTGGTGGACATCCCAACGATGTCCCAGGCACAGGAAGCAGTGTGGCGTGCCCCCATGACGGCCGGGATGGCCGAAACATGAACGGGCTGCGTCGCGCAGATGACAAACAGATGACAGGCTTATTCCAAGCGGTAGCCCAGGCCACGAACGGTATGAATGAGCGGGCGCTCAAAGCCCTCGTCCACCTTGGCCCGCAGGCGGCGAATATAGACATCCACCACATTGGTCAGCGGGTCTTCATGGGCCCCCCATACATTGGCCAAGATGCGTTCGCGGCTGAACAGTCGCCCGGGGGCGCTCATCAGCAGCTCCAGCAGGGCCAGTTCGCGGGCCGTCAGCTCAATGACCTGGCCTGCCCGGCTGACGCGCATGGTGTCTCTGTCCAGCAGCAGGTCCGCCACTTGCAAGGTCGACGTTGCTGCTGCCGCCAAACTGCGGCCTCGGCGCGCGAGCGCCTCAATGCGGGCCAACAATTCCTCGAAGGCAAAGGGTTTGACCAGGTAGTCGTCGGCCCCCAGCTTCAGGCCGCTGACACGGTCTTCCACCGTGCCCAGCGCGGTCAGCATCAGGATAGGCAAGGCCACGCCTGAAGCGCGCAGGGTCTGGCACACCTCCAGGCCGTTCATACCAGGCAACATCACGTCCAGTAGCATCACGCTGGGGGCGTCCGCCCACAGCGGGTCGCGGGCCAACTCCATGGCCATTTGCAAGCCTTCGGGGCCGGTGCGGGCGACTTGGATGCGATGGCCCTCGGCCCGCAGCCCGCGCTCCAAGAAGTCCGCCACACGGCGGTCGTCTTCGACGATAAGGATGTTCATGGCGAGTGTGGGGGTAAAAGAGGCAAGGTCAGCAGGGCGAGGGTGCCGCCCTCAGGGTGGGGCTGGAGCTGCAAGTGGCCACCATGGGCCCTCACCAAGGTTTGCGCCAGGGGCAAGCCCAGGCCCGCGCCGTCCGCACGGTGCAGCCGAGCGCGTGCGCCTCTGAAATGCCGCTCAAACAGGCGAGGCACGTCGTCGGCTTGCAGGCCTATGCCTTGGTCGCGCACGGTCAACTGCCACTGCCCTTCAGGCTCCAGCCATTGCGTGCTCACGCTGACCTGCCCGCCCGGGTGAGAGTAACGGATGGCGTTGTCCAGCAACACCATGATCATCTGGCGCAGGCGGGCTGCATCGCCCAGCGCGCATAAGCCGGTGGGCAGCGCATCGTGGACATGCAAGTTCACCTGGCTGCTGGCCGCCAGCGGCTGGGCCTGCTGTAGGGCTTCTTGCAGCGGCAGGTGAAGGGGTACGGCCTCGCGATGGATGCTCAGGGCATCCGCGTCGCTGCGGGCCATGGTCAGCAGGTCGTCGATGATGCGAGCCAATTGGCCCGAGGTGTCGACAATGCGGCGCAGGGCGTCCTGGTATTCGGCAGGGGGCTTGTCGCGGCCTCGCAAGGCGATCTCCGCCTCACCCCGGATGGCGGTGGTGGGGGTACGCAATTCATGGCTGATGTCGGCAAACAGGCGGCGGCGTGAGGCGTCCACGGTTTGCAGGGCTTGCAGCGCTTGCTGCAGCTCGGCGGTGCGGGCCTGCACCTGCTCCTCCAAGTTCTGCCTCACCTCGGCTTCGCGGGTGCGGTGCTGTTGCAGCTCCTGCGCCATGGCGTTGACCGTGCGGCCCAGGCCGGCAAATTCATCGTCCCGCTGGTCGGGGATGCGGTGGGCCAAGTCGCCGCGCTGCAAAGCTTGGGCCCCAGCGGCCAACTCATTCAGCGGTTGGCGCAGGGCGCGGGCAAAGTAAAGTGCCAGCAAGGCTGCGGCGGCGGCAATCACCAGGGTGGCTGTCAGCGCGCCTGCGGCCACCCGCGCCAGAGAGCGGTTGGCGGCGTCACGCTCGCGCTCTTCGGCTTGCTGCTCGCGGGCAATGGTCTGGGCCAGCAGATTGCGCAGGTCTTTGCCTTGAGAGGCATCAAACACCCGTGTCAATTCAGCCCAGGCCACAGCAGGGTCGGCCCCACTGGGCAGCGGCCGGGTGCTGGCCAGAGCGCTGCGCAGGTCTTCCACCGCGCGGCGCAAAATGCCCAAGGTCTCTTGCCGCTGGGCGAGTTCTTGAACGGCGCGTTGGGGGTCGTCCTCCAGCTCGGCCGCGCGCTGCGCATAGCGTTCAATGCGCTNTGGCCCTGGCACTAGAGCAGCACATTCTTGGAGCGGTGCTTGGCCACCAAGGTGAAGCCCATCTTTTCGAACAGCGGCTCCAACTGGCCGGGAATGGGGGAGGAAAACTCAACGAACTCAAAACCCATGAGGCCCATGGGATTGTCGAACAGATCAGCCATGACAGACTCCTGCATAAAAACCAAACGTCAAAACACAAGCCCCAGAGCGGGGCAGGGGGCGCGATAACTCAGCGCAAACGTTGGGGCAGGGCCGGAGGCGAGCAAGGGATGCCGCGCACGCTGCGTGCGAGGTGATCACCAATCAGCAAAGGGCTCAGGTCCGACATGGGCACGATGGTAGTGGAAAAGCGCGCCCCGTGGTGTCGGCTTTTTACGCCGCCCACCGAATAAAGCGTGGTCAGAGGCGCTTGAGCTGCGTCTTGAAGAGCTGGGCGCGCTGGCGGTAGCTCTCGGCACTGGCTTGCAGGCGGGCCACGTCTTCGTCGCTCAAGGTGCGCACCACCTTGGCAGGCGCGCCCAAGATGAGCGAGCGGTCCGGGAAGCTCTTGCCCTCGGTCACCACTGCGCCCGCACCCACCAGGCAATGCTGGCCAATGACGGCACCATTGAGCACCACGGCCTGAATGCCGATCAGCGAGCCTTCGCCCACGGTGCAGCCGTGCAGCATGGCTTGATGGCCAATGGTGACGTTGGCGGCAATGGTCAGCGGATAGCCCATGTCGGTGTGCATCACCGTGCCTTCTTGCACATTGCTGCCCTCGCCAATCGTGATGCGCTCGTTGTCACCGCGGATCACCACGCCACTCCAGACTGAGCTGTTCTCGTGCAGGGTGACTTTGCCGATCAAGGTGGCTTCTGCGGCCACGTAGGCGGAGTCGGCAACGTCGGGGGCGTGTTCGCCCAATTGGTAAAGCGGCATGGCAGACAGAGTTGGGAGGCTTTCAGCCCACGGCTGGGCGAGCCAGGAGTTCTACGGCATCCAGCAGCGCGGTGGCCTGCTGGCTCAGGGTACGGCCATCGGCCGTGGCCAGGCGCTGCAGGCGCTCCAGCGCCTCGGCGCGGGGCAGGGAATAGCGGTGCATCAGCACACCCACCGCAATAGGCACCGCATCGGCCAAGGGGTTGGCCATAGGACTCGGCGCAAAGCTGGGTGCTCCGCCAGCGGCCGACGCCGGAGCGTTGGGCGAGGGCGATGGCACATGGCGCTCCGCAGGGACAGGCCGCAGGCGGGGTTGAGCCCGCACGCTGGAGAGCGCGGCCTCCACGGTGGGCACAATCTGGGCAATGTCCAGTGGTTTGACCAGATAGGCCACTGCGCCCAGCTCTTTGACTTGGTTGACGGTGTCGTCGTCGGCAAAGGCCGAGAGGAACATGAAAGGCGTGCCCAGGTATTCGCGCAGATAGGCGGCGACATCAAAGCCGGACTTGCCTTCCATGCGGATGTCCAGCAGCGCGAGATCGGGGCGGTGCTCGCGGGCCAGCAAGATGGCGTCGTCACCGTTATCGGCATCGATCACCTCATACCCAGCCCGGCTCAAGCCGTGAGTGACCGTGGCCAGCACCAGCCGGTCATCGTCCACCACCAGAATCTTGCCTTTGCCACTCATGGGTTCATCACGCCGGGAAGCTACCTTATGCCTCGATTGTCGCCCATACGCAAGGGGCTTGTTTGCCAGAAAAGCAGGAGTCAGCCACGCGCTTAGATTGCGACCGCTGGTGGCGACAAACGCAAGCGCGCCACCACGTCCTCGCCCTCGGATTCCAAGGCGATGGCCGCCCCCTTGCGGGGCAGCAAGGCACGCACCAGCCCCAAGCCGGAAATCCCAGAGGGGATTTGGTTGATGTGGAAGTCAGGTGCCAACTGGCCCCGGTTGCGCACGCTGATGCACAGCTCGCTTTGGCCCACCTCCAAGTTGCATCGCACCTCGTTGCCGGGGCACAGGGCTGCCGCGTCGCCACCGCCACTGTGCTTGATGGCGTTGGTGAACAACTCGTTGATGGTCAGGGCGATAGGGATGGAGTCGGCCTCGGTCAGCGCAAAACGGTGCGGGGCGGGGCCGCTGACCTCCAGGCTGATGGGGCGGCCGAACATGCGCTGTACCGAGGTAGCAATGGCTTCAAGCACTTTTTGCACCCGCAGCGGGCCCGTCATGCCCACTTGCAAACCATGCACCTGGGCAATGGCATGCACATGGCCCACGGCCTCGGCAATGGCGGCAGCGGCCTCGGGGTGGCGCTGGGCATTTTGTTGCAACAGCCCGGCCACCCCTTGCAGGTTGTTCTTGATGCGGTGGTGCACCTCTTTGATCAGCATCTCGCGCTGGGAGATGGCGGCGGCCAAACGCGCCTCATCGGCCGCGCGTTGTTCGGTCACATCGCTGGCCACCATGAGCAGCTGGTCTTCGTCATCGTTGCCGGCACGCAAGGAGACGATGCGCACGTCCCAGACCTCGGCGGCGTCACCCGTGTCAGGGTTGGCCTCGCGCTGCAACTCGCGGCGCACCATCTCGTGGGTGGCCATGGCCTGATGCAGGTCAGCATTCAGGGCGGCGGCCTCGGGGCCGGGCAGCCAAACCGCCGGGGGCCGGGAGAGGATTTCGCCTGCCGGGCGTCGGGCAAAGCCCGTCATGGCCTGGTTGAGCTGCAAGACCTGCTGGTTTTGAGCGTCGAACAGCGCAATGGCCAGTGGCGCGGTTTCAATGATGCGCTGCAAGCTGGCGCGGGCCTGCGCAATCTGCGCCTCGGCCTCGCGGCGGCGTTCGATGTCCAGCAGGGCAAAAGTGAGCTGGCCTGCGCCGCTGTCGCGCCCGGTGACCACGGCATTGCCCACCACCCAAAAGTCGCGGCCATCGCGGGCGGTGAGCTTGCATTCAAAGGTCTCGGCCTGGCCCTCTTCCAGGGTCGCCAGCCAGTTGGTGCGGCGCAGCGGGTGCTCGGGGTCGTCGGAGGCCACCACCGAGATGGGCTGGGAGATGAAATCAGCCAATTCGCCGCCAAACATGCGCCGCGCCGAGCGGTTCATCCACTCAATGCCTTGGGCCCCCACGGTGACGATGCCCACCAGCACCGAATCCAATATGGCGCGGGTTCTATCGGCCTGTACCAACAGAGTTTCGCGGGCGCGGCGGCGCTCGTCCACACTCACAAAGCTACAGATGGCACCGGCCGCAGGGTCTTGCGGGTCTACCGGGCGTACGCTGACTTGGGCCCAAAAGCCGCTGCCGTCGCGGCGGCTTAAGCGCCGCTCACCCACGGCCCGGCCATGCAGGCTGAGATCGCGCCGCTCATGGGCGCTGTAGTTGAGGTAGGCCCGCTCATCCTCATACAGCTCGGACAAGGCCAAGCCCTTGAGCGATTCTTGCGGCCGCCCGGTCATCTCCGCAATCGCCTGGTTGGCGCGCTCGATGCGGCCTTCGCGCTGGTAGATGATGCCCACGTCTGACAGGCTGAACATGAGTTCGCGTTCGCGCTCCAGGCCTTCCATCTCGGCTTGCTGGGTACGTAGGCGAGTGATGTCGGTGAGCACCGCCACAATTTCATACGGCCCAGGCCCGCCTTCAGAGGCGCGGCGCAGTGCCAGAGACACCCACATCGGCTGGGGTCGCAGTGTCACCACCGTGCAAACAGGGCGGCCCGGGCTTAATTCGGCAGGCTCCACCCGGCTCATCAGCCAGCGCAGGCCGGTGTCGCGGTGGCGCACGGCATAGCGTACTTCGGCGCGCTCGCGTTTGCGCAGGGCTTGTTGCAGGCGCTCATACTCGGGCAGAGAGCTGGCCTCCACCACGTCGCGGCCAATCGACATCAGCGCGGTCGCCGGCCCGGCGTCACTGCCACCACCGCCCGCACTACGGCCCGCCGAGCTGGTGACCCAGCCTCGGGCCGAGTCATAGGTGGCGACACCCACGCCCGCCGTGCCCATCAGCGCGGTGATTTCGATCTTTGAAAGGTCTCGGGCGTCGTCAGCGCTGAGGTCCTCAATCTGCGCCAGCCAGCGCGGGGGCATGGCGGTGCCCGCCGAGCGAACGCGGATGCGAGCCCGCAGCGCCTGTTCTTGAGGAGCTTCAATCCAACCTTGTAGCTCGCGGGTCATGCCCACGGGTGGCAACTCGCCTGGCCAGCCCAGCAGGCCCACTAAGCCAGAGCCTAACTCCCCAATATGGCTGACGCGGCCCGCCAAGGCGTGCAGCGCTGCATTGCTCTGCCAAATGCGGCCAGACTTGTCGAACAGCATCAGCGCTTGCGGGCTGATGGCAAAGAGTTCGGCCAGTTCGCTGTCCAAGGCCCGGCGCGCCGAACTACCAGGGCCAGCGGGGCGAGGGGGGAGCACGGGAGGTGGCGTCGTCATGCAGATGAGGATGAGGTCACCTGCTGAGTGTACGCGCGGTGCGCCGCGCCGCAGCGTTTGTGGCGCTATTCGTCGCGCATCTGCCAAGCCGCGTGCAGGCTGCTCAGCACCGCTCGGTTCACAGTGCTGGGGGCCAACATCAGGCCTTCCGCGGCGGCTTGGATGTCATACGGAGACTCCATTTCTACGGCTGTGGCCAGCTCCAGCCATGGCCACAGCGGGCCACTGGCTTGGGCCAGGGCTTCGGCCACCCGCCCGGGTACAGGCAGGCTCTCCAACAGGCGCTCGAAGGGCTGGCCCAGCATGCGGTCGAGCAGCGAGAACACACCGCAAATAAAGACTTCGTTGCGCAGGCTTTCGTCGTCTTGCTGACGCACCAACTCCTCCATCAGCAAGCCGCGCCGAATGGACAAGAACATCAGCGGCTTGAGCTCGGGGTCATCCACAGCCCCCGTGACCAGCAAGGCCAGCCAGCGTTTGAGCCGCTTGGTACCTAGCACCATCAGCGCGTGCTGGAATGAGCTGATCTCCACCGACAGGCCAAAGGCGGGCGAGTTGATGAAGCGCATCAGCCGGTAGGCCAATTTGAGCACACGCCGGGCACGGGCCGCCGCATCTTGGGTCCACAGGCTGGCCCAGGCCGGGTCTCCGGCCAAAAAGGCGGGCACCTCCACAAAAATGTGCTTGGGCAACGTGAGCCGCACCAGGGCCTGTAGGGTTGCTTCATGCGTCAAGTTCAGCCACAGCGGGCCGGCATCTTCCGGCCAGCACTCTTCCAAAGTGCTCACCAGCGCGGAAGCTTCAGGCGCGTGGTCGCCGCGCAATGGGTGCAGGGTCAGGCGTGTCGCCATGGGGCGACGGCGCGCATCAAAAACAGTGCCTGCGCCGATCAGCAGGTGGTCGAATACCGCAGCGCTCATCGCATCGGTCCCTTTGAGTGGTGGTCAGGCTTTGATGTAGTCAAACAAGGACATGCGTTGCATGCTGGAATAGGTTTGCAGCGCCGCCTGGTAGCCGGTCTCTTTGTTCTGGAAGTCAGAAATGGCTTTGATCATGTCCAGGTCTTCGGCCGCTGAGCGGGTGTTTTCACTGAACAACTTCAAATCTTGCACCCGAACCTCGGCCCCATCGATGCGGTTGAGCATTTCGCCCGTCATGCTGCGAGCACTTTGCAGGTGGTTGCGCACCGAGTCAATGTCACGCAGGCCGGATTGCACCGTCTGGGTCACGGCGGCATTGCTCCTGTTGGGAGTTTTCAGCTCAGCAATGACCTTGTCCAGCGCTTGGAACACGGTGAGGTTAGGCTCTGAAGGGGCGATCTCGAAGGAATCTCCCGACGATGGCGAGCCACTGATATTGACGGCCATGCCGTCGATTTCGATGGCCTTGGTGGGGTCGAACGGCGCTTGGAAGACCCCCGTGGCCACCCCATCTTTCAAGATGGAATAGACCTTCTGCCCCGGAGACAACTCCGTGAACTCGATGGTGTAGGTGCCGCCGGTCAGGGCTTGAGGGTTGGTCACGCGGCCGGTGTCTATCCAGGCCGATGTGCTGTTGATGGGGCGAGTCACGAAAACACCGTTGCCGGTATTGGCCGACAGCCAGGTTTGCTGGCCGTCTAGCGTCAAGGGTAAGGGTTCCTCAGAGGCAACGCGCACCTCGCCACCGGTGCCTACGTAGCCGACGCCACCAGGCCGGTCGATGAAAGGTGGCTGGCTCGCCCCTTGGCCTGCAAAGATATAGCCGCCCGTGCCGTCAGAGCGGTTGGCCACGCCCAGCAACTGGTTGCGAATGGCGGTGATCTGGTTGGCGACGTCGCGGCGTTCGGCGTCGGTAAAGCTGGCATTGCCTGCGGAGGCCAGGAGTTCGCGCGCTTGTTGGAGCAAATCGCCACCATCGGAGAGTGCGGCTTCCGTCAGCGTCATGGAGTTGCGGCTGGCATCCAAGGCGCGCTGGGTGGCGTCGGTGCGCTGCATCAAGGCACGGGCCCGCTCGGCACGGGCTGCGGCGGTGGGGTCGTCGCTGGCCTGCATCACTCTCTTGCCATTGGTCAAGCGCTCATTGGCGTCGGAGAGATCTTGCTGGCGCTTTTGCAAAGTGAGCACGGAGGCGGCAAAGGCATTGGCGGAGGAGACACGCGTCATGATGAGGGCCCTTCAATCAACTGCCGAGCTGTAGCATGGTGTCAAACACAGACTGTGCCACCTGCAACACCTTGGCCGCAGCTTGGTAAGACTGCTGAAACTGGATCATTTGCAAAGTGAGCACGGAGGCGGCAAAGGCATTTCACCTATGGGGTTGCCGTCGTCGTCCAAGGTCATGCCCACCATACGGTCATCGGCCAAGGAGGACATGGCCAAGGCATTGCCGTTGTTGCTGCCCGGGAAGAGTGTCTTGTCGACGGTGATGGTGTCGCCCGTTTTGGGCACCCCATTGAGGGAGACCGAGAAGCCATTGAGGCTGATATCTTCGCCAGCCTTCCAAGTGCCGGTGCCAGAGTTAACCAAGCTTCCCGTGTCGCGGTCCAGCAGCTCCCAGGTGTAGTCGCCGCTGTCGGAGCTGAAGTTGATGTGGGCCAGCAACTGGGTGTCTGGGGTGCCGGTGATCAGCAGCTCCCGCAGCGTGGCGGTGCCCTTGTTGCCCACGCCAAAGGTCGCGGTCAGGGGCGAGGCCGCCGCGACACCCAGCGTATCGTCCAGTGCGCGTTGCATGCCGCTGGCCGCACGGCCTACCGGCTGCAGGGTAAAGCGGTCACCGGCTTGCAAGCCCTGGCCACCCACATCAATGCGCATGCCGTCAACCACATCGCCACTGTTGATGCTGCGCACCAAGCCGTCTGACAGCCGGGTCAGTTGCAGCTTGCCGCTGGAGTCCTGGCGCAGGTCGTAGTCGCTCGCGGCCAATTGGGTGGGGTCGGTCACGGTCATGCTGACCGAGGCCTGAAACTGGCCATTACCGTCCCGCGCATTGAAGCGCGAAGGCAGGGCTTGAGGGCCACCAAAGCGGAACAGAGCCACGCCAGGGCCGGGCGGCTTGCCCAGGTCCAGCCCACGTGACTGCGCTTCATTCACCTTGCCTGCAAAGGCAGCGGCCATTTGGCCCAGCATATTGCGGGCATCCACCAGGTCGTGGTTCTGAAAATTGATCAGGCCGGCCATGGAGCCACCGGTCAAGGTGTCCTCATTCAAGTCCAGCATCTGGCCTTGGGTGGAGATGGCCAAGGCCGCAGTGGTGGGGTCGGGGTCCCCCTCTTTGACCACGATTTTTGAGGCCTCATTGCCCAGCACCAGGCGTTGGCCACCGGCGATGAAGACGCCAACCGTGCCGTCCGACGCGGGCAGGGTGGTGACCTGCAAATAGCCGCTCAACTCTTTGACAAGAGAGTCCCGCTGATCCAGCAGGTCGTTGGGCAATTGCTTCAGGCCGGCATAGCCTGCAATCTCGTCATTCAGGTCGGCAATGCGTTCGGCCAGACCATTGACGGTGATGGCGGAAGACTCCAGGTCGGCCACCACGCCGCGCTGCAAGATGTCAAGCCGGTTGGCCGCGCCCGCAAAGCGGTCTGCCACATCAGCGGCGCGGGCCAGCACCACCTGGCGGGCTGAGTTGTCCGATGGCGAATTGGCTAAGTCGGTCATGGCGGCGAAGAAATCGCCCATGGCATAGCCCAGGCCCTGCTCGCCGGGCGGAAACACGTCTTCGAGTTGCACCAGTTGCTGCTGGCGCGCGTCGTCCATCTTGGCCAATGAGGTTGCCACGGCGGCCTGCATGGTCAGGAACTGGTCGTGCGCTCGCCGCACGTTGACGACATCCACGCCTTTGCCAAAAAAGCCTGCGCCACTGAACTGACCCTTGGAGGTGGCAACCTCGGTTTCTTGGCGCGAGTAGCCGTCTACATGCGCATTGGCAATGTTGTGAGACGTGGATTGCAGCGAGGCGGTGCTGGCGAACATCGCCCGCATGCCAATGTTCATCAAGGCTGAGCTGGACATAGGGTGCTCCTGGCGCTTAGACGTTCAAGGTGCGCTGCAAGCGCAAGGTGGTGTTGATCACCCGGCCCAACTTCTCGGCATAGGCCGGGTCGGTGGCATAGCCTGCCTTTTGCAGGCCCACGGCAAAGCCCTTGGCGTCAGCCCCCGCTGCCACCACATTGGCATAGCGTGGGCTGTTCTTGATCAACTGGGCGTAGTCCTTGAAGGAGTCGGCATAGTTGTCATAGGCCCGGAATTTCTGCACCACTTTTCGGGCCACGCCGTTGATGTACTCGGTGGTCGTCACGTCCACCGTGTCACCCTTCCAGTTGCCGGTGGCCTTGATGCCGAACAGGTTGTGGGCACTGCTGCCGTCAGGGCGCTTGATTTCTTTTCGGCCCCAGCCGCTCTCATGGGCCGCTTGGGCAATCATGAACTCGGCGGGTATGCCGCTGCTTTGTTCCACAGCCTCAGCAGTCTTGGTGTGTTGCAGCACAAAGTTGGCAGCGGCCTTTTGCGGCGGCCCCACTTTGCCCTCTGGGCGATTCAGCTCCACCGGCTTGGCCAAAGCTTGCTTGTCCACTTTTGGAATGGGCCCGGGGTTGAGGCCCATTTGGCGATCGAGCTGCTTGGCAATCACATCACTCAAGCTGCCTGGTGCGCCGGAGAGTTTGGTCGCCAGTTGCGTGTCCAGCATTTCGTAGCCGAGCTTGCTGCCTTCATTGGACAAGGGGTCTTCTGCCAAGGTGGCTTTGCGCATGTTCTTGAGCAACTCTTGCATGAAGATGGCTTCGAACTGCTTGGCGGCTTCGCGGGTGACAGCCTTGGGGTCTTGCGCAGCGCGCTGCTTCAGCAACGCCAGGCCGCGGACATCGCCGAAGCCTGCGCCTTGCATCGAGGTGGTGGAGCTCATCAGATCACCTCTAGTTCCGCCTGCAATGCACCAGCGGCCTTCATGGCTTGCAGAATGGCCAGCAGATCTTGGGGGGTGGCCCCTAGAGAGTTGAGCGCCTTCACCACATCGGCCAGCTTGGCACCTTCAGGCAGATGGGTGATGGCACCGCCCTGCTGCTGAACGGTGATCTCAGATTTTTCAGCCACCACGGTTTGGCCACCCGACAGCGCATTGGGCTGGCTCACGATGGGAATGGCATTGATGGTGACCGTCAAGCTGCCGTGCGCGATGGCGCAAGCGGCCAGGCTCACGGATTGGTTCATCACCACCGAGCCGGTGCGAGGGTTGAGCACCACGCGCGCGGCAGGCTTGGCCAGCTCGATGGGCAGATTTTCAATATCCGCAAGAAAGGCCACCCGCTCATTCATGTCTTGAGGAGCTTTGACCCGAACAATGCGACCGTCCATGGCTTGGGCCAGGCCATCGCCTTTGTTTTTGTTGATCGCTTGCGCTACTGCGCGCGCGGTGTTGAAGTCGCCAGCCGTCACATCGAGCTGGATGAACTCGCTCTGGTGCAAGGGGGTGGGTACGCTGCGCTCCACCGTCGCTCCTTGGGGGACACGGCCACCGCTGAGGTGGTTGATCTGCACTTTAGAGCCGCCTGCCGCCGCGCCTGCACCCCCCACGATCAGGCCACCTTGGGCCATGGCGTAAATCTGCCCGTCCGCGCCCTTGAGGGGGGTGGCGATCAAGGTCCCGCCCCGTAGGCTTTTGGCATTGCCGATGGAGGAGACGCTCACATCAATCTGCTGGCCCGGCTGCGCAAAGGCGGGGAGCTGGGCCGTGACCAATACAGCCGCAATGTTCTTGATCTGCATGGCCGTGCCGGGCGGCACGGTGATGCCCATCTGTTGCAGCATGGAGTTCAGGCCTTGGGCCGTGAACGGGGCCTGCGCGGTTTGGTCGCCGGTGCCGTCGAGGCCCACCACCAAGCCATAGCCCATCAATTGGTTGCTGCGCACACCTTGTACGGTGTTTGGGCAGTACGCCGGTGACGATGGCCGTGATGGTGCCGCTGAAGTCATTGCTGTTCTCGGTGGTGCCCGAACCTTCGAACTTGTTGTTGCCGGTCAAGTTGGCGGAGGCGCGGCCATCGATGAAGCTATTGGGCTTGAGACCAGGCAGAGCGGTTGCACCGGCATCCACGGAGGCCTTCTTATCCACGGTGCTGGTGGCTGATTGGCTGGCGCTGACCTTCTCGGCAATGCGCACCGTCAAGGTATCGCCCACCATGCGCGCGCGGTAGTCCTCGAACATGGGCCGATAGGCGGCCGACGCAAAGATTGAGCCGGTCACGGCTGGCGGCGGTGGCGCTGGTAGCGCCACGGGTTCGTAGGCCGCCATGGTCAGCGGGCCGCTGGCGGGCGTGGCGGGCGCTGTGGCCATGGGGAACTCGACGTTGGGCACCGGATAAATGGTTTGGCAAGCGCTGAGCCCCACCAAAGGCAGGGCGACGGCCAGAGCGCGGCACAGCGGCGACATCAGATGGCTCACAGTTGCGACAGACGCTGGAGCATCTGGTCGGAGGTGGAGATGGCCTTGGAGTTCAGCTCATAGGCGCGCTGGGTCTGGATCATGGAGACCAGCTCTTCCACCACGTTCACATTGCTGGTTTCCAAGAAGCCTTGCTGCAAGGTGCCAAGGCCATTCGCCCCGGGGTTGCCGGCCTGCGGGGCACCCGAGGCAGCGGTTTCGGCAAATAGGTTCTGTCCGCGTGGGTCCAGACCTGCGGGGTTCACAAAAGTGGCCAGTTGCAACTGGCCTACGGTTTGCGGTGTGGCTTGGCCCGGCAAGGTGACGTTGACGACGCCATCGTTGGAGATGGTCACACTCTGTGCCGTGACCGGGATGGTGATGCCGGGTTGCAGCAGGTAGCCGCTGTTGGTGACGATCTGGCCCTGGGCGTCCAGTTGAAACGCGCCGTCGCGCGTGTAGCCGGTCGTGCCGTCGGGCAGGGTGATTTGGAAGAAGCCGTTGCCCTTGATGGCAATGTCCAGCGTGCCCGAGCTTTGCTGCAAATTGCCTTGCGCAAAATTGCGTGCCGTAGCCACCGCTCTGGTGCCCAGGCCAATTTGCAGGCCGGTGGGCAGTTGGGTCTGCTCAGAGCTGGCAGCACCGGCCTGGCGCAGGTTTTGGTAGATCAAATCCTCGAACACCGCATGGGCGCGCTTGTAGCCCGCGGTGGCGGTGTTGGCGAGGTTGTGCGAGATGTTGGTGTACCAGGGTCTTGCCAGGGTTTGCGGCAACATGGTGACCTCATTGCCCTACTGATACGGCCTGATCCTCAAATCATCCTAGAGTGCAATGGCTTCTTCAGCGAGATCGAGAGATAAGAAAGCATGCTCCCAGCCTCTCCCCTCTACACCATCGCCACTTTGGACATTCCTGCCGAGCAAGCAAGGTGGATACAAAACTTTCGGCAAGCGCACGACCCGCATTTCAAGGTGGTGGAGCCGCACTTCACCTTGGTGTTCGGCATACGCGATCTCGCGGCTTCGGTGGTGCTGGCTCATGTCGCTAAGGTGGTGGCTATTACCCAGCCCATCCGGTTTCGGTGTGCTTATGCCATGCTGGGGGCGGATGACATCGACGACACCGCCTATGTGTTCTTGGTGCCCAACGAGGGCAATGCCGAGGTCTCGCTTTTGCATGATGCGCTCTACACCGGCGAGTTGGCACCGTTTCTGCGTCTGGAGTTTCCGTACATCCCTCACATCACCATGGCCGCGAGTCAGGACTTTCGCCAGGCTAAGCGGCTTTGCGACCAGTTGAATCAAGAGGGTGTTGAGGTGAGCGGACTGCTCAATGCACTCACCGTCGGTGTGCTGCGAGACGGCCGATTCGAGGCCCTGCGACGCTTTGAGTTGGGTGCAGCGCTGCAAGCAGGCACAGGACCCCTGCCGTGATGAATCGACACGAGGGGGACGGCCCCTGTTGCCTGATGCTGCCAGGGTTGGACGGCACGGGGCGTCTGTTCGAACCTTTGTTGACGGTGCTAGGTGATGCATTGCCGACACGGGTGGTGAGGTACCCGCCAGACCCACAGGCGGGCTATGCCGAACTGCTCGATGGATTGCAGCAGCAGATTCCCCCTGGCGTGCCGCTGCTGATTGTGGCCGAGTCGTTTGCCGGCCCGTTGGCGATTCAGTTGGCGCTGCGCAGACCTCAGCAGGTGCGGGGCATGGTGTTGTGTTGTACCTTTGCGGCGAACCCGCGCCCCGGCTTGAGCTGGGTCTCTGGCTTGCTCCCTTGGCTCCCCATCGTGACGAGCCCAACTTGGCCCATGCTCAGCTTGTTAATGGGGCGGTATGGATCGACCAAGGCGCGGCAGCAAATGATTGAAGTGGTAGCCGGTCTGCCTGTTGAGGTGGTGAGATCGCGCCTGGCGCAGGTTCTGGCCGTGGATGTGCGACCGTGTTTGGCGCAGCTGTCACAGCCCGTCTGGCTGCTACAGGCCAGCGACGACGCGCTGGTGCCGGAGCATGCCATCCGGACGCTCAGCAAGGGTTTGGCAAAGGTGCAACACCTATCGCTCAAGGGGCCGCATGCCTTGCTGCAGGCCTGCCCAAGCGAGGTGGCTGCCGTTTTGGAGGCCGCTTGGCAGCACTGCTTTACGCAGCAGGCGGCGCAGAGCGCTTTTTGAGCAGCGAAGCGATGACACTTTACTGCGGACGCAGGTGCTGCGGCGCGGCCTGACAATGCCAGTTCTGAATGTGCCTAGACCATTGCGAAAGAGCTTGCCCAGCCATGCCGCGTTTTGCCGCCAACCTCACCATGCTCTACAACGAGCTGATTGAACCCATCAACCCGCGGGACATGCCGGGCTATTTTCTTAACCATCAGGCCGAGGCGCACCGTGTGGTCGAGGCTGTTGGAGCCACCAACCTCCAGGTGCAGATGGACCTGTACCACTGCGAGATTGTGGAAGGCGATGTGGCGACCAAGATTCGTCATTACTTGCCCACCGGGCGCGTGGGGCACTTGCAGATCGCGGGCGTACCCTTGCGGCATGAACCCGATGTGGGCGAGCTGAACTACCCCTATCTGTTCGAGGTGATTGACGAGGTCAGCGCCCAATGCGGCTGGGAGGGCTGGGTGGGCTGTGAGTACCGGCCTGCCCGGGGCACCAGCTACGGGGCGACCTCGGCAGGCTTGGGCTGGTTGAAGGCCGCGAGAGGCTGAGAAAGGCGTCTGAACTGCCAAACCGGGGGCCAGAATGTCAGCCATGTCATTCTGAAAGCGCTACGTCATGACCCAGACCCTCACCACGCCCGACGGTATCTCTTTGGCTTCGCGCGCGTGGGAACCCAGCGGCCCACCACGCGGCCGAATCCTGCTCGTGCACGGCCTGGGCGAGCACATGGACCGGTACCACGCCTTGGCGCAAGACCTCGTGGCGCAGGGCTGGGCCGTGGCAGCCTATGACCAGCGGGGCCATGGCCGATCGGGCGGAGGGCGTGGGCAAATGGCGGCGGAAGACGGCCTGCTGGCCGACTTGGGCCAGGTGCTGCAACAGGCGCGCCGTGCGCAGCCGCATGGGATGGGCACGTTGATGCCCACCATGCCCACTTGCACGCGGCGGCTGAACTCGCGCGCCACATTGCCGTCGCTGGTGAAGCAGGCCACGCCGTTGCCGTATTGGTGGGCGTTGACCAGATCCAGCGCTTCGGCAAAGTCTTTGACGCGCACGCAGGCCAGCACCGGGCCGAAGATCTCCTCTTGGTAGATGCGCATCTGCGGCGTGACGTTGTCAAACAAGGTGCCGCCCGTCCAGAAACCGTTTTCCAGGCCGCTGGCGCGCACGCCGCGCCCGTCCACCACCAAGCTGGCGCCTTCTTCCACGCCCAGGGCGATGTAGCCCTCGATGCGGTCGCGGGCCTCGCGGGTGACGATGGGGCCCATCTCGGCGTCCAGCTCCATGCCGTTCTTGATCTTCAGGGTCTTGGCGCGCTCGGCGAGCTTGGGCATCACCTTATCAGCCACATCGCCCACCAGCACCGCCACGCTGATGGCCATGCAGCGCTCACCGGCGGAGCCGTAGGCCGCGCCGATCAGCGCATCCACCGCCTGCTCCACATCGGCATCGGGCATCACCACCATGTGGTTCTTGGCACCGCCCAGGGCTTGCACGCGCTTGCCATGGTGGGCGCCGGTCTCATAGATGTACTGGGCAATGGGGGTGGAGCCCACAAAGCTGATGGCTTTGACATCGGGGTGGCTCAGCAGCGCATCCACAGCCAGTTTGTCGCCCTGCACCACATTGAACACGCCATCGGGCAGGCCGGCTTGCTTCAGCAGGTCGGCGACGAACAAGCTGGCGCTGGGGTCGCGCTCGCTGGGCTTGAGCACAAAGGTGTTGCCGCAGGCCAGGGCCACCGGGAACATCCACATGGGCACCATGACGGGGAAGTTAAACGGCGTGATGCCGGCCACCACGCCCAAGGGCTGGCGCAGGGTCCAGTTGTCGATGCCGGTGCTGACCTGGTCGGTGAAGTCGCTCTTCAGCAATTGCGGTGCGCCGCAGGCGAACTCGACGATGTCGATGCCGCGCATCACCTCACCCTGGGCGTCGGTGAAGACCTTGCCATGTTCGGCAGTGATCATCGCGGCCAGCGTGTCCTTGTGTTGGTTCAGCAGCGCCAAGAAGTTATTCAGCACCCGGGCCCGACGGATGGGCGGCGTCTCCGCCCAGGCTGGAAAAGCTGCGGCAGCGGCGGCCACAGCGGCGTGCACATCGGCCTCGGCGGCCAGGCGCACATGGCGGGCCACGGCACCGGTGGCAGGGTTGTAGACGGCTTGGCGGCGCTCGCCCTGGCCCACATAGGGCGCACCGGCGATGTAGTGGACGATGTCGGCGGAAGCGTTGTAGGGCAGGGGAGCAGTCATGGTGGGCGCATCACAGGCTGAAAAGCCGCCAGTCTAGACAGCGCCAGCGCCCATGAAAATGCACATTCTCTGGAATCATTGTTCTGATTGGTGAACAATGCGGCTCAGTTCACCCCTCCAGCCCGCACCATGAGCCTCGACCTGAAGACCCTGATGTGGAGCCATGTGCATGCGCTGACCGTGCTGGCCGAAGCTGGCAGCTTCACCACGGCGGCCCAGCGCTTGGGCGTTTCCAAAGCGGCCATGAGCCAACGGGTGGCGGAGTTGGAGCGCGCGGTGGGTGTGCCCTTGGTGCGGCGGACCACACGCAGCATGCAACTCACAGAGGCCGGGCAGCGCCTGGTCGAGGCCACACGCGGCAATTTCGAGGCCATTGCCCAGGCCTTCAGCGGTATTCAAGAGCTGGCAGCAGAGCCCCGTGGCCTATTGAGAGTGACGGCACCCGTGGCCTTGGCCCGCCAGCACTTGGTGAGCCTGCTGCCGCAGTTTCTGAAGCAGTACCCGGCGGTGCGTTTGGAGTTGGATCTGTCAGACCGTCTGCGCCCCCTGGCTCAAGAAGGGTTTGACCTGGCCATTCGCCACACCAGCATGCCGCCCGATACCCATGTGGCCTGGGCCTTGCGCTCCACTCGCTCGCTGCTGGTGGCGAGCCCGGCCTACCTCGCGCAGGCCGGGCTGCCCAGCCACCCCAGTGAGTTGAGCCAGCATGCTTGCTTGCTCTATCCACGGCCTGGCGAAGCCAGCGCTTGGAGCCTAGAGCATGGTGACGTGGAAGGGCGGGTGAGCGTGGCGGTGAGCGGGCCGTTGGCGGCCAATAACAGCGAGGCCTTGCGCGAGGCCGCTCTGGCGGGCCTAGGCATTGCATTGCTGCCAGACTTCAGCGCCCAGAGCGCCTTGGCCCAGGGTTTGCTGGTGCCAGTGCTGCCTCAGTGGCAGCCGGTGGGGGCGTTTGGCTCGCACATCTGGGCGGTGCGCCCGCACAGCGCGCAAGTGCCTGTGGCGGTCAAGGCACTGGTGGCCTTTTTGCGCCAGGCCTGGGAGGCCAAGGCCTGAATTGCCCACCTTAGGGTGCTCACTTCTGGCCTCTTTGCTGTTGATGCCCTCAAGACAATGGGGGTATTGAGGCATGTTTCCCTGAAAAGAGGGCCTATGGGCAATCTCCCCGCACTTCAACTCAGCCTGGCCAAGCGTCTTGGCTTGGGCTTCTCCGCGCTCTTGTTGGCCCTGTGTGTGGTGGCCGGATTGGCACTTTGGGAGCAACAAGCTCAAAGCCAACGCATGCGCCAGATCGTGGAGGTCAACAACCCCAAGGCCGAACTGGCCCATGGTTTGTTGGACAGCATCAGCAGCATGGCTATTCAGGCGCGCTCCATCACATTGCTGACCGATGTGAAAGACATCGACGCTGAAACTGCCCAACTGGCGCAAGCCCTGAGCCAGTATGCCAAGCTCGTCGACGCTCTCAAGCAGCGGGCGCAAGCGGCACAGGACAGTGAAGAGTTGGCCCTGGTCACTGCCATTGAGGCGGCGGGCGGCAAGGCCATACCCTTGATCAAACAGGCGGCTCATGAAGGGGAGATGGGGGCCGGTGTAGAGGCCACCTTGACGCTGACGAGCCGCGTGCGCCCGGCCGAAGCCGAGTGGCGTCAGCAGGTGGAACGATTTTTGGCGCATGTGGCGGCAGAGAACCGCGCTGCCGCTGATCAGGCGCTGGGCGCTCAAAGCCATGCAGCGCTGCTCATTGGTGCGGTGGTGGTGCTGGCGCTGGCCTTTGGTGCACTGCTGGCCTGGCGCATTACCCGCAGCGTGACGGAGCCGCTGGGGCAGGCGGTGCAACTGGCGGAAGGCATTGCCCATGGCGACCTGAGCCTGCCCATGCCCGAGCTGCGGCATGACGAGATGGGGCGACTGTTTGACGCCATGTCACGCATGCAAGCCCACTTGCGTGAACTGGTGGGGGGAATTCGGGCATCGGCAGAGGCCCTGCGCGCGGCCAGTGCTGAAGTGGCGGCGGGCAACCTCAACCTGTCTCAGCGTACCGAAGAAGCCGCCGGCAATTTGCAGCAAGCGGCATCCTCGCTGACCCAGGTGACAGACACCGTGCGCCAGTCGGCGGATGCCGCGCAGCAGGCCAATGCCATGGCGGCGACGGCAGCTTCGGTGGCGCGCAAAGGCGGCGATGTGGTGGGGCAGGTGGTCAGCACCATGGACCAAATCAACCAGTCTTCGCGCCGCATCTTTGACATCATCGGTGTCATTGACGGCATCGCCTTTCAGACCAATATCCTGGCGCTGAATGCGGCCGTAGAGGCCGCTCGGGCCGGCGAGCAGGGCCGTGGCTTTGCCGTGGTGGCCGGCGAGGTTCGCAGCTTGGCGGGCCGCTCTGCCCAAGCCGCCAAAGAGATCAAGGCCTTGATCGGCACCAGCGTGAGCACGGTGGACCAAGGTGCCCAACTGGTGGCAGACGCCGGAGCCACCATGGAAGAGCTGGTCACCAATGTCGCTCTGGTGCAGGGCATTATTGAAGAGATCACCACCGCCTCTTCGCAGCAAAGCACGGGCCTGGCCTCCGTCAACACATCGGTCGGGCAACTCGATGCCATGACTCAGCAGAACGCAGCCTTGGTCGAGCAGTCCGCCGCCTCGGCAGACAGCCTGCAGGTGCAAGCCAAACGCCTGGCCGAGATGGTCAGCGTCTTCAAGGTGTAACTCCACCTTCGCTCGGGGCACCCAG
This sequence comes from Ideonella sp. MAG2, assembly GCA_004359425.1. Lineage (GTDB taxonomy): Bacteria > Pseudomonadota > Gammaproteobacteria > Burkholderiales > Burkholderiaceae_C > Ideonella. The sequence continues at coordinate 1,594,934 of PTEU01000001.1, read as the reverse complement.
TGAACTCGACTGCATGAACCGTTCACCTTGAGCTTGTCGAAGGGCTCCGGCAAGCTCATCTCGAACGGAATGCAGACGCCATAGGGCCGTGTCGATATGGGCCTTGGTTCACGAGACCCGACAACCCCCATCGAGCGAAAAAAAACGACCCAACCGGTGAAGGTTGGGTCGCTGGAAGTCCTCCGAGAGGACGTCGTTGGGACCGTGTGTCAGCTCGTGCTGCTAGAGCTCAAGCTTGACGATGAGAGAACTTTATCTCAGAGGTGAGATTGTTACAAACCCCCAATTGGGGGATGACATAAGCCCTGTTTGTGGCAGCGCCCCCCTTGACTGAAGGGGGCGAGCGACAATGCTCGCCATGGCAGACACCTATTCCCCCCTGAGCGAAGACGAGATGGCCGAGCTGGATGCGGCGCTGGAGGCCATTCCTGCGCCACTAGAGCCCCTGGACCTCTCGATGTTGGATGGCTACCTCGTAGGGGTATTGCTGCAACCCCAGCAGGTATCCCCTGAGCAATGGTTTGCGCATGTCGTCGATGTGGACGGACGCCCGGCTCCCAAGGGGCTCAACACGGCCCGCTTGAAAACCCTGGCCTTGCGTCGCCATACCGAGCTGAACCGCGCCATTCACCACCGCCAGTGGTTTGACCCCTGGGTGTTTGAGTTGGACGAAGACGAAGACCCACTGCAAACCGTGATGCCTTGGGTGGCTGGTTTTGCCACGGCCATGGAGTTTTTTCCGGCGCTCACAAACATGGATTCCGCCGATGTGCTGGAGCCCTTGGCTGTGCTCTATCGTTCGTTTGACCCGGACGATCTGGAAGACGCCGACGACCTGCTGGCCATGATCGAAGAGTTGGAGCCGCCCAACGACTTGGCCGAGGCTGTCGAAGCCCTGGTCAGCAGCAGCCTGCTCTTGGCCGATGTCAGCCGCCCGCAGCCCAAAAAGCCGTTACCTACGCACCGCCCAGGAGCCGCACGGCGTGCAAACCAAGGCCCTGGGCCACGCTCGCGAGGCGGTCGCCCCGGATCACGCTAGCCTGCGTAAAGGGCGCGGCAATGCGGGTGGCCAAGGGCAGCAGGCCGGTGGAGCCACCGGTGAGGTAGACCACGGCTATGTCTTGCGGGCGCAGTCCGGCCAGGCGCACGGTCTCGACCCCGGCATCCACAATGCGTTGCAAGTCGGCGTCTACCGCCGCCAAGGCTTGGGCTTCGGTGAGTGCGGCCTGTAGGCCACGCTCTACCTGCCAGAGGTCGATGTCGGCCTGGCCCCCTTCGGCCACGGCAATTTTGGCGGCCTCGGCTTCGCCCAGCAGCGCGTGGCCCAGGCGCTCTTGCACCACCGTCATCAAGCGGGCATGCAGCAGCGGCTCGGCATAAAAGCTCTTCATGCTCCGTAGCTCCATCACCCGCTGGGGGTTATACAGCGTGTTGATCATGTGCCATGTCGCCAAGTCAAAGTAGACCCGGCTCGGCACTTCGCGCTCGGCGGGCGGTGGCCCCAAGGACTTGTAGCCGAGCAAGGGCAAGATGGCACTCAGCTCGATGTGGCGGTCAAAGTCGGTGCCGGCAATGTGGACACCGTGGCTGGCCAAGATGTCGTCAGCGCGGTTCAAGCGCAGGCGGCGTTCAGGCCCCACACGCACCACCGAGAAGTCTGAGGTGCCGCCGCCAATGTCGGCCACCAGCACCTGTTGCTCGCAGGGGGCGGTGCTTTCGTAGTCCAGGGCGGCCGCAATCGGTTCAAACTGAAAGCTGATGTCAGTAAAGCCCACCGCGCGGGCGGCGGCTTCCAGGGCGTCTTGCGCTTGGGCGTCGCGCTCGGGGTCGTCGTCCACAAAAAACACCGGGCGGCCCAGCACGGCGCGGGTCAGCGGGCCGCCCGCCTCAGCCTCGGCCATGGTTTTGAGGTGGCGCAGATAGCCGCTCAGCACATCCAAGAACTTGACACCCCGGCCATCGCCGATATCGGTGCTTTGCTCTACCAGGCTAGAGCCCAGCACGCTCTTCATCGAGCGCATCAAGCGGCCCTCCATGCCCTCCACATACGCCGCCATCGCGGCGCGGCCATAGAGGCGGCGCGGGTCTTCATGGGCGGCTTGGCCCTCCATGGTGTAGAAGACCGCCGTGGGCATGGTGGGCAGGCCGTTTTCGACGGCGACCAGGCGCACGCGCTGACCTGCCTCGGGTAGCGCAATGGCCGAGTTAGAAGTGCCGAAGTCGATGGCACAAAAGCGAGCGCCGTGGGCCGCTGAGCGGGGCAGGGAAGACATAGGTTCAGACATATCGCGCCTCAGCGAGGGGGGCGCGATTCTGTCACAGACCCCGGCGGCCCTCCCGTGGCTGGCCTGTCTGTGCGAGACACAGCCACCTTCAGAGGGGGCCTGCGTGACCCAGCAGCACTGGCATAGAGGATGCCAGCGGCATGGTGTGGGCTTGGGTGCTTCAAACCGAGCTAAGCGCCACAGTGCATGGCAGAAAGCCGCAAAAGAAGGCGAAAACCTTGCTCCTTGGTGCTTATGTTGGGCCGGGGCGGGTCGAAACTCTGAGTGCCACGAACGCCTTGGAGACCATCATGAACACGCCGTCCCGCCCCAGTTTTCTGCGCCGCTTGATGGGCCACTCGGCTCCCGCGCCAGAATTCGATGCGGGCGATATGGGCACCGCGTTCGGGATGGATTACTGCCTGGACCAACGCCCGCTGGAACCCCTGCCCAGCCCGGCTGAAGTGGCCGAGGCGGAGCGTCAAGCCCGAGTCTGGAGCTTCCGCCGCGACCGCAACTGAGCGTTCTCCCTGATGCGGGTGGCCCTGGCCAAGGGCCATTCCTCCGTGTCCTTGTCGATAATCCCCCTTTTGATCCAAACAAACGGGTGGGAGTGACATGGAGACACTGGACAAACTCAATCAACTGGCAGAGTCACACGGGCCGCTAAAGGCCGGCAAGGGCATGATCTCGGGCACCATCGCCTTGGTGCTGGGCATTTTGTGCTTTTTAGGGGTGTTGGCCTTTCACTTCCCACAGTACCTGACCACGCCTGAGCTGCGCAAAAACTACAGCGTGGAGGTGATCCGCCAAGTGATGTATGGCGCCATGGTAATCGCCGGTGGCTTGGCGATCTTCAACATCGTCTTGGGCCGTGTGCGCTGGCTGTCTCTGGGGGCCTTTACCTTGGTGGCGCTGACGGCCTTTTTGGGCGGCCACAAAGTCATGGTCAATGACTTTCCAGACCACACGCCCTATATCGGGCTGGACTGGTTCATTTTGGACCTGCTCGGCTCCTCGCTGATCTTCATCTTCATTGAGAAGCTGTTTGCCCACCGCAAAGACCAGCCGGTCTTCCGCGCCGAGTGGCAAACCGACCTGACCCACTTCATCGTCAACCATATGGTGGTGGGCTTTATCTTGCTGGCCACCAACCTGCTGGTGCACAAGCTGTTTGGTTGGGCGGTGCAAGACGGTATTCGGGGCTGGGTGCAGAACCTGCCTTTTGTCCCAGCGCTCTTGCTCATCATTTTGGTGGCCGACATGGTGCAGTACTGGGCGCACCGGGCCTACCATGAAGTGCCGCTGCTGTGGCGCATCCATGCGGTGCACCACAGTGTCAAGAGCATGGACTGGATCGCGGGCTCGCGCCAGCACATTTTGGAGTTGCTCATCACCCGCACGGCGGTATTGGCACCCATCTATTTGCTGGGCTTCGCCAAAGAGGTGATCGACGCCTATGTGGTGGTGGTGGGCTTCCAGGCCGTGTTCAACCACGCCAATGTCAGCGTGCGCCTGGGGCCGCTGCGCTACATCATCGTCACGCCCAATTTCCACCACTGGCATCACTCGCAAGATGCCGAGGCGATTGACCGCAACTACGCTGCTCACTTCGCCTTTTTGGACCACCTCTTTGGCACGGCCGTACAGGCCGACCGCAAATGGCCCGACCAGTACGGCGTGGTGGGCGACTATGTGCCCGATGGCTTCTGGGCGCAGTTCAAGTTTCCCTTCACCTGGAAGGGCTGAAGAAATGGCGGCCCCGCGAGGGCCGCGCCTAGCAAAGCCCTAGCAGCCTGGATGGTTTAGCGAGCGTAGGTTTCGGCATTTCCTGGGTTTTCATAAAATCCTGAAATCCAAGGAAAGGCCGAAATCATGAATCTTCCTCCGCTCACCCAGCGCTTCGTGCTGCACTTTGGCGAAATGGGCAGCCGCTGGGGCATCAACCGTACCGTGGGCCAAATCTACGCCTTGCTGTACGTCTCGGCCCGGCCGCTGAACGCCGACGAGGTGGGTGGTGCGCTGGGGTTTTCGCGCTCCAACGTCAGCATGGGCCTCAAGGAGTTGCAATCTTGGAACTTGGTGCGGCTTCTGCACCAGCCCAATGACAGGCGCGAGTACTTTCAGGCCCCTGACGACATTTGGACCATCTTTCGCACCCTGGCGGCCGAGCGGCGCAAGCGTGAGATTGACCCCACCCTCAGCATGTTGCGCGACGCGCTGATGGAGCAGCCCGGCGCAGCCGAGGACATCCATGCGCAAGAGCGCATGCGGCACATGCACAGCTTCATCGAGATGATGACGGACTGGCTCGACGATGTGGAGAAGCTGGACTCTGACACCTTGGCCAGCTTGATGAAGATGGGTGCTCAGGTGCAAAAGCTGTTGGAGATGAAGGACCGTGTGAAGCAGGTCTTCACCGGCAAGCCCACACAGGAGCCTGCCAAGCGAACCTCTATCGGCGCGGACGGCCGGGTCGGTGGAGGCGATGATGGGCAGCTTTGACCCGGTGGTCCTGGCGCGCATCCAGTTTGCGGCCAACATCAGCTTTCACATCCTGTTTCCCACCATCAGCATCGCCATGGGCTGGGTGCTGCTGTTCTTCAAATACCGCTTCAACAAGACCCGGCAGTCCCATTGGATGGACGCCTACCAGTTCTGGGTCAAGGTCTTTGCACTGACCTTTGCCTTGGGTGTGGTCAGCGGCATCACCATGAGTTTCCAGTTCGGCACCAACTGGCCGGGCTTCATGACCACGGTCGGCAACATCGCCGGCCCGCTGCTGGCCTACGAGGTGCTGACCGCGTTCTTCCTCGAAGCGACCTTCCTGTCGATCATGCTGTTCGGCATGTCCTGGCCTATGAGGTGCTCACGGCCTTCTTTCTCGAGGCCACCATGCTGGGCATCATGCTGTTTGGCCGAGGGCGAGTGAGCGAGCGGGTCCACACCTTGGCGACATTTTTGGTGGCCGCTGGCACCACCGCGTCGGCCTTCTGGATACTGGCCCTCAACTCCTGGATGCACACGCCAGCGGGCTTCGAGATGATCAACGGACAGGCCCACGTGACCAGTTGGCTGCAGGTGATCTTCAATCCCTCTTTCCCGTATCGCATGGTGCACATGCTGATCGCCTCGGGCTTGACGGTGGCCTTTCTGCTCGCCGGTCTCAGCGCCTACCGCAGTTTGCGAGGCGATCAGAGCAAAGCCACCCAAGCTGTGTTGCGCACAGGCTTGGTGTTGGCGGCGCTGCTCATTCCCGCACAGATCCTGGTCGGCGATCTGCACGGGCTCAACACCCTCCAGCACCAACCGGCCAAGCTGGCGGCCATGGAGGGGATTTGGGAGACGCAGAAGGGCGCGCCTGCCGTCTTGTTTGCCCTGCCGGACCAAGCCAGCCAGAGCAATAAGTTGGAGGTATCAATCCCCAAGCTGGCCTCGCTCTACCTGACGCATGACTGGAATGGGGAAGTCAAAGGCATCAAGGAATTTGGCGACAAACACCCGCCTGTGGCACCGGTGTTCGGGGCCTTTCGGGTGATGGTGGGCGTGGGCCTCTTGATGTTGGTGGTGAGTTGGTGGTCGGTGTGGCAAGTCCGCCAAGGTGGCCTCAAGCCCTGGATGGGCCATGTGTTGGTCGCCATGACCTTCTCGGGTTGGGTGGCCGTGCTGGCAGGTTGGTACACGACCGAAATAGGACGCCAACCGTGGTTGGTACATGGTGTGTTGACGACAGCCCAAGCCGCCTCCGCCCAACCCGCTGCCAATATCGCACTGACGCTGGTCATGTACCTGACGCTGTATCTGGCGCTGCTGCTCGCCTATGTCAGGGTGGTGTTCTATCTGGCCCGCAAGGCGGCCGACACTGAGAGGGAGATGACGCATGCTTGATGCTCAGCAGATATTGACCTTTCCGGACCTGAGCCAGCCCTCTGGTTGGTTGCCACTGGCCTTTGCTTTGGTGATGGCCTTGGCCATGCTGCTCTATGTGATTCTGGACGGCTACGATCTTGGCGTCGGTGTGCTGCTGCGCAGAGCCGATGACGAGGCGCAGAAAGACACCATGATTGCCAGCATCGGCCCCTTCTGGGATGCCAACGAAACCTGGTTGGTGCTGGGGGTGGGCGTCCTGCTGGTGGCGTTTCCGCTGGCCCACGGGGTCATCTTGGGAGCGCTCTATTTGCCGGTGGCCCTGATGCTGTTTGGGCTGACCTTGCGAGGCGTGGCCTTCGACTTCCGCGTCAAGGCCCATGCCGAGCACAAGCCGCTGTGGGACCGCGCCTTCTATGCCGGCTCGCTGTTGGCCGGATGGTCGCAGGGCTTCATGCTCGGGGGCTTGGTCACTGGCTTCACCCAGGACTGGCGGGCGCAGTTGTTCAGCGCGTTGATCGGCCTGTGCCTGGTGGCTGCCTACTGCCTCTTAGGGGCGGGCTGGCTCATCATGAAGACCGAAGGCGCACTGCAGCTCAAGGCGGTGCGTTGGGCACAAACCAGCTTGTGGCTGACTGCTGCGGGTGTTGCCGCCATTTCTGTGGCAACGCCCTGGGTCAGCCCACGGATTTTCGACAAGTGGTTCAGCTTCCCCAATGTGATGCTGCTCTTGCCCATTCCCGCCATGACGGTGGCGCTGTTCGTGGTGATGGCCCGCAGCCTCAAGCGCTTGCCCACTAGGCTTGCGCAACACAATCAGTACGGGGTGGCGGTGCCTTTTGCCAGTACCGTGGGCGTGTTTCTGTTGGCCTTTTATGGCTTGGCCTACAGCTTGTTCCCCTGGCTGGTGGTGGACAAGCTGACCGTCTGGAATGCCGCCAGCGCGCCCGAGGCTTTGGAGGTGATTTTCTACGGCACGGTCATCGTGCTCCCCGTCATCTTGGCCTACACCGTATTTGCCTACCGCGTGTTTTGGGGCAAAAGCACCGCCTTGAAGTACTGAGTGAGCGGCGGTCTGGGCATGGGGCACCGGGCCCTGCACCGGGGTTCATCGGTGCAGGGCGGAAAACTCAGCGCACCAGCAGCACCGGGGTGCTGCAATGGGCCAGGACCTTGGTGACCACTGAGCCCATGACCAAATTGGCCAGCGAGCTATGGCCGTGCGAGCCCATGACCAAGAGGTCGAACTTGCCTTTGTCGGCGGTGCTGGCGATCACGTCAGCCGCATTGCCCACCTTGGAGACATAGCTCGCCTGAATGCGCTGCTTGGTGAAGAAGGTACGGATAGGCTTGAAGACCTTTTCTGCTTCTTCGTCGTAGTGGGACTTCAGTATTTCTTTGTCCAAGGCCGCTGCCGCTCTCGGCGGCACAGCGGCTACCGTGTGAACCACGGTGTACTCGTGTTGCGGGCCCAGCCATTCATCATGGGCGGCCAAATAGGCCAACATGCGCTTGGTGTAAGTGCTGCCGTCGGCTGCGACCAAAATTTTCATGATGCAAACTCCTTGAGTGTGGTGATGAATAGAGTGTGGCTGAGCCAGTGCCCGGCGGCTTGCCCTAGATCAATCATTGTGAGCATAGCTTGCCGCCAGACGCGGTGCATGTGGATGGCCGCAGCCCGCCTGGCCTCAAACGCTGAAGACGCGCAGGCCATCCCAGCCTTCAGCCTCGCCTTTGCGTGCCAAGCCGCGGGCCTGGCACACCACCCGCGCCGGTGGTCGGCCTGCGCGTGGCACGCTGTAGTCGTGGCGGCAGTGCAGGTGGCCGTGCAACCACAGGTCGGCGCGCTCTATCAGGTCGTCGTCTGCGCAGCAAAAGCTGGCGGTGCCTGGCTGCTTGCCAAAGCGCGGGTCGGCGCTGCGCAGGCTGGGCGCAAAATGGGTGATGACGCAGGTCGCGTCCCAGCGGTCTTGGGGCGGCTCACTCAGCACCGTCTCCAACCAAGCGCGGCAGCCCAAGCCCGCCTCGCGCACGGCAGCAGCGTCAAAGGCTGCGCCGCGCCAACGGCTGTTCATGAGGCGCTGAAAGTAAGCGGCGGCGCGCAGCGCGCGGTCGCGTTGGCTGGCACCAAACAAGTCAAAGTCGCTCCAGCGCACGGTGCCGCAAAAGCGGATGCGGCGGCCATCGTCACCGGTCAGAATCAGCGAGCGCTGCTCCAGCAGGTGTATGCCCAGCGCCTCGCAGTGCGCTTGCAGGGCGGGCCAAGCTTCGTCCAGTTCGCGGCCATCGAACTCATGGTTGCCTGCCACCATCAACACCGGCACCGGCCAGTCTTGGAACAGCGAGAGCGCTTCCCAGCGGGTGTCGATGTCGCCAGCCAGCACTAACAACTCGGCGTCGGGGGCGGGTATGGGGGTGTAGATCTCGGTTTCGAGGTGGAGGTCAGACAGCAATTGCAGGCGCATGGCCCGCATGATCGCCCAAAATGGCCCGGGCACCGCAGCACCACGGTCTTGCCAAGTTCTGCGCAGTTACGTCGCCCTCAACCAACGGGCGGGCAGGCTGGGCGGTGCTTGGCACCAACAAACAGTAGAGCCGGTGCGGCCAATGGGCCCATAAGCCAGCCGGAGTGTCTATGCTGCGGCGGGGGTTCGTCGGTTCAAATGCACCAGGCTCAGAGAAGCGCAGTGCATAGGAAGGGAAACGCACATGCAAGCACGTGCATTGTTGGGATGTTTGTGGGTGGCACTGTGGGGCTGCACGGAGGCGCAGGCAACCGAATGGTCGGTGCGGCCCTCGTGTACGGGTGTGGCCTATTGCTTTACCAACCCCATGGGCAGCACCGTGGTGAACGGCAAGACCTACAGCCTGGCCGGGCGCTGGAGCTTTTTGCTGCCCGGCGATGTATTGGTCATCTACCCTTCGGCACAGCCTAGCGGCTGGTTGCCCACCGGTGCCCTCAGCGGTGCCCCGGCGTTGAACATCGACGGCGCTCGTGGCAGTGCTGCGGCCCCCATCAAAGTCATGGCGGCAGCCGGTCAAACCGTCAAGCTCGCACAGGGCCTGAACATCACCAATGGTAGCCAGTACCTGGAAGTGTCAGGGCTAGACATCAGCGATGCCAGGGCCGGACGCCATGCGGTGGTGATCGACGGCGGCAGCAGCGATATTGTGTTGAAGTCCAATCGCATTCATGACGCCGCTTTGAACGGCGTCAACATCACCCCCTTGGCCGGGCCGCGCTTGGTGATAGGCCCTGACAATGTCATTGCCAACAACCGGGGCAACGGGGCCGCGCTGGGCAGCTCCGGGCTCAACCCCAGCACCAATGCGATTGGCTCTTACTTCAGTGGCAATACGGTGTCGGGCAACGGCCGCCATGGCATATCGTCCGAGGCCTCGTATTGGTCCATCGAGCGCAACCAAGTGCAGGGCAATGGCACTGCCATTGGGGGTACCTCGGGCATCCACCTTTTCAGTGCCCGAGATAGCGCAGAGGCAGACTGCGACGGCAATTTGGTGATCTACAACTATGTGAATGGCCAGCAAGACAACAAACTTGCGGATGGCAATGGCATCCAGGTGGACCACTTCTGCGACAACAATATCGTCGCCTTCAACGTGGCCTGGGGTAATGCCGGGGCGGGTATCAGCCTGTTGGTGGGGCGTGGCAACTACATCGTCGCCAACACGGTGGGTGGCAATGCCACCGACACCAACCGCCTGCGTTCACCCGGTGTGTTTCGGGCGGAAATCGGTTTGGCCAGCAATACCAGTGTTTGCTACAACATTGATGCGGCAGGCCAATGCATGGGCTGGCTGCCTGTGCCTGCCGGCCGCAGCGGTGGCAACTACATCTACGGCAACCTCGTCTACAGCACACAGGCTGCGGTGCCTGGCATCGGCGCGACCCCCGATTTCAGTGACCCTGCGCGGCACAGCAACTCCCTGTATCCCAACCTGTTCTTCAACGGTGGGGGTGGCGTCAATCTGTTGACCTCGTGTTGGGCTTCGTGCAGGGAGTTGCGCTTGGCGGCCAGTAACTCCACCGCCTGCCGAATGCCACGCGGCTGGTCGATGGAGACCTGCTCGCTGATGGTCAGGTGCATGGACAGGTGCAAAAAAGGGTTGGTGCGGCCGTCGTCCACGGTGTAGACCGCTGCCAGTGCGGCCTCCACATCGGCCAAGTCGGCGTGGTACTCGGGGTGCTCGTCCATCCACGCGGCGGCCAGCACCTCAATGGGCGCCATGGGCTGGCCCTGGCGCTGCTTGGCAAAGGTGTCGCAAAAGAAACGGCGAACGTCGTTTTGTGAGGGCTGGAACATCCGAGAATTGTCGCCTCTTCCCCACCGAGCACGTCCCATTGATCACCGATTGGCAGTTTTACGCCGTGGCCATTCCGGCCGTGGTGCTGATGGGCTTGTCCAAAAGCGGCTTCGGTGCGGGCTTTGGCGCGCTGGCGGTGCCCTTGATGGCCTTGACCATTCCGGTGCCTCAAGCAGCTGCCATCATGTTGCCGCTGCTGGCCATCATGGATGCCATGGGCTTGATGGCGCTTGTTCGGCAAGCAGACTGGCGACTGTTGCGCTTGCTGTTGCCTGCGGGGCTCTTGGGCACGGTGGTGGGCACGGTGTTGTTCGGGGTGCTCAGCGCCAAGATCGTGGCCGCCGTGGTGGGCGGCATCACCTTGCTGTTTTTGGCCACTCGGCTGGCCTTTCCGCCGCGTGCCGATGCGCCACCGCCGCCGCGCTGGCTGGGTTTTGTGTTGGGGGTCACCTCGGGATTCACCAGCTTTGTGGCCCATGCGGGCGGGCCGCCGGTGAGCTTTTATGTGTTGCCCATGCGCCTGGCACCGGTGGTGTTCACGGCCACCATGGCGGTGCTGTTTGCCGCGATCAATGTCTCCAAGTGGCTGCCTTATGCCTGGCTGGGGCTGATTGACACCACCAACCTGGCCACCTCACTGGCGCTGGCGCCGTTCGCGCCCTTGGGCGTGTGGCTGGGCCTGCGCTTTGTGCGGCGGGTCAACCCCACCTGGTTCTACCGCTTGTTTTATGCGGGCATGGCCGCCACGGGCTGCAAGCTGCTGTGGGACGGGCTGGCTTGAGCTAGGGTCTTAACCGCCCACGCGGTAGATGCCGCAGCCGATCAGCCATTTGTCATTCAGCGCCACCACATAGCTGGCCTTGGGCTGCACCTGGCCATTGGCCTGGTTGATGATGTTGTACTCCACCCAGTGGTTGCCCTCGGTGGCTTCCCAGGCTTCGCGGGTGAAGCGGTCACCGTCGATGCCCGGCACTTCATGCACGCGGTGGCCTTCCATCGCCTTCTTGGCGGCATGCACCACATAGCGGCCTTCGCGGTCGACCACAAAAACATACAGGTCGCGGTCTACAAAGCCGCTATTGGCAGCTCGGAAGGTGGCAAAGGCGCTGTCCATCCCCTGGGTTTTGATGACCTCCAGTGCCTTGTGAACCATATCGCGGGCCTCATCCGCACTGCCTTGGCGCAGGCGGATGGCTGCTACCGCTTGGCTCAGGGCACCAGCACGTGTCACCAACTCTTGAGACGCGGCCGAAGATTCCGCCACCATCTCTTTGTTCTGGCGTGTGATCTCGTCCAGCCCGTCGATGCTGCGGGCCACTTGCTCCAGGCCTGCACTCTGGCGCGAACTGGCTTGGGCAATGTCGCGCAGGCGGCCCGATACATCACGCACGCCGTTGACCACGGCGCTCAAGGTGCCGCTGGCCCGCTGGATGCGCTGCACCGACTGGCTCACATGCTCGCTGGACTGCCCGATCAACTGGCGGATCTCGCCGGCTGCGGCGGCACTGCGCTGTGCCAGTTGACGCACCTCGCTGGCCACCACCGCAAAGCCCCGGCCCGACTCGCCCGCGCGGGCCGCTTCTACGGCGGCGTTCAGGGCCAAGATATTGGTTTGGAAGGCGATGCCGTCAATCACGCCAATGATCTCGCCCACCCGTTTGGAGCTGCTCTCCAGCGCCGTCATGGCCCCCACTGTGTCTTGCATGGCCACGCCACCCGCCTCCACTTCTTCACGCAGGCGGCCGGTCAAGGAGTCCAGCGTCTGGGCGGCGCTGGCGTTTTGGGTGACAGCGTCGGTCAGCTCGGTCACGGTCTGCACGGTTTGGTGCAGGCTGGTGGCCTGGGCGTCGGTGCGCTGGGCCAGCGCATCGCCACTTTGGGCCACTTGCTGGCCGGAGAGGCCCACCCGCACAGCGCTGCTGCGAATCTCGGCCACCATGGACGACAAGCGCTCTCCCATGGCCTCCAGCACCGCGCCGATCTCGGCCAACTCGTCCTTGCCTTTGATCTCGACCTTGTGCGAGAGATCCCCCGCAGCCACGGCGGAAACGCCCCGATGCAGCGCCCGCAAAGAGCCCAAAAAGCAGCGGAAGAAGGCCAGCCCCAGATAGCACATCAGCGTAACGCCCACCAGACCCAGCGCCACTTGGGCCACCAGCACTGACTTCAGGTGTTGCTCCCTGGCCTCCAAGGTCTGCACCAGTTGCTGCACCAGCGATTGGTTCATTTCCAGAGCCACCTGCAAGGCCTTGGCACCCTGGTCGAAGTAGGGGCCTGGTTCACCTTGTATGACCTCGGCCCCGATGACCTCGCGCACTTGGTCCATATAGGCTTTGCCTTGCGCCAAGCTCGCAGGCCAGTTGTCAGGCACCTTGGCCGCTGAGCGTTCCATCGCGCCCTGGCGGTAGCTCATGTCTGTCAACTGAGCCTCGAGTGCGTCGGCGCGGCCCAGAATGGAGGAGCGTTCTACTTTGGTGGCTTCGCCACGGGCCAACACGCCCGCACCTTGGCCCATGGCTTGGGCAATGGTTTCTGCCCAGGGCAGGGCCCGCTCCACCACCAGGTCCATCAAAAAGTAGCTCTTGGCATCAGGGTCCAGCACCAGGCCGGAGCGCTCGGCAATAACGTGCACCAGTTGACGCAGCTTATCGACCTGAACGGTATGGGCGGCAAAGGCCTCGTCACGGCGTTGTGGCACTTTACCCTCGGCCAAGGCCAGGGTGCCGTCGCGCACAGGCCCCCAAGCGTCTTGAAGCTCAAAGGGAAGGGGCTGCCGTAAATCAGCTTCAATCGCGGCCACCGTGGCCTGCAGGCGCTTGCGCGCTTCATCGCGCGGGCCGGCAGCGGTGGTGTCGCTGGAGCTGGCGCGGTGATGTTGCGCTCTCAGGGTTTGGATGTCCATGCCCAAAGAAATCATGCCCGGCAGCAGGCGGGCTCCGGCCAGCCGGGCCTGCGTGCCCTTGAGCTCTTGATCTGCCCGCATCATGTTGTGCGCCACCAGCAAGGCCAAAGGGGCAAACAACATCAGCGCCATCAGCATGAGTTTGGCGCGCATACGCAAGCGCCGCATCAAAAAAGTGCCTGGGCGCAGAAGAGTCGCTGAGATTGAAGCCATAGGTGTCCTTCGCATGGGAGATCTCCGCCATCCACCCTTTGTTGTGGGGTGGAGGAGTTCCACTTGCGATGGTGCCTTGCTTCAGCGAGAGACGTTCTGCACAAAAAAACGCTAAAACCCCACCATCTGTCAGGGTTTTGCCAGGGCGTCCATGACTTCGTGACACGCGCCCATATTGTGATAGTCCACTTTGCCTGCGGGGCTCTTCTCGTCCGTCAGCTTCTGGTTGGCTGGACCCAAGATGCGGAACCAGGCCCCATGCCGGTGATCGACAAAATGCGCCCACGCATAGGCCCAGAGTTGCTCATAGGCCTGCCAGTAGCGCGCTTCACCGGTGCGGGTGGCCAACACGGCCGCCGCGGCCAGGCTCTCGGCCTGCACCCAGTGGTATTTGTCGCCGTCGCACACGTGTTGATGCATGTCGGTAGCGGGGTCGCCTTGGGGCGCAAAGCCATAGACCAAGCCGCCGTGCTCGGCGTCCCAGCCGTGTGCCCAGGCGGCGTCGAACAGGCTTTGGGCGCGTTGCAACAGCCAGGGAGCTTGGCCGCGCGCGTCACCCGCCGCGCGCAAGTCACGCTCTAGGTTCAGCAGCAGCTTGGTCCACTCGGTGAAGTGGCCGGTTTGAAAGCCCCAGGGCCGGAAGATATTGGTTTTGTCGTGGCGGTTGTAGTCCCAGTCCGGCTGCCAGGGGCTGCCAGCTTCTCGACGATAGTGCTCCCAGATGCCGCCTTGGGCGCGCGCGGCCAGGCGCACCGTGACCGACTCGGCCAAGGTGTAGGCCCGCTCCAAATAGGGCGCCTCGCCCGTGGCTTCATGAGGCCTTGGTCCGGCTCCCAGAATCGCTGCTCCATCAGCGCAAAGGCGGCCGCCAGGCCGTCGCGTGCCTCGGTGATGCCGGCCTGCAGCGCGTGGGCATGGGCCAGCAGCACAAAGGCCAGGCCGTAGCAGTGGTGGGTGGCGTCGAGCACCTCAGCCTGCCCGTCTTGCCAGCGCAGCAGCCAGGCATAGCCGCCGGTCTCAGGCCGCCAGTGGGCTTGCTGCACAAAGCGCAGGGCATGGCGGGCGGTCTCCTGCCAGGCGCTGGCGCGCGGGTGGTCTGGGTAGCGGCGCGCTGCTTGGGCAAAGGTCAGCACATAGCGGGTGGAGCTGACCAAGTGCCGCGTGTGCCGGTCGTAGACCGTGCCGTCGTCTTTGAAGAACTGAAACAGCCCGCCGCTTTCGTCCACACAGCGGCCGTCGTAAAAGGCCAAGGTGTCCCAGACGTGCTGGCGCAGCACGGCAGGGTCGCGGACGTTGGGCAAGGGCGGCAGGTGCGGCAGGGTCATGGCAGTGGCAGCGTGACGGGAATGCGCCACTGTAAAGGCGCAAGGGCGGCTTAGCGCTCTTTCAAACTCAAGCCAAACGCTGTTCCATCTTGGCGTCAAACAGGTGGGCCGCGTCGGCCGCCCAGGCCAGGCTGACGGCCTCACCCACCTTTTGTGCCACCGTGCCCGGCACGCGGGCGGTGAGCGTGCCCAGCGGCGTGTCTACCAGCGCATAGGTCTCGGGGCCGGTGGGCTCTAGCATGGCCAGTGTGCCGGGCAGGCTGCCGGCAGTGTCCACAGCGCCGGCCGCGCTGAGCTGCAGATGCTCGGGGCGGATGCCATAGAGCACCTCGCCAGCTTGGCCCAGGGCGGCCTGCTGAAAACCATTGAGCGGAAGCGCCAGGCCGTGGGCGCTGAGAGCCTGACCCTGGCGCTGGGCCGTCACAAGGTTCATGGCCGGTGAGCCAATGAATTCGGCCACAAATCGGGTCGCGGGGCGGCTGTAGATGTCATCGGGGGTGCCGAACTGCTGCACCTGGCCGTCCTTCATCACGGCGATGCGGTCGCCCAAGGTCATGGCTTCGACCTGGTCGTGGGTGACGTAGACGGTGGTGGTTTGGGTGCGCTGGTGCAGGCGCTTGATCTCGGCGCGCATCTCCACCCGCAGCTTGGCGTCGAGGTTGGAGAGCGGTTCATCGAACAAAAAGAGCTTGGGGTCGCGGGCCAGGGCGCGGCCCATGGCCACTCGCTGGCGCTGGCCGCCGGAGAGCTGGCCGGGTTTGCGGTCCAGCAAGTGGCCGATCTGCAGCATCTCAGAGACCCGCTGCACCGCAGCGTCGCGCTGGGGCTTGGGCACTTTGCGCATCTCCAGCGCAAAGGCAATGTTCTGCGCCACGTTCATGTTTGGGTAGAGCGCATAGCTCTGGAACACCATGGCAATGTCGCGATCTTTGCTGGGCAGGTGGGTGATGTCCCGCTCGCCCAGGCGGATGGCGCCCGAAGTGGGCACATCCAGCCCGGCAATCATGGACAGCAAGGTGGACTTACCGCAGCCCGAAGGCCCGACGAGGATGAGGAACTCGCCGGCCTCAATGTGGATGTTGATGCCCTTGAGGATGTCCACCGCGCCATAGGACTTGCGGACGTCTTGAATGGTCAATGCACTCATAAATACTCTCAGCCTTTGACCGCACCAGCGGTCAGACCACGGACAAAGTACTTGCCCGCAACGATGTAGACGAACAGCGTGGGCAGCGCGGCGATCATGGCGGCGGCCATGTCCACGTTGTATTCCTTGACGCTGCTGGAGGTGTTGGCCAGGTTGTTCAGGCCCACGGTGATGGGCTTGCTGTCGGCGCCCGAGAAGACCACGCCATAGAGGAAGTCGTTCCAGATGTTGGTGAACTGCCAGATCAGCGTGACCACCATGATGGGCGTGGACAGCGGCAAGACGATGCGCCAAAAGATCTGCCAGAAGTTGGCGCCGTCCAGCATGGCGGCCTTGATCAGCTCATCGGGCAGGCCCACGTAGTAATTGCGAAAGAACAGCGTGGTGCTGGGAATGCCCGCAATCACATGCACCAAGATCAGGCCCCAGACCGAGCTGGCAATGCCCAGCCAGCCCAGCACCTGGCTCATGGGCAGCAGCACCACTTGCATGGGCATGAAGACGCCAAACAGCAGCAAGGCAAACATGAACTCACTGCCCTTGAACTTCCACTTCGACAGCACATAGCCGTTGAGCGCGCCGATCAGGGTGGAGGTCAGCACGGCAGGGATGACCATCAGCACCGAGTTCATGAAGAAGGGCTTGAGGCCGCCGCAGTCGATGCCGGTGCAGGCGCTGCTCCAGGCCGTGGCCCAAGCCGCCAAGCTGGGGCTGGCGGGCAGCGACAGCAGCGTGCCTTCACGGATCTCGTCCATGGTCTTGAACGAGGTGGCCAGCATCACGTAGAGCGGCGTCAAGAAGAACAAGGCAAACAAGCCCAACGCTGCAAACAGCATGATGCGGCCAAGGCTCAAGCGGGGCGACAGGGTGGAGGGTGCGCTCATTTCTTCACCCGCAATTCTGAGTAGAGGTAAGGCACGACGATGGCGGCCACGGTGGCCAGCATCACTGTGGCGCTGGCAGCCCCCAGGCCAATCTGGCCGCGTGAAAACGCCATGGTGTACATGAAGGTGGCGGGCAGGTCCGTGGCATAGCCGGGGCCACCCGCAGTGAGCGCCATCACCAGGTCAAAGCTCTTGATGGCCAGGTGAGACACCACCATCAGCGTGCTGAAGAACACCGGCCTTAACGTGGGGATGAGGATGCGCCAATAGATCTTGGGTAAGCTGGCGCCATCCACCTGAGCGGCCTTGATGATGCTGTCGTCAATGCCGCGCAGGCCGGCCAAGAACAGCGCCATCACAAAGCCGGCTGATTGCCAAATGCCGGCAATCGCCACGCAGTAGATGGCCATCTCCGGGTCCACCAGCCAGCCGAACTCAAACTCGGTGAAGCCCCATTGGTGCATCAGGTGCTCCAGCCCCAAGCCGGGGTTGAGCATCCATTTCCAGGCCGTGCCTGTGACGATGAAGCTCAGCGCCATGGGGTAGAGGTAAATGGTGCGCAGCAGGCCTTCGGCACGGATTTTTTGGTCCAGCAAAATGGCCAGCAGCAGGCCCACCGCCATGCCCCCGCCAATGAACAAGCCGCCAAACACCGCCAGGTTGCGCAGGGCCACCCACCAGCGTTCGTTCTCGAAGAGGATCTCGTACTGCTCCAGGCCCACAAACTCGTAGTTGGGCAGCAGGCGCGAGGCGCTGACGGAAAGATAGCCGTTCCAGGCCATCAAGCCGTAGATGAACAGGAAGGACAGGATGAAAGAGGGCGCCACCACCAGCTTGGGCAGCCAGGGGGTGCGGAGTGCGGAAGGTGCTGACATGGGCCGCCGGTCTCATGCCGCAGGCCCCGAAGGGCTGCGGCCGGTGTAGGGGAAGGGCAGCGCTGCTCAGCGCTGCCCTGGGCGCAAGACGCTTACTTGGTCTTGGCCGCAGCCACGATCTTGGCCATGGCGTCTTTGGCGCTCATCTTGTCGGTGTTCCAGAACTGGCTCACCGCATCTTTGATGGCGCCTTCAGCAGCCGACGGCACCGCCATGCCGTGGGCGATGGACGGCACCAAAGCGCCCGACTTGGCCGTGGCGACAAAGTCTGCCGACGAGGTCTTGGCGCAGTCGTCGAACTTGTCCATCTTCATGCCCAAGCGCACCGGGATGGAGCCCTTGTTCAGGTTGAACAACTCTTGGAACTCTGGCGACATGATGGCCGTGGCCAGGTCCTTCTGTGCCTTGACGTTGGCATCGTTCTTCAGCTTGAACAGCGCGAAGGAGTCGACGTTGAAGGTGAAGCTCTTGGCCGTGCCGGGAGCGGGGGCGCAGACGAAATCTTTGCCCGGCACCTTGCCTGCGGCCATGAACTCGCCCTTGGCCCAGTCACCCATGATCTGCATGCCGGCTTCACCCTTGATCACCATGGCTGTGGCCAGGTTCCAGTCGCGCCCAGGGGCGTTCTTGTCGGTGTAGCCTTTGACCTTCTTGAAGGTGCTCAGCACGTTTTCCATGGTCGGGCTGTTCAGCGTGGCCGGGTCCAGTTGCACCAGGGCCTTTTTGTAGAACTCCACACCGCCCACGCCCAGGGCCACGGCCTCAAAGGTGGTGAAGTCTTGCCAGTTCTGGCCGCCGTGGGCGACCGGGGTGAACCCGGCTTTCTTCAGGGCCTCGGCGGCCACAAAGAACTCGTCCCAATTGGTTGGCACTTTGGCGCCGGCCTTCTTGAAGGCTTCGGGGTTGGCCCACAGCCAGTTGACGCGGTGCACATTGACCGGGGCGGCAATGTAGTTGCCCTTGTACTTCATGATGTCGCTGACCACCTTGGGCAGAGACTCATCCCACTTCTCCGCCTTGGCCACGTCGTCCATATTGGCCAGCACGCCCTCGCGGGCCCACTCTTGCAGCGAGGGGCCTTTGATCTGAGCGGCGGCGGGCGCATTGCCCGAGACCACGCGCGACTTCAGCACGGTCATGGCCGAGTCACCGCCGCCACCGGCCACGGCAAAGTCCTTCCAGGTGTGGCCTTTGGCTTGCAGCGTGGCCTTCAGGGCGGCCGCCGCCTTGGCTTCGCCACCAGCGGTCCACCAGTGCAGCACTTCCACTTCACCCGCTTGGGCGGCAGCGGCGCAGGTCAGCAGGGCGCCCAGAGCCAGGGCGTTGAGGGTCATTGTCTTGTTCATGTCGGTCTCCTTGAGTTGTTAGATCAGAACCACCATTCGACCTGGGCACCATAGCTGGTTCCCGAGGTCTTGTCAGCGAAGCCCGCTTGGCCGGTGACGTTACCGGCGGCCTTGTTCCACTTGCCGCTGGTCACGTAGAGGCGCAGCTCGGGGCGGCTCCAGAAATCGCTGTTGATCGACAGCGTGGGCGCAATCGTCACCTTGGTCAGGCGGGCCGATTCACCGCCCTCAGGCTTGTATTGCGACACACCGGCTTCAGCCACCATTTTGAAGTTCTTGCTGAGGCCATAGGACACACGGCCACCCAAAGTAGAGGCCGTGGTCTTCTTGCCGTCGTTGTCTTCAGAGCTGCCCAAGAGCGCAATGGCCTGGCCGCCAAAAGCGCCCGACTGCCAGTTGATGCTCTCGACAATGCGCAGGCTCTTGGCCGAGGACTTGCGGGTCAGGTCGCCAAAGTTGGACTCCAGGCTGGCAGAGCCGGTGGCCACTTGCAGCCAAAAGGTGTTGGAGAGGCCGGTGCCAAAGAGCTTGGACTGGTCGTGACGCAAGCTGGCGCCAAAGCCGCCGGTGCCGCCGTCGAACTGGCCCTTGGTGGCCGTGAAGAACAGGTTGGCCTTGCCGTTCTCATTGCTGTTCAGGCCCAGCACTTCCACATTCAGGCGGTTACCCGGCTTGGTTTGGTCGCCGTCGGTCTTGTACCAAGCAAAGCCCAGCTTGCCGCTGCCCACGCCAATGCCCTTCACGCCAGCCCCCACGCCCTTCATGTCGGTGAAGAACCAGTCGACGATGTGCACATCGCCACGGCGACCGCGGGTCTTGCCGATCCAGAAGGTGGCCTCGGGCATCACGTCAAAGCCCTTGGCTTCGGCGAAGAGCTGCTCGAAGTTGAAGCCGCTGCCGTTTTGGTCGGTGGAGTTGGAGTAGTGGTTCACCATGATGGTGCCGCTGTACTCAATGCCGTCTTTGACGTACTTCTGGTCGATCTGGAACTCGCCGTAGATGTCGCACTCATTGCCCAAGCGGTAGTTCAGGCCATGGGCGATGCCGTTGCCAGCGCCTTCGTTCAGGTGGTAGCAGGCGCGGGCTGTGCCCGACTTGGTGGCGCCGGGGCCGCCGCGGAAGTAGCCGCTGTAGTCCAGCGCTTGGGCGCTCATGGACGCGGCACCCAAGCCCAGCAGGGCAGCCGACGACAACAGGGTTCGTACGTGGAATTTCATCAATGTCTCCGTTTGCATCGTGGAAGGGCTCTTGCCCACGGCCGCTGTTGTGCAGCACGAATGCAATGTTAATGATACATTAATAAATTAAAGATAGGTACTAACCTTAATGTGTTGTTAATGAATCTTTCGGGAGTTGTAAGGAGACGCGCAAGCCCTGCGGGTTCAGGCTTTGCAGCCGCACCGAGCCCGCATGGCGCTCGATGATCTCCTTCACAATCGCCAGCCCCAAGCCACAGCCGTCGTCATTCAGGCCCAGGCTTTGGGCGCCGGCGCTCAGGCGCACAAAGCGCTCAAACACGGCTTCGTGCTGGGCGGCCTCAATGCCGGGGCCGCTGTCGTCCACATCCAGCACGGCCCAGGCGCCGTGGGCATGGGCACGCACGGTCACCTCGCTGCCACGCCCGGCATAGCGGATGGCGTTGTCGATCACATTCACCAACGCTTCTTTGATGAGCAAGGCGTGGCCGTGCACGGGCAAGGCCATGGCAGAGCTGTCCTCGCTGAGCCCTAAGTCGACCCCGGCTTTCAGGGCCCGCGGCACCAGGTCGGCGGTGACTTCTTGGGCCAGACGCGCCAAGTCAAAGTGGGTGCGGCCCAGGGCCGCATGGGACTCGGGCTCGGCCCGGGCCAGGGTCAGCAACTGGGTCACCAAATGGGCGCTGCGCGAGGCACTTTGGTGCACCCGCTCCAGCCGTGCTTTCAAGGCCGGGTCTTGGGTTTCTTTCAGGGCCAACTCGGTCTGGCTTTTCAGCCCGGCGAGTGGCGTGCGCAACTGGTGGGCGGCGTCACTGATGAAGCGGCGCTGCGCCGCCATGCTGCTTTGCACCGCAGCCAGCAGGCTGTTCAAGGCCACCACCAGCGAATGCAGCTCCGTAGGCGCGGTCTCCAATTGCACCGGGGCCAGGTCATTGGGCGCGCGCACCTCCACCTGTTTGCGCATGCGCTCCAGCGGGGCCAAGCCCGCGCGTATGCCGGCCCAGACAATCATGGACATCAGCACCATCAGCGCAGAGAGCGGCAGGGCAATGTCACGCAAGATTTGTTTAAATTCATGAACGCAAGCTTAACAAATGCAAGCCGATGAATCCGGGTTGGAGCCACTCCAACCGTTCGCCCTGAGCCAGTCGAAGGGCCTCGAAGGGCGCTGCCTGATCGTGCGGGGAACCTCATGGGACCGGCCCACCGCCCCTCAGTCGTTCGACTCCAGCAGATAGCCCAAACCCCGTACCGTGCGAATGGCCAAGCCCGAGGTTTCCAGCTTGCGGCGCAGGCGGTGGATGTAGACCTCGATGGAGCCTGGGCTGGCGGCTTCAGACGGGTCCGAGCCCCAGGCGGTGGCGATTTGCTCTTTGGTGACGACCTTGTCGCGCTGGCCCAGCAGCAGGTCCAGCAGCATCCACTCGCGCGGGCTCAGGTCCAAGGGCTCGCCGTCAATGCTGGCGCGTCGCGCATCGCGCTCAAAACTCAGCTTGCCCCACTGCGCCGCCGTGGTGGCCGGGCTGCTGCGCGCGCGGCGCAACAAGGCCCGCAGGCGAGCCTCCAACTCAGGGAAGTCAAAGGGCTTGGTCAGGTAGTCGTCCGCCCCCGCATTGAGCCCCGCCACGCGCGACTCCAGGCTGTCCGCCGCCGTCAGCACCAGCACCGGCAAATCCGGCTTGGCCAGCCGAACGCGCTTGAGCACCGTCAGCCCGTCCACCATGGGCAAGCCCAGGTCCAGCACCGCCACATCAAAGGCCTGCTTCAACAACAAGAACTCTGCCACCGCCCCATTGGGCGCATGCTCCACAGCAAAGCCCACCGCCCGTAACTGGGCCGACAGGGCATCCGACAAGATGGCATCGTCTTCAGCAAGGAGAAGGTTCATGAACGAGAGCTTAATGCACCACGACAGGCTTGGGCAGGCGGGGTAACCGCAGGCGGGGCGGTGTGGCGTCAGCGCCAGCCCTCATTGGGCAGGGGCTCCACCACTAGCTTCAATCCTCGCACCATGACGGAGTGCTTGCCGGATCCATGGACCGGGTGAGTCAGCCAATCAATCTTCCATTGCTCAGGGTGGGCTGTCGCCAATCTCTTGGCGAAATCCGAGGCAGGCTGAACCATGTCGATGTTCTCGAGGCAGCTTGCCAGCTTGAGGGTGTCGACTTGGCGTGCCAGGGCTTTGCGTTGTTCGAGCAACCAAAGGCTGGCGGATAACTCCTCGCCCGCTCCGCATAAGCCACGTCCCCTCGCGGTGGGGCGGGAGTCAGACAGCGTCAGCAACAGAGCGAATTGGAGTCCTTGCTGAGCAAAGCTACCTCCCCCGACCACCAAGGTCTGCGCATTCAAGGCTGCCCATGTATCGGCATGACCCTCCATCCTGGCTAAGCAGGGCCTTGTGCCAGGGCTTGCCAAACAGTGCTGTTCAGCGCGGTAGACCAGCGGTGCGGCCGTCGCTTCCGAAAAAGAGTGGCTCACAAAGAGTGCAAAAAGCAGCCATTTCATGGCCTTGCTCGGTAGGCTTCGAGAAAGACTGGCTTGTCTTGAGCGGCATCGGTCACTCTTCGATGGCTCAGGACCAAGGCCGGAGCGTTCGATGAGGCAGACGAATTCAAGCGCCATGTTTCGACGATGCGCTTATGGAACACAAAGCGGTTGAGCGTGGGTTCATACCGGAACGTGATGTAGTCGGTCCAGTGTTGGCCGCAGGCCAAGCTGTTCTCGATCGTGAAGTAACGTCCCCTAACGGCCAGGCCACCGCTGTCTAGCAGGGGGTCGCACTGATGCCCTTCTGCCTGAGCATAGGCCACCTGGGCATTTGTTCCGGCCAAGGTGTAGCGTCCATCTGCTGCTTGGAGGATGGCCTTGCCCCCGAGAAACGTAGTTCATAGCTGATGATCAAAATACAGCTATGGAGAACGAGAGATGAGCAAGAAAGACGGGATGAAGCATCGTTGAGCGCTGTATTCCTTGGTTTGCAAGCTCACTGGTGACAATCACATGGTCCGTGTGGCCGTCGCTGTTGAAGTCGGCTGAGCGAGCTAAGCTGACTTCAAAGCCGTTAGGAATCTGCGCAGTGACGGCTGCTGGAAGCGCGGCAGCTTGGGCTGGCAAACACCCCAATGCGCAACTGGCATGCATCAAAAGGTGTCGAATGGACGAAGGTAGTCGTGGCACGCTGCTACACCGTCAACAGCATCTGCATCAAATTCGGAATCCCCTTGCCCTGGTGATACCGATCCCGCCCGATGTCCACGCAGGTATTGAGCAAGATTTTCTTCACCTCATCCGGGCGGCCGATGAACTCGCGGCGGACGGACAAGAAGGCGGCCAGCAGGCCGCTGACATGGGGTGCGGCCATGCTGGTGCCGCTCTCGTAGAGGTAGGCTTGTTGGTCTTTGCCTTGCCAGCGGGCATTGCACGAGAGGATGCGCTCGCCAGGCGCCACCACGTCGGGCTTGGGGCGGCCATCTGCCGTGGGGCCGCGCGATGAAAAGCTAGAGACACCGTAGAGGTGCGGCTTGTCGGCGTTGACGGAGCCCACGGCAATGCATTCTTCCAGGTTGGCGGGGTCACCCACCGACATGGGGCTGTTGAGGTCAGCCACGCCATCGGGGGTGCTGACTTGCAGCAGGCCTTCGTTGCCGCAGGCCACCACGGCCAGCACGCCGTCGCGCCACAGGCGGCGCAGCTCGGCGCAGATGGGCGAAAAGCCGCAGCCGTACACCGTCGGGTCAATCCCAAGCTGTGCGCCACCAAGGTGATGGGGCGGCCTTTGGCTGCCAAGAGCTGATCGCGTAGGCGTTCTTGGGCGATGTCTCGCAGCGGGCGGCCGTCTTTTCGGCCAAAGAAATAGGCCGCAACATCCCCCAAAAAGGCGGTCAAAAAGACGCGGCTGATCGGCTTGCGCGCCCAGGAAGGCAGGGGCAGCACCTTGGTGCTCATCCGCCGCCTGGCGTTGTCGTCAATGCCGAATCGCTTCAATAGACGGCGCGCCAGGGCTTCAGCGGCTGGGTCCCCGTTGAGCGCATAGGGCTGGAGCGCAGCATTCAGGTCAATGGTGCTGCCAGCGCCGCGTGTGCGGCGAGCGCCTGGGGTCCTGACCGCTTCAGGGTCAGGCGCATGCAGCAGATCGGCCCAATAAGCTAGGGCGCTGCTTTCTTGAAGATCGCGCCCGCTGACGGCCAAATCCCAACGAGCCTTTAGGCTTTGCGGCGGGGGCTGATCACCAATGCCGTGGATGTAAATTAACACCGGCTCGCCCTGCGCCGCCGCCTTGCCCAGTAAACGTGCCACGCGCGCTCCTCAATGAGTATTGCCGTCGAGGCCGAGTTTCACAACCCGGCTGTACAGCGATCATAAGGGCCAACTGTCACGAGGCAGGATGAGGGTGTGCCCTAAACGGTCAAGGGCCTTGTTCAATCCCGAACTGCAGAAATATCTTGTCAGCTTGCTTGCGGCTCTTGCTGAGGCGGATGTAGGCACCCTTGACGGACTTGCTTAAATTCCAGTCAACGCTGCACTTGTCACCGTCTTGAAGCGTTCCTTGGCCATACCGCTTGGCGATCAATGCATAGAGGTCCTCGCAGGTCACCGGGCGGGTCAGCACCCAATCGATCAATCCAGTACCGGAGGATAAAACCGACACCTCCCGAATGCCTTCTACAGGCGGGCAGGTCAGTTCTGGCTCTGCGCCATTCTTGCTGCAGTGGGCTGGGAAAGACTTTGACATCCCCGACCAGTCCAGGCGCAGGACCTTGGGATCCTGAATAACACGGTCTATGACCAAGTAGGCCGATGGTGCCGCAGCGGTAGCGGCCTGCGCCGCTGTGGTAGCTTTCAAATCAGAAGCTTCGCTCTTGGCGGTAGCCCTTCCGTCGCAGGCCATCAGTGCCAAGAGGCCGACGACGGGTAAAAAATATTTCAGCTTCATTGCATGGTCGCCTGGTCAATCGAAGGTGTTGGGTCAATCAAGTCATCACGGCGTTGATATGGAGGATTGCCCTTCACCGTCAGATCGGCGTGGCTTGAAGAACCATACATTTCTAAGTGGAGCATGTTGCTGGGAACCTTGATCCCCACCAACCTGCCTACAACGCCAATTTTCTCGCCCCTTTCAACTTTGTCACCGGGTTCGACGTAAATCTTGTCGCGTTTGGAGTCAACCTCTCCATAGCGCGCTATGAAACTACCGTGGTCAATTTCTATGGCTGAAGTTCCACAATAGAAAGCATAGACGCGCAGTACCTTGCCTGGTGCCATCGCCCGCACCACAGTCCCCGTGGGTGCATAGAGATCGATGCCTGCATGCTTGCGACCACCTGTTCGGCCGGAGCCAAATCGGCGGGCACCCTCGTGATAGTTGGCCGTTGCCTTGACGACAAGCGGATAAAGCAAGCCGGTGATAACTTTCTTCTGGCCAGTACCACTGCTTTGCACGGCCACTGGCTTCGCGGCCTTGGTCTCGTTGGTTTGATGCGGCACTTTCTGAGCAGTGGTGCTGGCCGCCACTTGGGCTTGGCTCTTTGTGCCCGCCACAATCACATTGTTGTGGGCTACCGTGCCGTCATGCGCCTTGTTGCCGGTTGGCAGAACCACATGGCTGCGCTTGTGCTCCACCACGGCGGCGGTGTCCTCTAATCCCTCTGCGCCGATGTGCGGTGCCAGCACTGACGCCAACCAGTCCATCTCAGGGCGACGCCACCAATAGGCCGGAGCGGTATCTCCACCGGAACCAGGCAGCCGCAGCACTTGGCCCACTGAGATCTTGTTGACGTCGCGGATACCGTTGGCCTTGGCGATTTCAGAAACAGTGGTCTTGTGGGCCTTGGCGATGGAGCTCAGCGAGTCTCCCGACTTGACCTTGTAGGAGGTGATCTTGCCGGTGCCCCGACCGGGAAAATGCTGTAGCAGCTTCTTGTAATTGACGTTCAGGATGGAGAACACCACTTCCGAAAGCCCGGCAGCTTCGAGTTTGGGTGTCCTACCCGCGCCGTCAGTCACACCTGTTACGACCTTGACGGCCTGTTGATGTTGAACGCTGCCAGGGTGCTGTCCAGACGATGACTGCGGCAGCACCACCGCAAAAGGCTGGTTCGCATAGGGCTTGCCATCAGAGGTTTTCAGGCTGAATTGCACCTCTGTTTTTTGCTTGAGCAGGCGCTCCACCTCAGGCAGTTTGGCCAAAATTTTGTCTTCGATGATCTTGCGAACGGCAATGACGTTGGCGTTATCCTCTTTGCCCTTGGGGTTGAAGTACCAGCCTTCGTGGTGAAAGAGGTAGATATTGGCTTCCAGTGCATTGGGGAAAAATTCCTTAGCTCGCGTTCTGCAAATGAAGTACGAGAGCAAGGCACCGTATGCGCCACGTTGCGCATCAAATACTATCATCTCGTCAAGGTTGAGCTCAAATCCCAAGTAATGCTTGGAGTAGTTGGGCTTCTTGGCCTCGGCCACGGTAGCTTTGGTGTATTGGGCCAAGCCTGCGGCAGAGGTAGTACCTGCAGCTGCATCGGGGTTGAAGCCCGATTCAACCCGTACCAGCAGCAGTAGGTAAGCGATTTCTCGATAACTCAGCTTGTAGCGCGTTCCAATCTCAACCAAAAGGTCGATGACTAAGGCTTGGTTTTCCGCAGAGATGTCACCAAAGACGCGAGAATTTCCCGCGATCTCGTTGGCTTGCTTCGTGATGTCGGGGGCCTTGCTGAGCCACGAATATGGTTTGATTTGACTGTCTTTGTAGGCAGCACCCTTCTTGACTGCCAAGTATTGATAAAGCGTAGTCAAGTCAATTCCCCTCAACCGGCATGATGGACTTCACAGAGCCCTTGGTGGCTTGGGGCATCAATTTGTAGAGTTTGCGTTGCACAGCCGGATCTCTGATCACTTGCAGTTTGGCATCGAAGAATTCAGCATCCTCGTCACCTTCCGAACGTCCTTGGCCGGACGTGTAGTCAAGTACCAAGATGGGCCCTTGGTCGGTCACTAAGCAGCTCCAAAGCACTGCAAAAAGCAAGGGCTGGCCTTTGGCCGGTCGGCTCGTTGGAATGCGAATAGTGTTATCGCCCGCAACGAGCTGTTGGCTTGGATCACAGACATTCAACTCTGTTGTTTTAGGGGAAGCTTTGCATCTGGAAACTACCTCAAATTGCTGACCACCGCAGCTAATAGGAGTCCGCCAAATTTCCAAAAGAGGCTTTGCTTGGACGGCACCGCTCGCGGTCATAAGAGACACAGCGAGAGACAAGGTGAGAGTGAGGCAGCGATTCATGAGGGCTCCGACTCGTTCCAATATTTGTCCATTTCCTGGTGCGATGCATTGACGTTCTCTTGGGCCCACTGTTCACTTCCAAGAAGGGTAAGCTCCACAGGCGCTTCTGCGTTGCTGTAGGCCTCAAGTGTTTGCCCCGCTGCATCTGTGATGCCAAGGCGCACATCACCGCTCGGCAAGGTCATTAGATAGTGTTGGCCAGCCTGGACTTTCCCAAGGTCATCTCGCACCACAAAAGACGCCGCAAACATCTTTTCGGCGGGTAATTCGGGTAGAGCGTAGTTCACACGGCTCGGCCCCCCAAACTTCCTCACAGAAGCCTTCACCGTCATCGTCCCCGGGCACTGCACCGTGATGTTGCCGCCCTCCAGGGTGATGTTGGCTCCCCCCGCCGTGGTGAGAGAAATCTTCTTCGCCGCCGCCCAGTCAATATGGCTGTTGGCACTTTGGATGTTGACTCTTCCTTTGGCGGCCACTTGCAGGGTGCTGGCTTGGGCTTGCAGGCTCAGGTCGCCTTGGGCGGCGATGAGGCTGATGCCGGTGCCTGCGGCTTCGCTGCCGGGCTGGATGGCCCCGCCCAGCATGCCTATGGCTTGGCCGCTGTGGATGCGCAGTGCGCCGCCTGTTGCGGCGCTGCTGTGCTGGCCTGCGGCCAGGGTGAGTGTTTCTGCCGCTGCGGCGTGGTGGTCTTGGCCGGCGGTTTGAACAAGCCCTGCGCGGGCGCTGATGGCGATGACCGGGGCGGTGGTGTGGGGCAGGGCTTGGGCTTTGTTGGCGGCACCGGTGATGCTGGCCGCGTCCCCCTGGGCTTGCTCCCATGTCTGGCCCACCAGCCCACTTAAGGCCGTGTGCAGGGCGTTGAAGGGGGCGTGCTCTGTGCTCAGGCTGCTTTGCTTTGCACCGCTCGTTCCTTCGTTGCCAGCCAGCTTGACGGCTTGGTGGGTTGCCGCTGCTTGGCTAAAGCTCTGCCCCAGGGTGAGGAGTTGCTTGGCCAGGGCCATGCCCGCGGTGTTGTCGCCCGCTGGTTCCTGCTCGGGCAGGCCGTAGCTGCTGATCAGTACGCCTTGGCCCGCGCGGATGGCGCCGTAGGCATCGGTGCGCAGCTCAAATCCCAGGCCTCTAAAGCTGCCCCGGTGGTTGTCGGCCTGGTGCACCAAGTGGCCCAGGTTGAGCTGGCTGGCGTGTTGGCTGGTGGCCAGCTGGGTACGCAGTTGCTGGGGCGTGTCGTCAAACACCAGTTGGTTAAAGCCTTGGCCGCCAAACTCTTTGGTCTTGAAGCCGCTCAGTGCGGCTGAGTTGGCTTGCCCGCCTGCCGTGTGGCTGTGGGGGCTGGCCCCGTGCCAAGCCGGGCTGTGGCCCGCGCCCATGAGGTTGCCTTGGGCGCTGGGCTGGTGGTCTGCGCTGTGGGCAAAGACGCTGGTGTCGCTGTCTTGGTTCACCCCGCCAGGGCTGGGTGCATGGCCTCCTTCACCTTGCCCGTTGTAAAGCGTGCCGGTGACGATGGGCCTGTCGATGTCGTTGTCCAAGAAGGTGACGATCACCTCTTGGCCGATGCGGGGGATGAACTGGGTGCCCATGCCCGGCCCGGCCGCACTTTGGGCCACGCGCACCCAGGTGCTGCTGGCACTGGTGTTGGGCAGGGCACTACCGCTCTGAGCAGCGTGCCGATGGAAGGGGAACTGGATGCGCACGCGCCCCAGGGCGTCCATGTGCAGCTCGTCGGCCCCGCTGGCTTGGGTGTTGCCGTCGGGGCCAACCACGGTGGCCGTCATCAGCCCGGGGCCGGTGGGGCGGGGGTTGAGGCGTGCGCCGCTGCCGTCTTGCAGCAGGGGCCGCCAGGGGATGGCCACGCGGCTGGCTTCAAAGTGGTTGGCATAGCCGCGCTCGCGGGCTTGCTGGCGCAGCTCTGGGGGCACCCACTGGGGCAGTTGGTCTGGCCCGGCTGCCCAGAGGTCTGGCTGGGGTGGCTGCCAGGGCTGGGGGCCGTGGGGGGCCAGGGCCGCTTGCAGGCCACGCACCAGGTCTTTGGGCAGGTTGTTCACCCCGGCGGCGTGTACCTGGGTGAGTAAAAAGGTCTTGGGCTGCGGGGTGGCGCTGGTTAAACCATCCAGCGTGTCGAGCATGCTGCCGCGCAGGCTAAAGCGCTGGCCGCTGGCAAAGCTGCGCACGGTGCTGCGGCCCAGCCAGCGCTTGGCACGGGCTTCGTGGGCTTGTTGGTGCAGCTCGGTGGCGCGCTGGGCCGCTGCGCTGCTGCCAAAGGCGTAGGCCCCGGCGGCGTCCACCGCTTGCAGGCGCGGGGCGTGCGGGCCGCCATAGGCACTGGCGGTGGGCGTGCTGCCGGCCACGGTGGCTTTGGCGCGGTAGTCCCAGCCCAGGGCCACGGTTTCGGCCACGGGCAGTTGGCGCATGCCACCAAAGGCTTGAATGGCGTCTTGGGCTTCCACGCTCTCGGCACGGTGGTAGGCCACGCCACCGCCCAGCAGGCTGCACACATTCTCGGGGCAGGCCTCGGTGCTGGTGCTGTCGGCAAAGATCACCAGGCTATGGCCAGCGGGGGCTTCGAGGTCGGGCTCGATGCGGAAGTTCAGGCCTTCTTCGGCCAGCAGGCGCTGCACAAAGGCGAGGTCGCTCTCGCGGTATTGGGTGCACAGGCTGCGCAGGCCGTCTGCGCCCTGGGGGCTCACTGCCAAATGGGGGGCCACGCAGGGGGCCCAGCGCCAAGAGGCCAGCGGGTAGTGGGTGAAGATGCTGTCGATGATCTCGACCACGCTGCGTTCTTGCCAGACTTCGGGGCAGGCCTCGGTGCTGGTGCTGTCGGCAAAGATCACCAGGCTGTGGCCAGCGGGGGCTTCGAGGTCGGGCTCGATGCGGAAGTTCAGGCCTTCTTCGGCCAGCAGGCGCTGTACAAAGGCGAGGTCGCTCTCGCGGTATTGGATGCACAGGCTGCGCAGGCCGTCTGCGCCCTGGGGGCTCACTGCCAAATGGGGGGGCACGCAGGGGGCCCAGCGCCAGGAGGCCAGGGAGTAGTGGGTGAAGATGCTGTCGATGATCTCGACCACGCTGCGTTCTTGCCAGACCTGGCTGCGGCGGGTGTGGGCCAGCTCGGCCAACCAGGGGCCGATTTGCAGGCGGTAGCGGGCCAGGCTGCCGTCGGATTCTGCGTCTTGCACGCCCAGCAGCAGGCCGGTGCGGGTGTGTTCGCTGCCATCGGCCAAGCGGGTCAGCAGGCTCACGGGTTGGCCCAGGGCGGTGTCCAAGTTCAGGGTGCAATCGGTGGCCACGCAGCCCACATCCAAGCGCCAGGCTTGGTTCACGCTTTCTTGCAGCGCAAAGGTTTCTACCAGCAGGGGGGCCAGCTCGGCAGGGCCTTGCAGGCGGTAGAGGCGGGTTTGGTCTTGTAGCAGGCGTGCTAATCTTCGTGTTGATGGGCACGGTCAGCAGGTAGTTGATCACTTCGCCCTCTGGGGTGGCGGCGCTAAAGGTCTTGAACGACTTACTGACCTGGCCATAGCCCACATAGCTGCTGAGCCCCATGTGGAACAGACTCGCAGAGACCATGGCGCGGGGCGCGTAGTAGTACTCCAGGGTCACATCCAAATTGTTGGAGCGCACGGGCTTGAGGTCGGGGTTGCCCCCAGAGCCCGAGCCTTCGCCACCCGCAGTGGCCGGCGGTACCAGAGAGACGGCACCCGCCAAGGCTGAGTAATCTGGGCGCGACAGCGTGCGGGACAGGGCCAGCCGGGCGATCAAGTCCGTTTGTAGGTTCAGCCTCAGGTTCAGGCTGGGCAGCATGTCAACAAAGCTGTGAGAAGTGGTGGTGGGCAAGAATGGCCCAAAGGCCGAGGCGGTGATGGCCCCGGGCGTGTTGGCCGAGACAGCGATGTTGTTGGTTACCGACTGCTTGGTTTGCACCAGACGCAGGCCCACATTGCCGCTCCAGTCCCGGCCTTCCAGCTCGGCTTGTAGGTAGGCGGCTTGGGTTTGCTCGGCCAAGCCGTACTGGGCAGACCAGTCTTCGCGCGAGCCGTCAGTGGCGCGGTTGGCATAAAGTTGGTTGTAAGTCGCCAGTTGCTCTGGGGTGTAAAACCACACATTGCGCGGGAAGTTGCCCCCTAAGCCACTGCCAAAATTGCTGGGATAGAGCACCCAGCCCTGTGGGAAGTTGGCCGGGTCTGCGGCAGAGGCCGTGCCCACAGGGCACCAATAGGGCTGGTCCCAGTCGAAGTCCACGTTAGCGCCGCTGCTGGTCTTGCAGCCCGGCCCTTGGCCCAGCACCCCTTGGCTAGACCGCGAGTGGCGCGTACTACGTAGCCCAAACTTCAGGCTGCTGAAGCCCCCGTGGTTCAAGGCAAGGTCGCCGTCCACCTGGCCCCAACGTTCTTTGTCTTTGACAGCAATGTTCTGGCTGCCAAATATCCAGCCCAAGCTGGCTCCCTCTGGGCTGCGGGAGTCGCTGGCACCCAGTGACCAATCCGCTGCGCGGTGAATGCCGTTGAGCGACCAGGCTGCGCCACTGCCCACGCCGGTGTTCCACTCGGCCACGTCTTCACGCGGTGTTCTGCCCGTTCCACGGGTGCTGCCCACCATGCCACTGAGCGTCAGCATATCGCTGACCTGCCAGCGCCCGTCCAGTGTCAAAAAGGCCGAATCTGAACCGGAATCAGGTCGAGAAATTTGGTCATACACCCCGTACTGTCGGTCAGCTTGTGGGGCAAAACTGGCAGAAACCAAGGTGTTGTTGCGCACCACATAGCCTGCGTCGGGCGCTTGGCCATTGCCCTGATCCAGAAACAGCGCTCCCCACAGCATGTAGTTGCGGTTGTAGTTGCCGGCCTTCATCTGCGAGCTGAAGGCGGTGGCACCCAGGCTCACATCGGGAGTGGGCTTGAGCTGCAAGGCCAGCAGGCCGCCTTCACGGTCGCGCTTTTGCTCAAACAAGGCAGAGCCGATCAAGCCGGGGTACCAGACACCGGATAGATCAGGGTTAGAGGTGGCCACGGCACTGCCAGGTTTGATTTGCTGGTAATAAAGAATCTCTTGGCCATCTCTGCGCAAATGTCGGTGTTGCGAGAAGGCTTGCAGCATGAGCCCAAAGGTTTGTTCAGCGTTTTTCCAGTTGAGCAGGGCACTGAGCTGGGCGTCGGTGCTGCCCGGTTTGTCGGCGTAAACACCGCCTACCTGGGCTTCCAAGGTGAGCTGTTGTCTGAACTCCAAGGGTTTGCGGGTGATGATGTCGACGGCCCCGGCGACACCGCCTTCGACCAAGCGCGCCTCGGCGCTTTTGTGAACGATGACTTGCTTGACCAACTCTGAGGGCAGCAAAGAGTAGGACACGCTGCGGCCCACCGTTCCGGTTTGATTGAGTACAAACCAGTCGCCCGAAGAGATGGCATGGCCGTTGACCAAGGATTGCGTCAGGCTGGGGCTGGTACCGCGCAGGCTGATGCGGTCGTTTTCGTCAAAGCCGCCTTCTGAGGCGCTGGCCGAGCTGGTCGTGACGCCAGAGACACGTTGCAGGGAATCGGCGACATTTTTGTCAGGCATTTTGCCGATGTCTTCCGCATTGATGACTTCCACACGGGTGTTCGCGTCGCGCTTGGATTGGAGCGACTTTTGCAACGAGGCCCGGATACCGATCACCTCCACACGCTCCATGGCTGCTGCCGAGGTTGGTGTGGCGGGCGGCGGGGCGGCAGTTTGACCTTGTGCGCTAGAGCCCACTGCCGCCAGCAGCACGGCGGATGCCATGGGCGTTAGGCAAGTTTTCATGGTCTCCTCACTCTCTGATGTGCTGGCGGTGCAGTGCTGGGCCGCCTGCCATACGGCCAGATGAATTTGCCCAAGGGCGCAGAGCCGCATTGGCTCCCGGGTGACGCAGCTCAATGGCCCCACGCTTGCCAGGCTGATCAACAGGGGATGAGTGCGTGTCCCTCAAGATGTGCGGTTAAGCCATCGAAGGGCAGCACCACTCGGCAACATACTCTATGGCGGTACACGCTCCGTCAGAGAGAGTAGCTTCCCTTCCGACTTTTGGGGGGCATGTGGGAGAAGCGGCCCAAGTCTGAAACCTCCCTGTAACGCCAGGCCTGTGACAAACTGCTGAGCTTGGCGCTGTGCCGTTCTTGTTCACTCTCACCCCTTCGATTGCCCCATGACAGCTTTTGCTCTGCCCGCACTGCGCCGGGTTTCTTTGGCCGTGCTGACGGCCACCACCTTGGCCACTGCTTCCCCTGCGCTCTGGGCCCAATCGGCCCCACCCGCACCAACGGCGCGTGCCGAGGTGGCCAAGCCACTGCAATTGGCCCAAGACCTTTTGAAGGGGGGTAAGGCGCTGGAGGCTCTGGCTGAGCTGCGGGCGGCTGAGCGGGTGGGCTCGCTCAATGACTATGAGCGTTACCTCATCGCCCGCACCCGAGCAGTGGCTGCCGTCAAAGCCAATGAGATGCCGGTGGCGCTGGCCGCCATGGACGAGGCCTTGGCCTCGGCGCTCATGCCTCCCGCGGATCGGCCTTTCTTGAGAGAGACACAGGCCCGGGTTCAACTGCAACTGCGGCAATACGGCCCAGCGGCGGCAACCTTGCGCCGCTATGCCCAGGAAGGGGGCCAGGACGCCGCCGTGCTGGCTTTGCTGCCCCAGGCGCTCTACCTGAGCGGCGAGCCTGCGGCGGCAGCCAAAGAGCTCTTGCCCATGCTCCAGGCAGACGAAGCGGCCGGGCGCAAGCCCAGTGAGACAAGCTTGCGGCTGCTGGTCAGTGCCTCTGCCAAAGCCGGAGATGAGGCGGGGCTCTTTGCCGCCCTTGAGTGCCAGGCCGGCCACTACCCTCAGCCCGAGGTCTGGGCTCAGTTGCTCAGCCGTGTTTCCTCTCGCCCCGGCTTTAGCGACAGCCTGATGCTTGATTTGCTGCGCTTAAAGCAGGCCACCGGCGCACTGCGTGAGGAAGCCGAGTACCTGGAGTGGGCAGTCTTGGCCATGGAGGGTGGCTTGTACACCGAAGCCTTGCAGGCCCTGGAGGCAGGCACCCAGGCGGGGCGCTTGGGCAGCGGCCCGAATGCGGCGGAGCACCAAAAGCTACGCGACAGGGCCAGCAAGGCCGCTGCCAAAGAAAAGACCCAGATGGCTGGTGACCGAGCTGCCGCTCAGGCCGCCAAAGACGGCCAAGCCTTGACCCTGGTGGGCACCGCCATGGTGACGGCGGGCAACCCGGCCGACGCGGCCAAGGCCTTGGCCGATGGCCTGGCCCGGGGGGGTGTCAAAAAGCCCGAAGAAGCACGCCTGCATCTGGCGTGGGCCTGGGTTAAGGCCGGCCAAGCCCAGGAGGCTCACAAGGCGTTAGAAGGCATCACCGGCAGCGGTGGTTCGGCCGAATTGGCTCGCCTCTGGAAGACCTGGCTGCGCGCTACGGCTGTGAAGTGATCCATGTAGACCAGGCTCACTCAAAGCTGCCCTCGCTTCGTTCTCAGGGATGAAGGTCCAGGCCGCAACAGGCCGCATCTTTCGCAGCGGACATGCGCTGCATGCATGCCGTCAGCTACCAGCCATTGAGGGCTTCGTCCCACAGCTCGGCCTCGCGCAAGGCTTGCTCAAACTCAGCCGCGTTGCTGACCTTCAAGCGCCAGTCCGGGTTGCGGTCTTGGCGCTCCAGCGCTTTGCTCAGGTCCAAGGGGGCAGGTGGGGGGAGGCCCAGGTGCTGAGCCCAATGGGCGGCCAGCGCGTCTGGGGGCATGTCCACATCCTGCTCATAAGTGCAGCGCCACGGGGTGGCTGGCCCCTTGGCCAGTCCTTCGTTGACTTGAGCGTACCAGCGGCGCGCCTTTTCCGCCCATTGGCTGTAATGCTTGGCGCTCAGGGGGATGCGCAGATCGGTGGTGTCGGCATGCTTCCAGGTGCCAACCTGGGTGGCCTTGGCGTTCGAGATATAGACATCTAAGGGCCGCCGTTGCAGCACCACGGGCGTGAAGCCAGGCAAACTCGCCAGCTTGGCGACGGTGCCCACCACCGGGGTGGTGAAGTGGCTGAAAAAGACTTTGAAGTACATGGCCTCGCGCTCTTTGCGAGCCGCCATTTGATAGAGCGCTTGCACCGCTTGGACCGGGTGCTGGTGCAACCAAGCCAACAAACCAGGGTCATTGGGTTTGGTGAAGACCTGATCCGCCAGTTTGCCCAGGCGTTGAAGATGCGCAGGCCGCAGGCCAAAGGCTTCTTGAGGGTGAAACAACTCCCCCAGGGTGAACATTTGAGGGCGCTGCTTGAGCACCGAGCCCAGGTAATTGGTTCCGCTGCGGTGGGTGGCAAAGACGACAATGAGTTTCATGACGTGTGAGGGTGAGCTACAGCCATTGTCGGTCTTCACACGGGCCAGGAGACCCCGCAACATGGGGCTTGACGCCCGCTCAAGGCGCTTTGGCCAAACCCAACCGCTCCACCGTGCGCTTCTCCGCCGCATAGGCCTCGCGCAAGCTGCGTCCGTAGTCGTCGGAGCCTAGGTAGAGTGGCTCTTGGTCGTACTTGGCCAGTTCGGCCACATGGGCCGGGTCAAACAAAGCGGCTTTGAAGGCGTCGTGCAGGGTCTGCACCACCGGGCCGGGCAGGCCTTTGGGGCCGACCAAGCCGTAGGGCGAGGTGGCGACGATGCCGTGGCCCAGTTCTTTGAGCGTAGGCACTTGGGCCCAGCGCTTGGTGCGGTGCTCGGCCAAGGTGGCAATCAGGCGCAGCTTGCCGCTGTCCACATAAGGGGCGAAGCCGTTGGAGTTGACGCCCACCTGTACTTGGCTGGAGGACACGGCCAACATCTGTTCAGCCGTGCCTTTGTAGGGCACGTGCACGTAGCGCAGGCCTTTGTGGCCCAGCAGTTCGTCCATCACCACATGCGGGGTGGTGCCTACGCCGTTGGTGGCAATGCTCAGCTCACCCGGCTTGGCTTTGGCCACGGCAAAGAGGTCGTCCAAAGTTTTGATGGGGCTGGCGGCCGGCACCAAGATGCCAAAGGTCACGCCGCTGAGTTGCAGCAGGGGCGTGGTGTCACGGATGGGGTCCCACATCACCTTTTGCGTCCAGGGTGCGCGCAGGGCGGGTTGAGGCAGTTGCGCAATGGTGTAGCCGTCGGCAGCGGCCTGCTGCAACACGGGCATGGCCAGGGTGCCGCCCGCGCCAGGGCGGTTCTCGATCAGCACTTTTTGGCCCAGGTGTCGGCCTGCGGCCTCGGCCAGCACGCGCATGGTCAGGTCCGTGGCCCCGCCCGCAGGCCAAGGCACCCACAGGGTGATGGGGCGGCTGGGGAAGGCGGGCTCGGCGCCTTGGGCACGGCTGCCCAGCGGCACCAAGGCGGCCAGACCCAAGCTTGCACCCAGGCCCAAAGCGCGGCGGCGGGTGATCATTTCCATTCGACGAGTTCCATGCTCAAGGTGCCGCCGGTCAGGAAGGTGGAGTTGGCAGGTTCCTCGCGCAGCAGGCGCACCAAGCCCACGCCGGGGCAGTACCACTCTTGGGTCGTCAGCGTCATGTCCTTCCAGCCCACCACGGGGTCGGCAAACAGGCGCAGGCTGGCCTGGCCCTTCACCTTGATGCAGCCCTCAAAGCGGCCGGCCCGGCTGTCCACCACCAAGCCCGTGGCTTCAATGCTGTAGATCATCTTGACGGCGGGGTGGGTGTGGCGGATCTCGCGCGGAAATTCTTGTCGGCGTTGCAGCAAATAAGCGGTGGTGTCGCTCTGCCAGGTGCTGCCTGCGGCTAGAGGGGCCTTCAGCACGTAGCGGCGCTCTTTGTCGTAGCGTGGCTCCGCGTCCAACTCGCTCTTGGTGGCCACGCGGTAGATGCCGGTCTCGTCGCCGCGCAGCCAGTAGCTGATGCCAGAGTCGCTGCGGCGCAGCCAGGCGGGGCCGTCATCCAGAGGGCTTTGGCCCAGGGTCTCCAACACCAGGGGCTCATGCTCAATGACGTTGTTCTCCCACTCGGTCTTCACGTCATAACGCCATTGATGACCTTTGCCCAAAGGGAATAGGTCATGGCCCACCGGCTTGGGGGCGCAGGCGCTCAGGGCGAGCCCTGCCAACAGCACGCTGGCTCGTAGCAGAAGGGAAACCTCAGACATCGCGGGCCTGCCTCACTTCTCGGGCAGTTGTGGCACGGGCAGGTCGCGGATCTTGACCTCCTGCTCGTCACTGCCGGGGCGCAGCCAAGAGAAACCCTTGGGGCCGCGCTTGGGCTCGGCGGTGCCCATCTGGCTCACGCCTTGGCGTACCTTTTTCAGACCTTCGTTCAGCAGACTGTGCAGGTCTTTGGAATAGG
The DNA here is from genome assembly GCA_004359425.1 of Ideonella sp. MAG2. Lineage (GTDB taxonomy): Bacteria > Pseudomonadota > Gammaproteobacteria > Burkholderiales > Burkholderiaceae_C > Ideonella. The sequence continues at coordinate 1,557,034 of PTEU01000001.1, read as the reverse complement.
GCAGGCGATAGGCGCGCGGTTCGGCCAGGGGTTTGCCGTTCTCCAGGGCATTGACCCAAACGAAGAGGGCACCAGGTTTGGTCTTGCTGGGCTCTTCAATGACGGCCGCCAGCAACACAAAGCGCTCGGGCAGGGCGGCCCGTGAAGGGCGGCCCCAAACATCGTCCAGTGCATGCTCGGCGTAAAAGTACAGACCCACCGTGGCCAGCACCAACACGGCCTTGAGCGCCCGGGGCCAGGCTGAGGCCAAGCAGGCCAGGCCCACCAAAAACACCAGGGCGATATAGGCCCAGAGCAAGGCATCGGTGGCCATCACATCCTCTCGATCAGAGTTTTGGGCAGGGTGTTGACGCCTTCAACCCCACCGTCCCGGTTCACCACAAAGCGTGCGGCCGTGGCTTCATCGCCTTTGCGGGCCAGCTCCACCGTGCCGTAGAACACGACTTCGGCACGCGGGTTGACCTTGACCACCGAGACGGTAGCCGTCACGGGCTCGCCATTCTTGGTGTCGTAGTAATGCAGGTTGACGGTGTACTCGCCTGGCGCAAAGCCGCGCACCGTCACCACCTCTTGGTTGAGCGGGTTGACCACCTGCTGGCCGTTGATCACCAAGGTGTCGTTGGCCAGGCCTCGGTCGTCGCGGTCCAGGTGCATCATGCCGCCCTCGCGGGCGCGGAACCACACCTTGTTGCCCGCCGGGTCCTCGACCCAGGTGTCGATGTCATTGGGGTTGAGGTCGGGCCAGGTCACGGTGATGATGAACTCGGCCTTGGCATCGATCACGCCGGTCTTGGCCTTGGGGTTCATCACCACCAAGGCCACCGCGAACAGCATGACGAAGGCCAGCAAGGTGTTGAACAAGAGATCGCTGAAAGGGTCGATCTCGTCTTGGCGGCGCTGACGCAGCAGGGCCATGGTTCAAGCCCCAAGCTCAGGAAGGGGCTCGGCCACGATGTCGGCCACGATGCGGTCGGCCATGCGGTCCAGCAGCAGCAATTGCAGGCCCAACCATAGGTTGGCCACCAAGCCCACCAAGGTGGTGTAGAGCGCAATGGCCATGCCTTGGGTCATTTGCTTGAGCAAGGCCTGGACCTGGTCGATGTCGAACGTGGGCATGCGGCCGATTTGGGTGGCCATGACGATGAAGCCCACCACCGTGCCCAGCAGGCCCAGCTTGATGGTGGCTGCGGCCAGCCACCACGCGGTTTCATGGGGTCCGTGGCTGCGCTCGGACAGCAGGCTGGCCGCCATGTCTGGGGCTTGGCGGCGGTCCGCCCGCCAAGCGGCGCGCCAGGATGTTGTCATGCTGGCTGAAAGGCCTTGAGCCTGCTGGCGTAGCAGCCAGGCCCGGCGCCCGCACCAGCCCGTGGTCAGCACGCTCAGAGCCACGATCCCTAAGCTGATGCCGCTGGGGTCGCCTTGAATGAGCGCTTGCCACAGGCCGCGATGCTGCATCCAGGCTGCGCCAAACAGCACTAAAGCGGCCGACAAGGCCCAGGCCCAGAACAAGCGCTCGGCGGTGTCCAGCACCGAACCCGAGGCCCAAGAGAACAACTTCATGGGGGGCCTCCTGGGCCACGTTTGGTCAGCGCGCCAAAGCCGCGCTGCGGGTCATAGCCCCAAGCCGCCAGCGCAAAGCAGGCGGCCAGCGTGCCCAGTACCACATAGGGCGCTAGGCCGGGGTCTTTGCCGTAGAGCGCAAAGCGCAGCCACTCCACGGCGTGGGTGAAGGGGTTGACGCGGGCGATCCACCAGACCCACTCGGCACCGGACTCCTCCAACTTCCACAAGGGGTAGAGCGCGGTGGACATGAAGTACATCGGGAAGATCACAAAGTTCATGGTGCCGGCGAAGTTCTCCAACTGCTTGATGTGCACCGACAGCAGCAGCCCCAAGGCGCCCAGCATCAGCGCCGCACTCACGGCGGCCAGCAGCACCATGGGGGTCTGCGGCCCCCACAGCGGCAGGGTGGTGCCCAGCAGTGCGGCCACGGCGATAAAGGCGGCGGCTTGCAGCAGGCTGAGCAAGGCGGTGGCGCTGAGCTTGGCGAACAAGATCCACCAGCGCGCCAGCGGGGCGGTCAGCAGCAGGCGCATCAGGCCCATTTCGCGGTCATAGACCATGGCCAGGCTGGACTGCATGCCGTTGAACAGCAGCACCATGCCGATCAGGCCGGGTGCGATGTAGACGTCATAAGGGATGTAGGTGTCGTAGGGCTCATTGATGGCGACACCAAACACATTGCGAAAGCCCGCCGCAAACACCGCCAGCCACAGCAGGGGGCGCACCACCGCCGAGGCCAAACGGCTGGTCTGGCGCATGAACTTCATCACTTCGCGCAGCACGATGGCGCGCAGCGCTTGCAGGGCGTGCGTCATCGAGCCACCTTGCAGAGCATTTCCGGAGCATCAGCCCCGAGGGTGTCCAACGCGTTCTTGGGGTGCAAGATGCCTTCGATGGGCGCGGTGCTGATCACGCCTTGACCGTCGGTCATGAGCAGGGTTTGGCGCAACTGGCCGTCCCAAGGCCGGAAGGACATGGCCACACCTTTGGAGCCGTCCAGCTCTTCGGTCGCCAGCGCCCTGGCCACGGCGGTGGCTGGGCCTTTGGGGGCTGCCATCACGGCTGCCGCCAGCGCCTTGGCACCCAACCAGGCCTGCCAATCTTGCGCCGTCATCGGGCGACTGGTCGCTTTGCTGAAACGGCGCGAGACCTGCGGTGCGCCGTAACGCTCATACTGAGCATGCCAGGCCAAGGCCACCAGCCCACCGTCGCCCACCACCGGGCGCGGTGTGGCGGTGCGGTAGGGCAGGCTGCGGGCAAATTCGCCGTCGCTGTCCACCACCCAGACGACATCGTGTGCGCCTTGGGTCAGCAAGGTCGCATTGGCCAGGTCACGCTCGCGCGGGTCGCCCGAGAGCTTGAAGGGCTTGGCGGCGGCGAGCTTCAGGCCATAGCGCTTCAGCGCAGCCTGGGCCACGGCGCTGCGCTGGGCGTCGGCCGGGCTGGGGCCTGTCAGCAGCAGCACGGTGCTCCATTTGCGGGCCACCAAGGTCTGCGCCAGGGCGTCAGCGCGCATGCGCTCGCTGGGGGCCACATGCCAAAGCTGGGCGCGGCAGTCCTGCTGGCGCAGGCGGTCGTCCGTGGCACTGAGGTTGAGCACCGGCAGCTTCACCGCGTCGGCCACGGCCAGCAGGGCGTCGGCGGGCAGATCGGCCAGCAGGGCAACGGCGCCCTCCTTTTCCGCTTTGCGTGCGGCCTCTTGCAGGCCCTTCACATCGGCCGCAGCTACGGTGGCTATGCTGAGGCTGGCCCCGGCGGCGTCCAGCTCCAGTTTGGATTCTTTAATGGCCACGGCCACCGCATCGGCCGCTGGGCCGGTGGGGTGACCGAGATAGGCGCGCTCTACGCGGCTGCGTTGCAGGCGCGGGTCGTCGTCCAGCACCAGCAAGGTGGCCTTGAAGGCGGCGGCCTGTGCGCTGGCAGCGCTCAGCAGCAGGAGCCCGCTGAGGAACAACCTCATTCGACCACCACCACGCTGTGCGGCACGCGGCCCACCGCCACGGTCTTGAGGGCTTTGGCATTCGGCACGTCGATGACCGTCAAGTCATCCGACAGCCCATTGGCCACCAAGAGCCGGTCCCCGGCCTTGTTGAGCCCTAAGCCCCAGGCGCGCTTGCCAGCCAGCACGAGTTGGGTCACCTTGCGGCTGGCCACGTCGACCAAAGCGACATGGTTGGCCTTACCCAAGGCCACAAAGGCCTGCTTGCCGTCGGCCGACATCAACAGACCGACGGGGGTGATGTCGGCATCACGTGCGCCCTTGACGCTGAACTTGAGTGTGGCCAGCACGCTATGGTCCTTGGTGCTGAGGATGCTGACGCTGGCGCCCAACTCATTGCTGACCCAGAGTTGGCTGCCGTCAGGCGTGAGGGCAAAGCGGCGCGGGCGCTTGCCCACTTTGACGTTGTGCGTGACTTTGCCCGTGGCGGTGTCGATCACATGCACCAGGGAGGCGACCTCCGAGGTCACATAAAGAGTTTTGCCGTCCTTGGAGAGCAGCACGCCCTCGGGCTCTTCGCCCACCTTGATGGCGCTCTTGCGCTTGTTGCTGGCAATGTCGATCACGCCGACTTCGGCGTCTTCCTCATTGCTGACGTAGAGCGTCTTGCCGTCGGGCGAGACATCAAAGATTTCGGGGTCGTCGCCCAGGGCGATCTTGGCGGTGGATTTTTTGGTGACCAGGTCGATCACATCGGCCTGCTGAGCGTCGCCACAGGCCACCATCAACTGCTTGCCGCCGGGGGCGATTTGCATGTGGCGAGGCCGCTTGCAGGTGGCGACGGTGCCGGTGACGGCCATGGTCTTCAGGTCGACCAAGGTCAGGGTGTGGTCTTTTTCGCTGGACACCCAGGCGGTTTGTGCCACAGCGGCTGTGGCCATGGCGAGGGCGGCAGCGGCGGCCAAAGTGGTGCGGAGGGCAAGGCGTGTCATCGGGGTCTCCTAGGTGTGCACCTATTGCGTAGCTTGGATGAAGGCGGCTTCCAGGCTGCTTCCGCCCAGGCTGTCTCGAACCTCGTCAGGGCGCCCATCGGCCAGCAGTTGGCCTTTGTGCAGCACCACCACGCGGTCAGCGGCTTCCGCCTCTTCGACCAAGTGGGTGGCCCACAGCACGGTGGTTTGGCGCGCGGCCACGTCGGCCTTCACGGCGGCCAGCAGGTCGCGCCGGGATTTCGGGTCCAGCCCTACCGTGGGCTCGTCCATCAGCAGCACGGCCGGGCGGTGCAACAAGGCGCGCACCAACTCCACCTTGCGGCGGTTGCCGCCGGAGAGTTCGCGCACTGGGCGGTCGAGGTCGGCGCCTGTGCCCAGGGCCTCACAGCCCTCTTGGATGCGCTGCTGCGCCACTTTGCGGGGCAGGCCATGCAGGTCCGCGTGGAACTGCAGGTTGCGCCGCACGCTGAGGTCCAGGTCCAGCGACATCTGCTGAAACACCACGCCCATGTGCTTGAGGGCCTTGACCGCCTCGGTGCGCAAAGAATGGCCCGCCACCACCGCCTCACCGGCATCGGCCACGAACAAGCCCGTCAGCACCTGGAACAGCGTGGACTTGCCCGCGCCGTTGGGGCCGAGCAGGGCGGTGAACTGGCCCGCAGGCAAGCGCAAGCTGAGATCTTGCAGTGCCGTGCGGGAGCCATAACGTTTGGTGAGGGCGGTGATCTGGAGCATGTCTATGGATCAGAGGTCGATCACCATGCCATCACTGGCGCACTCAAAGCCATCGGGGCAAGCCCCGCCTTGCGCGCGTTGCGCCACTCCCAGCAGCACTTTGCGGCGCGCCAGCCAATCGTCTTGGGCCTCGTCAGCAGGCCAGGTGGTCAGGCCGTCGATCAGCACGCAGTCGGCGCTGCGCATCCAATCCAGTTCGGTATAGCCCAAGGCCACCGCACCGGGGGCACAGAACAGGCGCTGGCCGCTGTCGCGGTCTCGCACCGCAATGGCAATGCTGTGACCGGCGGCTGATTGGGTCTCGTGCTCTGCCAGATAGGGCGGGGTCGGGCCCTGGGTGGCCAAGGCGGTGAACTCCAGGTGAGGCAGTTGCTCAATACGGAAGTTGGCACATTGGGTTTCCCCCGCCACGGGGATGATGTGCCAATGCACACCGCAGTAATGCTGGAGCACGGGGAGCACGGGCAGGCTGCGGCTCAGGGCCTCAAACACAGCGGGTGTGGCGTAGAGGTCGATGGGGCTGCCGTCGCGCAGCGAGAGCAGGCCCGCGACATGGTCCACCTGCGCGTCGGTCAACACAATGGCGCGGTGCTGGGCGTCGCACCAGCCAATGTGGTTGTGGGCTGCGGCGTCGGCCTGCAAGCGGTCGGCCACGTTGGCGGCCATATTGACCAAGGCCCACTGCGCCCCGGTGTCAGACAAAGCCACCACGCCGTGGCGGCTGGTGGGGGCGGTGTCGCGGGGGCGCTGGCTGGTGGGCAGGGTCGTGTGAGGGGACGCGCGCGTGGCATACGCCAGCGCCACCGGCGGTGGCGGCGCAGCGCTTGACCCTTGCAGAATCACGGCCTTCATAGAGGGCGGCGTCCTGGCGCTGGCACGAGGTATGCGTGGGTGGGCATGGCTCAGACAGTTGGAGGTAAGGCGGCTCGATGTGAGCGGTTGCTGACACCCAGTGCAATTCTTGTGCCGCCGGGCAAGGCGGGCTTGTGGGGCCAAAATGGCCGCCGAGACCTCGGGTCGTCCCTCAGAAACGCGGGGCTGCTTGGAGGCGGTGTGACAGCGCGCCTGCGGCGTGCGGTGAGGAGTGTTCGATGTTGACACAGTGGCGCGGTGGGGTGAGCCTGCTGCTGGCCTTGGCCGCAGGCGGGCCAGGGTGGGCGGCGTCTTCCTGCCCCGCGCTGCCCGTGGTTTGGCAGCGCCTGGCCCCTGAGGTGATGTGGCTGCCCGGCGAGGCAGGAGATGCCACGGCCGCGAACCGGGGGCGCGTCTCTGGCGTGCTCGCGGTTCAAGTGCCCGCCGATGGCCGCGTTTGGCTCTTGGGCAGCGGGCCGTCGCCCACACTAGGGCGGGCCATGGACTGCGCGTTGGTGCAGCAAACGGCTTGGCAGGTGAGCGATGTGGTCAACCCCTGGGCCAGACCAGAGCTGGTGCTGGGCAACCGCGCTTGGCCGCAGGCTGCGCTGTGGGCCCACGAGGCCGTGGCGGTGGCCATGCAGCAGCAGTGCGCGCATTGCGAGGAGCGGCTGAAGGCCCGCATGGGAGATGCTGCCCAAGACTTGGGGGCCGATACCGTGGTCACCGTGCCGGGCGCGGCGGGACTGGCGGGTGGTTTGGTGGCCGGCGATCAGGGGGCGTTGGGGCCTTGGGTCTGGTGGCGGCTCAAGCGCACGCCAACCCAGCCTGTTTTGGTGTGGCGGTTGAAGCGCCAGCCCCTCTGGTCGGCCCCGGGTTTGCTGTGGTCAGATGGCCCGCCCGATTTGCGCGATGCAACGCTCGCCACCTTGCTGGCCAGCTTAGAACAATTGGGCGAACTGGCCCGTCACGATGGCAGCGCTGTGACCTGGCTGCCTGAGCAAGGGCCTGCCCAGGGCCCGGCCCTGCTGGCTCAAACCAGGGACTACTTGGCCGCATTGGCTGGAGCGGTTCGCGCGCGCCAAGCGGCCGGCGGTTTGGAGACAGACCCAGCGGCGCGCTGGCCGGGCCTGCCAGACGCATGGGCGCAGCACCCACGCCATGCGCTGAACTGGCAGCGAGCCTGGCGACAGGCCGAGGATGAGTAGCGTTACTTCCAGCGCAGCTTACGGTAGATGGTGTTGCGGCTGATGCCCAGGGCTTTGGAGGCCTCTGAGATATTGCCGCCTGCGGCATCAACCGCTTGGCGTATGGCCTCTATCTCCATGTCTTGCAAGGAGCGGGGAGCCGCTTGGGCGGCAGTGGCGGCCTGTTCAGCGGCAAGCGGTGCTGCGGCCGCAGGCACTGCCGAGCTGGCCAGCGCTTGGGGTGAGGGTGAAACGGTGTCTGGGCTTGGGTAGAGGTCCGGCGCGGCCGTTGGCGCAGGGCTTGCCCGTTGGGCCTCGTCCAGAAAGTCGTCAGACAAATGGTGGCGGGTGATGAGTGCATCGCCCGAGGCCATGACGGCCGCCGTCCGCAGCACATTGAACAGTTGCCGAATATTGCCGGGCCAGGCATAGCTGCGGAAGAGCCGCAGCACCTCGTCAGACAGCTCCAGGCGCTTGCCCGGGACTTGACGCTCCAGAATACGACGCGCCAGCACCATCAGGTCGCTGCGCTCGCGTAGGGCCGGAAGTTTGACGGCCAAACCGTTGAGGCGGTAGTACAGGTCCTCGCGGAACTGCTTGGCGGCGATCATCTCGCGCAGATTGCGGTGGGTGGCGCAAATGATGCTCACATCGACCGACACTGATTTGGTGCTGCCCAGCGGTGTGACCTGGCGCTCTTGCAGCACCCGCAGCAAATGCGCTTGCAGCGGCAGCGGCATGTCGCCAATCTCATCCAAGAACAAGGTGCCGCCACTGGCCTGCACGATCTTGCCCACCGAGCCCTTGCGGCGCGCACCGGTGAAAGCACCTTCCTCGTAGCCAAAGAGTTCGGCCTCGATCAGGGTTTCGGGAATAGAGGCGCAGTTGACCGCCACAAAGGGCTGGCGCGAGCGCTCTGAATCTTGGTGAATGGCGCGGGCCAGCAATTCTTTACCGGTACCGGTCTCCCCCAGGATCAGCACCGGAATGTCACGGTTCAAGACGCGGCGAACCTTCTCCACCACGGTGTCCATATGGCCGTCGCCGGTCTGCAAATGGCGCAAACCACTGCTTGCACCTTCAGCGGGTGGGGTGGGTGGAGGGGGCGCAGCCCGCAGCGTGGCTTCTTCCGCTACGGCGGTGGATTGACGCCATGTCGAGCGGGCCTCTTCAGAGGGTGTCTCTGAGTGCGACCACACCGGGAAGTTGAACTTGGCCAGCACATGGAACTGTCGGCCATCACTCATTTCCACCGGCAGCGGCACGGCTAGCGGTGAGCGGAAGCGATCCACCAAGTTGCCGATGGCGGTGCCAAACAGCGAACCCAGAGAATGCATGCGCAGTGCTGCGCCAGACAGCCCCAGTAGCTCTAGCGCACCGCGGTTGGCACCAACGATTTTGCCGTCGGGTGAGACCGCCAAAATGCCTTCCATCAGCGTGCCGATGAACTCGACCCGGCTGTGGAAGTGCAGACGCATGACATTGCGGTAGTCATCCGTCAGCCAGTGGTTCTCGATCATGCGCGCCGACATCTTCACCAGCGCCATGGTGTGCTGGTGGTAGCTGCGCTGCTCGCCCGAGACATCGAGCACACCCAAGATATTGCCGCGGGGGTCGAGGATGGGCGCGGCAGAGCAGGTGAGGAAGTTGTTGGCATGCATGAAGTGTTCTTCCGCATGAACCAAGGTGGGCACTTCGTCCATCAGGGCGGTGCCCACGGCATTGGTGCCCTTGGCGGCTTCAGACCAATTTGCACCCGGTGCCAGGGCGACCTTGGCCGCGCGGCCGAGAAAGTCATCGTCCCCCGTGGAGTGCAAGATGGTGCCCGTGGCATCGGTGAGCACCACCATGGAATCGGTGTCCACGATCTGCTCGTAAAGCATCTCCATCACCGGCGCAGCATGGCTGTAGAGGCGCAGATTACGCTCGCGAGCCACCGTCAAGTCGGTGCGCCCCAGCGGTGAGAAGTCAGGCCTTTCTATCCGCGATAGACCCAAAGCGGCACAACGCTGATGCGAGTGCTCAATGGCCTCGGCATGAGAGGGGCCAAAGGGCCCTGACCGCGCCACGCCACGGTTGGTGGACGATGCGCCACCACGCTGGCCCGGGCTGGCTGCGCCGGGCGGCAGAAATGCTGCCATTCAAGTTCTCCAAGGCACCGGCCCATGGGGGCGACCGGCTTGTCTCCAAATTGCTCTTTATTTGAACAGCCGAACAGTACGACTGTGTCATGGTCCGGTCAAGCATTGACTGGCGTGCCAGAGCGGGACACTCGGCTAGGACTCTCCCCGATGGTTCGATGACTCAAACCGTGTTGAGGTGCCCTCAGATCAAGCTGGCACATCCCTTGCAGATTTGATGCCTGACAGGGTTCGAATTCCTCGAAACCTCGGGTTTACACCAGCATCAGGAGATACCAATGACCTCTTTTCGCCTCTCTCACCGCATGGCTCGGCTGACGTGCTTGGCTGCTCTCGCCTTGGCGGCCGGCGCTGCCAGTGCCCACGGCGATGTCACCCCCCAAGCGGTGGACACCAAGTCCCTGCCGCAACTGGGTGACACCTGGCGCGCTGAGAACCCCTATCGTGGCCATGCGGAGGCCATCAAGATTGGCACTTCGGCCTACAACCAAAACTGCGCTCGTTGCCATGGCCTAGAGGCCATCTCGGGGGGGATTGCGCCAGATTTGCGCAAGATGGACGGCGAATGCGCCACCCTCAAAGACGCCAAGCGCAAACAAGCCTGTGTGAATGAGATCGACGAGTATTTCTTGACCACGGCCCGCCGTGGCCGCGTGCGCAATGGCGCGGTGTACATGCCTCCCTTTGAAGGGATCTTGTCTCAAGAAGCCATGTGGTCGATCAAGGCCTACTTGGAGACACGCCGCGAGAAGCCACTCTGAGGTCAAACTAGCGTTCACCGTTTTGTCTGGAGTTGCTGATGTCACCAATTCAACGTCGCCACCTGTTGGGTGCCAGTGCCGCACTGGGCTTGGGTGGGCACTGGCTCACTGCGGGTGCGCAAACAGCGTCAGGGCCGACGCCCACCTTGGACAAGCTTCGCGCCTCAGGCCGCTTGAGCGTGGCCGTCTACAACGACTTGCCGCCTTTTCATGTGGCTGGGAGGGGCATTGAGGTGGACTTGGCAGAGGCATTGGCCCAATCCTTGGGCTTGAAGCTGTCGCTACTGCCCTTCAATGCCGACGAGAACATGAACGACGATTTGCGCAACCTCGTATGGAAGGGGCATTACCTGGGCTTTGGCCCCGCCGATGTGATGTTGCATGTGCCGGTGGACAGGCCTTTGATGGAAGCCAACAAGCGTGTCCAGATTTTTGCGCCCTACTACCGCGAGCGGGTGATGGTGGCGCGCAGGCTGTCAGACGTGCCCCAGATGGATTCGCTGGAGGCATTCAAGGGTAAGAAGATTGCGGTGCCAGGGCAAACCTTGGCAGGGTGGCTGTTGATCGGTGCGGACGGCGGCGCTTACAGGGAGCAACTGGTCACCAAGCTGAAGGACGGCGTGGAAGCGGCTCAAGCCTTGCAGCGCGGTGAAGTGGCGGCGGCAGCAGGCCATGCCTCGGAGTTGGAGACGGTGCTCAGTGGGGACGAACGTTACGCCATCGAGCCGCTGCCTGTGCCGCGCATGAAAGAGGGCTGGGCCGTGGGCTGCGCGGTCAAGGCCGAGGCGCAGGACTTGGCGCAGGCGCTTCAAGCGGCCATGAACGGCTTGGCATCCTCGGGCAAGTTGGCCGAGATGTTTGCCAAATCCCGCGTCAAGTGGCGGCCAGTGTGAGCGGGCCGATTTGCCGGCCATGGCCGGCCAAGCGCTGTGTGTCAACAGACCTTAAACATTGCTGGTGGCACGCACTTCTTCAATGGAGGTAATGCCTTGCAGCATTTTCTCCAGGCCGTCTTGGCGCAGGGTATGCATGCCTTCCATCATGGCTTGGCGGTGCAGTTCCTCCGCGCGCGCACCGGTTTGCATCAGGCGGCGCAGGCCGCGCGAGACGGTGAGCAACTCATGGATACCCGCGCGCCCGCGCACCCCGGTGTGGTCGCAGTGTTCGCAGCCTGGGCTGTGGAAGGCCTGGAGCTGGCCGTTCGAGCCGAAGCGCTTGAGCCAGTCGGCCAAGACTGCGTCGCGCGTGGGGGCCTGTTCATGGCCACCCCAGGCGTGCAGATAGTCGTCTAGCCATTCCTCCACTTGCTCTGAAGTCGCGGGTTTGGAGGTCAAGCACTTGGTGCATTGACGCCGCACCAAGCGCTGTGCCAGCACGGCCAGCAGGGAGTCGGCAAAGTTAAAGGGGTCCATGCCCATGTCCAGCAGCCGGGTGATGGTTTCTGCCGCGCTATTGGTGTGCAAGGTGGAGAGCACCAAGTGACCGGTGAGCGAGGACTCCACGGCAATGCCAGCGGTTTCGCTGTCGCGAATTTCGCCGACCATGATCACGTCGGGGTCGGCGCGCAAAAAGGCGCGTAAGGCCTTGGCAAAAGTCCAGTCTATCTTGGGGTTGACCTGAACTTGGCGCAATCCTGCCTGGGTGATTTCCACCGGGTCTTCGGCCGTCCAAATCTTTCGCTCAGGGGTATTGATGTAGCTGAGTGCGGAGTGCAGGGTGGTGGTTTTGCCAGAGCCTGTGGGCCCCACACACAAGACCATGCCGTAGGGCCGCTCCACAGCGGCCTTCAGTGCCCGCAGATTGCGCTCGGACATGCCCAGCTTCTCCAGCGGAATCGGTTTGGCCGAGGCCAGGATACGCAGCACAGCATCTTCCAAACCATTGGCGGTTGGAATGGTGGCGACCCGCAGCTCGATGGGGCAGCCCGGCACAAATCGCGCAAAGTTGATCTTGCCGTCTTGCGGGCGGCGTCGCTCGGAGATGTCCAGATCGCACATGATCTTGATGCGTGCGATCAAAGCGTTGCGATAGGTGTGCGGCAGTTCGACATAGGGCTTGAGCATGCCGTCGCGCCGGAAGCGAATGCGCACCTTCTCCTTGCCCTGCACGGCCTCGATATGGATGTCCGACACCCCTTGGGTGTGGGCGTCAACAATCATGGTGTTGATCAAGCGCACCAAGGTGTTGTCGGCTTGCTCAATGGGCTTGTCATCTGTGGTGTCGGGCTGGCTGCCTTGCCCCGCCTCATCCAGAGAGGCCAGCAAGGAATCCGTCACGCCACCTTCAAAGCCAGCCCCTATTTGCGAGCCCTCGCCCAAGATCGGGCTGGGCATGTCCTCAAAGCCAAAACGTGCATAGGTGCTGAGGATGGTGCGCATCAAGTCGTCGGAGGCCGGCAGCACCGGCACGACCTTGCATTGGGCGATGAATTCCAACTCATCAATCGCGTCTCTGCGGGACGGGTCTTCGATGGCAGTGACCAAACGACCCGGCAGCACTTGCAGTGGTAACACCCCAAGGCGTTTGGCGGCAGTGATATTCACCAGACGCAGGGCTTGCGCATCGATAGGGAAGGCTTCGACATCAACCACCGGATAGCCCATTTTGCGGGCCAGTGCCTGGCGCAGGTCACTGCGCTGGATGTGGCCGGCCCGTACCAGCAATTCGCCCAAGGGCACGGTGCGTTGAACCTGTTGCTGGGCCAGCGCGGCGTCCAACTGTTCTTGATTGATCAAGCCCAGCCCAATCAAGGCCTCGCCGATGCGGATCATCCGCATGCGCGACTGCGCCTCCAAGGCTTCACCTAACTGGTTTGTCGACACGACTTTTTGGTTGACCAGAATGTCGCCAACTGTTTGCGCGCGCAGGTCTTTCTGCTCGGCAATGGCTTGGGCAATTTGGGCGGGAGAGGCAGTGTTCTGCTTCAGCAGCAAGTCACCGACAAGCTCGCCGATGCGGCTTTGCTCATAGGCATTGCGCGGCAAGAAAATGCGCCGAACCGCACCGGCATCGTCCAGCTTCTCGAACAGGAATAGGCCTAACGGTGTTTCCACATGGCCCACGGTGCGACCGGTGAACTCGCCACCGCCTGCCAGGCGAATGTGAAAGTCCACGGCCAGGCGAAAGCCTTCCAAGGCAATGCCTTTTGAGCCCGCTGCAGGCCGGGGCAGAAGCGGCTCGGTCAGGGTCAAGCGCCTGAAGTGGGTCATGCGCAAGGGCATGATGGAGCGTGCAGGTGGCACTTGCACATGCACCACACCGGCCTGGATGTCGAACAAGGTCATCACGGCCTGTTGCGTCTTGCCGTTCATGCCCTCGATTTCGCACCGCATCGGGTCCATCTGTGGCGTGGCAGCGGGATAGTCTGCATACGGTGGCGTCGGCCAGGCAAAGCCTTGCGGATACGCCGGCCCCGCGGCCCCAGCAGCCAATTCTTCGTCCCGTGGGACTAAGGACAGTTCAGACAGATCAGACATGGACTGACAACCTCTGGCCCAGCGCGCACCATGCCGCACTTTGAGGGCTGTCTTCATCCTAGAGTCATCCACGCCTGACAGAAGCGAGAATCAGGCCGCTGAAAGACCGACAAATTTCCGGCACTTCCGAGGACACACGCTATGGGCAACGCGACGATACTGCTGACGGGCTTCGAACCCTTTGCTGGCGATGAACTCAACCCGAGCGCCGCCATCGTCCGTCACCTGGAGGGCAGCCGTATCGCTGGGCATCAAGTGCATGGGCAAGTTCTTCCTTGCGAATTTGGCACCTCGCTGCAGGCCCTGTGGCAGGCCCTGGATCGCCTACAGCCTAGTCTGGTGTTGTGCTTGGGGCAGGCGGGGGGGCGTGCGGAGATTAGTGTCGAGCGGGTGGCGATCAATGTCGATGACGCGAGGATTGCCGATAACGCGGGCAAACAGCCGGTGGACGAGCCCGTGGTGGCGCAAGGCCCGGCTGCGTACTTCAGCAGCCTGCCCATCAAAGCTGTCGTGGCGGGACTTCGGCGCGCTGATATCCCCGCCAGCGTGTCCCACACGGCCGGTACCTTTGTTTGCAACCATGTGTTTTATGGCTTGATGCACGCCTGTGCCAGCCGTCCGGGGGTGCAGGCGGGCTTTGTCCACGTGCCCTGGTTACCCGAGCAAGTGGTCCATCGGCCGGGTCAGGCCAGCATGTCTTTGGTGCTGCAAGTGCAAGCCATTCGCCAAGCGTTGGCGCTGTGCATCAAGTACAGGGGGCGGCCCGACCTGCATCAAACCCAGGGCAGCTTGGACTAAGCCGTCCGCCCGGTGTCCTCCGGGGTAAGCACTGACGATTCGGGGATGACCAACGCGCGCTGCTTCGAGACAATCGCGGCACCTCAACCCATTCAGGAGACAACCATGGCGAGTTTTGCTTGGCGTGCCCGGTGCGCTGCATTGGCGGCTGGAACGCTGATAGGCATGAGTGCGCAGGCCGCCCTCATTCAAACGGCGTACTTCACCGACCCACACGGGACCGCCAGTACATATTTGGTGGACTGGAATACCACCAAGCTGAAGGCCGAAGGCGTGGATTTCCGTGGTCGCTTTGCCGGTACCTACACCGACAACGGCGTGCGACGTGTGGTGAGCTTGACGACCCCCAGGGTTTTCGATCAAAGCTCTGCCCACTATGACAGTTGTGGCCAGTACGCCACTGTTCGCACCAGCGAAAGCCGATACGCATTCGCGCGCCAGTCCGGCACCGAGCGGGCTGGCACAAGCGCTGTTTCTGCCGACACCAGCCAAGTGGTGCTCGATGGCTGCGATGCCGGTTTGGTCTTGGGCACCACGTCCATCGACGACACGGTAGATGCCCAGAGCCATTTGCGTATGTCGGTGCGCGCAGGTATGGCCGATGCCGTGCCCGGTGCGCGCTGGGCGGGCTTCTCCGAGCATGCGCGAGTCGATCTGCAAAGCCCGGTGCACACCTTGGCCGCAGATCTCACGACCATGCAAGTCGGGCAGATGCACTTCGCTCGCACCGGGACCGTGGTGCCCGCAGCACTCAATAGCCAAGGCTGGTTGATGCTGAGTTTTCCGGGCTTTACGCGCGGCTATACCCGGCTCAAGGTAGACAACAGCACCGGTGCCGAGACGTGGTTGGTGGGTGACTTTGTGGCGGAAAAGCTCAGTTGGGTCCAGGAGATCTTGGTCACACGCTCGCTGGTGGGCGGCACCTTCGGCAGCGTTGCTCAGGCGTCCCGCCAGTGGAATAGCGGTTTGTTCGTGGACACCAACAACCCGTTTGCGATTCACCTCTACCGGGACGGGACCGGCGAGCGCATCTCCACCGACATAGCCGCTGGCACTGAAACGCGCAGCCCAGTGGAGAGCTGGGGCTTTGAAGGGGCCAATATTGTCCAGGTTCGGCGGCCTTCTCCCTTGGCCTCCTACACGTACCGGCGTACATGGGAGCCCATTGGCAACCTGGGCAAGATTCGCTGGGTGATGGAGAGTGAGGTTCGGCGCATGGCTGATGGCTCTGAGTTCTCGGCGATTGCGCCTCGGGTCAATTTCTATATCGATGGCGGACGGGCCACACCCCTGCCAGCATCGCGGCCCGCAAGCACCGCCGCGCGTACTCCGCTGGTGCCTCTTCAGCGCTTGGCCACAGTTCTGCCGTGACCATGAAAAAGGGTGGCCATGCCACCCTGTTGTGCGTGGACGGCCCTTAAGCAGGGCCGTCATGCTCGTCTCGATAGCCTCGCCAAGGCCCCATGGCCTTGCCCATGAACTTGACTTGCTTGCTGAAGTTGGTGCAGGCCCCACAAATGGCCAAATGCAGGCGAACGCGTGCCTTCTGAACCATGCTCAGGGGCACGTCATTGGCGCGTAGGAGCAGGGAGGCAGACTCCTTGCAGGACAGCAGAGGTTTCATGGCTGGTGCTTGGAGCTTATTGTTTTGAGGGTGAGCTGAACCAATTTTCCTGTAGGCATTCTCTCAAACGCATGCGGGCCCGATGCAGCAAGACCCACAAATTGGTCGACGTGATCGCCAGTTCCTTACAAATCTGATCTGTCTCCAATTCCAACCATTCCCGCATCATGAACACCCGGCCTTGGGCGGGGGGAAGTTGCTCGACACAGGCATCGAGTGCGGCCAGAAACTGCTGCTGGCCCAATAACTTTTCCGGTTGATCCGTCCATTCGCCCGGCTTGTGCCGCCAATGCCCCGTCTCGTCAAAGAGCAGGCCGTCGATGTCTTGGGCGTCGTCAGCGTCCAGAATGGTGGCTTCACGGCTTTGGCGTCGCAGTTGATCCACCAACTTATGCTTCAGCACGCCGACCAACCAGGTCTTGAGTTGCGACAAGCCGACGTAGGCTTGCGGCTTCTCCATGGCAGCCAGCAAGGTTTCAGAGACGGCGTCTTCGGCCCAGGCTTCGTTTCTAAGTTGGCTGCGGGCGTACTTCATCAGTTGCGGTCTGAGCGCCGCCACTTCTTTCTCAAACTCACTCATGGAGCCCAACTTTCAAAAAAATCTCGACAGCAGTGTAAGGAACTACAGACCCGCTCGACCCACTGTGGGCATCCAAGGGGATGCTCTCACTTCAACCTTTAGGACATCGTCATGAATCAGCGTCAAATTGTCTCCTCCGCATTGGCCACTGCTTTGGCATTGGGTATGGGTGCAGCCAGCGCGCACGCGCAGGATAAGGGCAAAGAAAAGTGCTACGGCATTGCCAAGGCCGGTGCCAACGATTGTGCCAACCTGGCTGGCACGCATTCTTGCGCCGGGCAAGCCAAGGTGGACAACGACCCGGGCGAATGGAAGTTTGTGGCCAAGGGCACTTGCAAAGACATGAAGGGCATGACGGCGGATGAAGCCAAAGCCAAGTCGATGAAGAAGTAAGCATCGTCATGAGCCATGTGGGTTTGGGCTGGCGCAGCCCCCATTACCAAGCCTTGCTGGAGCGGCGCGAGCCCCTGGCCTTCTTGGAAGTGCATTCGGAGAATTTTTTCGCCGAAGGGGGGGCTGCCATGGAAGTGCTGCGTCAAGGGCGAGAAGCCTATGACATCAGCCTGCATGGTGTCGGCCTGGCCCTGGGCTCTGAGGCAGGTTTAGACCCCTGGCATTTGGATCAACTGGCGCGCTTGGTGGAGCGGGTGCAACCCGTCAGGGTGTCCGACCACGCCTCTTTTGCGCGGGCCCCTTTGAGCCCGGGGCAGATGCCGGTGCACGGGGCCGACCTGTTGCCCGTGGGCTTCACGCCAGCCGCTCTGGACATCATGGTCAGCAATGTTCAGCAGGTTCAGGATCGTCTGCGTCGCCCGCTGTTGGTGGAGAACCTTTCGGCCTATGTGCGCTGGACCACCAGCACGCTGAGCGAGGCTGAGTTCTTGAATGCGCTGGCCCGGCGCAGCGGCTGCAGCTTGTTGTTGGACGTGAACAATCTCGTGGTCAATGCGCTCAACGCCGCAGAGGCCGACCCCGTGGCTGCGGCCTGCGTCGTGGTGGATGCACTCGCCCGGGAGACCGTGGGCGAGATCCATTTGGCTGGCTATAACGACGAAGGCGTGTTGGTCATTGACGACCATGGCAGCCGGGTCCATGAGCCCGTCTGGCAGGTCTATGCCCATGCGGTGGCTCGCTTTGGCAGGGTACCCACGCTGATCGAGTGGGACACCGACGTGCCCCCGCTTGACGTGCTGCTGGACGAAGTTCGGCGTGCCGAGTTGGTGGCCGACGCGGTCTCAAAGGCTCAGCGGGAGGCGGCATGACCCCGACCCAGCATCCTGAGCCCTCGGGCTCGGTGGGAGTTGCGGAAGCCTTGTCACAGATGAGCTTTTTGGCCAGCGTGATGAGAGCTCAGGCACCCCTTCACTTACCCACCGGTTTGGCTGCCTTGCCTGGGCCTCGTGCACAAGCTCAAGCGCTGTCGGGTTTGCGTGCCTACCGGGCCAACGGCTTGGCAGTTGCACACCGCGCCTTAGTGGCGGCTTACCCAACCGTGGCCGCCATGGTGGGTGACGAAGCGATGAAAGTGCTGGCCCGGGACCTTTGGTGGCAGTCGCCACCTGTGGTGGGCGACCTTGCTCTCTGGGGCGAAGCTTTGCCAGATTGGTTGGGCCACTTCGAGCCACTGGCTGAGTTCCCGTGGCTGCCTGATTGCGCGCGCTTGGACTGGGTGGTGCATCGTGCAGCGACCTTGGCAGATGTGCCGTCGGGCAGGGCAGACCTGCACCTTTTGGCCGAAGTGGACCCTGAGCATTTAGGCCTGTGCATTGTGCCGAGCATGCAGATTGTTCACAGTGTGTGGCCTCTGGCGGCCTTGCGCGCAGCGCATCAGCACCCAGAGCCGGACGTGGATGAGATTGCACAGTTGCTGGCCCCGTCTGCACGGTCACCCCATGTCACTTTGGTCTGGCGGCAGGGCTGGTTGACGCATGTCAGCGCAGTGACGGTGGCTGAAGGCCAGTTCATGCAGCGCTTGGCTGAGGCGCGCAACCTGGCTCAGGCTTTGGCTGATGTGCAAGACAGTGATTTTGATTTTCAGTCTTGGCTGCCTCGTCACTTTGCAGCGCGCGCAGGTTCTTGGTGTTGGGGCTGGAGATATTGACCGTCACATAGTCCGCATGGGGGTAGACGCCGTCCAAGCACAGCAGGTAGTCGCTGGCCGCATCTTCAATAGGTGTGGCGGCGTTTTTGCCAATGTTCAGGCCCAGAATACCGCCTCCCGCTCGGAAGCTCTTAGCTCGCTGCACATTGGCCAAAAACGAGGCCAAGCCTTCGTTGTTAAAGCCCAGTCGGTTGATCAGGGCGTTTTTCTCGGGCAGACGGAACATGCGCGGCTTGGGGTTGCCGGGCTGGCCTTTGGGGGTGACCGTGCCCACCTCGATGAAGCCAAAACCGAAAGCGCCCAGGCCGTCGATGCAGCGGCCGTTTTTGTCCAAGCCCGCCGCCAAGCCGACGCGGTTAGGAAATTTCAGCCCGGCCACCGTGACGGGGTCATGCACCCGGGCCTCGGCCCACAGGCACTGCAAGGGCGTGTTTTGAAGCTTGGCCACCTGCCCCAGCGTCAGTTCATGGGCCGCTTCAGGGTCCATGCCGAAGAGAAAAGGGCGGGTCAGTGCGTAGGGAATCAGTGCCATGGGTAGAGAAAAACAGGGGATGGCCGGTGGGCCTGGGCCTCAGAACGAGGCCGATTTATGAGATGCTCGCAGCCCTCTATTGTCCAACCTTCTTAACTTGTTCATTTATCTGTGAAAAACACATCTCAGCATCCCGGCCTCTTGCGCATTGGGGTGTTTTATGACGGTACCTATCTCTCCCACGTTTCCAACTATTACCTCTACGAACACGAGCGCCGCGCTAGGCTCTCCATTGGCGGCCTGCATGAGTTCATCCGTGAACAAGTGGCCCAGCAAGAGAGCGTGGAAAAGCGCTTTTGCCAGATCGTCGATGCGCACTACTTTCGGGGGCGCTTGCCGGCGAAGTTGGCGCAAGCGCAAGACGTGTTGTTTCGCGAGCGGCAATTTGACGATGTCTTGATCCGTGAGGGCGTGACCCTGCACTTTCTTCCCGTCACCGCCGATGCGCAGGGCGATATCTCTGAAAAAGGCATTGACGTTTGGTTTGCACTGGAGGCCTTTGAGCTGGCCGTGCAAAAGCACTTTGATGTGACGGTGCTGATCACCGGTGATGGCGACTTTGTGCCCTTGGTGCGCAAGCTCAACACCTTAGGCACCCGGGTCATGCTGCTGGCCTGGGACTTTGAGTTCCAGCGTGAGGGCCGCACGATCGCGACGCGGACCTCGCAGGCACTGATCAACGAAGCCACCTACCCGGTGATGATGGCCGATGAGATCGACAGCCGGGGCCGCCAGCGAGACTCTGCCGTGGCGCAGATTTTTGTGCAGCGCGTCCGCGACGCTACCTCATCCAGCTCAGCACCTGAGGCTGCTAGCACGGCACCGGCCAACCGCGCTCAAGACGACCCACAGCTCTTGATGCAGGCCAGCCAAGGCACGATAGCCAACGTCAACACCGACAAAGGCTACGGCTTCATCCGGCCCGAGGGCGCTCAGACCAATCTGTTCTTCCACTTCAGTGCATTGCAAAACTGTGAGTTGGCAGATTTGAGCGCGGGCTCTCCAGTGCGCTTCAGGGTGATCAGCACAGAGAGAGGGCCGAACGCTGTGGAGATTCATCTTCGCGACGAGGGCGGCCTGCCCGCCGAGCCCGGCGATAATCCCACGCTATGACGCAAGACGAACTCAAGGCCCTGGTTGGGCAAGCTGCTTTGGCCCATGTGGTGGAGGGCAGCATCGTGGGGGTGGGCACAGGCTCAACGGTGAACTGCTTCATCGACGCCTTGGCCACCATGAAACACCAGATCAAGGGCGCAGTCTCCAGCTCGGTCAAGAGCACGGAGCGCTTGCAGGCGCACGGCATCAAGGTCTTTGAGGCCAGCGAGGTCAGCTCCCTGCCCGTCTATGTGGATGGTGCCGACGAAATTGACCACGCGGGTTGCATGATCAAAGGCGGTGGTGCCGCGCTGACGCGCGAAAAAATCGTCGCCGATTTGGCCCAAGCTTTTGTCTGCATTGCTGATGAATCCAAGCTGGTCGACACCTTGGGTGCCTTCCCGCTGCCGGTGGAGGTCATCCCCATGGCGGCGGCACAGGTGGCACGTCGCTTCGAGTCGGCTTATGGTGGCCAAGCCAGTGTTCGCACTGGCGTGGTGACCGACAACGGCAACATCATTGTGGACGTACGGGGCCTGAAGATCAGTGACCCGCGTGCCATGGAGGCTGAGGTCAACCAATGGCCTGGCGTGGTCAGCGTGGGTATTTTTGCGCGCCATGCCGCCCAGGTCTGCCTGCTGGGCACCCCCAGCGGGGTGCGTACTTTGAGCTTCACGCGATGAAGCCGGGGCGAGTCAGCCCCATTTGCTTGTATCCTGATGCCGGTGGTTGGTGCACCTCGGCCCGCGCCGCACCACTGCCCAAGGCTCCTTTCGGGGGCATGTGCCCCCTCACTCACTACAAGGACTGCCTGTGGCGACCCCAAATTACGGCTACGAAAAGCGCCAACGTGAGTTGGCCAAGAAGCGCAAGAAAGAAGAGAAGGCGGCCCGCAAAGCCGCAGGCTTGCCCCCTTTGGCACAGGATGATGAGGCGGGTGCAGAGCCCGCTGCTGATACGCCACCTCTGGAGCCTCCCCAGAGCCAGTGAGGCCCTTGGGTTCGCGCATGCGGGCTCTGTAACCTAGATTCGGTAGTTGGGCGTGGTCGAGGGGCTGTCGAGGCAGGGCTCTGGCTAGGCGTGAGCGCCTGCTGGACTCTCTGTCCAGCAGGTGGGAGCAACGACGCCAGAGGCCTGAAGCGGCAGACCAGCGACCACGCAGCGACTTCACCCAATTGGTGACAGGCGCAATGCTTATAAGCTGTTGATCCATTTGCGGTTTCAGGCGGCGCATAGCGTTCAACTGCCGAATCTAGGTTTAAGGGCTCAGGGCTGGCGTCGGGCGCGCGACACAAAGCGAGCCGCGTCAATGGTGTCCAAGATTTTGGTGGGCAGTGGCATGGGCGCACCGGTGACCCAAGCTGCCAGCACCTCCCCGAGCAGCGGGGCCACGGTCAAGCCGCGAGCGCCCAAGGCGGTCAGGGTGTAGAGCCCTGGCACGCGCGGCACATGGCGGGGCTGTTCCAGTTGGCGCAGGCCCTGCAGTTCAGACAGGGCGGCGACTGGCCCCACCAGCGGCAGGCGGTCTTGTGTGGCCAGCCGCCAACCCACACGGCCCTGCAACGTATCGCCCATGTCGTTGCCAGGGGGGCACCATCCGGTCAAGCTCTGAAGTTGCTGCAAGTTGTGCTGATGGTCTGAGTTACGCACCTGAGGGTCGGCATCGTCCCACTGCTTGGTTGCACCGCACAGCAGGCCACCCCCCAACTGCGGGGGCAGGCTCAAGGCATAAGCACCACTGGCCAGGGGCAGGCGCGGGCGTGGGACGCCCCAGCGCTCACATTGCGCGGCTGAGAGCTGGGTGACTTGGCCGCGTGTGGTCTCCAGGGGCCAGTCGGCCGCATCCGTCCAAGGGGCCAAGAGGCGCGCACTGCTGTGGGCCGAGGCCACCACCATGATGTCGGCCTCGGCCACCGTCTGGCCTTGCACGCTCAAGGCTTGCCATTGCTGGCGCTGTTCGTCCCAGCGGAGGGCGTCCACAGTGCTGTTGGTTCGCAATTGCACGCCAGGTTGGGCCAGCCAGGCGCGCACCACGCTGGGCGGGTTCATCCACCCTGCTTGCCCGAACAGCCATGCCGCAAAGGGCAGGGGGAGGCCGGCCACGCTGCTGGCCTGGGGCGCCTCCAGCGCCTGTACATGCTCGGGCGGGAGGCCCAAGGTGTGCAGCAAGGCCCGCAGCTCAGTGATGTCAGGTGGGGACGGGTGCGCTTTGGGGGCATCTTCATGCCCTTCTAGCAGCCCGCGCAGCAGCCCGCCGACCTCGCCCAGGGCCCCCGCGTTCAGGAGCGCTGCATAGTGTGGCGCGGCCCACAAGGCGGCGGCTCTCAACAGCAGCGCATGTGCACCGTCTTGTGCATGCACCACGCTGTGAAAGAGCCCTGCCACATTGCCCGAGGCTTGCTGTGCCGCTTGGGGCGCTTGCTCAAGCACCGTCACAGCCAGTCCCTGCGCAGCCAGTGCGCGAGCGGCCGAAGCACCCGCCAAACCCGCACCAATGACCACGGCATGGCGATGCCGCTGTGCTGGGCGTCGTCCGCGTGGTGCTGGGGGCAAGGGGCGAAAGCCAGGTGCTTGCGGGGCAGGGCGCTGCGCTTTGAGCAGGCTCCCTGCGGCACCCAGCACAAAGCCAGCGGTTTGAAGCCCCTGGCGGGCTGCCGGGCTGTCGGGGGTGAGTGCCACTGCGCCAGGCGCGGCCAAGCGGGCGCAAGCCCCATACAAACGCTGTGGCTCCAGGGCCGCACTGGGCACCAGCAGCAGGGCATGAGCGCTGGCTTGGAGCTGGGACAGGCTGCTGGCGAGCGGCCCCAGCATCAACCAGAGTTGCACCGCACCCTGTTCAAAGTGGAGTACCTGCAAACCGGGGCAGAGGGCGGGCCAGGCTTGGTGCAGTTGCGCCGTTAGCGCCGCAGCGGGGCCTGTATCTGTCGGGTCGGCAGCGGGCGGCAAGCAGGGGAGTGGGCTGAAGGCCACATAGACCAAGTGACCTGGCCGATGCGCATCGGTCCTCCAGGCGTGCCAGGTGGCGAGAAAGTGCTTGCCCGCATCCCAGGCGGTGTGGACGACCACAAAGCGCGCGAGGCCCTGCCACAGCCCCGGCCCGAGCACCGGCATCATGGGCTGTGGCCTTGGGTGTGCTGATCCAGCCAGGCCAGCAATCGAGCCTGCGCGTTGGTCAGGCCGCGATAGTCCAAGACTGCGGGGCTCATGCTGGCCAAGCTGGCACGCAGGCGGGCGGCCAGTGCTGGGTCCTGCACGGCTTGGCGCAGCGGGGTGACGGTGGTGTGGATGGTGAAGACGGCTTGGCCCTGTTCGGGCAAGGGGATGAAGGTTTGCCGCTCGGTGCGCCACCATGCGATGTTCACCAAAGCCTCTGGGTTGAGGGTTGACGGCCAGCGCTCTGGGTCTGTGCGTAAGGGGTGGGCATGCAGGCGTGGGTGCGAGCTCACCGTCCACACAAAGCGCTCCCAGCGCTGAGGGCGGGTGACCAGTTGGACCAGATGTTCACTCGCGGCCAATAGCAAAGCGTTGTCGGCCACCGGCCCGTGCAGTTCGGCAAAGCGCAAGCCCACTTTCTCCTCGGGTGCCCAATGCGAGGGCAGGCAAACGGCTAACCAGGGGACGCGCGTGCTTTGCGCTTCAAGAATCGCAAAGTCCTCAGCAAAGGCCAGGCACAGCAAGGCCGCTCGCCGCCACTGAGGTGCAAGGCCTTGCAGGCAAGGCCCGGCGTCGGGCCAATGGCCGTGGGATTGCGTCACGCGGCCTTCAGCGTCAACGCGCCAGCCCAGCCAGCGCGCGTGCCATGCCCCGTCGTCACGCCATTCAAAGGCGTCGGGGTGCTCGCAGTGGGCGTGTTGAGCCAATGCTTGCAAGGCGGGGCCTGCGTCAAAGCCTGGAGTCTGGAGCAATGCTTGATCGGGCCAATGCGAGAGCACCGTTTGCTTCTCGCGCAGGTGCTTGTCACCCGGCCGCAAGGGAGTCAGTTGCGGGCTACCAGGGGCCAGCTTGCGCAAACCGGGCTGCATGCGAAAGGGTGCGGTCAGGGCATGCTGAGGGTCGAAGGCACTCATGAGCCAAGTGTCGCAGACATGAAAAAGGCACCCGTAGGTGCCTTGGAGCGGAGCGAGAGACGCTCAGACGCGCTTGCGGTACTCGTGGGTACGGGTGTCGATTTCGATCTTGTCGCCGTTTTCCACGAAGATGGGCACGGAGATTTCGAAGCCGGTGCCGACGATCTTGGCGGGCTTGAGCACCTTGCCTGAGGTGTCGCCCTTGACGGCGGGGTCGGTTTGGATCTCGCGCACCACGGTGGTGGGCAGTTCCACCGAGATGGCCTTGCCGTCGTAGAACACGACTTCAACGGTCATGTTGTCTTCGAGGTAGGAGATGGCGTCACCCATGTTCTCGGCTTCCACCTCGAACTGGTTGTACTCGGCGTCCATGAACACATACATCGGGTCAGCGAAGTAGGTGTAGGTGCACTCTTTCTTGTCCAGAATGATCTGGTCCATCTTGTCGTCGGCCTTGAACACGGTTTCTGCACCGAAACCGCTGAGCAGGCTCTTCATCTTGATGCGCACGGTGGCGGCACCACGGCCTCCACGGCTGTATTCGGTCTTGAGCACGACCATGGGGTCTTTGCCCTGCATGATCACGTTGCCGGCGCGGATTTCCTGTGCGGTTTTCATGGTGGATTCCAGATTCGTGTAGCGGGGCAGGGGGCCACATTCAGGCACCACGTTCACCCCAGGCGGAAAACCCGCGATTCTATCAGGCTTGGTTTGGGCCGCCATCGGCCCTTGCGGTCTCCCCCACCCGCTGAACCGCTTGTTGAGCCACCGGCTCACGCAGCGAGCTTGGCCCCTGAGCCGCCTGCAGCCGCCCCCCTGCCGGATGCGGCCCTGCGCGAACGCCTGCTGGCGGAGGTGGCCGCCTTACCTGCCCTCCCTGGGGTCTATCGCTATTTCGACAGCGCTGATCAGGTTTTGTATGTGGGCAAAGCCGCCAGCCTGAAGAAGCGGGTGTCCAGCTACTTTCAAAAAGACCTGGGCGGAACCCGCATAGGCTTGATGGTGGCCCGCATTGCGCGCCTAGAGACCACGGTTGTGCGCAGCGAGGCCGAAGCCTTGCTGCTGGAAAACAACCTGATCAAGGCCCTGAACCCCAAGTTCAACATCTTGTTCAGGGACGACAAGAGCTACCCCTATATCAAGCTGACCGGAACACGGGCGCAAGATGCCAAAGCCTCTGTCACGGCGGCGCGCTTTTCCCGCGTGGCCTATTACCGTGGGGCGGTGGACCGCCGACATCGCTACTTCGGCCCCTACCCCAACGCTTGGGCAGTGCGAGAGGCCATCCAGCTCATTCAAAAGGTTTTTCGCCTGCGCACCTGCGAAGACGCGGTCTTCAACAACCGCTCCAGGCCCTGCCTGCTGTATCAGATCCGCCGCTGTTCCGGCCCCTGTGTGGGGCTGATTTCTCAGGAGGACTACCAGCGCGATGTCTTGTCCACAGAGCGCTTTTTGCTGGGCGAGCAACAGCAGGTGATGGACGAACTGCAGGCCGAGATGATGGCGCATGCGGAAGTGCTGGCTTTTGAGAAGGCGGCAGAGCTGCGTAACCGCATCTCGCTGCTGTCCAAGGTGCAACACCAGCAGGCAGTGGACGAAAGCTCGGCCTCTTCGGCCATTCGGGACGTGGACATCTTGGCCGTGAAGTTGGCGGGTGGCCGGGCTTGTGTGAACCTGGCCATGGTGCGGGGTGGGCGACACCTGGGTGACCGTGCTTTCTTCCCCAGCCATGTGGAAGATGCCACGGCTTTGGCCGAGGTGGTGACGGGAGAGGATGAGCCCGCAGCGCCGGAGTCCAGCCCAGCTCAAACCCTGGCTCTGGCGGAACAGCAAGTCTTGGAAGCGTTCATTGGTCAACACTATCTGAATGGGGCTCCACCGCCACTCCTGGTGACCAGCCACGCTGTGGACAAAACATTGCTCAAAGCCTTGGGAGAGCAAACCGGCGTCAAGCTGCAAGCCCAGCATCAACCGCGTGAGCAGCGACGAGCATGGTTGGACATGGCGATCACGGGTTGCGAGCTGGCGCTGGCCCGCTTGTTGTCCGAAGAGGGCTCTCAGCGTGAGCGCACGCGGGCCCTGGTGGAGGTCTTGGACTTGGCGGTCGACGACTTGGACCAAGTGCGCATCGAGTGTTTTGATATCAGCCACACGGCGGGTGAAGCCACACAAGCCTCGTGCGTGGTGTTTGAAAACCATCGCATGGCCACCGCCGAATACCGGCGCTTCAATATCGAAGGCATCACCGGTGGCGATGACTATGCGGCCATGCGCCAGGTCTTGACGCGTCGCTACAGCCCGCTGGCGCAGGCCTGGCGCGAAGCTGCCGCCGAGCAGGGTGGCGCGCCAGTGGCCGCCAAGTTACGCCTGCCGGATGTGGTGTTGGTGGACGGCGGCAAGGGCCAAATCGGTGTGGCCCGAGAGGTGTTTGAGCAACTGGGCCTGCCGCTCAGCTTGTTGGTCGGCGTTGAGAAAGGCGAGGGGCGTAAAGTCGGGCTGGAAGAGTTGGTGTTTGCCGATGGCCGGGACAAGCTGAGCCTGCCACCGGACGCAGCGGCCTTGATGCTGGTGGCCCAGATTCGCGACGAAGCGCACCGCTTTGCCATCACCGGCATGCGGGCCAAGCGGGCCAGCGTGCGCACGGGTGGCAGCCGCTTGGAAGATATTCCAGGCGTTGGCCCCAAAAAGCGCGCACGGCTGTTGCAAAGATTCGGCGGTGTCAAAGGTGTGGCGGCGGCCAGTGTGGAAGACTTGGCCACCGTGGACGGGATTTCAAAAGATTTAGCGATGGAGATTTATCGTGCGCTTCGTTGATACCGCGCTAGGGCGGTCCGTGATGGTGATGGGTGCAGCCTTGGCGGCGGCGGTGACCGCGCTGGTATCTGGCTGCGCGCACCGCGCGCCCCAGGCCCCGGCCAAGCCCAATGCCTCCGCGCCATCTGCCCCCAACGCCCTGCCAGAGGCGGGGCTACCGAGTGTGCAAGGTGCTGTGAGAACCTGGGACGAGTACCGCTTGCGCGCTGCCAAGCGTATGGTGGCCGCCAATCCCGACAAAAGTTATACGGGCACCCCACCAGACCCGCTGCTGGCCATCCCGGTGTTGGACATTACGGTCAAGGCCGATGGCAGCATTGACCGCATCGATGTGGTGCGCGTGCCCACGCAAGCCAAGGACACTGTGGAGCTGGCCAAAGAGGCGGTTCGCCGAGCCGCCCCGTTTGGCGAGGTGGGGCGTTTGCCCAAGCCTTGGAAGTTTCGTGAGACTTTCCTCTACGGGGATGACCGTCGATTCAAGCCGATGATCTTGGATCAGTGAAGGCGTGTAGGTGGTTTCAAGGGCAGAATGCGCGCATGTTTTTCACCATCCCCACCCTGCTGACCTGGGCCCGCATCGCCGCGATTCCGCTGATCGTGGGCGTTTACGGGATGGCGAGCTGGGACATGGCGACGCGCAATCTCTTGGCCACCGTGATGTTTGTGGTGTTTGCGCTCACCGACTGGCTGGACGGCTACCTGGCGCGCAAGCTCAACCAAACCTCGGCCTTTGGGGCTTTTTTGGACCCGGTGGCCGACAAATTCTTGGTGTGTGCGTCACTGCTGATTTTGGTGGAGCATGGCCGGGTAGATGCCTTGATCGCACTGGTCATCATCGGCCGTGAAATTGCCATCTCGGCCCTGCGGGAATGGATGGCGCAGATCGGGGCCTCACGCAGCGTGGCCGTTCATATGCTGGGCAAGCTCAAAACCACGGTGCAGATGGTGGCCATCCCCTTCCTGCTCTATAACGGTGTGTTGTTTGGCGTCCTCGACACCCGCTTCTGGGGCACGGTGCTCATCATTGCGGCGGCCGTGCTGACCATCTGGTCCATGGTGTATTACCTCCAAAAGGCCTTGCCCGAGATCCGCGCCAAGGCGCGCTGACATCGTCGGCCTGCCGCCCAAGCGCCCCTTCTTCATGTCCGCGTCTGGCCCCACCGGCTCGTCAGCGCCTTCTTGGGTGCAGTGGATGCCCGCCGTGTTCGTGCTGATCTGGAGCACAGGGTTTGTGGTGGCCCGGTATGGCATGCCCCATGCCCCGCCCATGAGCTTTCTGGCCTGGCGTTATGTGCTGTCGATTGCGCTGCTGGGTGCGTGGGTGCGGGCCAGCGGTGTTGCTTGGCCGCGCGGTGCGGGTCAGTGGCGGCACCTGTTGGTGGCCGGTGCACTGTTGCACGGCGGCTATCTTGGCGGTGTGTGGTCCGCCGTGAAGTTGGGGCTCACGGCCGGGGCTGTGGCGCTGATTGTGGGCCTGCAGCCGCTGCTGACGGCGCTGTGGCTGTCTGCACAGGGTGGGCGCGGGCAGATCACCACCCGGCAATGGTGTGGCTTGTTTGGGTGCCTCATCTGGTCGGAGCCATGGCCTGGTCGGTGCTGGTTTTGACCATGGGCGGCAGCTCCTTGCTGGTGTGGCTGATCCAGCGTGGAGCGGCGACCCAAGTCACCAGCCTGATGTATCTGGTGCCACCCTGTACGGCGGTGCTGGCCTGGGCCTTGTTTGACGAAGCCTTGACCACGCCCTCTTTGATGGGGGCCGCGCTCACCGTCTTGGGGGTCGCCTTGGTGGTTCGCCAAACGCAAGCCACCCATCAACAAGGAGCTATGAAATGAGTCGCACGCATCGCATTGCTGTCATTCCGGGGGATGGCATTGGCCTCGAAGTGGTGCCCGAGGGCGTGAGGACGCTGGAGGCGGCCGCACGGCGGTTTGGCATTGCCTTGGAGTTCGACCATTTCGACTTTGCGAGCTGCGCCTATTGGCAGCAGCATGGGCAGATGCTGCCCGATGATTGGAAGTCCACGCTGTCTCGCTACGAGGCTATTTTTTTCGGGGCTGTGGGTTGGCCAGCGACGGTGCCGGACAACGTCTCGTTGTGGGGTTCATTGCTCAAGTTCCGACGTGAGTTCGACCAGTACATCAACCTGCGTCCGGCGCGCTTGATGCCTGGCGTGCGCTCGCCGCTGGCGGGCTTGGCCCCGGGCGATATCGATATGTTGATCGTGCGTGAGAATACCGAGGGGGAGTACACCAGCTTGGGTGGGCGGATGTTTGAGGGCACCGAGCGCGAGATCGTGATCCAGGAAACGGTGATGTCTCGCCACGGCGTAGACCGGGTGCTGAAGTACGCCTTCGAGTTGGCGCAAACCCGCCCACGCCGACATCTGACCTCGGCCACCAAAAGCAATGGCATCGCCATCTCCATGCCCTATTGGGATGAACGCGTGGCGGCGATGTCAGCCCAGTACCCCGAAGTGCGAGTGGATCAATTTCACATCGACATCTTGACGGCCCACTTCGTGCGCCGCCCGCAGCAGTTTGATGTGGTGGTGGCCAGCAATTTGTTTGGTGACATCCTCTCTGACCTGGGGCCCGCTTGCACAGGCACCATTGGCATTGCGCCGTCAGCCAATCTCAACCCTACGCGGCAATGGCCGTCGCTGTTCGAGCCCGTACACGGCTCGGCACCGGACATTGCTGGGCGGGGCATCGCCAACCCTATCGGGCAGATTTGGTCAGGGGCCTTGATGTTGCAGTTCTTGGGCTACCCCCAGGCGCATGACTCGATGGTGGCTGCCATAGAGGCGGTGTTGGCTGACCCCGCCGCACCGCTGACCCCTGATTTAGGAGGCAAAGCAGGAACGATTGACCTGGGGCGTGCCATTGCTGAAACACTTCAAGGCTGATCTGCACAAACTCGTAATTGGCACCGCAGAACCGGCCCAGAGTGCGCATAGAATCCGCATCCGCGCCTGACACTGGCAGGTGAGTCGGTTGCAATGATTTCTTCGCTCAATTCGGGCGAACCATCTATCAGACCGGGTACTGCATGGGCAGTGCCTTGACGCCCACCACGCGATTTTTGAGTCATTTGAGAGGGGGTACCTTCGTGAATAAATCTGAATTGATCGAGCACATCGCCCAGAAGTCCGATATTTCCAAGGCCGCTGCGGCGCGCGCTCTGGAGGCCATCATCGGTGGCGTGAAGACCACGCTCAAAAAGGGCGGCAGCGTATCGATCGTTGGCTTTGGTACATTTGCCGTCACCAAGCGGGCTGCTCGCAGCGGTCGCAACCCCAAGACTGGGGAGACCATCAAGATCAAGTCGGCTAAAGTGCCGAAGTTCCGGCCCGGCAAAGGCCTGAAAGACGCACTGAACTGAGGAATGTTGCAGTGGGTGCTTAGCTCAGTTGGTAGAGCGGCGCCCTTACAAGGCGTAGGTCGGGGGTTCGAGCCCCTCAGCACCCACCACTGCCAAGCCCCCAGCGGGTCTTTGCCACAGGCTTTGATTAGAATCTCAAGCGTCGCATCCTGACCCCCAACTCAAGGCGAACCCCGGTTCGCCTTTGTCGTATCTGGCACTTGCGTAAAGCCACTCCCTACAAGGCTGACTCATGTTCGATTTCGTTCGCGATCACAAACGCTGGTTGCAGTTCCTGCTGGTGCTGCTGATCTTCCCTTCATTCGTCTTTTTCGGCGTGCAGGGCTACTCCTCGTTCATGGATGCCTCCAACAAGACGGTGGCGGAAGTGGCTGGCGGTGAGATCAAACAGTCTGAACTGGATGCGGCGCATCGGCAGCAGATCGAACGCATGCGCCAGCAAATGCCGAATATCGACGTGAAGATGTTCGACACGCCCCAGATGAAGCGCGCCACGCTGGATAGCTTGGTGCGTGAACGCGTGCTGGCAGCAGCCGCCGCTAAATCGCATTTGTCGGTCAGTGACGACCGCTTAGCGGCAGAGTTGCAGCGCATGCCTGAGCTTGCCAAGCTCCGTGGTGCAGACGGTAAGTTCGATACCAAGGCTTACGGTGAACTGCTGGCGCAGCAGGGGTACACCCCGGCCAGCTTTGAAGCAGCGGTTCGCCGCGACATGACCTTGCGCCAAGTCACGCAAGGTGTCAGTGGTTCACAAATGGTGGGCGCTGTGGTGACGGGCACCGCACTTGACGCAATGCTGGAGCGGCGCGAGGCGCAGATCCAGCGCTTCAACACGCCCGAGTACATGGCCAAAGTTCAGCCCACGGACGCGGACATCGAAGCCTTTTACAAAGCGCACAGCGCAGAGTTCCGCTCCGCCGAAGAGGCCAGCATTGAGTACACGGTGTTGGACCTGGATGTGCTGAAAAAGCAGGTCAACCTGAGCGACAGCGACCTGCAGGACTATTACAAACAGAATCTGGCCCGCTATACCGCGCCGGAAGAGCGCCGCGCCAGCCACATCTTGATCGCCGCTGACAAAGAGGCAAAGGCCGACGTGAAGGCGGCGGCCAAGGCCAAGGCCGAGGCCTTGCTGGCGGAGCTGCGCAAAGCCCCCGGTACGTTTGCAGAGGTCGCCAAGAAGAACTCGCAAGACCCAGGCTCGGCTGCCAATGGGGGCGACCTCGATTACTTTGGCCGCAACGCCATGACCAAGCCCTTTGAGGATGCGGCCTTTGCCCTCAAGGTGGACGAGATCAGCAATGTGGTGGAGTCCGAATTCGGCTACCACATCATTCGCCTAACGGGGCGTCGCGGCGGTGAGGTCAAGCCTTTTGAAGCGGTGAAGGCCGAGATCGTGGCCGAGGTGAGTGCGCAAAAGGCTAAAGAGGCTTACCTGAAGGAAGCCGAGACTTTCACCAACACCGTCTACGAGCAGCCGGACAGCCTGCAGCCCGTGATTGACAAATACAAGTTGGTGAAATCGCAGGCCGTGGTGCGCAAGTCTCCGGCACCCGGTGCGTCAGGCCCTTTGGCCTCACAGAAGTTGCTCGATGCTATCTTCTCTGCGGAGTCGATCAAGAAGAAGAGCAATACCGAAGCGGTTGAGACAGCACCCAACCAGTTGGTGTCGGCGCGGATAGTGGAGCACAAGCCCGAGCGCGTGTTGCCGCTGGCTGAAGTGAAAGCGCAGGTTCTGGAGCGCGTGCGCACAGAGCAAGCCACCAAGGCGGCCCGCACAGAGGGCGAGGCCCGCTTGGCAGCGGTGAAAGCCAAGCCGACTGAAATGCAGGCACCGTCGCAGACGATTTCTCGCACCCAGGCACAAAACCTGCCGCGCCCTGTGGTCGAGGCCGTGCTCAAGGCGGATATCAGCAAAGGCCCAGCGGTGGTGGGGGTAGACTTGGGGAGCGAGGGCTATGCGGTCGTCAAGGTGAACAAGCTGGTGGCCCGAGAAGCGACGGACCCAGACAACGAGCGGGCCAAGCCCTTTGTGAGCCAAGCCCTGGCCAAGGCCGAAGAGGCTGCTTACTACGAAGCGCTGAAGCGTCGCCTGAAAGTCAAGATCACTGCTCCGGCGAGCGCCTCGACGGCGGCGTCCGCACCATCTGCGGGGGGCTGATCCAAATTGAGCAAAAGGCAGGCTATAATGCTTGCTTATTCAGCGGTGGCTATAGCTCAGTTGGTAGAGTCCCAGATTGTGATTCTGGTTGTCGTGGGTTCGAGTCCCATTAGCCACCCCATTGATTTCGCGTCAGCGTGCAGGGCCTGATTTCTCATGAAATCAGGCTTTTTGCTTTGAGGAATGCGGTCCTCTTCGTTGTCATGTGCCTGTCAGCAATACGTTAGGATCACCAACTAACACATTTGAGGGGTTTTCACGCGCTTCATAGGGCCTTACCTCCATGATGTCGCGCTGTAGATTCTCCCCATCGCTGTCGAACACCGTAAAGGAAGGTTCTCATGAGCCAAAGCACGAGCCAAAAAACCCCTGGGCGCGCCCATGTGGTGGCACTTCGCTATTCTGGAGAAGTGGTGTCCTACCAACTTCGCCGTGGCCGAGGTGGCCCTGGGGAAACCAAGTCTTTCTCTGTCAACAAGTACGGCGGGCCACGCAAGGCCCTGCGTGCGGCAATGGAGGAAGCCAAAGCCCAAGGCCTGATTGTGGGCCAGGGCCGCGGTGGTGCGCCCAAGGGGCAGCCCAATGTGCGCAGCTCCACCCCGGCGGCGGGCATCCGCTTCGTCTGGGAAGAGTTTTCGGAGTCAGCCGTGCTGTATGTGGTGGCCTCCTGGACCACACCGGAAGGCAAACCGGCCCAGTCGAGCTGGTCCACGGCACGCCATGGCTTGGAAGGTGCGCTGGACAAAGCCATCGAGAAGCGTGTGGCCAGCGGTGCACCGGACCCCGACAAAAAGGCCCTGATGCGCGTGCTGCGCGCGACCTACAAGAGCCGCGTCCAGGCTTAATCTGTGGTCGTGGAGGAGGTGGTGCCCAGCAGGCGTCACCCAAGCCTCATCAGTCCTGCGGATTGAATTTGATCTCGAACACCTGCGGAATGCTTCCGTCCGTGTCTCGAGGTAGTCGTTCTGTTTTGTCAATGGCTCGCAGCACCGCCTCGTCCCAGGCTTTGTCACCGCTGGGTTTGAGAAGGCGGCGACCGATGATGGTGCCATCGGGCGTGACACGCACTTCGACCGTGGCCTCCGGGTTGCCGCTGACCGGGTCCAGCAGCCGGATGTTGGGCCGGATGCGAGCTTTGATACGCCCGGCATAGCCCGCTGAAGGCCCCGCGCTCTTGGCGGCCGTGCCCGTGCTTTGAGGACCACCACTGCCCGCCAATTGCTCTCGCATGCGTTGCAAATGGGCCTGGCGGGCCTTTTCATTGGCCCATAACTCGGCTTCCACGCCTTCGTCAGTTTTGCTGCGCCACTGCACGCCCAGCGTGAGGGCGGTAATGAGGCCGATATGAACCACGACGGACAGTGCCACGCCCGCACTCAGTCCGTCCGCCCTGGGCGGATGCAAAGCGTCTAGGGGAATGGTGGAGTGTCGCAAGGCCGGGTGCATAAGCCTTAGCTGCCTTGCCGCACCGCCAAGCCTACGCGCAGCACGCCAGCACGTTGCAAGGTGTCCATGACCTTGACCACGCTCTCATACCGCACCTGTTTGTCGGCCGAGATGATGACCGGAACCTCTGCGCTCCCGGCTTGCGCCTCTTTGACCTTGGCAGCTAACTGAGCGGCATTGACGGCTGTGGGATCTGTCTTATCAACCCGCATTTTGAGTTTTTCGTCGGGGCCAATGATGACCTCAATCACGCTTTGTGGACGCTGACGAGACTTGCCCATGGAGGGCAGGTCCACCACGCCGGTGGTGATCAGTGGTGCGCTGACCATGAAGATGATGAGCAGCACCAGCATCACGTCGATGAAGGGGACCATATTGATCTCACTCATCGCGCGGCGTCGGCCACGGCCTCGGGATGCAAGGGCGGGCATGTCCGGGCTCTCTTTCAGCGCAGTGGGGCAGTGCCTGCGGCATTGCCCACGTTGCGTTGCAAGATGTTGGAGAACTCATCCATGAAGGACTCCAACTGAATCGCGATACGGTCAATGTCGCGCGAAAAGCGGTTGTAGGCCACCACCGCCGGAATGGCTGCAAACAGGCCAATGGCGGTGGCGACCAAGGCTTCGGCAATGCCTGGAGCGACGGTGGACAGGGTCACTTGCTGCAAATTCGACAGCCCGACGAAGGCATGCATGATGCCCCAGACCGTACCGAACAAGCCCACATAGGGGCTGACCGAGCCCACCGAGGCCAGAAAACCGATATTGCCCTCCATGGTGTCCAGCTCCCGCTGCAAGCTCGCCCGCATGGCGCGGCGGGCACCGTCGAGCTGAGAGCCTGCGTCGAGCTGCCGGTCGCGCAGTTTCAAAAACTCGCGCATGCCACTGGCAAACAGGCGCTCCATGGGGGCCGAGTCCACCTTGTTGCTGGCGGTTTTGTACAGGTCAGACAGGTTTTTGCCGGACCAAAACTCCTGTTCAAAGCTCTCGTTCTGCCCTCGAATGCGCGAAATGCCAATCAACTTGCCGAAGATCACCGCCCAACTGGCCAGCGACATGAGCAACAGCCCGGCAATGACCAACTGGACCACCCAGCTGGCTTGCATGACGAGCGACACAATGGACAGATCCTGATTCATGGGCGAATGGCTTGAAGAAGTGGTGCAGGAATGCGGCTGGGGCGCATGCGTTCACGCTGCACGCAGGCAATGCGCACGGTGGCTTCGCACAACACGGTCTCGCCGAGATGGGCCTGCTGAAAAATACGCATGGTGGTAGGGGTCAACTCCTGGACGCAAACGCTGATGGCCAGCAGGTCGTCCAGACGGGCCGAGCGCAGATAGCGAATTTGGGCCTCAGTGACGACAAAGATCAGGCCGGATGCCTCAGCCAACTGCTGTTGTTCAAAGCCCAGTCGGCCGAGGCTGGTGTTGGTGGTGGTGCCACAACCGAGGCTAGAGGCTGAACAGTCTGGGAGGCGGGCGCACCGAGCGCTGGGGGTTCTGGGGCAGGCTCCTCTGCGTGGGACCAATGGTTTTGGACCCAGGCCGTCCCTCCAGCGGCCAGCAGAGAGGCGGCACCTAAAAAAACCCAGGTCCGTGGGCTGAGCCGCCTGCCTCGCACCGACTCTGCTTCTGAGGACTGGAGCCAGCCGCGCAGGGCTTGCGAGAATTGGCGGGCCGACTCTGGCCGGTCCGCAGGGCTGCGGGCCATGGCTTTGGCGATCAAGGCCGAGAGGTTGGGCGGAATCTTGCCGTCGACCATGCGCGCCGCAGGCGTGGGGGCATTCAGCACGGCTTGGCTGATCGCCTCCACGCTGTCACCCACAAAGGGGCGCTGACCGGTCAGCATTTCAAACAGCACGACGCCCAGCGCGTAGACATCACAGCGCCGGTCAATCTGCTCCCCGCGCAATTGTTCAGGGGCGAGATAAAAGGGCGACCCCGTGACGGGCATGTCCACCGCCACCCGGCTGCCATGGCTCAGCCGGGCAATTCCAAAATCCAGCACCTTGGGGTGCTTGCGGCTCACCAGAAAAATGTTGGCCGGTTTGATGTCGCAGTGGATCACCCCTTTTTGATGGGCGTATTCCAGCGCATCGGCAACCTTGCGAACCAAACCGACGGCCTCCGTCGGCGAGGGACGCCAGCCCTCACGCAAAGCCTGGCGCAGGTCTTGGCCTTGCAGCGGCTCCATGGCGATGTAAACACCGCGCTCAGAGGTACCTGCATCGAATACCGTGACGATGTGGGGGTGATTCAGGCGCGCCGCAGCCCTGGCCTCGTGCAGGATGCGCATGGTCGAGTCTTGCGACAGGCTTGCACCCCGATGCAAAGTCTTGACGGCGACGCCACGGGACAACAAAGGGTCCCAGGCCCCATACACCGTGCCCAAGCCGCCTTCACCTAAGACGCTTTGCAAGGTGTAGCGACCTACGTGACCAATGGTGGCGGTCGATTCCCGGGGCTCTGCGTCAATGTCCGACGCAGCAGACGCGTGCCCACCACCAGATGGGTAGGGAGGATCCACCACCACCGTGGTCTCAAACGTGGAATCGAAAATCTGGGAGGCTTCCGGCGCGGGGGCAGGGGCAACCTTGCGCCAGAAAAAGGGCCGTCGCATGCGGTGAAGGATAAGCGCTGGAGGCGAGGATTCGTTCCGACCCAATGTATCAGAGTGCGCGAAGAGTGACCAAATTCTGCTGAAGTTAGGCCTCTGAACGACACTCCAACGCTGTGCTCAGGCGCCGCATCGCCTCTTGCAGGTCGTCCATGCACCGTCAGGCCCATGGCGTTGAGCGCCGGAACGACCAGGTCTCGCCGGGCCTTGAAGGCCGCTCGGCGGCGCTCATACTCGGCCAGGCTCTCGGGCTCAAAGCAGGCCAAGGCGGCCTGTTGGGCCACGGTGGAGGCGCAGATGAACAGGTTTTGTTGCAGCTTCTCGATGGGAGCTACCAAGGCCGGTGGCACCACCAGCCAGCCCAAGCGCCATCCGGTCATGCTGAAGTACTTGGAAAAGCTGTTCACAGAGATGACATCGTCACCCAGGGCCAGTGCGGTATGAGCGAATTGCTCATCGTATGACAGGCCCAAATAGATTTCGTCCACCAAAGTAACGCCGCCACGGGCCCGCACTTGCTCCACGATGGCGGTCAAGGTGGGCGCGGCTATGGAGGTGCCGGTGGGGTTGGACGGTGAGGCCAGCACCACCCCACGGGTGCGCGGTGTCCAGGCTTGGCGGACGCTTTGGGCGTCAAGCTGGAAGCGCGCCTGCGGCCCAGCGGGTAAGCCTAGGGCTCGGGCCCCAGCGGCGGCCACGAAATGCCGGTTACAAGGGTAGGAGGGGTCCGGCATCAAGACCTCGTCTCCAGCTTCAAACAAGGCCAGGCAGGCCAGTTGAAGCGCGGCTGAAGCACCGGCGGTGATGATGATGCGGCCAGGGTCGACCGCCACACCGAACCGACTGGCATACCAGCCGGAGATGCTGCGGCGCAATGCCAGCAGGCCCAAGGCGTCGGTATATTGAGTCCGGCCGGCCTCGATGGCCGCCTGGGCGGCCGCTTGTACGGGTGGCGGTGCGGTGAAGTCTGGCTCGCCGATGTTGAGGTAAATCATGCGCCGCCCACCCTGGGTCGGGTCGCACAACGGCCCGCGCGCTATCTCAGCCGCCGCTTTGGCGCACTCCATGACATAAAACGGATCGATGTGATCCAGGCGAGCAGCAAGCTTCATGGGTGTTCAGCGCAGGGATGATTCGGCCTTTGGCGCGCCGCAAAGTATCAGCGAGGGCGCTTGCGCAGCGAGGCGACCTCAGCAGGGCGCAGGTCCAGCGCCGCCTTATCCAGCACACCATTGACGTATTTGTGGCCATCCGTGCCGCCAAAACTCTTGGCCAGCTCCACCGCCTCATTGATGGCAACTTTGTAGGGCACGTCCATGCAGTGCTTCAGCTCGTAAGCGCCGATCATCAGCACTGCATGCTCCACAGGCGACAGCTCCTGGGTGGCTCGGTCCACATGCGCGGTCAAGACCGCGTCCAGGTCAGCGGCCTCGCGAATGCAGCCGTGCAGCAAGGCATCGAAGTGCACGCGATCACAGGCCCCAAAGCCATCTTGCTCCTGGATGTGGGCATCAATCACCCCGGCATCCTCGCCGGAGATCAGCCACTGGTAAAGACCTTGCAACGCCAACTCGCGAGAACGGCGGCGCGCAGACTTTGGCGCTGTGCGCTTGGCTCCCGGTGTCGAGGGGGTCTTAGAGCCGGGTTGGGCATCAGCAGTCACAACAAATCGTCCATCAAATTGGCCATCTCGACGGCCACGCGGGCAGCGTCACGCCCTTTTTCATCGGTACGGGCCCAGGCTTGGGCTTCGTTTTCAACCGTCAAGATGGCATTCGCCACCGGGATGTGGTGATCCAGGGACACTCGGGTCACCCCTGCACCGCTCTCGTTGGCAACCAGTTCAAAGTGGTAGGTTTCGCCACGGATGATGCACCCCAGGGCGATCAAGGCATCGTAGTCTTCCGAGTCGGCCATGGCCTTCAGAGCAACCGGAATCTCTAAGGCACCGGGCACGGTCACTTGGGTAATGTGTTTGTCGGACACGCCCAAAGCCGCCAACTCTGCCAAGCAGGCCTGGGCGAGTTTGGTGGTGATGGCGTCGTTGAAGCGCGCCCGGACAATGCCAATGGCTAAGTCCTCGCCGTCCAGCGAACCGCTTTGGCCTTTGTCTGCACCTTGCATGAATGAATCCTTTGAAAAGGGGTCTTGGCGTTCAATCGGCGGCCACAAAGCCGGTGACTTCCAGGCCGTAGCCCGTCATGCTGGGCATGCGCCGGGGGCTGCCCAACACTTGCATCTTGGCAACACCCAACTCGCGCAGGATTTGCGCGCCCACGCCGTAGGTGCGCAGGTCCATGCTGCTGCGTGCTGGCACCGCCTGGCTGCCGGGTAGCATGTTGGCGACCAGGGCGTCAGCGCCTTCAGCGCCACAGTTGAGCAGTACCGCCACGCCGCGCGGTGCGGCCTGCAAGGCGGCCAGGGCCTTGGGCAAAGCCCAAGAGTGACTGTTGGCCCCACTCGCATCCAGCAAATCCATCACCGACAGGGGCTCGTGGACTCGCACCAGCACCTCGTCCGCAGGGCCCCATTGGCCATGGGTCAAGGCCATATGCACACCGCCCGAACGGTCTTTGAACACATGAGCTTGGAACTCGCCTTGGGCGGTCTGCAAGCTGCGCTGCCCCACGCGCGTCACCAAGCTTTCATGGCGGCTGCGGTAGGTGATGAGATCGGCGATGGTGCCAATCTTCAGCCCATGCTCACGGGCGAAAACTTCCAGGTCGGGCAGGCGGGCCATGCTGCCATCGTCATTCATGATCTCGCAGATCACTGACGCGGGTGTCAGCCCCGCCATGGCGGCCAGGTCGCAACCGGCTTCGGTGTGTAGCCCTCACGCAAAGCCTGGCGCAGGTCTTGGCCCAAGGCGGTGATCTCGTGGAAGCGCCAGCGCTCGGCCTGGGCCAAGTCGCCCAACTCGGGCAGGTCCGCCACGGCTCGCCCAGGCCCGATCAGCAGCGGGGCCACGTACACCAGCCATTCGTCCACCAGTCCGGCTTGTGCCAAGCTGCCGTTCAGACCGCCCCCCGCTTCGACATGCAGCTCATTCACGCCCCGGCGTCCCAGCTCGGCGAGCAAGGCCGCCACGTCGACCCTTGCCTCGGGGTTGGGTAGACAGAGAACTTCGGCACCGAGTGCTGCAAAGGCTCGCAGGCGCTCTGAGCTGGGTTGGGCGGCCACCAGCAGCGGAGCCTCACCATGTTGAAAAATCTGGGCGGACGGCGGGGTGTTGAGCTGGCTGTCCACGATCACCCGCCGTGGTTGTCGCGCGGTGGGAACCAGTCGCACGTCGAGACGCGGGTTGTCGGCCCTGACCGTCCCCACTCCACTGAGCACAGCAGCAGCACGTTTGCGCCAAGCGTGGCCGTCGGCACGCGCCTCAGGCCCGGTAATCCACTGACTTTGGCCACCAGGCAAGGCGGTGCGGCCATCCAAGGAGCAAGCGGCTTTGGCGCGCACCCAAGGGCGTCCGCGCTGCATGCGAGAGAAAAAGCCAATGTTCAACTCCTGGGCGGCCTGGGCGATCTCCGCAGAGCCGCAATCAACTTGTATCCCAGCGGCGCGCAAATGCGCCAGACCTTGGCCATTGACGGCCGGGTTGGGGTCGCCCAGGGCTACCACGACCCGTGACAACCCCGCTGCAATCAAGGCCTCGCAGCAAGGCGGCGTGCGCCCGTGGTGCGAGCAGGGTTCCAGCGTGACATAGGCCGTACAGCCGCGCAGCTCATGCCCTTGTTGCGCCGCGTCACGCAGCGCCATGACTTCTGCATGGGCTTGCCCTGCGGCCTGGGTGTGGCCTTGGCCGAGCACGGTTCGTCCGTCAGCCGAGGTCAGCACGCAGCCGACGCGCGGATTCGGGTCGCTCAGGCCCACGGCGTTTTCGGCCAGAGCCAGGGCTGAGCGCAGGTGCAAAGCGTCCAAGTCCATCATGAGGTGAGGCGGGGTCCAGAGATGAATCAGTGTAGACCCTTGGCTCCTTGGGGGGAGGTTGCCGCCCCCTGTTGGGGGAGTGTGCCACCTGCTCGCAGAGGAAGACACTGGTGAGGCAGCTTGCAGTACCCCCGCATACCGTCGCTCGCACACTGCCATGCCAAGCTTGTCAGACCGCCTCCACCACCGCATCCTGGATTCGGCCGTTGGCTGCTGTGCCTCGCATGGTCTTGCCCCTCGACCGCGCCCAAGCGCCCAAACTCGGACCATCTCGTCAAGCGGCATGTCCTTGGTGGAGCTGTTGGTAGGCCTGGCGGTGGCAGCCATATTGACTCTTCAATCCCTGCCTGCTCTGCGTCATTGGATCGATCACCGGGCTGTGCAAGACCATGCGGAATTGCTCCGCAGCAGCTTGCGGCTGGCGCGAGCCCAGGCAATGCGCCGCGACAGTGAGGTCACGGTCTGCGCCTTAGTGCCCGGCCTGGCGGCCGAGCAGCCCGCCTGTGCGCGCGACAGCAAAGACTGGAGCAGCGGCTGGGTAGTGTTTGTTGACGCCGGGCAGCGCGGCCAATTGGAAGAGGGTGACCAGGTCTTGCTGGTGCAACAAGGCCTGCCGCAACAGGGGCGCATGTTGTCGACCCTGGACGCCATTACCTTCTTGCGCTTGGGCGTGTCGTCAAGCGCATCGGCGCGCTTCACGGTGCTTCCTCCGGGGGCTGGCGCAAGTGCGTTGACGCATCCGCTCCAACTGCTTGTGTGTGTCAATAAGCCGGGTCGCCCGCGCCTGGTGGCCGACACTGCTTGTTAACGGGGCGGCTTGCGTCCTCACACGCCCATGGTTGTGCCTGCCCGCCACAGATTGCAGCCACCCCGCCAGGGGATGTCGCTCATCGAGGTGCTGGTGGCGATTCTGGTGGTCTCTGCGGGCATCTTGGCGCTATTGGGCCTGATGGCCACTTCCAGCCGTTTGAGCAAGACCAGCGAGCTCCGTTCATTGGCAACGCTGTTGGCCGCCGATATGGCTGATCGCCTGAGAGCCAATGCGGCGGGAGCCAAGGCAGGTGAGTACAGCTTGAGACCCAGCGCGCTGGCCACGGG
This sequence comes from Ideonella sp. MAG2, assembly GCA_004359425.1. Taxonomy (GTDB): domain Bacteria; phylum Pseudomonadota; class Gammaproteobacteria; order Burkholderiales; family Burkholderiaceae_C; genus Ideonella. The sequence continues at coordinate 1,515,142 of PTEU01000001.1, read as the reverse complement.
GCGGGGCGCTCCTGCGGCCCAGCCCTGCACCAGTGTGTGTACGGCGGCGCAGATGGCCGCCTGGGATGTGGCCCTGTGGCGTGCGGCGGTCTTCAACAGCCTGCCCGCCGGTACCGCCTTCCTGAGCTATGACGGCGGCACGGACACCGCCGATCTCTGGCTGATGTGGCGTGACCCATCAGCCTCGGATGCGGACAACGCCTTGATTCAAACCGGTGCGGAGTTGGCCCAAAGTTGCCCGCCCGGTTTCGCACTGACCCCGCGGCCGGTGTGCATGTACTTCAGGGTGGCACGATGAGTGCATCCCGCCATCTCATCCGTGGCTCGGTCGCCCCGAGGCGCGGCTTGTCGCTGGTTGAGTTGATGATTGCCATGGTGATTGGCTTGGTCGTGGTAGGAGCCGTGCTGGCTGCCTACCTGGGCTCGGGGGCCAGCAGCCGACACAGCCAAGCTTTGGCACAGATCACCGAAGACGCCACGGTCGCGCTGAACCTCATGCGCAGCCACTTGGCTCAAGCAGGCTACAGCCGCCCGGTGGCTTTCAATGGTGGCAAGATTGTTCCGGCTTACACCGGCCCTAGCCTGTTCGGGTGTAACAGCGGCTTTGCGGATCTCTCCAAGCCCATTGAGCAGCTCAGTTGTGGCGCTGGCAGCCAGCATGCCTTCGCAGTCGCCTATGAGGCCGACAGCAGCAATAGCGTCTTGGGCGGCTCACCCCGCGTGCCGCTCGATTGCATTGGCAACGGCTTGGGGGTCTATCGCCATCATGCGGGTCGCGCTCAACTCAGACCTGGTCGCGAACAATGCTCGGGTCCATAACGTGGCCATGCAAGCGGCGCAACTGGGCCTGCGTTATTGCGAATCACAAATCGATCTGCCAGATGCCGATCGACGCATCACGCTATACCCCGCGCCGTCGGGCAGTCCGGCAGCGTATCTCTGGGAGAACTTCGACAACTGGTTTGGCGCTGAGACCAAAGCGGTGTCGGTTCCGCATGATGTGTGGAGCACGGGCGACAGCAGCCATACCCCCTCCATCAGGCCGCAATGTTTGGTCGAGGCGACAGGCATTCCGGGAGGGCAGAGCTATTACGTGACCGCCCGCGGCTTCAGCCCTGACTTCAGCGCCGACGGCCGTGGCCGCACCAAAACGGGCTCGGTGGTTTGGCTGCAATCCACGGTGGCTTTGGCCACTGCGGGCTCCCCATGACGCTAGGAGTCCAGATGCTTGCAAGGTTTGCTCGGCCGTTGAGCCCTCACCTTTGGGCGGCGAGGGTGCTGGGCCTCTTGACATTGATGCTCAATGCAGCCCTGGCCGCACCCGCACAGTCGCCTCTGCTGAACCGAGCCGCCAAGCCACCGGCACCGAACGTCATGATCACCCTGGATGACTCCGGATCCATGCAGGCCCATTACATCCCCGAGGGAGTCAGCACCGTTAACGGCTTCGCCGTGACCTTTCCGTCGCAGTACACGCATCCCAATGAGCGGTACTTCATGGACATTGCCATCAATGATCCCAGCCACCATGCCTATCTGGACGCCGCCGGTCCCGGCCCGGCCGTCGTGCAAGCGGTCAAAGGGGACCCGAACGTTTTTCAGCGACAGATGCGCTCGGCCGGCGTCAATCGCATCTATTACGACCCCTCCGTTCGCTACCTGCCTTGGTATAGGCCTGATGGCACTCGCTATGCCAATGCCTCACCCTCGGCGGCGCGTTGGGACCCACTGCTGAGCGACCCCAGCAATACGGTGGATTTGACGGCCGATTTGGTCGAATTGTTTTGGGGCGGTAACGCACCCACCCAGCTTTGGTGTAGCGCGCACGACCTCTGCGAAGTGTCTCGACGGGCTTGGTATCCGGGCCTCTACTACGTGCTCAAACCGGGTGCCAACCCCCACTTTGCTGCCAGCTACGACGAGTACGATATCAATGATCCGATCAGGCATTCCCCCGCTACCAAAGACCCAGCGCGTACCGATTGCGCGGCCAGCTTCTGTACACAAGCCGAAGAGCGCCAGAACTTCGCCAACTGGTTTCAGTTCTATCGCTCCCGCATGCTGCTGACCAAAGCTGCCATCTCCGAGGTCATTGGAGGGGCCAAGCCAGCCACCGCTCCGCGCTTTGGGTTTGCCTCCATCAACACCGGCTCGCAGATGGTGGACGGATTGAAGACCTCGGTCGTGCGCACCGGTGTTCGAGAGGACTCACCGGCTCACCGCAGCCGCTTGCTGTCCGACATTCAATCTACGGTGGCTCTGGCCGGCACCCCTTTGAAGAATGCGCTGCTTCAAGTGGGGCGCTACTTCACCTTGGAGGCTGACAACGATGCGGCTTTGGGGGCACGCAGTACCGGCAGCCCTTGGCGCACAGACCCCACACCGTCCAGTTCAGCGGCTTACAGCGAGATGCTCGCGTGCCGACGCGCCTACAACATCCTCATGACGGATGGCTACGACAACGGTGATCCAGAAGTCAGCGTGGGCAATCGAGACGGAAGCGACGGCGCTGTGCAAGCGCTAGACCCAGATTTGCGCGCGCGTGTACCCCACTTGGTCGATCGATACCTGGCCCAGCGTCCTTTCAGCGATGGCTACAGCAATACCTTGGCCGACTATGCGTCCTACTTTTATGTGCGTGATCTGGCCCCGTCCATTCCCAACAAGGTGTCGCCTCTGAGCGGTGACTGGGCCGATCCCCACTCATGGCAGCATCTGGGTCAGTTCACGGTGGGCTTGGGTGTCTCGGGCCAGTTGCCGGCGGGTACGGCTGCCGAGCGGCAGCACACCCGCACATTGCTGAGCAGTGGCTTGTTGGCTTGGCCTGACCCAGGTGTAGGCGGAGACGGTGGCTTGGCCGCCAAAATCGACGATGTGTTTCATGTCGCCGTGAACACGGGTGGTGACTTCTTTCGGGCTAGCAACGCCAAAGAGCTGACGGGGGCACTTCGGCAGGCCATGGGTCGCGTTAGCGCCGCGGCTCGGACAGATGCGGGTGTGACGGGAGGCGGTTCCATCGCCCAGCCTGGGCTGTTGAAGTTCGAGGCGTCCTACCAAAGCGGCCTCTGGGTGGGCGACCTGAAAGCCTATGACATGGTGGCAGACGGCCAGGGCGGCGGGGTGTTCAAAGCGGGCACCAACCCTAGGTGGAAGGCCTCCGAGGTTCGCCCCTCGTGGGAAGCGCGCACCATGCTGACTTGGGATGCCGCCAGCGGTGCAGCCGTCCCCTTTGACACGGGTATGAGTTCAGCCTTGAAAGAGCGCATTGCTGGTACCCGGCAAACGGACGCCGTCATCAACTATTTGCGAGGTGATCCGAGTCACGAAGGCCAGAGCAGCGACTCATTTCGTGCCCGCGATGGCAAGCTACCGGACTTCGTGAACGCCCCTCCGGTTTACGTGAAGAATCTGGTGAACCTGGGCTACTCCTGGGAGGGCTATGACATGCATGTTTTGCGCAAGGCCTCGCGTGAAGGCATGGTCTATCTGGGCGGAGGCGGTGGCTTCCTGCATGGCTTTGAAGCCAGCACTGGCATTGAAAAGTTTGCCTATATGCCTAAGGGCGTTCAGCGCAAGGCGTCGGCCTTGGCGGACCAAGGCTATGGAGCCGACGACAAGCCCCATGAGTATTTTGTCGATGGCCCCATGCTGGAGAGCGATGCGTTGGTGGGCGGTGAGTGGCGCAATGTGCTGATCGGAACACTCGGTGCCGGTGGGCGAGGCGTCTACGCCTTGGATGTCACCCACCCCGCAGCACTGGCCGCACCTGCCACTGCTGCACCCAAAGTGCTTTGGGATTTCTCCGAGGAAGACGATCCGGATCTGGGTTTCGTCACCACCGCGCCGGAGCTGGGCCGCGTCAAGGGCAAGTGGTACGCCTTCTTTGGCAACGGCACTCACAGCGCTGCTGGCCGAGCAGTGCTGTTTGCGGTGGACATGGAGACGCGCCAGCTCCACAAACTGGTGGTAGACCGCCAAGGTGAGAATGGCCTAAGCGCTGTGCGGGCACTGCGACGACCCGACCGCGAGTTGATGGCCATCTATGGTGTGGACCTGAGGGGGCAGGTGTGGCGGGTCGACTTTGATGATAAGTCTGAGGTGTCCGACTGGCGTATCGGCTTTGGTGGGGTGCCGCTGTTCCAAGCCAAAGACCGCAGCGGCCGTCCTCAGCCCATCACCGCCAAGCCCGCCTTGGCAACTCATTTCAAAGGGGGGCAGGTGCTGGTGTTTGGCACTGGCAAGCTGCTGGAAGAGGGCGATCTCTCATCGTCCGATATGCAATCACTCTATGGCGTGTGGGACCGCACCGACGGCCTGCCCTCGGCCACCGAGGCCCCTTGGGCGGCGCTGGATAACCAGCGAGTGGCATTCTTGGAGCAGGTGCTCACCACAGCTTCTGTCGATATCGTGCAGGCGGACGGCAGCACGCGTCGCTTCTACCAAAGCTCGTCGAACAAAATGAACTGGGAAACGCACCGGGGCTGGTTCATGGACCTGAGCTTGCCGGGCGGCGCGGCTGGGACCGGCTCTGGTGGCGGGCAGCGGGTCATCCACCCCGTCGAAATGGTGGACGAGTTTGCGCTCTTCTCAACCGTGACGCCGGGTGCTGACCCCCTGCCTTGCGAAAGCTCTAGCGGCAAAGGCCATCACTTTGTGCTCTTGGCGGTGTCCGGCGAGGTCTATGAGCGCCCTGTCTTGGACATCAATGGCGACGGCTTGGTGGACAAGGCTGATCGTTGGGATGCCAATGGTGATGGCGTGCTGGACGACAAAGATGGCTGGGCGGGCGGTTATGAAACCGGGGCCGCTGGTGTGGGGTTCATCACACGCGCTGGCGGCCAGGGCTGGGAGGGTGCGCCGGGCGGCAGCTTTCATACGGCTCAACAAGCCATGAACTGGCGCACCTATTGCGTGAACCTGAACTGCAAGATTTCGGATCGGGTATGGAAGCAAATCGTCTCGCCCCCACAGCCCAAATGAAAAGCCGTACTTCAGTACGCCGGTGGGGCTTCACCCTGGTGGAACTGATGATCGTGATCGCCATCATCGGCATCTTGGCGGCCATTGCTTATCCGCCTTACACAGAGTATGTGCTGCGTAGCCGCCGCAGCGATGCGCACACCGTGCTGATGGAAGCCGCGCAGTATATGCAGCGTTACTACGCTGCCAAGAACACCTTCAAGGACGCGGCGCTCCCGGCAGACTATGCGACAGCCCCCAAGGGGGCCAGCGACAACAACAAGCACTACAGCATCAGTCTGGATGCGGCGACCACCAGCGCTGATGAGTACGCGTTTAAATTGATCGCCACACCGCGCCTCGCAGATGCCGCTTGCGGCAACCTCAGCCTGGACCACAAAGGTGTGAAGGGAGAATCGGGCACCAAAGAAGTGGCGGATTGCTGGCGCTAGCGCAATGGCGTTAAAGCACTGGCCACCGGCGTCTGCGGCGCTTGCGCCGTGTGGCGCAAACCGGCGCTTCAGATCTCTTTGATCAGCCGACTAAATTCGTCGACGTCTTCGAAGCTGCGGTAGACGGACGCAAAGCGCACATAGGCGACTTTGTCCAAGCGCTTCAGCTCACGCATCACCAACTCACCAATGCGTGTAGACGGCACTTCGCGCACGCCACTGGCCAAGAGTTTGTCTTGGATGCGCTCGATGGCGGCATCCACCTGCTCAATGCTCACCTGGCGCTTGCGCAGTGCCAGGGTCATTGAGGCGCGCAGCTTGGACGGGTCAAACTCGACCCGGGCACCACTGCGCTTAACGATGGCGGGCAGGGCGATTTCGGCCCGCTCATAGGTGGTGAAGCGCTTATCGCATTTGGTACAGCGCCGCCGCCGCCGCACCACGTCGCCTTCGTCAGACTCACGGGTCTCCACGACCTGGGTTTCATCGTGGGCGCAGAAGGGGCAACGCATGGTGCGACGTGGGGGCTGGGTGGCGGCTTAGCGGTAGACCGGGAACTGACGCGTCAGGGCCGAGACCTTCTCGCGCACGGCCGCGATGTTGGCGGCGTCGTGTGGGTTGTCCAGCACATCGGCAATCAGGTGAGCCGTGGCGCGCACTTGCTCTTCCTTGAAGCCGCGAGTGGTCAGGGCCGGTGTGCCCAAACGAATGCCGCTGGTGACCATGGGTTTTTGCGGGTCGTTCGGGATGCCGTTCTTGTTGCAGGTCATGTGCGCAGCGCCCAAGATGGCCTCGGCTTCTTTGCCGGTCAGGTTCTTGGGGCGCAGGTCCACCAGCATCACATGGCTTTCGGTGCGGCCCGAGACAATGCGCAGGCCACGCTCGATCAGGGTCTCGGCCAAGACCTTGGCGTTCTTGACGACTTGCTCTTGGTAGGCCTTGAACTCGGGCGTCAGCGCTTCCTTGAAGGCCACGGCCTTGCCACCGATGACGTGCATCAGGGGGCCGCCTTGGATGCCGGGGAAGATGGCGCTGTTGATCTTCTTGGCAATGTCCTCATTGTTCATGAGGATGATGCCGCCACGCGGGCCACGCAGGCTCTTGTGGGTGGTGGAGGTCACCACATCCGCGTGGGGCACGGGGTTGGGATAGGCGCCTGCAGCAATCAGGCCGGCATAGTGGGCCATGTCCACCATGAAATAGGCACCCACTTCCTTGGCGATCTTGGCGAAGCGCTCGAAATCGATGCGCAGCGCGTAGGCGGAAGCCCCGGCGATGATCAGCTTGGGCTTGTGCTCGCGGGCCTTGGCTTCCATGGCCTCGTAATCGATGGCTTCATTGGCATCCAGGCCATAGCTCACCACCTTGAACCACTTGCCCGACATGTTCAGCGGCATGCCGTGGGTCAGGTGGCCGCCTTCGGCCAGGCTCATGCCCAAAATCGTGTCGCCAGGCTGCAGCAGGCCGAAGAACACGGCTTGGTTGGCCTGCGAGCCGGAGTTCGGCTGCACATTGGCGAAATTGGCACCAAACAACTGCTTCACACGGTCGATGGCCAGTTGCTCAACCACGTCGACGTTTTCGCAGCCACCGTAGTAGCGCTTGCCGGGGTAGCCTTCAGCGTACTTGTTGGTCAGCTGCGAGCCTTGCGCAGCCATCACAGCGGGCGAGGTGTAGTTCTCGGAGGCGATCAGCTCAATGTGCTCTTCCTGGCGCTGGTTTTCAGCTTGGATGGCAGCGAACAGTTCGGGATCGACGTTGGACAGGGTCGATTGGGTACGGTCGAACATGGAGATTTCCTTCAAGTCAGGGCGGATGAACCCAGCCGCAGCGGCCTCATGAGGAAGCACAAAGGGTGGGGTGCCCAGGCGAACGGCTGTGTGAACCTGACTCAGAGAGTCAGGTCCCGCGCTTCCCGGTGGTGATCCACCTCGACAGCTTGAGGCGGGCAGTGCCGCCTGCAACGCTGACTTATCGCCAGTCGCGCGGTAGCCTAAGTGTAGCGCTCCTGTGGCCAGCTGAGCGGCAGCGTGGCGGCGATGCAGCAGGGCTTATCGCGCGGGAGCCACCAGGGCAATCTGCTCGCGCGTGCTGCCACTCTCGGTGCTATCGCTGGGCATGGGTGGCTGGGTTGGGTTTTGTCCCGGTGCCGTGCCGTCAGGCGTTGACGAAGCAGAAGGTGCGGCCGCGGGCAGTGAGGCGGGTACCGTGCTGGGAGCCGAGGCTGATGCGGTGCTGGAGGCCACAATGATCATCGGTGCTGTGACTGGCACGCTTTGCCCGGAAGCCACCCGCTCCAAATACTGCTGCTCTCCCAGCACTTTGGCGGCATAGCCGCCATCATCGTCCAAATTGGCCGCTCCAACGTAGTAGCGCAGGCCTGCTTCCAGGCCACCGGCCCGGGCAATGCATTCGCGCAAGACCTGAACACCAACTCGCAGATTGGTCACAGGGTCAAACGCTGCCAGCTTGCCCCCAAAAGCCTGGTATTTGTCACTGTGAATACGGGTCATCACCTGCATCAAGCCCTGAGCGCCTACGGGGCTTTGAGCGAAGGGGTTGAAGCTCGACTCAATGGCGGTGATGGCCAGGATCAAGGTGGGTTCGACCCCGGCCTTTTGCCCCACATGCCAAGCCTCTTGGACGATGCGCGCGACCGGTTCCGGGGCCACACGGTAGCGACGAGAAAGCCAAGTGGCGACGGCCGCTTGCTGGCGGGTGAGCAAGGCCGGGTCTACGGCCAATGCTTGTGCCAGCGACAGGTGCTCTGGGTCGTCCGGCATGGCGACGTAGTCAAGTGCAACCGCATTGGCGCGCCCACCGTGCCGCTCTTGCAGCCAGCCCAGGACCTCACGCTCCATACTGACCCGCAAGTCGGCACGACCTGCCGTAAACATCACAGCAGCAATCACCAACAGCCCAACCAAGGCCAGCATGTTGTGGCTGACCTCTAACAAGCCATGGCCCACGTCTTTGGCGAACACCGTCACCGCCTGTTGGCTGCTCGTCACTATTCGCTTGATCCAATGAATCTGGGGCATCAGCTTCCTTTGTGTCGCCTTGATGCTGCCCGGGATGCCTCGCACGGCGAGTGAATCTCCGGCCCCCTAGGGTGAACAGCAGTGGCGATAATCGTTGGCTTAAGGGGTGTTGGCTCGAAGAGCCAGACAAGACCCCGCAGCGGGAGAGGCTAGCCCCAGTGGGCTCCAACAATTGAGCCAGGGTTAACCCGATGTAATGTGATTTGTTGCATTGTAGAGAGCGTCAAAATAACCAGTCAAGCATAAAGATTGGCTTTCTTATTACTCAATTCAATGAAATACCGTGATTTAAGAGACTTCATCGGCGGATTAGAGCGCGACGGGGAGTTGCAGCGCGTCACTGCCGCTGTCTCCCCGCGTCTGGAAATGACGGCGCTGTGCGACAAAGTTCTGCGCGCCGAAGGCCCAGCCCTGCTGTTTGAACACCCCACAGGGTTTACCACGCCTGTCTTGGGCAATTTGTTCGGCACGCCTCGTCGGGTGGCCTTGGGCATGGGCGCGGAGTCCGTGTCCGTTGAAGCCCGCCAAGGTCAGCAACGCTCCCTGCCAGGAGGTGGTGCTGGAAGGTTCGGCCGTGGACCTGAGCCAGTGGCCCATCCAATACTGCTGGCCCGGAGACGCCGCACCACTGATCACCTGGGGCCTGGTGGTCACGCGCGGCCCGCAATCTGTGGCCCGCCCGCGCAAGCGCCAAAACTTGGGCATCTACCGGCAACAGGTGATCGGCGCGCGTGAGCTCATCATGCGTTGGCTGGCCCATCGCGGCGGTGCGCTGGACTTTCGTGAGTTTGCGCGGGCCAACCCCGGTCAGCCCTTCCCCATCGCCGTGGCGTTGGGCGCAGACCCCGCCACCACCCTGGGGGCAGTGACGCCCGTGCCAGACAGTCTCAGCGAGTACCAGTTTGCAGGCTTGCTGCGTGGCGGCCGCACAGAATTGGCCGATACCCAGGTGGGCGAGGGCGATGCCAAACTGCAAGTGCCGGCTCGAGCCGAGATGGTTTTGGAAGGCCATATCCCGCCTTCGCCGGACGGTTGGCAAGGGGTCAGCGACCATGGCGTGCCCCTGAAGTCAGTCAATGGCTATCTTCATGCGCTTGAAGGCCCGTATGGCGACCACACCGGCTACTACAACGAGCAAGACTGGTTTCCGGTGTTTCGCATCGACCGCCTGACCCACCGTCGCAACCCGATCTATCACTCCACCTACACCGGCAAACCTCCCGATGAACCGGCGGTCTTGGGTGTGGCCTTGAATGAAGTGTTCGTGCCCATTCTGCAAAAGCAGTTTCCGGAGATCGTGGACTTCTATCTGCCTCCCGAGGGCTGTAGTTACCGTATGGCCGTCATCTCCATCCGCAAGGCCTACCCAGGCCACGCCAAGCGCTTGATGTTTGGGCTCTGGAGTTTTTTACGCCAGTTCATGTACACCAAGTTCATTGTGGTGACGGACGAGGATGTCAACATCCGCGACTGGAAAGACGTGATCTGGGCCCTCACCACCCGCATGGACCCGGTGCGCGACACCACTTTGGTGGAGCACACGCCCATCGACTACCTGGACTTTGCCTCACCCGTCAGCGGCCTGGGCGGCAAGATGGGCCTGGACGCCACCCATAAATGGCCAGGCGAGACGAACCGCGAATGGGGGCGTGTCATTGAGATGGATGCGGCCGTGCTGACACGAGTGGACGCCGTGTTGGCACAAATGGGCGGCTGGGCCGAGGCTGCCAGAAAATTGTAAATCTCGGTGAGAGGGGCTTGTGGGCGGCAAAGACTTGGACTAGCCTATAAGCACCTCATCACGAGGCCTTTGCAACGGCGCATTTCCCGCGCCGTCGAGGTTCCAGCCCATTCTCGCTGGCCCTCATTGGAAGCGTCGGTCTTCCACAAGCCCCGTCCAGCTCGCTGGTCGGGGCTTCGTCGTTTTGGGGCCTCCGTCCCGATAAGGTCTCCATCTCACCCCGCCGTGGGATGGTGATGATCAGCATGATCAGCAGCACCAACATCACGTCGATCAGCGGCGTGGTGTTCATCTCCACCATGGGCTCGTCGTCACCACCGCCTGAACCTACATTCATTCCCATAAGGGGCCTCTTTCTTGACTTAGGCGACGGGCATCACTTGGCCGGAGGCTCAGTGATGAAACCGACCTTGGCAATACCAGCGCGCTGTACGGCCACGATGAGTTTGCCCACCGCTTGGTACTTCACCGCTTCATCGCCGCGGATGTGGACTTCAGGCTGCGGGTCTTTCACCGCTTCCTTCTTCAAGTCTTTCACCAGTGATTCCGTGTCGGCGTACTTCTTAATGCCCCAGTACACATCGCCATCCTTGCTCACGGCCAGCAGCACGTTCTCGGGCTTGGTCTGGGTGGGGATGTTGATTTCTTTGGGCAAATTCAGCTTGACCGACTGCGTCACCACGGGCACGGTGATCAGGAAGATGATCAACAGCACCAACATCACGTCCACCAAGGGCGTGGTGTTGATGGCTGTGTGCTGGATCGCCTGGTGTTGACGGATCTGGCGTCCGTTTGGGCTGTCCACGAGGCCCACGGCCATGGGCCGTCGGAGGCCTCAGTGTCGTCCACGCCAGCCGCTTCTGCCGCACCTCCCTCGGGCGCGGCCAAACAGCACTCACACAAAGCACCGCATGATCACCATGACGCCCATGAAGACCATGAAGAGCACGGTGGCCAGAGCCCGGATCACGAGCATGATCATGCCCGCACGCTGAAAGCTCATCCTGCCGAGGCGAGGCCGTCGCTTGAGGACGAGCGCCGCGAAGTGACGCTGGCCCTGGTACGGTATCGCAGCCCTCTGGCCGCTGTCAGCCTGCCGCGCTGGGTCAATGCGCAAGAGGGCCTACAAGCTGCGGCCCCGGCGCTTGAGAGTGCTCGCTTGCTGCGCATGGTCGGTGTGGGCATCGAGGTACTGCGGGGGTTTGGGCTGCTGCTGGTGCTGGTGGCCGGTGCATCGGTGTTCATCGCGCTCTACCATGCGGTTCGCGAGCGAGAGCCTGATTTGGCAATGATGCGTATGCTTGGGGCCTCTCGGGCCAGGATCGCTGGCGTGGTGCTGCTAGAGGCGCTCAACTTGTCGGCACTGGGCCTGGTGTTGGGCCTGGCGCTGGGCCATGGCCTCACGGGCTTGCTGGGCCACATGCTGGCGGCCCAACATGCCATGCCAGTGACAGGCTGGTGGTGGAGCCCGCAAACCGCCTGGCTGGTGGCGGGGACTTTAGGGCTGGCGGTTTTGGCGGCGGCGCTACCTGCTTGGCGGGCGGCGCGGCTGGATGTCACGCGATTGCTGCAAAATCCAATCTGATATGACGACCTCTTCTACTCCGATGATGGCTGCTTGGTGGGTGGCCTCGATGGCCATGGTCGGTGCCGCCATGGCCCAAACCCCCGCCGCGTCTCAGACCACACCGGCCGCCCCCGCAGCTTCTGGAGCACAGGTTCTGAGCCCACCGCTGTCCGGCGTGTTGGGGAGTGGGCCGGGCTATCACGACCCACGCAGCCCCTTCAAACCCTTGCAAGACAAGGAAGGGGTGGTGTCCTGGTCGGTGTTGTCCTCGGTGACCACCCGGCCCGAACGCAACCGTCTGGTGCCGGTCTTCCCCAAGCCCGTACAGGCCTTGAACAACCAAACGGTGAAAGTTCAGGGCTTTATGATGCCCTTGGAGCCAGGGGACAAGCAAAAGCACTTCCTGCTGTCATCCGTGCCGACGAGCTGCACCTTTTGCGTCCCCGCAGGGCCTGAAGGCTTGGTGGAGGTCAAAACGCTCACACCGGTCAAGTACACGCTGGAGCCGGTCATGGTGGAAGGCAAGCTCGCGGTCTTGTCCAAGGACCCTTATGGGCTCTACTACCGCATGGTCGGCGCTCAGCCGGTGAGCGCCCCGTGAGGCGCTGAGTTGTCGTCTTGATGAGCCCCTTCTCGCTTCAAACCATGCGCCATGCGGCTCGCAGCCGGGTGTCGTCGTGGCTGTGGGTGTTGGTGTTGGCCTTGGTACTGGCTTCGCTATGGGGCGCTTGGCACCGCGTAGTGCATGTGCCGGGCCTGAAGGAAGCCACGCAGCCACCAGCCAGTGCGGCAGCCCATGACGGGCATGCCACGGGCACGGCTGAATGTCGTTTGCTGGATCAGGCCGCCTGTGCGGATGGCCTGAACCTGGCTGTGACCGAGGCGCCGGTGTTTCGGGCCACGCCGCCTCTTTGGGGCCCCTCCTTGGGCCCGGGCGCCACGCCGCGCTGGGTGGCCCGCTATGCGGCCCGCGCACCCCCAACCCACCCTGTCAGTTGAGCTTTTGTGCTGGCCTGCTGCGCCATGAGCGGGCTGCTTTTGCGGGGTGAGTCTGTCTCATCCGGCCTCTTCTATTTGCACGTCAGCAAGGCAGTGGCCTTGTGCTGCGTGCCTGGGTGCCATGAACTTTCCAATGATTCCGACTGCATGGGCTGCTGGCCTGTGCCTGGGTGCAGCCGCCTGCGCTGCGCAAACCACTAACACCAACGCCACCACCGAACGTGTGCTGGTGATTGGCAACCCGCTGGGCCAAGCCGATTTGGCTCAACCCAGCGCGGTGTTGACCGGTGAGCGTCTGCTGCTCAAAAAATCCAGCACCTTGGGTGAGACGCTGGAAGGCGTGGCCGGTGTGGCCTCCAGCGGCTTTGGCCCCAACAGCCAGCGTCCTGTCATTCGCGGCCTGGACGGTGATCGGGTGCGGCTGTTGGACAACGCCGGTGCCACCATCGACGCCTCCTGTGGGCAGACGATAAGGGCTATCTCGGCCTGTCGTTTGACAGCTACGACAACCACTATGGCGTGACGGTCGAACCCGACGTGACCATTGATATGAACCGTCGTCGCACCACCTTGGCGGGCGAGCGAAGCCTGGGCGGGTTTGTGGACAAGCTCAGCTTCCAGCTCTCAGACACCCGCTATCAGCATCAAGAAATTGAAGGCAGTGGCGAGGTGGGCACCACCTTCTCCAGCCGGGGGCAGGCGCTTCGTATCGAGGCGCGCCATGCGCCTCAAGGTGCCTGGCAAGGGGTGTGGGGTGTGCAGGCTGAGTCCATGCGTTTCGAGGCCCTGGGTGAAGAGGCCTTTGTGCCCGCCACCCGCACTCGTTCGATGGCGTTGTTCGGCATGGAAGAGTGGCGCTCAGGCTCCTTGAGCTTGACCCTGGGTGGGCGGCTGGAGCGTGTGACGGTTCGCTCTGAAGGCGATGCACCAGAAGTGGAGGAGCCCCGGTTCGGCAGCGCCCAGTCACGCAGCTTTAGCCCGGGCAGTGTGTCCGTGGCCAGTGCCTGGCGCTTCATGCCTCAATGGAGCCTGACCGGCAGCCTGGGTGCGACCCAACGTGCACCGGCTTACTATGAGCTGTACGCCGACGGCGTGCATGTGGCGACCGCCGCCTACGAGCGTGGCGACCCCAGCTTAGGGCTGGAGCGCAGCACCCATGCGGACCTGGGGGTGAGTTGGCAGAGCGGCGCGAACCTCATCAAGGCCAATGTGTTTGCCATGCGATTTGGTCGTTTCATCGCCCTGGAGGCCACAGGAGAGACCTTCAGCGAAGTAGGCGAGGACGGCGAGCCCTTCAGCGTGCCCATTTATGCCTTCCAAGGCGTGCCCGCCAAGCTGTGGGGCTTGGAATTGGAGGCCAAGCACCGCCATCAGTGGGGGCAGTGGCGCATCGACAGCAACGCCACCTGGGATTGGACACGCGGAGAAAACAGCCGCACCGGCGAGCCCTTGCCGCGCTTGGCACCCATGCGCCTGAACCTGGGCCTGGCCGCTCATCAGGGCGCTTGGTCGCTGGGGGCTGGCGTCAAGCACGCCTGGGCACAGCGCCGGGTGTCACAGGGTGATGCCGCCACCGATGCCTACACTTTGGTGAATGTGTGGGCCGCCTACACCTTGCCGTGGGCATCTGGGGAATGGCAGGCCTTTTTGAAGGGCGACAACCTGGGCAATGCGCTGGCCTACAACGCCACGGCCGTGCGTACGGTGCGCGAGCTGGCTCCCCAGGCTGGGCGCTCTTTGACCGTTGGGCTGCAAGCCCGCTTCTAAAGCAGCGGGTCGCCTTGGGTTCAAGGGGCAAGGCGTTCGCGCCGCCATGCCCCTTGCTCGTCCAGGCGATAAGCCAGCCGGTCGTGCAGGCGCGAAGGGCGGCCCTGCCAGAACTCAAAGCGGTCAGGCTTGAGCCGGTAACCGCCCCAATGCGGAGGGCGAGGGGGGTTGAGCGCATGCTTCAAGGCTGCCTGTGCAGCCTGGGCTACCAGGGTGGCTCGGGAGCTGATGACCTGACTTTGCGGCGACGCCCAGGCACCGAGCCGCGAGTCCAATGGCCGTGAGTGGAAATAGGCATCGGATTCTTCATCCGAGGTTTTCTCCACCCGACCCTCAATGCGCACCACGCGCTCTAACTCCACCCAATGGAATTGCAGCGCTGCCCAGGGGCTGTGGGCCAATTCTTGGCCTTTGCGACTTTGGTAGTTGGTGTACCAGACGACGCCTCGCTCGTCATACCCTTTGATCAGCACAATGCGTGTGGAGGGGCGGCCATCGGAGCCCACCGTCCCCAACGTCATAGCGTTAGGTTCTGGCAGCTCTGCGGAAAGCGCTTCCTTGAACCAGCGGTCAAATTGCTGCATCGGGTCGGCAGCGGCGCTGGCCTCATCCAACTCGGCGCGCTCGTAGCTCTTGCGTAACTGGGCGATGTCTTTCATGCGCTCAGTGTACGGCTGCCGCTGTCCGACAATCGTCGGCTAGGGCAATGCCTTAGGTGAACGCACGACTGTTCAGCATGGCCCACAGGCCGCATTCTTCGGGGCAGCGCGCTCGCTGTAGAGCGCCGTGTTCTTCAGACGAGAAAGCGTGGGCATGAAATCCGGTCCAGTGGTCGTGGTGTTGGCAGCAGGGCGGGGGTCGCGCTACGGGGGCGCTCGCCACAAACTGGCCGAGCCTTGGGGAGACCGTACCGTGTTGAGCACCACGCTACACCATGCGGTTTCCTCCAATTTACCGGTGGTGGTGGTGACCACACCAGCCTTTGCTGATGAAGCTGCCCGCCAAATTGCACGCCGTGATGTGGTGGTGATGGGCGGAGCCAACGGGCCAGCACTAGGGGGCATGGGCGACTCTATTGCCGCCGGTGTGGCGGCGCGCCCCTCTGCGGCTGGCTGGTTGATGCTGCCCGCTGACATGCCCCTGCTCTTGCCCCGCACCATTCGCCAGGTGGCTGAGGCCCTGAAGCGCCATGCGGTGGCCTTTGCGCAAGTGCAAGGCCGTCGCGGCCATCCGGTGGGCTTCAGTGGCGAGCTGTATGCGGACCTTGTGGCACTCAGCGGGGACGAAGGGGCTCGCCGCATCCTGGCCCGCTATCCCGCCCATGCGGTGGACGTCGATGATGTTGGGAGCCTGCAAGACATCGACACCCAAGACGACCATGCTCGGCTGCACCAGCAATGGCGTGTGCAGGTGGGGCTGTCTGCAGCCTGAGCGCGCCACACCGCTTGAGAGATTCGGTGCGCCATAGACCGTCCAATTTCTTGCCTTAGCGGCTTCTTGCGAGGTGCTACAGGGTCCGAATGTCCTCAGCACTGGGAAGGCCACTGGGCCAAGCCGTGCTGCAACCGGGGGCGGGCGCACCATCCCAGCCTTGACTCAGCGAGGGGCAGGGGTGGGGTACCGCCAGCGAGCGGTCGCCGGCCGATCAGCAAGGGCGATAGGGGTTTGACCATGTAATCAAGTTACACGATAATGAATGTACTGGTTACAACCTGATTTCTTCTACACCACCTTGCCTATGACCCCACTTCACCCCGTTGTGGACCGCGTGACCCAACGCATCCGTGAGCGCAGCGCCGCTACCCGCAGCGTCTACCTCCAACGCCTTGAGACACTGCGCCAACGCGATCCTGGCGCGGACCGCCTGGGCTGCGCCAATGTCGCCCATGCGTTTGCCGCGCTGCCCAAAGACGAGCGCTTCAAGGTCGTGGCGCAGAAAGCACCCAACCTGGGCATCGTGACGGCCTATAACGACATGCTCTCGGCCCACCAGCCTTACGAGGGCTATCCAGCCTTGATTCGTGAAACTGCGCTGAAACTCGGGGCCACCGCACAAGTGGCTGGTGCCGTGCCTGCCATGTGCGACGGCGTTACCCAGGGCTACCCGGGCATGGAGTTGTCGCTGTTCTCGCGGGACACCATCGCCATGAGCACTGCCATCGCCCTGTCGCATGATGTGTTCGACGCTGTGGGCACGGTAGCCGCCGAGGGCCTGGCCGCCTATGGCCGCAAGCCCTGCTTGGATGGAGCTGCCGTGCGTTGGGATGATTTGCCAGCAGCCAGTGGCGACGACAGCGTGGTGCGCACCGTCGCTGCACCGTTCTCTGCCACCGGTGGTTTGAAGCTTTTAACGGGCAATATGGGCCGATCGGTGATCAAGGTCTCGGCGGTGCCTGAAGACAGGCACGTGGTCGAAGCCCCGGCCATTGTCTTTGACAGCCAAGAAGCATTGCTGGCGGCTTTCAAGGCAGGAGCGTTGGAACGTGACTTCGTTGCCGTGGTGCGCTTCCAAGGCCCGCAAGCCAACGGCATGCCCGAGCTGCACAAGCTCACTCCGCCACTGGCTGTGCTGCAAGGCAAGGGCTTTAAGGTCGCCTTGGTGACTGATGGCCGCATGTCGGGCGCCTCGGGCAAGGTGCCCGCGGCCATCCACGTCAGCCCCGAAGCACTGGCGGGTGGCCCGCTGGCCAAGGTGTGCAACGGCGACCTCGTGCGCCTGGATGCGGTGGCAGGCACCTTGCAAGCCCTGGTGGCTGCTGATGAGTGGCAGGCCCGCCCGCTGGCTCAGCGAGACGTTGCGCTTGCCGAAAGCCATACCCATGGCCTGGGCCGAGAATTGTTTGCGGGCCTACGTCGCAATGTCAGCACCGCCGAGACAGGCGCTTGTTCTTGGCTGTGAGTTCTTAAAGATTGGTGAGCATGATGAACACGCTTGATTTGGTGACCCATGGCCCGGTGATTCCGGTGATCGTGATCGACCGCTTGGAAGACGCTGTGCCTCTGGCCCAGGCTCTGGTGGCGGGTGGCGTCAAAGTGCTGGAGGTGACCCTGCGCACGCCAGTGGCCTTGGATGCCATCCGCGCCATGGCCCGGGTGCCCGGTGCCATCGTCGGGGCTGGCACCATCCGCAGTGCGGCCGATGCGCGGGCGGCCAAAGCGGCTGGCGCAGTGTTTGGGGTCAGTCCGGGCTATACCGCTGAAGTGGGGGCAGCCTGTCGTGAAGTGGGCTTGCCGCTGCTGCCGGGCGTGGCCACAGCCAGCGAGGTCATGGCGGCTCAGGCCGACGGGCTCAACTTCCTGAAGTTCTTCCCGGCCACGGCGGCGGGGGGCATTCCTCTGCTCAAGGCCTTGGCCGGTCCCTTCCCGGACGTGGTTTTCTGCCCCACGGGCGGCATTTCGCTGCAAACCGCGCCTGATTTTTTGGGTCTGCCCAATGTCAAGGTGTGCGGTGGGTCTTGGCTGACGCCGGCCGATGCCGTCAAGGCGGGCGACTGGGCGCGCATCACGCGCTTGGCCCAAGAAGCACAGGCCTTGCGCGCCTGATCAGCGCTCAGGATGGGGCTGGGCCTGCACGGCTGCCAGCCCCGCTTCAGCCTCAGGGCCGTAGGCCTCGCGCCAGCGGTTCATGATGCCGTCGAAGGCATCCAGCCGCTCGCCCGGCAAGCCGTCTTCGGCATGCCAGGGTGCAATGCGGCTTTCCACTGCAAAGTGGCTGGCGGGGGTGAAGGCGGCAGGCTCATCCAAGCTGCCGATCGACAAATCCATGCGCTGCGAGTCCAAGAACTCGAACGTTAAGGGCGTTCCGCAGTGGCCGCAAAAACCACGCTGGGCGAACTTGCAGCTTTGGTAGAAGCGGGGTGGCTCGGCACCCGTCCAGCGCACCTCGTCTTTGCGCAGGTTGAGATAAGCCGCCCGCGTGTTGCCGAAGGCCAGTTGGCACATGCGGCAGTGGCAGTAATAGCCTTCGCGGTGGTCCGGCTGGGCTTGGTAACGCACGCGGCCACAGAGGCAGCCGCCTTGAACCGGGGGCAGGGTGTTCGTGGTCATGCTGATGCTTTGTGACGGGTTTGCAACCAAACGGCCATGCCTTGGGCATTGAGAGTGACATCCACACTCAGCAACTCCGCGATGTCGTCTTGCGACAGCGTTGAGCCATGCTGCCGCAGGCTACGGAGGTAAATCTGTATCAAACCCTGTTGTAGCAGTGCAAGGGGGTCAGCCTGCGCTGCATGCTCCTCGCCCAGCACTTCCATGTGGCTTAGCAATTCCAATTGCATGACCGCCAAGCGAGGCACATCGCGCAGCGCACCGTAGTGGGTCAGGTACATCTGCTCGGGTTGGGCGGCGAGCAAACGGTGGATGGAGTCTCGCAAGCGGGGCGGGTCGAACTGCACCGGGGTGCTGGACGGCAACACCCACGGCTGCCCATTGACATCCAACTCCCGGTAGGAGACGCCAAAGGTATCTCCGGTGAACCAGCCTCGGGTGTGTTCATCCCAGATGCAATGGTGGTGGCGAGCATGGCCGGGCGTGTCGGCCAAGCGTAACTCACGCCCTCCCAGCACCACTCGCATGTCATCGTGGCTTTCTTGCAAGCGGCTCAGGGGCACAGGCGTCAGCGCGCCATACGAGCGCTGCATTTCGTCTTCACCATAAACAGCCGTGGCCCCTTGCCAGAGCGCAGCCGGGTCGGCCATGTGCCGAGCACCGCGCGGGTGGACCAAGACCTTGGCGGAGGGCAAGTGGCTCAGCAAGGCCCCCACGCCACCGGCATGGTCCAAATGCACATGGGTGGGAATGATCCAGTCCACCGCATTGGGCTGCAAGCCGGTTGCGGCCAAGGCTTCCAGCAAGCGGGGCACGGCAAACGCTGTCCCTGTGTCGATGAAGGCCGCGTGGCCCTCATGCACGATCAAATAAGCGGCGTCGAACAGCGGCCTTTGAAAACCGGTATCAATGCAAAACACCCCACCGCCCAGCGCTGCCACAATGGAGGCACCCAGTTGCACCAGCGCGTTGCCGTCCTTGGCGGCGGTGGCTTCAGCCAGGCGGCCCGCAAAGGCTGCTTTGTCTTCGGCTTCTTTCTTCTCGACCAGGGCCTTCAGGCGCTTGTGGCGGTCGGCCTCAGCACCTGTGCCCAAAGCGCCTGCGGCAAAACCTTTATCCACAATGAGCTTGGCTTCGGCGGAGTTGCCTGCCTGCAGGGCCAATTGGGCCATTTCCATGAAGTCTGCGGTGCTGCTCAGGTTGCCTGTAGCGAGCTTCAAGCGCATCACGTCCAAGCCAAAACGGTCGGAAAAGCCGGGCTTGTTGGGCAGGCGGCCCAGCGCCGCAGCCCAATATTCGCGCTTGGGGTAGTAGGCCACCAGCTTGTCCAAGGCCTGAGATTGGCCAGCCGCATTGTTGGTGCGCTGATAGGCATCGGCCAAGCGCAACAGTTCGTTTTCGTCCGGTTTACGGCCCGCTTGCTCGGCCGCAGCAACGGCAGCAGCAGATTCTTTGGCGATGGCACCATAGTCTCCGCTATTGGCTTGCAGATAGGCTTGAAGCTGCTTCAGCGAGGCGTTGTTATTCCCCAAGCTCTGAGCCTTGGCAATCCACTGGTTGGCCTTGGCGTTGTTGCGCAGTTGTGAGTAGGCATAGGCCAAAGACTCGGCAGTCTGTGCCTGTTCAGCACCACCCAACTTGCCCGAGCTCATCAAATCCTCCATGGCATCGGCGGCGGCACCAAAGTCACCAGCCCGCTGCGCTGCTGCGGCACGCATGCGGTCAATCATCAACTGTTCCGCACCAGTCTTGCCGCCCACTGCGTTGGCCGCATTGGCTTTGGACAGGGCTTCTCTGGCCTTGCCGGCACGCAGCATGTCATTGGCTTCCTTCAATGGCTTGGCCACTTCGGGGCGTATGGCTTGAGCTTGGGCAGCGGCCAGAGAACCGGCCAACATCAGGGCGACAACGAGGGGGCGCAATGCAATCATGTTCATTCCTCTGCGAGGTGGAGAGATTTTCTGAATTGGGAAGGAAAAAGGGACCGGAGTCCACGCCAAAAGAGCGTGAGCATTCCGATCCCGTCAGTAGCCAGTGGCAGGTCGAATCAATTCATGAACTGTTCGTTACCCACGATGCCGATCTTGGTGACGCCCAGTCGTTGAGCTTCGGCCAAGACCATGGCCACGTGTTTGTACTCCACCAGCTTGTTGGGCTTCAGGTGGACTTCGGGTTGGTCAGGCATTTGCGCAATGCGGTAGAGCCGCACTTGCAAGTCACCACGGCCAGAAACCGGCTCTGCTTGCCAATACACCGTGCCGTCGAAGTCCACGTCAATTTTGACGATCTCCGGTGGTTTGGGCGGCGGAGGCTGGTTGGAGTTGACCGGCATATTCATGTTCACAGCATGCGTCTGCACGGGGATGGTGATGATCAGCATGATCAGCAGCACCAACATCACGTCCACCAAGGGCGTGGTGTTGATGGCTGCATTCATGCCGCCATCTTCGTCACCGTCGGCTGAACCTACGTTCATGGCCATGGGGTGTTCCTTTGTGTTTGATCAGGGGACGGAGCCACCAAGCCTGCCTCTGCAAGCTTGGAGCAGGGCGCCTCAGCGTGCGCCCCGGAGACGAGATTACTTCTTGCCAGCCAGCAGCACGTTGTGCAGGTCACCCGAGAAGGAGCGAACTTGCTCCATCACTTGCTTGTTGCGGCGGATCAGCCAGTTGTAGCCCATCACCGCAGGCACAGCCACGGCCAGGCCGATGGCGGTCATGATCAGTGCTTCACCCACTGGGCCTGCCACCTTGTCGATGGACGCTTGGCCGGACACGCCAATCTGGGTCAGCGCTTGCAAAATACCCCACACCGTGCCGAACAGGCCGACGAAAGGAGCGGTAGAGCCAACGGTTGCCAAGAAGGCCAAGCCACCTTGAAGGCTGGAGTTGATGGTATCCACAGCGCGCTGAACGCTCATGCCAATCCAGGTGTGGCGGTCAATGTGCTCCACCAGAGTGCCTTCGTGGTGCTCAGAAGCCTTCAGGCCTTGCTCGGCAATGTAACGGAAGGCCGACTTTTCTTCCAGGGCCTCAGCACCCTTCTTGACGGTACCTGCCGTCCAGAAGGTGGCACCGGCTGCCTTGGCGCTCTGGAACAGCTTTTGCTGTTCGAGCAGCTTAACGATGATGATGTACCAGCTACCGACCGACATGATGACCATGATGATCAGCGTGGTCATGGAGACATAGCCACCGTGGTCGATCAGGGCTTTCAGACCATAGGGGTTGTCGATCTCTTCTTTCTTCACCTCCGGGGTGGGCACGCCAGTGGGCGGTGCCACGGCAGGCTCGGCCGCCGCTGAGGCGACAGCCGATGCTGCTTCAGCGGCTGATGCGGCCTGGGCCAGCACATCGGCAGGGGCCACGCTCAACGTGGCGACGACGAGAGATGCCGCCAGGAAGGGGGCACGGATGAGGTTCAAAAAGGACATGGTTCCTCCGGGATACAAAGGGTCAGAGCGCAGCCTCTCGGGGCTCGTGTTTCGATGAAAGGGGCTGCGCAGGTGGATAGGGTGAGCCAGTGTGGGGCGGAGGCTTGATTACTCAAGCTTCCAGACGTAGACCACTCTGCCCTCCGGGACTGCGCTGTGCTTCAGCGTAATTCACTCGTTTTCCTCCAGTCGCTCAAATAGAACGCTGTTGTCATAAAAGCGGCTTTGTGAGCCGCGAGGCCTGAACTATATCCAGAACTTTCATTCAGCGAATTCGGGCTTCACCCTAATCTTTGACAGGCGAAACCTTGGCGTAACCGAACGGAATGGGCTTTTAGGGGGGGATAGACCGAGTGTTGAACGAGTTCGAAAGGATCGCGTAAGCATGATGTTTTCCAACCGTCTTCTCGCCAGCCGATCCCCAAGGGCAGCAGGTCATTCAAGGGTTTCATGGGTCTGAGTTGATTTGTTTAGCAATCGATTGCAATTTTGTCATCCAAGCGCCGACGGCGATAGTCCTCTGCCCGCTGTTACGCCTAAGGAGAACCCTCGGTAACTTGATGAAACCTTGTCCTTCAAGGGCAGAGGTGATTTCAGCGGCGGCTGTGAACCTCAACTTGCGTTTATCCTTGAGGCTTGGTCGTCAACCCTGGAGGCTTGCATGAGTAAGACGGATCCGAAGTGGCTAGACCTGCAATACAACAACCGAGCCCGCATTCCGGACCATGCCGCCTTGTTTGAGCGATGGCGCGAAGCCTCTGCGCTGGCCCGCCAAGGCAGCCCCCAGGCGCGGCTGGATATCGCCTATGGCGACAATGCCGACGAGCGTCTCGACGTGTTCCCTGCCGCGCAGTCAGGGGCACCCATACTGGTGTTCATCCATGGCGGCTATTGGCGATCACTCAGCAAAGACGATCACTCCTTTGCCGCCCCCGCCTTGGTGCAGGCCGGGGCCACGGTGGTGGTGCCTGAATACAGCTTATGCCCCACGGTGAGCATCGAGCAAATTGCCTTGCAAATGGCACGTGCCCTGGCCTGGGTCTACCAGCATGCGGCTGACTGGGGGAGCGACCCCAAGCGCATCGTCGTGGCTGGCCATTCAGCTGGTGGTCATCTGGCCGCCATGCTGTTGTGCTGCCGCTGGCGCGAGGTCGCGGCGGATCTGCCCCCTCAACTGGTGCATGGAGCGCTCTCGATCTCAGGCTTGTTCGATTTAGAACCTTTGCGCCTGACGCCCTTTTTGAAGGAAGACCTGCGCCTGACCCCGGCCAGCGTGAAACGCCTGAGCCCTGCATTCTTTCCCCGCCCCAAGCGGCCCTTGATGGCGGTGGTGGGCGCGGAGGAGAGCGACGAGTTCCTGCGCCAGAACCTGCTGATTCGCCACCAATGGGGGCCCAGCGCCGTGCCCATCTGCGAGACGGTGCCGTACTGCCACCACCTCAACATCGTCAACGGCCTGGCCGACCCGGCCTCACGCGTGCATCACTTAGCGCTGCGACTGTTGGGATTGGTCTAGGGTCAACAGACCCTAGGCCCCTTGCTTGCAGGGGGTGTCTCCCCCGCCTCAGGGGCTCCACCGCCCAGGGATCTCTTCGATAGTGCCGCCACGCGCCGCATGCATTGGCATCGGGTCAAGGCAGCGCGCGGCACTTCAGGGAGATCCACATGAAAAGTCTTGTGCACACATTGATCGGTGTCTTGGTGGCACCTTGGCTGGCTTCAGCCGTTTGGGCGGCAGACCCACCGGCGCAGAGCTTTACCTTTGAGCCCGCCGTGACGGGGGCGACTGCAGCGGCCTATTGCATGGCCAAGCACCCCTACCAGATCCTCGACTCACAGCGCGCCGGGCTCTACACCAAGGACGGCTACGAGCTGGTGGCCTCGCCCGGCGTGGTGGGGGCCGTGCGCCGCAACTTTGTGTTCGACCGCAGCACGGACCAGCAAGACGAAGGTGCCAACCAAACCTGCGCCAGGGCCTGCAGCCAGTTTGGCAAGGCCTGGAACCTGGTGGGCAAGTCACTGCGGCAAAAAGTGGGTGACGGCTCGGTGCTCATCCCCAGTGGCTTGGGTGACCTGGGTGCCTTGGTGATGAACGACCAAGACTTCTATCTGGGTGGCCAGAGCGTGGGGGCGGTCGGCTCGCGCGCCAACACCTGGCAGAGCGCTGACGTGGCTCAGGCCGACTACTGCTGCTGCCACGCCGTCAGTCAATGACTGAGCCTTTGCGGCGCCGCAAGGCTTGCCAAGAGTCCCAGCTGTACAGGCTGAGCGCCAGCCAAATCAGCCCAAAGCCCAGCAGCCGTTGCGGGCTGAGGGGCTCTTGAAACACCAGCCAGCCCAGCACAAACTGCAGGCTGGGGGCCAGGTATTGCAGCAACCCCAACGTGCCCATGCTGACCCGCTGGGCGCCAAAGCCAAACAGCAGCAGCGGAATGGCCGTGAGCGGCCCAGCCACCAACAGCCAGGCCCAAGTGCTGGGGCTGTGGCCGCCGTCGGGGCTGTGCAGCGTCAGCCACAGCAGGGCGGGCACCGCGATGGGCGCCAGCAGCAGGGTCTCCAAAGACAAGCCTTCGAGCGAGCCCAGCGGCGCCATTTTTTTGATCAGGCCATAAAAGCCAAAGCTCAGGGCCAAGGCCAGCGCCACCCAGGGCGGCGTGCCCATGGCCACGGCCATCCAGACCACGCCCGCACCGGCCACGCCCAGGGCCAGCCATTGCAGCTTGCGCGGGCGCTCGTGCAGCACCAACACGCCCAGCAGCACATTCACCAGCGGGTTGATGAAGTAACCCAGGCTGGCCTCCAGCACATGGCCGTGGTTGACGGCCCAGACATAGATCAGCCAGTTGCTCGACAGCAGCAGCGCGGCCGCCGCATAAGTGCCCAAGACCTTGGGCTGGCGCAGCGCCTCGCGCAGCCAGGCCCAGCGGCGCTGCACGGCCAATACGCCGGCCACAAACACCAGGGACCAGACCGAGCGGTGGGCCACGATCTCCAGCGACGGCACGTTGCTCAGCTGATGAAAATACAGTGGGAATAAGCCCCAAATGATGTAGGACGCCGCAGCGGCCCAAAGCCCGTGATGCATGGTGGTCAGAAGAGGGGAGTGTCCAGCGCGGGCAGCGGGTCCAGCCACGGCCCGCTGGCGCACAACTGCTGCCACTCAGGCCCCGGCGGGGCTGTCAGCCGAAGCGGCTGCGCGGTGAAAGGATGGGTGAAGCGCAGCCCCCAAGCATGCAGCCACAAGCGGGGTGTGCCCACGTGGCGGGCCACGGCATGGTTGTGTGGGGCTTTGCCATGGGTGGTGTCCCCCACCAGCGGGTGGCTGACGGCCTTGGCATGGCGGCGGATCTGGTGGCGGCGGCCTTGGTGCGGCCGGGCGCAGACCAGCGCATAGCGGCTGCTGGCATGGCGTGCGTCCACCGCAAAAGGCCACTCCACCCGCGCCAAACGCTGCAATTCGGTTTGCGCTTCCAGGTGGGGCTGGCCGGTGCTGGGCAGCTCGGGGTCGCGGGCCAAGGGGTAGTCAATCAGCTGCTGCTCAGCGGGCCAGCCGCGCACCAGGCCCAGGTAGGCCTTGCTCACGCCCCCGGCCTCGAACAGCGAGCCCATCTGGCGTGCGGCCTCGGGGCTGCGGGCCAGCATCAGCAGGCCGGAGGTGGCTTTGTCTAAGCGGTGCACCGGGGCCAGCCAGTCGGTGCTCAGCGCGCGCAGGCGGTCCATCACCGAATCTTGCTCTCGGTTGTCCAGCTCGCTGCGGTGTACCAACAGCGCGGGCGGCTTGTGCAGCACGCACAAGTGCTCGTCCGCCCACAGCAGTGGCAGGCCAGCGGCGTGCGCGGCGTCGGCCCAGGCCATGTCCACGGAGGAATCAAGCATCAGCGGTGCTGGCCGTCCAGATAGAGCCAGTGGCCTTGCGAGTCACGCTCAAAGCGGCTGATTTCGTGCAGGCGGTGGGCGCGCCCGCCCAGCTTGCTCAGCGCCACAAACTCAACGTCCGCATGCTGCGCGTCCAAGACGGTGTGGCGCTTCACCGTCAGCCCCAGCCAGCGCAAACCAGGCTCAGGTGGCTCCAGGGTGGCCGGGCGGTGGGCGGGGTGCCAGGTGGCCAAGAGATAGTCTCGCAGGTCCAGCACAAAGGCGCTGTAACGCGAGCGCATCAGACTCTCGGCATCGGGCGCTTGCAGCGCCAAAGAGCCCTGGTGCCAGCGCCCGCAGCAGTCGGCATAGGCGAGCGGCCGGGCTTGGCGCCCGGCGCCATCGCTGCGGCCGCAAGGGCAAGGCTGAGGGGCACTCACAGCGAGGCGGGCTCGCGCAGCGGGTGCATTGGGCGCAAGGTTTGGGCGGCGGTGAGTGCGTCGTCCAACACTTCCACCCAGTGGCGCACCGGGCGCTCGCTGCCGGTTTGCAAGTGTTGGATGCAGCCGATATTGGCCGAGACAATGGTCTCGCCGGGCACGCTGGCCAGGGCCTTGAGTTTGCGGTCGCGCAGTTGCAGCGAGATCTCGGGCTGCAGCACGGAATAAGTGCCAGCCGAGCCGCAGCACAAATGGCTGTCGCAGGCGGCAGTGCGCACCTCAAAGCCCAGCTTGGCTAAATGTTCTTCGACACCACCCTTCAGGCGTTGCGCATGTTGCAGGGTGCAGGGCGGGTGATAGGCCAGCGGCACCGCCTCTGGCTGTGCCTCACCCCGGTGGCGCTTGGCCGCCAGGGCTTTTTGCAGCGGTGCCACCAGTTCAGGCAGCAACTCGCTCAGGTCTTTGGTCAGCGCGCTGATGCGCTGGGCTTTGTCGGCATAGTCGGGGTCATGGGCCAGGGCATGGCCATACTCCTTGACGGTGGCGCCGCAGCCGCTGGCGTTCATCACGATGGCTTCCACCGCGCCGTGGGCGGTCAGGCCTTCGACCAGAGGCCACCAGGCGTCGATGTTGCGACGCATGTCGTTCAAGCCACCTTCTTGGTCGCCCAGGTGGGCGCGGATGGCGCCGCAGCAGCCTGCTTCGTCGGCCACCACGGTTTGAATGCCAGCGGCGTCCAGCACCCGCGCGGTGGCGGAATTGATATTGGGCATCATGCCCGGCTGCACGCAGCCCATCAGCATCAGCACCTTGCGCTCATGGTGCCGGGTGGGCCAGCGGTGGGCTTCTTTGCTGGCCTTGGGCGGCACCTTGGCTTTCAGCGCGGAAGGCAGCAATGGGCGCACCATCTGGCCCAGCTTCATCGCGGGCTCAAACGCGGCCGAGGGCAGGCCTTCTTTCAGCAGCCAGCGCACGGCTAGGCGCACGCAAGGCGGCAGGGCCTTGGCTCGGGCCACGGCCAGGGTTTCGGGGTTGATGTCGGTGGCCAGCCACTCGGTGGCTTGCGCGGCGGCGGAGGGTGTCCAGTAGCCGGTGCCGGTGGCCACTTCCAGCACTCGGCGCCCGGCAAACTGGGCAGGCAGCCAGGCCTTGATGGCGGCCAGGTCGGCTTGGCGCTCGGGCTTGGCATAGACGGCCTCGTACTCGCGGGCCCGCTCAGCGTAATACGCCTGCATCGAGGCTTCGGTGGCGTGCTCCATCACAACTCCGGGTGTAGACGTTGGCGGTTGAAGATGCCGGCGGGGTCAAAGGCCCGCTTCAGCTCGCGGTGGATGCGCAGCAGCGGGGCCGACAAGGGCGCAAAGCCATCGGCACCGCCGTCACCGCCCCACCAGCGTTGGGCGTGGCCTCGGGCGTCTTGGGCTGCTTCATGCACGGCAGTGGCACTGGCCGTGGTCAGCAGCCAGCGCTGGCCGCCACCCCATTCCACCAACTGGTCGATCAGATGCTCGCCGCCCAGCGAGATGCGTGGGGCGCTGGGCGCCACCGAGAGACGCCAGAGGCTGGCGCCTTGGGCGCGAACCGCCTCGCGGGCCGTGGTAAAAAAGTCATCGGTTTGCTCGCGCAGGCCATCCCAAAACGGTGCCGCCAGGTCTTCTGGGATGGGCTCGCCGCCCAAGCGCCGGGCGGCAGCCGTCACTGCAGCAGAAGCCCCGCGCAGGCGCAGCACCAAAGTGTCGTCCCACCACACGCTGGCGTTCAGCGGCAGCGGGTCGCCCGCCCATTGGTTGAGGTGACGCAGCGCACTGGTTTGGTCCATGTCAAAGCGCAGGGTCAGGCTGGCGGGCGGCAGCGGCAAGACCTTGAGCGAGACCTCGCAGATCACGCCCAGCACACCCATGGAGCCGGCCAGCACGCGCGAGACATCGTAGCCCGCCACATTCTTCATGACCTGGCCGCCGAAGCTCATCACCTCACCTTGGCCGTTCAGCAGCGTGGCGCCCAGCACATAGTCGCGCACGCTGCCCACGCTGGCACGCGCCGGGCCGGCCAGCCCCGCAGCCACCATGCCGCCCACGGTGCCGCCGCCAAAGCGGGGGGGCTCAAACGGCAGATACTGCTGGCGCTCGGCCAAAGCGGCTTCCAGCTCTGGCAGGGGCGTGCCTGCGCGGGCGGTGATCACCAGCTCGGTGGGCTCATAAGACGAGATGCCGCACAGCGGCCGCACATCCAGCACCTCGCCCACGGGCGGGCCGCCCCGGCCGTCTTTGCTGCCACCGCCACGGATGCACAGCGGGCGTTGGTCAGCGGTGGCCGCTTTGACGGCGTCCACCAGGGTGTTCAGCGCGGCATCCATCAAAAACGCTCCAGCTCAGGGAAGGGCAGCAGGCCCTTCTTCACGTGCATGCGGCCATACTCGGCGCAGCGGTGCAGGGTGGGAATGGCTTTGCCGGGGTTCAGCAGCTCCGTCGGGTCAAACGCCCGCTTGAGCGCCAGCATTTGCTCGCGCTCTTCAGGGCTGAACTGCACGCACATGGAGCTGAGCTTTTCTACGCCCACACCGTGCTCGCCGGTGACCGTGCCGCCCATGGCCACGCTGGTCTCCAGGATGTCGTTGCCAAAGGCCTCGGCGCGCTTCATTTGGTCGGGGTCGTTGGCATCAAATAGGATCAGCGGGTGCAGGTTGCCGTCACCCGCATGGAAGACATTGCAGCAGCGCAGGGCGTACTTTTTCTCCATCTCGGCAATGGCGATCAAGATGTCGGCCAAGCGCTTGCGCGGGATGGTGCTGTCCATGCACATGTAGTCGGGGCTGATGCGGCCCGAGGCGGGGAAGGCGTTCTTGCGGCCGCTCCAAAAGCGCATGCGCTGGGCCTCGTTTTCGCTGACGGCCATGCGCGTGGCGCCCGAGCGCTGCAGCACGTCCAGCATGCGGCCGATCTCTTCCTCCACCTCTTCCGGCGTGCCGTCGGATTCGCACAGCAAGATGGCCTCGGCACTCAGGTCATAGCCCGCGTGCACAAAGTCTTCCACGGCCGCCGTCATGGGCTTGTCCATCATCTCCAGCCCAGCCGGGATGATGCCCGCCGCAATGATGCTGGCCACGGCGTCCCCGGCGCGGCGCACGTCGTCAAAGCTGGCCATGATGCAGCGGGCCAGCTGGGGCTTGGGCGTCAGGCGCACCGTCACTTCAGTGATCACGGCCAACATGCCTTCGGAGCCCACGATCAGGCTGAGTAGGTCCAGCCCCGGCGCGTCCAGCGCATCAGCCCCAAAGCTGATGGCCTCGCCCTCCACGGTAAAGCCGCGCACGCCCAGCACGTTGTGCAGCGTGAGGCCGTACTTCAGGCAATGCACGCCACCGGAGTTCTCGGCCACGTTGCCGCCGATGGTGCAGGCGATCTGGCTCGATGGGTCGGGGGCGTAGTACAGGCCCAGTGGCGCGGCGGCCTCGCTGATGGCGAGGTTACGCACGCCGCACTGCACCACCGCCGTGCGGCTGACCTTGTCCACCGAGAGGATGCGGTTAAAGCGCGCTAGGCCGAGTGTGACGCCCAGCGCATTCGGCATGGCGCCACCCGACAGCCCCGTGCCTGCACCGCGGGCCACCACAGGTACCCTCAGGCGATGGCAGGCGCTCAGTACGGCGGAGACTTGGGCTTCGGTTTCAGGCAAGGCCACCGCCAACGGCCGCTCGCGATAGGCCGTCAGGCCGTCGCATTCATAGGGCGTGGTGTCTTCTGTCTGCCACAACAGCGCATGCGCGGGCAGCAGCGGCTTCAGCGCCGCGACCACCTCGGCCTGACGTTGCCGCCGCTCTTCAACCGATACCGTTTGCGCTGCCACACTCACAAGCTTCTCCGTCCAAGGCTAAGCCATGGACTTTAGCAAGCCAGCGCTGAAATCCGCCTGAAGCGGCCACAAAGCAGTTAGAACCCAAGCAAGGGGAATACCCTGTGTCGGCATGAACCTCGTGTCAGTGCTTTGTCCACCTTCTGAATGCCTTACTTGAGCCTTTTCGGGCTCCGTTGTGGGGCTTGCCCGCCCTGGGTTCGCGATTCAAGCCGCTTGGGCGTGGAGGCGCACGCCCAGCGCGCGGGTCACTTTAAGCACGGTGGCGAAGCTGGGATTTCCGTCTTCACTGAGTGCACGGTAGAGGCTTTCGCGGCTCAGGCCTGTCTCCTTGGCAATCTGACTCATGCCTTTGGCGCGGGCCAAGTCGCCCAAAGCGCGAGCAATGCCGGGCAGGTCAGCGGGGGTCTTGCCGAGCCAGGCGTCGAGATGGGCCGCCATGTCTGCGGGGCTATGGCCGTGCCGTGCCATCTCGGTTGAGGGGGCTTTGACCGTGGATGATGCCGATGCCTTGGGAGGATTGCTTGCCATAACTACTTTCAGAAAGCTGGAGCCCGGCGGGTCGCCTTGGCCTTGTCCCAGGATGGGCGGGCGGTGGTCTCCCAAGGGAGAAACAGCCAGTGCCCCTTCAAAATTGTAGTCAACGCTAATGGTGGACTTTCCGCCGACCACGGCAATTCAAGCTCGGTGAAAGGGTTTAGGGAAGCACTGCACAAATCGGGCCGGTCCGGGCTAGCGCGGCCCGGGGCAGTCGATGACGACATCGGGAAAACCCTGTGAGGCCACCAAGCCCTGGGGTGGTGGGCGGCGGATGGCCCCATGGCGCACCCAGGCTTCGCCCCCAGCCAGGTCAGCGGCTTGGCTTCTTGGCAGCGGGCTTGCGCGCTGTCTTGGTGGCCGCCTTTTTGGCCGCTGGGGCGGCTTTGGGAGCCGCAGCCCGGCTGGCCTGGGCCACCGTCTTGGTGGCTGCGGCGGCCATGTCGGCCGCCTGCTGAGCCACGGCGGCGGGCATGGAAGCGGCCTTCTTCAGGGTGTCTGCAGCGGCATCCATGGACTGCTTGGCCATGTTGGCGGCCAGGTTGCGAGCGGCGTCCGTGGCGCTTTCCTTCATGGCTGTGGCCGCTATTTGGGTGAATTGCTTGGTCAGCGCGCCCCACCATTGCATGGGGTCCACCACGCCTGCAGGTGCGGCCTCCTCAGCAGCGTCGGCCTGTTTGCTGCTGGTGGTCTTCTTGGGCTCAGATGAGCTCGCAGCCTCTTTGTCTGCGCTGGCGCTGGGCTTTAGGGTCATGGCGTCACGCAGCTCTGTCACCGAGACATTCATGGTTTTCAAGGTGGACAGCGTCATGCGCTGCACTTCCATGGCTTGAATGGTGGTGCCCACCATGCGGGCGTTCTGCTCCAGCCAAAACTGCACCGTGCGCAGCTTCTCAATCTCTTTCTCCAACTCCACCGGGTCCAGCGTCGGCGCCACCCACTGGCCAATGCTGGGCAATGCCTGCCCGGCGTTCTTCACCAGGCCCTGCAAAAAATCAAAGCCGGGCACCATCTTGCTGAAGGGGTTGGAATCTGCCATGGGAGAGTCTCCTGATTCTTGGGCTTGTGAGCAAAGGGGGACATCAAGGTCGCCTGCATCCTGCCCAGCGCTGAACGCAAGGGAAGGCAAGCTGCATGCAACCCGCTCATTGTGCGCTGCTGAGGCCGTCGCGTGGGGCTGTCTCTTATACACATCTAGATGTGTATAAGAGACAGGTTCAAGGACATGCTGCTTTTTCGGCTCAGCCGGATTGTGGCGGCGGGTGGTGCACCCGTGCTGCGCCTGTGTGAAGGCCGCTATGGCATCACCCGCCGGGAGTGGCGCGTGATTGCCTCGCTGCCAGACGGCAGGCCCATGCTGTCGTCGGAGCTGGCGGACCATCTCCGTTTGGACAGGGCGCGGACCTCGCGCGCCATCACCTCGCTGGTGGCCAAGGGCTTGCTGCGGCGCGACGCGGTGCAGGGCGATCAGCGCAAGGCGGCGGTGGCGCTCACCGACAAGGGTCGCGCTCTTTTCGCCAGCCTGTTTCCGCAGGTGCAAGACATGAATGAGGGAATTTTGAGCCAGTTCTCTGATGCCAATCTTGCCCTGTTGGATCAAATGCTGCACACCTTGCAAGTGCAGGCGGAGCGAGTCGGTACGCTGGATGGTTTGCCCAAAGCCAACCGACGGCGGGGGAGCCTGTCATCACCCGCAAAAAGTCTCGAGTGAAGGGCTCTTGCGTCCAGGGCTTCCACACCGTCTTTCTTTTCGGGGCGGTCACGCACCCATTTTGGGCACTGGGTTTAAGGCAAGGCCATCACCCGTCGCACCTCAAACCCCTGCGTCTTCAGCAGTGCCGGTAGGCCTTGTGGCCCCGTCATGTGCAGCGCTCCCACGGCCACAAACACTTGTTTGCCTTGGGCGTGGCGGGCGCTGGCATTGCGGGCCATGTCCACGTTACGGTCGTCGNATCAGATTGCGCAGGCTCCAGTCATTGGCCAGCAAGATCAGGCGCACACCCTCCAGCGCTTCATTCGGGCTGGTGCCCATGGGCACATCGCCGGTGATGACGGCGACTTCGCCTTCAAAGTCCACGCCCCAGTCCAGGTTGGGGAAGATGGCGTCATCACAGGGGCCCAAAAAGTCGTCGCTGCCGCCTTGGTACATCAGCGGGTCACCAAAATAGCTCTCGGGCATGTCAGCGCCACGCGCTTTTCGCACCAGCTCCACATGGTTCAGATAGGCCGAGCCGTCGGCCCACTGGTAGGCGCGGGGCAGGGGAGCCATGCACTGGCGTGGCTCAAAGGCGAAGGCATGGCGGGCTTTGCCCTGGTTGAGCGTGGTGTAGAGGTCTTCCAGTTGCGGCGACAGAAAGTTCCAGTCGTCCAGCACCTGCTGCAGCCGGGTGGCGATGCCGTTGGCATAGTGGGCGGTGCTCAGGTCGCGCGAGACGACGACGAGTTGGCCGTCGCGCGAACCGTCTTTATAGGTGGCGAGTTTCATGAAAGCCCTTCAGCATTCGATTTGATGGCAGTATTGTCCAATGGTCGAGCCCTGGCGTGCCGTCATCGCAAGCCGCAGTCTGCCGCCGGGCATGTCCCGGGGTTTTCGGCTGTCTGCCTTGGTGCTGGCCGTGCTGTGGGCTCATGGGGTGGTGTTGCAGGCCGCCCGCTTGCCGCCAGGGGCTTTGGTGCACCTGCCCGGCCCCACGCCTGTCCAAGTGCTGGACTTGCTGCCGCCAACGCAAGCACCTCTGCCCGCGCCGTCCACTGCGCAGCCGCGCACCGCTGTGCAAACGCCGCCAAGGCAAGCGCTAGGCCGCCTCATGCGGGCTCCAACCTTCTCCCACGATGCAGGCTTGCAAGCAACCTTGGCGCAGGGGGCGGCTGAGCCCTTGCCAGGCCAGCCACCGTCAAACTCCACCGAGCTGCCTCAAGCCCAGGCCGAGCTAGGGGCTGTGGAGGAAGTGATGCCCCAACCGGCCCCCAGCGCGGCTAGCTTGGCAGCGGGCCGGGCGACGCCCGCCCCAGCAGTGGCCGTACCACAGGCCATGACCTTGCTCTATGCCGCCCAGCGCGGTGCCGCCGTGGGCCAGGCTCAGATCAGTTGGCAGGCGCAGGCCGATGAGCGCTACGAGATGAATGTGCGCGTGGACATACCAGGCTCGCCTGCCATTGACTGGTGGAGCTGGGGCCAGCGGGTGGCAGGGGGTTTGGCCCCCGAGCGCATGGTGGAGCAGCAACGGCAAAAGCCGGTGCGGGCCGTGAACTTTCAGCGCGACAAGGGGTTGATCAGTTTTTCAGGCAACCCGCGTACCGCACCGCTCAGCCCTCAGGCGCAAGACCGCGCGAGTTGGTTGGTGCAGGTCTGGGCCTGGGCGCGTGCCTTGCCTGAGCCGCCCCGGCCCGGGCAAAGCCTGAGTCTCGCGGTGGCCGGCCCAAGAGGCGGTGTGGATGACTGGACGTTTGAAGTGCAGCCCGCGCTGGCCGGGGAGGTGGCCGGCCACCGGGTGATGCTGACCCCGCTGGTACGCAGCACACAGCGGCCCTATGACCTGCGGGTGACGGTGTGGCTCAGTGCGGATGCAGAGCGCTGGCCTGCTGGGGTGTCCTGGGGCGTCGAGCCTGGGGGTGTGCCTCTGGTGCTGTGGCTGAGTGAATGGCCACATGGGGCAGATTGAGCAAGCTGCTCAATGGCGTTTGACCAGGGCTTTTCGACGCCCACGTACAGTGGGAACGTTTGAACGCACCGCAGGAGGGGCACCCCACCAGCCAGGCCGACCGCAATGACATACTTCAGCCATGGATGACACCGACCGTCAATTGATCAGCCTACTGCGCCAAGATGCGCGGCTCAGTGTGGCCACGCTGGCGCAAAAGCTGGGTGTGTCGCGTGGTACGGTCACCAACCGGCTGCGCAAACTGGAAGATGAGCAAGTCATCGTGGGCTACACCGTCAAGCTACGGCCGGACGCCCAGCCTAACCAAATTTGCGCCTGGATGGGCGTGGTGGTGGAGGGCAACCAGACGCGGCTGGTGATTGCCAGCCTGCTGGGCGAGCCCGGTGTGGCGGCGCTGCACGACACCAATGGCCGCTGGGACCTGCTGGCCGAGATTCGCGCCGACACCATGGCGGAGCTGTCTCAGGTGCTGGAGCGCATCCGCCTGATCAAGGGCATACGCAGCACCGAGACCAATATTCACTTAGCCACTTATCGCTAAGGTGCTGCGCTCGGTGGTGGCCACGGCCTCTTGTTGCAGGGCGCTGAAGAGGTTCTTGGGGTCGGCGGTGTGCACAATCAAATCAACCGTGCTGCCAATGCCCAACTCCATGGCTGCGTCGCGCATAAAGCACAGGGCGGAATAGTCCTCTAGCGCAAACCCCACCGAGTCAAACACGGTCACGGCCTGCGCGTCGCGGCGGCCTGTGTGCTGCCCCACCAAGACTTGCCACAGCTCGGTGACAGGGAAGTCGGCGGGCATGTGCTGGAGGTCCCCTTCGATGCGGGTTTGCGGTTCAAACTCCACAAACACCTGGGCAGCGCTCAGCACGCCAGGGTGCAGCTCGGTCTTACCCGGGCAGTCCCCGCCCACACCGTTGATGTGCATGCCGGGCTCCAGCATGTCTGGCGTGAGGATGGTGGCATTGGTTTTGTCGGCGGTCACCGTGGTCACGATGTCTGCGCCGCGCACGGCCTCGGCCACGCTGCCGCACACGCGGATGCTCAAGCCCGAACCCACCAAATTGGCCACCAGCTTGGCGGTAGCCGCTCCATCGGTGTCGAACAGGCGCAATTCCTTAATGCCTACCAGCTCCTTGAAGGCCAGGGCCTGGAACTCGCTTTGGGCACCATTGCCAACGAGGGCCATGATGCGGCTGTCTGGACGTGCCAGGGTTTGGGCCGCCAGCGCCGACATGGCGGCGGTGCGGATGGCGGTCACCAAGGTCAGCTCGCTCAACACGCGGGGCGCGCCGGTGGCCACATCGGCCAACACGCCAAAGGCCATCACCGTGGGCAGGCCAGATTGGGTGTTTTTGGGGTGGCCATTGACGTACTTGAAAGCGAACTCCTGGGCGTCGGCAATCGGCATCAGCTCGATCACACCGTCGCTGGAATGGCAGGCCACGCGAGGGCTTTTGTCAAAGTCTTGCCAGCGTTTGAAGTCTTGGGCAATGCGCTGTGCCACGCCACGTAGGCAATGGGCCAGGCCTTTGCGTTGAATCAGGCGCACCATGTCCGGGGCGCTGAGGTAAAGCGTGGGGGGCAGGGTGGCGTGGGTCATGAGGTGTCTCCGAGTCATGGCAGGAGTGTGCCGACGGGGCGCGTAAAGCAAAAGGCCGCATTTCGATCAAAAATGGCAGCTAATCTATCAAAACGTCAACCATGAATGACAAAACGGCAATTCGGCATCTTTGCACAATGGCCAGTGCACCATGGCTTGCCCAAACCGGCCGGGCTGGGTCAAGATGGGGCCGCTGGCGGCACCCCTGTGCGGCCTGAGGGGCAAGACCCGTGAAACAAGGACATCGCCAGACCCCCGCTGCCCTGGTGCTCTCACCCGGCTTGGCCGAGGCACCACTGCTGGACCGCTTGTGCTCTCACTTTGTGCTGACGCTGACGCTCTCGTCGGTGGGCCGCTTCAATTTGCGCCGTGACTGGAACGCCCTGCTCAGCCTCACCGGGCGGCACATGGTTTGGCCCGTCAGTGTGTTGCAACGCTTGCGTGGCTTTTTGCTGCGCCGCTGCGAGGGCAACACGCACTGGAGTGGCCATGAGGCCCTGGACGATGAGGCGTTTGTTCAGCGACACGGTGCCTGGAACGGCCCTTACGAGGAAGGGTCGCTCTACTTCTATATTGACGAGTACATCAAGGATGCCCCCAAAGACCTGCTGACCGCGCTGGGGGCCACCGCCGATTGGCTGGCCCGCGACCTCAAGAAAAACACCACCCTGGTCGAGAAGAACATTGCAGCCCTGGGTGGTTTGTTGCAACTCAACCCGGCCGAGCGGGCTTTGTTGCTGTATGGCACCTTGACCCGCTATCAGCGTGACCTGCGCATGCTGCTGGTGGAATTCAAAGTGGCCAACGCCCGAGAGGCCTATGCCGCCATTGCCAAAGTGGCCCAGGTGGATGAGGCAGAGGTCGCCGAGGCGCTGCGCGCTGGCTCCCGTCTGGAGCGCACAGGCATGGTGGAAAACCTGCTCTCCGAGCACAACATCACCGACCTGTCCGACCTGATGAAGGTCAGCGAGCAGCTCCCGCCGGTGCTGATGCGCGAGTACCGCGACCCAAGCGACTTGATGGCGGTGTTCACCCGCCCCGCCAGCCCTACCGGCTTGGCTGCGTCTGACTTTCAGTTCGTGGCCGAAGAGGTCACGGTGCTCAGCCGCCTGCTCAGCGAGGCCGTGGCGCGCAAAGCGCCCGGCGTGAATGTGCTGCTCTACGGCCCACCCGGCACGGGCAAGACCGAGCTGGCCAAGGTGTGTGCTGCCCATGCAGGGCTGGAGCTGTACGAGGTGGAGTATGCCGACCGGGACGGTAACTCCCTGACCGGGCGCGACCGCTACCGCTCGCTACAGCTCAGCCAGGTGTTCTTGAAAAGCAGCCCGCAAGTGGCCTTGCTGTTTGACGAGGTGGAAGATGTCTTTCCCTCGCTGCCCTCAGACACCGCGCAGTTGATGGCCCGGCTGGATGCCTCCGATGGCCAGACGGGTGCCAGTGTCAGCGGCAAGGCCTGGGTGAACCAGATTTTGGAAACCAACCCTGTGCCGGTGATCTGGATCACCAATCGCATCGAACAAATTGACCCGGCCTTTCGGCGGCGCTTTCAGTACCACTTGGAGCTGCGCTCGCCACCACCGGGCGCACGGGAGGCGATGATCCGCCGCGCACTCAGTGAGGTGGACGTGGCCCCCGAGTTTGCCGCCAAGCTTGCCGAGCGGCCTGGGCTGACACCGGCCCAAATTCGCACCGCTGTTCGCTTTGCCCAACTGGCAGGCGAAGCCCCCCAGGCGCAGGCCCTGATCGAGCGCCAACTCAGCCATGCCGATAAAGCCTTGGGCGGTGTGGCCAGCAAAGAGCGGGGGGCACGGCCCAGCGTCACTCAGTACGCGCTTGACTTGCTGAATATCGAAACCCGCTTTCCCATCGAGCGCATGGTGGCCGCGCTCAAGGCGCGCAGCCATGGGGCCTTGTGCTTTTATGGCCTGCCGGGCAGCGGTAAAACTGCTCTGGCGGAACACCTGGCCCAGGCTTTGGGGCGGCCGCTGATGGTGCGCCAGGCCAGTGACATCATGAGCAAGTTTGTGGGCGAAACCGAGCAGAACATGGCCCGCATGTTCGAGGCGGCCGAGCAAGAAGAGGCCGTGTTGCTGCTGGACGAGGCCGACAGCTTTTTGCGCAGCCGCCGCCGGGCCGAACGCTCTTACGAGATCAGCGAGGTCAATGAAATGCTCCAGGGCATGGAGCGTTTCGCGGGCATCTTCATCTGCACCACCAATTTGTTTGAAGACTTGGACGAGGCTGCGCTGCGGCGCTTTACCTTCAAAATCCATTTCAAGGCGCTGACCGTGGCGCAGCGCCTGCGTATGTTTGCCCAAGAGGCCTGTGGAGGGCCTGAGATTGAGCTGTCTCCGGAGCAAACCCAGCGGCTGACTGACATGGACCAACTGGTGCCCGGCGACTTTGCCGCTGTGCGGCGGCAGGTTCAAATCTTGGGCGAAGCCTTGACCCCCGACGAGTTTTTGACCCAATTGGAGGCGGAGCACCGGGTCAAGCCCGAGGTGCGACAGCGCCGCAGCATGGGATTTCGGTGACGTAATCAGCCAAATCTGCGTCCAAGCGCTGAATTGTTAGGGGTTCCCCTGTCAAGGTCCGCGATTCAAGCCGATAACCGCTTGAGAGAATGTATCGGCCGGCGGATTGACCGCCCATTCCATGGATCCCGTACTGAACCCCACCCTTCTTTGGCTGCCGACGCTGCTGTCTGCCCTGGTATCTGCGCTGAGCGTGGGCCTGTTGATGCACAGCTTGCGGCGGATGAACTCCTCGGACCTCATCACCTCTAGCGTGTGGTGGGTGGCCGGGGCGGTGACCTGCGGCAGTGGCCTGTGGGCTGCCCAATACTTTGCGCTCAGTGCGGTGGAGCTGCCCTGGGAGATTGCTTACAGGCCCAACGGCATTGGCGTGACTTGGCTGGTGGCCGTACTGGGCTCGGCCGTGCTGCTCTCGTCCACCAAACTCAAGTTGCGTGAAGAGGCCTTGATGGTGGCGCAAGCCGCATTGTGGGCATTGCTGTGGTGGGGGGTGATGGCCCTGGCGCAACGCAGCCTGGTGGGCACGGCGTCTTTGAGTGTGGTGACGCAGCGCCTGCCCTTGGCCTCGCTGGGTGTGGTGTTTGTCAGCGCGGTTGCAGCCCTGTGGTTGGTGTTCGGCTCGCGGTGGGCCGACCTAGGCCGCTTCAGTTCACGGCAGTGGATAGCCGCCCTGATCTTTGGCCTCTTGGCCGGCATGGCGCAAGACCTTGCCCTGTCACGCATGGGTTTTGAGGTGGCTGTGGTCTTGAGCGTTGGCACCACCCTCGACCGAAACGTGATTCAGTTGGTCTCCAGTGGCGGCACGCTGGCCGTGCTGCTGGGTTTGTTTGGCGTCTTGGTGGACTCTCGGGCCCATGGCCGCAATGTGCTGCTGGCTTCGTCCTTGAGTGAGGCCAATCGCCGACTGCGAGACCTGGCCCTGGCCGACCCGCTGACACGCCTGCCCAACCGTACCCTGTTCGAAGAAAAGCTGAACGAAGCCCTGGATCGCGTTGGCAAGGAACCCAGCTCCTTGGCGGTGCTGTTCATCGACCTTGATGGCTTCAAGCCAGTGAATGATTCCTTCGGTCATGTGGCCGGTGATGCCGTGCTGCGTGATGTCGGGCGGCGCTTGCAGCAACTGGCCCGCCAGTCTGATGTGGTGGCCCGTGTCGGTGGTGACGAGTTTTTGTTGTTGGCCGAGCGCCCAGGGGGTGACACCGGTGCCGCCCAGGTGGCGCAGCGGGTATTGGAGGCCGTGAGCCTGCCCTACACCTTGCCCAATGGCGTGGAGGTCAATCTCTCTTGCTCGGTGGGCATCGTGATGTACCCCGAGGGCGGCCCGGCCAAAAAGCTGTTGGCCAACTCCGACGCGGCCATGTACGCTGCCAAACGCGCTGGCGGCTCGACCTATGCCTTCTTTGAGTCCAGCATGGAGCAGGACGCGCGCAATCAGCTCGAAATTCAGCACGACTTGCGCAGTGCCATTGAGCGCAATGAGCTGGAGCTGTATTACCAGCCCAAGATTGACGGCAAGTCCGGCCAAATCACCGGGGCCGAGGCCCTGATCCGCTGGCACCACCCCAAGCGCGGTTTGGTCATGCCCGGCATCTTTATTCCGGTGGCCGAGCGTTTTGGCTTGATCGGGGCGCTGGGCAACTGGGTGCTGGAGGAGTCCTGCCGCCAGTTGCGTGAATGGCTGGACCAGGGCTTGCGCATGCGTGTGGCGGTCAATCTATCGGTGCACCAGTTGCGCCAAGAGGAATTGGTGCAACGCATCCGCCGCTCGGTGGAGAACCATCGAGTCGATGCGTCGCTGCTGACCTTTGAGATCACCGAAAGCGTGGCCATGGAAGACACCCAGGCCACCATGAAGGCGTTTGCGCAGTTGGCCCACCTCGGGGCCACCGTCTCGATTGACGACTTCGGCACCGGCTATTCCAGCCTCTCCTACCTGCGCAAGCTACCTGCCCGGCAATTGAAGATCGACCGCTCTTTTGTGATGGACCTAGACACCTCCACCGACGCACTGGCCGTGGTGGACGCCGTGATCAAGCTGGCCCATGCGCTGGGTTTGCGCGTGGTTGCTGAGGGTGTGGAGACGGCACGCCAGCGTGACATCCTGCTGAGCCTGAACTGCGATGAGCTGCAAGGCTATTTCTTTGCCAAGCCCATGTCTGCGGCCAAGCTCACCTTGTGGGCCATGGTGGACGACAAGAACGAGCAGCAAGACTTCCGCCCCTCGCTGTATGTCAGCGGGCATCAGATGCTTCAGTAAGCCGGGCTACGCCGCGCCATGTTCCAAGACAAAGCCGCCCTTGGGCGGCTTGTTCATGTCCGGGGTGAGTGAACGCCTTGCTCAGGTGGCCTGACGGCGCGCGCGTACTGCCTGCGCCAAGCGGTCGAGCAGGGCGGCGGTGTCGGCCCAACCGATGCAAGCGTCCGTCACCGACACGCCCCAGCGCGGAGCGACACCTTCTTGCAGGTCTTGGCGGCCCGCCTCCAGGTGGCTTTCAATCATCACGCCGGTGATGCGGCACTCGCCAGCTTCCATCTGCCGGGCCACGTCTTCGCCCACCTCGATCTGCTTTTGGTGCTGCTTGGACGAGTTGGCGTGTGAAAAGTCGATCATCACTTGCTCGCGCAGCTTGGACGTGGCCAAAACTTGGCAGGCCGCTTGCACATGCTCGGCGCTGTAGTTGGGGGCCTTGCCACCACGCAAGATCACATGGCAGTCGGCATTGCCACGGGTTTCAAAAATCGCGGCCTGGCCCATCTTGGTCATACCCATGAAGGCATGCGAGGCCGCAGCGGCCACCACGGCGTCCGTCGCCACCTTCACGCCGCCATCGGTGCCGTTCTTGAAGCCTACGGGGCAAGACAGCCCCGAGGCCAGTTGGCGGTGGCTCTGGCTCTCCGTGGTGCGGGCACCAATGGCCCCCCAGGACACCACGTCGGCAATGTACTGCGGCGACAGCAGGTCTAAAAACTCGGTGCCTGCGGGCAGGCCCATCTCCACAATCTCCAGCAGCAACTGGCGGGCGCGGCGCAGGCCCTCGTTGATGCGGAAGCTGCCGTCTAGGCGCGGGTCGTTGATAAAGCCCTTCCAGCCCACAGTAGTGCGCGGCTTCTCGAAGTAGACCCGCATCACGATCAGCAGGTCTGGGCTCAGGGCTTCGGCCCGAGCTTTGAGCAAGCGGGCATAGGCCAGGGCTTGCTCATGGTCGTGGATGGAGCAGGGGCCCACCACCACGATCAGCCGGTCGTCTTGCCCCGCCAGGATGCGGGCGATGTTGCTGCGAGACTGCTCCACCACGGCTTGTGCGGTAGTCGTCAGTGGCAGGTCGTCCAACAGCAGCGCCGGGGAGATCAAGGGCCGAACCGCCCCAATACGCACGTCGTCCACACGGGTCGTGTCCAAGGTGGAGGGGCTGGTGCCATTGGCAGCAACGCCAACTTCGCGGTCGTGTTGCCAATCGTCGGGGGCGGTCATGGGGCGGCTTTCTCGCTCAGGCACAAAGCCCCGCATTATGGCGGGTGGGAGATGCCAAGACCGCCACAGAGCCACAGAGTCACTGAGGAAAACCGACAACTGAGTAGAAACCGAGCAGGACGCCAGTGGTGGCAACTCAGCGCAGCAGCCTTGTTGTGGCTGCCTTCTCAGTGTCTCAGTGTCTCTGTGGCGGTATTGAGGTCTCTCAGATCTATTGCTTTACTGCCTCGACCTGGATCACCAGGCGCACTTGCTTGGGGAAGCCCCAGGCCAGGCCGTAATCCACGCCCCACTGCGAGCGGTCGATGGTAGTTTCAAAGTCGCCACCGCAGACTTCACGCTTGATCATGGGGCTCTGGTAGCAGTTGAAGTTGGTGGCCTTCAAGGTCACTGGGTGGGTCTTACCCATCAAGGTCAGGCTGCCAGCAACTTCCGACACCTTGTCGCCGTTGAAGCTGAACTTGTCGCTCACGAACTTGGCTGTGGGGTGGGCTTCTGTGTTGAATAAATCCGCGCTCTTCAAGTGCTTGTCAAACGGTGCGGTGCCGGTGTTGATGGAGGCCATGTCGATGGTCAGATCGACCTTGCCGCTCTTGCCTGCGCGGTCGAGCTGCACCGTGCCTTCTTTCTTGTCGAAGCGGCCACGGTTGGTGGAGGTGCCGAAGTGGCTGATCTCGAAGGTCACAAAAGTGTGGGTGGGCTCAATGGCGTAGGTGGCCGATTGGGCTTGGGCAGCACCTGCAGCGGCCAGGGCTGCGGCGAGGAGGGTGGAGCGGATGTTCATGGGTGGAATCCTTTATTCAAAGGTTGCGACGAAAACACTAAGAATCAGAGTGGGGCCACGCCCGTCAGGCTGAGCTTGAAGCGCACATGCACGTCGTTGGCCACCATGGAGGTGTCGGCCCATTCGCCTTCACCGATCTTGAAGTCCAGGCGCTTGATGGCAAAGCTGCCGGTGGCGGTGGTGGTGCCAGCCGCTTGGGTCAGTGCCACGGGCACAACGATGTCGCGCGTCTGGCCCTTGATGCTGAGCTTGCCGCTGACCTCATACTTGCCGCCGCCCATGGCCTTGAGGCTGGTAGAGGTAAAGCTGGCCTGCGGGAACTTGGCCACACCGAACCAGGTGGGCTTGGGCAGTTCGGCATCGGTCTCGGGCACGCCCAAGCTGGCGCTGCCGGTGTCGATCTGAAAGCTGACCTTGCTGGCGTCCAGCTTCTTGGCGTCAAAGCTGATCTGTGCGTCCCATTTGCGGAACTTGCCATCCACCGGAACGCCCATCTGGCGCGAGGTGAAGACGA
Organism: Ideonella sp. MAG2; assembly: GCA_004359425.1. Classification (GTDB taxonomy): domain Bacteria; phylum Pseudomonadota; class Gammaproteobacteria; order Burkholderiales; family Burkholderiaceae_C; genus Ideonella. The sequence goes on along the minus strand of PTEU01000001.1, from coordinate 1,471,883 downwards.
TTTCGCTCTGGGCGGGGTTGACCTTTTGCTGCGCAAAGGCGGCCGGGGCCCAGAGCAAACTGGCGGCCAAGGCGATGGTGAGGGGGCGGAGCATGGAGAGACCTCTCGTGGCTAGGGTTCAAAGCTGGGGCCGCATACGGGCCAGGGTGCTGTCTTTGTCAATGAAGTGGTGCTTCAGGGCAGCGCCCACATGCATCAGGACCAGCACCGCCAGCAACATAGCCGTGCGCTCATGCCAAGGCTTGATCAGCTCGGCCAAGGCCTTGTCCACGGGCACGAAGTCGGGCAGCGGCAGCACACCGAACAGCACCACCGGAAAGCCCGCCGCCGAGCTGTAGGCCCAGCCCACCAGCGGCACGATGAAGAACAGCGCATACAACGCACCATGCGTCAGGTGCGCCACCTTTTGCTGCCAGGCCGGTGCGGGCAGGTCGGCTGGGGGACGGTGTGTCAGGCGCCACAGCAGGCGCAGCGCTGAGAGGCCCAAGATGATGACGCCGGCCCACTTGTGATAGCTGTAGAGCTTGAGTTTGTCGGGCGACATGGGCAGCTCATGCATGTAGACGCCCACGCAAAACGCCACAACGATCATCACCGCCAACAGCCAGTGAAAAGCCATGGCCACGCCGGTGTAGCGGGCCTCAGGGTGCAAGGGAACAGGGGTCATAAGGGTGCGCAGGCCAGCAGCCCGCAAAGTGTTGTTCAATGCCTTGCAGTGTCGCTAAGTGCTGCGCACTGGGCGTTCATGCCCTTGCAAGTCAGCCTTCAGTGGGCTTGAACGGCGGATAGGGCGTTCAAGCGGGTTTCTTCGGCTTCACCAGAGACCTCAGTGCCTTGGCCGCAGGGTTGCTGGGCTCTATCAATTCCCAGCGCACCGCAAAGTCCAGCGTCGCCAGGGCCGCATCGACGGTCATCTGGCCCTGAGCAGCGGCAGCCAGCGCGTCGGCCACCGGCCAGCATTGGTGCCAGGCCACTTCGCCGTCTTGGTTCACCGGCGTTCGGCCAGGGGCTAAGCGCAGGTCAAACACATGCAAATGCTCGCGCTGCAGGCCTTCGGGAATGTCGCAGTGCAGCTCGATCACGCTGCCGGGGGTGGCCTGGGCAATCTCTTCAGGGCCTAAGCCCGCCTCTTCAAAGGCCTCGCGCTGAAGGGCCTCCCAGGGGCTTTGACCCAGCGGCACGCCGCCGCCAATCAGGTTGTCCAGCCTACCGGGGTCGGTGGGTTTGCTCAGGCTGCGCTTGGCCACCCACAGGTGGGTGGGGCGGCCGTGCTCGTCTGCCACATAACCATTGCAATGAGCGCCTAAGGTCAGCGTGCCCCAGAAGCGAGAGGCTGCACGCTCAATGGTGGCGTGGCACACACCTTGCGCGTCCCACACACCGTAAGGTTCGTCGCGCCAGGCTCTGATCAGCCCCTGTGCCCGCAAGCCCGCGTTCATGTCAGCCCAATGGCGGGTTCTGGCCTCGGGGCTGTCACCCAATGTCAAGCACACGGCGTCTGCGGTGAGATGAACCCACTGTGGCCAGGCGGCCAGTGCCTGAAGGTGAGCATCGGACACGCTGCCCACGGCCAGCTCCGCCCTGGTGGTGCGCAGCCGAAGTGGCAGCCTCAGCGCGAGTGTGTGGCGAGCAGCCGCCAAGCAAGGCCAGAGCGGAGTGGCCTGACCACTGCCGCTGGATGTCTGGCCTAGGCTGTGTGAGAGTGCTTCCATGGGGCCAGTGTAGGTGGCTCTAGGGATGAGCATATGCCTCCACAATCACGGTCCATGACCACCCGCACCCTGTCTGCCATGTTGACCACCCGCCGCGCCGTATCGGCCGATCTAACCGAACTGGCGCGGCTCTTTGACGCCTACCGCCAGTTTTACGAGCAGCCTTCGGATGCGCCGGGTGCGCTGGCCTATTTGCAGGCTCGCATGGCGGCTGATGAGTCGGTGATCTGTGTGGCTCAAGCCGAGGGCAGAGGGCCGCTGCTGGGCTTTGTGCAGCTCTACCCCACCTGGTGCTCGGTGGAGATGGCCCGCACCGCCATGCTGTATGACCTCTTCGTCAGCACCGAGGCGCGGCGCGGCGGTGTGGGCCGGGTGCTGATGCAAGCGGCGCATGTGGCCGCAGCCCAGATGGGCGCTGTGCGGGTGGATCTCTCGACCGCCCACACCAACACCCGCGCCCAGGCGCTGTATGAATCGCTGGGGTGGCAGTTGGACACGACCTTTCGCTACTACACCCTGCGTGTATGATGCGGCCCCGGTCGGCAGTTCACCCAGGCATCGCCGCGTGACCTTCGGTTCACGAGCTAAACCTGCCCCAGTTTCTTCAAGAGATTCATCCGCTTCTTTCATCCCTCTTCCCAGAGCGTGAAACGCGGCTGCAAGTCGGCGATCCCAGCCTGACCGATGTTCGTCATCGGCCCCCCGCGTTTCGCGCCCGGAGTGTGATGTCATGGCGACTTCTTCTGAATCTTCCTCCTCCTCTGCCCGCAGCCGCCAAACGGTCGCTTTGCAAACGGCCGATGCCTCAGCCTTGGCCAAAGCACTGCGCAGCCAATTGGCCACCTATGCTGAAGCCCAGGGTGCCACGGCCAACCAAGTGGTGCCCAGCCACTTGGCCTTGCTGAACATGCTGGCGCGTGCAGCGGGCCACCGCAACTACCAGGCCTTGAAGGCGCAACCCGCCCCTGTGGCGCTGCCCAAAGCCAGTGCCGCACCTAAAGCTTCTGCGTACGCGCCTGCGCCCGCAGCCGTGGAGCCCGGCACCCAGCCCTTGTCTGCCGGTGCGGCCAAAGCGCTGACGCAGTTCGACGAGTTGGGCCGCCTGGCGCGTTGGCCACACAAGTTCAGCGTGCAGCGCATTGCCATGTGGGGCTTGTGGCTGCGCTTTGACAGCGGCCGCACCTACACCGAGCGCGAGGTCAACGACATCCTCAAGGCCTGGACCACCTATGGCGACCATGTGACCCCCCGGCGCGAGTTGGTGGAGATGGGCTTGTTGGCCCGCAAGTCGGATTGCTCGGCCTACTGGAAGGAGCCGCAGCGGCCCAGCGATGAGATTCGGGCGGTGTTGCAGGCGCTGCGCGCGAGGCGTTGAGCGCAGGAGGGGAGCGCGCTGGGCGACAATTGAGGCAAGCTCCGCACTATCCGGCCTCGCCCCGATTGATGCAGAGCTTCCCTAGCGCTCTGACCCCACCCAAGAATTCGCACCCCATGGCTATTCAACGCGTTCTCACCGGCATCACCACCACCGGCACCCTCCACCTGGGCAACTATGTGGGGGCTTTGCGGCCTGCGATTGCCGCCAGCCGCCAGCCGGATGTGGAGAGCTTTTTCTTCATGGCCGACTACCACGCACTGATCAAGTGCGATGAGCCGGCCCGCATCGAAGCCTCGCGTCTGCAGATTGCCGCCACCTGGATTGCGGCCGGTCTGGACACCGAGCGCGCGGTGTTCTATCGCCAGAGCGACATCCCTGAGATCCCCGAGCTGACCTGGCTGCTGACTTGCGTCACCTCCAAAGGCCAGATGAACCGGGCGCATGCCTACAAGGGCGCGGTGGACACCAATGTGGCGGCGGGTGAAGACCCCGACGCAGGCATCACCATGGGCCTCTACAGCTACCCCATCTTGATGGCGGCGGACATTTTGATGTTCAACGCCCACATCGTGCCGGTGGGCAAGGACCAGGCCCAACACATCGAGATGACCCGAGACGTGGCCCAGCGCTTCAACCACCTCTTTGGATCGCGCCCCAAGGCCCAGGCTGCGCCTGGCCCGACCCCCGAGGGGAGCGATCCGGCTCGGGGCGGCCCATCGCCGGATCACGGCAGAGACTTTTTCGTGCTGCCCGAAGCCCAGATCGATGAAGACATGGAGCTGCTGCCGGGGCTGGATGGCCGCAAGATGAGCAAGAGTTACGACAACGTCATCCCGCTGTTTGAAGGCGGTGAGAAGGCGCTGCGCGAGGCCATCGCGAGGGTGGTGACCGATTCGAAGCTGCCCGGCGAGCCCAAAGACCCAGACAGCGCCCACTTGGTGACGCTGTTTGACGCCTTTGCCACGCCTGAGCAACGCGCCACCTTCCGCGCGGAGCTGCGTGGCGGCTTAGCCTGGGGCGAGGCCAAGCAAAAGCTGTTCGAGCAGATCAATGGCCAGATTGGGCCGATGCGCGAGCGCTATGACGCGCTGATGGCGCACCCTGAAGAGATTGAAGCGGTTCTGCAAAAAGGTGCAGCCAAGGCGCGCGCCATCGCCGCACCGTTCTTGGCGGAGTTGCGCCACGCGGTGGGCCTGCGGCGCTTCCAGCCGCTGACCCCAGCGGCCGCTCCAGTGGCCAAGGCCAAGGCGCAACTGCCGGTGTTCAAGCAATATCGGGAGGCCGACGGCCAGTTCTACTTCAAGCTCAGCGCGCATGATGGCCGAGTGCTGCTGCAAAGCCAGGGCTTTGCGGGGGGGCGCGAGGCCGGTGAATGGGTCAAGCGGCTCAAGACCGAAGGGGCCACTGCGCTGGCAGGCGCGCCCGTGCAGCGGGGCGAGGGGGTGCCGGAGGCGGAGGTTCAAGCGGCCCTGTCGGCCCTGGTGTTGGCCAGCCAAGACGCCTGAGATGCGGGCAGCGTGGCCACGTGCGGGCGCGGCGCTGTGGCCTGCAGGGGCTTCTCTGCGCCGGGTGGGGGTGGCCTTGCTGCTGGGGTGGTTGGGTGGTTTTGCGGCGGCCGCACCTACAGCCGCACCGCTGCAAGTGCCCGATACCTGGGCTCAGCGTGCCCAGGCCTGCACCGGCTGCCATGGCGAGCAAGGGCGAGCCTCGCCCGAAGGCTACATCCCCCGTATTGCAGGCAAGCCCGAGGCGTATTTGTGGCAGCAGTTGCAGGCGTTTCGAGACGGGCGTCGCCCGCATGAGGGCATGTCGCGCCTGTTGGCCCCCTTGAGTGACGAGCACCTGCGCAGCTTGGCCCGCCACTTCGCCAGCTTGCACATTCCCTACCAAGCCGTGGTGCAGCGCGCCGCCACCCCACAAGCCCTGGCCTTGGGCCAGCGCCTGGCCCGTCAAGGAGACCCCGCGCGCCAACTGCCCGCCTGCATGGACTGCCATGGCACAGCGCTGATGGGCATGCTCCCGGCGGCACCTGGGCTTTTGGCCTTGCCTCAAGACTATCTGGTGGCTCAGTTGGGGGCGTGGCGCACGGGCATGCGCCAGGCGCGGGCACCGGATTGCATGGCCCAGATTGCGCGCCAGCTCAGCACGGAGGAGGTTGCTGCTGTGGCCGCCTGGCTGGCCACGCAAACGCCACCCAGCCTTGCCTCACCTGCACCTGCGTCCACCCAAGCCCTGCCGCTGCCCTGCGGCAGCTTGCAGCCATGAGTGGCAGCGCTTCGGCTCGGCCTTGGGTCTGGGGGGTCGCTCTGGCCTTGCTGGCGGTGGGGCTGGGGCTGCTGGGCTTGATGGCGCGTGAGCTGATGCCCCCCGCGAGCGAGGGCAGGCGTGGCACGGTCAGCACCGACCCAGTGGCCGATGCGGCCCAGATCGCCCGGGGCGCTTACTTGGCCCGCTTGGGCAATTGTGCGGCCTGTCACACGGCACGCGGGGGCCTTCCCTGGGCTGGGGGACGCCCGATTGAGACCCCCTTTGGTGAGGTGTTTGCGGGCAATCTAACGCCGGATGTCGAAACCGGCCTGGGGGCCTGGAATGCGGACGACTTTTGGCAAGCCCTGCACCACGGCCGCAGCCGTGATGGCCGCTTGTTGCTGCCGGCGTTTCCCTTCACGGCCTTCACCCATGTTCGGCGGGAAGACAGCGATGCGCTCTGGGCCTATCTGAGCAGCCTTGCCCCAGTACGGCAAGCTACCCCGGCCCACCGCCTGCGCTTTCCCTATGGCACGCCGTGGGCGCAAGCGCTGTGGCGGGTTTTGTATTTCTCACCGAACGAAGAGGCTGCGAGCACCCCCGCACCACCCGCTGCGGCAAGCGTGCAACGCGGGGCCTATCTGGTGCAGGGGCTGGGCCATTGCGGGGCATGCCACACGCCACGCACGGTACTGGGTGGGCCTGCCGGGGGTGCCCAGGCTGCGCTCAGTGGCAGCACCATGCCGGGTGAGCCCTGGTGGGCCCCAGCGCTGGCGCTAGGCCCGGAGGCGGCAGCGGCCCAGGCCATGGCAGAGCTGCTCAAGACGGGGCAGAACTCGCATGGCAGCGTCAGCGGCCCCATGGCCGAGGTGGTGCAGCACAGCACCCAACACTGGCGTGACGAGGATCTGATGGCGGTGGCCCTTTTTTTACAAAACCTGCCCCAGGTCGACAAAGCCTCAACCACCCGAAACCCGGCCTCTGCCGAGTTGATGCGGGTGGGGCAGGGGCTTTACACCACCCATTGCGCCGACTGCCATGGAGCCCAAGGGCAGGGGGCCACCGTGCAAAACACGCCGGGCTCGGGGCGCGATGGGGTCTGGGCCTATCCTCCGCTGGCGGGCAACCCGACTGTGTTGCAACCCAGTGCAGCGGGCCTGATGCTCAAGGTACGCCAGGGCGGCTTCGGCCCCGTCACGGCGGCGCACCCCCAGCCCTATGGCATGCCGCCACTCAGCCTGTCGGACGCCGACATGGCCGCTGTGCTCAGCTTCGTCCGCCAGTCTTGGGGGAACCAGGCCTCGGCGGTGTCCGAGTTGGATGTGTGGCGCTGGCAGTCGCGGCAGTGAGAGGTCGCCGCCAGCCACTCAAAAAAAAGCCAGGGTCAGTGGCAAGCCGACCCTGGCGATGATGCGTGGTGCTGGCCCAAAGGCCAACACTTCTTGATCAAGGCATCGAGAAGCGGCATGATACTGTATAAACATACAGCATCATGAACACGCCTTCTTCTCCGCCTGCCGCCCACGCTTCTCGCGCGTTTGAGGGCGACTTACACCCCTTGGTATGGCGTGCTCGCTCGCGCCTGAGCAATGGCCGGTCGGTGGGTGATGCCTGGCCCACGGGGTGGCCTGCCTTGGATGCGGGCCTGCCCGGTGGGGGCTGGCCCAGTCGGGCCTTGACGGAGCTGCTGTTGCCGACGCCTGGTTTGGGCGAGCTGCGTCTGCTGGCCCCGCTGTTGGCACGCTTGAGCAGGCAAGGTCGAGCCCTGTTGTGGGTGCATCCTCCAGCGCTTTTGTCGGCGGCAGGCTTGTGGCAGATGGGCTGTGCCCCCGAGCGCTGCGTGGTGGTGCGGCCCGACTTGGCCGAGCCCCCGCGCCCGGTGCGCAAGGCGGCTGCGCGTGCACCCTGGGCCAATCTATGTTGGGTGTTGGAGCAAGCCTTGCGCAGCGGCCAAGCAGGGGCTGTGTTGGCCTGGTTGCCGGCTCACGTGCCCCCAGAGGCTTTGCGCCGTTTGCAACTGGCGGCCCAGGCACAAGCAGGGCCGGTCTTTTTGTTGCGGCCCGACTCAGACGCCACGCAAGCCAGCCCGGCTCCTTTGCGCCTGCGCTTGCAGCCCGCCGGGCCGGATGTGCTGTTGATCACGGGGGTGAAGTGCCAAGGCATGGTCTGGTCGCGCCCACTGCGGCTGGCCCTGATGCCAGCCCTGTCGGCGCGTGGCCAAGCGGTGGCCCAGGCATGGGCGGAAGACGCCCTCACCACGCCGCCAGGCCGCGTCAAGCCACCGCACACCGCCACCGAGGTAGGGCTGCCACCGCAGGCTCATACGGCGTGAAGCCATTGGCTGCCTGTGCTGCCGGTCCCCCTAGAGCGAGTTAGGGGCGGATGCATCTCGCCCTTGCTGTGGCCTCCTATAGTCAGCCTCACCAACCATGCTCAATCGTTCACGAAAGGCCACCCCATGATTTCAATCCCATCATCGCCTTGGGCACCCCGCAGCGCGCGCGCCTGTTCACCGCTTGCCGCAACCGCTGCCTGCGTCTATCTCATGGCTTCGGGCACGGGGGCTTTGGCGGCGGGTGCTGCAGAGACTCGCCCGTGGGTGGTGGGCCATCAGACCGTGCCCTATTTCAACCGCGCGCAGGCCATCACCGAGGTGGTGTTTGTAGAGACCAGCCGCGACGATGATCAGGATGGCACCTCAGACCGCATCCGGGTTGAGCTGACCCGGCCCAACACGGCCCCAGGAGCCAAAGTCCCCTTGATCATCCATGCCTCACCGTATTTTGACCAGCAGACGCGTGAGGTGTGGGAGACCGATTTTTTTGTGCCTTACGGCTATGCCGTGGCGACGGTGGCTCTGCCGGGAACAGATTTTTCAACAGGCTGCGCCGACGTGGGGGGACGCCGTGAAGTGCGAGGCTCCAAGGCCGTGATCGACTGGGCCAGTGGGCGTGCAAAGGGTTTTTATGCCGATGGCTCACCGGCTGACGCCACACGCTGGAGCACAGGTCACTCGGCCATGATTGGCGTGTCTTGGGATGGCATATTCTGCAAGGACTTAACGCCGACCCTGCAGGCCAGTTCGGACGATGCCACCGGCAACTACAACAAATGGTGGAGCGTGCGCGACTTCCGCGTCAATGCGCCCAAGATCAAGGCCAGCGTGTTTGTGGTTCATGGCTTGAATGACGAGAACGTCAAAACCCGGCAATTCGGTGAGTGGTGGAGTGAATTGAGCCGCTTAGGTATTGAGCGGCGTCTCTTCTTGCACCAGGGTGAGCATATCGAGCCTTTCTATGACTTTGGCGCAACCTACTCCACCCCGTTGTTGCAGTGGTTTGACTACTACCTGCAAGGCCTGGACAACGGTGTGCCGCAACAGCCGCAGGCCATCATCCAGCGCGAGAACAAGACATGGTCAACGGATGCCGTGTGGCCACCCGAGGGCACAGCAGATCAAACGTTTCAACTGACCTCCCCCTTGGGTCAGGCGGCGGGCCTGCTGAGCACCCAGGCCAGCTCTGCCAGCATGGCAGACCGCTACCTCAGTTTCACTCAGTCAGTGGACTATTCCAGAGACTCCATCGTCTCCAATCCGACCCAACCCCGCTCTGACCGCTTGGTGTTTTTGAGCAATACGCTGACCCAATCGGTGCGCCTCTCCGGCACCGCCACCATCAGCTTGCGGGTCAAGGTGGATAAGGCCACGGCTGGCTTGCAGGCCCGTGTGGTGGACTATGGCAGCCAGGGCACCGCCTATGTGGTCTCTCGCACGGTGGCAGACCTGGGCCACTACAAAGCGTGGGACACGAAGCGTGAGTTGGTGCCCGGCAAGTGGTACACCTTGACGTGGGAGATCAATACGGACGACCGCATTTTCGCGGCTGGGGGCAATCTGGGGGTGGTGATCAGCGCGGAGAAAGCCAACCCCTTGATCGCTTATGCACCCGTGAAAGTAACCTTGGATACCGAGCAGTCCACCATCACCATGCCCTTGTCCGGGAGCCTGGGCAGCTTGGCAATGCCTGCCCAACGTATGCGCGACATTCGCACCGCGGCGGTCGGCCCCCGCGAGCCCACGCGAGACCTGCGTGAATTTGTACGTGAGTTTGTTGAAGCGGGCAGGGGCAAAAGGCGTTGAACCGCTGCTGATCGGCCACCTTGAGCAACGCCCTCATTGAGGGCGTTGTGCATGCAAGCGGTAGCGTGTTGGCAGGCCAAAGCGCTGGGTAAAACCTTGCGAATGCTGTATAAAAATACAGTATTCTGCACACCCCTTCACTCTCCGGTACTTGTCCCATGCCCGCGCTCGCTGCGTGCTCCCAGGCTGCTTTGGCAGCGGTTTGAGTGTGTCCATGCGCTGGATCGCAGTGCATGCGCCTGCTTTGTCTCTGGAGGCCTTTGCGGCCACCTTGGGGACGGTCGCTGCCATGACGCCCTTGGCCCTGGTGGCCCAGCACCGCATCGTGGCCTGCAGCGCCTTGGCCGCACAGGCCGGGGTGCAAGTGGGCATGAAGCGGGCGACGGCGCTGGCCCTGGTGCCAGGCTTGGTCTTGGGGGTGGCGGATGAGGCGCGTGATCAGCAGGCCCTGAATGCCTTGGCGCATGCGCTGCTGGCCTTCACACCGGCCGTGTGTTGGCAAGCCCCGCACACCGTGTTGGCGGAGGTACAAGCTAGTCTGCGCTGCTTTGGTGGGGCAGAGGCCTTATGGCAGCGCATGCAAGAGACCTTGGCGGTGCTGGGGCACCAGTTGCAATGGGCCGAGGCACCCACAGCCTTGGCCGCCGCGTGGCTGGCTCAAACCCCTCATCACATTGCGCCACGCTTGTGCCAGGCGCTGCCAGACGCCCCGTGGTGCGCGTATCTGGATCGCTTGCCGCTCTCACCGCAGCGTCATAGGCCTGGCGCTGGCTGAGCCCAGTGCCGATGTGAACCACTGGCAAGCCGTGCTGCGCGAGCGCCTGGCCCGTGAGCCCTTGGAGGCCCCGGTCTTGGGTGTGGCTTTGCATTGCGCCGAGCCGGTGTTCACGGCGGCTTCCAGTGGCGAGCTGTTTCCGGAGCTGTCTGGGCCAGACCACCAAGGCTTGCTGTGCTTGATCGACCGCTTGCAAGCCCGCCTAGGCACAGCTGCGGTGCACGGCCTGAGCGGGGTGGCCGACCACCGCCCCGAGCGGGCGACCCAAGTCCGCCCCGTTCAATGGCCGAGGGGTGCGGAGCGTGCTGCGCCCGCCGCCGAATTGCCACCCCGTATCACTCGCCCGGCATGGCTGTTGCCCGAACCACAGGCCCTGCCCGAGCGCCAAGGCCGCCCGTGGCTGCAGGGCCAGCCCCTGCGCCTGCTGGAAGGCCCTGAGCGGATAGAGACCGGTTGGTGGGACGGTGGCTTGACCGCGCGCGACTACTTCATCGCCGGTCTGCCGAGTGGCCACCTGTGCTGGATTTTCAAGCCTCGCCTGCCCGCGGCTGCGGGGGCCGGAGGCTGGTTTTTACAGGGCTGGTTCGGCTGAGGCTTGGCTCATGACATAAAACGAAACACAGCGAAACCGCCCCGAAAGGACATGTCAGCCGCGCCCAGGCACAGTCACACCCATCGCAACAACGTCTTTCACCCCAAGGAGCCCTCATGAAGACCTGGATCAAACGCACGCTCATCGCCACCGTCAGCGCCGGTGCCCTGATAGCCGGTGTCGCCTACAGCCAAGGCGGCCCTCACCACTTCGGCCGCCACGGCCCCATGAGCGAGGCCGACATGGCCCAGATGCGCGAGCGCATGACCGACCGCATCAGCAAAGAGCTGGCGCTGGACGCCACCCAGAAGCAATACCTAGTGGCCTTGGGCACCCAGATGGAGGCCCAGCGCAAGGCTATGTCAGGTGGTCAGCCCGGCGGTATGCATGAGCAGATCAAGTCGCTGATTGCGGGCAACCAGTTTGACGTGGCCAAGGCCCAAACCCTGGTCAACGAAAAAACCGAGGCCATTCGCCTGCAAAGCCCGCAGGTCATCAGCGCGGCCGCCACCTTCTTCAACAGCCTGAAGCCCGAGCAGCAGCAAAAAGTACGCGAGTTCATGAACCGCCGTGGCGGCCCAGGCATGATGGGCCATGGCCCCGAAGGCCGCCCGGGTGAACACCGAGGCCACGGCCCCAAGGACGCACCCGCTCGCTAAGCCTTGATGACGCAGGCCGACCCTGATGCACACTCGGGGTCGGTTTCTTCATCTGCACCACCGCTCATGCACCGCATTCTGCTGATCGACGACGACGAGCACCTGGCACCGCCGCTGGCCACCTACTTGAAGCGCTACGACTTTGAGTTGAGCCATGCCAATCGACCCAGTGTGGGCTTGGCGCGCTTGAGTGCGGAAGCCTTTGACGCCGTAATTCTGGATGTGATGCTGCCCGAGATGGATGGCTTTGAGGTGCTGCGTGAAATCCGCCGCCAGCACAGCACCCCGGTGCTGATGCTGACCGCACGCGGTGAGCTGACCGACCGCGTGGTGGGTTTGGAGATGGGGGCCGATGACTACCTTCCCAAGCCCTTCGAGCCACGCGAGCTGGCCGCCCGCCTGACCACCGTGCTGCGCCGACTCAAACAGGCGGCCCCGGCGGCGACCCCCACCGAGACTGAGTTGCTGCGCTTTGACGGCCTGAGCATCGACCTGCCGCGCCGCGAGGTCACGCGCCAGGGCGAGCTGCTGGCCCTCACTGGCACCGAGTACGAGCTGCTGCTGCTCTTGGCCCAAGAGCCGCGCAAGGTCTTCAGCCGGGACGACATCCTCAGTCGTCTGCGCGGGCAGGATGCCGACCTCTACACCCGGGCTGTGGACATTCTGGTGTCTCGCCTGCGCAAAAAACTGGAGCCACTGGACTGCATCAAGACCCTGCGCAATGCCGGTTATGCCTTTGCCGCAGGGCCTGCGCGATGAGTGCGGCCTCCGCAACACCGACGTGGCGCGTGCGTTGGCAGCGCTCTCTGGGCCTCAAGCTGGTGGCCTTGTTTGTCGTGCTGGCCCTGGCCATGAGCGCCATCTTCTCTCTGGGCATGCAGCGGGCCTTTGGTGAGAGCTGGCGGGGGGCCATCCGCCCCTTGGTGCGTGATTACATCGACCGCCTAGCCGCCGAAGTCGGTAGCCCACTGCCATGAACTGCGATCTCCCTTGACGCGGGCACGCCTGAATGCCGAGCTGGTGGAAGAAGGCAGCTCGCGCGATGCGCTGCTGCGTGACTTGGGCGAGATGCGAGACCTGATCACCGACCTGTTAGAGAGCGAACGCCTGGCCCAGCGCCACCAAGCCCTGAACCTGGAGGCCTTGGATTGGCGCGCGCTGCTGACACAGGCGGTGCAAGGCTGTGCCAGGCCAGACACCGTCCACCTCAGCCTGGAAGGACCTATACCAGCGTCACTGGGCGACCGCACCCGCCTGAGCCTGCTGCTGCGCAATCTGATTGACAACGCGCTGCGCCACGGTGCGGGCACGCCAGTAGAGGTGCATGGCGCTTGCACCGCGCAGGCCGTGACCCTGACCGTGCGCGACCACGGCCCGGGTGTCACCGCTGAGCAATTAGCCCATCTGGCCGAGCCTTTTTACCGCACCGATGCGGCTCGGGGCCGCGCCACGGGCGGTGTGGGCTTGGGACTGCATCTTTGCCGCTTGGTGGCCGAGGCACATGGCGGTACCTTGCAGTTTGCCCGCACCGAGCCCGGCCTCAAGGCCATCGTTACCTTGCCGGTGATGGCAGCGCAAAGTGCTGGTCCCGCCAGCGCATAAAGGGCCGCTCAACCAGCGCACTCAGCGCTGCCGCAGCGCCTAGGCTGGCCAAGGTCACGAGGGCAAAGCTTGGCCAGGGCGCAAGCCCTTGCGCCGCCAGGCGCTGGCCCAGGAGGTGCCCCACCGGTTTGTGAACGAGGTAAAGCGTGTAGGCCCAGGCTGCCAACGTGGCCAGGCCGGGCACGCGCCAGCGGTGCAAGACAGTCTCTGGATGCAGGGCCAGCACCAACCACAGCGCACCGCTCCAGGCGACCCAGGTATAGCCCCAGATGGTCATGAAGGCACCGTAGCCCTGACCCTCGACAAAATAGTGCGTCAGCAGCGCCCACACCAACACGGCCGAGTTCGTCAGGGCCAGCGCCGTGATGGCGCGGCGCTTGCTCATCAGCCAGGCCCATGCACCGGGTTGGCAGAGCTGCAAGCCTGCCACTGCAACGCCTGCCAAGAGCTCATCAAAGCGGCACAGCGTGTTGTAGTAAATCGCGCTGTAGTAGGCCATGGGCTGGTCGCCCACCTGCGGCCACCACCATGCCCGGGCCGCCACCCCCAGCGCCACAAAGCCTGCGCCCACTGCCCAGGCTTTGCCCCCTTGCCAGCCCATGGCATGGACAGCCACCGCCACCAGCGGCAGCAACAGGTAGAACTGCTCTTCCACGCACAGCGACCACGCATGCGAAAACGCGGTGCCCGGCATCAACCCGAGGTTTTGGGTAAAGGTCAAAAAGCGCCACAGATCGGGCGGCGTGCGGCCACCCATCTCAGCGGGCCAGATAAAGTAGGCGGCAAGCACCACCCAAAACGCAGGCCAGGTTCGCAGCGCCCGGCGGGCATAGAAGTGCTTCAGGTCAAAGGGGCTTGCGCTGCACAGCGGGGCCAAGACCTGTTTGCCAATCAGGTAGCCACTGAGTACGAAGAACAGGTCGACCCCGATCCAGCCGACTTCTGCCAAAGGGCCTAAGCTCAAACGGCCATCGGCAAAGAGCGGGTAGTGATAGAGGTAGACCAGCGCGATGGCCAGGGCGCGCAGGGTGTCTAGGCCGGGCAGGGTGTGCTGAACAGGGGCGGAAGCAGGCATGGTGGTCGGGTGGGGGCGGGGTCACGGTCAGGCAGTGAGGTGCTCATCACCATCCACCCCTTGATAGGCATGCATTGTCACCATGCCACATGGCACAGGCACAATGCCCGCTGCAATGTTGTTCCTCTGTCAAGGCCCGCTCAGCTCATGATGCTCAACCCCCCTGTCACACCACCCACGCTGGTGGATGAGGCCCTGGCTCGCCAGGGTTATGCCGTCTTAGATGCCGCAGGTTGCGGGCAATTGATAGGGCATGCAGTGGCGGCACTGGACGGCTGGCGCGGCTACTGGGACGATTTGCCGCCCGATGCCTACCTGAAAGACGGTGGGCGTTACCGGCGTCGGCGGCATAGCTGCTTTGTGGTGGAAGGCGACTCGGTTCGCCCAGTGTCGCACCGCGCGCATTGGCAGCCCGTGGAGTACAACGCCCTGCATGGCGGCATTGAGCGCCAGTTTGAGCCCATGCACCCGGCCATGGCCCAGCACCCGTCCACACTAACGCGCTATCCCGGCATTCGCACAGGCCTTAGAGACGCCCCCCTTACTTCACTCCTGGATCCCCACATTTCACGCGGTAGACTTCGCCGATTCTTTGTCAAGAAGCGGCTGTTCTCGAGGGAGGCAGTTGCGCGGTTCAGTCCCGGTGAACCGTTAAGGTTCGGAGGTAATGGATGCCGATTTTTCGCAGGCTGAGTCTGGGTCAGCTGCTGACCGTACCCTATGTGGTGTTGGTCTTGTTACTGGCAGTGATCTTAGGGGCCTTGTCTTACCGCGCAGGCCGCAATGCGGTGGACAGTTTGTCAGACCAGTTGCTGACAGAAACCGTGTCTCGCATCGCTCAAGCGGTTGAGCGACATGTCTACGGCTCTGGTGCGGTGCTGGAGACCGCGTTCCCCAAAGGGGTTGCGGCGCCACAAACCATTGCCAAAGACCTCGATGCATTGCGCACGCGGTTTTGGCTGGCCACCTCTGTGCATCGCGCGCTCAACAACTATGCCTATTACGGCGATGAGCAAGGCCATTTTTTTGGTCTGTGGCGAGACTCGGAGTCTGAGGCTCAGCTACGCCTTCGCTTGAGTGGCGACGGGCCGCGTACCTTGCACCGCTTTGTCGGCATTGATGGCGAGCTGGGGGCTGCTGAACAAGAGACCAAGGTCTTTGACCCACGCCAGCGCCCTTGGTACAAAACAGCCGCTGAGGCAGCGACCGAGACTTGGACATCGATCTACATCGACTTCCGAACCCATGAGTTGGTGGCCACACGTGCCCGACGGGTGCAGGGGCATGATGGTGCCATGAAGGGTGTTGTGGCCACCGACGTATCACTCAAGCTGCTGAGCGACTTTGTGCGCTCTTTGCCCATCAGCCAGCACGGCTTTGCGTTCATTGAGGAACCAGATGGCAACCTGATTGCAACGTCTCGCGGTGACTTCTTGACGCGCGACGCTAACGACGTGCATCAACGGCTGAATGCCCAAGCGAGTAATGACCCGCTGCTGGCCACGGTGCACCGCGAAGTGCGTGGCCTGATGCGTGGCCAGGAGGGCGACTTGGGTGTGCGGGCACGCAAGATCACGGGGCCCGACGGTGCTGCCGTGCAGGTGGCCTATGCCCGCATTCGCGATACGGCGGGCCTGGATTGGATTATTGCGGTGGCCGTGCCACGCAGCGATTTTCTCAAGACTGTGACGGACAACGTCTACCAAACCGTGGCCTTGAGCCTGTTGGCTGCGCTGGCGGTAGTGGCGGTGGGCATGCTCAGCCTGTCGGTGGTGTCACGCGATTTGCGCAAGCTGGCAACAGCCGCCAAGGACGTGGGAGATGGCCAGTTCGATACGCCCTTGCGCATCAAGCGGTCTGACGAGATCGGTGATTTGGCCGAGAGCTTCTCGGTGATGCGCCACAAGCTGGCCACCGACCGCCTGACTGGCCTGGCCAGCCGCGAAGCCATGGTGCGCCGTCTTGAAGACAGGATCAGGCTGCTTCCTCGTCCAGGGTCCCTAAGGGCTGGCCGTCCACTGGCCCCTGCCTGAGCGGCGGCGCTCTCAATCGCCTCCTGGCTCAGAGGGCGGCCCATGGCGATGTTGTCTCTCACGTTGCCTGCCATCAAGAAGGGCTCCTGAGGCACGAGGCCGACGGATTGTCGGAAGGCCTCCTCGTCCAGGGTCCCTAAGGGCTGGCCGTCCACACAGAGTTGCTCGGGCGCTTGCAAGGGGTAGTAGCGCAAGAGCAATGAGAGCAAGGTGCTCTTGCCGCTGCCTGTGGGCCCGACGATGCCGATGAACTCACCAGGCGCAATGTCGACGGAGACTTTCTTGAGCACCAGCTGGCCGGGCTGATAGGAGAAGTCCAACTCACGCAGGCTCACTGCCCCTGCTGTGACCTGGCCGCTGCTGCGCGGCCGGTCGGCCTGGGTTTGGGCCAGCAGGGTGTGAACGCGTGCCGCAGAGATGGTGGCCTGCTGGAGTTGAGAGAACTGCATGGTCAGTTGGATCAAGGGCTCAGTCACCCGACCCAAACTGCCCACAAAGGCATAGAGCAGGCCCACCTGCAAGGCGTCCAAAGACGCGCCCTGGTGGTGTGCACCCCAGGCAGCAATGACCACCGCCAACACCAGCACATGAATCAGGTCAAGGGCAGGGCGCAGCAACCAGGCATTGGCACGTACCTCAACTTGCCGCGAGGCATAGTGAGCCTGGTTCACCTCGGCATAGCGCTCGCCATAGCGCGCGGTCGCCCCGGTGGCTTGTAGTGCCACCATGCCGCCAATCGACTCGGCCGTCTGGGCGTTGAGTTGGCTGCGCAATTCGCGGGTGCGGCTGACGGCAGGGCCGGACAGCCGCCCGTAACCCATCACCACCACCACCACGGCCGGTACCATGACCGCGCTGATCAACATCAAGCGCACATCCAGCAGCGCCATGGTGACCAGCATGATGGCCAGCATGATGACCGCATCCAGCATCACGAACAGCACTTGCACATAGAGCTGCTTGACGGCCTCGGTGTCATTGGTGACCCGGCTGACCAATTGCCCGGTGATGGCTTGATCGAAAAAGCTCATGGGCAGGCGCAGCACATGGCTGTAGACCTGCTCGCGGATGCGCAACACCGAGCGCATGGCCACCCCCGCCAGCCGCGTGAGCTGGGCATAGCGCAGCAGGCTGGCCAGGCTGCCAGTGACCAGCACGCCAAGCAGCAATGCGGCCATGGTGCTGAGCGCGGGGTCACGTGGCAGCAAATAGCGGTCGATGAAGTGCTTGCCCAGAACCGGCCCCAGGGCATCCAGACCGGCGGCGATGACCAGCCACACCAAACCCCAGAGGATGGCGCGACGGTCCGGCTGTGCGGCCTGCCACAGCAGCCTGGCGGCTTGAGCCGTGGAGGATTCTGTACGGGGCGGGGTCGTGCTCATAGCGGCGTGAGCTCTGAGTCCTGCAAAGAGGCTTCCAGTTGTTGAACACGCCATTGATGGGCGTACCAGCCTTGCTCAGCGCCCAAGGCCAGCAGGGCGGCATGAGCGCCGCGCTCGGCCACTCTGCCGTGGCGCATCACCACAATCTCATCGGCGTCTGAAACGGCCGAGAGCCGGTGACTCACCACCACCACGCTGCGTGGGTGACGGCTTTCTTTCAAATGTTGGCGCAAGTGGCGCAGGATGCGGCTTTCCGTCTCGGTGTCTACCGCAGACAGTGCGTCGTCCAGCAGCAGCACGGGTGCGTCGCTGAGCAGCGCCCGGGCAATGGCAATGCGTTGCTTCTGGCCGCCCGACAAGGTCACGCCACGTTCACCGACTGGTGTGTCATAGCCCTGGGGCAGGCGCAGAATGTCCTCGTCCACAGCGGCCAAGCGAGCCATGGCGGTGATCTCCTCTCGGCTGGCTTGGGGTTTGGCCAGCGCAATGTTGTCGGCCACGGTGGCGCTGAACAGCACGGGTTCTTGGGGTACCCAGGCCGTGGCTTGCCGCAGTGCCGTGAGGCGGTATTGGGCGATGTCGTAGTCGCCCCAAGTCACCGCCCCTTGCTGGGGCGTCCATTGCCTCAGCAACAGCTTGATGACGGTACTCTTGCCGCTGCCGGTGGGGCCGACCAAACCCAGGGTGTGGCCTGG
This sequence comes from Ideonella sp. MAG2, assembly GCA_004359425.1. Lineage (GTDB taxonomy): Bacteria > Pseudomonadota > Gammaproteobacteria > Burkholderiales > Burkholderiaceae_C > Ideonella. The sequence continues at coordinate 1,453,592 of PTEU01000001.1, read as the reverse complement.
TTGCAGCGTCAAGTCCACCTGGTCTAAGGCGGCTTGGCGGCTGCCCGGGTAGTGGAAGCTCAGCGTTCGCCAATGGATCGTGCCCGTTGGGGCTTGGTGCACGGTGCCAACATCGTCCACGGCCAAAGGCTCTTCCAATACCGCACTCAAACGCCCCCAGGCGGCACGGCCACGCTCCCACAAAGACAGCACCCAGCCCGCTGCAAACATGGGCCAGATGAGTTGGGTCAGATACAAGCCAAAACTGGTCAACTGGCCTATCGTCAGCTCTTGACGCCACACCAACCAGCCGCCCAAGCCCAGTGAGGCGGCACTGGCAACAGCCAAACTCATGCCCACGGCGGGCTCATAGCGGGCTTCCCAGCGTTGCGCTTCAAAGCCGGCGTGCGCGGCTGAGCGCGCCAACTCCCCAAAGCGTTGCGCACTTTGGGCTTCCAGCCCCAGGGCGCGCAAGGTACGCACGCCTGACAGGGTTTCTTGCACATGGTCATTGAGGTGGCCAAAGCGATCAAGCGCCAACTTGGAGCGGTCATGCACATGGCGCGATATCCACCAGAAAGCCAGCGCCATCACGGGGAAGGGCAGCAGGGCGACCGCCGCCAGCCGAGCATCGACCCCCAAAGCCATAGTGCTGACCACCAAGAGCAGGGTCAGGCTGCCATCGAAACCTGCCAGCAGGGCTTCTCCGGCGGCCATTTCCACCGCGTCCACATCATTGGTGGCCAAGGCCATCAAGTCCCCCGTGCGGTGGGTCTGATAAAACTGTGGCCCTTGCTGCGATAGCCGTTGATAGAGTTGGGCGCGCAACTCCACCCCCATGCGGTAGGCGGCCGCAAACAAGGCCATGCGCCAGCCCGCGCGCAGCAGGTAGATCAGCAGGCCAGCGCCCAGCAAAGCGGCCAGTTCAAGCCACAGTGCTGTGCCGCTCAAGTGTCCCTGCACCAGGCCATCGACCACGTGGCCAATTTGCCGAGGCACCCACACGGTCATCAAGGCGATGCCAGCCAGCATCAAGCCTGCTGCAAGATATGCCCTGGCATGGCGGCGAACGAACAGCAGGATCAAGGCCGTCAAGGACATAGCAGGCACAACGAAGAAGAGCCAAGCATTCTAAGAGCCTGTCGGGCTTGGGGTACAATCGAAGGCTAACCACCGCTGCAGGGCCGTATCGGTCTCGTGGCGGTTTTCGTTTGGTTCGGACTCAAGGTCAAGGCTGCGGATCCGTCCGCCCATTTCCCAGAGGCCGCCGTTCAGTGCGTGAGGCGTCTGTTTTGACGGAGTCCTCATTGCCCGGATACCTGCTGAAGAAAGAGTGCATCGAGGTGGCAGGTGTTGCCGATCTGCACATTCATTCGCTGCTGGATCGCCAGCAGTTTGCCGACCCCCTTGGCGAGGCAGCGGCACTGGGTATCTCGTCAGCGGCATGGCCTCTGTTCGGCCTGGTTTGGCCCTCGGGTGTGCATCTGGCCGCCCATATGGGCCGCAGGCCGGTGGTGAAAGGTGAACGCATTCTTGAGGTGGGTTGCGGCCTGGGGCTGGCCAGTTTGGTCAGCCACCGCCGTGGTGCTCTTGTGACCGCCAGCGATTGTCACCCCCTCGCGGAGGCCTTTCTGCAGCGCAATGTGAAAGCCAATGATTTGGCAGACATGAACTACCGGCATGGCAACTGGGCGGAGCCTGCCTGCCTGCCCGGCTTTGCCAGGCGCGCCCCGGTGGATGGCCGCTATGAGGTCATCATGGGCAGTGATGTGCTCTATGAGCGTGACGAGGCGGGTGTGTTGTCAGGCTTTATCGGCCGGCACGCCACCTCAGCAGGTGAGGTCTTGATCGTGGACCCTAACCGCGGCAATCGGGCACGCTTTACCCACCAGATGATGACGCTGGGCTACACCTTGGTGCAGCACAGCTTGATGGACTTGGATGCGCTCTCAGGCCCCTACCGAGGCACTCTGCTGCATTACAGCCGCAGTGCCCAGGCCTATGAGCGCACCCTGAACTGACGGGAGTTGCGCATGGTGCGCAAACCCCTTTGAATACCGTTCTCGCGGAGAAACACGATGGCGAAAGAAGAACTGATTGAAATGCAAGGCGTGGTCAACGAGGTCTTGCCCGACTCGCGTTACCGCGTCACCCTGGAAAACGGCCATGTGCTGATTGCCTATACCTCGGGCAAGATGCGCAAGCACCACATCCGTATCTTGGCCGGTGACGCCGTGTCTTTGGAGTTGTCGCCCTATGACCTCTCCAAGGGGCGCATCACCTTCCGCCACATTGAGCGCCGCCCCGGTACCAGCGCGCCTTCGGCTGCTGCGCCGCGCCGTCGTCCGTAATCAGGCATCTCGCACATCGCCCACGGCCTGGCTGCCAAAGTCGGCCCGCGCCAGATAGGCCAGCACTTTGCTGGCGGCGTGATCCGGGCTCGTGAGTTGGCCTTGGGCCAGTAGTTGCTCAAAGGCCCTGCGATCGGGGAATTGAATCGGGTCGGCAGAGCGCAGCTGCACCTGCATGTCGGTGGCGATCACCCCAGGTGCCAGAGACACAATGCGCGCACCGCGCGGCTTGGCGGCCTCTTCCAGAGCCACCGCACGGCTGAAGTGGTCCATACCGGCTTTAGCGGCGCAATACGACGCACTGCCTGCCATGGCGCGGCGGCCCAGCCCCGATGAGATGTTGAGCACTTTGCGCGTTGCGGGCCATTCCGCCGTGGCGGCCAGAAAGCTGCTGGTCAGCAGCATGGCGGCTTCCAACCCCACTCTTAAGGCCCTGACAGTTTCGTCCAGGGGGACTTGAGACAAGGGGGCCAAGGTGGCGATCACGCCCGCGTTGTTGATGAGCTGGACGGTATCAAAGCGCTGAGCGTCTTGCTCAGCCAGCCAGTGGCCGAGGCGCAGCGCCAGGTCTGCGCTGTCGGCCAAATCGGCCTCCCACTGAGTGAGCTGTTGAGGGTTTGCCATGGCGGCCAAAGCGCTGTTGCTGCTGCGGGCAATGCCCAGTACCTGGTGCCCCGCTTGCAGACATTGGCGAGCCATGGCCTCTCCCATGCCGCGGGAAGAGCCAGTCATGAGGGTCAGTGTGGTCATGAACAATCCTTGGCGAGACAGCTCGGTGAATTTGACAGGGTTTTGCAAGAAACCCAGAGTGACAATCAGCGTATGAGTGAATTGTCGTCTGCAACCGATGCATCTCGCAGCCCTTGGTGGTTGCGCCCGTTCTGGCTGGCTTGCGCCTTGGTGGCGTTTGTCTTGGTGGGCGCTTTGATCTTCCCCGTCTGGCGCAGTGCGCCCCCAAGCACGGTGGCGGTTTCAGCGGCCTCGGCTCCCCAGGGCTTGCCTTGGCAAATCAAAGCCGACTCGGAAAGCAGCGAGGTGTTTGGCCTGCTGGTTGGGCAGTCTGGCGTGGCCGAGGCGCAGGCCCGTTTTGGAGACAACCTGCATCTGGCCTTGATCCAAACCATCGGTGCACCTGCCAGTGACGCACCTGCATTGGAAGGCTTTGTAGAGCGCCTGGAGGCCGGCTTCGTCACGGGGCGGCTGGTGCTTGCGTTTGAGGCGGGGGATGAGTTGCGCCGCACTGCGGCGCAGCGCTCCCCCAAACATGAGGTCGGAGCGGGCGGGCGAGTGCGCCAGCTCAGCTTGGCGGCTGATGACGCCGACTTGCGCAATACGGAGAGCTTGGCGTCCCAGGCGCGTTTGGTGGGTCTGAGCTTCAGCCCGTCCGCCCGTTTGGACGAGGCCGCGTTGGTGGCGCGCTTTGGCGAGCCGGCCGAGCGTGTGCTGGGGCCTCAGGGTGAGGTGCAATTGCTGTATCCAGCCACAGGGGTGGCGATTGCGGTGCCAGGCGATACCTCTGCCGCCCGACGGGTGGTGATCCAGTATGTTGCCCCGGGCGAGTTTGAAGCGCGCCTGCGCTCACCTTTGGCGGCAGCCTCTGCCACCCCGTAAACCCGAGGCTGCGGGTGGAGGCCTCAGTGTTGGCCGTCCACCTCAGCACCCGTGGCAAAGTAGTGCCCGCCCGCCACATGGTGCAGGGTGCGCAGTTTGTCGTCCCCCGAGCCGAAATGCCAGCGGCCGTTGCTGAACACCTTGGAGTTGGCCCAAGCTGCCGTGACTTCTGCCAAGAACAGGTCATGGGCCTGTTCTATCTCGGGGCGGCGTATCACCACGCAATCCAACCATGCCACGCAGCCTGCAACCAACGGGGAGTGTGCAGCGGGTTCCTCCAGCACCTGCACGTCGTAGGCGCTGAGTTTGTCTTGCTCATGGCCGCTGTGGGTGCCCAGCAGCGTCACCAAGCGAGCCTGCGCCACACAGGGCACGCTGATGGCCAAGCGCCCGGCGTCCTCCACCAAGCCACGAGTGAAGGTATTGCGGTCGATGACCAGCGCCACCTTGGGCGGCTCAAAGTCCACCGGCATGGCCCAGGCGCAGGCCATGACATTGCGCTGTACACCAAACTCGGCACTGATCAGCACCGTCGGCCCGTGGTTCAGCAAACGATAGGCTTTGGAGAGTTCAACCGGCACACGCATCGCAAGGCCTCCTAAAAGGGCGTGGGGCATTCGACCACGAAACGCTGCCCGGTGCTGGGGTGCGGCAAGGCCAGTTGTGCCGCATGCAAGAGCAGGCGCGGTGAAGCCTCCGCCACTTCAGGGGCGGCGTATAGCTCATCTCCCACAATGGCGTGGCCCAGCGCCTGCATATGTACCCGCAATTGGTGGGACCGGCCGGTGACGGGGTAGAGAGCCACACGGCTGGTTTGGTCGGTGGGGTCGCGGGCCATGACTTGCCAGCGGGTCAGTGCCGGCTTGCCCTGTTCAGGGTCCACCATCTGGCGGGGCCGGTTGGGCCAATCGCAGCGCAGCGCCAACTTCACTTCGCCCTGGTCGGCATGGATAAGACCGCTGACGATGGCCTCATAGCGCTTGTCGGTTTGCCGGGTTTCAAAAGCCCGCGACAAGGCTTGTTGCGCGGCCAAGTGGCGCGCAAAAATCAATATGCCCGACGTGCCCATATCCAGGCGGTGTACGACACGCGCCTCGGGAAAGCGTTGCAAGACTTGGGAGAGCGCGCAATCGGCGTTCTCGGGGCCACGCCCCGGTACCGACAACAGGCCGGCGGGCTTGTTGACGGCCACCAGACTCTCGTCAACATGCAGCCACGCCAGCGCCCCCATCAGGCGCGGCGGCGCAGGCTTGGGCATGGGCTTATTGGCTGACGAAAGCCCGTTCAATGACGAAATCGCCCGGCGTAGTGGTGTTGCCTTCCTTGAGGCCCCGCACTTCCATCATGGTTTTGAGGTCACGCAGCATCTCGGGGCTGCCGCAGATCATGACCCGGTCTTCGGCCGCGTTCAGCAAGGGGATGCCAAAGGCCTGCGCCACTTTGCCTTCTTCCAGGGCGGTGGTCACGCGGCCTTGGTTTTTGTAGGGCTCGCGGGTCACGGTGGGGTAGTACAGCAATTGCTTGCTGACCAGCTCACCCAGGAACTCATGCTGAGGCAACTCTTGGGTGATGTAGTCCTGATAGGCCAACTCCTTGACCTCTCGCACGCCGTGGATCAGCACCACCTGCTCGAACTTCTCATAGGTGTCCGGGTCGCGGATCACGCTCATAAAGGGGGCCAAGCCGGTGCCGGTGGACAGCAGATAGAGGCGCTTAGATGTGTATAAGAGACAGGTTTTAAGTTAACATCTCTTGCCTCAAGCTTTCAGTGACTNGTGGGCTTGCTGGGCTCGGATGCGATTGCGGCCAAGTACAAAAAGCAAGGCAAGAAGGTGGTGGGCGTGATGCAATTGGACATGACCAATTACCAAGGTCAACCCACCAGCGACATCACCTTGATCACGGACTACACCAATGCCGCGCAAAACAATTTTGTAAAGGCCTTGGCAGCAGCCTACCTGCCTGAGCTGAAGGTCACCCAAGATGCTTGCGGTTACGCCTGCTCCGACCATGCCTCTTGGACCAAGCGTGGCTACGCCGCGTCCTTCCCGTTTGAGTCCAGCCTGGCGGCAGACAACAAGCTGATCCACACGCCCAGCGACACCCTGGCCAAGTCAAACAACACAGCCACCCATGCCGTGAAATTCGCCAAACTGGGCTTGACCTTTGCGGTGGAGTTGGCCAGTGATGCGCCCGTGAAGGCCGCGCGTTAAGCGTGCCTTAGGCTTTACCGAGCCATTCTGAGGCGGGCCCTGCTACACAAGGCGGCCACCAGTGGCGGGTGTCGTCACCGGTACCTGGGCGCTCTACTTTGACCACATCCGCCCCCAAATCCCCCAGCAACTGACTGGCCCAGGGGCCGGCCAGCACACACGAGAGGTCAAGAACTTTGAGGCCTTGGAGGGAGGTGGTGGTCATGGAGTTGATGCGATTGCTGACTGCTATGGGTTGTGCGGGTAGTTCAGGGCGTGGATGTCATGGGTGCCTTCATAGGTGTTCACCACTTCCAGGTTCACCAGATGGCGGGCGATGCCGAACTCATCGGAGATGCCATTGCCGCCCAGCATGTCGCGGGCGGTGCGGGCAATGTCCAGCGACTTGCCGCAGGAATTGCGCTTCATGATCGAGGTGATCTCCGGCGTGGCTGTGCCCTCGTCCTTCATGCGGCCCAGGCGCAAGCAGCCCTGCAGGCCTAGCGTGATCTCGGTCTGCATGTCAGCCAGCTTCTTCTGGATCAACTGATTGGCGGCCAGGGGCTTGCCAAACTGCTTGCGGTCCAGTGTGTACTGCAAGGCGGTGTGCCAGCAGAACTCGGCCGCGCCCAATGCGCCCCAAGCGATGCCATAACGTGCGCTGTTCAAGCAAGTGAAGGGGCCTTTCAGGCCGCGCACGTCAGGGAAGGCGTTTTCCTCGGGGCAGAAGACCTTGTCCATCACGATCTCACCGGTGATGCTGGCGCGCAGGCCCACCTTGCCGTGGATGGTGGGCGCAGACAGGCCCTTCCAGCCCTTCTCCAACACAAAGCCGCGAATCTGGCCGCCGTCGTCCTTGGCCCAGACCACAAACACATCGGCAATCGGGCTGTTGGTGATCCACATCTTGGCGCCGGTCAGCTCATAGCCGCCATCGACCTTGCGGGCGCGGGTGACCATGGAGCCGGGGTCGGAGCCGTGGTCGGGCTCGGTCAGGCCAAAGCAGCCGATCCACTCACCCGTGGCCAGCTTGGGCAGGTACTTTTGTTTGGTCGCCTCGTTGCCAAACGAATGGATCGGCACCATCACCAACGAGGACTGCACGCTCATCATCGAGCGGTAGCCCGAGTCCACGCGCTCCACTTCGCGGGCCACCAAGCCGTAGCAGACATAGTTCAGACCTGCGCCGCCGTAGGCCTCGGGGATGGTGGGGCCCAGCAAGCCCAATTCGCCCATCTCGCGGAAGATGGCCACATCGGTTTCTTGGTGGCGAAACGCGTTCAGTACCCGGGGCACCAGCTTGTCTTGGCAATATGCCCGAGCGGCGTCGCGCACTTGGCGCTCGTCGTCTGTGAGCTGGCTGTCCAGCAGCAGAGGGTCTTCCCAGTTGAAGCGGGCTTTGGTGGCGCTGGCGTTCATGAATCTGTCTCCGTCAAGTTCGATTCCTGCATCTTAGAATCAGACCATACCCCGTAGCAAACGAGAATTTCGCACCCATCTGTGCGCTGAGCGCATTTCGAGAGCCTTATGCGCCGCAAAATCCCGTCCACCGCTGCACTGGCCGCCTTTGAGGCCGCCGCCCGCCACCAGAGCTACACCAAGGCGGCGCATGAGTTGGCCGTCACCCAAAGCGCCGTCTGCCGCCAAATCGCCAGCCTTGAAGAGTTCTTGGGCGTGGCCTTGTTTCGGCGCGGCCAGCGCGGCGTGCTGTTGACCGAGGCCGGCCAGCGCTATGCCCGCAGCGTGGCGGCCCGCTTGGACGAAGTCGAGCGCGATACCTTGGATCTGATGTCCCAAGCTGGTTTGGGCGAGGCCGTAGGCGCCTTGGAGTTGGCCGTGGTGCCCACCTTCGCCACGCAGTGGCTCATTCCCCGCTTAGCGCAGTTTCAGTCGCTGCACCCCGGCATCACGGTGCACCTGACGCCGCGCACCCGGCCCTTTCTGTTTGAAGATACGCCCCTGGATGCCGCCATCCACCCGGGTGAATCGTTTTGGCCTGGCACCACCGGCCAGGTGCTGATGCCCGAGCACCTGATCGCGGTGGCCGCGCCCAGCTTGGTCACAAGGCATCTCGCCGGCCAGCTCTGCCAAAGCGCGGCGGATGTGGCCCGCTTGCCCTTGCTGCAAGCCAGCACACGGCCCTATGCCTGGCGTCAGTGGTTTGAGTCGCAGGGGCTCAAGGTCGAGCACGACATGGCCGGTGCCCGCATGGAGCTGTTCTCCATGCTCACCGAAGCCGCTGCCCAAGGCCTGGGTGCAGCCTTGGTGCCCAGCCTGTTGGTGGAGCGCGAGTTGGCGAGTGGGCGCTTGGTTCAACTGCTGCCCCACACGCAAGACAGCGGGCGGGCATATCGGCTGATTTACCCAGCGCACAAGGCGGAGATGCCGAGTTTGCTGGCGTTTCAGTGCTGGTTGCTTCCAACTGCAAAGCCTGCTGAGCTCACTGACCACCCGAACTGAGAGCGGCTACTTTTGAGTGACAAGCAGCAGCTGAAAAGGTGCTCCAACATCAGAGGCCCTTGCCGCGAGCCACATCCATGATGACTCGCGCCGCCAGATACAAGCGTGGCTCAATGGCATCAATGGCCACCCATTCGGCATCTGCGGTATGCGCCCCAAAACCCGGCAAGCCAAAGCGCTCGATCACCGGAGCCTTCGACTTCAGCGCCGCGAAGGCAGCATCTGTGCCACCGCCCTCAGGCTGGTCATCAACGATCAGCCGCCGGCCGATCTCTGCATAAATTTTCTGTGCATGGGCCGCAAGCTTGCGATTGGCCGCTGTGGCTTCCAGTGGCGGGCGGCGGCGCTCAAAGTCGATGTTGACCTTAGACTCAGGTAAGAGTTGGGTTAGCGCACGCTTGCGCACTGTGGCTTCAATGCGGTCATAGTCTTCAACGCGCAAGACACGAACGTCGGCCTGTGCGGTGGCATGGGCTGGAATGACGTTCCGGTTCGTTCCTGCCTGCGACACCGTCCAATTCAGCTTGAGGCCCACCTGTGGCTCGGAGAGATCACGCATCTGCAATATCTGGTGGGACAACTCGTAGAGTGCGTTGACCCCACGCTCAGGCGCAGCACCTGCATGCGAGGCACGGCCCTCTACCTTGATGTAGACCGCGGCAATGCCGCTGGTCGCGAGTGACAGCTTGTCCGCATTGACCCTTGTGGCCTCGAAAGAAAGAACCGCGTCGTGCTGCGCACCGGCTTCAGTCAGCGCAGCGCGCGATCCTGGGGAACTGATTTCCTCGTCGCTGTTGATGAGCACTGTCAGAGTGCCGTATTCGTTGAACTTGAGGTCTTTGAGCACGGCGATCAAGTGCACGATCATGGCGACGCCCTGTTTGTCGTCGGCAATGCCCAAGCCGTAAGCCCGATCACCTTCAATGCGGAAGGACTGCTTCGTCAGCATGCCCTTGGGGTAGACGGTGTCCATGTGAGCGATGAGGAGAATCTTTTTGCTGCCTTGCCCTTTGAAGACAGCCTTGGTCATACGTCCTACGGTCTCTGGCGTGTCCCCCATTCGGTAGGTGGTGGCCTCGCTGGGCTGCACGAAACTCACCTCGCCGCCCAGCTCTCGCAGCCGAGCCGCAAGCAGCTCGCTGGCTTGGTCAATGCCTTCAATGTCTCGGCTGCCGGTCTCAATGGACACCAAGGCCTTCAGTGTGTCGAGCAAGGGTTGTTTCTGCGCAGCGGCGGCTCGCTGAACTGCGAGGTCGGGTTGCGCAGCCAGTTGCGCTACTGCAGGCTTGATGGACAGCGTGGCCAAGACCAAGGCTGCCAAAGTTAAAGAAGTTGAAGCCTTCACTGCTACTCCTGCTTGGAAAATCTGGGGCAGTTTTCCCCTTCCGAACAGAACAGCGAGGCCTGTCCAAAGGCGCAAAACCAGGGCCACCGAACGAGGGCCTGTCCTTTAAACCGGCTTCAAGCCGCTGTGCGATGGTGGAGACCAGTGTACTTGCAGCGCATCACCANAGGATCAGCCCGGCCGCTTCTTCTGCAGCCGACAGGGCTTTTTCTTGGTGGGCACCGTGGATCACGCGGCCGTCCAGCAGGCGGCTCTTGCAAGAGCCACACGCACCGTCTTTGCAGCCATAGGGCAAGCCAATGCCTTGGCGGATGGCCGCGTTCAAGATGGGCTCATCGCGAGCCACGTCAAAGCTGCGCTCGGAAGGGGTGAGGGTGATGCGAAACGTCATGGTGATGGTGCAGGCCGTGTCGGACAAGGGAAACAGTGCATGGCCCGTACACTGGGCCACTCCCGTATTTCGGAATTGTCCCCCATCCCGCCATGTCCCTGATGCGCTCGTCCCGCCACCGCAAGCCAGTGTTGTTGATCGTCGGCTGTGGCGATGTGGGGCTGCGCGTGCTGCGCTTGCTGCATGGCCGCTGGCGGGTGCTGGCGCTGACCTCATCTGCCGACCGTGTGGCGGAGTTGCGGGCCGCCGGGGCCACGCCCTTGGTCGGCAACTTGGATGACGCGGGGAGCTTGGCGCGCTTGGGCGGGCTGGCCGATGCTGTTTTGCATCTGGCACCTCCGCCTACGGTAGGCCAGGCGGATGGACGTACCCAGCGCTTGGTGCAGGCGCTCGCGCGGCGCAGCAAACCGCAATGTTTGGTGTATGGCAGTACCAGTGGTGTCTATGGTGACGCCCAAGGCGCGTGGCTGGATGAGACTCGTGCGGTGAACCCGAGTACCGACCGCGCCTGGCGGCGGGTGGATGCAGAGCGGCGCATCCGCTGGGCGGGCCGAGCGTTGAGCCTACGGGCTTGTGTGCTGCGCATCCCCGGCATCTATGCAGCAGACCGTGTGGGTGGCGACCCCAAGGAGAGGGTGCTGCGTGGTGCGCCCGTGTTGCATGCCGAGGATGATGTCTACACCAACCACATCCACGCCGACGATCTAGCGCGCGCTTGTGTCGCGGCCTTGTGGCGAGGCCTGCCGCAGCGGGTGGTCAATGTGTGTGACGACAGCACATTGACCATGGGGGATCACTTTGATGCCGTGGCCGACCACTACAGCCTGCCACGCCCGCCTCGCCTGAGCCGGGCAGAAGCGGCCCAAGCGCTGTCACCCATGCAGATGAGTTTTTTGAGCGAGTCGCGTCGCCTGCGCAATGAGCGGCTCAAGCGCGAACTGCGCATGAGCCTGCGGTACCCGACGGTGAAAGCGGCGCTCAGGGCGGGGCGCTGAGTCGTCTCGGCGCACCCGCGCCGCTCACCAGCGCTTTTTGCCGCTGAAGGGCGGCTGGTGCTGCGCTACTGGNTCGGGCGGGATGGAACTGGCCCGTGACTTGGCCGAGCAAATGCAGCGCGACGGCAAGGGCAGGGTGTTGGATCAGTTTGCCAACGCCGACAACCCGCTGGTGCATTACGAAACCACAGGGCCTGAGATTTGGGTCGACACTGAAGGCCAAATCACTCACTTTGTGAGCGCCATGGGCACCACCGGCACCATCACTGGTGTTTCGCGTTACCTCAAAGAAAAAAGCAGCGCCGTGCGGGTGATCGGCGCGCAACCGGCTGAGGGCTCACGCATCCCTGGTATTCGCAAATGGCCCGAGGCCTATTTGCCCAAGATTTTTGAGCCCAAGGCGGTGGACGAATTGGTGTTGGTCAGCCAAAGTGACGCCGAAGACATGGCTCGCCGCCTGGCCGCCGAAGAAGGCCTGTTTGTCGGTATCTCCGCCGCTGGAGCCTGCTGGGCGGCCCTGCAAGTCGCCAAGAGCGTGAGCAACGCGACCATTGTGTTTGTGGTCTGCGACCGAGGCGACCGCTATCTCTCAACCGGCGTTTTTCCTGCCTGAACTGGAGCTTGATGATGAACGCACCCGGCTTCAGGTTTTGCCCGCAGTGTGCGACTGAGCTGTCCTGGGTCGAGGCTCTGGAAGACGGCGGCCCCAAGACACGTCTACGCTGCCCGGCCTGCGGTTTCACCCACTGGAACAACCCAACACCGGTGTTGGCGGCGGTGGTGGAGTGCATGGACCGTGACGGCGTGGTGCTGTTGGCGCGTAACGCGGCCTGGCAAGGGCGCATGTTTGCGCATATCACCGGCTTTATGGAGGCCGGTGAAAGCCCCGAGGCGGGCATTGCCCGTGAAGTGCTGGAAGAAACGTCCCTGGTGGCCGAGTCGGTCAAGCTCATCGGCGTGTACGAGTTCCTGCGCATGAACCAGGTCATCATCGCCTACCATGTGCAAGCGAGAGGGGAGATCAAGCTCTCCCCCGAGCTGGCTGAATACAAGTTGTTCAGGCCCGAAGACATCGTTTGCTGGCCAGCGGGCACTGGTTTGGCCATGGCCGACTGGCTGAGAGGCAGAGGCATCACGCCCCGCTTCATGGAATTCAAGGCCTAAAATCGGGCTTCAAGCATCAGAGGATACGCATGGACGCGCACAAAGAAATCGACACCCGCGGGCTCAACTGCCCTCTGCCCATCTTGAAGGCCAAGAAGGCTTTGGCCGAGATGAGCAGCGGTGAGGTTTTGAAGGTCATCGCCACCGACCCCGGCTCCGCTAGAGACTTTCAAGCCTTCGCGCGGCAAACGGGCAACGACCTGCTTCAGCAAGACACCGTGGGCGAAGAGTTCGTCCACTACCTGCGTCGCCGCTGACCCAAAGACAGAGGGCTGCCTCTCGGTAGCCCTTGCAAAGTGCGCTCAGCGCCTGAGCGTCAGAGCTTCAGAGCGACAAGCCCTTCAGGTATTGCCTGAATGAGCCACCCAGTTGCGGGTGCGCCAAGGCCAATTCCACATTGGCCTCCAAAAAGCCTTCTTTGCTGCCGCAGTCATAGCGCTTGCCTTCGTACTGGTAGGCAAACACCTTTTCGCGGCGCATCAGCGCCGCAATGCCGTCGGTGAGTTGGATTTCGCCACCTACGCCGCGCGGCTGATTGGCAATTTCGCGGAACACGCCGGGCGTCAAGATATAGCGGCCCGCCACACCCAGGCGCGAAGGGGCGTTCTCGGGGGCGGGCTTTTCGACGATGTGGGTCAGGTCCATCATGCGCTCATTCACGGCTGTTTCAGGATCAGCCCGGCCGCTTCTTCTGCAGCCGACAGGGCTTTTTCTTGGTGGGCACCGTGGATCACGCGGCCGTCCAGCAGGCGGCTCTTGCAAGAGCCACACGCACCGTCTTTGCAGCCATAGGGCAAGCCAATGCCTTGGCGGATGGCCGCGTTCAAGATGGGCTCATCGCGAGCCACGTCAAAGCTGCGCTCGGAAGGGGTGAGGGTGATGCGAAACGTCATCGTGGCGCAGCAGGTCAGGATCAGCCCGGCCGCTTCTTCTGCAGCCGACAGGGCTTTTTCTTGGTGGGCACCGTGGATCACGCGGCCGTCCAGCAGGCGGCTCTTGCAATCGACGTGAAGCTGTCGGCATAGAACTCGTCTACGGGCAGCCCACACTGCGCCGTGAAGTCACGCTGCGCGCTTTCCACCATGACCGGGGCTCCGCAGGCATAAACCTGGTGGCCCTTGAGGCTGGGCCAGTCGGCCATCACCGCTTGGTGGACAAAGCCGGTGCGGCCCGTCCAGCCTTCGCCCGGCTCGGAGAGCACGGGGTGGAAGGTCAGGTGGGGCATTTGGGCGTCGGCTTGGCGCGCCCAGTCCAACAGGTAGAGGTCCGCTTGGCTGCGGCAGCCCCAGTACAGGCTGGTGGGGCGGGTGATGCCCTGTTGCTGCATGCGCTCGATCAAGGCTTTGATGGGCGCGAAACCCGTGCCCGAGGCCAGCAGGATGATGGGTTTGTCGGACTCTTCGCGCAGGAAAAAGCTGCCAAACGGGCCCTCCATGCGGACGATGTCCTTTTCTTTCAGGGTGCTGAACACTTGGTCGGTGAACTTGCCGCCGGGCATGTGGCGGATGTGCAGCTCGATGGCGGGTGGCGTGCCCAAGTTGTGCGGCGCATTGGCCATGGAATAGCTGCGGCGGCTGCCGTCACGCAGGATGAACTCCACATACTGGCCCTGTCTCTTATACACATCTAGATGTGTATAAGAGACAGGCGAGTGGGCGCTTGGTTCAACTGCTGCCCCACACGCAAGACAGCGGGCGGGCATATCGGCTGATTTACCCAGCGCACAAGGCGGAGATGCCGAGTTTGCTGGCGTTTCAGTGCTGGTTGCTTCCAACTGCAAAGCCTGCTGAGCTCACTGACCACCCGAACTGAGAGCGGCTACTTTTGAGTGACAAGCAGCAGCTGAAAAGGTGCTCCAACATCAGAGGCCCTTGCCGCGAGCCACATCCATGATGACTCGCGCCGCCAGATACAAGCGTGGCTCAATGGCATCAATGGCCACCCATTCGGCATCTGCGGTATGCGCCCCAAAACCCGGCAAGCCAAAGCGCTCGATCACCGGAGCCTTCGACTTCAGCGCCGCGAAGGCAGCATCTGTGCCACCGCCCTCAGGCTGGTCATCAACGATCAGCCGCCGGCCGATCTCTGCATAAATTTTCTGTGCATGGGCCGCAAGCTTGCGATTGGCCGCTGTGGCTTCCAGTGGCGGGCGGCGGCGCTCAAAGTCGATGTTGACCTTAGACTCAGGTAAGAGTNGCCATGGCCAATGGAAAGAAACGAATTTTTAAACATTTTCATTTCACGAAACGATCGTTAATCGCGAGTGCCATCCTTAGCCAACACTATTACTACCACTATTAATACCTGTCTCTTATACACATCTAGATGTGTATAAGAGACAGATGAGATACAGCGCGCCGCAGGTCAGCAGCAAGATTTTGGTGAGGCGGGGAAGAGGCGGCATAGTCACTCGCAGGAGCGTTTGTCGCGAAGCCGGGGGGAGGCCGACTGAGAGGTGGTGCCCGGGGTCGGACTCGAACCGACACGCCTTGCGGCGAGGGATTTTGAATCCCTTGCGTCTACCGATTTCGCCACCCGGGCACGGTGTGTGGGCTTGGCTTGGCTGTCTGCCGCGCTGTGCATCACGTAGTCCGCCATTATGGCACAAGCTTTTGGTGATTTCGAAGTTTGCACTTTTGGGGGGCTTTTTGGCGAGCGGCATTGCCCTCTTTGGCGCGGGCCTATCAGGCTTTGCGTGGGCTGGCTGCAGGGATGAGGCGGTGCCGTGATAATCACCCGGCATCACCTTGCACACTGCCATGCCCAACTACCTGACGCTTGAAGACGCTATTGGTCGCACCCCCTTGGTTCGGCTGCAACGCCTGCCTGGAGCTGACATTGCCCAGCGTGGCAACATCATTCTGGGCAAGCTAGAAGGCAATAACCCGGCGGGCTCGGTCAAAGACCGGCCTGCGATTCATATGATCCGCCGTGCTGAGTTGCGCGGCGAAATCAAACCCGGCGACACCTTGATTGAGGCGACCTCCGGCAACACGGGCATTGCCTTGGCCATGGCGGCCGCCATCCGGGGCTACCGCATGGTGTTGATCATGCCGGAGGACCTGTCCATTGAGCGCGCCCAGACCATGAAGGCCTTTGGCGCTGAGTTGATCTTGACGCCCAAGTCGGGCGGGATGGAACTGGCCCGTGACTTGGCCGAGCAAATGCAGCGCGACGGCAAGGGCAGGGTGTTGGATCAGTTTGCCAACGCCGACAACCCGCTGGTGCATTACGAAACCACAGGGCCTGAGATTTGGGTCGACACTGAAGGCCAAATCACTCACTTTGTGAGCGCCATGGGCACCACCGGCACCATCACTGGTGTTTCGCGTTACCTCAAAGAAAAAAGCAGCGCCGTGCGGGTGATCGGCGCGCAACCGGCTGAGGGCTCACGCATCCCTGGTATTCGCAAATGGCCCGAGGCCTATTTGCCCAAGATTTTTGAGCCCAAGGCGGTGGACGAATTGGTGTTGGTCAGCCAAAGTGACGCCGAAGACATGGCTCGCCGCCTGGCCGCCGAAGAAGGCCTGTTTGTCGGTATCTCCGCCGCTGGAGCCTGCTGGGCGGCCCTGCAAGTCGCCAAGAGCGTGAGCAACGCGACCATTGTGTTTGTGGTCTGCGACCGAGGCGACCGCTATCTCTCAACCGGCGTTTTTCCTGCCTGAACTGGAGCTTGATGATGAACGCACCCGGCTTCAGGTTTTGCCCGCAGTGTGCGACTGAGCTGTCCTGGGTCGAGGCTCTGGAAGACGGCGGCCCCAAGACACGTCTACGCTGCCCGGCCTGCGGTTTCACCCACTGGAACAACCCAACACCGGTGTTGGCGGCGGTGGTGGAGTGCATGGACCGTGACGGCGTGGTGCTGTTGGCGCGTAACGCGGCCTGGCAAGGGCGCATGTTTGCGCATATCACCGGCTTTATGGAGGCCGGTGAAAGCCCCGAGGCGGNTGTACCTGTCTCTTATACACATCTAGATGTGTATAAGAGACAGGGCGCGCTCTTGCTCCACCACGGCGGCTGGCGCACGCGCCACAAAGCTCTCGTTGCCCAACTTGGCTTCGGCCTTGCTCACCTCGCCTTCAATGCGCTTGATCTCCTTGCCGATGCGCTCACGCTCAGCCGCGACATCAATCTCCACCTTCAGCGCCAAGCGGGCTTGGCCGTGCACGGCCACCGGGGCCAGCTCGGTGGCGGCTGCAAAATCGGCCTCGTCGCTCAAGACCTGCACATCGCTGAGCTTGGCCAGCGCCTTCAGCAAGGGGGCTGCTGCCGTCAAAAACTCGGCGTCACCATGGGCCACGAGGGGCACGCGCTCGGCGGGCGAGAGGCCCATTTCGCTGCGCAATGCCCGGCACACACCCACCAGGGACTTGAGTTGAGCCACCCAGGCGTCGCTCGTCGGGTCGATCTTGCTCAGCTCAGGTTGAGGGTAGCGGGCCCCGGCGATGGTGCTGCTGTCGCCCTCGGCCTTGCGGCCTGCCACCACTGCCACGGTGTTCCACAGCTCGGCGGTGATGAAGGGCGCAATGGGGTGCAGCAGGCGCAGCACGGTCTCCAGGGTGCGGATCAGCGTGCGGCGGGTCGCGCGCTGCTGCGCTTCAGTGCCGGTTTGGATCTGCACCTTGGCAATTTCCAAGTACCAGTCGCAGTACTCGTCCCACACAAACTGATAAATGGTGTTGGCCACATTGTCGAGGCGGTACTCGGCAAAAGCCTGTTGCACGGCTTGCTCCACCCGCTGCAGCTCGCTGGCAATCCAGCGGTCGGCTTGGCTAAAGCTCATATAGCCATGGGCCTTGCCGCCCACCGCGCACTCGTCTTTGGTGTGCTCCATCAGGCCGCAGTCTTGTCCCTCGCAATTCATCAGCGCAAACTTGGTGGCGTTCCAGAGCTTGTTGCAGAAGTTGCGGTAGCCCTCGCAGCGCTTGGAGTCAAAGTTGATGGTGCGGCCCAGCGTGGCCATGGCGGCAAACGTGAAGCGCAGCGCGTCGGCGCCGTAGGCGGGGATGCCTTCTGGGAACTCCTTCTCGGTGTTCTTGCGCACCTTGGGCGCAGTTTCGGGCTTGCGCAAGCCCACCACGCGCTTGTCCAACAGCGGGGCCAGTTCGATCCCGTCGATCAGGTCGACCGGATCCAGCACATTGCCCTCGGACTTGCTCATCTTGTGGCCTTGAGCGTCCAGCACCAAACCGTGGATGTAGACATCGCGGAAGGGCACTTTGCCGGTGAAGTGCTTGGTCATCATGATCATCCGGGCAACCCAGAAGAAGATGATGTCGTGGCCGGTCACCAGCACCGAGCTGGGCAAGAACAGGTCTTGCTCAATCGTCTTTTCAGGCCAGCCCAAGGTGGAGAAGGGCACCAGGGCGGCGGAGTACCAGGTGTCCAGCACATCCGGGTCGCGCGTCAGGGCACCGTTGTAGCCTGCGGCATTGGCCTTGGCACGGGCGTCCGCTTCGTTACGCGCCACAAAGACCTCGCCGCCTTCGCCATGCCAGGCTGGGATCTGATGGCCCCACCAGAGCTGGCGCGAGATGCACCAGTCTTGGATGTTCTTCATCCACTGGTTATAAGTGTTGACCCAGTTCTCGGGCACGAACTTCACCGCGCCGGAATCCACCGCTTCAATGGCTTCCTCGGCGATGCTCTTGCCATTGGCCCCGGCCTTGGTCATAGCCACAAACCACTGGTCGGTCAGCATGGGCTCGATGATCTGCCCGGTGCGCGCGCACTTGGGCACCATCAGCTTGTGCTTCTTGACCTCGACCAGCAGGCCCTCGGCCTCCAGTTGCGCCACGATCTGCTTGCGCGCCACAAAGCGGTCCAGGCCGACGTAAGCGGCTGGAATGTCGGCAGCCTCGTGCGCGCTGACCTTGGCTTCGAGGTTGAAGATGGTCAGCATGGGCAGGCTGTGGCGCAGGCCGACTTGATAGTCGTTCTGGTCGTGGGCAGGTGTCACCTTGACCACGCCCGTGCCAAAAGCCTTGTCCACATAGTCGTCGGCAATCACCGGCACCAGGCGGCCGGTGATGGGCAGACGCACTTGCTTGCCGATGAGGTGGGTGTAGCGCTCGTCTTCAGGGTGGACCATCACGGCGGTGTCGCCCAGCATGGTCTCTGGCCGGGTGGTGGCCACCACCAGAGCGTCAGCGCTGCCCTCAACAGGGTAGCGGATGTGCCACAGCGAGCCGTCGGCCTCTTCGTTTTCAACTTCGAGGTCAGAGACGGCGGACTGCAGGATCGGGTCCCAGCTCACCAAGCGTTTGCCGCGGTAAATCAGGCCTTCCTCGTAGAGGCGCACAAAGGTTTCGGTCACCACGGAAGAAAGCTTCTCGTCCATGGTGAAGTACTCATGGTCCCAACTCACCGAGGCACCCATGCGGCGCATCTGCTCAGTGATGGTGGAGCCGCTGTGCTCTTTCCATTCCCAGACCTTGGCCACAAAATTCTTGCGCGCCTCTTGGGGCGTCGGGCCCATGTCGTAGCGGCTGATGCCCTTTTCTTGCAACTGGCGCTCCACCACGATCTGGGTGGCAATGCCCGCGTGGTCGGTGCCCGGCACCCACAGGGTGTTGAAACCACTCATGCGGTGATAGCGCGTGAGCGAGTCCATGATGGTCTGGTTGAAAGCGTGGCCCATGTGCAGGGTGCCCGTCACATTGGGTGGCGGCAACTGCACGCAGAAAGAAGGCTTGGCCGCGTCCAGCGTGGGCTGGTAGAGACCGCTTTGCTCCCACAGGGTGGCCCAGTGGCGCTCAAGTTGGGAGGGGTCGAAGGATTTCGCGAGTTCAGTCATGGCAGATCCAGGCATTACCTAGCTTTACTTCAAGCCACGGTCAACGCCAAACCGAGTTAGGTAGCTACTTCACGCCGACGGCTGACTACGACCGGTTTTTTGGTGCAGGCCAGACCATGGGTTATGGGGTGATGGTGGCTGGCCGAGAGGTGACAGGACGCCCTGATCTGCCGCTCTACGTCCGCTATGTGGAGCCCGGCTCCCCCGCGTCCTTGGCCGGACTGGCCCGGGGAGACCAAATTCTCAGCGTCAACGGCGTGGCCGCCTCCACCGTGATCAGCACGGAAAACTACGCCGCGCTCAGCGCCACAGCCACAGGGCAGACCCTGGGCTTGGTGGTGCGCAATGCCAACGGCGACCGTACGCTCACCCTGACCTCTTCAGCGCTGAGAATGCCTTGGCCATGACAAGGGTGTATGTGCTCACAGGCTCGCGTACCTGCTCTGCCAGCGAGCAGTTGATCAACGCGCTCTCGCCCTATGTCACGGTGGTCACCATCGGCAACACCACCTGCGGCAAGCCCGTGGGCTTTTTGCCCCAGGCCGATGGCTGCGGCACCACCTTCAGCACCGTGAACTTCGAGTCGGTGAACTCGCGCAACGAGGGCCGCTACTTCAATGGCTTTGCGGCCACTTGCTCGGTGGCCGAAGACTTTAGCAAGTCGCTGGGCGCTGTCGACGAGCCGCTCTTGGTGGCGGCCGCCAACCATGCAGACGGACAGGGCTGCCCAGCAGCCAGTGGCCGTGCCCAGCCACAGGCCAGCCGCCAAAGCCTGCTCAAGCCCTGGCAAGGCGAGCCGGGTGACCGCTTTGGCGGCATGGTGGCACGCTGACTGGGCTCTCGCTCAGCAAAAGGGCCCGCGCTGCGGGCCCTTTCTTTTTTGGTAGCAGGCTTCCGCCCAGTTTTACATCAACAAGTGTTCACCGGCGTTCTCGCCGCCCAAGATCACGTAGTTGACCCGGCGCAGGTCATGCAAGGCACGGCCCCCGGCATAGGAAATGGAGCTTTGCAGGTCTTCCTGCATCTCGCGCAGAGTGTCGGCCAGTTTGCCCTTCACGGGCTCCAAAATGCGCTTGCCTTCCACGTGCTTGTACTCGCCCTTGTTGAAGTCGCTGGCCGAGCCGTAATACTCTTTGTAGAGCTTGCCGTCGACTTCCACCGTGGAGCCGGGGGACTCTTCATGGCCCGCAAAGAGTGAGCCCACCATCACCATGGCAGCACCAAAACGCACGCTCTTGGCAATGTCGCCGTGGTGGCGAATGCCGCCGTCGGCAATGATGGGCTTGGTGGCCACGCGGGCACACCACTTCAGCGCGCTGAGCTGCCAGCCACCGGTGCCAAAACCCGTCTTCAAGCGGGTGATGCACACCTTGCCAGGGCCAATGCCGACCTTGGTGGCGTCTGCGCCCCAGTTCTCCAGGTCGATCACACCTTCAGGCGTGCCCACATTGCCCGCGATGATGAAGGCCTGCGGTAGCTTGGCCTTGATGTACTCGATCATCTGGCGCACGCTCTCAGCGTGGCCGTGGGCAATGTCGATGGTGATGTAGTCGGCGCCCACGCCATCAGCGGCCAAGCGGTCGATGACCTCCCGGTCTGCGGGCTTGACCCCGGAGCTGATGGACACCATCAAGCCCTTGTCGCGCATCTGCGTGGCAAAGGCCACGTTGTCCAGGTCAAAACGGTGCATCACATAGAAATAGCCGTTGGCGGCCAAGAACTCGGCAATGTGCTCGTCCAGCACGGTCTTCATGTTGGCGGGCACTACCGGTAGCTTGAAGCGGCGACCGCCAAACTCCACGCTGGCGTCGCACTCGGCGCGGCTTTCTACCCGGCACTTGCGGGGCAAGAGCAGGACGTTGTCATAGTCAAAAATTTCCATCTCACAGGCTCCATTGAGGATGCGGCGCGTTGAATAGCAGTGCGCCGACAAAGGGCTGCGAGCGCTTGACCTGGAGGTCCGGTTCACTCGACAAGGCGTCGAATGCGTTTCAGCGGGGTCTGGGGAGACAGCAGAAACAAAAAACCGGACGCCAGAATTTGGGCCCGGTGGCCGATTGTACGCAGACTGTGTGCGCATGGCCGGACCGCTTGTATGCACCCTGTCACAACCCACAGGGTCAAAGGCCGAGCACCCTCTCTACAATCCGCCGATGGAGTTCCACCACGCCTCGGCGCCCGCGCCCTTTTCTGCCGATCCATCCCTGTCCGCCGGGGGGCTGTTACGTGGCCTGAACCCCGAGCAGTATGCGGCCGTCACCTTGCCGCATGTGCCGGCCTTGATCTTGGCGGGAGCAGGCTCCGGCAAAACACGGGTGCTCACCACCCGTATCGCCTGGCTGCTGCAAACGGGGCAGATGTCGCCCGGCGGTGTGATGGCGGTGACCTTTACCAACAAGGCCGCCAAAGAGATGCTGACCCGCCTCTCGGCCATGCTGCCCGTGAACGTGCGGGGCATGTGGATTGGGACCTTCCACGGCTTGTGCAACCGCTTTTTGCGCGCCCACTGGAAGGTGGCGGGCCTGCCGCAGGCCTTTCAGATCTTGGATACCAGCGATCAGCTCTCCGCCGTCAAGCGTGTCATCAAGGGCATGAACCTCGATGAAGAGCGCTTTGTACCCAAGCAGGTGAGCTGGTTCATTGCGGGGTCTAAAGAAGACGGCAAACGCCCGGGCGATGTGGTCATCCATGATGGCCAAACCCAGAAGCTGGTGGAGATCTACCAAGCCTATGAAGACCAGTGCCAGCGCGAAGGCGTGGTCGACTTTGCCGAGCTGATGCTGCGCACCTATGAGCTGATGCGCGACAACGCCCCGCTGCGCGAGCACTACCAGCGCCGCTTTGGCCATATCTTGGTGGACGAGTTCCAAGACACCAACCGCCTGCAATACGCTTGGCTCAAGATGTTTGCGGGGCCGCAGTGCTCGGTGCTGGCCGTGGGCGATGATGACCAAAGCATCTATGCCTTCCGCGGTGCGCAGGTGGGCAATATGGCCGACTTCGAGCGCGAGTTCCGCGTCCAGCACATCATCAAGCTGGAGCGCAATTACCGCTCGTGCGGCAATATCTTGGATGCGGCCAACCACCTGATCGGCCACAACAGCAGACGCCTGGGCAAAAACCTTCGCACCGAAGCCGGGCCGGGTGAGCCTGTGCGGGTGCAAGAGTCGGCCAGCGACTATTCAGAGGCCCAGTGGATTCTGGAAGAAGCTCAGCAGTTGCACCGCCAAGGCATGGCGCGGCGCGAGATCGCCATCCTCTATCGCAGCAATGCGCAGTCGCGTGTCATTGAGTCGGCGCTCTTCAATGCGGGCATTCCGTATCGCGTCTATGGCGGCCTGCGCTTCTTCGAGCGGGCTGAGGTCAAGCATGCGCTGGCCTATTTGCGGCTGATCGAAAACTGCAATGACGACACCAGCTATCTGCGGGTTGTCAACTTCCCCACCCGGGGCATTGGGGCGCGCACGCTGGAGCAGTTGCAAGACGCCGCCCGCAGCAGCGGCCGCAGCCTGTGGCAAAGCGTGGGCGCGGTGGGCGGCAAGGGCGGCGGCAACCTGGTGGCCTTCAACCAGTTGATCGACAGCATGCGCCATGAGACGCGTGGCCTGACGCTGCGCGAGATCATTGAGGTCATGCTGCAACGCAGTGGCTTGGTCGACTTCTATCGCACCGAGAAAGAAGGCGCCGACCGCATCGAGAACTTGGAAGAACTGGTCAACGCCGCCGAGGCCTTTGTCACCCAAGAGGGCTTTGGCAAAGACGCCGTGGCCTTGCCGGTGGATGAGTTGGCCCCCGGCAGCATGGCCGAAGGCCTGCCGCGTGCTGTGGCGGCGGTGGACCTGACGCCCGACGCCGAGACGGGTGAGATCATGAGCCCGCTGGCCGCCTTCTTGACCCATGCGGCCCTGGAAGCGGGTGACAACCAAGCCCAGGCTGGGCAAGACGCGATCCAACTCATGACCGTGCACTCGGCCAAGGGCCTGGAGTTTGACGCCGTCTTCATCACGGGCTTGGAAGAAGGCCTGTTCCCGCACGAGAACTCGGCCAGTGAACCCGTTTCCACACCAAGTTTGGTGAGGGCGTGATCGTGACCCTGGAAGGCAGTGGCACAGAAGCGCGGGCCCAGGTTAACTTTGGCCGCCATGGCCCCAAATGGTTGGCGCTCAGCATCGCCAAGTTGACCATCGTGGAGTGAGCTTTTGGCCGCCAACGCCTCTTCTCCCGCCCGCGCCCCCAGGTGCGAGTGGGTGGTGTGTCTGGCCTTGGCGCTGCTCTGGGTACTGCTGCCGGTCAGCGTGCGCTGCCAGCCCATCAGCCGCGTCTTGGCCATTGAAGATGAGGCGCGCTCCCGGCCAGACCTGGCCCGCGACAAGCTCTTGATGATGCGTGCAGGCATGGCCTGGGACGACCCCGAGCAAATCGATT
Organism: Ideonella sp. MAG2; assembly: GCA_004359425.1. GTDB lineage: Bacteria > Pseudomonadota > Gammaproteobacteria > Burkholderiales > Burkholderiaceae_C > Ideonella. The sequence goes on along the minus strand of PTEU01000001.1, from coordinate 1,429,883 downwards.
TGCTGCGGGTCTTGGGTGAGGTGTCGTTTGTTGGCCGACGCAGCAGCCTTGCACTGGGCCTCCAGCAGCGTGCGCAGCGTGATGGCCGACGCCTACAGGCGCGCCGGCCACCTGGACAAAGCCCAGGCCACCAACAACGAGGCTCGGGCGCTGGCGACTCAGCATGGTGACTGGCGCTCCTTGACTGAGGTGCTGCTCATGGAGTCCATCTTGGCCACCGCCCGGGGCGACATGCGGGCCGAAATGGAAGCCTTGCAACAAGCCATTGGTTTTGCTCAGCGTGGGGGCTCGCTGCGTGACGAAGCCTTGGCCACCGGCAATCTATCGGACGCCTATTTGCAGCGCAAAGACTATGCCCAAGCGCTGCGCACCGCCGAGCGGGCTTTGCCGCTGGCCCAACAAGCGCACTACCGCGAGGCGGAAAACTTGGCGCAACTCAATATGGGCTTTGCGCTCATCGGGCTGCGCCGCAAGGCGGAAGGCGTGGCCATGGTTCGCCGCGTGGTCGAAGGCTATCGCCGCTCCAACGAGGTGGTGGAAATTGCAGAAACCATGCAAGAGCTTGGCCGCATGCTGGAAGACACCGGGCAATGGGCCGATGCCTATGCAGCCTATAGAGACTACCGGCAGGCGGCCGACGAGGTGTCGCGCCAGGCCCGCTCGCATGCAGTGCTGGAGCTGCAAGAAAGCTTTGATGCCGAGCGGCGGCAGCGCGAGCGAGCCTTGTTGGCCGACGAAGGCCACCTCAAGGAAGAGGCACTGACACGGGCTAACCTGGTGTTCAGGCTGTGGGTGTTGGTGTCCGCCTTGGCCCTGGTGTTGTTGGCGCTGGCGGTTTTCTTCTACGGGCGAATGCGCCGCTTGCAGGCGGCCCTGCGCAGCACCAATGAAAAGCTCAAAGTTCAGGGCGAGCAAGACCCTTTGACGGGCTTGGCCAACCGCCGCCACGGTCAAACCTTGATGGCTAGCAGCGTGGTGGCACGGGGCACTCTCTATTTGCTGGACTTGGACCACTTCAAACACATCAACGACACCTACGGCCACGCTGCGGGGGACGTGGTGCTGGTGGAAGTGGCCCGACGCTTGAAGGCCGTGCTGCGCGAGAACGATCGCGTCTATCGCTGGGGCGGTGAGGAGTTCCTCATCTTGGTGCGCTCCAGCACGCCCGAGCAAACCGACCTCTTGGCCCAGCGCATGCTGCAAGCCCTGGCCGCACTGCCGGTGATGGTTGATGAGCGGCACCTACCCGTCACGGCCTCGATGGGGTATGCCGACTTTCCCTTGGCCCCCGGCCCCCTGGAGTTGCAATGGCCCCAGGCCTTGGACTTGGTGGATGCCGCCATGTATTTGGCCAAAACGCAGGGGCGCAACCGGGCCTGCGGCATTCGCCATTTGTCCGTCCACAGCGAGGCAGAGTTGCAGTCCTTGATGCAGGATTTCGAAGGGTCTTGGCGGCGTGGCGGCATGACGCTGATCGAGACAGCAGGCTTGCCCGCCTTGGGGGCTGCGCCATGACTATGCGTCGCGCCGGGCTGGTTCTGTGCATGGGCTGGTTTTGTGCCGCCGCTGCGCTGGCCTCTACCCCCTTGCGGCCCGAGCCCGCAGCCCTGCGCAGCGGAGCAACTGTGGCCGAGGCCATGGCCTGGGCCTATGAGTGGCAGACCTATGGGTTTGACGCCCCTGACCGTGCCCAGCAGGCCTTGAGCGAAGCCTTGAACCACGGACCGGTCAGTGTGCCCGCCGCGCAATGGCAGCGCATGGTTTGGCAGAGCCGGGGCGTGGTGGCCGCCACAGTGGGTGATGCGACTGCCCACCAGCAAGCGCTGACGCAACTGGAGGCGCTTGTCTCGGCGACCGGCGGCTTGGCGGCGGTGGACAGGGCCTTGGCCCAGGCCCTGATGGCGGCCTATCAAGCCCAATCACTCCAAGCCAGCGACTGGGCTCAAAAGGCCGCGCTGGGTTATGAGTCTGCATGCGGCGGCAGCCCCTTGCCGGTTTTTTGTGACGCTCGTGCAGGCTGGCGTGCCGCCCATATTCGCTGCGTGGTGGCCATGGGGCGGGGCGTTTTCGTCGAGGCCAAAGAGTTTGCGCAAGACGCGGAACGCTGGGCCGAGCGCTCCGCCGACCCGCGATTGAAGTCCCGAACCGCTACGCTGCAAGCGTCCTTGCATCAACGGCTGGGTGAGCCCGACCGCAGCCAGCGCTATCTGCTGCAGGCTGAGTCCTGGGCGCGCCAAGCCGATGGGCCGGACGCATTGGCCCGCGTGCGCATTGAGCAAGCGAGTTTGCGCGGCCTTGAAGGCGATGCCCAGGGTGCCCACGCCGCCTTGCATGAAGCCAGCCGCCTCGTTCAGCAATTCGGCTCGCCACGCATGGCGGCGCAAATGGCGGTGGAAGTCAGCGAGGTTTATCTCAACGAGTCCAAACCTCGCGAGGCATTGGCAGTGGTGCATGAGGCGCTGCCTGTGGTGCGCCGCTTTAACGACCAGCATTTTGTAGCCCCGCTCATGCACAACAGCGGCTTGGCGCACCTCGCCTTGGGGCAGACCCACAAGGCCGCCGAAGCCTTGGAGGCCGCACAAACCCTGTGGCGAGAAGGGGGAGCCCACGGCGCAATGTTGACGGGCCTGCGTGAATACGCCGATGCGCTGGACCAGCGTGGTGACGCCCAGGAGGCGCTGGCGCTCTACCATCGCGAGCAAGCCNCGGAATCAGGTGCAACTGGCGGTTGAACTCACCGCCGTCCAACAGGTCGCACATCCAAATGGCTGCCACACAGGCCACCATATAGAGGGCGCACAACTGCAAGAGATGGCGGCGCACGCCAGGCTCAGCCCGCCAGGGCTCCGCCAACACCTGGGGCTGCACCAACTGCCCTCTGGCGGCCCGCAGCCCTGCGGACATATAGGCCAAACCCAGCAAGGGCACCATCATCAGCGCCAAGGGGCTGCCAATCACTGGGACCAAGCCCAGCAACTGCGCCACCAGCACAAAGATGACAAACAGGCTGGCAAAGCCCATGGGTTGTTTGAAAAAATTGGCCAGACCTTCACGCACCCATTGCACGCCGGCCATGGCAGGAGGGGTCAACAGTCGCAGTCCCATGATGTGAGGTGTGTCGCGAAATTAAAAAACAGAGGGAAGGGCACTCAAAGCGCCGGGTGCCAGGGTTGCTGGCGGCAGTCTTGCAGCACCCGCTCCAGATGCGCTGGGTCTTTAGGCGTGAGCAGCGAGGCGGCGCGAGGCAGATGCCAATCTGCCAGGCGAGACAACCAGAAGCGCAATGCCGCTAAGCGGCGCATGGCGGGCAGCAAGCGCCATTCTGCGGCCATCACCGGCTGCCCCGCTTGCGCGCGCGATTCGGCATAGCCCTCGCACAGGGCTTGAGCCGCTTCAGGCCGCAGTTGGCCATGGCCCAGGTCTACGCACCAGTCATTGAGGGTGACGGCCAGGTCGAAGACCCAGTGGTCCACGCCCGCAAAGTAAAAGTCGATCACGCCGCTGAGGGCCTCGCCATCAAACAGCACGTTGTCACGGAACATGTCCGCATGCACTGGGCCTTGGGGCACCTGCTGAGCGTCTGCCGAGGCCAGTGTCTGGCGCTGGTGGGTCAATTCCTCTTGCAGCAGTTGGGCTTGCTCACCCTGCAGATAAGGGGCCACCACCGCAGCCGCTTGCTCGCGCCAAGCTGGCCCGCGCAAATTGGGCTGGCGCAAGGGGGCATTGGCCGCTGCCACGTGCAAGCGCGCTGCCAGCGCACCGGCCTGGCGGATCTGGCCCAAAGAGGGGGAGACCACGTCCCGACCCTTGAGCGCATTGACCAGCGCGGCGGGCTTACCGCAGAGCGTATGCATCAGGCCACCGTCTGCCGCCGCCACAGGNGCGAGAACCTGCGCAAAGCGCTGGACTGGCTGCCCATGGGCCGCAAGCTCATCACCGTGGTGACTGATTGCGACCTGGCAGGCCATGTCGAAGGCTGGCCGTCAGTCGAAGCGCTGGCGCTCAAGCCCGTGGACCGAGAAGGCCTGCTGGCCTTTTACGAGCGCTACGGCTTCAAAACCTGGCGTCGCGAACTAGAAGCCGAGTTGGGACGAAGCAGCAGCAGCCCCGAGGCCGCCCGGCCCGCCGGCCCCGCCCGGGCCCAAGGCGACCTGTTCGAGCCCACCGCACCGGCCGAGCCGCGCACCGACCTGGCGCGGGAGTACGACACCATCAGCACCTGGGCGCAGTTCGAGGCTTGGCAGGCCAAGCTGGCCGCCGCGCCCTTGGTGGCGCTGGATACCGAGACCGACTCATTGGACGCCATGCAGGCCCGCATCGTGGGCATCAGTGTGGCCGTGGAGCCGGGCCGCGCGGCCTATATCCCCGTGGCGCATGACTTCCCCGGTGCGCCGGATCAACTGCCGCTGGACGAGGTGCTGGCCCGCTTGAAGCCTTGGCTGGAAGATGCGCAGGCCGCCAAAGTGGGCCAGAACATCAAGTACGACCTGCATGTGTTTGCCAACCACGGCATTGCGGTGCAGGGCTATCAGCACGACACCATGCTGCAAAGCTATGTGCTGGAGGCGCACCTCAAGCACAGCCTAGAGAGCCTGGCCGAGCGCCACTTGGGCCGCAAGGGCCTGAGCTATGAAGAGCTGTGCGGCAAAGGGGCGAACCAAATCTCTTTCTCGCAGGTGGACATTGAGCGCGCTACCACCTACAGCGGTGAAGACAGCGAGATGTGCCTGCAAGTGCATCAGACCCTGATGCCGCAGATCGAGGCCCACGCGGGCCTCAGCCATGTGTACCGAGCCATCGAGATGGACGCCGTGCCAGTGCTGATGCGCATGGAGCGCACTGGTGTGTTGATCGACAGCCAGCGCCTGGCCCAGCAAAGCCAGCAATTGGCCGAGCGCATGCTGGCGCTGGAGGCCGAAGCCTATGAGGTGGCGGGTCAGCCCTTCAACATGGCCTCGCCCAAGCAGATTGGCGAGATCCTGTTTGGCAAGCTGGGCCTTCCTGTCAAGAAAAAGACGGCCTCCGGCGCGCCGTCTACCGACGAAGAAGTGCTGCAAGAATTGGCCGCCGACTACCCGCTGCCCGCCAAGCTGCTGGAGCACCGCAGCCTGGCCAAGCTCAAAGGCACCTACACCGACAAGTTGCCGGGCATGATCAACCCGCGCACCGGCCGCGTGCACACCAACTATGCGCAGGCGGTGGCCGTGACGGGCCGCTTGTCCAGCAACGACCCCAACCTGCAGAACATTCCCATCCGCACCCCTGAAGGCCGCCGCGTGCGCGAGGCCTTTGTGGCGCCCGAGGGCTGCCGCATCGTCAGCGCCGACTATTCGCAGATCGAGCTGCGCATCATGGCCCACCTGAGCGAAGACCCAGGCTTGCTGCGCGCCTTTGAGCAAGGCCTGGACGTGCACCGCGCCACCGCCGCCGAGGTCTTTGGCCTGGAGCCCGAGGCCGTCAGCAGCGAGCAGCGCCGCTATGCCAAGACCATCAACTTCGGCCTGATCTACGGCATGGGTGCTTTTGGCTTGGCCCAGAGTTTGGGCATAGACCAAAAGGCCGCCAAGAATTACATCGAGCGTTATTTCGACCGTTTTGCCGGCGTGAAGCGCTATATGGAAGCCACCAAAGCCAGTGCGGCCGAGTTGGGCTATGTGGAAACCGCTTTTGGCCGCCGCCTATGGCTGCCCGAGATCCGCGGCGGCAACGGCCCGCGCCGCGCTGGTGCGGAGCGCCAGGCCATCAATGCACCGATGCAGGGCACGGCCGCCGATTTGATCAAGCTGGCCATGGTGGCCGTGCAAAACGCGCTGGACGCCGAGCAGCGCGCCAGCCGCATGGTCATGCAGGTGCATGACGAACTGGTGCTGGAAGTGCCCGAGGCCGAGCTGGATTGGGCCCGCGAGGCCATTCCGCGCCTGATGGCCGGTGTGGCGCAGATGCGTGTGCCGCTGCTGGCCGAAGTGGGCGTGGGCAAGAACTGGGACGAGGCGCACTGAAGCCCCTCGGGGCGTGGGCAGCAGGTGTAACAAAATCCGTTATCCACTGTCACCATGTCCAGTCCGCTCCAGGTTCTCTGCCTTTCCACCAAGACCCCCGACTTGTCCACCTCGGCTTTTGGGCCGTTTGTGACGCAAGCCTGCTCGTCTTTGGACGATGCCTCCGCCCGTCTGCATCAGGAAAGCCACGATGCCCTGCTGATTGATCTGAACTTGATCGGTGGCATCGAGGCCCTGGCGGCCTGGACGGGCTTGCCCAGTGCCTTGCTGGACACCACCGTGTTGGTTATGGCGCTGGAGCCTTCGTGGGCGCTGTGCCAGCGCCTGCTGCAAATGGGTGTCCGCGAGATCACCTCCACCCGTGAGGTCAACCCCGAAATGCTGGGCCGCGTGCTGCGCTTGGCCATTGAGCGCAAGCACACCGACGATGTCGCCCGCCGTGCCCTGAGCAGCGACTTGGCCACCGGCCTGCCCAATCACAGCCAGTTGATGGAGCACATGACCCATCTCTTGGCCTTGCGCGAGCGTGAGCCCGCCTCCATGGCTTTGATCGTGCTGCAGCTCGACGGCTTCCGCCCCGTTGAGTCGGCCTACGGCGTTGAAGCCGCCAACGTGCTGCGCCGCAAAGCCGCCGTGCGCCTGCGCGCCTCTTTGCGCGCCAGCGACGTGGTCGCCTCCTTGGGCAGCGACATGTTCGCCGTGCTCTTGGCTTGGATAGACGCCGAAGACGACGGCCAGCGCGTGGCCCAAAAGCTGGTGCAAACCGTGATGCAGCCCTTCCAGGTGGGCGGCCAGTCCGTGCCCATCACCGCCCGCGCTGGCGTGGGCCAGTACCCCGCCCATGGCCGAGATGCGCAATCCCTGCTGCGCCATGCCGCCACCCAGGCTTCAGTCGGCCAGCTCGGCCGCTTGCTGGCGGCGGATGCGGCGGCGAATGATGATTGAGCTCGTCTCTGGGCTGCGGTTGTGAATCGTTCGCTCCGAGCTTGCCTGAGCATTCTTAGCGGCATGCCCGCAGCCAAGCGTTCCCACCGTTCGCCCTGAGCCTCTGGCCATGGGCTGTGGTAGCGCGCACTCAAACCGCCTTGCGTAACGCCAAGCCAGGCTGTTGCCTGCGTCTGAATGTCAGACCAGCAGAGGTCTTTGACTGCCACCTAGTTGTCAGCTATCCCGGCCCAAGCTGGAATGCGCTGGAAGGCCTGTATCAACGCACCGGTCCTGCTGCGTTGCATAGAGGTCGTGTCCGGTGCGTCAGCCCAGCCCGTCGTGCCCCACGCGCAGGGCCTTGGCGGCATCAGGTACTTGCTGCGTGGGATGTGTTGCTGCCAAAAGCGCTTTGTCTCCCCGCCGATGCTTCAAGTCAAGGGCAGATCTTTGCTGAGGGCAAAGTTTTGTCGCTCAAAATCAACATTAACGTTAAAAAGACAGAAGCGTGGGGCGTGAATAAACCTGTTACATGGGGTCAAACTCCGCGAAGCACACGCACCTAAGGTGCGCCTCCATGCGCTGCCGCGCCTCATGCCATCACGCGCGGGCAGGTATGGCGGAGCGATGGTGATGGGCCTTTGAGTGAGGGCCCCAGCGGTGCGTCCTTCATAGCCAAAGTGGCCTCTTCGCGATGGCTTTTGGTGTCGGCTGGCTTCACTGTGTGAGGTTGGTCGCAACGCCGGTGGACCGGCGCAGTTTGGCCCTCGTCGGCAACGCTCAGGCCCTGGCTAAGCGGCTTTGTGAGCGGCTTCAGGCCGTGTCACACTTCCTCTCATACGGTTGAGGTTCATGGCCGTAGCTCTCAAATTCAACTATAGCGATGGCCGCGCCGCAGTGCGCGGGCCGCTCCTATCGCTGCCGAGGAGACGTCGATGTCACATCCTTCCCGTGCCCCTTTTTCCCGCCGCCGTTCAGGTGCGCTGTGCCTGCTGGCCGCCCTGGTGTTGGTGGCCTGTGGAGGCGCTAGCGACGACCCGAACAACTCCGCCTCTTCGGCGGCTGACCTCAAGCGCGGCATTCTGGCCGCTGCGCCAGCGACAGGGGGTGGCGTGCTGATCAACGAGGTGGTGGCTGGCAGTTGGCTAGGCACCCGCGACGAGGATGGCGACGCAGAAGACTGGGTTGAGCTCTACAACCCCAGCCCAGACGCTATTACCTTGACGGGCTATGGCCTGAGCAATAAGACCAGTACGCCGTTTCAGTGGGTTTTTCCGGCTGGCACCAGCATTCCGCCTAAGGGCTATCTGACCGTTTGGCTTTCCAAGAAAAACCGCACGACGGTCGGCGCCCCATTGCATGCCAGTTTCAATCTGGACAGTGGCTCCGACCCTCTCATATTGACGGCCTCTAACGCCACCGCCACCGGCATTCTGGTGGATCAGGCTACCCCGCCTCTGCTTCACCCCGATCAGTCGTGGTGCCGCATGCCCAGTGGCTCAGGCAGCGCACCGTTTTTAGCTTGCGACACACCGACACCGGGTTTGGCCAATGCTGGCACGGCCAATGCCACGGTGCTAACCAAGCCGGTGCTGTCACTGCCCAGCGGCTTTTATGCCTCTGCCCAAACAGTGAGCATTGCTGGGCCGGCCGGTGCCACCTTGCGTTACACCACCGACGGCAGCGAGCCCACCGCTGCGTCACCCATTTACGGCGGGCCTCTCAGCATTGCCACACCCACCGTCTTGCGGGTGGCCGCCTTTGCCAACAACGCGAGCCGCAGTTGGGTGGAAACCGGCAACTACGTCGTGGACGCCACCCTGGCACCACGCTATGCCGGGCTCAAGGCCATGATGGTGGCCATGGACCCCAAGGATTTGCAGGCCTACCAAGCCAATGACAAAACGCACGACTTCCAGGCTTCGTTTGAGTTGATCACAGGCGGCAGCACCAGCGTGTTCAAAATGGATGCGCAAGGTGCAGCGGGTGGGCAGATTGGGTCTTCATTCGCGCCCCAGCGCTTGATGAACATCAAGGCCTCAGATGCCTTTGGTGCCAAGGCTTTCCCTGGGGTGTTGTGGCCTGACAAACCCTACATCATCTCCAGTAAGAAGCTGCGCCTGCGAAATGGCAGCAATGATTGGGCTTCGGGGCACATCCGCGACCAACTGTCCCAAAAAATTGGCGGCCTGGGAGGCAGCAATTTGACCTCCTCCTCGACCTCGGTGGCGGTGTTCATCAACGGCAAATACTATGGCCTGATGGACCTGCGCGAGCGCGAGGAAGAGACCTTACCGGCAGCCAATTTGGGCATCGACAAAGACTTTGTCGACTACATCTCTGACCCCCTGTTGAGTACACAGGAGATCAAGAATGGCGGCGCCGCCGCCCTGGCCAGCTATCAAGCCATGCACGACTTTGTGTTGAACAACGACATGGCACAGCCCGCCAACTACGCTCAGGCCAAAACCCTGCTCAACCCAGAAAGCCTGGCCTGGGACTGGGCGCTACACCTGTTCCATGCCAACTACGACTGGCCGGGGCGCAATGTGCATGTTTGGCGAAGCCCGGAGGTGGACCAGCGCTGGAACTGGCATTCCCATGACATGGACTTCTCCTTCTCTCTGTACAGCTTCTTGGTCAACGTCAAGCTGAATATGTACAGCAGCTTCAACGGCGCTGGTTCCGAGCTGATCAACGCATTGATGCGCAACCCGGAGTTCCGTCAGCTCTACCTGAATACGGTGGCCGACCAGCTCAACATCATGACGCCGGCCACCATGAATGCCACCTTGGACGGCATGGCGGGCGAGATGCGCCCTTACATCGCCGACTACTACGCCAAGAGCAATTTAGGTGCGACCAGCAATTGGGAGAGCAATATCGCTGCCCTCCGCGACTGGCTCAATCAGCGTGAAGTGTTTTACGACGAGCAAACCCGCGCCCATTTCAATGTGCCGGTGCGGCAAGGTTTACGCGTAACAGTGAGCGACCGTGCCATGGGCAGCGTCAAGGTCAACAGCTTGGAGACCGGCAAGTACATGGCGGCAGGCAGCAATACCTGGCGCGGCACCTACTACCCAGGCGTGCCTGTCACGCTGGAGGCTATTCCCAAGCCGGGGTACACCTTTGTGGGGTGGCAAGGGGCGGCCAATACGGGCGAGCGCCGCATCACCCAAACCTTGCTGGCTGGGGCGGCAACGCCCAGCGTGCCGCCGGCCACAGCGGTCACCTGCGCCACCGATGGCCAAGTCTGCGCCTTGCCTGCGGGCCCCGGCGCGACCGTGTGGTATGGCGTTGGCAACAACTGGACCCGTCGCGATGGGCTCAGCGGCAACGTCAACTGCAACGTCTTCACCTTTGGCGACCCGGCCTGGTTCGCCGGCAAGTCTTGCCGTTATGTGATGGGTACCGGCTCGCCTGATGTGGAGTTGACGGCGGTGTTTGCAGCTTCTGGGGCAGCCTCTGGCCCCACCCTGGCGACGCTGGCCCCTCAAGCCTGGAAGACTGGTGACCTGGTGTCAGTGACGCTGTCGGCCACAGATGCGGGTGGCAATCCCATCACCTACTCGGCCAAGACCTTACCCAAAGGCTTGAGCATCAATCCAGCCACCGGCGTCATCTATGGGCGCGCCACTACCCCCGGGGTTTACAAGAGCACGCTGAGTGCCAGCAACGGCGCTGTCACCAGCTCGCAGTCAGTGACCTGGACGGTGACCGATCGTGTCGGCAGCGGCCTCTTAGGCACCAGCCCCGACAGCGGCACCGCACCGCCGCCGCCGCCACCAGGCAACCAAGCGCCCACGGTGGCGTTGACGGCTCCCCAAACCCAAGCCACCGTGATGCAGGGCGCAGACATCACGCTCAGTGCCAACGCTTCCGATAGCGATGGCCGCATTGACCGGGTGGAGTTTTACGACGGCGGTGCCTTGATCGGCATCTCCACCAACGCCCCTTACCGTTTGGCTTGGCCCAACGCTGGCGCTGGGGTTCATGCCTTGAGTGCCCGCGCGGTGGATAACTACGGTGCGGCTACTTCCAGTGCCACCGTCTATTTGGCCGTCGCGGCCAAGGTCAGTGCAGCACCGGCCGATGCGGTGGTCTGCGCCACTGAAAACCAAATCTGCGCCGTGCCTGCGGGCAGCTTGGTGACGGTGTGGTACGGGGTGCCGGGCGCATGGTCGGTGCGCAGCGGGCTTTCTGGAAGCGTGGCCTGCAACTACACCAACTTCGGTGACCCGGCACCATTGCAGGCCAAGTCTTGCCGTATGCGAGTGGATACCCCGCCGCCCGACACGGTGCAGCCCGGCACCGGCACCGGCTTGCTGGGGCGCTATTACACGAACAACAGTTTCAGCGGTGAACCCGTGCTGGTGCGGCAAGAAACCATCGACTTCAACTGGGCGCAGAGCGGGCCCTTTGCGGCTGGCCCGGTAGACAACTTCTCGGCGCGCTGGATGGGTCCGAGAGATCCAGACAGAAGGGATTCTTCTCAAAGAGCTCGCGCTTGAGAACACCGAACTCCTCCAGCAGCGCCCGCCACAGAAAGTGCGTGGGGTTCACCTTGTTGGCCCGGCGCAGGTTCTTCAGCAATTGCAATGGCAAAAACGTCGCTCTATGGCTGTCTTGCAAAGTGGCTTGGCAGAGTGCGCGATATCTTGCTGTGAAAGACGGCCTGAAGGCACTTGAGATGCTGAACTGATGGTCAAGCAGGCATCGTGAGAGCCCCAATTCATAGCGGGCGATCACGGCTTCTCGGTCGGAGATCGGTGTCATGTCTGCCCACCATTGGCGAAGGGGGGGCGACATGACGGCCTTGCGCGAAAACGCGATGAGATAGCTTTGCAGGTGTGGCGTGAGTTCTCGGCTTAATGTCAGCCCCAGCGCGTCCACAGACCCGTCAAGGCAGGCCGTAAAGCGAGACATGAGCCTCTCGGGGTCGAAACAAACAAAGGAGCTGTTCAATAGGACGGTATGGTCATAGATGCCTGGGTCTTCAATAGACGCCAGCCCGACCTTGTAGGAGTAGAAATCGTAGCCAATGTTCTCCCGCACAATCACCTGGATGTCGGGATGGATTGAACGAGCCTCATCAAGGCTGAGATTCGTTGAAACCAAGATCGTGCGGCCGATGTTGCGCAGGTGCTCCAGCAGGCCCCGGGTGCTTTGGTCCAAGCGGGCAGAGGCACTGTAGTGGGCAAAAACAAAAACGTAGCGTCGGCTCACGCTTGAGCCTCCCCGATCAAACAATCACGCACTCGGCTGGGAGGGGGCGTGCCCGCCCCGCCCGCTACTTTTGAATGTCACCCAAGCAGAGGTANCACGTCAGAGCTGCACAGCACCTTGCCAATCTCAATTGAGTTGTCGCCGTCGGCCGTCAAGATGTTCAGCACGCCCGCAGGCATGCCCGCGCGCTGGGCCAGCTCGGCCACCGCCAGGGCGGAAAGCGGCGTTTGCTCGGCGGGCTTGATGACCACCGGGCATCCTGCTGCCAGCGCTGGGGCCACCTTGCGGGTGATCATGGCGATGGGGAAGTTCCAGGGGGTGATGGCCGCGCACACGCCGATGGGCTGCTTGACCACCACATAGCGCTTGTTGTTGTCGGTGGTGGGAATGGTCTCACCATAGACGCGCTTGGCCTCTTCGGCAAACCACTCTACAAAGCTCGCGCCATAGGTCACCTCACCCCGCGCTTCGGCCAGGGGTTTGCCTTGCTCGGCCGTCATCAGGCGGGCCAGGTCGTCGGCATTGGCGTGCAGCAGGGCAAACCAGCGCATCAAGATGGCGGCGCGCTCTTTGGCAGGCTTGGCGCGCCAAGCGGGCCAAGCCTTGTTGGCTGCGACGATGGCGTTGTGCGCGTCCGATGCACCCAAGTTGGCTACATCGGCCAAGTGTTTGCCCGTGGCTGGGTCCGTCACCGCAAAGCGGCTGGAGGAGCCCACCCATTCGCCGCCGATCAAGGCATCGGTTTTGAGAAGGCTGGGGTCATTGAGCTGGGAGAGGGGGGAGGGGGAGGTACTCATGGCTGCACTCTACCGCGTGCTCAGGCACCCGCCGCCTTGAGGGATTCCCCAAGCAGCGCCAAACCTTCATCAAGAATGGCATCTGACGCAGTCAGGGGCACCAGCACCCGGATGACGTTGGCATAGACGCCACACGACAGCAGCACCAGGCCACGCTGAATGGCCTCGGCGCAGACGCGCTTGGTCAGCTCAGCATCGGGTTGGGTGATGTCCCCGCCCTTGAACAACTCAATGGCGATCATGGCACCCAGGCCGCGCACGTCCAGAATGCTCTTGTGCTGGCCGGCCAGGGCGGTCAGGCCTTTGCGCAGGCGCTCGCCCACGGCCTTGGAGCGGTCCAGCAGCTTTTCTTCCTCAAACACATCCAGCACCGCCAAAGCGGCGGCGCAGGCCAGTGGGTTGCCAGCATAGGTGCCGCCCAGGCCGCCGGGGCCGGGCTTGTCCATGATCTCGGCCTTGCCGATCACGGCAGAAATTGCCCGCTTCACGCCTTGGGTGTGGCGGGCCATCAGGGCGGCGTTGGTTTGGGCGGGGGTCTTGGGGTCGAGGGGCATGTCAGTCTCCATGATTGATGGGCTCGACTGTAAGGGGGCGAGCCCTGCTTGGGCCATGTACAGCCCGGCCAGGCAGCGCAAAGACTGTACAGGCCCAAGCCCCTATACAGCCTTGCCCTAAGATGCCCGCGTGATGCTCCAACTTCAGCCCCAATCCACCACGCCCCTGGTGGCCCAGATCGTCGACGGCCTAGCGGCCCAGATCAGCAGCGGCGCGCTGCGCTCGGGCACCAAGTTGCCGTCCATTCGCCAGTTCGCCCATGCGCATCAGGTCAGCGTGTTCACCGTGGTGGAGGCCTACGACAGGCTGGTGGCCCAGGGCTTTTTGGTGTCGCGCCCGCATTCCGGCTTTTTTGTGCGCAAGCGGGCGGTGGCCAGCTCGGCACCCCAAGCCCTGCCCGCCGTGGGCCAGGGTTTTGATGCCATGTGGTACCTGCGCAAGATTTTTGAGCACCGCCACTTGAGCGTGAAGGCCGGCTGCGGCTGGCTGCCCAGTGATTGGTTGTTTGAAGACGGCGTGCGCCGCGCCCTGCGGGCCTTGGCGGCCGACGACGCCGACCTGGGTGGCTATGGCGACCCCAAAGGCTACCCGCCGCTGCGGGCCTTGATCTGCGAAACCCTGGCCGAGCAAGAAGTGGCGGTGCAGCCCGCCCAGGTGCTGCTGACCCAAGGCTCCAGCCAGGCGCTGGACCTGGCCGTGCGCCGCCTGGTGCGCCCGGGGGAGGCCGTGCTGGTGGATGACCCCGGCTATGCCAACCTGCTGTTCAGCCTGCGCTTCCAGGGGGCTACCCTGGTGGGCGCGCCGCGCACGCCCCAGGGTTGGGACTTAGCCGCGCTGGAGGCGCGCATCGTGGAGCACCGCCCCAAGGTCTTCTTCACCCAGCCCCGGCTGCAAAGCCCCACGGGCTCGGTGGCGCAACTGGCTCACCTGCACCGCGTGCTGCAACTGGCCGAGAAGCACGACATCATCATCGTCGAGAACGACATCTACGCCGACCTGGACCCCGAGCCCCGGCCCTCGCTGGCCAGCCTGGACCAGCTCGCCCGCGTCATCACCATCGGCAGCTTCTCCAAGACCATCTCGCCCAATATCCGCGTGGGCTATGCCGTGGCCCACCCTGACCTGATCGAAGACCTGGCGCAGTTGAAGATGATGTCCGGCCTGACCAGCGCCGAATTTGGTGAGCGCGTGGCTCACGGCGCGCTCACCGAAGGCCGTTGGCGCAAGCACCTCAAAGCCTTGCGCGAGCGCTTGGCCCAGGCCCATCAGCAGGTGGCGGGGCATCTTCAAACCCAGGGCTTCGAGCTGTTTGCCGAGCCCAAGGCCGGCATGTTCCTCTGGGCGCGGCACCCGGCTTTGGCTGATTCTCTACCGCTGTCCAACCAGGCCAGCGAGCAAGACATCATGCTGGGGCCCGGCCACCTCTTCACCGCAGACTTGGCACCCACGCCCTGGATGCGCTTTAACGTGGCCTTCTCTCAAGACCCCAAGCTCTGGGAGTTTCTGAGCGCCAAGCTCTCGCGTTAGCGCAGCAAGGCGTCACCCACCAAGTCCAGCTTGGCCTTGTAGCCAGGGAAGGACTTCAGCAGGCAAAGGTGGGTGGCAAAGGGCCATTCCTCTTTGGCCAGGGCTTGAACAATCTCTGGCCCTTTGCTGCGGAAGGCGGCCCAGGCCGTCAGCTCCAGCACGATGACATAGGTCTCATAGCTCGGGTCGGCCGCAATTTGGCGGCGTGCCAGCCAAGCCCGCTTCACGCCTTGGGTGTGGCGGGCCATCAGGGTGGTGGCTTGGGCGCGGGCCTCCGCACTCAGCGTGGGGGCCAACAGCAGGTCTTGGTCGCTGAGGGTGTCCACCTGGCGCGCGCGCTCCTGTTCCCAAGCGTCGCGGTCGCGCCAGCGCTGCGCCCAGGCCTCGGCGGCGGGGGTGTCTCGCTTCAACAGAAAGCGCCAGGCCTTTTCACTCGCGGCCTTGGTGGCATGGGCATCCAGGGCAATGGCGCGCTCTAGGTTGGCCAAGCCGCTGTCGTCGTCTTGGTCCAGACGTGCCACGCCCTCCAAAAACTGCCCCAGCGCATGGTCGGGGTGGGCGGCGTTAAAGGCGGCCAAGCCTTCGCGGTGGTCCGCTTCAGGTTCCAAGTTCAAGGTCAGACGCAACACTTCCAGTTCTTGGTCGCTGCTGCGTTCTTCCAAGGCCTGCAGGTCGGCCAAGGCTTTGCGGCGCTCCACCCAGCTTTGGTGCTGTTGGGTCCAGCCTTCGTTTACGGCCTCGCGCCAAGCGGTTTGCTGGGCTTCCCGCAACTGGGGCAGTTGTTCACCCAGCCACACCTGGGCGGCAGAAGGCCCGGCCAAGGTGTCGGGGCTGTGGCCCAGGTGTTCGTCGGGCACACCCAGGGCGCGCAGGCGCTGGCGCAGGGTGGGGTGGGTGTCCAGTGGGTTGGGCTGGCGGTCCAGGGCGTCGCTCAGCCAGCGCGGGCTGGCGGCTTGGTCCGCCGCTGCTTCCTTGGCCCAGCGCATGGCCAAATCGCTGGGGGGCTGAGCCTCAAGGCGGACGGTCTCAATGGTTTTGTCCATGAAGGCCGAGTGGCAGGCCATGGCGACATTGCTGCGCTTCAGCGCACTTTGCGCTGCGGGCAGGCCCACCAACTCGGCCGCTGCGGCGTCGGCCTGGTATTCCTGCTTGCGGGCCAGCACATAGGTGTAGGCATTGAAGTAGGGGGCGTACCAGCCCACCAAGCGGCTGGGCAACTTGCCGACCCGACCCTGCCAAGCGTCAACATGCGCTTGCACGGTGGACCATGTCAGGCGCAGACGGTAAATAAAGGCCCCAAAGCGGCCGTGCGCGCCGCTCAGGTGGCCGTATTCGTGGGCAACCACCGCCATGGCCTCATCGGGCGTCATGGCCTCCAGCAACGGCAGGCCCAGCAGCAGGTAATTGCGCGGAAAGCCCATCAAGCCAAAAGCCGGGCGTTGCACCACGGCGGCATTCACGTCGTCCACCAAGAGCACATGGTGAAAGCGTGGCCCTTTCATGCGCTGGCGCATGTCGTCCAGGGCTTTGAACAGTGCAGGTGCATCTTGGCGGCTCAGCTCACGCCCTTGCGGCGCGGGCAGGCGGATGAACAGGGCCTTGAAGGAGTTCTGAAGCAGCATCCACAAGGGGACGAGCGCAAAAATCAGCAACTTACCCAGCTTGGCCACCAGCAGCCACACCGCGCCTGGCCCAACGGCCAGCACCCAGATCAAGCCGCCCACCACGGCCAGCAGCACCAGCCCGGCCAGGCCCGTCATGGCCAGCAGAATCACAAAACCCAGCAGCACCAAGCCCAACACCTCGGCGATATAGAGCCAGGGCCTTTGCTGGCTGCTGGTCTCCAGGCGCGCAACCATGCGCTCAAACTGCACCATCTCCATGGGAAAGCTCCTCAACTACAACTCGCTTCTTGGAGTCTATAGCCCAGATTCTCGTTGCAGCGGCGCGCCAAAGCACCCGTGCACGGGGCATCAAACAAGGGGGCTGCGAGGGGCGCTCCCTATAATCGACGCTTCGCCTCACGCTGGCCGTTCAGCCGTCGTGTCAGGCCCCGTCCAACCTCTCAAATGCCTGCTGCGCTGCGCGTGGTGGCACAGCGCTGAAAGACCGCCGGATGAAAGCCTCCGAGATCCGCAACACGTTCCTGAAGTACTTCGAGTCCAAGGGCCACACCATTGTGGGCTCCAGCCCCGTGGTGCCGGGGGACGACCCGACGCTGTTGTTCACCAACGCGGGAATGAACCAGTTCAAGGACGTGTTCCTGGGCTTTGACAAGCGCGCTTACAGCCGGGCCACCACCAGCCAAAAGTGCATCCGCGCCGGTGGCAAGCACAACGACCTGGACAACGTGGGCTACACCGCGCGGCATCACACCTTCTTTGAGATGCTGGGCAACTTCAGCTTTGGCGATTACTTCAAGCATGACGCCATCCAGTACGCCTGGGAGCTGCTGACCAAAGAGTTCAAGCTGCCGGCCGAGAAGCTGTGGGTCACCGTCTACTCGGAAGACGACGAAGCCTACGAGATCTGGAACAAGGTGGTGGGCGTGCCCGCCGAGCGCATCGTGCGCATCGGCGACAACAAGGGCGGCCGCTACATGTCCGACAACTTCTGGATGATGGGCGACACCGGCCCCTGCGGCCCCTGCACCGAGATCTTCTATGACCACGGCCCCGACGTGGCCGGTGGCCCCCCGGGCAGCCCCGACGAAGACGGTGACCGCTACATCGAGATCTGGAACAACGTCTTCATGCAGTTCAACCGCACCGAAGACGGTGTGATGCACAAGCTGCCCAAGCCCAGCGTTTGACTTTGCGCACACCGCGCCTATGTCTGAGGCGCAGATCCGCCAGGTTGAAGCCTTGGTGAATGCCGAGGTGCTGGCCAATGCCCAGGCTCAGGCCCAGGTGATGGCGCTGGACGACGCACAAAAGAGCGGCGCCATGATGCTGTTTGGCGAGAAGTACGGCGAGACCGTGCGCGTGCTGTCCATCGGCAGCTCCAAAGAGCTGTGCGGCGGCACGCACGTCAAGGCGACGGGCGACATTGGCTTGTTCAAGATCGTGGCCGAGAGCGGCGTGGCCGCTGGCATCCGCCGTGTGGAGGCCGTGACCGGCGACAACGCGCTGGCCTATCTGCAAAGCCTGGAATCCACCGTGAACGATGTGGCCGCCGCCCTGAAGGCTGCGCCCGCTGAGGTGGCCCAGCGCATTGGCAGCCTGCAAGAGCAGATGCGCGCGCTGGAAAAAGAAGTGACTGCCCTCAAGGGCAAGTTGGCCTCGGCTCAGGGCGACGAGTTGGTCAACCAAGCGGTGGACGTCAACGGCATCAAGGTGCTGGCCGCCACGCTGCAAGGTGCGGACGCCGCCACGCTGCGCACCACCATGGACCAACTCAAGAACAAGCTCAAGACGGCGGCCATCGTGCTGGCGGCGGTCGACGGCGCCAAGGTGCAGATTGCTGCAGGCGTGACGGCAGACAGCTTGGGCAAGGTCAAAGCCGGCGAGCTGGTCAACTTTGTGGCCCAGCAAGTGGGCGGCAAGGGCGGCGGCAAGCCCGACATGGCCATGGCTGGCGGCACCGACGCGACCAAGCTGCCCGAGGCCTTGGCCTCGGTGCGTGCCTGGGTGGCTGAGCGCGTTTGAGCATGGGTGATTCCTCCACCTGGAGCAGCCTCGCCCAGCTCTCAGACATGCACTTTGTCTGGTGGTTGGTGTGGCTGTGCTTTTTTTCCTGGCTTGGGGCATTGTTCGAGGGCCCGATCCTGAGCCTGAATCACAACCCAAGGCCGAGCTGAACACAGCGCAATGGCACGCCCGCCTTGACGAGCCCGATGCCCAGGATGGCGCTGACAAGTACACCCGGGAATGAGGGAATGGCGGGTGAGGCCGAGCAGCCTCCTTCCGCGCTGTTCCCCACGCTGAGCCCTCAGGGCTTGGCCTTGTGGCGTTGGATGCGCCAGCACCCACAAGCGCCGATGTTTCGCAACCAAAGCGGGCCGCGCCTCTCGGCCGCTGCCCAGCAGGCTTGCCGTTGGCGGCAAGGGCTGTGGCGCCATGCACCGCTGCCGCCCCCGGGTTTGCCGGGCCAGCGGCCCTGGTGGATGGACGTGTGGCTGGCCCGTCGATGGCCCCACATTCCGGCCTGGGCGGCCATGGCCCCAAGGCAACTGCACTGGGGCGAGATGCCCACCCACCAGCGGGCCGACCTGAGCGCCGATTTGGCCCGCCATGTCTGGGCCACCCACCCGCGCGCGGCGCAAGAGCCGCTGATCTGTTTCAGCACCTCGGGCACCACCGGCCACCCGCTCAAAGTGCCCTCGCTGCCCAGTGTGGCGGCCGACTACCGGGCCTTTCATCAACGTGCCTTGGCGCACTTTGGCATCCGCCTGCGGGCGAGGGCAGGGCAGGTGGGCGTGGTGCTGGCAGGCTTTCAGCAGCGCTGCTTTACCTATGCCTCGGTCAACCCGCTGCAAGGAGACTGCGGTGTGGTCAAGCTCAACTTGGCACCGCATGAATGGCGACACGCAGAGGACCGCGCTGCCTATTTGGACGCGCTGGCGCCCGAGCTGATCTCGGGCGACACGGTGTCTTTGGCCGAGCTGGCCGAATTACCCCTGCGGCACCGTCCGCGCGCGCTCCTGTCCACCTCTATGGCCCTGAGCCAAGGCCTGCGCCAACACCTGGAGGCGCGCTTCGCCTGCCCAGTGCTCGACCTCTATTCCATGAATGAGGCCGGCCCCATCGCCTTGTGGCGCCCCGCCGAGCAAGCCTGGCAGCCGCTGCAACCAGGCTTGTTCATTGAGATCGTCGACGAGGACGGCCACCCCTTGCCCGAGGGCGAACTTGGCGAGATCACCCTGACCGGCGGCTTCAACCCGCTGCTGCCTCTGCTGCGCTACCGCACGGGCGACCATGCCCGCTGGGTGCGCCGCCCCAGCGGCTGGATGCTGGCCGACCTGCACGGCCGCAGCCCAGTCCGCTTTGCCTGCACCGATGGCCGCTGGCTCAACAACATCGAGCTGACCCATCTGCTGCAGCGCCACCCCTTGCGCCGCTGGGCGGTGCACCAAGCTGCCAGCGGTGCCCTGCACCTGCGGCTGGACCCCTTGCCCGCCACCACCACCCGCCAGGCCATTGAGCAAGCCCTGCAGCACTTGCTGGGCCCCTGGCCGCTGCAGACCAGCGCCCTGATGGCCGACGACAAGGTACGCCAATACAGCCGAGATGAGCCATGAGCCCTTTGGAGTTTGCCGCCAACGCGGTCACCACCTTGTCCATCGTTCTGGCTGCGCGCAACCATGTGGCCACCTGGTGGACGGGTAGCTTGGGTTGCACCTTGTTTGGCGTGCTGTTCTATCAAAGCCAGCTCTATGCTGATGCCACGCTGCAAGCCCTGTTCCTGCTCAGCAGCCTGTGGGGCTGGTGGTACTGGCGCGGGGCTCTGGCAGCCGCGCCGCGCCCCATCCGCCGCACGGGTTGGCGCCTCTTGCTGGGCTTGGCTGTGGCAGCCGCCTCGCTGACTTGGGGTTACGGCAGCCTGCTCTTCCACCACACCCAGGCCTTCATGCCGTATCAAGACGCGGCGGTGATGAGCCTCTCCTTGGTGGCCCAAGGCTTGTTGATGACCCGCCGCCTGGAGACTTGGGCTTTTTGGCTGCTGGTTAACACACTCAGCGTGCCGCTGTTTTGGCAGCGCGAGCTGCACCTCACGGCGGTGCTCTATGCCGCCTATTGGCTCAATGCCTGGTGGGGTGGCTGGCGTTGGTGGCGGCAGTGGCGGGCGCTGCAAGGGCAGGGTGCATGAGCCCGCCGCGCTTCAAGCAAGGCTTGGTGGTCGGCAAATTCTCGCCACTGCACCTGGGCCATGAGTTCTTGATCGAGCAGGCCGCCCAGGCTTGCCAACACCTGCTGGTGCTGGGCTACAGCCAGCCCGAGCTGCCGGGCTGCGGGCGGCAGCGGCGTCAACGTTGGTTGGATGCTCGCATCAACACTCGTTATGCGCATTTGCAGGCCATCGCCATTGACGAGGCTTGGGTGCAGCAGCGCTGCACGGCGGCTGGGTGGCCGCACCGCACCATGCCGCCCAATGACGCGGATGACGCCACCCACCAGCGCTATCTGGCTTGGCTTTTAACGTCGGTGTTGAGCGCAGAGTGTGCCCATCCCATAGAGGCCTTGTTCTGCAGCGAGCCCTGGGGCCCCGCGTGTGCGGCCATGCTCTCTGCCGCGTTGGGGGCGCTCGTGCAGCCCGTGCTGGTGGATGTGGCCCGGGCCGCTCACCCCATCTCTGCCAGCCGTATTCGGGCTGAGCCTGCGGCGCACGCACATCACCTGGCGCCCGAGGTCTGGGCCGACTGGCTGCCCCGTGTGGTGCTGCTGGGCGGCGAGTCCACCGGCAAGACCACGCTGGCCCAAGCCTTGGCTCAGGCTCTGCACACCGAATGGGTGCCCGAGTTTGGCCGCCACTGGTGGGAGCAGCGCGGCGGCCACCTGGGGCCAGATGACCTGCTGCACATTGCCCACGAACAGTGCCGCTTAGAAGACGACGCGGCGCTGCGCGTGGCCCGCGCGGGCGGGCGCGTGCTGGTCTGCGACACCTCACCCCTGACGACTCTAGGCTATGCCGAGCTGGACAACAGCCCCGCCGCCAAAGCGCTGCGGCACTGGGCCTTGCGCCCGTATGCATTGACCGTGCTGTGCGAGCCTGACTTTGGCCTAGTGCAAGACGGCACGCGGCGCGACCTGGCCTGGCAGCAGCGCCAGCAGGCCTGGACGCAGCAAGCCTTGGCCGAGTGCGGGATACAGGCTTTGAAGGTGAGTGGCCGTGTGGAGGCGCGTGTGGCGACGGTGTTGGCGGCCCTGCAGCACTCGGGCTAGCGTCGGGCCATGTTGCTGCTGTGGTCTACGACCCCGGCTTTGAACCCAGCGCGCCCCTGTGCGCCGCATTGGCGGCACATGGGTCTAGGGAAGCTCTGCACAAGTCAGGCCGGTCCGGGCTAGCGCGGGCTCGGGCGGTCTGCGGCGTTGCAGTTCTCGCCCATAGCTACGGCTATAGGCTTCAAACTGCGCCTTGCATCCCATCCCGATCCGCACTACCCGGCTTCGCCCCGATTTATGCAGAGCTTCCCTAGCTCAGGTTGAGTGCAGAGATGGGCTGCGGTATATTGCGGGCAATATGAACTACGTGCTGGACACCAACATCTTGGTGGATGCCTTGCGCAGCCCCAGCGGTGCTTCGGCCGAGTTATTGCGGCGTGCGCTTCTGAGGCAACTGCCGTTGATTTGCAGCGTGCCGCTGTTCTTGGAGTACGAAGATGTTCTGCTTCGTGCGGAGCAGCTTTCTGCGCTCCAGATCGAGCGTCAGCAAGTGCTGAACCTCTTGGATATTTTGGCGGGTTCGGTGAAGCCAATTGATATCCAGTTTCTCTGGCGACCCCAATTGCGAGATCCCAAGGACGACTTGGTGCTCGAACTGGCGGTCAATGGCCTTGGCCTCGGCAGTGCCGTTGCCATCGTGACTTTCAATCAACGTGACTTTCTGCCCCAGGCCAGCCATTTCGGCATCCAGGTGATCGGCCCCGCCCAGTTCTTTCAAGGAGTGTGAACCATGGGAACACCCAGCAATTTCGCCCTGCGACTACCCGCCTCACTGAAGCAAGGTGCCGAGCAGGCGGCGCGGGAAGATGGCACCACATTGAACCAGTTCATCGTCAGTGCCGTGGCAGAAAAGCTGTCGGCCATGCGAACTGCGCAGTACTTTGAAGAGCGAGCCCAGCGCGGCGATCTTCACGCCGCATTGGCCTTGCTCGGGCGTGCCGGTGGCCTGCCCCCCGTCGACGAAGATCGCTTGCCAGGTCAGAGCTGAGCGACCCATGGTGCAACTCGCGTTGACAAGCCCGCAAAGCCCCCTGCATACTGGCCTCATGAGCCTCGCCTTGTCGCAATCCCGCGCCCACCGCTTTGATCTAGCGGCCCACCTCACCGGTGGTGTGTTTGCGCGCGTATGCGCCGTCGTCACCCTGGTGATGACGCACACCCAACACCCTTCCAGCGCGTAGCGAGCCCGCAGCTCTCCCGGCAGAGACCCTGCCAACTCCCAAGGCCCGCTACCACAGCGGGCCTTTTTGTTTGTGTCTCCAAAACCTGAAGGAGCTTTGATGTGAACCCCGCCCGACCTGCCTCAACGTCCGAGATCAGCATCCGCCGCAGCCGTCCAGACGACGCTGCAGCCCTGGCCGCCTACATGGCCGACCCGGCTGTGTTTGGCCAACTGCTGCAACTGCCGCACCCCAGCGAAGCGATGTGGCGCGAGCGCCTCTCCACCCCTGCGGTGCCGGGCAGCATGGACATCTCTCTGGTGGCAGAGCTGGGCGGGCAGGTGGTGGCCAGTGCAGGCCTACATGGCACCTCGCCCCTGCTGCGGCGCAGGCATGCCATTGGCCTGGGAATCGCCGTGGCCGTACACGCCCAAGGCCAGGGTGTGGGAGACGCGCTGATGGCCGCACTCACCGACTATGCAGACCACTGGACGACCCTGCAGCGCATTGAGCTGACGGTGTTTGCCGATAACGCCCGCGCCATTGCGCTCTACAAACGCCACGGCTTTGTGGAAGAGGGCCGCCTGCGCGGCTATGCCATTCGCCACGGTGAGTTTGCCGACTGCCTGGGCATGGCTCGCTGGCGGCCAGAGGCTATGGCGCTGGCGCAGTAAACAAGGACCGGCCACCTCCGGATAGCCCCGGTGGTGGCTCGGGCACCCGCGTTGTGGGCCGCATGCTGCGGGTGCTGCTGGGGTGGCGGTGGCTGTATTGAGTGAGGAGCTTTGGTCATCAGATCTCGAAGAACTACCGCCATGGCCTACATCCTTGCGCTCCTACAGCCCAGTGCAAGCGGCTAGACTGTCCGCAAAGCAAAACTTGAGGAGAGTCGATGTCTTCACGCGTATTCATCAGCTACGCTGCTGATGATCCCGAATGGCCAGGGACAGAGGTTTTGCGCTTGGCCGAGTGGATTCGTCTCCAAGGGGGCTTTCCGCTATTGGACGTGCTGTATGTCCAAGACCTTGGCCGTAAGGCCTCCATTGATGAGTGGCGGCAATGGATGGCAAGGTGTTTGGCTGACGCCGACTTGGTTGTTTGCCTGTGCTCCCCAAAATACGAACTGGCTTGGGATCGGGATCAGTCCATTTCCGGGGGCTGCGGGGTGGCATTTGAGTCCGCGCGCATAGAGCAATACTTGTACGACAAGAAGCAAAACAACCGAGGCCACGTGTCAACGCTTTCCCGCCTTGGGTTTCACAACGCGATTCCTCAGCAGTTGAAAGCGGCTTGCCCGAGTTATGTGTGGGGGCTGGAAACCGACGATGACCTTTTGCGTCGTCATCTGAGAGGCGAGGGGCCCGGGAAGGCGGTTGCAGAGGAAGCCGCCATGCCTCAGCCCGATGCGTCGGCTATCAGAGAACAGGGCATCGGGGGCATGCTCGTGCAGCAGTCTAAGCATGTGGTGGAGCTGCTGAAGAAAGCCCCAACCCTTTGGCGTGAGTTGGGCGTGTCGCCAAACTTCCGTGATTCTTTGAAGGGCAAAGCCTGCCGAACTCCGGATGAACTGCCCGCAGTTTTGGCGACCTTGGATGCCGAAGCTGTTCAAGACGTGATGTACGAAGTTCGTGAGGTCTTTTGTAGCTTCAAGCCAGACGGTGACGACCCCGGAACTCGACAGATCGCAGCCCAAGCTACCGTCGCGCTTTATCTGTATTGCGCTTGCCTACTCATCAAGGCCCGCTCCCCCGACCTGATTTCTGGCCTGCCACGGCTGGAGTCTGACCGTGCTGCTCACCTGATGGCGAGCCTGATCGGGGTCAGTTTGGCAGGAGGGCAGATACAGCTTGTTTGTGGAGAAGATGCCGATTTGCCCATGGTGGTGGGGACGGTGGTGCTCACAATGGAGGGGGACAACGAAGCCTGCCTGTTCGAGCGTGAGCTCCATACCCAGATCGTGATGGACGGTCGCGCGGTTCAAGACGGCCTCAAGGTAGGGCCACTTTCCAAGCAAGAGCGAGCGAACTTGATCGAGCGAATCAAGGCACGTCGAGGCCGTGGCCATCGTCTTAAAGCCTTCAACGTGATTGTGAGGGGTGCGCAACCCGTGCCGAAGGGTGATCTTGAATGGGTGACCAAACTTTCTGTCCCCGTGTTCAGCATTCACCACGACCCAACCTTCGAGCTATTGGCCGGGCTGGATGCAGAGAACATGGTTGCCATGCTGCGTGAGCTATGGTTAGCCGTGGCACCAGACCTTGCACAAGGCGTGCAGCCCAAGGGCAGCGATGCAGCAGGCCGCCCTAGTCGGGACCTGTCCGAGCTGGCGACTACTTTGCAGGCTTTGGTGGAGGCCCTACAAGGCCACCCAGCCGCCGTCAACCTCAAGTCGACTGCCGATCAACTCCAAGCGGCAGCCAAAGAAAAGAAGCCTCCAGAGCGCGATGTTTTGAAGCAGACCCGTGACACGCTTGAAGGGCTGGAGAAGGTCGGCGAGGCCGGTGAAAAGCTCTTGCCGCGTTTGCTTCAGTTACTGAATTTTTTTGGATGATTGATTGGCCATGACCCACAACCCCTTCACCCAGCCCTTGGCCAACACCCGCAGCGAGCTGCCCGCTTGCGAGCGTTTTGAAGCTACCAGCCACCTTTGGAGCCAACCCGAATTGGATGCCCTGGCGCTGGCCGTTGCCGCGCGCAGGCCATTGCTGGTGCGGGGCGAGCCGGGTAGCGGCAAAAGCCAGTTGGCGCGGGCGGCGGCTAAGCTGCTGGAAGCACAAGCGCCTTTGGTGCAGGTCATTCACCCCCGGTTTGAACCACGCGACCTGCTGTACCGCTACGACACCATTCGCCGCCTAGCCGATGCGAACACGCCAAAGGGCCTGAAAGGAGACCAAGACTATGTCCACCACGGCGTCCTATGGCGAGCCTGGGAAAGCGCGGCCAAAGGGCCGGTGGTCGTGCTGATCGACGAGATCGACAAAGGCGATGCCGACGTGCCCAACAGTCTGCTGGAGATATTGGGCCAGCGCAGCTTCCAGGTGGATGAGGCGCAAGACATGTCCACGCCCAAGCTGGCTGCCCATGCCATGCCCTTGGTGGTGATCACCACCAATGAAGAGCGCGAGCTGCCCGCTGCCTTTGTGCGGCGTTGTGTGGTGCTCAACCTCAACCCGCCCAAGGGCGAGAAGGAACTGAAGGATTGGCTGTTGCAGCGCGTGCAGGCCCACCAATCATTGGCGGCATCATTGCATCCCGATGTGCTAAACCGAGCCATCGACCAAGTCTTGGCTGACCGCGGGGACGCGGAGCGAGAGGGCCAACCCAGAGTTGGCTTGGCTGAAACGCTGGATTTGCTGACGGCGCTTGGTGAAGTCACCAAAACCTTCACGGGGCCAGAGCGAGCCACCAAGCAACACGAATGGCTGGACAGGCTGAGCGCCTATGCGTTGGTGAAGCACGCGGGCGTCGACCCCGGCCAGCGCCGCCCGCCTGTGCCCATGAAGCAGGCTGAAGACGCCAGCGCTGGCTGATGCCGCATGACTGCCCAGGTTTCTCGCGCCCATCTTTTGCTGGCCCTGGTGCAGCGGCCGGTGGGCCACTTGACGCTGGAGCACACTGACCAGCAATGGTGGGGCTTCGAGGCGCAAGGCGCGGCGGTGGCGGACTTTGCTACGCAGACGGTCACGCTGAACTTGCCCGCACCTGAAGCAGGGCAGCAGGAACCGGCCCAGACACGCAAAGGTTTGCCTCCACCCCGTAACCCTTTGCAGATGCCCGAGGCCTGGGTTGCGTGGAACATCACTGAAGCGGACGCCCCAAACAAAGAGGCTGAAGACGACGCCTCGCCACCTTTAACGGCTGAAGAATTGCAGCCGGCCGATGAGCCCCAGGTGGCTTACCGAGATTTGGTGCCACTGCCGCGCTTGCTGCCCGCGCTTCAGCGCCATGTCAAACAGCACGGCTCGGGTGGGCCCGATATCAAGCGCTTGCTTCAAGCCAGCTCGCGGCGTCAATGGCCCACCCAGATGCCCCATGTGCAAAAGTCGGTATGGCCCCAGCAACTCGTGCTGTTGCTGGACTGCCGAGTGGCCCTGTACCCCTATCGTTTTGATGTCTTCAGGGTGGCACAGGCCATCAAAGCGCTGTTGCCTACAGGTCAGTTGAGCATCTATTGCGGTGAGCACGGCCCTCATGGCCCTTGGGACGAATGGATGCCAGGCGCAGGGCAGGGCCATCAAGAGCGTTTTGACCAATTGCCCCAATGGCGCAACACCACTTGCTTGCTGCTGGGTGATGCGGGCCTTCTCTGCCCTCAGCCCGGCTTGAACCGCCAATGGCAGGCGTGGCTCAAAGCCGGTGCGCAGGCGGGCAATGCGCTGGTGGTATTGGCACCTGTCGAAGCCCATCGCATCCCCGGCGAGTTGGCAGCGGTAGCACAGATGCTGCGCTGGGCTCCCAACAGCCGCTTTCAGCCTGAACGGGGCAGCAAGCGCGAGCGTGCAGAGGTGGGCGAGGCCGAACGGGCTGAAAGCAACGCACTGGCCCAGTTGCTGGCCTGCTTGGGCGCTGTGCTGCGCATGGACCCGCCCTTGCTGCGCGCCATGCGGCAAGCGGTGGGCTACACCGCCAACCCCAGCTTGGAGGGTCAACTGTGGGCGCGTGCTGACGTACAAGCCACCAGCTATGCCACCTTGCGCCAAGGTGGTGAGGGCTCGGCTGCCGGTGCAGGCCTGCCAGAGGCCGTGTTCAAGATGCTGAAGCAAAACGCTGCCCAGCACCATGCGCACTGGTCTTTGGGCATGCGGCTGGTGGACCAAATGCGGCAGCTTGATGCCTCACCGCAGGGTGATGCCGCCCTTTTGTGGGCAACTCGCCAGGACTTGGTTCGCCTAGCCTCATCCGTATCCGATCAGCGCACATTAGGTATTGAGGCCCGGCGCACCGCAGCCTACGTCCTGCGCCGAGTTCCACAATTTGCCCGCCCTTGGTTGGGGGATGCGCTGACTGCCTTGTTGGAGTCCCTAGGGCAGTCAGCCGCGGCCAGGCGGCCTTGGTCGCTGATTCAGTGTGTTGAGAACCTGCTTCTATGCCCGAGAGATGTGGACGGCCAGCCACCGGGTTGCATTTTGAGTACTGAAGTCGGTTGGGCGTCGCCAGGTGAGCCCGTGCTGGTGAGGCACCCTGATAGGCCGTCGGATTTGTTGACCTTGCCTGCCACCGGTACCTTGACCCTGCCTCTGTCGCGGGATGGATGCCAACTGATCTTGAATGGGCAGCGGGTCAGTTTGAGGCGACAGGGTAGGAAGCCTGGTTTAGGTGGCTGGGAGAGATCAGCAGAAGGTTTGCATGGCACTGTTCGTCTTCCTTGGGGGCAAACTGAGGAGTTTGATGTTCGGCGCGACCGAGGCCATCGCTGGTTAGCCGTTGAAGGAACCAGCCGAGTTTTTGAAGGGTCTATCCGAGCTTTTGAAACTAGTCCTTACCGCTTCGGGGTGTTGTTGGGATTTGACGAATTCGGGGTGTACTTGAGGTTGGGTCCGTTTGAGCCTCCTGACGCATTGACACGAGAGGACCGAATGACAGCCTTCCGCTACCTCCCCCCCGCCACCTTCCTCATGGGCTCCCCCGACGGCGTGGGCAATGAGGAGGAACACCCCCAACACCCCGTCACCCTCACCCAAGCCGTGTGGCTGGCCGAAACGCCGTGTACGCAAGCCCTATGGCAAGCAGTGATGGGCCAAAACCCCAGCCACTTCAAGATAGGGCCTGAGGCCCCACAGCGGCCGGTGGAAAACGTCTCTTGGGATGATGTGCAACAGTTCTTGGCCAAGCTCAACACTCTCTTGCCAGCCGGTTGCGAAGCCGTGCTGCCCACTGAGGCCCAATGGGAATACGCCTGCCGTGCAGGGACCGCCACGGCCTACTGGTGGGGCGATGAACCCGACGACAGCAAGGCTAACTGGCGGGGGCAGCAAGATGGCACCACCCCGGTAGACCGCTATCCCCCCAACCCTTGGGGCCTTCGCGACATGCATGGCAACGTGTTGGAGTGGTGTGCGGATTGTGAGTTAAGAACCTATGAAGCCGGCACCGCCCGTGACCCGATGGGCGAAGTCGGAGGTGACGCCCGCGCGGTTCGCGCCGGCTCGTGGGCCTACCACCCCGAACAGGCCCGCTCGGCCTTCCGCAGCTGGGGGCGCAGGGGCACCCGTGACCGCCGCCGTAACTTGGGCTTCCGCTTTGCCCTGAGGTCTTGCAGCCCCCAGGGGGCGGAGCTCCAGTCCGGAGGGCTCAAGGGCGGTGGCAGGCAGACAAAGGGTGGGGCGGCCACCCGGGCCACACCAAAGAAGAAGGGGTCGGCATGAATCTGCATAGTTTGTTTGTTCCGGCGCGTGCGCCCCAACCCGCGCAGTCTGAGCTGAACGCCTTTTTGGCCGCTCAGCGGGTGCTGGCGGTGCAGCGGGAGTGGCTGGTGCCACGCCCCTGCATGGCACACTGCTTGTACAGCCCGAGGAACACGCCATGAACTCACCCTTTGAAGCCGTTCACACTGCTGCGCTGCAATTGCCGGAGCAAGAGCGTCTGCGCCTGCTGGAAGACTTGTTGAGCAGCGTGATGCCGGTAGGGCAAGATGACGCCACTTTGGACGAACTGGCGGCTCATAGGCATCAGGCCTTGCTGTCAGGGCATGCGCAGGCCGTTCCTCTGGCTGAAGCCTGGCAGGCAGCGGGCCTAGCGGCACATTGAGTGATTCTGCGGATGAGCATGTGGCCCCCTGACCAAGCCTGGCGCGCCCCGGTGGGCGACTTCCCGCCGCCCTGGGCCAGTGCCTGGGGAGACGACCCCTACGGCCTGTGGGCCGACTTGACGGTGAATGGCATCACCCAGCGTATGCGCTGGATTGAGCCGAGTGGGCCGGAGGGGTTTTTGATGGGGGCACCGCAGGCCGAGCGCGATGCCATCACCGATACAGACTTCCGAAAGCGGGCGAACGAGCGGGAGTCCGAGCCTACCAAAACGCTTATCGCTGAAGGCTTTTGGCTGGCCGACACCCCCTGCACCCAGGCCATTTGGCAAGCCGTGATGGGTGCCAACCCTAGCGACTTTAAAGATAAGCCCGATAGCGCCCAGCGTCCGGTAGAACAAGTGAATTGGGAGGATGTGAAAAAGTTCTTTCTCCGCTTCGCCAGCAGCCCCGAATGGGGCTGTGAGGACCGCCTAGGCCTTCCGACGGAGGCGCAATGGGAATATGCCACTCGGGCAGGCAGCCGCACGGCCTATTGGTGGGGTGACGACGCCAACAATGCGATGGCCAATTGGGCAGACGATCAGCGAGGCACCACCCCCGTCAAGCGTTACCCCGCCAACCCTTGGGGGTTGTTTGATGTGCATGGCAATGTGTGGGAGTGGTGTGCAGACCCGTGGAGGCAGCGTCTGGATGCACAGGAGGTGAAGTCAGACCAAGGTGCTTGCGTGGTTCGCGGCGGCTCGTGGGTCACCCGTCCTGAGCGCGCCCGCTCGGCCTTCCGCAACGGGGGGGGCCGGGGCCACCGCAACCGCTACTTAGGCTTCCGCTTTGCCCTAAGGTCTTCCAGCCACCAGGGGGTGGAGCCCCAGCAAGGGTTTTTGTGAGGGCTGCAGGGCCTGCGCGTTAGCGCGCGTGTTGGAGTACGTACCCCCATGCGGCGCAGTCAGCACACCGCCGGGTCTAGGTGCCAGTGGCATACTTTGCGCATGACAAAGAATGTTGGCTACTTGGACATGGGCTTGCGCGTGGCTTTTGCTGCTGCGCTGTTCTATGTGGGTTTTGTGCCCAACCCCATCGTCAGCTCGGGCACCTCGCAGTTGGTGTTGGGCTGCTTTGGTTTTGTGCCGCTGCTCACGGCGCTGCTGCGGTGGTTCAGGTGGATGAGTGCGCGCAAGCGGCCCCGCATGGCCTCAAAGGCGCGGGCCAGCTCGCCAATTTCGTCGCCCCGCTCCAGCAGGCCTTGGGGCGTGTCGTTTTGAATGGGGTCTGAGGCGGCCATCACGCCCGAGAGCGCTTTAACGGGCAGGGTGAGCCGGTGTGCAATGATCAGCACAATCCACACCGAGACCCACAGCACCACCACGGTGGCGGCAATGATGCGGTTTTTCAGGGCCACCACATCGGCCAGAAAAATCGCCTCAGGCACCGCAAAGTAAAGCGTCCAGCCGGGGTATTGCGCCAGGGGCTCAGCCCGCACAAAAAGCGGGCCAATGTGGGCCACCTCGTCAAAGTCTTGCGCAGCAGAAAGCCGGGCAGGGCGAGGGCTGGGCTGGGTGGGGGCTTGGAGCTGGGCCATCACGCTGCGCAGGTCGGCCTCTCCGGCTTGCAGCACCAGGCTGCGGCCCGTGGGGTCTACCAGGGTCAGGCTGGTGGGCAGGGGCAGGCCCAGGCCGCCCAGGCGTTGGCGCAGCGGGGCGCTGAGCGGCTGGCCGGTTTGCAGGGCTTGGGCCAGCTCGGTGGCGTGCTCCACCACCACCGTGCTGGCCAGCTTGGCGTTGAGCACCGCAATGCGGGCTTGGGAGCCCCGCACGGCGTCGGCAAAGGTCAGGTAGATCACGGTGCCCAGCACCATGAGCACCAGGCCAAGGGTGATGCCAAAGCTGGCAATCAGCTTGCCGCGAATCTGCCAGTGGTGAAAAGTCGTCACGAGCGGGTGCTGGAGCGGGGTGGTAAGGGTGGAGGCTTATCTAAGACTATCGGCGCGGGCAGAGGCATTCTCGCGCGCAGAATGTGTGAAGGAATACGCGGCCAAGCGCCCTCGGGTGGCTAAGATGGCCGCTGGCGGCAGTGTCTTGCCAGCCCATCTACCCCCATAGGAGCGCTACCCATGTCCATCACCCTCACCTCTGCCGGTGTGCCCGTGTTCAAAACGGCCTTGGCCAACTTGGCGCATTGCCTCTCCAAAGCCGAGGCCAATGCCCATATGCGGCAGTTCAGCCCTGATGTGTTTGTGGGCATGCGCCTGGCCCCCGACATGCTGCCCTTTGCCGCCCAAGTGCGCATTGCCTGCGACGCCGCCAAAAACGGTACCGCCCGCCTGAGCGGCCTGGAAGCCCCCAAGTTTGCCGACGACGAAACCACTTTTGCGCAACTGCAAGAGCGCATTGCCAAAACCCTGGCCTGGCTGGAGACCGTGCCGGCCAACGCCTTTGACGGCCGCGAAGCCCAAGACGTGACCTTCCCCGTGGGCAAAGAAGCCACCCGCACCATGAAGGGCGAGGCCTATTTGAAGCACTGGGTCATCCCCAATGTGTTCTTCCATGTCACCACCGCCTACGCCCTGCTGCGCCACAACGGTGTGGACCTGGGCAAGGCCGATTACCTGGCGGGTGCCCAAGCCCGGGCCTGATACCCAACCAACCTACGCGAGACCCCCAGCCGCAGTGGCTTGGGCCTGCCCAAGCCATTGAAGGAGAAAAGCCCCCCATGCCCACACCCCAAAGCCCGGTGATCCGGCCCTTTGAGCCCGGCGACGAAGCCGCCGTGATTGCCCTATGGCACCGCTGCGGCTTGGTGCGCCCCTGGAACGACCCGGCCAAAGACATTGCCCGCAAACGAGCCCTGCAGCCCGAGCTGTTTGGGGTGATGGTGGACACCAGCCCCGGCCACGAAGGCGCGGTGCTGGGCACGGTGATGGCTGGCTACGAGGGCCACCGGGGGTGGATCAACTACCTGGCCGTGGACCCGACGGCCCAGCGCCACGGCCTGGGCCGCGCCCTCATGACCTGGGCCGAAGCCCGTTTGGCCGAGGCTGGTTGCCCCAAGATCAACCTGCAAGTGCGCGAAGGCAACGAGCCCGTGCTGGGCTTTTACGCCGCCCTGGGCTTTACCAGCGACCGCGTGGTGAGCCTGGGCAAGCGCTTGGTGAACGACGAAGGTTGATGCAAGGCCTCAGCGCGCGGCGTCCTCCGAGATCTGAAGCGTAGCGCGGCTATTGCCAACCAGCGCCAAGAGCTGAATCGGGAAGCCGCCCTCGGNAGTCAGAGGTGAAAAGGTGTACGCCCACGCCGAAGGCCGATGTGGCTTGCCAGGCCCAAAGGCCTTGCTCGTTGGCGATAACCTCGCCCACGGGGCTGCCGTTGTCGAACACTGTCACCACGGCCCCTGCGCTGGCTTGGCCGGTCAACACGGGCCACTGAGCCAGCGCACCGCCGCCTTGTGCGCTGACGGCGCTGAGGCTGATGGGGGCCAAGGCCGCGCGTTGGTCGCTGCTGAGTTGGGCTATTTGGGGGTCGGTCAGCGCTGCCACTTGCGCGCTGCTGAACTGGGCCAACTGGCTGGTGCTGAGCCCGGCCACTTGGGTGGCCGACAGCGCTGCCACCTGGCCGCTGCTGAGCGCTGCCACTTGTGCCGATGTCAAGCTGGCCATTTGGGTGGCCGACAGACCGCTGAGCTGCAAGGGCGACAGCGCGGCCATCTGGGCGGCACTGAGGGCCGTCAACTGGCCCGCGCTGAAAGCCGCCAGGTCTGCTGCGCTCAAGCCTGCAAGCTGGCTGCTTGACAGGCTCACCAACTGGGCAGGAGTCATGACGGCGAGTTGGTCCGGCGTCAGCACATCGATTTGCGCGGCTGACAGGGCGCTGAGCTGCGAGGCTTGCAAGAGCGCCAGGGCCGTGGTGGGCATGGCAGCCAAGCCCGCGTCGCTCAGCGCGGCGATCTGCGCGGCGCTCAGGCTGGCCCTGCCAAGGCCGCGCGTTGGTCGCTGCTGAGTTGGGCAAGCTGGCTGTTGCTCAGCACTGCCAATTGGGCAGGGGTCAGCGCCGCCATCTGGTTGGCGCTCAGGGCGGCCAGTTGGGCACTGCTCAACCAGCCCAATTGAAGGGCGCTCACAGCGGCCACTTGGGCACCGCTGAGCTGCGCGATCTGGGCCGGGCTCAAGGTGGCCCACTCGGCCGAGTTGAGCGCCGCTACTTGGGCTGGGCTCAGCAGGGAGACATCCACCGTGTAGCCCACGGACAACCCACCCGCACCGCTGATGGTGGTGGCCCCGGTGTAGCTCAATGCGCCTGTTAAGGTCAATGCGCCCGCTCCCGCTTGCTCCAGCGTGCCCGTGCCGGAGATGGCGTTGGTAAAGGTGGTGGCACTGCCGTGGTTGACTACCAGGCTGGCGTTGTTGACGATGTCGCCCGCGACGGAACCGGTGCTGCCGCCGTTGCCCAGTTGCAGCACGCCGCCACTGATGGTGGTGGTGCCGGTGTAGCTGTTGTCGGCCAGCAGGCTCAGCCGGCCTGAACCCTCTTTGGTGAGCGAGCCGGTGCCCAAGGCAATAGGGCTGCCCACCAGGGTGTTGCCCGCACCGCCGATGCTGAGCGAGTGGTTGTTGGCGCTGATCGCGTCGCCGCTGGTGGGCGTGAGGCTGAGCAAGCCAACGTCGGTTTGAATGCGGCTGTCGCTGCCCAGGGTGATGGGGCCGGTGAGGGTGTTGTCGCCGCTGAGGCTGCGCAAAGCACCGGTGCCGTTCTGGCCGTTGCCGTTGAGGGTCAAAGGCTCGGCCAGGATGACACCGCCTTGCAGGGCCAGGCTAGCGCCGTTGTCGACAGTGGTGCCTGCGGCGCTGCTACCCAGAGCATTGTCGTGCGCCGCCACCAGGGTGCCGCCGCTCACCGTGGTGGTGCCGGTGTAGCTGTTGTCGCCTGCCAAGGTGGCGGTGCCGGTGCCGCTCTTGGTGAGCGCGCCCGCCCCCGTGGCGATCACCCCTTGAATGCTGAGCGTACCGGCACCGGTGAGGAAGAGATCTTGGCTGCCGCTGATGGCGGTGCCGTTGCTGGGTGCCAGGGTCAGGCTGCCCGCGTCGACGGTGATGGTGGCGGCCGCACCTGTCAGCGTGACCGTGTCGGTCAGGGTGTTGTCACCCGACAGATTGCGCAGCGTGCCGCCAGAAGCGGGGCTGGCTGCGCCCAGGGTGATGGCGTTGGCGAGGCTGATGTCGCCGCGCAGGCCCAGGGTGGCGCCGTTGCTGACGGCGGCGCTGCCGCTGCCCAAGGCCCCGTTGGACGCGGCCACCAGGGTGGCGGTGGCAACGCTGGTGCCACCGCTGTAGCTATTGGCGGCGTTGAGGATGGTGCTGCCGCTGCTGGTGGAGCTGATGTTGAGCGCCCCGTTGCCCAGTTGCAGCGCGCCGTTGACCACCAAGTCGCCACCATTCACCGCGACGTTCAAGGCGGTATCGGACCCACTCAGTGCCGCGCCGCTGGTGGGAGCGAGGGTGAGCGAGCCGCTGCTGACGGTGATGCTGGTGCTGCCACCTGCGGTGATGCCGCTGGTGAGTGTGTTGTCGCCGCCGACATTGAGCAGGGTGGCCGGACCGGTGGTGGTGATGGCCTCGGCCGAGCTGCCGATATTCAGCAGCTCCAAGCGCGCCCCGGTGGCCAGCGTGGTGCCACCTTGGCTACTTCCCAGGGCAGTGGGGCCAGAAGCCAGCAGCGTGCCGCCGTTGCCCAGCACCGATGTGGTGCCGGTATAACTGTTATTGCCCGACAGCGTGACTTTGCCGCTGGTGCCGGTGCTCTCGATGCTGCCACTGCCGGAAATGGACCCCGAGAGGTTCAAGGCGGTGTCGGTGCGCGCCAAGATCAAGATACCGTCGTTGACGATGTCGCCCGCGACGCTGCCGACGCCACCGCCGCTCCCCAGGCGCAAGGTGCCAGCGCCAATGGTGGTGGTGCCGCTAAAGCTGTTGTTGGCGTTGAGGACCACGGTGCCGCTGCCGTCTTTGACCAAGGCACCGTTGCCCAGATCCAGCACGTCGGACACGGTGATGGTGCCTGCGCCACCCAGTGTGAGTTGCCGACCGCTGCCGCTGACGGCAACACCGCTGGCGACATCCAAGGTCAAGTTGCCGGTATCGTTGTTGATGCGGCTGTCTGCAGCCAGGGTGATGGTGCCGCGCACAGTGTTGTTGCCCGAGAAGCTGCGCAGTGCGCCCGCCCCATTGACCCCGCTGCCGCTCAGGGTCAGTGGCTCAGCCACCAGTGAAATGCCACCTTGCAGACCCAGGGTCGCGCCATCAGCCACCGTGGTGCCGCTGGCGGTGGTGCCCAAGGCGCGGGAATGGGCGGCGGTCAGGGTGCCTGCGCTGATGGTGGTGGCCCCGGTGTAGCTCAATGCGCCTGTTAAGGTCAATGCGCCCGCTCCCGCTTGCTCCAGCGTGCCCGTGCCGGAGATGGCTGCCGGTGGAGGTTTTGTTCCCCGTCAGCGTGAGCGTGCTATCGGCGGCCAGGTTGAGTGTGCCGTTGCCGCTGATATTGCCCGCCAGGGTGACCGGCGCAGAGCGGTTGATGACCAAGCTGCCACTGTTGACGATGGCCCCGGCCACGCTGCCGCTGGCCCCCCCATTGCCCAAGGTCAACGTGCCCGCGCTGATGGTGGTGGTGCCGGTCGCCATCAAGTCGCTGGTGAGGGTGAGGTTGCCTGCTCCCGCCTTGGTCAAGCGGTTGGCATTGCCCAATAGTGCCCCGCTGAAGGTGCTGGCGGCAGTGTGGGTCAGGCTGAGCAAGCCGGTGCCGTCGAGCGTGACATCGCCGCTGAGGCTGAGGGCTGAACCGCTGATGGTCAGGGCGGACAGCGGGCTGGTGCTGCCCACTGCGCCCGTGAGCGTGACGCTGCCCGTGCCCGCATTCACCGTGAGGCTGCGGGGGCTGCCGTCGCTGTCAATGCTGCCGCCCAAGGTGATCGCCTGATTGGTGGTGGACAGCGTGGCGTTGCCCAGCAGGCTGACGGGGCCGTTGAGCGTCATGGCACCGGTGCTGCTGAGGGTGCCGCCTAGGCTGGCTGGTCCGGCCAAGGTGAAGGCACCGGTCAGTGCCAAGGTGCCTGCGCTTTGCTGCAAAGCACCGGCTTGCAAACCACTGGCTCCTATGTTGAGCGTGCCGCCGGTCTGAGCCAGCGTGCCGGAGCCAAGGTTGAGCCCGGTGATATTGACGGCAGGCTCGCCGCCCGGCGGGTTGAAGGTGATGAGGGTGCCCGAGGGCGCAGTGACCAGCGCCACATTGCTGCGGTCGGGCACGGCTCCACCAGCCCAATTGGCGCTGTCGAACCAGTTGCCGCTGAGGCCGCCTGTCCAGTTCACCGACGCCAGTTGAGTGATGTTGGCCGACAGCCCGGTGGGGATGGTGAGGCTGTAGTTGGACGCCGCTGACCCGCTCAGGCTGAAGTTATTCAAGGTCACGGCCTTGCCCGTGCCAACGTTTTTGTCGGCAAAGCTGGCGCTGTAACCGCTGGCCAGGCTGACCTGGCCGATGTCAGCGGCGATGACACCGGTGAGCGTACCGACGCTGCCGAAATTGGCGCTGGCGCTGCCGTCATAGGGCTTGCTCACCACCGTTAAGCCGCTGAGGGTCAGCGCCTTGGGGGTGATGGTCCAGGGCGTGGCGTCCCCAGCCCCCAGGAGGCTGAAGGCGGCGCTGTTGAAGCTAAGGCCACTGACGTAATTGAACAAATAGCTGCCTGCTGAACTGCTGGCGGTCGGCGAGGTACCGTTCAGCGTGAGCCCAGAAAGAGTGTAGTCAACATAGGGGGCTGCACCGATACGCAGGCCGCCGCTGGCAGCGGTGAAAAAGCCCATCTTGTAATCGGGGGTGCTGCCGTAAATGCTGCTGTAGTCGCTGCCCGTCGGGTCGTAGAAGCGCACATAAAGCGGCAGGGAGGTGGCCACCAACTGGGTACCCGTGACGGCGCTGTAATTGCCTGTGAAGCTGCCGCTGCCGATCAAGGCGAGGCTGCCACTGCCTGCGAGCGGCTTGGTCCAACTTAAGTTGCCGTTGGCCACCAGCGTCAGCACCTTGTTGGCGGCAATGGTTTGGTTGGCCCCGGTGGCCGTGAAGGCGAGCGAGGTCCCTGTATCCACACTGATGGTGGCGTCGCCACTCAGGGTGACGCCCCCGGCGTAGGTGTTGTTGCCAGCCACGTTGTGGACGATCCCGCCGTCGGCCAGGGTCAGTGCCTCCGCCCCGATGGCCAAGTTGCCGCTGGCCTTGCCCAGGCGTAGCACCGCACCCGAGGCTACGGTGACGCCGCCCGACGCGGTACCTAAGGCCGTGTCAGATTGGGCATGCAGCACACCACCGCTGATGATGGTGGCACCGGTGTAGGTGTTGGCGCCAGAGAGTGTCAGGGTGCCCGCGTCTTGCTTGGTGACGGTGCCACCGCTGATGGCCACGGGGCCGTTGATGCTGAGATCGCCGGCGCCGCCGAGGGTGAGTGCGTAGGTTCCGGACACGGCACTGCCGCTGCTGGGCGCAAGGGTCAGAAGGCCTGCATCGCTCTTGATGCTGCTGGCGGCCGTTTGCGTGACCCTCGCTGTCAGGGTGTTGTTGTCACCCACGTTGCGTAGGGCCCCGAAACCGCCAACGCCGCTCCCCGCAATAGACAGGGACTCGGCCATGCTGATGCCGCCGCTGATCTCCAGCGTGGCCCCATTGGCCACCGTGGTGCCGGTAGCAGCGCTTCCCAGCGCGCCAGAGTTGCTCACAGCCACCTTGCCTGCGCTGATGAGCGTGCTGCCGGTGTAGGTGCTGGCACTTGGTAAATTGAGGGTGCCGGTGCCGTCCTTGTGCCGCTGACACTGAGCAAACCGCTGCCGAGGGCAGTGCTGTGGGTGGGCAGCAGTTGCCCACCCGTCACGCTGACGGAGGGCAGGGCGTTTTGCCCCGAGAGCGTGAGCGTACCCGCCCCGGCTTTGCTGAACACCGCAGCGCCGGTCAAGGTGATGTCGGAGGCGACCACGGCGTTGCCAGCCCCCGCGAGGCCGCCGGTGAAGCTCAATGAGGGGGTGCCGCTGGCAGCGCTGATGGTGGCGCTGCTGGCCAGGTTCAGAGTGCTGGCACTGCTGATGCCGATCGAAGCATTGCCGGTCAGGTTAATGGGGCCGGTCAGGGTGTTGGTGCCGGAGATGCTGTGCAGGCTGCCTTGACTGAAGTAACCGTTGCCCGCCAAAGACAGACTGTTGGCCACGGTGATGTTGCCCTGCAGCTCGACGCTGCCTGTGCCGGTGACGCTGACTGCGCTGCTGCCAAAGGCGTTGCTATGGCTGGCGATCAAGCGGCCTGAGCTGAAGTTCACCGGCCCGCTGAAGCCGCTGTTGTCCCCCGCCAGGGTGAGCGAACCATTGCTGGGTGAGCCGAAACTGAGCGTGCCGTTGCCGGACAACTGACCGGCATAGGTCCAGTTTTGGTTGGAGCCCGGTGTGACAGACAGCGTACCGTTGTTCACGATGTTGCCGCTGTGCGAGCCCGCCAGAGCCAGCGTGCCTTCCGCCACGGTGGTGGTGCCGGTGTAGCTGCGGGCACCACTGTGAGCCAGGGTGCCTGTGCCTAACTTGGTCAGGCTCCAGCTGCCCCCGCTCTCGCCGATGGCACCGTTCAGGGTCACGGTGGCAGAGCCGCCTGCACCCAAACTGGCGTCTCCCGTGAGCGTGATGTTGTTGTTGGCACTCCAGGTGTTGGTGTCAAACACGGCACCGCTGTTGGCAACGCCGTGGCCCGCGATGAGCAGTTCATTCGAGGGAGGGCGTCCGTTCAGGTTGAGGGCCCCACCGTCAGTGATGGAGATAGACCCGGAACCCCAGCTTGCAGCCGATTGCGTGGACGAGACGATGCCGCCGGCGATGACAAAGCCTCCGAGCCCGAGGCCGCCCCCAGGGATGTAGCCCCCCACGTCCATCGCTCCAGTGCCCGACTTGGTGAGAATGCCGGTGCCCAACTGGGCGTTGTAGAGGTAGAGACTTCCGCCGCCAGTGATGGAGAGATTGGTATTGGTGCCAGTGAAGAGGGTGATCAAGCGTGCCGGGGTGTCGATGAACACCTTGGTATTGCCGGCAAGCGAAATGTTGTTGGGTGTGGCTGAGCTAGTGGACAGGTAGCCGCTCAAGACCTGGAATGCTCCAGCGCTGCCCACCCCGTCGCCGCTCAGGGTCAGGGTCTCACCGAAGGTCGCGAACGTGGTTCCTCCACCGTCAAACTGTAAGCTGGCCCCATCGCTCACAACCGTGCCATTGGTGCTGCCGCTGGCCGTGCTCCCGAGCGCGTTCCAGTGGTTCGCGCGCAGCGTGCCTTGGGTGATTTGAGTGATCCCGGTGTAGTTGTTGCTGGCACTGAGCACCAGGCTACCCGCGCCTGATTTGGTGAGACCACCACTGCCCGACACCACACCTGATTGCGTCAGGCTGGCACCGCTGCCGACATGGACGGTCGCCCCACCACTCAAGGCCAGGGTGCCGGCATGGGTAGCGCTGCCCGAGAGGTTGGACAGCGTGCCTGAGACGGTCAAGGCCTCAGTGCCGATGCTCAGGCCCCCCAAGTCCAGCGTTGCGCCGGCGCTGACCGTGGTGCCGCTGCCGGTGCCCCCCAAGGCACTGGTGTGCCCCAGTGCCAAGGTGCCTGCGGACAGCGTGGTGGTGCCGGTGTAGGTGTTGGCTCCCGCGAGGGTCAGCGTACCTGTGCCTTGCTTGCTGAGGCTGCCGCTGCCCGACAAAACGCCGCTGTAGCTGCCGCTGCCCGCCAGGTCCAGCACCAGCGCGCCACTGGCACCAATGCTGATGTTGCCGCTGCCGCTGATGCCCCCACCGGCATTCAAGGTGAGCGTGCGCCCCGTGGGGATGGTCACGTCGTCGTTCACCACGATGTCACCATCGCCCACCGCTGGGGCACCCGCATAGCCTGCGCTGCTGGCATTGCTGGTCAGGATACTGATGTTGGCACCACTCAGTGCGGTGCTGAGTTGCGCACCGGTGAGCTGGCCGCCGCTGGGGGCGATGAGGTAGTCATAGGGGTCCGCTGGCCAAGCTGATGTCGTCGCCCTCCAGGACGATGCGGCCACCCTGGTTTTGCAGGCTAGAGGCGTTGAGTTCGCCGCTTTGGCGGATCACCCCCGCTTGCAAGCGGCTGGCACCGCTGGCCGAGAGAATGATCAGGCCGCCGGGGGCCAATACCGCGTGGCCGTTCTCCACCAGGGAGGCAATCGCCGAGGGGGTGGTTTGCAGGCTGGCCAAGCGCTTGTCGCCCTCAAAGCGCAAGGTGATGGTCTCGCCACTGGCCATGGCCACCGTGCCCGCTTGGGCCAACACCACGCCTTGGTTGCGAACCTCAGGGGCCAGCAAAGCAATGTAGCCACCCAAGCTGCTGCGCAACTCGCCCTGGTTGACCACGGCCCCGGTGCTGCCCGCCCGCGCAAGCTCGGTGCGGCCGGCCATGAAGGCGTCAGCGTCGATGCGATGAGTCGTGGCAAGCAGGCCGCCCACATCGACACGGGCACTGCGCCCGAACAGCACGCCGTCGGGGTTGCTGATAAAGACTTGGCCGGGCGCGCTGATCTGGCCCAGGATGGTGCTTTGCCCACCACCCAACACCCGGTTCAGGGTGACGGATTGGGCTGAGGGTTGCTCAAAGCGCAGGCTGGCCTGCTGGCCCAGGTTAAAGGTGTCCCAGTTCAGCACTGCACGGTTGCTGGCCTGCTGAATGGTGAGGCTGGCAGCATTGGGTGCCTTGACGACGGTGGCCTGACCCGCCACCACCTGCGCGCCCGTGGGCAGGGTGAGTGGATCAATGGCCGAGAGCGCCTGGGCCCAAGCTGAGGCGGGGCCAAAGGCCGCTAGGAGGGCCAGTGCTGCTGCGCTGAGACGGGCGGCGCGCCCAGACTTGCCACGGCCACGGGCTGTTTCCGGGACAGCCTGCCAACGTTGGTGGCGGGCATTCCAGACCAAGCGGTAGACATGGTTCAAGCTGTGCATGATGGTGGGTACTGGTCGATGGTGCGAGGCGAAGAAAGAGCGGCGTCAAAGCAGATGACCCCTCTCTGGTATCGACATTGCGCCGCTGCGGTTGAGGGGTTTCCGCGCCCAAGCGGCCGGGTGCGCAGCCTTCAGAAGCTGAGGCTGGCGCTGAACCAGGCTTGAATCGCGCGGCGAGAGCCGTCTTGATAGGCACCGCTGGCCGAGGGGCTGGGATGCTGGCCGATGCGGCGAGCCACCGTGGCTTGGAGCTGCACCGAGGGCAGCGGTGTCCAGATGGCATAGGCACCGGCCCCGCTGAGCCCGTAGTTGTTGGGGGCGGTTTTGTCGAGCAGGCTCTGGCCGCTGGGCGACAAGGGCTGGGCATAGACGCGGATGCGGCCCGTGTCATAAAAGCCGGCCAACACCCATTGGTCCGTCATGCGGCGGCGGAACTCCACGCTCAGCACATGCCCGCTAGAGCCGCTGGCCTCATTGGCCGGGTAGGCGCGCACGCCTGCGAGCCCGCCCAGGCTCATGCGCTCGGCAGAGTCGAGGTTGCGGCCGCTGTATTGGGCGGAGCCACTGATGAAGAGGCTGGCATCGTCCGGCAGGTTTTGCTGGCGGCTGAGTTGGAGGTTCCAACGCTGGTAGCGCCCGGCAGTCTGGGCTGACATGGCGTCTGCGGCTGCATTGGGCGAGCCCGCCAGGTTGACTTGGCCTGCGGTAGCGCTGAGGGCGGCACTATTGGCTCCGCCACCACCCCAGTCATCAAACAAGTTGCCCGATACCTCAGCTTGCAGGCTGCGAGCACCATAGTGCGAGCTGACACTGCCCGAAGCGCTGTTGTGATAGCGCTTGGATTCGGCGCTGAGATTGAGGGTCAGGTTGGCCATGCGGCTGCGCAGCACCGGCCAGGTGGCCGACCCGCCCAGGGTGCTGGAGCGGCCGCTGGCCTGGAGCGCCGCAAAGTCGGCACTGATGACGCGATAGTCAACATGCGAGGCCCAGGCCTGTAGCCGCTGGCCGCCCGGCCCGAGCGGCATGCCATAGGCCAGGCGCAGGTAGCGGCTGCCCTCAGACACCAGAGCGTTGGCTTGGGCCTGGTCGCCAAAGCCCAGCGGGCTGTTGAGCGAGAGTTGCAGGGTCAGGCGCTCGGCCCCCACCGAGCGGCTGCCGGCGTTGTCGAGCTGCGCGCGGCCTGCCAGCAGGGCATCATCGGCCACTTCCAGCACCAGCTCGGTATCTCCCGGGCGCTGGCCCGGGCCTAAGCTACCGGTGACGGCCACGCCCGGCAGGTCGTCCATCAACAGCAGCGCGCGGTTCATGGCGTCGGTGTCCAGCAGCTCGCCGGGTTTCATCTGGGCAGCAGCAAACTCCAGCAACTGTTGGGGCCGCACCCGCTGAGGGGCGGTGCCACCCAAGCGGGTGGCGGCAAAGCGGGCTTCAAGAATGTCGATGGTGAGCACACCATCGGTCACATCTTGTCGGCCCAAGCGGGTGGTGGCCATGCGGCCATGGCGCTGGTAGGTGGCCGCTACACGCTCGGCGGCCGATTGCAGGCCTGCCAGGTCCAACGGGGTGTTGAGCCAAGGGCGCAGTGCGGCCTGCAAAGTCTCGTCGCTCAGCGCGGTATTGCCGCGCAGCACAAAAGTGCGAATCTCCACGCTGGCTGCCCCAGGGCGGGGCGGTGGTGGCCCGTCCACTTCGGCGGGGAGTGGCTGGCGCGCTGCCTCTACCGGCCTGCTGCTGTCAAGCTGCCGGGTGACGCTGCCTGCGTCGGGCAGGGTGGGCGCGGCCATTGGGTTGATGCCTTGGGCTCCAGCGGCCACAGGCAGTGCCAGCAGCAGGGCATGACACCAGAGCGGCCCACGCGGGGGGTGGGGATAGGCGGAGGCACGCACAGGTGGGGGCAGTCGCAGCGGCAGGTCGGCTTGAGGAGGACGCATTGTGGATGGCGCTTTGCGAGGCGGTTGCTGGGTAGGCCAAGGTTTGCCGCTCGGCCAAAGCAGATCGGCAGACAAATGACACCACTGTGAACCCGCCAGGGCTCAACCATCGTCGAATAAGGTCCTCAGTCCCCAAGCATTTCTGAACCGCCATTGAGCCGCTGGGGCCAACGAGCAGGGGAGAACTCCGTCGGCCTGGCCTCCTTAGGCAAAGCTGTCCGCCATCAGCGCTTTGAACCAGGTGTTCATCTGGTCAAAGTTGTCGCCGCTCCAGCCGATGGACGCACCCGTGGCGTTGGCCACGGGGGTCATCAGGCGGGTTACCGGGTCGTACTGGAACACCGCCTCCAGCCATGAGGCTTGCGTCATGGTGATGGTGGAGAAGCAGGCCGAGTTGGTGACGGGTGCTGGGTCCGGCTGCTCGCCCGCAAAGGCTCGCACGATGGCGTCTGCACAGACCTTGGCCTCTTGGTTGGCAATGTGGCCGGCCTTGGGCTGGGTGGTGGCGCTGCTGTCGCCAATGATGTGCACGCCTGGGCTGA
The DNA here is from genome assembly GCA_004359425.1 of Ideonella sp. MAG2. GTDB lineage: Bacteria > Pseudomonadota > Gammaproteobacteria > Burkholderiales > Burkholderiaceae_C > Ideonella. The sequence continues at coordinate 1,385,592 of PTEU01000001.1, read as the reverse complement.
CGGTGCTTTCATAGTTGAGCACGCTGACGCCCGCAAAGCGGCCTTCGGTGGCATTGGCCAGGCCGGTGGCGGCCACGATGGGGCCGCAGCGCTGGCGCGGGATCAGGTTGATCACATTGCCGCTGACCGGGCCGGTGGTGGTTTGCAGCGTCATGCTGCCGGCGTCGGCCGAGAGCACCTCGGTGTTGGTGCGGTACTCAATGACACTGCCGTGCAGGTTGAAGAAGGCGTTCGAGAAATTGTCCTTCTCAGTCACAAAGTCGGGGTTGGCATCCAACACCAAGAGCTTGGCTTGGCGCTTGTTCTTCTTCAGCCAGTCGGCCAGCAAGCAGGCGCGCTCATACGGCCCGGGGGGGCAGCGGTAGGGCACTTTGGGGATGCTCATCACCACCGTGCCGTTGGTGGGCATGGCCAGCAGTTGTTGGCGCAAGGTGGTGGTTTGCACACCGGCTTGCCAAGCGTGGGGCATGGCCAGCGGGTTGGTCAGGCCGGGCACGGGGTCAAAGCTGATGCCGGGTGCCATGACGATGCGGTCTGCCACCAGCACTTTGCCGCTGGCTAGGATGACCTTCTTGCCCGCCGGGTCCACGGCCAAAACCTCGTCGGTCAGCACCTTGACGCCGTACTTTTGCTTCAGCGTGGTGTAGGCATATTGCAGGCTGGTGAGGGTGCGCTGGCCGGTCAGCACCAGGCTGCTCATGATGTTGCTGGTGTACTTGGCGTTGCGGTCGATCAGCGTGACATCGATGCTGGTGCCCCACAGGCGCAGGTACTTGGCCAGGGTGGTGCCGGCCATGCCGCCACCAATGATGATGACGCGGGCGTTGGCCTTGAGTGGGCCGGTTTGGGCAACGCTCAGGGGCAGAAGGCCAGCAGCGGCAGCGGCCATCAGCCATTGGCGGCGGTTCAGGGTGGGGTGGCTCATGGGGCGCTCCTCAGGGCAGTTTTGGGTTGTTGCGCAAACCATGCTGAGAGGGCGCGCAGTTGGTCATCGGTGTAGCCCCAAGAGTGTTTGGCCATGATGCCGTTGCCCTCTTTGCCGGACTGGAACTCTTTCATTTCTTCAAAAATCTCGTTGGCCGACTTGCCCGCGATGCGGTCAAAGCCTGGCCCCGCGCCATTGGTGCCGTGGCACTGAAAGCAGTTCGACGCCAAGAGGCGGCCCGCCGGGACGGCAGACACGCCTGCGGCCTGTAGGGCGGTGCTGAGGGTCAGGCTGGCAAGTGCCGAGCCCAAGAGGAGAGGGATGCGCATGGATGGGTCTCCGGTGAAGTCTTGGCGGCTGGCAGGGGCCCTGTCAGTTTCAAGAAAGTGCATATTGCACAGTATGAATATTAGAACTGAATGAAATATTAAGTGTGTGGCGGCTTGTAAGTGCCGGCGTGGGTATCCAAGGCCCCTTGCCGGAGTGTTAACAGGCTCTAGCCACCCATGAGACACTGGCGCCCTGAATTCACAGCCTGGAGCACCCCGTGGCCGAGCCCCGCATGAGCACCCCCGATGAGATCGAAGCCCTGGACGACGTCTGCCGCCAAATGGCGGGTTTTGAAGAGGCGGTGTCTGTGGAGTGGCTAGACGGCTATATGACGGCCCTGGCCGCTGGGCCGCGTCGCATCCCGGTGGACGAGTGGCTGGCCAAAATGGGCGACGGCGTGTTCGCCCGCGCCTTTGCCGACCCCGAATTGGCCGAGCCCGCCCGCGCCGCCCTGGAGCAGCGCTGGGGGATCATCCTGGAGCAGTTGGACCCGGAAGAGTTGGTGGAGCACGAAGATGTGATGCGCCTGGCACCGCTGATGATCGAGCTGACCGAAGAAGACAAGCAGCGCTTGGTGGCCGAGGGCCACATCAAGCCCGAAGAGCTGGACCTGCTGGAGCCCACGGGCGAGGTTTGGGCCTATGGCTTCATGGAAGCCACACGCGACTTCCCCGCAGACTGGCCCGAGCCCGACGTGGAAACCGAAGACGGCCAGTTCTACGATGAATGCTTGATGCGTGTGATCTCGCTGACCCTGAACGCTGAAGAGCTGAAGGAAGTGGCCGAGGACATGTACGAGGGCGAAGAACTGACCCGCGACGAGTTGGTGGAAGAGGCGCTCTACGGCGCACAAGACCTGCGCGTCTATTGGCTCAGCCACCAACCCAAGCCCCCACAGCGCCGCGTGGGCGAGCTGCCTGGCCGCAATGACACCTGCCCCTGCGGCAGCGGCAAGAAATTCAAAAAGTGCCACGGCGCACAAATGCAATGAGCAAGGCAGTGAGTGTGGCCATGAGCGAGCAGTTTCAAGATCAAGACTTGGCGGGGCGGCACATCGTGCTGGGTCTGACGGGCGGCATTGCCTGCTACAAGGCGGCCGAGCTGACGCGCCTGCTCACCAAAGCGGGTGCCACCGTGCAGGTGGTGATGACCGAAGGCGCGCAGGCCTTCATCACCCCGGTGACTATGCAGGCGCTGTCCAACCGGCCCGTCTACACCAGCACCTGGGATGCCCGCGAGGGCAACAATATGGCGCACATCAACCTTTCGCGCGAGGCGGATGCGATTGTGGTGGCGCCCGCCAGTGCCGACTTCATCGCCCGCTTGGTGGCGGGTGTGACGGACGACCTGCTGAGCCTGCTGTGCCTGGCCCGCCCGCGCGACACCGTGCCCCTGCTGCTGGCCCCTGCCATGAACCGCGAAATGTGGAGCCACCCAGCCACCCAGCGCAATGTGGCGCAGGTGCAGGCGGATGGTGCGCACCTACTGGCCCCGGCCTTGGGCGAGCAAGCCTGCGGCGAGGTGGGCGAGGGCCGCATGCAAGAACCTGAAGAACTGCTGCAAGGCTTGGTGGCGTTTTTTCAGCCCAAGGTCTTGGCGGGGCGGCGGGTGTTGATCACCGCCGGGCCGACCTTTGAAGCCATAGACCCGGTGCGCGGCATTACCAATTTATCGAGCGGCAAGATGGGCTTTGCGCTGGCCCGTGCCGCCGCCGAAGCCGGTGCCCAAGTGACCCTGGTCGCCGGGCCGGTGCACCTGGACACTCCATTGGGCGTGACCCGCCTGAACGTGAAGAGCGCGCAGCAGATGCTGGACGCTGTGCTGCCCTTGGCGGCGGCTCATGATGTGTTCGTGGCCACGGCCGCCGTGGCCGACTGGCGGCCTGCCGCGTTGGCCGAGCACAAGATCAAGAAAGACGGCTCGGGCCAGGTGCCGCAGATCGCCATGACCGAGAACCCCGACATCTTGGCCACCGTGGCCGCCTTGCCCAAGCCGCCCTTGTGCGTGGGCTTTGCGGCGGAGAGCCAAGACGTGGCCCACCATGCGCGCCAAAAGCTACAGCGCAAAAAGGTAGCCTTGGTGGTGGGCAACCTGGGCCCGGCGACCTTTGGCCAAGACGACAACGCGCTGCTGCTGGTGGACGCCCAGGGTGACCAGCCCCTGCCAGCCGATGGCAGCCGCGCCCCTAAGCTGGCGCTGGCGCGCGCGCTGGTGGGCGAGATCGTGCGCAGGCTGCCGAGTAGCTAGTACCTCATTCACCCTTTTTGGGCTGAAGTCCTCACGCCCGGTCGCCCTGAGCTTGCCTTCTGTTCCGTTCAGGCTGAGCATGTCGAAGCCCTTGGACAAGCTCAAGGCGAACGGCCAACAATCGATCAACCTTGCCAACGCATTCGATCCATGACCACTGTTGACCTGCGCGTGCTGGACGCACGCATGGATGCCCACTTGCCCGCCTATGCCACCCCCGGCAGCGCAGGCCTGGATTTGCGCGCCTGCCTAGATGCTGCCTTGGTGCTAGAGCCGGGGCAGACCCAGCTCATCCCCACCGGCTTGGCAGTGCATATTGCGGACCCAGGGCTCGCGGCCATGATCCTGCCGCGCTCGGGGCTTGGCCATAAGCACGGCATCGTGCTGGGCAACTTGGTGGGCTTGATCGACTCAGACTACCAGGGTCAGCTCATGGTGAGCTGCTGGAACCGGGGCTCCACCGCTTTCACCATCGAGCCCATGGAGCGCATTGCGCAAATGGTCATCGTGCCGGTGGTGCAGGTGGCCTTCAGGCGGGTGGAGGCCTTTGGTGAGAGCGAGCGCGGTGCGGGGGGCTTTGGCTCCACGGGGACGCGCTGAGGGGCGAATTCATTCAAGACCGCCACAGAGGCACAGAGAGAGGCGGTGAAGCCTCTCGCCTGGACGGTGGGCGCGAGCTTATTCTTCTTCGGGGTCGTCGTTGCTGTCTTCGTCGCTCTGAGCCGCAGCAACTCGGGCTTTGAGGCCTTCTTCAAGGCTGCGAGCCTCATTCATGAGTTGCTCCGCGGGCACGCTGGCGTGCCAGCGCAGGGCGGGCAGGGGCAAGGTGCTCATATAGGGTGCTTGCTTCAGGCTTTCGGTGCGTTGGTGCTGCATCACGGCGGTGACGCCCACACCGGCCAGGGTCAGGGCTCCCACCGTCAGGCTGACCATGCGGCTGCGGCTGGGCAGCACGCGCTGGCCATGCTGCCAGACCAGCACGGCCAAGCTCAGCGGCAGCATCAGGTGCACGGCCTGCCAGAGCAGGGGCCAATCGAAGCTGGCGGCCACCTGGGGCAGCAGCAGCTCGGCCACTTGCACGGGCACCAGTATCTTGAGCACGGTGGCCATATGGCCCCGGAAGTCAAAACCGTGGCGGAAGAGTTTGGAGGCCAAGGCCCAGACCAAGCTCCACCCAGCCAAGGCCAGCGGCAGGCCGAACACCACGCCCAGCCATTGGGTCCACTCGCCGCCGGGGTCGGTGGAGACCCAGTGCTCGGCCACGGCCATCAGCACCAGGGCCAGCATCAGCAAGGCCAGGATGTGCAGCGGGGTCTCCGCCGGGGGCAGGGCTTGCTCGGGCTCAAGCGGGGTTTCGGCCAAGCGCAGGCGGATGCGGCTGTGACCCAAGGTGAGGGTGTCGTGCCCGCTGTGCAGCGCGGCTTGGCCACCGGCCGCCAACACTTGGGTGCCCAGGCGCACGCCGTTGCGGGAGTCACCCACGCGCAGCAGCACGGTGCCGTCGGGGGCACGCTCTAGCTGCGCATGATGGGCGGCGACATAGGGGTCATCCAAGACCACCAAATTGCTGAGGCTGCGGCCCAGGCTGATGGGCCAGGACGGGACATCCACCGTGCGCAGCACTTGGCCGTCACGGTCTAGCACCTCGATCAGCGCGACGCGTTCTGTGGGGCGATCCATCCGAATCCGTTGATGTAGTGTTGGGCCAGTTTCAGGCCATTGTCAAAGCTGACGCCCACGGCATCGAGCCGCCCTTGTACGCCACCTGTGCTTTGGTCCAGTGTGGCCACCAGCACGCCCATGCGGTAGAGGCCAGGCAGCTTTTTGTAGGCCGAGATGCACACCACGGCGCGCAGGGGCAGACCATTGGCATCAGCGCCTGCATGCACGGTGCGCTCCTTGCATTGTGGGGCCGTGGTTTGGCCCGACTTGAAGCCAAAGTTCTCGTTGCCAAAGCTGCCCGAGTGGCGCTNGGTTGTAGTCGCCAAAAGCATGCTCGGGCTCCAAGTGCAGATGGGCCTCAAAGCCCTCGTGCTGGCCCAGCAGGACCTCTTCGACCTTGGGGAGCAGGTCTTCGCCGCCGTAGAAAAACTCTACGGGGTCTGTCAATTCATCGATGAGCTGGCCTTGGGCATCTGAAAGTACCCAAGTGAGCGTCACCACGCAGGGAGAAGTGATGTTCATGCGGGGATGATCGCACAAGGCGGTGGACAATCGCAGCCATGAGCATCGATCCCACACGCCCTTTGCCCCTGTTGGGGGGCCTCTCGCCCGCGCAGTTCATGCGCCGATATTGGCAAAAAAAGCCCTGCCTGATTCGGCAAGCCATTCCAGGCGTACAGCCGCCGCTGGCACGTAGCGCTTTGTTTGACCTGGCTGGCAGCGAGGACGTGGAGTCACGCCTGATCTCCCGCAAGGGCGGAGCCTGGAAGCTGCGCCATGGCCCTTTTGGACGGCGGCAGTTGCCTTCCTCCAAACAGGCCGATTGGACGCTGCTGGTGCAGGGCTTGGACTTGCATGTGCCTGCTGCGCATGAACTGCTGCAACAGTTTCGCTTTGTGCCCGAGGCGAGGCTGGATGATGTGATGATTTCCTACGCCACACCGGGCGGTGGCGTCGGCCCGCACACCGACTCCTACGATGTGTTTTTGCTGCAAGTCAGCGGCCAACGCCGCTGGCGCGTCGGGCCGGTTAAGAACGAGAGTTTGGTGCCGGGCATGCCGGTGAAGCTGCTGGCAGAGTTTGAGCCCACAGAGGAATGGGTGCTGGAGCCTGGCGACATGCTCTATGTGCCGCCGCGCTGGGGCCACGATGGCCTAGCCGAGAGTGAGGATTGCATGACCTGCTCGGTGGGCTTCCGCACGCCCACGCCGACGCAAACCGCGCGCGAGGTGCTGCAACGCATGATTGACGCGCTGGAAGCCCCCGAGCACGAGCCGCATTACCGCGACCCGGCCCAAAGTGCGACGGACCAACCAGGCCTGATCCCCCAAGCTCTGCAGACCTTTGCCGCCAAGGCCGTGATCGACGCCCTGAACGACATGAACAGCCTGCACTGCGCCTTGGGCGAAACGCTGACCGAGCCCAAGGACATCGTCTGGTTTGCGGGCGGCGAGCCGGTGGAGCCCGGGGAGGGCGTGCGCCTGGATGCCCGTACCCGTATGATGTTTGATGCACGCTGCATCTATATCAATGGCGAATCCTTCCGCGCGGGCGGCAAAGACGCGCGCTTGATGCAGCGCTTGGCCAATGAGCGCAGCTTGAGCGCCAAAGAGGTTGCGGCCTTGAGCCCAGACGCTTGGGACCTGCTCAACGATTGGGCCTGTAGTGGCTGGCTGCACGCTGCTGAATAAAGGCTTACGCCGCGTGGCTCCGGTGGTCGCTCAGCTTGGATTGATGCATTTATGCAACACAACCCAGGCGCTCGGCTGAGGAAGCGTGGGTGTGTATAGGGTTGTTCCCTAATATGTCTATAATCAGAGGCTAGGCTCAGGAAAGTACCTCGCTAGAGACACTAACTCTGGTGATCAGTGTCGTTTCTGGTCTGTGGTTCTCTGTGAGTTGTGAGGAGGAGGCGCGCCAAAGAGCGGGCTTCCAAAATTACCGGTAATTTCGTTCGACCTAAATTGAGGATTCCCATGAACAAGTCGCTCCTGTTGGCTTCCCTGATCGCTGTTGCTTCTTTGGCCGCTTGCGGCAAGAAGCCTGAGGCTACTGCTGCCGACATGGCCGCTTCGGCTGCCGCTGTCGCCGCTTCGGCTGCTGCTCCTGCTGTGGACGCTGCTGCTTCCGCTGCTACCACTCGAGCCAACATCTCGGCTTCGAGGTTCGCATCAGGCCCGCGTTGCGCCCAAGTGGTGGAGCCGTCGCGCACGCGGTCGCCCGTCAGCACTTCTTCCAAACCTTTGTGGCTGAGATAGATTTCGGTGCCTGCCTTGCTGCGCTCAATGCGGGTGCGGAATTTATCGCGCTCGCCGGTGGAGTAGAGCGAATCAATCAAACGGCCCAGGGTATTGCGGATCAGGTCGTTAGGCAGCTTGGCGCGGTTTTCAGCCCAGTCGGTTTCCATGACACCGGCCTCCGGGGTTTCGGTGGCCAAGGTAAAGCCGCGATCCAACCAGAACTGTTTGACCAGCGGCCAGAGTTGCTCGGGTGTGCGGTTGCTGACCAACCAGCGCTGGTTGCCCACACGCTCAATGCGCACGTCGCCAGCTTGGTTGAGTGCCACTGACTGTGTGGCGTTGTTGGGCTTGCCCGCACCTTGTTGCAATGCATTGGCGCTGATGGCCCCAGACTGCGGCAAGTAGCGGGTGTCTTTCGCCAACGGGGTCAGGTCTGGGGGCACTTCGAGCGGGTTGGTCTTGGCCGCCCCGCTGCGGTAGTCAATGCGATCACCCGAGGTCAAGTCGGTGAGGCTTGAGCAGCCACTCAGCACCAAAACCTGGGCAAGGGTCAGGCCCATGAGGGCGGTGCGCACAGGTTTGGCGGTGTTTGCTTGGGTCACTTGTTGCGTCTCCGGTGGGCCAAAGGCATTTGCCTGGCCGTGAATGGGCGAGAGAAAGGTCAGATCAGACCGCAGTCTTTGAGGGCCGCCTCGATGGTGGCTTGCCCGGTGGTGGTCAATTCGACCAGGGGCAGGCGTACCGTGGGCCGGCAGCGGCCCAAACGGTGCAGTGCCCACTTGGCAGGGGCGGGGCTGGCTTCGCAGAAGAGATCACGATGCAGCGAGAGCAGCTTGAAGTGGATGTCGCGGGCGCGTTGAATCTCGCCCGACGTAGCGGCCACACACAGCTCGTGCATCAGGCGCGGAGCGATATTGGCGGTGACGCTGATATTGCCGTGGCCACCCAGCAGCATCAGGGCGATGGCGGTGTTGTCGTCGCCAGAGAAAATCTTGAAGCCCTTGGGGGCATGCTTGATCAGCCAAGCGGCGCGCTCGATATTGCCGGTGGCTTCTTTGATACCAAAAATGCCGGGCACCTGAGCCAAGCGCATCACGGTGTCGTGCTGCATATCGGCCACCGTGCGGCCGGGCACGTTGTAGAGCATCACCGGCAGGTCGACCGCCTCGGCAATAGCCTTGAAGTGGCGGTACATGCCTTCTTGCGAGGGCTTGTTGTAGTAGGGCACCACTTGCAAGGTGGCATCAGCGCCGACCTGCTTGGCAAACTGGGTGAGTGTGATGGCCTCCGCCGTGCTGTTGCCCCCGGCACCCGCCATGATCGGTAGACGACCGGCCGCGTGCTGCACAGCGACGCGAATGATCTCGCAGTGCTCTTCAACGCTGACAGTGGCCGACTCACCTGTGGTGCCCACCACGCAAATGGTGTCGGTGCCTTCGGCAATGTGCCAGTCAATCAAAGACTTCAGGGTGGTGTAGTCCACACTGCCATCTTCATGCATGGGCGTCACAAGCGCCGGGATGCTGCCTTTAATCCGGTTCATTGGGGTTCCTTCGGGATCGCTGATTTTAGCCCGCAGTCGCCGCAACTTCCGCCAGGGGCCAGCCTAGAGTCTCAGAAGGTGGCTCGGGCTCCCGCACTGCGGCGATGCGCTGGACCACGCGCAAAGGGTTTTCAACGGTGCCGTCCTCGTAGCCGATGACGCGCAGGGCTTGGCAAGCGCCCAAAAGCTCACCAGGCTGCAACAAAAAATCGGGGCGTGACGGCCTGCCAACACGCTCGTGGCCGCTGGCAAAAGTTTCGTAAAGTAGCGCGCCGCCCGGGGCCACGGCCGCCACGATGGCGGGCAGCAAAGGCCGCCAGAGGTAGTTGGTGACGACCACCAGGCCGAAGCGCTGCCCCGCCAATGGCCAGGGCGCGTTCTCAAGGTCGGCGTGCAAAAAGCGCGCGCGGCCCTGCAGCTCGGGCAGGCTCGCCAAGCTGGCCAGTGCCGATTCATCCTTATCCACACCCAGCACAGTATGGCCTTGCTGGGCGAAATAGCGCAGGTGCCGACCACGGCCGCAGCCCAAGTCCAGCACCTCGCTGCCTGGGGGAGCGAGGTGGGCCCAGCGGGTGACCCAGGTTGATGCGGCCACCCCCGTACCGTGGCCCTCAGGAAGCAGGGGGGCGAGGTTCAAAAACAACTCCAAACCCGATTGGCCAGATCGACCACCAAGTGGGGGCTGAGGTAGGCTTGGGCCACTGCCAAAAGCGCCAGCACCACCACCCCCCACACCAGGGCAATGCGCCAGCGGCTCGTGGCCTTGGGGGAGGAGAGGTGCTTAGGCAAAGCGGCGCTCATGCGGCGGCGGGCAGGCGTTGCAGGGCGGCCTCGCGCACGGGCAGGTTTGCCAGGGCCGCAAAAACCCCCAGGCCGACGGAGATCCACCAGACGATGTCATAGCTGCCGGTGGCGTCATACAGAAGGCCGCCTAGCCACACCCCGGCAAAGGAGCCAATCTGGTGGCTGAAGAACACCAAGCCACCCAGCATGGACATGTACTGCACGCCAAAAATCTGCGCCACGATGGCATTGGTAGGTGGCACGGTGGACAGCCACAAAAAGCCCATCACCGAGGCGAACACGTAGACGCTCCAAGGCGACAGCGGCGCAAACAGAAACACCACGATGGCGACCGAACGCAGGGCGTAAATGGTCGAGAGAATGTATTTCTTGGGCATGCGCTGCCCCAAACTGCCCGCGATATAGGTGCCAAACACATTGAACAGGCCAATCAGCATCAGCGCCGCCGTGGCGACCTCGGGGCCTAGCCCCTTGTCTTTGAGGTAGCTGGGCATGTGGATGGCAATGAACACCACCTGGAAGCCGCAAACAAAATAGCCTGCGGTCAGCCAACGGTAACTGGGGTTGCCCAGGGCCTCTTTGAGGGCCGACCCCACACTTTGCTTGTGCTGGCCAGCGCCTGAAGACTGGCTTGGCTCCTTCAGCCCAAAAGCCAATGGGATGATGAACAGTGCGCCGCAACCCAAAATGAACAAGGCGTTTTGCCACCCCGCATAACCGATCAGCCAGCTCTCTACAGGCACCATCAAAAACTGGCCAAAAGAGCCCGCTGCCGCCGCCACGCCCATGGCCCACGACCGTTTTTCTGGAGCTACATTGCGGCCAATCACGCCATAGACCACGGCGTAGGTGGTGCCTGACTGCGCCATGCCCAGCAAGATGCCAGCGCTGCCGGTGAAGGCCAGGCCGGAGGTGGCCAAGCCCATCAGCACCAGGCCACCGGCATACATCAGCGCGCCGATGATCAGCACCTTAAAGGCGCCAAACCGGTCGGCCAACATGCCGGCCACCGGCCCTGCGGCACCCCATGCCAGGTTTTGAATGGCCAAGGCGAAGGCAAAGGTTTCGCGGGTCCAGCCGCGCTCGGTGGTGATGGGGGCCAGCCAAAGGCCAAAGCCGTGGCGAATACCCATGGACAGGGTCACGATGGCCGCGCCGCACATCAGCACCTGGGCCATAGACAGGGTCGCCGAAGAGGAGGGAGATGAGCTGCGCATCCTGGCCACTGTAGCCCAAGCGCTGCCTGTTTGCTGCCACCGTGGCGACAGGCTCACGCGGCTGCCTTTTGCATCCTGACGTAGACTGTATGAAAACACAGCCGACATTTCAGCGCTTGTCTGGCGTTTGAGTCGGCACCGCGCTTTCTACAATCCCCCGCCATGGCAACCCGACCCACACCGATTGAGCCGACTTACGGCGAATCTTCCATCCGCGTTCTCAAAGGCCTGGAGCCCGTCAAGCAGCGGCCCGGCATGTACACCCGCACCGACAACCCCCTGCACATCGTGCAAGAGGTCATCGACAACGCGGCCGACGAAGCCTTGGCCGGGCATGGCAAGCGCATTGCAGTCACCCTCCATGCCGATGGCTCCGTCAGCGTGGATGACGACGGCCGGGGCATTCCCTTTGGCCTGCACCCGGAAGAGCAAGTGCCCGTGGTGGAGATCGTCTTCACCCGCCTGCACGCGGGGGGCAAGTTCGACAAGGGCTCGGGCGGGGCATACAGCTTCTCTGGCGGCTTGCATGGCGTGGGCGTGAGCGTGACCAATGCCTTGGCCAAGCGCTTGCAAGTCTCGGTGTGGCGCGACGGCCAAGCGGCTGCTTTGAGCTTTTCGGGCGGCGACGTAATCGAGCCCCTGGTGGTGCGCCCGGCCGCAGCGGGCGAGCGCAAAAAGGGCACCTCAGTGCGGGTGTGGCCCGATGCCAAGTATTTTGAAAGCGCTGAACTGCCCCGCCACGAGCTGATGCACCTGCTGCGCAGCAAGGCCGTGCTGATGCCCGGCGTGACGGTGACCCTGACCACCGAGAAAACCGGAGACGTCCAAACTTGGACTTACAAGGGCGGCCTGCGCGACTACTTGCAGCAGTCGCTACCCGCCGACCCAATGATCCCGCTCTTCGAGGGCGAGCATTACGCCGGCAGCGGTGAAGACGAGAATTTTGCCGAAGGCGAGGGCGCGGCGTGGTGTGTGGCCTTTACCGAAGAGGGCACGCTGCTGCGCGAGAGCTATGTCAACCTGATCCCCACCGTGGCTGGTGGCACGCACGAGGCAGGCCTCAAAGACGGTTTGTTTGCGGCCATCAAGGGCTTTATCGAGCTGCATTCGCTGCTGCCCAAGGGCGTGAAGCTGATGCCCGAAGACGTGTTCTCGCGCGCCAGCTTTGTGCTCAGCGCCAAGGTGTTGGACCCGCAGTTTCAAGGCCAAACCAAAGAGCGGCTGAACAGCCGCGATGCGCTGCGCTTGGTGTCCGCCTATGTGAAGCCGGCCCTGGAGTTATGGCTCTCGCAGCATGTGGAGCACGGCAAAAAGCTGGCCGAGCTGGTGATCAAGCAGGCGCAAACCCGCCAGCGCGCCAGCCAAAAGGTGGAAAAGCGCAAGGGCTCGGGCGTGGCGGTGCTGCCCGGCAAGCTGACCGACTGCGAAAGCAAAGACACCCAGCTCAATGAGCTGTTTTTGGTGGAGGGCGACTCAGCAGGCGGCAGCGCCAAGATGGGCCGCAACAAAGAGACCCAGGCCATCTTGCCCTTGCGGGGAAAGGTGCTGAACAGCTGGGAGGTTGAGCGCGACCTGCTGTTCAAGAACAACGAGATTCACGACATCTCGGTGGCCATCGGTGTGGACCCGCATGGCGCCACCGACACGGCCGATTTGTCGGGCCTGCGCTACGGCAAGATCTGCATCCTCTCTGATGCGGACGTGGACGGCTCGCACATCCAGGTGCTGTTGCTGACCTTGTTCTTCCGCCACTTCCCGCGTCTGATCGAAGCCGGCCATGTCTATGTGGCCAAGCCGCCGCTCTATCGGGTGGATGCACCCGCGCGCGGCAAAAAGCCCGCCGCCAAAATCTATGCGCTGGACGATGGTGAGCGCGATGCCGCCTTGGACAAGCTGCGTAAGGAAGGCCTGAAGGAAGGCTCATGGAGCATTGGCCGCTTCAAAGGCCTGGGTGAGATGAGCGCTGAGCAGTTGTGGGACACCACGCTCAACCCTGACACCCGCCGCCTGCTGCAGGTGCAGTATGGCCAGCTCGACTTTGCCAGCACCGTGGACTCCATGACCAAGCTGATGGGCAAGGGTGAGGCCCAAGCCCGTCGTGACCTGATGGAACTGCACGGCGACGCCGTTGAGGTGGACATCTGACCATGCCCATTCGTCTGCGGCCGACGCTGCTGTCTGATCTCGATGCGGTGGTCGAGATCGAACATGACGCGCGCAATTTGCCCTTCATCACGCCCTGGGACCGCACGCAACACGAGGGGGCCATCCGATTCCCGGACTTTCGCCACTTCATCATCGAGGCGGGCGAGGGCAGCGAGCGCCAAGGCTTTGTCATCTTGCAGGGCTGCCGCAACCCGCATGGCAGTGTGGAGCTAAAGCGCTTGGTATTGCAGCCCAAGGGCCAGGGGCTGGGGCGGGCGGCGGTGCGCTTGCTCAAGCGCATGGCGTTTTCAGATTTCAGAGCGCACCGATTTTGGCTGGATGTCAAAGGCCTGAACACCCGGGCTCAACACCTCTACCGCAGCGAGGGCTTTGTGGAAGAGGGTCGCTTGCGTGAGAGCGTGCGGGTGCAGACGGACGGTGCCGATGGCTACGATGACTTGATCGTGATGAGCCTGCTGGACCGCGAGTACCAGGCCCGCCGTGCCATGGGTCAAGAGGACGCAGCGACATGAGGTGTTGTGGTGCTGCGCATGTTCTTGCGGCCACCATGCTCTGGCTGTTGGGCTTCAGCGCGTGTGCAGCCGAGCCGCCGCTCTGGGGCTATGTAGATGCGCAGGGTGTGGCCCACTTCTCGGCCAAGCAAGAGGACAGCCGTTACACCCCGGTTTTGCGCCAGGGGGCCAAAGACGCTGGCCGCGTGCCCGGCAAATTGGCGTCGCGCCAGAGCTTGCTGACTTGGCTGGCCTTTGCCCCAGAGGTCAAAGCCTTGTTGCCCCTGCTGCGCGAGGCCGAAGCGGCCACTGGCGTTGATGTGGAGCTGCTGCAAGCTGTGATTGCCGTGGAGTCGGGGTTCAAGCCCGACTTGGTGTCGCCCAAAGGTGCCATGGGCCTGATGCAGATCACCCCGGACACAGGCGAGCGCTATGCCACCAAGGCCGAGCGCGCCGCCCGCCCGGTGGAAGAGCGCTTGCGCGACCCGCGCAGCAACATCATGACGGGTGCGCGCATGCTGGCAGACCTCTCGCGCCGCATGGGTGGCATTGCACCGGCGCTTGCCGCTTGGAATGCGGGCGAGGGCAATGTCCGCCGCCACGGGGGCAAGGTGCCCCCTTTTGCCGAGACCCAGGCCCATGTCCACCTGGTGCTTGAAGTCTATTGGGAGCTGCTGCAACAACGCCAGCAGCGCAAGGTCAGAACCATGAATTTGGTCTCCACCTCGATCACCCCAGGCGCAACATTGCGCTAAGGGGCCGGGTGCAGGCCGTCTTGTCAGTGAACTATGGAACAAACCCCTTTGAGTTTTGCCCCTCCACCCGGCGGTGATGGCGACAGCACCGTCACCCTGGCTCACTATGCCGAGCGGGCCTATTTGGAATATGCGCTCAGCGTGGTCAAGGGCCGGGCCTTGCCCGATGTCTGCGACGGTGCCAAGCCAGTGCAGCGCCGCATTCTTTACGCCATGCAGCGAATGGGCTTGGGCTATGGCGGCTCGGGCGGGGCACCCAAGCCGGTGAAGAGTGCGCGGGTGGTAGGCGATGTGCTGGGCAAATTTCACCCCCACGGTGACACGGCTGCCTATGACGCCATGGTGCGCATGGCCCAAGACTTTGCGCTGCGCTACCCCCTGATCGACGGCCAAGGCAACTTTGGCAGCCGCGACGGTGACGGTGCCGCCGCCATGCGTTACACCGAGGCCCGCCTGGCGCCCATCGCCCGCTTGCTGCTGGATGAGCTGGACGAAGGCACGGTGGACTTTGTGCCCAACTACGACGGCTCGTTTGAAGAGCCTCGCCTGCTGCCTGCACGCTTGCCCTTTGTGCTGCTCAATGGCGCCAGCGGCATTGCGGTGGGTTTGGCCACCGAGATCCCCAGCCACAACCTGCGTGAAGTGGCCGCTGCGGCGGTGGCCATGATCCGTAACGACAAACTCAGCGACGACGAGTTGTACGGCCTGATGCCCGGCCCCGACTACCCCGGCGGCGGGCAGATCATTTCCAGCAGTGCCGATGCGATGACCGCCGCACGCTGATCCAAGAAGAAAAGCGCGCCGTGGCCGAGATCAAGGTGGTGGACGAGCCCGTCACCGTGGTGGTCAGCTTGAAGGGCTGGGTCCGCGCCCTCAAGGGCCATGAGGTGGACGCCAATACCTTGAGCTTCAAGGCGGGCGATGGTCTCTACGGCACCTTTGCCTGCCGCAGCGTGGAGACGCTGTATGTGTTTGGCTCCAACGGCCGTGTCTACAGCGTGGGCGTGGCAGGCCTGCCCGGTGGCCGGGGAGACGGCCAGCCTATTACCAGCCTGATCGACCTGGAAGCAGGCACGCAACTGGCCCACTACTTTGCTGGCCCCCCAAGCCAAGTGCTTCTCCTGGCCAACACCGGCGGCTTTGGCCTGCTGGCCCGCTTGAGCGACCTGAACAGCCGCCAAAAGGGCGGCAAGAGCTTCTTGACCCTGGATGCCGCAGAAGCCCTGCTGCCACCAGCCCCTGTGCCACCGCAGCTCCAAGAAGTGGCCTGCCTCTCTTTGACCGGCCGCCTGCTGGTCTTCCCCTTGGCCGAGCTCAAACTCCAGGCCAATGGTGGCCGCGGCCTGACCCTGATGGACGTGGACGCCAAAGACCCGCTCATCTCCGTCAGCGCCTGCCAAGCCAGCGTGCGCGTGCTGGGCACCGGCCGCGCCGGCAAAGCCAAAGACGAAATCATCAGCGGCGTGGCCTACACACGCCACCAGGGCAAGCGTGCGCGCAAGGGGCTGAAGATTGAGGGGGCGGTGAAGGTGACGAGGGTGTTGGCGAGTTGAGTTGAGGGCGGCACCGGAAGTGCAACTTGCCAGTCGCACTAGCGGAGATTGGTTTTGGAGGAGAAGGAACGCCGCGCGAGATTAGCAATGATGGAGTTGCGCGCAACCATCCTCAAGCGAACATCGTCCCAAGCAAGAAACACAGGGAATTCCTCCGTGGGGTTTTGCCCGTCCTGGGCAATTGCCATGAGTCCCACCTTGCTCGATGTCGCAGTATGCTTGCTGATTGCCGCTTTAAACTCAGACCGGGCATCCGCCACTAAGGGCTCTATTAGCTCTCGCACCGTTGAGTGAATGGAACTGATGCCTCCAACGTAAGCACGTGCAGCGCCAAGTACGGATACCTTGTCTGGGCACTCGGCCAGAACAGACTTTTTGAATTTGGGGTCTTGAGAGAGCGCTGACCGCAAGGTCTCGGCGGTGACTTCAATTTCTATCTGACTGCCTTCGGCCAATGACAGTCTGCGCGAACTGAAGCTCACGCTGTGTACTGCCAACCCCACATGTTGAACGTGATTTCTCAGCGCCTCCATCAACCTGTATTCAAAGGATGACTCATAGGCCAACCGCTGCTCTGCTTTAGCTGTGCTTGGATCTGCACCCGCGTCATTGAGCCGCTGTTGAAATTGATCCAAATAAAGCCGAGCCGCACTCAGCAGATTCAATGCGCGTCGGTTCAACGAACTCCGCACTTCGAAAAAATCTTGATATTCGGACCCACTGATTCCAGTCATGCGATCTATGGCGATGGTCATTGCCTCGACTTCAAGGTCCTTGTGATTCGCCAACAGTAGGTTGTAAGCCTCTTCCAAAGACAGGGCCGCAGACAGACGTGACCGTGCTAGCTGTAAAGTAGTGAATTCAGACTCGCTGATTGGATGTGCTTCTCCAAGATCGGAAGCAGGATCGATCAAGTAGAACTGCATGTCGTCTATCAGTGAAAGTCGAGCAACTCCGCTTGAGAAGTCTCCCGCTCAATGCTGCCGTTGCTCGACTCAGCCATACAAAGCCTCCGCCCGATTCAACAACACCCAACTGGTCAAGATGTACTTGTCGCCCGAGACAGGCACGCGCCCCCGATGGGTGTGGGTGAAGTAGGCCGGGGCCATGACCATGCGGCCAGTGGTGGGCTGGATGCTGCGTTGTTGGTAGTAGAAGTCGGTCTCGCCGCCTTCAGCCACGTCGTTCAGGTAGAACATGAACAGCAGGCTGCGGTGTAGCGCCTCACAGCGGGCGTTATCGGGGTAGTGCTCGCAGTGCCAGTAGTTGTAGTTGCCCCGGCCTTGCGGGTACTTCTGCATCTGGATGGGGCCTAGGCGGTAGAGCGTGCGCATCAGGTCCATGGCCTGGGGCGCGCCCACGGTGTCGAAGTTGTCGTGGGTCAGCGCGGTGGGTTCGCCCGTCTGCGGGTGCAGCACCGTCAATGCCATCGGGGCGATCAGCGCAAAGTGGTGGCGTTTGAAGTAGTCCGCCAGACGCAAGGTGGTGGCCTTTTGGATCTCTTGCAGCGCCGGTTGCCACTCGGGGTGTTGGTTGAGGTAGAGATCGGTGCTGATCTTTTTGCTCTCGTCTACCCCAGCCCCGGTTCGGCCGACGACGCGGTGGGGGCTGCTCTCAAAAGCGTCGATCAAGCCCTGGCAAAACGCTGGGCTGAGCGCAGCATCCACGACCTCGATGAAGTCGGTGCCGGCCTCAGCCATGGCGGCGCAGTGCCAGGGAGGTGGTGGTCAAGCCCAACACGGCAAACAAGGCCAAGCTCCAGAGCGCATAGGGCACGCCCAATAAGTCGACCGAGGCTTCGGCGCAAGAGGCCGTCGGGGCAAAGATGTCCGGGGCCAGGTCAAACAGGCCCAGCTTGGAGAGGATCTTGTCGGCCAAAGTTTGAGCGCAGCCCATGGTGTCCAAGGCGGCCACCCTGTGTTGCCATAAGGCCGCCGCCACGCCACAGGCCGCCAGCAGGGTGGCCAACCAGGCCAAGGCTTTGCGGCCCCAAGCACGTGGCAGTAAGGCTGCCATAACGCACAGCGCGCCAATCAGCAAGAAGATCAGGCGTTGCAGCGTACACCAGGGGCAGGGCTGCATGTCAAAGTAAAACTGGGAGACTAAGGCGGCCCCCACCGCGCCCCACGCGGCAGCAGCGGTGCCCAACAGCATCCAACGGGACGAGGGCAACGCCATGCTCAATCAGCCTTCAGCTCGGCAATCAGCTCAATCTCCACACAGGCCCCCATGGGGATCTGCGCCACGCCAAAGGCGCTGCGTGCATGGGCCCCCACGGTGGGGCCAAACACTTGGCCCAGCAGCTCAGAGCAGCCATTGGTCACCAAGTGCTGCTCGGTGAAAGTCGATGTCGAGTTCACCAAGCTCATCACCTTGACCACGCGGGCGACACGGTCCAAGTCACCACAGGCGGCTTGCAGCGTGCCCAGCAGTTTGGGTGCTCTCTCTGGTGGCGCTGGCCGCCTTAGGGGGCTGCCTGGCGCAACTGAGCCAAGCGCAGTGCGGGCCTGGGCCTTTTGGGGCCTTGGCAGCGATGGCGCTAGGGGTGTTGAGTGGGGGTTTGGGCATTGCCGTCTGGCGGCGTGCACCTGGGGGCTACCTACAGCCCGTGGCGCTGGGGCTGTTGATGCTGAGCAGTGCTCTGCTGGCTTGGGGGCAAACCGAGGCTCGCGCCATTGCCCGCCTGCAAGCGGTGCTAGCCGCAGACCTGGAAGGGCAAGATGTGCTGCTGACCGGGCGCGTGACCGAAATGCCCCGGCTCGCAGCCGATGGAGTTCAGTTTGTGGTGGAGGTCGAGCAGGCGCGCCGAATAGGCGAGGGTGCCGAGACGCTTGCCCTACCGCCCCGAATTTGGCTGAGCTGGCGGCGCGGCTGGCAAGAGGATGCCCTGCTGGCAGGCCCGCCCGAAGCGCTGCAGGCGGGCGAGCGCTGGCAATGGCCCGTGCGCCTGAAGCGGCCCCACGGGGTTTTGAACCCTGGTGGCTTTGACACCGAGTTGTGGTTGTTTGAGCGGCATTTGGGGGCGGTGGGCGCGGTGCGGGCGCAAGCGGCCCTGCCTGCCCAGCGCTTGGCCGCTGCCGCTCTTTGGCAGGCACCTGTGGAGCGGGCTCGCCAAGTGCTGCGAGACCGGGTGTTGCTGGCCGTTCCCGACCCTCGCGCGGCTGCCGTGCTGGCCGCCTTGAGCGTGGGCGACCAAGCCGCCATCGAAGGCGAGCAGTGGGAGGTCTTTCGGCGCACCGGCATTGCCCACCTCATCAGCATCAGCGGTTTGCACATCACCTTGTTTGCTGGGTTGGCGGCTTGGGTGGTGGGCTGGGCTTGGCGGCGCAGCGCTGCACTGTGCCTGCGCTGGCCTGCCCCTGTGGCGGCGCGCTGGGGCGGTGTGGTATTGGCCCTGGGCTATGCCTTGCTGGCAGGCTGGGGCGTGCCAGCGCAGCGCACGGTTGGCATGCTGGCGTTGGCTGCGGCCTTCAAAAGTTTGGGCTTGAACTGGCCCGGCTGGTTGCTGGCGCTGTGGGTGGCGGTGGGCGTGGTGATGTGGGACCCTTGGGCGCTGCTGGCCCCGGGTTTTTGGCTGTCGTTTGGGGCGGTGTGGCTGTTGATGCTGTCGTCCCCAGAGCCTGCGCCGCTCGCGCAGGCTGTGCAGGATGTTGGGTCCACGCTGCAAGATGAGCCAGCACCTGGCACCTGGGCGGCTCGTCTGCGCCACAGCGCGGCCCAGGCCTGGCACACCCAGTGGGTGGCCACGCTGGGCTTGGCACCGCTGTCGCTCATCTTATTCAACCAAGTCTCGGTGGTCGGCCTCTTGGCCAACCTGTTTGCCGTGCCCTGGGTCACTCTGGTGGTGACACCTTTGGCTTTGTTGGGCATGGTGTGGCCAGGCATCTGGGCTTTGGCGGCATGGGCGGTGGCTCCGTTGCTGTGGGGCTTAGACCTTTTAGCGCAGTGGGGAGGCGCTGGCTGGGTGGTGGCTGAGGCACCGCTGTGGGCGTCTGCACTGGGCTTGCTGGGCGCGGCGTGGGTAGTCTGGCCTGGGCTGTGGCGGCGGCGGGTGTGGGGCCTGCCGCTGATGCTGCCTTTGTTGTGGCCGCCGGTGGTGCGGCCTGCGCCGGGGCAGTTTGAACTCTTGGCGCTGGACGTGGGCCAGGGCAGCGCGGTGCTGGTGCAAACGGCGAACCATGCCTTGCTTCATGATGCTGGCCCCCGATTTGCCCGAGATGCGGACGCTGGCCAGCGCATGGTGCTGCCCGCGCTCAGGGCCAAGGGCGTGACGCGCCTGGACGAGTTGGTCTTGAGCCACCGTGACATTGACCATGTGGGCGGAGCCGATGCCGTGCTGAACGGTGTTGATGTGCCGCAGATGCGCAGCAGCCTAGAAGAGGGCCATAGCTTACGGCGCAACGTTGAGCACCACATCGGCTGCGAGGCGGGCCAGCACTGGGTTTGGGACGGCGTTCGCTTTGAGGTGCTGCACCCTCCGCCTGGCCGGCCGCCTGCCGATGCACGGCCCAACACTCTGAGTTGCGTGCTGAAGGTGAGTGATGCCCAGGGCCGCAGCGCGCTGCTGACGGGCGACATCGAGGCTGCGCAAGAGGCCAGATTGGTGGCGCAGGAGGCGGCGAGCCTGCATGCGGAAGTCTTGGTGGTGCCGCACCACGGCAGCCAAACTTCTTCCACAGAGGCATTTCTGAGGGCGGTCAACCCCTCGGTGGCAGTCATTCAGGTGGGCTACCGCAGCCGCTTTGGTCACCCGCACCCTGCTGTCTTGTCGCGCTATGCCCAGCAGGGCATTCCTGTGGTGCGCACCGACTACTGCGGTGCCTGGGTTTGGGGCGCGGGCGGTGCCCAGTGCACTCGGGCGGTGCGCCCTCGCTACTGGCATTGGCAGCCCAAGCAGTGAGGCTGGCCCATCAATCTGGCCACCTGCGCGCCTTTAGTATCCCCGCCCACGAGTGGCGCGAGATGGAGAAGGGCCTGCGCCAGCGGGTGACGGCGCTCAACCGCTTTATTCACGACATCTATCACGGCCAAGAGATCCTCAAGGCCGGCATCGTCCCGGAAGAGCAGATCACCCGCAACGCACAGTTCCGCCCGCAAATGATGGGTGTGGATGTGCCAGGCGGCGTGTACTCGCAAATCGCAGGCATTGACATTGTTCGTGCCGCCAACCCGGACGGCAGCGGCAGCTACTACGTGCTGGAAGACAATCTGCGCGTGCCCAGCGGCGTAAGCTATATGCTGGAAAACCGCAAGATGACCATGCGGCTCTTCCCCGACTTGTTTGCCGAGCACCGCATTGCGCCCGTGGCGCATTACCCCGACTTGCTGCTGGACACCCTGCGCAGCGTGGCCCCCGGCGGCGTGAACGAGCCCACCGTGGTGGTGCTGACGCCGGGCATGTACAACTCGGCCTACTTTGAGCACGCCTTCTTGGCGCAGCAGATGGGCGTGGAGTTGGTCGAAGGCCAGGACTTGTTCGTCAAAGACGACTTCGTGTTCATGCGCACCACGCGCGGGCCGCGTCGCATTGACGTGATCTACCGCCGCGTGGACGATGACTTCCTGGACCCGGAAGTCTTCCGCCCCGACTCACGCCTGGGCTGCGCCGGCCTGCTGCGCGCCTACAAAGCCGGCAATGTCACGTTGGCCAATGCGGTGGGCACGGGCATTGCCGACGATAAGTCCATCTACCCCTATGTGCCCAAGATGGTGGAGTTCTACTTGGGCGAGAAGCCCATCTTGAACAACGTGCCCACCTACCTGTGCCGGGACAGCAAAGACCTGCACTACGTGCTGGACCACCTGGGTGAGTTGGTGGTGAAAGAAGTGCACGGCGCTGGCGGCTACGGCATGTTGGTGGGCCCGGCCGCCACCAAGGCCGAGATCGCCGACTTCCGCACCCAACTGCTGGCCAATCCGTCCAACTACATCGCGCAGCCCACACTGTCGCTGTCCACCTGCCCGACCTTTGTGGAGGCCGGCATTGCGCCCCGCCACATCGACCTGCGCCCCTTTGTGCTCTCGGGCAAGTCGGTGCAGATGGTGCCTGGCGGGCTGACCCGGGTGGCTCTCAAGGAAGGTTCCTTGGTGGTGAATTCCAGCCAAGGCGGTGGCACCAAAGACACCTGGGTGTTGGAAGACTGAATCAGCGGTCCTTAGGAGAATAAACATGTTGTCAAGAACCGCCGACCATTTGTTCTGGATGTCGCGCTACATCGAGCGCGCCGAAAACACCGCACGCATGTTGGATGTCAATGTGCAGAC
This sequence comes from Ideonella sp. MAG2, assembly GCA_004359425.1. Taxonomy (GTDB): domain Bacteria; phylum Pseudomonadota; class Gammaproteobacteria; order Burkholderiales; family Burkholderiaceae_C; genus Ideonella. Next base: position 1,363,395 of record PTEU01000001.1, on the reverse strand, counting down.
CTCGCTGCTGCCGCAGTCGGCCGAGAGCGCCGAGCTGGGCTGGCAAGGGGTGCTCAGCATCTCCGAACTCACGGGGCCTTATGCCCAGCGTTACACCACGGTCAATGCCCGCGATGTCACCGAGTTCATGGTGCGCGACGAGCGTAACCCGTCCTCCATCTTGAACTGCCTCAAGGCCGCCCGCGAGAATGCACGGGCCGTGCGCGGCACCCTGACCACCGAGGTCTGGGAGACCACCAACCAAACCTGGCTGGAGTTCAACCGCTTGCTGGCCGATGGCCTGCTGGCGCGCGACCCCTCCGCCTTGTTCGAATGGGTCAAGTTCCGCTCGCACTTGTCGCGTGGGGTGACCGTGGGCACCATGCTGCAAGACGAGGCCTTCCACTTCCTGCGCATTGGGTCCTTCTTGGAACGGGCCGACAACACGGCACGCTTGCTGGACGTGAAGTTCCATGCACTCAAGGGCGACTTCCGCGCTGCCGAGGCCGCGGCAGGCCTGGTGCCGCATGCCGATGCCGCCGACGACGCTGATGACAGCGAATACGACTTCTATCACTGGTCGTCCTTGCTGCGCTCGGTTTCCGGTTTTGAGATCTACCGCAAGGTCTACCGCAATGTGATCCAGCCCGACAAGGTGGCTGAATTGACATGCCCCGCTCTTTGGCCGCCTGCATGAACGGCGTGCTGGAAAACCTGAAGCTGGTGGCCAATGACCAGTCCGCAGACACCCTGCGCCGCGCGGGTCGCTTGCAGGCCGACTTGGCCTACAGCCGCATTGACGAGATTTTGGCCACCGGCCTGCATGCCTATCTGACCCAGTTTCTGGACCGCGTCTCTGACCTCGGCATGGGCATCAGCCGCGACTTTCTTGTCTCCCATTGAGCACCGACCGCACGCCGCCTTCAAGCACCAAACTTGAAGGCGTGCATGATGGCGGGATGAACCCGCCCCCCAACGCTGACAAGGCACTGGCTTGGCTGCACCCTTGGGTGCTGCCCGGCCAGGCGCTGCATTACAGCGAGTGGCGGCCTGGAGGCAGTGGGGTAGCCCCTTTGTGGGCCCAGTTTTTGGCGCACAGCGGCGTGGCGTCACCCGAGGCCCTTAACGCCCGCGCCACTCAGGTGCGCCACCGCGTGCGCGAAGACGGTGCCAGCTACAACGTGTTTGGCGACGGCGACGAAGCCACCCGACCCTGGCCGCTGGAGCTGCTACCCATGCTGCTCAGCCCTGAAGATTGGGCCCAGATCGCCCCCGGTGCAGTGCAGCGCGCAAGGCTGATGAACGCGGCCATGGCCGATGTTTACGGGCCGCGCCAATTGCTGGATGAGGGTTTGCTGCCACCGCAACTGGTGCTGGCACATCCCCAGTACCTGAGGGCCATGCACGGCGTTCGGCCGCTGGGCGGCGTTCACCTGCATGTCTTGGCACTGGATTTGGCGCGTGGGCCAGAAGGCCGCTGGTGGGTGTTGGCTCAGCGCACGCAGGCCCCCTCAGGTTTAGGTTATCTCTTGGAAAACCGGGGCATCGTCGGCCCGCAATTCCCAGGCAGCTTGCGTGCCTTGCAAGTGCAGCGCCTGGACGGTGCTTATCGCGCTTTCATGCAAGGCTTGTTGCGGCTGAGCCCTGCGGGCGAGCGCAGCCGCGTGGTTTTGCTGACGCCTGGGCGGCACAACGAAACCTATTTCGAGCAGGNCGCTTGCTCAGCGTAGGGCGGCATATCGAGCGCATGGACTACCTGGCGCAGGTGCTGGACGCGGGCCTGGCCCACGGCCTGCCCGACAGCGACGAAGGCGCTGCCGCCTTGCTGCAACTCTTTGACGCCACCATCACCTTCCGCGCCCAGTTCCAGGGGCGAAGAGAAGTTTTGCCCTTGCTGCATTTGCTGGTGCACGACGCCGACAGCCCACGCTCCTTGGCCTGGGTGGCCACCACCCTGAAGAACCGATTGCGGCGCTTGGCGCAGCACGACCCCGAATGGGCCGAGGCCTGGGCTCAGCGCCTGCCCAACCCCGCTCAGTGGGTACTGCCAGAAAGCCTGGACGACCAGCAGGCCGTGGCAGCGCTGCGCGAGGCGCTGAGTGTGACCAGCGCGCAAATGGCAGGCTTGTCGGACGCCATTGCTCAGCGCCTCTTTGCCCACATCAGCATGGCCTTCAGCCCGCAATTGCATCTGGCGCGTTCAATGGGCTTTGGGGGAGGCGAGCAATGAGCCCCAAAACCTTGAGCTTTGAGCCCGCCCGTTGGCTGAGCGTGGTGCATGAGACCCGCTATGACTATGCGCCGCCGGTGGAGCTGGGCCACCATCTGGGCTGGCTGCTGCCGCGCACCACACTGCGCCAACAGGTGCGTGGCTGGCAGCTTGACATCAGCCCAGCCCCGGATGAATGGCTGCAAGCCGGTGTGGGCGAGGGCGGCCCGGTGCCCCCGGGCCAGTTGCATGTGCCCCGACCACGTGACCCTGGCCTGGGGCCGCGACTATGCCGACGTGGCCCCGCTGCGCGGCATGATCAACGGCGGTGCCAGGGCCGAGCCGCTGGTGAGCGTGAATGTCGAGGCCCTGCCAAGTTGATTCGGCACGATGGAGGGTGAACCGTTCGCCCTGGGCTTTTCGAAGGGCTTCGACGTGCTGAGCCTGAACGGAGTCGGGCTTCGCTACTGGGCTGCTGCTGTGAACGCGAAGACATGGGCGTCCACCGCTTGCCCGTGGAGTTGCAGCCGCTGGCGCGCCAAGCCTTCATAGCCCGCCCCCGCTTTGCGTGCCACAGCCAAGCTGGGCTCATTCCCATCAGCCACCGCAATCTCCACCCGCGCTTGGCCCAGTTTTCCTAGCGCTAGGTCCCGAAGGGCCAGGGTGGCCGCTGTGGCCGCCCCCATGCGCTGCTTGGAATCCCGCACCCAGTAGCCGAGGTTGCAGAACTTGTTGGGGGTATTGAACTGGTTCAGGCCACAGCCTCCCACAAACTGCCCATCCAGCGTGAAGATGCCGAATTCATGTGCTTGCCCCGACGCACGGGCCGCGTTGCAGGCTGCAAACCAGCACAGCGCGTCGTACGCTGAGAAATCAGCTTTGGCCCAACTCATCCACCGGCCCACTGTTTGAACCGATTCACGAACCCCAGCGCTCATGGCGGGGGCGTCGTCATCGCGATAGGGGCGAAGCAGGAAAGCAGCGGCTCGGAGCATGGGGTAATGGCGGTCGGTTGGGGTGCTGGGATGATAGCGAGGCTCGCGAAGTGAGCACCGAGCCCCCACTCGTGGCACAGCCGGAGTCGGTGTACCTCCGTACTTGCCATGATGATGCGGATCAGAGCGGCACGGCAGCATCAAACTCCCATTGCAAGCCGAGGCTTTGTCTGTTGCCGACACCACAGGGTTCGGTTCAACAAGGCTTATCCGCCGTAACCAGCGGATATGCAGGTCTCCGCCCTGGTGGCGCGATACATTAACGCTGTTCGTAAGGCTAAGCATGCGCTACTTTGCAACGCTACTACTCGCAACGCTTCAAGTTAGTGCCTCGTCCGCACCGCCGAAGCACAGCACGTTCTATGGCTTGGCCCAAAACGAAGAAGTTGTCGTGTTGACCTTCGTTTCGCCTCCTCGTGAATCGACTCTCTACTTGCCCAAATATGGAACTACCTGGGGCGCTTGTTTACTGGCAGGGGCAGCGGCAAGCAGAAGTCTCATTTGCAGCCGGGGTGACCCGCCGACGCTGAGCTTTGATGTCAGCTATGAGGAGATAAAGCGCGCTGACCGGCATGCAGACAGTAGTCCTTCGACCACGGAAGCTGAAGATACATTTCGAAAGATCGCGCAGTTGAAGAATCTTGCAAGAAATCGACTTTCCGTGGCGACCTTTCGGTGCCGCTCAGGCTGCCAAGCCGACCAGCCTGTCTATTTCTTTGAAGTGCGTAGTGCGAGATAGGACTTTGCTCGGACTTATGACATGAGGCATTGGATGGAACGATCCAGGGTCGCCTGGGGAAGCCTGCTCGGGCTCATCGTGTGCTTGGTGTTGGGCACGCTGTTCCTAGTCGGAAGCCCTGAGACAAGGAGTCTTTGGAAGGCTTTGTTCTTCACGGCATGCGCGGCTGTCTTTGCTTTTTTAGTCTGGCGGGCTTGGGCTCCACACCCTGAACCAGCAGAGGTCACAGTCACCTTTACCGACACAACCATCACTGCAAAGTACACAAATGGGGAAATGCACAGGCTTGAGTGGGCAAACCTGGCCGAGGTGGGTGTCACCACAACGGATGGTGGCCCCTTCATCGAGGACGTTTTGTGGGGCTTGCATGCTGGCGGAGATGTTCGTGTCGTGTACCCAAACACCGCACACGGGGCGCAAGAGCTTTTGGCCGCTATGCAGCACAGACTTCCTAACTTTGATAGCGAAGCACTCTTGAGTGCGATGGGCTCAAGCGATCGCAAGTATTTCGTGGTTTGGCGGGGTGTCAAGGCCACCGTCTAAACCTGCGGCAGATCAGATTCTGGCCAACCTCGCATCTGAACTTGTCCTTCCGTGCCATGCTGCGGTGGGGGCTTAATTCAAACGTTAAGCCGCGTGGGCGGCGATTTCCTGTCCCCGGTCCAAGCGATAATCAAGCCATGCAGCAACATCAAAGAAACACATCAATTCTCAGCCTGACAGTTGCCACCTTATTGCTGTCCGGCTGTGTGACTCCGAACGTCGTCCATGTCTACGATTCGAAATGTCAGATCATGACTCGGAAGGTAGAACTCAATCTCCAGAAGGCCCAAGCCCTGGAAGCTTGTTCAAATCATGAATGCGTCACCCAAGTGCTTGCTGGTGCCTTCTCTTTGGTGACTTCTACAATCGTCTCAGGGAGCGTTGCCGTGGTAGGCAACGTCGCTTTTTGGATGGAAAAATCAGCCAACTGCAAAGCTGGCTCGGTAGCCCCAGGAGCCTCTGCTCCCCAACCCGCAGCGTCATCAGCCTCTTCCGCCGCCGCCTGAGAACGCGTTTGCGGCCTCAAAAATATGGGCCAGTTTGCGTGCAGCGAAGCGAAGCCGCGGCCTGAGCCGACTCGCCCCCACCCCGCCTTCAAATTTGACGGCTCAGTGAGGGCGTCAAGCAACGATTAATGGGGGACTCGCCGGGAGTTCCCCAAATCCTGATCAAGGCTTCATGTTCAAAGGCGGCCCATACATGAAGGCACCCAATTCTGGATTCACCGTGCTGACAAGCGTGGAAAGCGCCCAATTGGTGGGGCCAAGTGGCAGGGTCAAGCCCAGGGTCGGGCTGGACTCCAGCTCCCGATAAACCGGCGGGCGACGGCGGTCCAACAGGTTTTCAATGGCGTTAATGGTAGTGTGGCCCGTATCCGAATTGATACCGCCTTCATAGGTGAACGCGGTCAGCATATGGGATTGCGCCAACATGCGGCCACTCGGGAAGAAATAGCCTTGATGGGGGCTTAGATCAGCAAATGTGTTGGCCTTCATTTGCAGTTCATGCACCCAATTTTTGCGCAGGTAGTTACCCATTGGTGAGAAGTGGGCGGGGATTTCAACCTTGTTGATATCACCATTGGCAATCGCCGCCTCGATAAATCCCGGGTTGTTCTTGTAGCCGTATTTCGGGAAATTGAGGTCGGCCTGCGCGTTCAGGTACAAGACCCGGTCTTGTGGGTTGCGCTTGCTGATCAATGTGGACAAATTGGTGATGTTTCTAGGATCAAATTCTGGCAACTCCGTTTTGAGGTTGTTGGCAAAACTCGACGGCGTTGTGATGTTGAGGCCGTAATTCCACCAGCTGGCCTTGGCTTCCCGAATAAAGAGGGTAGACGGGAAGGCTTCGAGGTTGGTTCCAACCGGGTCTTCGGCGCTGAAGAAACCCGCGTCAGGCAGGGTGTAGAGGCTGTCAGACGGGTTGAGCAGCTTGCGCACCGTCAGCCGGTGGAAGTCAACGCCCAAGCTGCCCGCGCTTTGGCCGGTCAAAAACACCTGAGCGGGACGGGGCAGGTGGTCGCGCATCCAACCCAGCGCGGTCGTCACGTTTTTCACGCCATTAAAGTGCTGCACTCTGCCCTGACGACCATCGACGCGAATCAGGTGCTTGATGTTGTCACCGATATGGGTATCACCGGTGCAATAGGGCATGTACACGATGTTCCAGTCTTGCACCTTCAAGCGATGGGGGTCCATGAGCGCGAGGCGCTGCATAAAGGGACCCGTGAAATTTGAGAGATTGATACTGTTGCCATCGAGCTCGCCGCCCGCTCCGAAATTGGCCAACACATTCATGTAATCGTCGGCAATGCCATTTCGGTTTTGAACGTTCGCTGCCGTTGTCTCCATCACATTGCCATAGGCGTCCAGCTTCCAAGAGCCATCTGGATTTTTTAAGGGCTGATGGCCGGAACAATCGCCGTAATCAAAACAGCCGCCACCGCCTTCTTGGAAAATCAAGACGTTGTTGCTTGCATTGGTCAGGTTGACAAAAAACTTGTATTCGCTGCCGTCGGCGCACGACGCTCCGGTGGACAAAGGTACGTTCACCTGCTGCCACGCAAAGTAGTTGGCGGAATTGATCTGCTTGGGAACAGATTTGATTTGGTAACTGCCCCAAGTGTTGTTGCCGGTGGACAGGGGCTTGTCGGCTGCGACCGGGAAGAACAAGTTCCAGAACGATTGCCAAGCGCTGTAGTTGCCGGGCTCGTTCATATAGATGAAGTACTGCTGTGCTTGTTGGACTGTCTGGCTGATCAGATTGCCCGCCATAGAGCCATTTCGACGATTGGTGCGCTGCGAAGCGAAGCCACGGCCTGATCATTCAGCTTTGTGGTCGCGATGAGCTCACCCTGTTGTCTGCGGATAAGGACTTCGCCAATGCGGCACCGCATGTCCCATTCAAGCTGTGGGGTCATGGCTGACATCGTCGCCAAAAGAGGCAGGCGCTGCGAGATACCGTGTTTGATCATTCGCATGCGTGAGCCGTCCGTCATGTGCACCTTCTTTGGTCTGTTCTTGATCGGCTCGGGCCTCGCTTTCTTGGCAGGGCTTCTGCGCTCACGGGGCCATGAGCAGTCGAGCTTGCCGCCGATAATCCCTCCATGCCCATCCACCCCATCCTCAAAATGGGTGACCCGCGTTTGCTGCGCGTTGCCCAGCCCGTCACCGCGTTCGACACGCCCGAGTTGCATGCCTTGATTGCCGACATGTTCGAGACCATGGCGGCAGCCAATGGGGCAGGCTTGGCGGCACCGCAAATTGGGGTGGATTTGCAGCTGGTGATTTTTGGCTTCGAGCGCAATGAGCGCTACCCGGAGGCTCCGGCGGTGCCGCGCACGGTGCTGATCAATCCGACGATCACGCCTTTGTCTCTGGGCGGGAGCGAGCCCGAGGAGGTGTTGGGCTGGGAGGGCTGCCTCTCTGTGCCGGGCCTGCGCGGTCAAGTGCCGCGCTTTGAGCGCATTCGCTATAGCGGTTTTGACCCGCAGGGGCGGCCGATAGAACGCGAGGCTGAAGGCTTTCATGCGCGGGTGGTGCAGCATGAGTGTGACCACCTGATCGGGCGGCTCTACCCCACGCGGATGCGCGATTTGAGCTTGCTGGGCTTTACCGAAGTGCTGTTCCCCGGCTTGGACGCTGTCTCAGACGACTGAGTTTGCTCGGTGTAAAGCCCGTCACCCAGAACACCTGGCGGCGCGTTAAGGGCCCAAGGAGAATGCTGCCATGCGATTGACGACAAAGGTTTTTTGGTGCTCGGCCCTGGCCGCGGCGGCGCTGCTGAGCGCAGGGGCCGCCCGTGCTGTGGACGACCCCCCTGGGCGGGTGGGCCGCTTGGCCGAGGCCAAGGGCCAGGTGTGGCTGCTGGAGCGGGGCCAAAAGGAATGGACCTCTGCGGTGATGAACCGCCCCTTGACCAGCGGCGAGCGTGTGGCCACAGATGCCAATGGCCGCTTGGTGGTACAGGTGGGCTCGTCCACCATCCGCATGGATGAACGTACCGACCTGGAAGTGCTGCGCCTGGATGATGAACGAGTTGAGCTTTTGGTGCGCTCTGGGGCCGTGAGCCTGCGTGTGCGAGAGCAAGAAGTGGTGGATGAGATCCAGTTGCAGACCTCGGTGGGCCGGTTTTCGCCCCGCACCACGGGCCTATACCGGGTGGATCACTCTGACCGGGGGAGCTTGGCCACGGTTTATGCGGGTGAAATGCGCTTTGACGCACGCGACAGCGTGCTCACACTGAGCAACGGCCAGCGCGCCGAGTTTTGGGTGGACCAGCGCAGCCAAGCCACCCACTACAGTTGGGCCAGCCCGGCCAGTGATGATTTTGAGCGCTGGGCCAAGACTGAAGACCTGCGGCCTGCAGTGGCTCGCGTGGGCCGACCCGTAGTGGGCGAGATGACGGGCATTGACGACCTGGATCGCTATGGCCGCTGGGACACCCATCCCGAGTACGGCAGCATCTGGGTTCCCACCTCGGTGCGGGTGGGCTGGGCTCCCTACCGAGATGGCCGCTGGTCCTGNGCACCATGGCGTGATACTGGTTGAGCCACGCGATCTCATCGGCGCGCATCAGGCTCATGTCAATACAGCGGGTGTCGATGGGGCAGAGCGTGAGGGTTTCAAACTCCAGGAACTCGCCGAACTCGCTGCTGGGCGCCTCGACGTTGAGCACTAGGTTCTCGATGCGCACACCCCAGCGGCCGGGCTTGTAGAGGCCGGGCTCGATGGAGGTGATCATGCCGGGCAGCATGGCCATGTGGGCGTCGGGGATGGCCTTGCTGATGCTTTGCGGGCCTTCATGCACGTTCAAGAAGTAGCCCACGCCGTGGCCGGTGCCGTGGCCGTACTCCAGGCTCTCGGCCCACAGGGGCGCGCGGGCCAAGCTGTCGAGCATGGGCGAGGGCGTGCCCTTGGGGAAGCGGGCGCGGCTCAGGTTGAGCGTGCCTTTGAGCACCAAGGTGAAGTCGCGGCGATGCTCTGCGGTGATGGTGCCCACAGGCCAGACGCGGGTGATGTCGGTGGTGCCGCCCAGGTACTGGCCGCCGGAGTCGATCAAGAGCAGGCCGTTGCCCTCAATGACCGAGTGCAGCTCGGGCAGCGCGCGGTAATGCGGCATCGCGCCATTGGGGTTGAAGCCCGCAATGGTGGGGAAGGACAGGCCCACAAAGCCGGGGCGGCGGGCGCGCTCGGCGCTGAGCTTTTCATCGATGGTGATTTCGGTGATGCGCTCGCCATTCGCCTTGGCCTGCTCGAACCAAGCGTAGAAGTGGCACATGGCCACGCCGTCTTCCGCCATGGCTTCGCGGATATGCGCTGCTTCGGCGGCCGTCTTGCGGCTCTTGGCCAGGGTGCTGGGGTTGATGGCTTCAATCAGCGTGACGCCTTGGGCGGTGGCTTCGCGCAGGCCCAGGGTGACGCGGCGCGGGTCGATGAGCAGCTTGGCGTCGCGCGGCAGAGCGGCCAGGCCGCTGGCGGCTTGGCCGTAGTCAGCCAGCGTGATGCCCTCGGTGGCCAATTGGGTGGCCAAGGCGGCCGGCACTTTGCCCGCGCCCACATAGAGGGTGGCGCCAGCGGGTGCGATCAGCAGGTGGGCCAAGAAGACGGGGTTGTAGTCGACGTCCGAACCGCGCAGGTTGGTGATCCAGGCAATGTCGTCAACGGTAGAGACAAAGTGGTGGGTGGCACCATGCTGGGCCATGCCTGCGCGCACGATGTCCAGCTTGGCCGCGCGGCTCATCGGGGCATAGGGGGCGGCATGGTCATAAATGGGCGCGCCGGGCAGGGCGGGGCGCTCGTCCCAGGCGCTGGCCAGCGGGTCCAGGTCGGTGCGCAGCACAATGCCCGCGCGGTCGGTGGCGGCGCGCAGTTGCTGTGCGGCGGCCAGGCCCAGCACCTTGCCGTCCACACCCAAGGTCTCGCCAGTCTTGAGGTGGCTGGCTATCCAATCCAGGTGGTGCACGGCCGCTCCCGTGGGGATCTTGACCAGCTCAATGCCGCTGCCCTGCAACTCGCGCTCGGCCTGCTCCCAATAGCGGCCATCGGCAAACAGGGCGGCGTCCGTCAGCGTCACCACCAGGGTGCCGGCCGAGCCGGTGAAGCCCGAGAACCATTCACGCCCTTGCCAGTGGCCGGGCAGGTACTCAGAAAGATGAGGGTCGCTGGAAGGCACCAGCACGCCGTGCAGGTGGTGGGCTTGCAGGGCCTCGCGCAGGCGGGCAATGCGAAGGCGGGCGGGGGCGGTGCGGGTGTCCATGGTCAGGCTCCGGGTGGCCACGTTGCCGGGTGGGGCGTGGCGGTGTGCAGATCAGGCGATTCTATTGACACCGCCCGGTGATGTGTGAACCGTTGCCCGGAGTTTGTCGCAGCGCGTCGGCAGGCTTCGCCTGACCGCTGCTTCGTCCTTTGACGCGTTGATCCTGTGGGCAGGCAGGGGCTCACAAGTCCGTCCGCAACTCCCAAATCTCCGGGAACAGCACCACGTCCAGCATCTTGCGCAAGTAGCTCACGCCGCCTGTGCCGCCGGTACCCCGCTTGACGCCAATGACGCGCTGCACGGTGGTGAGGTGGCGGAAACGCCAGAGGCGGAAGGCGTCTTCCAGATCGGTCAGCTCCTCCCCCAATTGGTACAGGTCCCAATGAGCTTGCGGGTTTCGGTAGACCTGCAACCAGGCGGCCTCCACGTCGGGGCTGGCGCTGTAGGGTTGGGTCCAGTCGCGCTCGGTGTGGCTCTGGGGCACCTTGATGCCACGACGGGCCAGCAGGCGCAGGGCTTCGTCATACAGCGACGGGGCACGCCAGGCTTCTTCCACCACTTGCAGCAGGTCGGGCCGATGCGCATGGGGCTTAAGCATGGCGGCGTTCTTGTTGCCCAGGCTGAACTCGATGCAGCGGTACTGCCAGCTCTGGAAGCCGCTGCTCTGGGCCAGATAGGGCCGGATGGCCGAGTACTCGGGCGGTGTCATGGTGGCCAGCACGTCCCAGGCGTGCACCAACTGCTCCATGATCTTGGAGACGCGGGCCAGCATCTTGAAGGCGGGGGGCAGTTCGTCTTTGGCCAAGTGGCTGACGGCTGCACGCAGCTCGTGCAGCATCAGCTTCATCCACAACTCACTCGTTTGGTGCTGCACGATGAACAGCATCTCGTTGTGCTCTGGCGAGAGCGGGTGCTGGGCGCTGAGCACCTCGTCCAGGTGCAGGTAATCGCCATAGGTCATGCTGCTCGAAAAGTCGAGCTGCGCACCTTCTTGATGGACGATGGCTTCGGCACCCGTGGGTTCAGCGTCGGGGGTGCTGTGTGGGGCGTGATAGGGGCAGGTCATGGGGCGGCTCCTTCAGGTCACCGCAGCTTTTTGGTTGAAGCGAGCTTCGCGCCATTCGCCGCTGTCCAGCACGGCGGCCAAGGCGGTGACGGCGTCAAACACGTCCACAAAGCGCACATACAGTGGCGTGAAGCCAAAGCGCAGCAGGTCGGGCTCGGCGGCGGTGCCGTCGCCGGCGCGGAAGTCGCCAATCACGCCTCGGGCGATCAGCGCTTGCATCACCGCATAGCCGTGTTGCGGGCAGGCCAGCGAGACCTGGCTGCCGCGCTCACCGTGGCTGGTGGGCGTGACGACGGGCAGGCTGTGGGCGGTGCAGCGCTCGCGCACTTGGGCGATGAACAGGTCGGTCAACTTCAGCGACTTGGCCCGCAGCGCGGCCATGCCGCCATGGGGCTCGGCCGCCAGCAAGGTGTCCACGCCACACTCCAGCGCCGACATGGCCAGCACGGCGGGCGAGCCGCACAAGTAGCGCGAGATGCCTTGGGCGGGGGCGTACAGGGTGTCAAAGGTGAAGGGGTGGGCATGGCCCATCCAGCCGGAGAGCGGCTGCCAGAAGCGGTCTGCATGGCGCGCATGGGCCCAGACAAAGGCCGGTGCGCCCGGGCCGCCGTTCAGGTATTTGTAGCCGCAGCCAATGGCGAAGTCGGCTTGGGCGGCATTCAGGTCGACGGGCACGGCACCGGCGGAGTGCGCCAGGTCCCACACCGTCAGCGCGCCCACCGCATGGGCCTGGGCGGTGACGGCGGCCATGTCGAACATGCGGCCGCTGCGGTAGTTCACATGGGTGAGCATGAGCACCGCCACGTCGGCTGTCAGGTCTTGGCTCAGTTCCTCGGCCGTGGTCAGCTTGAGCGTCATGCCGTGCTGGGCGGCCAGGCTTTGCGCAATGTAGAGGTCGGTGGGGAAGTTGCTGCGTTCGGAGAGGATGACTTTGCGTCTCGCCCCATTCCTTCTGGATGACCTCGGCCACGCGTTGGCCGGTGCTGCGTGGCAGCACGCCCAGCGAGTTGCCGTCCAGGTAGTTCACGCCGTCGGGCAGTTGGAACTGCTCGCGCAACGCGGCCAGGGGGTCTGCGGCGTCCAGAGCCAGGCAGTCATTTCGAGTCAATGTCATAGGGATGTGTCCAGGAAAGGAGTTGAAGACCGCCACAGAGGCACAGAGACACAAAGGAAAAACGAAAATTGGAGCTTTCTCTGTGTCTCTGTGTCTCCGTGTCTCTGTGGCGGTATTTCGGTATTGAGCGCCCTAGGCCAAACGCCGCAGCACCGCCCGCACGGGCGAGGCGTCGGCTTCCATCAATTTCAACGGTAGGGCGATCAGTTCGTAGTCGCCCTCGGCCACGTCGTCCAGCAGCAGGTTTTCCAGCACCCTAAGGCCGCGTCGGCGCAGCACTTGGTGGCTGGGCAAGGTCTTGCTGTCGGCCGGGTCCACACTGGCCGAGTCAATGCCCACCAGCAGCACGCCAGCGTCGGCCAAGGCGGTGATGGTCTCGGGTGCAAAGGCGGGCAGGGCGGTGTCGAAGTGGTCTTGCGGCTGGCGGATGTAGCTGCGCACCAGCACGCGCGGTGGCAAGTTGGCCCAAGCGTGCTGCAGGTGCTGAGGCTCGATCAGCGGGCCGCAGCCCATGGCATGGACGACGCGGCACGGCCCGAGGTAGGGCGTGAGGCTCACCTGTCCGATGGACTGCCCGTTCGGGTCATAGTGCAACGGTGCATCCGCGTGCGCCCCCACATGCGGCGAGAGGGTGAGGCTGGCCACATTCACCGGGCAGCCCGGTGAGATGGTGGCTGCCCACTGCTGCTGGTAGGGGGTGTCGCCGGGGAAAACTGGCGAGCCGGTGCGCACGGGCGGGCTGATGTCAATTAGTTGACAACTAAAGTATTTATCCATGGGGCGAAGTTAGCGCCAATGGTCGGGCCATGGTGTCGGTTACCTCCAACACCCAGGGAAAACCCCGACCATCAGGGCGCTTGGGTCAGCCGGGCAGCGGCGCCATGCCGTGGCGCTGGCGGGCGCGGGCGCAGGCCTCGTCGCCACGCCCTAGGGGCGAGAGCGCGCCGAACTCGCGGCAGGGGCCAGGACGCCACTCATAAATGCCGCATTGGGCATTGACGCCCACCTGGCCCGTCAGCGCCGCACAGCGGGGCAGTGCATGGTCGGTGCCGCGCATGCGGCAGGTCCAGTCTGTCAGCTCCACCGTCAGGCCGTCAGGCACGCTGCCGCCTTCGCTGAGCAACTCTTGCCGCGCAAAGTCCACCCGGAAGCTGGCGCAACAAGCGCCGCAGCCTACGCAGGGGTTGTCTTTGACCTTGCTCGGGTCAGCGCTCATTCGCCAGCGTCCTCCGTGGGGGCACTGGCGCGCACCACGGTCACGGTGCAGTCGCTTTCGGCCACGACTTGTGAGGACACGCTGCCCAGGTAGCGGCGCAGCGCCGACTGGCCGCGCGCGCCCATCACGATGTGGTCCACCTGGTTGCGCTTGGCGAACTCCACAATCGCCGAGGCGGCGTCGGGCGCTTCGAGCACATGAAAGGTCAGGCGGCCGTCTTGCAGATTGAGCAGCTTGCTGATGGGCCGAGCCCAGTGCTTCAGGCTGATGAGTTGCTTGACGTGTACGCTCTGACCCTTTTCGTCGGTCAGCTCGTCCATGCCAATGCGGGCAATCTTCATCACGCTGACGCAAGCCAGCCTCGCGCCGGGTTCGGTCAGCACGATGCGGCTGACGGTCTCGCGCAGTTTTTCGATCAACTCGGGCGCGGCGTTCTCCACGTCCACCGCCGCCATGATGATGGGGTTCTGGTTGACCACCTGGGTGGCGCTCACGCCCCGGGTGTCGGGCTCCGAGCCAATCGCAAAGAACCAGCGCTTGAGGCGGGTGAGGGCACCACTGCGCGTCATGCGCTCGGCCCGCTTGGTCAATGGAACTTGCGACGGGTCTTGCAGGGCCAGCGACAACTGCGCGGCACTTTGATAGCGGTTCTCGGGCTTGACCTCCAGGCACTTGAGGATGACCTCTTGCAGCCAAGGCGGGCAGTCTGGGCGAATGGCGCGGGGTGGAACGGCCTCCACAAACAAGCGCTTGCGCAGGCCATGCACCGAGTTGGGCGCGCCAAAAGGCCGCTCACCGGTGGTGAGGTGATAGAGCATCACGCCCAAGGCGAAGAGGTCTGAGCGAGGGTCGTTGCGCACAAACTGCACTTGTTCGGGCGACATATACGGCCCAGTGCCCATGGGCAGGGTGAACTCTTCGTCCAGCAGGTCGGGCAGGTGGTCGTGGCGTGACAGGCCAAAGTCGATCAGCACGGCGGTGCCATCGGGCCTAAAGAGGATGTTGCTGGGTTTGATGTCCAGGTGCACCACATGCTGGCGGTGCAACTCGTGCAGGGCCGTGGCCACGCGCGAGCCCAACTCTGCCACCTCATCCAGCGCCAAGGGGGCGTCGTCTAGGCGCGGCCTGAGGCTGGCACCCGGGATGTGCTCCATCACGATGAAGGGCTGGCGGGTGAAGTCGCCTTTGGCCACAAACTTGGGCACATGCGGCCCACTGAGCGTGGGCATGATCATGCGCTCGACCTCGAAGCCCACGATGGTGGCCGGGTCCTCGCCGCCTTTGATGCGCGGCACTTTCATGATCAGCGGCATGCCGGGCGTGAGCTTGGCGGCCACTTTGGCCCCGTGGGGGGTCTCTGGAAGCAGCGAGACGCGCCACAAAGTGGCCATGCCGCCCTGGTGCAAGCGTTCTTCGAGCCTGAAGCCGTCGATCTCTTGGCCGACCTCCAGTGGGTTCAGGCCGACCTCCGCAGCATTGCTGCCAAAGCCGGTGAAGCTGTTACTGTCCATGCGCGAGACGCTCCGCCAATCGCACAGGAAGGCCGGCCTCGCGGATCTTGGCACCCGCCAGTTCGAAGTCATAGGGCACGCGCTGGAAGGTCAGCGTTTGCTCCTCGGTGTCAAAGATGGCGTAGCAGGCGGCGGGGTTGCCGTCGCGGGGTTGGCCCGCCGAGCCCGGCACGATCAGCCATTGGCGCAGAGAGGGAATCGGGATCTCGATGCCCGGCGTGGGCACAAAGTCACCCGCCTTGCCGGTGCCAGAGAGGTGAAAGAGTTTGGGCTCGTGCATGTGGCCGCAAAACGTGTAGTGGCAGGTCGTGGCATGCAGGCTGCGCACCGCCTCAATGCGGCCCTGGATGTACTCCCACTCAGCCGGCGCAAAGGCGTTGGCATGCACAAACAGCATGTCACCGTCAGTCTTAGAGAGTGGCAGACCCTGCAACCAGGTGAGTTGATCCGCATCAAGTTGAGCGCGGGTCCATTCCAGTGCCACGCGCGCTTCTGGCCGCATATTGGGCGAGGGTGCTTCAGCCACCCCCGCGTCATGGTTACCGCCTACCGCGATGGCTCCATCTTCGATATAGCGGCGCACGGTGTCGACCACCCAGCCGGGGTCTGCTCCGTAGCCCACATAGTCACCCAAAAAGGCAAAGCGGCCAGCGCCTTGCGCATGCGCGTGGTTGAGCACTGCCTCCACCGCTTCGCGGTTGGCGTGCAGGTCGGTGATCACGGCCAACTTCATGGCGGTCAGCCGATGCGGCCGAGCGACAGGTACTCCATGAGCGCCTTTTGCACGTGCATTCTGTTCTCCGCTTCGTCCCAGACGACGGATTGGGGGCCGTCGATGACCTCGGCGCTGACTTCCTCGCCCCGGTGGGCAGGCAGGCAGTGCATGAACAGGGCGTCGGGCTGGGCTTGGGCCATCATGTCGGCGTCCACGCACCAATCGGCAAAGGCCTTGAGTCGGGCTTCGTTCTCGGCCTCGTAGCCCATGCTGGTCCAGACATCGGTGGTCACCAAGTGGGCACCTCGGCAGGCCTCTATCGGGTCTTTGAAGACCTTGTAGCAGGCGCTGTTGCCAATGCCCGCAATCTTGGCATCGACCTCATAGCCACTAGGGGTGCTGACATGGACGGTGAAGCCCAAGATCTCTGCCGCCTGCAGCCAGGTGTTGGCCATGTTGTTGCCGTCCCCCACCCAGGCCACGACCTTGCCCTTGAGGCAGTCCAGGTCGTAGCCCTTGGCGTTCAAGGGCGCACGGTGCTCTAGGTAGGTGAAGAGGTCGGCGAGGATCTGGCAGGGATGGAACTCGTTGGTCAAGCCATTGATGACGGGCACGCGCGAGTGGGCCGCAAAGCGCTCGATCTTGGTCTGCTCAAAGGTGCGGATCATCACGATGTCGACCATGCGGCTGATCACGCGCGCGCTGTCTTCAATCGGCTCGGCCCGGCCCAGTTGGCTGTCGCCAGTGGTCAGGTGCACCACCGAGCCGCCCATTTGGTACATGCCGGCTTCAAAGCTCACGCGCGTGCGGGTGGAAGCCTTCTCGAAGATCATGGCAAGGGTGCGGTCCACCAGGGGCTGGTACTTCTCGTAGTTCTTGAAGCGCTGCTTGATGACGCGGGCGCGCTCAAACAGATAGGCATATTCCTCGGCCCGAAGATCCTTGAATTGCAGATAGTGTTTCATGAGGCTCATTCCCGGTTTCATGGGTCTTCAGGCCCGAGGCTCGGCAAGAAAGGTCTTGATGACAGGCACCAGCAGGCGGACGATCTCGTCGGCTTCATCGCGGCTCAAGATCAGCGGCGGCACCATGCGCACCACCGTGTCGGCCGTCACCGAGAGCAGCAAGCCCGCTTCCATGGCGCGGGTCAGGATCACACCGCAAGGGCGGTCCAGCTCGATGCCCAGCATCAGGCCCTGGCCTCGGATCTCCTTGACCCCCGCCACGCCCGCCAGTTCGCGCGCCAGGCTGGCGCTGAGATGCGCGCCGACCTCTGCCGCACGGGCCATCAGGCCCTCAGCCTGCATCACCTCTAAAGTGGTGATTCCCGCCCGCATGGCCAAAGCGTTGCCCCCAAAGGTGGTGCCGTGGTTGCCAGGGCCCAGAATCGTCTTGGCCTTAGGGCCGACCACCACCGCGCCAATGGGCACGCCCGAGCCCAGGCCCTTGGCCAAGGGCATCACGTCCGGCTTGATGCCGGCCCACTGGTGCGCAAACCATTGGCCGGTGCGGCCAATGCCGCATTGCACTTCATCGAGCATCAGCAACAAGTTGTGCTCATCGCACAGCGCGCGCAGGTCTTGCAAAAACTCAATGCGGGCGGGTAGCACGCCGCCTTCACCCTGAATGGTTTCCAGGAAAATGGCGGTCAAGTTCGGGTGAGCCGCAATGGCTTGGCGTACGGCGTCAAGATCGTTCAGCGGCACACGCACAAAGCCCTCGACCAAGGGGCCAAAACCGGCTTGTACCTTGGGGTTGGCGGTGGCCGACAGCGTGGCGATGGAGCGGCCATGGAAGGCCTTCTCGAACACCATGACCTCCGGGTGCGAGATGCCCCGGTCGTGCCCCGCCTTGCGGGCGATCTTCAAGGCGGCTTCATTCGCCTCAAGACCTGAGTTGCAAAAGAACACCGCATCCAGGCCCGACAACTTGCAGAGCTTGGCCGCCAATTGCTCTTGCAGCGGGCTTTGGTAGTAGTTGGAGCAGTGAATCATCTGCGCCACCTGCGCCTGCAAGGCCGCCACCAGCTTGGGGTGGGCGTGGCCCAGTGTGTTGACGGCAATGCCGCCCAAGGCGTCTAAATAGCGTCGGCCCTCGGTGTCCCACACTCGGCAGCCCACGCCATGCGACAGCGCAATGGGGAGGCGACCATAAGTGTTCATCACGTGGGACATGTCGGTGGACATCAAGAATCTCCAGAAGTTGAGACGAGAAATGAGCGGCCAAAAAGCAATGGGCGGGTGCGTTTGCTCTGCCCGAACAGGCCGAAAGTCGCACCAGCCCACCAGATGATTCTAAAGCGGTGCCTGTAGAGGCCGAAGAGCAAGACTTCGGCCATCCTGAATGATCACCATGCTTGCTGCGGTGCAACAACTCCAAGGCACAATAGCGCCACCGTCACCCAGCCTTTCCGAGGCGCAGCAGACGACAGCGCCATGCCAGCTTTTATCGGTAGTATCCGCGCTCGTTCCTGCTAACTCGAACCACAAGTCAGTGTCCAAGCCCAGCGAATTCTTTATCCAGGGGATCACCCAGGATGGCCGAACCTTCCGACCCAGCGATTGGGCGGAGCGCTTGGCAGGTGCCATGTCGTGTTTCCGTCCTGGCGGTGCGCAAGGGGGCATCGGTGCCTATATCGGCTACTCGCCGTACTGTGTGCCACGAGTCATCAACGGCGTGAAGTGCGTGATCGTCAACGAGGCGCTCAAGGGCATTGAGCCCATGGCCTGGGACTTTGTGATGAACTTTGCCCGGGACAACGGCCTGCAAGTGGTGGAGGCCTGCTACTTACCGGAGCAGCCCGGTGCATGAGCCACCCGGCGCATTGAGTTCAAAGCAGAAGCGCAGAAATGAAAAGGCCCCGCTGTGCGGGGCCTTCTACTTTCCACCTGGGGGTTTCGTTTAGGCGGCGAGCGCCTTGACTTTGGCCGACAGGCGGCTCTTGTGGCGTGCTGCCTTGTTCTTGTGGAAGATGCCCTTGTCGGCGATCGAGTCGATCACGCTTTGGGCGGTCTTGAACATTTCGGTCGCGGCGGACTTGTCACCCTTGGCGACGGCCTTGAGCACGTTCTTGATGGAAGTACGGAACTTGGAGCGCAGCGAAGAGTTCGCTTCGTTCAACTTGACGTCCTGGCGGGCGCGCTTGCGGCCCGAGGCCAGGCGCACTGTGCGCTTCTTGGCTTTGGAAGAGGTGGCCATGCTGTATGGTTGTCCAGGTGGTAAAGACTGTCGAGTATAGCAGTAAATTCAATAACTTGGCAATCTGCCGCGCCCGCAGCTGAGCTGGTCTGCGCCGGGCCCAAAGGGTATGGGGGCGGATGAGCGGTAGGCGGTTTCTATAATCGCCGCTCACCTGACGGTGCTGTGTTGGCACCTTCATCCGCTTCGCTGTTCGTCTCGACCTGCTGTGCGCCTTCGCTCGGCCTTTGTATGAATCTCCTCAAGGCCGCTTCGACGGTTTCACTGTGGACGATGCTGTCCCGCATCACCGGTCTGGTCCGTGATCAACTCATCGCGGCGGCGTTTGGGGCTTCGGCACTGACAGACGCCTTCAACGTCGCGTTTCGCATCCCCAATCTGTTGCGCCGCCTGTTTGGCGAGGGGGCGTTCTCGGCGGCCTTTGTGCCGCTGCTGGCGGCCACCCGCGCCAGCGAGGGCGATGACGCCACCAGAAGCTTGATAGACGCGGTGGCCACGGTGTTGTTTTGGTGCCTTTTGCTGACCTGCGTGGTCGGCGTGGCTGGCGCACCCATCATCGTCTGGATGTTTGGTGCGGGCCTCAAGGAATTGGATTTGGCGGTCTTGATGACCCGCTGGATGTTCCCCTATATCGGCTTCATGTCCCTGGTGGCACTGTCTGCGGGTGTCTTGAACACCTGGAAGAAGTTTGCGGTGCCAGCGGCCACGCCCGTACTCTTGAATGTGGCGATGATCGCCGCCTCACTATGGATCGCCCCGCTGCTGCAAGGCCATGGCATTGCGCCCATCCACGCGCTGTCTGCCGGGG
Source organism: Ideonella sp. MAG2 (assembly GCA_004359425.1). GTDB lineage: Bacteria > Pseudomonadota > Gammaproteobacteria > Burkholderiales > Burkholderiaceae_C > Ideonella. The sequence goes on along the minus strand of PTEU01000001.1, from coordinate 1,343,545 downwards.
TCTTGCTGGGGGGAGCCTTGCAATTGGGGATTCAAATCCCCGCGCTCAAGAGCATTGGCTGCCTGCCCAGTATTGGCTTGAGTTGGCGTGCGCTGAGCGCGGCTTGGCACCACCCAGGCGTTCGGCGCGTGCTCGCCCAAATGGGGCCAGCCCTGCTGGGGGTGTCGGTGGCGCAAATCTCTCTGCTCATCAATACCCAAATTGCCTCGCACCTGGGTGAAGGCGCGGTGTCTTGGCTGTTTTATGCCGACAGGCTGATGGAACTGCCCACCGCCATCTTGGGTGTGGCCTTGGGCGTGGTGCTCATTCCCGGGCTCTCCGCTTTGCAAACCAAAGGCGACCGCGAAGGCTATTCAGCGCACCTCGATTGGGGCCTGCGCATGGTGGCCTTGCTGGCCTTGCCTTGCGCGGTGGCGTTGCTGCTGATGGCGCAGCCCTTGATCGCCGTGCTCTTTCATAACGGCAAGTTCAGTGCCCAGGCGGTCAGCATGTCCGCCTTGGCCTTGCAAGCCTATGGCGTGGGCCTGATGGGCATTGTCGGTGTCAAAGTGCTGGCCCCCGGCTTTTTTGCCAAGCAAGACATGCGCACTCCCGTGCGCATTGCCGTTGTGGTGCTGGTGGCAACGCAGTTGATGAACATTGTTTTTGTGCCCTGGTTGGGCCATGCAGGCTTGGCGCTCTCGATTGGCTTGGGCGCTACGATCAATGCCCTGTGGTTGTTTGTGGGCCTGCGTCGCCAAGGCCTTTATGCGCCGCTACCAGGGTGGGGCTTATTCAGCCTGCGGCTGTTGCTCGCCAATGCTGTGATGGGGGCGGGCCTGTGGTGGGCGGTGGCTCAGTTTGACTGGATAGCGCTGCAAGCGGACCGCTGGGCCCGCGCGGGCTGGTTGGCCCTGATCATCTTGACCGCCATCGCTGCCTACTTTGCGGTACTGCGTCTTTGCGGCCTGAATCTGCGCAGTTTTGTCCGGCGGGCCTGACGACCAAGGCCTGGCGCTCTACACTTGACACCATGACCTCGCCTTGGGCTCCTGTGTCCACCAGTGCCTTTGAATACTTTGCTGCTTTGGTGGCAGAGGACGAGCACTTTCCGCTGCTGGAAGCTGCGGTCTCGGTGGGTTTGGACGATGAGCCTTTGCTGGACATCGAGGCCGTGCTCTCAGAGGTCGATGGCTTGGCCCAGCGGCTCAAAAGCCGTCTCCCAGCGGACGCTGGCGCAGTGCAGCGCCTGCGTGCCTTGAACCGCTACTTTTTCAAGGAACTGGGCTTTTGCGGCAATGTCAATGACTACTACGCGGCAGAGAACAGCCTGATTCACCGGGTGCTCAGCACGCGGCGGGGTATCCCCATTTCGCTGGCGCTGCTGTACATGGAGATTGCGGACCAAATTGGCCTGCAAGTGCAGGGCGTGTCCTTCCCTGGGCACTTTCTGGTCAAGCTTCGCTTGCCCGCTGGCGAGGTGGTCATGGACCCCTTCAGCGGCCGCTCCTTGAGCCGAGAGGCCTTGGAAGAGCGATTGGAGCCATTTCGGCAGCGACAAGGTTTGGTGGGCGACTTTGACGCCCCCCTGGGCCTGTTCCTGCAATCGTCCGAGCCACGCTACATCCTGGCCCGCATGCTGGGCAACCTGAAGGCCTTGTACCGTGAACAGCAGGACTGGCCCCGTTTGTTGGGGATTCAGGAGCGCTTGGTGGCCCTGCTGCCCGAGGCCTGGGAAGAGGTGCGTGACCGTGGCTTGGTGCTGGCCGAGTTAGGCCTGGACGAACCGGCCCAGGCGGATTTGTCTGCTTACTTAGCCCATAGGCCGGACGCCGCAGACGCGCCGCTGCTGCAAGCCCACCTTGAGCAGTTGCGCAGCAGCCCTCGGCCTCTGCTTCACTAGGGTCTCTCAGGCCGGAATGAGAAGTGATAGTGCTCGCGACATGAACCGCCTGGCTGCATTGCGAAAGCGCAAGGCCACGAGGCTTGCGCGGTGCATAAGGCCTAGCGTCCCACCGAAGGGCTGCACCTACAATCCGCCTTTGACCGGCTCTTCCTGATTGCATGACACCCACCCCCGACCAGCGACAAATGTTTCGCTGGCTGCTGATTGCAGCCACGCTGTGCGCAGTGGTGTGGCTGCTGGCACCGGTATTGACGCCCTTTATCGTGGCGGCGGTGTTGGCTTACGCCTTGCACCCGGCGGTGGAGGCCCTGGTGCTGCGCCGCCTGCCCCGCACGGTGGCTGTCTCCCTGGTGGTTCTGCTGGCGCTGCTGGGCGTGTTGTCGCTGCTGTTGCTCATCATTCCCATCCTCTCCAAAGAAATTCCGCTGCTCAAGGCGCAAATTCCCTTGCTCGCTGAGCGTCTCAACCAGCATTTGACCCCGCTGCTGGCGCAGTTTGGGGTACAGGTCCAGTTGGATGTAGCGGGCATCAAGGCCATGGCCTTGAAGTTCTTTGATGGCAATGTGGAAGACGGTCTCGCCGCCTTGCTGAGCTCGGCCCGTATTGGCGGCAGCGTTGTCCTTTCTTTGCTGGGCAACTTGGTGCTGGTGCCCATGGTGCTGTTTTATTTGCTCTTGGATTGGTCGCAGACTATGGAGCGGCTGCGGCGCTTTGTGCCGCCCCGCTTTCAGGCGCGCACGGAAGCCTTTTTGGCGGAGTGCGACGATGTGCTGGGCCAGTACCTGCGCGGCCAGTTGGCCGTGATGTTGGCTCTGGCCATCTACTACACCGTGGCCCTGAAGCTGGCGGGTTTTGAGTTGGCGCTGCCGGTAGGCCTTTTTACTGGTTTGGCCATATTCATTCCTTATTTGGGTTTTGGCTTGGGTGCCCTGCTGGCGCTGCTGGCTGGGCTGTTGCAGTTCACTGGCTGGTGGGGCCTTGGGGCTGTCGCGGTGGTCTATGGTGTGGGCCAGTTGCTGGAGAGCTTTGTGTTGACACCCCGTTTGGTGGGTGAACGCATTGGCCTGAGCCCCTTGGCGGTGATCTTTGCCTTGCTGGCATTTGGCCATCTGTTTGGCTTTGTTGGCGTGCTGATCGCCTTGCCTGTGTCGGCCGTTTTGCTGGTGGCTCTGCGTCGGCTCAAGGTGAGCTATTTGGACAGCGAGTTATACCGGGGATGAAGCAATTGCCGCTGGACATGGGCCTTGGGGCTGAGCCCAGTTTTGACACGTTTGTGCCAGGCCATAACGCCATGGCATTGGCTGCCTTGCGGCAATGGTCGGTGCCCTCCGCGCCCTTGTATCTGCATGGCCCTGAGGGGGCTGGCAAGACCCATTTGCTCGCCGCACTGGCGGCCCAAGTGCGGGCGCAGGGTGGGCGCTGCGGCTGGTTCCAGGCCCAGGACCCCTTGCCCTGGGTTTTTGATGAGGGCTGGACCCTCATCGTCATCGAGGGGGCCGAGCAACTTGACGAGGCCCATCAGCATGCAGCCTTCACCTTGTTTGTCGAAGCGGCTACCCACGGCATACAGATGGCCTGCTCGGGGCGCTTGCCACCGGTGGATTTGCCGGTCAGAGATGACTTGCGGTCACGCTTTGCGTGGGGGCCGGTGTTTGCCTTGCAAGCCTTGGATGAGGCGGCGACCCGCTCGGCCTTGCGCCAAGAGGCAGACCGCCGGGGCGTGTGGCTTTCTGACGAGGTAATGGAGCACTTGATGACGCGCTTTTCCCGCGACTTGGCTTCGCAGATGGCCTTGCTTAAGCGCTTGGATCATTTTTCCCTGGCCGAGAAGCGCGTGGTTACCGTACCGCTGCTAAAAAAAATGTTGGCTGAAGAAGGAAGCTGCTGAGCATGGCCCAAACCCTGGCGCTTTTTGACCTGGATGGCACCTTGCTGCCCGCCGACTCCGACCACGCCTTTGGTGCTTTCATGGTCACCCTGGGCTGGGCCGATGCCGGGGAGTGGCAGCGCCGCAATGACGAGTTCTACGCCCAGTACCAAGCGGGCCGCTTGGACTTGGTGGAGTATGTGGACTTTGCGACTTCCGTGTGGCGGGACCGCCCGGCTGAAGAGGCTGCGGCGGCCCATGCGCGTTTCATGCGCGAGGTCATCACGCCCATGATGCATGACTCTGCTCGCAAGCTGGTGCGCCAGCACCTAGACGCCGGGCATTTGTGCGCCATGGTCACGGCCACCAATGAATTTGTCACCCGGCCTATTGCCGCAGCATTTGGTTTGCCCCATATTTTGGCCGTTAACCTACAGCGCGATGCCCAGGGCCGGGTTACCGGGGCGATTGAAGGCGTTCCAACCTTTCAAGCGGGCAAGATTGCGCGTGTCCAAGCTTGGTTGGCCGAGCAAGGCCAACGCCTAGACAGTTTTGACGACGTGGTGTTTTATAGCGACTCCACCAACGACCTGCCTCTGCTGGAGCGTGTGCGCACCCCAGTGGCCACCAACCCCACGCCAGCCCTTGAGGCCATTGCCCGTGAACGTGGCTGGCGTATCTTGAACCTCTTCAACACATGATCCGCAAATTCATCAGCAAGCTGCTGGGCAAGTCTGAGGGCGAGTCCTCGGGGGCCAAAGGCGGCAAAGCCCCCCGCATTCCTCTGGGCAAGCGGGTTGAATATGGCCCGGCAGAGCATGGCATTGATGCCAGCTTATTGGATGAGCGCGCCATTCGCGTGGTCACCACCTTGCAAGATGCTGGCTACGAGGCCTATGTGGTGGGCGGTGCAGTGCGAGACCTGTTGGTGCACCGCCGCCCCAAAGACTTTGACGTGGCCACCAATGCAACGCCTGAGCAAGTCAAAGGGTTGTTCCGCCGCGCTTTCATCATCGGGCGGCGTTTTCGCATCGTTCACGTCATCCACGGCCGCGGGCGCGACCACGAGGTGATCGAGGTCTCGACCTTCCGCGCCTACCTGGATGCCAGCGCCGCTGAGCAAGTGCCCGGCAATGAAAAGACCTCTAAAGCTGCCATGGGCGACAAAAGCCATGTGGTCGATGCCAGCGGGCGCGTGCTGCGCGACAACGTGTGGGGCCCGCAGATTGAGGACGCGGCGCGGCGTGACTTCACCGTCAATGCCATGTATTACGACCCCCGCACCCAGACGGTAGTGGACTACCACGGTGGCCTCAAAGACGCCAAGGCCAAAGTCTTGCGCATGATTGGCGACCCGCTGACCCGCTATCGGGAAGACCCAGTGCGCATCCTGCGGGTGGTGCGTTTTGCAGCCAAGCTAGGTTTTGCGATTGAGCCCAAAACCCAGAAGCCACTGCGTGAAACGGCGGCACTGCTGGCTAATGTGCCGGCCTCTCGCATGTTTGACGAGATGATGAAGCTGCTGCAAACCGGCCATGCCCTGGCCAGCTTGGCACAGCTCAAGGCTCAGGGCTTGGAGCGGGGCATCTTCCCGGTGCTGGATGCCGTTTTCAGCCGCACCGAAGAGGGCGGGGCGCGCCAAAAGTTCATCGAGCTGGCCCTCAATGACACCGACCGCCGAGTGGGCGAAGGCAAGCCTGTGGCCCCGAGCTTCATGTTGGCCTGCATGCTGTGGCATGACGTGCAAAGCGCTTGGGCCGAGCTCAAGGCCAAGGGCGAACATGCGACGCCTGCCTTGCAGCAGGCCATTGACAGCGTGTTCGATGCGCGCATTGGCGACATCTCTGGCCGGGGCAAGTTGGCGGCCGATATGCGCGAAATCTGGATGATGCAGCCGCGCTTTGAGCGTCGCACCGGCTCATCGGCCTATTCCTTGGTCGAGCAGCCGCGCTTCCGCGCTGGGTTTGACTTCTTGCGTCTGCGCGCGGATGTGGGCGAGGCTGCACCTGAGCTGGCCGAATGGTGGGAAGACTTTTCCTTGGGCAGTGACGCCGAGCGTGAAGCCCTGATTGAAGCGGCTCGCGAAAGTGGGCGGGCCGCCGGGACTCGTGGCAGGCGCAGCAGCCCTAGGCCGGAGGGCGGGGCCTCGCGGCCCGCCATGCGTGGCACAGCGCAGGCCTCGGCGACCGATGAGGTCGGTCAGCCGCAGTCCGACGAGGACAGCGATGACGCCAGCACCGATGCGGCGGGTGGTGATGCGCCACGCAAGCGCCGCCGCCGCCGCCGCAAGCCATCCGGCGCGCGTGGTGGCTCGGCGGCGCCCAGCGGGCAGGGCAGTGATGGCGGTGCTGGCACCTGACCAGGCCTTGATTGGCCTGGGGGCCAATTTAGGAGACGCCGAAGCCACCGTGCGCGCGGCCGCCCTGGCACTGGGTGAGTTGCCGCGAACGCGCTTGATGGCTTGCTCTGGGCTTTACCGCAGCGCCCCTTGGGAGGCGCAAGGCCCTGAGTTCATCAATGCGGTGGCCCTGCTGGAAACCCGGCTGGAGCCCCTGGCCTTGCTCGACGCCTTGCAAGACTTGGAGCACCGCTTTGGCCGAGAACGCCCTTATCCCAATGCACCGCGCACGCTGGACCTGGACTTGCTGATGAGCGGCTCGCGCCAGTTGTCGACACCTCGCCTGACCTTGCCCCACCCGCGCATGCACCTGCGCGCTTTTGTGCTGCGACCCCTGTTTGATGTGATGCCCGATCTGCTCATTCCAGGCTTGCACCCACAGCAGCCGATCCGTGCCTGGTTGACTGGGACCTCAGACCAGGCGATCTCACCCTTGAGTTAAGGGCAAGGTCATCATGAGTGCCTTTTTCAACGCCCTGCCACTGAGCGTGCAGACCTTTGGTCTGCTGGTCTTGTCCAACGTATTCATGACCTTCGCCTGGTACGGGCACCTCAAACACCAAGCCAGCAAGCCCTGGCTGGTGGCGGCCTTGGTGAGTTGGGGCATTGCCCTGTTCGAGTACCTGTTGCAGGTGCCCGCCAACCGCATTGGCTATACCGGTGGCTACAGTTTGGCCCAACTCAAAATCGCCCAGGAGGTCATCACCTTGGCGGTCTTTGTACCCTTTGCCGTCCTGTACATGGGCCAACCTCTGAAGTGGGATTACCTCTGGGCCGGTTTGTGCCTTGTGGGGGCGGTGTACTTCATCTTTCGGTCCTAACCGCGGCTGGTGTTTCGGTTGAAGGTGGCCTATACAATGCGTTCGTGACCATGTGATGGCGGTTTTGTGACAAAACCAAAATCCCCGCGCTTTCTGGCTTGACGACGTTGGGTGACGGACCAAGACCAGCCGTCGATGCTGCGCGACGGAGCAGCGCTCTAAGAGGAGTTTTCAATGATTTTCGGCAAGCTTTTGCCCAAAGACGGCAATTTCTTTCAATTGTTCAACGAGCACGGTAACTACATTGCTGAAGGGTCACGCGCCTTTTTGTCAATGGTGCAGTACTACAGCGCCCCTGACCTGAGAGAGAAGTACGCCCATGAAGTGGATGCGGCCGAGCGCAATGCGGACCGCATCACGGCCGAGGTCAACCGCCTCTTGCATCGCACCTTCATCACCCCGATTGACCGCGAGCAGATCCACAGCCTGATCAACGCCATGGACGACATCCTGGACTTGCTGCAGGACTCCTCCGAAGTGATGGCCCTCTATGACGTGCAACGCATGACAGAGGACGTGCAGCGCCTCACCGAAATCTCGGTCAAGTGTTGCGAGCGTGTGCAAAGCGCCGTGGCACTGTTGCCCCGTCTGAATGAAGCCGAAGTGGCCGAAAGCGCCCTCAAAACCTGCGAAGAGATTGACCGTTTGGAGTCTGATGCTGACCGCGTGATGCGCTCGGCCATGTCGCGCCTGTTCCGTGAAGAGCAAGACACGCGTGAACTGATCAAGCTCAAGGCCATTTACGAGCACCTGGAGTCGATTTCCGACCGCTGCGAAGACGTGGCGAACCTGATCGAGGGCATCGTCCTCGAAAACTCCTGATCTTGCGATCAACAGCCAAAGGTTGATCTCTCATGGAAGCAGGTTCCATTGCGTTCTGGGTCGTGGCAATGCTGGTGGTTTTGGCCCTGGCCTTCGACTTCATGAACGGTTTTCACGATGCCGCCAACTCGATCGCCACGGTGGTTTCCACCGGGGTGCTCAAGCCGCAACAAGCGGTGTTGTTTGCCGCCTTTTTCAATGTGGTTGCGATCGCCATCTTTCAGTTGAAGGTGGCCAGCATGATCGGCAAGGGCATCGTCGAGCCCGGTGTGGTGGATCACCACGTGGTCTTCGGCGCCTTGATCGGGGCCATCACCTGGAACGTCATCACCTGGTGGTATGGCATTCCATCTTCCAGCTCTCACGCCTTGATCGGCGGCATCATCGGTGCGGTCATGGCCAAGGCCGGTGTGGCCAAGCTCATTGGTGCAGGCATTTTGAAGACCGTGGTCTTCATCTTCGTCTCACCGTTTTTGGGCTTTGTGCTGGGCTCGCTAATGATGGTGTTGGTGGCCTGGATTTTTCGGCGCACTTCGCCCATTCGGGTGGACCGCTGGTTCCGCCGCATGCAACTGGTATCGGCCGGTTTGTACTCCTTGGGCCACGGCGGCAACGATGCCCAGAAAACCATTGGCATCATTTGGATGCTGTTGGTGGCGGCCGGCTATATGGCAGCGGACGCCAAGGCACCGCCGAGTTGGGTCATCTGGAGCTGCTACCTGGCCATCGGGGCGGGCACCATGTTCGGAGGGTGGCGCATCGTCAAGACCATGGGGCAGAGGCTGACCAAGCTCAAGCCCGTGGGCGGCTTCTGTGCTGAAACGGGTGGAGCCATCACGCTCTTCATCGCCACAGGCTTGGGTATCCCGGTGTCCACCACGCACACCATCACGGGCGCAATCGTGGGGGTCGGGTCGGTACGCAATGCGTCTGCGGTGCGTTGGGGTCTGGCCAGCAATATCGTGTGGGCCTGGATCTTCACCATCCCGGCCTCGGCCTTTGTCGCCGGGATGTTTTACTGGCTCAGCACGCTGCTGTTCTAAGGCACCGCTGAGTGGCTCATGAAGAGACCGCTGCCGTTGCAGCGGCCTTTTCTTTTTGCCATTCAAAATACTTTTGGCCACCAAACGCGATGCTGCCCATCAAGACCGCACCGCCCAGAAACAAGGCCACGATGACGCCAAGCACAGGCCCCCATCCGGTTGATGGAGCTTCCTGACCGGCGACACCAAAGCGTGCGGCCCAGCGCTCGTCGTTGGTCAGGCCGATCAAGATGGCGCTGAGCATTGCCAGCGAAATCATGCCGCCCAAAATGGGAATCAAGAGCCAAGAGACCGTGTCGTCTTGGCCTAGGTTTCGCATGCGGATCACACCGGCCAGGCCGAGCAGCGTGGGCAGGGGGTGCAGCCAAGCGATGGGGTCTTTGAGCCCATGCAAGTAGAAACGGTGAGCGCCCAGGGTGCCACCCAGGACAGCCAACCAAGTGGCCAGTGTTTTAGATTTTGGGGCTGTGCTCATGCGGCATCCTTGGCCGGCTGGCTGTCACCCAGGCCCAAGGCGCGTTGCATCAACACCACGTCGCGCCAGCCATCAAACTTCCAGCCAGCGCTCTTGAGCACGCCCGCGTCCTCAAAGCCATGGCGGCGATGCACCCCGATGGAGCCCAGGTTGGCGCTGTCGCCAATCACGGCCACCATTTGGCGAGCGCCCGCTGCGGTGCAGCGCGCAATCAGTTCACCCAGCAGCAAGGTGCCCACGCCCTGGCCCTTGGCATTGGGCCCCAGGTAGATGGAGTCTTCGAGGCAAAAGCGGTAGGCCAGCCGGGGCCGAAAGTGGTTGGCATAGGCATAGCCTAAAACCTGGCCACCCCGCTCGGCCACCAGCCAGGGCAGGCCCTTGCTCAGCACATCGGCGCGGCGGCGGGCCATCTCGGCTTCATCCGGTGGGTCCAACTCAAAAGTGCCCGTGCCATGCAGCACGTTGTCAGCATAAATGGCGGTGATGGCGGCGCGGTCTGCCTCGGTACTGGGGCGGATCAACAAGGCTGTTTCAGACATGGGTGCTGGGTAAGGTGCGAACAACCGTCTATAATCTCATGTTTCGGCCTCGGTCACCTGAGCGGGCGGCGTCTTTCACAAGATGGCCACCGAGTTCATGGCGGCGTATCTACGGGGTTGGATCATGCCGGTACGCATGCAGTTCAGCATTGCCGCCGGTTTTAGGCTGGCTGGCCTTGCGGTGTCTCCTGGGTCCAGCGGTCGAATCCATGATTTCAAGGACGACAACATGGTCGTGATTCGTTTGGCTCGTGGCGGCTCCAAGAAGCGCCCTTTCTACAACATCGTTGTGGCTGACTCGCGCGAGCGCCGCGATGGCCGCTTTATTGAGCGCGTGGGTTTTTACAACCCCATGGCCAAAGAAGGCGTTGAAGGCCTGCGCGTGGCACAAGACCGCGTAACTCACTGGGTGGGCGTCGGCGCGCAAGTGTCTGACACCGTCAAGCGTTTGATCGGTGAAGCCAAGGCCAAGGCAGCTGCCTGATGGTCTGTGAGGCCATGGTGGGTGCGTCGCTCCGGGGGAGCTTTTTCTTGTGACAGACGCTCTTGCCTGGCCTGATGACGCGGTCGAAGTCGGCCGCATCATCGACGCCTGGGGCATCAAAGGTGGGTTCAAGGTGCAAGCCTTTTCTGCCGACCCCCAGGCTCTGTTTTCTTCTCGTCGATGGTTCCTACAGCCACCGACGCCCCTGGCCCGCAAAGCGCCCTTGGCGGCCAAGTCTGCCAAAGCGGCCTTCGCCTTGCCCCCGCTGTTGAAGATCACCAGCGCGCGCGAGCAGGGCGATGTGATTGTGGCCACCGCCCAAGAAATCCCTGACCGCACTGCGGCTGAGAGCCTCAAAGGCGTGCGGGTGTTTATCTCCCGCCAGAGCTTTCCCACGGCCAGTGCCGACGAGTTTTATTGGGTCGATTTGATCGGCCTGAGCGTGCTCAACCGTGAAGGCGAGTTGCTGGGCGAGGTGGTCGATTTGCTCGACACCGGCCCGCACAGCGTGCTGCGCATCCGCAAGCCCGACGCCGCCGCCGATGCCAAGCCCGACGAGGCCGAGCGCCTGATCCCCTTTGTGGCTGCGTTCGTGGACAAAGTCGAGATGGAGCACAAGCGCATCATCGTCGACTGGGGTTTGGACTACTGAGCGCCTGCGTGGCATTCGCCCCGCTCGCTCAGGTGCCCCGGAGGCAGCCATGCGCTTTGACGTGATCACCCTGTTCCCCGAGCTGTTTACGCCCTTTCAGACCGTGGGTGTGACGCGGCGCGCGTTTGAGTCTGGCCAGGTGGAGCTGCGTTTCTGGCCGCTGCGCGACTTTGCTGCCGACACCTATCGGCGTGTCGATGACCGCCCCTTCGGCGGTGGGCCAGGCATGGTCATGCTGGCCGAGCCCTTGCTGAAGGCCTTGGCCGCCGTGCGTCAAGCCCGCGCTCAGGTCCAAGCAGCGGGGCCGGTGATCCACTTCAGCCCGGTTGGCCAGCCCATCACCCAAGCCCTGCTGCGCGAGCTGGCCCAAGGGCCCGGTGCCACTTTGCTGTGCGGGCGCTACGAAGGCATTGACCAGCGGGTGCTGGACCGTGAGGTCGACCTGGAACTGAGCTTGGGCGATTTTGTGCTCTCGGGCGGCGAATTGCCCGCGCTGGCCTTGCTGGATGGCATTGCGCGTTTGCAAGCAGGCGTGCTGTCTGACGCGCGCTCCCACGAACAAGACAGTTTCGAAGACGGCCTGCTGGACTGCCCCCATTACAGCCGCCCCGAAGTCTTGGCCTTGCCTGAGGGCGATCAAGCGGTGCCCGCAGTGCTCTTGTCAGGCCACCATGCGGAGATTGCCCGCTGGCGGCGCGAGCAATCTTTGGCGCTCACAGCGCAGCGGCGGCCTGATTTGCTGGCAGCCGCTCGGGCCGCCGGGCGGCTCTCCAAGGCCGATGAGCGCTTTTTGCAAACTCTCGGGCTATAATCATCAGCTTTTCGATCCTCTGCCGGGCAGAGTGAGCTTATTCGAAGCTTTCTCATCCATTTCAAACCCGCGTCGGCACGATCTTTTTGGAGAACCCTGTGGACCTGATCCAAACCCTTGAGCAAGAAGAAATTGCTCGCCTGAACAAGACCATTCCGGCTTTCGCCCCAGGCGACACCGTGATCGTCAGCGTCAACGTCGTTGAAGGCACCCGCAAGCGCGTGCAGGCCTATGAAGGCGTGGTGATTGCCAAGCGCAACCGCGGCCTGAACAGCAGCTTCATCGTGCGCAAAATCTCTAGCGGCGAAGGCGTGGAGCGTACCTTCCAGCTGTACAGCCCGCTGATTGCCTCGATCGAAGTCAAGCGTCGCGGCGATGTCCGTCGCGCCAAGCTCTACTACCTGCGTCAGCGTTCGGGCAAGTCGGCTCGAATCAAAGAAAAGCTGGCCTGATCCAGGCCTCGGGCATCGCTGCTGTGGCGGTGCTTGGTTTTCTGGCAAAGCCGCTTCATCTCACGGTGAAGCGGCTTTGTTGCATTGAGGCTGGGTGGTGATGAGCACTGTTCCTGTGGGCCGCGGCATACCCGGCTTTGACCCCGAAAAAACGCCCATCGTGCGGCGTGATGGCCATCTACCGCCGCTGCCCCAGCGTGCCCTGCGGGTGGACCAGGTGCGCCAGCGCCTACACGCGGCTATGGGGTGGCAAGCGGTGATCCAAGGCGATGCCGTGCGCTTAGATCTTCAGGCCGATCGCCCACCGGCCGCAGCGGCCGTGCTGCTGCCCTTGGTGGTGCGCCAGGGTCACATCACCAGCGTGGTGCTGACGCGCCGCACGGCTCACCTCAAGCACCATGCCGGGCAGATCAGCTTTCCGGGCGGCAAGAGCGAGCCGCAAGATGACTCCCCCGCCGCCACCGCCTTGCGTGAGGCCCAAGAAGAAGTGGGCTTGGAGCCCACAGACGCCGAAGTTTTGGGCACCATGCCCGCCTACAAAACGGTGACGGGCTTTGTCATCACCCCCGTGGTGGCCTTGCTGCCGCCACAACTGCCTTGGCGGCCAGACCCCGGCGAGGTGGCAGAGGTCTTCGAGGTGCCACTGAGCCACCTGATGAACCCGGCGCACCACCAATGGCACGAGCATGAGTGGCAAGGCCACAAGCGCCAATACCTCTCCATGCCCTGGCATGACGCGGCCCATCAGCGCTACTTCATTTGGGGGGCCACGGCCTCCATGCTGCGTAATTTCTACCACCTCTTGGCAGAGCCCAGCGCTTGAGGCTGTGGCCTGTTTGCGCCATTGCGGCCTTGCGCGCGCTCAGGGGATGAAGACAGAACGATTCACTCGTTATCATCCGGAACGATGAGCTTCTTTGCCGTACTCTTTGCGCTGATGTTGGAGCAGGTCAAACCCCTGCCTCGTGACAATTGGGTGCACGACTCCCTCACCGCTTGGGTGCGATGGACAGGCCGCAACTTTGACGCGGGCCAGCCCCACCATGCTCGCGTGGTCTGGGCTGTCACGGCTTTGGTGCCGGCTTTGTTGGCCTGGGCCTTGCATTTTTTGCTGGCTCGCTATGTGAGCTTTTTCTTGGCCTTGGCCTTTGACGTGCTGGTGCTCTACCTCACCTTGGGCTTTCGCCAATTCAGCCATTACTTCACCGACATCCGCGAGGCCCTGGAGCGTGGCGATGAAGACCAAGCCCGCAGCCTGTTGGCCGAGTGGCGTCACCTAGACACCTCGGAGTTGCCGCGTACCGAGCTGCTGCGCCATGTCATTGAGCACTCGCTGCTGGCGGCCCACCGCCATGTGTTTGGCGTGTTTTTCTGGTTTGTGGTGCTGGCAGGGCTGGGCTTGGGGCCGGCCGGCGCGGTGCTCTACCGCATGGCTGAGTTTGCCAGCCGCTATTGGGCCTTCAAGAGCCTGAGCCTGGGGGTGGCGGCCAATGAAGGCCTCAGAGACTTGTCCCAGAAAGCCTTCAGCCTGATTGACCACATTCCGGCCCGCCTCACCGCCTTTGGCTTTGCCGTGGTGGGCAATTTTGAAGAAGCCGTGGCGGGCTGGCGGCGTGATGCAGAGCTGTGGAAGCATGCCAACGAAGGCATTATTCTGGCCGCGGCGGCCGGGGCTGTAGGCGTGCAACTGGGCGGGGCCAGCGCGCCGGGCGTCACACCAGACCGCTCCAAGTCCTTCACCGTGGGGGTGGATGCCGCAGGCGGTGAGGCCTCGGGCTCGACACCGGGCCTGCCCCCGCAATTGGGCCATCTCGGTGCGGTCGTGGGCCTGGTGTGGCGCTCGGTGGTGCTGTGGATGCTGCTCTTGGTGCTGCTGACCTTGGCCAACCTCTTGGGCTGAAGGGCTGCTCGCGCTCAAGCCTTGCGCTGGCCCGCCTCCAACTCTTCCCACAAGCCTTCGTAGAGGCGCACGCGAGAGGGGCTGATGTCACCGCGCAAGGCGGCGGCTCGCACGCCGCAGCCTGGCTCGTGGCGGTGGGTGCAGTTGTAGAAGCGGCAGTCACCCAAATGCGCTCGAAAGTCTGGCATCAGCTCTGGCAGTTGCTGGGGCGCAATGTGCATCAGCCCAAACTCTTGGAATCCCGGCGAGTCGATCAGGGCCGCGCGGGCCTGCTCAGCCCTAGGAGGCGGTGTGTCTTTGCCCGCCAGCCCGTCCAGCCAGAACCAAGTCGATGTGGTGGTGGTGTGCTTGCCAGCATTCAAGGCCTGCGAGATCTCGCCCACCTGGGCGGCGGCGGCGGGCACCATCAAATTGATCAGAGTGCTTTTGCCCATGCCACTGGCACCCAGGATCAAGGTGGTGCGGCCGGCCAAGCAAGGTGTCAGCAGCGCTCGGGCACCGTCTGCGTCGCGTTTGAGCGAGGTCTCCAACACCGTTAAGCCCATGGCGGTGTAAGGGCGCAGGCGCTCGCGCGCGGCATCGGCTGTGGGTAGGTCGGCTTTGTTGAGCAACAAGGTGGTGGGAATGCGGGCATCCTCGGCGGCAATCAAGGCGCGGGTCAGTTGCGCTTCGCTGAACATGGGCTCGCCCGCCACCATGAACAGCAGATGGTCCAAGTTGGCCGCAAAAGATTTGGTGCGCCATTCGTCTTGGCGCATCAGCAGGTTGTGGCTGGTGTGAGCGTGTTGGCATTGTCCTCATAGAGCTTTAAGAGCGCCTGCGACAAAGCCTGGCCATCGGCATGTTGGCTGGCATAGGCGTCGGCCTCAAATTCGGCCTTGCGCGAGCGCTGAGCCATCAGCGGCGAGACAAAAAACATCACCGGCGGTAGCGCCATGCCAAACAGAATCAAGGCCAGAGCGTGCGAGGGAGCCGCCACATTGGGGCTCACCCCCAAGCCGGTGTAGAAGGCCACTTGGCCGCTCAACCAGCCCAGCCCGGCCAAACCCGCCAAGCTGAGACCCAGCATGGTGACTAGGTCGATCAGCACATGCTTGTGGTGGAAGTGGCCCAGCTCATGGGCCAGCACAGCCTCTACCTCGGTGGGCTCAAGCCGCGCCAGCAAGGTGTCATAGAACACGACGCGCTTGCTGCGGCCCAGGCCGGTGAAATAGGCATTGCTGTGGGACGTCCTGAGGCTGCCGTCCATCACAAAAAAGCCTTTAGCGGTGAAACCACAACGCTGCATAAGGGCCTTAGCGCGATCAACCAACGCCGGCTCGTCAAGTGGGGCGAACTTGTTATAGAGCGGGGCGATCAAGGTGGGGTAGATCACCTGGATCAGAAGGGCAAATGCTGCCCACACCGCCCAGACCGAAAGCCACCACAAATTCCCCGCCGTCGACATCAACCACAGCACCGCGCTCAGAAGTGGCGCGCCTATCACGATGCCTAAAGCGCCCCCCTTGAGCATGTCCAGCACAAACAGCTTCAGCGTCATGCGGTTAAAACCAAAGCGCTGCTCTATGCGGAACACCTGCCACAGTGAAAAGGGCAGATCCAAGGCCCCGCCAATAAGGCTGAACAGGCCAAACAGCGCAAGTTGATAGGCTAGGTCGCCCCAAGCGGGCTGCACCAGCGCAAAGACCCACGCATTCAGCGCGTCCAGGCCGCCCAGCAGGGTCCAGCCCAAAAGCACGGCTGCGCCAAAAGCCTCCGTCAGCAGGCCGAACTGGCTGCGCACCAGGGTGTAGTCGGCGGCCTTTTGGTGGGCTGCCAAGCTGATCTGGCTGGCAAAGGCCTCGGGTACCGCATGGCGGTGGGCGGCGACATGCCGCATTTGGCGCGAGGCCAGCCAAAACTTGGTGGCCATAGAGGCCAGCAGGGCCGCGCAAAAGGCCCAGGTCACGAACGTGGAAGACATGGCGCGAGTGTAGAGCCTGTGACCCTGCAAGCTGAGCGTTCAGAGAAGCACCGCCGCTTGATGGAGAATGACGGCACCACTGACGACGCGAGAGCCCCCATGAGCACCACCGCCCCCATCTTGGCCAAGAGCGAGCACAACCTGGTCTGGATTGACCTGGAGATGACAGGGCTCAAGCCCGAGTCTGACCGCATCATCGAGATTGCGGTGGTGGTGACGGACCCGCACTTGACGCTGCGCGTTGAAGGCCCGGTGTTTGCGATCCACCAGACCGATGCTGTGCTGGATGGCATGGACAACTGGAACAAAGGCACCCATGGCAAGAGCGGCCTGATTGACCGCGTGCGGGCCTCAGAAGTCACCGAGGCGGATGCTGAGGCCAGCGTGATCGAGTTTTTGGCTGAGTACGTGCCCAAGGGCAAAAGCCCCATGTGCGGCAACTCCATCTGCCAGGACCGCCGCTTTCTGGCCAACTATATGCGCGGGCTGGAGGCCTATTTTCACTACCGTAACCTGGATGTGAGCACCCTCAAAGAGCTGGCCAAGCGTTGGAAGCCTGCCGCCGCCGAGGGCTTTAAAAAGGCCCAGGCCCACACGGCTCTGGCCGATATCAACGAGTCCATTGACGAGTTGCTTCATTACCGCACGCATTTGCTCAATGTCTGAGGCGCAGAGCAGCGCCGCGGCGAGAATGCCGTTTTGACTGTGGTGTCCTCATGTCCTTGCCTGCTTGCCCCCTTTGCGGTTCTGAATACACCTACCAAGACGGGGCGATGTTTGTGTGCCCCGAATGCGCCCATGAGTGGCCGCAGCAGGCTGCCGCCGTGGCTGATGAGGCCGCCCGCGTTTGGCGCGATGCCCATGGCCAAGTGCTGGCGGAGGGCGACAGCGTGACCTTGATCAAGGACTTGAAGCTCAAAGGTTCGTCCACGGTGATCAAGGTCGGCACTAAAGTGCGCAACATCCGCCTGATCGACGGCGACCATGACATCGACTGCAAAATCGATGGCATTGGTGCCATGCAGCTCAAAAGCGAATTCGTCAAAAAGGCCTGAAAAGCCTGAGAAGCCTGAATGCCTTAGAAGAGGGAGCCCAACATGAACACATTGCCTCGCCCGCCCGTGGGCATGATGCTGGCCAGCTTGGGCCTCAGCCTGAGCTTGGCTGCCTGCCAGAGCACCGCACCAACGGCGGGCAGCAGCACGCCGCAAGACAAAATGGTGCAGATTGCCAGCACACCGCTGAGCGACCTGAACGTCGTCAAGGTGGAGATACCGACGGTGCTGCAAGAGGCCTTGCGTGCGCCCTACGCGGTGGCTGCGAATGTGAGCTGCGACCTGTTGGCGCAGGAGGTAGCCGCTTTGAACGAGGCCCTGGGGCCGGACTTGGACGCTCCCCACAACCCCCAAAACCCCGGTGTGCTGGAGCGTGGAGCGGAGGCCCTGGGCAATGCCGCCACGGGGGCGGTCAAAGGCGCGGTGGAAGGGGCCATTCCCTTCCGGGGCTGGCTGCGCAAGCTNCAGTTCGCTGTGCTCAGCTCGACGCAGGCCGCAGCCCTGACCACGGCCCAAGTGGCAGCGTTGGAGACGGCTGATGTGGCGGCCTTGCAGACCACCAGCTTGCGCGCCCTGAGCAGCGAGGCCATCGGCGCGCTCTCGACGGCCAGCATTCAAGCACTGTCCACCGCGCAGACCGCCGCCCTGACCACACGGCAGTTGCAAGGCCTGACCACCACGCAGATCAATGCCATGGAAACCGCCGATGTGCGGGCCTTGAGCACCGGCGCACTGGCGACCTTGGGCACGGCCCAGGTAGCGGCGCTGTCCACGGCGTCTGTGGCCGCCTTGAGTCTGAGCCAAACCGAGTCCCTGTCTTCGGCACAGGCAGCGGCCCTGAGCACCGACCAAATGGGGGCCTTGAGCACCGCCCAGCTCAATGCGCTCAAAACCTCGGCCATGCAGGCCTTGTCCACAGCCCAATTGGCGGCGCTGGACAGCACGCAAATCGCTGGGCTGAGCACGGCCCAAATCAATGCGCTGAGCACCGCCCAGATGGCGGGCTTGACCACCGAAGACCTGCAAGCGCTGACGACCGCCCAGTTCGCCTCGCTCACCAACTCCTCGCCAGCGGCTGTCAGCTTGGCCTGGCGGGAGCGGCGGTCAAACAGCAACACATCCAGCGCGTCCTCCAGTTGCCGCACGCTATAGGTCAGGGCCGAGGGCACTTTGCCCAGTTCACGCGCCGCCGCAGCAAAGCTGCCGGTGCGCGCGATGGTGTCCATCATGGTCAGGGCGTCGGGGGTGAGGGCGTTGCGGAGGTCCACGGCAGGTGCTGGGCAGGAAGGAGGCTTCATGTTATTTGAAATGAGGCTTCAAGCCCGCGCACCCCCATGGCTGAGGCCGCCTTCTACAGTGAGGCATCCATCAGGACCATTGCGAGGCACTCAGTATGATCAACGTTCGCCGCTCCCAAGACCGAGGCTTGGCCGACCACGGCTGGCTCCACAGCCAGCACAGCTTTTCTTTTGCCGAGTACTATGACCCGGCGCACATGGGTGTGGGCAATTTGCGCGTCATCAACGAAGACCGCATTGCACCAGGCACCGGTTTTGGCACCCATGGCCACCGCGACATGGAGATCGTCAGCCTGGTGCTTTCAGGCGAGCTGGCCCACAAAGACAGCCTGGGCAATGGCACCGTCATTCGCCCCCACGAAGTGCAGCGCATGACAGCGGGCACCGGCGTGCGCCACAGCGAGTTCAACCACAGCGAGCATGGCCACACCCACTTCTTGCAAATCTGGCTGCTGCCCAAGGCCGAGGGGCTGACACCGGGCTATGAGCAAAAAGCCTTTGACCCGGCCGCGCAACGTGGCCGCCTGCAAGTGGTGGCTGAACCCCAAGGCCGCGATGGTGCCATTGGCCTGAACGCCGATGCACGCCTGAGCTTGGGCCGGTTTGACGGTGTAGAGAGCCTCACCGTGCCGTTGGACACCAACCGCTTGGGCTATGTGTTTGTGGTGCGGGGGCAGGTGCAGGTCAATGGCCATGCTTTGGGGGCAGGGGATGCCGCAACCCTGGATGGCGAAGCCCAGTTGACCTTGAGCCAAGGCCAAGATGCTGAGGTCTTGGTGTTTGACTTGGCTCGGTAAGGCGGGCGTAGAGGGTGTGGAGTCGCTAAAGTCTCGGGCATGACACTGAGTTTTCAAGCCCTGAGCGTGCTGCCCCTGATGGATTGGGTGGCTTTGTTGGCCTTCTTCGTCGCCTGGGGCGGCTATGTGTGGTTTGCCAAGCGGCGAGTGGCCACCCATTCCTCCATCTTGGCGGCCACCAACCGCGAGCGGCATCTGTGGATGTGGCGGTCCACCTTCAGAGACAACCGGGTGCTGGACGGCGTGGTGGTGCAAAACCTGTCCACCAGCCCGTCCTTTTTTGCCTCGACCTCGATTCTGATTCTGGGGGCTTTGCTGGCGGCGTTGGGCTCAGGCGACAAAGCCGTCACCATGGTGCAAGACCTGCCCTTTGCGGCCCGCACCACAGCCCTGGTGTTTGAGTTGAAGCTGGTGCTGCTGACGGGTATTTTTGTCTTTGCCTTCTTTCGCTTTACCTGGAGCATGCGGCAATACACCTTTGGCGCATTGCTGGTGGGCGCGGCTCCCCAGCACGACGGCGACTGGACCGAGGCCTCGCGTCTGGCCTTTGCAGACCGCGCGGGCGGCGTCATGGGCCTGGCGGCCGAAACCTTTAACGACGGCCTGCGCGCCTGTTACATGTCCTTCGCCGCCATTGCTTGGTTCTTCTCGCCCTGGGCCTTTATCGCGGCCACCGCCTCTGTGGTGTGGATTCTTTATCGGCGCGAGTTCCATTCCGATGTTTTAAGTCGCTGACGACCGACCAAATCCAAGCCATCGAAACCGCCGATCTGCGCCAGTGGGGCACAGCCTCGGTGGCCGCACTGACCACCGGGCAAGTGGAAGCCTTGAGCACCGCGCAGATGGTGGCACTGACGACCCAGCAATTGCGCGCGCTCACCACGGCCCAAATGGCCGCTGTGCAGACCGACGACTTGCAGGCCCTCAGCACGGCCCAGGTGATGAGCTTGGGTACCGAGCAGGTCGCGGCGCTGACCACCGACCAAATGGTCGCCTTGGAGACCTCTGACCTCGCGACCCTTACCAACGCCCAACTGCAGGCCTTGTCCACCGCGCAGCTCAACGCCTTGACCACGGAGCAGATGGCCGCCCTGCGCGCGCCGCAAGTGGCAGCGCTGACCACGGCCCAAGTGAGTGGCTTGTCGACCGATAACCTGAACGCCCTGGGCACCGCCCAGTTCGCGGCGCTGACCACCGGCCAAGCAGCAGCCTTGAGTACCGCCCAAGTGGCAGGCTTGGAGACGGCCGATGTGGCCGCACTTTCCACCAGCGCGGTACGCAACCTGAGCACCGAGGCGGTGGCTGCCCTGAGCACCGACGCCCTGGCCGCCTTGACCACGGCTCAGGCCAATGCCCTCAGCAGCAGCCAGGCCGCCGCCTTGACCAGCGACCAGATCGTGGGCCTGGGCACGGCCCAAGTGGCCGCTTTGGTCGTGACCTCGCTGGCCGCGATCAGGACCAACACCCTGGCCGCTCTGGAAACGCAGCAAGTGGCCGCTTTGACCGGCCTCCAAGCCGCCGCTCTGACGACGGACCAGGTCGCGGCGCTGACCACCGACCAACTCCAAGCCCTTGAGACGGCCGACCTGCGCCAACTGGGCTCGGCAGCCATCCGCGCCCTGAGCACCGACCAAGTCCAAGCACTGACCACCAGCCAGGCCGCTGCCCTGAGCACGGCCCAAGTGGCCTCGCTCAGTTCGGCCCAATTCGCCGCCATGGACACCGACGATTTGGTGGCCCTGACCACGGCGCAATATGAAGCCCTCAGCGGCGCGCAGATGGCGGCGCTGGACACCGCCCAGGTGGCGGCACTGGAAACCGCTGACGTGGCAGCCTTGCGCACCAGTGCCTTGCGGGCCATGGGCACCGAGCAAATTGCCGCTCTCTCCACCGCCGCCGTGGCAGCCTTGACCACGGCCCAGGTGTCGCAGTTGACGACGGCCCAAGTCGCCGCCCTGACCACCGAGCAAATGCCAGCGCTGGAGACGGCCGATCTGATCAACCTTTCAACGGCTCAGTTGGTGCAGCTCAGCTCTGAGCAGCTCAACGCCCTGGGCACGGGTCAGGTTGCGGCCTTCACCAACGCGCAAATTGCGGCCCTCACCACCGACCAGATTTCCACCTTGTCGACGGACAACCTCTCGGCACTGACCACCGCCCAGGTCGCCGCCTTGACCGCCGCTCAAATTGCAGCCCTAACGCCCGACCAGTTGCTGGCTTTGGGGGGCATCTCCATCGCCTCCCTGGGCACCGCCGGCATCCGCGCACTGAGCACAGCCTCCATTGCCGCACTGACCACGTCCGACCTGGCCTCGCTGACCACCGCCCAAGCGGCGGTATTGACATCAACCCAAACCGCCGTGCTCTCTAGCGAGCAGATCCCGGGCCTGACCACCGCCAACCTGGCGGCGCTGACGACCTCGGCGCTCGCCGCATTGGCCACAGACACCGTGGCCGCCCTGTCCACGGCCCAAACCGTGGCCTTGACGACCGCTCAATCCATGGCCCTGACCACGGCCCAGATTGCTGCGCTCACCACCGACCAAGTCGCAGCGCTGGAAACCACTGATCTGCGTGTCCTCAGCAGTGCGCAGTTGCGCGCGCTGGATACCGACCAAATTGGGGCCCTCACCGTCACCCAAGCGGCCGCCATCACCACGGCCCAGTTGGCCAGCTTGGCCACTGAGCAGGTCGCAGCCCTCAGCACCGCCAATGTGGTGGCCTTGACCACCGCCCAAGTCGCAGGCCTGACCACCGCCCAAGTCGCCGCCCTGACCACCGACCAGGTGTCCGTGATGGAAAGCGCCGACCTGCGCAGCTTGGGCACACCGGCCCTGCGAGCACTCTCCACCGAGCAACTCAACGCCTTGCTGTCAGCGCAAATCGCGGCCCTGACCACCGCGCAGATTGCAGCCCTCAACACTCAGCAAATCGAAGGCTTGAGCACCGAGGCGCTGAATGCCCTGACCACTGCGCAATTTGCCGCGCTGACCACCGCGCAAGCCGCGGCCTTGAACACCGAGCAAGTGGCGGCCTTGGAGACCGCTGATGTGGCCGCCCTGACCACCGCCGCGCTGCGCAGCTTCAGCACCGACCAATTTGCCGCGCTCACGACCGACGCCATCCAGGCGCTGACGGTGACCCAAGCGGCCAGCATCAGCACCACCCATGCTGCCGCGCTGACCAGCGACCAAGTGGCTGGCCTGCAAACCGCAGACCTGGCCGCCATGAGCGTGGCCTCGGTGGCTGCCTTGCAAACTGAGACTTTGGCGGCTCTGGACAGCGCCCAGATTGCCGGCCTGACCGGCGCGCAGTTGGCCGGCCTGACCACGGCCCAAGTGGCCTCGCTGCAGACCGACGACTTGCAGGCCCTCAGCACGGCCCAGGTGGCCGCCCTTTCCACCGGCCAAGTGGCCGCCATGGAGAGTGCCGACCTGCGCGCCTTGACCAGCGAGCAGGTGAGGGCGCTGGCCACCGCACAGCTCAATGCCTTGGACACCGCCCAGGTGGCTGCATTGAGCAGCAGCCAGATCATGGCTTTGCGCACCGACCAAATGGCGGGGCTGAGCAGCGACACCCTCAACGCCTTGACCACCAGCCAGTTTGCCGCGCTGACCAGCGCCCAAGTGGCCGCTCTGAGCACGGACCAATTGGCTGCGCTGGAGACCGCCGATGTGGCCGCTCTGGGCACCGCAGCCCTGCGGGCCATGGGCAGTGCCCAGTTTGCGGCGCTGACCAGCGACGCCATCGCCGCCATGACCACCGGCCAATGGGCGGCCCTCTCGACCGTGCATGCGGCAGCCCTCACCAGCACGCAAGTGCAGGGCTTGGAAACCGCCGACCTGGNCCTAGGCACGGACCAACTCAATGCCTTAGACACCACACAGTTTGCCGCCCTGAGCAGCAGCCAGGCCATGGCCTTGACGACGGCGCAAATGGCGGGCTTGGAGACGGCCGACCTGGCCGCCTTGAGCACAGCACGCCTGCGTGTGCTGAGCACCGACCAATTGGGCGCGCTGGGCAGCGACCAGATGGCAGCCCTGGGCACCGCCCAAGTGGCCGCCTTGACCACGGCTCAGATCACGGCCTTGAGCACCGAGCAGCTTGCCGCGCTGACCAGCGGCCAAATGGCGGCCCTCACCACCACCCAGATGGCGGCCCTGACCACGGCCCAGATTGCGGGCCTGGACACGGCCGATGTGGCGGCCCTGGGTGCCGCCAACATCAAAGCCTTGTCGACCCAACAGGTGACTGCGCTCAGCAGCGAGGCCGTGGCCGCCCTGAGCACCACCCAAGTGGCCGCCCTGACCGCTGCCCAGGTCGCTACGCTGTCCACTGCACAGGTGGCAGCCCTGGAGACGGCCGACATGCCCGCTCTGGGCACGCTGAACCTGCGCTCTTTGAGCACGGCGGCCATTGCGGCTTTGACAACCGAGCAAATGGATGCCCTGGGCACCGCCCAGTTTGCGGCACTGAGCACCGCCCAAATTGCAGCGCTGACCTCGGACCACATGGCTGCCCTGAGCCTGGAAGACCTGGCCGCATTGGGGGCGGCCTCCATACGCGCCATTGGCACGGAGGCCTTGAGCGCCCTGGGCACGGCGCAGATTCAGGCGCTCAGCACCGCCCAGGCGGCGGCCCTGACCACGGCACAAGTGGCCGGCCTGACCACCACCCAAATCGAGGCGTTGGAGACGGCTGATCTGCGGGCGCTGGGCACGGCCAATATGGCGGCTTTGACCACCGACCAGATCGTGGCCCTGACCACCGAACAAGTGGAGAGCCTGAGCACCACCGCCATGCGCGCCCTGAGCACAAGCCAGATTGCCGCCATGGCCACGGATGACATCCAGGCCTTGCAAGGCGGGCAGATCGCCAACCTCAGCACCGCGCAAATTGCCGCGCTGACGACTGAGCAATTCCAGGCGCTGGAGTCGAGCCAAATCGCCGCCCTGACCACGACCCAGGCACGGGCTTTGACGACCGAGCAAATTGTGGCCCTGACCACCGACCAGATCCCGGGGCTGGAGACTGCCGACATTGCTGCCATGACCACCACTCAGATCGCCGCCTTTGAGGGCAGCGATGTGGCGGCCATGAACACGGCACAACTCAACACCTATATGTTGGCCACGCCCATTGTGTTGGACCTGGACGGCAGCGGCATCCAAACCCTCTCGGCCGAGGAGGGCGTGAAATTCGACGTGATGGCCACCGGCAACGCCCGCCAAACCGGCTGGGTAGGCTCGGGCGACGGCCTACTGGTGATGGACCGCAACGGCGACGGCGTGATCAACGACGGCAGCGAGCTGTTTGGCGTGGGCACCAAGAACGAGCAAGGCCAGCGCGCAGGCAACGGCTATGTGGCCATGAGCTGGGAAGACAGCAATGGCGACCACATGCTGAGCGCCGCCGACGCCAACTGGGACAAGCTGCAAGTTTGGGTGGACGCCAACAGCGACGGCGTGACCGATGCGGGCGAGCTGAAGTCGCTCACCGAGCTGGGCATCACCAGCCTCAACCTGCAAGCCCAAACCGGCACCGAGGTGGACAACGGCAACCTGCTGGGCTTGGTGTCCAACTACACCACCCAAGACGGGGCCACGCACGACATGGCCGACGTGTGGTTTGCCAAGGGTCAAGAAGCCACGGCCCCGGGCCTGGGCGAGCTGCTGACCCAGCCGTCTGACGGCCTGTTGCAAGACGATAGCCCTACCGTCAACGCGATGGCCGCCGCACCGGCTGCCATCACCGCGCCGAACCTGGCCAGCCTCTTGGACGACGAGGCCCTGCGCCGCCAAGTGTTGATCTGAAGCAGCCGCAGCCTTAACGTTGGCGTTGAGGCTGTGTCTCCAAGGCCTCAGGTTGGTGGACGGTGATCAGGCCATAGCCCAGGCTGATGACGCCTGCCCGTTGCAGCTTCTGTAGCTCCAGGTGAACCCGCTGGCGGGACGCGCTGGCCGCCTTGGCCATATCGCTTTGTGTGACGGCCAAGGTCACTTGCCCCTGCGCGCTGGGCCTGCCGTTATGCAGCGCCAGACGCCGCAATGCATAGCGCACACGCTCTGGCAAGGGCCGGTGCGAGGTCATCTCTATGAAGTTGAACAACTCCACCATGCGGTGGCTCAGCAGCACGATGATGCCAATCGCCCCCTCGGGGTGGTCAGACAGCACCTGGATAAAGGTGCTGCGTTCGATGTGCAGGGTTTGCGCGGCGCTTTGAGCCACGATGGAGGTGGGGGCCGGTGTGCCCGCCAGCACCGTGGCAATGCCCACCAACTCGCCTTCGCTCAAAAAGCGAATGAGCGTGTCAGCCCCCGAAGGGCCCGCCAAGTCCACCGACAAACTCCCCTGTAGGCCCACCACGATCTCGGCACTGGTTTGCCCCTGCCGCACCACGGTTTGGCCCTTGCGCCAATGCTTAAGCTTGCCCGCCTTTTGCAAGGCTTGCGCCACGGCGCTGGGGAGTTGGTGAATGCAGGTGGGCGGGCCTGACATCGATGGAGGCTGAGCCTCGTGCCTGCTGGGCGGATGGGGCATGGCGCTGTGCTTGCTGGGGGAGTTGCTGCGTGCGGCTCGGGACAGGGGAAACGAGATACGGAGTTTCCCCCAAATTGTCACGTATGACACTTTCTCTGTGCGACCCCTTGCCTAAGCTGGGCTGGCCTGATGCTTCGTCCCTTGCTTGGAGACTTTCTATGACCCGTTTGCCCCTCGCTGCAGTGCTTGCTTCTTTGGCCCTGACCACCACGATGGCGGTGGCTCAAACCGAGACCTTGCGCATACAAGACTACCCAGGCTTGGGTAACGTGCTGGTTCGGGTGGCCGCGGCCAACGGCTATTGCGACAAGCACGGGATCAAGTGCGAGCTCAAAACCATTCCCGCCGCGCCACTGGGCATGCAGACCCTGTTGGCGGGCGACATCGACGTGGCTTTTGGCCCCACTGAAGTGGTGGTCCAGGCCGCGAACAAGGGCGCTGACCTGAAGGTGATCGGCAACGGCTCACGCGACAACAGCTTTTTCTTGATGGCGGGTGCCCATGTAGAAACACCCAATGCGGCCAAGGGCTACCCGGCTGTGATGGCCGACCTGAAGGGCAAAAAAATTGGCGTCACGGCTCGGGGCTCGGGCGCTGAGTTTCAGTTGCTCTCGTTCTTGAAGGGCGCAGGCCTCTCGGGCTCTGATGTGACCATCGTGCCTGTGGGCGCACCCAACACAGCCTTGCCCGCCATGGCTAACAAACAGATTGATGCCTTGGTGTCGTTCGCGCCCATGGACGGCTTTTGCGTGGCCATGAAGGTGTGCCGTGTGCTGGTAGACCCCCGCAAGGGTGAGGGGCCCAAAGAAATTGTCTCGCTGAACGGCGGGGCCACGCCCATGACGGTGCGGGGCGACTTTGCGCAGAAAAAGGCCGCCACGCTGGACGCCTTTGGCAAGGCCATGCGTGAGTCGGAAGCGTTCATCCAAAACCCGGCCAACTTCGCAGCCGTGCTCAAAGTGGTCAACGACACCTTCAAGATCGAAGGCCCCGCAGGCGCTGCCGCTGTGGAGGCGTCTTTGCGCAACTCGATCAACAGTGCCCGGTTTTCGCTGGACACCAAGGCCTTCCAGCACGCTGCGGATTACCTGCACAGCACGGGCCAAATCGACAAGGTTTTTGACACCAGCAAGCTGCTGCAACTGCGCTGAGCGCTTTTTCAAATCCGTTGAGCGATTCGCGCATGAGCAATTCTTCTGCCTCGGCGGCGGCCACCATGGCCATCGCTGCCGAGGGCGTTCATCTCAGCTTTGACGGTGGCAACACCCAGGTGCTGTCTGATGTGTCTTTGCATGTGGCCCAGGGCGAGTTTGTCTCGCTGGTGGGCCCCAGCGGCTGTGGCAAAACCACGCTGCTGAACTTGGCAGCGGGCTTGGTGCCCCACACGGGCAAGGGGCGCTTGTTGGTCAATGGCCAAGCGCCGCGCCAAGGCAATCACCAGGTGGGCTATATGCTGGCCCGCGACAGCCTCTTTCCCTGGAAGACCGCCCTGGGCAACGCCATGTTTGGCATGGAGGTGCGCGGCGTGCCGAGTGCCCAGGCCGAAGCGCGGGCGCGCGCCATGTTGCAAGAGGTGGGCTTGGCGGGGTTTGAAGCCGCTTTGCCCAAGGCCTTGTCCCACGGCATGCGCCAGCGTGTGGCCTTGGCCCGCACCTTTGCCATGGGCTCGCCCTTGCTGTTGATGGACGAGCCCTTTGGTGCGTTGGATGCCCAAACCAAGTTGCAGCTTGAAGACCTGCTGCTGCGCCTGTGCCAGCAGCATCAGCAGTCGGTGCTGTTTGTGACGCATGACTTGTCCGAGGCGGTGGCGGTGTCTGACCGGGTGGTGGTGATGACCTCGCGCCCGGGCCGCATCGTGGCCGATATCCGCATTGACTTGCCGCGCCCGCGCTCGATTCGCGAGCTGCAAAAAGACCCGCATTTCCACGAGCTGTACGCCACGCTGTGGTCACACCTCGAATCTGGCTGGAGCAAACATGAAGGCTGACACCTTGCGCTGGGCCGCAGGCCATATTGCGTTCATTGCTGCGCTGCTGGCCTTGGGTGAATGGCTCACGGCCAACCGCTGGCTAGACCCCACCTTTGTGGGCCAGCCCAGCGGCGTGATCAAGTTTTTGTGGAACAACATCGCCACCGGCAAGCTCTGGACTGACCTGGGCTGGACCATGGCCGGCACCTTGATCTCATTTGCCCTGGGCAGCGTGGCTGCCATGGCGGTGGGCTTGTTGTTTGTGGCCTTTCCCAAGGTCGAGAAGTTCTTGGACCCCTACCTCAACGCCATGAACGTGATGCCCCGCATCGCCTTGGCCCCGCTGTTCATTCTGTGGTTTGGCTTGGGGCTGGGCTCCAAGATTGCCGTGGGCTGCAGCTTGACGTTTTTCATCGTGCTCTCCAGCACCGTGGCAGGCATTCGTGGCGTTAGCCAAGACCATGTGACCCTGTGCAAAACCTTGGGGGCCAGCGCCATGACGACCTTTTTTCAAGTGACCCTGCCCGGTGCCGTGCCCGTGATTTTCTCGGGCCTGCGCCTGGGGCTGATCTACGCCTTGCTGGGGGTGATCGGGGCCGAAATCATTGCCTCAGAAAAGGGCTTGGGCCAGTCGCTGGCGTACTTGGGCTCCACTTTTGAGGTGAACGGCGTGATGGCCCTGCTGGTGGTGCTGGCACTGCTGGGCGTGGCCGTGGTGCGCAGCATGACCTGGCTTGAAAAGCGCCTGCTGCATTGGCAGTAAGCCCAGGCTGCCATACGCCTTCTGAACCCTTGCACGCAGCAGCCCCCCTCCCATCCTCATTGCCCGCCTCTAAGCCTCTCACGGAGAAATGCCATGGCCAATACCAAGCCCCTAAAGTTGATCAATATCGCCAAGCGTTACAAGCACATCAAGCCCGTGCCGCGCATGCCCAATTTCGCGGCCTGGATTGAAGGCGTGGACCTGACCCATCCCTTGAGCGAGCCGGTGAAGGCAGAGCTGCGCCAAGCGCTGTTTGATTTTGAGGTGATCTTCTTTCGCCCCCAAGTCATCACGCCCAAGCAGCACATTGCCTTGGCCAAGGTGTTTGGCCCGCTGTCGGGCGGCTCGTATTTCAACCGCCATGAAACCGAGCCTCAGCTCGAAGTCATCGAGTCGGACAAAGACACCCCGCCGCAAATCGACAGTTGGCACACCGACATCAGCTGGAAGCTCAACCCCCCGCTGGGCACGGCCATCCAGATCACCAAAACCCCGCCTGCGGGCGGCAACACCTGTTGGATCAGCACCAGCAAGGCCTACGAATGGCTCTCACCCGGCATGCAGAAATACCTGGAGGGCCTGACGGCGGTTCACACCTGGGAACAAGCAGCATTTCGGGAGAAACTGGGCGAGAAGGGCGACGAGGCGCTGATTGCCGCCATCAAGGCCTTCAAGCCCGTGGTTCACCCGGTGGTGCGCGTGAACCCCGACTCCAAGCGCAAGTGCATTTTTGTGAACAGCGATTTCACCCGCAACATCCAGGGCATCGACCGCCACGAGGCCGCAGGCATCCTGCACTTCTTGCTCAACTGGCTGAAAAAGCCGGAGTTCATGGTGCACCACCAGTGGGAGGCCAACGGCATCGCCATTTGGGACAACCGCTCCACCCAGCACTATGCGGTGGCCGACTACTGGCCGCACCACCGCGTTAACCAACGCGCCACCTTTGACGTGCCCGGCACGAAGGCGGACAAGCAGAACGTGGCCAAGAGCGTGCTCAAGGGCGAGAAACTCCTGTAAGCGCGTCGTAGCCGTCTCTTCGCCGTAGTGCATCTCTCTTCCGGTAGGCATCTCCATGCAAGAACTCTGCAAGTTTTACATTCACGGCGCTTGAGTCTCACCCCTTGGCACCTTGCGTGTCCATGACGCGATCAACCCGTCCGCAGAGCAAGTTGCAGCGTGCATTGCGCTGAGCTCTGCGGCCGCTGTGGACACCGCCGTCAAGGCTGCCCGTGCCGCATTACCCGCCTTCTCTCAAACCTCGCTGGCCGAGCGCTGCGCGCTGATGACCCGCATGCTGGAGGAGTACGCCAAGTGCTACGACGACATCGCTGCGGCCATCTCCATTGAAATGGGGGCCTCCGAGGCCTTGGCCAAGGGCGCTCAGGCCTGGATTGGCATGGCCCACTTGCAAACCGGCTTGGCCGCATTGAAGGACTACAGGCTTGAAGCCTCCCCCACTCCAGCATCGACGAGTGGGGCCAAGCCCACCCCTGCCTGGCCAGTCGGCCGACCCTCAGGCGGCACCAGCAGCAAACCCCATGAATATCCAGTGTACAAGGGTTGATATTCTTATTGGAAATTAAATCGACGGGGCCGATTAATAATGGAAATTGAATGATGTATCGAAATATATCAGAATATCGCCGCATTGTATCAATTTATATAGTTTAAGAAAGTCCTGTCTATTTCGATTTAATCCGTGGGTACAGTTCATGCCATCGCTGAGTGGCGGCGGACAGCAACAGTTATCTTCACTGCGGCACACCCATGATCTCTGTTCACTATGCCCCTGCGCCCCCAGAGCGCGCGCAAAGCTACATCCTGCTGCGCGGCCAAACCCGCGAAAACGCCATCAGCCCAGCCCACCTAGCGGCCCTGGGCATCACCGCCGAAAGCTGGGCAGCGGACATCCGCGCCCTGATGCTGCAAGGCGTGCTGGCCGAGCATGAAGGCCAGATGGTGGGCTACTGTTTTGGCAACCTGCACACCGGCGAGGTGGTGGTGCTGGCCCTGCTTCCCGCCTTTGAAGGGCAGGGCATTGGCCAAGAGCTGCTGCGCCGTGTGATGGCCCTGCTGCACGATCACGGGCACCAGCGACTGTTCCTGGGCTGCTCGGCTGACCCGCAGGTGCGCTCTTACGGCTTCTACCGGCACTTGGGTTGGCGCAGCACGGGGCAGGTGGATGGGAATGGGGACGAAGTGCTGGAGTGGCGGGCAGGGGGCTCTAAGGCCTGACTTGCGCGTTCATCAAAAGCGGCGCTGCGCCAAGAGAAACGGCCTGTCCACCTGTTGCGCCAGCAGCCTGCAGTCGTGTGGGCTCACGCCACAGCGTTCGAAATGCGCCTGCCATCCGTCCACCACGCCAGCCACCGCGGTGGCAATGGCCGTGGCTTGCGGCAACGTCAGCGCGAATGAGCGGTGCTCCGACAGCGCATTGCTCAAGGTGGACTCCGCACCCGCGCGGCCCACGCGCATCTGCTGATAGCCCAGCGCCTGCCCGGCGGGCAGCACGTCGAAGGCGGGGGCCAGCCGGAAGACCTGTTGCGCGTCCACCAGCAAGGCATGGTTCTTCTCGTGGTCGTCCGTGTTGTCCATCAAGATGTTGAACACCATGCGGCGGAACAGCTCGGCACCTTCAGCCTCGAAGCGGTCTGCCAGGGCCTTGCGCCTCAGCAGCAGCGCAAGCTCTGGGTAGCCCATGGGCTGACCGGCCGCCCGCAGCGCGACATGCGCAGACACCGCATGCAGCCTGTGCCCGGCTTGCCTATCAAACCGGCGCACCGCCACCGCGTGCCTGCGGGCCAACGCTATCAGCCGTGTCTCGCACACTTCGATGCCCGCCTGCCGGGCCAGGGTCATGGTGGCGTGTTCTACCGCCGGGCTGTCTAGGGTGTCGCCCTGCTCGGAGAACTTCACCACCCAGCTCTCGCCATCGATCTGCGCCAGGGCCTTGGGCCGGGCTCCGCCCAGCGTGGCCCCGGGGGTGATCAGCCGCCGCAGCCGCTCTTCCACGGGCTCACCCGCCTCGACTCGACGCACCAAGGCTTCAATCAGCCCAATCTCAGCCAAGCTGGCCAAGGGGCCGTGCTGTCGTGGCTCGTAGGCCATCGCCGAGGTCGACACTCCTAAGGCACCAAAGCGGTCATCACCCGCGAAATACAGAAACTCAAGGGTGGACAAGCGAGCAGGGTGGTCCAAGAGGCGGATCACACGCTCGCCCCAGCGGTCGGGGCGGGCGTCGTCTACCGCGCCCACTGCAGAGCCTGCCTCGGTGGGCAGAAAAGCCCCCGCCTTCAGCGGCAGGTCTTCACTCAGGGCCAGCCCGTTCGCGATCCAGCCGGGGTCGTACTCCAGCGAGACACCCCCGGCCTGGTGTGCATGGCGGGCCACATGGCGCAGCGTGCCGACAAGCACGGGGCGCTCGGGCTGCGCCAGCCACCAGAGGTAAAGCTCATCGCGGACTTGATAGCTGCTCATGCCGCCCCCTTGGATCGGCGGGCTTGCCGCTCGCGCGCCGCGCGTAGGTCAATCTCCAGGGCTCCCATGTCTAAAGCTGGGTCTGCCAACTCAGCCATCGCATCCGTGCGCCCCACCAGCCACAGCGCAGCGGCCCAGACCCCCATGCCAACGCCCGGGTCACCCGCCTCCATGCGCTGCAGCGTGCTGACAGAAACCCCCAAGCGCTTGGCCCAGGGCCGCAGAGCTTCCTTGCGGCGCATGCGGGCGAGCGCCAGGTTAGCGCCCAAGGCCTTCAGCGCTTCAAGCACCTGTGGCGGCAGCCATTCATTGTGAGCAGAAGACTTTGGCATGTCATTAAACAGTACATTTTTGTCGGAATGTACTCTCTAATGCTGCCTTGCGCCAGCGGCAGGCAGCCTGGGCGCTCCGCCCAGCCCGGCGTCCACCTGGTGGTCGAGTGGGGCTGCCGTCCAGATCATGAGTGGACTCAGAGATCCAAACGCCTACGCTGTATCCAGCAGCGTGTAGCGGCCTCTTGAAAGCAACTTCCTGAAGTCTCGATCAAAGGTCACCAGGTGCTCGCCCAACTGCGTCACGGCTGCCGACAACCAAGCGTCTGGCAGATCGTTTCCGGTCAGCTTTTTCTCTAAGCACAGTTGCCGCAGCTTGGCCCACTCTGGCCCCAGCGGTGCCAGCCGAACGCCGGGCGCAAGCAAAACGGCGTCTACAAACGCGATGGCGTCTTCAACGGGCGTGGCCACTTTGAAGATTTTGGGGCTGGTGACCAGCCGCAGAAAGCTTGCCACGACCATGGGCATCAATGTCAAGGCAGCGCCGCTGCCGGATGCCGCAATGGCTTCTTCGAGCCAGGCGCGCGCTACCGCATGATGCGGATGATCGGCGCGTGACGCCGCCACCAAGACATTGACGTCAGGCGTCATCGTCCAGCGCCTGGAGAAGTGCTTTGTTGCTCAGCGGATTCACAGCTTGAACCAGACCGCCCTGGCCCTTGAAGACCGGCAGGCGGACTCGCCCACGCTTGGAGTTGGCTGCTTGCGCGCGCAAACGAAGCTGCAAACCTTCTTCAATCAGACGAGTCAGGCTGGTGCGTTGCTGCGCGGCAAGCGACTTCGCGTCCGCGAGGAGTTGGTCGTTGAGATCAAGCGTGGTCTTCATGACAAGATGATACAGATTTCTGTATAAGCTCTGCAAGCTGTGCTGCCTCAGCGCCTTGCAACGATGTTCTGCGCCTTCTCCACGGCATCGTTCAGTGCAGAGGTTGGTATGTCTGGCTCAGTCTCGTACCGCAAGCGAGCGAGCCGGAGCAGATCGCAAGCCTCGGTGTAGGACTTACGACGAGACGATGGTGACAAAAAGGTCAGCACACTCGCCACGGACGCCGACGCAAAGGCGAGTTCGCTTTGCGAAAAGTGCTGCAAAAACGCTGGCGTCACTTTCAGCCCTGCGGCCACGGCCAGCATGGCGGCACCCACGTCCAATCCGTAGTGCGCAAGCGACCAGACCAACTCCTTGGCCCTCCATTCCTTTTGAAGGCTTTTGTACTTGTCCGGTACGTCAGGCATCGCGGGGGTCCTCATTGGGGGCTTTTAGCGGGGAGAGGGGCACATTACCGCAATTCGTTGCCGCGTGTCGCAGCCAGAGGATACCGTCCCGCTGTGGCCTCACGGCCATGTTGACGAGGGCTTGCTGCGGCATCAAGCAGAGCATAAAAGGTGTACACAGTGATTCACAAAAGGCCGGTGGCGATATGGAACCCCCAAGAGTTGGCATACGCGAGTTTCGAGCTGACATGGCGGAGTACATCGCCTCTATCGTTCCCGTGGCTGTGACACGGCACGGCCAGACGGTGGGGTACTTCATTTCCACGCAGGGGCAGGCGGAGTCAGACAGGGTGGCGCTCAAAAAAGCCAGCCAAGCGCTGGATAAGCTTTTGGAGGCGCAGGCTGTGGATGTAGATGCGGTGGTGGCGGACTTCAAGCTGGCCCGCAAAAGTAAGGCAGGCAAGCCGAGCAAAGCGGGGGGTTGATCCCGATCTGGCGATGCAGGTCTTGGACCAACTCCAGGCTGTTGTGCAGGGCTTGGACGCGGAGATTAATGCGTCCATGCGACAGCCTGCGTTAAAGCGCATTTCAGCGCGTGACGCCGATGACTGGCCGGTGCTGGCCTGCGCCATGACTCTCGGCTGCCCTATCTGGACAGAGGACGCCGACTTCTTTGGCACGGGTGTGGCCACCTGGACAAGCGATCGCATCGAGCTGTTCTTCGCGCCCTAGACCAATGCCTGATTTGGCCCGCACCACAAAGCAGTAGCCCTGAGCCAGCGGCCTCGTGGCCCGCTGCGCGTGGCCTGCCCTGAAGCCTTGGCCTCCAGCGTGCTGCTGCCCGCCTTGCGCGAGCTGGTGACCCGCTTTCCGGAGATAGAGCCCGACATACTCATTGACGACGCCGTGGTGGACCTGGTGCGTGGTGGCATTGACCTGGCCGTGCGCGTGGGCGAGCAGGCCGACAGCAGCTTGCGGGCCCGCCAAGTGGGCCAACTCCAAGGTGTGCCGGTGGCGTCCCCGCGTTATCTGGCGGCTGCACCGCCCATCACCAGCGTGGCCGACCTGGCCGCCCACCCCTTTGTGGCCGCCCGCTGGCAGCAACTACAGCAGCAAACCGAGCTGTGCCTCTATGACGCCGAGGGCCAAGCCCACACCGTGAGCTGCCCCAAGCGCTACAAAATCGACAGCGCCACCATGCTGTGCGAATGGGTCATCCAAGGCAACGGCTTTGCCGTGCTGCCCGACCTGCTGGTGGCCGACGCCCTGGCCAGCGGCAGCCTAGTGCACCTGCTGGGCCTGCACGAGCGCGCCCACCCCGTCTACACCTTGCACCGCTACCAGGGCGAGCCGCCCATGGTGGTGCGCTTTCTACAAACCCTGGTGCAGCAGCGCTTGGCAGTGTCGAGTGGGGTGCTGGGCAAGCGGGCGACTCAGCCCTTGGCCAAAGGGTAGGCCCGTGCCGCAATTCAAGCCAGCTTGGCAACCATCAGGTGATAGCTGCCCCGCAGCGCCACAAACTCAAACCCACACTCGCGGTACATCAAGCGCGCCCCATTCTCTGGGTGCACCGTCAACGCAACCTGCTTGTAGCCCGCCGCCGCCGCAGCGCCAAGCGCACGCAGCATCAAGGGCTTGCC
Organism: Ideonella sp. MAG2; assembly: GCA_004359425.1. Lineage (GTDB taxonomy): Bacteria > Pseudomonadota > Gammaproteobacteria > Burkholderiales > Burkholderiaceae_C > Ideonella. Next base: position 1,308,347 of record PTEU01000001.1, on the reverse strand, counting down.
GTAACCCTGGCGTTGAAACTGCGGCTCCAGGGCGATGACCAATTGCGGCGTGGCCTCATCCACATAGGCTAGGCCCACCTGGGGTGGCAGGAGGCGCATCCAACACGCGCCAGCGTCTTCACCCGCCACCATGGCCACCATCCCCACATCCGAGGCACGGCCCCAACCCTCGGCATAAATGCTAACGCCGGGGTGTTGCAAGACTTCCAGCGGGCGTAAAGGGGCAGGGGGCGGGTCCCACAGGGCGATGTGTAGCCAGTGCCAGAGGGCGGGCTGGTCGGCACTGGTTAGCGCGCGGAAGTTGAGTGAAGAGGACTCTGCCTGCATGACAGCTTGCTAACGGGAAGAGGCCACATCAGCGACGGCAAAGGGCAAGCCGCCCAGCACGATGGTGACGATGGAAAGCGCCACCAGCCCTAAGAACCCCAGCAAGGCGCGCAACTTTTGGCCACTGGGCCTGCTGCGGAATAGGTAGTACGGAATGGCCAGCAGCGGCAATATGATGACGGCCCCTCCCAAAAGTGCCGTGCGGCGGTATGCCCGGTTGGCTGCATCAACGTAATACCAGCGGTACACCAGCACCGTGCTCACCACCAAAAAGAGCACGTCAAAAGCCTTGGGCGTCACCCGATGATGGCTCGCATAGTATTCACCACACGCTCCTGAAAGGCCCAAGGTCAGAAACAGAAGAATAAGAATTGTTTTATTGTTCATGTGGAAAAACAGACTTTTATCACTCTTTGCGCACGTAATTGAAGACGGTCATAAGGCCTGCGAAAGAGATGATCGAAAGAACAACGATGACCTCCCAAGGGACATGTTTCGTCGTCCCAGGCATCAGCACTGATTCAGATAAATTTCTGGGGTTCACGCCGACTTGAACAGTTGCCCCGGTTGGAAACTGTTGGGAAAACTGAGTCATTTCATACTCTGAGCCACATGGGCTATTCCCAAAGACCGCCCGATTGCCAGTATAAGTTCCATCGCCGCTAACAATGTACTCATATTGAATGCTAGCATAAAAAAGTTGCTCGGTTTGCCGCACCCCTTTTTGGCTTCAGAGCTGATGACCTTGCCCTCGAAGCGAGGCCACGATGTGGGTTGCATGGACTTGAATGCAACCGTAGACAAATTGAATAGTGTATAGATTGCATACAAGGAAACCCCGGCCGCGCACAGAATCCTGATGATGTATGAAAGCGGGTGGCTTCGCATTGGCTATACCGTGCGTCAGAATCTTGGTGTTTAGAGAAATTGTTCAAACACAAAGACAGGCTTATGGAACTCAATGCAGTCAATATACTGGTCCAGACGCATTATTTCATTGACAGTGATCCCAAAAGAAAAGAGAGCGGCAACGAGAAACATGCAAACTTTGAATTGAGCGGATTCGCGCACTTAAGTTGAGTAATGTAAAGCCTATTCACTGTCACCGGCGTTTGCCACATTGTCGTTGAAAAGGGCCAGTCATCGATAATTCGACAGAAGCAAAATCATCTGAGTGGGGATCGGCATCCGAAATAATTTTCTATTTTAATTGGACGGTTGGTGATGTCACGAATTCAAATATTAATCCAGCCCGCTACACACTCGACGATTTTTCCTAATCCGAATGCATAACTTCATTAATTGACATTTTTGCGGAATATATTTGAGCTGCAACCAAAATTGAGCCAAAACAACCTGAGGAAAAAAGAATTAAGCCAATACCTGTACTAACGCCGCTCTTGCTTAACCATGGAAATATAGAAAGGAGGCAGAATATCAGTGAAAACAAGAGCGATGCGAATATATGATGTTTAAGTTTCCAGTAGTCGGGCCAATTTACTAGAATTTTACTGTGATCTTGATTTGAAAAAATCATATCGCGCCCCTCATTGGCGCACCAAGCAAATAATGTGATCGGCAATAACATGGCAAATTTTGTCAACTCTTCATTTATGGCAAGTGCTGACGTGATCGCATTTGCTTCAGACTCGAAAAATTTGACAAGAAGGACGCTAATAGCTAGCGCTAAAAACTCAAAGCTAATAAAGAACACACGCGCGAAGTAAATGAGCCTCATCAATGTCCCATATCTCGTTCAATGCTTACGCGTCGGAACTGAACCTCCACCTCTCTGACTAACTCGCTCGCAATTGGATCCTTGTCGAACAGAAAGCTCTTCTGAGAGTCTGAAGTTCTTATAACTACTTCAGTTGCCCCCTCGAATCCAGTAATTTTTCCGGATCCGTAGCCGTCTGCGGCCATAAGTACGGCGGCGTCAGTGATATCAGGTTCAAAGTTTGGTTCATAGTTTGGGTTCGTCATGATTTCCCGGACCAATTGTGCAACTTGGGTCGATATTCCAGATTGGGTGCTGGATGTTTCCTTAACGGAGACGTCCGAAGCCCTTCGCTTCTTCACATATTCATTCAGGCTTCCCCAGAGGCGGCCGAATAGGGGATTCGGTGGGTAAACTTTTGCGGAAATTTCAGTGAATACATCTATACTCTCAAGTCTCTTTGAGAATGCTGTGTAATCTGTAATTGGATCGATCTCGCATCCTACAAAAAATCTATCGTACGCCTCTTCAATTATTTTCTGAAAATGCCTTCCAAATACGTCTTCTTGAATCCCATTCCATACATGCAGAAAGGCGATGCCGGAATACTGAGGCAGGTAGACAAATGGGGAGCTTGCCTCCAAAAGGTTGCGAGCATATGCATCCACCTGGGATCTGGAGGATTCATCAACAATTGTCACGTGACCATCTTTGGCATACTTGGATAACTTACCAAAAATATAAGGTGTGCTTTCACCTCGACCGTCTTTCGTGTCAGTGATAGTCCAGTCAAATTGGCCAATTTCTACGATCGGGGCATTTAGCATGGTGCTCATTAAATTTTCTTGATTGAGTTCTCCAATTTTAATTACTCGCCCAAGAAAATATCGACCTCTCTTCATATTAATTCTCCCTGTAGCAATTTCTCTAGCTCTGAAGCAAACAAAAACTACGCCTGCAGCACATTCCTTGGACCGCAGCATTAGTACTCATGCGCTGCTTTTTTCGGATTCGCTGCCGATCTTTGCCATTAGTTCAATCTTCTTTAGTGTGAATTCTTTAGCTGTTTGAACATGAAATCTGTAAGTGAGCAAAAAACCAGCCAATACGGCTCCGAGAATAATGGGGACTAATTTTGCCAGAGACTCCATCTTCGAATCATCAATGCTGAGTGCCTTCGTAAAACGAAGCGCCTTTATAATTGAGTCATTCGGCCTTCCGCGGCTTGTAGTCCACGCCTCGGTCAGTTCCGGAGTAACTTGGTTTTTTTCCTTTGCGGATTCATATTCTTTCTCTGAAACAAAGTAGAAGTCTTTTTTAAATTGATCCTTGAATTTCTTTACAGCGAGTACGTGTCGTTCTTGATCTTTTATGAAATCTCTCTCAAATCCGGGCAGGGCTCTATCAGCTAGGCCAGGAAGAATATATAGGGCCGCAAATAGTATAGCCACGAATAGCATGGCGTGAACGGTATTCAAGAACTGGCTTGCTTTCTGGTTGTGTGTTTCTATGTCTTTATCAATCGATTCAAGAATTGTTTTCATATCGCTCATCGAGAGTATAGTTCTGGCGCTCGCTGTAGGCTGTGTCTAAAGGGGTGCAGCGCCTGAAGAAGGAAACCGACGAGGGCATGGCTCTTGTCGAGGCACTCCGCCAAGCAGTTGGGCTACATCTTTATCCGCACTTCTTAGCGCGACGCTTTCGTTTGCATTGTGACCGTAAGCAGGCTACTGCACTCTTCGCGACGTGCGGAAAGGGCTCAAACCTATCAACTTCGTCCGCCAGCTTGAGGAGTTCTATGGCTTCAGCTTGCTCTGAAGGGGATATCGAGGTAAAGATAAATCGCCTCCCCGTGTACATGCGTCTTGCAAGATTGGGGGCAATTAGATTCAGCAATGGCCCACGCTCTTCAAACAACACGAACTTCTCAAAAGTCACGATGCGGGCCCTTCTGAATCTTGAACCATGCTGGCGCGTCGGATTGATACCTACCCAATTCACTTTGCGGTCTATGCCGTACGACTGTGGCTCTCTCCCCCGAGTTCGACACCAAACGCCGTAAGTTATTGATCTGTATAGGCAGCCTTTGCAAGACTGGCACTACAGGGTCGGTTTAGAGCAGTGGCAGTTGGGTGTTGAGGGTGGGCTGGTTGACCTGGAGTGCAGCCAAGACATGCGCTTGGCGAGGTTGAAGGGTGGAGACACCTTGGACGGGCGCGGCGTCTGCAACGCGCACCGTGTGGCGCTGGATACGGCGCAGCTCGGCCAGTGCGGCCTCTGGGGAGAGAGGGCTGCCCGCGAGCTTGAGCCGCTGGCGCATGACGCGATGCAGGATCAGCGCCATGAAGCAAATGCTGGCATGGGCCTTGATGCGCTGGGGCAGGCGATGGAAGACCGGCGCAATCTCGATCTCGGACTTGAGCACCTTGAAGCCACGCTCAATGTCGGCCAGCGACTTGTATCGCTGCAACACCTCAGCCGCGGTCATGTCTTTGACATTAGTGACCAGCATCAGCTTGCCGTCCATGAGCTGTGCCCGCGCTAGTGCCTCCTCATTGAGTGTGTAGCTGAACAGCTCCGCCTTCAAGTCCACCTGGATGATGCGCGCCAGATGTGCCTCACTGACCTCGTGGAAGAAGCGCGCCTTGGCCCCGGAGTCGGAGAGTTTGCGCCCCTTGTGAACCTGGCCCTCGTCCTGAGCATCGAGCTTGCCCGTCAGCGCCTGTGCGCGCTGCTCCAGCGCTTTGATGCGGGCCAGGCGGTCTTGCGTTTGCTCGCGGGCCTGGACAGGGTTGTGCGCCACCACCAAGCGCTGGCCCTGCCAAGCCAGCTCCTGCACCACTTCGTCATCCGCTTTAGTCATCTGCTCAGCCATGGGTGCGAGCAGATCGACAAACTCACCATAGCGCCGCCCCGGCACGGCCAGAATGAACTCCAGAGGTCGATCACCCGCAACACGCAGCTTGCTGAGCGCCTCCATGTTGTCCAGCGAGAGCAAGCCCCGGTCGGCCACCACCACCAAGCGGCGGATGTGGGGGAAGCGATCCAGCACCTTCTTGAGCGTGGGCTCCAGCGTTGGGGCCTCGGCTGAGTTGCCGTCAAAGACCTCGTGGAAGATGGGCATGCCGTCGGCCGTTTGCACCACGCCCAGCATGAACTGGCGCGCAATGACGCCCTCCTTGGACATGCCAAAGTGGCGCACATCACCGACTTGCTGGCTCAGGCCTTCGGCGCGGATCGTGGTCAAGTCATAAAAGACCACCGAGAGGTCTTCATCAATGAGCGGGTGCAACAACTGGGCGACACAGTCATCGACGGCCTCGTGGTGATCCATCAGCGCATCCATGCTGCGCAGCAAGTGCTGGTGGCTCAAGCCATCCGCATCAATGCCGGGCATGCTGACGGTTTGCAGCCAGCGCAGCGCGCCCAGTTTGGAATCCGCATCGCACAGCCGGTTGAAGACCATCACGCGGATCGCTTGCTCCACAGCGGTGGTAAAGCGAGCCCGCCGAAACACCGCAGCGAGCCGATCAAAGCCTAGCTCATGCCAAAGCGCGTCCAGGGCCCAAACATCACCCAGGGCTAAGGCCGACTCAAAGCGCACTTGAGGCGCATCGACACCATCCAACGGACGCCCCTTGGCTCGCAGCAAACCGTTGAGCAACGCATCCAGCGGGCCACCCTCTTCGTCCAGCCGACCAAGCGTGGCCACCGTACGCTGGCGGGGTTGGCCCTGCTCGTTGCGGAAGGATTCAACCAGCCGTACATAGCGGTGACCGCCGGAGGACGAGACCTTGAGGAACATGCCTCAAGTGTAGCGTATGTGAGCTAACAGAAAAACTACATTTAATTGCACTATTGGCACTACGGAGAAATCAAGAAACGAGCATCACCCCGGCGCTAAGTGCTTGATTGATATAGGCCTGGCTCGCGACGCACTCTTCAAAACTGGAAATTGGTGTCGAACTCGGGCTCTCCGCCTCCTGCTGCCCCCCGATTTGAGCCGCGACAAACGCACCCAAGCGACTCTTCTTGTGAACGAGGCACTTCTTGGTCGATTGATCGATGGATTCACAACTATCGGTAAACATATGAGACGCCAGCCAGAGACCGTTCTGGATCTTCTGGCGCTCTGTGATTCGGAGAGTGCCATTGTCCACGGTTGATGACACGATGGACTCCTTGTTTCCTGTTGAGACCACTCCGAGTCCAGCTGTGAACTGAAATCCATCAAGACCAGGCTCGTTCGCATTTGCCTGACTTGCCATCGCTAGCAGCGTAGAAAACACGGCGATGTACCTCATTCTGATACCTCCTGTTGTATCAAGTCTTGTGAAGCTCACGCAAGATTGCGTGACTCAGGAGTAGAACAGCGAGGGAGCGAGTACAGATCTGTTGATTCCTCAATATTGAGGACGAGCTGCTGCTTCCGCCGAGAAGTAAAACATTAAGACACCCATCAAGAACCCAGAACTTTCGATGAACTTGATCCGATTTTTTTGATGGGTGTCTACGACCTAGCGGGGGCGGGGCATGAGGGGCGATCAAAGTAGCGATCAGAGCCTCGTGGTCGGGAAATTTAGGCGGGACGGCATCCTCATGTTGGTGGATGTCCATCAATTTCCCCAGCGGACAAGAGTAGTACTGTTGCAGCTACCCGGGCGGTCGAAGATCGTTTGTAGGTGAACATAAGGCAAGCGGCATACTGGGAAACCCATCATCCTGGTTTCGCATTTTGATTGGGCACCAGATCATGGGTGTCGTTTCTGGGTGTCCATGAAATGCACAAGTGGGTGGATGTCTAAGAATTCATCCAAGAATTCAGGGCGGCATCCTCAGGTCGGTGGATGTCCAAGAATTTAATGAATTCCGCCACTAATAACGCCTTTGCCAAGGAATGAAGGATACCAATAGTAATAGTATTCCAACCAAGCTGCCGTTAAGTGGCTTTCCTGCCTCGCCTTCAAATCGTACAGCGTCTTGCTTATTGGGAAGATATGTAACCTGAACTAGTTCGCCAGAAATTAGCTTGGTGACGACTAATTTTGGAATTTTGCGGGAAATTCTTATTCTTTCACGATCCGCATTAAGGTAGAAAGCATCAACACTATTGGCCTTCCATTCGTGCCAGACGATTCCGTTCTTATCTACAGATTTCGTTGTAGTTTCAGTGTATTTTCTAATAGGCTCAATGTAGGAGGTTAATGCATATTTCTCGAATTCCTTGTTTTCGAGGTGAGCCCTCCAAGATAAGGCAAGCATTAGCAGCCCCAATAGAATTCCTATGGCGCGATAAAGCATAAATTATATACCCCGTGACAGATATCAAAGCCATCATTCATTAGTCATTGGTGCCTGATGAAATCCGCCACATTACGGCTCCTTAATTCCTGGAAAATTCGTGAACAAATTCGTAATTCGTGGACACCCACGAAATTCGTGGAGCAATTCGTGGACACCCATCAATTAACCCGCTTGCCGAGATTTGATGAGCATCCATGACTACCTATGCATGACTGCCTCATGACTGCCGCGCTTGGCTGGCGCACTGGATGTCCATAAATTCTCATGAATTCAACAAGCGCATCAAATGCTTTGAGGCAAGGCGTCACTTGCGGGCCTTTCTCAAAAAAATAAATGCAATAATTCCGGCACCGAACAAAACGATTGCTTCAATCAAATCCTTAACTTCGGTCTTAACGGGCCAATCTTTGAATCTTACAGAGGTAGGCTTTTCTGGCAAATACTCAATTTGCACACTACGAACACTACGGAAGCTTTCTCGGACGCTCCAAGGAACCTTATTGGCTGATATTGATATAACTTCGCCTGATTGGGTGGCAAAAACCAAAGATCCATGATAGATTTCGCCTATTTTTGCCGTGTTTTCAGGCTTGGCGACAGTGGTTAATGCGTGATTTAAAAATGCCTTGTCTTCTCTAATACTATTTATACTTTCAAATATTCCAACTAGGCCTAACACCATTGCAACGAATGTGAATTTACCAGCGTAGCGTCCAATCAAGAGAAGCCTCCGAAGATCATAAAGTTTTCCGCTTGCGGTAACGTTGGAGGTGAGGTGCACGCGACGGCATTGGCCCGCGAGGCGCATCATGAACAATAGCGCTTCGCGGGCCAATGCCGTTGCGTGTCGCCTCGACCGCCTGGTTGGACGAAGCCGCTCCGCGGAGAGACAGCCCGCTTGCTGGTGATCTCGTAAGGTATGGCCACATGCCCTGATTGTGGGGGATGTGAACCTACGGCCTTAACGAGGAGTTTCACCCATGTCCGAGTTTGTCAGCGGGGTTGACCCCGCATCGTTCCCAGAGCCCTTTGCTGGGCTGTACCGCAGCCACTTGCAACTCAAGGGCTTGCGGCCCAAGACGGTGGGGGCTTATGCGCGGGCCATGCGGCGCATTGGTCAGCACTTCGACTATGAAGTCACCGCGCTCTCGCCCGCGCAGTTGACGGACTACTTTACCCAGTTGAAGGCTTCGCACTCGTGGAGCGGCGTCAAGCTGGATCTCAGCCCGCGCCGGGCCGCCCCAAGCGGGTTGGGCTCCCCTCGGGGGACGGTCGAGGCGGCAGCCTCGGCCTANCGCCAAGAGCGGTAAGCCCGCCACTCGCACTCTGCCCGCCGAAGACTTCTTGTGGCTGCTGTTGCAGCATGTCTTGCCCAAGGGCTTGCAGCGCGCTCGGAACTTCGGCTTTCTGCACCACAACGCGCGGCGCTCGCTGGCCTTGGTGCAGTTGACACAGGCCACTCCCAGCCTGGTTAATGCCGCACCACCCACACGCCCCGTCTGGCGCTGCGCGTGTGGGCAGCCCATGGTGATCGTGCGCAGGCGCATGCGGCCAGCGCCGGCAGTGCCGGGCTGTGGCACACCGCAGGCCCTCCAGCCTGACAAAGATCACCCGTCGGAGGTCACCACGCACTGACAAGCACGACCACGGCCACATTCATCCCACACGGTCTGAGTTCCTGCTAAGCCAAGCGCAGGGTCAGCCGAAGGTGGCGTTCGTCCAAAATCAAGGTTTGAGGCAGCTCCAACGCATCCCGCGTCACCGCCCGCCTGCAGCAGATCATCAGCGGCCCCCTCACCCCGAGCCCAGTGCCGCCAGCCGCCGATCCAGACCCGGATCAATCTACAGCGGCAACACCCTCATCTCAGTCTCACCGGGCTTGTCCAACAAACGGCTCAGGTCGCGGCTTCGCTTCGCTGCGCGCGACCTAGCCCTTATTCGTTAGGCGTCACAGGCGTTGAAGTGTGTCGACAGCAAAAAGCGAGCGCTTTCCGTCTGAGGCTTGGCTTTCCATCCGCAACTGCCAGGTCTTGGAGAGTGGATCCCAGGTGAACGTGTTGAAGAAAGGGCCATCTGGGTATTCAAATCGAAACTCGATCATGTTCCCGGTCCGCTTACCGCGGCCGACCGCGGAAAACTTTGCTCCAAACGAGTCGGTCCAGTGCGCGACGTACTCTTGGGAGGAATAAACGTACCCGATGAGTACAAGCGCCTCGTAACGCGCTGGGACCTGGGTGTCTTTCATGTGCACTTGAAGGAACTGATGCGCGAGAGCCCACGACGCGTTAAGTTCATTATGGACGGTAGTGCCGCGAATCTGTCTCGTGACCGACCATCGACCTTCCATGTTCGAGATCAAATCGTCCTCGAATCGGCCGCCTCGTCCGTCTATCGGTTGTGCGAGCGCGGGCCAGGCGATGGCGACAAAGATGGCGGCAGCCATGGAGCGAAGTTTCATCGGGAGGTTTGTGATGATGGGGATCGGGTGGCTTTGTGACGCCTAACGAATAGCGTTTATCTGCCGCGCCACCCAGGCCGGAGATTGCACAGCCGCTGATCGCGGCAGATAAACCCTGTTGAACTGAACCATGTGGTGTCGTTGGCAGGCAGCGCCTGGGTTTGTACTGGGGGTTTGATGCTGCAGCCCCCCGCTGATGCTGCTCATTATCACCAGCGTCGAGGCCTGCTGACTCCAGATTTGCCACTAGGGGTGGGCTTGGCATCCTCAGTTTCTGGGATGCCCAGGGGCCACTGCCGCGCTTTCGTTGCGCTTTGCGTCCGTTGGCGCGCGCTCGCCCCACACGGCCAGCAGACCGCGTTGAGAGCGTGATGAGCCGCAGTCCCGTGGCTCACGGTGGCGGCCCCCTGGCGGTCGTGGCTGGCTGCGCTTGCCCAGGCGCAGGCAAGTGATTCAACCCCGCCGGTGTCTGCACCACCTTCATCGGCGCTTGGCAACACGGGCAGGCATTGACCTTGATGCGGGCTACTCGCGCCATGAAGTCTCTGGCTGACTCGGTGGCCAGCGGGTTCGCTGCAGGTTGTTGCAGCGCTTGGCGCGCTTGCGCCAGTTGTGTCTTCTTGCAGCCGTTGGCCAGCACGCCGTAGTGGCGGATGCGCTTGATGCCTCCCGGCAGCACATGCAGCAAGAAGCGGCGGATGAACTCTGGCGTAGGCAGCGTGATGCGCCGCTTGCCGCCTTTATCGTTCGCTCTGGCAGTGAAGCTCACTTCCTGCGCTTTGACGGCCTTGATGCGCTCGTTGCTGATCGCCGTCTTGTGCGTGTATCGACTCAGGTACTCCAGCACTTGGGCAGGCCCACCCAGCGGCGTCTTGGCATAGACCACCCAGGGCTTGCTCATCAGGGCTCTGCGGCCTTGCGGGCCAAGGTTGGCGTCTTGCGGGTGTTCGCTGCTCTGCGCCAACTCACGCAGTTTGACCATGAACTTGGCCCTGAAGACCGGGCTCAGCGCCTTGACCGGGAAGAGGAAGTTGGGGCGGCGCGTGGGGGTGTGCCACTGCCCGTCTTTGAGCACACCGCAAGCCATCACGGCGTGCAGGTGAAGGTGTTGGCTCAGGTCTTGGCTCCAGGTGTGAAGAGCCAAGCTGAATGCTGGTTGGCCGCCCTCCATACCCATCCACCTCGGGTTGGCCGCAAAGTCCTTGAGCGTCTCGGCCACGCTGGCAAACAGGGCTTCGATGAGCCACTTCGGCGCAGCCCGGTAGAGGCTGTTGATCTCATGCGGCAGGGTGAAGACCAAGTGGGTGTAGGGCACCTCCAGCACTTCGGCCAGGCGGCCTTGCAGCCAAGCATCCTTGGCGCGGCTCCCACACTGCGGGCAGTGCCGGTTGCGGCAGGAGTGGTAGTGCCAGTGGCTGTGGCCGCAGGCCGCGCAGGCCATGCGCTGCCCGCCCAGCACCGGGGTGCGGCAGGCGCAGATGCCCCGCCACGCCCGCGCTTGCGGTGTACTCAGGCTGTGGGTGCGCAGGAAGGCCGCGCCACCTTGGCGCAGCGCCTCGGCCAGTGCCGACACGTCGATCAGGCCCAGGGCAAGGCAGCCAGCAGGTCCAGCGGGTCGCCCTGCTTCGGGGGCTTGAACTGGGGGCTAATCAAATGACGATAGCGGCTGGTGGTGCTGATGTGCTTGTGGCCCAGCAAGCTGCTGATGGTGTGCAGGTCCACCCCGGCTTCGAGCAGGTGGGTGGCGCAGCAGTGGCGCAGGGTGTGGGTGGAGCCGCCCTTGGTGATCTTGGCCTTCCACTTGGCGGCGGCGTAGTGGCGCTGGGCCATTTGGGCGCTGACGGCCGTGCCGGTCAGGTTGCTGAAGAACAGCCAGTCTGGGTCGCGCCGGTGGCATTGGTAGCGCCTGCAGTGCTCGCGCAACAGCTTGAGCAAGGTCGGGCTGAGCAGGGTGTAGCGGTCGGCTCCGCCCTTGCCTTGCACCACGCGCAGGCACATGCGGTCGGTGCTGCTGTCGATGTCGCGCACCCGCAAGTGGCAGCCTTCTTCAATGCGCAGGCCGCTGGCGTACAGCACCTGAAACAGCATGCGCATCATCGGGCTCTTGCAAGCCGCCAGGAGCTTCAAGATCTGCTCACGCCCCAGCAGTTCGGGCTGCCGCTGCAGGGTGCGGGCAATGGGCGGCTCTAGCCCTCGGTCGGTGCGCTGCAGCACATGCCGGAACAGAAATCGGCTGGCCGAGGCCACGTGGTTGATGGTCGAGAACGAGCGCCCGCAGTCGCGCGCCAAGTGCACCATGTAGGCCTCAATCTCGGCCGCATCCAGCGTGTCTGGGCTGCGCTTCAGGTGCTTGGCCATGCGCGCCAGTGCGTTCACATAGGCCTCTTGGGTGCGCGGGGCCAAACCCCGCACGACCATGGCATCAATCATCTTGCGCCGCAAAGCTGTGGTCATCATCGTCTCCTTCAAGCCGGGGATCATTCCCCAGCCCGAAGGCTTGACCCGCTTGCCTTCCCAGGCAAGCCACCCCACAACGAACAAGGCGGTGACCACCCTCAGCAGGCAGCCACCGCGTAGCGGTTTAGTTCAACGTTCGCATTGAGTGGCCGCCGACAGCGGGACGCCCCGCGCGGGCAGGGCAGGATGAGCGAAGCTGGCCTTGCCCGCGTGGGGCGTCCCGCTGTTGGAGGTCGCCTCGAATGCGGGGTTAGCCCCGCTGCGCGATGACATACACGTGAGGCTGTGAATCTTGATCGTATTCGAAGTGACGGAGGGCACAACCACCTTCAACCAAGAGGCTGCAGATGCGAGGAACACCGAGCGATGCGTGATACATGGGCACGCCCATATGCTCGTTCTGTTGCTCATCGGGGACTTCTACCCCTCCTGCGGTGAAGATGAGTACGCCACCAGGAGCAAGCGAATGGCACAGCTTCAGTAAAACTGCAGCCTGCTTTTGTAGCGGCACGTGCCAAATGCTGTCCCAGGCTGTGATGAGGTCGTACTGGCGTGGTGCAGTCCATTCACATATGTCCGCCTGATGGAAGGTGAGCTGCGGATGGGCCTTGCGAGCGATTCGCAGCATTTCCGACGAGATGTCCAAGCCTTCAACGGCGAAGCCACTCGAAGTTAGCAAGTCTACGAACCTTCCGTTGCATCCGCATCCAACGTCAAGCGCGGTTCCGCTGCTCAACGCAAATGAGAGTGCTCGCTTGTGCTGTTCAATGCCATTGCTTTGGTCAAAGGACGGCTCTGCCCACTTCGACGCGATGCGATCATAGCTTTCGGCGATTTGAGGGGGAAACATGGTGAACAGCGGGCCTAACGTTTGCATTCAGCGGACCAGCCAGCGCAGCTGGCGCAGGTCCGCTGCAATGAAAGGTTATTCCTCGGGCTGCCGCTACGGTTGCTCGTCACAGAGGACCCCCCAGTATTCTTTCTGTTCCTTTGCCTGCTCGGCGGGCAAGGCAGCCCATTCGGCACAGAGGAAAAAATGCCCTGAGATCTTGCGGGTCTTTGGATGCTCGTATGTCCAGTCCAGGATTTGCGCCGGAACAACTGGAACTCGCTGGCCTAGACGAACACCTTCCGCAGTGCGAGGCACTGAAGAGACTTGGCCTGAGTACCCGTCGGGCTCTTTCCGAAAGTCATTGAGCCAGAACTGCTCCTTGTTTGCGTTGGAACCGAGTTCAACGAAAACGCGAAATCTTGAAGCCCAAATGGGCTTTTCCTGCACCGCTGCCAGGAACTTTGGCAGCGCCCGCTGTGCGGCTGCGCTGGGATTTGCAGATATTGGTTCGGCAGTTGCGCCCTGGCTGGCAAAGGCGGCGACCATAAATACGACGGCGACTTGCTTCATTTAAGAGGCATAACGTTTGCGCTGAGCGGGCGGCGTAGCCGTCCGATCCAGCAAAAGGTTGAGCATCACAAGAGCTTCCACCATGGCTTGGACTCACCGGACTGCTTAAGGACAAAAATCTTCGCTGGCTTCTCAATCAACTTTCCTACGGCGTACTCGACTTCGGGCGGTTGACCGGAATAAGGAATGAGTAGATAGACCGAGTCGCCAGAAGCATGCTCCAACAAAGCGACAAGAGTCCTGCACTCGTCCGTCATGCTCGCTGGGGGCAAGGACACGGAGCCGCCGGAGGTGTCAATGCCGGGCGAGTGATAGAAGATGCCTGTCCCTTGAATCACGCTGTGGCTCGCATGCCTGGAAAACTTCTGTTCGAAGTGCTCTATCGCCTGCGTCACGGATAGCTGCGTGGATCCATCAGTGGTGAGCGCGTGCCCAGCAACTGCCCCCGCTGCGTCGATGGTTGCGGCATGAGGGGAGAACATGCCCTTATGGTGGAAGTCTTGAACCACTGGAAGCACACGATGGATCAATTCGTCGAGTTGCGGGTGAAGTGCCATGTGATGCTCAACGTTGGAGCTGAGTGGCCGGAACCAGCTGGCCGCGCGAAGCGATGATCAACTGCCGAGCGTAGCGCGGCCAGCTGGTGGAGGTCCACTCCAGCGAATACGAAAGGACTTCCCACCTTCTGGCAACGGCGTCAATGCGCCAAGATTGGTGATGCGAGTCGATCAATCTGAAAGCCCATCTGAAAGGGGAAGTCCCATGAGCGAGATTAACCGAAATCTGACTTGCCGCGTCGGCGTGGATTTGGCCAAGCGGGTTTACCAGGTACATGCTGTCGATGGCCTTGAGAAGGTAGCACTGGCCCGGTCCATGACGCCCGATCGGTTCTTTGAATGGTGCCAATCTCTGCAGCCGGGCTGCGTGGTGGCCGTGGAGAGTTGCAGCGGGGCTCACCATGTGTGCCGTCGGCTGCGCCCTGCGGGTTTGGATGCTCGAATCTTGCCTGCCCAGCATGTCGGGGCCTATCGCGTGGCAGGAGCGCGGTCTAAGAACGATGCTGAGCCCGGACACAGGGCGTCCTGAGGACGGCCTGTGCCTGGCGAAGGGCCAAGCCTCAGGCTTGGTGCGCCCTGCAAGGGACCGATGCAGCCGCTATTTGCGAAGCCGCCTCTCGACCTCACCTTCATGCCGTGCCCGTCAAGTCGGCGGCCCAGCAAGGCATCTTGTCCATCCACAAGCTGCGTGAAGGCTTCAAAGAAGAGCGCACGGCCTTGATCAACCGCATCCGCGGCCTGCTGGCTGAGTTTGGCTTGGTGTTTGCCCAAAGCCCGGATGCGCTGCATGCCGCCCTGCCCGATGTGCTGGAGGATGCGAGCAACGAATTGCCCGGTGATCTACGTTTGGCACTGGATCGTAGCCTGAAGCATTGGGGCCGCCTAGACGACGAGATGGCCTGGTGCGAGCAGCGCATCACTCGCCCTACGGGTTTGGATGCTCGCATCTTGCCCGCTCAGCATGTAGGTGCCTATCGAGTCGTGGGAGCCAGGTCCAAGAATGATGCAACGGATGCGGCGGCCATTTGCGAAGCCGCGTCTCGGCCCCATCTGCACACCGTCTCGGTCAAGTCAGCGGCCCAGCAAGGCATCTTGTCCATCCACAAGCTGCGTGAAGGCTTCAAGGAAGAACGCACCGCCTTGATCAACCGCATCCGCGGCCTGATGGCTGAGTTTGGCTTGGTGTTTGCCCAAAGCCCCGATGCGCTGCATGCCGCCCTGCCCGATGTGCTGGAAGATGCCAGCAATGAATTGCCCGGTGAGCTACGCTTGGCGCTAGACCGCAGCCTGAAGCACTGGGGGCACTTGGACGCCGAGATGGCCTGGTGCGAGCAGCGCATCACCCAGCACGCCCGCACGGACGAGCGGGCCAAGAAAGCGTCAGAGCTGCTCGGTATTGGCCCCATCACCGCGTCAGCCGTGGTCGCCACCGTCGATGACTTCACGCAGTTCAAATCGGCCAAGCAGTTTGGCGGCTGGACAGGGCTGGCCCCCAGCCAAAACTCATCAGGTGGAAAAACCAAGCTCGGCGGTATCACCAAACGTGGCGATGTGTACCTGCGCACCTTGCTGATCCAGGGTGCCAAGTCGGCGGTGATGACCGCACACAAACGCAAAGACCCGATCAGCCTGTGGCTGGTGCAGCTCAAAGAGCGGGTCGGCTGGCAAAAGGCCATCGTGGCCCTGGCCAACAAGAACGCGCGCATCTTGTGGTGCGTGATGACGCGAGGGGATCGGTTTGATCCGAACCATGTGCCCAAGCGGTCGCAGCCTTGCCAAGAGGTCGCCGCAGCATGAGCCACATCAATTTTTGACGGGCCTGCGTGCAAGGATGTACTGATTGGTCAGACCGGCGGCAGGTGAACTCGATAACCCTTTTGTGCTGGCATTGCGCCAGGCACACGACCACTGAATAGAGCCCTGCCGAGCGCGCTGGGCACAGAGGCCCATCGCCTCGCAAGGCACAAACCGTCCTCAGGACGCTTTGTGTCCGGGCTCGGTATCCTGGGCCGGGGCCAAGCCTCAACAAGCCCGATGTCAGAAATGCAGTCTGTCTCTCTCAGATACACCACAGCGCACAAACCCTAGCTCAGTTCAGAGCCGACGCTCGGTCAACTCGATAACCCTTCTGCGACAGCACTGTCACGCCGAGCGAATGGAGTCCGAACGTCTGCTCACCTTCAACGTACCAAATACAGCTATTGAGAAGAAGACCAAGTCTTGACAAACCGGGAAGTCCTGTCAGATGGGTTAGGCAGCACCCGCGTATAAGCTTGAAAGTGCGATGCGGAGTCGTTCTGCCATGGCGGAATAGTTGAGCGCAGCAGGTAGTTTTGATGGGCGAGTAGCGGTGGCTTCTGCCGCAGCGCGGGCAAGGTGAGCTATCAGGTCTGACTCTTGTAGATACTTCATTTCGGGCCTGGTGAGTTGGATCCCGATGGAAAGGTTTCGAGATACTTCAGAATCACTCACTTTCGTGCTTCTGCTCAGATAGGAATTCTTCGCGGTCCAGCGCGCCGCTTCTTCGGGATCATCGAAGGCAGAAATGAAGGTAAGAGAGAGCTGTGTAAGGTCGGAACCAAAAGGCTCCTTGTTCAACTGACGATTCAAGGCTTCTTCGATGGCTTTACAGGCCTTGCGCACACGTGGCGCTTCTTCTTGACCTGAGATCGAGGCGACGCGAAAGTGCATTCTGTGCTGCCTAACGTGGAGCTAACCGGGCGACGACGGCAGGACGCCAGGCCCGGGCCGCAGAAAATGTACCGCGTACCTGCGGCCCGGGCCTGGTGGCCTGCCGTTGGCGCTCCGGTTGAGTGTAGAGTTGGACGAAGCCGCTCCGCGGAGATGCAGCCCGGGCGCTGGTGATCTCGTAAGGTATGGCCACATGCCCTGATTGTGGGGGATGTGAGCCCTTTGCTTTGACGAGGAGTTTCACCCATGTCCGAGTTTGTCAGCGGGGTTGACCCCGCATCCTTTCCGGAGCCCTTTGCCGGGCTATACCGCAGTCACCTGCAGCACCTGCAACTCAAGGGCTTGCGGCCCAAGACGGTGGAGGCTTATGCGCGGGCCATGCGGCGCATTGGCGAGCACTTTGACTATGAAGTCTACATCCATCTTGCTTCCAGCAAGTTGGTACTCGATCGCAGCCCATGATCTTGGTGGCACGCCATCCTGCCCGGTTTCCCAGAACTCATAGACCAAGTCTTCAAGTGACTCCGATGCGTAGCGAAAGACAAGCGAGGTGGGCGCTGCCGTGAAGAACACGGAGGACGAAATGACACCGCACTCCACTTCTGCGTATAGAAGCGCTCCCGCAACATCCGGCGGGCATTGATCTTGAAGAGATTGGCCAACTAGCTGCAGGAAGTCGCGCATAAGTTCTCTGTGCCGTTCAACGTTCGAAGTGAGACGACGATTGTGGCATGCCGCAATCGGTCGGATCGACTGAGATGTTAGCCCTCCCGAAGAGCGCGATAGGCAAGGCCTTCGAATGCTCCTGCACTGAGAGTTGCCCCTGACCGAACCAGCGGCGCCAACGTAGATTGCCGCACGCGCAGCGCGACGCGTAGAACAGGCACCGTGGCGGAACTGCTGGAACGGCAGACTGACAACCCTTGCACATGACGTAGCCCAACGGATGGTGCTTCCACTTTCCCGCGGTATCCGGGAGGGGAACGAACTCGGTGTTGAG
Source organism: Ideonella sp. MAG2 (assembly GCA_004359425.1). GTDB lineage: Bacteria > Pseudomonadota > Gammaproteobacteria > Burkholderiales > Burkholderiaceae_C > Ideonella. Next base: position 1,290,434 of record PTEU01000001.1, on the reverse strand, counting down.
TTGTTCCCGATGAACGATGGGACGCAGTTCCACAACCCAGCGCTCCCTTTCGTACCGAGAGCGTGCATCTGGCGGAAGACCTGCAGGATCAGAAGGTAGGGTGCCCGAATGCGAGAGCGCGGCGAGCATGTCTGGAAGTAGCGCTTCTGACTGAGCCTTGCGCTCAGCTGACCGTCTCTCCACTTCCGCCTTGCCGTGCATCTTCAGTTGCTTGCGGCGTTCGATGTCCATTGGGGGCTAACGCAAAGGTAACCGGCGCGCGTCAGCGCGTCCGACGGAGGCCCGAAGGGCCGGAGTGAAGTTGACCGTGTTGTTAGCGATTTTTGTGTTCATTAGCAACTTCCTCTGCCAATTTTGGCAGCCACTCTGCCGGATTTAACAAAACCTTCTGGCTGGGGGACTCTTTAATAAAAGACAGCAGTTCTTGAATTGTATTTGGCATTACAGTTCTATAACGGCAGTAAACGAGACGACAGCCAACTGAATTTGCCACATCGAGTACAGATGAAATAAAGTCATAATTTATTGTTCTGCAATCAAATCGAACAATGACGGACTCAAGTTTTCCGCTTTCGTACCAGACTTCAATTAAATCGGAAGTCTGCTCACCCCATTGATGTAAGTCTTTATGCCATGATTTCAGTGGGGGAAGTAGCGCGCTCAATTTGCATGCGAAATTATCTGAAGGCTCATGCATCAACCACCATGGCATTTCCTCCCATTCATTTTCATCGAGTTGTAAACGCTCACCGATGTATATGGCGGGAATAAGTTGAGTTTTAAGCTGCCAGATTGCCATATTGTTCGCTAACGTTTAAGCTCAGCGGGCGGCGTAGCCGTCCGCTGCAGAGCCCGGTTGGGCTGGGTACTACTGGGCACGGGCTTCACGAGCTTGATACGTTGCAACTGCATAAGCCACAGCGATGTATGTGGCGCTGTAGACGATAAGGCAGGCTGCAGCCAAGACTAGCCCGCCCTCCATAAATCCCCAGCCATCGCCTCCTGCGCAATTTTCCCCCCTGCATTGCGTTGGGGAGAGTGCTGTCAGCGCGACTGATGCGGCCAATCCGCTTGAAACAAGCGCAGCCAGAACTGCCATTGAGAGCTTGCCGAACTTCAGAGGTGCGCCAACGATGAGCGACACGACGAAGGTCGCGAATGCCCCGCACGTGATGAACAGCGCGCCAATCGCTGCAAGGGACATCATTGGTCTGCCCAACTTTTTTGTGTGGAGACAGATGCCTGTCGCCCGAAAAACCCTGTCGCCAGCAACAGGCTAGACGACCAGCGTCTAAGTGCTTGTCGATGCTGACGTATTGCGTTCTTGGCTGGACAAACATACAGTATTAACAAGTCGGCATTTTGGCGCAAGGCTGGGCAGCACTATAGCGCTGGGCGGTCACTCTTGGACACGCTTTGAAGGGAGGACGGGATGGGCAGTAACCCTCAGATTGGGCTGGGTTCAAGCCTGCCGCCCCTGAAGGCGACGAAGGTGCTGGACCAGTTGCGAGAGCGCATTCGCTACCTGCATTACGGCCGCCGCACCGAGGAGGTGTATGTGCACTGGTGCAGAGATTTCATTCGCTTCAGCGGCGTGCGGCACCCGGCTACCTTGGGGGCGGCAGAGGTAGATGCCTACCTTTGCTCATTGGCCGTTGAGCGGCGGCTGTCCGTCAGCACCCATCGCCAAGCTTTGTCGGCCTTGCTGTTTTTGTACACCAAGGTGCTGGGCATGCCCCTACCCGGTGCAGACAACTTGCCCAGGCCTCAGCCCAAACGGCGGCTACCCGTTGTGCTGAGTCGGGACGAACTTGCGGCCGTGTTTGGACACCTGAGCGGCCAGCATTTGCTGCTGGCGCAATTGCTTTATGGCACAGGCTTGCGCATCACCGAGGGGCTACAGTTGCGAGTCAAAGACCTCGACTTCGCCCATCGCACCATCATCGTGCGAGAAGGCAAGGGTGGCAAAGACCGAGCCTTAATGCTGCCCCAGAGCTTGGCAACCCCGCTGCGCCGCCAACTGGCCTATGCGCATGAGCTGCAAGCGGGCTATGACATCCGCACCGTGCAAGACCTGCTGGGCCACAAAGATGTGTCCACCACCATGATCTACACCCATGTGCTCAAAGTGGGCGGTGGCGGGGTGCGCAGCCCTTTGGATGCCCTGGTGGCGTAACAGATTAGCCCCTCATTTCCCCTGCTGTTCCAGCCATGGCGGCCCTTAAGCCAAACCTACAGTCAAGGCACCGTGCCCACGGGTACGCCCTTGCCTCGGAAGGCTTTCACCATGGATCTGCCCCGCATTCACATTGCCATCATGCAGCCTGCGGGCTACGTGCACTCACTCGGCTTTTTGGACCAAGCCCGCTATGCGCGCTACCAGTTTCGCCGCATGGGGGCCGAAGTCAGCTTGGCCAAGAACCGGCTGCGTGAAGACGCGGTGAACCTTGTTTTTGGGGCGCACCTGGGCTTTCCTAAAGACTGGCAGCAGCGCAATACCTGCATCTTCTTCAACCTAGAACAGTTGGGCCAGGGCGGCGCCAAGGTGAACGAAGACTATGTGAACCTGCTGCGCCACTCGGCCGTGGCAGATTACGACGCCGACAACGTGGCCGCCTATGCCAGCGACCCGGCCGATGTGCCCCTGGTTCCGTTTTTGCACGCGCCCTATCTGGACGGCACCTCAGCGCCGCCCCTGGAAGAGCGGCCCATTGACCTGCTGTTCTTCGGCAGCATGAACCCGCGCCGCCAAGCCTTTATCCAGCGCGTCGAGGCCTGCGGCCTGAACGTGGCCACCTTTGACTACCCGCTCTATGGGGCCGAGCGCGACCAGTTCATTCGCCAAGCCAAGGCGGTGCTCAACTGCCACTTCTACGAGACCAGCAAGTTCGAGCAAGCGCGGGCCTTTCACACCCTCTCGCTGGGCACGCCTTTTGTGTCGGAGCGCACAGCTCGCACCGTGGCCCCGGCCGCCTTTGAAGACGCCGTGACCTGGGTGGAAGACGCCAGTTTGGAGCACTTCTTCACCACCCAGTTCGCCACGCCCGCTTGGTTTGACCAAGCCCGCCAGCAACTGGAGAGCTTCACCCGCCATGACCCGATCGAGGCCTGGGCCGACTTGCTGGCCTTTGCTTCTGGCTACCACCAGCAGGTGGAGAGCCAGCGCAGCGGCCTGCCTTGGCAGCCCACCAGCATGAACCTGGGTTCGGGCAAAGACTACAAGCCCGGCTGGCTGAACGTGGACATCTTGGCCCGCGCCCAACCCGACATCGTGCTGGACCTGGGCCAGCCGGTGCAACTGCCCCTGCACACCACCACCCTGGGCGGTGGCGAGGTGCTGCTGCAAGCGGGCAGCCTGGAGCGCATCTATGCCAACAATGTGCTGGAGCATGTGCCCGACCTGCCCTGCCTGATGACAAACCTGCTGGCCCTGCTGCAAGACGGCGGCGTGCTGGACATTGAAGTGCCCTATGAAAAGGCCTTGACCGCCTGGCAAGACCCGACGCACTTGCGGGCCATGAACGAGAACTCATGGCTTTATTACACCGACTGGTTCTGGTACCTGGGCTGGTTTGAGCACCGCTTTGAGGCCATCAAAACCGCGTGGCTGGACACCCAGTTGCAACCCTGCACCAAAGAGCAAGCCGCCTTCATGAAGCTGAGCCTGCGCAAGATGGAGACCACGCTGCGCGAGCGCACCGTGGCGCGCACCATGCGGCCCGACTTTGGTGGTGTGCAAGACGATATGCTGCCCCAGTGGTTGGACGATGTCGCCGCGCTGGACAACCAAGCCAGCACCTGGCCTGAGTTGAGCGCTGCCGAGGCCGCAGCCGCCCAGGCACCGCAATGCCCTGCGCCCCCCTCGCCCGCCCTGCAAGCCCAGTGGGCCTGAAGCAGCCCCTCGCCTCAAAGGCCTGCCACCATGCCACATTGCACTATTTGCGACCACACTGTTGATGCCTGGGTCCCCTACCCACTGGCCCATTTGCGCAGCGACTTCATGAAGCTGATGCACGCTGTGGGCTCAGACGCTGCCGTCTACCAATGCCCGCATTGCGGCTGCACGGACCGCGACCGCCACCTTTGGCTCTATCTCCACACCATCGGCGTAGTGCAGCAGTTGCGCGGCGCAAGCATGCTGCACATCGCCCCAGAGATTCGGCTGGAGCCCAAGTTCGCGACGCTGGGGCTGGCCGCCTATATCCGAGGCGACCTCTTCCCCAGCCGCCCCGGCGTTCAAAAAGTAGACGTGGAGGGCATGAGCTTTGCGGACGAGTCCTTTGACTTGGTGATGTGCAACCACGTGCTGGAGCATGTCAACTCGCCAGAGCGCGCCTTGGCCGAGTTCTACCGCTGCTTGAAGCCGGGTGGCGTGCTGATTGCCCAGACGCCCTATACCCCCTTGCTGAAAAAGACGTTTGAGATGCACCACAACCCCGAAGGTGACTTCAAGCGCGTCTTCTACGGCCAGGACGACCATGTGCGCCTGTTTGGCAGCGACATCGCGAGCTACTTCCATGCCGCAGGCTTCCGGGGTGAGCTCTACCCCCATGAGGCCGTGCTGGCTCACTGCGAGCGCGAGGCCCTGGGCATCAACCCGCGTGAGCCCCTGTTCTTGTTCTCTAAGCCGCCCTCGGCCGCCAACGACACAGGCGCGCACCAAGAGGCCGCCTGAGCCCACCCGCCATGCCCCACATGCAGCCCAGCTTTGTGCTGTTCTCCGGCCATAACGACCGGGCCGTGGTGGCCTTGTGCCGTTTCTTCACCCGGCAGGCCCTGCCCTTCGTCATCGTGGCGGCTGGCCCGCAAGACGCCATCTGGCGCACTGCCTTCGCGCCCCAGGTGGTGTTAAGCCGCCTTGACAAGCGCCTGGATGTAGACCTGTTCCAGGCTGCTGTGCAAGCCAGCCAGCAGCCCGAGCTGGTGTACTGCCCCACCACCGAATTCATGAACCAATTTGTGCTGGAGCAGCGCGAGGCTTTGCAGGCCCGAGGCCTGCGGGTGGGCCTGCCCAGCAAGGCCGTGTATGCCCAACTGACCAGCAAGCTGCACAGCGCGCCCGTGGTGCAAAAGCTCACGGGCATCAGCCCCCCGCCCGACATGGCCTGGGCGCAGTTACAAGCGCCTTGTGTGCTCAAGCCTCGCCACAATGTTCAAGGCGGCCAAGTGCTCTACCCGCAGCTCTGCCGCACCGAGGCCCAGCTCCAGGCAGCGCGTGCAGGGCTGGACCCGGCGCAATGGTTTGCCCAAGCTTGGGTAGAAGGCCAAAGCCACTACCTCTGTGCCTACCTGGCTCGCAATGGCGAGCATGCCCACTTCTGGCAAGACAACCTGCTACAGCAGCCCGAGGGTAAGTCCATGGTGTTGGCCCGCAGCGGCAGCAACCCCGGGGTGGACACCGACCGCCTGTTCCAAGGCCTGCATGCGCTCGGCTTTCACGGCCCCTTCATGATGGAGTTGATCAGCGACGCCCAGGGCCAACTGCATTACATCGAGATCAACCCCCGCTTTTGGGGCCCGCTGCAACTGGCGCTGAGTGCCTGCCCGCGTTTGTTGACGCTGTTTGCCCGCGACCATGGTGCCACCGTGCCCGAGCCTGTGCCTGCCAGCGCCGGGCCACACTGGTATGCATGGGCCCAGGGGGCGCGCCAGGGCGTCTGCCGCCGCTACCCCCGCGCTGAGGGCTTGCCTGCTGATGAGCTGCTGCAACAGCACGACGTGTATGGCGCCCCCGACACCCAGGCACTCCATGCCTGCCACTGACTTTTGAAAGCCTCACCCATGATGGCCCCACCCTCCGCTGAAGCCCGTGTTCTCCAGCGTCTCATGCAAGCCCACAGCAAGCACAGCGACTACCAACTGCTTCACCCCAGCCTGGGTGCGCTGCTGGGTGAGTTGCCCCAGCCGCTGGGCAAACATGAAGCCCAGCGCCAGGCCTACATGGCCAACCACTTGCTGCTGCGTGGCTTGAGTGTGCTGGACATCGGCGCCAACACCGGCTACTTCAGCTTTGCAGCGCTGGAGGCAGGGGCCTCCCGCGTGGTCAGCCAAGAGGGCAATGCAGAGCATGCCCACTTCATCGCCCTGGCGGCCCAAGGCCTGGGCGTCGAGGACCGCCTGGAAGTGCGGCCGCATTACTACAGCTTTACCGACCCACAGGCAGAGACCTTTGATGTGACCCTGTGCCTGAATGTGCTGCACCACCTGGGCGACGACTTTGGCGACCAGGCCCTGAGCCTGGAGGAGGCCAAGGCGCAGATGCTGCTCGCTCTGAACCGACTAGCCCGCCACACCCGCCACTTGTGGATGCAACTGGGCTTTAACTGGAAAGGCGACCGTAACAAGCCATTGTTCGCAGGGGGCACCAAGGCTGAGCTGATCGACTTTGTGCGCCAGGGTGTGCAAGGCCACTGGCGTATCGACGACATCGCCGTGGTCAACCCCAGCACGCGCGAGTACGAGCCCATGGACAGCCACAACCTGCAACGCTTTGACAGCCTGGGGGAGTTTCTCAACCGCCCCTTGTTCCGGCTGAGCAGCCTGCACGGCTAAGGCTCGCCACCCACAGCGGCCAGCGCCTGCTGTGCCAGTGGCCCTGGGCTCAGGCAGCCGCGCGATGCAGTGCGGGCACTTGCTGAGTGGCTTGGCAGAGTTGCGCGCTGCGGATCACCTCCGCAATGCGCGCCACGTCTTCGTCGCTCAAGTCGGGGTAGATCGGCAGGCAAATGACTTGGGTTGACACCCGGCGGGCATGGGGCAAGCCACGTGCATCGGCCGAGGGCAAGCCGCGATACATGGGAAAGTCGCTGATCAAAGGGTAGAAGTAGCGACGCCCATGGATGCCCTGGGCCTTGAGCAAGGCGTACAGCTCATCTCGGCTGAGGAGGAAGCCCTCCTGCACCAGAATGGGAAAGTAGGCTTGGTTGGCCTCAGTGTCCGGTGCAGGCTCAGGAATGCACAAGCCCGGCACACCGGCCAGCAGGCTGCGGTAGAGCGCGTCGATGGCCGCTCGGCGGCCCACGGCGGCGCGTATGTGCTTGAGTTGCAACAAGCCCAGGGCGGCGTTGAACTCACTCATCTTGCCGTTGATGCCAGGGGCCACCACAGTGACTTCGTCCACAAAGCCAAAGTTCTTCAGATGGTCAATGCGCTGCTTGGTGCGCGCATCGGGGCAGATGATGGCACCGCCCTCAAAGGTGTTGAAGACCTTGGTGGCATGAAAGCTCAACACGGAGAGATCACCCGCCGTGAGGATGCTGTGGCCGTGCTGGCGCACGCCAAAGGCATGGGCTGCGTCGTAGATCACGCGCAGGTTGTAGTTGTCGGCAATGCGCTGGATGGCCTCCACATCGCAGGGGCGGCCATAGCAATGCACCGGCATGATGGCGGTGGTTTGCGGCGTGATAGCGGCCTCGATCTTGGCCGGGTCCAGGTTCATGGTCTCGGGGTCGATATCCACAAACACTGGCTTGATGCCGTTCCACAGCAGCGAGTGCGCAGTGGCCACAAAAGAGTACGGCGTGGTGATGACTTCGCCCGTGATGCGCAAAGACTGCAACGCCGTGACCAAGGCGATGGTGGCATTGGCAAACAGAGCAATGTGTGGCACGCCCAGGTGCTCGCACAAAGCGGCTTCGAGCTGCTTGTGGAAGGGGCCGCCGTTGGTGAGCACCTTGGTGTCCCAGATCTGCTGCAAGGAAGGCAAAAACTCCTCCAGCGGCGGCAAGTGGGGCTGGGTGACGTAGATCGGGGGGCGGGTACTGCTCATGATGAGGGCGTCCTTGTGTCAAGCACTCAGGCCAGGGCCGCCGCTGGCATGCTGGCCAGCGGGGTGGCAGCCTTGGTGGGGGCGCTGGTGGAAGGATGGCTGGCCAACAGCGTGAGCCAGAACTGCGTGAACGCCTGATGCAGTTGGGGCAGGCTGGCCCCATGCTGTTGTACCAAGCGGTAGAAGGTATCCATCACCGGGTCGCCCTCACCGTAGAGCGCCAGGCAGCGGCGCACGGTCAGTGACACCCCTTGCACCGCCTCTTGCCCGCTGAGACGTTGCTCCTGCCAGGCATGCAAGGCCATGGCCGCCCACACCAGCATGGCAATACGGTGGCTGTGGGTGCCTACGCTGCGGGTGCTTTGCTCGTCGTGCTGGCGGAAAAAGCTCTGGTAGTCGCGGATGAACACCGCCGGGGCAAGCTTGACAGCTTCGATGACGGCCCCAATGTCCATCAGCCCGTAGTAGCTCAGGCCGTCTGAGGGGGGGTAAGGGTAGCGGGCCATGGCGTCAGCCGCGAACACCAGGTTGTTCAGCTCGCCGACCCAGTTCTCGCCCTTGGGTACGGTGCTACGTATCAGGGTGTCGGCATCCACCACCACCCGGTGCAGCGGGCTGGCCTCGATGAAGTCGGGCAGCGGCAGGCTCCAGCTCGGCTTGCCGGTGGCAGGGCCTAACCAACGCGGAGTGATGCTGACGCTGAAACGGCCCGTGGCATGCGCCTCAACGTGCTGGCGGTAGAACTCGGGGTAGATCAGGTCATCGTCCAAGTGGAAGTGAACCAGCGGGGTCTGGCCCGCCCACCGCTCAAGCAGGCACTCATGGTTGCGGCGGGCATTGCAGGGGCCGCGCACCACAGTGAGCTGCAACTGCCGCACGGCCGGGCCATAGTGGCCGTCGCGGATCAAACGGGTGATTTCCGCCTGGGGGCTGTCGTCCGAGAGGATGACCTGAAAGTCTTTAAAGCTCTGGCGCGCCAGGCCCGCAAACACCTCGCCCAGAAAGTCTTTCTTGTAGGCGGGTATCAGGGTAGTGATCAAGGGCATGGGGGTGCTCAGTGAGTGGCCTGGCGCTGGCGCGCCAGAAACCCGGCGTCCAATTGGCCGCACAGGGTGTGGATGGGTACAAAACCGGGGTGCTTGGCCATCAGCCGCTCAGCCCCCTGAACAAAGGCAGCAGGCAGGTTCCAGCCCGTGCGTGAGTTGTGGAACAGGGGTAGGCGCAAGATGCGGGCAAAGACCCGGTGCTCGGCAATGGCGGTCAAGCACAGGTCGGTGGCCCAGAGATGCCAGCCCTGCGCTGGGTCGATCTGGTGCAGGCTGTCTCGAGACAGCACCACGGCCACTTCGTCCAGCGAAAGCGCGCTGTCGGAGGCTGCATGGTCGGCCTGGTGCAAGCGGTCGATGACGTGGCCCGCAGGCACGGGCTGGTGGGTGTCCGGGTGGACAGCCATGCCGATGAAGCCGATCAAGGTCTGGCGGCGCTGCTCGGGTGGAATGCTGGCCAGCACGGCATTGAGTTGCTCACCAAAACCCTGGGCAAAGTACACGTCTTGGTGAGCCAGCAAGATCCAGTCGGTGTCGCAATGGGGCAGGCTTTGGGCCAGCGCCTGGGCCGGGTTCACGGCTTGGCGGCAGGAGACGATGCGGGCCTGTACCTCGGCCAGGCCGGGCGAGGCTTCAACGTTGGCGCGCAGTTGGCGCTCCTCGGTGGTGGGCACCACCACGGTAAAGCGAGCTGGCCCTGCCTCACGCGGGGCGTGGGCCAGGGAGCGCTGCGCGCTGATGATGAGCCGCCGCATGCGGTAGACCACGTCCATGCACCCACTGCCCACGCCTGCGGCCTGAGCGGCCTCGCGCACGGCCCGCTCCAGCGAAGGGCTGGCGGCGGGGCTGCGGTGGTGGTCCACCATATGGGGCATCCAACCGGCATCCATCAAGGCCTTGTAGGCCGTGGCCGGGGCTTGCAAGGCCAGTGCTTGGGCTGGGTCGGCACCCACACCCTCAGGGGTTTGGTCACCTTGCAGCAGGTGGCTGAGGTGTTCAAAACTGGCGGCGTTGTCCAGCGCCAGCACCAAGCGGGCACCGGGTGTGCAGAGGTGGGAGAGACGCGCCAGCAGCGCAGAGGCCCCAGGCAGTGCTACCCAGGCGGGGCTCAGCACCAACAGATCAACGGCTGGCATCACCTCCGCCAACTCGGCCACGCTGTCGCCCACCAAGGTGTCCAGCGGCAGCACTTTGCTCAGGCCGGGTGGGCAGGGCTCAGGGTAGCGCTCACCCGGCAGGCGGATGCCTGTCCACACCGCCTGGGGGTGGCGCTGGCAGTGCGCTTGCGCCTGGTGGCAGGCCTCCAGGCCCAGGGCCAAAACACTGCCAGCACCGGGCAGCGCGGCCTGCCATTTGGCATCGGCCACCCAGGGGGCTGGGGTGGCCGTCTCGCCCACCACGATCAGGGTGGTGGCTGAGGCACTGGCCGTGCGTGCCACATTGGGCAAGGTGCCGAGCGATGGGGGGGCGACATGGGTCTGTGACATGCCCCAATGATCCCCGCGCCCAGCGGCCTGCAATCGGCGGAGATGGCCGCATTTCCCAGGGCGATTCAGGCCGCCACCAAGGCCTGCGCCAACCCTTGGATGACAGGCCTTGTAGGAATTTGTCTGACACGGTGTCAGGCAAAAAGAGGACTCAAGCTGTGGAAGTGAACCGATGTTTCGGCCTTGTTTCGGTGCTTACAGTTCAACCCATCGCAAGACGAAACCCCTCACGACAGACCACCCCCCAAGGAGCACGAACGTGGAAACCACTCAAATCCTCGCCGAAATCCGCGAAGCCAACCTCTCTTACTTGATGCTGGCCCAGAGCCTGATTCGCGCCGACCGCGAGCAAGCCCTGTTCCGCCTGGGCGTGTCTGAAGAGACCGCCAACATGATTGCGCTGCTGACCCCGGCGCAGATGATGAAGATTGCCACCACCAATACCTTGCTGTGCCGCTTCCGCATGGATGACGATCTGGTGTGGGGCCTGTTGACCAACCACGGCAAGGCCGCCGCCAACGACAGCGTGTCTCGCCTGCATGCCTCGATCTTGTTGGCGGGCCGCCACCAAGAAGCGGCTTAAGTTTGGGGCCTGCGGGCCTGCTTGGGAGCGGCCCGGCGCTGGCCCGGCTGTACCCCACCGACACTGAACCACATAGGACGGAGAACCACCATGGCACGCACCAAGAGCATCCTGACTGAAGCCAAGCAGATCGAGCGCGCAGTCACCCTCATCAACCTCGGCGCCCGCTTGCAAGTGCTGGAGTCGGAGACGGATCTCTCCTACGAGCGCTTGCTGCGCTTGTACAAGGAAGTGTCAGGGCGCAGCCCCTCTAAGGGCCAGTTGCCCTTCTCTACCGATTGGTTCATGACTTGGCAGCCCAATATCCACGCCAGTCTCTTTTTGAACATCCACGAGTACCTGAACAAGACCTCGGAGATGGAAGAGATTGACACCGTCATCAAGGCCTATCAGTTGTACATGGAGCAGACCTCGGCCCAGAGCCTGGAGCCTCTGCTCTCAGTGACCCGCGCTTGGCGCTTGGTGAAGTTTGTTGACAACGGCATGCTCACCATGACCAAGTGCACCAAGTGCGGCGGCCACTATGTGACCCACCCGCACGAGATTGCCAAGCACTTTGTGTGCGGCCTGTGCAACCCTCCCGCCCGCGCTGGCAAAGGCCGCCAAGCTGGGGCGCTGCAAATGCCCAGCACGGGCCGCCGCTTAGCCGCCGGTGAGACTTGCGACATGCACTGAACGTTCTGTGACATATGACGGGTTGCATAGGCACCCCCCTATGACGCACACTTAAGCTTCGTGCAAGGTGGCCGTTAACCTTGCTACCAGGGATGTTTGAACTTGTTTGTCTCCTCCTAGCACAACCCCTGTGCTTTCAGGCGGGATCCTCCGGGTCCCGCCTTTTTTCTTGTGGCCGCTGAAAACTGCGCTTACAGCTCAGCGTGCGCGAGAGGCTTAAGCCGCTGGGCAGGCGGGTCGATAAGCAGGGATAGCCCACTTTTGCCGCGTCTGTGTACCCATAGAGCAAGGCACGACAGCCCATAAGGAATTCGTCCATGACCGGAAATCTGGCTCTGGAAGTCATGACCCGGCGCATGGCCGATCTGCCCGCCCTGCCCAAGGCCGTGACCGAGGTATCGCGGGCACTCCAGCGGGACGACCTGTCCACCCACCGCTGTGTGGAGCTGATCGAAACCGACCCCGCCTTGGCCGCCGCCACGCTGAAGTTGGCAAACTCCCCCCTGTATGGCATGTCGGGCCGCATTGGCTCCATCCATGACGCCGTGCGCATGCTGGGCCTGCGGGCGGTGTCTGGCCTGCTGACCACCGTGGCGTTGCGCCGTGCCTTCCGCGTCGACCCCAAGGTCAACTTCAAGGCCACGGCGTATTGGCGTCACTCCTTCGCCACCGGGCTGCTGGCCAGAGCCTTGGCACGGCGGGGCGAGCTGGACCCGAACGAAGCCTTTGTCACCGGCCTGATGCATGACGTGGGGCAATTGGTGCTGGCGGCCCTCTACCCCGTAGAGGCAGCCCGGGCCATTGCCCTGGCCCAGGCCCAAGGCATCAGTGCTTTGGCGGCGGAAATTCAAACCATGGGCATGGGCCACCCACAGATTGGTGCCATGTTGGTCAAGCACTGGTACTTTCCGGTGCACATTGAGCTGGCCATTGCGCAGCACCATGAGCCTCAACCCTCGGCCCAGGGCCGCTGGGACCACTTAGGGGCCACCATCCATGCCGCCGAGGTGCTGGCCCACGCCTTGGACGAGGGCGGCACACTCCAAGCCGCCGCGGCTGCCATGCACCCGCCCATCTGGCGCGAGCTGGGGCTGGCTGACGACGAGGCCCATGCCTTGCTGAAGGACGTTGAGCGCAGCCTCAATGAGTTCTCGGCCGCCATGAGCGCCTGAACAAGCCCCCTTCTGCGGCCCAATCCGCAAGGCCAGGCCCCTCAAGGCGCGCAAGGCTCAGTCCGATATCCCCCACAAGGACTCATCCGAGTTCGCATTCACGATCAGGTGAAACGAGAACACCATGTTTGTCATCGTCGGCTGGCTAGTCGCTATTGGTTGCATCTTCGGCGTGTACATCGCCCACGGTGGAAACATCGGGGTGATTTTGCATGCCCTGCCCTTTGAAATGCTGACCATCTTCGGGGGTGCCATTGGCGCCATGGTGGCCAACAACCAACCCAAGGTGCTGAAGGCCACCATGAAGGGACTGGGGGCTTGCTTCAAGGGCTCCAAGTATTCCAAGGCCCGGGCCATGGAGTTGCTGGCCTTGCTCTACGACATTCTGCAAAAGGCGCGCAAAGAGGGTTTGATGTCGATTGAAAAAGACGTTGAAGACCCCCACAGCTCGGCCCTGTTTCAAAAGTACCCGGTGGTGGGCAATGACCACCATGTCACCGAGTTCGTCACCGACTATCTGCGCATGATGGTCTCCGGCAACTTGAATGCCCATGAGATTGAATCGCTGATGGACACCGAGCTGGAGACTCACCACCACGAGGCCCACAGCGCTGCGGCTGCCATTGCCCGCCTGGCCGGTGCCTTGCCCGCCTTCGGTATCGTGGCCGCTGTGCTGGGCGTGGTGAACACCATGGGCTCGGTGGGCCAGCCGCCTGCCGTGCTGGGCGGCATGATCGGCTCGGCTCTGGTCGGTACCTTCCTGGGCATTTTGCTGGCCTATGGTTTTGCCGAGCCGCTGGCGGGCCTGCTGGAGCAAAAAATCGACGAAGACGGCAAAGAGCTGCAGTGCATCAAGACCACCTTGTTGGCCTCCATGCAAGGCTATGCGCCACAAGTCGCCATCGAGTTTGGCCGCAAAGTGCTGTACTCGACAGAGCGCCCCACCTTCTCTGAGCTTGAAGCTCATGTGAAGAAGAAATGAGCATGACCCCCAAGACGCTGAGTAGAGCGCCGCGCCTCCCAGAGGGTGCGACGGCAGCCACCGGCTTGGGGCGGCCCTCGGCCGGTTTAGGAGCCCACCATGGCGGGTGACGCAAAAAAACTGCAACCGATCATCGTCAAGAAGGTCAAGAAGGGTGGCCACGGTGCGCACGGTGGTGCCTGGAAGATTGCCTATGCCGACTTCGTGACGGCCATGATGGCCTTCTTCTTGCTGATGTGGTTGCTGGGTTCAACCACCGAGGGCGACAAGAAAGGCATTGCTGATTACTTCCAGTCGCCTCTCAAAGTGGCGCTGGGCGGCGGCTCGGGCTCGGGTGATGCCTCGCACGTCATCAAAGCCGGTGGCGAGGACCTGACCCGCTCGGGCGGACAGGTCAAAAAAGGCGATGTCGAGGCCAAGCGCAAAACCTTTAATTTGGCCGCCCTCAAAGCCGAGCAAAAGCGCGCGGAGATCGCCAAGCTCGAAGAGGTGAAAAACACCATCGAAGAGAAGATCGCTGCCAGCGAAAGGCTCAAGGCCATGAGTGGGCAGTTGCGCTTGGACATGACACGCGACGGCTTGCGCATCCAAATTGTGGACGAGCAAGACAGACCCATGTTTGACTCTGGCAGCGCCGTGGTGAAGCCCTATATGCGCGAGCTGCTCCAGGCGATTGGCGAGATATTGACCGAAGTGCCCAACCTGCTGACCCTGGAAGGCCACACCGACGCCATTCCATTTCCGGGGGGCGAGCGCGGCTATAGCAACTACGAACTGTCGGCCGACCGCGCCAATGCTTCCCGGCGAGAGTTGCTGGAAGGCGGCCTGGCTGAGAAGCGAGTTTTGCGGGTGCAAGGCCTGGCCTATAGCCAACCCTTCAAGCCCGAAGACCCCAACCACCCCAGCAACCGGCGTATCAGCATCATTGTGATGAACCGTGATGCCGAAGACCGTGTATTCCGACCCCAAGTAGAGCCCGAGGCACCGGTCGAAGAGCCTCAAGCTCCCACTGTTTCTAACCGATAAGCACTGCAGGACTTTCACGAGGGCACCATGAGCACCACCGATCTCAAATTTCTTGTTGTTGATGACTTTTCGACCATGCGTCGCATCGTGCGCGGCCTGCTCAAAGAGATGGGCTGCAACAACACCGAAGAGGCCGAAGACGGCGCAGTCGCGCTGAACATGCTGAAGACCAATAAGTACGACTTTGTGGTCAGCGACATCAACATGCCGAACATGAACGGCTTTGAGCTGCTCAAAGCCATCAAGGCTGAGGACTCGCTGAAGCACCTCCCCGTGCTGATGGTGACGGCCGAGGCCCGCAAAGAAGACATTGTGCTGGCCGCCCAAATCGGTGCGGCCGGCTACATCGTCAAGCCCTTCACCAAAGCCACCTTGGAGGAGAAGGTCACCAAAATCATGCAGAAGTTCGGCACACCCGCCTGAGCGCCATTGGGAGCATCAACATGAAGATGGAAGATATGGCGGCTTTGGCCCCGAGCAATGCCGCAGACCCCGGTGCCGTCTCAAGCGACGTGTTCCAACAACTGGGCTCGCTGACCCGCTTGCTGCATGACACCATGCACCAGTTGGGCGTGATGCCCCAGCTCAAGATCGCCAGCGAAGGCCTGCCCGACGCCCGCAGCCGCTTGAACTTCATTGCCCACAAGACAGCCGACGCCGCCAACAAGGTGTTGAACTCGGTGGACCAGGCCAAGGCCGAACATGCCCACATTGCTGAAGCCACCCGCGAGCTGGCCCGCGCTTTGACCACCGACCCGGTGCGGGCCGTCGCCACCGGCTCGGTGCTGAACTTTGTGCAAGACATCGAAGCCAGCACTGCCCGCATTGATGGCCACCTGACGGACATCATGCTGGCCCAAGACTTTCATGACCTGACCGGCCAGGTCGTGACCAAGGTGATCGCCCTGGCCAATGAGCTGGAAGACCACCTGGTCAAGCTGCTGGTGCAAGTGGTGCCACCGGACCAAAAGGACAAGGTCGACCCCACGGTGCTGCAAGGCCCGGTGGTGGACGCAGAAGGCCGCACCGACGTGGTGAGCAACCAATCCGAAGTGGACGACCTGCTGGCCAGCCTGGGGTTCTGACGAGGCAGAATCGATGCCATGCGCATCGAGATCAGCCCCGGACACCGCCTCTACGTGGACATCACCGGCTTCGGCCAGGTGCCCCACGGCCCCACCCTCCAAGACAAGCCCGTTCTGCTGTGCCTGCACGGCGGCCCGGGCTTTGACCATTCCAGCTTCAAGCCCGCGTTTTCGGCCTTGGCCGACATCGCCCAGGTGGTGGTGTACGACCACCGCGGCCACGGCCGCAGTGACCGCCGCCCGCGCGAGGAATGGACGCTGGACACCTGGGCCGACGACGTGGTGCGCCTGTGCGACGCACTGGGCATCGTCAAACCCATCGTGTTGGGCCAATCGTTTGGCGGCTTTGTGGCCCAGCGCTACTTGGCCCGCCACCCCGCGCACCCGGCCAAAGTCATTCTCTCGTCCACCTCGGCGGCCTTTAACCTGCCGCGCAAGCTGGCCATGTTTGAGCGCCTGGGTGGCCCCGCCGCCCGCGACCTGGCCCAGCGCTTTTGGCTGGACCCCACGCCCCAGCACATGGCGGATTACCTGCGCGAGCTGATGCCGCTCTACAACCCTACGCCCAGCAGCGACCCGCAGAGCGGCGCGCGCAAGATTGCGGTGTGGGAGATCCTGGACCACTTCATCCGCACCGAGATGCCCAGCATGGACCTGGCCCCTGGCCTGGCGCGCGCCCAATGCCCGGTGTTGGTCTTGGCCGGTGAAGACGACCCCGTCTGCCCCGTGGCCGACGCCCAAGACATTGCCCATGCCTTGCCCGAGCGCTGGTGCCAGTTTGTCAGCCTGCCCGGCTGCGGCCACGGCACCTGGCGTGACCGCCCCGATGCCGCCTTTGCCGTGCTGCGGGAGTTCATTCAGTCCTGACCGCGATGCAGGCAATCCGGCCCAGCCCTGCCGCGATACTGCCCCTTTTTGACCCGACCCAAGCGTTGAAAGCTTTGCCATGAACACCAAACCTTTTCTCAGCCACGACGATGTGGTGACCCTGCTCAACGCCGCCCGCGCTGAAGCCCAAAAAAACCAATGGGCTGTGACCATTGCCGTGGTGGACGACGGTGGCCATTTGCTGGGCCAGTACCGCTTGGACGGTGCCGCCCCCATGTCGGCCCGCATGGCCCCGGCCAAGGCCCGCACCGCCGCCCTGGGCCGCCGCGAAACCAAGGTCTATGAAGACATGATCAACAACGGCCGCACCGCCTTTTTGAGCGCCCCCGACCTGGACGGCATGCTCGAAGGCGGCGTGCCCGTGGTGGTGGACGGCCATGTGGTGGGTGCCGTGGGTGTGAGCGGCGTCAAGTCCACCGAAGACGCGCAAATTGCCAAGGCGGGTATTGCGGCACTGCTGGGCTGATTCGGGCATTTTTGGGCAGCGGAGGTATTCACCCGCTGGCGGCTAGGCCGATAAGGCCCTTAGTCGCTAGCACCCTCCACCATCATGATTGACGCCCCCGCTGCCCTCTCCAGCACCCAAGCCATTGCGAAAGAGCTGGATGAAGCCCGTCGAAAAGGGCCGCTACAAACCATCGTCATCCCGCCCAGCCCAGCCGTGCTGGAGCGCATGCGCAAGGCCATGGGCTCGGCCGAGCCGGACCTCAACGAGATCGCCAACATCGCCACCAGCGATGTGGCGATGTCAGCCCAGTTGATCAAGGCGGCCAACAGCCCGGCCTACAGCACCGGCCAGCCGGTGCAAACCATTGGCCAGGCTATGAACCGCCTGGGGCTGGACATCACCGCCGCGGAGATGACCCGCTTCATCGTCACCCATGCCCTGCCGGTGCGCAGTGCGCAACTGCTGCGGTTTTGGGAGCGCTCGTCCAAGCGCGCCGTGGCCATGGGCTATCTGGCCACCAAATTACCGGGCATGTCCATGGACGTGGCCCACACCTATGGCCTGTTCTGCCATGTGGGCATGCCGGTGATGCTGCAAAGCATTCGGGGCTATGCAGGCACTTTGGTGGAGGCCCATGCCCGGATTGACCGCTCCTTCATTGCCACCGAGAACGCCAACCACCGCACCGACCACGCCGTGGTGGGGGCCTTGGTGGCACGCATGTGGAAGCTCTCCCCCACCGTGATGGCCGCCATTCGCCGCCACCACGACCTAGACATGCTGGGCAACGATGGCGATGATGCCGAGATGCACACCTTGGTGGCCACCGGGCTGGTGGCTGAACATTTGATGCGCCGCCACGAAGGCTTGGACGCAGATTCAGACTGGAAGCTCCACAAAGAGCGCATCCAGGCCTGGCTGCTGGTGGACGACGACGAGCTGACCCATTGGGAAGAAGAGCTGGCACCGCTGCTGGACCTCTGCTGAACCACCGGCGCCCTGTGACCCGCCCCACGGCCATGCCAGAAACCCCCGAGCTGAACTCACCTCTGCCTGCTGAAGCCTATGAAGAGCAGCGGCGGAAAGGCTTTCGCTGGCTGAGATTCGGCACAGAGCTGGAGCAGCGCTATCAGCGCTCGTCTTCCAGCCTGGTGGAGTACCAGACCAATGTCGCCTTGGTGGTGGGCTTGGGCATCTGGCTGGCCTTCTTGGCCTTGGACTATGTGCGGTGGCAAGCCTGGCCGGACATCCATGCCTGGCCCATCGAGATGTGGAAGATTGTGGTCATCCGTACCGTGGTGCTGGCCTGCCTGGCCACCTGCACCCTGGCCATGCTCCAAAAGGAGCCCCTTTTCGACCGCCGCCGCGTAACTGCGGGCATTTTGTGCATGGTGTCACTGGCCTCCTGCTTGATCAATGCCTTGTACGGCCAATTGGGTGTGATGCAAGAAGTCGGCGGGCTGCTGCTCTTGATCATTGCGCTGTTTCTGCCCATGGGCCTGAGGCTCAAAGAGTGCATGGGCCTGGCGCTGATCAGCGTCGCCATGGTCTTGATACTGAGCGTGCTCATGCCCTTGTCAAGCCCCACGGCGCAGCCCGCCCGCTTGGCCATCTCCATGCTGATTGCCGCCGCCTTAGGCACGCTCAGTGCCTACCAGCGTGAGTACGGCCTGCGCGAGCAGTTTCTTTTGCGGGCGGAGCTGGAATGCATGGCCCGCCTGGACGTGTTGACCGGCCTGCTCAACCGCCGGGCCTTTAATGAGCACCTGGGCTTGGCCCTGGCCTCCGCCCGCCGCGAAGGCAAGCAGGTGGCCCTGATGCTGATCGACGTGGACCACTTCAAGCTCTACAACGATGCCTTTGGCCATGCGGCGGGCGACCAGGCGCTACAGACCTTGGCACCGGTGCTGAAAAGCCTGTGTGGCCGACCGCTGGACCACGCTGCCCGCGTGGGCGGCGAGGAGATGTGCGTGGTGCTGTACGACGTACACCCGCAGCACCTGGAGCACCTCTGCCGCAGCTTGCTGGACCGCGTGGATGCGCTGGCGCTCAGCCATGGTGCATCTCCCAGTGCGGACCGCATCAGTGTCAGTGCAGGTTGCACGTTATCGCTTGCAGAGGACGACGCCCAAAGCCTCTACCGCCGGGCCGACCAACTGCTCTACCAGGCCAAACACCGGGGCCGCAACCGCGCGTGTACAGACCAGGCGCAAGACGTGTTGCCCAGCCGTTTGAGCGACAACAAGGGCCTCCAAGCGCCCTCTTCGTCTGAAACGCCCTCCAAGGCCTCAGCCTAGGAGGGTGGGTGGCGAAAGGCCGTCGACCAACTCAGGGCAAACGGTTCACGCTTCAGCGGGCCGTGTCAAGAGGGGCGCGCCAACTCCGGAAGCTCGATCTTGACCTCCAGCACTTCCAGGTTGTCTTGCCGCTCCAGTTGCACCTTGATGTCGTCGGGGTTGATCTTCACGTATTTGGAGATCACCGCCACCAGCTCGCGTTGCAGCGCGGGCAGGTAGTCGGGCGTGGCGGCACTGCGGCCACTGCGCTCATGCGCCAGGATGATTTGCAGGCGCTCTTTGGCAACAGAAGCCGTCTGCTTCTTCTCGCCCAGCAAAAAGGACAGAAACGACATGGCGCTCACCTCCCACCAAACAGTCGCTTGAAGAAGCCGGGTTTCACCGCCTCGGTAAAGCGCATGGGGCGCTCTTCGCCGCAGAAGCGGGCCACCACGTCTTGGTAGGCCTCGGAGACCTCGGTCTCCTTGAGGTGAATGGCGGGCAGGCCTTGGTTGGAGGCGTCCAGCACGCTTTCAGACTCAGGGATCACGCCGATCAGGTCGATGCGCAGAATCTCCTGGATGTCGGAGAGCGACAGCATCTGGCCGGTATCGACCCGGCTGGGGTTGTAGCGGGTGATCAGCAGGTGCTCTTTGATGGGCGTGCTGCCCTCAATGGCGCGTTTGGTCTTGGACGACAAAATGCCCAAGATGCGGTCAGAGTCGCGCACCGAGGAGACCTCGGGGTTGGTGACGACCAGCGCCTCGTCGGCAAAGTGCATGGCCATCAGCGCGCCGGTCTCAATGCCCGCCGGGGAGTCGCAAACAATGTACTCAAAGCCCATGCCCTTGAGGTCGTTCAGCACCTTCTCCACGCCGTCTTGGGTCAGCGCGTCTTTGTCGCGGGTTTGCGAGGCGGCCAAGACAAACAGGTTGTCGCAGGTTTTGTCTTTGATCAAAGCCTGGTTGAGGTTGGCCTCGCCGTGAATGACGTTGATCAGGTCGTACACCACACGCCGCTCGCAACCCATGATGAGGTCGAGGTTGCGCAAGCCCACATCAAAGTCAATCACCGCAGTTTTGTGGCCGCGCAGGGCCAAACCAGACGCAAAGCTCGCGCTGGTGGTGGTCTTGCCGACCCCGCCTTTACCCGAGGTCACCACAACAATTTTGCTCATCGGAACGCTGTCCTTTCCTTCTTGAAACGCATGGCCCGTTGCGGGCCTCCCTCTCCACTGAGCTGCTTAAAACTTCAGCGGCTCAAACAGTAACTTGTCGCCATCCAGCCTGGCTTGCGCCGCCTTGCCTGCCACATCAGCCGGTAAGCCGGCTTCAAAAGTGCGCCAAACGCCACCAATGGACACCAATTGCGGCTCCATGCAGGCCGCAAAAATGCGTGCCTCGGTATTGCCCCGCGCACCGGCCAGCGCCCGCCCGCGCAGCGGCGCATAGACATGGATGCTGCCGTCAGCAATCACCTCGGCCCCAAAGCTCACCACGGCCAACACAATCAGGTCGCCGCCACGGGCATAGACCTGTTGGCCGGAGCGCAGTGGCTTGTCGATGATCAAGGCCGGGGTGGTGGCGAGCGGTGCTGCGGCAGGGGGCGGCGCGGGGGGCTCGTCAAATAAATCGGGGGGAGCGGTGTCGGCAAAGCCGGGTGGTGGGGCGGGCACGCTAGGGGCGGCTGCCTCCGGCTTGGGGTGAGCCAGCTCGGGGGCTTCGGCCAAACCGGCCTGTAGTGCGGCCGCCATCTGGGCCTCGGAGCCACCACGCACCGCCATGGGGTTAAAGCCAAAGCGCCGCAGCAAAGCCACCAAGGCCACGGCATCCAGCGCCATTGCACTCTCACGCACGGCGGCCAGGTCCACGCACAGCGGCTCATGTTCAAACAAGCCCGGCGTGGCCCCGTAGCGGGCTTGCAGCGCTTCGGCCAGGGCGTCGAGGTCGGTGGTTTTGAGCATCAGCGCCAACACGGTGAGCGTGGCACTTTTGAGGTCAAACAGGGCAGTCGCGTGAGCCTTGGAATGCGGAGCCATGAAAAAGCGCAGGGTCAGAGCAATCAGCCAATGGTGCTGGCGGCCAGCAAAAGGGCCGGGCCAGAGCGTGGCGAGAGTGTATGTCAAGGCACATGGGCCAAAGCCCTGGCCCACGGCGAATGGCCGAACTGGCCCCGATTTGCCCCTCTTGTCCCCACACATTAATGGCCAGAGAGGCGTAACTTTCGCAGCATGTTTTTCCGAGCGCGGAAGGTCAGAAGAGCCTTCCCGCCGTTGAGCCATTCACCACCTGGAAGGGATTCACTGTGTCTATCTCCAACTTCACGCTGGGCCGCAAGCTCTTTTTGGCCATCGGCCTGCCCGTTCTCACCACCGTTGCGGCCATTGGCCTGGGCCTCAGCCGCACTACTTGGCTGGCCAGCGAGTTGAACGATATGGGCACCGAAGACATGCCGATGTCACTGGCGGCAGCCGACATTGACGCCAACTTGATGGACGAAGTCATTGAGTTTGAACATGTGCTGCGGGCGGCGGCAGGCCTGCGGGCCGAACGCCCCGAGGCCAAGGCCTTTTTGGAAACCTCCGCGGATGCGTTCCACAAGCTGGTCAAAGAGTCTGAAGCCGACTTTGCGACCATGAACAAGCTGCTCAAGCAGGCCCAAGACGACGATGACCCCGAGGTGGTGGCCACCTATGCAGCGCTGGAAAAAACAGTCCAGCAAATTGATGCCGACCAAACCGAGTACGAGAAGGCCGTGGACGGGGTGATTGCGCTGGTGAAACAAGGCCAGTACGACGCAGCCGATGAGTCCGCCAAAGCTGTAATGGCCAAGCGCAAAGCGGTTGATGAATCGATTGACAAGTTCCGCGCCTCCATGGCCAAAGTGGTTGAGGAGAATGTTGCGGGAGCTCAAGCCGGTGCCTCACAAGCCCGCATGATCTTGCTGACCTTGGGCGCGGTGGCCATTTTGGCGGCTGCAGTGCTGGGCCGTTTGATCGCCAAAGGCATCGTGAACCAGGTCAAGGAAGCCCAACAAGTGGCCGAGTCCATTGCCGCCGGCAACCTGACCAACCAGTTCTCGGCCACCAACGACGACGAACTGGGCCGCCTGCTGCAAGCCATGAAGAGCATGCAAGACTCGCTGCAAAAGGTGGTCAATACCGTGCGCGACAACGCCGAGAGCGTGGCCACGGGCAGCGCGCAAATCTCTCAGGGCAATAACGACCTCTCGGGCCGCACCGAGCAACAGGCCAGCGCCCTGCAGCAAACTGCCGCCACCATGGAGCAACTGGGCACCACCGCCCGTCACAACACCGACAACGCCCAGCAAGCCAACCAGTTGGCGCAAGCCGCCTCTAAGGTGGCTACGGACGGCGGAGACGTGGTCAACCAGGTGGTGGGCACCATGCAGGGCATCAATGAAAGCTCACGCAAGATTGCCGACATCATCACCGTGATCGACGGCATCGCCTTCCAGACCAATATCTTGGCTCTGAACGCTGCCGTGGAAGCCGCCCGCGCCGGTGAGCAAGGCCGCGGCTTTGCCGTGGTGGCGGGCGAGGTGCGCAGCCTGGCCCACCGCTCGGCCGACGCCGCCAAGGAGATCAAGGCTTTGATCTTGGCCAGCGTGGAGCGTGTGGAGCAAGGCACGGTGTTGGCCGACAAAGCCGGCCAGACCATGACCGAGGTGGTGAACTCCATCCAGCGCGTCTCCGACATCGTCTCGGAGATCACCTCGGCCAGCGTGGAGCAAAGCTCGGGCGTGGCCCAAGTGGCCCAGGCCGTGGGCGAAATGGACCAAGCCACCCAGCAAAACGCCGCCTTGGTGGAAGAAAGCGCCGCCGCCGCAGAAAGCCTGCGCCAACAAGCCCAGCAGTTGGTGCAAGCAGTGGGCGTGTTCCGGCTGGCTTGAAGCGCTGGGGGCTGAGCGGCTACCGTTAGTGCTGAGCCTCTACCGTTCGGGCTGAGCTCGTCGAAGCTCCGTTCTTCGACAGGACGATCGGCGATGGTGGGCTAGCGCCAACCTGGAATAAAGGGCCATGGTGACATGGCCTTTTTTCATGGATGGCGCGCAACCTTGGCCACCAAGCGGGCCGCAATGCGGGCGGTCAAGCCGCCTTGGTCGAGGCGGGGGTTCAACTCGGCGATGTCAAAGGCGGCCACTTTGCCGCTGTCCAAGACCTGGGCCAACACGGCCTCCACCACCGCCAGCGGTACCCCCATGGGTGAGGGTGCCGAAACGCCGGGCGCTTGGCCGCCGGGCAGCACGTCCAAACAGGTCGTCAAATACACCGCCTCGCAAGCTTGCAAGTCCTGCGCCAACTGCTGCTGGGCACGGGCCAGGCCTGCGGCATCCTGCAGCTCCTCATCCAGCCAATGGCGCACACCCAGGGCAGCGGCCGTGTCAAACAAGGCGCGGGTGTTGGCATAGGCGCTGATGCCCAGCACGCGGTAGTTGAACGGCAGCCCTCGGGCCTGGAGGTGCTGCTGGATTTGTAAGAACGGCGTGCCTGAATTGGCAGCCGGCGCCTGGCGCAGGTCGAAATGGGCGTCTAGGTTGATGATGAGCCAGCGCTGCACCTCGGGCCGGGCTTGCACCAGGCCTTGAAACGTGCCCCAGGCCACCTCATGGCCACCGCCTACCACCAGGGGCCGCGCTTGGGCGCGCACCACCGCAGCCACCTGCTGGGCCAGTTGCGTCTGCGCCGCTTCCAACTGATCGCCAGCGCACACCACATCCCCAGCATCCCAGAGCTGCGGCTCTCCCATCAGTGGCATATTGGCCAAAAACTGGCGGCAGGCGGCCGGGCCTTCAGCGGCCCCTGTGCGCCCGCCGTTGCGACGCACGCCTTCGTCTACTGCAAAGCCCATCAAGACGCAGCCGCCCTGGGCCTGCGACCCCCAGGCTTGCATCACATGGTGCCAACGGCGGGTGTCACCGGGCTCGTCAGCATCGTCTCGGCCTTGCCAGCGAAAGGAAGAATTCGTCATAAAGCTTGTGTTTCAAAATCAAGGTGAGAGCGGCGCGGCCCACCGCCCCGCGTGGACCACGCGGCAAGCAGGCCGCTGCCCAAAGCCATAGGCCAGCTCATTCGGGTGGTGTAGGCCCCATACCGCCAAGTCGGCCCGCTGCCCCGCCAGCAACTGGCCCCGGTCGGCCAGGCCCAAGGCCTGGGCCGCATGCTGGGTCATGCCGCGCAGGGCTTCTTCGGGCGTCAGGTGGAACAGTGTACAGGCCATGTTGAGCATCAGCAGCGGCGACAGCGTGGGTGAGGAGCCCGGGTTGTGGTCCGTGGCGATGGCAATGGGCACACCGGCCGCACGCAAGGCGGCGATGGGCGGCAGCTTGGATTCGCGCAGGAAGTAATAGGCCCCCGGCAGCAGCATGGCCACCGTGCCGGCCTGGGCCATGGCGGCGATGCCGGCCTCGCTGAGGTACTCCAAGTGGTCACAACTCAAGGCACCGAAGGAAGCGGCCAGGGCAGCGCCGCCTTGGTCGCTCAGTTGTTCGGCATGCAGCTTCACGGGCAGGCCCAAGCCGCGCGCCACCTCGAATACACGCTGGGTTTGCGCAGGGCTGAAGGCAATGCGCTCGCAAAAGGCATCGACGGCATCCACCAAGCCCTCGGCCTGCAAGGCCGGTAGCCAAGCGCACACCGCGTCGATGTAGTCATCCGCCCGGCCCGCAAACTCGGGCGGCAATGCGTGGGCGGACAAGCAGGTGGTGCGCACGGTCAGGGGCAGCTCTGCCCCCAAGCGGCGGGCCACGCGCAGGCAGCGGGCCTCGTGCTCGGCACTCAGGCCGTAGCCGGATTTCACCTCCAGCGTGGTCACGCCCTCAGCCATCAGCGCCAGGGCGCGGTGGCGGGCGCTCTGCCACAGGTGTTCGTCACTCGCGGCGCGGGTGGCGGCCACGGTGGAGACGATGCCCCCGCCCGCCTGGGCAATTTCTTCGTAGCTGGCACCTTGCAGGCGCAGCTCAAATTCGCGCGCTCGGTCTCCGCCGTAGACCAGGTGGGTGTGGGCATCGATGAGGCCGGGGGTGAGCAGAGCGCCGCCCAGGTCATGGCACTGGGCCACCTCCAGGCCTGCGGGCAGGTCGGCCTCGGCACCCACCCATTCAATGTGCTCGCCGCGCGTCAGCAGCGCGCCCTGGTCGATCAAGCCCCAACCTTGGGGCGAGGCCAGGGTCACCAAGCGGGCGCGGTGCCACAGGGTCAAGGGTGCAGAGGCGCTCATCGCAAGCGTTCTTTCAAGTCAGTTTCCCAAAAGGTGGGCTTTCACCGCCTGCGCGGCTGCAAACGCTCTGGGCCACGCGCAAGCCCCTGGTCTGGCGGTGTTGGGCCGGGCAAGTGGGCACAAGCTTTGGGTCGAGCGGGTGAAGCGGTGGGCGTGGTGCGGCAGTCTACTTGCGTTAACCTGTCTAGACAAGTGACCCGGCTTGCGTGCAGAATGCACCCCACTCGATCTTTGCCCTCACCACACAAGGCCACCACCATGAGCGCACCCGCCCCCCACGCTGCCCGTCCCGTCCGTGCCAACCGTGGCACCGAGCTGCACTGCCAAAGCTGGCTGACCGAAGCCGCCTACCGCATGCTGCAAAACAACCTCGACCCAGAGGTGGCCGAGAACCCTGACGCGCTGGTGGTCTATGGCGGCATTGGCAAGGCGGCGCGCAACTGGGCCTGTTTTGACCAGATCTTGGCCACCCTGCGCACCCTGAAGGACGACGAGACCCTGTTGATCCAAAGCGGCAAACCGGTGGGCGTGTTCCGCACGCACGCGGACGCCCCGCGTGTATTGCTGGCCAACTCCAATTTGGTGCCGGCCTGGGCCACCTGGGAGCACTTTCATGAGCTGGACCGCAAGGGCCTGATGATGTATGGGCAGATGACGGCAGGCTCTTGGATCTACATCGGCAGCCAAGGCATTGTGCAAGGCACCTATGAGACATTTGTTGAAGCCGCCAAGCAGCACTTCGGCGGTAACGCCCAGGGCAAGTGGATCTTGACCGCCGGCTTGGGTGGCATGGGCGGCGCCCAACCCCTGGCCGCCAGCTTTGCGGGCTACAGCTCGCTGAACATCGAATGCCAGCAATCGCGCATTGACTTCCGCCTGCGCAGCCGCTACCTGGACGAGCAAGCCAGCGACCTGGACGATGCACTGGCTCGCATGCAGCGTTATGCCGCCGAGGGCAAAGCCATCTCGGTGGGTTTGCTGGGCAATGCCGCAGAGATCCTGCCCGAGCTGGTGCGCCGCGCCCAAGCCGGTGGCCCCAAACCTGATTTGGTGACCGACCAAACCAGCGCCCACGACCTGATCCACGGCTACCTGCCTGCGGGCTGGACGGTGGGCCAGTGGCAAGCCGCGCAGGCCGATGCCAGCCAACACGCCGCCCTGAAGGCCGCCGCCGCCCAGGGCTGCGCGGTGCATGTTGGCTCCGACGCCGTGAGCGACTGGCCGCTGCTGAACGCCTTGCTCAACACCGCAGGCGGCGCCACCTGGGTCAGCCTGCACCACGGCGGTGGCGTGGGCATGGGCTACAGCCAGCACAGCGGCGTGGTGATTGTGTGCGACGGCACCGACGCCGCCGCCAAGCGCATCGAGCGCGTGCTCTGGAACGACCCCGGCACCGGCGTGATGCGCCATGCCGATGCGGGCTATGAGATTGCCCAGGCCTGCGCCCGCGAGCAGGGCTTGAACCTGCCCATGTTGGGCCGCTGAGCGCCTGAGCCCTGCCCCAGTTCAGGACGACCGCATGCCGCGATCAATCCAGCTTGGTGCCCGAGTCCTTCACGGCCTTGGCCCAGCGCGGCATGTCGGCCTTCAAGAACTGGGTAAAGCTGGCCGCGTCCAAGAAGGCCGGGTCGGCCCCTTGCTGCACCATCTTCTGGCGGATCTCCGGGTTCTCCAACACCGCTTTGAAGGCGGCCGAGAGTTTGTCCACCACCGGCTTGGGCGTGGCAGCCGGGGCCAGCACGCCGTAAAAGCCCACCACATCAAAGTCCTTCAGGCCCGCCTCATGCAGGCTGGGGACATCAGGCAAGGCTTGGTTGCGGGCCTTGCTGGTGACGGCCAGTGCCCGCAGCTTGCCCGCCTTGACGTAGGTGGCGGCTTGGGGAATGGACTCGGCCATGACCTGCACTTGGCCGGCCATCAGGTCGGTAAAGGCCGGTGCGCTGCCCCGGTAAGGGATGTGGACGATGAAGGTGCCGGTGGCCGACTTGACCATCTCAGGCACCAAGTGGCTGATGCCGCCGTTACCGGCCGAGCCGTAGTTCAGCTTACCGGGCTGTTTTTTGGCCAGGGCCACCAGCTCGCCAAAGGTTTTGGCCGGCACTTGCGGGTTGACCAAGACCACCAGCGGTTGCTGCGCCGTGCGCGCAATGGGCGCAAAGTCGCGCAGGGTTTGATAAGGCAGCTTGGTGTAGACCGCAGGGTTGATGACCATGGTGCCGGTGTTGGCCATCAAGAGCGTGTGGCCGTCGGCCTCGCTCTTGGCCACAAACTCAGCGCCCACCGAGCCGCCCGCGCCTGCTTTGTAGTCGATGATGACCGGCTGGCCCAGGTTCTCACTGAGCTTGTCTGCCAGCAGGCGCGCATGGCTGTCCAGCGGGCCCCCGGCCGGAAAGCCGACGATGATCTTCACGGGCTTGGTGGGGAAGGCTTGCGCTTGGCACAGCGCGGGCGCACACGCAGCAGCCACAGCGGCCAGGGCCCAGACACGACGATTCAACTTCAACATACTACAAACATCCATGAAATGGGTGGGTTTCAAGAACAGGCCAGGGAATCAGCAGCGCACACTCGCTCCCGGGGAGCCAGGCCCCTCAGGCAGGTGGCCGGTGGCCAGCTTCACGCCCTGCGGCGTCGCGAGGCCGCTTTCATTCTGACCGACAGCATTTTCTCAACGCAGCAATCATCATGACACAGCACCTCCTCACCCCCGGCCATCTCAACCTCGAACTGCTGCAAGCCGTGCACGCCCGTGGCGAGCGCGTGGCCCTGGTGCCCGAGGCACGCGCCAACATTCGCGCCAGCGCCGCCGTGGTGCAAGCCGCTGCTGCAGGCGACGCGCCGGTGTATGGCGTGAACACCGGCTTTGGCAAGCTGGCCAACCAGCGCATTAGCGCGGCTGATCTGGCCACTTTGCAGCTCAACCTGATCCGCTCTCACTCGGTGGGGGTGGGCGAGCCCTGCAGCCCCGGCGTGGTGCGCCTGATGTTGGTGATGAAGGCCGCCAGCTTGGCGCGCGGCTACTCCGGCGTGCGCGAGGTGGTGATCGACACGCTGCTGGCGGTGTACAACGCCGGGCTTATTCCTTGGGTGCCTGAAAAGGGCTCGGTCGGTGCCTCGGGCGACTTGGCCCCACTGTCCCACATGACCCTGGCCCTGCTGGGCGAAGGCGACTTCTTGGTAGACGGCCAGCGCCGCCCAGCAGCTGAGGTGCTGCGCCAACACGGCATCGCCCCCTTGGCGCTGGAGGCCAAGGAAGGCCTGGCCCTGATCAACGGCACGCAAACGTCCACCGCCCTGGCCCTGCACGCCTTCTTGAGCTTTGAGCCCGTGCTGGAAGCCGCGCTGGTGATTGGCGCGCTGACGGTGGACGCCGCCCGGGGCAGCGACGGCCCCTTTGACCCCCGCATCCACGCCCTGCGCGGCCAGCCCGGCCAGATCGACGTGGCCCAGTACTACCGCGCCTTGCTCAAAGGCAGCGCCATCCGTGCCAGCCACACCGAGGGCGACGACCGCGTGCAAGACCCCTATTGCCTGCGTTGCCAGCCCCAGGTGGTGGGTGCTTGCCTAGACCAGTTGCGCCATGCGTCTTTGGTGCTGCTGCGCGAGGCCAATGCCGTCACCGACAACCCGCTGGTGTTTTTTGAAGATGGGGCCATGATTTCGGGGGGAAATTTCCACGCCGAGCCCGTGGCCTTGGCGGCGGATGCCATGGCAACTGCGATTGCCGAAGTCGGCGCGATTGCCGAGCGCCGCATTGCCATGTTGATCGACAGCAGCGTCTCGCGCCTGCCGCCCTTCTTGACCGAAAACGCCGGCCTGAACAGCGGCTTCATGATCGCCCACGTCACCGCCGCCGCCCTGGCCAGCGAAAACAAGTCCCTGGCCCACCCCGCCAGTGTGGACAGCCTGCCCACCAGCGCCAACCAAGAAGACCATGTCTCCATGGCCACCTTCGCCGCCCGGCGTCTGCAGCCCATGATCGCCAATGTGGCGCACATCTTGGGCGTGGAGCTGCTGGCCTCGGCCCAAGCCATCGAGTTCCTACGCCCGCTCAACAGCTCTCCCGCCCTGGAGCAAGCCCACGCCCTGCTGCGCGAGCACTGCGCACCGATGATGACGGACCGCTACCTGGCGCCGGACATCGAAACTGCTGCATCGCTGGTTCGCAGTGGGGCATTGAGTGGCTTGTTCCGCGCACTGCCGGGGCTGCCGCCGCTGTGGGTGCCGGTTTGAGTTTGAGGGCTTGAATGAGCGGGCGGCTTTGCTCGCCTTTTCTGAGAGTTGCGTGCGGGCTCGACTGGGGCGTAATTCAGTCTTGTGTAGGTCGGCGCGTGCGCTGCCACAGGCCGTGGCCCGGGGCTCATGCATCGGCGGTCGGCTAAAGCCGACTACCCTCGGTGCTCGTTCAAGGGCGTGCGCCGTCAAACTCCCTCCGCTCGCGTTCCGCTCGCTGTGGTCAAACAGTGACGGCGAATATGTTCTTGAAGCGCGCGAGTACGCGCGCCACGCCCTTTCCCTGCGCGCCTCGGCGCCGAAGAAATCGCCCCGGGCCACGGCCTGCGTCAGCGCATTTCCATTGTCTTTATCATGCGAGCGGATTCAATCCAAACTCAACCTAATTCGCAGATGGCACATCCATTTATCCGTTCGTTTGTACAGTTGACGACGGCGGTTGTATTGGTCGCAGCGGCATTCATCGGATACGCCTGGCTCTCAGAGTCGCGCGCTGAGTCTCTGGCGCGTAGCTTCTGTGACGGGCTCAAAGTTGGAGAGCCTACAGCACCCCTTATCGAACGCGGGCATGCCGCAGGAGCGGATCATTCACAAACACGATGGATGAGGCCAGAGGCAGGGGATCCGTCGCTCTTTGTCACCTTTACCGGAGCGACTCCTCTCTCGCGACACATTTGCTCGATCCGTGGGGCCAATGTGGTCGAGGAGTCTCGCTATGTTTACCTGGACTGATTCGGCTTGAGGGCAGGCCGGTTCATCTGCCTGCTCATCGTCGACACGAAAGGCAAGTTCGATAGCTT
Organism: Ideonella sp. MAG2; assembly: GCA_004359425.1. GTDB lineage: Bacteria > Pseudomonadota > Gammaproteobacteria > Burkholderiales > Burkholderiaceae_C > Ideonella. The sequence goes on along the minus strand of PTEU01000001.1, from coordinate 1,259,726 downwards.
GCCGACCTCGTTCCTCGCGGAACTGAAGCAAGGAGTTGAAGATGCCCTCTGAAGTCAAAAAGTTCCAGCAAGACCTTCTTGAGTCGGTCAAGCGAATGCGGGCCGGCAAGGCCGCTCGCGTCACCAAGGTGAGCTTGCCCGCTGCGGCAGAAGCTCGCGCGCAGGTCGGCCTCTCACAAGTTGACTTTGCCAGCCTGCTGGGCGTGTCGGCGCGAACGCTGCATGACTGGGAGCAGGGTCGGCGCCAGCCCACAGGTGCGGCCAAGACCTTGTTGCAGGTCGCCGTGTCTCACCCCGAGGTGCTGCGCGCGTTGCGTGGATGAGGCTCAATCCTTTATCGCACAAGTGCCTTGTTTGCCACCCTGGCCGATGTAATCTTCCACCGCATTGGGGCAAACAGTGCCACCCCACCAAGCTCACTAGCGGTGGCGTGCGGGCTGCTGGCTTGCGCTGGCATGGTCGCTTGCTGGCGTTGGCGCGTGCGCTGCCACAGGCCGTGGCCCAGGGCTCATGCATCGGCGGTCGGCTAAAGCCGACTGCCCTCGGTGCTCGCTCAAGCGCGTGCGTACACGCGCCACGCCCTTTCCCTGCGCGCCTCAGCGCCGAAGAAATCGCCCCGGGCCACGGCCTGCGGCAGCGCAGATCCATCGTGGGTGGCCTGCTCGATTGGGGTGGTAGTCAAGCGCCTGCAATGACTGCAGCGGGTCGGTGAATTGCTCGTCCTGAGGTCTGCGCAATCTTGCGTCAGAATGCCGACTGATTGCTTGGGTAAGTTAGTCCAATCAATCGTCGAGGCGCCAAACCCGATTTGCACCAGATGCAACGCGCCCAACACTTTTCGGGCACCGGCGCCTATTCGTGCGGCGGGCCTTTACCCCACATTGCCAAGGGTGTCAGAGTTGCCAGCAATTAGCGTTTACCTTGACGGAGAGAGACTTGCGACCGTCAACACTGACGGATTCGACGTCATTTCGGTCCATGTGCACGGCACAAAAACAGACGCTGAGTTCGCTACTCTTGAGATGTCAGGGGGCTGCTATCCCGAGATTGGTGAGTCAACGCACCTGATCTGGATCGATAGCCAAACACTTATCCATGGACAGCTGGTGGAGATCCGCTTCGAGGACGAGGGCGAAACCAATCCTCCAGGAAAGACTATTGATCAACTGTTTCCTGACGAGGACAAGGAAGCAGAGCCAGAGCCCTCGGACTTCAACCCTCCTGCCGCGATGTTCGCGGATCTAAGGGCTAAGCCGCAAATTCGTCATGGCTTCGCTTTCCAGCTCAGTTCTTCAAGTGGTGCCAACTTTGTTGGCAGTACTGCGAACAGTGACCACGGATTTGGCTTCTCCGTGATTTGGAATTCCCAACGCCCAAGTCGCGCTGGCTACTCGCTGCACGCCTACACCCTTGACGAACTAGAGAGTCGCTCGGCTATGCGCGACTACCTACGTGAGTACATCCAGTACCCTTCCAGTGTCACGCTGCGAGTGGAAGACTAATCTTCACCAGATCGGACTCGCCTGGGCGTCGCGATTGGTTCGCGAGACGCTTTGAGTCGCCCCTTGATTCACCAAGGCAGTGCGGCTCATGTCAGGGCACCATTGAACTGGTCCCCCAATACCTTTTAACGCCACCACCCGCCCTGGCGCGGGGTAGGCCCCAGGGCGATTTGAGAGGCGCTGAGGAGCGCAGGGGTGGGCTGGGGCGCGCGCAGCGCGCATCAATATCTGACTCGCAGCAGATGATTGAGCATCACTCACGCAGTGAGTGAAGCGAGTTCTGCAGCGCCCAGCTCAGCCCGAGCACCGCAAGGGAGTCGGCCTTGGCCGACCGCCTCTCGCATGAGCCCTGGAGCCTACCCCGCGCCAGGGCCAGCAGTCCTCCACCCTCGTCCGCCCTCATCCCCCCTCATCCACCCGCATCCAAACTGATTGCCCCCGCTCGCCCCTTCCGGCCCGGGCGGCTCGCACGCCAAGCCCTCACAGAACAGGCCGATGCTGTCGAACAAAGCCGTTTGATCGGTGCCGCCGGTTCGACTAAAGCGGTGGGCAGGCAGGTCACCCCGGTAGCACTGTTGGCGGTGATCTCCAGGTGGTCCGGCCCGGGCGGCTCGCACGCCAAGCCCTCACAGAACAGGCCGATGCTGTCGAACAAAGCCGTTTGATCGGTGCCGCCGGTTCGACTAAAGCGGATGGAATACGTGCCAGCGGCCAACGCGCTTGAGGTTTGCTGGCTTTGGGCGGTCCAGGTGCCATACCTCGATGTTGAGAAGCTGCCCAAATCGGCAACCAGGGTGCCTGCGCTGTTATAGATTCGGACGGTGTAGGTGGCGGTGCCGTGATAGTCCTGCACCGTCACCCAGCCGTAATCATTGACGGTCACCCAGCCGTAATCGTCGACGGTGACCCACCCATAGTCGTTCACCGTGACCCAATTCAAGCATCCAAAAAACCAAAACGTACATTCTTGGTGGCTACCCACCACCTTCCACTCTTGGTGGTTGCCAGTGATGCGGTACTCCTGATGAGTGCCGACCACCCCCCACACTTGGCGCTGCGTCACCGTGGTATCACCCGTGCTGGACCACGCCGCCGTGACCTTGGTTGACACAGGCAGGGTAAAGCTCTGGCTCATCTGCCCGTTGTCATACAAATAGGCCAAACCCTGGCCGTCTTTGGCGGGCACCCCATACACCTGGCTGGTCCGCACCAAGCCCGAGGCCGTGCCGCTCCAGCCCACCGAGCCACAAGTGCTGAGATCGCAGGTGCTGGTCGGCGTGCCTGATTCGAAGCCGCCGTTAGCTAGCCGCGTGGTCTGCGCCAAAACCTGCACCCCGAGGAGCAAGCCGACGACCATGGCCGCACAGCGCCAAAACGATCGGTGGGTCATTGAAGCTATCTCCAAATAGCTCAAAGCTGGACTTATTGTGTAGCGGCACAAACCACCTCAAAGACCACGAACCGACAGCCGCTCAGTGTCATCGGCTCATCACTCAGGCCGAACATCGTGCCTTCACATTGTCGCGTTAGCAGGCCATTGCCATGCCACAAATAGAACGCAAAAGCACTGCTTCTTCAAGGCTAACGGGTCTGTGGAAGTCACCGATGCTGTCAGAGGGCCAAAAGGCCTCTTGCCACGCATTCCAGACCTCACCATGCCATGCCACGAGCCTCCCACACACGCCTGAACCGCACAGCTTTGGCCTTGCTATGTGCCAGCCTGACGCTGCCCGCGCAGACCCAAGGTCTGCCGGATGCAGGCACTTTGCTCCAGCAGAACCAGCCCACCACACCACCGCCTGTGCCGCAGCGCCCTGAGGTGGCAGCCACGGCGCAGGCCGCCGCGCTGACCGATTTGCCCGGGCCTACGGTGGCGGTGCGGGCCTTTCGCTTTGAAGGCCGGACCCTGCTGCCCGAGTCCACTCTGGCGGCGGCGGTGGCCGGCTACCTGCGGCCCGATGTCAAGCTGGCCGAGTTGCAGCGGGCGGCGGCAGAGGTGGGCGAGACCTACCGCAAGGCGGGTTGGGTGGTGCGCAGCTATGTGCCCCAGCAAGATGTGACCGACGGGGTGATCACGATTGCCATCGTCGAGGCCAAGTTTGGTGGCGTGCAGGTGGAGGCCGATGCTGGGCTGCGCCTGAGGCTGGACCTGGCCGTCGAGCGGATTGAGGCCGCCCAAGCCAAAGGCACCCCCCTGAACGCCGACGCGCTGGAGAGGGGCCTGATGATCTTGAACGACTTGCCCGGCGTCAAAGCCGTTGGCACGCTGCAAGAAGGCCAACAGTCTGGTGAGACCGCCCTGGCGCTCAAGCTCTCGGACGAGCCCCTTGTCACCCTTCAAACCGGGATGGACAACCATGGCTCGCGCTCTACAGGTAGCCACAGAGCACAGCTCACGGCGGCGCTCAACAACCCATTTGGCAGAGGTGAGCAGCTCACGGCACAGGGCATCGTCAGCAGCGGCAGCGAGTACTTTCGGGGTGGCTTTTCGATACCCGTGGGTGCGGATGGCCTGCGGGTAGGGGCCAGTGCTTCGCTGATGAACTACAAGTTGGTGAGCGCCGAGTACGCCATGCTGGCAGCCAAGGGCCAGAGCGAGACCCTGGGCCTGGAGGCCAGCTATCCCTTGCTGCGCAGCCGCCAGCGCAGCCTGACGCTGAGCGCCAACGCCGACCTGAAGCGCTTTCACAACCAAGCGCTGGAGGTCAGCACCAGCCGCTATAGAACACGCAGCCTCAGCTTGGGTGCCTCAGGCTACCAGTTTGACGCCCTGGGCGGCGGTGGCAGCACCAGCGCGCAGTTCAGCCTGGTGGGTGGGCACTTGGACCTCGACGGCTCCCCCAACCAGGTGGGCGACGCGCTGACCACCCAAGCCGGTGGCAAGTTTGCCAAGCTGCGCGGCAGCCTGAGCCGCCAGCAACAACTGCTTGGCGCGGTCTCGGCCACGGCCAGCCTCAGCGGCCAGTGGGCGGCCAAGAATCTGGACTCTTCCGAAAAGTTCTTTTTGGGCGGGCCACATGGTGTGCGCGCCTACCCCGCCAGCGAAGGCGGTGGCAGCGACGGTGTGATGCTCAACCTGGCCCTGCGCTGGCCGGTGGCTGAGGGTCTGTCGCTGTCTGGCCTGTATGACTGGGGCAAGGTGCGGGTCAACCACCGCAATGACTTCTTGGGTGCGCCCTTGCTGAACAGCTACAGCCTGCAAGGTGCTGGGCTGAGCCTGGGCTGGCAATCGGGCTTTGGCCTGAGCCTGAACGCCACGCTGGCCCGCAGGTTGGGCAGCAACCCCAACCGCAGCGACAAGGGCCAAGACCAAGACGGCACGCTGGACCTGAACCGCCTGTGGCTAGACGCCCAGCTTGCGTTCTGAGCCCCTCCATGACAGCGCTTGCAAGCGCCCTGGCCTGTGCCGGTAGCCTGCAGGCCGCCCCGCTGGTGGGGGTGGTGTCTCCGGCCCCCAAGACTCTGGCCTCTACCGAGCTGCCCACCGACGGCAAAGTGGTGGCGGGCCAGGCCGGTATTGTGCAAAGCGGGTCCACGCTCAACATCAACCAAAGCAGCCAGCGCGCCGTCATCGACTGGAACACTTTTAACGTGGGCAGCCAGGCCGAGGTGCGTTTCCAACAACCCGACACCCAGAGCGCCACGCTCAACCGCGTGCTGGACAGCAACGCCAGCCAGATTGCAGGCAAGATCAGCGCCAATGGCCAGGTCTACCTCAGCAACCCCAATGGGGTGCTGTTTGCCCCGGGCTCTAGCGTGGATGTGGGGGCACTGGTGGCCACCACCCACAGCCTCAGCACGGCAGACTTTATGGCGGGCAAGGAGTCCTTCCAGCGCCAGGGGGCGAGCGGGCAAGTCATCAACGAGGGCACTTTGCAGGCCCGCCTGGGTGGCTATATCGCCATGCTTGCGCCAGAGGTGCGCAACCAAGGCGTGGTGGTGGTGCCCATGGGCACGGTGGTACTAGCGGCAGGCGAGGTTTTTCATCTGCAATTCAATGCCTCGGGCAAGCTCACCAATGTGCGGGTAGAGCCCAGCACCCTGAAGGCCTTGGTGGAAAACCGCCATGCCATCGTGGCCCCTGGGGGCTTGGTCATTCTTTCCGCCAGGGCGGCCAATGCGCTGCAAGGTGGCGTGGTGCGCAACAGCGGCACCATAGAAGCCAAGGGCGTGAACACGCGCGGCGGCCGCATCCTGCTGGAAGGTGACACCGTCATCAACACCGGCACGCTGGACGTGTCCAGCGCCCAGCATCAAGGCGGCACGGTGGAGATCAAGGCCACCACGCTGGAGCTGGGTGGCGTGGTCAACGCCAGCGGTGTGGCAGGCGGGCAAGTGCTGGTTCACGCGGCGCAAAGCGCGGTGGTTCAGGCGGAGATTCAGGCGATGGGGCTGGAGCCCGTCAGTGCAGCCACTGAAGCCCATGCGGCCAAGCTGGCCAGCTCTTCAGTGGGCCTGGCCGGGCTCAAGCTGGACATGGACGACCAAAGCCTGCAAGGCCACGGCGGCCAAATCAGCCTCAGCGCCGACCACAGCCTGACACTGATGAATGCGCAGTTGGAGGCCTCTGGCGTGCGCCAAGGTGGCAGCATCAAGCTGGCGGCCGAGGCCCTGCCGCTGGACCTGCCCGACGCGCCACTGCCCCCACCCTCTCGCCCCACTGCCCCCACCAGCGTGACCCTGAGCGGCAGCAGCAGCCTGCGCAGCAACAGCCGCAGCGGCCGGGCCGGCCGTGTGGTGCTCACGGGCGATGACCTGCACCTGAACGACCAGACGCAACTCTCGGCCTCTGGGGCCACCGGCGGCGGCACCATCTTGGTGGGCGGAGATTGGCAGGGCAGTAACGGCGTTTATCAGGCCACAAAGGTCCAGATGGGTGCTGAGGCCAGCATGGATGCCAGCGCCACCGAGCAAGGCGGCGGCGGCACCGTGGTGCTGTGGAGCGACATCCACAAGGCCGAGGGGATAACCGTCGCTCAGGGCCGCATCACAGCCACCGGCGGTGCCAAGGGCGGCAACGGCGGTAAGGTGGAGACCTCAGGCCACCAAGTGGACACCACGGGCATCGTCGTCGATGCTGGCGCGCCCAAGGGCAAGGGTGGCCTGTGGCTGATTGACCCTTACGACTACACCATCGGCAGCACCCAGGCGAGCAGCATCGCCTCGGTCTTGAACACCGGCACCGATGTGACGGTGACCACCAGCCTCAACAATCCGAGTTATGGCTCATCAGGCAGCGCGGGCGATCAGGGCAACATCACGGTCAACGCCGCCATCACCAAAACAGCCGGTGGCGACGCCACCCTGACCTTGCAAGCCGCCAGCCGGGTGTATGTCAATGCCGGCGCTAACATCTCCTCCAGCGCCAACCGCTTGAACGTGGTGCTGTGGTCCAACAACTCGGGGGCCAACCTGTACGGTATCAGCCTGCTGGGCAGTGTCACCACCAACGGCGGTGGCTTCTGGGCCGGTGGCGGGGCGGGCACCAGCACCTGGGTGCCTTACAGCGGCGCATCGGCCCTGACCGTCGGCAACGGCGCAGCCTATGGCAGCAGCTCAGGCAATTACAACGCGATTGACCTGTGGGCACCCATCAACACGGCCAATGGGGCCACGGGCGGCAATGTCTCCATCTTGGCAGCAACGACCTCGGTAGGAGGAACAGCAACAAGCATTAACGGCACGGGCGGGTCCATCAGCGCAGGTAGCGGCAACGTCGTCATGAGAGGAAGCACCTTCTCATGGTCGGGGGCAATGAACGTTGGCACCACGGGCACGTTCTCGTTCTTGCCCAGCGGCGTCTCGTTCGGGCAGACCATCGCCTCCGACTATTTCAACTTCACGAGCACCTTGAGTGGGCTGAACCTGGGCGGCAGTGGCAACACAGCCGATGTCACCTTTAACACCACCCCCTCCGTGGCGGGCAACGTCAACGTGTTTGGTGGCAACGTCACCTTGGGTAGCAACATCACAACCACAGGTGCCAGCAGCGCCGTCGTGGTGACGGCGTTGGGCAACATCAATCCCAATGCCAACATCACGGCCCCTGGTGGCATCAGCCTGCGGGCCGCCGGAAGCATCACCAACAACAGCGCCAGTTCGTCCACCTTCACCACCAGCAACACGCCCATCCTCTTTGCCGCAGACACGGATGGAGCGGGGGGTGGGCAAATCTCCTTGAATCAGTACAGCGGCGGCACCACCTTCAATTCCGCGGGGGGCGATGTGACCCTGGGCGGTGGTGATGTCAACGGCAGTGGCTATGCCACGGGACTGTCCAGTAGCCAGGCGGAGGGCATTCGCTTCACGGGTGGCAGTGCCGCCACCAACGCCGTGACCATCAACTCCGGCGGGGGCAATGTGGCACTGCGCGGCAAGTCCTGGGCGGGCACCTCGAGTGTCAACCTCGGAGCCTGGGGGGTGGGCACCTGGAGCGGCACCAGCACCATCAACAGCGGCACGGGCACCATCCTGGTCAATGGCATTGGCCAAACCGTCAACGGCTACAACCAAGGTATTTACATCGACGGCGGGGCCACCTTCACCTCCAGCAACACCACGGCCAATGCCATCTCCGTTGTCGGCAGTGCTGCGGCAGCGTCAGGCTCCACCAATGCCAATGGCCCGGTAGGCTTGAACATTGAGGGCAGCAACAACTACTTCATGGCCACGGGCGTGGGCGGCGGCGTGACGCTCAGCGGCACCCGGGGCAGCAACTCAAGCTATGACTTGGTCCTTCGCGGCAGTGCCAGGGTCTTGGCCAATGGCGGGCCAATCAACCTGACCGCGGGCAGCACCGGTGGCATTCTGTATCTGTCTTTACCTGGCGGCCCACCAGCACCAGCTTCTCGCCGGCCGTGTCCACCAATTGGTTCAACTTGGCCGGATCAAGCCTCAGCGGCTTGACCATCGGCAAGGCGGGCAACACCAGCGCGGTGAACCTCAACTCCGCGCTCACGGTGGCCGGTCCGGTCAGCGTGTATGGCGGCAGCATCACGGTGGATTCGGCCATGACGGCGGCGGGCAACATCTTGCTGCAAGGGGAAACCGGCAGCGCGTTGGCTGGCAATACCACAGGCGTGCGAATCAACGCTGACGTGACCACCAGCAACAACGGCAACATCACCCTCAATGGCCGGGGTGGCACGGGCTCGGGCAGCAACAACAGCGGTGTTTACATCTTCAACAAGGTAGAGGCCGGTGGCACCGGCACCATCAACATCACCGGTTACGGCGGCTTGGGCAGCGGCAACTTCAACAACGGCATCAAGCTGGAAACAGCCAGCGCTTGGGTGAAGTCCAATGGCGGCAACATCACGCTGAACGGCACGGGTGGGGGCAACCCAGGCACGTACAACGTGGGTTTCTGGATGGCGGGTGGCACACCCAACGCCGCCAAAGTGTCGGTGGCCTCAGGGGCCGGTTCGGTGTCCATCACGGCCACCGGGGGAGCTGGCGCGGCGGATTACCAACGCGGCGCGATCATCGAAAACGCCAGCATTTATACGGCGGGCGGCACCATTGACATCACCGGCACGGGCGGGGCTTTGGCCACAAGAGGGGGCACTGGTGTGTATGTTTCTGGCAGCACCTTGGGTAGCGCCAGCTCGGGCCACATCACCCTCAACGGCAGAGCCAACGGCGGCGCTGCGGAACGCGCGGCCTTGACCGTCAACTCCAGCACCATCGGCGCGGCCGGCTACGCTGGCAATGTCATCCTCAATGGCGACGACCTTGTGACCAGTAGCGGCACGGTTACCACCACAGGCAGCTTGACGGTGCAGCCCACCAGCACCAGCTTTGCCAGCGCGCTGAACTGGCCGGTGACGGGCCTGAGCATTACCTCGGGGCTATCTGGCCTGACCTTGGGCAAGGCGGGCAACACGGCCAACATCACCGTGTCCTCGGCCCAGTCCATCGCCGGGCCGATCAGCCTTTATGGCGGCAACATCAACGTCAACGCCAACCTGAACAGCACGGCTGCTGGTGCCCAGTTATTGGTCAAGGCAACGGCAGATGTGAAGGTGGCTGCCAACACCACACTCAGCACCAATGGCGGCGATCTGCTGCTGTGGTCCGACAGTGACGCCAACAACGCAGGGGGCATCCAGGTCGACGGCGGTGCACTGCTGGACACCCGCCGCAGCATTGACCGCAGCAACAACCTGACCACCACCGCCACAGGCGGCGGGCGCTTGGTGCTGGCCGGTGGCGTGGCCGATGGCAGCAACCCCAGTTTGCCGGGTAGCTTTGCCTACAATTTGTCCGGCACCAGCATTCGCTCGGGCATCCATTTGGGAGCCTTGGGGCAAAGCGGCGTGCGCCTCTATTCGGGTGGCGGGGCCATGAAGCTGAACGGCTTTAACACCACCAGCGGCGGGGCGGGCGGCGGTATCACGGCCTTTCAGGGCTACGAGCTCAATGGCGGCGACGGGGGTTCCATCACGCTGACCGGCAACTCCAACGCCGCCACCGGCTACAGCGTCGGCTTGGACCTGCAATCCTCCCGTGACAGCACCACGGGGCGAGGCGTGAGCTATATCCGCGTGAACAATGCACCGCTCACCCTGAGCGGCCTTGGCAGCGGTGGCAGCTTGGGCAATATTGGGGTGAGCCTGCAGGCCGAGACTGTTGACCGCCTGACCATGGAAGCCTTGGGCACGGGCAGCATCCAGGTCGACGGCACTGCCTATGGCTCTGGCAGTGTGTGGGGGGTGTTGGCATCCGGCGTGGATGCGCTGGCCCAGAGCGGCACGATCCGGCTGCGATCTGGCGATGGGGCCATGGAGTTTTACACCGCCGCCAACACCCTGGGCTTTAAGAGTGGCACCAATGTCACCAGCAGCAGCAGCGGCATCACCTTAACGGCCGACACCATCCGCTTTAATGCAGCCACCTCGGTGCAGACCACTGGCACCGTCACCGTTCAGCCTTATGGCGCGAGTTTTGGCAGTACCTTGACGTGGCCAGGGGCCAACCTCAGCCTGTCCAGCCAGGTATCGGGCCTGACCCTGGGCAAACCCAGCAACACGGCCGACATCACGGTGTCGTCGGCCCAGTCNGGCAACATCAATCCCAATGCCAACATCACGGCCCCTGGTGGCATCAGCCTGCGGGCCGCCGGAAGCATCACCAACAACAGCGCCAGTTCGTCCACCTTCACCACCAGCAACACGCCCATCCTCTTTGCCGCAGACACGGATGGAGCGGGGGGTGGGCAAATCTCCTTGAATCAGTACAGCGGCGGCACCACCTTCAATTCCGCGGGGGGCGATGTGACCCTGGGCGGTGGTGATGTCAACGGCAGTGGCTATGCCACGGGACTGTCCAGTAGCCAGGCGGAGGGCATTCGCTTCACGGGTGGCAGTGCCGCCACCAACGCCGCAGGCGGCAACTTGCTGGTGAGCGGCAGCCCCAGCCTGAGCGTGGGCAGCGGTGGCCGCGCCACGCTTTACACCGGCAGCGTCAGCGGCAGCACAGGCCTGGCCAACTTGTTGGGCAGTGGCAGCGGCCGCTTCCGCTATGGCAGCGACGAGGCCACCACCAACTACAGCCTGGCCCTGGGCAGCGGCCTCTACGCCATTTATCGCGAGCGGCCCACAGTGACGGTGGGCATGGACAACCAGAGCCGCGTCTATGGCAGCTCGTCCGCCGTGAGCCTCAGTCTAGGCAATGGGCAAAACGGCGATACCCTGAACCAAGCCTTTACGACCGTGCCCACGCTGACAGTGAACGCGCCGCTGTCCAGCGCCGGCTATGCCGTGGTGGGCGACCACAGTGTGAGCACCACGGGCAGCCTGGGCAGCAGCCAACTGGGCTATGCCTTCGGGGGCTATACCCAGCCCGGCACCCTCACCATCACGCCGCGCACGCTCAACCCTGTCTTTAGTGGCGTCAACCGCGTGTATGACGGCAGCACGGCAGCCAGCGTCACCTTGAGTGGTGACAACCGCGCTAGCGGTGATGTGTTGAGTGTTGTCGCCGGAAGCGCGAGCTTTGCCAGCAAGGACGTAGCCAATGGCATTGCAGTGACGGTCTCGGGCATCAGCCTCTCTGGGCCAGACGCCGGTAACTACATTGTCAGCGGAAGTGCAGCCAGCACGACAGCCAACATCACCCCCAAGGCCCTGAGCATTGACAACGGCACGGTGGTTGCCAACAAGGTGTATGACGGCAGCACGGCGGCCACGCTCAGCAGCGTGGGCAATCTGTCCGGCCTGGTGGGTAGCGAGAGCCTGAGCGTCTTGTCTCTGGCCACATTTGACACGGCCAATGCAGGCAGCGGCAATCGGTCTGCCACGGTGGTGTACACCTTGGCCGACGGCAGCAATGGCGGCTTGGCCAGCAATTACACCTTGGCTCCTGAGGTCAAGACGGGCCTGACCATCAGCCCCAAGGCGCTGAGCCTGACCGGCTTGGTGGTGGACAACAAAACCTATGATCGCAGCACCACGGCCAATGCCAGCAGCTTCGGCAGTTTGTCGGGGGTGTTGGGTGGCGACAGCGTGAGCTTATTGACCGGCAGCGCCAGCGCCACGTTTGCAGACTGGAATGCGGGCAGCAACAAGCTGGTGACCATCAGCGGCCTGGGTTTGGCGGGAGCCTCGGCAGGCAACTACAGCCTGTCCGACCCCACCACCACCGCCAACATCTTCCCCAAAGCCGTGACGCTCTCGGGCTTGAGCGCGGACAACAAGGTCTACGACACGACCCTGACGGCCACGGTCAACACCAGCAATGCCATCTTCAGCGGCATCATGGCGGGGGACCAAGCCNGGGCTTGCAGGGCAATGACACCGTGGCGGACTTAACCTCCGTCTCGGCCAGCGGGGCCACGCGCACCAATGCGGGCACGGCCACCAATGTGGTGACGGCGGGCCTTGAGAACAACTACACCGTCACCACAGCAAACGGCACGCTAACCATCAACAAGGCGGCGGCCACCGTTACCGCCAACAGCGACACGGGCAAGGTCTATAACGGCTCGGCCCAGTCCGTCAGCGGCTTCACGGCCACTGGTTTGGTGAACGGCGAAACCGTGGACGTGTTGAGCGGCGTCAGCGCCGGGGCCAGCGGCACCAATGCGGGCAGCTATGTCAGCGTGGCCAGCGGCAGCGACGACAACTACGACCTCACGTTTGTGAACGGCAGCTTGGTGATTGCCAAGGCCGCCCTCACCGTCACCGGCAACAGCGCCACGGGCACCTACAGTGGCCATGCCCAGTCGGTGAGTGGTTTTACGGTGAGGGGCTTGCAGGGCAATGACACCGTGGCGGACTTAACCTCCGTCTCGGCCAGCGGGGCCACGCGCACCAATGCGGGCACGGCCACCAATGTGGTGACGGCGGGCCTTGAGAACAACTACATCGTCACCACTGCAAACGGCACGCTAACCATTAACAAGGCGGCGGCCACCGTTACCGCCAACAGCGACACGGGCAAGGTCTATAACGGCTCGGCCCAGTCCGTCAGCGGCTTCACGGCCACTGGTTTGGTGAACGGCGAAACCGTGGACGTGTTGAGCGGCGTCAGCGCCGGGGCCAGCGGCACCAATGCGGGCAGCTATGTCAGCGTGGCCAGCGGCAGCGACGACAACTACGACCTCACGTTTGTGAACGGCAGCTTGGTGATTGCCAAGGCCGCCCTCACCGTCACCGGCAACAGCTTTCAGCGTGAGCTACACAGGCTTTGTCGCGGGCGAGCAGGCCAGCACACCTGGGGTTTTGAGCGGCCTGCCGAGCGTTACCCGGGCGGGCGCGGGCAGCCAAGAAACCGCAGGCAGCTACAGCAATGCGCTGGTGGCCTCTGGGGCCAGTGCCAACAACTATGACTTTGCCTATGTGCCAGGCAAGTTCACCATTGTCCCGGCCGATCAATTGTTGGTGCGCGTGGCCAACGGCGACGCGCTGTACGGCAGCACACCGATCTACAGCATCATCTCGGCGGAGTATTTGGACGGCAGCAATGTCATCCGCAGCCTGCCCGTACCCACGGTGGTGGGCAACCAATGCACCATTGATGACGGCACCAACAACAGCGTGAGCTTTAACCTGACCCCAACAGGGGCACTGCAGAGCAGCGGTGGCCACACCACCGTGGGGTCTTATCAGTTGGGGGCGAGTTCGGTCAGCATGAACCACCCCAACTTCAGTACCTTGACGGTGGTTGGTGCCTTGACGGTCAACCCCAAAGGTGTGTCAGCCACCGCCACAGCAGGGACCAGCAAGACCTACGACGGCAGCGCCGCCATGACGGGCCTGGCCTTGAGCCTGAGCGGCCTTCAGGCTGGCGACCTGGTGACCGCAACCGGCAACGGCATGTTCAGCGACAAGAACGTCGCCATCGGTAACAAGGCCTATACCGTCAGCCAACTGGCCTTGGCAGGTACGGACGCTGGCAACTATTTCTTGTGGGACGGCAGCAACCCCGTCAGCAGCCTCACAGGCACTGGCAGCATCACCCCGGCCACGCTGACGGTGAACTACACCGGGCTTGACAAGGTGTACGACCGCCTGAGCAGCGCCACCGTGACCACCAGCGACAACCGCGTGGCGGGTGACAGCCTGGGCCTCTCCTTCACCGCCAATTTTGCGAATGTGAATGGCGTGGCGGGCACGGCCAAGAACGTGGGCATGGGCAAGACCATTGACGTGACGGGTGTGTCCTTGACAGGGGCCGACGCGGGCAATTACGTGGTGGCCAGCACCGGCACGGCCACGGCCAGCATCACCCCCAAGGCGCTGGTGATCTCGGGCATCACCGCCCAAGACAAAACCTATAACGGCAACACCACCGCCACCCTGGACACCAGCAGCACCTTGCAGCGCAACGGCTTGGTGGCGGGCGACGATGTCACCGTCACGGCCACGGGCAGCTTTGCCAGCGCCAATGCCGGAGCCAACCAGACGGTGACGATCACCAGCGTTTATGGCGGCGACAGCGCCAACTACAGCATCACCGGGCAGGCCAGCACTGTGGCCAGCATCACACCACGCCAAGTGGCCGTCTCGGCCACGGGCGGCGTCAGCAAGACCTATGACGGCAACACGAGCATGACCAATGTGAGCATTGGCCTAGAAGCCGTGAGCGGCGTGAGCGAGTCGGGCGTACTGGCCATGGACAGCGGCCCGGGAGCGCTGACCGTGTCGGGCCTGGGCAGCTTCAGCTCCGCCAACGTCAGCCGGGACGCCAATGGCAACGTCTTGTCCGACAAGGGCTACACGCTCTCCAACTTGCAACTCACCGGCACCGCGGCCAGCAACTACGTCATCAGCGGCGGGGCGACCAGCGTGAGCGGCAACAACGGGCGCATCGACCCTGCGGCGCTCACCGTCACCGGCAACAGCGCCACGGGCACCTACAGTGGCCATGCCCAGTCGGTGAGTGGTTTTACGGTGAGGGGCTTGCAGGGCAATGACACTGCCCTCACCGTCACCGGCAACAGCGCCACGGGCACCTACAGCGGCCAAGCCCAGTCGGTGAATGGTTTTACGGTGACGGGCTTGCAGGGCAATGACACCGCTGCTTCCTTGAGCACCGTCTCGGCCAGCGGGGCCACGCGCAGCAATGCGGGGGTGACGAGCAATGTGGTATCCGCAGGCGATGAAACCAATTACAGCGTCAGCGTCATCAACGGCAGCTTGACCATCACCCCTGCGCCTCTCTCGGTGGTGCTGGTGGGAACCGTGGGCAAGGTCTATGACGGCGACACCGGTGCCCTGCTGACGCCAGAGAACTACCAGCTCAGCGGCTGGATGGCCGGCGAAGGCGCTACGGTGACGCAGGCCAGCGGCCGCTATGCGGACAAAAACGTCGGCAGCGGCAAGCTGGTGTCAGCCCAGCTTGGCGAGGACCACTTCGCGGCCCAGAACGGCACCTTACTGTCTAACTACACGCTGCCCACTGCTGCCCAAGGGCAGGTGGGGCAGGTCACACCTGCGCTGATCTCCGTGGCAGGCTTGACGGCGGCCAGCAAGGTTTATGACGGTAACACCACCGCCACGCTGGACAGCAGCCAGGCCCAGCTCACCGGCAAGGTAGCGGGGGACAACCTGAGCTTGGCCTCGGCCCATGGCCACTTCAGCGACAAAAACGTGGGCGTGGGCAAGACCGTCAGCATCACCGACCTGAGCCTGGGCGGTGCCGATGCGGGCAACTACCAACTGGCCACGAGCACCAGCACCACCACCGCCGACATCACCCGCTTGGGCGAAGTGCGCTGGATTGGCGGCCCCAACGGCAACTGGTTTGACCCCGCCAACTGGGAAGGCGGCGCTGTGCCAGACCGCGCCAATGTGGCCAAGGTGATCTTGCCCCAAGGCGTGACGGCCGAGTTCGACCTGACGGGCACGGACCCCAGCAGTGCCCCGGTGGCGCTGGAGGAGCTGGGCCAGGCCGGCAGCCTGACCATGAAGAACGGCTCACTCACCATCGGCAGCGGTGGCCTGCACCTAGACCGCTTTGACCAAGCGGGCGGCTCCCTGATGGTGGAGGGCCCCACGGAGCTGAATGCCTTGACGCAAAGCGGCGGTGCGGCGCAACTGCGGGGTGGCCTGACGGTGTTGACCGAGTTTGAGCAAAGCGGCACAGGCCGACTTCAGGTGGTGGGCAAGGCCGACATTTGGACGCCACCAGCGACAGCGGCGGCATACGCCAGCAGGGGCGCGTGGTGGTGGGCGGTGACACCGCGCTGGACGCTGGCACCGGCGACATCGTGCTGGAGAGCCCCGACAACGCCTTCAATGGCAGGCTCACCAGTCGCGGTTCAGGCAACAACACGCTGCGCGGCCGGGGTGTGGAAGACACCGCCGCCGTGGGCGGCACCGTGAGCCAAGCCATCCTCGCAGGCCGCAACGCCTTTGCCGACAACCCAGCCCCCTCGTCGGCCCAAACCCCGGTGTTGAGCGAGGGCGAGGCCGGGGCAGCCCCTGTGGCAGGCAGCACCCGCCCAAGCCAGCCCACATCGGAGAGCGTGACGGCGACGGCAGACGCGACGGCGACAGTGGGCACGACAACGACGACGGTGGACGCGACGACCTCGGTTGGCACAGGGGCGACGGCGGAAACGACCGCAGAGGCTAAAGCTGCCCACCAAGCCCTCGACGCCGCGCCCGCCGCGACCGTGGTGCAACTGCGGCCCGCCAGCCCGCAGAGCGTGGGCCTGGTGACTGTGGCGCTGGGTTGCTCGCCACAGAGCAATGGCTTCATGGCAAAACTGCCCGACCCCATTGCCAAGGCCCTGCGCACCAGAGCTGCCGTGAGCGCCAAGCTGGCCGAAGGCCAGCCCCTGCCCACCTGGTTGCAATTCGACCGCCAAGCCATGGCCTTCAGCAGCCCACACCTACCCCCAGGAGCCCTGCCCCTGCTGGTGACGCTGCGCTCGGGCAAGACCACGGCGGTGGTCAAGCTTGATTGTGTAGGGGTGCAGTAGCACCTTCGCCGAAGCCTCGGTGGGAGTGCTGGCTTTGCTGCACTTGCGGCAAAGCCAGCACTCCCACTCGACGGCACCCAGTTCCATGGGATCTGCAACGCCGTCGGCCTGAGCAAGCCGAGTAACTCTCATTAATGGCGGACACGCCAATGCTTCGCAACCGGTGAGACGTAGGGCGAGTGCCACCTCACACCAGAGGCACAGCAGGCAGCAGATGGCGCTTGCAATGCTGCCCGTCACATTGCACTAAGTGCGTCTGTCTCCAGGCTGGAGCTAACCCGGAGTCAAATGCGCCGGAGCACTGGTCATAATGCAGAACATGAGCCGGGGTCGCCGGACTCTAGCCCGCTCAGTGGAAGCCAAGTCGTTTCCAACCACTGCTTCGGACTTTTCAGTCAAGCATGTTCTATTTGCGCGACCGCAGGGTCTGCTGCTTCCGGCTAGCTGCCTGGTGCAAATGGACGTTTTTCTCTCAAGCATCGGAAGGGACTGCCCATGCTCGCCAACGCGATTTCTCGCCGCCTGTTCTGCGTGCCCCTTGGGAACAATAATCATGGAAAGACAACGGCAATTCGTGCGCTCGTCCAACAAGGGGAGCGGCGCATTCTGAAAGAAGTCAAGCGTGGGCCTCGGATACTTCATTCTCCTTGGGGACGAGTTGTCGACGCTTTGGTCATTCCGCGCTCATACCAAGAGACTCTACAGGGCGAGTTTGGCTCCATCGAAGCGGCGCTTGATGGAGTCGATCCAGAGTGGAAACAAAGAGATCTCGTCATTTTCCCGAGCCACATCTCGCCCAGCGACTGTAGCGAGATGATTCGTCTGGCCCATCGTTACGGCTTTGATGCCGTTGCCCTTCCTTTCCTTCTCAGCCCGACCGAACTGCCGAAGCTCTCAAATTGCTTGGCTTTGCCCTGGAACGTGAGGTGGACCATTTCCAACGATAGGCGTAGCAAGCCAGAGGGCCAAATCGAGGCCTTAGGTCACGATCTATGGTCATGGATAGCTGCCGCGATAGAAAACCGTTGACGGTGTTGGCAATTAGTGCAACGAGCTCTTTAGGAGCAGGAGCATTCTCTCTCAACCGCAGCTTGAGCCTGCCAACATTGCCATTGCTCACAGTGCAGCAAGTTGAAGTCGTGCCGCTGAGGAACACACTTTCGATATGACCAAATCACCTGGTTTGATGGTCCTTCTCTCGGCATTGGTCTCTGCTGGCGTTGGCCTTTACATCATCATCGGGTTGGTGGTCGCTGCGGGCACTTCCGATTGCCCCCCCTTCTGGCCTCCGATGAAGCTCGCGCTTGCACCGCTGGAGGCTTTGGGAACTCCAGAATCTGTCATCGTTTTGGCTCTGTTGTACATGGCTACTGTGGTGCTGTTGGGACCATGCTTCTTGATTTGGGGCGTGGTCAAACTCCATAGGTGTTGGAAGGCAGGAATCCGCCTATCGCCGATGGATGGTAGATAACCCAGCGTTCAGAACACCAGAGATTGGACCGACACCCTTCGATCGCCTCAACGCGCTAGCATGCCGCCATGACCGACGATCTCCCCCCGCTGCCCGCCGCACCCACTGGGCGCTATCGCCACTACAAGGGTGGTGAATACGAAGTCATTGGGCTGGCCCGCCATAGTGAGACGCTTGAGCCCTTGGTGGTGTATCGGCCGCTCTACCAGGTCAGCGGCTTGTGGGTGCGCCCCTATGCCATGTTTTTTGAAACAGCGGAATTTGAGGGCCGCGTGCAGGCGCGCTTCACACGCATCAGTGACTGAGCGGCAAGCCGGGCTGCCGCACTTCAGCGGGCGCGCTCCGAGATCAGGTCAAACACCGCCATGCCCAGCAGCATGGTCACCACAAAGATCGCCGCCTCGGGGATGCCGGCCGCAGCCGCCACGATGCCCGGGCCGGGGCAGAAGCCACCCAGGCCCCACCCGATGCCAAACAGCACGCCACCCAGGATCAGGCGCTTGTCGATCAAGGTGGTGTCGGGCAGACGGATGAGGCTGCCGTTCCAGGCCTTTTCTTTGCGGGCCGCCAGCCTGAAGGCGAAGAAGCCCACGCCAATGGCGCCGCCCATCACCAGCGCCAAGGATGGGTCCCAGGCGCCGAAGAGGTCCAGAAAGCCGGTCACCTTGGCAGGGTTGCTCATGCCGCTGGCGATCAGGCCCAGGCCAAACACCAGGCCGCTCAGCAATGCTGTCATCAGACTTTTCATCGTTTCCTCGCCTTCACAGCACGTGGCGCAGCAGCGCCACCGTCACAAAACCAGCGCCCATGAAGGACAGCACATTGGCCAGCGAGCGCACCGAGAGGCGGCTCAAGCCACACACGCCGTGGCCGCTGGTGCAGCCATTGCCCATGCGCACGCCCACGCCCACCAAAAGGCCCGCCATGGCGATGAGCGCCGGGCTGGCCACCATTTGCGCAGCGGGCAGGGGCTTGACCAACTGCCACAGCCAAGGTGCCAGCATCAGGCCGCCAATGAACCACCAGCGCTCGCCCTGGCCCTTGACGCCCTGCCCCTTGCGCAGCGCATGCCAGGCCATGCCCACCACGCCGGCAATGCCCGCAATGCGGCCATTGGCCAGCAGGTAGAGCGCCGCAGCCAGGCCGATCAAGACACCACCGGCCAGTGCGGCCCAGGGTGTGAAGGCATTCCAATCAATGGTCACTTTTGCTTGTCCTTTTCAGTTTTGCTTGGATGCGGGCCGCAGTAATGCCCATAGAGCGCCTCAAGCACCACCTGCACCCCTTCAGAGGCCACGCGGTAGTGGATGAACTTGCCCTCACGCCGGGTGGCCACCAGGCCCTCAGCGCGCAAGATGCCCAACTGCTGCGACAGGCTGGGCTGGGCCACACCCGTGGCCTCTCCCAACTCAGCCACGCAGCGCTCGCCTTGCGAGAGCTGGCACAGCAGCATCAGCCTGTCAGGGTGGGCCAGTGCCTTGAGCAAAGCCGCCACCTCCTCCGCCTTGGCTTGCAAGGCGGCGAAAGGGTCTTGGGGCTCATCAGTTGCATTCATCGTAAAGTGATTATATGATGATTGCAGAATTTGTAAAGTGACAGGAGCCGTCATGAACGCCAACGCACAGATCAAGACCTTTTTTGACCCCGCCACCTACACGGCCACCCACATCGTGTGGTGCCCCACGACCCGCCGAGCAGCGGTGATCGACAGCGTGTTGGACTACGACCCCAAGTCCGGCCGCACCAGCACCCGCTCGGCCGAGCACCTGCTGGCCTATGTGCAGCAAGAGGCCCTGAGCGTGGACTGGCACCTGGAAACCCACGCCCATGCCGACCACCTCTCTGCCGCGCCCTGGCTGAAAGAGCGCTTGGGCGGGCAGATCGCCATTGGTGACAACATCCAGCAGGTGCAAAAGGTCTTCAAAGGCGTGTTCAATGCGCCGGACATCAGCGGCGACGGCCGCGAGTTTGACGTGCTGTTCAAAGGCGGCGACCAATTCAAGATTGGCGAGCTGACGGTGGACGTGCTGCACACCCCTGGCCACACCCCCGCTTGCGTGACCTACCTGATCGGCGACGACGCCTTTGTGGGCGACACCCTGTTCATGCCCGACTACGGCACCGCGCGTTGCGACTTCCCCGGCGGCAATGCCAACACGCTGTATCAGTCCATCCACCGCCTGCTGGCCCTGCCCGGCCACACCCGGCTGCACATGTGCCACGACTACCAACCCGGCGGCCGAGAAGTCAAGCTGGTGAGCACGGTGGCCGAGCAGAAGGCCGCCAATGTGCATGTGCATGAGGGCATCAGCGAGGCCGAGTTTGTGGCCATGCGCAGCGCCCGCGATAAGACCCTGGACATGCCGGTGCTGATCCTGCCCTCAGTGCAGGTCAATGTAAGGGGTGGTCATTTCCCGCCCGCTGAAGACAATGGCGTGAGCTATCTGAAGATTCCGCTGAACGCCTTGTGAACACCGCCACCTTCACCGCCACACCGCCCCTCAAGGGCTGGTCCGCCTACAAGCAAGCGCTGCCCGAGGACGTCCTGGCCGCGCTCATCGTCACCGTGCTGCTGGTGCCGCAGAGCTTGGCCTATGCGCTGCTGGCCGGCCTGCCGCCCATTGCGGGGGTGATGGCCAGCTTACTGCCCATCGTGGCCTATGCGCTGCTGGGCTCCAGCAGCACCTTGGCGGTGGGGCCGGTGGCCGTGCTGGCCATGCTGACGGCGCAAGCCATTGGCCCCGTGGCTCAGGCCCATGGTGTATCGGCCTCGCTGGTGGCGCTGGTGTTGTCTGTTGAGATCGGGGTGGTGTTTCTCATCGCCGCCGCATTGCGCTTGGATGTGTTGGCCGCCTTGCTGAGTGCGCCGGTGCTGCATGGCTTTGTGAATGGCGCTTCGCTGGCCATTGCCTTGGCCCAGGTGCCTGCTTTGCTGGGCCTGCCCATCAAGGGCAATACCCTGCCCGAGCTGTGGGCCAGTGCCCAGGCCCAGCCCAGCCTGCAGCCGCATGCGGCCACCCTGCTGATGGGCGGCTCGGCCTTGCTGCTGCTGTGGGCCTTGCGCCGCTGGGCCACGCCGGGGCTCAAGGCTTTGGGCCTGACACCGCGGGCCGCGCAGCTGTGGGGCCGCATGGCACCCATGCTGGTGGTCACGGCGTCCATTGCCTCCATCATGCTGGCCCCTCAAGCGTGGACGGGCGTGGCCCTGGCGGGTGCCATCTCTTTGGGAGATGGCCTGCAGTTTGCGCCGCCCTGGCAGGCCCCGCTGGCGGTGTGGCAAGACCTGTTCACCCCGGCGCTGCTGCTGGGTTTGGTGGCCTATGTGGAAAGCCTGGCCGTGGCCGAGAGCCTGGCCGCGCGCCGGGGCGAAGCCATCTCCCCGCGCCGCGAACTGCTGGGCCTGGGCGCCGCCAACGTGGCGGCGGGCCTGAGCGGCGCCATGCCCGTCACAGGGGGCTTCTCGCGCAGCATCGTCAACTTTGACGCGGGCGCGCGCACCCGCTTTGCAGGCCTGTGGACAGCCCTGTTTTTGGGCGTGGCCATGGCCACGTTGGGCGGCTACTTGGCCGCCTTGCCCAAGGCCGTGCTGGCCGCCACCATCTTCTTGGCGGTGCTGTCTTTGGTGGACCTGCACCACTTCAGCACGGCCTGGCGCTACCACCGCCTGGAGGGCGGGCTGATGATCAGCGTGGCGCTGGCCACCTTGTTCCTGGGCGTTGAGCCGGCACTGGCCTTGGGGGTTTTGCTCTCTATCGTGCTGCTGCTGCAGCGCACTGCCCGCCCGCACTGGGCCGAAGTAGGTCGCCTGCCCGGGACTGAGGTCTTTCGCAATGTGCGGCGGCACCAGGTCGAGACCTTGCCCCACTTGCTGCAAGTGCGCGTGGATGAAAGCCTGGTCTTCACCAACACCCGCTGGCTGGCGGACACGCTGGGGCAACTGGTGCAGCAGCGCACGGCGGTGCGTCATCTGGTCTTGATGATGCCTGCGGTCAACTTCATCGACCTCTCCGGTCTCGAGGGCTTGCAAAAGCTCAACGACGAATTGCGCCAGCGCGGCGTCACCTTGCACCTGTCTGAACTGAAAGGGCCGGTGGCCGACCGGCTCAAAGCCGGCGGCCTGGAGCAATGGCTGACCGGCCGTGTGTTCTTGACCGAAGCCGAGGCTTGGCACGCCCTGCAGGCGCCCTGACCTAAGGCTTGAGAGTAGACTGCCACCATGCTGCGTCTCATCGTCTGCCTCATGCTTTGCCTGAGCCTGCCCAGCCAGTCGGCCTGGGCGGCATGGCGCATGGCCGCAGCCCCTGTGGCGCAGAGCGAGGCCCCCATGCCCTGCCACCCTGCTGCAGACAGCAAGGCGGCGGCAGACGACAGCGCCACCACCTCGCCCCAAGCCTCCGCCAGCACCACCTGCCCCCATTGCGGCACCTGCGCCGCCTGCCTGCTGGCCCATGCCCTGCCGGGCACGCCCACAGCGGCTTTGAACGCCCCGCCGCTGGCCCAAGTGACCCCGCCCCAGGCGGATAGCGGCCCCATTGCCGAGTTCACCACCAGCGGGCCCGACAGGCCCCCTCGAGCGAGCTGATTCCGCAGCCCCTGGCTTGCCCAGCGGGCAACGCTCTGACCGGCCTTCTTGGCCGCCGGTCAGTTTCTTCAGCGTGATCACTCGTTCCTCCTCATGAACCCACCCTTTCTGCCCCGAACGGCAGCGTCGGCCCTTGGCATGGCCGCCCTGCTGCTGACCGGCTGCGCCAGCCTGCCCGATGACGACGGCTTTGGGCGCGCCGATGCCGTGGCCCGCCAACACCTGGGCGTGGCCTTGCAGCGCAGCGACGCGCCCACTCAGCCCCACACCCTCAGCCCCCAGCAGCAGGCTGTGCTGGCGCAGCCCCTGACCGAACAAGCCGCCGTGGCGCTGGCTTTGCAGCACCACCCAGGGCTTCAGGCCGACTTGGAGCGGCTGCGCGCCGAAGCCGCTGAAGGCGCCTTGGCCGCCAGCCTGCCCGCCCCCGGGCTGGTGCTGCGCCGCACCCGCGCCGGTGAAGACCTGGAGTGGGAGGCCAGCCTGCATGCCAGCCTGGCCCGCTTGCTGGCCCTGCCCTGGCTGCGCGAACGCGAAGCCCTGCGCCTGAGCGATGCCGGCCACAACGCCGCGATTCGGGTTTTGCAGCAGGCCTTGCACGCCCGCAGCGCCTGGCTAGAGGCCGTGGCCGCCCGCCAGCAAATGGCAGCGGCCGAGGCCGCACAAGAGAGCGCCCAAGCCAGCAGCACCCTGGCCGAGCGCATGCAAAAGGCCGGCAACTTCAGCCCGCTGCAGGCCGCACGCATCCACTTGGCCCAGGCCCAGGTCAAGGCCAATGCCTTGATGGCGGCAGCCCAGCAGCGCAGCAGCGAGGCCCGCCTGCGCAGCGCCTTGGGCCTGCCGCCCGGCACGGCACTGACCCTGCCCGACACCCTGCCCGCCCTGCCCAAAGACGCACCCGGCGAGCTGCCGGTGGCCACGGTGCTGCTGGCCCAGCGCAGCGATGTGCAAAGCGCCGAGGCCCGGCTCAAAGCCCAGCAAGCCAGCGCCAGCGCCGACCGCGCCCAGCGCTGGCTGGCCGACGCCGAGGTCGGCCCGGAATGGGCGGTCGACGGGCCGCTGGGCGGTGGCCACCTGCACAGCCGCACCTGGGAGCTGGCCCTGCGCCTGCCCTTCTGGGACAGCCGCGCGCGCCAAGTGGCGGCAGACAGCCGCGCCAAAGTGGCCGCCCTGGAGTTGGCGCAGATGCGGCTGAACGCCCAGGCCGAGATCCACGAGGCCCACGACAGCGCCCGCCTGCAATGGACGCTGGCCCAGCACCAACAAGCGGTGGCACTGCCCCTGGCGCGCCAGATCGCCCAAGAGAACCTGCTGCGCTACAACGGCATGTTGATCGGCGTGTTTGAGTTGTTGGACTCGGCACAACAGCGCCTGCAAGCCGAGCAAGCGGCCGTGGTGGCGCTGCGCGACTACTGGCTGGCCCAAGCCCAGCTCCAAACCGCGCTGCTGGCCCCGCCAGGTAAAGGCCTGAACGCTGCCACCTCCAACGCCTCCCGCCCTGCCGCCGCTGCCGACAGCGCCGGCCACTGAAAGCGCCCGCATCATGATCTCCCGTCGCAACTTTTTTTCCACCAGTGCCTCGGCCTTGGCCGCCGGCGCCGCTGCGGGTGCGGCTGTGGCTGCGCCCGTGCGCTCCACCAGCATGCTGGGCCTGCCCGAACCGGTGCTGCGCAGCACGCCAGACACCGCACCACCGCTGCAGCCCGCCACCGGCCGGCCCTATAACCCGGTGGTCACCTTGAACGGTTGGACCGCCCCTTGGCGCATGAACAATGGCGTTAAAGAGTTTCACTTGGTGGCCGAGCCCGTCAAGCGTGAAATGGCGCCCGGCTTTGTGGCTAATCTCTGGGGTTACAACGGCCAAAGCCCCGGCCCCACCATCGAGGTGGTGGAGGGCGACCGCGTGCGGCTCTATGTCACCAACAAGCTGCCCGAGCCCACCACCATGCACTGGCACGGCCAGCGCCTGCCCTGCGGCATGGACGGCGTGGCCGGCCTCACCCAAGTCAAGGTCATTTCACGTTTGCTAGGGTATGAGGCACAGGCACGCGAGTACATTAAATTGGCGAAACAGGACGCCGCCCCATGACAATGATCTCAGCTTTCTTGAAAGCCGCGAATGGAGAATCCGGCGTGATGCGGTTCAACGCTTCTCTCCCTCGGAATGCTTCTGTATTTCATGATATTGCACGTTATGTAACACCATGTCCCATCTCGAATCACTGATTGTTGAATATCTTGACTGGCAAGGCTACTTGGTGCGCCGAAACACCAAAGTGGGGAGACTGAAGCATGGCGGATGGGAAATGGAGTTGGACGTCATTGGCTACAACCCGCACAGCAATGATCTTGTTCACTACGAGCCATCGGTTGATGCCCACGCTTGGGAAATTCGCGAAGCTAGGTACGCCAAGAAGTTTGAGGCTGCAAGAAAGCTCATCTTCACGGAAGTCTTCTCTTGGCTGCCGCCGGAAACACCGCTGCGCCAGATAGCCGTGTTTCCATCTCACCCAAAGAACCGAAATGTCATTGCCGGCGGCCGAATCGTGTCCATCGATGAGCTTGTTGCCGAGGTTCGTTCAAAAGTCATTTCGTGCGGTATTGCCTGTCGCAGTGCTATCTCAGAAAACTACCCGCTGCTTCGTGTGTTGCAGCTTTCTCATTGTGGCTATAACCGTGCGCTCTACCCCGGGAGTTGAGAGCCCGGTAGGTTGGAGTGAACATCGTGAACTCCAACGCCTGACATTCAAATCCAGCCTTTGTTTCATTCCCCAAACTCCCCTTCGTCCGCACATCTCGCGGTTCCCCAACTCGCGTCCAGCACAAACGGATGCCTCGCCTGAACTTGCTTAAAGCTGTGGCGCAGGCAGTCGATGTGGTCAAGCAAGACCTGACCTCTTCGATCTGCGGCGTTGAGCGTCAAAAAGTAGGTGGCACCAGCAATGTCAGCGCGGCGGTATCGCATAGCTTGTTGTTGCCTACTGAAGGAAGGTGTTGGAGTTCGCAGGCTCACTCCAACCTACCGGGCTGGCGTGGAGCCAACCCCAGGCTCACGCCTCCCAAGGATTGATCACGGTGATACCCGCTGCCTCAAAGGGCGAGGTATCGCGTGTGGCCACCATGAAGCCGCGCGAGGCCGCGATCGCGGCGATGTAGCCATCTGGCGTCGGGAATCCTCGTCCTCTGGCTCTGGCGGCCATGGCCAACGCGGCATGGTGCCGTGCGGCTTCGGCGTCAAACGGCAGAACACGGTTGCCGAACAAGGTCGTCAAGCCGTCAAGGGCGCGCGCCAGCATGTTTTTGCGCTTGCCGGCAGGCAGCGCAGCAATGCCGAACAGCAGCTCAGCCAGCGTCACGCTGCTAAGGTAAAGCGTTTCTGCGGCTTGATCATTGAGCCATGCCCGCACGCTGGGGTGCGGCTGGGGCTTCATCGCCTCTGAGACGACGTTGGTGTCCAGAATGATCATTCAAACCTCAGCGGTTCGGCCGGGGTCTTGTCGCGAACCTGGTCGAAGACCTCGAAGTCTTTGTTCGTCAATCCAATCTCGCGACCCAGATTTGCCAATGCATCGCCCAGGCGAACCCGTGACTCTGGCTTCACCGCCGCCGCCAAAATATGGCGAACCTCTGCCTCTGTGCTGTGCCCGTTTTGAGCCGCCCGCACGCGCAAGGCACGGTGGACATCGTCGGGTAAGTTTCGTACCGTCAACACTGCCATAGCATCACCTCGCTACGTTTGCACTCAATGCTTTCATTTTATTGATATGACAGCATTTCGGCAAGCCATGCTTCACAAAACGGTGAATCATTGAAGGCGGCCTGTCCAGTCACAGCGTTGCAGTAACCCGCCCTCGTCGCGACGCGCGCGGCTGACCTGTTTGCATCATCGTTCCGCGGCCATCAGGAAATTCCCCTTTATGGCGCTGACGTAGCTACAATAAAATAATGCCGACCTGGGACGAGAAGAAGCGTCTTCGCAACATCAAAAGCCACGGACTGGATTTCACTGGTTGTGAGTCTGTGTTCGATTACCCAGTCGTCACCTGGGAAGATGCCCGGGAAGTTTACGGAGAACAAAGGATCAATCTACTTGGTTGGTTTGAGGGCTTCGTCGTACACATGACCTATACAGAGCGAGGCGATGAGCCCCATATCATCAGTCTTCGCAAGGCAGAGAAGCATGAAATCCGTCGCTACGCGAAAGAAGCTACCGGCTACTCCCGCTGAATGGGAAGCCGTCATTGCCGCCGCCCCCGGCAAGGATCGGGTGCTCACGGCAGCTGAAGAGAAGAAGATGGCGAATGCCCTCGTCGTCAAGGGCGGCGGCTATGCCGCAGTTCGTGCCGCGAGGCAGCGGGGTGAACGGGGCCTGCAAGTTGCGCCAACCAAGCAACTGGTCAGCGTGCGCTATAGCCCGGAAGTTTTGCAGTACTTCAAGGCGACGGGTGCAGGCTGGCAAACTCGTATGAATGAGGCGCTGCTTGAGTGGGTCAGCAAGCGCTCCACACGCAGCCGCAGTGGGGCCTAAGATCGACTCAATCTCCGATTCGCCTTTCGGGCGTGAGGGATCCGAAAGTTCCACCTCACCATGACCGACCCGCAGCCCATCTACCGCCGCGGCACACTGGCTGATCTCAACCGCATCAGCGAGATCGGCCAACTGCTCAATGCACTGCATCATTCGGCATGGCCTGAGATCTTTGCCCCTGCATCCCGCCCGCAGCGCGACGAGGCCCATTGGCGTCAAAGCCTTGAAACGGCGTCCGCAGCTGCCTTTGTGGCGGAGTGCGACAACGAAGTGATGGGATTCATCACGATCAATGTCGTGGACGAACAGCACACTGACCTTGCCCCTGTCCGACGTAGTGCATAGCCACTCGGTTACGCGGCTTTCTTGGTCTGGCCCGCGTGCCAGTTTTCCTCAAACTTCATCGGGCTGATGTAGCCCAGCGTGGAGTGAAGTCGGCGATGGTTGTAGAACGTCAACCAGTCGATGACCTCGTCCATCGCCTCGCGCTGCGTGGCGAACCGCTTGCCGTACAGGCGTCCAACCTTCAGGCTGCCCCAAAGACTCTCGGTGGGCGCATTGTCCCAGCAGTTGCCCTTGCGACTCATCGACGAGCGCATGCCGTAGCTGCTCAGTGCCGCCTGGAACACGCTGCTGCAGTATTGGCTGCCCCTGTCCGAGTGGAAGATCAGGCCCGGCTGGGGATGGCGCCTGAACCAGGCCATGCGCAACGCATCGGTGACCAAGCTGGCCTGCATGTGCGGCTGCATGCTCCAGCCCACCACCTGACGGCTGAATAGGTCGATCACCGCCGCCAAGTACAACCAGCCTTCGTCGGTGGCAATGTAGGTGATGTCACCGCTCCAGACTTGGTCGGGCGCGGCCGGGTTGAAGTCTCTGGCCAGCAGGTTTTCTGCGATGAGCAGGCTGTGCTTGCTGTCCGTGGTCACCACGAACTTGCGCTTGCCTCGGGCCTTGATGCCGTGGCCCTTCATCAGGCGTTGGACACGGTCCTTGCCCACCCGAACACCCCTGGCCAGCAATTCCTTCCACACCCGGGGCCACCCGTACTCGCCACGGGTCTCGGCCTGGATGGCTCGG
Organism: Ideonella sp. MAG2; assembly: GCA_004359425.1. Lineage (GTDB taxonomy): Bacteria > Pseudomonadota > Gammaproteobacteria > Burkholderiales > Burkholderiaceae_C > Ideonella. Next base: position 1,231,136 of record PTEU01000001.1, on the reverse strand, counting down.
ATGTGGGCCAGCAATGCTTCATTGCTCACCCGCCTACTACCCGGTAGGCTCGGACCTGTCTGCGCAAGTCGGCGCTGATGATCAAAGTACCCACTGGCGCTGACGCCCAAGACTTCGCAGGCCAGCGTGACCGGCCATGTCGTCTTGTTCTTGCAGATCCAGGCGTACTTCACAGGGACTCCTTTGCAAAGTACGCCGTCGCTTTTTTTAGGATGTCGCGCTCCATCTTCACCCTGGCCAGCTCAGCTCGCAGCCTCGCCAGCTCCATCTGCTCGGGGCTCACCGGCTTGTCCCCCGCCCCCTGGAGCTCACCCCTCTCGGCCAACCTCATCCAGTTGCTCAACGTCGCCTTGGGCACTCCCAGCACCCGTGCCGTCACCGACGCTTCCTGCCCCGCCTTCACCAGCCTCACGGCCTCCAGCTTGAACTCCAGCGTGTACCTGGCACGATGCTTCATCCCGTCTTTCTTGCTCATCTCTCGTTCTCCATAGCTGTATTTTGATCATCAGCTATGAACTACGTTTCTCGGGGGCAAGGCCACACGCTGCTTCAGCCCGTGCGCTATGCGCGCATCAACTCGGTGTGCGTGGTCGAGGCGGCGCGCGGCCAGGGCATTGGCAGAGGCCTCATGCGCCACGCGGAGCAATGGGCACACGGCCAAGGGGCTACCGATATTCGGCTCACGGTGTGGACCTTCAATGCCGCCGCGCAAGGACTCTACGAAGCGCTGGGTTATGCACCGCGCTCCCTCAATATGGGCAAGTTCCTTGAGCCATAGCAGCACAGCGCCAGCAACCGCAGCAACACGCCACCAGCCCTGGCGCGGGGTAGGCCCCAGGGCTAGGCAGTCCGCAAACGGGTGAGGTCGGCAGCCCGCCTATGCCGCCCGCTTAAACTGACTGCAAGTTTTCGCACCTAAGATTCGAACTTTCAAAGCCCCTGACACCTCATGAAAAAGCTCCTTGTACTGATGACTCTGGCAGCGCCCTTGCTGGCGCAAGCGAACTCCAATTGCGACAAGCCCGTGAACGACTTTGACGGCCTGTATTGCTTGAACAAGGTTTATGTTGAGGCGGATAAGGAGCTGAATGACAAGTACCGCGACTTGGTCGGCTTGCTCGACAGTGCAGGCAAGGCTGCGCTGAAGAAGGGCCAGATCGCATGGATCAAACAACGCAATAGCCAGTGCTCGCGGCGCGATGCGGACGGATTCTTCGTCAACCTGGACTGCGCGACCCAGCAGACCATCTCAAGAGTCCAGTTCCTGCAGGACCGCGTGCGCGAGTGCAAAAGTTCTGGTTGCTTGAACAGCAAGCTCGATTGAGCACGGCAAGGCGCCCATCATGAAAGCTGTCCTTCCAGCCTTGGTGGCCTTGCTACTCAGCGGCCTCCAAGCCTTTGCGGCCCCCACGCCCGCCCCCATCCGCGCCGAGATCGATGCGCTGATGGCCAAGCTGGTGGCCTCGGGGTGCCAGTTTGACCGCAACGGCACGCTGCACAGCGGGGCCGAGGCCAAGGGCCACATCTTGCGCAAGCTGGACTATTTGGAAGGCAAGAGCACGCTCCAGAGCACCGAGCTGTTCATCGAGTTAGCGGCCAGCAAGAGCCGCAGTTCGGGCAAGCCTTACTTCGTGAAGTGCGGCAGCGACGCAGCGGTGGAGAGCCAGCGCTGGCTAACCCAGCAGCTCCAAGTCATTCGCACCCACGGCCCTAAGCTCCCTCAAGGCTCCAAAGGCAAGCCGTCTTGAACGCAAAGGTGCAGACCATGACTGAGCGAGACAAAGCCATTCCGCAATTGCCGGCCCGCTCCATGGCGCGCACGCTGGCCTTCTATGCGCGCCTCGGTTTTGACGGCGAGATCGCGGACCCGAACGGCCACTACGCCATCATGGACCGGGGCGACTTGGAGATTCACCTCTTTGCCTACCCCGACCTGACGCCCGAGGAGTCGTCGTTCGGCTGCTACCTGCGGGTGCAAGACGTGGACGCCATCTATCTGGCTTTTGCCGAGGCCAAGCTGCCCACGCAGGGCATCCCTCGCATGACGCCACTGGAAGACAAGCCTTGGGGCATGCGGGAGTTTGCGGTGGTGGATGAGAACGGCTCGCTGCTGCGGATAGGGCAGGAGCTAGGGTCTGTTGGCATATAAATCCTGCCCGCGAAGGAGTGTCCAAGGGCACTGACCACAGGCACCTTGCGGGTGCCCGGCAGGTATCGCGAAGTGACTTCAAGCATGCGGCTCACCGCCCATCAAGCGGCTGAGCTTGGCGGCGGCTGCCTTGACGGGAGCGGTGTGGCGAGGCAGCAAGCGTTGCGTGGGCATGCTGAGCGAAAGCGCACCGGCCAGCAAACCCTGTGCTTCAAAAACTGGCGCTGCAATGCCCGCTACATCCGGGTCTCGGTCCCCCGCCAGCACCGCCACGCCCTCGCGGCGAATGGTGGCGTACACCGCGCCCTTCTCGCCCGCAAAGGCCAGCAGCACCCGCCCCGCTGCACCCCGGTTGAGCGGCAACAGCGCACCCACTTGAAGATGGTCCCGAACCGGGCGCTGTGAATCGACGCGCCAGAGGCACAGGCGCTGCTGGCCTTGCCGCACGTAATAGCTGGCGCTTTCGCCCGTGGCAGTGGCCAACTCACGCAGCACCGGCATGACCAAGGACTCCACCGACACCGAGCTTGCACGCACCCGTTGCAGGCGCTCCACCGCCGCGCCCAGGGCATAGCAGTTGTCGTTCAAACGCAGCACCAAGCCTGCGTGCTGCAAAGAGGCCAGCATGCGCAGCACGGTGCTCTTAGGCATGCGGGTATGTGCCGCCAACTCGGCCAGCGTTGGCGTGGGCCGGGCGGCGGTGAAGGCCGTCAAGATGGATAGGGCTCTGTCGAGCGTGGCGACCCCACCCTCGGCGGGATGGTCGTCAGCCAGTGCGGGTAAGCGTGGTCGGCGTGGCATGGTGGCCATGATATATTTATTTGGAACGCCGTTCTATCTTAGTGAATTTTTATAGATCGGCACATCTCCATCAGTACCGACAAGGAAGTCTCATGCAACGACGCCACCTTCTCTCTTTGGCCCTGTCTGCCCCCTTGGCTGCTGGTTCCTGCCAGGCGCTGGCCCAATCGCCCACGGCTCCGTTGAAGATGGTGGTGCCCTACCCTGCCGGTGGGTTCACCGACGTGGTGTCGCGCATGGTGGGCGAGCGGCTGCAAACTATGCTGGGCCGAACAGTGGTGGTTGAGAACCGCGCGGGCGCTGGCACCAACTTGGCGGCAGAGTTTGTTGCGCGTGCGCCTGCCGATGGCGCAACCGTTTTGATGGGCACGTCCAGCTTGGCCATCAACCCCTCGCTCTACCCCAAGCTGAGCTATTCCCCGCAGAAGGACTTGCGGCCCCTGGGTGTGTTTGCCACCACGGGCTATGCCCTCTTGGCGCGAAAAGACTTGAAAGCCAACTCGGTGGCCGAACTCATTGCCCTGGCCAAAGCGCGGCCGGGGTCACTCAACTACGGCTCTTCAGGCAATGGTGCAGTTAACCACTTGGCGGGCGAGTTGTTCGAGAGCATGACGGGCACCTACTTGGTTCACATCCCCTACCGGGGCAGCCAGGCCGCCATCACTGACTTAGTGGGCGGCCAGATTGACCTGTATTGGTCTTCCATCCTAGAGGCGCAGTCTTTGTTGGCCGCAGACCGCGTCAAGGTGTTGGGCTTGACCAATCAAAAATCGTCTGAGGCCTTGCCCAAAGTTGGCCTGATTGGGGACACCGTCAAAGGCTACGAGGTCGAGTTCTGGATGGGTTTGTTGGTGCCTGCGGCCACACCTGCCGCGGCCACCGCAGGCATAGAACAGGCGATTCGCAGCATTGCCAATGATGCGTCTTTCAAGGCCGAACTGACCCGCCGGGGAGCGCAAGCCCGCTATGCCGACGCAGCCGCCGCCCGCAGCTTGCTGGCCAGCGAAACCGTGCGTTGGGCCGATGTGGTGAAGCGCTCTGGAGCCAAGGTCGACTGACGAGGCCATGGCAAAGCTCTCGTCGCGCTGGTCTGGCGGTTTGCCCACGGCTGCGGCCATGGCCTTGGCCAGCTTTGGCAGCTTTCATGTGGGCGGCCGCGCCGTGCCCCTGGCTGACCTGCCCGTGCGGCATTGCCGCTTCACCAATGCAGGCACCGCCACCACCATCGACACCAACGGCCTGCATTGGGTGGAGGCCATGTACGCGCAGTACTTTGTGCCGCAGCAGCGCTTGACGACGGAGCCCTTGCTGCTATGGCATGGCGGTGCGCTGACGGGGGCCTGTTGGGAGAGCACGCCCGATGGACGTGAGGGCTGGTTGCCCTTTTTTGTGCGTCAGGGCTGGATCACGCTGTGTTGCGACGCGGTGGAGCGAGGTCGGGCCGGGTTCCCGCCCGTGCCGCAGGTCTTCCAGGAGCCGCCACTACACCAACCCATGAATTGGGCATTTGAGCGGCACCGCATTGGCACAGGGCCAGGGAGCTGGCACCCTGAGCCCTCCCAGTGCCAGCCCATCGCAGGCACGCGGTTCCCCGTGGCCGCCTATGCCCAGTTGGCCATGCAGAGCGTGGCTCGGTGGACGCAGAGCGATGACGCCATTCTGCGTGGCTACCTGGCCCTGTTGGAAGAGGCTGGCCCCAGCCATGTGCTGGCGCATTCCCAAGCCTGCCAGTTTGCTTTTCAAGCCGCAGAAGCACGGCCGGACTTGGTGCGGTCTCTGGTCTTGGTAGAGCCCTCGGGCGTTGGCAGCGCCGAAGGCAGCCTTGCTTTGCGCCACATTCCGCTGCTCTTGGTCTGGGGCGACGGCACCCTGACTCACACGCGCTGGCAAACCTTGCGCCAGACGGTAGACAACTACCTCGTCCCACTGCGCCAAGCGGGAGGGCATATCGATCTGCTGGACTTACCAGCCCTGGGCGTGCAGGGCAACTCCCACCTGATGATGATGGATGACAACAGCAGCGACATTGCTGGCCGCATCCATGCCTGGCTACAGTCGCAATTGAGCGGACCCCAGCAACGGTCCTAGGGTCTGTTGACATATAAATCCTACCCGCGTGAGCCCTACAGGCCATGCCAGTCTAGGCGCGCTGCGCCGCCCGCACCTCTGTGCGGGCAAGCGGNATCTGGGCCGTGTGGGACGATCAACACTTGGTCATCGCCCACATCGCCTCGCCCACCAGCGTGCGCAACATCGCCAAGCGCGCAAAAGTCTGCGTGAGCTTCATCGACGTGTTTGTGCAAAAGGGCTTCAAGGTGCTGGGCGAGGCTCACTTGGTACCCAAGGGCCACGCGGAGTTTTCAACCTGGGCCGCACCCCTGCTGCCCATGGCTGGCGAGCGCTTCCCCCTGCAAGCCGTTATCGTGGTGCGAGCCACGGCGGTGGAGCCCATCCTGGCCCCGAGCTATCGGCTCTATCCGCAAGAAACGACGGAGGCCTCGCAGGTGGAGGCGGCGATGAAAACCTATGGCGTGACGCGGAGTGGGACAACAGGGTCAACTTGACCAGCGTCACCCACGGCGGCGCGGCGAGGAGGACAATTTCACCTCTTGCCGCACCGAAAGTCCCCATGCCCTCCCCCCTCAAGCTCCACATCACCGAGATGAGTTGCGCCGCCTGTGTCGGTCGGGTGGAGAAGGCTGCGCTCAAAGTGCCCGGTGTGGCGGTGGCCCAGGTGAACTTGACCACCGAGCAGATGACGGTGGAACTGGCCAAAGGCCACAAGCCCGCCGCCGTGATACCCAGCCTGCTGGCCGCCCTGGCCGATGCGGGCTACCCCGCCAGCGTGCTGGCCGATGATGCGGCCTTGCCCTCAGAAGCCCCGGTGGCCCCGGCCCTGCTATGGCTGGGCTTAGCGTTGTCTCTGCCGCTGACCCTGCCCATGGTGGGCATGTTGTGGGGCGCGCATTGGATGCTGCCGGCCTGGGTGCAGTTTGCGCTGGCCACCCCTGTGCAGGTGCTGCTGGGGGCACGCTTCTACAAAGGCGCTTGGAGTGTGCTCAAACATGGCAGCGCCAATATGGACGTGCTGGTGGCCTTGGGCACCTCGGCCGCCTATGGCCTGAGCCTGGTGCAGTGGGCGCGCGGTGAAGGCCCGCATGCCCTAGCCTTTGAGGCCAGCGCCATGGTCATCACCCTGGTGTGGCTGGGCAAATGGCTGGAGGGCGTGACCAAGCGCCGCACCACCGATGCGCTGCGCGCCTTGCAAGACCTGCGCCCCGTCACCGCCCGCGTCCGCACACCCGAAGGCGACGAGCGTGAAGTGCCGCTAGAGCAGGTGCGCGTGGGCGACCTGGTGGTGGTGCGCCCCGGCGAGCGCGTGGCCGTGGACGGCGTGGTGGTGGAAGGGGCCAGCCAAGTGGATGAAGCCCTGATCACCGGCGAGAGCCTGCCCCAAGCCCGCCACCCGGGCGACACGGTGGTGGGCGGGGCCATCAACGGCGAAGGCGCGCTGCTGCTGCGCACCACCGCCATTGGTGCAGAAAGCACCTTGGCTCGCATCGTGCGGCTGGTGGAAAGCGCGCAGTCGCGCAAGGCACCCATTCAGCATTTGGTGGACCAAGTCGCCGCCGTGTTTGTGCCGGTGGTGGTGGGCCTGTCCCTCATCACCCTGTTAGCCTGGGGCCTGATGGGCCACAGCGACACCCCCTGGGCCACGGGGCTGATGCATGCCGTGGCCGTGTTGGTGATCGCCTGCCCCTGTGCGCTGGGCCTGGCCACTCCGGCTGCCTTGATGGTGGGCATGGGGGCTGCAGCCAAGCACGGCATCTTGATCCGCGATGCCGAGACCCTGGAGCGCGCCCATCAGGTGAAGGCCGTGGCCTTTGACAAAACCGGCACTCTCACCGAAGGCCGCCCTCAGGTCATGCACGCTGAAGGCTTTGGCCTGGCGCGGGAGCAAGTGCTGGCCCTGGCCGCCGCGCTGCAAGCCCACAGCCTGCACCCGCTGGCCAAAGCGGTCACCCAGGCTTGGGCCAGCGCACAAACGCCACCCGCCGATGGCGCCTGCCCCCTCCCGCCCGCCGCTGCGCAGCAAGCCCAAGCCCATGCAGGCTTGGGTGTCAGCGGCCTCATCGCCGGTGCCCGCGTGCTGCTGGGCAGCGAGCGCTGGATGCACACACTGGGCGTCAGCCTGCAGGCGGGCCAAGGCGCCGCGCAAGCCGAGCAGGCCCAAGGCCGCACGGTCTCGTGGCTGGCTCGTGAGCGAGTAGGGGCGGCGCCCGAATTGCTGGGCCTGATCAGCTTTGGCGACACGCTCAAAGCCGATGCCGCCCAGGCCATCACTCGCCTGCACGCCATGGGCTTGCACACCCTGCTCCTGTCCGGCGACAACGCAGGCGCAGCGAACGCGGTGGCTCAGCAATTGGGCATGAGCGACATGCGCGCCCAGGTGCTGCCCCAAGATAAAGTCCAGGCCGTGGCAGAACTGCGCCAACGCTTGGGCGGCGCCGTGGCCATGGTGGGCGACGGCATCAACGACGCGCCTGCGCTCGCCGCTGCCGACATCGGCATTGCCATGGGCAGCGGTACCGACGTGGCCATGCAAGCGGCGGGCATCACCCTGATGCAAAGCCACCCCGCCCGCGTGGCCGACGCCCTGGACATCGCAGTACGCACCAGCGCCAAGATCCGCCAAAACCTGTTCTGGGCCTTTGCCTACAACGTGGTGGGCATTCCGCTGGCCGCCCTGGGCCTGCTGCACCCCATGTTCGCCGGGGCGGCCATGGCGCTGTCCAGTGTGTTTGTGATTGGCAATGCGCTGCGGCTGGGGCGCTGGCGGCCTCAGTGAGGGGCCATGGCGGCGTGGTCAGCACGCGTGGCAAGAATGTGAGGTCTGCCATGCTTTCGTCAAGGGTGCCGGTTTTCGGACTAAGGCTTGCTCTGAGAGAATCTGAAGACCACTATGAGGAGGAGCCCCATGAAACCCAAGCTTTTAGGTCTGTTGACCGCCCTTGTCACCTTTTGCACCTCTTGGGCACAGGCCCAAGGCATGAGCCAGGCCGAGCAGCAACGCATTTTTGCCGACGCTGAGAAAGCAGCCCAAGCAGGGCCAGCCGACCTGGCTCTGGCCGCTCAAGCTCATTTGAAGCTGCCCCCTGGCCACACGTTTGTGCCTCAACCCCATGCCCAAAAAATGCTCAATGCCATGGGCAACCCAGGCTCAGACCCGCGTCTGCAAGGCCTGATTTTTCCCAAGGGAGAGGGCCAGTGGTTCATGACCGTACGCTTTGAAAGCGCGGGCTATATCAAAGACGACGATGCCAAGGAGTGGAATGCCGACGACCTGCTCAAGAGCTACAAGGAAGGCACCGAGGCCGCCAACAAAGAGCGCACCAAGATGGGCGTGCCTGCCCTGGAGATTTTGGGATGGGCACAGCCCCCACAGTATGACGCAGGCACCCACCGCCTGGCCTGGGCCATGTCCTCCCGCGAGAAGGGTGCCCCGGCCACTACCGAGCAAGGCGTGAACTACAACACCTATGTGCTGGGCCGCGAAGGCTACTTCACCATGAATTTGGTGACGGACCTGAAATCTCTTGACGCCCACAAGCCCGCCGCCCACACCATGCTGGCCGCGCTGAACTTTGACGACGGCAAGCGCTATGCCGACTTCAACCCCAGCACCGACAAGGTGGCGGAATATGGGCTGGCGGCCTTGGTGGTGGGCGCTGCGGCCAAGAAGCTGGGCCTGCTGGCCACGCTGGGCTTGTTCTTGGCCAAGTTCTGGAAGATCGCCGTGATTGGGCTGGCCTTTTTGGGTGCCCCTTTGCTGAGGCTGTTTAGGCGAGGCGACAAGGCATAAGAACGCCGTTGGGCGGGCTCGTGCTAGTGGCCGTAGGCTGAGCGGCTTGATCTAGCGCACGCCAAACTTCCGTGTTTACTTATAGATTCTCCGCGTTCACCCACCATGACCGGAGACTCTCGTGCGCATCCTCACCGCTACCCTGCTCAGCCTGACCTTGCTGGCCGCCTCGGCCTGGGCGCAAACGCCTACCAAGAAGCTGCGTCTGTTCAGTGAAGACGCCACCGACACCAGCTACACCGTCAAGCGCGGCGGCAAGACATTAGAGATCACCCGCGTGATGACGGGCTGCGCCAAAAATGAGGGCTGGTTTCAGCCCTTGGTGCCGGTGCCCGGCGTCACCCCTGTGGGTGAAGCTGAAATGCTGCATGCGCTGAATGACCCCGACGCCATGGTCGTGGACATGCGCTCCATGCCCGAGTTTTTGGCAGCCACCATTCCCACAGCGGTGAACATTCCTTTTACCGAGGTTGCGCTGCGCATGAATGACCTCGGCTGCGACAAGGCCGCCGACGGCAAATGGAACTGCACCAAAGCCAAGAAGCTCTATGCCTTCTGCAACGGCCCGGTCTGCCCGCAAAGCCCCATCGCCATTCGCGCCATCACACGTGACGGTTTCCCGGCCAACAAGATTTTTTACTACCGTGGCGGCATGCTCGACTGGATGGCCCTGGGCTTGACCACCCAACCCGGCGAGTTCTAACTGTTGGTGAGCCCCGGCTCCATGGCAGGCACCTGAGACAGCCTCCCGGTCAAGCCGCCTCAGCGCTGTCAGCGGCTGCGCAACTAGGGTCTGTTGACATATAAATCCTGCCCGCGTGAGCCCTACAGACCATGCCAGTCTAGGCGCGCTGCGCCGCCGCACCTCTGTGCGGGCAAGCGGCGCAACAACGAATGGCGTGGCCTGTAGGGTTCACCCGTTGGGCAGGGCGTCCAAGGGCGCTGGCGGGCGTTGCCCTCCTTGCCCGGGCACCAGCCAGAGCTGCGGATCGCGCCTACTCCAGCGCCCTTGGACACTCCTGCGCGGGCAAGATTTATATGTCAACAGACCCTAGACTCCGAACTCCCACCAAATAGAGGAGTTCAAGATGACCCGAGACAGCAGCGCCTGGCGCTTTGAGACCAAATCTGTGCATGCCGGCTGGGCCGGCGACCCGAGCACCAAGGCGGTGGCCGTGCCGCTCTACCAGACGGTGGCCTACTCCTTCGACAGCGCGCAGCACGGTGCCGACCTATTCGACCTGAAGGTGGCGGGCAATATCTACACCCGCATCATGAACCCGACGCAGTCGGTGTTGGAAGAGCGGGTCGCGGCCTTGGAGGGCGGCATTGCCGCGCTGGCCCTGGCCTCGGGCCAAGCCGCTATCACCTACGCCATCCAGACCATTGCCGAAGCCGGTGACAACATTGTCTCCAGCAGCGCGCTCTATGGCGGCACTTACAACCTGTTTGCCCACACGCTGCCGCAGTACGGCATCCAAACCCGCTTTGCCGACGCCACCAACCCAGCCAGCTTCGAAGCCTTGATCGACGACAAGACCAAGGCCATTTACTGCGAGTCGCTGGGCAACCCGTTGGGCAACATCACCGACATCGCAGCGCTGGCCGCCATTGCTCACCGCCATGGCGTGCCGCTGATTGTGGACAACACCGTGCCCAGCCCCTATCTGTGCCGCCCCATCGAGCACGGTGCCGACATCGTGGTGCATTCGCTGACCAAGTACATCGGCGGCCACGGCACCAGCATCGGCGGCATCATCGTCGACAGCGGCAAGTTCCCTTGGGCCCAGCACAAGGCCCGCTTCAAGCGCCTGAATGAGCCCGATGTGAGCTACCACGGCGTGGTCTACACCGAGGCCCTAGGCCCGGCCGCCTACATCGGCCGCGCCCGCGTGGTGCCGCTGCGCAATATGGGCGCCGCCATCTCGCCCTTTAACGCGTTCTTGATCCTCCAAGGCCTAGAGACCCTGGCCCTGCGCATGGACCGCATCTGCGACAACACCTTGGCAGTGGCCCAGTTCTTGAAGGCTCACCCCAAGGTGAAATGGGTCAACTACTCGGGCCTGCCCGACCATGCCGACCACGGCCTGGTGCAAAAGCAAATGGGCGGCCGCGCCTCGGGCCTGCTGACCTTTGGCGTGCAAGGCGGCCGCGAAGGCGGCGAGCGCTTCTTGGACGCGCTGCAACTCTTCACCCGCTTGGTCAACATCGGCGACAACAAGTCCCTGGCCACCCACCCGGCCTCTACCACCCACCGGCAGCTCTCGCCTGAAGAGTTGGTCAAGGCGGGGGTGACCGTGGACACGGTGCGCCTGTGCGTGGGCATCGAGCACATTGATGATCTGAAGGCCGACCTGACGCAGGCGCTGGCCGCCTAGAACGACGTAGCAGCGCGCGCCGCCTGGTCGTATCGGCCAGACAGGGTGCGCAGCAAACGAGCCGCGTCGCCAATGCGCTCGTTTTCTTCTTCCGCCCCCGAAAACCCAGGCATCAAGCAGGACTCCCGCACGGTGCGGTAGTCCGCGCACAGCGTCTGGCCCTTGGGGGTGGTCGAGAAGAAGGCCTCTTTACCGCGCTTGGTGCTGCTCACCAAGCCAGCCCCCATCAGCTTCTTGAGGGCGTAGGACACCACATGCGTGTCTTCGATGTTCAAGACAAAGCAGATGTCTGACAGGCGCTTCTCCGAACCTCGGTGATTGGTGTGGTGCAAAACCAGCACGTCAACCGGGGCCATGTCCTTCACGCCTGCCGCGCTCATGCAGCGGATCATCCAGCGGTTGAAGGCATGGGCCGCAATGATCAAACCAAACTCAAACTCCGACAGCTCGGGCGATTTGGCCGACACCAAATGCGCTGAGGTGACGATGCGCAAACCGCTACCCGTGCCGGTATCTTCACCATTGGAGGGCCCCGCCACAAGGTCGGGCGTGGCCGCCTTAGACCGTCCAGCAGGGGCAGGGGTGCGAGATTTGGCTGCGGGCATGAAGTAAAGCTCCAGAAAAAGGCCAATTGGCGCGGGTGATAGGGGTAAACACGCGGACCCAACAAGAATAACACGTTGATAATTTATAGACGTTTTGAGGACGATGTGCCAACATTTTTTAGCTTGCACTCCTCGCAGCGTCCCTCTACCCCAACCAGGAGACCCTCATGCTTCATCGTCGTCTCGCGCTCGCCAGCACCCTGGCACTGAGCCTGACCGTGGCCCTGCCTGCTGTGGCGCAGCAAAAGTGGGACTTGCCCACGGGCTACCCGGCCAGTAACTTCCACACCGAGAACATCATTCAGTTCAGCAAGGACGTGGAGAAGGCAACGGCGGGTAAGCTCAAGATCACCGTCCACGATGGCGGCTCTCTGTTCAAAGCCAACGAGATCAAGCGCGCCGTTCAAGGCGGCCAAGCGCAGGCCGGCGAGATCATCATCTCCGGCTACTCCAATGAGAACCCGGTTTTTGGGGTCGATTCCATCCCCTTCCTGGCCACCAGCTATGCCGACGCTCAAAAGCTCTGGCAGGCCTCACGGCCCGTGACCGAGGCCCACTTGGCCAAGCAGGGGCTCAAGGTGCTGTATGCCGTGCCCTGGCCCGCCCAAGGCATCTTCAGTGCCAAGCCCTTGGCCTCGGCGGCCGACCTCAAAGGGGCCAAGTGGCGCGCGTATAACCCCAATACCAGCCGCCTCGCCCAGTTGATTGGTGCCCAGCCTGTAACCGTGCAAGCCGCCGAGCTGACGCAGGCATTGGCCACCGGAGCCGTCAATGCCTTCATGACCTCGGGGGCCACGGGTTACGACGCCAAGGTCTGGGAGCAGGTGAAGTACTACTACGACGTGTCGGCCTGGCTGCCCAAAAACTTGGTCATCGTCTCGCAAAAGTCGTTTGATGCGCTGGACAAACCCAGCCAAGACGCCTTGCTCAAAGCAGCCTCCGACGCCGAAGCACGCGGCTGGAAGATCAGCCAGGAGAAAACAACCTGGTACCTCGATCAGCTCAAGAAGAACGGCATGACGGTCGACCCCGGCTCGGCCCAACTCAAGGCGGACCTGCGCAAGCTTGGCGAAACCATGATTGCCGAATGGGCCAAACAAGCCGGAGCCGATGGCCAGACCATTTTGGACGCTTACCGCAAGTAAGAGCGTGTATGCGGGAGGTCGGCCCTGCTCACCTCCCTGTTCTCTTTCACCAAGGACACCCCATGCAACGCTGGGCAAACCCCCTCTTTCATGTGGCCGCACAACTGGCCGGCCTCAGCCTTTTGTGTACCCTGCTCATGGTGCTGTTCAGCATCACTGGGCGGCTCTGGCCCAGCGTCGCCATCACCGGGGCTGACGCCTATGCCGGCTACTTCACCGCCGCCACGGCCTTTCTGGCGCTGGCCCCCACCTTGAAGCGCGGCGAGCACATCCGCGTCACCCTGATCTTCAACCACTTAGGCCCCCGCGCCCAGCACGTGCTGGACGTGGTCTGCCACGCACTGGCGCTGCTGATGGCGGGTGCGCTGGCACTGTACTCGGTGCGGCTGGTGCTTCAGTCCCGCAGCTTTATGGACATCTCCACCGGCCTGGACGCCACGCCACTGTGGATACCCCAACTGGGTATGGCTGTGGGCTGCGTTCTCTTTGCCTTGGCCTTTTTGACCGACCTGATCCGCCTGCTGCAAGGCGAGTCATTGCACAACCCATCGGGCGAACTCGCCCGCACGGAGTAAGCCATGGACTTGGGCATCACCCTGCTGCTGATTGCGGCGCTGTTCTTGATTCTGGGCGCTGGCGTCTGGATTGGCCTCTCCCTGACTGGCGTGGCCTGGATCGCCATGGAGTTGTTCACCAACCGGCCTGTGGGCGACAGTATGGCCATCACCATGTGGGGCTCGGCCTCGTCCTGGACGCTGACCGCCCTGCCCTTGTTCATTTGGATGGGCGAGATTCTGTTCAGAACGCGCTTGTCAGAAGACATGTTCAAGGGCTTGGCCCCTTGGTTGGAAAAACTGCCGGGCCGCCTGCTGCACACCAACATCATCGGCTGCACCATCTTTGCGGCAGTGTCGGGTTCATCGGCGGCCACCTGCGCCACCATCGGCAAGATGACCTTGCCCGAACTCAAGCGCCGGGGCTACCCCGACAGCATTGCCATTGGCACCTTGGCGGGGGCCGGAACCCTGGGCCTGCTGATCCCGCCCTCCATCATCATGATCGTCTATGGTGTGACGGCCAATGTCTCCATCGCCAAGCTCTTTATGGCAGGCGTGATTCCAGGCCTTTTGCTGGCCGGCCTCTTCATGGGCTACACCATGGTGTGGGCCTTGCTGAACCCCAATAAGATTCCGCCCGCCGGTCAGAGCACCCGCCTGCTGGAGAAGCTGCGCGCCTCCAAGCATCTGATCCCGGTGGTGTCCCTCATTGTGGCCGTACTGGGCTCGATCTACACCGGCATTGCCACCGCCACGGAGGCCGCCGCTTTAGGCGTGGTCGGCGCGCTGGTGGTGGCCGCCACCCAAGGCGCATTGAGCTGGCGCACCTTTCAGGACAGCTTGCAAGGCGCGGCGCGGCTGTATTGCATGATTGCGCTGATCTTGGCCGGTGCCGCCTTTTTGACCTTGGCCATGGGCTATATCGGCCTGCCCCGCCACCTGGCTGAATGGATCGCCAGCCTGGGTCTTTCGCCCTTGGCCCTGGTGCTGGCCTTGATGGTCTTTTTTGTGGTGTTGGGCTGCTTTTTGGACGGCATCTCCATTGTGGTGCTGACCATGGGCGTGCTGCTGCCCACTGTGGAGGCGGCTGGGCTGGATCTGGTGTGGTTTGGCATCTTCGTGGTGTTGGTGGTCGAGATGGCCCAGATCACCCCACCCGTGGGCTTCAACCTCTTTGTGCTCCAGGGCATGACCCAGCGCGACATTGCTTGGTTGGCCAAGCAGGCCTTTCCCATGTTCTTGCTCATGGTCCTGGCCGTGCTGCTGATTTACTTCGTGCCCGGCCTCATCACCTGGCTGCCCCAGCAAATGTCCGTCTGAGCCATGGGCACCGCTTTGTCAACCGGGCCCCGCCTGTTGGCGCTGGGCGAAGGCGCGTGGACCCTGGAGATGAGCCCCACCGCCACCGATGAGGCCAGCAAGCTGGTCATGGCCTTGGCCCATCAGCTAGAAGCGCAGCCACAGGCCTTGCAAAAGCTTGGCCCCGTCACCGATGTGGTGGTGAGTTTTCGCTCGCTCACGGTCCACTTCGACCCGCTGAGCGCCGATGGCGAAGCACTGGGTCAGCAACTGCTGGCCTGGGCCTTGGAGGCCCGCCCGCGCGAGCGCACAGGCCGCCGCTGGCGGCTGCCTCTGTGTTGCGACCCCAGCGTTGCCCCTGACCTGCTTGACCTGGCCGCGGCCAAGGGCCTGAGCCCGGAGGCCCTCACCGCCCAACTGCTGGCCTGCCAACTGCGTGTGGCCATGATTGGCTTCATGCCTGGCTTTCCCTATATGACGGGCTTGCCCGCCGCCCTGGCCCTGCCCCGCCGTGCCGTGCCCCGCAAGGCCGTGCCCGCCCGCTCTGTGGCGGTGGCGGGTGAGATGGCCTGCATCTACCCCTGGGAGAGCCCCGGCGGCTGGCACCTGCTGGGCCGCTGCCCGGTGCCCATGTTTGAACTCTCGCACCCCCAGCAAGCCGCCTGGCTGCAAGCCGGTGACGAGGTGCAGTGGCAAGCCATCAGCCTGGACGACTGTGCCGCTTGGGACCAGCGCGTGCAACGCGGCCAGTGGCAGCGCGAAGACTTTCTGCTCTCTGCCCTGGAGGAGCCGGGCTCATGAATGCTCATCTGCGCGTTCTCCACGGCGGGGCGGGATGCACGGTGCAAGATGCCGGGCGCACGGGCCTGCGGCATCAGGGCATTCCCACTGCGGGGTGGCTAGACGCCCCACTGGCCCACGCCGCCAATGCCTTGGTGGGCAATGTGCCCGACGCCGCTGCCCTGGAGCTGCGCGGCCCTGGGCTGCAACTCCGGGCGGAGCAAGGCCCGGTGCAGGTGGCGCTGGCCGGTGCCGTTAGCGCCCATGTTCACAGCGCAGATGGCCGACGCTGGCCCCTGCCCGCCTGGCGCAGTGCCATGGTGGCGGAGGGCGAGGTGCTGCACATCAGCGGCTTGCAACAGCCCCAGATGGGTGGCTGCGCCGTGCTGGCCGTGGCGGGTGGCATCCAAGTACCTGCGGTGCTGGGCAGCCGTGCCACCTATGCCCGCGCCGCCTTGGGTGGGCTGCAGGGGCGCATGCTGCGCGGCGGCGACCTACTCCCCGTGCTCGCCACCGACCCGCAGCGCGCAGACCGCCAATCCACACAGCCCTGGCCGCCCCAACCCACCGCCGAGCTGGTGTGCCGGGTGCTGTGGGGCCCGCAACAAGACCACTTCAGCGAGGCGACCCTGGCCCTGTTCCTGGCCAGCACCTGGCAGGCCACGGCCGAGCAAGACCGCATGGGCTGGCGCTTGAGTGGCCCGCCGCTGCGCCACCTCAGCCCCGCCCATGCCGACATTGCCTCAGACGGCGTGAGCCCGGGTGCCATTCAAGTGCCTGCCAACGGCCTGCCCATCATCTTGGGGCCGGACGGACAGACCGTGGGCGGCTATCCCAAAATCGCGACGGTGATACAAGCAGACTTGCCGCAACTGGCGCAGGCTTGGCCGGGCCGCTGCCTGCGCTTTGTGGCCGTTAGCCGGGCCGAGGCCGTGCAGGCCTTGCGTGAGCTGCATGCGCAGCAAGCGGCCTGGGCCGCTGGCCTGCAAGCCTGCCCGCCGCTGGGTGGGCTGGACGAGCAAGCGCTCTACACCCAAAACCTGATCAGCGGCGTCATCTTCAACGACTGACATGAGCAACTCCATCAACCTCAATGCCGACTTGGGCGAAAGCTTTGGCGCCTGGACCATGGGTGCCGATGAAGCCCTGCTCGCCATCGTCAAGAGCGCCAACATCGCTTGCGGCTTTCATGCGGGTGACCCTTGGGTGATGCGCCAAACGGTGCAGCGCGCGCTGGCTCAAGGCGTGAGCCTGGGAGCCCACCCCGCCTTCCCCGACCTGCAAGGCTTTGGCCGCCGCCGCATGGACATCCCGGCCCGCGAGCTGGAAGCCCTGCTCATCTACCAGATCGGCGCGCTGCAGGCCTTGGCCGCCGCCGAGGGCGGCCGGGTCAGCCATGTCAAGCCGCATGGTGCGCTGAGCAATATGGCCTCGGCCGACGACACTCTGGCCGACACCGTGGCCCGCGCCGTCCGCGCGCTGGACCGCGAGCTCATCTTGCTGGCCCCCGCGCACTCGGCCCTGGCCCGTGCGGGCGAGCGCGCCGGCCTGCCCGTGGCGCTAGAAATCTTTGCCGACCGCGCCTACCAAGACGACGGCCAACTGGTGCCGCGCAGCCACCCGCAAGCCATGGTGCACGGTGCCGATGCGAGCTGGTCCCATGTCGAGCGCATGCTCACTGAACAAGCCTTGGTCAGCCTGAACGGCCAACGCCTGCCCACCCCCATCCACAGCATATGCGTGCATGGGGACGGGCCTGCGGCGGTGGCCACGGCGCGGCATTTGGCCGAGCGCTTGGCGCAAGCGGGCTGGGCCTTGCAGACACTCCCGGACATGATGCGGCCTTAATGCGGCCGTCACCTGCGCCCTAACGCCATCCTGATACGCGCTGCGCTACTCTCCTGCGCATGACCGCCCTGCCACCTACTGCCGAACGCCCGGCCGCCACGCCATGGCGCTGGCTGGCGGGTGCTGCCGCCTGGGGCTTGGGCGCAGCCTGCAGTTGGGCCTTGGACGGATGGGCCAGCCCAGGCAGCCAAGCCCTGCCCCTGGTGCTGGCCGGTGCACTGGCCGCCGCCTGGTGGCCCGCCTGGGCGACTGCCCTGGGCTGTGTGGCGGCCACCTTGTGGTTCAACTGGAGTTTTGTGGCGCCGCGTGGCTCGCTGCAAGTGGGTCAGCCCCAAGACGCACTGCTGCTGGTGACCCTGCTGGCCGTGAGCCTGGGCGTGACCTGGCTGGCCCAGCGCCAAGCCGCCTTGCAGCAGCGGCTGCGGCTGCAAGCGGCCCAGGCCCACCAACTGCAACACTTGGCCGAACACTTGGCAGGCTGCGCCAATCACAAGGCGGCGGTGCAGGCGCTGCACACCGAGCTGCTGCGCTGCGGTGTTGGCCGTTGTGTGGTCAGCCTGCGGCATGTCGCCGATGCGCTGGGCGCTTTGGGCCCCGAGCACGCCAGCGAGAACGAGCGCAGTGGCCTGGCCTTGTGCACCAGCCAAGCCCAAGCCCTGGGGCCGAGCACCGGCCGCTATGAGACCCAGCCCGCACACTACCTGCCGCTGCGCGCCCCCGGCGGCTGCCAGGGTGCGGTGCTGCTGGAATGGCCCGCCGAGGCCACGCCAGACCTGCCCCATGTCCAGGCTTTGTGTCGCCACCTGGGCGGCCACCTGGAGCGCTTGCACATGGCGCAGCAAGCCCAGGCCGCCCGCCAACAAGCTCAAGACCATGCCCTGCGCAGCACCGTGTTGGCGGCCGTGGCCCATGACCACCGCACGCCGCTGGCCAGCATCTTGAGTGCGGCCACCGCCTTGCGCGACGAAGACGCCCGTTGGAGCCCGGCCCAGCGCCAAGAGCTGTCGGCTCGCATCGCCAGCGAGGCGCTGCAGCTCGCCCGAATCACGGACAACGCGCTGCAACTGGCGCGGCTTGACGTGCAGCCCGGCAGCTTGCAGCGCGACTGGCAGTCGCTGGAAGAACTGGTGGGCAGCGTGCTGAGCCGCCAGCGCCAGCGCACGCCGAGCACGCGGCTTCGCGCCCGCGTGGCACCCGACTTACCCCTGGTGCGCTGTGACGCCGTGCTGGTGGTGCAAGCCCTGGAGAACCTGGTCTGTCTCTTATACACATCTAGATGTGTATAAGAGACAGGCCCANCTTTCTGCCCCGCATGACCATCCGCAACACCTCAGCACGCGAGGTCGGACAAATCTACATGCCCGGTGTGAACTGGGTGCTGCTGGCCGGAGTGCTGGCTGCCGTGCTGCACTTCCAGACCTCGTCGGCGCTGGCTGCGGCCTATGGCATTGCGGTGACGCTGACCATGATGATCACCACCGTGCTGACCTTTTTTGTGGTGCGTCATGCGTGGCATCTGCCTGCATGGCTGGCCTGGAGCGCCACCGCCTTTTTCTTGGCCCTGGACGCGTTGCTGGTGGCCGGTTGTGCCGTCAAGTTCTTCGACGGCGGCTGGTTCCCGCTCGCGCTGGGCTTGCTGCTCTTTGTGGGCATGAGCACCTGGGCGCGCGGCCGTGAGCTGCTGCTCACCAGCATTCGCCAAGACGGCTTGGACTTGCGCGAGTTTGTGCAAAGCCTGGACCCGACCAGCATGCACCGGGTGGAGCGCACCGCCGTCTATCCCGTGGCGGACCCCAGCACCGTGCCGCAAGCCTTTTTGCACAACCTCAAGCACAACCAAGTGCTGCACGAGCGCAATGTGGTGCTGACCGTCAAGTTCCACGAGGTGCCTTGGATCGGCTTGGACAAGCGCATCGAGGTCACGCCGCTGGGCCACTCGTTCTGGCTGGTGGTCTTGCACTTCGGCTTCATGAACACCCCCAACGTGCCGCAAGCCTTGAGCCTCGCGGCCTCACACGGGCTGCAAGTGCCTGAGTTTGAGACCACCTACTTCCTGAGCCGAGAAACCGTGGTGCCCACGGCGGGTGCGGGCACGGCGGCCTGGCGGGAGCACTTGTTCGCGCTGCTCAACCGCAACGCGGGCAGCGTGGTGAGCTTCTTCCGCCTGCCGGATAACGCGGTGGTGGAGCTGGGCACGCGGGTGCAAATCTGAGGTAAGGGGCGCGCACAGCCCTTCGCCCTCATTCCAGGGGATTCGCCCGTAACCAAGCGAACTCCTGGTCCGTCCAGGCGCGGCTGGTGGTCTTGAAGTGCTGGCCTTCGCCGTCTTCCAAAGAGAACGTGCCCAAGCTGCCCTGGCCCACATCCAGAATCAGCTGAGTGCCAATGGTGTAGTCCACCTGGGTGCGGCCCATCCACAGGGGCGTGCCGTCGATCTCCCCATAGCGCAGGTCGTCTTTGCCTAAGTTCAACTCGGTGGGTTTGAAGGCCATGGGGGTGGAGCCGTCGCAGCAGCCATGCGACTGATAAATCAGGATCTCGCCGTGCTTGGCGCGCAGGCGGGCCAGCAGAGCGCGGGCGGCTTCGGTGGCCACCACGCGGGGAACGTCAGTCATGGCTGACTCCTCATGCAAAAAAGGGGCAAGCCAAAGGCTGCCCCTGCCAAAGACCACTCAGAGCCTTCCCGCCCTGAGGACCCGATCACGAACGCTTAGAAGAAGCCCAGTGCGTTGGGCGAGTAGCTGACCAGCAGGTTCTTGGTCTGCTGATAGTGGTCCAACATCTGCTTGTGGGTTTCGCGGCCGATGCCGGATTCCTTGTAGCCACCGAAGGCCGCGTGCGCGGGATAGGCGTGGTAGCAGTTGGTCCACACCCGGCCTGCCTGGATGGCACGACCCATGCGGAAGGCGAGGCTGCCGTCACGGCTCCACACGCCAGCGCCCAAGCCATAAGGCGTGTCGTTGGCGATCTGCAGCGCTTCTTCTTCCGTCTTGAAGGTGGTCACGGCCAGCACCGGGCCGAAGATTTCTTCGCGGAAGATGCGCATGCTGTTGTTGCCCTTGAACAGCGTGGGCTGGATGTAGTAGCCGCCAGCCAGGTCGCCACCTTGCTTGGCTTGGTCGCCACCGATCAGCACTTGTGCGCCTTCTTGCTTGCCCAGCGCCAGGTAGGACATGATCTTGTCCATCTGCATGGCCGAGGCCTGCGCGCCCATCATGGTGTCGGTGTCCAGCGGGTTGCCTTGCTTGATGGCGGCCACGCGCTTGAGCGCCCGCTCGATGAAGCGGTCATAGATCGACTCTTGAATCAGCGCGCGGCTGGGGCAGGTGCAGACCTCGCCTTGGTTGAAGGCGAACAGCACCAGGCCTTCGATGGCCTTGTCCAAGAAGGCGTCGTCGGCCGACATCACATCTTCAAAGAAGATGTTGGGGCTCTTGCCACCCAGCTCCAGCGTGGCGGGGATGAGGTTGCCCGCAGCGGCTTGGGCAATGACCTTGCCGGTGGCGGTGGAGCCCGTGAAGGCGATCTTGGCAATGCGCTTGGAAGTGGCCAGCGGCATGCCCGCTTCACGGCCATAACCGTTGACGATGTTCAACACGCCGGGGGGCAACAGGTCGGCAATCAACTCGGCCAGGATGAGGATGCTGACGGGGGTGGATTCGGCCGGCTTCAAGACCACGCAGTTGCCCGCACCGATGGCAGGCGCCAGCTTCCAGGCGGCCATCAGGATGGGGAAGTTCCAGGGAATGATCTGGCCGACCACGCCCAGCGGCTCATGGAAGTGATAAGCCACGGTGCTACCGTCGATCTCGCTGATGGAGCCTTCTTGCGCACGCAGGCAGCCTGCGAAGTAGCGGAAGTGGTCCACCGACAAAGGAATGTCGGCATTCAGCGTCTCGCGGATGGGCTTGCCGTTGTCCACCGTCTCGGCATAGGCCAGCAGCTCCAGGTTTTGCTCCAGGCGGTCGGCGATCTTCAACAAGATGTTGGCGCGCTCGCCCACCGAGGTGCGGCCCCAAGCGGGGGCAGCGGCATGGGCAGCGTCCAGCGCCAGTTCCACATCGGCTTCTTGCGAGCGAGCAGCCTGGGTGTAGACCTTGCCGCTGATGGGCGTGATCACGTCAAAGTACTCGCCACCCAGGGGGGCCACGAACTTGCCGCCGATGAAGTTGTCATAGCGCGGCTTGTAGGCCACTTTGGCGCCGGGGGTGTTGGGCTGTGCGTAAACGGTCATGTCTGTCTCCGGTTTTCAAGAAGCCCGGGCAGTCCCTCTGCCTGAGCATGCACAGCCTTTGCACCCCTCGTGCCAACCCAGTTTGCGCAAGCCGCAGGCCACTGGCGCGCAAACCGTGGCCCAGGACTTGCAATCTGTTCAACCCAAGGCGCGGCGCGTCGTGCAGCTGTTCAGAAGCTGAACAGCACACCCTGTACAGCGCGCTCAAACGCACCAGCCTGGCCGTGCCACTGTCGGCACTCCCCAGGTAGACCCCTATGCACCCATATACATATCTAGGACTTACGCAAAGCAGACAGGGCTAGGCGCGAAGGCGCAGACAGTACACCCAGTACGGCAAGCCGAAGCAACGACGCCATGCCTGTTTTGCGCAAGTCCGCATATCAAGATCACCTCAGGGCGAGACCACCATGACACTCACCACCCCGCACAGCGGCAGCCCCACCCCTGGGCCGGCCCTGAAGCTGGCGCGCCAACAACTGCAAGAGCAAGGCCTGGTGCAGACCGGCCTGATCAATGAGCGCCTGAACCAAAGCTGGCAGCGCAGCCTGAGCCACGGCCTGGTCCCTGCGGGCCGCCCGCCCGGCGCGCCGCATGCGTCTGCCCCGCAACTGGCCCGTGCCTTGGAGCAACACCAAGCCCTGGTGGCCCATGCACGCCCCGTGATGGAGTTCTTGGCCGAGCAAACCCGAGACACCGACAGCATGGTGATCCTGGCCGACGCCCAGGGCATGCTGCTGCAAGCCTTGGGCGACGCGCCCTTTTTAGACCGCGCCCAGCGTGTGGCCCTGCGCCCCGGCGCCAACTGGCACGAGCAATGGCGCGGCACCAATGCGATTGGCACCGCCTTGGCCGATGGCGCACCCACCGTGGTCCATGGCGGCGAACACTTTCTGGCCCGCAATGGCTTTTTGACCTGCACCGCCGCCCCCATCTTTGACCCGGCAGGCCGCACCGTCGGGGCCTTGGACATCTCGGGCGACCACCGCAGCTACCACCGCCACACCCTGGGCCTGGTGCGCACGGCCGCCAACATGATCGAGCACCGCCTGTTTGAGCACCAACACGCGGGCCACCTCAAGCTGCGCCTGCATGCCCAGGCCGAAGGCATTGCCACCGTGGCCGAGGGCCTGGTGGCTCTGGACGACAGCGGCCGCCTGGTGGGCGCCAACCGCCAAGCCCTGTTGCTGCTGGGCCTGCCTTGGACGGCCTTGCACAGCAGCGCCATTGAGCGCGCCTTGCAAACACCGCTGGCCACGCTGTGGGCCTGGGCCCGGCAAGACGGCGTAGCGCCACGCCGTGTGCTGAGCGCCGAGGGCAAAGTCTTGTGGGTGCGCGCCGAGGCCCTGCGCAGCGTGTGCGTCAACGCCCAGCGTGCGGGGTGTACAAGCAAATGGGGCGGTAATTTAGGGTCTGTTGACCTATAAATCCTACCCGCGTGAGCCCTACAGGCCATGCCAGTCTAGGCGCGCTGCGCCGCCCGCACCTCTGTGCGGGCAAGCGGCGCAACAACGAATGGCGTGGCCTGTAGGACTCACCCTGTGGGCAGGGCGTCCAAGGGCACTGGCGGGCGTTGCTCTCCTTGCCCGGGCACCAGCCCGGGCTGCGGATCGCGCCTACTCCAGCGCCCTTGGACACTCCTGCGCGGGTAGGATTTATAGGTCAACAGACCCTTGTATCTCATTATTGACATTTGTGCAGCATTGATCATAATGAGATACAAATGCCATCACCCGCTCCAGTCACCTCGGCGCAGTCTGTCGCCCTGCTCAAGCAAATCGGCGAGCAGATTCGCGCCCAACGCAAATCACTAGGCATCAGTGCCACTGTCACCGCCGAAGCGGCCGGTGTGTCGCGCATGACCCTGCATCGCATTGAACGGGGCGAGCCGTCCGTCACAGCGGGTGCTTGGACCAATGTGTTGGCCGCTTTAGGCCTGGGCTTGACGGCCACCGGCCCACAGCTTGGCGCCGCCACCGTCACCACCCCGCCTTTGGAAGACCATATTCCCGTCCACATCCGTCTGGCCGACTACCCACAACTCAAAGCACTGGCCTGGCAAGTCAAAGCCAGCGAGCGCTTAACCGCGGCCGAAGCCCTGGACATCTACGAGCGCAATGCGCGGCATCTGGACGCATCTGCCATGAGCCCCGCTGAACAGGCCTTGCTCAACGCCCTCCGTACGGCTTTTGGGAGGCACTTTGTTTGAGCGACCGCACCACCAACGCATTGCCCATGTATTGGCCGCTTTGGATGGTGAACTGCTGCGCACACACGCCTGCTGGTTTGGTGGCGGCACCTGCATTGCGCTGCGGTTTGGTGAGTACCGCGAGTCGGTGGACATGGACTTTCTGGTCTCCGATGCAGACGGCTACCGAGCCCTGCGGCTTCTCTTGACCGGCCCTCAGGGCTTGAATGCGCTGGTGCGGGCACAGGCCCAGCCCCTGATCACCCCGCGCGACCTGCGGGCCGACCAATACGGCATCCGAACTTGGGTGCAGATGGATGGGCAGTTGATCAAACTAGAGATCGTGCGCGAAGCCCGTATTGCCCTCGCGACACCCGGTCCAGAGGACATCTTGAGCGGCATTCCCACCCTCACCTTAGAAGACCTGGCCTGCTCCAAGTTGCTGGCCAACGCCGACCGACATGCCGATGACGGCGCGTTCAGCCGCGATGTCATTGACTTGGGCGTGATGTCGCTGCGCTTGCCCACCCTGCGCGCGGCCCTCGTCAAGGCCGAAGCCGCCTACGGTGAGTCCATCAGACGAGACTTAGCCTGGGCCATCGACCGGCTTCAAACCCGCGAGGGTTGGCTGGAGCGCTGCATGGGCGCCATGGCCATTCAAATGCCCAAAGCCTTGCTCTGGAAGAAGGTGCGGGCTCTAAGACGCGTGCTGTAAGGACAGCCACCACGCCTGCACCACATGCGCATCAGCAGCCAACACCGGTGCCCCACCCGTAAAGGCGTCCCAGGCCTCGCGATGCTGGGCGGACACCACGGTAAGCACCGGCACACCAGCGCTGAGCAAGGCCATCAGCTCGTCGGCAAAGCCTTCGCCCAGGCTCTCCAGCTTGCCAAAGCGGTTGGACACCGCCAGCGCTGCGGGCGTATCTGCCGCGCGGCGCAGCACTTGGCTGGCCCGTGCAAAACCGGCCGGGTCCGCGCGGCAGCCTTGGGCCTCTTTGCCCAGGTTTTGGCTGATCAGATAGTCCTCGCCGGTGGCCACGTCGATCAAGACCATGTCCGCACTGCAAGCGGCCCCTGGCGGACCGGGCCGGGTCACCAAGCCTTGCACATCGTGCCCTTGGGCGCGCCACTCCGCCACCAAAGCCCGCAACAGGGCGTGGACGTTGCCGCTGCCGTCGTCGTGAATCGCGGCCAAGGTGATCTCGGAGTGCTGCATGGTGGGCATCATAGCCAGCGCCTTGCTGTGTCTGAGTAGACATAGCGTTGAATGGGCCACATGTACACCGCTTCATCTCTGAGATTGCGCTGGCGCACAGCCATCCAAGCCAAGCGCTATATATACTTTGACTGTCTATGCCACCGACGCCGCCCTGATGCCCGACAAAGTGCGCGTGGCCTTCACCGTGCCCACCACGCGCCCGGTGCGCTACCCGGCCGCCGCCTTGAAGGCCGCGCCCAACCCGGTGGACGCCCAGCGCTTTGTGGCCTTCTTGCTGCAGCCTGCGGCCCAAGCCGTGCTGGCCAAGTATGGCTTTGGCAAGCCCTGAATAGACCAGCGATGGACGGCGTTTGGACACCCCTGCTGCTGACCTTGAAGGTGGCCGGTTGGGCCACCGCGCTGAACCTCATCTTGGGTGTAGGCGCCGGTTGGGCCTTGGCCCGGCTGGGGCCACCGCGCTGGCGCCTGGCGCGCGACCTGATCGACGCCACCTTGACCCTGCCCATGGTGCTGCCGCCCACCGTGCTGGGCTACTACCTGCTGGTGCTGATCGGCAGCCAGGGCCCGCTGGGCGCTTGGCTGTTGCAGACCTTTGGCGTACGGCTGATCTTCACCTGGCAAGGCGCGGTGATGGCCGCCACCATCGTCGCCTTTCCGCTGGTCTTTAAGGCCGCCCGTGCGGCCTTTGAAGGCGTGGACGCCACGCTGGAAGACGCGGCCCGCAGCTTGGGCCTGGGGGAATGGGCCGTGTTTTTCAGAGTCTCTTTGCCGCTGGCTTGGCGCGGCATCTTGGCCGGGCTGCTGCTGGCCTTTGCGCGCGCGCTGGGTGAATTTGGTGCCACGCTGATGGTGGCCGGCTCCATCGCCGGCAAAACCCAAACCTTGTCCATCGCGGTGTATGAGGCCGTACAAGCCGGGCAAGACGAGGCGGCGCTGCATTTGGTGCTGATCATCTCGGCTGTGTGCATCAGCGTGCTGTTGCTGGCCGGGCGGCTCTCGCCCTGGCAAGGCCGACAGCCGGAGGGTGCGCGATGAACGACGTTGCGCCGATCTGGGACCTGGCCCTACGCAAGCACTGGCCACACGCCCAGCACCCTTTCACGCTGAACGTGAAGGTGCAGTCCCACGCCCCGCGCCTGATCTTGCTGGGCGAAAGCGGCAGCGGCAAAACCCAAACCATGAAGATGGTGGCTGGCGTGCTGCGGCCCGATGCTGGCCACATCCGGCTGCAAGGCGAGACCTTGTTTGACCATGCCGCCCGCATCCACACGCCCGCCCATCAGCGCCGCCTGGGCTGGGTGGCCCAAGACTATGCGCTCTTCCCCCACCTCAGCGTGGCGCAAAACATCGGCTTTGCACTGAGCCGTGGCTGGCGCAACCCCAGCGCTCGTCACACGCCAGAGGCCGTCCACCACATGCTGGCGCGCATGGGCCTGAGCGCCGTGGCGCAGCACCTGCCGCATCAGATCAGCGGCGGGCAAAAACAGCGCACTGCCTTGGCCCGTGCGCTGATGAGCCAGCCCCGCGCCCTGCTGCTGGACGAGCCCTTTGCCGCCCTGGACCCCGCCCTGCGCCAACGCCTGCGAGATGACCTGGCCGCCCTGCTGGCTGAGCTGGCCCTGTCCGCAAAAGCCTTTGGCATGAGCTACAAAGCCGCCTGGGACGCTATCCACGCCATGAACGAGCGTGCCAGCCAGCCGCTGGTGGAGCGCAGCACCGGCGGCAAAGGCGGCGGCGGCGCCAAGATCACGGCTTATGGACTGGCTTTGATTGAGCGTTACGAAGAGGTGGACGCCGTACACCAACGCTTTGTCAGCCACCTCGACCAACATGGGCTGGACCTGAGCCAGCCCTTCAGCCTGCTGAACGTGATGACCATGAAAACCAGCGCCCGCAACCAATGGGTGGGCAGCGTGGCCACGCTGCGTGCCGGGGCCGTGAACGACGAAGTCGAGCTGTCCCTGCCCAGCGGCCAGCGCCTGTGGGCCACCATCACCCACGAGAGCACCCAGGCCCTGGGCCTGCGCCCCAAGCAAACCGTCATCGCCCTGGTCAAAGCCAGCGCGGTGATGCTGGCTGCCGACTTAGGGACAAGCACCAAGCTCTCTGCCCGCAACCAATGGCCCGGCACCGTGGCCCACATCACCCCCGGCGCCGTCAACGCCGAAGTGCTGGTGCACACCCCGCAAGGCGCCCACATCGTCGCCATCATCACCCAAGCCGCCGTGGCCGACATGGGCCTGCAAGTGGGCAGCGCGGTGGTGGCGCTGGTGCAGGCGTCGGAGGTGGTGTTGGGGGTGGTGGATTGATAGAGCCTTAAGCCACGGGCTGAATGGGTCGCGGCTCTAGATGCACGCCCAGGGCGTGGCACACCCGCAAGATGGTGTCAAAGCGAGGCTTGGCCCCCGGCTTCAAGGCGTTGTAGAGGTTCTCGCGCCCCAAGCCGCTGTCGGCGGCCAACTGCGCCATTCCCTCGCCGACCGTCTTTACATCACCCAGGTTCCCCGCCTGAGCGCGCTCCAGCCGGCGGCGTATAGCGGTGGCGGCGCGCAAGTCTTTGAGGCCCTTGCGCCAGTCTGCAAAGTCTTCGGTCTGTTGAACGACGAAGTTCATGCCACGGAATTGTATCGAATACGATACTTTTATCAAAACAAGGTCAATCGGTCGCCAGCCAAACTAATCGAAAGATGCGCGCCATCAGTCCCTGCGTCAACGCCCTCGCGCTCCTTGCACGATCTGGTCGCATGGGGAGTGCGGCCCACCATGCCCTTCGGCAACGAAAAGCTGCTCCCCCACCTCAAGCTGATGCAGTTGAGGACCCGCTGCGGCAACCAGTAAACGCCCTCATCCTGAAGGCGCGTAGCGAGGACACCGCCAGCGCGACGCGGGGCTTGGCTGCTCATCGGCCACCACAGAGCCAGGAGGAACCCAGAAACACCTACACCTAAAAAAATGCGCCTGCTCGGTCATGCCTCAAGCCGCGCCGCCTCTTAAGTTTGTGGGATGCTCCCACCATGATCACCCTGCACCACTGCGTCAGCGCCCGTTCGTTTCGCCCCCTCTGGTTGTTGGAGGAGTTGGGGCTGCCCTACACCTTGAAGATGTGGCCGTTTCCGCCCCGGGTGCAGGCGCGGGACTACTTGGCTTTGAACCCGCTGGGCACGGTGCCGCTGCTGGAGGTGGACGGCGCGCGGCTGACGGAGTCGGCGGCGTGTTGCCAGCTTTTGGCGGCGCGCTTCAGCCCTGGCGTGTTGGACGTGGCTGCTGATGAGGCGGCGTTTGGCGCGTATCTGAACTGGCTGCACATGAGCGACGCGACGCTGACCTTTCCGCAAACCCTGGTGCTGCGCTACAGCCATTTTGAGCCGCCAGAGCGGCAGCAGCCGCAAGTGGTAGAGGACTACAGCCGCTGGTTTGGGGCGCGCTTGCGCGCAGCAGAAGCGGCCTTGCAGGAAGCGGACACCTTGTGCGCCGGGCGCTTTACCGCCGCTGATGTGAGCGTGGGCTATGCCCTGATGCTGGCCGAGCTGATCGGCCTGAGCAGCCTGTTTGGCCCCCACGTGGCGGCCTATTGGCAGCGCCTGCAAGCCCGGCCCGCGTATCTGCGCGCACTGCAGGCGCAGCGCGATGCAGCCCTGGCGCAAGGCGTGTCGGAGCAGCCCGCAACGGCTTAGTTCGCGGTCTGTTAACACTGCGGCGCAAACGCGCCCTGCTCGGCCACAAAGCCCTCAAACGCCTGCAGCAGCGGCTGGTAGCGTTGTTCATCGCCCTCCAGGTGCTGCAGGGCCAGGATGGTGGCTTCCAGGGTAGAGCGTTGGTGCGGCTGCTGGGCTTTGCGGATGCTGTAGCGGCTGGGCGGTGGCGCCTGCAGGCTCAGCCGGGGCAGTTGGGCCAGCATGGGGTTGCTGTGCAGCATCTTGCGGCTTTTGCGCCAGGTGGCGTCCAGCACCACCAGGCAGAGCTTGGCCGAGTCTGTGGATGCGCTGGACACAAAGAGGGGCGGCGCTGAAGCGTCGGCCGCATCTGGGCCGCTGGGCCCAGCCCGCTGAGTAGCGGGATAAAGCAGAACGGCTTGTCCTGGCGGGCCTAGCCACGGCTGCAAGGCAGCCTCGTCAAACTGCTCGCCCACCTCACGTTGGCAGCGCGCCAGGCTCAGGTGCAAGAGCGTGGCGCTGCCTTTGGCGTGGCTGGCCTCTAGCGGGTGCTGCAAGAGCAGCACCGACACTTGATTGGCCGTGGGCCGCACCCAGCCGCACAAGCAGGTGCGCAAAGGCCGGCTGCAGCGGGGGCAGGTGGGGCGGTGGGCGGGGCTGGGGGTTAGCAAGGGCATGGTGAGCGGTGGCCGCAAAGCCACGCCGCACTGTAGCGGCCCTCACAGGGCTCTCACAGGCTCTCGCAGACTCTCAAGGCGCCATGGCCGGGCAATAGCGCTTGACGTAGGCCTGGTGCGTCGGTAGTTGTGCCAGCGTGCCCTCAACGTTGTGGCGGATGCTTTGCAAGAAGTGCTGCAACTCTTCGTCGCCCATCAGGTCGGCGCTGGGGTGGTGTTGCTGGGGCCAAATGCCCTGCCCCAGCATGACTTGGATCCACGAGTTTTCTGCAAACAGCTCATTGCCCTTGCGGAAGACCCGGCCGGTTTCTTGGAACAAGTCCATGCGGTGCTGCAGGCTGGCCGGCACGCTCATGTCGCGGCAGGCCTGCCAGAAGGGCGTGTCGTCCCGTTGAGTGACCTTGTAGTGCAGGATGATGAAGTCGCGGATGTGCTCGATCTCGTCGCGGGCTTGGGCGTTGTACTCGGCCACGTCGCTGGGGTTGATGCCGGCACTGGGGAACATCTGCATCAGCCGCACAATGCCGCGCTGGATGAGGTGGATGCTGGTGGACTCCAGTGGCTCCAGAAACCCGCTGGCCAGGCCCAGCGCCACGCAGTTGCCGACCCAAGTTTTTTCGCGCTGGCAGGGCTTGAAGCTGATGGGGCGCAGCGGTGTCAGCACTTCGCCGCTGATGCGGCTCAAGAGGGTTTGCTGGGCCTGCTCGTCGCTCATGAAGCGGCTGGACCACACCAGGCCGTTGCCAACCCGGTGCTGCAAGGGGATGCGCCACTGCCAGCCCGCGCTGTGGGCCATGGAGCGGGTGTAGGGCACCGGCTCGCCCACCGAGCTGGTTTGCACAGCCAAGGCGCGGTCGCAGAACAGCCACTGCGACCAATCCTCACAGGGCACACCCAAGGTCTCGCCGATCAGCAGGCCTCTGAAGCCCGTGCAGTCGATGAACAGGTCACCTTCGATCAGCGTGCCATCGGCCAAGCGCAGCGCGGCGATATGGTCTGAGCCAGGGTGCTGCAGCACGGCCTGTATCTTGCCCTCGCGGCGTTTGACGCCAAAGCCTTCGCTGAAGCTGCGCAGAAAGCGCGCATAGCGGGTGGCGTCTAAGTGAAAGGCGTAGTTCATGCCCGCGTTGGGCAAGTGCGCAAACTTGTTTTCTTGGGCGGCGCGCAGCTCTAGGCAGTAGTCGCCGTAGTCGCTGGCCAGGCCACGTTCGCGCCCTTTGTGCCAAAAGTGCTGGAAGCCCGCTGTCCAATGGTCTTTGCCGGTCAGGCCAAAGGAGTGGATGTAGTCTTCGTCGCGCTGGCGCCAGCTTTCAAACTGAATGCCCAGCTTGAAAGTGGCCTGGGTGGCCGCCATAAAGGATTGCTCAGGGATGCCCAATAGCTGATGAAAGGTGAGCAGTGTCGGGATGGTGGCCTCGCCCACGCCCACGGTGCCAATCTCGTCCGATTCAATCAGGCAAATATCGAGTCGCTTGCCCAGGGTTTTGGACAGTGCGGCTGCGGCCATCCAGCCCGCTGTGCCGCCCCCGGCGATCACGACTTTGCGGATGGGCTTTGGCGCGGCGGGGCCTGCGGCCAGGGGGGCGTGAGCGGTGGGCAGGGTCATGGCTTCAGCGGTTCAAGAGTTGCAGCAGACGCGCGCGCAGGGGCCGTGTGCGCTCGGGGCTCAATGGGCCTAGCAGGCCTTGAGCCTGCGCCGGAATGTGGGCATGGTCGGGCCGAGGCTCGGCAAACACATAGTGGTGGAAGTGAGCCGACCAGGCCTGGCGCTGCGGCGCGGGCAGGTCGCGAATGGAGGAGATGGCCAGCAGCAGTGCGGCGACGGGCGGGGCCATGAAGGCGGGCGTGCTGCTCCACCAATAGTTGAGGAGCAAGTTCACACTGTCCAGGGCTTCGACCTGATGCCACCACATGCTGGGGATGAACAGCGCATCGCCCGGCTCCAGCTCAAACACCTGGGCCGCCTGCTGGGCCTGTGCGAAGCGGGGGTAACGCTCAAGGTCAGGCAGGGCCATGTCCACCAAGCTGATGGGCTGGCCTGCCGGGGTGAAGTCCAGCGGCCCCACATAGAGATTGGGCAACTGCTCTGGCGGGAACAGCGTAAAGCGCCGCCGCCCTGCCGCCACACAGGCCAGGTTGTCGGGCACGTCTTGATGCGCAGCAATGCGGGTGCGGTTGCCCAGCCACAGGCTCATCAGGGCGCCCTCGGGTGAGGGGGCCAGGTCGTTGTGCGCCCTGAAGCCCGGCCATACGGCCTCCACCGTGGTAGAGCCCACATACAAGGCATCCGCCTGCGGCTGGCTTGCAGCCGCCACAAGCTGAGCCAAAACTTGGTCCAGGCGGGCATGCTCGGCTACAAAGTTGAAGCCGTCAAAAGCTGCGTTGTAAAAGAAGCGGCCCAGAACGCTAGAGGGCGCTCGCCACAGGGTGACGGGGGGCGTGGCCTGCGCCGTGGCAAAACCTTGCAGATAGGTCGCCAAGGCTGCATCCGACTGACGGGCTGCCTGCACCACCGGCCAGTGATGCACCCAGCCCTTGAGCAGCAGGGGCTGGCTGGGTGCCGGGCCTGCGCCCCAGGGCAAGCCAGAGGGCTCAGCCATGGGCCGTGCGCCTGCGCGCCTGACGGTCAATGAGTGCCGCAAACTGTGACTGCGAGGCCAACATCATGTAGATGGCCTGCAGATGGCCTGGCGCGTGCAGCTCGGCCAGGCTGTCGGCCTGCAAGGCAGCCAGCCGTTCCTCATGCAGGGTGTAGAAGCCGCTCAGTTGGTGAGTCTGGCCATGGCTGTCTTGGCTTTCCAGCACAAAGGGCTCCAGCAGGTCGTGGGCCAACAGGGCGCGCAACAGCTCGTCGGCATGTTGTACGCCGTGGTGGATGGCCCCCAGGATGTCGCTGATTCTTTGCAGATAAGCCGTGCTGCCGCCCTGGGGCAGGAACAAGGGCTCGCCTTCGCCCGCCTCGCCCCGGCTCAGGCGCGGGCTGTCCAAGTCCACATGCACTTGCAGGCTGTAGCCATCACGGCCTATCAAAAAGGGCTGGCGTTGCAGGGCCAGAGGTATATAGGCCGCCTCCCAGCCGCTAGGCCCCAAGTACAGGTTTTGCTCGGGCTGCAAGCCCAGCAGGGCCACCGCCTGAAAGCTCAGGCCATCGGCAGTTTTTTGGTAGACGATGGGGTAGTGCGCCTGCAAGGCGCGGAACTCGGCCGGGAAGGTGTGGGCCAACATCACCGCGTCGCCCAGGGCGGCGTCTCGGCGGGTGATGACCCGCAGGTCGTGGTGGTCCACATTGTTGAGCAAGACGTGTTGGGTCATGTCAGATCCTGTGTTGTCCGTGGCGGACGATGTGTTGCAGCAGTTCGCGCGGGCTGGGCAAGGCGGCCACCATGCGCTGCCCAAGCTGCTGGCAGCGTTGCAGCGCCTGCCGCACCTCGGCTGAGAGGGGCTGGGGATGGCCCAGCGCTGGCCTCTGCCCCATGCCATACAGAATGTACTGGTAGCTGGCAGCGGGGAAGACCTCGTCCACACGGCCCAGGTCGTGGCGCGAGGGCGGGCGGTGCCGCCACATCAGCAACTGCTCGGCCAGACGCTCAGGCACGCTGGCCGCCTGGCGGTGCTCCAGCCAGTAGGCACTGTCTTGACGCTGGCTCAACACATAGTGCAGCTTCAAGAACTCCACCACTCGCTCCCATTTGTAGCGCATGGCCTCGTTAAAGCGGGCTGCCACCACGGGCATGTCTTCTCGCGTGGCCGGGCAGGTCTCGCTCAGCAAGCTGGCGGCCATCTCCACCATGGCCAGGGCCGAGGCCTCCAGGGGCTCCATGAAGCCGGAGGACAGGCCGATAGCCACGCAGTTGTGTTGCCAAAAGCGCTCGCGGTAGCCGGGCTCAAAGCGGATCTGGCGCGGCGTGTTGCCCGCCGGGCTGCCCGTGGCTTGCAGGTAGCGCGCCAGCGTGTCCTCGGCTTGTGCATCGCTGCTGTGGGCACTGCTGTAGACATAGCCCACGCCTCGGCGGCTTTGCAGGCCGATGTCCCATACCCAACCCGCCGCTTGTGCGGTGGCCACGGTGTGGGTGGCAATGGGGCTGTCGGCTGCGGGGTAAGGCACTTGCGTGGCCCAGGCGCGGTCATTGAACAGCACCGGCTGCTGGGAAACGATGCCCACTTGCATGTACTGGCCCAACAAGAGGCTTGCCATGCCCGTGCAATCCACAAACAGGTCGCCGCGCACTTCGCCGTGTTCGGCAGTGCGCAGGCTCAGAATGTGGCCTTGCTCGTCGCGATGCAAGCCCACTACATCAGCAATCAGGTGCTGCACACCCAAGCGCTCCAGGCAGTGGCGCTTAAGCACTTGGCCGAACTGGGTCGCGTCAAAGTGGTAGCCGTAATTCGCCACCGCCGCGTACTGCGGGGTTTGCACTTGCTTAGGGGCGCGGCCTGCCGGGCCCAATTGGGCCTGGGGGCAGACCAGCTCCGCAAACGACTGGCCCGCATGGTGTTGAGCCCAAGCGGTGACTAGGTCCAGCTCGCCAAAGCCCTCGGGCAGTGAAAACGGGTGTTGATAGCTGTCGTCGGCCTGGCCGTTGACCCAGCCGTCAAAGCGCGAGCCTTGTTTGAATGCCGCATCGCAGGCGGTGAACAGCTCGTCCTCGGGCAGACCGATGGCGCGCAGGGTGTCGCGCATGGAGGGCCAAGTGCCCTCCCCCACGCCGATGATGGGCACGGCGGCAGACTCGACAAGCAACACGCTCAAAGGTCTGGCGTGATGGGGCTGGTGAGCCGCGGCCACAATGGCCGCCACCAACCAGCCGGCGGACCCGCCGCCCACTACCACCAGCCTGTTGAGGCGAGTGCTCACGAGTCGCGTCGCGCGTCAGCGTTGGGCTCTCAGAACTTGTAGCGTGCCCCCAGCATGTAGCGTGGGCCTGTCTGAGTCACGGCAATCAGTTGCTCCTTGGTGCGGCCATGCAAGCGCTGCACACCGTCGTTCAAGTTGATCGCTTCAGCTTGGAAAGTCAGGCGGTCATTGAATGCGTAGCCCAGGGTCAAATCGATTTGGCCGTAGGCTTCGGTGTAAACGGGATTGGCGCCCGCACCGTCTCTGAGTGCGGTCAAGAACTTGTCACGCCAGTTGTAGGCCACGCGCACCTGGAATTTGTCGTCTTCATAAAAGGCCACCAAGTTGGCCGAATCGCCCAAACCCACAATCGCAAATTGGTCAGCGCGGCTGGCGTTGTCATAGGTCAAACCCGAGGTGACCTTGGTGTAGTTGGCAGAGAAGCCGAAGCCACTGTTACCAAAAACGTGTTGCAGGTTCAGCTCAAGGCCTTTGATGCGGTCGGAGCGCTGGTTGACCGGCGTGGTGATGGCAAATGTCGCCACAGGGTCGTCCGGCTGGCCTGCAATGGTGCCCGTTTTATTGCCATTCGCGTCATCGGGGCCACGCGTCACACCGCGCTGACCATCGTAGTTCGTGAAGATGTAGTTGCGAATGCAGGTCATGTCGCTCTCAGCGCAACCATGCGAGACGGCTTCCTTGAAGAGCACCCCATTGGCGGGCGTCGTCAGGTTGAAGGGCGTGCCTTGCGTAACGGTTTCACCAATAAAGTTGTCAACATTCTTGAAAAATAGACCCAAAGCCACATAGCTGGACTTTGCGTAGTAATACTCAGCCGATAGATCCAGGTTCTTGGACTTCAAAGGCTTGAGTGCTGGGTTACCTTGGGACCCTGTGCCACCGTCAAAACGTGCCAGATTGTTTAAGGTCTGACCGCCTTGGATGTAGTTCCACTGGGGTCGGCCGATGGTTTCACCGTAGCTGGCGCGAACCTTGGTCTTGCTGTTCAAGTCCATATCCCAGTCGATGCTGGGCAAGAAATGCGAATAGCTGCCGCTCAAGGTCGTGAAGCCCGGCGCGCCGAAGCTCACGCTGTACTCGTTGTTCGCGACCCAGGTGATGCCCGTCGCTGTAGGCACCAAAGCGGAAGAAGTCACGTCGGTCTTCTCGTAGCGCCCCCCCACAGCCAATTGCATGGGCACGACAAAGTCGAAGCCCATGTTGTATTGCAGGAAAGCACTCTGAGACTTTTCTTTAACCCGGCTGTCGGTGGTGAATACGTTAGAGGCCAGATACTGCGTGGGGTCACCCCCCGCCTTGGCCGCCAACGCGCGCACCGTCTCAAAGTCAAAGGTGTAGAACTGGTTGAACAGCGCTGGGTCGCCACTGCCATTGATCTGGCCAAAGTATTGGCGCAGTGAGTCGAGCTTCCAAACGCTGTCGGGGTAGTCCGCCGCACTGGTGGCCCCACCCCAGGTGTCGCGCTGCACGTTCGAGAAGGCGGTACGGTTGTTCACCGTGGTGCTGGCCACACCAAAGTCCAGGCCAGAGCCACTGTCAAACTTGTACTTGCCCTTGAGCTGCACTTGGTCCACGCCGGACTTCATGTAGCTATTGCGGAAGGACGACCCTGTGACCAGCATGGTCGACGGGTCGAGCGGTGCCGACACGATGCTCAACACGGGGAAGTCTTTGGTGAAATCCACACTGGTGGTGCCCCGCGTGAAGGTGGCTGTGCCCAAGCTTGCACTGGAGCCATAGGGGCTGTCTGCGCCCGAGGTGGCCGTAGAGCTGTGAGCATCTAACTCCAAGCGCAGCTTGTCTGACGCCTTCCAGGCCAAGTTCAGGCCGGTGGACTTGTTCTCGTTCTTGGTGGCGTACTGGCCACCAGCCATGGCGATGTCGCTGGTGCCGGGGTTGATGGTCTCAGAGTAAAACTTGGGCCCGGCTACTGGGCCGTCCGTCCAGGAGCTGACTGATGGACCAAAGTTAAACCACGCTGAGAGCTCGTGACGCTTGTTTTGCAGTTTGTTTTGGGAGTAGGTGTAGTCCAGTGTGGCGGTCAGCTCTTTGATGGGCGCGTACTGCAACGTGAGCTGCCCGTTGGTGCGCTGACGCTTGACGCTGTTCACGCTGTACATGATGTTTTGCGGCACCGAGTAGATATCACTGGCCTTGGGGCGGTTGGTGATGTTCTCAGAACCGGGCGTGCCGGGCTGGGGGATGGTCCCCCAGTTGTTCTCGTCACCCGCAAATGTGCGCCAGCCGTTCGGCACGGAGGCTTGGTTGAAGCCTAATTCACGCTCTTGGTAACTACCGGTGATGGCCACACCAAACTTGCCGTCGGCAAAGGTGTTGCTGTAGATGCCGGATATTTCGGGCGTCACCGAGTTGCCCTGCAGTGCTTCAGGCAGGCGCCCACCCGACTTGTCGAAAACGCCCTTGAAGCCCACGCTGGCTTGCAGGCCAGGGTTCTCCAAGGGACGCGCCGTTTTAATGTTGACCACAGCACCAATGCCGCCCGAGGGGGTAGAGGCCCGACTGGTCTTGAACACTTCCAGAGCACTCACGGACTCCGAGGCCAAGTTGGCGAAGTCAAAGGCACGGGTGTTAGAGGCCGAGGTTTCAGCAATGCCAGCCCCTGGCATCTGACGGCCATTGAGCAAGATCAGGTTGTAGTCCGGGCCTGCGCCGCGTACGGTGATTTTGGATCCTTCACCGTATGAACGGTCAATGGACACGCCACTGATGCGCTGTAGCGATTCGGCCAAATTAGTATCTGGAAACTTGCCGATGTCTTCAGCAACGATGCCGTCCACCACCCCTTGAGCGTCGCGTTTGAGGCCCATTGTGGTTTCCAAGCTGCGGCGAATGCCTTTCACCACCACGCGCTCTACCGGCGCTTCTACAGCGCTGGCAGGCGCAGCGGGTGCAGCGGGTTGAGCTTGTTGTGCCATGGCGGCACCTGTCCCCAGTGTGACCAGCAAGGTAGCCGTCGCCACTTGGGTCATGGGGAATCGACTGCGGGGGTTCGCCTTGGAGCGGCTATGGATGGTGGGGCGGGTCACAGTGTCTCCTTGATATGGCTGAGCGGCTTGAGGCCTGTCGGCCCGGGATATTGAAGAATCAGGCACAGCGCCTCTATGTGAAAGCGCTTTCATATTGAGACAAAAATGGCGCCGCAGAGTGCGGCGCCACATGGAGGTCTTCGAGTTCGACCCCCGATACATCATCAGTTCACAAAGTTCAGATCGTCAAAGTAGAAAGTGCCGCCACCGCCATTGGCACCGGTGGTCCCGAAGTTGAAGAACACCGAAGCCTTGTTGTAGGTGTAGCCCAGGTTCAATGCCGCCGTGCCTGTTGCTTGGTTGGCGAAATTGAAGGTCATGGTCTGCCAGCCGTTGGCCACCGTGGTCAGGGCTTCCGTCTCCACACTGTGGGTGGGGTCAGCCGCATCTTCCACCTTCAGGCGCACCGGGATGCCTGCGGTGGGCGACCACACGCGAAGGGTCATGCTGGTTTTTGTGGCGCTGAAGGGAATGGCCTCCAAGGTGAAGTTGGCACCCGTGGAGATGGTGGTACCCGCCCACAGCTCTGCCGTGGCCGACTTAGTGGCACGACCCACCTTGTTGGCGGCGTTGGTGGGGTCCACCACCACAGCGGAATCCTCTGCCCCGCCAAAGCCCGTCAAGGTATAGGTGACGGATGTGTTGTCAAAGCTGACGGGGAACACGCTGGCAGGTGGGGTGGGGCAGGCCACTTGGAAGCTGGAGCCGACAAACTTCAAGTCGTCCATGTAATAGGTCTTGTCGCCGCCATTCTCAGCGCCCGTTTTGCCGAAGGCAAAGAAGACAGAAGCCTTGTTATAGGTATTCGACAAGTCCAGCGCAGCCGTGCCGGTTGCTTGGTTGGCGAAATTGAAGGTCAGCGTCTCCCAAGTGGCCGCCGTGGTGGTGGTGGCGTCGGTCTCCACGGACTTGGTGCCATCGGCCGCGTTCTCGACCTTCAGGCGCACGACGGTGTTGGCATCTGGGCTCCACACCCGCAAGCTCATGGTCTTGTTATCTGCAGAGAAGGGTAGCGTTACCAAGGCATTGCTGGGGCAAATGGACACAGTCGTACCCGCCCACAACTCAGCACCAGCAGCCTTCAACACCTTGGCCACTTTGTTGGCAGCATTGGTGGGGTCTGCCACCACCGTCGAATCCTCGGCACCGCCGAATCCCGCCAACGTTGGTGCCGTGGCTTCGTCAAAGCTCACCAAAGTGGTGCTCACCACCACCGGCACAGTGTTATAGGCCTGGCTAGCGCTGGCTGCCGCAGTGTTGGCATTGTTGGCGGCGTCGGCAAACTTGCCTGCAGCCACGCTCACATCAATGGTGCCAGTGGTGTTGGTGTTGGGCGTCACAACCAGGGTTGCCTGAGTCGTGCTGGCCATATTGAAGGCACCCTTAGCACCGCCCGTGACAACCACGTCATCAGCCGTGAAGGTAGTGCCCACGCTTTCGCTGAAAGTGAAGGTGAAGGTGACGTTGCCGGTTGCCGTGGCATCGCTCACATTGTCGGTAATCGCCACCGTCGGCGGCGTGGTGTCAGCGGGAGGTGTTGGGGTGGGGGGCGGGCTAGCGTCGCCTCCGCCACAGGCGGCCAACATCAGAGCGGCCGCCAATGCTGTGGCGGTCGGGGTATATCGATACAGGGTGTGTGTCATGGTTGTCTCTTTCGTGTGGTGATGATGATCCCAATGCGTGGCCGATGGGTTTGGCTTGGCTTGGGGGTAGGGCCTGGATGCGGCCAATGGAACTGCAGGTCTACAAGTGATGACTGAAGTGAAAGCGCTTTCAGCTTTGAGTGAGTTTGATCCGTTTGATGTGGAAATGCCATAGGGGAAGCGCGGAGGCGTGAGCAACCTCAAGGCAATGACTGCGCCAAGCTGCCCGGTGCCACGCTCAGCGTCTTGCCGTCACTGAACTTGACGTTGAGCGGCGCTTTGCCGGGGTTAAATGCCATATAGGTTTTGCGGCCATCGGCTTGTTTGAAGACGGCGTAGAGCGGGGTGTCGGCCTTCACGCTCAGGTCAGGTGCGCCCCATTGGCGCAAGCCCAGCAGCATGTGCAGCGCATGGCTGCGGCTGTCGCCCAGCTCCACCGCGCCCCAGCGGTTCCATTGCGCGAGGCCTGCGGCCGGGTCGGCCAGGCCCATGTACTTGGCAAAAATGTCTTGCCAGATGTCCGGTGGGTCAGCCCGCTTGCCGCGCGAGGCGTGCAGGTCCATCTCGCCCTTTAGCGCACCCAGGTTCTTCTTGACATAGCTGGGGCTGGTGGCCAGGTAGGCGGAAGCCGTGGTGATGGGCAGCAGGTTGATGCCCTTGATCTGGCGCGGCTCGTCCGTCCACCAGGTGTTGTGGGCCAAGCGGCCGCCAAACACCATGCTGACCTCGACGTTTTTGTAGCCTGGCGGCAGGGTCAGGCCGTGGATGTCAAACCAATAGTGGTTGATGGCTTGCACTTCAGTGCTGTAGAGATAGGCACCCAGGTCGCGCAAGGCGGTGTTGCCCGTCACCTCGCCCCACAGGATCAAGCCGATCCAGGCGTTAATGGCCTCGGAGGAGGACTCTTGGTTGTTGCCATGCGGGCCCAAGCCAATGCCCGAGGCCCAAGAGTGGCCTTCGTACACGTCGAAGTTACGCACAAAGGGGAAGCGCGCGCCGCCTCGCTCGGTGGTGGCAATGTCGGCCACCAGCATGTCGATCATGCTGCCCCAGCGCTCTTTGGTGGCCCAGGCCGGGTCACGCAGGGCCACTTCGGCGGCGGCGCGTATCCAGTAACCGTAGTGGAAGTGGTGGTCGTTCATTTGCTCGACCGCAAAATACTCATCGGGGTAGGCCACCACCGTTCCCAAACGTGTGTCGTAGTGGAAGTAGGTCTTGCTGTCTTGGCCCGAGAGCCATTCTTCAAACCGGCCCTGCACCAACTTGAGCAGCTTGTCGCGGCCCTCGGTATCCCCTTGCTGTTCAACCACGTCCATCAGCTTGACAATGCGCTGCAGGCCCTTGCCTTGCCAGTACGCGCCTTTACCGATCTCCAACATCATGCGGCGGGCATTGCGTTGATCGGTCTTCATCACATCGGCCAACTCGGCGGCCTTGTCGCCCGCCTCTACCTTGGGCCAAAAGGGTACAAAACCCATATAGGGCTGGCGCGTGCTGAACTGCCCCCCCGGCAAGAGCTTGAGTTTGCCGCGGATGGTGTCATAGGCCGGGCCGAGCTTGCCCTCCACACTGGGGTTGTTGAACCAATGGTGAGGGTAGAGCGCCAGCAGCGCGCCGTTGTCTTGGCCTTCCATTTGCTCGGTGCGGGTGCGGTAATCAGCCTGCACCTCGCTGGCGGCTTGGTCATAACGCCACTGCACTTCGGTGTGCGTGATGAAGGCATAGGCATGCCGGGCCAATAGGTTGAGGCTGGCGGCGCTGTCGTCTGGTAAGGCCGCAGCCGCCACATAGCCTTTGCCCGCAGGCAGCCGAGCCACCCATTGCGAGCCTGCTTGCTCCCAGCGCACCCCTGTTGGGCCAAAAACGGCATAGCGCTTGGCACCTGCGCTTACCAGCAGTTGGCGAGCATCGGCCGCCGCCACTTGGGCCGTAGCACCGGCGGGCAGGCTCACGCCAAGGTCGCCTCGGCTCAGCCGCATCTGCACATAGGGGCTGCCGTGGGCCACCGTGGCGGTGAACTGGTCGGCCCCCTGCCCCATCGCAATATCAATGGCCCAGTCGCTGGCCCGGGCCAGCTTGGGGCGCTCTGGGGTGAAGCCCAGTGCGTTGAAGCGCAATGGCTCGGTGTGCGGGTAGTGGATCTCGGTATCTTTGCGCTCAGTCGGCACCACCATTTGGCTGGGGTAGGCCATCTCCAAACCTTGCAGCGTGGCCTTGACGGTCAAAGGCTGTGCGTAGAGCACCTCGGGGTCTTTGGCAAACACCAAGGCCGAATACCACTGGTTGGTGGGGGCCGCCTGCTTGGCCATGGCATCGGTACGCCACAGCGCAGCCGGGGGTGGAGCATCGCCGCTACGTGGCTGGGCTTGGTAAGCACCGGCCCCCACCTTGACGGCTTGCGCCAGCGCCGGGGATTGGGGCCACAAGCCCATGGCCACACTCAAAGCCGCGCCGAAGACCCAAGGCCAAAGCGTGCCTCGCAAGGTTGGTTCAGAGACGCCAGTGCGTGCCGCAGACAAATGGAGGGAGGCTGTGGGGTTGTGCATGAGCGCATCATATTGAAAGCGCTTTCAAACCGCCTACGATGGTTTTCCCTAGCCCCTCGAAACAGCAAGGGTTTCATCGGTGCGTCTGTGGCGATTTTGCTGCGCCACCCATGCGTCATCGGGAAAACCCGAATCACTGAGCATTGACCCTTGGCGGGGTTTCTTCATAATGACGTGAAAGCGCTTTCAGCGTTATCTAGACCCCTACACCGTTTGAAAGCTTCCGCCCCTGCGGGCCCTCCACACCAGGCTCTCACCATGTCGTCCACTGTGCTCCCCCCTCTGCGCCGCCAAGCCGCCCCTCTGCGGCGTGCAGGTGGCTCCGTCTCTCCCCTCGCCCCTGTTGCTGTGGCGGTGATGTTGTTCAGCAGCCCCATGGCCCAGGCCGTTGACTGGGGGCCTTTCACGCTGACGGGCTTTACCAAGGTTGAGTTCCAACGCGGCTCCAACAACTGCAAAGACTGCCAGCGCTTCCCAGAGGAAAACAAGCAACGCCTGTGGGCCGATGAGTTGGTGCCCGGAGCCGAGTACAAAACCCGGGAAACCCATGTCACGCTGATGCAGCCCTACCTGGCCAGCAAGTTCGACCTGGGCCAAGGCTTTAAGCTGCAAACCCTGCTCAGCCAGCGCTGGCGCGACGGCAAGACGGACATCAAGGGCTTTTGGTACGAGAAGAACATTGCCCTCAGCCACGAAGACTGGGGCAGCGTGCGCTTTGGTGCCATGCCCACCCGGGCTTGGAGCATGGCCGACTACCCCTATGGCACCCAGATCGGTGTGAGTGACGCCTGGGCCTCCAGCGGCGCGGGCTACGGCCTCTTGATGCGCGCGCTGCGCGTGTCGAGCCGACCCTTGGACGTGTTGGGCGGTGACCTGGTGCTGGAAGCCACCTATGACGAAGGCAACGGCGGCTTCAAGATCAACAAGCCCCGCTTTGTGGAGCTGTATGCCCAGTACGTGAAGGGTGATTTGGTGCTGGACGGTATGTACCAAGACACCCGCAACGGCACACCCGCCGCCTGGGGCCACGGCCCCTTCACAGGCCTGACCCCCTTCTCGGCCGATGACGCCAAGCTGGGCGGCTCGGGCCAAAGCATTGCCATGCTGATGGCCCGCTATCAAGTGGATAGCAAGTGGGAAGTGCTGGCCGGCGCTCGCCGCAACCGCTGGAGCGGTGCCTATGCCGTCATCACCCAAGCTGGCCCGCCCGACCAATGGAACCAGATGTTCAATGTCCATTGGAATAACACGCTCAACGGCGTCAACAACCCGGGCTATTCCGCCACCTCCACCGACTTCAGCGGCGGCGTGCGCTACCGCATGGGTGACTGGACAGCCTCCACCGGCATGGTCTATCTCGGCAAAGCCAGCACCGACAACCCCAGCGAGCGCGGCCAAAGCAATAGCGCGCTCATCAACACCGTGGGCCTGAACTACGACTTCCGCAACGGCCTCCAGGTCTACGGCATGGCGGGCATGGTGAAGTACAACCGCTTGGGCTTGTCGCCCATGTCCATGCCCGGCAATGCAGCCTTCACGGGCGTGGATTCGCGCGTCACCACTACGGGCAATTGGTTCGGCGCAGGCGCCGTCTACACCTTCTGAGACACACCATCATGAGCACCCCTTCCCTCTTCTTCACCGGCTTGCTGGGGCGCACCCGTGCGCTGGCCGCCGGTCTTGTTGCGCTGCTGATGACCGCCCTGCTGGTGGCCTGCGGCGGTGGTGGCCAAGTGCCCACCCAGGCCATACAGGCCCGCAGCCTGAGCCCTGAGTTCTTCAGCCGCAAAGCGGTGAGCTACTCGCCCTACCGCACGGCCAACCGTGACACCGAAGTAGTCACCACCGCCAACATCCAACAAGACTTGGAACTGCTGGCTCAGGGCGGCTTCACGCTGATCCGTTTGTTCGACAGCTCAGACGCTGTGGCCAAGGCCACCTTGCAGGTCATCAAAGACCGCAAGCTGGACATGAAGGTCATGCTGGGCATTTACGTGGTGAGCGGCAATGAAGCCGTTTCTCAGGCCGAAATGGCCCGCGGCGTGGCCCTGGCCAAGGCCTACCCAGACATTGTGCTGGCCGTCAGTGTGGGCAATGAAACCATGGTGAGCTGGTCCTTCAACAAGATCAGCCCCGACACCATGGCGGGCTACATCAGCACCGTGCGCAACCAGATCACCCAGCCCGTCACCACTGACGACAACTGGGCCTTCTGGGCGGCTGCACCCAAGAGCATTACCGACGTGGTGGATTTTGCTGCTGTGCACACCTACCCGCTGCTGGACACCATTCACTCCCCCGGCCTGTGGGACTGGCAACAAACCAGCGTGCCGGCCGCCAGCCGCGCCGCCGCCATGATGGATGCCGCCATTGCATCGGCCAAGAAAGAGTACAGCGCCGTGCGCACTTATTTGGATGGCCGTGCGCTGACCAACATGCCCATCGTGATTGGTGAAACCGGCTGGAAGGCTGTGCCTTCGGGCGGCGAAACCTCGCGCGCCCACCCCGTCAACCAGAAGATGTATTTCGACCGCCTGAACGCTTGGAAGACTGAAGCGAGCGCCCCTAAGAACATCTTCTACTTCGAAGCCTTTGACGAGCCTTGGAAGCAAGGCGATGACAAGTGGGGCCTGTTCAATGTGAGCCGCCAAGCCCGCTATGTGGTGCAAGGCCTCTACCCGCAATAACTTTGCCACCACGGGCCGGCTGAACTTCAGCATCAAGACCACCTATGCAGGTAAGTTGGAACTGGGCTTTTTGACCGGCACCACCACCGCTGGCAGCGCCTATGACGTGTACCTGCCCATCAGCAGCGGCGAGTACGGCTATGTGAACGACGGTCAGTGGCACGAGGTCTCCATCCCCATCAGCGCCATCACCCCGCGCGGTGCCATGGCCTTTGGCATGACGGACCCCACCAAGTCCAAGCTGGACCTGACCAAGGTCACCAACCCCTTCGTGATTGCAGACCGCTACTCGGTCACTGGCAATGGCGCGGGTGCGACCACCAAGATCTACATCGACAAGATCTACTGGTCCAAGTGAGCGTCAGCCCACACCCACACCCAGGGGCTTCGGCCCCTTTTTCTTTGCTGAGCCCTCTTACAGCCATGATCCACCTGACACTCACCGCCCAAGGCGGCACAGGTTTCTTGCAGCCCCAAGCGCCCCTGGCTTGGCAGACCATGCCACCGCACGGCCTGCCCACTGTGTGGGTCGATGCCAGCCGCCACTTCCAAACGGTGTTGGGCTTTGGCGCGGCCTTCACCGAAGCGGCCGCCGTGACCTGGCAAGCCCTG
The DNA here is from genome assembly GCA_004359425.1 of Ideonella sp. MAG2. Taxonomy (GTDB): domain Bacteria; phylum Pseudomonadota; class Gammaproteobacteria; order Burkholderiales; family Burkholderiaceae_C; genus Ideonella. The sequence continues at coordinate 1,186,347 of PTEU01000001.1, read as the reverse complement.
CCGCCTGAACAGCAGCGCGAGTTCATGACCGCCTGCTTCGGCCGTGATGACGGCCACGGCTACACCCTGTGCCGCGTGCACATGAATAGCTGTGACTTTGCGCTGGGCAACTATGCGCATGTGGAGCAGGCCGACGACTTTGCGCTGAACAGCTTCAGCATTGCCCGCGACGAGCAAGCCCTGCTGCCCATGATCAAAGCTGCCCAAGCCGTGGCCCACGCCGAGGGGCGCGAGATCACCCTGCTGGCCTCCCCCTGGAGCCCACCCGCTTGGATGAAAACCACAGGCGCCATGAACCTTGGCGGTAAGCTGCGAGAAGACTGCCGTGCCGCCTGGGCCCAGTGCTACGTGCGCTTCATTCAGGCCTATGCCGCCCACGGCGTGCCCATCTGGGGCTGTCTCTTATACACATCTAGATGTGTATAAGAGACAGNGTGAGCGGCGGCTCTCCAGACGCAAAAAAGCCGACCACCCGGGTCGGCTCTTACTCATCACCGAGGGCTTGAGGTCGCAAGACCTCAAGCGTTGGGATCAGTAACGTGGGCGATAGCCACCGCCACCGCCGCCGCCCGTGCCACGGTCTTCCTTGGGACGGGCCACGTTGACCACCAGGGCACGGCCGTCCACGGTGTGACCGTGCAGGCCGGTGATGGCGGCTTGTGCCTCAGCGGGCGAGCCCATTTCCACAAAGCCGAAGCCCTTGGAGCGGCCGTCGTCGCGGTCGGTCATGACGCGTGCGGAGGTCACGGTGCCGTATTCAGAAAAGTTCTGATGCAGGCTGGCGTCGTTGACGGAGTAGGGCAAGTTGCCCACATAAAGTTTGCTGCTCATGATGGAGCCTTTCAAGACAAGCACAGCCCACCACACAGAGGCGGCTGCGCCAATGGAAAACGGATTAGGAGACATCAACCCGCAGAGATGGAGACTCAAAGCAGGACGAACCTTGCCGAGCCTCACAGACATCCCGAGGTGAGAGTTCGGAGACGGCTACCAGTGAGGTAGCGCGCGCGGCCAAGGGCCACGGCTTGCTGCGGCGCAGTTTATGGCTAAACGCAATATTTAGCTATCTTTTTATGACCACCAGTAAGAAAGCAAGCTCGGACCGCAGGGTCGACTCGCCTCAATCCGACTCACCAAACAAGCCTTGCATCACCAGCTTGGGCTGCCGGTCCACCGTGAACAAGCCCCAGTGCTTCTCGGGCTCCATGGGGTCGGGTGAGCCCTTCCAGGGTTCGTCAAAGGCCTCGAAAACAAAGGTCAGCAGCCTGGTCTCTTGGGACCAGCTCATCAGCGCCCGGTAATAGACCTCTTGCAGCGACTCAGACGCCTGCTCCAGCGGCATGCCCCGGCCATTGGTGTGGGTGGCCCAACCGGCCTCGGTGATGATCACCGGCTTGTCGGGATAGCAGCGCGCCACACTTTCAACGTTATCTCGGGTGTAGCTGATGGCTTCGTCAATGCGCTTGTACTCCCAGTTCAATGACCTCCAGCACCCGCTCGGCATGGAGGCTGCAATCGTAAAGGCGCAGCAGGCTCCAGTTTTTTTGCAGCAGCAGCAGGTCTTCCAGAATCTGCTCGCGGCTGGGATAGATCTGCTCACCTGGGCTCTGCCCTTCACGGTAGCCGGAGTAACAAATGGCATTGCCCTCGGGCAGTTGCAGTGTGGTCGAGTTCAAAATTTAGCCTGCCCGTCTTTGTCCCACAGGCCCCAATAGGCCCCGACATCACCCTCCGCCCCCACCTTCCAGGCTTCGTCGTAAGCCGAGAAGTAAAACACTTCGATGTCCGCCTGTTCGGCCCACTCAATGGTGTCCACAAAATAGGCCATGGCCCCTTCGGTGGATGGCTGCGCGCCCCAAAAGGCTGTGCCTTGGTCTGGCCAACCTGTCTCGCTGATGATGACCGGCTTGCCCTGTGCCACGGCCTGGGTGCGTTGCACCATGCTTTGCATATAGGCCAGCGCGCCTTCGCGCGGCACGCCTTCCCAGAAGGGGTAGCAGTTGGCCAGCACCACGTCACAGGCCGCCGTGATGCGTGGGTGTAGCTCGAACAGGTAGTAGGCATCCACATAGCCCACGGGCACACCGGGCACCGCCTTCTTGACGCGCTCTATCGCCGCCAACAACTGGTCTTCGCTCAGGTCTTCGCGCAGCAGCACCTCATTGCCCACCGCCACGATGTCTGCGTGTCCGGCACGGGCCACCTCAATCACGGCTTGGAGTTCGCGCTCATTGATCTCGGCGTCGGTGCCTAGCCAAGCGCCCACCAAGGTCTTGAGACCCAGCTCGTGGGCAATGCGCGGCGTGTGCTGGTGGCCCTCGGTGCACGAGAAGGAACGCACCCAGCGGCAGCGGCCCACCAAGGGCTGTAAACGCGCACGGATCTGCGCTGCGCTCACCTCGGTACCCGGTGCCTGGCCTTCCAGGTAAGGACTGAAGCACAGGCCGTGAATGCCTTGGGCCAATATGTCATCGAAGCGGGCCTTCAAGGCCGAGCGGGCCTCGGGCAACCACTGCTCGGTGGCAGGCAGCGCCCACTCTTGCGGCGCTTGGGCACCGCTATGGCGTTCAGACAGGCGTGAGCCTGCCTCCAGCCGTTCCCGGCTGGGTGTCAATGGTCTGGACATGGTGGTGAGATGTCAGGGTTTGAGTTGCCAGGGCATGCGCCCGGGGCCGCGCGGCAGGGTCTCGCCCCAGCCGCCTAGTTTTTCGTAGACGCGCACATAGTCCACCACCAACTGGGCGGGGAACGCGGTATCAGCCGTGGGCAGGCCAGGGAAGTTGCCGCCCACCGCCACGTTCATCACCAGGTAGAAGGGCTGGTCAAACGGTGCGGGCCAGGGGTTCAGCTCGCTGGCGCGCTTGGGCTCGCGCCCGCCATGGGCGTCGGTCTTGCTACAGCTCCACCAGTGGTCGTAGGTGGAGACCAGCACATCGTCCACATAAAAGCGGATCTCGCCGGGCTGCCACTCCAAGCCGAAGACATGCCAGTCGGCCACCGTGCTGCCACCGGGCAGGGCGTAGGCCTTGGTAATGAGCGAGCGCTTGGGGAAGCTGGAGCCAAAGTGCAGGCTGTTGAGCACCTCGTGGGGCTTGTCGCCCACAATCTCCATCAGGTCAATCTCGCCCGAGGCGGCCCAGCCGCCGTAACGGTCGTCTTGAGGCAACATCCACAAGGCCGGCCACAGCCCCTTACCCCAGGGCACTTGAGCCTTGATCTCCACCCGGCCATAGAGCGTGTTGAACAGCGGCGTGCCGTCGCGGCTGCGGGTTTTGATGCGGCCGGAGGTGTAGCCGCAGCCGTGCAAGGGCTCTTTGCGGGCACTGATGGTCAGGCAGCTCTTGGCCACGCTGACGTTGCGTGGGCTGTCGGTGTAGTACTGCAGCTCTTCGTTGCCCCAGCCGGGTACCCACTGGTGTGCACGGTAGTCAAAAAAGCCGTTACCCAGGTCGTAGTCCCATTTACGCGGGTCGAGTTGGTCGCCCTCAAACTCGTCGGCCCAGACCAGCCGCCAGCCCTTTTTGCGGCGCGAACTCATCTCAAGCGACTCGCCTAGCGTTCGCGTCAAAGCGCATAGCCCAGCGGGCATCGGGGCGCAGGCCCACCATGTGGCCGGTGTCTACTTGGGTATCGCCAGCAGCCACTTTGGCGCTGAGCAACTGCTGAGCCCCCTCCACCCGCAGGTGCAGGATGGACACATCACCCAGGTGCTCGGCCAGCTCCACGCGGGCCGGAATGCCCTCGCCCTCGCCCACCACTTGCAAATGCTCGGGCCGCAGGCCCACGCGGCGCACCTCGGCCGGGGCGTCGGGTGCCAAGGCACTCCACAGGGCTTGGTGGGCCAAGGCCCCTGTGCCTTCTGGGCGGTCCACCGTATTGATGCGAGGTGCGCCCAAAAAGCCCGCCACAAACTCATTGGCCGGTTGGTTGTACAACTCCAGTGGCGCACCCAGTTGTTCAATGTGGCCTTTGTTGAACACGGCGATGCGGTCGCCCATGGTCATGGCTTCCACCTGGTCGTGGGTCACATAAATCATGGTGGTGCCCAGCTCTTTGTGCAGGCGGCTCAGCTCGATGCGCATGTTCACGCGCAGCGCAGCGTCAAGGTTGGAGAGCGGCTCGTCGAACAAGAACACCTTGGGCTTGCGCACAATGGCGCGGCCAATGGCCACACGCTGGCGTTGCCCCCCCGACAGTTCTTTGGGAAAGCGCTGCAGCAAGTCGGTGATGCGCAAAATCTCAGCGGCCCGGCCCACTTGCTGGGCACGGTCCGCCTTGTTCACCCCGGCCATCTTCAGGGCAAAGCCCATGTTTTCGGCCACGGTCATGTGCGGGTAGAGGGCATAGCTCTGGAAGACCATGGCCGCGCCTCGGTCTGCCGGGCGCAGCTCGTTGGCACGAACGCCGTCGATCAGCAGCTCGCCACCGCTGATCTCCTCTAAACCGGCAATCATGCGCAAGGTGGTGGACTTGCCGCAGCCCGAAGGCCCGACAAACACCATGAACTCGCCGTCGCGCACTTCCAGGTCTATGCCCTTGATGACATGGACCTCGCCGTAGCTTTTGCGAATGCCTTTGAGTTGAACCTGTCCCACATCAGTCTCCTGTGCTCACCGCCGCGAGGCTGGCTGCTTTCTGTCGCTGCAAGAAATTGCGATACCACAGCGCGCTGTCTTTGAGCGTGCGCTGCTGGCTGGCGTAGTCCACATGCACGATGCCGAAGCGCTTTTCGTAGCCCGAGGCCCACTCGAAGTTGTCGAGCAGGCTCCAGACCATATAGCCGCCCATCTTCACGCCTTGGCGCATGGCCTCGGCCACGGCACCGATATGCTCTTTGATGTACTTGACGCGGGCCAGGTCGTGCACCCGGCCGTTGTGCAGCTCGTCCTTGAAGGCTCCGCCGTTCTCCGTCACATACATGGGCGGCAAGCTGTAGTCCTGGTGCAGGCGCATCAGGAGTTGGGTCAAGCCTTCGGGGTAGATCTCCCAGCCCATGTCGCTGAGCTCCAAGCCGCCTTGCTTCACGTCCCACGGCCCGGCTGCGCTGATGACGGTGCGGGTGTAGTAGTTCACCCCCAAGAAGTCGATGGGCGTTTGAATAGCGGCCATGTCGCCCGCCTCTACGGTGGGTGCGTCCTCGCCCAAATGGTTCATCACGTCCGCCGGGTAGCTGCCCTTGAACAGCGGGTCCATGTACCAACGCACCAAGCGGCCGTCTTCCAGCACCGTGCGGGCCTGGTCTTCGGGCGCGTTGGTGGCAGGCTGGGTGGGCGAGAGGTTGAGCACAATGCCTAGGTCAGCTTTGCAGCCCTCAGCCCTCAGGGCTTGTACTGCTAAGCCGTGGCTCAGCAGCAGATGGTGGGCCACTTGGGCGGCAATGGCGCGGTTTTTGACGCCCGGCGCGAAGTTGCCGATTTCATGGCCCAGCATGGCCATGACCCAGGGCTCGTTATGGGTGGCGATAGAGGCGACGCGGTCGCCCAAGCGGTCATGCACGCCCAGGGCGTACTCCACAAAGCGATGCACGGTGTCGCGGTTCGCCCAACCACCTTGGTCTTGCAACTCTTGCGGCAGGTCCCAGTGGTTCAAGGTGAGGTAGGGTGCCACACCGCGTGCCAGCAAGCCATCGACCAAGCGCTCATAGAAGTCTAGGCCCTGGGCATTCCAGGCCCCGGCACCACCGGGCCGCACGCGGGGCCAGCTCACGCTGAAGCGGTAGGCATTGACGCCCAGGTTGGCCACGATGTCCAGGTCACTTTCCCAGCGCTGGTAGTGCTCGCAGGCTACGGTGCCGTCTGAGGCATCGGCAATCGCACCGGGGACTTTGCAAAAAGTGTCCCAGATGGAGGGGCCTTTGCCATCCGCTTGGGCAGCCCCTTCAATTTGAAAGGCACTGGTGGCCACTCCCCACGCAAACTCCCTGGGAAAGTGATGGGCTTGGTCAAGATAAAGGGCAGAGTTCATGGGCGCGAGGGGGCCGTGAGAGCGTCGAAGAAATAGAGAGAGCGTGCGTCGGTCACTTGACCGCGCCCGAAGTCAAACCAGAAATAAGCTGGCGCGAGGACATCGCGAACAAGATCAACAGCGGGATGGTGGCAATGGCCGAGCCGGTCATCAGCGCACCCCATTCGGTATCCACCGGGCTTTGCAGGCTGCGCAGCGCCAGCGGCAGGGTGAACATTTCCGGCGAGCGCATCACGATCAGCGGGCCGATGAAGTTGTTCCAGGAAGCAATAAAGGTAATCAGGCCCAACGTACCTAAAGCAGGTTTGAGCAAGGGCAGCACGATGCGAGCATAGATGCTCAGCTCACCGCAGCCGTCCATGCGGGCGGCTTCGATCAGGTCTTTGGGCACCGAGCTGGCCACAAACTGCCGCATCAAGAAGATGCCAAAAGCGCTGGCGGCACCGGGGATGTAGAGCGCCCGCGGTTGGTCTATCCAGCCCAGCACGTCCATGATCATGAAGGTCGGGATCATGTTCATGAACGAGGGCAGCAGCATGGTGCCCATCACCAGCCCGAACAAGGCCTTTTTGTACTTGAACTCAAACATGGCAAAGGCATAGCCCGCCATGGAGCAAAACAGCAGGGTCAGGGCCGTATTGGCCAAGGCCACATAGAGGCTCCAGCCTAGGTTGCGCCAAAAGGGAATGCGCTCGGTGAGGATTTTGAGATTGTGAAAAAAATCGTCGCCGAAGAACACCGGCGGCGGCAGGCTGAAGATCTCTTCGCGCGAGTGGGTGGCGAAGACGAACATGAAGTAGAACGGCGCCAACATGATGAGCGCCCCCACCCCCACCAAGAGGTAGGCGAGCCAGGGCGCAGTGCGCGACGGTGTGTGTAGAGCGTGCATGGCGGCGGGGTTAGTCTGCAGAGCCACGGGGGCGGAAGGCACGGTTGGTGGCCCAGGTGAGCACCACCACCACAATGAACAGCAGCCAACTCATGGCACTGGCCGCGCCAAAGTCATTGAAGTCAAAGGCCATGCGGTAGAGGTAGATCGCCGTGGTCATGCCGGCTTGGTCAGAGCCGCCACGGCCTTGGGTCAAGATGAAGGGCTCTTCAAACAACTGCAAGCCGCCAATCACGCTGAGCGTGACGCCGAAGAAGATCATGGGCTTGAGGCTGGGCAAGGTGATGCTCCAGAACTGCTGCCACTTGCCCGCGCCGTCCATGGTGGCGGCTTCGTACAGGTCGGCCGGAATGGTCTGCAGGGCCGCCAAGTACAGCACCACATTGAAGCCCACATAGCGCCAGAACACAATCATGGACACCGCCGGTTTGATGTTCTCGGCGCGGCCCATCCAATCAATCGGCGCATCGGGCATCAACCAACCCAAGCCCGGCACCTGGCCCAAGGACAGCAGCGCTTGGTTGATCAGGCCATAGTCGGTGGAGAACAGCGAGCTGAACAAGATGGCGATGGCCACCGTGGAGGTGATGTAGGGCAAAAAGTAAGCCCCCACCACCGCGTTGCGGCTGCGCTTGAAGGCGTTGTGAATGAACACCGCGAGCGGAATGGCCACCAAGTGCTGGGGCACACCGGAGGCCACCGCCAGCCAGCCGGTGTTGCGCAAGGACTTCCAGAACCACTCGTCTTGCAGGGCGAAGACGAAGTTATCCAGCCCAACAAATTCCATGGCGGCCAAGCCGCTGGTGGGCTCCCAACTCTGGAAAGCCAGGGTCAGCGAGAACAAGAGCGGAAACAGACCGAAGATGCCAAAGAGGATCAGAAACGGGCTGATGAACACATAAGGTGCCCAGCGCGGCGAGAGGCGAAGTGCGGCAGGGAGTTTCATGGCGATGGCTCGGCTCTCAGCGGTTGGCGCGCCGTTGCAACAGGCGCTCGGCATCGGCCAGTGCTGTGGCAATGTCTTTGCCTTGGTCCAGCACTTTGTCGAGTTCGGTGTTGATCACCTCGTCGGCAAAGGCATCTTGCTTGTGCACGCTGACGGCAGTGATGCGTTGGGTGGCGTCGCGCCACTGCGCACGCGCCTTTTGGCCTCCTAAAAAGGCCAAGGGCTCCTCAAAGAAGGGGTCGTTCAGTGCATCAACCAGGGCCGGGAAGGCGTCGTGGGCCTTGAAGGCCGCCAACTGCTGCTCGCGCTGCAAGGTGAGGTGTTGAATCAAATCCCAGGCCAGTGGCTTGTTGGCCGCTGGCGCACCCCGGGCAATGGCGAAAAAAGTGCCCCCATAGGCTGCAAAAGCACCTTGCGGCAGTGGGGCGGCGCGCCACAAGCCCTTGGTGGCCGGGGCCAGCCAGTTGTTGAGGTGGCCGGCCAGCCATGCGCCGGAGATTTGCGTGGCCAGGGTGCCACGCTTAAAGCCTTCCGACCATTCGTTAGACCAAGTGCTGACCCGCGCATCCAGCTTGTTGTTGCGCACTTGCCGGGCCAGTTCAAAGGCACGCACAAAACGCGGTGTGTTGACCAGCACCTTGTTGTTCGCATCAAAGTACAGGCCCTCGCCTGGCTGAATGCCCACGCGGATCAGGATGTCCTTCAGGTCACGGGCATGGGCCATCAGATAAGCCCCGGTGCGCGCTTTGATCTGCACACCCGATTGCACATAGCCCTCCCAGGTTCCCGTGAGGTCCGACTCCGCCAGGCCCGCTTTGCCGAGGATGTCTTGGCGGTACAGCAAGGTGCCCGGGCCAATGTCTGAGGGCACAGCCACGATGCGCCCCTTGCGTGAGGTGGCCTGTGCCAGGGCATAAGGTACCCAGCGCGATGCAAAGCGCTGAATGTCATACGGCTGCTCGCGCAGGTCTTCCAGGCCACCGCCTTGGGCAAAGCGGCCCACGTAGCCCACTTCCAGGGCCATCACGTCGGGCAGGTAAAAGGCGGTGGACAACGCCGTGGTCATGGCCGTGTGGTGGTCGCCAAAGGCACGGCTGACCACCTTCACGTCCACGTTCGGGTGGCGCTTTTGCCACTCAGGCAAAGCCTTGCGGACAATCTCATCCACCGCTGGGTAGGCAGCCACCACCAAGGTGGTGCGTGCTGGCTGCTGCGCCGTGGCCGAGGCCAGGGCCAGTGTGCCCACCGCCGTAGCCGCCAGGCGCACCAGCGCCCGTCTGCGGCCAGACTGCCCTCCACTGCCAGCGGCATGCTGCTCTGAGCTGCCCACGTTCATACCTGTCTCCGTTGCATTGCGTTGTCGTTTTGAAAGCGCTTTCAAAACTATAGTCGCAGCGACTCCGAAATGTCAATCGGGGTTGTGGAGGCCGTGCCCCGATTCGTGTCTCACAAGGCGCGACGCCGCAGACAGGGCTGTAGCAGGGCAAGGCAGCGCAACACCGCCACTGGCGCTTGGGCAGCGGCTCAGCCTGGGCGGCGGCGGCTGGACTCCCGCACGATCAAGCGCGGCGCTGGCAGCACCAGCGTGGGCGTTTGCCCGGCCATCAACTGCAACACGGCTTGCGAGGCCATGCGGCCCAGCTCATAGGCTGGCTGATGCACAGTGCTCAAGGGCGGGATGGTGTACATGGAGCTGGCCAGGTCGTCAAACCCCATCAGCGAGACATCGTCGGGCACGCGCAGCGAGCGGCGGTGCAGGGCCAAGGCCGCTCCTAAGGCCATTTGGTCATTGGCGCAAAAAATGGCGGTGAATTGTTGGCGCGAGGCCAGCAATTGCTCCACCGCCAGCACACCGCTGACCTCGTGGTACTCGCCCGGCACCACCAGCGCGGGGTCAAAAGGTATGCCTGCGGCCTCCAGCCCGGCCTTGTAGCCTTTGAATCGGTCTTGGGCATCCGGGTGCTCGGGGTGGCCGGAGATGAAGGCAATGCGGCGGTGGCCCAGGTCGGTGAGGTGCTGGGTGGCCAAGCGGCCGCCTTCGAAGTTGTCAAAGTGCATGCAAAACAGGTTGGGGGCTTTGAGCTGCCGCCCCACCACCACCAGCGGCATGTGCTTGGCCGTGGCTTTGAGCGCGCTGTCGGCAATGCGGCCTGTCAGCACAATGATGCCGTCTACCCGGCGCGAGCGCAGCACCTCAATGCAACGGGCCTCGGCTTTGGCGTCCCAGTGGCCGCTCACAAAAAGCGGGCTGTAGCCCACGCTGTCCAGCTCGTCTTCAATGCCCCGCAGGGCCGCGCCATAAAACGGGCTGTCCATGGCCTGGGTGACCACGCCAATGCTCAAGGTGCGCCCACCGGCCAATCCCCGGGCCATGGGGTTGGGCACGAAGCCCAGCGCCGCAATGGCTTCATCCACCGCCTTTTTCTTGGCGGCGCTGACCACGGCGGAGCCGTTCAAGATGCGCGAGACCGTGCTGAGGGATACCCCTGCAGCCTCGGCCACCATTTCAATGGTGACGGGGCCTGTCTTGGCTTTGTTCTTGGCGGTGGCGCTGCTCATGGCTCAGGTGAATGGTTCACCATAGAGTGTAAAGCGCTCTGAGAGCGCTTCCACCCTGGGGCCTGCCCTCGGGTACAGTGGCCGATTCTTCTTGTTCAGTGTTCGCATGAGTGCCCCTCTTCTTCTCCTGCATGCCACCGCAGGCGCCGGCCACACCCGGGCCGCGCAGGCCGTGGCTGCTGCGCTGGCCCAGCAGGGCAGCCAACACCACCAAGTGGTGGACACCCTGGCCTGCACCTCGGCCTTCTTTCGCAAGATGTACGCCAAGGCCTATATCGACCTGGTGCAAACCGCGCCCGCGTTGTGGGGCCAGTTGTATGAGCGGGCCGATGTGGTGAAGCCGCCGCGCAGCAAATCGGCACGGGCCCGCTTGGCCTTTGACAAGCTCAACAGCCAAGCCTTTGGGGCACTGCTCAAAGACGCCGCCCCGGCTGCTGTGTTGTGTACCCACTTCTTGCCGCTGGAGTTGCTCTCCGACCTGAAACGCAAGGGCCGCTGGCACACACCCGTGCATGCCGTGGTGACCGATGTCAGCCCGCATGCGTTTTGGGTCTACCCGCACATTGACCACTACCATGTGGCCACGCCCGCCGGGGCGCGCGAGCTGGTGTGCAAAGGCATCGCGCCCGAGCGCATCAGCGTCACCGGCACTCCGGTCGACCCGGTGTTTGCGCACAGCACCCCGGCGCCCGCTATGCGCGCGCAATTGGGCCTGCCGGAGCGGCCCACCGCCTTGCTGCTCTCCGGCGGTTTTGGAGTGGGGCCGCTGCTGGCCATGCTTGATTCATTCGCCAAGGCCGACACCGGCCTGAGCCTGGTGGTGGTGGCCGGTCGCAATGCGGAGCTGGAGGCCGCCTGCCGCGCCCGCGCCGCCACGCTGGCCACGCCCGTCAGCGTCCACGGCTTTGTGAACAATATCCATGAGCTGATGGACGCTGCCGATGTGGTGGTCACCAAGCCCGGTGGCTTGACCACCAACGAAGTGCTGGCCAAGGGCAAGCCCATGGTCTTGATGGCCCCCATCCCCGGCCAAGAGCAGCGTAACTGCGAGTTCCTGCTGGAAGAAGGCGCAGCAGTGCGGCTCTACGACGAGGCCGACACCGCCTGGTATTTGCAAACCTTGTTGGACGACAAGGCTAAGGTGCAGCGCATGACGGCCAACGCCTTGCGCATCGCGCGGCCTCAGGCTGCTGCCGACATTGCTCAAACCCTGCTGGGCAGCCTGCCCACTGGGTCTGCCGCATGAAGCGCTGGTTGAGCACCTTGCTGTTAGCAGGCTTATGCAGCGGCACCTGGGCCGCAGGCCAGAACATCGTGGACGACGCCTGGGCCAGTGCCCAGGGCTATCGCTTTTCAGGCCGCCTGACGGAAGACACGCATCAACCCGCCGCCCCAGAAGCCGGGCGCTTGAGCACGCTCTACCGCAGCACCCGCCTGCTGGCTGCCAGCAGCGCCGAGGGCGAAGTGAGCTGGAAGGTGGGCGAGCTGAGCTGGGCCACCCGCAGCGACAGCAACGGCTATTGGCTGCTGCAAAGCAGCCAGGCACTGAGCCTGAAGCCCGGCTGGCACGAGATCATCGCCCCCGCCGCCAGCAGCCCGGCCGGCCTTTTGGTGCACGAGCCACGCAACCGGGTGGGCATCATCTCCGACATTGACGACACCATTTTGGTCAGCGAGGTGCCCAGCACCGCCAAGCTGCTGAAGAACAGCCTGACCGTGCCGCCCGAAGCCCGCCAAGCCGTGCCCGGCATGGCCGCGCTCTACAGCCGCCTGACCCACCAAAACCCCAGCCCGGCGGCCACGCCCTTGTTCTTTGTGTCGGGCTCGCCCAAGCAGCTCACCGACAGCGTGCGCCGCTTCTTGGCCAAGCACCAGTTCCCACGCGGCGTGCTGATGCTCAAAGAAGTCAGCAGCGACAGCCCCGACCCGCTGAGTGACCAGCAGGCCTATAAAGTGGCCCGCATCCAGCAGGTCATGAAGAGCCTGCCCGAGGTCAAGTTCATCCTCGTTGGCGACGACGGCGAGCGCGACCCCGAGGTCTACGCCGAGATCCAAAAGCAGTTTCCCCAACAGGTCGCCAGCATCTGGATCCGCCGCGTCCACCCCGACCCCAAGCGCGAGCGCTACGCGGGGCAGCAGGATGTGGCGGAGTTGCTTAAGCAGTGAGATGACGATGCCCACAGACACCCAGCGCGCGCACCAAACCAAAGCTTGGCGCTATGCCATAGCCTCGGTGGTTTGCAGCGCCTTCGCCGCACCGCTCTTTTTCCTGATCCTACCGATTGCGCTGTTTCCCGCCATGGGTGTGATCTTGGGGTTGATGGCCGGAGATCAGTACCTGCGCAGTCAGCCAAACCCACGCATCTGGGTGCTCTTGCTCCTGTGTCTGCCGTTGTGCTTTGCGGCCTTGGTGTGCTGGGCAGGCTTCAGCTTGGTGGTTGGGAATTACCGGGCATGAGCCTGCAACGATCCCGAGGCTCTCGTTCAGAAGCTCACTGAATTGCCCGACCCAGCCACCTGCGCCACCTTGTTGTCGTTGCCCTGCACTTCGGCACTTTGCTGAATGCCAAGTGCTGCGGCCTGTGGCTTAGCCTCTTCCAGCCAAGCCTGCAACTTATCCGCGAGTGATGGGTCCGCCTTCATGGCTTTGACCAACTGGCTGCGCAGCGCTGCCTGGGTGTCGGCATCGCTGGACTGTTGGCGCAGGTCTTCCAGGGCTTCTTGCTTGCCGAGCCGGCTTAGCTCTTCTTTGAGCTTAGCCACCAAGCCACCCACAGCAGCGCCACCCGCTTCTTCTGCTGACCTGCCACCTCAACAACGCATGATCAGGGAGTGGCTTGCTCACCTTACTTCAGTAAGTCCTTGACCTTGTCCAGCGCCGCCACCGCGCATTGCTCGTCCAAGTGGCCACCGGGTGCACCGCCCACGCCCACGGCACCGATGACCTCGGTGCCCACGCGCACAGGCACACCGCCGCCGAGCAACAGGAAGCCGGGGATGTGCACCAGGTTGGCGGCGGCGGGGTTCTTTTGTGCGCCGTCCATCATGGCCTGGGTGTTGTTCTTGGCCGAGGCCGAGGTGAAGGCTTTGTCATGGCTGGCTGCCAGGGTGTGGGGGCCGGCGTTGTCGGCGCGGTGCACGGCGCGCACGCCGCCCGAGCGGTCCACCACCGTGGCGGTGACGGCATAGCCATTGGCTGCACAAGCGGCCACAGCCTGGCTGGCGATGTGGCTGGCCAGCTCTAAGGAGATATTGCGCTCAGTGCGCACGGCTTGGGCTTGGGCCGCGCCGCTGGCCAGCAAGGCCAGAGTGAGGGAAGCGAGGGCTTTGTTCATGGTCTTCTCCGAAGTGAATAAGGGGTGTGCAACACACCGGCCTTCACTGTAAAAACCATGCGGCTTGGCCACCATCCGTGCGGTGACGCGCGGGCTTCCGTAAAACTACGGAGTCTATGAAGTCCTACGCCTTGCCCGTTCCGTTGATACTGATGTTGACACCGAACCAAAGCGTTTATACACTCGTATCAACATCGTGGAGCCACCGCATGAGCACATCAGCAGCGCAGATCAGCACCTGGGGCAATGGCCTCGCCTTGCGGCTGACGAAACCCATGGCCAAGGCTGCAGGTGTCACAGCCGGGTCGTCGGTACGTGTCACCGTCAAGCCAGGGCGCATCGTCATTGAGACAGAAGTCGAGCCGTCTTTGGAGCAGATGTTGGCCTCATTCGATCCGAAGAAGCATGGTGGCGAAGTGATGTCTGGTTCGGCAGTGGGCAAAGAGGCCTTCTCCCATGGCGACGCGTAAGTCCGCCCTTTGGGTGCCGGAGCGGGGCGAGATCATTTTCATCCAGTACAACCCCGCTGTCGGCGAAGAAATGCCTGACGATCACCCCATGTTGGTGATCTCCACGAAGGCCTTCAACGAGCGCACAGGCTTGGTGGTGGGTTTTCCCATGACCCATGCTGAGCGCCATGCGGACAATCCGTTTGCCATTCCAGCACCTGGGGCTAAAGGCGAGCCAGGCTATTTGCTGACGCATCAGCCCAAGTCCTTTGACTGGCGGGAGCGAAACGCCCGGCCCCACCCCTGGGGTGCCGGTCACAGCAAGCTGATGACAGCTGCCCTGAAGCGGTTTGATACGGTTTTCGGAGTTTGCAATCACCATTGACCGATGCTCCCAGGCCGCTGCAGCACAGCAGGCCCGAGCGGGTCAAGGCGCACCGGCCCCCTCCTCCACCAACACCGCATAGTGGCGGATGAGCTGGGCCAGCGAGCTGGCCTCCAGCTTGGCGAAGAGGTTGGCGCGATGGGTCTCCACGGTGCGGGGTGAGACCCCAAGCGCGCGGCCCATTTCTTTGTTGGTCAGGCCTTCGACGATCAGACCCAGCACCTCGCGCTCGCGCTCGGAGAGCTGGGCATAGCGGGCGCGGGCCACGCGGTCGTCTTGCAAGCGTTCGCGCGAGCGCACGTGCTGGCGCACGGCGTTGTGAAGGGCTTCGAGCAGGGCCTCGTCATTGACGGGCTTCTCCAGAAACTCGGCCGCCCCGGACTTGAACGCGCGGCGGCACATCTCCACCGTGCCGTGGCCGGTAAGCATGATGATGGGCTGGTCCACCCCTTGGGCCACGAGCTGGTCCAGCACGGTCAAACCGCTCAGCCCGGGCATGCGCACGTCCAGCACGATGGCGCCGATGGCGTCGCGCTCAAAGTCGCGCAAAAAGGCCAGGGGCTCAGCCCAGGCTTGCACGCGCAGGCCAACGGTGGAGATGAGCAAAGAGAGGCTCTCGCGCACCGCCTGGTCATCGTCAATGAGGTGGATCAGCGGGGACAGGGGCGCGCTCATGGCAGGGGCAGGTAGATGGTGAACACCGCGCCGCGTGGCGTGTGGTGGCTGGCCTCGATGCGGCCGTCGAGCCGGGTCAGCAGGGTCTCGCACAGGCTCAGACCCAGGCCCATGCCTTCAGGCTTGGTGGTGAAAAAGGGCTCGAAGAGGCGGCGGCGGGTGTCCTCGCTGAAGCCGGGGCCGCTGTCGATGAGGCGCAGCACGGCCCAGGGGCCGTCGGCGTGCAGCTTGATCTCTAAGCGGCGCTCCGGCGCGGGCACCTGGACCAAGGCCTGCACCGCATTCATCAGCAGGTTGTGGATGACCTGCTCCAGCGCCACGGGCTCGGCCTGCACCTGCAGGGTCGGCAGATCTTGCTGTACTTGAACTTCGGCCTGCGCCAGCTCCGGCGCCAAGAGGTGCAGGGTGCGCTGCACGGCTTGGGCCAGGTCCAGTGGCACGCGGTCGCTGGCCTCGGGCCGGGCCACGGTGCGACGCAAGCGGGCCACCACCTCGGCGGCACGGTGGGCCTGGCTCACGGCTTGAGCCATGGCTTGGCGGGCCGCGTTGGCGTCGGCAGCATCGCCCTCTTCATCCAACAAGCGGCTGGCCGCCTGGGTGTTGGCCACGATGGCAGTGAGCGGCTGGTTCAGCTCATGGGCCAGGCCCGCTGCCAGCTCGCCCAGGGCATTCAGGCGCGACACCTGGCCCAAGCGCAGCAGCTCCTCAGCACGGGCCTTTTGCTCGCGCTGGCTGCTCCATTGGCGCCACAGCGCCAGCAGGCCAGCCCAGCCCGCAGTGGCGGCCAAGATGGCCAGCCACGGCAGTTCGGCCCAGCTCACTTGGCGCTGCAGGCGCAGGCCAAAGGCTTGGCTCTCCGAGGCCAAGGGTTTGCGCACCTCAAAGCGCCAGCCACCGGGGCTGGTACGGCCGGGCTGCACCACCCAGGCTTGATCGTCCCGCAGCACCGTCACGGCCACGGGGCTGGTGTCAGGCGGCAGTGGCCACTCGGCCCAGGGCACGGTGGCTTGCAGGTCGATCAGCAAGGCCACCGCCGTTTGCGGCCCGGCCCGCAGCAGGCCATAGCGCCCGGGTGAGCCGGGCACGGGCAGCACTTGGGCCAGGGCGGTTTGCCGCGAGCGGGCTTCGGCAGCGGCCCACTCAGCCGCCGACCAAGGGCCATCGGCTGGCTGGCGCAGCACTTGAAGAAGCTGCGGGTAGAGCTGGCGCAGGGTGGCGTCAGCGCCCGGTGCATCAGCGGGTGCGGGGTAAAGCGTCAAGGTGACCAGCACCGCATCATGCTGGGCCAAGCGCTGGCTCAGCAGTCGGTGGGCAATGCGGGCGTCCAGCTCAAAGGCGTCACGCAGCTCACCCAGGCGCCATTGGGCCAAGAGAGCGGCGGCCAGCAGTGCGCCCCCAGCCCACCAAGCCCACCACCGCCACACCTTGCGCACATATCCGTTCATGCGCGCATGGTAGCGGCAGCTTTATTCGATGGTCGCGCCGCTCATCTTGACCAAGCGGTCCCACTTCACCGCTTCTGCCTTGACGAACTGCGCAAAGTTGGCAGGTGTGTCGCCCACGTAGTCGGAGCCGGTGTCGGCCAGCACCTTTTGGAACTCGGGTGACTTCATGACCTTGATGGCTGCAGCGTTGAGCTGCTCTACCACCGCAGCCGGGGTGCCCGCCTTCACAAAGCAGCCGTACCAAGCATAGGACTCCACACCCTGCACACCGGCTTCAGCCATGGTGGGCACATTGGGCATCAAGGGAGAACGCTTGGCGGCGGTGACGGCCAAGGGCTTGACTTTGCCCGATTTGATGTGCGGCATGATGGCCGCAAGGCTGTCGAACATCATGGGCACATGGCCTGCCAACAGGTCAGCAATAGGCGGGGCCGAGCCCTTGTAGGGCACGTGGCTGAGCTTGAGCTTGGCGGCGTCCATGAACAGCTCTGCCGTCAGGTGCTGCGGTGTGCCGTTGCCCGAGTTGGCAATGACCATGCCGTCAGGCTTGCTGCGGATCTGGGCCATCAACGCCGCCACATCGTTCACCCCTAAGCCGGGGTGGGTGACCAGCACCAAGGGCATGCGCAGCACATTGGTCACCGGGATCAAGTCCTTGGCCGGGTCAAAGGCCATCTTTTTGTAGAGGCTGGGGTTGATGACGATGGGGGCGCTGGAGGTGACCAGCAGCGTGTGGCCGTCAGCCGCCGCCTGCACGACCTGGGCTGACCCCAGGTTGCCGCCGGCACCGGCTTTGTTGTCAACCACCACCGGTTTGCCCAGCACCTCTTGCAAGCCCTTGGCCAGGGGGCGTGCCGCAATGTCTGAGGGCCCACCCGGTGGCCAGGGCACCACCATGGTGATGGCCTTACTCGGCCAAGCCTCAGCACGAGCGGGGTGACTGAGTGGGAGCAGCCCGAGGGCCGCTCCAAGCGCCAAGAGTTGACGGCGCTGAAGAGCGCCCGAATTTTTTGTGGACACTGAGGTCTCCTTCAAAACGTCCAAGAAGGAGCAGGGTCGTCCCACCAAGAGCACGAATGATGATTTCGTTTTGCTCCGACACTGCCTGTTCGCCCGCCGATCAGCGGACCGGCGGACAGTAGCAATATGTCAAAGCAACGTCATCCGTAGTCCCCGCTGAGAGTGGGGAACAAGGTCACAGGTCCTACGTTGTTTTCAGCGCCGATGTGTCCAGCGGCAAGCTGCGCAGGCGTTTGCCCGTCGCCGCAAAAATGGCATTGGCCACGGCGGGCGCGATGGGCGGTGTGCCCGGCTCGCCAATGCCCCCCGGTGCCTCGGTGCTGGGCACGATATGCACTTCCACTTGGGGCATTTCATTCATGCGCATCAAGGGGTAGTGGTGGAAGTTACCCTGCTCGACCTGACCGTCTTTGTAAGTGATCTGGCCATACAGCGCTGCCGTGAGGCCAAACACCACGCTGCCTTCGATTTGGCGGTGGATGATTTCGGGGTTCACCACTTGCCCGCAGTCCACCGCAGCCACCACCCTGTGCACGGTGGGCGTGCCGTCTTTGGCCACCGAGACCTCGGCCACCTCGGCCACCACGGTGCCAAAGCTACTCACCACCGCAATGCCGCGGTGTCGGCCTGCTGCCAGGGGCTTGCCCCAGCCGGCCTTGGCCGCCGCCAGCTCCAGCACCTTCAGGTGGCGCGGGCTCTTGCCCAGCAAACCACGGCGGAACTCGAACGGGTCTTTGGCTGCGGCATGGGCCAACTCGTCGATATAGCTCTCCATGAAGAAGCTGTTCTGCGAATGGCCGACCGAGCGCCAGAACCACACCTGCGGCCCAGGCTCGGCCCGCGCATAGCTGATGCGCTGGTGCGGGATGTCGTAGGGGTGGTCGGCAATGCCTTCGACGGCAAAGTGGTCAACACCGTTCTCGGGGATCTTCATGAAGCCCGAGGCCGCCATGATGGACGGCGAGGCCACGCTGGCGGTGAACAACTGGGGCTTGCCCGCTGCATCCACAGCGCCGGTGAAACGCGTGACAGAGGCCGGCCGGAAGTAGCCGGCCGCCATATCGTCTTCGCGGGTGTAGATCAGCTTGACGGGGGCTGCGGCGATCTTGGAGAGCAGGGTCGCGTCGATCACAAAGTCCGGCGCAAAGCGGCGGCCAAAGCCCCCGCCCAGCATCATGGTGTGGACCTTGACCTTGCCCGGCTGCACCGAGGCCACCTGCGAGAGGATGCCCTGCAGCGGCCCTTGGCTTTGCGTGCCCGCCCAGATTTCCACCTCGTCCGGCTTGACCCAGGCGGTGCAGTTCATGGGCTCCATGCAGGCATGGGCCAAGTAGGGTGCTTCATACACAGCGTCCACACGCTTGGGCGGCTGCTGCGCAGCGGCATCACCCTCGGCCTTGGCCACCGCACCGGGGGTGGAGGCGGCCTCTTGCAACTGCTGGCTAATCTTGGCGCTGGAGAGGCCGGCCTTGTCGCCCCAGTCCCAACTCACTTTCAGGGCATCACGGCCCTTCTTGGCGGCCCAATAGCCGCTGGCCAGCACTGCCACGCCCGAAGGCAGGCTGATGACTTGCTTGACGCCCTTGACGGCCTTGGCCGCCGCGTCGTCCACGCTGCCGGGCTTCACGCCGGGCAAGGGCGAGCGCAGCATCACCGCCACCAGCATGCCGGGCAGGTTCACGTCCAAACCGAACTTGGTGCTGCCGTCCGTTTTGCCCGGCGTGTCCAGGCGCAACAGCGGCTGGCCAATCAGCTTGAAGTCTTTGGCCGCCTTCAGCGGCGGGTTGGCCGGGGGCGTTTGCTTGGCCGCCAAGGCCACCAGTTCGGCATAGCGCAGGCTGCGGCCATCTGCGTGGTGCACGCGGCCCACCTGGGTGCGGCATTGGTCGGGTGTGGTCTTCCATTGCTCGGCCGCAGCGGCCACCAACATGGCGCGCGCTGCGGCACCGGCCTTGCGCACCACCTCCCAGTGGCCCCGCACGGTGGTGGAGCCACCGGTGGCCTGCATCTGAAACGCTGGGTTGGCATAGGCCTTGTCCACCGGCGCTTGCTCTACCCGCACACGACGCCAGTCGGCGTCCAGTTCCTCGGCAATCATCATCGGAATGGCGGTGAGCACACCTTGGCCCATCTCAGCCGAGCCACACAAAATGGTCACCTCGCCATCCGGCGTGAGGCGCAGCCAGGCATTGGGCACAAAGTCGCTGGCGGCGTTGGCGGTGGCTGCGCGGCTGGTGCTGGGCAAGCTAAAGCTGAGCGTCAGGGCCGTGGCACCGCTGCCTGCCAAAAAGCCGCGCCGAGTGGTGGTGAGAGTGTCGTGGTTCATGCTCATGTCAGCCTCCCGAGCTCAAGACCACCGATGCGCCTTTGACGGCGTCCCGGATGCGGTTGTAAGTGCCGCAGCGGCACAAATTGCCACTCATGGCTTGGGTGATGTCCGCCTCCGAGGGCTTGGGCCGCCGCGCCAGCAGGGCGCAGGCGCTCATGATCTGGCCCGACTGGCAGTAACCGCATTGCGGCACGTCCTGCGCCACCCAGGCGGCCTGCACAGCCTTACCTACCTTGGTGCTGCCCACCCCTTCAATGGTGGTGACTTTTTTGCCTTCAACCGCCGAAAGCGGGGTCTGGCAAGCCCGCACGGGCTGCCCGTCCAGATGGACGGTACAAGCCCCACACAAGGCCATGCCGCAGCCGTACTTGGTGCCGGTGAGTTGCAAGTCTTCGCGCAGGGCCCACAGCAGCGGCATGTCGGGGTCAGCGTCCAGGGTCACGGCTTTGCCGTTCACAGTCAGTTTCATAGAGGTCTCCGAGCGGATCGTGATGTGCGCCGCATGTTGCCCGATTCCGCATGCGCTGTCAGGCTGGAGACAAAAATCCTTCTTCGACAACGCCTACACTCTTGCCCATAAAGAACGAACTGAGGAGTTGATTGGTGCCGCACTGCGCCCCCTTCCAACAGGGCCTTGAGGGAGACCCTGCCGACCCGCCGCCCCGACTGAGACGCCGCCTGCCATGTCCTTGAGCACCGACGCTGTGCTGGCACTGGCGCCGGACGACTCCTCCGTCAAAGCCGCCCGGGGCCTGATGAGCCCGGCCAAGTGGCCTTTGCTGGGCCATGACGAGCGCGCCGTGTGGGGAGAGTGTCAAGGCAGTGGCAGCAAGCCCTATCAAACCCAAGTGGACTTGGCAGGTCCGGCATTTCGCTGCTCCTGCCCCAGCCGCAAGTTCCCCTGCAAGCATGGCCTGGCCTTGCTGCTTATGCGCTGCGATGGGCCCGAGCGCTTTACCGCCCAGGAGCAACCCGCCTGGGTCCAGGAATGGCTGAACAGCCGCCAAGACAAGGCCGAGAAAAAGGCCGCCAAGCAAGAACAAAAGAGCCAGGCCAGCCAGACACCCGAAGAGGAGGCGGCCAACGCGCTCAGCGCTCAACAACGCCAGGACAAGCGCTGGGCGCGCATGGAGGCAGGCTTGATCGAGCTGGAGCGCTGGCTGTCAGACTTGCTGCGCCAAGGGCTGGCCAGCATACAACCTACACACAAGGCGGCCTGGCAGGCTTTTGCCGCCCGCATGGTCGACGCCCAAGCCCCCGGCGCAGGCCAGGCCTTGCTGGCCGCCGCCGAGGCCCTGGGCGAAGGGCCTGACTGGCCCCAGCGCCTGCTGGCCCAATTGGGGCGGCTGCAACTCCGGGTAGACGCCGTGCGCCAGCGCGAGCACCTTAGCCCGCCTCAGTTGGCCGACTTGCGTGTCGCCTTGGGCTGGCCTCTGGACCGCGACGATGTGGCCCAGCACGGCGAGCGCATCAGCGACCGCTGGACAGTGCTGGCCCAAATCACCGAAGAAAAGGACCGCCGCTTGCAAGAGCGCCGCGTCTGGCTCTGGGGAGAGCGCCACCAACGCTTGGCCTTGGTGTTGGACTTTGCCCATGCGCAACAAGGCTTTGAACAAGCGTGGCTCACGGGCACGGCCCTGGAAACCACCTTGTTGTTGGCACCCTCCAGCCATGCCCTGCGGGGCTGGGCCGAGCCAGGCCCAGCGCCCGAGCCCAGCACCGCCTGGCCGCCAGCCCGCCCGCCTGCCCTGCCTCACCCGTGGCAGGTGCTGGCACCGGTGGTGTTGGACGCTGTGCTGCTGCCTGCCGAGGGTGCCCCCACGCGCTGGCTGGCCCACACCGCACTGGGCCGTTGGCCCCTGCTGGTGAACGACGACGATGCCTGGGTCTTGCGCGCCCTGTGCGGCGGCCATGGCCTGGCCTTGATGGGCGAGTGGGACGGCCACCTGCTGAGGCCGCTGCGTGCCTTCAGCTCAGAAGGTGAATGGCAAGTTCAGAGCGGGGTTCACGCATGAGCCGCTGGACACAGCTGATGCCCACCGCCTTGGTTGGCACCGACAAACACAGCGGCCTGGACGCTGCGCTGGCGCAACTGCATCTGGGCCAGGCGGACGCTGCCCCGCCTCATCCAGCCGAGCAGGCCTGGGCGCAGTTGGCGGCCGCGCTGCGCCAGCAGCTTCAGCCAGACACCGCCGCCACTGTGCTGCTGCGCGCCGCCGGTTGCCTAGACAGCATTGAGCGCGCTGCCCTGCGAGCCCAGCCCTCGCCTGAGCCCAGCACCGCGCGCGCTGCGCCAGAGCGCCATGCCGCGCTTCAACACGGCCCTTGGCCGGAGCGCTTGCAGCAGGTGCTGACCCAAGGACCACCGGCCTTGCAGCACGAGGCCTTGAGCGCACTGCATCAGCGCGCGTGGCGGCTGCCCGCCAAGCTGCTGCCCCAGGTGTTGGACTTGGCGCGCAGCAACCCCGCGCTGCGAGACGCGGCCAGCGCCGTGGTCGGCGAGCGGGGCCGCTGGTTGGCGCAACAGTCTGAGCGTTGGCGCGAGACCCTCAGCGGACCCGCCACCCCCACCGAGGAGGACTGGCAACACGGCAACCTGGCGGCCCGCCAAGCCTTTTTGCGCCAAGAGCGGCAGCGCGATGCCACCGCCGCCCGCGAGCGCCTGGCGGCCACCTTGCCCGAGCTGGCCGCCAAAGAACGGGCCGACCTGCTGCCTTGCCTGGCCTGGGGTTTGGGGGCGGATGACGAGCCCTTGCTCAACAGCTTGCTCAAAGACCGCGCGCTTGAGGTCCGGCGCTGGGCTGCCGCCCTGCTGTTGCGGCTGCCCCAGAGCGCGCACCGCAGATACATGCTGGAGCAAGCCTCGGCCTTGTTGCAAAGCCACTCCGCCGCGCTGGGCTTGAGCCAGCGCTGGGTGCTCGATGCTCCGGCCCAAGAAGACCCGGCGTGGAAGGCCCATGCCATGGACCCCGCGCGGCCCAAGCAGGACACGCTGGGCGAGCGCGGCTGGTGGCTTTACCAAGTGGTGCGCGGCCTGCCCCTGCGCTGGTGGTGCGACCACACCGCCCTGACGCCCGAGGCCATGGTGGGCTGGGCCACGGCCTCCGATTGGAGTGAGGCTTTGCTGCGCGGCTGGCGTGACGCCCTGCCCCTGGCCCCACTCGACGAGCAAGAACCCTGGGCCTGGGCCTTGTTGGGGGCTACAGGGCCTGCGGCGGGCTGCTTGGATGGCAACGCCCTGCGCGCTGCCCTCGGCCCCGCGCGCCGAGCCCAACTGTGGGCACAACAGCTTGGCCAAGAGCCC
This sequence comes from Ideonella sp. MAG2, assembly GCA_004359425.1. GTDB lineage: Bacteria > Pseudomonadota > Gammaproteobacteria > Burkholderiales > Burkholderiaceae_C > Ideonella. The sequence goes on along the minus strand of PTEU01000001.1, from coordinate 1,163,047 downwards.
GGCGCCATCTGGGCCATTGCGCAAGACGTGTTGGCCACCTGCAGCCCCTCAGACCGGCTGCCGCCAGAGCTGTCGCAAGCGCTGGCCCGTGCCGCTGTGGCCCAGGTGCGCCAAGAGCTGGCCGCGCCTCAGGTGGGCTCGGGCTATCAAGCCCGCAGCCTGATGCCGCCGCTGTGCGCCCAGCTAGACCCCAGCGCCTTGCCCCTGGCCTGCCAACTGGGCCCGCTGAACGATCCACCCCCGGCTTATGTCGAGCTGCAAGCCCAGTTGATGCGCTTGCATGAGCTTCGCACGGCCTTGTCTCAACTGCCACCATCTGCACCATGAGCGCCAACTTCTTACGCCAACACGCCGAGCATCAATACGCCGAAGAGCTGCATGAGCTCAAAAAGGCCGACCAGCGCCAGCGCCCCCCCAACTGGCAGCTCTCCCCCTGGGCGGTGGTGACTTATTTGCTGGGCGGTACCCTGGAGAACGGCTTTGTCGTCAGCCCCAAATACATCGGTGAGCGCAGGCTGATGGAGATTGCCGTGGCCACCTTGGCCACCGACCGTGCGCTCTTGCTGTACGGGGTGCCCGGCACCGCCAAGTCCTGGGTGTCTGAGCACCTCACCGCTGCGGTCAGTGGTGACTCCACCTTGCTGGTGCAAGGCACGGCAGGCACCAGCGAAGAACAACTGCGTTACGGCTGGAACTATGCCCAACTGTTGGCCCACGGCCCCTCGGAAGCGGCCTTGGTGCCCAGCCCCTTGATGCAGGCCATGCGCCGGGGCCAGATTTGTCGCGTGGAGGAACTGACCCGCATCCCCGCAGATGTGCAAGACACCCTCATCACCGTGCTCTCTGAAAAAACCTTGCCCATTCCCGAACTGGGCAGCGAGGTGCAGGCGGTGCGCGGCTTCAGTGTGATCGCCACGGCCAACAACCGCGACAAAGGGGTGAATGAGTTGTCCAGCGCGCTCAAGCGGCGCTTCAACACCGTGGTGCTGCCCGTGCCCGCCACCGAAGAAGAAGAGTTGGCCATTGTGGTCAAGCGCGTCAGCGAAATGGGCCGTGCCCTGGACTTGCCCGCTGAGCCCCCGGCGCTCAAGGAGGTCAAGCGCTTGGTGCAAATTTTCCGCGAGCTGCGCAATGGCCACACCGAAGACGGCAAGACCAAGCTCAAAAGCCCCAGCGGCACCCTCTCCACTGCCGAGGCGATTTCGGTGATCAACAACGGCATGGCCTTGGCCGGTCATTTTGGCGATGGGGTGATGGGCGCGCAGGACCTGGCCTCCGGCCTGCTGGGCGCGGTCATCAAAGACCCGGTGCAAGACAAAGTGGTGTGGAACGAGTACCTGGAAACGGTGGTGAAGGAGCGCAGCGACTGGAAGGACCTCTACCGCGCCTGCCGTGACCACGCCTGAGGCCTCCCCATGAGCGAGGCCAGCACCACCCCCCAGCAGGTTGCGCCTGAGGTCCGCCTATTTGGTGTGCGCCACCACGGCCCGGGCTGTGCCCAAAGCCTGAAAGCGGCACTCGCGGATTGGCAGCCCGATTGCGTGCTGGTCGAAGGCCCGGCCGAGGCCGACGAGCTGGTGGCGCATGTGCAGTCGGCCGACATGCACCCCCCGGTGGCGCTGCTGGTCTACGACCCTTCAGCACCGCAACGCGCGGTCTTCTACCCCTTTGCGGCCTTCTCTCCCGAGTGGCAAGCCCTGTTGTGGGCAACCCATGCGGGGGCTACGGTGCAGTTCATGGACCTGCCGCGCAGCCACCTACTGGCCCTGCAGCAGTGGCGCGAAGAAGGCCAGGCGGCGCTGGCGGCTGCACAAGCGGATGCAACCGCCGAGACCAACACCGACCCAGCCACCGAAGCTGCCGCAGACCCTGTACCCAGCAGCGGCTTGGCCGCTGGCGAGTCCGACTCAACCCTCCAAGCGCGCCGGGGTGACCCGCTGGACGGCATTGCCCGCGCCAGCGGCCATGCCGACGGCGAGAGCTGGTGGAATGCCATGGTGGAAGAACGCCGCGACGCGCGCGAGCTTTTTGCAGCCATTGCCGAGCTGATGCAGGCCGTGCGCGCCGACTGGACGGCGACCGACCCTGCCCCACCCCAGCCCGCCTTAGAGCCTGCGTAGCCACCTGGATACCCTGGACCCACCGCCATTTGGCCAGCGCCAGTGGTTATGGCGCGGGCGTGGATGCCCCGGGGTGGTATGGCTTTTTATGGCAGCAACAGCGCGGCGACACACCACGCGAAGTGGCATGGCTGTCCAAGGTTGCGGGCCTGCTGCGCCAGCGTGACCTGGACTGCTCCAGCGCCCATGTGATTGAAGCGGCGCGCCTGGCCCAGACCCTGGCCGCCCTGCGTGGCCACCCTGCCAGCGGGCTGGACGACCTGCACGACGCCACCCGCAGCGTCATCAGCGGTGGCCAAGACAGCACCCTGCACCTGATTGCCGACGAACTGCTGGTAGGCCACCAACTGGGCCAAGTGCCTGCGGATGTCCCCGTCCACCCCTTGCAGCGCGACCTGGAGCAAGCCCAGAAGCGCTTGCGTCTCAAGCCCGAAGTGCTGGAGCGCACCCTGGACCTGGACTTGCGCCAGCCCAATGACTTGGCGCGCAGCCACCTGCTGCACCGCCTGCGCTTGCTGGACCTGCCCTGGGGCGTGCCCCACCCCGCGCAGCGCGGCAGCAAGGGCAGTTTTCACGAGCTGTGGCAGTTGCAGTGGGAGCCGGAATTTGTGGTTCAGTTGATGGCGGCCAGCCCTTGGGGCGGCACCATCGAGCAAGCCGCCACCGCCAAGGTGCTAGATCAAGCCCGCCAGGCCACGGCCTTGCAAGCTTTGGCCAGCTTGATAGACGCCGTGCTGTTGGCTCAGCTCAGCGGGGCCATAGAGGGCGTGACGGCCTGCTTGCAGGCGCGCGCCGCCATCACGGGCGACAGCTTGCAGTTGCTGGACGCACTGCCTCCGCTGGCCAATATTTACCGTTATGGCAGCGTGCGCCACATCGACACCACCGCCGTGGCCACCGTGCTCGACGGCCTGATACAGCGCTGCGCCATCGGCCTGCCCCTGGCCTGCTCGGCGTTGGATGATGAGGCCGCCCAACAGGTGCGAGAGTCCCTCTTGGCTGGCCATGCGGCGGTGGCGCTGCGGGACGAGCCCGCGCTGCGCGAGGCCTGGCAGGCTGCGCTGGCCCGCATTGCCCAGATGGACAGTGCCGCCGCCTTGCTGCGGGGCTTGGCCACCCGCCTGTTGCTGGACGAAGGCGTGTGGAGCGACGGCGATGCAGGCCGCTGGCTGAGCCTCAACCTCTCGGCCGCCGCCGAGCCCGGCAACGCAGCCGCCTGGCTGGAGGGCTTTTTGAATCGCAACGGGCTGGTGCTGCTGCACGACCCTCGGCTCTGGGCGTTGGTGGACACCTGGGTCAGCCAGTTGCACGAGGGCCACTTTGTGCAAGTGCTGCCGCTGCTGCGGCGCACGTTTGCGGGCTTCAGCGCCAGCGAGCGCCGCGCCTTGGGGGAGCGTGCTGCGGCAGGCAGCGCAGCGCTGGCACCCAGCCTAGGCTCAACCCCGGCCACGGCCCTGGACTTGGACCGCGCAGCGGCAGTGTTGCCGCTCTTGCATCAATGGTTAGGACTTCACCCATGAGCGCCGACGACGCTACCTCTGCCCCCGCCAGCTCGACCGAGCGCCTGAGCCGCTGGCGCTTGATCTTGGGCTCCGAGGCCCAGCAGAGTTGCGGGGGCTTGAGCGGCGATGCGCTGCCCATGGACCAGGCTTTGGCCGCGCTTTACGAGCCCGATGGCGAGCAGGGTTTGGGCCGCAGACGCGGTGGGCGCGGCGGCTCGGCACCCACCGTGGCGCGGTGGTTGGGCGACATTCGCCAATACTTCCCGGCCTCGGTGGTGCAGGTCATGCAGCAAGACGCTTTGCAGCGCTTGAACTTGCAAGAGATGCTGACCCAACCCGAGATGCTTGAGGCCGTGCAGCCCGATGTGCATTTGGTGGCCAGCCTGATCTCGCTCTCCAGCGTCATCCCCCAAGGCACCAAGGAAACGGCGCGTGCCGTGGTCAAGCAGGTGGTGGACGCTCTGATGCGCCAGCTCGAAGAGCCACTGCGTGCGGCGGTCACGGGCTCGCTGGACCGCAGCCAACGCAACCGCCGGCCACGCTTGGCCGAGGTCGATTGGCCGCGCACCATTCGCGCCAACTTGCGCCACTGGCTGCCTGAACACCGTACCGTGGTGCCCCAAACCTTGATCGGCTATGGGCGCAAGTCGCGCCGCCCGCAACGCGAGGTGGTGCTGTGCATAGACCAAAGCGGCTCCATGGCCGCCAGCGTGGTTTACAGCAGTATTTTTGGGGCGGTGCTGGCGTCTCTGCCTGCGGTGTCTACCAAGTTGGTGGTGTTCGACACCAAAGTGGTGGACATGAGCGAGCACCTGCACGACCCGGTAGAGCTGCTGTTTGGCGTGCAACTGGGTGGTGGCACCGACATCGAAGGGGCCGTGGCTTATTGCCAAAGCCTGATCACCGACCCGCGCAACACCATCTTTGTGCTGATCTCTGACCTCTACGAAGGGGGTGTCGAGGCCAAGCTGCTGCGCCGCGCAGCCGAGCTGGTGGAGTCCGGCGTGCAGTGCGTGGCCTTGCTGGCGCTGAGCGACGAGGGTGCCCCCGCCTTTGACCGTGAACTCGCCGCCAAACTTGCCGCGTTGGGCGTGCCTTCCTTCGCCTTCTGACGGAGCCGTGGTGTGGCTGGAGGGGGGCTTGCGCCACTTCCGGTTCTGAGTCTGGCCTCTGGCGAGCCGCTGGCCCGTGTGGATCGTCTGGTGACAATGTCCGTTAATTGCTCTGAGGCCAGCGTTGTGTGGCGGCGACGCCGCTGCGCTGGAGTTGCACTGCCCTTACAGGCCGTCACCAGCCTTTTGCCAAGGCACGGTACAAAGAGCGCTTGCAGGGCTCCGCTCACGAGGCCGGGGGACTGTTTCCACCTGTAACCACAACCTAAGGTGTCAGGCATTGTTGGCACAGCTCATTTAGACTTTGCGGCGATGCCTCACCTCCGTGGTTAAAGAGGGTCATCATCAACCCATAGAGCGTGAGCCGCAGCCTGCGGCTCAAGATAACAAATTCGTTGGCCGAGCGCCTAGAGAGCTCGGGAGGAACAAAATGAAACGGCGGACGTTGTTGGAAGGCGTGAGCGCGTTGGCGCTGCCCGTGTCGTCAGGCCTGATGTGGCCCACCCAGGTTCTTGCAGCACCCAAGGTGAGAGTCGGGTTGGCGCTGCCCTTTACAGGCGTGCAGGCCGAGGTGGCCTCAGACCTTCGCTTAGGCTATGAGCTGGCTTTTGCCCATGCTCAACAATCGGGCCTAGACATTGAGCCCGTCTGGGAAGACGACAAAGCCAATGCGGACGAAACCGTTCGCATCATCGACAAATTCAGCAAAGACCGCAGCATCATTGCCGCCTCAGGCATTGTGGGCACCCCGCACGCCAAAGCCGCCTTGCCGGTCGCCATCAAGGGTGGCCTGCCCGTGGTGGGCTTGCGCTCAGGGGCCGCCGAGTTGCGAGACGGCTCACCGCTGGTATTTCACCTGCGGGCCTCGTTTTCTGCCGAGCTGTCGCTCATGCTGTCCACCATCAAGGGCGCGGGCCTGGACCGCTTGGCGGTGGTCTATTCCGACGACGCCTTTGGCAAATCTTCGGTGGAACATGTCAAGGTCGCCGCAGCCATGCTCGGCCTCACGATTGCCACTGCCGTTGCGGCGGAGCGCACGGGCAAGGATGTCACCCAGGCTGTGGACAAGGCCGTCGACATCCAGCACAGGGCCGGTGCCTTGCTGATGTTGATGATCATGGCTCCGATGGTTAAAGGGGTGACTCATGCGCGCACCTCCAAGTTCTTCATGAACCCGGTGTTCTGCATGTCGTTCTGCGCCACCAGGCAGTTGGCCGACTCCACAGACAAAAGCCTCGCTGGCCTGGGCTTGGTGTCTGCGTTTCCGTTGCCGGGCTCTAGCACCACCGAGCTGGCGGGTCGTTTCAGGCGCTTGGCTGAGGCCGCCAAGCGGCCCGAAGCGCTGCGCTCGCTCACGGCTCGGTCTGTTGCTCCCCCTTTACTATGTGCCACAGGTTGTGAAATGCTGGCGAGACAATACTCAGTTGGCGGCGTATTCCCTCGGAAAGTCAGGCACCCAGTTGGTCTTGCGAACGCTGATGCTGCCTTTTGTGTATGGGGTGGGAGACCCCACCATGAGCTTTATCGTCAGCCTTGACTTTGCCGGGAGAGTTGCCGAGTACGTAGCTGCCGTGGCAGCCCTGCGAAGGCAAGCCAGTAGTTGGCGCGACATTGCACGCCGTTCCCTGCCCCTGGGCGGCCGAAGCGAGGCCGAGCCTTCCCCTCAATGGCAACGCGAGCCCGCGTTCGGCCACTACGCCGTGCGGCCGGGCCAGCGAAAAGGCGTAGAGCGGGCCGATGGACGCAGTTCAGGCACGCTGCGCCGCTGAGTCGCACGCAACAATGCCTTCGAAAGCCCAGCAATCTGGAGAACAAGGGCAAAGCGATAAGGTTTGACTGGCCCTAGACGCTCTCGGGATTGGCTGCACCCGTCAGAATGCGCCCATGTTGCCCTTCATCGCCTACCCCTTGCTGAGCGCGCTGGTGTTTGCCAGCGGCTTGCTGTGGCCCCACCACGCCCTGTTTGTGTGGCTGGCCGCGCCTTCGCTGGTGTTGGCCGTGGTCAGCTCGGTCCATCATGCCGAGGTGATCGCCCACAAGGTGGGGGAGCCTTACGGCACTTTGGTGCTGGCCCTGGCGGTGACCGTCATTGAAGTGGCGCTCGTTCTGTCGATGATGCTGGCGGGTGGAGCCAATGCCGCGACGGTGCCGCGCGACACCATCTACGCGGCGGTGATGATCATCTGCAATGGTGTGGTCGGCGTGTGCCTGCTGGCTGGCGGCCTGCGCCACAAAGAGCAACTCTTCCGCATCGAAGGGACGGGCTCAGGGCTGGCCGCCTTGGTCGTCATGTCCACTTTGGTGCTGGTGCTTCCGAGCTTGACCACCAGCGCGCCGGGTGCGAACTACACAGCCTCTCAATTGATTTTTGTGGCGGCCGGGTCCTTGGTGCTCTGGCTGGTGTTTGTGTTCATCCAAACCGTTCGCCACCGCGATTATTTTTTGCCCGCCCAAGATGCCGCCGATGAAGACGTGCATGCAACGCCGCCGACGACTGGCCAGGCGTTGGCCAGCTTTGCTCTCTTGATCGTGGCCTTGGTGTCGGTGGTGGGCCTGGCCAAACTGCTGTCACCCACCTTGGAGTCCCTGGTGCGGCAATGGCAGGCCCCGGCCGCCGTGGTGGGCACCTTGATCGCCATCATCGTGCTGGCCCCGGAAACCTGGGCTGCCATCCGGGCAGCACGCGCCAACCGCCTGCAAACCAGCATGAACTTGGCCGTCGGCTCGGCCCTTGCGTCCATCGGCCTGACCATTCCCGTGGTCGTGTTGGCATCGGTTTGGCTGAACTTGCCGCTGACGCTGGGCCTGGTCCCCAAAGACATGGCCCTCTTGGTCCTGACCTTTCTCGTAGGTGCCATCACCTTGGCATCAGGCCGCACCAACCTGATGCAAGGGGCCATCCATCTGGTCGTGTTCGCCGCGTTCTTGTTCCTGACCTTTGTGCCCTGATGGCGCTTTTCAGCCCTGCACGTGTCGCGCAAAGCTGTCGAGGATGGCCTGCCAGCCTGAGCGCTGCTGCTCTTCTGAGTGCGTGGTCTCGCCCTCAAAGGTCACAGTCACCGTCACGCCATGGGCGGCCTCCTCAAAGGTCACCACGGCGCTACGTTCTCCAAAGGCATATTCGATGCGCTGGCAGGGCTCGACGCGCGTGTACACGCCCTCGAAGTCGAAGCCAAAGGAGCCATCCTTGGCTTCCATCCTGGAGCAAAACTTGCCGCCCACCCGCAAATCAACGGTGGCAGAGGTGGTGTGCCAATCCGGCGAGGCGGTATTCCAGCGCATGATGTCCTCAGGCGTCGTATAGGCCCGCCACACCTCTGCCAAAGGGGCCTGCACTGCAGTGGACACGGTGATCTTCATGGGCGTTCCTCGATAGACAAGAATCTTGATGGGACACGAGCCCGCTGGGCAGGCTGTAGCCACTATAGCGGCGCGTCGGCACCCCATGGGCCCGCGCCAAGGGGCGTGCGAAACTCTGCGCTTGAAAGCCGCTCGCTGCACTCATCACGCCATGCCCTCTTGCCTTGCACCTCAGGCCGACTACACGGCAGCCGTCTCATGAGTCAACGTGCCCCCACCACCGTCGCCGACCGGCACCTGTTCAATGCCGTGATTGACGCGCGCTCGCCCGCTGAGTTTGCCGAAGACCACCTGCCCGGTGCCCTGAACCTGCCGGTGCTAGATGATGAAGAGCGGCGCATTGTGGGCACGCTCTACAAGCAGCACGGTGCGTTTGAAGCTCGGCGCTTGGGCGGCGGCATGGTGGCGGCCAACCTGGGCCGCCATCTGCGGCAGAGCTTGGCGGGCATGCCCAGCACCTGGAAGCCGCTGGTGTATTGCTGGCGCGGTGGCATGCGCAGTGGCTCCATGGTGACTTGGCTGCGCATGGTGGGCTGGGACGCGCAGCAACTACAAGGCGGCTATAAGCGTTGGCGGCAGCATGTGATGGACACCATCGCCCGCCTCGCACCGCAACTGCCCTTGCGCGTGTTGTGCGGCCCAACCGGCAGTGCCAAAACTCGGGTGCTTCATGCCCTGGCTGCGCAAGGCGCGCAGGTGATCGACCTAGAAGGCTTGGCGCGCCACAAGGGATCGCTGCTGGGCCAGTGGCCGGGCCAGCCCCAGCCTTCGCAAAAGGCTTTTGAGACCCAGTTGGCCACGGTGTTGGAAGGCCTGGACCTCAGCCGCCCGGTCTTCATTGAAGCTGAGAGCCGCAAGATTGGCCAGATTGCGCTGCCCACGCCCTTTGTAGATAGCTTGCGTGCAGGCCCCTGCGTGGAGATTCAGGCCAGCGTGGACACGCGCTTGGCCTACTTGCTGCGCGACTATGCGTACTTGGGCCACGACCCCGCCGCGCTGGCGCGCCGCCTGCTGCCATTGCGTGAGCTGCACGGCACCCAGGTGGTGGCGCAATGGCAAGCCTGGGCGCACAGCCAGACGCTGGCACCGCTGTTTGAAGCCTTGGCCACGCAGCACTATGACCCCTTGTACGCGCGCTCGCAGAGCGGCAATTTCAAGCTGTGGGCCGAGCGCCGCCCCATTGCGGCCACCAGCTTGGACGACGAAGGCATCGCCCAGGTGGCACAAGCGGTGTTGGCAGCAGTGGCCAGCGGCACCTGAAATCGCGCCACAATCACACGGCAGCCCCAGCCGCTTTGCACTTGCCTGCAAGGCTGGCCCGATGCAGCATGGCGTCTCATCCGAGCCGTCTCAACCCCACCAACAGGAGGATTTATGGGCAAGGAACAACGCAGCAGCAAAGAGACCAAAAAGCCCAAGAAGGAGAGCGGCCCGGCCAAGCCCATTGGCTCTGACCGCCCGGTGGCACCTGTCACCGTGGTGCCCGTGCGCGGCAAGCTGAAGAACAAATGACGCAACGCCCTGTCCTGGCCACTTTGGGCCTGTTGGCGATCACGGGTTTGTCAGCCGCCCATGCCGAGAACATTGGCGAGGTCGACACCGTCTTTAAGCTCATTGGCCCGGATCATAAGATCGTGGTGGAGGCCTATGACGACCCCAAGGTCGCTGGCGTGGCCTGCTATGTCTCGCGCGCCAAAACCGGTGGCATTAAAGGTGCCTTGGGTTTGGCGGAAGACAAGTCCGAAGCCTCCATCGCCTGCCGCCAAACCGGCCCCATCTCTTTTGCCAAAGCCCTGCCGCAGCAAGAAGAGGTGTTCAATGAGCGCATCTCGTTGGTGTTCAAAAAGCTGCGTATCGTGCGCATGGTGGACACCCAACGCAATGCCTTGGTCTACCTCACCTACTCTGACCGTGTGATCGAAGGCTCGCCGCAAAACAGCGTGACCGCCGTGGCCGTGGACCGTGGCACGCCGATTCCCGTCAAATAAGCAAGCTCGCGCGAAAGGTGCCCCAGCCATGAAACCACAACCCACTTTGTTGGCTCTCAGTGTGTGCATGGCGGTGGCGCATGCGGCAATGGCCGCCCCCCCTGCGGTGCAAGGGCCGGAGTCGGTGCAAGACTGGGTCAACCAGGGCCGGCAGTTCATTGCCCAAGGCCAGGCGCTCAAGCCTATTCAAACGCCCGCCCGCAATGTCATCTTTTTTGTGGGTGACGGCATGGGCATCTCCACGCTCACCGCCGCACGCATTCTGGAAGGCCAGTTGCAGGGCAAGACCGGCGAAGAGAACCGCCTGTCCTTTGAGACCTTTCCCTACCTGGGCTTGTCCAAGACCTACTCCTGGGACCAGCAAACCTCGGACTCCGCCCCCACCATGGCCGCCATGGTCACGGGCGTGAAGACGCGCGAGGGCATGCTCTCTGTGACCCACGAAACCGCCCGGGGCGAATGCAACGCCGCCAAGCTGGCCCAGACCACCGTGCCCACCTTGCTGGAATTGGCCGCAGCCAAGGGCAAGGCCACCGGCATTGTCAGCACCGCGCGCATCACCCACGCCACCCCAGCCGCCAACTATGCCCACACGCCCATGCGAGATTGGGAGTCCGACGCCAACCTGCCCGCAGGCTGCGAGGTCAAGGACATTGCGCGCCAGTTGATTGAGGTCTCGCCCACCGTGCGCCAAAGCCTGCGCGTGGTGATGGGCGGGGGCCGCACCCACTTCTTGCCCAAGGCCAATGCCGCAGGCACAGTGCAAGACCCGGAATACCCCAAGCAGCCAGGCAAACGCTTGGATGGCCGAGACCTGACGCAAGAGTGGCTGGCCAGCCGCGGCCCCCAAGCACGCTATGTTTGGAATAAAGGGCAGTTTGAGTCCATCGAAGTGGGCAAAAAGCCCCAGGACACACCCTATGTGCTGGGCCTGTTTGAGCCCTCACACCTGCAATACGAGGCCGACCGTGCCCAAGACCCTGCGGGCGAGCCTTCGCTGACCGAGATGACGCGCAAGGCCATCCAACTGCTGGAGAAGCAGCCCAAGGGCTACTTCCTGCAGATATCGAGCTGCTGACCCTGGGCCTGCGGCCCGAGTGGCCGGCGCTGCAACGCTTTGCCGACATGGCCACATGGCAAGCCAAACCAGACAGCACGCCAGGCCAATGGCACCTGACATTGGGTGGCGAGACACCCACTGGCCCTGCCCAAGAAGCGCTCTGGAGTGAGGCCCTGCAATTACCGCTGTGGATCACTCGCCGCAGCAGCCATGCCTCAGGCTCCCTGGAGTGGCGGCTCATCAGCCATTACGCGGCCCCCCTGCCCACCTGGCCCCGCCCCGACGGTGCGGGCCGCAACATGGAGCAAGTTGATGCGGCCGACTTGGGCGACCTGCTGGACAAAGACTTTGCCGCCAAGGCCGAGCGCATGGATGTGCTGAACGGCTGGCGGGCGGCGCATGAGCATTGAGTTATCCGCTACACCTATGCATTTCGCCAACATTCCACAAAGCCACGTTGCCTACTTGCGTGCCAATGAAGCTGAAGCCATTGCTTACCTTCTCACCGATTCAGTCAAGCGACCGGCGGGCTTTCTGGCCCGCGTGTTCGGTAGTGCGAGCTCCTGTTCGGCGCGTCCTGCGGACTGGCCGACTTGCGAAGCGAACAAGATTCAAATCGACGAGAACCTGGGAACCAATGCAAAGGCCATGCACTACTTCCTCAACGGAACAGACGCCCCCGTTGAGGGAACAGGCAATTTGTTTCAAGCCTGGCTGGTCGGTAGCGAAGGTTGTGCTGAAAGGTTCTCTGGACGTGACGGCTATGCCTTCGTTCACAACCCAGAGCAAGTAGTGGCCTTGCTGCAGTTACTCTTGGCGTAGGACGGCACCAGCCTTTCCACGCGCTGGCGGGAAACCAACGCTGACCTTGGTCTGCCCAACGAAGAGTCCGAGTACGAATACATTGCCGAGTGCTTCTCACTGTTGATCGAATGCTACAGAGCGGCGGCGGCAATAGGTCAATGCGTCATATGGGCTCCGCAACAGTAACGCCTATCCCTTCCATCGAGGGACCTTGCTCCAGCAGGCTTCGCCTGCCTACGCATTCCCATCATGTCAAACGATGAGGACCCCGAATTGACCGGGTCGTTTGGCTCGGCTCAAATCAGCAATTCATGCCTCCATTGAAGTCCGTCAAGGCTTTCCAAATGTCAGAAGAAATCAATCAATTACGTAGCTACTACGAACGGCAAGACACGGAAGAACTGCTGGAGATTGCTGCAAAGGACCTCACCGAGGAAGCTCGCAAGGTTTTGAATCAAGTACTTGACGCTCGGGGCATTGGCCGCCATGTTGCAGAACAAGTGCAGGAGCGCGTCGCAAAGGTGCGAGCTGCGGACACCCGACTCAATAAGCTCTTGGGGAAGCCTTCCGTCAGACTGGTCGCTTTCTTGGTCGACGCGATAGGCTGTAGTTTTGCTGCCTTCTTGGTGCTATCGCCGCTTCTCTTGATTTCGGAGAAAGCCCACGAGATCGGAGTCTTGACACTTTGGTGGTTGTATATGCTTTTCCGGGACGCCCTGCCAAGTCAAAGCATCGGCAAGAAAATCCTGAAGCTCCGTGTCGTTGGCGTCGAGTCGGGGGCGAAGTGCACGTGGGCTCAATCCCTTTGGCGCAACTTGTCGCATTTCTGCTTCTTCATTGACGCCTTATTCCTGTTGATCAACAGACGCATGCGCCTTGGCGACATGATCGCTGGGACTATGGTTGTCAGGTCGGGCCTCTATTCCCAAGACAATCAAACCAAGGTCTGACGTAGGTTATTCAGCTTCGCGCCCGCTAGCAGTGGTGAACGTGTGACTGAACACAACTCAGTCTCTGCCTTTCACCTCAGTCCAACACCGCGAAGTCCGTGTTGCTCTTCACCAAATAGCTGTCCACATCCACCGTATCAATCAACTCGGGCTTCATGAACTGGGCGGCGTAGAGGCGGTAGACGCCGGAGCGCAGGAAGAGCTCAAAGACGTCAGGGTCGATGTGGCCGTCGCGCTTCATGAAAGAGAGGATGCTGACTGCCGGACAGCTCTTGCCCTCTTTGTAGGGGTGCTCCCACGCGGTCAGTGCTTTGAAGACGTCGGCCAGCGCCATCGCGTGGGCCGCAGGGCTAATGTCCGGTTGAGCCCCCTGTTTCCAAAGCACTGACGCTGTTTGGCGTCAGCGCTCCACCCCCTCTGGCCGCTGAAAACCACCCTCCGCCCAGGCGGTGGCACTGGCCCGGTCGAGTTTAAAGCTCAGCGGCGCGGCGCAATCAGCCAGCAGATCGCCGCCTTCGTCATGCGCACTCAGGCGGGCGCGGGGTTGTTCTTCATCGGGTTCAATGTCTAGGCTCACCGTGACGCGCCCTTGGGTGCACGTCACCGTGATCTGTTTGTGCAATTGCGCTTGTAGTTGCTGCTCATGGCGGCGTATCACTTCAGACGCCGTCTTGACCAAGGTGTTGAAGGCGTTCACATCCAAGGGTTTCGGGTCTTTTTTGTTGCGACCCATGGTCCAGGGGCCGACCAAGGCGGGCTCGGCCTCGCCCTCCAAGGTCATGGCCACGGCCCAGCCGTCGTCGTCTTCGTTCTTGATCACCTTGGCCGTCCAGCCTTTGTCGCGCCACAGGCGGGGCTCAAAGATGGTGGCGGCGGTGTCCGAGGTGTGGTCGTCGTGTTCTTCAATGCTCATGACAGCCAGTGTAGAGGCCCAGGTGGGCCGCTGCACAATGGCAGCCATGGCCATGCCACCAGCCACTGCTTCTTCGCCCGCCGCGCCTGCCCTGCCCTCCACCCCACTGGAGGACCTGAGCCCCATACCCACCGCGCCTGGCGTGTACTTTTTTCATGGCGAAGGGCGCTTGCCGCTGTACATCGGCAAGAGCATTAATCTACGCGCCCGGGTGCAGCAGCACCTGCGTGCGCCGGAGGAGGCCCAGATGATGGCCCAAACCCGCCGCGTGAGCTGGCAGCGCACTGCCGGTGAGGTGGGCGCACTGCTCCTGGAATCTCACCTCATCAAGACCCAGCAGCCGCTGTTCAATGTGCGCCTGCGCCGCAGCAAACAGCTCTGCGCCTGGCACCTGCCCAGCCCCCTGCAAGCGCCGGCCCTTGTCAATTCTCGGCAGTTCAACTTTGCCGCGACCCCTGGCTTGTATGGCTTATTTGCCTCTGCCCACGCCGCCAAACAGGCCTTGCGCAGCCGGGCGGAAGAGTTGGGCCTGTGCCAAGTGCGCCTTGGGCTGGAGCAAGACCTGGGGCGCGGCTGCTTTGCCCGCCAACTGGGCCGCTGCCAAGGCGCGTGCACCGGCCAAGAAAGCCCAGAAGCCCACCACCAACGCCTGCTGACTGCCCTGCTCGAATGGGAAGTGCGCCACTGGCCTTTTGACGGTGCTGTGGGCCTGGTCGAGCGCGACGGCGATTGGGTACAAACCCATGTTCTGGATCAATGGTGCTACTTGGGCACCATTGAAGGCCCGCCCAAGCGACGTGCCCCCACGAAATTGCCCTCACCCGCCTTTGACATGGACAGCTACCGCATCTTGATGCGGCCGCTGTTAATGGGGGAGCATGAACTGGTGAGGTGGCCCAAGGGGGCTTGAGTGGATGGCCCGTTCACTTGGCAGGACTGTGCGGCCAGCACCGCCATGGGCCAGGTGAACAGGCCTTTTGCTCAGCCGCCTTGGCGAGCGCGGACGTATACCAACTCCACACAGACCTCCCCCCGAAACTCGACGGTGCGCTCTTCTATCTTGCGCATACCCGCCCGCTCCAGCAGGGCGATGGACGCCTTGTTGCGGGCGTCGGTGATCCCCAGGACACGCTCAACCGCAGTGGATTGGAAGATCAATTGCAGCGCTTCGCGCACCGCCGCCGCACCCAGCCCCCGGCCCTGCGCGTGGCGAGCCAGCGTGAAGCCGATCTCTGCCTCCCGTGCATCAGGCGCCAGATACAAGCCGATATCGCCGAGCAACGCGGATGTCTGCGGCTCAGCGATGGCGATCTGAGCCCATTGGCCGGGCTGAAAGAGCGGCGCCTGGTTCATCTCGTCAAGGAAAGCCCTGGCCTCTGCATCAGGCATGGCCGACCAGCCCTGATAACGACCGAGTTCGGCATCTGTGCGATAGGCCTGGAATGCCGCGAGGTCAGAGACGTTCAAGCGGCGCAGAACGATGTTTGCACCGAAACGTGGCAAAGGATCGGAGGTGGTTAGCACAGAAGGCCTAAATGCGGTGAGATCGAAAGGGCCAGTGTTCCACAAGCGCGGTCATCAGTAGGCGGATTGAAGCAAGCACTCAGCTTCAGTGTCGCACTCTCGCTGCCTCGTAGAAGACCACAGCTGGGCTACGCGCGGTGGATATGTATACCGACCACATCAGACCCACACGCTCGCTGCGAAAACGAACGACGTAAGAAAGCACGGAAAGGTGGGGCGAGACCGCCTCGTCCCGATAGACACTGACTTCGGCTACTGAGGAGTCCGTCTTTCTGATCTCTGACTGGACCATTTTGCGAAAGGCCTCTTTAGCCACATCTGGCTGTCGGGTTTGAAACCACACGGTGCATCCCAGTCGCTCTCCAAGGGCAACATAAATCCTATGAGACGGATCGAGGCTTCGCCATACCTGGGTGTGGTTTCCGACAACCAGGTCCTTGTACTCCGCCACGTCAGCTTTGGATGCGCCAGTCTCTCGCGCCCACCCAGCGATGCCTTGCTCGGCAACCGCTGTTGCGAGGCAGGCCGCCTCGTATGTCGCCAATGCTGCGCCTTCCACTTCGGTTGGTGCCGACTGGGCGGGCGTTGCAGCTACGGTCGATGCCGCCATGAAAACAAGTAGCGACTTACTGAGCATATTGACACCTGAACAAGAGTGTTTCGAGCATACCGGCGCATGTGCATGTGTGCGATGGATCGCAGGCCTTCTGCCATTCAACGTCGAATCGTTCGGCAAAGACTTGAACACCAAGCCGAACGTCACGGCCGAGAAGCAACCTTAGTTCATCTGACTCTCCAAGCCGAACAAAGGCCGAGGCGGAACTCCTGTTCGAACGGCAATTCACCAGGCCGGGGCGACTTAGCCCACACGAGCAGACGCTCCGCAGTTCGCACAGGTAACCTAGAAGAGGCGACCCCCTGAGCAAAAGACAACACAGCGATGAGCCAATCAAAGAACTCTGCATCGCCCCAGTCTTCGACGCTGACAACTGGTGGATATCGATCGGATAGGCCAATCCAGGGGGTCAGATCGCTTATGGAGATGGTGCCGTCAAGCCGGTCTCGAAGTGCCAGGACCTCAACTTGAACATGTTTCGGCATTGAGGCAACTGAGGCCGAGAAGGCTTTGTCGTTTGGGTGGGTCACCAGCCTCGGCGAATACAAGAATGAATCCCATTTCAGCCACACCCGACCACGTTTTTGGTCATGTTCGGCAGCAAGCAGCAGCCTGAGCGAGACCTCTCCGTCCACGCGAAGCGTGTGGATAACTTCGTACTTGCCATGCAGATCATGCGTGCCAGTGGTGGGTGAGCGGAGCGCATGCTCCTTGAGTAGCTGCTTTACCTCTGTGTATCGCATTGCTGCTCTCCAAACACTCCCAATTTAGTGTGGTGTCGTAAAGAGCAACCGTGTTTTGGAGCGCCAAGACTGCCGCTGGCCACCAATGTCTGACTGGGCGATTCCAAGCAGGGTTGACTCCAATATCCTCGTAGCGCCAAGGACTTGTGGTGAGTTGGTTGAGGTTGCATGTGAACTCTAGGCTGCTGAAAGCAGCCCCCTCCTCGGTTCGGATTCTGGCGGCTGGCGGTGGCCGTATGCAAGGCGCGATGACGCGAAGTCAGAGCTATATGCTCCACTGCCATTCTCGCTCCCTCAAGAAAGGCCCCCAACACCGAAATTCGCTGGCGCAGGCCGTGGCCTGGGGCGATTTTGAGGTGCCGAGGCGCGCAGGGTTGGGGTGTGGCGCGTGTACTCACGCGCTTCAAGAACATGCTCGCCGTCACTGTTCGACAAGAGCGAGCCGCAGGCGAGCGGAGGGAGTTTGACGGCGCACGCCGCAACGCGAGCACCGCAGGGAAGTCGGCGCCAGCCGACCACCGGGACATGAGCCCCGGGCCACGGCCTGTGGCAGCGCACGTACCGACCTCAGCACGCATCGGAACACCGTTGCGCCCCACACCATCATGCGGCGCCGAGACAACGCCGCCAGACACTGCTGCGGCCGCCTAGCCAGCAGCAGCCAGCCCCGCCACCCACTCAGCGCTTCTCGTCCTTCCGCCGCCCCGAAGCCGGCGGAATGTAGACATACTTTTCATCTCCCTAGCCCTTGACCTTGCGGCGCGCGGGCGTTCGATCCCGCTTTTTGCGGTCCCACAGATCACATGGCGAGCAATCGAGGCAGTCGAGCGCGTCACCAGGTCCGCAGCCGCTGCTACCACCGCCCGGGCCATCACACGAAGCAGCGTCGCAGCCGATATCGCACTCGCCTTGCTGAGCCGCCCTTGGCCCTCGGTAAACGCCTCGCCGCATAGGCTTTAGCGGCCCAAAGCGCCGATATGCCACGCCACACATGAACAAGCGCTGGCGCAGCACCTGCAGCCCGCCCAAAGCCCCCCAGCGCCGCACCGCCCGCCAACCCAATTGCGAGCAACTGGCATGCCCCGTGTGGCAGCGAAAGGCGCAAGAGAAGCCTTTGCGTGGGGAGAGGTGGCGCTGATAAAACTCAATCGCCCAAAGCAACAAGCGCTGCATCATGCGCAGGCCTTCATGGTTGACTCCGCGTCGCCTTGGCTTCTTTGGCCGCGTTGTAGCGCGCAAGGCTGTCCTGGGGCCAGGGCTTGGCGGCTGTGTAGTAGGCCTGGAAGCTGGGGACTTGAGGGTCCAGTGCCAACCAAGGCTGGCGGGACCTGACGTAGATGTGCGCTTGTGGTGGGCATCGACTGGGCTCGTCCAAGGTGCCCACTCGGACATATCGGGTGATGGCCTGGCGAGAGCCGTGTTCGTTCCAGACCGCCGTTTGGCAGGCGGGGCAGCGCGCTACCCAGTGCGTGTTGCCACTATCCGTAGGCACCTTCACAAAGCTCGGCTCCCCCGACAGCAAAGTCATGGCGCTGTACTCAATCATCAAATGGTGGGCAAAGGGGCCGCCCGTTTCTCGCTGGCAGCGTGTGCAGTGGCAGCAGTGCACAAACAGTGGCTCCCGCTCAAGGCGATAGCGCAGTGCCCCGCATGCGCAGCCACCCTCTAAAGGAGGGTTCTGAGGGGAGGTGGCCGTTGAAATAGAGGCTCCCTACGCAGTTGCAATTCGCGCCATCTTAAGGTGTGGGTTATCCCCGCTCGCCAATGATTGGAGCTTGCACTGAGATCTCTGCGTCGCCGGACCCGCCCCAGCCACCCTCACAGGCGCTTGTGTGCCAGCATCACCCACAAAAAGTCCAGGCCAAAAGTGGGTGCGCCTTCGGGCTGGGCCAGCATGGGTCGCACAACGTCGATGTCGAGTACGCCGCCCCAAAGCGCCCGCAACTGGGCCTCGGTATAGCCCAGGCCGCCGCCCAGAGTGCGACGTTCATAGACCTGTTCGTCACTCAGGCCGCTGCCGCCTTCCGGGCGAAAGCAGCTCATGACCAAGCAGCCGCCGGGCTTGAGCCAACGGACAATGCGCTCGATGTAGCCCGCTCGGCGATGCGGTGGCAGGTGATGAAACAGGCCGGAGTCCACGATCAGGTCCACCGGACCGGCGGCCGGCTCCCATTCAAACACTGAGGCCTGCTGCAGGCTGAGCTGCACACCCGCTTGCGCCACTCGCTGCGCCGCCCATTCCAGCGCTTTGGCTGAAAAATCCACGGCCTGCACCGACCAGCCTGCCCGCGCCAAATACAGGGCATTGCGGGCATGGCCGCAGCCCAGGTCGATGGCGCTGCCGCCTTGGCCCAGACGGCCCTCGCCCAGCCAAGCAACCAGGCTTTCGTCAGGGGCTGGCACAAAAAAGGGCACCGGCTTGGCGCGCTGGGTATAGAAGCCATCCCACCACTGGTCTTGGTGGTCGGCAAACAGGGCGTCCAGGGCTTGAAGATCACTCATGCCTGCATGGTAATGCGCAGGCGTGAGGGAACCAGCAAACGAACGCCTGCCTGTGGCCCCGGAGCCTAAATTGTGAGCAGTTGGGACATGCTGAAGCGAGCCAAGCCGGGGTCTTCACCCAAAGTGGCCACCACGCCACGGCCGGGCTGCGAAGTGTCGCAGCGCAAGGGCTGGGGCAAGGGCTTTCCGTGGGCGTCGCTCAGCACAGCCACGATAGGGAACTTGACACTGACCCCACGCTGCGCCACCACCCCGGTCTCACCGCCCACCAAGCGTACAAACGTGCCCGGCGGGTAGAGCCCAAACTCTTTGACGATGGCATTGATCATGCTGTTCTGCGGGTCCTGCATAAACACCATGCGCGCCGCTTCGTCGGGGGCCACGGCTTTGCGGTTGGCACGTCGGCTGAGTTTGGTGGTGTAGATGTCGGCCTGGCGTACCAAGTTGGCCAGGTCACTGGTGCCACGCAGGCCACGGGGGTAACCGCTGCCGTCAGACACCTCGTGGTGCCAGAGCACAGCCTTGATCCAGTCGGTGTCCGTCACACCCGCCAGCATCAACATGCGGGCACTGAACTCCGGATGGGCCAGCACAGCTTGGCGCTGCTCAGGCGTGATGGGGGTGGTTTGAGTGGCCAACTGGCCTTGCAGCTCAAACACGGAGACGTTCATGGTGAGCGCCACCTTCATGGCGCGCTCTTGCTCGGCGTCGCTCCAGCCCAAGCGGCGGGCGACCAAGGCGCAGGTGATGCCGGTGTGCAGCGCATGGTCCAAGCCATACTGCGCCAGCGGGTTGGCCTCTTGGCGCAACACCTGGAAGATGGCGAGATCCGGGTCACGCTCGACCAGTGCCAACACGGGCTGGCTGGCTTGCGCAATGGCCTCGGGAAAGTGCTCGTCTGAACACTGCTCCAGGGCTTGGTAGAGATCGCCCACACAGGAGCGCCACAAGTCCGGCAGCGCCCCGCGTGGCACACGGCGTATGCGTTCTGCAGGGCTTTGCAATTCGGCCAGATCGACCAAGGCCCCTCGCTCGAACAGCCGCTCCAACTGTGGCGCGGTTTGCACCACCTGGCCCTTGGCCAACATCAGGGCATGGGAGGCATCTAAGACATTGAATGGCAGGGCTTGGCCCAGAACAACGCGATGCTTAACAGCAGCCAATGGGGTGTATTGCATGGTGAGTCCAACGATGGTTTTGTACAACTCTGTTGTTGCAGAGTTGAGTGACAGTGTCACCACCGTTGGTACCACATAAAGCCCTGAATAAGCGGGCTTTGTACCGCCAAATGCCCCCCATTTGTCAGGGGGCACCGGGCTTGTTCACATCCGAATGCGCAGCCCCACTTGCAGGCTGCGCGGTGCACCTGGGGCCACAAACAAGGCCTCGGTACCCTCACCCGTGTAGCGGCCTTGTGCGTCGAACTGGGTCTCGGCCAAGGCACCAAAGCTCTGGGTCTGGCGGTTAAAGACATTGCGCACATTGGCAAACAGCTCCACGCCTTTGAGCTTGGTGGGCTTCCAACTGGTGCGCAAGTTCAGCAGCCCATAGCCTGGTAACTTGAGCCGCACAGGTTCGTCAGCACCGTCTGCCAGCAAACCGTCTTCATTGCCGGTCACCCCACGGCTGGAGAGCAGTTGCGCATCGAGCCCCACCGTCCAGCCCGGGCTGAGTTCGCCATCTAGCGCCAATTTAAGCTGGTGCTTGGGCAGGCCCGCCAAGCGGGTGCCTGGGGTGATGTTGACATTGCGCTCGCCTTGGCGCAGCACGCCCTCGGCCTGGTAGGTGGCTTCTAGATAGCTGTAGCCTAAGCCCACCGTCCACCCACCCCAGAGGTGTTGAAGCTCTGCATCCAGGCCTTGGTGACGGGTGCGGTCGAAGTTGCGGAAGTAGCCCAACTGGCCGGTGACGCTAACGCTGGAGAACAGGATAGGCCCAGTGCGGGGTTCCATTGGCGGTAGCTAAAGGTTTCCGTCGGCTTGGCCTCCAACTCACCGCTGTCGTCGTCCACCGTGTCGAGTTGGTTGCTGACCCGCGTTTGGTTGAAGCGCACCGTGCCGGTGAGGTGGGTGTGCGGGGCCAGTTGCAGGGTGTCGGTGGCATAAAGCCCCAAGGTGCGGGTGCTGCCCACGACTTTGGCGCTCAGCTCCGCTGGCTCGTCTTCGGGCACCACGCCCCGGGTGTCGTCAAACTCACCCTCTTGCTCGGTTTGGTCGTAGCGCACCCGTGCTGACTCAAACGTGCCCCCTAACTGCCACTGGTGGGCACCGCTGCGGCCTGAAAGCGCCAGCGAGAAGCCCCCACCGCGCTGGGTGGTCAGGGTGCGGTTGAGGGAGGCGTTAAGGTCGGAACCTTCGATCACCGCGTCGGCCACATCGCCATTCACCTGTCTCTTATACACATCTAGATGTGTATAAGAGACAGCCTGAGAACAACTTTCCTAATTTTGCACGTATCAAGGCCTGTCTCTTATACACATCTAGATGTGTATAAGAGACACGGGTGATACTGCGCGCTCACTGACTGCAACACCCTCTATGGCCCGACCTCGCTCCGCCGGTTACGACGACCAACGCGAACAGATCCTGCGCCAAGCGGCCGCGCTGTTTGCGGCGCAGGGCTATGCCGCAACGTCCATGAACCAGGTGGCTGCCGCGTGTGGCGTCTCCAAGGCCGCGCTCTACCACTATGTGCGCGACAAGAACGAGCTCCTGGCCGATGTGGCGGAGGCCCATGTCTTGCGCTTGGAAGCTGTGGTCAATGAGATTGCGGCCCAAGGCCTGCCCGCCGCCGAGCACTTGCGCGCTTTGATCTCGGCCTTTGTGCACGAGTATGCCAAAGATGTGTATAAGAGACAGGTCATCGCCCGAGCCACCGGCCAGGGTGTCAAATCCGGCATGGGACACCAAGCGGTCATTGCCATCACCACCCAGCAAGGTGTCGTCGCCCTCGCCGCCGTCAATGTCGTCGTCGCCCGTGCCACCCGCCAGGCGGTTGTTACCGGCATTGCCGCCCACTTGGTGGGCATCCCCCGTGAGGCGAACCACTTCGATGCCGTCAGGCGTGCTGGCCAAGTCCACGCTCGCATAGAGCGTATCGACGCCTTCTTCGGCGGCCTCGATCACCACATCACCGACGTTATCGACGTAGTAGCTGTCGTCGCCCAGGCCACCCGCCAAGGTGTCCGCACCCGCGCCACCGTGCAACACATCGTTGCCTGCGCCGCCGTTCAGGGTGTCTTTGCCGTCCAGGCCATGCAGCACGTCATTGCCACCTGCGCCGGTCAGCAGGTTGCCTAAGCTGTTGCCACTGCCGTTCAGGCCACCCAAGCCAGTGGCCGTCAGGTTCTCAACGTTCTGGGTTAGGGTGTACAGGGCCAAGTCGGTCAGCACCACATCCGTGCCCTCGCCCAATATCTCCAGAACCAAGTCGCCCACGTTGTCCACCACATACTGGTCGTTGCCTGCGTTGCCATACAGCGCATCCGCACCGCCCGCGCCGTTCAAGGTGTCATTGCCCAAACCTCCCAGCAGGCGGTCCTCACCGCCTTCGCCAGTGAGTTTGTCATTGCCAGCCTGGCCTTGAAGGTCGGCAGCAGTGAAGCTGGCAGCGGCCGTCACCACGTTGGCACTCTTGTTGGTGGTGACACCGCTAAGGTTGACATGGCCCGTGGCCTGGGTGCCGTCGCTAGCGGTCACTTGATAGTCAAAGCCGCCAGTGGCCTTGCTGGCCGTCACCAGCAATTGCCCATCGACCAGGCTGACCGTGGCATTGACGGCGTTTGAAACGCCGGTGACCGCCAAACTCAGCGCTGGGTTGACGCTGTCGTTGTTCAGCAGTTGGGCAGCCCCCAGGCTGCTGGCCAAACCGATGGTGACCAGCAGGCTATCGGCCTGTGGGGTGATGACGGTGGGGATGGGATCGGTGGTGCCTTGAATGTCGAAGCGCAGCTCGGAGAGGGATTCAGCACCATGGGCATCCACGACCCGAACGCTGAAGACCTCTTGCACGACATCGCCATCATTCAAGGCCTGAGTCGCCGCCAAAGTGTTGTCCAGGCTGTAGACATAGCTGCCATCGGCCTGCACCGTCACGCTGCCGTAGCTGCCTTGCACCACCCCACCCACCGCCAGCCAGGCGCCACCGGCACCCAGGTTGCCAGTTCTCAGACCGGCCACTTGCAAAGTTTCGCCCAAGCCGACGGTGGCCAGGTTGGCGTCGCTGTCATTGGCCAGCACATCGCCTTGGGCGGTGGGCACGCCAGGGGCGGTGCTGCTGCCCTCGACCAAGCTGGTGCCCACATCGTCCTGAGCCACGGGCCCCACGTTCAAGACACTGGCCAGCGCAAAGCTGCCGTTGTCGAAAGTGATGGTCTCGACGGTGTCGACTTGGTCGCTGCCTTGGCCGTCCACACGGCGGTCAGTCAGGGTCAGCACGTCAGCCGCCAGGCTGGCGTCGAAGTCTCGCCATTGACCGGCAAAGACAGCCGTGTCTTGGCCCACACCGCCACTCAAAGTATCGTTACCCCGGCCGCCTTCGAGCTTGTCGTTGCCCAGCATGCCCAGCAGCAGATCATGGCCATCGTGGCCCCACAGATGGTTGTCGTCGCTGCCGCCGCGCAAGGTGTCGTTGCCGTGGCCGCCTTCGGCATCTTCAATATGAGTGGTGGTGGCCTCGTCTAAGCCTTCCAGAATCGCGTCGACGATGTTGCTGCTGTCGGCAGTCAAGGTCACCACTTCGCCACGGCCCAGATCGGCGGCCAAGTTCCGATAGATGCTCTCGTAGTTACCAGCTATCGCAAAAATCGGGATGATATTGGCGGCTTCCAGCGCCGCCTTGACCTGTTGAATGACGGGGTAGTCTTCCAGGGCACCGTCACCAGGTGTGAATGCATCACCGTTGTTGGGCGTGAAGATGCCGCCTGCGGCACCGTCCCCGGCTTGATGGAAGGGCGCATCGGTGAACAGCACTACAAAGCGGCCGGCGTCCGTTCTGAAACCCACGTCTTGTGCATGCAGGGCCAGTTGCATCAGAGACTCGATCTGTGCCTCGGGCTCATCATTGCCATTGCCAATCACAATGGCGTTGTAGGCCGCCGTGAGCAGATTTTCATTGCTGGTCAGGCCTTGAGGCATGCGATAGACCCATTCGCCGCCAATGCCAAACGGAGAAACGGGTTTGTCGATGAAGGTTGAGGCCCCGAACACGCTGTCTTGCTGCACGGCACGCAAGGCCGTCACGATGCTGGGCACCAAGCCGCGCACGGTGGCGATGTCATCGCCAAAAGAGCCTGAGAGGTCTTGCAGGAACTGCACATCCAAGGGCAGCTCGGTGCCACCGTGGCCAGGGTCGCAGTCATGGTCGTCGATGTGGCTGATGTCCACGCCCGAGAGGTCGATGTAGTTGTCGTCCCAAGACTCGCTGGCGTCCAAGGTGTCGTGGCCCAAGAAGTCTTCCAGGTGAACGCTGCCGCCCGAGATGACGTAGCGGTCATCGCCCGAGCCACCGGCCAGGGTGTCAAATCCGGCATGGGACACCAAGCGGTCATTGCCATCACCACCCAGCAAGGTGTCGTCGCCCTCGCCGCCGTCAATGTCGTCGTCGCCCGTGCCACCCGCCAGGCGGTTGTTACCGGCATTGCCGCCCACTTGGTGGGCATCCCCCGTGAGGCGAACCACTTCGATGCCGTCAGGCGTGCTGGCCAAGTCCACGCTCGCATAGAGCGTATCGACGCCTTCTTCGGCGGCCTCGATCACCACATCACCGACGTTATCGACGTAGTAGCTGTCGTCGCCCAGGCCACCCGCCAAGGTGTCGTGTCCGCTGCCACCGTCCACGCTGTCGTGGCCAACATCTGCCGTCACCACGTCATTGCCTGTCTCTTATACACATCTAGATGTGTATAAGAGACAGCAGCACTACAAAGCGGCCGGCGTCCGTTCTGAAACCCACGTCTTGTGCATGCAGGGCCAGTTGCATCAGAGACTCGATCTGTGCCTCGGGCTCATCATTGCCATTGCCAATCACAATGGCGTTGTAGGCCGCCGTGAGCAGATTTTCATTGCTGGTCAGGCCTTGAGGCATGCGATAGACCCATTCGCCGCCAATGCCAAACGGAGAAACGGGTTTGTCGATGAAGGTTGAGGCCCCGAACACGCTGTCTTGCTGCACGGCACGCAAGGCCGTCACGATGCTGGGCACCAAGCCGCGCACGGTGGCGATGTCATCGCCAAAAGAGCCTGAGAGGTCTTGCAGGAACTGCACATCCAAGGGCAGCTCGGTGCCACCGTGGCCAGGGTCGCAGTCATGGTCGTCGATGTGGCTGATGTCCACGCCCGAGAGGTCGATGTAGTTGTCGTCCCAAGACTCGCTGGCGTCCAAGGTGTCGTGGCCCAAGAAGTCTTCCAGGTGAACGCTGCCGCCCGAGATGACGTAGCGGTCATCGCCCGAGCCACCGGCCAGGGTGTCAAATCCGGCATGGGACACCAAGCGGTCATTGCCATCACCACCCAGCAAGGTGTCGTCGCCCTCGCCGCCGTCAATGTCGTCGTCGCCCGTGCCACCCGCCAGGCGGTTGTTACCGGCATTGCCGCCCACTTGGTGGGCATCCCCCGTGAGGCGAACCACTTCGATGCCGTCAGGCGTGCTGGCCAAGTCCACGCTCGCATAGAGCGTATCGACGCCTTCTTCGGCGGCCTCGATCACCACATCACCGACGTTATCGACGTAGTAGCTGTCGTCGCCCAGGCCACCCGCCAAGGTGTCCGCACCCGTGCCACCGTCCAGCGTGTCCTGTCCCTCGGCACCATTCAGGCGCTGCCCACCGGCCGACCCCGTCATGAGGTTGTTCAGTGCATTGCCGGTGCCCACCGTGCCTTCACCCCAGACCTCCATGGACTCGACCTCGGCGCCCAGGGTGTAGTCACCCAGGGCGCGGACGGTGTCGCTGCCGCCTGCGGCCAGCTCGGTCACCACATCCGTGGCCACATTCACCACATAGAGGTCGTCTCCGGCACCGCCGATCAAGGTGTCTGCACCTGCCGCGCCATCCAAGGTGTCGTTGGCGGCCGTGCCGGTGATGACGTTGTCCACGCCGTTGCCGGTGCCCATATGGGCGGTGCCCAGCAACATCAGCTTCTCGACCTCGGTGGCGCTGAGGCTGTAATCCACGCTGGCCCAAACGGTGTCTACGCCCTCGCCAGCCAGCTCCTCGATCTGATCGGCCGCGTTGTCAACCTTGTAGAGGTCATCCCCCGCGCCTCCGCGCAGCGTGTCTGCACCGGCTTCGCCGTCGAGGGTGTCGTTGCTGATGTTGCCGATGATCAGGTTGTTCAGCACATTGCCCGTGCCGCTGCTGGCTGCCCCTGCCAAGGTCAGGTTTTCGAGGTTGGCCCCCAAGACGGTGTTGATGTGGGCCACCACGGTATCGGTGCCACCGCCCACGGCCTCGATGGCCACGTCGCCCACCTGGCTGATCACATAGGTATCGTCACCCAGGCCACCGTTCATGGTGTCCACACCGCCTGCGCCATCCAGCACGTCATTGCCTGCCGTGCCGTTCAGCGTGTTGGCGGCGTCGTTGCCGGTGCCGCGGCGGGCTTCGCCGACCAGCGCCAAGGTCTCTACATTGGCCGTCAGGGTGTAGTCCACCGAGCTGACCACCGTGTCTAGACCGGCTGCTGCGTTTTCCGTCACCACATCGCCTGCGTCGTCAACAATGTAGACGTCATTGCCCAGGCCGCCCAGCAAGGTGTCGGCGCCCACGCCGCCATCGATCGAGTCATGGCCCGCACCGCCGGTGATGACGTTGGCGAGTGCGTTACCTGTGCCCTGCAAGGACACACCCGTCAAGACCAGGTTCTCTACATTGGCGGCCAGGGTGAGGAAGATCGAAGACCGTATCGTGTCGTTGCCCTCGCCGACACCTTCGGTGACGACATCCGAGCTACTGTCGACCACATAAACATCATCCCCGGCCTCCCCCAGCAACGAATCATTCCCGGTTCCACCATCCAAGGTGTCGTTTCCGCTGCCACCCGCCAAGGTGTCGTGTCCGCTGCCACCGTCCACGCTGTCGTGGCCAACATCTGCCGTCACCACGTCATTGCCACCAAAGGCATAGATCATGCCAGTTGCACGAACACGCGCCCGGCGTCCACCGCTTTGTCGTCGTCGCCAGGGGCACCAAAGATGAGGTCATCGACGCCGTCACCGTTAAGGTCCAGGATGCCACTCAACCAGGGCGCACCGGTGTAGGCGCTGGCGTTGAGGCCGAAGTCCCCTGCGGCGTTCGGCAAGAAGCGCACCGCGCCACCGCTGGCGTAGGCGTTGCTCAGAAAAATCTTGGTTTGGGGCAGGGCCATGACGTCGTCCTCATTGATGCTTGTGCGTCGAGGATATACGTCAAATGTGCAACTTTCACTTATCCAAACAAGCAACTCCGACATCGGTCCAACCTTGTCTAGAGGGTCTTTGGCCGCCTTGTTACCTGGGAAAAATGGGTTCAACGTCCCTGCGTTGAAGGTCCAAAGTTTTTCACCCAATTACCTCGTTAAGGTTTCTTAAGAATGTTCCGGCTGCACGCTGAAATGGCCACTTCAAAGAAAAACCCCCCGGTGTGCGCGGGGGGCTTTCAGCTTATTTGGGGTGGGCTTAATTTTGCCCAACTGGCGGCATGCCTGGTAGCGGCACGGGCTTGCCGTTCAACATGGCCGCGCCATTTTTAATGCTGGCCTTGGCCACCAAGAAGTCACCTTCGCGAACCACCAAGCCTTTGGCAATGGCGGGTTCAATCATGGCGTTAATGGCCTCGTCGGTCGGTGCCTCGCCATCATCCTTGGTGGCATCAGCAATGGCGCGCAGCCAAGCTGTGGGGAGCTTGACATGAGCGCTGGCCACCACTTTCTGAATCAAGGCCATGGGGTTCATGGCCTCGGGCTTCACGTCGTCTGCCGTCACGCCCTGGGTGCCCAAGGAATAGCCAAACTCGCCTTCCTTGCCTTGGTAGGTGGCCGCCACTTTGTCGATGCCGTACTCGGGGTTATGGGGCAGCAAGGCCAACAGCTTAGGGGGCAATTCAGCCGCGACTTGCTGGATTTTTTGCTCCAGGGCGGCCTTGCCGGCTTCGCCCTGGCACATCAGGCCCATGTTCTCTTTGTTGATGAAGGACAGGGCAATGGCTTCGAGGGTGGGCAGGTGAATGCGCTTCATGGACTCCTGCCAGAGCACTTTGTCGACCTTGTGCCCATTGACATCCAGCGCCGCAGTCCCTTCGGTGGCGGTGGAGAGTAAGTCGCCCTCTACGCTGAGCTTGGAGCTGAACTTGGCACCGGTCATCATCAGCTTCATCGGGTCGCCCGCTTCAGGCTTGGCGGCAAATTCGAAGCTGGCGAGCTCGCCCGAGGCCGTACCGGGCGAGGCCCACCAATACTTGCCCAGGCTGGTGTTGCCGCTGGACTTGAAGCCCACCATCTTCACCACCGCGCCCGTGTCAGCGTTCACTATTTCCACATTGGGCATGGCCATGTCGTAGCGCATATCGTTGCCGTTTTGCACGCTGCGTGCCGTCAAACCTTGCCAGCTCAGTTGCGTGCCGTCGGGCAGCTTGGCTTTGATGGCAGGCATGTTCATGTCGCTGGTGATGTCCCCCCCTAGGCTGACCACGGAATGCACGGTCAAGGGTGCGGCTTCCAGGCCCACGGTTTCTTTGAGCTTGGCCTTGACCTCGTCGGTCAGCACAAACTCAGAGTCGATGACGGCCCCGCCCACGCTCTGAAAACCCGGCAAGGGGCCATGTTGAATGCGGTCGCGCCAGGTCAGCGGAAAGCTGGTGTCGCCACAGCCTAACTTCAGGGTCAGCGTGCGGGTAGCGCCGGTAAATGTCTTGTCGTACTTGAGGTCTTGCACCGTCACCAGAGGGGCCAGCTTCTCCAACATCTGCTTGGTTTCGGTGGTCAGCTTGGCCTCAATTTTGTTGCCCGACACCACCGTGCCTGCTGCACCGGCGGCCACCAAGGCCACCGCGCCGCCAGCCACCCACAAACCCACTCTGCTCATGCCAAGACTCCCTCAATGCGTTCAGAGCCGGGCCTCGCCCGGCGAATCCAACAGTCTAGCCTGTGCAAAACCTCGGCCCTGCCACCCAGCGGTGCGAAAAGTCTCGTTCAAGCCGCCTACGCCAGGGCGCTCTAGTGGAAACCCCCAGTCTGAACAGCGGCGCTTTGTCTTGCATCCAACGGTGGCCCTGCCTATCATTAACCGACCGGTCGGTATATTAATTAAGGAGCCTCCGATGTCTGAAGCCCTGGTGTTGGTGAGCCACAGCGGTGCCGTGCGCACGCTCACGCTGAACCGCCCCCAAGCCCTGAACAGTTTGACGGCCGCCTTGCATGCCGAACTGCGCCAAGCTTTGGATGACGCCGCCGCCAACCCCGAGGTGCGAGCCGTGGTGCTGACTGGTGCGGGCCGTGGATTTTGCGCCGGGCAAGATTTGAACGACCCCGCCATGCTGCCCGATGCCCAAGGCAAGGTCGACGTGGGTGCGGTCATTGAGGCGCACTACCGCCCACTGGTCTTGCGCATCCAGGCCATGCCGGTGCCGGTCATCGCCATGGTCAATGGGGTGGCTGCCGGTGCGGGTGCCAACTTGGCCCTGTGCTGCGACATGGCCATTGCCGCGCGCTCGGCCAACTTCATCCAGGCCTTTTCCAAGATCGGCCTGATCCCCGACTGCGGCGGCACCTGGCTGCTGCCCCGCGTGGTGGGCCGCGCACGCGCCCTCGGCTTGGCCATGACGGGCGACAAGCTCAGCGCCGAGGCCGCCGAGCGCATGGGCATGATTTGGCAATGCGTGGACGACGATCAGCTCGCGGCCACCGTTCAAGCCTTGGCCAGCCGCCTGGCCGCCATGCCCTCCAAGGCTTTGGCCGCCACCCGCCGCACCCTGGATGAAGCCGCCCAGATGACGCTGGAGCAGGCCCTGAGCCTGGAAGACCATTGGCAGCGCGAGCTGGGCCATGCGCATGACTTCCGCGAAGGCGTAGCGGCCTTCCAGCAAAAGCGCGCGCCGCAGTTCAAGGACCGATGAGATGGATGCCAAGACAGACGCCCAGCGCGTGGCCGAGGCCTGCCGCGATGCCATGTGGGCCAATGACCGCGCTTCCAAAGCGCTGGGCATGCAGATCCAGGCCGTCAGCCCCGGTGGCGCGGTGCTGAGCATGACGGTGCGCGAGGACATGCTCAATGGGCACGACACCTGCCACGGCGGGCTGATCACCACCTTGGCCGATTCGGCCTTTGCCTTTGCCTGCAATGCCTATAACGAGATCACCGTGGCCTCCGGCTTCGATGTGAACATCATGGCCCCCGCCCGCCAGGGCGATGTGCTGACGGCCACCGCCGTGGAGCAAAGCAAGTCCGGTCGCACGGGGGTGTACGACATCACCGTGACCAACCAGGCTGGGGTGCGCGTGGCCATCTTCCGTGGCCGCTCGTACACACTCAAGGGCAAGCCGCTGCTGCCCACCACCTCCCCATAGGACTGAAGCAAAGCAGGCAAGGCTAGGCGCGAAGGCGCAGACAGTACACCCAGTACGGCAAGCCGAAGCAACAACGCCCTGCCTGGTTTGCGTTAGTCCTAAACGATTGAATCAGAGATTAGCCCCATGACAGTCAAGCACCCTGCCCCTGGCGATTTGGAGCCCATCGAGCGCGCCAGCCGCGACGAGATCCAAGCCCTGCAACTCAAGCGCCTGAAGGCCACGCTGCAGCATGTGTATGCCAATGTGCCGCATTACGCCCGAGCCTTTGACGCCAAGGGCGTGCACCCGGATGACCTAAAGACCTTGGCCGACATCGCCAAGTTCCCCTTCACCACCAAGCACGACCTGCGCGCCAACTACCCTTTTGGCATGTTTGCGGTGCCGCGCGAGCGCGTGGTGCGGGTGCATGCGTCGTCGGGCACCACCGGCAAGCCCACGGTGGTGGGCTATACCCAAAACGACATCGACATGTGGGCCGGCTTGGTGGCCCGCTCCATCCGCGCCGCCGGTGGCCGCGCGGGGGACATCATCCACATTGCCTATGGCTACGGCCTCTTCACCGGCGGCTTGGGTGCCCACTACGGTGCCGAGAAGCTGGGCTGCACCGTCATCCCCATGTCCGGTGGCCAAACCGAGAAGCAGGTGCAGTTGATCACCGACTTCCAGCCCGACATCATCATGGTCACGCCCAGCTATATGCAGGTGATCATTGAGGAGTTCCGCCGCCAAGGGCGCGACCCGCGCGAGATGTCGGTCAAGGTCGGCATCTTCGGGGCCGAGCCCTGGACGGACGAGATGCGCCGCCAGATCCAAGCCGATGCCGACATCGACGCGGTCGACATTTACGGCCTATCTGAAGTGATGGGTCCGGGCGTGGCCAGCGAGTGCGTGGAGAGCAAAGACGGCCCGGTGATTTGGGAAGACCACTTCTACCCCGAGATCATCAACCCCGAAACCGGCGAGCCCGTGGCCGACGGTGAAGAGGGCGAGTTGGTGTTCACCACCCTCACCAAAGAGGCCTTCCCGGTCATCCGATATCGCACACGCGACCTGACCCGCCTACTGCCGCCCACCTCGCGCAGCATGCGCCGCATTGGCAAGATCGTGGGCCGCTCGGACGACATGCTGATCATCCGGGGCGTGAACATGTTCCCAACCCAGGTCGAAGAGTTGGTGCTGCAAACCGAAGGCCTGAGCGGCCAGTATCAAATCGTCGTCAGCCGTGAAGGCTTGCTCGATGAGGTAGAGGTGCGCTGCGAGGTGCTGCCCACCCACCTGCAAGCCGACCGCAACGCCATGGCCAAAGAGTTGCAACACCGCATCAAGACCCTGGTGGGGGTATCCACCCGCGTCAAGGTTGGCGACCCGGAATCGGTGGAGCGCACCTTGGTGGGCAAGGCTCGGCGGGTGATCGACCAGCGGCCCAAGTGAGCCGGGTGATACTGCGCGCTCACTGACTGCAACACCCTCTATGGCCCGACCTCGCTCCGCCGGTTACGACGACCAACGCGAACAGATCCTGCGCCAAGCGGCCGCGCTGTTTGCGGCGCAGGGCTATGCCGCAACGTCCATGAACCAGGTGGCTGCCGCGTGTGGCGTCTCCAAGGCCGCGCTCTACCACTATGTGCGCGACAAGAACGAGCTCCTGGCCGATGTGGCGGAGGCCCATGTCTTGCGCTTGGAAGCTGTGGTCAATGAGATTGCGGCCCAAGGCCTGCCCGCCGCCGAGCACTTGCGCGCTTTGATCTCGGCCTTTGTGCACGAGTATGCCAACGCGCAGAACGAACACCGGGTGCTGACGGAAGACGTCGCTTTATTGGCCGAAGAAGAACGCGCCCGCGTGCTGGGCGTGCAGCGGCGTGTCGTCACGGCCTTCTCCGCAGCCGTTGCGAGCTACAGGCCTGCCCTGCATGGGGCTGATTTGCACAAGCCCCTGACCATGCTGCTGTTCGGCATGATCAACTGGATGTTCACTTGGTTCCGCCCCGACGGGCCGCTTTCGCACGAACAGATGGCCCCCTTGGTAGCCGACCTGTTCATGGGTGGGCTGCAAGCCTTGCAGCCCAACAGCTTTTCCCCCTCCCCTTCTGTCAAGGAGACAACGCAGTGAAGAAGACGATGATCAAGACGCTGGTGGCCACGGCCGCCCTGTTGGCCACCGGGGCCAGCTTTGCCGACATCAATGTGGGGGTCACCGTGTCCTCCACCGGCCCGGCCGCCTCGCTGGGCATCCCCGAGAAGAACACCATCTCGCTGCTGCCCACCACCATTGCGGGCCAGAAGATCAACTACATCGTGTTGGACGACGCCTCGGACACCACCAAGGCCGTGGCCAACACCCGCCGCTTCATCACGGACGACAAAGTCGACATCGTGCTGGGCAGCACCACCACGCCCAACTCGCTGGCCATGATCGACGTGGTCGCCGAAGCCCAAGTGCCGATGATCTCCATGGCCGCCTCGGCCCGTATCGTCGAGCCCCAAGACGCCAAGCGCCGCTGGGTCTTCAAGACCCCGCAAAACGACATCATGATGTCGCTGGCCATTGCCACCCACATGGCCGACCAAAAGGTCAAGACCGTGGGCTTCATCGGCTTTGCCGATGCCTATGGTGAAGGCTGGTTCCAAGAGTTCGGCAAGGCGGCGGGCCTGAAGGGCCTGCAAGTGGTGGGCTCTGAGCGCTACAACCGCACCGACGCCTCCGTCACCGCGCAGATCTTGAAGCTGGTCGCCGCCAACCCCGACGCCATCTTGATCGCAGGCTCAGGCACCCCCGCCGCCCTGCCCCAAGTGGCCTTGGTGGAGCGCGGCTACAAGGGCAAGGTGTATCAAACCCACGGCGTGGCCAACAACGACTTCCTGCGCGTGGGCGGCAAGAACGTGGAAGGCACCTTCCTGCCCTCCGGCCCGGTGCTGGTGGCTGCGCAACTGCCTGCCAACCACCCTGTGAAGAAGAGCGCCACCGACTATGTGACCAAGTACGAAGCCGCCTATGGCAAGGGCAGCGTCTCGACCTTTGGTGCCCATGCGTGGGACGCAGGCCAGTTGATGGCTGCTGCCGTGCCTGCAGCCCTGAAGAAGGCACAACCCGGCACACCGGCTTTCCGCGCTGCACTGCGTGACGCCTTGGAACAGATCAAAGAAATGCCCGGCGCCCACGGCATCTTCAACATGAGCCCTGGCGATCACCTGGGTCTGGACCAACGCGCCCGCGTGATGGTCAAGATTGAGGGCGGTGCTTGGAAGCTGCAAAACTGAGCGGCTGTTGAGCGCTTGGAGAGGCCGCCCCCGGGGCGGCCTTTTTCTGGGCGATCGGGTTGCGGATCAGCCGCTATGCGCCAGATCCGTCCACAAGGCCTCAAAGGCTTGGCCGAACTGGCGCAGCAACACCGGGTCGTTGCAAAGCACCAGGTTTTCTTCGTTGTGTTGACTGGCGCTGCGGGTCCAGTTGTAGCTACCGTTGAGCAAGAAGCGGCCATCGAAGAGGGCGAACTTGTGGTGCATATGGGCGGGGGTCTGGTCCACCCGCACGGGCACGCCGGCATCGCGCAGCGCCATCACATCGCTGCCCGCGTCAAAGGCTTTGTCGTTGTCGGTGATCAAACGCACCGCCACGCCCCGGCGGTGCGCCGCCAGCACCTCGTCACTGATACGGTCATCTGAGAGCGTGAAGACGCAGATGTCCGCCCGCTCGCGGCAGCCCCGCAATTGGCCGACGATGGCGTCGCGGCAATCCTCACCCGGGCTAAACCATGCCTGCGCGCGGTAGGCTCCACCCGCTGTCCGGGACACATCCAGGGCTCGCATCACGCCCTCTAGCCAACGCACCAAGGCCAATGGGTCTTCGGGCTCCAGTGCTTGCAAGTGCTGGCGCACCAGCTCAAAGGCTTGGTTGCGCAAGCGCCGCAGGCCTTCTTCAGGCAGTTGCGCGGTTCGCAAGCTGTCGGTGAGGGCACGCTTCTCATCGTCAGAGAGGCGCACATCTGCCAGGCTAAGTTCAAGCTGCTGGCGCAGGGCTTCAATGGCTGCTGACGGGCTGCTCATGGGTGTCACCGAGCCTTGGAATCTGGCGGGCCGGCCTTCTTGGAACCAGCACCACCTGGCTCTGCAGGACGGCGTGAACGCAAGTTGTCCAGCTCTTGGGCCACCTTTTCGACCTGCCCTCGGATGCTGGCGTCCAGCTTCAGGCGCTGCTCGGTGGCGGAGATCAAGGGCAGCAAGATGGTGCGATAGGTGACTGCAATCTCCAGCAGCGCATCGGCCATGCGCAGGGACTCGGAAGGGGTTTCACTTTCGGCCTTCTTCAGCGCGTCCACTGAGCGCGCCACATCCAGCAAGCCTGCCGTGATACGCGTGCTGGCGTCGGTGTCTTTGCCCCCCAGCTTGCGCTGGCGAACAAAGTCCTCGCAGATGGCTTGCCAGCGCTTTGCTTCGTCTGGTGTGGGTGAGCCCAGCAGATGCGCTAACTTGAGCAGGTTTTCTTCCGCGCCGGTGGTCAGGGTCTGGGCCTCGCCGCGGTAGTGGTCGCGCAGCAGGGCATCCAGCTCCTCGTCGCGCATCTGGGGCGTGATTTGCGCCGCCAGCTTGGTCATGTTGCGGTAGCTGCCCTGCAATTTGAAGGGCGGCTCGGTGCGGTAGTCGTCTTGTTGGGCTGCCGACTCGATGTAGCTGAGGTTGACCTTGAGCAGCAGGTCGCGCGCGCGGAACAGGCGCTTGAACAGCGCGGTAAGCTCCTCCAGCTCGGCCGCACCATAGGGATGGGAGAAGGCGGTGGACGGCACGTCTTGCCCCTCGGCCCGCTGCACCAGCAGGTGCACATCTTTGGGGTCGCGAGAAGACAGCGGCAGCAAGACCGGGTTGGCGGTCAGCGCGTTTTCTAGATAGGACAGCGCAAACAGCGCCTCCCGGCCCGAGAGCACATCGCCCAGGTTGTAGATGTCGGCACGGTTCGCCAGCATGTCGGGGATCTTAAACACGTCGCCCGACTCGGTATAGGGGTTGCCCGCCATGACGATGGCAAAGCGCTTGCCGCGCAGGTCGTAGCTGCGCGGCTCGCCCCGCCACACACCCTCCATGCGCCGTGTGCCGTCGGCCAAGGCGATGAACTTCTGTAGGAACTCGGGGTTGGTGTGCTGAATGTCGTCCAAATACAGCATCACGTTATTGCCCATGGCCAAGCCGAGGTTCAGCTTCTCCAGCTCCTGGCGCGCCGCGCTGTGCTCGGCGCTGGCAGGGTCAATGGACACCACGTCGTGGCCCAGCGCCGGGCAGTTGATGCGCACAAACACCATGCCCAGCCGGTCGGCCACATACTCCATCAGCGTGGTCTTGCCGTAGCCCGGCGGTGAGATCAACAGCAACATGCCCATGCGGTCACTGCGCGCAGCGTCGCCCGCCGCCCCAATCTGTTTGGCGAGGTTGTTGCCGATCAGCGGCAGATACAACTCGTCGATCAACCGGTTGCGCACAAAGGTGGACAGCGGCTTGGCTTGGAACTGGTGCAGGCGCAGGCGCTTTTTCTCCTCGCTCACCAACTCGTGGCGCAGGCGGTGCCAAGCCTCGAAGGCGGGCACGATGCGCTGCTGGTGGTGGACAAAGCGCTGCCAAAAATCGTTGAGATTGAGATCCAGCGCGCCTTGGGTAATGCGTACATGCTCACTGAGCAAGCCCTCCACCCGCGTGACGAGAGCCACGCTTTGCCTCTGGCGCGGCAGCGCTAGGCACAGGGCAGTGGCGGCTTCGTCCACCCAGCCCTCAGCGTCTTGCGCCTGGTGCTGGGCAAAGGCCCGTACCCAGTCTCGTGCCATGCGCCAACGCTCGGGGGGGGCACTGGCGTCAAGGTCACGCTGCCACTCGGCCCAGCGCCCACCGCGCTCCAGCTCGCGCTTCAGGGCCTCTGCCAAGTCGGCGGCTGGGCCGCTGATGACCCAGGAGGCCTGAGCGCTCTCTTGTTGGGCCAATTGACGCACCAAATAGGCCCCTGCCTGGGCACAGCGGGTGGCCTGCAAATCGGCGTCAGGGGGCTCGGTGGTGTCGGCGTGGCCCAGGCCCGGCTGAAACTCAAGCGCAAAGGCTTGCAAGGCGCGGGCCGTGTCCTCCTCTAGAGCTTCCAGGGCTGACCGCGCCGCAAACAGTTGCTGCATCTTCATGGCCGCACGTGCGCGGCGTTGCAGAACATCGCGCGCATCGGTGGCTGCACCATGCTGCCAGTACAGCAAGGCCAAAGAGCGCTCGCTCGGCCCCCAGGCCAGCAGGCCTGCGGCATCCTGCATGCGTATCAAGGCAGCGGCCAGCCGTGCAGCATCTTGGTCGTGAACCCCTTTCTGATACCCCTCCTGGTAGCGCGGAGCAGCGAAGGTGCGCACGGTCTCCAACAGTGTTGGGGCAGGGTTTGCATCCTCGCCGACCATGGCTGCCGCCACAAGGCCAGGCCACTCCAGCCCTTGGTCGCCACGCAGCGCCGATTGCACCAAACAACCCGCCAAATACTCGGCGCGGCTGAGGTCGGGGGTTTCCGACAGCAAGGCTTGGTCCCACCGTGCCTTGAAGGGCTCCAGCCGCACGTCATTGACAGGCACAAGGTAGTCCGTGCCAGTGATTTGGAAGCTCAAGCCCTGTTGGCTGGGAACCAAGGACAAATCTAGCGGCTGGCGTTGAATGGTGAACGCATGACGCCCAAAGCGCAGGGTGTTGCCATCGGCGGCCACCAACTCGCTCTTATCGCGCACGGCGCGCAAGGCCTGGTCTCGTGCAGTCTTGAGCCGCGTGGCGATGTCATCGGCCTGCACCTGGGCACCCAGGCCGCGCAGGTCGGCCATGAGTTGCTGTAGCTTGGCCAGCAAGGGGTCGCCCGCGAAGTAAGCATGGATCTGAGCCAGCTCGGTAAAGCCAGCCACGCGGCGCGGAATGCCGTCCAGAATGCGCCCTGCCGCATCACTCACCGCCTGGGCGCGGCGCTGGCGTGCTTCCACCAGGGTTTGGCGCCGCGCTGCCAATGCGTCCACCACGGCCTCGCGCTGGGTGGCCACATCGCTGATGAAAACCTCATGGTCTGCAAAGCGGCCTTCCAACTCCTCAAGCTGGGCCAGCAAGCGGGTCAGCGCTTCATCGCATTTTTCTGGCGAGTCAGCAAACTCTAGTGCGTTCTCTACCGCTTGGCCAAAGAGCTTGAACTGCGCTCCAAACTCCGCCGCCGCTTCGGTAGCACCCAGGCTCTTGCGGCGGCTACGGGCTTCGGCACGCAGGCGGTTGATGTCGCCATAGAGGCTGGAGATGCGGTCAAGAATGGCCGTGCGCACCACGGCATCGCCACCGGGCAAGCTGCCCAATTGCTCGGTCAGCAGGTCCAGCCCAGCCGCTTGTCCGTCCAGCGCTTCCAGCAGCTTGCCCAAGGCAGGCGAGGTTTGGGCCTGTGCCAAGGCCGCCGTGGCCTGCACCAGGGCTTGCTGGTGGCCGTCGAAGGCTGTTTTGTCGGCCAAAAAGGCCATGGCCTTCTGGCCCACCAGCAACTGCTGCTCTTGCAGCGCCTGGTCCATCCGCTCAATCGCGGCCAGGTCGGCATAGCGCAGCTCACGCAGCGGTTGCAGGCGGCCACGCCTATCGCGCAGGCGGGCCAGTACCCGCACAAAATCGTCGGGACGCCGCCAAATCGTGCTGGCGATGTCGGTCAGCAAGGTGTGTTGTTCGCCCTCGGCCTGCTGCAAGGCACGCGCAGTTTCCCGGCGGATGCTGTCGACCTTCTCGAACTCGGCCAGGGTTTGGCGCGCACCTTCCACAATGGCTTGTAGATCAGCACCTGTTTGCTGGGCTTCGGGCTCGCCCAGCCAAAAGTAGGCGTCGCTCACGCGAGTGCATTGGCGGATCAGGTCTTCGTAGGCCGTGCGCGTGGGCACCTGCTCGCGCACAGCACGCGCAATGCCCATCAAGTCGGACACGCCACGCACCAGCTCAGCATTACCCACCTTGGCAAAAAAGCCCGTGCCACGCGGCAGCGACGCCGCATGCTCCTCGCTGGCAAAGGGCGTTTGCCACAGCTGCATGGGGTGAACGCGGGTTGGCTCATCGCCATCGGCCAAGAAGACCAGGATGCGGCCATCTGGGAAGCGCGCGTAGCCATGGGCCACGATGGGCGCAGCCAAAGTCTTGTTGATCAGGTGGTAGCTGAACAGCACATAGTGGCCGCCACCCGGTTGGTAAAACACGTACAGCACTTCTTCGCCATGAGGCGAGCGCAGCATGCGCTTGAACCGCAAGCTGCTGCTGAGCTGAGCCGGGAGGTCAAAGCGCTTGAACTCGCCCGACTGCAAATAGGTGCCACCAGGAAAGATGATGCCGTGGTCTTCGGGCAACTGCACACAGGAGACACCGATGGCGTCAATACGCTCAACCTTTTGGGTGCGGGTGTTGTAGACCAAGTAGCGCGTGTCCGACTCGCGATACGGCTTGATGCGCAACAGGATCAGCAAACCCAGACGCGCCCAAGCCACGTCAGCATCCACCAGCGCCTGGTGCTTGTCCTCCACGGGCTCGCTGTAGATACCCAGGCCGGTTTCGGTGTTGTTCTCGACCTTGACGGTCAGGTCACCACCCAAGGTCTCAACAAAGATGGTGTCCAGCACATTGATGTGCGGGTGCTTGCCGCCCACATGATCCTCGCGGGTGGCCACCGTCCATTCAAAGTCATGAGTGGGCGGTAAGGCCATGTCCCGCTCGCCGCGGTTGTCCACATAGCGGACCCCACCGCCCGGCTCAATGCTCCAGCGGAACACGCGCAGGTCGTGCAGTTGCTGCCCGATCTGAAACGCGGCCAAGAGTTTGTCCTGCGTGACCCGCAACTGAAGCAGCGTGGCCTGCTTGTAGTAGGCATGCAGCTCTCGGAAGTCAGCCACAAAGCGCGGGTCATCCAAAAAACTGCCCGCCAGCGGCACCGCCTCCAACTCATCCGCTCCACCCTGCTCGGCCAAGCGGTAGAGCGCAAACACGTCGCCCACCGCTGTCTCTTTCTTCAGGCCGATGAAGACGTTGTAGCCGAACAGCAGCACGTCGCCGATGCGCACCAAGTCCCGGGCGACACAGTTGTTGTCCGTGCGCGCGCGGGTGCGCAGCAGCAAGCTTTGCTCGCTGCGGCCAAAGGCCCCGAGCCGCGCCTCGTTCAGTGCCTGTGTCTTGGCCAGCAGCGCTTCGCCCTGGGTCTGCAAGCGCTTCTTCAGCAACTCATAGCTGCCGCCTTCGGCAACCAGGCGCTCTACATCATCCTGGGGGCTGGCCGGGGGCGCGGAAGTGTCGTCGGACATGGTGTGTCTGGGAAGTGGTGCTGGGCGTCAGGACTTCTTCAAACCTTGCAGCAAGGTCTGCAAAGCAGCCTTTTGGCTGTCGTCACCTTCCCGCATGACTTTGCTCAACAGGGCTGCGACGCTGAGGTTTTGAATCTCACCCGCTGAGCCGCCCAAGGCCCCCAGCAGGACTTGCAGATCGGGCACCACATCGCGCTCGCCAGCGAGTTGATCTTTGAAAGCCACCTGCAGCGTCTTGCTCTTGCCCACCACACCGTCGATGCCCTTGCCCACGGCCAGCGCACCCACAAAGCGGTCAAAGTAATCGCCTTCGCCACCCACGATGTCAATCTTGGCATTGCCCAGCGCGGTGCCCAAGACCTCGGCTTGCTCGCGCGCAATGGAAGTCTGAGCGTCAATGCCCTTCACGGTTTCGACGTGGGCCATCTCCAACTGCATGCGGAACTCTTCGTGAGCCCGGGTGTCGCTGCTCATGGCGCTCATGGCCTCGAACTTCTCGCGCAGGCCCTTGGCTTCGGCATGGAAGCGGGCCTCGATGGTTGCGGCCTCGGCTTGCCCGGCTTTGACCACAGCATCGGCGTCGGCCATGCGAACCTGCACCTCTGCCAAGCCCAGCTTCTCTTTACCGCTGGCTTCGGCTTCCATCTTGGCGCGCACACCCACCGCTTCGGCTTGTGAGCGCAGCTCTATCACCTGAGCTTCCGCCTGGCCTTCTTTCAGCGTGGCCTCTGCGCCTGCGGCGCGGACATGGACATCGGCCATGCCTTGCTTCTCCACCGCATCAGCGGTGGCCATGGTGACTTTGGCCGCCGCCAAGCCCGGTGCGGCCGAGATGGCCTCCAGACCTTCGGCCTCGCGCTTCTTGGCTTCGGCCTCCTTTTCGGCAACTTTGAGACGGGCCTCAGCCAGCGTGGTTTCCTCAGTAGCCTTGTGGCGAGCTTTGCGCTCTTGCGCCTCGGCCGCTTTGACCTCGATGATCAGTTTTTCTTCGGCTTGGCCCTCGGCCATGATCACGGTGGACTGCTTGGTTCGGTCGGCCTCGGCCACCACGCGCAGCTCCTTGATCGCCTCTTCCTGCTCGGCTACGGTACGCTCGACAACGATGCGCTCGCGGATCACGTCGGCGATGGCCTTTTTCTGGACCTCCACCGCCTTGTCTTTTTCGATTTTCTGCAGGGTCACCTCCTTTTCGCGGTCCACCACTTCCAGCTCGCGCGCGCGGATGACCTTTTCTTCTTCGATGGCGACGGCGCGCTTGCGGTTGTTCTCCGCCACTTCCTTTTCGCGCAGCACATTTTCTTGCTGCACCGACACCGACTGTTCTGCTTGCAGGCGAGCCAATTCAGACTTGGTTTTTTCTTCAGCTTGAATCTTCAAGGTTTCGGCCTCTTCGCGCGCCTTGACGGTCGCCACTTCGCGCGATTGGCGCGCCTGGGCATCAGCCGCTTGGCGCTCCAGCTC
Source organism: Ideonella sp. MAG2 (assembly GCA_004359425.1). Taxonomy (GTDB): domain Bacteria; phylum Pseudomonadota; class Gammaproteobacteria; order Burkholderiales; family Burkholderiaceae_C; genus Ideonella. The sequence goes on along the minus strand of PTEU01000001.1, from coordinate 1,121,559 downwards.
CAGCAGAGCTTCTTGGGTTTCTACGTTCTTTTTCTTGATCTGCATCTCCTCGTTGCGACGCAGTTCATTGGTGCGCACATGCTCAACGGCCGTCAGCTCGGTGATCTTTTTGATGCCCTGCGCGTCCAGGATGTTGTTGGAATCCAGCTTGGCCAGTGGGGTCTGCTCCAGATAGTCGATGGCCGCATCGTCCAGCACATAGCCCGAGAGATCGTTGCCGATCTGGGAGATGATTTCGTCGCGGAAGCGGTCACGCGCCTGATAGAGGTCCACAAAGTCCATGGCCTTGCCCACGGTCTTGAGGGCTTCTGAGAATTTGGCCGAGAACAACTCTTCCAAGGTTTCCTGGTTGGAGGCGCGTTCGCAGCCGATGGATTGGGCCACCTTGAGAACGTCGTCAGCGGTCTTGTTGACTCGCACAAAGAACTTCACCTTGATGTCGGCACGGATGTTGTCGCGACAGATCAGGCCTTCGTTCCCGGAGCGGTCGATCTCAATGGTCTTGACCGAGATCTCCATCAACTCCGCCTTGTGGATGATGGGGTAGACCATGCGCCCGGTGAAGGTCACCTCGGGCTCGGCGCGCAAGGTGTTGATGATCAGGGCATGACCTTGCTCGATCTTGCGATAGAACTTGGCGAACATGGCAATGAAGCACAGCAGCAGAATAACGGCGATGCCAGCGGAAATGAGAATCGGCTCCATGGGACTCCTCGGGGGTCTGATAGACAGGACAGCGCGATGGGATCAGCGCGTGAATAGCAATGGACGGGACAGGATGGGTGTTGCGTCGGCTACGGATCAGGTGCCACGAGATAGCGGTTGGCGGCAGCGTCGTAGTCCAAGATGCGTGCGGTATCGCCCTTGGTGAGTTGGTTCTCGCCCTCTGTGCAAATGCGGATGCGGATGCTCGCGCCGCGCTGCGCCACCTCGGCATAGCCTGATCGATCATTGACGACCTGACTCATCACCGTACAGCTTTGGCCCACAAAACTGGCGTTGCCCACGGCTTGATGCGTCACGAACAGGCCCCGCAATGGTCGAATCAAACGTGCGGTAACGATGATCGCCAGCCCCATCGCCTGCATCACCATCGGCGTGCAGTTCGAGATCCATGTCGACACCCGAAGACTCAAAGTCCACCCAGCCGACCAGGGCCAGCAGCCAATACACCAGCACCACCAACAGCAGCGCGGTAAAGATGGCCGTGGGATAGCTCAAGGCGGCCTCATACAAGCGGTCCATCCGCTCCTCCCTCTCTTGAATCAAGATTCTTGACAGTCTATTGCGGCGCTCTTTGGCACCCCGCGCGCATTATTAGCGTCGCCCAGCGGGCTTGGCGAAATGGATCAACTCTTGCGTCACTCGCTCCTTGATCGCCAGTCTATCTTCGGGGGCAATGCCATAGCGCGCCGCCAAAATGTCATAGTCCTGCGCCGTTAGCGACACAGTCAGCCGAGGCCGCTTGGGGCGTTGAGCCGTAGAGAGTTGCAAGACTTGCCTGATTTGGTCGGAGGTGGAGAGGTTGTTGTGAAAGGCAGCCGTTCGAACCGCATTCATCACCGCCTGCTCCACATCAAAGGCCACTTGAACGGCGCGCAGAGCGTCGTCCGATCCACTCCACCGTGCGGGCTTTTTGGAGACCATCAATCCCCCACCGATGCTTCCGCTTGGCCGCCGCCGGACACCGCAGCACGGCGTGCCCGCAAACGCTCCATCACCGCCTGCTGCCGGTCAACCCCTTCGCCGATACCTGCGGCGGCCAACTTCTTCTCCAGCGCACCTTGGCCAAACTCGTTGTGCAGTTGTTCGGCGGCCGTCATGCGGTCTGAGAGATCCTCATGACGCTGCTTGATACGCTCCAATGACTCACGGGCACTGACCAGCCGTGAACCGCCTTGACCAATGTTCTCAGAGATGGAGCGGGTGGCGCGGTACACGCTTTCAGTCGTCTTGGCGACACCGATCTCGCGCTCATGCTCCCGAATGCGCGCCTCTGCTTGTTTGATCAAATCTTTGAGACGCAGGACCTGGGCCGCGTAAGCCGCATGGGCTTTGCTTTGCTCTTGCAGCTCTAGCTCCAGCTCGCCCACCTTGCCGGCAACTTCTTCGGCCAGGCTTTCCTGGGTTTTGTTGAGCGCCTCCAAGGCCATGCCTTCGTAGCGTGCGATGTCGCTCTTGAGCCTTTCCAAGGCCCGGGCACTTTGCATCTCCTTGGCCATCACGCCGGCCAAGTCCTCTTTAGCCTGCGCAATGCTGTGCTTGGCCTCCAAGATCTCCTGCTCATAGATGCGGGTAGCGTTGGCATCGACCACGGTTTCACCGATCTCTCGGACGCTGCCGCGCAGCAGGGTCATGACTTTTTTCATCACAGACATGATGTTCTCCAGTGAAATTGGTTTACTTGAGAAACTCTGACAGCGCCTCTAGCGCGTCCAAAGCGTTGTCGCTGAGCACCGCGATTTCTTCGGCAATGTCTTGCACACGCGCTTCGCGGGTCATGGCTCCAAACAAAACAAAGCGATCACCCACCCGACCGAAGGAAGACAGCGGCACGGCGGGGTTCAGGTCAAGCATCGTTTGCATCAATTCGGTGCGTCGCTCCGGCTTCACCTCGTCGTCAGTCCAGAGGTAGCACATGCACAGCAGTTGGGCGTCGGAGCTGGTAATAAAGATGGGCAACTCATCGCGCCCCTCAATGCCAATTTGCACCACCGGCACGTCGCCAGGTATGGGCTGCAGGGCCACCGACACGCCGCCCATGGCTTGGCCTATGAGCTCATCGAGGCCACGCAATTGTTCAAGCAAGGTCTTCATGGTCAGGGCGTCTCTTGGAATAGCAATGGACGCAAGAATAGGCGCGCTGACATAACATGTCAAGCACTCTCGCGCGGATTTGAACCGCCTGCACCCAGAGCGCTTGCAGCGAGCGGCCCACGTCGGTGCCAAGAAGTTGCAACCCGTCACGCAAACCTGTTCAAAGCAGTGAGACTGGCGCGATACTGCCACTCCTTTCGTTGGTTAGCTTAACGGTTTGGAACTCCTCGTGACCTCAACCACTCTTGAAACTCCGCTGGCGGGCACCGCACCGCACCGCCCACACGCCACGGTCGGCGCGGGCGCAGCCCTGCTGGCGGGCTCGCTGCTTGGCTGCGCAGACGATGACGTGCCCGCCGCAGCCCCGCAACGGCGTGCTGCAAGCGCTGCCCTTCAGGCCTCTTACACGGCCTACACCGCTGAGCAATTGAGCGCTGCTTTTGCACCGCGCAGTGTGGGGCTGGTAGACGCTGAGGCCGCGGCCCGGTTCTTGGCGCAGGCCAGTTTTGGGCCAACCGTGGCGTCGATGGCGGCGGTCCGCACACTGGGCTTTGAAGCTTGGCTGGAGGCGCAGTTTGCCGCCCCGCGCGGCGAGCCTCACGTGGACCGCGTGATGGCGCAGTACCAAACGTTGGGCGGTTGGACCTACACCATCCCCGTGTTTGGCTCTCGTAACTCCGAGTTCATGCTCAATGAAGCCTGGCGGGCGATGATGACGGGTGCGGACCCACTGCGCCAGCGCGTCGTGGCGGCCCTGCTGGAAATCATGGTGGTCACCACCCGGGTGGGCACCATCGGTATTGGGGCCAATCAAATCAGTGCCGCAGCCTACGTCGACATGCTGGGCACTCACGCCTTTGGCAACTTCCGAGCGCTGTTGGAAGGCGTGGCCACCAGCTCGGCCATGGGGGTTTATCTCTCGCACCGAGACAACCTCAAAGCGCAGTACGACGCCCAGGGCCAAGAGCTGAGCGTGCCCGACGAGAACTTCGCGCGGGAGCTGATGCAGCTCTTCTCCATTGGCTTGTACCAGTTGGAGTCAGACGGCCGCCTGCTGCTCAAAGACGGCCAAGCCCAAGAAACCTATGCCCAGAGCGATGTGTTCAACCTCGCAAGAGTCTTCACCGGTTGGGTGGTGGACAAGTCGCCCACCGGACAAGACCCGCTTCTGGCTTGGGCTCAGCCCATGCAAGTCCGTAGGCATAGGCCAGTCGCCTCTCAAGGCACCGTCGGTGTTCAATTTCTTCCGCCCGGGCTATGTGCCGCCGCAATCGGAGATGGCTGCAGAGGGCTTGGTGGGGCCAGAGTTTCAACTGCTGGTGGGCCCGGTCATTGGGGCCTCCGTGAACAAGATCAATGAGTTTGTGCGCACGGCCAGCGACTATCTGAACGTGGACATTCGCCATCTCACCGACTTGGCCGCACAGCCCAGCAAGTTGCTGCAACGTGTCAACCTCTTGCTCACAGGGTCGACCCTGTCGGCCGACGATGTCAGCGCCTTTGTGAGCGTGATTCAAAAGGTGCCTGCCAAGCGCCCCGAGCAGCGGGCCCAAGTGGCTTTGCAACTCGTGGCTTCTAGTGCGGCTTGCCTGATACAGAGCACCTGAGGACACCCATGACGATGTCACCCTCACGACGGGCCTTTCTGGGCCATGCGGCTCGCTTTGCGGCCTTTGGAGCCGCAGCCCCCTTGGGCCTGAACTTGGCGGCCATCACGGCGGCTTCGGCCGCCACACTGCCCAACGACTACCGCGCCTTGGTCTGCATCTTTCTTTACGGGGGCAATGACAGCTACAACACCCTGGCCCCCGCCAACCCCGAGCACCACCAAGCCTATGCCGCAGCGCGCGGCAGCCTGGCCTTGCCGCTGGAGGCCTTGCAGCCCTATGCCTTGAGCTTGGCACGCCCACTGCCCGATGGGCAGACCTTGGCGCTCAACCCCCGGCTGAACAGCTTGCATGCCGTGCACCAGCGTGGCGAGCTGGCCTTGACCTTGCGGGTGGGCACCTTGCAACGCCCTGTCACTCGGGAAGATTACTTTGCACGCCGCAACCTGCCACCCAAGCTGATGTCGCACAACGATCAGTTCTCGCTGTGGCAATCGCTGGTGGCTGAAGGGGCCAATAGCGGATGGGGGGGACGCATCGCCGACATGCTGGCGGCCAGCGCGGGCCAACAGCAATCGCTTTTCAACACCATGTCTGTCGATTCCGGGGCGGTGTACTCGGTGGGGCAACATACCCAAGAGTTTGTGGTGACCTCGGCCGGCCCGATCCGTGTGGCGGCGGTACCCGGCGTGCCCAGCGCCCAAGCCGCCATGGTGGCGTCGCTGACCCGACCCAGCCCCCACTTGATGAGGCGAGAGCTGGCTCAGCGCACGCTGACCGCGCAGGCCGGTGCCACACAGTTGGAAAGTGCGCTCAGCGGTGTGCCCCTGGGGTTTGAGTTTCCAGCCTCGCCTCTGGGTGAGCAGCTCAATATGGTGACGCGCTTGATCGCCGCGCACAGCCAACTTGGGTTGAAGAGGCAATGCTTTTTTGTCTCATTAGGTGGCTTTGACCTGCACAGCGACGCGGACCTGCTGCATGGCGACTTATTGCAGCAGCTCGCCGAAGCCATGACCCACTTTCAAGACCTGTTGAACTACCACGGCCTGGGCCAGCAGGTGCTCACCTTCACGGCTTCAGATTTTGGCCGCGCATTGACGCCCAATGGCAGCGGCACGGACCACGGCTGGGGAGGCCACCACTTGCTGATGGGCCAGGCCGTTTCACCACGGCAATGGGCGGGTGAGAGCTGCTCCTACACCATGGGCGCGGCAGACGACATTGGCCAAGGCCGCATGTTGCCCAGCGTGTCGGTCGACCAATTCGGCGCCACGCTGGCCACCTGGATGGGCGTGCCCAGCAGCGACCTCTCGACCATCTTCCCGAACATCGGTGAGTTCAATCAACCCACCCTGGATTTGCTGCGGGCAAGCTAAAGCGCTTAACGCCCGCTTTTTTTGCGGCCCGGCATTGCCGCTGTGCGGGCCTGGCCCGCGCTGGGCGCTTTGCCTTGCGGCTTAGCGGGGGCGGTTCGAGCCCCCGTGACGCGGGGTGGCAACCCCGTGTGCTGCGTCAACACCTGGCCCTTGACCGGCTGCCCGCCCGCCTTGCGCGCTACAGGTGCCGCAGCGGGGGTGGAGTTGGCCCGCCGAGGGCTCACGTAAGCCCCCTCAGTAGCCGGTTGCCAGGTGGGAATCAGGTGGTGCTTGCCATTGCCGATCAGGTCGGCGCGGCCCATGGTCTGCAAGGCCTCGCGCAGCAGCGGCCAGTTGTTGGGGTCGTGGTAGCGCAAAAAGGCCTTGTGCAAGCGGCGGCGCTTGTCACCCTTGACGATGTCCACCTTCTCGCCTTTGCGCACGTCTCGGCTGATGCCTTTGAGCGGGTTTAGCCCAGAGTGGTACATGGCTGTGGCCGTGGCCATGGGGCTGGGGTAGAAGGTCTGCACCTGGTCTGCCCGGAAGCTGTTGTGCTTCAACCAGACGGCCAAGTTCATCATGTCTTCATCGCTGGTTCCGGGGTGGGCGGCGATGAAGTAAGGGATCAAGAATTGCTTCTTGCCGGCCTCGGCGCTGAACTGCTCGAACATGGCCTTGAAGCGGTCATAGGTGCCGATGCCCGGCTTCATCATCTTGGACAGCGGGCCACCCTCGGTGTGCTCAGGCGCAATCTTGAGATAGCCGCCTACATGGTGGGTGACCAGCTCTTTCACATACTCGGGGGATTCGACCGCCAGGTCATAACGCAAACCTGAGCCGATAAAAATCTTTTTGATGCCGGGCAAGGCACGTGCGCGGCGGTACATCTTGATCAGCGGCGCATGGTCGGTCTTGAGGTTGGGGCAAATGCCCGGGTACACACAAGACGGCTTGCGGCAGGCGGCTTCAATCTCCGGGGTTTTACAGCCCAGGCGGTACATATTGGCGGTGGGGCCGCCCAGGTCACTGACCACGCCGGTGAAGCCCTTGACCTTGTCGCGGATCTCTTCAACCTCGCGGATCACCGAGTCTTCACTGCGGCTTTGGATGATGCGGCCCTCATGCTCGGTGATGGAGCAGAAGGTGCAGCCGCCAAAGCAGCCGCGCATGATGTTGACGCTGAAGCGGATCATCTCCCACGCCGGGATCTTGGTCTCAGCGTCATGGCGGCCCGAGGCATCGGCATAGGCCGGGTGCGGAGAGCGCGCGTAGGGCAGGTCAAACACATGGTCCATCTCGGCCATGCTGAGCGGCAGCGGCGGCGGGTTGACCCACAAATCGCGCTGGGCATGGCCTTCGCCATGGCTTTGCACCAGGGCGCGGGCATTGCCGGGGTTGGTCTCCAGGTGCAGCACCCGGCTGGCGTGGGCGTAGAGCACCGGGTCACTCTTGACCTGCTCATAGGCGGGTAGGCGGATCACCGTGCGGTCGCGCGGCGTCACCAGGGCGCGGCTGTCGCTCTTTTGCAAGGGGCTGCGCACCAGCATCACCGGCTTGACGCTGGGCTGGGCCTGAGGCGTGGCTTCGGCCTTGGTGCTGGCGCAATCCACGCCTTGCTCGGCGGCGGCTTCTTCAGTGGTTTGATAAGGGCTCAGCAGCGCGTCGATGTGGCCTGGGGTGTCCACCTCGGTGGAGTCCACCTCGAACCAGCCGCCCAAGTTCGGGTCGTCCGAGCGCCGCATAAAGGCCGTGCCACGCACATTGGTGATGGCTTCAATCGGCTCTTTGCGCGCCAAGCGGTGGGCCACTTCAATGATGGCGCGCTCGGCATTGCCATAGAGCAGCAGGTCGGCCTTGCTGTCCACCAGCACCGAGCGACGCACCTTGTCTTGCCAGTAGTCGTAATGCGCAATGCGGCGCAGCGAGGCCTCGATGCCGCCAATGATGACCGGCACGTCTTTGAAGGCTTCGCGGCAGCGTTGGGTGTAGACCAAGGTCGCGCGGTCGGGCCGCTTGCCCGCCATGCCACCGGGCGTGTAGGCATCGTCCGAGCGAATCTTTCGATCAGCCGTGTAGTGGTTGATCATGGAATCCATATTCCCAGCGGCCACGCCGAAGAACAGGTTGGGCGCGCCCAGGGCTTTGAAGGCCTCGGCACTGCTCCAGTCCGGCTGGGCAATGATGCCCACGCGAAAGCCTTGCGCCTCCAGCACCCGGCCAATCACGGCCATGCCAAAGCTGGGGTGGTCCACATAGGCGTCGCCGCTGACGATGATGATGTCGCAACTGTCCCAGCCGAGCTGCTCCATCTCCTTGCGGCTCATGGGCAAAAACGGCGCCGTGCCAAAGCGTTTGGCCCAGAAGGGCCGATAGGCCGTCAGGGCTTTGGGCTTTTCGGGCAGGGTGGCGGTGCCACGGACAGCGGCAATGGAAGGGGAGGACATGGTCAACAAGCGGCGTTCGGGGGCGGCGGCGGGCCGGCAGCCCTGCATCACCAAGGGCGGATTGTCCCTTGTTGGCGGCAAGTGTGGTGGTCGGCGCTGGATGGCACCCATCAAGCCGATGGTTTTTGGGTCAGGGCAAGGCGCAAACCACAGCGATACCCATTGGTATCGCGAGGATTTGCAACACCGCCCTGGCGCAAAAGGCACGGCTTGTGGCGCCAGACAGCGCCGAGCACCACACTAGGCCCAAACCCTGGGCAGAATGCCCCTCCTCATGGCCCCTGCCTTCTCCCATCCTCTGCCCCCGCTGGCCGCCCCTTGGCCCCCGTTGATCGGGGTGGATTTCTCCAGCAGCCCTACGGCACGCAAGCCCATCGTGGTGGCGCAGGGCGAGCGCATCGGCGCAGTGGTGCGGCTGAACGGCCTCCTGGCCCTGCCCTCTTTGAGCGACTTTGGCTCTTGGCTGAAGCGCCCGGAGCCCTGGGTGGGCGGGTTTGACCTGCCCTTTGGCCTGCCGCGCGAGTTGGTGGAACACCTGGGTTGGCCCAGCGACTGGCCGGGTCTGATGGACCACTACAGCCAACTCAGCCGCTCACAAATTCGCGACACCTTTGCCGCGTTTTGCGCCGCCCGCCCCGTGGGGCTGAAGTTTGCACACCGCGCTTGTGACCGGCCCGCAGGCTCGTCACCGTCGATGAAGTGGGTCAACCCGCCTGTGGCCTATATGCTGCACGCCGGGGTGCCGCTGCTGCGAGCCGCCGGGGTGAGCTTGCCGGGCTTGGCAGAAGGCGACCCCCAACGCGTGGCCCTGGAGGCCTATCCCGGGCTGCAGGCGCGCGAGGTGCTGGGCCAGCGCTCCTACAAAGCCGACGATGCGGCCCGGCAAACACCCGAGAGGCTGATTGCCCGCAAAGACCTTGTCGACGCGCTAGAGCAAGGCCGCACCCGGCTGGGCCTGCGGCTCAAGCTCAGCCATGCCCAGCGCGAAGCCCTGGTGGACGACCCGCAGGCTGACAAGCTCGACGCCGTGCTCTGCCTGCTGCAAGCGGCCTGGGCCTGTAGCCAGCCGCGCTGGGGCTGGCCCAAAGAGGTGGACCCGCTAGAGGGTTGGATCTTGGCGGCCTGAAGAGGCCGCTTTACTTGACTGAGGCCAGCATGTAATCCAGCCCGGCCGCCAGTTCTTCGTCGCTCAGCTTGGGGTTGCCTGAGCGTGGGGGCATGGCGCCTTTGCCCTTGATGGCGGCCTCCAGCAATGCGGCGCGGCCGGTGGCTACGCGCGGGGCCCAGGCGGCTTTGTCGCCCAGCTTGGGGGAGTTGGCCAGGCCGGGGGTGTGGCACATGGCGCAGTTCTGGTTGTAGACGGTTAGGCCATCTGGGGCGGCGTGAGCGCCTAAGCTGAACAAGGCCAAGGCGACGACGGCGGGCAAGGTGCGAAGGGTCGAGGTCATGAGGTGGGCTCCAGAGCAAGGTGAGTGAATTCAGCAGCCCCCCTACGCAAAGCCTGTGCCCGGCCGGCATCACGCCATAAATGGGGGGCAGCCTAGTCAAATGCCTTGGGTTAACCCGAAGCCCATGACACGTGGGGTGCTCCGCCCTGCGACACTTGCGCCTGTGAGCCGCACCAAACGAATCCTCCGCCTGGCCCGTAGCGCCCGTTTGACCACTTATTTGATTGCACTGTGGCGCTTGGCCAAACACCCCCGTACACCGTGGACGGCCCGGGCTCTGACGGTGTTTGTGCTCGCCTATGCGCTGAGCCCCATCGACCTCATCCCGGACTTCATCCCGGTGTTGGGTCAGTTGGACGACCTAGTGTTGATCCCTTTGGGCATCACCGTCATTGTGCGTTGGGTGCCCGACAGCCTGTGGCAGGAGTGTCTACGCGCCGCCAAAGAGCAGGCACTCACTTTGCCCCGGCTGTGGTGGGGAGCCGCCGTCATCGTCGCCCTGTGGCTGGCACTGCTGGGTGCCTTTGTATGGTGGCTGGTGGGCACCGTGGCGGAGGGCGCATGAGGACGAGCCGCGTGCCAAGAGCCCTGGCCGCAGCGGTCTTGCTGCTGAGCGCAGCAGCTTGGGCCGCCCCCTTTGCAGCTCAGGCCGACAAGCCCGTGAGTGTGCAAGTGCTGCACATCACGGATGGCGACACCCTCTGGGTCAAGCCCTTGCCTGCAGGCCGCCGCACCAAGGTCCGCATTGAGGGCATAGACGCGCCAGAGCTCTGCCAAGCGGGTGGCCCGGCCGCCCAGGCGGCATTGCGGCGGTGGGCCGAGCAAGGCCCCCTCCGCATCACCGTGACGGGCCGCGACCAGCATGGGCGGGTGCTGGCACGCCTGCACAGCGGCCCGAGCGACGTGGGCGAGGCCATGGTGCGCGAGGGCCAAGCCTGGAGCTACCGGTTCGGGGACGACCCAGGGCCTTATGCCCCGCAGGAGCAGCTCGCCCGCCAAGGCAAAAAGGGCTTGCATGCCCAACCAGGCGCAATGCACCCGCGCGACTTCAGGCGTCGGCATGGGTCTTGTGAGGCCGCCCACAGGCCCTGATTCAGCGCAGAGCGGCCAGCCTCAGCTTGGGCCACAAAAAGCTCTGCACCGTGGGCCACCAGCTCCCGCCAAGGTCCAGGTCCACGGTGTGGCCGGTGCCGTGGTCCACCACCTGGCAGGTGTTGCCGCTGTCGTTGATCAGCTTTTGCGTGGTCAGCACATGGCTTGCCCAGGTCGCGCCGGTCACGGGGTCAGTGGGGTTGGCATGGAAGAGCTGCACGGGTGTGTCGCTGGCGTCGTAGCGCAGCACGGTGCTGGTATCCGCCAGGCTGTCGATCAAGGTGGCACCGGTGGACACCGCAGCAGCCACTTTGGCGGACACACCGGGGTAGTCGGACACCGTGTCCTTCAACTCGTCTCCAGACACTGCATTGGAGAGCGACAAGGCCCCTCCCGCCGACCCGCCAATGGTGGCCATGCGAGTGGTGTCAATGCGGTAGGTGGCCGCATTGGCCTTGAGGTAGCGCACGGCGTTGGCCGTGTCTTCAGACGCCTGGACCATGGCACGCAAACGGGTTTCAGCGTCCACGTCGTTGTTGGGGGTCAGGCGGTAGTTGATGCTGGCCGCCACATAGCCAGCTTGGGCATAGCTCAGCGCCTTTTGGCGATTGGCCTCTTTGGAGCCCGCCACAAAGCCACCGCCATGGATGAAGATGACCGCCGGTTGCAGCTTGCTGGCGCTGGCATTGGGTGGCACCCAAATGTCCATCAGCAAGGTAAGCGTAGGGGCTGTTTTCTCCTCGGCCTTGGTGCGTTCTGAGGTGTACTGGCCACCACCATTGGGCCGGGTGGAGTATTTGACATCTTTGTACTCGGTGATCTGCGCCAGCGTGTACTGGCTGCTGGCATATAGGCCGGTGCTGGGAATGTCCGCCGCAGGAGGAGGAGGAGGCGTTGGTGTGCCTTCAGTGCCGCCCCCACCGCAGGCCGTCAACAAGGCAGCAGTGCTGGCCGCAAGAAGGGTTGGGCGCAAATTCATGAGCGTGTCCTTGCAAGGAAGCAGAGCGCCAGTGTGCCTGTGTTCGTGAAGCGAGGCGGCGTGTTTTACGCCCAACCCACACTCAGCAATACTGCGCAATAAAAGCAAGCCTAACGGCGCATCAAGGTGCTCTTGCCGAACAGGCTCTCGATCAAATCAACCGCCACCAGCGCCGTTTTGTTGCGCAGGTCCAGCGCGGGGTTCAGCTCCACCACGTCCAAGCTGGCCATGCGGCCAGTGTCGGCAATCATTTCCATGCAGAGCTGGGCCTCACGGTAGGTAGGGCCACCCGGCACCGTGGTGCCTACGCCCGGCGCGATGTCGGGGTCTAGAAAGTCCACATCAAAGCTGACGTGCAAATGGGTGTTGGCGTCCAGCGTCGCCAGCGCCAGCTCCATGGCCTGGCGCATGCCCATCTCGTCGATGTAGCGCATGTCAAAGACCTCTAGGCCTTGCTCATGCACAAAGCGCTTCTCGCCGGGGTCCACGCTGCGAATGCCGATTTGCCGCACCCACTTGGGGCTGATGGCCGGAACCTGGCCGCCGATCTCAATCAGCTCTTGGGGCCCATGCCCGCACAGGCAGGCCACGGGCATGCCGTGGACATTGCCGCTGGGTGTGAGCTCGCTGGTGTTGAAGTCGGCATGGGCGTCTAGCCAAAGCACCCGCAGCTTCTTGCCCACATCGCGGCAATGGCGCGCTACGGCGCTGATGGTCGGCACCGATGTCGGTGGGTGCGCCAATGAGTGAAACGGTTTTCAGCATGGGGTGGCATTGTGCGGCCTGCCCCACGGCTTTGGTGAGGGGCAAAACACTAGCCCCCTTGTTCACATGTCTTCGGCGTGCTGGCCTTCACCCGTGTCGGCCTCCAGCCCATAGTCCGTGGCCAAGATGCGCCAGGCCTCTTCAGCGCTTTCAACAAAGCGGAAAAGGTGCACGTCTTCAGGGCTGATCATGCCCGTCTCGACCAGCCAGTCGAAGTTGATGAGTTTGGTCCAGAACTCGCGCCCGAACAGCAAGATGGGCCGACGGCGGCACTTGCCAGTTTGAATGAGGGTCATGGTCTCGAACAGCTCATCGAGCGTGCCGAACCCGCCAGGGAAGCACACCAGCGCCACCGAGCGCATCAAGAAGTGCATCTTGCGCAACGCAAAATAGTGAAACTGAAAGCACAGCTCGGGCGTGATGTAGGGGTTGGGCGCTTGCTCATGCGGCAGCACGATGTTGAGGCCCAGGCTTTTGCCCCCTTGCTCAAACGCTAGGGTAGATTGTGGGCTCATGGGTGTGGTTGGAAGCACCGCCAAACCGCGCGGCGAAAACATGGTCGTGAAGAGAGTGTCAGTGAGTGTTGCCACACACCGGGCATTGGGCTTGTGCGGGCAGACGTATTTCATCCCAGCGCATATGCCGCCCGTCCAGCATTTGCAGCCGCCCAGCCGAGGTGCTGCCCAGGCCGATCAGCAGCTTAAGCGCCTCAGCCGCCTGCATGGTGCCGATGATGCCCACCAGCGGCGCAAACACGCCCATGGTGGCGCAGCGCACCTCTTCAAAGGTGCTCTCAGGTGGGAAGACGCAGGCGTAGCAGGGCTGGCCCGGCGTGCGCGTGTCGTAGACCGAGATTTGCCCGTCAAAGCCAATGGCCGCGCCTGACACCAAGGGCTTGCGGTGCTTCACGCAAGCCGCATTCACCGCATGCCGGGTTTGGAAGTTGTCGCTACAGTCCAGCACCACATCGGCCTGGGCCACGGCCTGGTCTAAAAAGGCGGCATCCGCTCGCTGGCGCACCACCTCCACCTGCGCACTGGGGTTAATGGCCAACATGGCCTCGCGGGCGGAATCGGGCTTGGGCTGGCCCACTCGGGCTTGGGTATGGGCGATCTGGCGCTGCAAGTTGGTGAGGTCCACCGTGTCATGGTCCACCAAGGTGATCCGGCCCACCCCGGCCGTGGCTAGGTAGAGCGCCACGGGAGAGCCCAAGCCGCCCGCGCCAATGACCAGCGCACGCGCGTCCAGCAAGCGCTGCTGGCCTTCAACACCAATCTCGTCGAGCAGGATGTGGCGCGAGTAGCGCAGCAGTTCGTCGTCGGTCACAGCGCGTGCAATCGCGTCACTTACTCGGTCTTGGCCTCGGCCTTGCGCTCGGTGACGGACTTGCTGACCATCACGGGCTGGCCGCGCAGTTTGTTCAGTGCTTGAGCCAGTTGGAAGTCTTCCGCGCTGCCAAACTCGGGCAGGGGCTTGATCGAGTCTTTGGACTTGGCCAGTTGCTCTTCCAGCTTTTTGCGAGCTTCTTCGCGCGCCTTTTCACGCGCTTCGTCCTTCTCTTCGGCCCCGTTGTTCAGGTGCTTTTCGAGGTCGGCCTCGCGCATGCGCAAGGCGGCAAAGACATTGCCCTCGGCGGTCTCGTCCAACCAGATATCGGGCACGATGCCCTTGGCCTGGATGGAGCGGCCACTGGGCGTGTAGTAGCGCGCAGTGGTGATCTTCAGTGCCGTCTCGGGCGAAAGCGGGCGCACGGTTTGCACCGAGCCCTTGCCAAAGGTTTGCGCGCCCATGATGACGGCGCGCTTGTGGTCTTGCAGCGCACCCGCCACGATCTCACTGGCTGAGGCCGAGCCTTCGTTCACCAACACCACCATGGGCACGCTCTTCAGCGCCGCAGGCAGCTTGCGCAGTGGGTCTGGGCCGCCACGGCGCAAATAGTCTTCAGGCTTGGCCTTGTAGCTGGCTTTGGAGTCCGCCAACTGGCCATTGGTGCTGACCACTTCGACCCCTGCGGGCAAGAAAGCGGCAGACAGCGCCACCGCGCCTTCGAGCAAGCCACCCGGGTCATTGCGCAAATCAAGCACCAAGCCCTTGAGGTTGGGTTCTTGCTTGTAGACCTCTTCGAGTTTGCGCGCAAAGTCGTTGATGGTTTGGTCTTGGAACTGGCTCACACGCAGCCAGGCATAGCCCGGCTCCACCACCTTGGCCCGCACGCTCTGAACCTTGATCTCTTCACGCACGATGGTGACGGGGAAGCTGCGGCTCTCCGACTTGCGGAACACCGTGAGCACCACCTTGGTGGACGGGTCGCCGCGCATGCGCTTGACGGCCTGGTCCATGCTCAGGCCCTTGACGGCTGTGTCGTCGATCTTGGTGATCAGGTCACCACTCTTGAGCCCGGCACGGAAGGCCGGCGAGCCTTCAATGGGGGACACCACCTTGACCAGGCCGTCTTCCATGCCGATTTCGATGCCCACGCCCACAAACTTGCCCGAGGTGCCTTCGCGGAATTCCTTAAAGCTCTTCTTGTCGAAGAACTGCGAGTGCGGGTCCAGGCCAGACACCATGCCGCTGATGGCATCGGTGATCAGCTTTTTCTCATCCACCGGCTCGACATAGTCGTTCTTGACAATGCCAAACACCGCCGCCAACTGCTGCATCTCTTCAAGCGGCAGCGCCGCTTGAGAGCTTCTGGCGATGGCTTGTAGCTGGATGGTGGTCAACGCACCGGCCACTGCCCCCAAGGTCAGCAAGCCCGCAACTTTCAGTTTGGCACCCATGATGTTCCTGCCTTCTCGCCATATGAACGCGGGCAGTGCTGCCCGCCACGCGAGTATAGAACCGCCCCGCTCCCCCTGCGACCCCGCAAAGCCCAAAGCAAGCCCTGAAATACGGCCTTTTGCCGCGAGCGGCCACTTACTGCGGGGTCGCTTTGCGCATCTTTACGGCTCGGCTACTGCCTCGCAAACGTCACCACATGGTCCACCTGTGGCCGGATGCCTATCCACTCGCCGACTTGGTGGTCGTGGTGGGAGGGCACATGGGCCAGCACTTGCTCGCCGCTTGCCAGGCGCAGGGTGTAGAGGAACTCAGAGCCCCGGAAGGCCTTGCGCTCAATCTGTGCCTTCACGGTCGAGGCGTCGTCGTGAATGATGTCGTCGGCGCGCAGCAGCACGTCGCACTGGCCGCCAGGATAGGCGCTGGGCAGGGGGCATTCTTCAGCGTCTGTCAGCGGGCCCAGCGGGGTTTCCACATGCGGGGGCGTGCCGGTGATTTGGGCCGGGGTGAAGACACCGTGGCCGATGAACTGGGCCACAAAGCGGGTGGCAGGGCGGTGGTAGAGCGCATAGGCGTCGCCCCACTGCTCTAGGCGGCCTTGGTGCATCACGCCGATGGCGTCGCCAATGGCAAAGGCTTCCAACTGGTCGTGGGTCACAAACAAGGCGGTGGCACCAATCTGCTTCAAGATGGCGCGCACGTCGTGGGCCAAGCGCTCGCGCAAGTCCACGTCCAGGCTGGAAAACGGTTCGTCCAAGAGCAGCAGTTTGGGCTGGCGGGCCAGGGCACGGGCCAAGGCAATGCGCTGCTGCTGGCCGCCTGAAAGCTGGTGGGGCACCCGCTTGGCGTTGTGAGCCAGGCCCACCAGGTCCAGCATCTCGGCCACCCGGGCCGCCCGCTGGGTGCGCGGCAGGTGCTTGATGCCAAAGGCAATGTTCTCGGCCACGGTCATGTGGGGGAACAGCGCATAGTCCTGAAACACCATGCCAATGCCCCGGTCCTCGGGGGCCACATGGCAGCCCGCCGCGCCGTCACTCAGCACATTGCGCTCCATGCGTACCTGCCCGGCGCTGGTAGGCTCCAGCCCGGCCACCGCGCGCAACAGCGAGGTTTTGCCACACCCAGAGGGGCCGATCAAAACCCCAATCTGCCCCACACCCAGCCCCAAGGAAACGCTATCGACTGCCAATTTGGCACTCTTGCCCTGCCCGTAGCGGATGCTGACTCGATCCAATTGCAAAAACATAAGCCTATGATAGCGACCCAATGGAAATGAGGATTGTTCGTATTTGCGGCAGGAGGGGCCGCCCATGAGGCTGGTGCTGCTGCTCATCACCGCGCTGCTGGCCTTGCCTGTGCTGGGCGTGCTGGGGGCCTGGGGCCTGATGGATGCCCAAGCCCTGAGCCTGCTGGCCCACCAATGGGACACCGTGCTACCCACCTACACCTTGCAGTCACTGCAATTGGTGTTGGGGGTAGGCTTGGGCGTGGCCGTGCTGGGCGGTGCCACGGCAGCAGCCGTCACCCTTTTTGAGTTCCCCGGTCGGCGCTTTTTTGAGTGGGCACTGCTGCTGCCCCTGGCCCTGCCCGCCTATGTGCTGGCCTATGCCTACACCGACGCTTTGCAGTTCTCTGGCCCCATTCAAGCCGGCCTGCGCAGCGCCCTGGGGGCCAAGGGTGCGCTATGGCCCGATGTGCGCAGCCTGGGTGGCGCCACCCTGCTGTTCATCATCAGCCTCTACCCCTATGTCTACCTGCTCACCCGCACGGCGCTGGCCGACCACGCTGGCCCGGTGATGGAAGCCGCGCGGCTGCTGGGTGCGCCGCTGCGCCGCCGCGTGCTGGAAGTGGCCCTGCCCATGGCCCGCCCTGCCCTGGCCGCTGGTGTGGCCCTGGCGTTGATGGAGACCTTGGCCGACTACGGCGTGGGCTCCTACTTTGGCCTGTCCACCTTTACCACCGGCATTTACCGCGCCTGGCTGGTGATGGACGACCGCATTGCCGCTGCCCAACTTGCCAGCCTGCTGCTCATCGTGGTGGGCGTGCTGCTGATCTTGGAGCAACGCGCCCAATCTCGACTGCGCTTTGCCAGCAACCGGGCCGGTGTGCCGGGTGGGCTGACGGCCCAGCCCACCCGCTTAAGCCTGCTGGGCAAGCTGGGCGCTTGGGCCGTGTGCTGCCTGCCGGTGTTCTTGGGCTTTGTGGCCCCTGTGCTGTGGCTGCTGCGCCAGTTGTGGCTGGAAGCAAAGGCCAGCGAGACCCCGGTGTTTGTGCCGGACTACTTGGCGCGCTTTGGCGAGTGGGCATGGGCCAGCTTCCGCCTGGCCGGAGGCGCAGCCGTGCTGGCCGTGGTCTTTGCCTTGGCTCTGGCCTTCACCCTGCGCCGCCATGCGGCCCAAGGTGCGCCCCTGCTGCGCGGTGCGGCCCGCTTGGTGTCTTTGGGCTATGCCATCCCAGGGGCGGTGGTGGCGGTGGGCATATTGATGATTACGGGCGCTGTCCAGCACTGGGCACCGCAATGGGGCCTGCCCATGCTGGTCACGGGCACGGTGTTTGGCCTGATGTACGCCTACCTCGTGCGCTTCTCAGCCGTCGCCTTGCAATCAGTGCTGGCAGGCTATGCCAAGCTGCCGCCTTCTATGGACGAATCAGCCCTGCTATTGGGTGCCGATGCCCAGCGCACCTTTATGGAGGTCCACCTGCCGCTGCTGGCCCGCTCGGGCCTGGCCGCTGCGCTGCTGGTGTTTGTAGACGCGATGAAAGAGCTGCCCGCCACCCTGGTGCTGCGCCCCTTTGGCAGCGACACCCTGGCCGTGGTGGCCTACCAATTTGCCCGCGACGAGCGCCTGGCCGAAGCGGCCCTACCCTCGCTGGCCATCGTGGCGGTGGGGCTGATTCCGGTGCTGATGCTCTCTAGGGCGCTGCGCAAAGCCTGAGTCCAAGGCCGCCCATGTTCCAACTCGTTCGCAGCCTTCGCCGCCACATTCGGCGCAGCGGTGTCTACATCGTCTTGCTGTGTGTTCTGATCCTCATCGTCGGCGGCGCAGGCTTCTGGCTGCTGGACCCACGCATCAGCAGCCTGGGCGACGGCCTGTGGCTGGCCTTCACCACCGCCGCCACCGTGGGCTATGGCGACTTGGTCCCCAGCACACCGGCCTCGCGTCTGTTTGCCGTGTTGGTGTTTGCGCTGGGCTTGGCCGTGCTGTCGCTGTTGACCGCCACCCTTTCAGCCGCCTTCATGGACCCCGAAGGCGACCGCGCGCCCCAATGCTGCAACGAAGACTTGATGCGGGAGATTCAGGCCCTTCGCCAAGAAGTGGCCGCTTTGCGCGAGCAACAGGCCCAGGCCAGCAACACACCACCGGTTTGAGGTGATGCCACCGACAGGAATCGAACCATTGTCCGAGACTGATGACTGAGAAGGAGCGCCTTCGTTATCTGCAGATCGTTGCTGATGTTGGGGATAGATCAAGGCCCCTCCCGAACTTCCTTGGAGGTCACGCACATTCATGAGCATTAAGCGCTACCTCAGACTGTTCAAATTTTGTTCAGGCCAGCAAGCAAGCGATCAGCGCTGCTCATCTGCCCCAAAACGGCATCAGCTAAACAGTCTCTGATCCACAAGGACGCAGGGTCGTTGGTGAGGCGCGCGCTCCAAGCCAGAACATGCCCCATCTCAGGCACGTGGAATGGAACCTTTCGGACTGATAGTCCAAAGGTTTCGAGTGCATCGGCGAGAACAAGTGTGGGCAGGGTGGCAATCATGTCGCATTGCGCCAGCAAAGGAGCCACAGCGCCGAAAGTAGGCACTGTCAAACCAATCCTGCGCTTCAAGCCAGCGTCATGTGCCGCCATGAGAACCGGACTTCGCCCTTGATCGCCAGTCCCCACGACGACATGCGGCCAAGTGACCCATGACTCCTTGCTCCATGCCTTCAAGGCCGGGTGACCCGCCCGCATGAAGCAGGCCCATTCGAACTGACCGATCACCTTGGCTGCCACGCCATCGGGGCGTTTGAGAGACTCCGGCAACAACGCGACATCCAGCATCCCCTCTGCGACATCCAACAAGGTTGCTGACCTCGGGGTCTCCCAGTCCAGCGTCACCTTCGGTGCATCCTCCTGGATGCGACGGATGAGCCTGGGAAACAACCCCATCGCAAGATCAGGGACCGCCAGGCGAAACCTCTTGGTCGAAAGGTTGGGCACGAACGCCTCGCGTGGACTCAGTACCCGCTCGATATTGCGCAGGATTGGACGCACCTCCTGCTCCAACTCCATGGCGTAGGGACTTGGCTGCATGCGTCCACCGACCTTCACCAACAAGGGGTCACCGAGTTGCTCCCGCAAACGCCCGAGAGCGTGACTGACCGCTGACTGTGTGCGCCCAAGCTGCTCGGCTGCTTTGGACACGCTGCCTTGCTGCATGAGCACGTCAAACAGGATCAGAAGGTTTAGGTCAATTTTCCGTAAATCGATTTTCTGCATGCGGCATGAAAATTATCTGTTTGCTGCATGTGAAATTTCATCATAAATTTTGATCCACCCTCACTCTTCTCATGGATCAATACATGCGTCAACCCTTCAGCCCACACTTGCTTCTGGCGCTCGCTCTGTCCGCCGCCAGCACGCTGTCCTTGCCTGCTCAGGCGCAAAACTTGTCGACCGAACAGGCACGCGCCGCTATTGCACCGTTTTACGATGCGCTCAATGCCGCTCCGGGCAAAGACCCGGTCGCTCTGGTCTTGCAAGCCACCCATCCTGAGTGGGTGTCATGCAGCAGTCATGACGACTGCAAGCCGCGTGACAAAGTCGCCCCTGCCATCGCCGGGTTTCACAAAGCCATCCCCAATCTGATGTGGGACATCAAGGAACTTTTGGTCAGCGGCAATCGCGTCATCGTGCGTGGCGAGGCTTCGGGTACGCCCGTAGGAGCCTTTATGGGAGTGGCCCACAGTAGCAAGAGCTTTCGAATCATGTCCATCGACATTCACACCGTCGAGAACGGCAAGCTCACCCGCTCCTACCACGTTGAGGACTGGATGAACGCGGCACGGCAGCTCGCCGAAAAGTGATAGCGCTCAAACCTAATCTCGTCCTACAACGAAGGACACCTCCGATGACATCATCTGCCCGCCACATGCTGACCGCCACCATCATGGCCGTCGGACTAACCGGCATCTCAGCCGCCTACGCGCAGAGCGCCAACGACAAAGATGCGTTGCAACTACAGGGGAACATGAAGGGCCGTTGGAAAAGCATTGCCTGTGAGCTTCGCCCCCAATCGGCAAAGCCGGGCGAACCCGTTCAAGCCTCCTGGGTGACTCGCGATTTCACATTCGACGGCACTGGCAAATTTTAGGCCACCATCGTGACCTTTGCAGACCAGTTCTGCGAAACGCCGATGAACGAGTTCAACTTCAGCGGACACGCAAACATAGGCGGCACCAGCCGAGCTGCACCCGGCGCCCGAGAAATCACCTATGTGCTGGACGAGTCACTCAGCATCACACCGCGCGCGCAGATGGTGGTGGACATGATGATGCAACTTCCTCCCAAAGCCTGTGGGGATGATCCCTACCGGCTGAATACCGCACAGAGCATTCTGAAGAAGCCGTGCGTTTTGCTGAACAACATCGATTCTGGCCAAGTGGTGAAAGACCATGACCTGATTTACCTGCATGGTCAAGGGCGCTACCAGATGCTCTTCATGGGCGCAAAGCATGTGGATGGCTCCGGCTTCTACAAACCCGAGAACCGGCCCAAGAGTGGCTTGCAAGTGCCGTTGACGCGTGTCGAGTAGCGCAATGCCGATGCCACCAAGATGCTGAAGGCGCTGAGTCACCGCTTGGTCTGCAAGCGATAGACGGCTGCTTGAGATCAGCCACCCTACGTCGGCAAGCCCGGTGATGCGCTTTCACGGGCTGTGCGGTGCGCTTGCTCAGGCAACCGGCGTCACGGCGCTGACAGCAGCAGCGCCCCTTTCGTCCAACTCCACACCACTTCCATGCTAGCCCTTACTGTCACAAAATTTCAGAAAAAAGGCCTCGGCGCTGTGCGCCTGCAAGACGTGCCCACGCAAGAGCCTTTACCGCACCAGGTGCGGGTGCGCATGAAGGCAGCGGCCCTGAATCCTGCCGACCTGCATATCATCAGCGGCGAGATGAAAGGTATGTCGCCCGTGAAGCCGCCCTTTACCCTGGGCGTGGATGGCGCTGGCGTGGTCGATGCAGTGGGCAGCCAGGTGCATCACTTCAAGGTGGGCGACGAGGTGTTGTTCTACACCGGCTTGGTGCATTGCGGCACTGTGGCGGAATACGCCGTGGTGGATGCCGCCTGGCTTGCCAGAAAGCCTGTTTCTTGGACCTTTGAAGAAGCGGCTGCCGCAGCCCTGGCATTGCTGTGCGCCAACTTGGCACTTGACCGCGCTGGCGTGACGGCTGGGCACCGCGTACTCATTCATGGTGGCGGTGGCTCGGTGGGTGCGGCGGCCATCGTGCTTTCCGGTGCCCGTGGTGCGAAGGTGGACACCACGGCCAATGGCGACGACGTTGAGTACCTCAAGAGCATAGGCGCACACGAGGTCTACAACTACAAGACTCAGCCACTCAGCAGTCTGAGCTCCGGGCGCTACGACATGGTGCTGGACGGCATGGGCGGCGAGACTTTCTTGCAGTCCATCCCTCTGATCAAACAAGGTGGCGTCCTCGCCTCCCTCAAAGTCATGACCGGATTGAATGACATGCTGCGCCAGGGCATGAAACCGCCCTTCATCGTGAAGTGGCTGCTACCGCTGATCTTTGGAAAGTACATCAAGGCTGCGAAAAGCGCCGGGGTGCGGCTGGAAGGTGTGGCGACTTATGGTGACGGCACAACGCTGACCACCTTGGGCGAGCGCGTCGCAGCGTTGGGCTACCGGCCCCGCATCGCGCAATGCTTTGCGCTGCGCCAAGCCGAGCAAGCTTTGGAGACATTCGCCCATGGCAAGCCGCGCGGCAAGGTGCTTGTTTGTATGGACTGAACGGAAAAGAGTAGACCGGGCCCTGTGGAGGCCGCATTTTGGGGGCACGCAAGATAGGCGCAAAACTCAGCCCCGCCACCCGCCCGAAGTGGATACCTCACGCCGCGTCCAGCCCTTATCGGCTATGACGCTCTGGGAAGCAGAGAACAGGGGGGCACCGTAGTTGCAACGCATGCTCTCACGCCTCTCCTGCGTTCCATCGTGCGCTTGGAACAATGCCAAGTGCTCACCGCAAAAATGCAGCCCACCACCCTGGTGCAGCGTCCATTTGGCGTCGCTCCCCTCGCCGTGGGGCCGATTCCGGTGCTGATGTTGTCCCACGCACTGCGCAATGAAGCACAGTCGAGGCATTGGCGCCCCCGGCAGGAATCGAACCTGCATCTGAGACTTAGGAGGTCCCCGTTCTATCCATTGAACTACGGCGGCGGTGGGGGCGGATTCTAGTGTGGATTTGGAGCGTGACCGGGCGCCTAGCAGCTTCGCTTTGCCCGCAGCCCGTCTGGAACAGCGCCGCAGCGTCGCACATCGCATAGGCTGCTGATGCTCAGGTCGCACAGTCCACACATCGCAAACCCAAGTGCGTTTCGAACGGGTCGAAGTCGCGGTCGCTGTGCAGCAGCACAAGGTCATCGAGCAAGCAGCGTGTCGCGATGATCACGTCAATGGTGCCGCGCACCGTCACGCCCTTTGCACGCAGCAGGCGATAGTTTCGAGCGGCCTCGACAGCCAATTCTTCGCCACACAAAGGCACTTGCTGCAAGCGCCCGAGCATTCGACGTGCTTCATTGAACCCGCGGTCGTCTTTGAAACCGCGCAGGACCTCGGCCAAGATCAAGTCTCCGACCAGCAGCCCTTCAACACCCAGGTTTCGGTCCAACCACTCAGCCTGCACCGTGGCTTGACCTCGGAAGAAATCGATCCAAACACTGGAGTCGACCAGGATCACTTGTCACGCCTCATCGCGTTGAGGTCACCTTCCCACTCGTACTTTCCCCGCAGCTTTCGCAACTCGGTCTGGTGTTGGAGCCGGAGCAAGGTCTTCAAGCCCAACTCCACAGCCTCCCGCTTGGTTTTGACGCCGGTCGCCTTCAAGGTCGCCGCCATCAGCTTGTCGTCAATCACAATGTTGGTGCGCATCTCTTTCCCCGCAGGTCATGGCTATACACATGATACAGATTTTTATGCACATCATGGTGTGACCGTCGCCCATACGGCCAATTGCACATTTGGCTGTCCTAACCTATTTTGTACACTGACCATGAGCACAGTGGTGGCACCTCTCTGTGTCGCTGACGCCCTTGGCGTCAAGCAACTCATCATTTCAGGCCTCACTGAGCGCTGGGGTCACTACGTGCCAAGCTTCAATCCGGACCTCGAAGGCTTTCCTCAGAGCCCATTGGGCTCATTGACGCTGGTGGCAAAAAGGGACGGTGTGCTAGTGGGTACCGGCACGCTGCAGCTCCTGGACGGGGAAAGCGGCGAAGTCGTTCGGATGGCAACAGCGACTGGGAGTAGGCGCGTCGGTATCGGTGCTTTGATCTTGAGTCGCCTGATCGCGGAAGCTCAGGCCAGTGGGCTGAAAAAACTTGCGCTCGAAACGACTTCATCATGGGACTCAGCGGTAGCCCTCTACACCAAGCACGGCTTCGTCAAGACCCATGAGCGAGACGGCGACAGCTACTTTGCCCTTCGCCTTGCGTGAACACCATCTGACCTTGGGCAGAAGCCTGGGCTGCGCCAGCACGTACCATTGCCGCTGTTCCCATTGATCAGGCAGGGGCGCTTCAGCGCCTGCGGCCGCTAAGCGAGAACCTTTTGCCATGACCACCGTCCGCAAACTCATCCCCCAAGGCCAAGGCTTGGCCGCTGTGCTGTTGCGCCGCGCGCCTGCACTGGCCTTGAGCTGGGCCCAGCGCCAGCACCTGCCTGCCCAGGCCACTGATGCCAAGGGCCGCACGCTCACCCTGGTGCTGCCCGAAGGCAGCACGCTGCAAGCGGGGGATGCGCTGCTGGCCGAAGACGGCTCGCTGGCGGTGGTGCAGGCTGCACCCGAGCTGCTGTGGCGAGTCAGCCCATGCCCCGAGCATGGCAGCCCAGCCGACCTGCTGCGCACGGCTTATCGCCTGGGCCAGCAGGGTGTGGCGGTTGCCATGGAGGCCGGCCACCTGTTGGTACAGCCCGATGCTGCCCTGGGCCACACCTTGGGCCACTGGGACATGGTGATCGCTGAGGTGACGCAAGGCTTTGCACCCGATGTGACCCCGGCCTCGTGCGGGCACGACCATGGCCATGATCACGGGCATGTGCATGGGCCGGGCTGTGGGCATGAGCACCATGGCCACGCGCACCAGGCCCACGATCATCACGACCACGGCCATGTACACGGCCCCGGCTGCGGGCATGAACACAGCCACGACCACCATGCCCACGCGCCAGCGGCGGCAGCCTCGGCGGCGGTGCCCGTGCAGTTTGTGCGCCATCGGCCTGCTGCAGCCGCCGCCACCGCAGCGCCCGCACCGCATGTGCATGGGCCGGGTTGTGGTCACGACCATGGGCATGAACATGGCCACGGCCACGGTCACGGCCATGACCACCAACACGAATGAGCGACGCCCCCACCCCCGAGCAGCCGCGCAACCCCTTGCATGGGCTGACGCTGGAGGCCATCGTCACCGCCCTGGCCGGGCATTACGGCTGGGCGGAACTGGGCCAGCGCATTCCGATCCGCTGCTTTCAAAGCGAACCCAGCGTGGCCTCTAGCTTGAAGTTCTTGCGCAAAACACCTTGGGCGCGCGAGAAGGTCGAGGGGCTCTACCTCTTCATGCTGCGCGACCTGAAGCGCCAGCAAGCCAAGGGCTGAAGCAAGCGGGTTTGGCACCGGGAATGACACAGCGCCGCACCCGCAACGACAGCCCTCAGGCTTGGCGACCCAAGCACTCGGATCACTGCTGCTGCGTGATCAGCACATCCAAATCCGTTGAGTCGCAGTAGTGGTTGCCGTTGGGTCCCGCATCAACGATGTAAGACAACTTATCGCCGAGGTTCACCGTGAGGGACTTGTAGAACGTCTTGCCACTCCCTGAGCCCAGGTTTTGCAGCGTGCCTGAGAAGAGCAGGCCGCTATTCTTGTAGACGTAGTACCGCACGCTGTCAGAGCAGGTGTTGACGTGAGAAAAGCGGCCCAGCATCTGGATGGAGCCGGTGACCGGACTGGTCCAGCGAACGATGGCGGTTTGTGTCGGGCTGGGGTGAAGTGTGACCACACCCGCAGTGTGAATTGACTGATTGATGCCTGATACAGCCACGTTCGGCTCATAGCTAGTGCTTGTCCGCCAACAAGCGAAATCCGTAGCGTGCGAGTAACACGGATCAGCATAGGTCGGCATCAGGACATGGGCGCTGAGCGGCATAGGCGTCGACGATGTTCGAAAACTCCAAACACCATTGGGGTTGACACCGGTGTTGCTGCCCGCGTGTGGGTTAGACACCGCACTGTTGAGCATGGTGTCCCGGGACAGATTCCAAGACAGGGCTGGACCCGCTTGGGCGGACTCCACCAGGAGCAGCGTGCTCAATGCTGCCGAGGCCAACGCGATGAGAGAGGTAGGTTTCATGGTCGTAACTCCAAAAAGTGAGAACTGAAAACCGGTGCCGAAGCACCGAAGGAGGCAGCCGATCTGCTTGGGATGGATGGCTGTCTGACGGGCTTAACGGAGGGGGTGAGCAAATCCGACCAAGAGAAATCAGCCTAGGGATCGCCATCTCTGAAGCCGTGGAGCTGGCCGCGCAGCGCGACGACACCAAGTACGCCTTGGGCTCGGTGCTGAACCATGTGCTGCTGCACCAAACCATCATCGGCCAAGAGGCGATTGCCCAGTTGGCCATGGCCGGGGACGACCCGGATGTGATCGTGGGCTGCACCGGTGGGGGCTCCAACTTTGCGGGCATTGCCTTCCCCTTCTTGGGCCTGCAATTGCGCGGCGGGCGCAAGCGCCGCGTGGTGGCGGTGGAGCCTGCGGCTTGCCCGTCGCTCACGCGCGGCAAATATGCCTACGACTTTGGCGACACGGCCCACCTGACACCGCTGACCAAGATGCACACATTGGGCTCCACCTTCACGCCGCCGGGATTCCATGCCGGGGGCTTGCGCTACCACGGCATGGCGCCCATGGTGTCGCACCTCAAAGAGTTGGGCTTGATCGAAGCCACGGCCTATCACCAGACGGCCTGCTTTGAGGCCGGCGTGACCTTTGCGCGGGCCGAGGGCATCGTGCCAGCGCCCGAGGCCAACCACGCAGTGAAGGGTGCGATTGAAGAAGCGCTGCGCTGTAAACGTGAGGGCAAGAGCGAGGTGATTTTGTTCAACCTCTGCGGCCACGGCCACTTCGACATGCAGGCCTACACCGACTATTTTGCGGGCAAGCTGCAAGACCTGAACTATGACGAGGCGGAGTTGGCGATGGCGCTGTCGGGCCTGCCTTCGGTGCCCGCCTGAGGCCTCTCAAAAGTTAACCGGTGCCATCAGGATGCCGTAGTTGGCCAGGCGCGCAGCCAGGGCCTCGGCCTCGGCCTGGTTAGGCAGGGGCATCAGCGCCAGCACCTCGCCTTCGGGCAGGCGCAAGATTTCTGCTCGCATGCCGTTGAGGTGGCGGCCCAAGATCTTGGCCAGCTCGCGCTGGGTGGCCTCGATCTCGGCTCTGCGCCAGGTGGGCACCGTTACCAGGGCGTGGACGGTGCCCGCCACCGGGTCGGGCTTGGCTTCTTTGGCGGCCGTGGCCGTGGCGGCGGCGGTGGCACTAGCGTGGTTGGTTCCTGCCGCAGCAGGGCCTGGTGCCGCGTCAGCCTTGGGGTTGGCATGGCTTGTATCGGCAGCGGCTTTGCTCGGCGCAGCATCGGCCTGATGCTGCGGCTCGCCGGTGTGCCCCGCCTGCGGTTTGGCCTTGTGCCCGTCTGCGTGCTCAGCCGTGTGGTCATCTGCACCCGGGGCTGGGGCAGATGCGGCCGCCGCGTGCGCCTCATGGGCTGCGGAGGCCCCCTCTGCGGCAGCCGCAGCAGCCGCATGCTTGGCATGGCCATCGCCGTGTGCGGCGTGGTCCTCACCATGGGCGGCATGGTCTTCACCATGGGCTGCGGCGGCAGAGGCGGCAGACGCCGCTGCGGCTTTGCCCTTGGCCTTGGCAGGCGGGTGCGCTGCAGGGGCCGTCAAGGCCTTGTAGGCCCACACCCCACCAAGGGTCAAAGCCACGGCCAGGCTCACTCCGCCCAGCAGCATGCCGATGCGCGGCAGGCTGTAGGCGCGACGGCCCAGCACCTGTTTGAGATGGCCTGGTGCCAACAAGACGCGGTGGGTTGCGCCTTTCGGAGTCTTGAACGCAGCCGTCAGCAGGTACAGCGGCTGCGGGCTGGCAGCCCCCGCACGGGTCAGCAGCACGCGGGTAGGCCAATTCGGCTCGCCCGTGCGCTGCAGCGCACCACTTTGCTGGGCAAAGCGAACAATGCGCTGGTGCGCCAGGCCGTCGATCAGTTGCTCATCAAAAAAAGCAGGCTTAGGGCCTTGAGGGCCACGGCTGAACCAGCGCCTCCAGCCGGTTGGCGCTTCGGCCCGCACCGTCAGCGGTGCCTCAAAGGGCAGTTGTACAAAACCCAAGCCCCCCACATCAGATGGGCCAATTTTGGCGGCCAGCGGGTGGCGGTTGTGCCAGTCCACCACGGCCTGAATCAGGGCTTGCGGGCTGACACCGGCAGACGCCCCTGGGGCATGGACTGCAAAAAAACCCTCGTCCTGAATGACGGCACTGGCCTGGGCAGGTGGTGGCTCGGCCGCTGGATGGGCCGCAGGGCTGGCAGGACTAGCTGGAGTAGCAGTGCTGGCAGGACTAGCAGAAGGGTCGATTCGCTCGGTCAGTTCCGGCGCATCGGCGTGGGCTTCACTCATGGGGCGCGCCTTTGAGCGGCGCGCCGCTCGTCAATGGATGGGAGAGAGCTGACGCAGGGCCTTGACAGCGCCCTGGCCCACGGCTGCGCCAAAGCGCTTGGCCAGCCGTTCAGCGACGTTGTCTTGGGGCGTGTAGTCAATCACATCCTCCGCTTTCACGACCTCGCGTGCGACGAAGTCGAGGTTGCCGAAATGGTCGGCCAAGCCCAGCTTGACCGCCTCTTCGCCATTCCAAAACAGGCCGGAGAAGGTGTCGGGCTGCTCTTTGAGCCGCTCGCCTCGGCCTTCTTTGACCACGGCTATGAACTGGCGGTGGATTTGATCCAGCATGGCTTTGGCATAAGCGTCTTGCTTGGCGTTGGGCGGCGAGAACGGGTCCAACATGCCCTTGTTCTCACCGGCCGTCAGCAGCCTGCGCTCGACCCCCAGCTTGTTCATCAAGCCCGAGAAGCCAAAGCCATCCATCAGCACCCCAATGGAGCCGACGATGCTGGCTTTATCCACGTAGATCTCATCGGCACTTACGGCGATGTAATAAGCCCCAGAAGCGCAGATTTCCTCGACAACTGCGAAAACTTGCTTGTTATGCAGGGCCTTCAGGCGTCGAATTTCGTCATAGACAATGCCCGCCTGCACAGGGCTGCCGCCGGGAGAATTGATGCGCAAGACCACGGCTTGCGCGCCTTCATCCTCAAAAGCTTGGCGCAAGGCCCCCATCAGCAGGTCGGCACTGGCTTCGCTGTCCACGGCGATCTCGCCGCGCACCTCCACCAGAGCGGTATGGGGCTTGCTGGGGGAGGTGCCGTGTACCAAGCCCGGGCTGTTCAGCAGCCAAAAGCTGGCGATGACCAAGCCCAGCAAGGCGAAGCGCCAGGCATAGCGCCAGCGCCGCTCGCGGCGACGCTCGGCCAGCAGCTCAACCCCCAACTCGCGAACCATGCCTTCGAGGCCCGCTAGGCGCTGGGCTTCCGGGCTGAGGCTGGCGGGGCTAGCCGCTGCGGCAGGGGCCGATACCTCAGCGCCTACCGCCTGGGGCACGGCCGGGCTGGCCTGCTCCAGGGGGCCGGGCGCGGGCTCGCCTTGCGGCAAAGCGGACGGATCATGAGATTGCATGTGTGACCACCAATGCACAAGGGCAGGCCTTGAGCATTCAAAAAACGACGGGTTGCACGTCGGGGTTGGGAATCCAGAACACCTGGCCGTTTTGCTCAAACACGTCAACCACCTGCAGGCTGTCTCCCCGGCAGGGCCCGCCAGCGCAGCGGCCGTTGGAGGGCTCGTACACCGCGCCGTGGATGGAGCAGATGATCCAGCGCTTGTCCTCGTCCAAGAACTTGCCGGGCTGCCAGTCCATCTCGGTGGGCACATGGGCGCAGCGGTTGAGGTAGCACACCACCTTGCTGTCAAAGCGCAAGGCAAAAGCGCGGGCGGGCTCGCGCCACAGCATCACGTCAAAAACGATGGCGTCTCCGCGCTCCAGCAATTCGCTGCTGGCGCACAGGGCTTGGGGCTCGGAAGATTTGGCGTCCATCATCATCATCGTCATCATCAGGCCTTAGCCAGCAGCCACTGGCCCAACTCTGCGGTGGAGTGCGCCACAAACAGGGGCTCCAGCGCCGCGAAGTCGGCCGGGTCATGGGCACCGTAGCTCACCCCCACCGAGGCCACCCCCGCATTGACGGCCATTTGCAAGTCATGGGTGGTGTCACCAATCATCAGCACCCGATGGGCCGGCAGGCCGTGGGCTTCCATTAGCTCATGCAGCATGCGTGGGTGTGGCTTGGAAAAGGTTTCGTCCGCCGTGCGGCTGTCGTCAAACAGCCCTTGCAGCTCGGTGTGGGCCAGAGCTTCATCCAGGCCGCGCCGGCTTTTGCCGGTAGCCACGGTCAAGATGTGGCCGCGCGCCTTGAGCGCATGCAGCATCTCCAGCGTGCCCTTGAACAGCGTGATCTCATGCTGGCGCGCCATGTAATGGTGGCGATAGCGCTGGCCCAGCTCAGGGTAGCGCTCGGGTGCCAGGCCAGGAGCGGCGTGACGCAGCGCGTCTTGCAGGCCCAGGCCAATCACATAGGCGGCTTGTTCGTCGCTGGGCACGGCCACGCCCAGGTCAGCGCAGGCACCTTGAATCGCATGGACGATCAAGGCGGTGGAGTCAAACAGGGTGCCGTCCCAGTCAAACGCCAGCAGGTCAAAGCGCAGGGGACGGGTGGGCGAGCGTTCGGGCATGCGAAGCGGGAAGTTAGTGAGGTTCTGAAAGACGGCCGAGGAGTGTCGCGCATTCGGGCGGCAGAGGCGCCTCCAACTCAATGCGCTCCCCGCTGGCGGGGTGGTCAAAGGCGAGGCGGCGCGCATGCAGGAACATGCGCTCAAAGCGAAAGCCCGCGAGGCCGTCGCCGCGCGCCAAAGCCTTGTTCAGCAAAAAGTCGCCGTACTTATCGTCACCCACGATCACATGGCCGCTGTGGGCCAGGTGCACACGGATCTGGTGGGTGCGGCCGGTCTTGATGGTCACGTCCAGCAAGGTGTAACCCTCAAACGCTTTGACCACGCGGGCCAAAGAGATGGAGCGCTGGCCTTGCTCATCGTCCGGCGTGGTGGCGCGCACCCGGCGCTCACCGTCGGGCGTCAAGAACTTGTGCAGCGGCACATCGATGACCTTGAGCTTGGCAGGCCAGGTGCCCACCACCAAGGCGGCATAGGTCTTGCCCGTCTCGCGTTGGCGAAACTGGTCTTGCAAGTTCGTCAACGCACTGCGCTTTTTGGCCACCAGCAGCAGGCCCGAGGTTTCCCGGTCCAGCCGGTGTACCAACTCCAGGAACTTGGCCTCAGGCCTCGCGCTGCGCAATTGCTCTATCACGCCAAAGCTCACGCCACTGCCGCCGTGCACGGCCACGCCCGAAGGCTTGTCGATCACCAGCAGGTGCTCGTCTTCATAAAGTATGGGGAACTGGCGGGCCGGGGCTGGCGGGGCGGCAGCCTCTCCGCCTGCGGCGGTGGCGGACACCCGCACCGGCGGCACCCGCACCACATCATCCAGCGCCAGCCGGGTGTCCGCCTGGGCGCGGCCTTTGTTCACCCGCACTTCACCGGCGCGGATGATGCGGTAGACATGGGTTTTGGGCACGCCTTTGAGCTCGCGCAGCAAAAAATTGTCCAGCCGCTGCCCGGCGCTGCCTTCATCAATGGTGACCATGCGCACTTGTACCGCCGCAGGCGTTGCCCCCACCGCCACAGCTTTGGGCCTAGGGATTGCCCTTGACTTGGCGGCCTTGTTATCGACGGCAGGACGCCGGGATTTCGCATTTATAATGGGCTGCGCCACGATTGAGCTGTAAGTGCTTGATTATTCTGAGTTTACCCGGGCTCTCATAGGGATATCGTGCGCCAGTGCGCCTAAAGGCGTATTGAAAACCCAGATATCCCGCGAGGGTATGGGGCAGTCCCGAGGAGCCTTGGGTGTCCAGTGGGGTGCCGACTGACGAGTCAATGGCCTGTGCCATTGACGAGGAAGAGGTGCCGCAATGGCTCCAAGGAGCTCGGGAATGGCCCGTACAGCACCGCAGGTGCGCCTCGCGGGAGATCTGGGTTCAAGGTGTCCCATGGCAGGCCCCGGCATTGCGCCGACGAGGCCCGAGCCCGAGCGCAGCGGTGGGCCAAGCCGGGCGCTTTGGCGGCCCAGCCTGGAGCGAGAGAGCCAGCTTGAGCCTGGGGGCAAATCTTCCGCGCATGCGCCAACGCTGCTTTGCTGAGCTGCCTGTTTTTAGGCAACCCCGCAAATTCAAAGCAGTCCAGGGCGATTCCTTCCACCGGCCAACACTTGTTCTTCGTGCATCGGTTGGGGCCTCGCCCGGCAACCTCTGGTTGTTGAGCGCGGCCTTCACGTGAGTCGTGCTGAGCCGTGAACACATCGGCCAGCACGCGTGGAAGGAGTGCACATGAAGCGCATGCTGATCAATGCGACGCAAGCAGAAGAGCGTCGCCTGGCCATTGTTGATGGCCAGAAGCTGCTGGATTTCGAGACCGAAATCGAAGGCCGCGAACAACGTAAAGGCAATATCTACAAAGCGGTGGTGACCCGCGTCGAGCCCTCGCTCGAAGCCTGCTTTGTCGATTACGGTGAAGACCGCCACGGCTTTTTGCCGTTCAAGGAAATCTCCAAGGCTTATTTCAAAGAGGGTGTCACCGTCCGTGACGCCAAAATTTCCGATGTCATCAGCAATGGCCAAGAGTTGTTGGTGCAGGTTGAAAAAGAAGAACGAGGCAATAAGGGCGCGGCCCTGACCACTTTTGTCAGCCTCGCTGGCCGTTATTTGGTGCTGATGCCCAATAACCCGCGTGGCGGTGGCGTGAGCCGCCGCATTGAAGGCGAGAAGCGCGAAGAGCTGAAAGAAAACCTCGACCAGCTCGAATACCCCAAGGGCATGAGCCTGATTGCCCGCACCGCCGGCATCGGCCGCACCGCTGCTGAGTTGCAATGGGACTTGAACTACTTGCTCAAGCTCTGGGACGCCATTGATGGCGCGGCCAAGGCGGGCAAAGGTGCTTACCTGATCTACCAGGAATCGTCGCTGGTGATCCGCGCCATCCGCGATTACTTCACCGCAGACATCGGTGAGATCTTGATCGACACCGACGACATCTTCGATCAGGCCCAGCAGTTCATGAACCACGTGATGCCGGAATCGGCCGCACGGGTGAAGCGCTACCGCGACGATGCACCACTGTTCAGCCGCTTCCAGATCGAGCACCAGATTGAAACGGCCTTCAGCCGCACGGTGAACCTGCCTTCGGGTGGTGCCATCGTGATCGACCACACCGAAGCCTTGGTGGCCGTGGACGTGAACTCGGCCCGTGCCACCCGTGGCGGCGATATCGAAGAGACGGCCACGCGCACCAACCTCGAAGCCGCCGACGAAATCGCCCGCCAGTGCCGCCTGCGTGACTTGGGCGGCCTGATCGTCGTCGACTTCATCGACATGGAAGAGAGCAAGAACCGCCGCGAGGTCGAGCAGCGCCTGAAAGACGCGCTGCGCTTTGACCGCGCCCGCGTGCAATTCAGCTCCATCTCCAAATTTGGCCTGTTGGAACTGAGCCGCCAGCGTCTGCGCCCGGCCTTGTCTGAGGGCAGCCACGTGACCTGCCCGCGCTGCAATGGCACCGGCCACATCCGCGACACCGAGTCCTCGGCGCTGCAAATCCTGCGCATCATCCAAGAAGAGGCCTTGAAGGAAAACACCACCGCCGTGCACGTGCAAGTGCCGGTGGAAGTGACCTCCTTCTTGCTAAACGAGAAGCGCACCGAGATCACCAAGATAGAACTCAAGCAAAAGATCACCGTGCTGCTGGTGCCCAACAAGCACCTGGAGACGCCGAACTACAAGCTGGAGCGCCTGCGCCACGACGACCCGCGCCTGGAAAACCTGCAAGCCAGCTACACCATGATCGAGGAGCCCGACGACGAAGTCGCCATCTCCCGTCGTGAAAAGGCCAAGCCCAAGCAAGAACCCCTCATCAAGGGTGTGTTGCCCGACCAGCCCGCGCCCATCGTGGCTCCGCCCGCCCCGGTGGCGGCACCGGCCCCAGTGGCCGTGGCTGCACCTGCAGCACCCGCCGCCACACCGGCCAGCAGTGGTGGCTTCTTCGGCTGGCTCAAGAGCCTGTTCGGCGGTGGCAGCCCCGCACCAGCCCCCGCCCCGGTGGCCGCCCCCCAGGCCACAGAGGCCACACCGGCCGCCACTGGCCGCGACGGCCAGCGTGACAGCAAGTCCCGCCACAGCCGCCGTGACCGCAACGACCGTGGTGGTGAACGCAGCGAACGCGGCGAGCGCCAAGAGCGCGGCGACCGCCACAGCAAGCCCAGCCAAGGCCGTGTTGAGAACAAGCCCGAAGGCAGCCGCGACGAGCAGCGCAGCAGCAGCGGCAACAGCCGCCGCGACAGTGGCCGCCGCGACCAGCGCAGCGAGCGCCGCCCCGAGCAGCAGCGCGGCACGGAAGAGGCTGATGCAGCCCGCTTGAACGCCCCTGCCACCGAGCGCAGCGAAGGCCAAAACCAGCGCCGCAGCCGCCAGACCGAAGCCACCGCCGAAGGCAGCCCAGCCGACGCCAACGCCTTGAGCTTGGCACCCCTGGCCGACGGCAGCACGCCGGAGGCTGGCAGCGACGCCGAGCGCAGCCGCCGCCGCCGCCGCCGTGGCCGTGGTGGCCGTGAAGAAGGCCGCGATGACGGTGCCGCACGCACTGAAGGCGAAGACTTCAGCGACACCCAGCCCCAAGCTGAGGTGAGCGCTGCAGACGCCCAAAGCCTGGACGCAGGCAGCCGCCCGGATGCCGCCCCTGCCGCAGACGGTGCCGAAGACGGTGGCCGCCGCCGTGGCCGCGACCGTGGTGAACGAGGTGAGCGCCCCCGCCGTGAGCGGCGCGACGAAGCCCCGGCGCAAGACGCCCCGGTGGCCGCCGCCGCAGCGGACGACGCGACCGCCGTGCGCCCCTGGTGGGAAAGCGCCGACGGCGCAGCAGCGGCCGAGGCCCCAGCCTCCAGTGGCACTGTGCCCGCCTCCGTGGCCAGCCCTGCGCCCGCCCCAGTAGCCGCAGCGGTGCCGACAACGGCACCAGTGGCCCCGGCGGCTCGTCGCGAACCCGTCCGTGTCGAGCCTTATGTGCTGGCCATGGAAGAGTTGCAGCGCATCGCCGAAGGTGCCGGCCTGAGCTGGGTCAACTCGGATGCCGACAAGATCCGCGAAGCCCAAGCCGCCATCGCCGCCGAGCCCAAGCCGGTGCATGTGCCACGCGAGCGCCCGCCTGTGGTGGTGCTCGACGAAGGCCCACTGGTGCTGGTCGAGACCCGCAAGGACCTCAGCCAACTGGTGCTGCCGTTTGACCAACAAGCGCAGCAGCAGCAGCAGTAAGGCGTGCTGCGGGGCTGCCTCACGGCCCCGCACGACTGCCCAGCAAAAGGCCGCTCATCGAGCGGCCTTTTTTCAGGGTGAGGCTGAAAGCCTACTCAGGCCCCTAGGCCTCCATGCGCTCCAAGGCCTGCTGATAGGGCACATGGCGCATCAGCTCATCCCAGGGCAGCGGTGCGGTCTGCGGCAACAGGGCGCGGCGGCGCACTTCGCTGTGCGGGTTGGTGGCCCACTGGCCACGCGCAGCGCCCTTGGCCAAGCCTTCCAGCAATTCGTCCACGGCGCGGCCGCCATCGACCTGGCTTTGATTACACAGCAGCACCATGTCGCAGCCCGCATTGAGCGCTGCCACACCGGCCTCCACATAGCTGACGGGCTTGCCGTCCAACATGCGTGCGCCTTCCATGCTCAGGTCGTCGCTGAACACCGCGCCGGTGAAGCCCAGGTCCACCCGCAAAATGTCTTGCAGCCAAGTGCCCGAAAAGCCCGCCGGGCGGCTGTCCACCTTGGGGTAGATCACATGGGCGGGCATCACGCTCTTGAGTGAGCTGGAGAGCCATTCATAGGGCTTGGCATCGTCGCCCATCACTGCCTTCTTGGAGCGCTTGTCCACCGGAATCTCGGTGTGGCTGTCGGCCTTCACGAAGCCATGGCCGGGGAAGTGCTTGCCGCAATTGGCCATGCCGGCCTGCAACAAGCCCATCATCAGGCTCTTGGCCAGCAGAGTGACCACGCGAGCATCACCATGGAAGGCGCGGTCGCCGATCACGCCGCTGCTGCCCCAGTCGAGGTCAAGCACGGGTGTAAAGCTCAAATCCACCCCACAGGCGCGCAGCTCGCTTGCCAGCACAAAGCCCGCAGCCGTAGCCGCATCCGTGGCCGTCAGTGGGTCCTTCATCCACAGCTCACCGTAGCGGCGCATGGGCGGGAGATGGGTAAAGCCGTCGGTACGGAAACGCTGCACGCGGCCGCCCTCGTGGTCCACACACACCAGCAAGTCCTCGCGGATGGCCTTCATCTCGGCCACCAGAGTGGTCAGTTGATGCCGGTCTTGCCAGTGGCGCGCAAACAAGATGACGCCCCCGGTGAAAGGGTGCGCAAGGCGTCGGCGGTCGTCGGCATTGAGTGACGGGCCGGCAATGTCGATAACGACAGGGGCGTGGCGTGAGGTCATGGCGTCATGCTACCAAGGGAACACCCTCCCATTGTTTACATTTCGTGCATTCTCTGCACGAAGCCCTGAACGCCCCATGCTGACGCCCCTGCCCAGCCCCACGCCCCACCCCACCGTTACCGCCAAGCACCTGTGCTGGGTGCCCGCTGGCCCCAGCCACAGCTTCAGCCTGGGGCCGGGCCTGCATGCCGTATGCGGCGGCGAGCAACGGGGCAAAAGCAGCTTGCTGCGTGTGCTGGCCGGGCAACAAGCCCCGCTCAGCGGCCAACTCAGTGTGTGTGCGGCTTCTTGCTGGTACGCGCAAACCGACGCCCCAGCGCTGGACGCTCTCATCGCCCAAGACTGGTTGAGCGCCGAGAAGGCACGGTTTGGCCAGTGGCGTAGCGAGAGGGTGCCGGTCTTGGCAGAGGCACTGGGCCTGCGAGAACACCTGCACAAACCGTTTGACATGCTCTCGGCAGGGAGCCGCCGTAAAGTGGGCTTGCTGGGGGCGGCCGCCTGCGGCGCAGACCTTATCTTGCTGGACGGCCCCTACGCCGCCTTAGACCTGCGCTCATGCCGCGTGGTGGATGAGCTGCTGCGTGAGGCCGCTAGCAGCTCAGGGCAGATCTGGGTCTTGGCCGACTACGCCCTGCCACCTGGGCTGGACCAGGCCTCTTGGGGTGCGCTCATTCATCTGG
The DNA here is from genome assembly GCA_004359425.1 of Ideonella sp. MAG2. Lineage (GTDB taxonomy): Bacteria > Pseudomonadota > Gammaproteobacteria > Burkholderiales > Burkholderiaceae_C > Ideonella. Next base: position 1,084,562 of record PTEU01000001.1, on the reverse strand, counting down.
GGAACTGAGCGCGCTGCCCCACGCCGCCGCCGGGACAGCCTCTCAGGAATTCAGCCCTCGGGTGACCACAGAAAGCTCTTTGCGATACGCCTTCTTCAGGCGGTAGACCTGAGCCGGTCTATGGGCGGCACCACCTTCCAGCTCGCCCTCAACAGGCTCCAACATGCCCATCTCGTCCATCTTGCGCCGAAAGCTCACCTTGTTGATGGGCTCACCCAGCACCGCCTCGTACACCGCTTGCAGCCTGGGCAGGGTGATGCGGTCTTGGCACAGGTACACCGGCAGCGAGGAATACTGGCTCTTGGAGCGCACACGGGCCACCGCTTCATCCACGATGCGGCGGTGGTCAAACGGCAGCTTGGGCAGCTTGGCCACCGGAGCCAGGAGCAAGCCCTCTGTCTGCAATGACAGGGCCTCCAGGGGCACCAGAGCGTAATACACCAGCGACACCGACCAGCCTCGGGGGTCACGCTCGGCCCCGCTATAGCTGGCCAGTTGCTCCAGATAAGGGCTGACGATGCCGGTCTTCTCGCGCAGCACCCGCGTGGCCGCATCCCAGGCGGTGGCGTCTTCTTGGGTGTGTACAAAGCCCCCAGGCAGCGCAGGTAGGCCCATAAAGGGCTCGCTCTTGCGGCGCAGCAGCACCACATGCAAGGACTGGCCCTTCAAGGTCAGCAGCACCACATCCACCGTGCAGATCACAGAAGGGTAGTCAGCGTCGGTGTTGGGCTTGGGCATGGCAGGTGTTTGTTGTGTGGGGCAACAAAGCAGCTTATCACCGCGCTGCCAAGCATGGGTGTTTTGGCTTTATCTTGCGAGCACAGACACCACTTAGTTTACTGTTGCAACTTTCTAAGTTATAGTGCGTTCATCGTCCCATCTCCAAGGAGACTTGCATGACCAGCTCGATTCAACTGCTCATCATCGACCCCCAGAACGATTTCTGCGACCTGCCTCCCGATTGGTGGCCCAGGGACCCTCACACCAGCCAGCCCATGGCACCCGCCCTACCGGTGGCCGGTGCCCACCAAGACATGCAGCGCTTGGCCGGTTTCATGCGCCAGGCCCAGCGCGCCCTCTTGAGCGTCACCATCACCCTGGATTCCCACCATGTGTTTGACATCGCCCACCCGGCCTTTTGGTGGAGCCGGGGCGAGCAGCCTGTTGCGCCCTTTACCAGCATCACCGCAGCCCAGGTGCGGGCGGGCGAGTACAGCCCCCGCTCAGCCGCAGCGCGGCCCAAGGTTCTCAGCTACCTGGACACCCTGGAAGCCACCGGCCGCTACCAATTGATGGTGTGGCCCACCCACTGCGTGACTGGCACTTGGGGCCACAATCTGCATGCCGACATTGCCCAGGCTGCCCAAGCCTGGGAACAACACCAGCAACAAGCTGTGCGCTACCTGTTCAAGGGCCTGAACCCCTGGACGGAACACTACAGCGCCTTTCAAGCCGAAGTGCCCGACCTCACCGACCCTGACACCGGCCTACAAGAGGCTGCCTTGGCCCACCTGGACACTGCCGAGCTGCTGCTGGTGGCCGGGCAGGCCAGCAGCCACTGCGTCAGGGCCAGTGTGGAGCACCTGGTCGCCCACCTGCCCAGTGGGCGGCCCCAACGCATTGTGCTGTTGACAGACTGCATGAGCCCCGTCACCGGTTTTGAGCCAGCCGCGCAAACGTTTTTTGACACCATGCAAGCCCAAGGCGTGCGCCTGGCCACCAGCACCCAAGCACTTGACAGGCTGTTTTGAGAACCCTGCTATGACCCCCATCATCCACACCCTGCTGGACACCGACCTCTACAAATTCACCATGTGGCAGGCCATGTTGCACCGCCACCCGCAAACCCAGGCGGAGTACCGCTTTGTCTGCCGCAACACACCGGCCTTCGCCTTGGCCGACCTGGCCGCCGAGCTGAACCAACAGCTCGATCATCTCTGCACCCTCTCGCTGACGGACGAGGAGTTGGCCTACCTGGGCCAGTTGCGCTACATCAAGTCCGACTTCGTCGACTTTTTGCGCCTGTTCCGCTTTCAGCGCCGCTTCATAGAGGTCAGCACCGAGGGCGACACGCTGCACATCGTGGCCCGAGGTCCTCAGGTTCACATCATGGCCTTTGAGATTCCGGTCTTGGCCATGGTCAACGAGCTGTACTTCCGGCGTTTCAGCAGCGAAAGCACCCTGGCCCAAGGGCGGCAACGCCTGCAAGACAAGATCACTCATTTAGCGCAGGGTTTAAGCACCACTTCGCGCCGCCATCCCTTTGAGTTTTTCGACTTTGGCACGCGCAGGCGCTTTAGCGCGGCCTGGCACCAGGAGGTGGTGCAGACGCTGCAAGAGGCGATGCCTGGCTTTTTCAAGGGCAGCTCCAACGTCCACCTGGCCCGCAGCCTGGGCTTAACGCCCATTGGCACCATGGCCCACGAATATTTGCAAACCTATCAAGCCCTGGGCGTGCGCTTGCGGGACTTTCAGCGGCTGGCACTGGAAGAGTGGGTGCAAGAGTACCGAGGTGACCTGGGCATTGCCCTGACCGATGTGGTGGGCATGGAGGCCTTCTTGGCCGACTTTGACCTCTACTTTGCCAAGCTGTTTGATGGCCTGAGGCACGACTCAGGTGACCCTGTGGCCTGGGGCGAGAAGGCTCTGGCACATTACCAAGCGCTGCGCATCGACCCACACAGCAAGCGTTTGGTCTTCTCTGACGGCTTGAGCATGGACAGCGCCCTCGGCCTCTACCAGCACTTTGGCGACCGCACCCAACTGGGCTTTGGCATTGGCACCCATTTGAGCAATGACCTGGGGCTGACACCGCTGAACATTGTGATGAAGCTGACCGCCGCCAACGGCCAGCCCGTGGCCAAGCTCTCGGACACGCCCGGCAAAACCCTTTGCCAAGACGAGACCTTTTTGGCCTATCTGCGCCAAGTCTTCAAGATTGCGAGCGACGCATGATCCGCATCACCTTAGCCCAACTCAACCCTACGTTGGGTGACATGAGCGGCAATGTCGCCCGCATGGTTCAAGCAGCGCAACAGGCCCGGCAAGACGACGCCGATGTCATCGTCTTTCCTGAGCTTTCCTTGTGTGGCTACAGCCCCGGTGACTGGCTGGAAGACCCCGCCTTTCTGGCCCGCATTGACAGTGGCTTGGAGGCCTTGCGCCAAGCCTCACGCCAGATGCGCGATTTGGTCTGGGTGATTGGCCTGCCCCTGCCCCGCACAGGCCCTGGCAAGCCGCTTCACAACGGCCTGGTGGTGCTCAAAGCCGGCGAAGAGCTGCTGCGCTATGCCAAGCAACTGCTGCCCACCTACAACATTTTTGACGAACGGCGGCACTTTGAGCCCGGCCCTGACGTGGCCCCTGTGCTCAAGGTGGGCGACACCCGCATCGGCCTGCTCATCTGCGAAGACGGCTGGAACGACGACGGCGAGGACTACGAACTTAACCCCTTTGAGCGCTTGCAAGCGGCTGCGCCAGACCTGTTGGTGTCCCTCAATGCCAGCCCCTCGGATGTGGGCAAGCGCGCGCTGCGGCATCAGGTCTTCACACAGGCCAGCCGCCGCCATGGGCTGCCCCTGCTCTATGTCAACCAGGTGGGTGGGCAAGACCAATTGGTATTTGATGGTGCCTCCTTCGCCGTAGAGCCCCAAGCTGGCGTGGTCTATGAAGCCCAACGCTTCACCGAGCATGTGCAAACCTTGGCCTTTGCCGACGGCCGCTTCAGCCTCTTAGACGGACAGCGGCCAGCCGCCATCGACCCAGTGGGCCTCAGCACCCAGGCGTTCTACCGAGCGCAAATCGTGCTGGGCCTGCGTGACTATGCGCGGCGCTGCGGTTTCAGCCGCGCCCTGGTGGGCTGCTCTGGTGGCATAGACAGCGCCGTCACCCTGGCCCTGGCCGCCGAAACCCTGGGGGCCGAGCAGGTTGTTGCCATCACCCTGCCCTCGCGCTATTCGTCTACGGGCTCGGTCACCGACTCTGTGGCGCTGTGCCGCAACTTGGGCGTTAAATTGATCGAGCTGCCCATCGCCCCCATGGTCAGCAGCGCCGAGACTGCCTATCGAGAGGCCACAGGCTTGGCCCTGCAAGGGGTGGCCGCCGAGAACCTGCAAGCCCGCATTCGCGGCTTGATGCTGATGGCCTACTCCAACCAAGAAGGCCACCTCTTGCTGACCACGGGCAACAAGTCTGAGATCGCGGTGGGCTACTGCACGCTGTATGGCGACACCAATGGCGGCTTAGGGCTCATCGGCGACCTCTACAAAACCGAGGTCTTTGCCCTGGCCCGCCACCTCAATGACAGCGCAGGCTACCCCCTCATTCCCGAAGCCATCCTCGACAAGCCCCCTTCTGCAGATCGGAGATGATTCAGGCCTCACTAACGGCCGAGGAGCGGGCACGCATCACCGTGCTGCCCCAGCGAGATCTCTACGACCCTGCCCGGTGGGCTGTGGCCGTCGAAGCACTCATCATGGCACTGTCCCCCCAGCCACAACGAGTGCTGCTGGTGGGCCATGAGAAAGGCGGCAGCAGCGAGTACCTGCAGGCCGTTCCGCAGTGGCAAAAACACCTGATGCCCCACCAGGCTGACATCGACGCCACCGCCCTGCGGCAACGCTTGTGGGCATCCACGGCCGAGCAACTACCCGACACCCTGCAAGCTCTCTCCGCCGACTTGCCCCAGGGCAGCCAAGCCCTGCTTCGAGCCTGGGCCGGTAGCCCCCCATGGGCCGCATTGCAGGCCGAATGGCGCTCACTTCAGGCTTATGCCCAAGCATGGTCGGTGGCCCCCTATCCACCCGTCTTCGTCACCGTGGATGCGGTAGTGCGTTGTGCCAACCACGTGCTGCTGATCCGGCGTGGCCAGCACCCTGGCCTGGGCCTGCTGGCCCTGCCTGGTGGATTCATTGACCTCAACGAAACCGCGCTGCAATCCGCCCTGCGCGAGCTGGAAGAGGAAACCCGCCTCAGCGACACCCGCCTCATGAGTGCCCTGCGCGGCAGCCAGGTGTTTGACCACCCTGACCGCAGCCAACGCGGCCGCACCATCACGCATGCCTTTTACTTCGACCTGGGTGACATTCCGCTACCGCACATTGAAGCGGCTGATGACGCACAGACGGCCCAGTGGGTGCCTTTGCAAGAACTGGCTGCGCTGGAAGACCAGTTCCACGACGACCATTTCCACATCATTCAGCACTTTTCGACTGGTTGGAGCCAGTGGTTGTGAAAGAAGCGACCAACTCGATCTGGCCAATGATGGCCTCGTTGAGCGCTTCAAGTTCCTCCGCCGGAATCCACCACTCTTTGTGTTGTGCGGCCCCAACCTGATGGATCGAGTATCGCGCCATGAAAGACGACAACACCTCAAAGCGAGTCACATAGCCAGCACCGCTCGCTGGCACGTTCCAATCACGGGCGATTTCCTCAGCGTAAACCTGATTGGTTACTGGGTAAAAAATGGGCTGGTCTGGAAGCCGCGCGGGCCAACGTCGCCAGCCACTGGCTTTCAACAGGGCCAGCTCTGAGGGCCCAACCGGACGATAGAGGGTGATGGTTCTTGGCATGTCTTGATCACCTTCAATCAGTTCAACACACTCACGCGACTGACGGGCACATGATCGACCAACCAGACTCCGTTAGCAGAGCGATAGAACACATGTCCCTTAGCCCTGCAATAGGTTGTCTACTTTGACCCATCCGCCCTCTTCCAGCGTCAAGCCTGCTCGTTGCGGTTCGTGCCGCAGTACCAGGCTGAGAAACTTGCTGGCAGATACCAGGGAATTTCTCTGAGACATCATGATTTCCTTCTTCTTTTGGGGAGGCTGAGGTCATTCAAATGTGAGGGGCCCTCCCAGGTAACCCGTCACCCCCTATCTTTACTTAGTTGTATTAATGAACTATCATAAGTTCATTTATAAAACTAAGTCAAGCGAAACCACACATCATGCTAAGCATCACCGTTTTTCAAGGCGACATCACACGCTTACATGTCGACGCCGTTGTCAATGCAGCCAACAGCCGTCTCTTGGGAGGAGGTGGTGTCGACGGGGCCATCCACCGCGCGGCGGGCCCAGAACTGCTGGACGCATGCCGTGCCCTGTATAGCTGCCAACCAGGTGCGGCCAAAATCACACCGGGGTTTCGCCTGCCTGCCGCTCATGTCATCCACACGGTGGGGCCTGTCTGGCGTGGAGGCTCGGACGGCGAACCAGAACTTCTCGCCAGTTGCTACGCCGCCTGTTTGAGTTTGGCCGAACTGCATCAACTGAAGAGCATCGCCTTTCCCTGCATCAGCACAGGTTCATATGGGTTCCCGGCGGAGCAGGCTGCTGAGATTGCCATGGCAACAGTCACCGCTTGGCGAGGCCAGTGGCCTAGTCAGGTCGTTTTCTGCTGCTTCACCCAAAAGGACACCAACATCTACCAACGAATACTCAATGAAGGCAAGTCTCATAAATGACTCGCGCCACCTAGAAAAGCTGCGGGAGCAGACCCGAAGCGGCGGGCAGGTCAAGTACCTATTCTTTTGGGGGCATACACCCACCCAACCGGACGTAGTTTGCAAGGCATGCTTTAGCCAGTGGTATCCAGCTCCATTCGAGCTAGATGGCCACATCTACCGAACGGCAGAGCATTACATGATGGCGGCCAAAGCGCTGCTGTTTGGTGACCTTGCCTGCCGTGAACGCATCCTCAAAGCCGTGCATCCTGGCGAGGCTAAACGACTCGGGCGTCAGGTTCGGGGGTATGTGGAATCGACTTGGGAGGCCCATCGGTTCCAAATCGTCTGCTCTGCCAACTTGGCCAAGTTTTCGCAACGCGACCGCATGTCCGGTTTTCTTCTCTCCACTGGCAGCAGAGTTCTCGTCGAGGCCAGTCCCGTTGACAGCATTTGGGGCATTGGTCTGGCGGCCGACCATCCTAATGCGTCAAGGCCCACCCAATGGCCTGGGCTCAATCTCTTGGGAATTGCCTTGATGGAGGTCCGGCAACAAATTGCGCTGCGCAAGGCCATCTCAAATTAACTCAAGTCACGATCTGGCCAATCGGAATCACACCCACCCCATAGCACCCGCAAAAGCCCCAGCACCCAGCAGCCACAAGAGGTGAAGCTGAGTGCGCCATACGAGCAACAGGCTTAGCAGAGCCAGTGCGGCGAGTTTGGTGTCCGCCCACACACCGGCCCCTTGGCCGATCAGCCAGGCGGTTGACAGCATGACGCCCACCACCACAGGGGCCATGCCTTTTTGAAAAGCCTGCACCGCCCAGTGTTGGCGGTGGCGCTGCAGCCACCGGCTGGCCCAGTAGGTGAGCGCGGTGCTGGGGGCCAGCACACCGCCCAAGGCCACGGCCAATCCCAGCAGGGCCATGGCGGTTTGCAGCCACGCACCGGCAGCGCCGGGCACGGCAGCCCAACCTACCTGCCAGCCTAGCAAGGCAATGAACAGCACGTTGGGGCCAGGGGCGGCCTGGGCCAAGGTGATGGCGGCGGCAAACTGAACGTCGCTGATCCAGCCGTGCTCAAGCACCATGTAACGATGAAGCTCAGGGGCCAATGTCATGGCACCACCCACCGCCAAAACCGACAGCGAGAGCATGAAGCCCAGCCAGTGCAGCCAGTCCATCGCGCTCATGGCGCACCTCGCAGGCGCCAGCCGGTCCACACGCAGGCAGCGCCGCCCAGCCCAAACACGCAGACCATCAAGGGCACCCGCCACCAGGCAATGGCTAGCAGCGCGCACAAGGCCACGGCGCCACACCAGAGCGGGCCCATCGGGTGGCTCAGCAGCGGCTTAGAGAGCTTCAAGCACGCACCAGCAATCAGGCCCACCACCACGGCCATCATGCCCCGCAAGGCACCGGCCACTGCGGGCCAGGTGGAGAGCTGCTGATAGCCCCACATCAGGCCAATCAGCAAGAGCAAGGGCAAGCACAGTAGGCCCGCCAGAGCAGCCGCAGAGCCACGCCAGCCACAGCAGCGCCCACCAAACACCACTGCCAAATTGCAAATATTGGGGCCAGGCAGCACCTGGGCCAGCGCCCACTCCTCCAAAAACTCTTGGTCGGTGAACCAGCCACGCCTCTCCACCAGCTCGCGCTGAGCCACCGTCAGCACGCCACCAAAGCCTTGCAAGGCCATCCAAGAAAAGGCCCAGAACAAGGGGGCCGGGCTGTGCGGGAGGCGCTGATGAGTGAGGTCGCTGCTCATGTGAACCATCAATGGTAACGGCTGAAGGGCATGACCCATCTGCGTAGATGCCGCATGACATTGGAGGCTGGCCTTGGTGATACTGCACCTTTGATTTGCCCTTGGATGATTGCCCATGTCTCAATGCCCTGAAGCCCGCCTTCTTGACCGCCGCACCCTTTTGCAAGCCAGCGCCGCCGGTGCCGCTGGCTTGATCCTGCCTTCAGCCCAGGCGCAAGCCTGGCCCAGCAAACCTGTGCGCCTGGTGGTGCCTTTTGCGCCGGGCGGCAGCTCAGAGATCGTGGCCCGAACCACGGCGCACGAAATGGGCAAGCACCTGGGCCAGAGCGTGTTTGTCGAGAACAAGCCCGGTGCGGCCGGCAATGTGGCCATGCAGGAGGTGGCCCGCGCCACCGATGAACACACGCTGATCCTGGGCCACATCGGCACCCTGGCCGTGAACCCCTATATGTTCGACAAGCTGCCCTATGACGCCAACAAGGACTTCCGGCCCCTGACCTTGCTGGCCAAAGTGCCCAGCCTCTACTTGGTGCACCCGGATTTGCCCGTCAAGAACTTGAAAGAGCTGATCGCTTATGCCAAGAAGAACCCCGCCAAGCTGAACTACGGCTCTGCGGGCAACGGCAGCGCCGGGCATTTGGCGATGGAGTATCTGAAGATGGTCACCGAGACCTTTATGCTGCATGTGCCCTACCGTGGCACCGGCCCGCAACTCACCGACTTGCTGGCCGGGCGGCTGGACCTGGCCTCGGTCGGTGCACCTGCAGTCTTGCAGTTCATCAAGACCGGCAAGCTGCGCTGCATTGCCACGGGCACGCCTCAGCGCATCCCGCAACTGCCTGACGTGCCCACCGTGGCCGAGCAAGGCTGGCCGGGCTTTGAGATGACGCAGTGGTATGGCCTGATGGCACCCTCCACGCTCAAGCCAGAGATGGCCGACAAAATCGCCAACGCCGCCATCAAGGCCGTGAAGGAGCAAGGCTCCCAAGACAAGCTCACGGCCGACGCGGCCCAAGCCGTGGGCAGCAGCCCTGCAGACTTTGCCGCCTTCATCGCCAAGGAGCAGCAGCGCTGGAAGGCCGTGGTGCAGCGGGCCAAGATCAAGCCCGATTGAGGTTGCGCTGGCTCCTGGGCTGGAGCCGGCACCCCGGGCGCCTGCACCGGCCAATGCGCGAACTGCCATGGCTATGATCCACACTCAGAGCGCGCATGGTGCGCGCCCCCTAGAGGAAACCTCCATGCCCTTTACCGTCAACCTGCACCGCGTTTTGAAGGCCCCGCCTGAGCGCGTTTACCGCGCCTTTTTGGATGCCGATGCACTTGCCAAGTGGATGTCCCCCAACGGCTTCACCGCCAAAGTGCACCACCTCGACGCCCGAGTGGGCGGCGGTTTTCGCATCAGCTTCACCAACTTCAGCACAGGCCACAGCCATGCGTTCGGCGGCACCTATTTGGAGTTGGTGCCCCATGAACGCCTGCGATACACCGACCAATTTGAAGACCCCAGCCTGCCGGGCACCATCGAGGTCACCATCACGCTGAAGGCCGTGTTGCTGGGGACGGATCTGCGCATCGAGCAAGCTGGTATTCCGGATGTGATCCCGGCCGAAGCCTGCTATGTGGGCTGGCAGGAGTCTCTGCTGCTGCTGGGAAAGCTGGTTGAAACCGAAGTTCAGTGAGGCTGCCGTGACTGAAGACAACAAAGCCTACACACCGCCCGCCATCTGGACTTGGAACCAAGCCAACGGCGGCACCTTTGCCAGCGTCAACCGCCCCATCAGCGGGGCCACGCACGAGCAAGCCCTGCAGGTGGGCCGCCACCCTCTGCAGCTCTACTCCTTGGGCACGCCCAATGGCGTTAAGGTCACCATCATGCTGGAGGAACTGCTGGCCCTGGGCTACAGCGGGGCTGAGTATGACGCTTGGCTGATCCGCATCCACCAAGGCGAGCAGTTTGGCAGTGGCTTTGTGGAGATCAACCCCAACTCCAAGATTCCGGCGCTGCTGGACCACAGCGGGGCCACACCCCAGCGGGTGTTCGAGTCGGGTGCCATCTTGATGTATTTGTCCGAGAAGTTCGGCGCTTTCATGCCCACCGAGCCCGCTGCGCGCACGGCTTGTTTGTCGTGGTTGTTCTGGCAGATGGGCAGCGCGCCCTTTCTGGGCGGCGGTTTTGGGCATTTTTATGCCTATGCACCCATCAAGATCGAGTACGCGATTGACCGCTATGCCATGGAAGTGAAGCGCCAGTTGGATGTGCTGGACAAACACCTGGCCCAGCACACCTATTTGGCGGGTGATGACTACAGCATCGCTGACATCGCGGTCTGGCCCTGGTATGGCGCGCTGGTCAAAGGCGTGCTCTACAACGCGGGTGAGTTTTTGCAGGTCCACGAATACACCCATGTTCGCCGCTGGGCCGATCTCATCGCCCAGCGCCCGGCGGTGCAGCGTGGCCGCATGGTCAACCGCACTTTTGGCGAACTCAGCAGCCAACTGCATGAGCGGCACGATGCCAGCGACTTCGACACCCGAACGCAAGACAAGCTGCAGGCCACGCAGCCATGATCACGCTCTACGACTGCGCCACCGCCCCCAGCCCACGCCGGGCTCGCATCTTGTTGGCCGAGAAGGGCGTGGCCCATGAGACCGTGCAGATCGACCTGCGCCAAGGAGAGCAGTTGGGTGAGGCCTACCGCAGCATCAACCCACAGTGCACGGTGCCTGCCTTGCGCACTGATGAAGGCCAGGTCCTGACCGACAACGCTGCCATTGCCGCCTACCTGGAGGCTCGCTACCCCGAGCCGCCCTTGATGGGGCGCAGCCCCAGCGAGAAGGCCGAGATCGCCACTTGGCACTGGCGCGCCGAGTTTGAAGGCCTGATGGCCATTGCCGAGGCGCTGCGCAACAGCAGCCCCGCCATGGCCCAACGTGCCTTGCCTGGGCCAGTGAACTATGAGCAGATCCCGGCGTTGGCCCAGCGCGGCCTGAGCCGCTTGCAGCAATTCTTCAGTGACTTGAACGCCCAACTCGACGGGCGCCAGTTTGTGGCCGCCAATCAATTCAGCATCGCCGACATCACCGCCGTGGTGGCGGTGGACTTTGCGCGGGTGGTCAAGGTCAAGCCAGATGCCAATCAGCACCCGCATCTGCTGCGCTGGCGCGCAGACATGGCTCTGAGGCCGTCCATGGCGCTGTAGGCGGCGCTATCATTCGCGCCCAGCAAGAACAGGAGGAGCGCATGAAAGCGCTGGTTATCGCCAAGGGAGAATTGTGGCTGTACGACGGTGCCGCCGCGCCTCGACAGATTGTGTCTGCGTTCGCACGCGAAGTGATTGAGCGCGACGAGCGCAGCCGCCGTACCACCTCTTGGAAGCATGCCCCCCGGGAGCAGCAAAGCGGCATCATCCCCAGCAGTTCTCTGTGGGGCACGCAACAGACTGCGGCCATGGCCCCGCCCAAGTTTTTGCAGGCTTGTTTTGGGGCCAATGAGCAGACGATTTACTACGTGCTCAAAGTGGGCGAGGCCACCGGCTTGTTTCGTCAGCATTTGGACGAAGACCGAGAGGTTCGTCTCTTCCACCGCACGGGCTTGAGTGTTGACGGCCTGGCCTACAACCCGCAAGACCAGCGTTTGGTCCTGGGCATGCGCATGCACGACGGCACAGCTCAGTTAGAGGTTTATGACGACGACGGCAACCTCAAAGGAGCCATTACCGGCGGCGACAGCCAAGACGGCCAGCCCACACTGGTGCCCGGCAGTGCCAGCGCCATTGTGTTTCAAAGCACTGGGGTGGCCAGGCACCCCCAGCATGGCTATGTGGTGGCAGCCGCCCATGCCACGGTGTGCCAGTTGGACTACCGCAGCGGCCAGCTTCAAACCTTGCTAGAAGACAAGCAGTTCGACTTCATTGCGCCCAAGATGGGCAGCGACGGCACGCTCTATGCCATCCGCCGCCCCATTGAGAAGCCCCCCACAGAGCGCGCCAGCAACGCCTTGCTGGACACCATCATGATGCCCATTCGGCTGATCAAGGCGGTGTTCGGCTTCCTCAATATCTTCTCCATGCTGTATGGCAAAGAGCCGCTGCGTTCGGCCGGTGGCCCGCGCACACCGGAGTTGGACCAAGACCTGGGCCGCCTGTGGCTGCATGGCCGCATGATTGAGCTGAACAAGGTGCGCACGGACGCTGGCCACGCCGGCCATTTGGTGCCAGCAAGTTGGGAGCTGGTGCGCCGCCCACCGGGCCGCCAATTGCAAATTGTGGCCAACCATGTGGCTGGCTTTGATGTGCTACCCAATGGCCAATTGCTCTACACCAATGGATATGAGTTGACCCATTGGCACGATGGCCAGAAGACCAGCTTGGGCCGCCAGGAGTTGATTGAGTCTGTGGTGGCACGCTGAGCCTAGATGCGCGCCTTGCTCGCCACCATTGCCAGCCTGCCCAAGCCAACCCAGGCCTGCCGCGTCTTTCATGGCCGGGGTGGCTTGCACCCAGGCCATGAGCAGTGGGCCTTGGACTTCTACCCTCCGGTTTGGCTGCTGACCAGCTTTGCGTCGGTCACTGACGATGAGTTGGAGCAAGTAGGCAAGGCGCTGGAGGCCCGCTGGGCTGAGCTGGCACCGGGCCAGCCCTTGAACTGGGTGTTTCAGCATCGGGATGAATACCGCCCCAAGTTTTCTTGCGCCCCCTCGGGGGGCAGGGACGGGCACAGCCCGTCCCTTGGGGGTACGGAGAACCGGCTGATGGCAGGTAGCGTGCCTGCGCCGCACATCGTCACCGAGCATGATGCGCGCTATGAGGTTAAAGGCAGCTTTGTGGCCAGCAAAGACTATGCGCGCGTGGTGCGCCGCCTGCCCGACCTGATCGCCCCCGGCGGCCACGCCTTGCTGGCCTTGAATGCGCCGGAGTTGGGGCCGCAGTTCTTGCTGGACCTGGTGCAGCAAGAGGCCCCCATGTTCACCCTGGTGGAGCGGTTGGCCAACCCGCCCTCATTTGCCGATGTAGATGAAGACCGCGCCTTGAAGGTGCTGGTGTTTCAGCGCCAGGCTGAAGGCGCTGCGGCCACCTCAGCCGCCTGAGTGCTGAGGGCGGCCATCGCCTCGGCAGCAATGTCCAGTGAGCGCAGTCGCAACGCGGGGTCATAGACATCGCACACCAGCATCAGCTCATCGGCCCCTGTGGCCTGCAAGAGCGTGGCAAAGCCCTCACGCACCGTGTCTGGGCCGCCAATGACGGCCGCGCCCAGAAAGTCGGCAATGCCAGCGCGCTCGGCCGGGCCCAGTTGGGCCACATAGTCCACCACCGGGGGGCCAAGGCGGCGGCGGTCACCGCGCAGAATGCCCAGCACCCGCTGGTAGATGCTGCTGGCCAAAAACTGCGCTTCCTCGTCGGTGGGCGCAGCCACCAGAGGCACCCCGATCACCACATAAGGCTTGGCCAGCGTGGCCGAGGGCTTGAACGCGCTGCGATACACCTCCAAAGCCTGCATCAACATGCGCGGCGCAAAGTGCGAGGCAAAGGCATAGGGCAAGCCGCGCTCGGCCGCCAACTGCGCTGAAAACAAGCTGGAGCCCAGCAGCCAGATCGGCACTTGCGTGCCCGCGCCCGGCATGGCCACCACGCGCTGGCCTGGCTGCGCGGGGGCGAGAAACTGCTGCAAGGCTTGCACCTCGCGCGGAAAGTCATCTTCGGTCTCGGGCCTGTCGCGGCGCAGGGCGCGCATGGTTTCGCGGTCGGTGCCAGGGGCGCGGCCCAGGCCCAGATCGATGCGACCAGGGTAGAGCTCGGCCAAGGTGCCAAAGGCCTCTGCCACCACCAGTGGCGCATGGTTGGGCAGCATCACCCCGCCCGAGCCCACGCGGATGCGCTGGGTGGCCCCCGCGATGTGGCCCACCAAGACGGCGGTGGCGGAGCTGGCAATGCCCGCCATATTGTGGTGTTCAGCCAGCCAATAGCGCTTGAAGCCCAGGGCCTCCACATGCTGGGCGGTGCGGCGCGCCACGGCCAGCGCATCGGCCACGCTGCTGCCCTCACGGACGGCAACCAGATCCAACATCGAGAGGGGAACAGGGCGAGCGGTGTGCATGGCGCGATGATGCCTGCAAACCGCTAACCCCGCAGGCCGCCCTGCGCAAACCCTGGCGCTAGGCGGCCATGCCGAGGGCGGGCTGCGACGCCAAGGCCGCCCCCAGAATGCCTAGGCCTTGCTCGATCTCCTCAGCCGTGCTGTTGAGCCGAGGCATGAAGCGCAGGCAATGCGGGCGAGCTGCATTGAGCAGCAGGCCTCGCTCGCGGCACGCGCGCACCAGGTCCGGAGCATGGTCGCAGCCCAACTCCAGCGCCCACAGCAAGCCCGCGCCGCGCACTTCGCCCAGGCCATGCTGGGCCGAGAGCATCACCAAACCGCGCCGCAGTTGCTGCCCCAAACTGCGCACCTGCGCCAAAAATTCCGGCTGGCTCAACTGCGCCAGCACTGCCAAGCTCACCGCACACATCAGCGGGTTGCCGGCATAGGTGCCGCCTTGGTCGCCGTGCTCAAACACGCTGCAGTGGGCCTGCGCCAGCACGGCCGAAATGGGCACGCCGCCGCCCAAGCCCTTGCCCAGGGTCAGGATGTCGGGCCGCACGCCAAAGTGCTGAAAGCCAAACAAAGTGCCCAGGCGGCCACAGCCGGTCTGCACCTCGTCAAAGATCAGCAGCAAGCCCTGCTCGTCACACAGCGCGCGCAGGGCTTGCAAAAAGGCTGGCGTGGCGGGCCGCACGCCGGCCTCGCCCTGCACGGGCTCCAGCATGATGGCCACGGTGCGCTCGTTCAGCAGCGCCTTCACACTGCCCAGGTCGTTCAAGCGCGCCTTGGCAAAGCCTTCCATGCGCGGCGCAAATAGTTGGTCCCAGCCCGGCTTGCCACTGGCCGCCATGGTCGCCAAGTTGCGCCCATGAAAGCCATATTCAAACGTGATGATCTCGTGCGCCCCCGCTCGATGCAGCCGCCCCCATTTGCGCGCCAGTTTGATCGCCCCTTCGTTCGCCTCCGCCCCCGTGCTGCCAAAGAAGACCTGGTCCATGCCACTCAAGCCACACAGCTGCTGGGCCAGTTGCAGCGCCGGCAGGTTGTAGAGCGCGGGGCTGGGCGTCAGCAGCAAGCTGCTTTGCGCCTGCAAAGCCTGCCCGCCGCATCCCACAGCCAGGCGCCCTCGCCCCGCACAAAGACCTGCTCTGGGCGGTCGGTGACGGGCATCAAGGTGTGGACATTCAAGGGCTTGGAGGTGATGGGGGGCTTGGGGCAAGTCATGACGGGCCTTTCAAAAGTGGCGAGACAAAGAAAAAGGCCACGGGAGTGAACCGTGGCCTTTGGGGGGAGAAGGTGGAGTCTGGGGCTTAGATCGACTTCGGCTTTCTCTCACGCGCAGCGCACGGCAGCGAGCAACGGGCTCGTGCGGCTCGTGCAGCTCGCGCTTGGGCAGCGCTGGTGGAGGAGAAGGCGATCAAAGACATAGGGGCCATCTTATGCCAACACCGTGCAAGCCCGCATCCGCGCCGTTGCAAGATGTGGACAATGCGCTGGCCTGTATCACGAGAGCACCGCCCATGCCCCCAGACACCGCTTCGCCGAGCCTTGGCCGACCTGCCGTCCCGCTGGAGAAGCGCTGGCGTTGGGCTTGGACGGCCTTCTGTACGCTGACCCTGGCCACAGCCGCCACAGCGACCGAACCGTCTCAGAGCAAGGCGAGCGCTGCCCCCAGCACCTTTCGGGTGGCCTTCCAAGGCCACGAAAACGGCTTTGACCCGGCCCAAATCTCGGATGTGGTCTCGGCGGCCTTGGTGGGAAGCTTATTTGACGCGCTGCTGACCTATGACTACCTGGCGCGGCCGGCCCGGCTCAAGCCCAACACCGCCGTCAGCCTGCCCGAGGTCAGCGACAACTACACCCGCTTTGTGTTTCGCATCAAGCCCGGCATCACCTTCAGCGAGCACCCTGCCTTCAAAGACAAAGACGGCCGCCCGGTCAAGCGCGAGCTGGTGGCTGCGGACTACGTCTACAGCATCAAGCGCTATTACGACCCGGCCGTGCGCAGCCCCACGCTCTTCCACTACCAAGGCGCGGGCCTGCTGGGCCTGGAAGAACTGCGCCAAAAGGCCCTGAGCACCAAGACGCCCTTCTCTTATGACACTGAGGTCGAAGGCATCAAGGCGCTTGACCGCTACACCTTGCAGATCCGGGTGGCCAAGCCCGCGCCGCGCCTGCCTTATGTGCTGGCCACACCGGCCTTGAGTGGCGCCTTGGCCCGCGAGGTCATCGAGAGCCTGCCCGACACCAAGTCGGCGATGGAGCATCCTGTCGGCACCGGCCCCTTCAAGCTGGGCGCGTGGCGGCGCGGCTCACGCATCGTGCTGGAGCGCAACCCCGCCCACCAGCACAATGTGGTGGACGAACACCCGGCCGCAGAGGATGCCGAAGGCCAAGCCTTTGCGCAGCGCTTCCGGGGCCGCAAGCTGCCCCTGGTGGACAGGGTGGAAGTCTCCATCATTGAAGAGGCGCAGCCGCGCTGGCTGGCTTTTTTGAATGGCGAGCTGGACGTGGTCTGGGTGCCGGACGAGTTCGTGGGCAGCGCAGCACCCCAAGGCCAGGTGGCGCCCTATCTGGCGAAGCGAGGAGTGCGTATGACTCGCGTGGTGGCCCCCACCACGCGGCATGTGTTCTTCAATATGGAGAACCCGGTGGTGGGCGGCTACACCCCGGAGCGCGTGGCCCTGCGCCGTGCCCTGGCTCTGGCCTATAACTCACCGCGCGAACGCGCCCTGATGCGGCGTGGCCAGATGAAGCCAGCGCAGAGCGTGATCCCGCCCCAGGTCAGCGGCTACGACCCCACACTAAAGTCGGAGATGAGTGATTACGACCCGCAGCGCGCCAAAGCCTTGTTGGACTTGGCCGGCTATGTGGACAAAGACGGCGACGGCTGGCGCGACCAGCCCGACGGTCAGCCCTTGCAGCTAGAGCTGCACACCGAGCCCACCCAGTTGGCCCGCCAATGGCAGGGGCACTGGAAGAGCTCTATGGATGCCATTGGCGTGAAGATGAGCTTTCGCATGGGCGCTTGGCAAGAGAACATCAAGGCCGCACGGGCGGGCAAGCTGATGATGTGGACCACCGGCTGGAGCGCCGCCATCCCCGATGGCAGCTACTTCTTGGACCTGATGTACGGCCCCAACAAGGGCCAAAGCAACTACGCGCGCTTTGACCTGCCAGCCTTCAACACGCTCAACGAGCAGCAACGCGTGCTGCCCGACGGCCCCGAGCGCCAAGCGGTGATCGACCAAGCCGTGAAGCTGAGCCTGGCCTACATGCCCTACAAAGCCAGCGGGCATGACGTCAACACCTGGTTGATGCAGCAGCGGGTGCAGGGCTTTCGCCCGCATCCCTTCATGCGCGATTTTTGGCGCTTTGTGGCGGTCGAGCCTAGCGCCCCATAGTCCTATCGCCGCAGCGGTTTGAGCAAATCGCTCAGGCCGTTGTGGTCGATCTCCTGCATCAGCGCCAGCAAGCGGCCGATCTCGCTTTTGGGAAAGCCCTCGCGCGCAAACCAGTTCAGGTAGTTGCCGGGCAGGTCGGCCAACAGCACGCCCTTGTGCTTGCCAAAGGGCATGGGGGTGCTGACAAGCTTTTGCAGGTCTTCGGGGTTCATGGGCAGCGCTCTGTTCAAGCCTCAAGCATAAAGCCCGAGACCCACCAGCCCAGACGCTAGCAACAGCCCCAGGCCTCCAGGGTGACGGCCCTTGGTGGCCACGCCCACCAACAGTCCAGCCAGGCCAAAGCCTATTGCCAAAGCCGCCACGCCACCACGCACCAAAGAAAGCGCGATGGCACCATGGCCGAGTTCAATCAGAAAGGCCGCGTGAAGCAGGCCGAACACCGTGGTCACATGCCAGGTCGCCCACAGAATCCCAGAGCGCCGCATGAGGAATCGCCCAGCAGCATCGCTCTGTGCCTGTCTTTGACGCCAAAGAGGATGTCGAAAAATCATCCACTCGCCCACGACCGAATGTGCCACTGCAATGAAGGTGGTCAGCACGCCTGCCGCCAGGAACCAGTTGTTCACGCGATCACACTCCCCTGCGAAAACCGCGCCAGCACTGCTGGTGCAATGATTTGATGCAAGGGCTTAACGGGCAACATATAAAGGTGACCCCATAGATTGTGAATATGTACCACCGTGGTTAGTACCAAGTCGTCAGACAGCCCATGCGGGTCGCGTGTTCGGTGCAGGGAAAGAACCACGCGCAAGTGCTTGTCGTCGTCCTGGACCAAGACCTCATCCATGGTGTGGCTGAGCAAAGTGAACTACTGTCCTTTGGGGCCCGGCACGCCACGACTCGGGTGTGAGAGTGGGTCATGACGGGCTCTCCTCTGGGCCAAGGTCCTGCGCGGCGCGGCGCAAAATGTCCACGGCGCTGCGGGTGTCGACCCGAGCGCCCAAACCTTGCAGCAGGTGTGTCAGCCCCAACCATGCGCGGTCGAAGGAGATCATCTCGGGCGGAATTGCATTCACATGGCTGAAGACCGCACCCTGACTCTCGGGGCTGGGCAACGGCACTGCAGACTTGCTCGCATAGTTGAATCGCGTCTGGGTCAAAGGCTCGGTCGCCCATGCCAGCAGGGGCGTGATGGCAGGAAGGACCTGTGCCTCAAACTGCGCCAAGCTCAGGCTTGGTGTGATCAAGCCCAAGGTCTTGTAGGCACTGAACAGGCCCAGAGCGGGGGCTGGCTCCTCAAGATGACAGACCCAACTCTTGGCTAGGGCTTGCGCAAAGATGGGAGACAACTCACGCGTACAGCCGAAATCGAGCAGACCCACCCGACCGTCGCCCAGAAACAGCACATTACCTACATGCAAGTCAGCCTGGATACGCCCCTGCACAAAGGCACTGCGCACGAGCCAATCGAACAAGGCTTGGCCCTGCGCGTCCACCAGTGCAGGCGCGGGCTGGCTGGCCCGAAAGTCCGCCAAATGCTGGCCGACAAGCAGTGTTTGGGTCAACACGGTGGGGCGCGTATGGCTGGCCACCACATCAGCCACCACCAGGCGGGTGTCCTGCAGTACCGCCGCAAATTGCTGCTGCCTTTCAGCCTCTAAGGTGTAATCCACCTCTTCCAGGAGTTGGCGGCGAATCTCCGCCAAGGTGGACTCCACCACCTCCGGATTGGGTAGCTTCAGCAAGCCCTTGCCGACATGGCGCAAGGCTGTTCTCAGCAGGGCGATATCGGTCTCAATGGTGGCCGACATGCCGGGATATTGAATCTTCACCGCCACCCATCGGCCGTCTTGCAAGCGAGCGCGATGCACCTGTCCCAGGCTTGCCGCCGCAAAGGCCGTGGGCTCAAAGTGCTGATAAATCTCCTCAGGTTCACGGCCAAAAGCCTGGCGGAAGACCTTGCCGATCAAGGCACGGTTCAGGGGCACCGCTTGATGGCTGGCTCGCGCCAGTTGCGTCTTCACGCCTTCCGGAAGAAAGCAACTCTCCATGCTCAACAACTGAGCCGCCTTGAGCGCCGTGCCGCGCATCTGGCTCATCACGCCCAGCAGCACACGGCCGATCTCGGCTTCCAAAGCCGCCTGATCCGACGCATCTGCCTGCCAGCGATGGCGCACCGTCAAAGCGCCCACACGGGCAGAGGCCAAGCCCGCCATGGCCGTACGGGCCAGCCGCCCCGTGCGTGGGGCACGGGCACTGACAGCACTCTTGGCATCAGCCACGAGAATCTCCGCGCGAGGCTGGTTTGACGCGCTTGCGCGCTCGAGGTGCCGCAGGCTGCTGTGCGTTTGCGGCGCGTGCTCGCTGTGCGTCAGGTGACCTGACGGGTGCAACCATTGACATCACTCCTGCCATGGCCCCCGAAGACATCACCCTCGCCAATTGGCTGCGCAGCACAAACAAGGCCAATTGAACCAGTTTGTCCGGCAAGCCCGACTTGAGCGCAGCCACCATGATGCCTAAGGTCTGGTCCACAAAGCGCACCGTGTCGGCCGCGTCCTCTGAGGTGTCGTTCAGCCAATAAACCACGACCCCAAAGCAATAGTCGACATAGAGCCCACTGAGCAGCCCCAGAAAATCGCTGGGCTCGATCTCCCAGGTGGCGACAGCGTGCTGAAGGTCTTGTTGTACGGCCTCCTTCAGGACCATCTTGGCCTGCAGTTGGTCCCCCAACATCAGGAGCGGGGACTTGACCAGAATGCGCCGTGCCAAGTCGACAAATGCTCGATCGGGCACCAGACATTCGAGCAATGCATCTGTTAGGCGCTGCAAGCGGGCTTGCAGCGGATAGTCAGCAAAGCCCGGTGCATGGCGCGAGGCGCGCACCGCTTCAGCCGCCACCCAGTCAAAGTAGCCCAGGAGCAAGCGCTCCTTGGTGGCGAAGTATTTGTAGATGGTGGCGTCACCAATGCCGGCTGCCCGAGCGATGTCCTTCATGGTCACCGCGTCATAACCTTGCTCGACCATGAGCGCCACGGCAGCACGAACGATCTGAGTGCGAGTCAACTCTTGTTGGGCTTTGCTGGTCTTCATGATCAAGGCAAGGTGAAGGAGGCCGGTACCGAATCCATGGAAAGCACTTTAACAGTACCAACTATTCATTAAAAGAGCTTTTCTGTGATTTTAAAGATGTTTGTATGCATCCATCACCCTCTTCAGAACTGCCCGAGCTTGGGCGCCGCAGCATGCCGTCAGAGATTCACGGTGTAATCGACGACAGAAGCCACCGTCGGCTCTCTCCGCCCTGATAACGCAAAGGACGCCCATGCCCTCCATCTATCAACAGCACCTGGACCGCAACCCTGCCAACCACGCGCCCATCACGCCGCTGCTGTTCATCGAGCGCACGGCCGAGGTTTATCCCCAGCGCACGGCCATCATTCACGGCTCACTGCGCCAAAGCTGGGGCGAAACCTACGCCCGCTGCCGCCGCCTGGCCAGTGCCTTGAGCCAAGCGGGCATCGGTGTGGGTGAAACCGTGGCGGTGATGTTGCCCAACACGCCGCCCATGGTGGAAGCGCACTTTGGCATTCCGATGGCCGGTGCGGTGTTGAATGCGCTCAACACCCGGCTGGATGCCGAGACCATTGCCTTCATGCTGGACCATGGCGAGGCCAAAGCGGTGATCGTGGATGTGGAGTTTGCAGCCACGTTGCACAAGGCACTGACCCTGCGCAAAAGCAAGTCTCCAACATCTTGGAGTGGGACCTGCCCAAGCATGCGGTCTATTTGTGGACGCTGCCCATGTTCCATTGCAATGGCTGGTGCTTCCCCTGGACGCTGGCCGCCCGCGCCGCCGTCAATGTGTGCCTGCGCAAAGTGGAAGCCGCCGCGATGGCCCAAGCCATGGCCGAGCATGGCGTGACCCACTATTGCGGCGCGCCCATCGTGCACAGCTTGCTGGTCAACGCACCGGCCGAGCTCAAGGCCAAGCTGCCTCGCGGTGTCAAAGCCATGGTGGCGGGCGCCGCACCACCGGCCTCGTTGATTGAAGGCATGGAAGCCCTGGGCTTTGACCTCACCCATGTCTATGGCCTGACCGAGGTTTACGGCCCCGCCACGGCCTGTGCCAAGCATGGCGAGTGGGAGCAGTTGGACATCGGCGAGCGCGCCCGCTTGAACGCCCGCCAAGGCGTGCGCTATCACCTACAGCGCGGCGCGGCGGTGCTCGACCCCACCACCCTGCAGCCCGTGCCCTGGGATGGCGAGACCATGGGCGAGATCATGTTCCGCGGCAATATCGTGATGAAGGGCTACTTGAAGAACCCCGCTGCCACCGCAGAGGCCTTTGCCGGTGGCTGGTACCACACGGGCGACTTGGCAGTGCAGTATCCGGATGGCTACATAAAGATCAAGGACCGCAGCAAAGACATCATCATCTCGGGCGGCGAGAACGTGTCTTCCATTGAGGTTGAAGACGTGCTCTACCGCCACCCCGATGTGCTGGCTGCCGCCGTGGTGGCCAAGCCCGACCCTAAGTGGGGCGAAACGCCATGCGCCTTTGTGGAACTGAAGCCCGGCTCACAACTCAGCGCTGAGGCCGTAGTCGCCCACTGCAAACAGCACCTCGCGGGCTTCAAAGTGCCCAAGGCCGTGGTCTTTGGGGAGCTGCCCAAAACCTCAACCGGCAAGATCCAAAAGTTCGAGCTGCGCAAGCAGGCCGGGTCGGCCGGTGCGATTGATGTGTGAGGCACTCACGGCCGCTGAGCATACGCCGCATCAAAGGCAGCCCGCAGCGCGGGGCTGACCGGCGGCAAGCCTTGCACCACCTGCAAGGCCCAGTCGAAGTAATCGCGGCGACGCTGCAGCGGCCAATCTGCAGGGGGCGAGGCGATGATGTCCCGCAGATTGCAGGTTTTGTCGGCCAACTTGACCAGAGCGGCTTGAGCCGACTTGTGCGGTGCGTGCTCAACCTGCAAAGCCTTGCGCTGAACTTTGGGCAGGCGCTTGTCGTCAGTCAACTCGGCCACCACAGCGGCTACTTGCGGGCCGAAGTGCGTGGTCAGCTCTTCCAAGCTGGTATCGGTGTCCTCCACCGTGTCGTGAAGCACAGCCGCCTGCAGCACCACAGGGTCCGTCCCTGCGCATGGCCGACCTGCTGGTCGAGACCGGCCGGCTGGTGTGGCATGAGCTGTCGCTGCGGGCACAGGTTGACATTGAACCGTCGGCCGAGAACACCCCCTTAACAACTGCGTCAGCCCCAGGCCCGCAACGCGCACCCTTCATGGCGTGCCCCAGTCTGTGGGCCGATGAAGAACCCAAGGCAGGCACCGCCCCCACGCCGCCCAAGCCCGCCACTCAATGGCGCCTGGCCCGGCCTGATCTGTTCTCGGTGCGGCGCACCAGCAACCCGGCCTATCTGCAGCCCATGGTGCACGAAGTCAAAGTCAGCCGGGCGGATCTGTTCTCAGACCTGCGCAACAAGGCCAAGCGGGCCTCCTACCAATGGCTGTGCAGCGAGTGCTACTACGTCTTCCCTGCCGGCATGGCCGAGCCCAAAGAGCTGCCCGAAGACCTGGGCGTGTGGGTGCTGCACAGCGACGCGGAGGGCGGCCGCCTGGAGATGCTGCGCCCTGCCCGGCATGCGCCCTGCACATTGCCCTTTGAGGTGTGGATGGCTTTGGCGCAGGCGACGCCGGTAAGGACCCAGTGTGCCGATGAGTTGCAGCAGGACCTGGCCGCCGTTGAGGCGGAGGCCTAACGGTCGCAGGGCGCTCAGTGCATGCTCACCACCACCTTGCCCTTGGCACGCCCAGACTCCACATAGTCCAGGGCTTGGTTGGTGGCTTCCCAGGGAAAGACTTTGTCGATGACGGGCCGAATGACGCCCGATTCCACAAGCCGGGTGATCTCCTTCAATTGCGCCCCATCAGGCCGCATGAAGAGAAAGTGGTAGTCCACGCCTCGGTGGCGAGCCCGGCGGCGCACCCCGGCGCTGAGTAGTCGTAGAACGAGTTTCACCAACCCAGAGGCGGCCACTTGCTGGCCAAATGCAGGGTCTGCGGGGCCAGAGATGGACACCAGCTTGCCGCCTGGCCTGAGCACACGCAGAGACTTTTCGAGCGCCGTCGCATCTTGGCTGTGAAGCACCACGTCGTAGTCTTGCAGCAGTGCTTCAAAGTCCTGTGTTTTGTAGTCGATCACCAGGTCAGCGCCCAAGCGTTTCACAAGGTCCACGTTCGCCGCGCTGGTGGTGGTGGCCACGGTCGCACCCAGATGCTTGGCCAGCTGGATGGCAAAGGTGCCCACGCCACCCGAACCCGCTTGAATGAACACCTTGTGACCCTGCTTCACTTGGGCGACTTCGACCAGGGCCTGCCAAGCGGTCAGTCCCACCAGAGGCAAAGAGGCCGCCTCTACCATGCTGATGCCCGCAGGCTTGTGTGCGAGCAAGCCTTGCTTCACGGCCGCCATCTCTGCAAAGCTGCCAAGACGCAGGTCGCCCAGCCTTGCATAGACTTCGTCACCAGGCCGAAATTGGGTCACTTGTGCGCCGACCTGGGCCACCTCGCCCGCAACGTCGTGCCCCAAGATGAGCGGTAAGGAATGTGACGCCAAACAGGCCATCGTCGTCATTTCGCATGATGATCATCATATCAAAAGACGGTATAGCGCGCCGGGCTCAGACTCCAATGTCAGGAGGCAGGCGGGCGCAAGTGCTTCAGCGCCGCTTCTCGCAGGCTGTCAACCAAGGTGGGGTCATCCACAGCACGGGCCAGCACCACGGTGCCCACCAGCGTCGCGATGGTGGCCAAGGCACGCTCATGAGCGGCGGCTTGGCCCCAGTCTGGCGATTGGCGGGCCGCCAAGTCCACCATTTCCTTCAGGTGCTGGGTGGTGGCGCGCCTCACCTCTGCGGCTTGACGCGGGGTCTCTGAGGCCAAGGCAGCCAGTGGGCAACCCACCTCGGCATGCTCCAGATGTTCTTTGGAAAGGTAGGCCTGAAGCAGCGCGGTGAGCGCCTCACCCTGCTGTGCTTGGGCCACAACGCTGGCCACGGCGGTAGCCGACTCCGCACAGGCTTGACGGGCTGCCTCGGCCAACATGGCCTCGCGTGAAGCGAAATGTGCATAGAACGCGCCGTGCGTCAAACCGGCTTGCTTCATGACATCTGCCACGCCCACGCCGTCGTAACCCTGGCGGCGAATGGCGCGGGCCGCCACTGCCACGATGCGCTCGCGGGTGGCCTCTTTGGCGGACATTCTGCTGTGGCGGGTCTTGTTCGGCATGATTGCCATCATACCGTTATGGTGCCTCAATCATCGATCATTGGCCATGGAGCAGCCTCTTTCAAATGACGCGCAGAGGCTTGGGCATGATTGAGGATCCCTGCATCTTTTCTTGATTCGCCCTTGCTGCGAACTGTGGCTCATTGATTGCAGCGGTCACACCACGCTCAAGCGCAACGATTCATGTTGGCAGCGACAGCAGACGTGATCATGGCCACGCTTCCCTTTCGGATCGAGGGGTAGTAGCCGCCGGGGCCGCTGTTGAACGTCAGGTCATAGGCGGGTGCGAGCTGCCATTGCATTTGCTCATTCATGCGCAGCGCAAAGTTCTTGGCGTGGTCGTCACGGTTGTTGAACACCACATTGAACACACAGCGCCGGAAGGCCGCTTCGACCTGCCTGACATCTGCCGTGAAGTACAGCGTCGCTCGAAGAATGCTTTGATAGTCCAGAGACGGGACTCTGAAATCCGCGTGGAGTGCGGCAGCAAAAGATTGCACCGGCACCCGCATGCCGCGCTCGCGATCAAAGCGCTCGATGCCAAACGCAGCCAAGTTGCGATTGATCTCAAACAGCTTTGTGGTGGGCACTTCCAAGCCGCAGCGGCGAGCCATGCCGCAGTAAGCCAGCTCAATGGCACAGACCTCTTTGTGCTCTTGCCCGGCAGGAAACTTGATGAGCCAGGGTGTGCCGGGTGCGCCATCTAAGGTGCTGATGCGCTGATGCTGAACGTCGTATTGCACCAGCACCTTGGGCCGCGCGCCATGCGGGGAGCCGCCCACCATGGCCAATTGCTGCAAGGCCGCCGTGTCCCTGTCCGCCACCACCTCGCGCACCGCTTGAGCCATCTGCAACAGGCTCAGGTCGTCTGCCGACAAAGATGCTTTGCTTGCCGGCACAAAGGTTAAGGCGCTCATGCCCCGCTCACCAATGAAGCTCAACCTATCCAGCGGCGAGATGCCTGCCAAGGGCCGCCTGCTCTGCAAGAAGAGGCGGTCCATCAGCAGCAGGCCCCAGCCATCGGGCAGGGAGTCGGCCACCACGCCAGGCAGGCGGCTGAGGTAGGGCGGGAAACCGCCGTAGGCCTGCGCGCGCAAGGGCAGTTTCAGGGCAGACAACTCAAGGCCCTGCTTCAAGGCCTCTGCTGAATACTCAAACAACAACTGCCGCCCATCGTCCGCCAATGTGCCCAGCAGCCACCGTTGGCCCCAGCCGCCAAAGAAGACATCCAGCTTCTTCATGGTGCCAAGCCCGCTCGCTTGCGCGCGCGTAGGCGCTTGGGCGCGGCGTGACGCTCCATGTCGGCAATGCTGGCGTAGGCGGGCACAGCAAACAAACCCGACAGCTCATTCACCAAGCCCAGCACGCGCGCCACCTGCACCAAGGTCTCCAAGGTGACCTTGCCAGAGGACTCCAGCTTCTTCACGGCCCCCAGGGCCACACCTGCTCGATGCGACAACTCCTCTTGCGTTATGAGCTTGGCCAAACGCTGCGCGCGCAGGCGTTGACCCAGCGCTTGCATGATCTCGGCCGATGAAGCAAGGTTGAAGTCGGAGGGCGTCACAGCAGAATCAAATGGGAGCCGTTTAAATGACTATTAAATCATTGAAACGCATTCAGTAGTCTTTTTTATGGCTACTAAAAATTCGCCATTTATCATCAAAAGCTGAAGCCAGGTGCAGGGTGAGCCAACACCCAGCTCAAGCGCTGGGCAACTCAAGCACCAAGCAGGTGGTGGTGGCGTGAGCATAGAGCTTGCCATCCGGCCCCACGATGCGGGCCTCGGCCGTGGCCAATTGGCGGCCACAGTGCAGCACCTCGCCCAGGGCGCGCAGCGGCCCCGTCTTGGGCGTGGCGCCGCGCACGATGTTCACGCTCAACTCGGCCGTGGTGTAGCCCCGGCCAGGCGGCATCAGCGTGTGCACGGCACAGCCCAGGGCTGAATCCAACAACGTGGCATACCAGCCACCATGCACACCGCCCATGGGGTTCAGGTGCTTGAGCTGCGGCGTGCCCTGAAACACCGCCTTGCCCGGCGCCACCGACACCAGGCCAAAGTCCATCGTGTCTGAGATGTGCGGGTAAGGCAGCTCACCCGCCAGCATGGCCTGCAGCACCTCTAGCCCACTCTTGCCTGCCGCTTGGGCAGGTGTCACAAAGCCTGCGGTGGGCTTAGCCGCCAGCATGCGCTCACGCACGACATTGAATTCTTGAGTCCATTGGGCCAGGGTGTCTTCGGTGCTCATGGCTGTCTCGTCTATTTGTTGCAGATACAATGATTGTATATACAATGACACTATGACTGCCAAACCCATGGTGACGACGGACAGCCCCCGGCCCCAGGGCTGCACCAATTTCAAGCTGCGGCAGCTGGTGCGCCGGGTCACCCAGCACTACGACACCGAAATGGCCGCCGTGGGGTTGAAGACCTCGCAATATTCGCTGCTCTCTCATGTGCTCAAGCTCGGGCCGCTGGCCCCCGGCGCCTTGGCGCGCGCCATGACCATGGACGCCTCCACGCTGACGCGCAACCTCAAACCGCTGTTAGAGGCCGGTTGGGTGGACATGCAGCCCGGCGCCGATGGCCGCACCCGCAGCGTCTCCATCACCCCGCTGGGCCGCGACAAGCGCACCGAAGCCCAGCGCCGCTGGCGCGCCGCGCAAGACGGGCTCAACGCTGTGCTGGGGCTTCACAACGTGGCTGCCCTGCATGCCCTGATCGACGAATCGCTCACCTTGCTTGAGCCCCACCAGCCCACCGAGCCCTAACGCCATGTCCACTCCGCAGCTTGACCCCGCAGCCACAGACCGCCGCGCGCACTGGCTCTTTGTGGGCGTGCTCGTGGCCGCCGCAGGAACGTTTGCGCTGACCATGGGCACCCGCCAGACCATGGGCTTGTTCCTGGGTCCCTTAAACAGTGCCACCGGGCTGGGGCTGGCCAGTATCAGCCTGGCCTTTGCGGTGGGGCAGCTCTGGTGGGGCTTGACCCAGCCCTTTGCTGGGGCCCTGGCGGACCGCCTGGGGGCGGGCCGCTTGCTGGCCATGGGCATTGCACTGGTGGCGCTGGGCACCTTTTTGACACCCTTGATGAGCAGCACCGCGGGATTGATCTTCTCTATCGGCGTGCTGGCGGCCGGTGGAGCCGGTATTGCCGGGCCTGCCGTGCTGATGGCGGCCACGATGCGCCATCTGCCCCCCGCGCGGCGCGGACTGGCCACCGGCATCGTCAATGCAGGTGGGTCCTTTGGCCAATTTGTCATGGCCCCGATTGCCAGCACCTTGATCCTGGGGCTGGGGTGGTCGGCCGCCATGCAAGTCATGGCCATGTTGGTCTTGCTGGCACTGCCCGCCGCCTGGGTGCTGCGCGGCGCCGCGCCCGGTGCTGTGGGGCCAACAGCAGGCGCGCCCCAAAGCACCCCCTTGCCCGCACGGCAGGCGCTGGCGCAGGCCCTGCGCCACCCCAGCTACCTCATGCTGGCCAGCGGCTTTTTTGTCTGCGGCTTCCACGTCGCCTTCTTGGCCACGCACCTGCCCGGCGTGATCGAGCTGTGCGGCCTGCCCCTGCAATACGGCGCTTGGTCGCTGGCCATGCTGGGCCTATTCAACATCATTGGCAGCATCGCCATGGGCTGGGCGGTGGGCCGCTGGCGCATGAAGTCTTTGCTGTCTTTGGTGTACGCCACCCGGGCGCTGGCTGTGTTGGTGTTTTTGTCCGCACCCAAAACAGGCGTGGTGATGTTGGTGTTTGCCGCCGTGATGGGCCTGACCTTTCTGTCCACCGTGCCACCCACGGCTGGTTTGGTAGCCAAATTCTTTGGCACCGGCAATATGGCCATGCTGTTTGGCGGCGTGATGCTGACCCACCAAATCGGCGGCTTCCTGGGCGCATGGCTGGGCGGCAAAGTGTTTGAATGCCCGTTGGGCCGGTGTAGCCCGACCAGCGGCGCCAGCGCCACCCTGAAGCTCCACAACGAGGACTTCATCGTCACCGAGCTGCCGCTGCAACTGCCCTCGGGCACGGGCGAGCACATTTGGGTGGATGTGGAGAAGAACGGCGCCAACACCGTCTTTGTCGCCCAGCAGTTGGCCCTGGCCGCCGGGGTGAACGAGTGGGATGTGGGCTATGCCGGCCTGAAGGACCGCTACGCCATCACCCGGCAATGGTTCAGCATCTATCTGCCCAAGGGTGACACGCCCGACCTGACCCAGCTTCAGCACCCAGAATATAAGGTGCTGAGCCAGAGCCGCCACGTGAAGAAGCTGCGCCCGGGTGACCTGCAAGGCAACCGCTTTCGCATCGTGCTGCGTGAGGTGACGGGCGACCGCGAGGCGCTGGAGGCGAACCTGCAAGCCGTGGCGGCGAAGGGTGTGCCCAACTACTTTGGCGCCCAGCGTTTTGGCCACGATGGTGGCAACGTTGAGCAAGGCCGCGCCATGCTGGCCCGCGAGATCCGCGTGCGCAACCCGAAGAAGAAAGGCATCTACCTGTCGGCGGTGCGCTCTTTCATCTTCAATGAAGTGCTGGCGCTGCGCATGCAGCAAGGGCTGTGGGGCCAAACCCTGCCCGGCGACGTGCTGAACGAGGCCGGCCAGCCCACCGGCCCGCTGTGGGGCCGTGGCCGCGTGAGCACCACCGACCAAGCCCAAGCCCTGGAAAACAGCGTGGCCGAACGCCACGCCACCTTGTGCAGCGGCATGGAATTTGCCGGCCTAGACCAAGAGCGCCGCGCCCTGGTGGCCCAGCCGATAGACATGAGCTGGGAATGGCCGCAGGCCGACCAACTGATCATCAGCTTTAGCCTGGCCGCAGGCAGCTATGCCACAGCGGTGCTGGGTGAGATCCTCCACAGCACAGAGCCCGAGCGCCAGGACGAGGACCCACCCCTCACCTGACAAACGACCGCACCAGCGTCAGATCGCCGATCTTGCGCATGGGCACGGTAAAGGTCTCACGGCGCTCGCTGCCCGTATTTTCATCGAACACCAGGCTGATGCGGGCGGTGATGACCGGCTGCTGGCGGGTAGTCTCGTCAAAGTGATAGCCGCCCTCACCGAAGTTGCCCCAGTAGTTCACGTAGACATGGTAGGGGCCGCGCAGCGGGGTGGTGATGGAAAACATTTCTGGGCCTGCGCCGTCCACGCTGTCAACATCCAGACCACCACCGTTGGCCAGCACTGGGTTGGCAAAGAAGGCGTGGCCGCCGTCGGGGGTGATGACGTGCAGATCGAGTTCAGCCTGGGGGTCGTCCCAGGCCAATATCACCCGCACCTTGGCCTGGGTCTTGAGGCGATTGGCTTCGTAAAACTGCACTCGCTTGAGGCTGCGCCCTTCAGCGTCGCGCAGCTCCACGCTGTTGCTGCCTGCGCCAAAGGCATAGGGGCGGGCGTATCGCCCGTCAGTACCGGTATACAGCGGCAAGGCATTGCCGTTGACCACCAAGGCGGGGGTGCGACGGCCTTGTTGGCGTTGGGCCCGCAATTGGCCTTCAATGAGGGTGCGCCCCCGTTGGCCACCCCGGTCAATCAGGTTGGCGGGGTAGGCGTATTCCACCCGCTGGGCATCATCGACCAAGCCGCCATAGGTCCAGCCACCTGCAGGGCGGGCCAGCCCATCGGCCTTGGCTTGGGCCGACGTGACCCCAGCCCCCGGGGCCGACTGGGCCCATGCCAACGGGCTAAGGCCTCCAAGCAGACCGACAAGCAACGCCCCAAGCCACTGAGCGGCCTGCTCCCGTGACCGGGCATGGCCCGTCCTCGTCTGCGGCGTCATCACGCTCACCGCACCAAGAAAGAGCGCACCAAGGTCAGCTCGCCAGGTTTGCGCAGCGGCACGCGAAAGGTCTGCTGCTTTTCTTGCAGCGTGCCCTCCTGCTCGATGATGGCCACCTGGGCCACGCTGAGATCGTCGCGCAAGTCCCCCGCGCCGTAATAGTTGACGTACACATGCCAAAGGCCCGGAGGCGGGGCGGGGTGGGCAAAAATCTCAGGACCGAAGCCGGTGGTCACATCCACATCCAAGGCCCCGCCGTTGGGCACGACCCGATTGCCAAAAAACACATGCTGACCGTCGGGCGACACCACATGCAAATCGAGGTCGGTGTTGTCGCTGTTCCAGCTCAGCACCACCCGCAGCCGCACCCGGGCCCGGCCCGGGTTGGCCTCGATGAACTGGCTGCGCTGGCTCGCCCCATGGCTGCCCGGGCCACGCACCGTCACCCCATGCGCGCCTGCGCCAAACGACCAGGGCCGAGCAAATTGGCCGTCAGGGCCGATCTCCAGCGGAATGGCTATGCCGTCCACCACCAGGGTGCCCGGCTTGCGCGGCCCTTCGGTCTTGGCCTGGGCCGCCTGTGCAATGCGGCCCTTGATCAAGGCGGACTCGCTGCGTCCCAGGGTGTTGACGCTGGCCGCCGGGTAATGCACCTCTTGCAGAAAGTCCTGCTGCTGAGAGGGCGTGGCGCGCCAGCCCCCGCGAGGCGTGTCCAATTGCACTTGCGCCCAAGCTGACCCGGCCAAGAGGCTGGCCAAACTCAGCAGAAAGCGCGTGAAAACTGAAACGTGGGTCAAGGTGTTCATGGTGTGTCAGTGATCGGCCAGGCTTTGCGCCAGACGCTCGACAAAGGCCTCGTCTTGGCCTCTGGGGTGATGGCGAAAGGCCAGGTGCAGGTATTCATGGATCAAGGTCACGCGCCCCTCGCGGCTGAGCCACTCGCGCACATGAATGCGCAGGCGGCGTTGGTCGGAATGCGGCATGCCTTGCTGGAGTTGGCAGACCTGCACAGCCGTGGCGGGCGCTTCGTAGCCCACCTCAGCCTGCAGACGGCTGCGCCAGCGCCGCTGGCGGTCTTGCAGCCACTGGCTGGCCTCGGCCAGAGGCTGGCAGTCGGCCACACTGTCCACCCCCGCCAGCACTGCGGCCGGGAAGGCATGGCGCAGAATGGCCTCAAAGCCCTGCCCTTCTTCGGCCTGCCGCTCAGCCTGACGCCAAGCCAAAACGCCCGGGCTCGCTTGGTCCAGGTGGTAGCGCACCGAGGCCCCGCGCAGCACCACGTCAGCGGTGAAGGCCGCCACCGCCTGTGCGGCGGGACTGGGTGCCTGGGGACTGACGCGCTGGGCACGGCTGTCGTCGTCCACCGCCCGGCAGCCGCTCTGCTCCACCGTGTTGTGCAGCAGCCATGTGCGGGCCGCAATGGCCAGCGCCCTTGCGGCCTCGGTGCGGGTGGGGTCGGCCTCGCGGTCCAACACCCGGGCCACATAGTCTTCCAGCGGCAGGCGGGCGAACAAGCGGGGCTGGCTACCGTCCAGCCGCAATTGCAAGGCGGGGCTGCCTTGCAGCGACAAGCTTTGGCCGTTGGCAAAGCGCAGTTGATAGCGCTGCGGGGCCAGGGGCCCAGGCTTGGCGGATTGGCCATCGTCCCGCTGCACAGTGGCCAGCGGATAGCGCTTGAAAAAAGCCACCTCCACGCAGGCCTGGGCCCGCAGGCCTGCCGCATCCGGCGAGCGCAGCAGCAGGCGCTGGGCCTGCCACTGCTGGGCGACCCAAGCGGCCTGGGCCTTCAGCACGCTGCGGCTGGTGCCAGCGCCCCCCAGCCAAAAGGGCGTGCCATCGGCCAGCCAACCAGCAGCCCCGCCGATGCGCTCATTTTTGGTGTTATGCCACGACCAAGTCTTGAACCGTGGCCCGCTGCCCAGCGCTGCCAGCACACCTGGCTCGCGCAAGGTGTTGGGCAACAAGGCTTGGCGCGCCGCTTGGCGGGCCCCAGGGGGCACTTGCTGCAAAGCTTGCAACAGGCTGGGCAGGGGCACCAACGTAGAGGGCTGCAGGACGTTCAGGTCTTGCAGCCAAGCCGTGGCCGAGCCAGCGCTGCCGCGCTCGGCCTGGGCCTGCCAAAAGGCCTGCCAGGCTTGGGGGCGCAGGCCCAGACGCTGGGGGGCAAAGTAAGGGCCACAAGAGCGCGCCAGCGCGGTGTCGCGGTCCACCGACTCGCCGGGCTCGCAGCAATACTCCTCGTCGTCACGCCGTCGGCCCGCCTCGCAGCGGTAGGCCGGCTCCTGCTCGCCCTGGGCGACGAGATAGCTGTAGACAAACAGCTTCCACAGGCTGCCCAGTGGCGTGCGGGCCGCGCCTGCCGTGGCTGGGGTGGCCTGCACCCCGGCATCGTCCAACCACACCAGTTGCGGCAAGGCAGCCGCCGTCGGCTTGGCCCATGACGCCGCCGCGCCCCAAACGCCGCACAGCAACACGCCCGCCGCCCACAGCGGCAGGCGGCACAGCCAGTGGCGCTGGGTCGGGCGCAGGTGGCACATGCTCAGCGCACCTCCATGCTGGTCCACTGGCCAGAGCTGTCTTGGGCCTTGGCCTCCGGCTCATACATGCGGTAGAGCCGGGCGGCGGGCAACTTGTACTCCCCACGCTGGGCAAAGCGAATCAGATGACGGGCCGTTACCGTGGACTGGGCACCGACTTCATCAAAGGGCACGGCATAGCCCCTCGGCATAGCTTGGTGGATGGCGCGCTCCAGCGGCACCATCTTGTCGCCTTGTTGCAGCTCCAAGCCCCAGGTGCTGGATTCCACCGCCGCGCCGGGAGGCAGGGGCACCTCCAGCAGCGCCCAGCGCATGGCCTTCTCGCTGCGCACAGTGATCTGGTCCAAATAGAGGGCATTGCTGTCCAGGGGCGACCCCGGCTTCACAGGCTCCAGCTTGATCCTCAGGCGGCCATCATCGGCGGCCACGGGGGCCGAGGCCGCGCGCGCTGCGGAGGCGGCCTTGTCGGGCGTCGCCTTTTCGGCCGCAGGCTTGTCTTGGGTCACCACCTTGAAGAGCTGTCGCTCCAGTTGCACCGGCAACGCCGGCTGAGCGGCGTCGCTGGGAGCTTCCGCGCTCTCAAAGCTGACGTAAGCCACAGCGGCCTTGGCACCGCCAGCCAGGCTGAGTTGGGCCGGGCGGGCGGCACCGGCGGGCAGGTGCCAGCGCATCTCGCCCGTGCTGCTGCGCTGGGCCACCCAGGGTGCGGCCAGCGCGGTGAGCTCCACCCGCAACTCGGGCCGACCGCCCAAGGCCTTGTGCAGCCACAGCAGTGACTGGGCCCGATCGAAGGTGGGCACATCGCCCCGCACCTGGGTCAGCAGGGCGCGGGCCTGTTCGGGGCCGCCGCGCTGGGTCAGCACCAACAGGCTTTGCACCAGTGGCGCGGGCACGCTGGCCAAGCGCTGGGCGGCTGCCTCGGCTTCGGCCCGTTGGGCCGGTGTAGCCCGACCAGCGGCGCTGTGTACCGCCAGCACCAGGGCCATATCGCGGCTGTTCACCGCGTCTGCCGAGCGCATCACCACGCTGCCGCGCTGCTGCGCCAAAGCGGCCGGGTCGGTGGCGGGTTGGGCCTGTAACTGGTCCAGCAAGGCCGCTTGCAGGCTGCCCACAGGCAGGCCCATTTCCTGCATCCATTGCAGGGCCAAGGCACGCTGCAGCGGTGTCATGGCAGCGACTTGCTTGGCATACACGTCCAGCAAGCGTGCCCAATGCTCCTCGGGCAGGCTCGCGCGCAAAGCTTGGGTGGCACGCCAGTCGGCATAGTAGGCATAGGCCGTCAGGAAGCCGTCGGCCTCCATCTGCCGACCCCACCACCCAAAGCGGGCTTCCGGGCCAGCCATCTGAGCCAGGGCTAGGCGGGCGGTGGCCAGGCGCTGAGTGAGCTGCGGGGCCAGCGGCTGCTGCGCGGCTGAGAGCGACTGCAGTGCCAGGCTCAGCGGCAGCAAGCGGCTGGCGGTTTGCTCCACACAACCGTAGGGGTAGTCCACCAGTTCATCCACCCAGCGGCTGAAAGCGGCGGCGGCCGGGTCCGCCCCCAGCGTGACCTGTACCTGACGCGCATCGGCCGGCAGCTTAAGCTCGGCACTGCCGTTGCTGAGGTCGAGCACCAGCTCGCGTGGTGCCGCCCAGTTCAGCGGCAGGCGCTGCAGGGGGCTGCGCAAGGTATCGACCAGCTTGCCTTCGCTACGCAGTTGCAGGCTCAGCTCCAGCGCCCCCACCTGCTCGGCGTGCAGCGGCAGGGTCACAAAGTTGGCACCCGGCTTGAGCTTGACCTTGTCCTTGAGCTCAATGCCGGGCCCCGTGACCGACCATTCCACACTGCGCTCTTCCTGCCCTTGGTTGAACAGGGCGACGCTGGCCTGGACCTTGTCGCCCACGCGCTGCCAATCGGGGCTGGTCCACTTGGCGTAGAAGGGTTTGTCGCTACGCACCCAGGCGGTCTGCTGGCCCACCAGCCCACCGCGCTCGATGGCGCGAGCGGTGATGCGCCAGCGGGTCAGCGAGTCGGGCATGGTGAAGCTAAAGCGCAGCTTGCCGCTGGCGTCGCTGCGCAGATTGGGTTGCCAAGTGGCGGTGTCCACGTTGTCGCGCCGGGGTCGCTCCAGGGTCTTGACCGCCCGCTCGTTGACCTGACGCCGCTGGGGCAACTCGCCCACTTTACGGGTGGCCAGGTCGTAGCCAATAAAGTTCAAGGAGGCGGCAGTGCGCACATTGTTGCGCCGGGGGTGATAGAAGAAATCGTCGATGCTGGGGGCGATCTCGGGCTGAAGCACGTAGATCATTTCATCGACCACGCCCACCGCCACCTCGGCCGGCCCGGGCTTGCCGTCGACCAGGGTGTTCAGCTCTACATTCACCGTATCGCCCGGCGCATAGACCTCGCGCTCGGTCTTGATGGCCATGCTGATGCGGGGCTGAGCCACCTTCAAGCCTTGGTTTTGAAACACCATGTCGCCGCGCTGAACCGTGGCCACCGAGAGGGTGATGTTGGGGCTCATCTCGGTGCTGACCTTCAGACCGACCTGCCATTGAGTGGCATTGAGCCGCTTGGCGCTCAGGCCACTGGGCGGTTGGGTCAGCAGGCCCACCGCTTCGACCTGATCCCGCTCTAGGCTGAGCAAGGCCTGCTCCACCGGCTCCGGGAAGGTCAGCAAGGCCTGGGCCATCTCGCCGGGTTGGTAGCTGGGCTTATCAAACACGATGGCGATGCTGCCAGCCGGGGCCTTCTGGCCCTCGCCGCTGACCCAGTGGCTGGTGGCCGCAACGATGCGGCGCTGCTCATCACGCAAGGTCACGGTGTAGGAGCCGGGCTGTTTGAAGCTCAGCGACACACTGTCGCCACTGCTGCCCAGCTTGCCGCTGTCTTGGCTGCGGTCCTCTAGGCGCAGCCATTCCCAGCTCACCGGTCGCTGCGGTGCGGTGGCCCCTTGCAGGCCCACACGGGAGGTGGCAGTTTGTTGGCTGGGCACAAAGCGGAAGGCCATGGCCTCGCCCGGGCGGGAGAACTGGGCCTGAGGCTGCAAGCGCCAGGCGGCGGCCGCGCGGTCGACCAACAGCTCTCGCGACACCCGCACGCGGTAGGCCGCCCCATCGGTGGCCAGGGCGGTCAGAATGTAACGACTGGCTTGAGTGGCTTGCGGCAAACTGAAGCTGGCCACGCCCGAGCTGTCGGTGACCAGCTCTTGTTGCGCCAGCTTGACGGCAAAGCTGCCGCTGTAGTCCAGCTCGCCGTCCACCATGCTGAGCTGCTGCATGCGCGCCGTCAGGGACACCCGAGCCCGTGCCACCGGTTTGCCGTCTGGGTAATTGAGCTGGAGCTTGCCACTGGGCTTGTCGCCGGTGTGAAAGTCGGGTTTGTCCGGCAGCACCAACAGCTCGAAGTGCGGCTTCTGATAGTCCGCCACCCGGAAGGCGGCGGTGTAGACCTGATCGCGCAGCGCCAGGCGCAGCTCATAGCCACCGGCCGCCGCATTGCTGGGCAGGATGAAGCGACCATCGGCCCCCGAGGTGCTGGCAAAGCGCAGGGTCTGGCTGGCCACCATCTGGCCGGCCGGGTCTAAAGCACTGAGCTGAATGTCGCCGTCGGCCAAGGGGGCCGAGCTGCGGGCACTTTTGAACTCACGGCCCGTGACCTTGACCATCACCGTATCGCCGGGGCGATACAGCGGCCTGTCGGTCGTGGCATAGACCTTGGTGTTGTAAATCTCGCTGTCGTAGTAGAAGTTTTCAGAGATGAACACACCTCCGGCCGGGTCCTGGCCAAAGAGGTAGGTCTGCTCTGGGGCCACGTGGTCTAGGCGGGCCAGACCCTGGGCATCGGTGCTGCCGCTCTTGAGCACGCCCACGCCGTCCGTCCACACCAGCTTGGCCCCCGGCACGGCCGCACCGGCGCTGCGCTGTGCCGTCCAGACCAGCATCTGCTGGCCCGAAACCTTGGTCACGGCCACGGTGTCGCTGACGAACAGCAAGGTGGTGGCGCGGTGCTGGCCGGCCATGGCCTCCACCAAGTAGAGCCCCGGCTTTTGAGGGGCCAGCGGCACTTGCACATTGCCCTCGGTGGGCTTGATGAATTCGCTGCTGCTGCCCTCCAACTTCAGGTCCTTGGGCGGTGCAATGGGGCGCGCAAACTGCACCGGGTAGCGCAGCCGCTCCACCACAGGTAGGCCAGGCAGAGGCTTGAACTGGCGTGGCTCCTCAAAGCGCGAGGGCGCGGTCAAGCCCTTGGGCGTTTTGAGCTGGGGGGCTTGAGTGGTGACGGCCTTGCGCGCCTCGGCCGAGAACAGCTTTTGCCAAGCCTGGCGCGACTTCACCACCCAGTTGTCCCACACATGGGTGAGGGCATTGGCCAAGCCGTCTCCCGAGGCCAATCCGTCGACTTGAATGCGGTGCAAGTTGCGCTGCTTTTGCAAGAAAGCCAGCGGGTCGGGAATGCGGTAGACCACCACATCGACGCCACCCAAGCGTTCCAGCTCCTTGGGCGCATTCACCTCCAGCCGCACCAAGGGCCGCTCGGAGGACCCGTAGGTGGCGTCGCTGAGCAAGAAAAAGGGCTCACCGACAAAGGGCTCGTAAACATTGGCCAGAGGGGGTGCTTCAGCCACGCTGGGGCGGGCGGCTTGGCTAGTGGGAGCCAGGGCCCAGAGGCTGGCGCACAGCGCGGCCAGACACAGGTGGCGGCCCAGCGAGTGAGTAAGGCGTGAGGTCGGCATCATGAGGTGCGAAGGCCCAAAGGTCAGTTCGCCAAAAAGGCGAGGCGGTACAGACCGCGGAAGTTGGGGTTGTCGGTGCTGGGACGCCAGCGGGTGTCTTGCCAAGCCATGAGCTGGGCCGGGCGCAGCGCACGCAGGCCACTATCCCCCGGCTGCTGGCGGCCGGTGTGGTAGGCCATGTAAGGGCCCATCCAAACCATCAGGTGCTGGTCGTCCCCAAAGTCGTAGAACAGCAGATCCCCAGACTGGGCCTGGGCCAAGTTGCGACCCACCAAGCGGGTGTTTTCTTGCACCAACTCCAAGGCACCCACAAAGGCGGCTCGGCTGCCATCGGCCCGCCGCCACGCGTGGCGCAGAGGGCCGGCCTGGGCGGGGTCCAGGTCGGGCGGCAGGCGTTTGCCCAACAAGCCCATGCTGCGTCGCCAGGCCAGGTCGTGCTCGCGCAAGGCCTCGGCCACGGCAAAGCGCAGCAGGCCCGCGCAGTCGCGATGCGTCCAGCGCGGGCTGGGGCCGCTGTCGAGCTGGGCATGGATGAGCACCACCAGCCAGTCGCGCAGGCGGCGGCTTTGCACGGTATCCAGCCCCGCAGGCGGCGGCGTCTGCGCCCCCGCTGCCAGCCCCAAACCGACGGTGCAAGCGGCCAAGCCCGCCCGGAGCATGGCCCGGCGTGCAGGCGGGCAGCAGGGCCCGTGGGCCGGGCTCATGGCTGCACGGCCTTGAGCGGCTGCCAGCTCAAGGCCTGCCAGCCCTGCGCATCGGGCTTGCCTTGCAAGACCGCCTGGCTGGCAGGCCATTGACCCAGGCTGGCCAGCCGCGGCAGGCCATGGGTTTCAAGCGCCTGCCTGAAGCCGGTTTGCTGCGGGGTGATCACCGCCAAGGTTTCGCGCTTGATCAAGGCCGCCAATGGCCCAGGGGACACCACCAACAAGGTGTGGTCCGGGCTGCTCAGGCTGTCGGCCACGCTCGGGTAGCGCCGGTCCAGCGTGGCCTGGGCTTGCTCCACCAGCTCGGCGTCTGGGGAGAACACCCACCAGTCCCCCACCCGCGCCATACGCAGTTGGTAGGACGCGCCCTCAGGCCCCCGCAGCGCGCCATACGGTGCCCGGATGCGCGCCGACACGGCCGGGCCGTCGCCGACCTGCACCTCGGCCGATGCTGGCAGCAACCAGTGGGCGAAGTCTTCCAGCACTTGGGCGCTGGGCGCGTCGCCTTTGGCATGGGCCACCCACAACGGGGTGTGCAGTTGCGAGCGTTCATACCAGCAGACCCCCGCCGCCCCGTCAAAAACATCGGCCATTCGGCGCAGCGCAGCCGCCTGCGTGTTGCGCTGAGTAGGGTCGGTGGCCGGGGCCACTGAGGCCGCTGCCACTGGCGCTTCGGCCGCCCGGGCCGTGTCTGCTATCAGGTGTCGAGTTTGGGCCCAATCCACCTGCAACATCGAGCAGGCCGCCGCCTGACCGGGCAAGGAGGACCACGGCCCGGCGCTGGCAGCCGCAGCCCCGCTGGCGGGCCGGTAACGCACCGCGCTGCTGAGCGGGCCACCGCCCGGCATCAGCTCAAGGCGAAAGGCTTGGAGCGCGGGAAAAAACTGCTGATAGCCCAACGACAGCAGATCTGCACCCGCCACCAAGGTGTGCTGCGGGCCTGGCTCGCCCAGGCCAAAGTAGCGCCGCCACACGCCCTGGGCCCCGCTGTCGCCCGAGATCAAGCCCGCAATCACCTCGGTCGCC
This sequence comes from Ideonella sp. MAG2, assembly GCA_004359425.1. GTDB lineage: Bacteria > Pseudomonadota > Gammaproteobacteria > Burkholderiales > Burkholderiaceae_C > Ideonella. Next base: position 1,044,829 of record PTEU01000001.1, on the reverse strand, counting down.
TGGGGGTCGGCCACACGTTTGCTGCTGAACAACAGCCCCGGGTCCGACAGCACCACTACCCGGTTGCCCTGGCTGACCAGGGCCAAGGTGCGGCGCGAGGAGAGTTGCAGGGCATAAACCGGCAAGCCCTCCAAACTCCAAGAGGAAGTCTTGAGCTCGCCAATCACCGTGAGCTGCTGGTCTTTGGTGGCCACGGTGGCCAAGCCCTGCAAGGCTTTGGCCAGGGCCCCCCGTGTCATGGCCAGGGCCCAATGGCGAGGTGCCCCTTTGGCATCAGCCCAGAGAGCGACTTCCGACGGTTCATCCAACGCCAGCGCCAGCAGTTGGTCGCTCAGGCTGGGGTCATGCTCAAAGGCGATCCGCCGCAGCGCGCCACTCAGGCCCAGGCGGTCTTCATGCTCTTCGTAATAGAAGGCGAAGTCGGCCGTCAGCAGGTCTCGCAGCACCGGCGCCTTGACCAAGTCGCGCGGCAGGGCCGACAAGGACGGCGTGACCACATAGGCCGCGGGCTGGCTGAGATCCACCTCCAGGGCATTGATGCGCCCCTCATACCGCTTCCAGCCCCACAGCCCACCGGCCCAAGCCGCCAAGCCCGCAGTGGCCACCACGAGCGCCCCCACTCCCATCATCCATTTGCGCCCCACAGGCTCTCCTTCTTCTCTCTTATTGGGCCCCACGCTGGTGGGGTGAGCCAGTCTATCTCGGCCAGTGCTGAGTGCAGCGCTGCCCCCCAAAATCAACGTGGCAGAGACACTGGCTGATCCTGCGGGGTACACATGAACGCCCCCTCTGCGGCCAAGGCCAGTACGCCCCCTGACCAGGCTTGGGCCTGATGGCCCTGCCCCAGCACCACGACCACCCCCGGCATTGGAATGGGCCGCAAAAAGCGGGCTTGCAGACGCTGCAGTCGCCTGCCGTAGACCCGCTCCATATCCGCAGCGACGTGCCCCAGCGTATGCATGCCGTGGATGATGGGCTGCGGAAACCCAAGCAGGCGCGCCGACCACGGCCACAGGTGAATGGGATTGGCGTCGCCGGAGAGCTTGGCGTAGGTGCGGCCCGCATCTTTGGGCAGCCGGTAGCGCGCCCACTCCGCGCTGAGCGGCCTTGGCGGCAACTCGTCACGTGGCCGCCGAGCACCCGTGCGCGCGCCCCGCTTGACGAGGTAGCGACTGCTGCACACCGCCAGGGGTGGCCCGTGTTGGCAGAAGCTGGCGTGCAGCGTCAAAAAATGTGCGCCTGAGGCACTGGGAAGCTCGGGGTCAATGCGCAGCTCCAAGGTGCTGGCTCGACTTGGCTCAAAGTCTTGTGCGGCCGACCCCACCCAATGCAAGTCATTGGCCACATGCACGGTGCCGGGCAAAGCGTAGGGGAAGTTGGGGGACAGCATCACTGCCAAATGCGCGCGCTGCGCCAGAAGGTACAGATAGGTTAGCGGCAAGCCAGGCTGCGCAAACCCGAGAGCCTGCCTATAGCGCTGGACATGCGCATCGTCGAGCGATGGCACCGCAAAGCGCTTCAGCACCGGCTGAAGTGCGCGCGTGCCCTTGCGCCGGGTCGTCCACAAGGCTTGCCACGCAAACCCGACACCGCTCCGAACAGGGAGTGGCGATACGTTTTTTGGATGAATAGAAGGGTTTGTGCTCATCCTGGCGAAAGTCTGTAGCGACTTGTCAAAAAGGCCCGAATGGTAGCCTTGCAGAGCTGGGCTTCGGTTCGCCCGGCATCGTGAGGCGACATTGCACATATCGCCAATGCCGATAAAATATGAATATCGGCTTTAGCGATGCGCCTGCCGCGCCGCCTTGACCCATGACACAAATCCTCTCCGTCCCCAGCCAGCTTGGCCTGGTGCTGCGCGCTGAGCGCAAGAGCGCCAAGCTGAGCCAGAAGCAATTGGCCGCCAAACTGGGCCTGAGCCAAAACCGCGTGTCTGAGCTGGAGACCGACCCAGGCTCTATGCGGGTGGACCAGCTCTTGGCCATCTTTGCTGCGCTGGGCCTTGAGTTGCAGGTGCAGCCCCGGGGTGGTGCTGGCGTGCCGCCCGCAGGCCAGGTGGAGTGGTAGGCAAGCCAGCATGGGACGCGCCACCAAAACTCGGGTCCTCTCCATCTGGGCCAATGGCGAGCGGGTCGGCACCTGGACCCACCCGGCCCGGGGCGACATGGAACTCGTCTACGACCCGCACTGGATGGCCTCAGAGGCCGGACGGCCGCTGTCGCTCTCACTGCCCTTCACCGGCTCGCAGGCCTTGCGCGGTGCCCCAGTCAGCCACTACTTTGACAACCTTCTGCCCGACAGTGAGTCCATCCGCAGGCGCTTGGCCACCCGGTTCAAGACCGACTCCCTGGAAGCCTTTGACTTGCTCGAAGCCATAGGGCGTGACTGCGTAGGCGCTATCCAACTGCTGGGTGCAGACGAGCAGCCCGCCAAGGTCACTTGCATAGAAGGCACCGCGCTGGATGAGGGCGAGGTGGAGCAACTGCTGTTGCTGGCTGCAGGCTCAGGCGGGCAGCCGCGTGCGGAAGACGACGAGCACTTTCGCCTCTCTCTGGCCGGTGCCCAAGAGAAGACCGCGCTCTTGTGGCATGAGGGCCAATGGAAGCGCCCGCACGGCGCCACGCCCACCACGCACATCCTGAAGCTGCCCATCGGTTTGGTGGGTGCGCGCAAGGCCGACTTCGGGACATCCGTAGAGAACGAGTGGCTTTGCATGGAGCTGCTGCGCGAGCTGGGCCTGCCCACCGCCAAGACGGCCATGCTCCAGTTCGGGCGGCAGAAGGTGCTGTGCGTGGAGCGGTTTGACCGGCAAATGCACTCTTCTGGCACCTGGCTGATGCGCCTGGCGCAAGAAGACTTTTGCCAAGCCACAGGCACAGCACCCCACCGCAAATACGAGGCCGATGGCGGGCCCAGCATGGCCGACATCGCGCAAGTGCTGGCGGGCTCTGTGAACGCGCAAGCCGACCTCAAGAACTTCCTCAAGACGCAGTTACTGTTTTGGATGATGGCCGCCCCCGATGGCCACGCCAAAAACTTCAGCCTGCGCATCTTGCCGCGCGGCCGCTATGCGCTGACGCCGCTCTACGACGTGATGTCCATCTGGCCCGTGGAGGGCAACAGCGCCAGCCAATTCTCTTGGCACAAGGCCAAGCTTGCCATGGCGCTGCACGGCAAGAACCGGCATTACCACTTCAAAAACATCCAGCGCCGCCACTTCAACGCCGTGGCTGCAAAGTTCTGCCAACGCGAGAGTGCGGAAGATGTCATTGAAGAGGTGCTGCAGGGCCTGGAGCCTGCCATGGCGGCCGTGGCGGCGAGGCTGCCAGCGGGCTTTCCGGAGAAAGTAGCGAGCGCCATCTTTAGCGGGGTTTGGCGGATGGCTAGGGTGTTGGCCGATTCAGCAGGCTAATCGCTGGTCTGATCCAGACTACTATCCATTTTTATCCAAAAAAAGATAAAATATCCTTTCCAAGGATGTAAATGGGTAGTTGCATGATCGCATACCACCGCACCGCGCTTGCGCAGCAATTGGTTCAGGCTTTGCAGGGCAAGGCCCTGTTGGGCGATGCACACAATGGCCTGTTCCTGGCTGCGCCCCGCCGAACCGGCAAAAGCACGTTTTTGCAAGGTGACCTGGCACCCGCTTTGCAACTAGCCGGAGTGGAAGTGGTGTACGTGGACTTGTGGGCCGACACGCGCCGCGACCCCGGCGCGCTGATTGCCGAGGCGATAGCCCAGGCATTGCAAGCGCACTTAGGGCTGGTGGCCCGCGCGGCCAAAAAGGCCGGCGTCAAAGGCGTGAAGGTGGCGGGAGCACTGGACATCGACACCAGCAAGATCGGCCAGATCGACGGTCTGACCCTGGTAGACGCTTTGCGCAGCCTGCACCAGGCGGCAGAGAAACCCGTGGCGCTGATCATTGACGAGGCGCAGCACGCCTTGACCAGCGAGGCCGGCGAGGTGGCGATGACGGCACTGAAGTCGGCGCGCGACCAGATGAACCAGCCCGGTGTGGTCAACCTGATGCTGGTGATGTCAGGCTCCGACCGCGACAAGCTGCTGCGCTTGGTGGTCAGCGCAGGGGCACCGTTCTACGGCTCGCAGATCCAGACGCTGCCCCCCCTAGACACCGACTTCATTGCCCATGTGGCTGGTTTGGTGGAAGCCCAGCGGCCTGACCTTGTGCCCGTGGACCGAGCAGCCCTGCAGGAGGCTTTTGCCGCCTTTGGCCACCGGCCGCAATTCTTCATGGCGGCCATGGGCGCAGTCCTCAGCCCCTTGGCGGGCCACAGCGGGCGCTTCGAGCCTGCGCTGCAACAGGCCGCTCGGGACCAGCAAGCCCAGGATGAAGCGCAGATGGAGTCCGACTATCTGGGCCTCAAAGCCACCGAGCAGACCTTGCTATGGCGCATGTTGAGCCTAGGGCCACGCTTTCGCCCGTATGACGCTGAAGCCCTGCGCTTCTACCGCGAGAAGCTGGGCCGCCCGGTGAGCGTGCAACAGGCGCAAAAGGCCTTGGAGTCACTTCGGCAGCGCACCCCAGCCCTGGTGTGGAAGTCGGCGCGAGGGGAATATGCAGTGGAAGACGCGACCATGCACCGTTGGTTTCAGGGGCGAGTAGAGGGTGGGCGATGGCCGCCTGCATCGCCTCAGGAGAGCCTGGGGCTGGAGGACGATTGATGCGCATCGGTCCGGGCTGGGGTTCCTTGATGAACATGAGAACACCCACACGCACGCTGCCATCAGTGGCAACCCAGACGATCTGAGCTGAGTTTGACTCATGAAGAGGCACGCCACACTTCTGGTCGGCTTGCTGGCAGTCAGCCTGTCAGCGCTAGCGCACTCACCCTATCAGGAGCGGGGAGTAAGCTTGGAGTTCGCACCGGGTGCCAGCATTCTGAGCGAGGCTGAAGAGCGAAAACTGCAAGGCTTGGTGCGTGCTGTGGAGGAGAACACCTTTCCCCGACGGAACTGCGCCCAACACCCCGAGATATTTGTGTTGGCTAGAGGAGATGGCCATTCACTGCCCAAGCCACTGAGAGAGTATTTACTTTCACTTCGATTGGCTCATGTGCAACGGGCTTTTCTTGTGGTGGGCCTCTTCAAGCAAGAGGTCAAGACCTTGGTGGAGGAAGAGTCGAGAGACACCTTCGAAGAATGGCCCAGCAATGTGATTCAAGTCATGGCTCGCCTGGATGTGTCGTGCCCCAGTGCGAAGCGCTGAAGAACAAGAAGGCATACAAAGCGTTCACGAACTACAGCAACCCCTCGCCAGCCACCCTCACTCAACCGTAACCGACTTGGCCAAGTTTCTAGGCTTGTCCACATCCGTCCCCCGCGCACACGCCGTGTGATACGCCAGCAACTGCAGCGGCACCACATGCAATATCGGGGACAGGGCGCCGTAGTGCTCGGGCATGCGGATAACGTGCAGGCCGGGGCTGGATTCGATCTTGGTGTCGTCGTCGGCAAACACAAAGAGTTCGCCGCCGCGGGCGCGCACTTCTTGCAGGTTGCTCTTGAGCTTTTCGAGCAGAGCGTCGTTGGGGGCGACGGTGACCACGGGCATTTCGGCTGTCACCAGGGCCAGGGGGCCGTGCTTCAGCTCACCGGCGGGGTAGGCCTCGGCGTGGATGTAGCTGATCTCTTTGAGCTTGAGCGCGCCTTCCAGGGCGATGGGGTAGTGCAGGCCACGGCCCAGGAACAGGGCGTTTTCTTTGCGGGCAAAGGCTTCGGCCCAGGCCACCACTTGGGGCTCCAGCGCCAGCACGGCTTGCAGGGCCACGGGCAGGTGGCGCATGGCTTTGAGGTGCTGGGCCTCTTGCTCTTCTGTCAGGTGGCCGCGCACTTGGGCCAAGGCCAGGGTCAGCAGGAACAGGCCAGCCAATTGGGTGCTGAAGGCCTTGGTGCTGGCCACGCCCACTTCCACGCCAGCGCGGGTGATGTAGGCCAGCTTGCACTCGCGCACCATGGCGCTGGTGGCCACGTTGCAGATGGTCAGGGTGTGCTCCATGCCTAGGCTGCGCGCATGCTTGAGCGCGGCCAGGGTGTCGGCCGTCTCGCCGCTTTGGCTGATGGTGACCACCAGGGTGCGTGGGTCGGGCACGCTGTCGCGGTAGCGGTATTCGCTGGCGATCTCCACGCTGCAGGGGATCTTGGCAATGCTCTCCAGCCAGTACTTGGCCGTCATGCCTGAGTAGCTGCTGGTGCCGCAGGCCAAGATGAGCACGCGGTCCACGTTTTTGAACACGTTGTAGGCGCCATCGCCAAACAGCTCGGGGGTGATGCCTTCCACGCCCTCCAGGGTGTCGGCCAGGGCGCGGGGCTGCTCGAAGATTTCCTTCTGCATGTAGTGGCGATAGGGGCCCAACTCGGCCGCGCCGCTGTGGGCCTGCACGATCTTGACCTCGCGCTCGGTGGGCTTGAAGCGCTCTCCATCGCGCGCCAGCACCCAGTGCTTGCCCAGTTGCAGGTCGACCACGTCGCCCTCTTCCAGGTAAACGATGCGGTCAGTCACGCCGGCCAGGGCCATGGCGTCAGACGCCAGGTAGCGGGCCGTCGGGTCTGCGTCGCTGCCCACGCCCAAGATCAGGGGCGAGCCTTCACGGGCCCCCACCACGCGGCCGGGCTCGTCGCGGCAGAACACGGCAATGGCGTAGGCACCCTTGAGGCGCAACACCGCGCCTTGCACGGCTTCCAGCAGGTCGCCGGCATAGAGGTGGTGCACCAGGTGGGCGATGACCTCGGTGTCGGTTTGGCTCTCAAACTCGTAGCCTTTGGCTTTGAGCTCGTCGCGCAGCTCGTCGTGGTTCTCGATGATGCCGTTGTGCACCAGCGCAATCTGGCCGCGGCTGAAATGGGGGTGGGCGTTGTGCACTGCGGGTGCGCCGTGGGTGGCCCAGCGGGTGTGGGCAATGCCGGTGCCGCTGGCCACGCCGTCGTCTTCCGTCATGGTGCGCAGCTCGGCCACGCGGGAGGTAGAGCGGCTGCGGCGCAGCTCGCCACCCTGGTGCACGGCCACGCCGCAGGAGTCATAGCCACGGTACTCCAGGCGCTGCAGGCCTTGAACCAGGATGGGAACGATGTTTTGGGCGCTGACGGCGCCGACGATGCCACACATGCTTTGAATCTCCGGTTGCGGCCCGAGCCGCGTTTGCGATGGGATGGATCGTAGCCCTGAGACAAAGAATTAAGCTTTCAATTTGAATATCAGGATGAATTTTTCAATCACCAATTGCATTAATAGATAATTTATTTCATTTAGGATGCGTTGATGGATGAATCAATCACCCTAGACGAGCTGGACTGGCGGATCTTGAGCCTGCTACAAGCCGACGCCAGCCAGACCAACCATGCACTGGCCGCTGCCGCACTGTGCAGCCCGGCCACGGCGCTGCGGCGGGTCAAGCGGCTGCGAGACGGTGGGGTCATTGAGCGCATCACCGCCCTGGTGGCCCCCACAGCGGGCGGCCAAGGCCTGAGCGCCATTTGCGAGGTCTCGCTAGACCGCCAGGGTGCCGAGCATCAGGCCGCGTTTGAGGCCCGCGCTGTGGCCGAAGCTGCTGTGCAGCAGTGCTGGCAGGTGTCTCCAGGGCCAGACTTTGTGCTGGTGCTGTGGGCTCCGCACATGGCGGCGTTTGCCGAGCTAACGCAGAGGCTGTTTACCCAAGACGCCAATGTGCGCAATGTGAAGAGCTACTTTGCGATCAAGCGTAGCAAGTTTGCGCCCACCGTTTCCAAGCCTTCGGCGTAATCCCTAAACCCGGTGTGTTTCGGGCTTTTAATGGCCCGCTTTATGCATAGACTGGCCCACAAGGCCATGAGCATGAGCACCAGCACCCCACCCCGCAAAGACGCGCCGCCGGATTCAGCGGCGGTAGAAAGGCAGATCCACATTGCCCAGGCGGCCATGGTGTTTGAGCGCTCCCGCAAAACCACCATGACGGGCATTCCCGTGGCCGCCTTGCTGTGCTGGTTGATGTGGTCTTACACCCCGCTGAGCCTGCTGGTCTTCTGGTTTGTGGGCAAGTGCCTCACCAGTGCCGCGCGGCTGTGGGTCACCATGCGCTTCAAGCGCGACGACCCCTCCAAAGGCCCTTACTGGGTGCGCCGCTTTGAGTGGACCCTGTTTGCTGACGGCGCGATGTTTGGCCTGCTCGGCTCCTTGATGCAACCGCCCAATGACCCGGTGATGGGTGTCACCTTGATCACCACCGTGGTGGCAGTGGCCGGCTTGGCCTTGGTGGTCATGGCCATGAGCTTCAGAACCCTGGTGGCCATGGCCCTGCCCTTGTTGGTGCCCGGCATCGTGTACCAGTTTGCCCAGGGCACCTCGGTCAGCATGTTTACCGGCTTCGGGCTGCTGTTGTTTATGTTGATCGTGGTCTCCGAAGGCAAGCGCTCGGCCGAGCACACCCGCTCCATGCTGCGGCTGCGCTTTCAGATGGACGAGTTAGCCCACCAGCGCCAGCAGGCCTTGGACCTGGCTCACCGCAACAGCGCCGTGAAAGACCGTTTTTTGGCCACCATGAGCCACGAGTTGCGCACACCCTTGCACGGGATGTTGGGCCTGGCGCGGCTCATCGAAGCCGACCACCGCCCCGCCGCCAAGCCCGAGCAAGTCAACCATCTCCAAATGCTGCAACGCACTTGCGAGCACCTGCTGGGCGTGATCAACGACGTGCTGGATTACTCCAAGATCGACGGCGGCCACATGCAGTTGTCCAAGCGCCAGTTTGACCTGCGCGCACTGCTAGAAAGCGTGATGGCTGTATCCACCGTACAGGCCGACGACAAAGGCCTGCGCCTGAACCTGGTGTGTCAGCCCAAGGGCGAGCACTGGGTGGTGGGAGACCCCACACGGGTGCGGCAAATTTTGATCAACCTGGTGGGCAACGCGGTGAAGTTCACCGAGCAAGGCAGTGTGTCTTTGCGCAGCCAGCATTCGCCCAACGGCCACACCGTGATTGAGGTGCAAGACACGGGCGAAGGCATCCCTGCCGACCAGTTGGAGGCGGTGTTCAAACCCTTTCATCAGGTGGACGACACAGACCGCCGCCGCCATGGTGGCACTGGCCTGGGCCTGACCATCTCACGCGAGATTGCGCGAGCCATGCAAGGTGACTTGGTGTGCCAGTCCGTGCCCGGCCAGGGCACGACTTTTACGCTCACCCTCACGCTGCCGCCCACGGCTCCCCTGGTGCAGGCTGACACCCCCCACAACCCCTCGGTTCCGCTAGACGACATCAAGGTACTGCTGGTGGAAGACAACCTCGTCAATGCGCTGGTGGCGGGGGCGATCCTCAAAGGCTTGGGTATCGCCCACGACCAAGCCGAAGACGGCAGCCAGGCCGTCACCCGCTTTGCCGCTGCGCGCTATGACCTGATCTTGATGGACTGCCAAATGCCCGGCATGGACGGCTTTGAGGCCACGCGCCAGATCCGCGCACTGGAGCAAATCACCGGCCAAGCCCATGTGCCCATCGTGGCGCTCACAGCCAACGCCCTGGAGGGCGACCGCGAGCGCGCCCTGCAAGCAGGCATGGACGACTACCTCACCAAGCCCTTCACCGATGTTGATTTGGCCCGGGTGATACGGCGCAAAGTGAAGCGCTAAGCCTTGGTCGGCCCGCTCCTTGAGTCGGGTGCCCAAAGGTTCGGGCCATGGCGCTCACTTCAGGTGGCTGTTGAGAAAGGCCACCACTTTGTCCAGGTTGGCCGTGGTGGAGAACGGCGCACCACCGTGCCCAGCACCTTCGAGCTTTTCATAGCTCACTTTGGCGTCGCCCAGCACCGCCTTGAGCGCGGTGTAGAAGTTCAGGCTCTGGGTGTAGGGAATCAGCGGGTCCGCACCGCCGACCTGGATCCAAAACGGCGGGTCTTGCGCGTCGATGTAGCGGCTGGGGTTGGATTGCTGCACCAGTTCATTGTTGGTCGGGTCGTTGGCATTCACACCCAAATAGGCAGATTCATTGTCAACGTTATAACTGGAGGCAAAGCCCAAGGCCAGGCCCTCGCTGACCATGGTGGCGAAGTTGATGGGGCCGAACCAGTCCACGCTGGCTTGCACACGGGAAGAAACCCCCAGGTACGCGCCTTCGGTGCCTTCCAAGTAGGTGTCTCCACCGGTGGTGCCCAGCATGGCCGACAAATGGCCGCCCGCCGAAGCGCCCCAAACGCCGATCTTGTCGGGGTTGATGCGGTACTCGCTGGCCTTGGCGCGGATGTAACGCACGGCGGCTTTGGCGTCATGCACGGCCGCCGGGAACTTGGCTTCGCCACTCAAACGGTAGTTGATGGCCACGGCCACATAGCCGTTGGCCACCAAGGTGGCGGCGTTCGCGGCGTCCATGGCTTTATCGCCCGCCTTGAAGGCCCCGCCGTGGATGAGCACCACCGCCGGAAAGGGGCCTGCCCCCGCCGGCATGTAGATGTCCATCTTCTGGGCTGCCGAGGTGCTGGCATAGGCCACGTTGCTGAGGGTTTGTGCAGCTGGCGAGGTGGGCGCGGCGGGGTCAGCGGCGGTGGCCTCGCCTCCTCCGCAGCCCACCAACACGGCCAAGCCTAAGGCGGCCCATACATTCATGATCACACCTCGACGAAAAAAAGCACGGTTCACGGTCTCTCCTTGGAGCAGTCAGGCAATGCCGCCATGGTCTGCCCGCCCGGTGAACCCTTGCTGTCTGAATTACATCAATCTGGACACACTGCGCCGGGCAGGCTCATGCGCACCGTCAGGCCGCCGCCCTCGCGTGCGTGCAGGCTCAGCGTGCCGCCATGGGCCTGGGCCATCCATACAGGCCCACCACGCGGTCGACCGGGTCGCCCATCGCCGTCAGCATCAAGATGGGAAGGGTGTGGCGCTGGCGCACCGCGCCGCAAAGGCTCAGGCCGTCTTCGCTAGGCAGCATGCGGTCCAAGATGAGCACATCCACATCCCCCCGCGCCAAGCGTTTGAGCAGGCCTTGGCCGTCCAACAAGTGCTCAGCCTGCAGGCCGTGGCGCGCCAAAGCCGCACACAGCAGGGTGCCGATCTCGGCATCGTCGTCGACGATCAACACCTTGAACATGGCGATTCGTCAGCGCTTGAGCAGCACCAAACCCTTCAGATACTCGCCCTCAGGGAAGCAGATGGTGGTGGGGTGGTCACTCGACGCTTCCAGGCGCTGCAGCAGGTAGGCGTCCACCTCGGCGTCCATGCCCGCACCGGCCACGATCTTGTGGAACAGCTCGGCGCCAATGCCGCCCGAGCAACTGAACGTCAGCAGCAGGCCGCCCGGTTTGAGCAGCTTCAGGCCCAGGCGGTTGATGTCTTTGTAGGCGCGGCTGGCGCGGTCGGCATGGGCCGCGCTGGGGGCAAACTTAGGTGGGTCCAGGATGATGGCGTCAAAGCTGCGGCCGTCTTTGAGCATCTGGCGCAGCGTGCCGTTCACATCGGCATCCAAGGCGGTGTGGTGGGCGGCATCAAACCCGTTGAGTGTGACATGCGCCGAGGCGCGAGCCAGGGCCGGGGCCGAGGAATCCACACTCACCACCTCGGTAGCACCGCCGGCCAGCGCCGCCACGCTGAAGCCGCCCGTGTAGCTGTAGCAGTTAAGCACGCTCTTGCAGCCAAACTGGCGCACCATGCGGGCAAAGAGCGCGCGGTTCTCGCGCTGGTCCAGGTAGTAGCCGGTCTTGTGGCCCTCTTCCACATCCACCGTCAACTGGATGCTGTGCTCGCGCAGGGTGATGGTGGTGTTGCCTTCGCCCCGCAGCCAGCCCTTGGCGGGCTCCAGGCCTTCGAGTTGGCGCACGCCAGAGTCACTGCGCTCATAGAGGCGGGTGCAGCCCATACTCCGGGTCTCGGCCAGCAGCGCGTCCGCGATCACGTCCTTCCAGCGCTCAGTGCCGGCGGACAAAAACTGCGCACTGAGGATGTCGTCATAGCGGTCAACGATCAGCCCCGGCAGTCCGTCGGCCTCGCCGTGGACGAGGCGCACGCCATTGCTCTGGATGGCCAGCCGCTCGCGCATGGCCACCGCCGCTTGCACGCGGCGCTGGAAGAAGGCGGCGTCAATGCGCTCGGCCTCGTCAAAGCTCCAGGCCCGCACGCGGATCTGCGAGCTGGGGCTGAACGAGGCCCAGGCCAAAAACCGGCCGTCATGGCTCTCCACCCGCACGGTTTCACCGGCATCGGCCTTGCCCTTTTCCACACTGCCCGCAAACACCCAAGGGTGGCGGCGCAAGAGGGAACGCTCTTTTCCTTCACGTAAACGGATCGCTTTCATGAGGGGGGATTGTCGCTGCTGCGTCACGCCCCGCTGTTGGCCAGCCTGCTCCCCCTCAATTGTCGGACGCCTTGGCCGAAAACAAACTGAGTTCACTTTGGAGGCCTCATGCCTAGGCCAAGAATCACCTCTATTGCCCCGCCAGCCTCACCACGGGCCACCGCCCGGGCCCATTGGGCCAGCCAGGGCTTGCCGGGCCACACCCGCAAGGGCTGGGCGCTGGCGGTATCGCTGCGATGCCTGCTGCCGCTTGCGCTGCTGGCGCTGTGCCTGGGGCAGGCCCAAGCCGAACCGGCCTCCCACTGGGAGGTCAGCGGCTTTGGCAGTGTGGGCGTGGTGTCCCAACATGGGGCCGAGGGTTGGCGCATGAACCGCAATATGACACAAGCCCCTGCGGACGGCCCTGTCAGTGCCCGCCCGGACTCGCGCTTGGGCGTGCAGCTCAACTGGCAGCTCGACACGCAGTGGGAGGCTGCGGTGCAGGCGGTGTCGCTCTCCAAGCCTGCACATTCGCCCTGGCGCGACAGCGTGGAGTGGGCCTATCTGGGCTACCGCCCCTCGCCCCATACTCGTATTCGTTTGGGCCGCACCAACCCTGACACCTATTTGTATGCCGACAGCCGCAACGTGGGCTATGCCCTGACTTGGGTGCGCCCGCCGGTAGACTTTTATGGCTTTGCGCCCATGGCTGCCACCGACGGGGTGGACCTGGAACACCAATGGACGCTGGACGACACCCGATGGCGTATGCGGCTGACGGCAGGCATCTTTGCCACCATGGCCACAGCCGGTGATGGCAGCACCTTTCGCATCCGCGCCAAGGACGCCTATGGCTTCAGCCTCTTGCGCGAGGAAGGTGGCCTGCTGCTCAAGGCCAGTGGCCTGAGAACCCGCCTCAATATGGGCATGCCTGAGGGCTTTTTGCAGCTCAAGCAAGGCCTGGCCGGCCTGCAAAGCTTGCCGCTGCCGGGGCTCAATGAATCTCTGGCCCCGCTGCAAGACGCCCTGTGGACCGAGGGCCAAGCCACCTACCTGGCCTTGGGGGCCCAATACGAGCATGGCCCCTGGACCACCGTGGCCGAGTGGAGTGACCTGAGCATCCCCAAAACCTTGACCGGAGGGCGGCGCGCCTATGGCAGCGTGAGCTACCGGCTGGGCACGGTCAGCCTCTATGGCTTGGCCAGCCGGGTCAGCCCCCACAAGAACATGCCCGTTGTGCCGGACTTGGTTGGCAGCCTGAGCCCTGTGCTCGGGCCGGTGCAGGCCCAGCAGGCTCAGGGCCTGGCCACGGTGGCAGCCGAGGTCGCCACGCGCTCGCGCTTTGACCAAGGCACAGTGGGGCTGGGCCTGCGCTGGGATGCCACGCCGCAGATGGCGCTGAAGTTTCAAATAGACCGCTTCCGGGTCTACCCCAGCGGCTCGGCCGCCTGGATGAACGGCACGGCCTCAGCGGCCCGGGGCAACCTGGTGTCGGTGGGCCTGGACTTTGTATGGGGGCCATGATGCGTACTCCCCCTTTACTCCTTGGTTTGCTCTTGGCGCTGGCAGCGTTGGAGCCCCGCGCCTCCCAGGCTGCGGAGCCGCTCTACCTGGTGGTGTCGTCCCAGCACCCGGCGCGCAGCCTCAGCCAAAAAGAGGTGCTGGCCCTGTTCACAGGCCGCAGCCGCACCTTGGCGGACGGCACAGCCGCCACCCCCTTGGACCAGCAGCGCGACAGCAGTGCCAGAGCAAGCTTTTACTTAGCCCTGACCGGCATGGACATTGCGCGCATCAACAGCTATTGGGCGCGGCTGCACTTCACCGGCCAGGTGCAGCCCCCTCAAGCCCTGAGCGATGACGCCAGCGTGATCCAGCGCCTGCGCTCTGACCCCAACGCCATTGGCTACCTGACCGCCGAGCCCAAAGACCCTGCAGTACGGGTGGTGCTGCGCCTGCCCTAGGCTGGACGATGAACACACGGGGCTCGCTGCACACCAGGTTTTTGACCACCATCGTCGGCATCAGCGGTTTGCTGCTGGTGCTGGCGTCGGTGCTCGTCTACCAACTGGCGCGCGATCACTTTGTGACCACAGAGCGGGCCTCGGTGGGGGCTATGGTCATGCTGAGGCGCGAGCCTCAAGAGCACAGCCCGCTGTTCGCCCCACCCTTTGCAGACCTGCCACAGCTCCAAGCCATGGTGCGGCGGGCCATGCAGTCGCGGCAAGCGGAGTCTGAAGACCTGGCCTTGCGGCATGCAGACGGCAGCCTGACCTGGGCCCACTGCATGCTTAACGTGGTTGACGATGAAGCGCAGCAAGTCCCCCACATCGAAGGCGTGCTCTACGACATCACCACCCGCCATGCGCGGGAGCATGCCGCCCGCCATTTGGCTGACCATGACGGCCTGACGGGCCTGAAGAGCCGCAGCTTTGTGGAGTCTTGGCTGGAGACCCATATTTCGCAGGCCCGCGAACGGCGCAGCGCGGTGACGCTGATCTTTGTGGACCTGGACGGTTTTAAAGCGGTGAATGACCAATGGGGCCACGCGGCCGGCGACGCCGTGCTGGTGGAGGCTGCTGAGCGCATGCGAACCCTGTTCAAGCGCAGCAGCGACGTGATTGCCCGCCTGGGTGGCGACGAGTTGGTGGTGGCGCTGGACGGCCTGTCTACCGACGATGCGCAGGTGCCGATGTTTGCAGCACGTTTGGTGGCCGCCTTGGGCGAGGACATTGAATTGCCTGGTGGGCAGGCGGTGCGCATTGGGGCCAGTGTGGGCGTGGCCTGCTACCCCTTGCATGCGGCCAGCGCTGCTGACCTGATTCGCGCCGCAGACCAAGCCATGTATGCCGTGAAGCGGCACGGCAAGCACGCCTACCGGGTGGCCGACCGCCTGCCACAGCTCGGCGAGGCTTTGCCTGCAGAGACCCCACCGGGCTGCCAAGAGGCCTGCGACCCCTTAACAGGCTTGCCCGACCGCCGTGGCCTGCTGTCTCACCTGGAGGCCTTGCAGAGCCAATTGGCCCGCGAGGGCCAAACCGCGGCGGTGGTGTGCCTGGACTTGGACGACTTCAAGGCCGTCAACCTGGCCTACGGCCCGCAGGCGGGAGACGAGGTGCTGCGTGCCGTGGCCCAAAGCCTGCGCGAGGTTCTGCACGATCAAGCCTACTTAGCTCGCTCTGGGAGTGACGAGTTTGTGGCCCTGATTCCCATGGCACAGCGCAACGCTGCCGAAGCCCTGGAGCAAAGCCGCAGCACCCTGGCCAAACTGAGTGCGCGCCTGGCCGCCACACGTCTGCAATCCGGCCAAACCGTGATGCTGCAAGCCAGCAAAGGCCTGAGCCTGCTGACGCCGCAGAGCAGCGACCCACAACAAGTCTTGCAAGAGGCCCAGTTGGCCCTGCGCCTGTGCAAACAAAAGCAGCGTGGCGGCCAGTTGGCCTTTGAGGCCACCATGATGGACGGCTTCTTGCAACAGCGCTCGCTGGAGGAAGACCTGCGGCAAGCCCTGGCTCGGCATCAATTCCACCTGCTGGTACAGCCGCAGATAGGGGCCGACGGCCAGGTGATTGGTGGTGAGGCCTTGCTGCGTTGGCAACATCCGGTGAGAGGCCTGGTGTCGCCCGCCGAGTTCATCCCCCTGGCCGAACGCAGCGGGGCCATCTTGGAGCTGGGTCTGTGGGTGCTACAGCGCGGCTGCGCCATCTTGGCTCAAATGCAGGCGCGCTCGCCTGCGGCCAGCTTGTCCATCAATATCAGCCCCTTGCAGTTCAACCACCCGGCGTTTGAGTCTCAGATGCAGCAGGCCTTGCAAGACAGCGGGGCCGCCCCCCAGGGCCTGATGCTGGAGATCACCGAGGGCTTGTTGCTGAGCGACTTGGCCCAGGTGGGCGACAAAATGCGCCGCATTACCCAGCAGGGTGTGCGCTTCTCCATCGACGACTTTGGCACCGGCTTCTCCAGCCTCAACTATCTGCGGCGTCTGCCCTTGCACGAGATCAAGATCGACCGCAGCTTTGTGGCCGGTTTGCCCCAAGACCAACCCAGTGTCGGCATCGTGCGCTCCATCCTCTCCATGGGCCACCATCTGCACCTCAACCTGGTGGCTGAAGGCGTAGAGACCGCCGAGCAAGCCCGCTTCCTGGCCGAGCACCAATGCAATGTGCAGCAAGGTTGGCTGCATGGCCACCCCATGCCCGTCGAGGCCTTCTTGGCACGGTTGGCGGCCCCGCAGCCGCAAAGCGCCCTCGAACCCGTCTGAGGGTGACCCTCTGGCCACCGAGGTGTGGCGGATATCAACGAAGCCTGCTGATGCGCCACGCTACGTGGGTGCAGGCCGCCGCCTGTGCGGCCTAAAGACAGCGCGCTTCCTTGCGGTCTGGGTTGTGAATCTGCCAAGAATCGATACCCCTTTGCACCATATTCGGGTATTCACTAGGCAAATGCCGCAAATACGTACACGTCAAATCCGTTCGGGTATCAGCACACCCGGCCGCCCAGGCGGAACATTCGCAGCGCTGGCTCGCTGAATGAATGAATGGTGGGCCAACACCACCACGCCTTCACCCCAAAAACGGAGACATCACTATGACGCTCAAAGCTGCCCTCGCCCTGGCCTTTGGCTTGGCCGCCGCCTCGGCCCACGCGGCCACCGAACTGGTCATCGCCACCGTCAACAACGGCCACATGATCGAGATGCAAAAGCTCGGCAAGCACTTTGAAACCGCCAACCCCGACATCAAGCTGAAGTGGGTGACGCTGGAAGAAGGCGTGCTGCGCCAACGGGTCACGACCGACATCGCCACCAAGGGCGGCCAGTTCGACGTGATGACCATTGGTATGTATGAAACCCCGATCTGGGGCAAGAAAGGCTGGCTGCAAGAGATCAAAACCACCGCCGCCTATGACGTGGACGACCTGCTGCCCGCCATGCGCAACGGTTTGAGTGTGGACGGCAAGCTCTACGCCGTGCCCTTCTACGGCGAAAGCTCGATGCTGATGTACCGCAAGGACCTGGCCGACAAGGCTGGCGTGCAAGTTCCCGAGCGCCCTACCTGGACGCAGATCAAAGACCTGGCTGCCAAGATGCACAACCCCAAGGACGGTGTGTACGGCATCTGCCTGCGCGGCAAGCCAGGCTGGGGCGACAACATGGCTTTCTTATCCACACTGGTCAACACTTTTGGTGGCCAGTGGTTCGACATGAGCTGGAAGCCGCAACTGGAGAGCAAGCCCTGGAAGGACGCGATCACCTTTTATGTGGACCTGCTGAAGAACTACGGCCCTCCGGGCTCGTCGGCCAACAGCTTCAATGAGATTCTGGCACTGACGAATGCGGGCAAGTGCGGCATGTGGATTGACGCCACCATCGCGGCCTCGTTTGTGAGTGACCCCAAGCAGTCCAAGGTGGCCGACAAGATGGCCTTTGCCCAGGCCCCCACGCAAGCCACGCCCAAGGGCGCCAACTGGCTGTGGGCTTGGTCGCTGGCCATCCCTGCAGGCTCCAAGAAGGTGGATGCCGCCCAGAAGTTTGTGACCTGGGCCACCTCGAAGGAGTACATCACGCTGGTGGGCAAGACGAATGGGTGGGGCTCGGTGCCCACGGGCACGCGCAAGAGCACTTATGCCAACGCTGACTTCCAGAAGGCCGCGCGTTTTGCCGCCGCTGAGAAGATGGCCATTGACACCGCCAACCCGAATGACTCCACACTGCCCAAGAGCCCGTATGTGGGCGTGCAGTTCGCCGCCATCCCCGAGTTCCAAGCGATTGGCATTGCAGTGGGCCAGCAGATGAGCGCAGCCTTGGCCGGCAAGAGCAGCGTGGACGCAGCGCTGAAGGCCTCGCAGGTGGCAGCCGAGCGTGAGATGAAGAAGGCTGGGTACTACAAGTAAGACGCTGGTTTGTCGGTGCGTGGCTGCTCGCTTGCGTCGGCTGGAGTGAGGCTGCACGCTTGCTTCGGCTGGAGTGAGGCTGCACGCTTGCTTCGGTTGGAGCGGGGCTGCCCGCTTGCTTCGGTTGGAGCGGGGCTGCCCGCCGGGGCGCTCCGCGCCGCTCATGTCCTCCGCCGATGGCCACTGGCCATCGGCTCCCCCTTTACTTCGCTCTGCGAAGCGCCCCGTCGAGCATCCGTCAGTCGTTGAGCTATGCACACCAAATGCTTCGACGGCTCGCAGCAGATCCCCGCATTCATCGGCAGTGCGCAGACGTTGGACAGAGAGGGTGCTGGGCCACTGGCGCAGTGAAGTATTAGGGGGAGCCGCAGGCGCAGCCTGCGGCGGAGGACATGAACGGAGCCAGTGGCCCAGCGACCTCTCTGAGGCAAAGCCCCAGCATGCCAAAGACCTTCGTTCCATCGCGAGATACATCTGTGCGACCTAGCCTAAGAGTTGAAGAAATTCCGAAATCACCATGAAACGCCTACTCCCCCGAGCCCTGATGGCACCGGCGGTCATCACGCTTTTTCTGTGGATGATCGTGCCGCTGGTGATGACGATTTACTTCAGCGTCATCCGCTACAACCTGATGCAGCCCGACCAAAGTGGCTTTGTGGGGTTGGAGAACTTTGAGTACTTTGTCACCGACCCTTCCTTCACGGTGGCCGTGGGCAACACCCTGCTGCTGCTGGGCAGCGTCATCGTCATCACCGTGATCGGCGGCGTGGGCCTGGCCCTGCTCATCGATGCGCCCTTCCCTGGCCGAGGCTTGGTGCGCGTGCTGCTCATCTCGCCCTTCTTTGTGATGCCCACCGTCAATGCGCTGCTCTGGAAGCACATGATGATGAACCCCATCTACGGCGTGCTGGCGCAGGTGTGGATCTTCTTTGGTGCCGAGCCGGTGGACTGGCTGACCGACTTTCCGCTGGGCTCCGTCATCATCATGGTGGCCTGGCAATGGCTGCCCTTTGCGACGCTGATTTTCATCACCGCGCTGCAGTCGCTCAACCGCGAGCAACTCGAAGCCGCGCGCATGGACGGCGCCAATGGCCTGCAGCAGTTGCGCTACATGGTGCTGCCCCACCTGGGCCGCTCCGTGGCAGTGGTGGTGATGATCGAGATGATCTTTTTGCTCAGCGTGTTTGCCGAGATTTACACCACCACGGGCGGTGGGCCGGGCGATGCCTCCACCAACGTCGCCTTTCTGATCTTCAAACAAGCCCTGCTGAACTTTGACGCGGGTGTGGCGTCGGCCGGTGCCCTGTTTGCCGTGCTGCTGGCCAATATCGCTGCTGTCTTCCTGATCCGCCTGATCGGCAAGAACCTGGACTGACGACCATGCGCCCCTCACCCTTTCCCTACACCTTGATCCTGCGTACGCTGGCGGCCTGGGCCATCACCCTGCTGCTGTTCTTCCCGCTGGCCTTTTTGGTGATGACCGCCTTCAAAACCGAGTTGCAGGCCATTGCCATTCCACCAGAGTTTTTCTTCAGCCCCACGCTGGAGAACTTTCATGAGGTGCAAGAGCGCAGCGACTACCTGCTGTATGCCAAGAACTCGGTCATCACCAGTGTGGTGTCCACGCTCTTGGGCTTGCTGCTGGCGGCACCGGCCGCTTACTCGATGGCCTTCTTCAAAAGCCCTCGCACGCGAGATGTGCTGATGTGGATGCTGTCCACCAAGATGATGCCGGCCGTTGGGGCTCTGGTGCCCATCTACGTGATGGCGCAAAAGACCGCGCTGCTGGACACGCAGTTGGGGCTGATCATCGTGTTCACGCTGTCCAACTTGCCCATCATGGTGTGGATGCTGTACTCGCACTTCAAGGACATCCCGCACGAGATCCTGGAGGCGGCGCGCATGGACGGTGCCACCTTGTGGCAAGAGGCCCGCTTGGTGCTGCTGCCGCTAGGCATGGGTGGCTTGGCGTCCACCGGCCTGCTGTGCTTGGTACTGAGCTGGAACGAGGCCTTTTGGAGCCTCAACCTCAGCGCAGCCAAGGCGGGCACCTTGGCCACTTTGATTGCCTCTTACTCCAGCCCCGAAGGGCTGTTCTGGGCCAAGCTCTCGGCTGCCTCGTTGCTGGCCATTGCCCCCATCGTCGTGTTCGGCTGGTTCAGCCAAAAACAACTCGTCCAAGGCCTGACCTTTGGCGCTGTCAAGTAAAGGAGCCACCATGGCCTACCTGCATCTGCAAGGCATTCACAAATCATTCGGCGCGGTCAAAACCATCAAGGGCATTGACCTGGAGATCAACCAAGGCGAGTTCGTGGTGTTTGTCGGGCCGTCAGGCTGCGGCAAGTCCACCCTGCTGCGCTTGATCGCGGGGCTGGAGAGCATCTCCGAGGGTTCGCTGACGCTGGATGGGCGCAACATCACCCATGCCCCTTCAGCCAAGCGCGACTTGGCCATGGTGTTCCAGAGCTATGCGCTCTACCCGCACATGAGCGTGTACGAGAACATGTGCTTTGCGCTCAAGCTGGCCAAGGTAGACCCCGCCGTGATCGCCCAAAAAGTGCAGCGCGCGGCCGACATCCTCAACCTCACACCCTACCTTCAGCGCACGCCCAAAGAGCTGTCGGGCGGGCAGCGCCAGCGCGTGGCCATTGGTCGTGCCATCGTGCGCTCGCCCAAGGTGTTTTTGTTTGACGAGCCCCTCTCCAATCTGGACGCTGCGCTGCGCGGCCAAACCCGGGTTGAGATTGCCAAGCTGCACCGCGAACTGGGTGCCACCACCATCTACGTGACCCACGACCAGGTCGAAGCCATGACCCTGGCCGACCGCGTGGTGGTGCTGCGCGATGGTGTGATTGAGCAAGTGGGCACGCCGCTGGAGCTGTACGACCGCCCCGCCAACCAGTTTGTGGCGCAGTTCATTGGCACCCCGCAGATGAACGTGGTGGCCGCAGCCACACTGCCCCAACTGAACGGCGTTTGTGGCCTTGCCGTTCCGACGGGAGGCTCAGTGGGCTTGCGGCCAGAAAGCGTGAGCCTGACCCCGGCGGGCGAAGGCCAGTTGGACGCGCGGGTGGACTTGGTCGAAGCACTGGGGGCTGAGACCTTGATCTACGTCAGCACGCCCAGTGGAGCCACGTTGGTGGCGCGGCAAAACAGCCGCAGCGCCCTGCAGGCTGGGGCTCAGGTGGGCGTGCGCATTGCCGCCGAGCAGGCCCATGTGTTCGACGCCCAGGGCCGCGTGACGCGCACTGCGGCAGCCGCCCTCTGACGCCGCTGGAGACGCTCGACCATGACCTCTACCTCCCCCTATGTGATCCTGCACTTGGGCCTGGGCTCCTTCCACCGGGCGCACCAAGCGGTTTACCAACAAGCCCTGCACGACCAAGGCGACAGCCGTTGGGTGCTGGCGGGCGGCAATATCCGCCCAGACATGGCCGAGACCCTGGCCGCGCTACAGGCCAGCTGCGGGGCCTACACGCTGGAGACCGTCAGCCCGGCCGGGCAGCGCCGCTACCAACGCATCAGCGCCATCCGCCAGGTCATCCCTTATGACGCCGAACTGGCCGGGCTGGTGGCCTGCGGGGCGCAGCCGCAGACCCGCATCATCTCTTTCACCGTCACCGAGGCCGGCTATTACTTGAACGCAGAGCACCGGCTGGACCTGAACTTTGCCGACCTGGCCGCCGATGTGGAAGCGCTCAAAGCGGGCCGTGCGGGCCAAACGATTTATGGTGCCCTGGTGATGATCTTGCGCGCACGCATGCAGCAAGGCAGCGGCCCGGTGACGCTGCTGAACTGCGACAACCTGCGCCACAACGGCGATCGCGTGCGCGCAGGCCTGTTGCAGTTCATCACCCTGCTGGGCGATACCGCGCTGCTCGGCTGGGTGGAGCAACACACCAGTTGCCCCAATGCCATGGTGGACCGCATCACCCCCCGCCCCACCCCCGCCGTGCGCGAGCGAGTGCTGGCCGCCACCGGCGTGAACGACCCCGCCGCGCTGATGGGCGAAGACTTCATCCAATGGGTGATCGAGGACCGCTTTGTGGCGGGCCGCCCCGCCTGGGAGAACGTGGGCGTGCAGATGGTGGCCGACGTGCAGCCTTATGAGGAAGCCAAGATCCGCCTGCTGAATGCCCCGCACAGTTGCATTGCCTGGGCCGGTACCCTGGTGAGCACTACCTATATCCACGAGGGCACGCAGGACCCACTCATCCGCCGCATGGCCTATGACTACGTGACCGACGACGTGATGCCGGTGCTCAACACCCCCGAGCACCCCTGCCCCATTGACCTGGCCGCGTATCGGGATGTGGTGCTAGACCGTTTCAGCAACCCGGCCATTGCCGACACCAACCAGCGCGTGGCCATGGACGGCTTTTCCAAGATCCCGGGCTTCATCGCCCCTACCATCCGGGAGCGTTTGGCCCGAGGCGCATCCATCGCCAGCGTGGCCATGCTGCCCGCGCTGTTCTTGGCCTACTTGCAGCGCTGGCACGCGGGGCAAATCCCCTACACCTACCAAGACCAGGCCATGGACCCGACGGTGGCCCATGCCATTTGCGAGGCTGCTGACCCGGTGGCCGCGCTGGCGGCCGAGGCCACGCTGTGGGGCCCCGAGGCCAATGACCCACGCTTGGTGGCCGCCTTGCGCCAAGCGCAGGCCCGCGTCACCCATTTTGTTCAACACCACCCACTCAAGGTCAGCGCATGAACCCCACCTCACTCCGGCTTGCTGGCAAGCACGCGCTGTTGACGGGCGCAGGCGGCGGCATCGGCCTGGCCGTGGCCCAGGCCTATCTACAGCAAGGTGCGCGCTGCACCGTTGTGGACCTCAGCGCCAAACCCAGTGCCGAGCTGCAAGCCCTGCTCACCGCCCACCCGGAGGCCCTGCACTATGTGCCGGCCGACATCACCCGCATGGACGAGATCGAGGCCCTGCTGGCTTCGGCAGAAGGCCGCTTTGGCCCCGTGCAGGTCTTGTTCAACAATGCCGCCGTCTTTGACATGGCCCCGCTGCTGGAGAGCGACGAGGCCATGTATGACAAACTCTTTGCGGTGAATGTGAAAGGCATGTTTTTTGTGATGCAAAAGGTGCTGGCCCGCATGGTGGCCCAGGGTACGCGGGGCTCAGTCATCAACATGAGCTCCCAGGCCGGGCGGCGCGGTGAAGCGCTGGTCTCACACTACTGCGCCACCAAGGCGGCCGTGATCAGCTACACCCAAAGTGCCGCGCTCGCCATGGCGCCGCATCAGATCCGCGTCAATGCCATCTCGCCTGGCGTCATCGACACGCCCATGTGGGCCCATGTGGATGGCCTGTTTGCCAAATACGAGGGCCTGCCCATTGGCGAGAAAAAGAAGCGCGTGGGCCTGGCCGTGCCGCTGGGCTATATGGGCCACCCCGAAGACATCTGCGGCCCGGCCGTCTTTTTGGCGAGCGAGGAGTCCAGCTACGTGACGGCTCAGACTTTGAATGTTGACGGCGGCTCGGTGATGAGCTGAACAGCCCATGCCCAAGTCCACCTTGCCCCGCCAACGCCAGCCCGAGCTGGAGCGCGACTATGCGCGCAGCCCCTCGCTGGGCTATGAGAGCCCGGAGGAAGTAGGCTTTGTGCGCTGCTTATCGCACGGCTTTCCCACACCCTTGGCACGTTGGCACCACCACGACGAGTATGAGTTGCACCTCATCGTGGCCACTTCGGGCAAGGCCTTTGTGGGCGATTGGATCGGCCCGTTTGAGCCGGGCCACTTGGTGCTGTGGCGCACCGTGGGCTGCATCGCTTTGCCGCCTTCACCGAGCTGTTGGCCGAAATGGCGGCCTGCACCGACTACCGTCTGCTGTCCAGCGTGCAGATGCAAAGCGCCGACGATGACACGCAGCTCGACCAGATCAACGCCATTGTTCAGCGCCTGACCGACAACGTGGCCCAAAGCCTGTCGGCCACCGAACTCGCCGAAGACCTGGGCATGAGCGAGAGCCGCTTCTCGCGCTTCTTCCGCAAGGCCACGGGCAACACCTTCACCGATTTTGTGAACCGCATCCGCGTCAACCGCGCCTGCCAGTTGCTGATGGACTCGGACCGCCTCATCACCCACATCTGCTACGAGGTGGGCTTCAACAATGTGGCCAACTTCAACCGCCGCTTCTTGGAAATCAAGGGCCTGACGCCCAGCGAGTTCCGCCGCCAAGCTGCGCAGCGCTTCAAGGGCAAGCACTGATGTTCATCGGCATCGACCTAGGCACCTCAGAAGTGAAGGTGCTGTTGCTCAACGACCAACATCAGGTGCTGGCCGTGGTGGGCGAGCCGCTGGCCGTGCAGCAACCCCAGCCCTTGTGGCGCGAGCAGGCCCCTGCCGACTGGTGGGCTGCCACCGACCGGGCGCTGCTGCGCCTGGGGGCCGACCAACCCCAAGCGCTCGCTCAAGTACAGGCCATCGGCCTGTCGGGCCAGATGCATGGTGCGGTGCTGCTGGACGAGGCCGACCAGGTGCTGCGCGACGCCATCTTGTGGAACGATGGCCGAAGCGGCCCGCAATGCGCCGAGCTGGAGGCCGCGTGCCCGCGCTTGCGCCAGATCAGCGGCAACCTGGCCATGCCCGGCTTTACCGCGCCCAAGCTGCGCTGGGTGGCCCAGCACGAACCGGCCTTGTTTGAGCGCACCCGCTGCGTGCTGCTGCCCAAGGACTGGCTGCGCCTGCAGATGACGGGCGAGAGGGTCAGCGACATGTCTGATGCATCAGGCACCTTGTGGCTGGATGTGGCGGCCCGCGATTGGTCCCATGAACTACTGGCCGCCACCGACCTGAGCCGCGCGCACATGCCGCGCCTGGTGGAAGGCAGCGCGCCCAGCGGCCAACTGCGCCCGGCCCTGGCCCAGCGCTGGGGCCTGCCTGCGGGCGTGCTGGTGGCTGGTGGTGGGGGCCGCCACCGACCTGAGCCGCGCGCACATGCCGNTGAAGTTGAAGCGGCGCATCCCAAGGCATGTCCTCCCCCTCTCCCCCGCCAAAGCGCTGGCTCAGGTGGTCCAACAGCGTGCGCAGCAAGAGCGGCTGGTGCTGGCGGCTCAGATACACCGCATGGATGGCCAGCGGCTCGGGCTCCCACTCCGGCAGCAGAAGCTGCAGGCTGCCGCTGGCCAGGTCTGCGCCCACAAAATAGGTGGGCAGCAAGGCCACACCCGCACCCGCCAGAGCGGCAGCGCGGGTGACAGCGGCTTCGTTGCTCTGCAGCGGGCCGCTGACCGGCACTTTGAGGGTCTGGCCAGCACGGTGCAGGGTGAACTCGGTGCGGCCCACAAAGGCGTGGGTCAGGCAGCGGTGTTGGCGCAGGTCTTCAGGCTGGCTGGGTGCACCGTAACGCTTGAGATAAGCTGGCGCAGCCACCACCACCGAGCGGCACACGCCCAGACGGCGGGCCAGCAGGCCATCATCCAACTGATTGCCGATGCGCACGGCCAGGTCGATGCGCTCCTCCACCAGGTTGACGGTGCGCTCTACGCTCAACAGCTCGATCTGCGTCTCGGGGTACAGCCCCAAAAAGTCGGACACTACCTGGGCCAAAAAGGCTTGGGCCAAGGAGGTGCTGGCCGTCATGCGCAGCTTGCCCTGCGGCGTGTGGCGGCGCTGGCTGGCCTGGGCCTGCAGCTCTTGCATCTGGGCCAGCATATGCTTCGCGCGCGGCAAGGCATCGGCCCCCGCGTCGGTGAGGCTGACGCGGCGCGTCGTGCGGTGCAGCAGGCGGGCACCCAGGCTGTGCTCCAGGCTCTCTAGGTAGCGCGACACCATGGCGCGCGACATGTCCAGCGCCTCAGCGGCCTGGGTCAGGCTGCCACGCTCGGCCACCTCGGTGAAGACATGCAGGGCAGTCAGTCGGTCCATGCTTGGCTGCTCATCCAATTAGATCGGTTTGGTAGACAAACTATCGCATGAATGACTATTTATCGCCAGATTGATCATCAATACAGTCCACCCCATCGCAACACCTTGGGTTTCGAAAGGACTCCACCATGACCCGCTCTCTCATCGCCACCGCTGCCCTCTTGGCCACCACCCTGTCGGCAACCGCCGCCCCGCTGCAAGTCAAGGTTTACAACGCGGATGGCAATAGCTTCAACGTCAACTCCACCTTGGTGACCGGCGAGAAAGACGCCATGGTCATCGACGCCGGCTTCACCCGCGCTGATGCCCTGCGCATCGCCGCCCAGGTGCTGGACAGCGGCAAGACCCTGAAGACCATCTACGTCAGCCAGGCCGACCCCGACTACTACTTTGGCGTTCCCGAGTTCGACACCAAACGCCGTAAGTTATTGATCTGTATAGGCAGCCTTTGCAAGACTGGCACTACAGGGTCGGTTTAGAGCAGTGGCAGTTGGGTGTTGAGGGTGGGCTGGTTGACCTGGAGTGCAGCCAAGACATGCGCTTGGCGAGGTTGAAGGGTGGAGACACCTTGGACGGGCGCGGCGTCTGCAACGCGCACCGTGTGGCGCTGGATACGGCGCAGCTCGGCCAGTGCGGCCTCTGGGGAGAGAGGGCTGCCCGCGAGCTTGAGCCGCTGGCGCATGACGCGATGCAGGATCAGCGCCATGAAGCAAATGCTGGCATGGGCCTTGATGCGCTGGGGCAGGCGATGGAAGACCGGCGCAATCTCGATCTCGGACTTGAGCACCTTGAAGCCACGCTCAATGTCGGCCAGCGACTTGTATCGCTGCAACACCTCAGCCGCGGTCATGTCTTTGACATTAGTGACCAGCATCAGCTTGCCGTCCATGAGCTGTGCCCGCGCTAGTGCCTCCTCATTGAGTGTGTAGCTGAACAGCTCCGCCTTCAAGTCCACCTGGATGATGCGCGCCAGATGTGCCTCACTGACCTCGTGGAAGAAGCGCGCCTTGGCCCCGGAGTCGGAGAGTTTGCGCCCCTTGTGAACCTGGCCCTCGTCCTGAGCATCGAGCTTGCCCGTCAGCGCCTGTGCGCGCTGCTCCAGCGCTTTGATGCGGGCCAGGCGGTCTTGCGTT
This sequence comes from Ideonella sp. MAG2, assembly GCA_004359425.1. GTDB lineage: Bacteria > Pseudomonadota > Gammaproteobacteria > Burkholderiales > Burkholderiaceae_C > Ideonella. The sequence goes on along the minus strand of PTEU01000001.1, from coordinate 1,017,675 downwards.
TGCTCGCGGGCCTGGACAGGGTTGTGCGCCACCACCAAGCGCTGGCCCTGCCAAGCCAGCTCCTGCACCACTTCGTCATCCGCTTTAGTCATCTGCTCAGCCATGGGTGCGAGCAGATCGACAAACTCACCATAGCGCCGCCCCGGCACGGCCAGAATGAACTCCAGAGGTCGATCACCCGCAACACGCAGCTTGCTGAGCGCCTCCATGTTGTCCAGCGAGAGCAAGCCCCGGTCGGCCACCACCACCAAGCGGCGGATGTGGGGGAAGCGATCCAGCACCTTCTTGAGCGTGGGCTCCAGCGTTGGGGCCTCGGCTGAGTTGCCGTCAAAGACCTCGTGGAAGATGGGCATGCCGTCGGCCGTTTGCACCACGCCCAGCATGAACTGGCGCGCAATGACGCCCTCCTTGGACATGCCAAAGTGGCGCACATCACCGACTTGCTGGCTCAGGCCTTCGGCGCGGATCGTGGTCAAGTCATAAAAGACCACCGAGAGGTCTTCATCAATGAGCGGGTGCAACAACTGGGCGACACAGTCATCGACGGCCTCGTGGTGATCCATCAGCGCATCCATGCTGCGCAGCAAGTGCTGGTGGCTCAAGCCATCCGCATCAATGCCGGGCATGCTGACGGTTTGCAGCCAGCGCAGCGCGCCCAGTTTGGAATCCGCATCGCACAGCCGGTTGAAGACCATCACGCGGATCGCTTGCTCCACAGCGGTGGTAAAGCGAGCCCGCCGAAACACCGCAGCGAGCCGATCAAAGCCTAGCTCATGCCAAAGCGCGTCCAGGGCCCAAACATCACCCAGGGCTAAGGCCGACTCAAAGCGCACTTGAGGCGCATCGACACCATCCAACGGACGCCCCTTGGCTCGCAGCAAACCGTTGAGCAACGCATCCAGCGGGCCACCCTCTTCGTCCAGCCGACCAAGCGTGGCCACCGTACGCTGGCGGGGTTGGCCCTGCTCGTTGCGGAAGGATTCAACCAGCCGTACATCGCGGTGACCGCCGGAGGACGAGACCTTGAGGAACATGCCTCAAGTGTAGCGTATGTGAGCTAACAGAAAAACTACATTTAATTGCACTATTGGCACTACGGAGAAATCAAGAAACGAGCATCACCCCGGCGCTAAGTGCTTGATTGATATAGGCCTGGCTCGCGACGCACTCTTCAAAACTGGAAATTGGTGTCGAACTCGGGCGTACCCGCCTGCACCGACCTGCTCACCAAACCCTGGGTGCAAGAGGCTGGTGTCGAAGTGCTGAACCAAGCCTTCTTTGCACAGGGCAATGTGGCCACCGCAGGCGGCTGTTTGGCTTCACCCTATTTGGCGGCCTGGGTGATTGCACGGCTAAAGGGTGTAGATGCCGCCCGAGAGGCGCTGCATTATGTGGCGCCGGTGGGGGAGAAGGAGAGCTATGTGGAGCGGGCGCTGGGCCACTTCATCTGAACACGGCGGTTTTGGGCCAAACAATCGCGCAAATACAGATTGATGAGGCTCTGGTTGACCGGCGGCAGGTGAACTCGATAACCCTTTTGTGCTGGCGTCGCGCCATTTACACGAGCAGTGAATAGAGCCCTGCCAAGCGGTTCATATCCTGGGCCGAGGAAATGCCTCAACAAGCCCGATGCCAGAAATGCAGTCTGTCTCTCTCAGCTACACCACAGCGCACAAGCCCTAGCTCAGTTCAGAGCCAACGCTCGGTCAACTCGATAACCCTTCTGCGACAGCACTGTCACGCCGAGCGAATGGAGCCCGAGCATCGGCCCACCTCCAACGTTTCAAATTCCGCTATTGAGAAAAGATCATCTGTTGACAATCCGGAAAGTCCTGTCAGAGTGGTTAGACGTCACTGCGGACTGCGAAATATTGCTTCCTCTGGATTGGTTATCGCTGAAAGTATGTTCTCGGCGACTTTGTCAATTAGCTTGGCTCCCCAAAACGGGTCGGTTGTGTCGTAATAAATTACGCGAATATGTTGAAGATCAAAAGGGACGTCGTCTTCCTTGGCTGAAACAAGGACTACTGGTTTCTTTAAAGCGTGGGCTAGCCCAAGTTCATAATAGACATTTGGATTCCTTGAAGTCAGTTCCGCCACCAAGACGCGCGCAGCGTTGATACCGGTCCAGACCTGATCCATGATCTTTCCTGTGGCGAAGATGTCTGCATCAGCACGCACTGCGCGCAGTCCAGCCTTTTCGATCGCTGGGCGGTAGATGGTTTCAAAATAGGTGCCGAGTGGAGGTGCGAAGGGCTGCATCACGAAGCATGAGTCATGGGAACCCACAGAGGCTACACGCTCAAGTTTCTTGAGGCGCTCGGAAGGCGCAGTATCGGGTGCGCCTGAAGTAATGTCGATGATCCTGCTCTTATCACCATGCAACGTAAGAAGTTGCGCGGTTTCGAGGGATTCAAGGAAAACTTGCTTGAATTCAGAAAAGTCGTCCACTGAAATACCGAATTTCTCTGCAAGCGCATTTCGGAAGAATTGATCATCGGGGATATTCTCACCTCGATAGTGCTGGTAAACATCCGAGACTACCGGAGCGAGTAGAAGTGCTTCTCTGTATCCTTCTACTGGATCATTCGGGTTCTGCGGACGGAGAATCTTTCGAGCCAACGCTGTCGGCTGAATCTGCCCGGATGCTGGGCGTTCGAGCATTCCGTACTTCAGGCTCGAAGCCACTTCGACGGCAAACGTTCCGCCTGGGTTACTAAGGCCGAATAGCTTTGCTACTTCACTTGGGGTACAGGCTTTCCCGGCTGCCTGGTTAAGAATAGCTTCTGCGATTCGTGTTGACCGCGAAAGTGAATGCTTGGGAAAGGCCGCCTTCTCGCCTTGTTTGCGTGGTGATTGACTCCTACGGGAGACAGATTTTGCATTTCTCTTCGCCGGGGACTTCGCGGCAGGCTTTACGCGAGGCTTTGATTTTGGTTGTGTTCGCTTGGTCGCCATATCGTATTGATGTTGGAGGTGCGTGAAACTGAATTGTGACGCCTAACCGTTCGCGGTGAGCGGGCCGCAACGGTATTGCGCCGCGGTGAGCATCATGACCTTGGGCGCACCGCGGCGCAATGCCGTTGTGGGTCCGCTCGACCAAGGGGTAGGGCGTCACCGGTTGCCCGTCAAGGTTGGTGCTTGGCGAGGCCCGGCTGCCTCGTCTTTAGGCGTGCCTGACGAAAGACCGTCGGGTTAGCAAGGACCAGGGCGTTTAGGCGCTCGTCGGTCAGCGACGCGTCGATGCGTTGCCGTACCCGCTCGTAGCTTATTGCTTGGTAGCCGCGTTGATTCAGGTAGGCGAGTATTGCCCTAGCTGTTGTGTCGGTGGGCTCTTGAGGGCCGGCAGGGCTTGGCGCGGGGACATCGAGGTCCTGTTCGCGTTGAACGTTCGTCTCAATCTCACGAATGCTCTCGACGAGAGTCTCCCAAGGGAGCGCACCAATGATCGAGAAGTCAAGATGTTGAATAGACGCGAGGCGTGGGTGAACGGCGCACTCTTCAAGCTTGAGCGGGATTAGGTCCCTTCCGTTCCCAAGAGCGTACGACCATTCAAACGTGCAGTACGACGACTCGCTTGAACTCTTGCTGATTGCGACGACCACAGCAACTGAATTTGAGATTGCGTGCTCAATGCCGCGACGCCAATCGCGGCCTGGGCGAAGGCTACCGTTATCGCGCCAGACGTCTATTCCGGCGTCCTTCATTTTCAGCGCCAGGAGATCCGCAAAATGGTGGTCACGATGTGCGTAGCTAAGAAAGACGACGCTCATTTCCTACTCCGATCCGACAGAAGAATTGTTACGCCCAACGTAGAAGTCACCGGCGCTGCGCGGCTTTATCGCGCAGCGTCCGCGTGGACTGCGGGGTTAGCCTTGGCACCACAGCGCACCAGCAAGCAAAAAGTAGAGAAGAGCAAAACAAAGCGGCACCCAATTTTCAACATGGGTAAGAGGTCTATACAGTTTTGGACTCTGTCCTCCACCAAGCGCGACCCACTCTGCATCATAGGGGGCAACGGGAAGGCGACCTTCAAGCGCGTGTACGACTTTGAACTTGCCGGAGTTGAGTTGACGATAAGAAGCAACAATTCGCCACCAGACGAAGCACAGAAGAATGACGGCAATAAATGGTGCATACCCGACAAGGCTGCGGTGCAGAATGCCTTCTTTCAGTAGGATGGTAAAGGCCGTAATGAGCGCGGTATGAACACCAACAAAGAATGAATTTGCGAGCATCCGGCGGGCACTAATTCTGTCGGCCATTTCTACGTAGAGTTTGTACTGCTCGAATAGGTGTTTTTCGTACTCAGCCCCATATGTGTCCTTGGGCTGGCGGTCGAGCGATGCGGGATCAATTGTCATGGCTCATTCATCCCCACTTGCGAATAGCGGCGACGATACTTTCCGTATTCCAGCCAACGAGTTCATTTGCGTTTTGACTGACTACCGTAGATACGTTCGTTTGCGCCCACGGCTTAACTGCAATGATTGGTTTTTGAAATTCAAACTCTTTTTTTGCTATTTGAATCTCGTAATTGATCCACTTGCTATGTGTCGCGTAGACGCCAGCCATAATTAACACGACGCTTGCGGGACGGATTTGATTGTAGATCGCGTTGTAAAGTGCTTGCTGATTGGGGGCATTGTGTATCGGATCGTTTTTCGGCACAGAGAAGTTTCTGAATGGGAAATGACCACGCGCATTAAGGAGATCAAGTAGGCGGTCATAGGCATCCCCGTACGCCCATGAGTGGCTTATGAATATGTTGTATGTGTTGGCCATGATGCCCCCAGTCTTAGTGTGCCTTAACATTTGAATTGAGAAGCCTAACGCACCTTATGCATAACGGCGCTCCGATTGGTGGATTAGCCATTTTCGACCTTAATGATGCGAGCGCTTTCAATGAAGCGGCGGTGCAGCTCTGAGTCTGTGGCACCTTTTGGTTCAACGAAAACCAATTCCTTTCCCAACGCATCGGCCAGCCCCACTTCATAGTTGACCCAAGGGGAGAGATCGCTGCCTTCGGACGAGACCACAACTACCGTGCTTGCCTCCTCAATTGCAGATTTGATCGACCGCCTAATATCTGCACCAACTGCTAGGTTGGATCGAACATCGAAAACCTCTGTGGCTTCAATGTTGTGGTGTGGCAGTAGTTCTTTGATCTTTAACTTCACCAATTCAGCAAAAGCGGTGTCTTTGGTGGCGTAAGAAATAAAAACCTTAAAGCTCATGATTGGGCACCTTTAACAAGGTTGCGAATGTCTTCAACAACTTTCCTCCACTCCATTGCCGAATTACACTGACTCGCAAGGAGTAGTGGTGGCACGCCTCGGTCTTTGTTTTTTAGATCGTTGTAATTAAGGTGGTGCAGGAGCACAAAAGTTTCAACGTCAAACGCATCGGAGTAGGCAAGTTCCATCCACTGTGCAGCACCGCCGTCAATCGTGCTGGGAGAGACGATAAAAATCGTAGCTATGGAATCTTGCACGGATTTCTTGAGAGCCCTAGCCACCTCGTTCTCCGACCGAGACTGATCTCGTTGAAACGTCCAAGCTGTAACCTGCTGCGGCGCGAGCAGGGTCTCTATTGAGAACTGCAGCAGAGAAGCCTCAAAAGAGTCATGACCCGCGTATGAAATAAAGACTTGGGCTTGTTTCATATGATCAGGCGAAATGGTGAATAGAAAAGGCTTTTTTGTGTGGCGACAAACGCCTGTCGCCCGAAAAAGTCCTATCGCCAACAACAGACTGGGCGAGCAGCCTCTAAGTGCTTGTCGCTGCTGACGTATTGCGCTTTTGACTGGATGAACATTCGGTATCAACAGATTGGCATCTTGGCGCAGGGCTCGAAGGCACTATAGCCCCGGTCAGGTCACACCCCGGCGCATCCCTTGGCGCTTACCGATACCGCTCAATCGTCAACCCCTCCGTCTCAATCTCCGCCTTCCGCCCGCCCATCCAATCCGCCATCAGTCGCCCGGTCCCCGCTGCCATGGTCCAGCCCAGGGTGCCGTGGCCGGTGGCCAGCCACAGGCCTTGGATGGCGGTGGGGCCGAGGATGGGGGTGCCGTCGGGGGTCATGGGGCGCAGGCCGGTCCAGAAGCTGGCTTGGGCCACGTCGCCGCCTTGGGGGAAGAGATCTGTAACGACAAATTCCAGGGTCTTGCGGCGGCCGGCGTCCAGGCGCAAATCAAAGCCTGAGAGCTGGGCGGTGCCGCCCACCCGGATGCGGTCGCCCAGGCGGGTGACGGCAACTTTGTGGGTCTCGTCCATGATGGTGGACTCGGGCGCTTTGGCCGCATTGCTGATGGGCACGGTGATGGAAAAGCCCTTGACCGGGTAGACGGGGATGCGCACGCCCACCGCCTGCAGCATGGCGGTGCTGTAGCTGCCCAGGGCCAGCAGGGTTACGTCGGCTTTGACCAGGCCTTGGCTGGTTTGAACGCCTTGCAGCTTGCCGCCCTCTACCACCAGCCGCTCGATGCTGGTGTTGAACTTGAACTGCGCCCCCATGCCTTGGGCCAGTTTGGCGATCTCGTTGGTGAAGATGAAGCAGTCGCCGGTCTCGTCGCCGGGCAGGCGCAGGGCACCGACGAATTTGTCTTGCACATCGGCCAGCGCCGGCTCATATTGCAGGTATCCCGCGCGGTCCAGCACTTGGTAGGGCACTTTGTATTGCTGCAGGATCTCAACGTCTTTGCCAATGCCGTCCAACTGCTTTTGGGTGCGGAAGAGTTGCAGCGTGCCTTGGGTGCGCTCGTCATAGCGGATGCCGGTGTCGGCCCGCAGTTGCACCATGCAGTCGCGGCTGTACTCGGCCAGGCGCACCATGCGGGCTTTGTTTTCGCGGTAGCGGGCTTCGGTGCATGATCTTCATGGGATGCTCCTTTGCAGGCCCCAAGTATCGCCTCCAAAATTGCGCTTAAAGCGCCAGCACCTTGATGAGTTGGGCCTGATTCAAGGCTTGCCGCAGGCGCATCTGCACCGCCTCTTGCTCTGCGCCTAAGCGGGCGTTGCGCACTTGCAGCCAGTCCAGCTTGGCAATGCTGCCCACTTCAAAACGCAGATGGGCGAGGCGCTCGTTGCGCTGGGCCTCGGCCAGGCGGCTGGCCTGGGCTTGGGCCTCAGCGGCCAGGGCTTGGCGCTCGGCCGCCGCTTGTTCGATTTCGACCTGCGCCTTGTGCAGCGCATCGCGCAGGCTGAGGGCGGCGGCTTCCACGTCGGTGTGGGCCTGGGCTTGTTGCAACTCCAGCCGCCGCCAATCTACCAATGGCACCAACAAGTTGGCCGCCAAGTTGGCCAGGGGCTTGTCCAACCAGTCGCGCCACTGGCTGCCACCGGTGGAGACGCCCAGGCTAAAGCTGAGTTGAGGGTAACGCGCCGCCTGGGCCGAGCGCTGCTGGGCCAGGGCCGCGTCTACCCCCCAGCGGGCGCGCTGCACATCGGGGCGGCGGCCCAGCACCTCGGCCGGGCTACCCAAGGCCAAGGCTGGCAGCCTGGTGCTGGGCAGTTGCAGGGGGGCGGGCAGCACCAAGCTGCTGTCGTCCAGCAAGGTTTCCAAGCTCAGTTGTTGCAGCAGGCGGTCTCGCTCCAATTGCACCTGGCGCACTCGCAAGGCTTGGAGCGCAATGGCGGCCTTGTCGACCTCGATGGGCAGGAGCTTGCCTTCTTGCACACGCAATCGGGTCAAGGCCAAGATCTCGGTGGCACCTTGGCGCTGGGCTTCGATGAGGGGCGCTTCTTGGGCCAGCGCGGCCAAGGTCCAGACCCGCTCGGCCACCTGGCTGCGGATCAGGCCCTGGGCAGCCTGCACATCGGTGCGCTGCGCTTCGAGCTGGGCGGCCTGGGCCTGGGTGGTGGCTGAAAGCCGCCCCCACAGGTCGGCCTCATAGCTCAGGCCCGCACTCAAGCCCATGCTTCGGCTCAGGCTGCCGTTCGCCTCCAAGGGGCGGCTGGCCGAGCTTTGCAGGCTGAGGCTGGGTTTGAACTCGGCATCCATCTGGCTGGCCTGCCATGCCCATTGAGCCTTTTGCACCCGCAACACAGCCTGGCTCACATCACGGTTACGCGCTACGGCTTGCGCCTGAAGCTTGCGTAAGGCCGGGTCGGCCCACAACACCCAGGGGTCAGGAGTGCCCATGGTGTTTGAAGCGGCGGCCTCTGCAGGCACCGCTTTCCAGGGCGTAGGCTCGGGCCATGCAGGCAGCGGTTGGAGCGGCGGGCTGCTACAGGCCGCAAGCAGCAAGGCCAGTGTCGTCAAGGCAAGTGTCTTCATCGCGTCGTCCTCATTCGCGGGCCAGGGCGTCTACGGGGCTCAGCGCTGCGGCGCGGCGAGCGGGCAAGGTGCCAAAAATCAATCCCACCAGGGTAGAGACCCCAAAGGCCACGGCCAGGGCGGTGCCATCAACGTGGACGGTCAATTCGTCTTGAAAGGCGTTCAAGCCCATGGCGGCCAGCCAGCTCAAGCCCACACCCACCAGCCCTCCCAGGCAGCACAGCACCACGGCCTCGACCATGAACTGCAGGCGCACGTCGGCTTGGCGCGCGCCCACGGCCATGCGAATGCCGATCTCGCGGGTGCGCTCGCTCACCGAGACCAGCATGATGTTCATCACCCCCACGCCGCCCACCAGCAGCGAAATGGCACCGACCCCAGCAAACAGCAGCGCCATCGCACCCGTCACGCTTTGAATCCGCTTGAACTCCTCGTCGGCGTTCCAGGAGTCGAAGTCTTCAACGCCATGCAAGGCCTTGAGGCGGAAATGCACCTGCTTGCGCACCTCTTCCGGCGGCACGGTGAAGTCCAGCAGCACATGGAATTGGTCGGCATCGACCCGCAAGTCCAGCTTGCCGCTGAACGTGGTCAGAGGCACCAACACCTGGCCGAACCAACCACCAAATTGCACGGTGCTACCAGAGTCCGGCTCCACCACCCCAATGATGGTGACGGGCAGGGCCACACCGGCGGATTGGGCCAGTGCCGGTGCTTGCGCAGCCTGTGCATCCATGCCGCCACCCGGTGCTAGCAGCAGGGTCTTGCCCAGGGGGCTTTCGCCCGGCTTGAACAGGTTCTTACGAGCCTTGTCGTCGATCAGCGCCACTTGCAGGCTGCTGTTCAGGTCCATGGGGCTGATCATCCGCCCTTGCACCAGCTTGAGCTTGCGGGCTGTGAGGATGTTGGCATCGGCCCCCAATACGCTGACCATGGCATCGCGCGCGCCATGCCGCGCGGTGAGTTGGACCTCGCGCTCCACCGTCACGCCCTTCACGCCAGGCAGGGCGCGAATGGCCTCGATCTCATTGGGCCTGAAGGGCTGAGCTTGAGTACCGGGCGGCAGGTTGGGGTTGCCACGCCACACCGGAATGCGGCCCGACAAAAAGCTGCCCACGTCTTTCTCGATGCTGCTGCGGGCAGCCGAGGTCAAGGCCATGATGCTGACCACCGCCGCAATGCCAATGCTGATGCCCAGCATAGAGAGCACCGTGCGCAGGCGGTTGCCCTTGAGCGAGAGCACCGCCGACTGCAAGGCCTCGCGCCACTGGCCTTGCCGCCGCTGCCACCAGCCACCGGCTTGCAGCGCTGGGCCGTCTTGGCCTGCGGCGTCCTTGGCGGGCGGGCGGTGCTCGGGCGGCGTGCCGCTGTCGCGCAGCACCTCGCCGTCGCGCAGCTCGATCACACGCTTGGCATGCGCGGCCACCTGGGCATCGTGCGTCACCAAAATAATGGTGTGACCCTGGGCATGCAGCTCACCCAGCAGGGCCAGCATGTCCTTGCCCGATTGCGAATCGAGCGCACCGGTGGGCTCGTCGGCCAAGATGATTTGGCCGCCATTCATCAGCGAGCGGGCAATCGACACACGCTGCTGCTGCCCACCCGACAACTCATTGGGCTTGTGGTGCATGCGCTCGCCCAAGCCCAAGCGGGTCAAGAGGCTTTCGGCACGCCGGATGCGGGCAGCGCCGCCAGACCCGGCATAGACCGCTGGTAGCGCCGCATTGGCACGCGCATCCAGGTGCGGCAGCAGGTGGTAGCGCTGAAAGATGAAGCCAAAGCGCTGGCGGCGCAGTGCGGCCAGCTCGTCCACGCCTAAGCCAGCGGCGTCTTCGCCGTCGATCAAAAACTGGCCGCTGCTGGGTGTGTCCAGGCAGCCCAGCACATTCATCAAGGTGCTTTTGCCCGAACCCGACTGGCCGATGATGGCCACGTACTCGCCCGCCTCAATGCGCAGGCTGACCCCGCGCAAGGCATGCACCTCGTTGCTGCCCAGCAAGTAGCGGCGCGAGACATCGCGCAGGTCGATCATGGCAGGGCTCATGGGGTGGCCGCAGACGCTGCTGAAGCCGCCTCTGTGGGCGGAGCCAAGAGCACTTTCTCGCCCGCCTTCAGGCCTTCGGTGACTTCGACCTTTGCACCATCTTGCAAACCGGTTCGCACCTTGCGCAGGCTCGCACTGCCCTTGGCGTCGACCACCTGCACCGTGAAGCGGCCATCCTCGGCCCGCTCGCCCAGGGCCACTGTGGGGACCGTCAACACACCCTTGGCCTGGCCGGTCTCAATGCTGACCTGCACGGTCATGTCGGGCAACAGTTTGCGGGCCTTGTTGTCCACCTCAAACAGTACGTTATAGAAGACTGCGTTGCCCGCACGCTCGGGCACGGGCTGAATCACTCGCACCACCCCTTCATAGCGCTGAGCCTCACCCGAGAGGGTGATGAAACGCGCCTTCTGCCCCACGCGAATGGCCGCAATATCGGCCTCGGGCACCCGGGTCCGCACGGTAATTTCGTCCATATTGGCCAAGGTCACCATCACCGGGGTGATCTGCACGGCGATGACGGTTTGGCCCTCTTGCACCGGCAGGTTCACCACCACACCGTCAAACGGGGCGGTGATGGTGGCATAGCCCAGGGCCAAGCGGCGCTTGTCGAGCTGCGCCTGCAAGCTCTTCAAGCTGGCGTTTTGGCCGCGCAGGTCGGCTTGCAGCTTCAGCAGTTCGGCCTCGGCTCTCTCGGCCTCGGTGGCGGCCGTGGCCTCACCGGCCAATAAGCGCCGCTGTCGGCCCAGCTCGGCCTGGGCCAGCTTGAGGTCGGCCTGGCGCGCGTCGATGAGTGCGGCTTGCTGGGCCAGCGCTGCCTCTGCTTGGGCCACTTCACTGCGGGCCAGCTCGGGGTCTAGACTGACCAGCACCTCGCCTTTTTTGACGGACTGCCCAAGCTGCACATGGATCTTGCGTACCTGGCCGCTGACCTGGGCTCCCACATCATAAGCCAGGCGTTCAGGCCTTCAAGGTGGCCGCTCATCAGCATTTTGTCGTTAACTTGCAAGCCTGCGTTTCCCGCCGCACCAGGGAACAGGGCCGCCCCCACATTGCTGCCCAGGCTGCGCACGCTGTCAAGCAGCCAAGTCTGTTGATACGCCTTTTCCAGCACCAGGCCACCCAGGCCCACCACTGCCGCCAGCACGGGCACGCCCCAGCGCTTGAGCCACACGGAGGCCGCCATCATCAGCAATACAAAAGGCAGTGCCCACAGCCCCGCCAGCAGCATGCCGGTAAACACACGTAGTGTGGCCACCGGCACCGCCGAGAGCACGCCGCCCCAAGCCATCTGGCTCAGCCCCGCCAAGCCCAAGGCTTTGACCACGGCGACGGGCGCAATCAGCAAGCCACCCAACAGGCCAATGGCCACCACCATCATGGGAAAGAGCCAGACATGCATGAGCAGCATCGCCGCCAGGGTTTGGGGCTGGCCAACGGGCAGCGACAACCAAAACTCGATGGAGCGGTCTTGCTGGTCGCGGCGGGCCAGGCCCGAGGCCTGGAAGACCATGGCCGCCATGGCCAAGACCACCATCATCATGGCCGTGCCAAAGGCCACCAGCAAGAGCAGGCCCTCGCCGGATTCCCCGCCATCAACGCTCACGCTGCCAAACAGCGTGACCAAGAACATCAAGACCACCGGCACCAAGCCCAGCGCCAGCCAGCCTTTGTGGTGCTGCATCCACTCCCTCAGCATCAGGGTTTGAAAGACGTTTGTCGTCATGCTCATGCCCTCCTCAGGCGCGACGGTTGAGTTCAGGAGCGCGGGTCAGCGCCACGAACAAATCGACCAAGCTGGGCCGCACGCGCTGGCCCAGCGCCACCACTTCGGCGGGTGGTGCGCCGTCAAACAAAGCAGCAGACTGCCCGTGCTGGCGGTAACGCAGCAGTGGGTGGGCGGCGGCCACCGCGTCGGCGGCAGCGGCGTCGTGGCTCAGGGCCACAAAGCGCTGGTCCAACTGGTCGAGGCTGATGTTGAGCACCGCTTGGCCTTCGTTGAGCATCAGCACGTCTGAGAGCAGAGACTCCACTTCCTCCACCTGGTGTGTAGAGATGAGCACGGTGCGCTCGCCGTCGCACCACTCGTCGATCAGCATTTCGTAAAAGGACTTGCGCGACAGCACATCGAGCCCCAAGGTGGGTTCGTCCAGGATCATGACCTTGGCATCTATGGCAGCCACCAGGGCCAGGTGCGCCTGCACCACCATGCCCCTGGAGAGCTTGCTCACCACGTCGTCCAGGCCCACGCTGGTGCGCCGCAGCAGGTCTTTGGCGCGCTCGGGCGAAAAGCCAGGGTGCAGGCCCGTCATCAAGGTAATGAGCTGGCCCACCTTGGCCCAACGCGGCAGCACGGCCACATCGGGGATGTAGCAAAGCGACTTCAGCAGCTCGGTGCGCTGGGCATGGGGGTTGAGGCCCAGCACGCTCAGGCTGCCTTCGTGGTTTTGCAAGCCCACCAGCGCCTTCATCAGCGTGGTTTTGCCCGCGCCGTTGTGGCCCAAAAGGCCCACAACCCGGCCCTTGGGAATGTTCAGGTCAACCGCGCTCAGCGCCTGCTTCTTGCCAAAGCTCACGCTCAGGCCTTGGGCCTGTATCAATGCCGATGTGTCAGTCATGTGGGGGTCTCCCATTGGAGTTGTTCAGGCGTCAGGCCCAGTTGCTTGAGGCGTTGGCGCAGTTGCGGCCACTCGCGCTGCATAAAGCGCTCGCGCTCCATCTGCCGCAGGCGCTCGCGAGCACCGGGCTTCACAAAAAGTCCCAGGCCACGGCGGCTTTCCAGCAGGCCGTCGTCGTCCAAGGCTTGCAGGGCACGGCCCACTGTCAGGGGGTTCAGCAGGTACTGGCTGGCCAGGCTGCGCACCGAGGGCATGGCCTGCCCTTCGGGCGGGTCGCCGTCCAGCAGTTGGCCAGCCAGCCGGTCGGCCAGTTGCCGGTAAATGGCTTGTCTATCGTCCCAATCGCGCATGACGTGTCCTGGGTGTGTTGGTGATGTAGCACACTGTATGAGGACAGCGCCCGGGTGACGAGCGGCATGCGACGAACTGCAGATAGGGGCGATAGGGCGGGAGCCTACATGGGGGCCGAGGCGGCGGGCACCGGGCTTGCCAGCATCTGCTCGCGCCAGCGCATGGCCTGGTGAATGCGGGTGCGGGCGCTGGGGTGGTCAAAGAAGATCATCTCTTCCAGCGGGCCGGGGTCGGCCTTGCGGTACTCCACCAGCTTGAGCAAAACCTCTGACATGCCCACGGGCTCACGCGCGGTGTTGAGGCCAAAGTAATCTGCCTCGATCTCTGCCGTACGAATCAGCGTGTTTAACGCAGGCGTCGCCAGCAGCACATAGGTCGAGAAGACCGCCGTCAGCAGCGGCAGGCTGGCAATGTCGCTCACCTGGGTCACCCGCCAGGCCGCACCGTAGCGGGCCAGCAGGCGGCTCATGGCCCAATGGCACAGGGCAAAGCCCAGCGTCACGATCAAACCCAGTTGCAGCAGCATCTTGGGCACATGGTTGAGCGTGTAGTGGCCTATCTCATGGGCCATCACGGCGCGAATCTCAGGCAGGGTGGCGCGGCGCAAGAGGTTGTCATTGAGCCGTATGGCCGCCGTGCCCAGCAGCCCCGAGACATTGGCACTGACCCGTGTGGTTTGGCGCGACGCGTCGAACTCATAAATATTGTCGGCAGGCACACCATTGGCCTGGGCCATGGCCAGCACCTGGCTCTTGACAGGCCCGGCCTCCACAGGCTTGTAGGTGTTGAACAAGGGCTCTATGAACACCGGGCTGACGGCCACCAACACCACCAACAGCGCAGTGATCACCACACTGCCCCACAGCCACCAGCGAGGCCCAGTGCGCCGCAGCACCGCATACAACACCGCCACCAACAGCGCCATCATCACGGTACCGACCCCCAAGGCCACCACCTGCTCGCCCAGCCACTCGCCCAGGGTTTGGGTGGCCATGCCGTACTGGTGTTCGCGCACAAACTCTTGGTAGAGGGCCAGCGGCATGCTCAGCACCCACCCGGCGACGGAATAAGCCGCGCCATAGCAGGCGTTGACCAGCCAGGGGCGTTGGAGGCGCGCCTGAGCCCAGTCGCGCCAGGCCGTGGAGGGCCGCGTCCACAGCAGCAGCGCGGCGATGGCCATGCCCAGCACCCAGTTCCACAGGCGCAGCCAGTAGCCACCCTCAAAGTAAGCGTCGGAGCGAGCTTTGACCTCGGGCGGAATGCGGTCCATAAAAGCTTGGGTCGCGGCCTGAGCGTCCAGCGGCAGCGCGGCCACCCAAGCTGCGTCTGCTGGCTTGAGGTAGAAGGCCGAAGACGCCGTCGCCGCAGGTGCTGCTGGTGCCGCGCCCACAGCCACGGCCATCAGGCCACACAGCCACAGCAGCACAAGTTGGCGAAGCAGGCTCAGACGAGTAGGCATAAAGGGCTTTCACTAGGGGCAACAGCCAAAGTGGCCCTAGTGTGCCAGCCTGGCTGCTAGCCGCCGAGTAGTGCTTTCAGGCAGTGCGCTACGTCTACAAAGCGGCCGAGCAATGGCGCGACGCCGAAGTGCTGGGCCGTTTGCATGCGCGCTTTGAAAACGCTGCGGCCACCCCACCGGCGGTGCCGCGTGCAGACACCGAGCGCGCCTTCGGCCCGCGCACCCGAGACTATCTGCGCCTGCGCGGCTGGCGCATGATTCGCCGCTTGGCAGCCCTCTCACACCCCCATGCCCCAGCGCTGGCGGTGGAGATGCTGCTGGGCCTGGTGGACGAGGAGCAGCCTGCCCCGCGCGAAGAACAGTGGTGGGCCTCAGTGGATGGCCGCTACCAGCGCAGCAGCCGCTGGCACCACGCCGGGGCCGCCTGGATGCTGCTGCCCAAGCTCTTGCTGGCCCAACACCCCTCTCTTCAAACCAGCGCCCGCGCCAAGCGCTGGTGGACCCGCGAGCCCTTGGACACCACGCAAGCCATGCCGCTGCGCACCGAGGCGCTGCAAGCCATGTGGGACGCCCACCCCGAAGCCTTGCTGCGCCTGGCCACCCAGAGCCGCAGCGCCTTGGTGCACGCGGTCGTCGCCCGGGCCTTGCAAGACCATGCAGCGCTGGTGCAGCGCCAAAGCCCTGCCGTGCGCTGCTGCGCCTGGCCTCGCAAGACGACACCGTTTGATCAGCGCGGCTGACGCCGAGCGGCGCGCCTGCGGTGCCCGCCTCTTGGCAGCACTGCCCGATGAGTTGCTGCGCCAACAGCTCGACCTGTTGCTGGCACTGGCGCTGAGCGAGCATGCCAGCGTGCGGGCTGCCATCGCGCCTGCGCTGCTGCGCCTGGCCTCGCAAGACGACACCGTCGGGCGCGACATCGCCAGGCGCTTGCATGAGCACCTCTTCCACACCCCGAGCAATGAAGCGCAGCATGAGGATGTGCTGCGCTGGCTGACCACCGACTTGCCACACCTGGCCCCGGCCCGGGACGCCTCGGGCGCTTGGCGGGCCTTGCAGGCGCGCAGCGCGGGTGCGCAGCGCTATGGGGCCTGGGCCTTGGCCTCGTTAGCCCCGCCGGACTTCAGCCTGCGCCAACTGGCCACCCTGGCTCGGCATGCCGATGCAGCGGTGAGGCAGTGGGCCATGAGCGCCCTTGATCAGCGCTTGGCGACCCCGCCCACGCCACAGCAAGCGGCCGATTTGCTGCCACTGGCAGATGCCGGTTTTGAAGACGCCCGCCGCTACACGCAGCAGTTGTGGGGCGAGCGCCTGCCCGATGAGTCACTGGATGTCACCCTGCTCATCGCCTGGGTGGACCACCCCCAAGCCTGGGTCCAAGCCTTGGGCCGCAGCCGCTTGGTGCGGCGCATGAACGCGGCCGATGCCAGCCTGTGCCTCACCCGGCTGAGCCAACACCCCAGCACCGAGGTTCAGCTCTTTGTCACCCAGTGGCTGCTGGAGTTGCCGCGCACCAACGCCCCCGCGCTGGCGCAACGCCTTCGCACGCTCATGCCTTACTTGCTGACGGTGTTAAGCCAGGTCCACCGAGGCCGAGTGGCAAAGACCCGCATCACCGGGTTTTTGCGGGCGCAGATAGAGGCCCCCGAAACCGCTGAAGTGGTGGCCGAGATATTTGCGCGCCAGGTGGTCACGGCCAGCCTCACGGACAAGCCGCAGTACATCGCCGGTCTGCGGGACATTGCCGCGCGCCATCCCCACATCACGCTGCCCTTCTTGAACTGGCAGTCCCCTGCCCTGCGCCAGGCCTGACACCCTATGCAATTCCGCTACAAGTATTACGGTGCCACCACGGTGGACGACACGGCCACGGCGCAGCGCTTTAACTTTGCGCCGGACACGCTGAGGCCCCCCACTTACTTCGAGGGCGTGTTGCGGCGCGACGCCTCGGCGCACTGGGCTTTTAGAGAGGCGCTCTCCGCCCTTCACTCGGTGGTGGTGAGTGACCAGCGCGTGCGTGGCCGCGACCCCTTGGCGTATCAGCAGTGGCTACAGGCCAATGAAAGCGGCTTGCTGGCGCAGTTCATGGCACAGGCTGCATCGCTCAAGGCCCGGGCCAGCGAGATCAGCGCCGAGCTGAAAAAGCTGCGCGAACAAAAGGCCGCGCTGCTCAGCCCCTTCTACGCGGCCCGCAACAAGTATTTCAATTGGCTGTATGAGGCCAACCGGGATGCTTGGTTTGTGCTGGACCCGGTGATCACCGTCCACCCCGAGCGCCTGCTGTTTGAAGCCTTCAGCCAGGACGAGTCCAGCTACTGCGCGGTCAGCGTCAAGCATGAGGTGTTTGATCGTGTGGGCGAGATGGCCTGCGGCACCACCAACATCGACTACTCGGCCAGCCTGTACGAGGAGTTTCAGAAGATCCGCGACTACCGGGAGACTCGCTTCAACATCGACCCCGCAGGCTTTAGCGTCACCACGGGCAGCGACCCCGCCTTTCATGAGGCCAAGATCGACCTACCCGACAGTTGGGTGCGCGGCTTTTTGCAGGTCTCCAGTGCCATGACCCTGCCCGCTACCGTGCTGGAGCTACACCCCATGGACTTGCACAATGTGTGCAGCCTGCTGCGCCAACGCAAAGAGCGCGCGGGCCCCCGCTCGTTGCGGTTTGAACTGCAACCCGGCCAGCCGGCCCGCATGGTGCTGGAGCCTTGGCAAGTTGAGCTGAGCACCAAGCGCAGCAGCATGGTGGGTGCGCCCTTGACCGAGGCCCGCAGCATTCGCGTGTGGGGCCGTCGGCGCTTGCTGACGTTGGAGCGCCTGATCGCCCTGGCCACCCGCGTGCGGGTGCATTTGCTGGGCTCCGGTCTACCCAGCTTTTGGGTGGTGGAGATGGGCGACATCACCGTGACCCTGGGGCTGTCGGGCTGGACGGCCAATGACTGGTCCTCAGCGGGTCGCTTCGATTTGCTGCAAGCCCGGCACGAGGTCAGCGACGCCCACAAGCTTCAAGTGGCGCAAGCCCTGCAGTCCGCCTGGCTGGCCAGCCCTGCCGAGCTGGCGGCGCGCACAGGCGTGCCCCAGGCCGACGTGGATGCCGCCATGACCCTGTGGGTGCAGGCGGGCCGGGCGGTGTTTGACCTGCCCACTGGCCGCTATGCCTGGAGAGAGCTGTCGCGCGAGCCGCTGCCCCTGGAGAGCCTGCGCTTTGCCAGCCCCGAAGAAGAATCGGCCCTGGCCCACATCCATGCCCGGCGCGCCACCTTGGGGCCAATCACCCCGCAAGCCGAGCGTCTCAGCATCACTGGCAGCGTCAAAGAGGGCGCTCACACCTATGAGCCCGTGCTGCTGTTGAATGCCGACCGCCAGATTCAAGATGCCCGCTGCGGCTGCAACTTCTATCAACAAAACCGGCTGCGGCGTGGGCCTTGCAGCCATATGCTGGCCCTGCAACTGCTGGCTCAGCCCAAGTTGGCCGAGGTGCTGACCAGCCAGGAGGAGACCGTATGAGCAGCGCAGCGCATATACTGAAGCCGAGTGCAGCGCGTAGGCTCTTGCAATCCGGGCGGTGTTTCGCCGCCCTTGTTCACTGCCGTTCTATGCGCCACGGGTGCCGTCTTCACTGTGCCGGGCTGCCACCCATCGCGCAATGTCAATGGGGCTCGCTTCGAGCACATTGGCGCGATGGGTGGCGCCCGGCGTCGAGTGGACAGCCCCCGTCCCTCAAGCCTTTCAGGCTCTTCGACGAGAAACGCGCTGCACTCACCTTTTCTCGAACGCCTAACCCTGCCACCTTGTGGAGGGCCATGGCATGAGTGAACGCACGCCCACCCGCGCCGAATTGCTAGCGCGCATTGCCCAGAGCAGCAAAGACGCGGTGGTCTTGGCCGAGATGCAAAGGCTGGGCTTCTGGCCCAAAGACACCACGCAACCCACCCTTGAGGCCGCACTGATTGAGCGTGAGGCCGAGTTAGCGCAAGCCCTCAACGGCTTGCAGGAGGAACTGCGGGTCAAAGGCGACCCCCAAGCCGCCCTCAAAGCCATGCGCCAAGAGCGCATGGCGCGGGCGCGTGAGCAGCGCGAAGCCCATGCCCAAGCCCGCGAACAACAGCGTTATGAGCGTGCTCTTCGTTGGCACCAAGCCCGCACCCAGCAAGCCGGGTTTCTGGGCCTCGGTGTCTCCGGCGGTTTGCAGGCCGAGGCAGACCCTGCTGCCTGCGCCGCACGCTTGGAGCGCCACGGCTTGCCCGTGCTGAACACTGCGCTCGAGTTGGCTGAGGCCATGGGCCTGAGCGTGCCTGAACTCAAGTTTTTGTGCTTCCACCGTGAGGTAGCCACCACCACCCATTACCGCCGTTTTAACCTGCCCAAAAAGACGGGCGGCGTGCGCACCATCTCTGCGCCCATGCCACGCCTCAAGCGCGCGCAGTATTGGGTGCTGGACCAAGTCTTGGCCAAGGTGGCTTGCCACGAGGCGGCCCATGGTTTTGTGCCGGGCCGCAGCATCGTCAGCAATGCCGCACCGCACTGCGGGCAGGCGGTGGTGATCAACCTCGACCTCAAAGATTTTTTTCCCAGCATTCACTTTCCGCGCATCAAGGGCGTGTTCAAGGGCCTGGGCTATGGCGAGGCCGTGGCCAGCATGCTGGCCCTGCTGTGCAGCGAGAACGCTTGCGACGAACTGGAGGTGGATGGCGAACGCTTTTTTGTGGGTGGCAAAGGCCGCGACCGCGTGCTGCCGCAGGGCGCACCGACCAGCCCCATGCTTACCAACATCTTGTGCCGCAAGCTGGACCGCCGCCTCCAAGGCTTGGCCCAGAAATTGGGCTTCACCTACACCCGCTATGCCGACGACCTGACTTTCTCGGCCTCCGACGAGGGCGCAGCGCGTGTGGGCAGCCTTCTGCGCCAGGTGCACCATGTGCTGCGCAGTGAAGGCTTCACGCCCCACCCCGACAAACAGCGCGTGATGCGCCAAGGGGCTCGCCAAGAGGTGACGGGCGTGGTGGTCAACGCCAAGCCCTCGGTGTCCCGCACCGAGCGCCGCAAGCTGCGTGCTGCGCTGCACCGCGCCAATACACAGGGCTTGGGTGCCGCCACCTGGCAAGGCCAGCCCGCCACCAACGAGGTATTGACCGGCTATGCGCGCTTTGTGCGCATGGTGAGTGCCCAGCAAGGCCAGCCCTTGCTGCAACAAGCCCTGGCCTTGCCGAGTGCCAAGACAGCGGCCACAGCAGCCCGTGGCAACAGCTTCCGCCAGCGCGCGACCCAGGGGCAAGCGCCGCTGCGCCAGCAGGGGGGTGAATGGTGGCAAGTCATACCGCCACCCGTACCGCAACTGGCCTTGACGGCCGGGCAGATCAAAGCCGCCCGTCAGGAGCGCCTCAACGCCGAGCGGGCGGCCCGCCAAAGCGCCCTCCAGGCACAGCGGCTGGCCGATGGCAACTCAAGTGCCTCGCGGCCCAGCGCAGCCTCTACCGGGGCTAGTGCCGCTGAGCACACTGAGCACCAAAACACCGCCGCCCCAGTGGCTTGGTGGCGCTTTTTCTTTCAGCTTTTCATCATCATCAAATTGGCCGCTAGCTTCAAGAGTGCGCTGGTCTTGATGCTGGGAGCGCTGATCCTGGGCCAAGCCTTGATGACCCGCAGCCTGGGTTGGGGACGCTTTGCGCTGACGGTGATCGTGCTGGCGCTGGTGGGCAGCCTTTTGCGCTGAGCCTCTCAGAACGAGGAGCCGGGTTGGGTTAAGAACGCCAACTCCTCGGCTGTGGACACCCGCCCGAGTTGGGCATTGCGGTGGGGGTAGCGGCCAAAACGGTCGATGATGGCCTTGTGCCGCAACTCGAAGTTGAGGTTGTTCTGCTGGCCCAGCGCGGTGTAGAGCTGCACCGCCTGCTCATGGACCTTGGCGGACTCGCTGTGCATAAAGGGCAGGTATAAAAAGGCGCGCTGATCGGGCGTGAGGCGCTTGTCTAAACCCTGAGTCACAGCTTCTTGCGCCAAGGCCAGGGCCAAGGGGTCACAGGCAAAAGCCCCGGCTTGGCCGCGAAACATATTGCGTGAGAACTGGTCGAGCACAATCACCTCGGCCAGCCGCCCCCGGGCACTGCCGCGCCAGTCGGCCAGCTCACATTGCCTTGCCTGCGCGTGCAAGGCCCCAAAGCGCTCTGCGATGCGCTGATCCAGCGCAGGGTCCACCTTCCACCACTGGGCGGGTTGCAGTTCCTCAAACCAAAACGTTAAAACTTCTGTCCACATTGGGAATGCCTTTGAAAATTTCAGCTTTCAGGATCGCAGGCCCGGCGAGCCCCCTGCCCCCGGGTGCTGAGGAGGGCCTCTCGCCAACGGGTGGGGTCGTCCAAGGGCAGGCTGATGACACCCTTGACGTCTTGCAAGCCACAAGCCTCGCTGGCCACAACCGGCAGGCCCGCGGCCACGGCCTGTAGCAAAGCGCGCGGTGCGTGCTCGACCACTGCGGGCAAGACCACCACGCTGGCGCGCTGCAACCAATCGCTCTGCCAACCAAGATGTTGAACGTGCAGATCCCCCCACTTCGTCCAAGCGTTGCTGCACTGCGCTCATCGGCAAGCTGTGTGCCCAGACCTCAACATGACGGCCCTGCAGAACACCCAAGCGGTGGAGATGAGGCAGCAAGGCCTGATCCACCATCAACTGCGTATGTAAGGGGCCGAGGCCCCGCGCCAGCACGGCCGCGAGGCGGGCCTGCCCAGCTTGGACGACCGCCTGCCTACGCCCGCCCTGTCGCCCCACCGTTCGCAGCGCCAGCGCCTGCCGAGCCGCCTCTGCCCACAGCCGCCAGGTCGGTGCCACCACGCTCACACCGGGGCAGTGCCGCCAGGGGGAGCGCGCTGGTGCCAGTACCTCTGTTGGCGTTTGGGCCAGGTGCGCGACCCACTCGGCAGAGGGTGTCAGCACCAAGGCAGCCCGCTGGGCTTGGGCATGGGCACCCGTGGGGTGGTGCCGAAAACAGTGGGCTTCTTGGCAGGTTAAACAACCGCGGGCCACCTGCGTACCCGGCACTTGGCGCGCAGCCACGACGGGTGGCAAGACGCTAGCCCGCCGCGCATCGCGGGAGGCAGGGCCACGCAGGCGAAGGTGCAGGGCTTGAGCATCCAAATGGACTTCCAACTGCCAGGGCTGATCCGCCTTGAGTCGTAAGTCCAAATGCGGATAGAACAGGGTGGCGTCAACCGCCTGCGGCCCGCGTGCCGAGGCACCTTGGATGACTGCCGTGTGGGCATGGCGCTCAACCAGAGTCAACCCGCCCTGCACCGCCGCTGTCGCCAGGGCATTGCTGACTTGGCAAATACCACCGCCGACCGCAGGCACGACGCAGCCTTCCCGCACTTCACGGCCCAGCACATAGCCTCGCGAAGCGCGCGCAGGCCCCACCTGCCGCCAAAAGCTAAACACCTCTCCGGCCGGGATGCAAACACCATTCAAGGCCTGAGCCACCTGACGCAGGTTGTGAACCTTGCCAGCCAGCAGCAAAAACTCGTCAGGGCGGCCGTCTTCCCACAGCGGGCTGCTCAGCTCGGCCCAGACAGGCCAGTGACTGTTGACGGCACAGCGCGGCCAGCGTTGGGGGGCACTGCGCCACTCCAAGAGCCGCCGCCGCCAGCCCAGCAAGGTCACTTTGCCCGCAAAAACCAGAGCGTCCCACCTAGAGGGCACCGGGCCACTCGAGGGGCGCTCCAGCGTCTCGCTCTCTGGTGGGCTTCTGGCTTGGGCATCCAGCCCCACCAGCTCGCTGATGCGCAGACCGCTGCTGTAGAGCAGCTCCACGATGGCGTGGTCACGCTGCGCCAGGCGCGTATCGCCGTCGTCACGCTCATGGCTGGCCACGGCCACCGCGTGGTCTACCGACAGCGCTTTGGGCAGGGGCTTGGCCGCCTTGGGGCCACGCACCCCCTCGACGGGGTTCAAGCTGACGCCGCCCTCTTGCCCCCACCAGCGGTAAAAGCTGCGCCAAGCCGACAGCTCCAAGGCCAGGCTGCGGGGGCCTAGGCCCTGGCCATGCAACTGTGCGCTGAAGCGCCGCACATGGGCAGGTTTGATCTGAGCGATGTTCAAGCCCTGGGCCTGGGCCAGGCCCAGCAGGCGCTGCAAGGCCGACTGATACAGCGCCAAGGTGCGCGCGGCCAAGCGGCGGCTGACCTGCAAATGCTCCAGGTAGCGCGCCATGGGCGCAGGCCACGGCAGAGTGGGCTCAAGGGCCGCAGGAGGCAGCGTGTCAGGCATGGCCGTGGCACTGCTGGCGGTGCCGTCAGGGCAGTAGCCGGGCCAAGGCGGCGCTGGCGATGTCGCCAATTTGCTCCAGCAGCTCCACGCCCATGTCGGACTGGTAGCGCAGCGCATCGGGCGAACCCAGCGCCAGCAGGCCAAAGCACTGGGCGGCTGTTTTGCCCACACGCAGGGGCAGCAAGGCCATGGATTGCACCGGCACACCGGGCTCAAACCACGAGGCTGCCTCAAAGCCTGAGTTGAGGCCGCAGTAGGGCATGGTCAAGCTGGTGGCAAGAGCCTTGGCGTCGTCACTCACGGCTTGGCTCAAGACCAAGCCCTGATGTTCGGGGGCCAGGCCCCAGACACGCAGCGCCACTTGCGGCACCAAGAATTCGTTCTTGAGGCCGTCGATCAGCGCCGTCTCGATGGCAGGGGCCTCACGGGCCAAGAGCATGGTGCAGGTCCAGCGGTGCAGGCGGCCGCTCAGGGCTTCGTTGTCTTGCCCGGCGCGGATCAGCTCCATGAACTTGCGCTCCATGCCGCGGATGCGGTCGCGCAGCAGCTCGATTTGCCGCTCTTGCAGAGAAACTGCGCGTGCGCCATGCGGGCTGACCAACTGCACGGTGGACAGCAAGGGGGCGTAACGCTCAAAAAAAGCAGGCGTGTTGGCCAGGTAGCCAGCGATATCGTCTTCGGTGATGCCGGCCACGCCGGTGGGGGAGGTGCTCACAGCTCAATCTCTCCTTGGTAAACGGTTTGGGCAGGGCCAGTCATCATGACAGGCTGACCCGGGCCTGCCCATTCAACGCGCAACTGGCCGCCACGGGTTTGCACTTCGACAGCAGCATCTAGCCAGCCCAAACGGATGCCCGCCACCACGGCCGCGCAGGAACCGGTGCCGCAGGCCAGGGTCTCGCCCGCATCGCGTTCGTAGACACGCAGGGCAATTTGGTCGCGCGCCAGCACTTGCATAAAGCCCACGTTCACGCGGCGCGGAAACTGGGCATGGGATTCGATCACCGGCCCTAGCTCCAGCACCGGGGCGCGCAGCACGTCATCCACCCGCATCACCGCATGGGGGTTGCCCATGGACACCAGCGCCACCTCAACCTCGCGCCCCCCGGGCAGGGGCAAGGGCCAAAGTTCCACCCCCTTGCTGATACGCGGGGCCAGGGTCTTAGGGTCAAAGGGCAGCTCCGCAGGGGCAAACGCGGGTTCGCCCATGTTCACGGTGACACGCCCATCAGCGGCTTGGCGCAACTCCAGCACACGGTTGACCGTCTCCACTCGGATGAGGTCTTTGTGGGTCAAGCCCTTCTCGCGCACATAGCGCACAAAGCAGCGGGCACCGTTGCCGCAATGCTCGACCTCGTCGCCCGAGGCACCGTTGTAGATGCGGTAGCGAAAGTCGATGTCCGGTTTGGTGGAGGGCTCCACCACCAGAATTTGATCGGCCCCCACGCCAAAGCGGCGATCGCCCAGGCGTTGGAGTTGTTCGCGCTGAAGGGTGAGCGGCTGACGAGTGGCATCCAGCACCACAAAGTCATTGCCCGCCCCCTGCATTTTTGTAAATTGGATGTGCATGGGCCGATTATCGACGCAGCGCCAAAGTCCCCAAGCGCGCTCAGTAGAGCTTGGGCTCTCCGGGTGGACGAGTCTTGAAGCGTCGATGAACCCACAGGTACTGCGCGGGCATCTGGCGCACCTCGTCCTCTATCCAGGCATTGATGCGGCGGGTGTCCTCCAGTTCATCGCCACTGGGGTAGTCTGTCCAGGGCGGCAAAAAGCGCACCCGGTAGCCCTGCCCACCGGGCAGAAACTCCGCAACCATGGGCTGAACCGTCATCTTCAGGCTCTTGGCCATGCGGGCCGGGGCCAGCAAAGTAGCGGCATCCACCCCGAAAAAAGGCACAAAAGCCGCGTCGCGCAAGCCGAAGTCCATGTCAGGCAGGTTGCAAAACACCGCCCCCCGCTTGATGGCGCGCACCAGCGGCAGGGCACCTTCGCCATGACGTGAAAACAAGTCCCCCCCGCCAAAACGCAGGCGGCCCTGGCGCATCGCGGCGTCCAAGGTGGGGTTGCTTTGACGCTGGTAGATGGAGGCCACCCGGCGGCTTTGGAACAACTGTGTGGCCACGCCACCCACGTCCAAGGCCAAGAAGTGAGGCAGCAGCCACATGACTGCACCGTCATGCTCTTGGGCAAAGTAAACCTCGCCCTCCACGTGGATGAGACGCCTCAAGCGCTCGGGCGAGGCCCACCACAGCACACCCCGCTCCAGCAAGCTGCGCCCCAAAAGCGCAAAGTGCTCGCGCAGCAAGGCTTCGCGGTCGGCCGGGGGCATCTGAGGCAGGCACAGTTGCAGATT
The DNA here is from genome assembly GCA_004359425.1 of Ideonella sp. MAG2. Lineage (GTDB taxonomy): Bacteria > Pseudomonadota > Gammaproteobacteria > Burkholderiales > Burkholderiaceae_C > Ideonella. Next base: position 992,314 of record PTEU01000001.1, on the reverse strand, counting down.
GCGCCGGGCAATGCGCCGCCGCGAGCCGCCCCACTGGTACAACAGCCGCCCCAGGCCACGCCCCAAGCCCGCCAGCACCGGCAGCGGCAACCAATGCAAACACCACAGCACACCCAGCAGGACACGGGCACCCCAGCGTGACAGCATGGGGCTCATGCGCTCGTCCCCCCGGTCGCGTCTTGCCCGCGAGGCTGTTTGTAGCGGTGGTAACCCCAAAGATACTGCTCGGGCTTCTGCATGATGACGCGCTCCATGGCGCGATTGATGGCGGTGGCGGCGGCCGATTGTGCCGCGTCGTCATCACTGGCCTCCAAGACCTCCCCCAGAGGCTCCACATGCATCACAAAGCCTTGGCCTTTGGGCAAGCGTTCGCACCACACCACCAGGGCCTGAGCGCCAGTTTGGGTTACCAAACGGGCCGCCAGGGTGATGGTGTAGGCCGCTTGGCCAAAAAATGGAGCCCACACCCCTTGGCCCAGAGGCGGCACTTGGTCGGGCAGCAAGCCCACCATCTCGCCCTTGCGCAGGGCGCGCAGCATCTGGCGCACCCCGCCCAAGGAAGCAGGCACGGTGCTCAGGCCCGGGCGGGCTCGGGCTCCCTCCTCCAGCTCGCGCAGCAGGGCAGAGCGGGCTGGGCGGTACATCACCGTCAAAGGGCGCTGATGACCCCAGCGTTCGATGATGGCCCGAGCGGAGACCTCAAAACTGCCCAGGTGGGGCGTGAAGAACACCAGGCCTTGTTGCGAACTCAGCGCTTGATCCACCCATTCGGCCCCTTGCCAGCGAACGCGTTCGTCCAGGCGTTGTGCGGGCGGCATCAGCCACAGCCACAAGGCCTCAACCACCATGCGCCCGGCCTCGGCCACCGAGGCACGGCGCTGCTGGGGGGTGAGCCCGGCCAAGAGCGCGTTTTGGGCCAATCGGCGGCGATAGCTGGGTGAACACGCCCAGGTCAGCCAGCCCAGGCCCGCACCTAAAGCCTGCAATCGCGGCAGGGGCCATTGAGCCAGCCAGCGCAGGAGGGACATCATCATCTCTATAATTCTTCTCTCATCGCCGAGTTAACAGGACAACTTGCGGGGCGATGCAGGCGGTTTTCAACCGATCCTGCCTGGGGCTTTCTCTGCAAAATCCCAGTCCAAATGCCGCTAAAGCGTTCGCCGCTCAATCAGGTTGCAGAGCAGGACGACGCCCAACAGTTTACGGATTGCCCCTTTGGGCCTCAATTCGCAACACTTCGGATCTTTTACCAGCATGAAAGCAGCCACTCGCTTCCTCGCCCCCGGCCTCATCGTTGCGGTCGCCGCTGCCCTTGGCGGATGCGCCACCGAGCCCGCTGCCCCACCCAAGCCCATGCCAGCCCCGGCACCCGCACCGGCCCCGGCACCCGTCATCCCAGTGGTCAAAGCCCCGCCGCCCCCCTCGGCATTGCAACAGTTTGAGGCTGCCATCAGCAAGGCCGCTGCGGAAGAGAATGTTTCGCTGAACAAGGGAGACAACGGCAGCTTGGTCTTGCGAGCGGGCGGTGATGGCACCTTTGCCCTGGCCAGCAGCCGCTTGAACCCTAAGTTTTCAGAGTTTTTGGAAGAACTGGCCAAGACACTGCAAGCCCATCCCAAGGTTTCTTTGCTGATCACCGGCCACACCGATAACGCTGGCAACGCCAAGAACAACGAAACCTTGTCCGCCGCCCGCGCCAAAGCCGTCATGGCCCAACTCGTCAAGCTGGGTGTCGCCCCCGAGCGCGTGGCCGCCATGGGCAAGGGTGCCAGCGAGCCCATCGCCAGCAACGACACCGCGCAAGGCCGCACGGTCAACCGCCGGGTGGATATTGTGGTGAGTGAGGGCGGGCGCTGACCACACCCCAAATGGGCGCGACGGCACCAGCGGCGCTGGAGCCGTCGCTCGACGGGCTCATCTGCGGTTCCTGCTTCAGGCCATGGCTTAACAGGCCCTGGCGAGCCGCCCTGACTTTCAGCCTCCTAACTGCAGCCTCACAGTCATGGAGACCGGTACAGGGGCTGTCAACTCAAGGCCGTCCTCGGTCTTCAGATAAACCAAGGCGTCGTAGCGCCCGGGTGCCAAGCATGGCCGACTCATGTCCATGATATTGCCTGGGCAGGCCGTTCCGCCCAACTGCACAGTTTGCGTCCAGTCACTGGATGGAGTGCTGTTCAACACTGACGTCACCCACTGTAAAGCACCAGCATCCAAGTTGCCGCTAGGGCTCCGAGCAAGATACTCCACACGACTGACCGAGCTGTAGCGTTTGCCATCAGCAGACAACACCTTAACGGGCGAGAATTGACCACCGTAAATGGGTGAAGCGACGGTGCTGATTTCCACCGTATTGGGATCAAAAACAGCAACCTTGCCGGCCACCGGTCGCACCACATAGGTGATTTCAGTGGCTGCATTCAGCGTCACGGTCCCTGCCTCTGTCGGAGCCCTCGTCGACAGGCCAACTTGTATGGTACGCGTTCCCACAGGCGCTGTTCCGAGGCTGACCCTGACAGTCTTGGCTGGATCGCTTTGCACAACGGCCGACTTCGGTGTCTTATCTTGAAGATCCAAGGAAGGAGGCGTCCCTGGAAGGATGGCAAACAGCGTGGGGCTGCTAGGGACATCCGCGGCTGCGGGTGCGCTGTAGGAAATCACCACATCTTCTGGGATGACCCCAAAGTCTGCCTCCACCACCAAGGGCGCCTTGGACGTAAACGCCAAGCCTTCGCGCACCTCGATGTCATAGGGAACGGTGATCGGCGAATTGCCCAATTGAACGGTGCAAGCCACATCAGTACATACGCGGATCTTCACCGGCCCTTTGTAGCGCCCTTGCCGACCGGCCGTGGGGCTTCCTTGCAAGATCAGTTCGTTGTTTAAGCCATCAACGCTGGTGCGCAGCGTGGCATCGGCAAGAAACAGTTGGTCGACATCTTCAACTATCACATAGAGCGTTTGTCCGCTGAGGCGAGTGAGATCGCCCGTCACATCAACGGTCACACTCAAGTCACCAATATTCAGGTTGCTCACATAAGTGGTTTGAGCAGTCCCTTTGGTCCTCACGTTGCTCAGGCGTACCGAATCAGCCAAAGGGGGCTGCGCCCCGCCGCCCCCAGTGCTCGCACTATCACCCCCGCCACCACCACAACCTGCCAGCCCGGCCAACGAAAGTAAAACAGAAATGCTCAGGGCGCGCCACATTTGATTTACTTTTCCCATCATCTTTTTCCCCAAAAACTCTCCTCGTGCCGAAGAGTTTACTGCTAGTTACCAGCCGCAATCTGAGGAGACCTCGACCCGCGCAGGCGCACGTTAAGCAGCCCGGCGAGCACCGCACGCGGGCCATGCACAGCGCGTTTGCGATCCTCCTCTATGCCAAGGTCTGACTGGCTACTCGGCCGCATGGCACACCACACCCACCTTATTCCCTTCGGTATCCCGAAAGTAAGCGCCCCAGTAATGGGCATGGTACTGGGGCCGCAGCCCGGGCGGGCCTTCGTCGCGGCCACCCAGGCTGAGGGCCAAAGCGTGAGCCTTGTTGACAGTCGCGCGGTCGGCAGCGAGTAAGGCCACCATTTGGCCATTGCCAACCTGATGGGCCTCGCCATCAAAGGGGCGGGCAATGATGAACAAGGGCCGTGCGCCGCCGGGGCTGTGCCAGCCGGCCCAGGGGCGGCTGCGCTCGCAGAATCGTTGCTCTAGGCCCAGGCATTGCATCAAGGGTTGATAGAAGGCCAGCGCCCTTTCAAAGTCGCTGACGCCCAGCATGATGTGAGAGAGCATGTTCGTTCACGCGCCTGAATCGCGCGGCTTCTCTAGCGCCGCGATGGCCGCCCTGGCCTCGTCGCCGTGCGGAATGTCCCGCCCGCTGTCGCGCCACTCGACCGCCGCTTTAAAACCTTCAGCCTGAGCCAAGCGGCGGAACCACAGGCCTTCGGGGTTGTGGCGGGTGATGCCGTCGAACACCGTGGACAGGGTTTGGGCTTGGTCCAGGCCTTGCAGTTGCATCACTTGGTTCAGCACCAGCTTGTGCATGGCCAACATACCGGTGGGTACACCGGCGATGCGCAAGGCTAGGCGCAGCACTTCGGCTTCGAGTTCTTCGGCAGGGTGGGCGCTGTTGGCCAAGCCCCAGTCGGCGGCGGTGCGGCCGCTGATGACGTCGCCGGTGAACATCATCTGCCGCGCGCGCGCAGGCCCCAGCCGATAGCCCCACATGGCGGTGGTGGGGCAGCCCCACACTCGGGTGGGCATGTAGCCGATGCGGGCGTCGTCGGCCATCACCAGCAGGTCGCAGCAGAGCGCAATGTCGCTGCCACCGGCCACGGCCGCACCGTGCACCTTGGCGATGGTGGGCTTGCGGCTGTGCCACAGGGTCATGAAGTCCTCGGTAAAGCCGCGCATGACGGGGTAGTCTTGCATCGGATCCCAGGGCGTGGCCTCTTGTTGGCACGGGTGGTCCACCCGGCCTTGGCCAAAGGCTTGCAGGTCGTAGCCGCCACAAAAGCCTTTGCCTGCGCCCTCAACGATGATGACGTGGATGCTGTCTTGGGCCTCGGCCCAGCGCACCGCCTGGCGGATCTCGCCAGGCATCTCCCCGTTAATGGCATTGAGCCTCTCAGGCCGGTTCAACAGCAAGCGCGCAATGCGCGGGTGCTGCGGGTCCGGTGCAATGCTCAAAGTGCTGAAATCAGGCATCCATCAACGCTCACAACATTCACTCACAAGTTCACTCTCTCTGTGCCTCTGTGTCTCTGTGGCGGTATTCAAAAGACCACTCAAGACGCAGACGCCCCACGCTCTTTCTCCTGCAGCAGCCGCCACATCACCTTGCCCGCGCCCGACTTGGGCAAGGCCTGCACAAACTGCACCTGGCGCGGGGCTTTATAGGCAGCCATGTGCTCGTGGGCCCAGTTGATGATGTCTTGCTCGGTGGTTTGGCCCACCGCCTCGGCACGCAGCACCACCACGGCTTTCACGGTCTCGCCGCGGTATTCATCTCGCGTGCCAATGATGCAGGCCTCGGCCACGGCCGGGTGTTTGTAGAGCAGCAATTCCACCTCCGAGGGCCAGACCTTGAAGCCACTGGCATTGATCATGCGCTTGAGCCTATCGGTGATGAAGAAGTAGCCCTCCTCGTCCATGCGGCCTAGGTCACCCGTGCGGAAGAAGGCTTTGCCCTCGATCTCCACAAAAGCGGCTTGGGTGGCCTCTGGATGCTGCCAATAGCCCTTGAAGACCATGGGGCCGTGGGTGACGATCTCGCCCACCTCGCCCACCGGCATCTCTTTCAGGGTGTCGGGGTCCACCACGCGCGAGTCCACCCCAAAGAGAGGCATGCCCAGGCACTGCAGCTTGGCCCGCTCGGGCGGGTTGGCGTGGCTGGGGGCGGCGGTTTCCGTCAGGCCATAGCCTTCGGCAAAGGTCAGGCCAAATTGGTCGCGCAGGCGCTCGGCAATGGCTTGGGGCATGGCAGCGCCGCCGCCGCTGAGGTAAGTCAGCGAAGACAAATTGAACTCGGCCAGCTTGGGGCTGGCCAGCAGGTCGATGATCATGGTGGGGATGCAGGTCCAGTGCGTCACGCCATAAGTGGCGATCAGACGCGCCGCCAGTTCACGGTCCCAGCGCGGCAAGATGACCACGGTGGAGGCCGTCAGCACTGGGCTCAGCACCCCATACAGCATGCCGGTGATGTGGAACATGGGCACCACGCCCAGGCTCACGGTCTCGGCGCTGGCATGGCTCCAGAGCGCGCCACCGATGGCGTTGGGCATCAGCGTGCGGTGGGTGTGCATGCAGCCCTTGGGCAGGCCGGTGGTGCCCGAGGTGTAGGGCAGCAGGGCCAGGTCGTCGGCTTGCGCCTGGGGTGGGCCTGCGGGGGCTAGGCCTTGCGCGAGTGCGTCGTGCCAGTGGGTCACGGGCACACCCCCGCTCAAGGCGGGAGCCTCAGCGCGCAGCCAGGCTTCCAAGGCGGGGCCGGGCGAGAGCTCTGGCGGCGTAACCGCAGGCATGGCGTCGGCATAGCGGGTCACCAGCAGGGCCTTGAGCTGGCGTTCGGGCGGCAGGGCGGCATTGGCGCTGTGCACTACAGCGGCCCCATCTGCCCCGCAAATCACGACCTTGGTGGCGGGGTCGGTGATGTAGTGGCCGAACTCATCGACCTTATTCATCGGGTTGACGGGCACCACCACCGCGTCGCAGCGCATCACCGCATAAAAAGCCACCACGTACTGCGGGCAGTTTTGCAAGAACAGCGCGACGCGGTCACCCCGGCCCACGCCTTGGGCTTGCAGCCAACCCGCCAGGCCTTCCGCCTGCGCTTTGAGCTGCGAGTAACTCAGCGTTTGGCCGAAAAACACATAAGCTGCTTTGGCAGGATGGCGAGCCGCAGACACCTCCAGGTTGAACCACAAGGTGGTCTCGGGTATCACCAGTTGGCGCGGTAGGCGGCGCGGCCAATGGGCGAGGTGGGGGCGGTCAGCAAGCGCCATGGGAACTCCAAACTCAGGAAAGAGAGCCCAAGCCTATCCGCTGCCGCCCCAGCCGACCACCGGGTTCAGCCCGAGGGCGGCCCTCGCCGAGGGGCCGCCCACGCTTCTAGACTGACCTAAAATGCGGGATCACTGCCATCGAGCTGTTCTGCCATGGTTCTCCCTATTCGTCGCGCTTGTCTCTTGGCCTGGGGCTTGGCACTCTCGTTGCCGGGTCTGGCGCTGGACAAACCCACGGGGCCGGTGGTGCTCAGCGTCTCGGGCGGCATTCAGCGCAATGTTGAAGAGAGAGCCGACTTTGACATGACCATGTTGGCGGCCCTGCCCCAACACACCATCACCACCACCAGCCCCTGGCACCCTCGGGCCACCAAGTTCACAGGGCCCTTGATGCGGGATGTGCTGGCCAGCGTGGGGGCCAGCGGTCGCATCGTGCGCGCTACGGCCTTGAACAACTATCAGATCGATATCCCGATCGAGGAGCTTAGCAAGCACAACGTGGTGCTTGCCCGCTTGATTGACGGCCAAGCGGTTCGCATCCGCGACAAAGGCCCTTTGCTGATCATGTACCCGTTTGACCAATCGTCTGCACTGCGGACCCAAGTGCATTACGGGCGAGCTATCTGGCAATTGCGCCGCTTGGACGTGTTGTGAGTGCATCCAAGGCGGGGCGGTGGCGCTGGAGCCCCACGCCATCCGGCCGGTTCACTCTGCTGATCGGTGTGGTCTTGATTGGTGCATTTGCCGCCGTGGCTTGGGTGCAATCGCGACAGTTTTCTTTGCTGCACGGCACCCAGCAACATACCGACGACAACGTGGTCTGGGTCTTCCAGCAATTGGAGACCGAGTCTCTCTTGCTGAACGAGGCGCTGCGAGACGCCAGCGAAGCCGCGCACCCCGGTGATCAGCGCGCATTGCTAGAGCGCTATGAGATTTTTGTCAGCCGGGCCCAGATGATTGCGCCCTCCGCCACCCGTCATCTCATCGGCATCACACCGCAGCACGCGCAGTCCTACGCACAGCTTGAGGACTTTATTGCCACCTGGGACCCCGCATTGGGTGAAGACACTGTGGGGCAGGTACCCACCGCAAGCCTCGTGAAAATGCGCCAGGCACTCAACAACTTGCGAGAGCCCTTGCATAGGCTGACGCAAATGGCCAGCCGTTTGAACGCTGAGCGCAATGCCTTGCGTAACGAGGCGATCCGGGAGCAAATCCACCTGGGCATTGGCTTGACCATCTTCCTCAGCTTGGCCATGCTGGCCTTTGCCATCATTGTGGTGCGCCAGTTGCGCGCCGCCGAGCAGCGCGGGCGCGAGCTGGAAGCCCTGGCCCAGGGCCTGCGCGAGGCCAGCGAAGCCGCTGACGGTGCCAACCGCGCTAAGTCTGCCTTCTTGGCCAATATGAGCCACGAATTGCGCACCCCCTTCAATGGCTTGCTGGGCATGCTGGCCTTGCTGGACGACACCCCCCTGAATGCGGAACAAAACCGCTTCGTCCACACCGCCCGAGAGGCCGCCGAGCACCTGCTGGCCGTGCTCAATGACATTTTGGACATCTCTCGCTTAGAGGCAGGCCGCATGAGCTTGCAGGCCGAAGTGATGGACTTGCACCGCTTGCTGCGTGATGTAGAGACCGTCATGGCCCCTTCTGCCCAAAGCAAGGGCCTGGCGCTGTTTTTGCGCATCTTCCGAAAATACGGCGGCACGGGCCTGGGGTTGGAGATCTCGCGCAGCCTTGCCCGGCTGATGCATGGCGACTTGACCGTCAGCAGCCAGCCCCAGGTGGGCAGTGTGTTCCGCCTGGTCTTGCCGCTGGCCTTGAGCGAGGCCCATGCCGCCCCGGCGCTGAGCACACCGACCTCTTGGTCCACCTTGCCCGCTCTTGACATTCTGGTGGCCGAGGACCACGAGACGAACCGCATGTATGTGGGCACCTTGCTCACCCGCTTGGGCCACGGCGTGCGCTTTGCACTCAATGGCGAGCAGGCTTTGCGCGAGGCCGAGCGGCAGGTGCCAGACCTGATCCTGATGGACATTCACATGCCCGGCATGGATGGCCTGCAAGCCACCCGCGCCCTGCGTGCCCGGCCCCACCCCCTGGGCAGTGTGCCCATCATTGCGCTGACCGCCGACACCCATCCAGACACCCGAGAGCAAGTCCGCTTGGCGGGCATGAGTGACTTTTTAAGCAAACCGTTCCGCTGGCCCGAGTTGGAAGCGGCGCTGCGGCGCCTGCAAAGCCTGCATGGGCTGCGCAGCACACCCACCACGGTAGCGCCTGCGCCAGCCTTACCCACCAGCACCGTGCCAGCAGCCGCTGCGGAGCGGCCGCCAGTGCCCCAGGCGGTTTTGCCCAGCGATGCGGGGCGTCCGGCTGCCAGCCGCCAGGGCCGCCTACCGCCGGGGGCCATGCGCCAGCACCTGCAAGCAGAGACCTTGCTGGAGCTGTGCGCATTGCTCAAAGTCGAAGGTCTGCGGCCCTTGTTGAAATCGTTTTTTGAGGACGATAACGCCAGCTATCGCCGACTCTGCGCCGCCGTTCGGCAAGAGGCGGTGAACGAGGTTCCAGGCTTGGCGCATCAGATCAAGGGGGCCGCCCAACTGCTGGGTTTGAGCCTGGTGGCCGAACATGCCAAAGCGCTGGAGATGGCCGCCAAAGCCGGCCAAACTTTGCCCGACATTCAGGCCTTGGAAGAGGCTTGGGCTGTGAGCGAGCAACTCTGTGCTGCGATGGGCTTTTTGGCCCCTCCTAAGGGATAGCGGGTATACGGGGCGCAAGCCGTTTGAAGGACACTGGCTTGCGCCTGACCACGGCTTCAAGGCCGCGCAGCGCGCGCTGCCTGTCGGGCTCCAAGCTCGGCTGAAAAGGACCTGCCATGCGCCTCACACCTCATCGCACCGCCTCTTGCTTGACCCTCGCTCTGCTGCTCTTGGGTCTGGGGGCCGAAGCAAGCGCCAGCACCTTGAACCAGAACGTCTCCTGGACGATCAACCGCGCAGGCACCAGTACCAAATATCGGCTCGTGGCTTACGGAGATTCGATCTACGCAGGCTACAACGGCTCCACGCTGTACGCCGCCAAGTATGCAGCCCCTACGGTAGATGCCGAGTATTTGTCAGCCACTTGGAATGCAGATATCGAGAGCGTGCGGCGCGCTAAGTCAGGGGCCTTGGCGCAAGATGTCTACAAAAACAAGATCGTGGCTGAGCGGTCTTTCATGCAGCACAGCAGCACCCGAGTGGTGACCTTCGAGATGTGCGGCAATGACGGCCTGCAAGCGCGCACCGCTTTCAAAAACCAGACCGGCACCTGCAACTACAAGGTGCTGACTGACGCAGAAGCCACGTGCAAGAGCACCGTGGGCCAGGCCATGGACTACATCAATGCCAATGCCTACCCAGGTACCAAGCTCAAGATCATTGGCAACCTCTATTACCCCGGCTATGACGCCGACAACACCCAGAGCAGTTGCAAAGACCCGAATACCGGGGCGACCGTGAAAATGCAAGACAAGTTTCTGCCCTCCATGGCCCGCATGAACTACTGGATGTGCGAGTTGGCTCGCACCAAAGGCTTTCAATGTGCCGACAATTTTGCCGAGTTCATGGGGGCCGACATTGACACCAATGGCGATGGCTTGGCCGATGTTGATGGCCTGCGCTACATCCCTGGCGAGACGGAACAAAACTATGTGCTGCGCATCACCTCCACCCTGCGCAACACCCTGCGCGACGCGAGCCAGCACCTGACATCGGCCAGCAGCAGCTACGACTACATCCAGTCTGACGACGTGCACCCGACCTACACCGGCACCACCGTGAGCTCGGGCTTGTTTGGTGACACCAAGGGTACCGGCGCACCGCGCAGCACCAGCTTCCCCAATGGCAAGAGCCCGCTGTGGAACCAATACGGCCACGAGCGCATGGGCTGGCGACTGTCGACCTCCAATCCACCCTCTCCCTGAGCGCACCCACCCATCTGCCATGCGGTCTGCCGCGCAGCGCGCCCAAGCTGGCTCAGCCCGCCACCGCGCAGTGGTGTTGCTAGGCTGCGTTGCTTTGCTGGCCTTGGCCACTGTGTGGGTCACGCTGGGCAGCGCCGAAGCACCCAGGTCTGGCGCGCCCACGACACTCGCCGGAAGCGTGCTGCTGCCGCTGCAGGCAGCCCCCCTTCTACTCGCTGCCTCGGCTTCCCACGCCGCCCAATACACCTTGCCGATGCCAGCCCGCCCCACCCCAAGCAGCGCCAACGCGCCTAGGCCTGCTGCCCCCGCCATCAGCCAAGACTTGGCCGACCATGTCCCGTCCGGCCCAGCCCCCAGCATGGCCGAGGTGATCCAGCGCTTGAACCAGGCGGGCATTCACAGCGGCTTGGGTGCCTTCAACCCACCGGGCACCCGCCCGCCGCTCATCGGCTTGGCTGTGCCTGAAGCGTTTGAGCTGCCACCAGGCTTTGTGCGCCACCACCAGGCCACTGACGACGGCCAGCGCATCGAGGCCGTGCTGATGTTCGCCCCAGACCACCCCTATGTGCTGGCTCACCCAGAACTGAGCAGCCGTGTGGTGCCGGCCGAGCTGGCCCCTGAAGGCCTGCCGCTGCGCACCATCAGCCTACCGCCACCCCGGAGGCCCACACCTTGAGAATTGGCGGCTCGCCGCTGCTTGTGCAGGGCTGGGGGCTGGGCTTGAGTGGCGTGCTCTTGGCGGCTTACGCCCAAGGCCCGGGCCTGTGGCCCCTGGGCCTGCTGGCCTTGGTACCGTGGCTACAGCGCCTGAACCACACGGCCCGTTGGTGCGACGCCTTGTTGCAGGGCTGGCTGATGTCCATGGTGCTGTGCGTGGCCTGCCTGAGTTGGTTTGGCGTGGCCATTGGCCACTACACCCAATGGGGACCCCCAGCAGGCCTGCTGCTCTTGGTGCTGGCCGCGCCCCTGCTACAAGCCCAGGCCTTGGCCTACGCCCTGGTTCGCCATCTGGTGCGCCAGCGCCATGGCCCGCTGCTGGCCGCCTGGGCCGCTTCTGCCGCCTTGCCGATCACGCTGGCTGGCTGCCGCAAGGCCCCGCTCCTGTGCGCATGCTCAAGGCCTTAGCGCGGGTGAACGCCTTGGGCCTGGCCTTGGCGTGGTTGCTCCTAGAGAGTTGGCGGCCGCGCAGCGGCCTGCAACTGCAATGCTTTGCCTGGCTGGTACTCTTGCCCGAAGCTCTGGCGGCGCTGGCGGCGTGGTGGGGCGGGAGACTTGGCCCAGAGCGCGCCATACGCCCGCCCACGCCCCGACCGCTGTGGGCCTCCCCGGCCTTGAAATTTGGCCTCCTGCCCTTGGCCTTGGCCGCAGTGGCCTTCCGCCTGCATCAGCAAATCGTCTTTGGCGACACCTGGGGCGAATGGCAGGCCTTGGGCCTTGAGGCCTTCTTGGGAGGTTTTGGCCTGTGGTGGCTGCACTGGCTGATGGGTGTGGTGCTGTGCGCAGCGCTGCTGCGTGCTGCCGTCGAGCTTGCCGTGTTCATGGTGGGTCGGTGGCGGCCAGCGCACAGCCAGCACCTGCGGGCCATGGCAGAGCGGCTGGCTGCCGCCCTGCTTAGACCCCGGCGTGGCCAATGGTTTTGCCCTTCCAGCCACAGGCGTCAATCATCCACCCGGCCGCCAGCTTGAAGCTGCCATCGGGCATGGGGTAGTGGACGATGTGCGGGTCGCGGGCAATGATGTCTTTGCACTGCTCGGGGCTGACCACCGGGTTCTTGAAGAAGCTGCCCACATTGCCAATCACCGCCGGGTCGGGCAGCTTGGCGCGCCGGATCTCGCAGACCCAGTTAAAGATGGTGCGCGCATCGGGGCTGGCGTTGCCCGTCTCGGCCATTTTGCGTTCCAGGTCCAGGTAGCTGAGCATGGGCTGCCAAGGTTTGGGCAGGCGCAGGCGCACCCGGGTGATCACGCTCTTGCCCGCTAGAGCCTGCTTGAAGACGCTGTCGCGGTAGCCAAAGTGGCACTGATCAGGATAGAGGGTGACGGTGCGGCCAGTGGTCAGGTCCACCGTGTCCAGCGAGTGAAAGCGGTCTTTGAGCTCTAAGCCATAAGCACCAATGTTTTGCACGGGTGCAGCGCCCACGGTGCCGGGGATCAAGGCCATGTTCTCCAGGCCGCCCAAGCCTTGGTCCAGGCTCCAAGCCACCAGGTCGTGCCAGCGCTCACCGGCACCGGCCTCTATCACCACCGCATCGGGGCCGTCTTCCAGTACCTTCAGGCCCGGAACTTCGATCTTCAGCACCAATTCGGGCATGTCCCGGGTGAGAATGACGTTGCTGCCGCCGCCCAGAATGAATTTGGGCGCGCGGCCCATGTCCGATGAATCGACGACGCGACGGACATCGGCCTCGGAGGTGATGCGCACCAAGCGGCCTGCCATGGCAGGCAGGCCAAAGGTGTTGTAGGGCTTGAGGCTGACGCCGGTTTCGATCTGCATGGCAGAATTTTCCGCTTTTTTACAGGCGCAAGCCCCCGCGCCTCCACCCAGAGAGACATCATGCCCAGTTTTGACGTTGTGCTTGAACCCGATATGGTCGCCATCAAGAACTCGGTGGCCAACGCCGAGAAGGAAATCGGCACCCGCTTTGACTTCAAAGGCACCAGCGCCAGCGTCGAGCTGAAAGAAAAAGAGAAAGAGCTGGTGCTGATCGGCGACAGCGACTTCCAGATCGAGCAGGTCAGCACCGTGTTGATCGGCAAACTCACCAAGCAAAGCGTGACCGTCAACTACCTGGACATGAGCGGCAAGATCGAGAAGATCGGCGGCGACAAGGTCAAGCAGGTCTACAAAATCAAGGCCGGCATCGAGGCCGAACTGGCTAAGAAGATCACCAGCGCCATCAAAAACAGCAAGCTCAAGGTGCAGGCCAGCATCCAGGGCGACGAAGTGCGCATCACCGGCAAGAACCGCGACGACTTGCAACTGGCCATCGCCCTGCTGCGCAAGGACTTTGCCGACCAGCCGCTGAAGCAGCAGAACTTCCGCGACTGATGCAAATCACCCCGCTCGCGCCTGTCGCCACCAGCGCTGCCCAGCCGGTGCTGCAAACGGCCCGGCTGCGACTGGTGGGCAACCACCCACACCTAGGGCCTGCGGTGGCCGACTACCTGGTGCGCAACCGCGCCCACTTTGCGCCCTGGGACCCACCCACGCCGCCGGAGTTCTTCAGCGCCGAGGTCCAAACCGAGCGCGTGCAGCAAGGTGTGGCAGCCTTTGCCCGCGGCGAGGCCTTTCGCTATTGGCTGCTGCCGCTGGATGAGCCTGAGCGGGTGATTGGCTCGATTCACTTCAGCCAGGTGGCGCGAGGGGCTTTTCAGAATGCCGCGCTGGGCTATGCCTTGGATGCCGCCGCACAAGGCCAGGGCCTGATGCACGAAGCCTTGCAAGCCGGTATCGAAGAGATGTTCTCGCCGCGCGTTAACCTGCACCGCCTTCAAGCCGCCTGGCAGCCCAGCAACCTGCGCAGCGGTGCTGTGCTGAGGCGCTTGGGCTTTGTGCAAGAAGGCCTGTGCCGCGACTATCTGTTCATTCACGGTGCCTGGCGAGACCACTGCCTCTCGGCCTTGCTCAATAAAGGCTTTGACCTCCCCATGGGCTGGCAGGCCACGGAAGAAGCCTGATTTCGCGGTTGTTTTCATTGTTTCGTTTGGTGCAGCGGGCGACATGATGCGGGTCGGTTGCTGCCAAGGTGCCAAGTGGCGCAGGCAGCGTGTCCTTGGGAACTGCCCACAGAAGGCTCGCCATGTCCAATGCTTTGCAACGCTTCCGTACCCCCATCACCGCCATCGTCGTCGGCCTAGCCGTCTTGGCCGCCTGTTTCTTGGCCATGATGAGTGCCGACGACAGGGTCATGACTGCATTCAGCAAGCGCTATGAGAGCTTCTTGCTGGCCGATGAATTGCGCCAAAGCTCTGACGATCTGACCCGCCTGGCACGCACCTACGTGGCCACCGGTGACGAACGCTGGGAACAGCAGTATTTTGAGATTTTGGACATCCGCAATGGCAAGAAGCCCCGTCCAGACCATTACGAGCGCATTTACTGGGACTTTCGTGCCGCCAATATGGCCGTCCCACCGGGTGCTGGAGAAAGCATTGCCCTGCAGGATTTGATGAAGCGCACGGGTTTCACCGAGGCGGAGTTCGCCAAGCTCAAACAAGCCCAGCAGAACTCTGACGATTTGGTGAACACTGAGACCGTGGCCATGAACATGGTCAAGGGCTTGTTCAAGGACGAGAAAGGCCAGTTCACGCAAAAGGGCGAGCCTGACAAAGCCAAAGCCCTGGCCATGATGCATGACCTGACCTACCACCAGTACAAGGGCAAGATCATGGCTCCGGTCAATGAGTTCTTGACCTTGCTGGATGAACGCACTGCGGCCGAAGTGGAAGCTGCCATGGCGCAGCGCAGGCTGTGGGTCATGATCGTCACCTTTGCCGGTCTGATGACCTTGGCCGCTACGCTGTGGGCCTTGCGTCAGTGGTGGTGAATCAATGGCCGCATGGGTGCCGACCCAGACACCGTGGTCGGCGTGGTTCAACAGTTGGCCACGGGCGACCTCAATGCGGCCAAAGGCTTTGGCCACGCCCGCCAGGGCAGTGTGCTGGCCAGCCTACATGCCATGGGCCAGCAATTGGCCCAGGTGATTGCAACGGTGCGCATCAGCGCCGAAAGCGTGGCAACTGCCAGCAGCGAGATTGCGCAGGGCAACCAAGACCTTTCCAACCGCACCGAGCAACAAGCCAGCGCCTTGCAGATGACGGCGTCCACCATGGACCAACTGGGCACCACGGTGCGCAACAATGCTGACAACGCCCGACAGGCCAACAGCTTGGCCTTGGGGGCCTCTCAGGTGGCGGCGCAAGGTGGTGAAGTGGTGAACCAAGTGGTCGAAACCATGAAGGGCATCAATGACTCGTCACGACGCATCAATGACATCATCTCGGTCATTGATGGCATTGCCTTCCAAACCAATATCTTGGCCCTGAATGCAGCGGTGGAAGCCGCCCGCGCCGGTGAACAAGGCCGTGGCTTTGCGGTGGTGGCTGGTGAGGTGCGCAGCTTGGCGCAGCGCTCGGCCGACGCAGCCAAAGAGATCAAGCAGCTCATCACCTCCAGCGTGGAGCGCGTGGATCAAGGCACGGTGCTGGTCGACAAGGCCGGCCAGACCATGCAAGAGATCGTCAGCGCCATTGAACGCGTTAATCAGGTGGTCTCTGACATCTCCACCGCCAGCCAAGAACAAAGCACCGGGGTGCACCAGGTGGGCCAATCCATCACCCAGATGGACCAGGCCACCCAGCAGAACGCAGCACTGGTGGAGCAGGCTGCCGCCTCAGCCGACAGCCTCAGGAGCCAGGCGCAAGAGCTGGTGCGGGCTGTGGCGAGCTTCAAGGTGCATTGAGCCCCCGCCTCCAGTCATGAAACGTGCCAGCCCGCCTTGCCATCATGGCGGGCTTGGCGCTCTTGGTCGGCTTGCATCTCGCGCTCGAACTGCTCGCGGGCTTGGCGCACGCGCACGATCAGGTCTTCCTCGCTATGGCGCTCGGCCTGGGCCTTCCTCAAAAAGTCGAGGGAATAGCGCCTGAAATTGTCGGCCATCTGCTTGGCCTGAGCGCGGTCCATGCCCAGGGCCTCTAGCGTAGAGCGGCCGCTACGCAGCGAGGATTCAAACACCTCGCGCTCCACATGGGGCACGTTCATCTCGGCCAACTCCATCGCATGCAGGGCGTCGCGGGCACGGGCCACGATCTGCACATGGCCGAACTCGTGCTGCAGCACTTCGACCAAGCGCTTGCACTGCGCGGAGTCGTCCACCGCCACGACCATGGCCTTGGCATGGTGGATGCCTGCGGCATGCAGCAAGTCGGGTTGCGTGGCGTCACCAAAGTAGACCTTGAAGCCAAAGCGGCGGGCGCTGTCCACGGTGTCGGCGTCGTGGTCGATCACCGTGGGTTTGACACCGGCCGCGAGCAGCAAGCGGCATACCGTTTGGCCGTAGCGCCCGAAGCCCGCCACGATGACGGGCGGGTGTTCGTCTTCAATCGCATCGGCTTCGCGTTGCTGGGTGCTTTGACGGCACCAACGGTCAAACACCATCAACAGCAAAGGTGTGCTGACCATGGAGAGTGCGGCAATCAGAGTCAGCAAATTGGCCTGGGCCTCGGGCAGCGCACCCGAGAGCTTGGCCGCCGCCAGCACCACAAAAGCAAACTCGCCCACTTGCGAAAGCAGCACGGCCAGCAGGGCTTTGTCTCGCCCCCGTAGGCCCACCCAAGGTGCCAAGGCCCACAGTGCCAGCAACTTCAAACCCACCACGGCCAGGAGGCCCAGCACCACCTGCACAGGGCTGCTGGCCAAAAGCCCCAGGTCCATGCTCATGCCCACGGCAATGAAGAACAAGCCCAGCAGCAGACCCTTGAAGGGCAGGATGTCGGCTTCCAGCGCGTGGCGATACTCGGAGCTGGCCAACAGCACCCCAGCCAAGAAGGCGCCCAGGCCCATGGACAAGCCCACATGCTCCATCAAGGCGGCCACGCCCAAGACCAGCAGCAGCGCAAAGCCGGTGAAGAGCTCGCGCACCTGCATGCGAGCCACAAAGCGCATCACCGGATAAGCCACATAGCGGCCCAGCACCACCACGGCCGCCACGGCCGCCACTTGCCAGACGGGCCCTTGGTGGGCATGGGCGGTGGCTTGAGCCGCCGGTGCAGCCGTGCCCAACACGGCCGCCAAGGCCAGGAGTGGAATGGCCGCGATGTCTTGGTACAGCAGCATGGAGAAACCGCTGCGGCCCACGGGGGCGGCCATCAAGTTGCGCTCTTGCATCAATGCCACCACGATGGCCGTGGACGACAAGGCCATGGCCGCCGCACCGATGACACTGGCCTGCCAGCTCCACCCGGCGAGCAAGCCCACCGGGAACAACACCGCAGCACAGGCCAACATTTGCAGCGTGCCACCGCCAAACACGGCACCACGCATCTCCCACAGCCGCTTGGGCTCCAGCTCCAGGCCGATGACAAACAGCATCAGCACCACGCCCAATTCTGAGACATGCAGCAAGGCTTGTGGGTCGTTGACCAAGCCTAAGCCAACCGGGCCGATGGCCACGCCGGCCACCAAGTAACCCAGCACCGAGCCCAGCCCCAAGCGCACGGCCAGCGGCACAAAGACCAAGGCTGCGGCCAAAAACAATATCGCTTGCATCATGGCGCGGTTCCTTCTTGCGCGCTTAAAGCCTCAAAGGCCTCGCACTGCGTCTTGAGCGAGGCACACCAGCCACTCAGCACCTCTGGGGCGGTGGAGTGCCCGCCATGCACCACAAAGGGCTTGAACCACTGCATGCCGCAAAAACGGGCCGTGTTCTCCAACGGGGCCATGTAGTCGGCAAAAGGCCGTTTGTGCATGCCCTCTGGGGTGTAGGCACTCAGGGGGGCTCCGGCGCTGGCCACCCACCAGCAGGCCTTGCCTTTGAGGGCCTCACCACCGTGGCCATAGGCCCAGCCGTGGGCCAGCACTTGGTCGAACCAGTGCTTCATCAAAGCAGGCACGCTGTACCAATAGACGGGTGCCAGCCAGACGATGTGCTGGGCACGCTGCAAGGCTTGCTGCTCGGCCTCAACATCAATGTCGAAATCGGGGTAGAGCTGATAGAGCGAACGTACTTCAGCGCCGGGCCGCGTATGCAGCACCGACAAAAGATCTTTGACCACCCGGGACTGCGAAGGCCGGGGGTGAGCATGAATAATGAGCATGGAAGTTGTTGCACGGTTGAATCAGGGGTTTCAACCATCATAGTCAGGCTGTCAATCACTCCAGCGGTCCCCTTTCTTCGAAGCGCGATTCATGTCGATTTCTCGTCGCCACTGGTGGCAGGCCGCACTGGCCCAAGCGCTGGGCTTGGGCGGTCCCAGCGGCTTGTGGGCGCAGGCCCCGATGGAGGCCAACCCCTTCACGCTAGGCGTCGCCAGCGGCGCCCCCAGCGACAGCAGTGTGGTGCTGTGGACGCGGCTGGTGCCGCCCAACCCTTACCGCTACCCCTGGGCCGATGTGCCGCTGGAAGTGCGCTGGGAGTTGGCGCTGGACGAGGGCTTCACCCAACTTGTGCAGCAAGGCCGTCACACCGCCCTGCCCGCCTTGGCCCACAGCGTGCATGTGGAGGTGACTGGCCTGCCCGCCGCGCAGCGCCTGTTCTACCGCTTTCGCGTGGCTGGCTTCATCAGCCCCGTGGGCCAGACCCGCACCTTGCCCAGCCCTCAGCAAGAAGTGGGCAGCCTGCGCTTTGCCTTTGCCTCTTGCCAGCGCTACCACGCAGGGCACTTTGGGGCCTATCGCGCCATGCTGGCCGACCAACCCGATTTGCTTGTTTTTCTGGGCGACTACATCTATGAGTCGGGCGGTCGGGTGGGCGAGTTCAGAGGCCCCATCTCCGCCGCCGCCACGGCCCTGAACGATTACCGCGAGCTCTATGCCCTGGCCCGCAGCGACCCGGCCCTGCAAGCCATGCATGCCGCCTGCCCTTGGTTGGTGATTTGGGACGACCACGAGGTCTTTAACGACTATGCGGGCGGCCCCTTGCAGGGCCAGGCACGCTGGGGCAGCGTGGCGCGCCGCTGTGCGGCCTATCAGGCTTGGTATGAGCACATGCCGGTCTCTCCGCGCACCGTGCTGGGCGGCCTACAAGCCTTGTTGACAGGGCCTGCGGCGCTGCAGGTCTATCAGCGTGTGCCGGTGGGCCGATTGGCCATGTTCCACCTGCTGGACACGCGGCAGTACAGGGACGACGCCGTGCGCTGCGGCATTGCCGGCCTGTTCAAGCCCGAGGATTGCGACGCGGCCCGCGACCCGGCCCGCAGCCTGCTGGGCCGCGAGCAAGAGGCCTGGCTGCAGCAAGGCTTGCAGCAGCAATCGCCAGCGCACGCGGCCAGCCGCCAACACTGGAATGTGATCTGCCAACCCACCACTGTCTCACCCCGCCTGCTGCCCGTGTGGGGCGAACGCAGCTTCAGCGACGGCTGGGACGGCTATGCCGCCTCTCGCCAGCGCTTGATCAAGGGCTTGCAGCAACACCAGGTCAGCGGCCCGGTCATCTTGGGCGGCGACATCCACGAGCACTGGGCTGCACACCTGCACGCCGGCCCTGGCCCAACCCAAGGCCCCATCGTGGCTCCAGAGTTCTGCTGCGCCAGCATCACCTCCCGCGCCTTTGGTGGCATCACCAGCGCCGAGATCATGGCCTTGAACCCCCATGTGCAATTCAGCGCCCGCCAGCAGCGCGGCTATGGCCTGGTGAACATGACGCCAGAACGCCTGCAGGTGCAGATGCGCGTGATCGACGATGTGTTCAAAGAGTGGCCGAGTGTGGGCACGGCGGCAGCGTTTGAGGTGGCGCAGGGAAACCCTAGGATGCGGCGTTTGGGGTAGCAACGCGTTACAGTTTTTCGGACAATTTCTCTTCGCATCTACAACATTGAGTTCCAAACGAGGAGAGTCCCCATGTCCAAGTCCCTATCATCTCGCCAAGCTATTGCTTTGGCTGCTTTGCTGGTAACGGGTGCATCCGCCAGCGCGGCGTTGGCAACACAGTGGCGGCAAGCGTGGGCGGGCGCATGGCAGGTTCATTCATGGCTGCAGATGGCGAACCGCAAGCCTATCTCTTTGAACGAAAAGGTACTGGCGTCAATGTCGGAGCTCTCACGGGCATGACCCGAAGTTGGCTGACCGGCCTCAATGCCAAAGGCTTAGCGGTTGGTTGGGCTTGGAACTCAAGCAGTGGTAGCGGCCACGCCTTCCGATACCAAAATGGAAAGATAGCGTGGCTAAGTCCGCTGGAAAATGGGCGCTTGGCCAAAGCCAAGGGTATCAATGCCAGAGGCACCATCGTGGGCATGTCTGACACAGGAGGTACTTTAGACAGCGCGCGCGTGGTGAGTTGGCAAGGCAAGGCGGCTCCTGTCGATTTAGGTGCAGGGCGCTACACCGAAGGAACAGCCATAAACAATAGCGGCCTGATTGTTGGCTACACGGGTTATGGCCTTGAAGGTATTCGAGTTCGGGATGGCGTACTGGCAAGGCTTTCTGACTTGATCCCGCCGGAGCAACAGTCGCAATGGACTCTGCTAGGCATCCCAAGTGCCATCAATGACAACGGCCTGATCGCCGGTTTCGATTCGCGTTACAACGGAAATTCCGACGTAGCCTACCTACTGCGCCCCATGCCCTAAGCTCCATCAACTGGCGGCAGCAAGCGTCTCATCCAGCTTGCGCCGCCACCCCGCCTTCGTCGCCTCATCCACAAAGCTCGCCTCAAAGCTATTGAGCGCCAGCATGCGGGCGTGGGCCAAGCCCAGTTGCGGCAAGGCGTCGAAAGTGGCGAGCCAGTTGGCGTTCATATAGCCGCCGAAGTAGGCGGGGTCGTCGGAGTTGATGGTGCAGACCAAGCCTGCATCCAGCAGGGCCGGCAGTTGGTGTTGGCTCATGTGCTCATAGACGCAGAGCTTGACGTTGGAGAGTGGGCACACCGTGAGCGGCATGCGCTCTGCGGCCAAGCGCTGGATCAAGGCCGCGTCTTCGATGGCGCGCACACCGTGGTCGATGCGCTCGACCTTGAGCACATCCAAGGCACTCCAGATATAGGCGGGAGGCCCTTCCTCCCCCGCATGGGCCACGATGTGCAGGCCCAGTTCGCGGCAGCGGGCAAAGACCTCGGCAAATTTTTCAGGCGGGTGGCCCCTCTCAGAGCTGTCCAGGCCCACGCCGATGAAATGCTCTCGCCAAGGCATGGCGGCCTCCAGAGTCTCGAAGGCCGAGGCTTGGCTCAAGTGGCGCAAGAAGCACAAGATCAAGGCACTGCTGAGGCCCCAACGGCGTTGGGCCTCTTGCCGTGCACGGCTCAGGCCTTGGATCACCACGCCCATGGGCACGCCGCGCTCGGTGTGAGTTTGGGGGTCGAAAAACAGTTCCGCATGGACCACGTTGTCGGCCGCAGCCCGCTCGAAATAATCTGGTGGCGGCCTTTTGATGCGGGCATGCGGCAGGGGCCGCAGGCTGATGCACGACGAGTGGCTTACTTGCCGTCGCCAGGCACCTTGCCTTCCACGCCCTTGACGTAGAACTTCACGCCGCCCAGGAACTTGTCGTCAGCGACGGCGTCCTTGGCGACCTGTTCTTTGCCGGTGTTGTCCACGATGGGGCCCTTCCAGATATGGAAGCTGCCGTCCTTCAAACCGGCCTTGACCTTCTCGACCTTGTCCTTGACATCGGCCGGCACGTCGTCAGCGATACCGACCATGTCGATCGCGCCTTCCTTCACGCCCCACCACACGGACTCGCCACCCTTCCAGTTGCCTTCCAGAGCGTCGCGGGTGGCCTTGACGTAGTACGGGCCCCAGTTGATGACGGCCGAGCCCAAGTGAGCCTTGGGGCCGTAGGCGGTCATGTCGCTGTCCCAACCAAAGGCGCGCTTGCCTTTTTCTTGGGCCGTCTTCAGCACAGCGGGCGAGTCGGTGTTTTGCATCAGCACGTCAGCGCCGCCGTTGATCAGGGCGGTGGCGGCTTCGGTTTCTTTGGGCGGGTTGAACCACTCATTGACCCAGACCACCTTGGTCTTGATCTTGGGGTTCACACTCTGCGCACCCAAGGTAAAGCTGTTGATGTTGCGGATCACTTCAGGGATGGGAATGGAGCCGACCACGCCCAGGGTGTTGGACTTGGTCATGGAGCCTGCGATCACGCCCGCCATGTACGCGCCTTCGTAGGTGCGGCTGTCGTAAGTGCGCATGTTCTCGGCGGTCTTGTAGCCGGTGGCATGCTCGAACTTCACGTCTTTGGTGTCTGCGGCCACCTTGAGCATGGGCTCCATATAGCCGAAGGTGGTGCCGAAGATCAGCTTATTGCCCTGGCCGACCAGGTCGCGGAACACGCGCTCCGCGTCAGCGGACTCGGCGACTTTTTCGACGATGGAGGTGACGACCTTGTCGCCAAATTCCTTCTCGATGGCCTTGCGGCCGTTGTCGTGCGCGAAGGTCCAGCCACCGTCACCCACCGGGCCGACGTAGGCAAAGGCGATTTTCAGCGGCTCAGCCTTGGCGGCGGCAGAGGCCGGGGCCGCAGCAGAGGCTGCTGCAGGGGCCGATGCAGGGTCAGCGGCCTTGGGGGCCTCAGCAGGCTTGCCGCAACCGACCAGCGCTGCGGTAGCAGCCAGGGTCGAGAAGCCAGCGAGCTTCAACAAAGTGCGCTTGGAGTGAAGGGTCATGGAGTCTCCTCAAGTGGGAAAGGTTGCGGCGGGCATTATCTATCCGCCGGGTGTGAAAGGCTTGCCCAGAGAGGCGGGCATGTTCATCTTGATCCAGGTGGGGTTGCGCGAGATCAGCACCAGCACCACGATGGTGGCGACATAGGGCAGCATGGTCAGGAACTGGCTGGGGATGTCCACCCCTTCGCCTTGCAAGTGGAATTGCAGCATGGTGACGCCGCCGAACAAATACGCCCCCAACAAAATGCGCGCAGGCCGCCAGGTGGCAAAGGTGGTGAGCGCCAGGGCAATCCAGCCACGGCCAGAGACCATGCCCTCCACCCACAGCGGCGTGTAGATGACCGATAGATAGGCCCCCGCCAAGCCGCACAAAGCCCCGCCTACCACCACAGCCAACAAGCGTATGCGACGCACCGGGTAGCCCAGCGCATGGGCCGACTCGGGTGACTCGCCCACGGCCCGCAACACCAAGCCCGCGCGGGTGCGGTAGAGAAACCAGGCCAGCCCCAACGCCAAGAGCATGGCACCGTAGACCATGGGATGTTGCTTGAACAGCGCAACACCCAAGACTGGGATCTCAGACAGGCCGGGAATCTCAAACTTGAAGCGATCCCCCAACTTTTCTTGGGTGAACGGGGTACCCACAAAGGCCGAGAAGCCGGTGCCAAACAGGCTCAAGGCCAAGCCCGTGGCGTATTGGTTGGTATTGAGCCAAATCACCAACCAACCAAACACCAGGGCCAACACGGCACCGGCCCCCATGCCCGCCATGAAGGCCAAGCCATCCGAACCGGTGCGCACCGCCACCGCAAAACCCGCAATGGCGGCCACCAGCATCATGCCTTCAGCCCCCAAGTTGACGATGCCCGCGCGCTCGTTGATGAGCAGCCCCAAGCCCGCAATGGCCAACACCGTGCCTGCACTCAGGGTGGCGGCGATCAGCAATGCAATTTCGTTCATGCGCTCTGCTCCCGGCCCCAGCGAATGCGGTAGTGGATCAAGGTGTCG
Source organism: Ideonella sp. MAG2 (assembly GCA_004359425.1). Lineage (GTDB taxonomy): Bacteria > Pseudomonadota > Gammaproteobacteria > Burkholderiales > Burkholderiaceae_C > Ideonella. Next base: position 968,532 of record PTEU01000001.1, on the reverse strand, counting down.
CAGGCCAGCAGCGAGAACAGCAGCAGGCCTTGGAACACGCCCGTCAAGGCTTTAGGCAGCCCCAAGCGCGATTGCGCCAACTCGCCACCGATGTAGAACATGCTCATCAGCAGCGCCGAAAACACCATGCCCACCGGGTGCAGCCGCCCCACAAAGGCCACGATGATGGCGGCAAAGCCGTAGCCCGCCGGCACATAAGGCGTCAACTGGCCCAGCGGCCCTGCGGCCTCCAGGCCTCCGGCCAAACCGGCCAGAGCACCAGAGATCAACAAAGCCGTCCACAGCGAGGTGCGCGAAGAAAACCCCGCATAGCGCGCCGCCGCCGGGGCCAAGCCCCCGACCTGCATGGCAAAGCCGCGATAGGTGCGGAACATGAAGACCCACAACAAGCCCACGGCCGCCAGCGCGATCAGGCTGCCCGCATTGGCGCGCAGGCCATCAAACAGGCGCGGGATTTTGGTGACCGCATCGAAGGTGATGGTCTGCGGGAAGTTGTAGCCGTTCGGGTCCTTCCAGGGCCCATAGACCAGCCAAGACAGCAGCATGTCGGCCACATAGACCAGCATCAGGCTGACCAAAATCTCATTGGCATTGAAGCGGTCACGCAACAGCGCCACGATGCCGCTCCAGACCATGCCGCCCAGCATGCCCGCCACCAGCACCGCCACCACGATCCAGCGGCCGGTGCCGGGCCCGGCCTGCATGGCCACCCAACCAGCGGCCAGCGCGCCCACCACAAACTGTCCCTCGGCGCCGATGTTCCAAACATTGGAGCGAAAGCACACGGCCAAGCCCAATGCGATCAGGATCAGCGGCGTGGCTTTGACACTCAACTCCGACCAGGCATAAGCGCTCTTGATGGGCTCATAAAAGAACACCTGCAAGCCCTTGACCGGGTCTTTGCCCAAGAGCGCAAACATGATGACGCCGATGACCACGGTGATGGCCAGCGCAATGAGCGGCGAGGCCAGCGCAAAAGCCTGTGAGGGCTGAGGCCTCACCTCTAACTTAATGAGCGACATGAGCGCCCTCCTTGCTGGCAGCGGCTGCGGCCGCCGTGGCTGAGGGCTCGTCCCACAAACCGGACATCCAAGCGCCAATGCGCTCAATCGTGGCCTCGGCCGTGGGCAGCGAAGGGCTGATGCGGCCCTGCGCCATCACCACCATGCGGTCCGAGATTTCAAACAGCTCGTCCAACTCCTCGCTGACGATGAGCAGCGCACAACCCGCATCGCGCAGCGCCAACAAGGCGCCACGGATTTGCGCCGCCGCCCCTACGTCCACGCCCCAGGTGGGTTGCGAGACGATCAGCAGTTTGGGGTTGGCGTCGATCTCGCGGCCCACCAAAAACTTTTGCAAATTGCCGCCCGACAAAGAACGCGCCGCCGCATCCGGCCCGCCCGCCTTGACGTTGTAGCGGGCAATCAAGTCGGCCGCCAATTGCCGCGTCTGGGCCAAGTTCAGCCAGCCCCCGGCTTTGACCGCCGCTGTGCGGGTCAGCAAGGTGTTTTGCGCCAGCGACAGCGTAGGCACCGCACCGCGGCCCAAGCGCTCTTCAGGCACAAAGTGCAGGCCAAGGGCGCGGCGCTTGCGCGGTGAGGCGCGGGCAATGTCGCTGCCAAACAATTGCACGCTGCCGGCTGGGGCACGTGGGTCTTCACCCGAGAGGGCAGCCATCAGCTCTTGTTGGCCGTTGCCCGACACCCCCGCCACGCCCACGATCTCGCCGGCGCGCACTTGCAGGTTGATGCCCTTGAGCGTCACGCCAAACGGGTCTTGCTGGTCCAGCGACAGGTTTTGGACCTCCAGCACCGCCGCCCCCGCCGCACTGCCCTGGCGGTGCAGGGTGGGCGGCTCGGCGCCAATCATCAGGCGCGAGAGGCTGGCGTTGCTCTCTTGCGTGGGGTCGACCTCGCCGGTGACCTTGCCACCGCGCAGCACCGTGCAGTGGTGGCACAGGGCGCGGATCTCATCCAACTTGTGGCTGATGTAGAGGATGCTGCAGCCCTCGGCGCTGAGCTGGCGCAGGGTGATGAAGAGCTTCTCCACCGCTTGCGGCGTGAGCACCGAGGTGGGCTCGTCCAAGATCAGCAATTGCGGCTTGGTCAGCAGCGAGCGCACGATCTCCACGCGCTGGCGCTCGCCCACGCTCAGGGTGTGCACCGGCCGCAGCGGGTCCACCGGCAGGCCATAGCCTTCAGAGACCTCGCGGATACGGGCCACCACTTCGGGCAGGGGCATGGCTTTGTCCAGGCCCAGCCACACGTTCTCGGCCGCCGTCAGGGTGTCGAACAGCGAAAAATGCTGGTAGACCATGCTGATGCCCAGCTGCCGCGCCGCCGCTGGGCTGGCCACTTGCACGGCTTGGCCGTTCCAGAGGATTTGGCCTTGGTCGGGTTTGACGGCGCCGTAGATGATTTTCATCATCGTCGACTTGCCCGCGCCGTTTTCGCCCAGCACCGCATGGATCTGCCCCGGAGCCACACGCAGGCTGACCGCGTCATTGGCCCGCACCGCCGGGTACTGCTTGGTGATGCCACGCAGCTCCAGCCTCAGCGGCGCGGTGGAATTCGGGGGAGCGGTCATGCAAGCATCCTCAACATTGTTCTTGGCGGGTCAAGCCTCTGATTGTCGCCCGGGCTGCGACGGACGCCGATAGCGCAATCCCCCAGCCACCCAGGTCTCCACCACATGGCGGTCGTCGCCCTGGGTCATCCAGGCAAACACCGCGTCATGCACATCCTGTGCCACAGCTTGGCGGCGGGCCTCCAGGGGCGTGATCGCCTTGTCCCAGACCACCACATCGGCTATCAGGCCGGGCTCCAGGGCACCGACTTCGTGCGCCAGGCCCAAAGCCTTGGCGGCGCCCAAGGTAGCGGCGTGCAACAAGGCCCAAGCCGAGACATGCCGCCCCGCCATGGCCTGCACCTTGTAGCCGTCGGCCAAGGTGCGCAGCATGGACAAGCTGGTGCCCCCACCCACGTCGGACGCCATGCTGACGGCCGTGCCTGCGGCTTGCGCCGCCGCCCAGTCAAACAAGCCACTGCCCAAGAACAGGTTGGACGAGGGACAAAACGCCAGCGCGGCGCCGCTGCTGCGCAGAAGGGCACGGTCTTCATCGTCCAGCCAAATGCCGTGGGCCAGCATGGCGCCGGGGCCGAGCAGGCCAAAGCGCTGATAGACATCCAGGTAGCTGCGCGCCTCGGGGAACAGCTCGGCCACCCAGCGCACCTCATCACGGTTCTCGGCCACATGGGTTTGCATATAGAGGCCGGGGTGCGCGTCCATCAAGGCACCGGCCATGGCCAATTGCGCGTCGGTCGAGGTGGGCGCAAAACGCGGGGTCACGGCATAGGCCAAGCGGCCCTGGCCGTGCCAGCGGGTGATCAGCTCGGTGCAGTCGCGCTCGGCCTGGGCCACGTCGTCGCGCAAAAAATCCGGCGCATGGCGGTCCATCAGCACCTTGCCAGTGATCAGCCGCATCTGCCGCGCCTGGGCTGCGGCAAACAGTGCGTCCACCGAATGCTTGTGCACCGTGGGGAAGACCATGGCCGAGGTTGTGCCGTGCGAGAACAGGCTGTCCAAAAACAGCGCCGACAGCGCTTGCGCATGGGCCTCGTCGGCCATGCGCGCCTCGGCGGGGAAGGTGTGGGTGTTCAGCCAATCCAGCAGTTGCGTGCCCCAGGCACCGATCACGTCAATCTGCGCGCTGTGCACATGGGTGTCGATGAAGCCCGGCAAGATCCAACGACCACGATGGTCTTCTTGCGGCCAATCCGGCCCCGGCGCCTCGGCTTGCACCGCCACGATGCGCTGGTTTTCGATCAACAGCCAATGGTCGGGCCGCACCCGCACGCCCGCCGAGTGTGGGTCTTCCAGGGCCGGTTGAGCGGTGAAGTCGATCAGGTCGCCGCGCAGGGCCAGACGTGTAGAAGTCAGCGTGCTCATGAAACGATTCGAGTGGCGCCACCCAAGGCTTGAAGCTCGCGCGTCACCTCGCGCACCTGCTCGCGCAGCCAGCGCTGGGCGGGCGAGTGATGGTTGCGCTCATGCCAAAGTTGGTAATAGGCCAGCGGCGGGCAGGCTACTGGGCAGCGCACCACCCGCACCGGCAGGGTGTGGATGTGCCGCTGGCAAAACAGCCGCCCGGTGGTCAGCACCAAATGGCTGCGGGCCACCATCATGGTCAGCAAGTCCAATGCCGCATCGGTGGGCACCAAACCCGTGCCTGAACGCACCAAGAGCGCGTCGCCCGTCAGCCCACGCAAGCGCTTGAGCTGCGCGCTGACCTGCGGCTGGGTACTGCCCAGGCGCAAAGCGGCACGCGAGACACTGCGTTCACTGATCACGGTATGCAAGACCCTCACAAGATGAAGGTCGATGTTCGCCAAATCCGGCTGTTGCGTCATATCGATGATCGTATTCCAATCATGATGTAAACCATATACACAATCACCCCGACTGGGTTTACCGTGTGGGCTTGGCGCATCAGCGCTTGGCCTTTCTCACCCCCTCTTCTCCTCGACCACCATGGCAGAACACGGCACTGAGCGCCCCTTGCGATTCGTCTTCCGAGGCCAGGTGGTGGAGATCCCCCGAGGAAACCCGCAACAGACCGTCTTGCAGTGGCTGCGCGAAGACCAGCACGCCTGCGGCACCAAAGAAGGTTGCGCCGAAGGCGACTGCGGTGCGTGCACCGTCATCGTGGCCGAATTGGCCGACGACGACGCCCCCTCTGCCGCGGTGCAGGCCGACGGCCTGGCGCTACGCACCGTCAATGCCTGCATCCGTTTCTTGCCCACCTTGGACGGCAAAGCTTTGCTGACCGTCGAAGACCTGGGCGCGCCTGAGGGCCCACTGCACCCCGCCCAAGAAGCCCTGGCCCGCTGCCATAGCAGCCAATGTGGCTTTTGCACGCCGGGCTTTGTGATGACGCTGGCCGCCTTTCATGAGCACCACGCCCGCGCAGGCACCACGCCTAGTCGTGCGGATGTGGGCGATGCCCTGGCGGGTAACCTCTGCCGCTGCACCGGCTACCGGCCCATCGTGGACGCTGGCATTCAGATGTTGCCGCCCGGCAGCGCCCAGGCACTGCCGCTGCAGGGCTTGCGCGAGCAACTTCAAAGCCTGCGCAGCGATGAACCCTTGCACTGGCCGCATGCAGACACCCCCTTTTGGGCGCCACGCACCGAAGAAGGCTTGGCCGCGCTGCGCCTGGCCCACCCCGATGCCCGCCTGGTGGCCGGAGCCACCGATGTCGGCCTGTGGGTGACCAAGCAGATGCGCACCCTGCCCGGCATGATCTGGCTGGGCAATGTGGCCAGCTTGCGGCAAGTGCAGGAGCGCCCCGACAGCCTGCTCATCGGCGCGGGCGTGCCCTTGGAAGACGCCTGGAAGGCCCTGGCCCACCACTGGCCCCTGCTTTCAGAGATGGGCCAGCGCTTTGCAGGCCCGCCCGTGCGGCATGCCGGCACCTTGGTGGGCAACTTGGCCAATGGTTCACCCATTGGCGATGCGGCGCCGGTGCTGATCGCCCTGGGCGCCAGCCTGCATTTGCGGCGCGGCGATGAACACCGCAAGATGGCCTTGCAGGACTTCTACATCGACTACATGAAGAACCAGCTACAGCGCGGCGAGTTCATCACCGCCGTGAGCGTTCCCTTGGACACCCGCGCCAGCGCCCCGCCCGGCCAGCCAGGCTGGCAGGTGCAGGCGCACAAGCTCTCTAAACGCTGGGACTGCGACATCAGCGCGGTGAGCGCGGGCTTTGCGCTGCGGCTGGAGGGCCAAGGCGAGGCCGCCCGCATTGCGGAGGTGCGTTTGGCCTTTGGCGGCATGGCGGGCATCGTCAAACGCGCCACCCATGCCGAAGCTGCCCTGCAAGGCCAAGCCTGGACCGAAGCCACGCTGCAAGCCGCACAGGCGGCCTTGGTCCAAGACTTCAGCCCCTTGAGCGACCTGCGGGCCAGTAGCCATTACCGCCAACAGGGTACGGCCGCGCTGCTGCGGCGGCTGTGGCTGGCCACCCGGCCGCTCAAGCCCTTGCCGGCATCGGCCTGGCGTATCAGCACGGAGGCCCAGCCATGAGCACCCCCGCCGCGATGCCCACCACCCCTGGGCCCGTGGGTCAGTCACTGGCCCACGAATCCGCCACGCTGCATGTCACCGGCCGCGCCGCGTATGTGGACGACCTGCCCGAGCTGCAAGGCACTTTGCATGCGGCGCTGGGCCTGTCGCCCGTGGCCCATGGCCGCCTCTTGGGCATTGATGTCGCCGCACTCAAGGCCTTGCCTGGCGTGGTGGCCGTGTTCACTGCCCAAGACATTCCCGGCCCCAACGACTGCGGCCCCATCGTGCATGACGACCCGATCTTGGCCGAGGGCAGCTTGCGTTATCTGGGCCAGCCGGTGTTTGCGGTCGTCGCCACCACGCGAGAGGCCGCACGCCGCGCAGCAGCGCAGGCCGCCCGGGTGATCCAGCACGAGGCCTTGCCCGCACAGTTTTCTTTGCGTGCCGCCCATGCTGCCGGTGAGCACGTCGTGCCGCCCATGCAGCTCAAGCGCAGTGCCTCAGGCGCCGGCGTGCCCAGCGCCATGGCGCAAGCCCCGCATCGTTTGAGCGGCCAGTTCAGCCTGGGCGGGCAAGAGCAGTTTTATCTGGAAGGGCAGATCTCTTACGCCGCGCCGCAAGACGATGGCGGGCTGAAGATTTGGTGCTCCACCCAGCACCCCAGCGAGATGCAGGCCTTGGTGGCCCATGCCCTGCACTGGCCCCAGCACCGCGTGCAGGTGGAATGCCGCCGCATGGGCGGTGGCTTTGGCGGCAAAGAGTCGCAGTCGGCCTTGTTCGCCTGCGTGGCGGGCCTGGCGGCGGCCAAGCTGAATCGCCCGGTCAAGCTGCGGCCAGACCGCGATGACGACATGCTCATCACCGGGCGCCGCCACGGCTTTGAGTTTGATTGGGCCGTCGGCTTTGATGAGGCCGGGCGCATCAAGGCCCTGGACGTGACCCTGCTGGGCCATGCCGGGCATTCGGCTGACCTTTCGCCGCCGGTGATGACCCGCGCGCTCTGCCACATCGACAACGCCTACTGGCTGCCCGAGGTCTCGCTGCTGGGCGCCCTGCCCCGCACGCACACCCAAAGCAACACCGCCTTCCGAGGTTTTGGGGGGCCGCAGGGGGCGCTGATCACCGAAGTCGTCATCGACCACATCGCGCGCCATCTTCAGCTCGACCCCCTGGCCGTGCGCCAGGCCAATTGGTATGGCCAGACCGAGCGCAACACCACGCCTTATGGCCAAACCGTGGTGGACAACGTCATGCCGGCCTTGGCGGCGGAGCTGGTGGAGCAAGCCCACTATGCGCAGCGCCGGGCCGACATCGCCCGCTTCAACGCCGAGAGCCCGGTGCTCAAGAAAGGCTTGGCTTTGACGCCGGTGAAGTTCGGCATCTCCTTCAACGTCAACCACTTCAACCAGGCCGGGGCGCTGGTGCATGTCTACACCGACGGCACGGTGCTGGTGAACCATGGCGGCTGCGAAATGGGCCAAGGCCTACACACCAAGGTGGCGCAGGTGGTGGCGCATGAGCTGGGGCTGGAGATGGCCCAGGTGCGCATCACCGCCACCGACACCAGCAAGGTGGCCAACACGTCGGCCACGGCAGCGTCCACCGGCGCGGACTTGAACGGCAAAGCCGCCCAAGACGCGGCCCGCAAGATCCGCGATCGCCTGGCCGCGATGGTGGCCGCGACTTGGGGCTGCGCGGCCACTGATATCGGCTTTAGCCAAGGCCAGCTGCACGGCCCGGCGGGCCAGCACCTCAGCTTCAAGGACGCAGTGGCCCAGGCCTATTTGGCGCGGGTGCAGCTGTGGGCCGATGGCTTCTATGCCACGCCCGGCCTGCACTGGGACCGCCAAACCCTGAACGGCCGACCCTTCTACTACTTTGCCTATGGCGCGGCGGTGAGCGAAGTGCTGCTGGACACGCTGACGGGCGAATGGAAGCTGCTGCGCGCCGACCTACTGCATGACGTGGGTCAGTCGCTGAACCCGGCCTTGGACATCGGGCAGATTGAAGGTGCCTTTGTGCAGGGCATGGGCTGGCTGACCACCGAAGAGCTGGTGTGGCACCCGCAGAGCGGCAAGCTGCTGACGCACGCGCCGTCGACCTACAAAATCCCCACGGCCAATGATGTGCCTGAGGCCCTGCACACCCGCTTGTTTGCCAACCGCAATGTGGAGGACACCATCCACCGCAGCAAGGCGGTAGGCGAGCCGCCGCTGCTCTTGGCCTTCAGCGTGTTCTTGGCGCTGCGCGATGCAGTAGCCGCCTGTGGCGCGCCGGGCTGCCAGCCGCCGCTCTCAGCACCGGCCACACCCGAAGCTTTGCTGCGCGCCATCCAGGCGGTGCAGACCCCGTGATTGCAGCGCCGGAGCTGACAGCCGCCACCGCCCAGGCCTGGCTGGCCAGCGGCCTGCCCGCCATGCTGGTGCGGGTGGGCGCCACGCGTGGCTCGGTGCCACGCGAGGAAGGAGTCACCATGCTGGTGAGCGCCGACGCCGTGGCGGGCACCATTGGCGGCGGCCACCTGGAATGGGAGGCCATTGCCCGCGCCCGCGCCGCTTTGGCCCAGGGCCACACCGCCCCCAAGGAGTGGCGTGTCAGCCTCGGCCCCACCCTGGGCCAATGTTGCGGCGGTGCGCTGAGCCTGCACTTCGAGCCCCTCAGCGCCCAGAGCCTGGCGGCCTGGGCCGCCCCGCCGCCGCGCTTCAGGCTGCAGCTTTATGGTGCCGGCCATGTGGGCCGGGCCATTGTGCAGGCTTGCACCACTCTGCCCTGCACCGTGCGCTGGCTGGACGAGCGCGATGATGAATTTCCGGCCGCCACACTGCCCGCCCACATCCAGACCGTCGCGGCCCAGCCTCTAGAGGATGAAGTGGCCGACGCACAGCCGGGCGACTTTCACCTCATCCTGACCCACAGCCATGCCTTAGATTTGGCGTTAACCCATGCCGTGCTGCAGCGCGGCGACGCCGGCTGGCTGGGCCTGATCGGCTCGGCCACCAAGCGTGCGCGCTTTGAGCACCGGCTGGCCGAGCGGGGTCACTCCCCAGCGGCGCTGGCCCAGATGGTGTGCCCCATCGGCCTGGCCGGCATCAGCGGTAAGGAGCCGGGGGTGATTGCGGCCGCTGTGGTGGCGCAGATGCTGCTGCACAGCCACCCTTAAGCACTAAGGCCGCTCGGCGTCAGAAGCCCGAGCCCGGCTGGGTCAAGAAGGCCTGTTCCTCGGGTGTGGAGGCGCGGCCCAAAATGTGGTTGCGGTGCGGATAGCGACCAAAGCGGTCGACGATGGCTTTGTGGCGCAGCTCAAAATCGTGGTTAGACGCCGATGCATGCGCCTTGAACAAGGGCTCAGCCACTGCATGAATGGCGGCCGATTCACTGTGCATATAGGGCAGCAGCAAGAAGTTGCGCTGGCGCTCCTCCAGCGCCTGCAGCGCCCCGGCGGCCACCGCCTCTTGCGCCAGCGCCAGCGCCATGGGGTCTTGGGCAAAAGCCTGCGGGGTTTGGCGATAGACATTGCGCGAGAACTGATCCAGCACGATGACCTCGGCCAGCCGCCCGGGTGCCGTGGCCCGCCAAGCCCACAACTCGCCCGCTGCAGCTTGCTTCATCACGCCCTCAAAGCGCTGACGGATCAGCGCGTCAAACGCGCTGTCGGTGGCGAACCAAAGACGCTCTTCAATCTCTTCAAACCAAAACGAGAGGACGGCGGTATGCATAGGCTTCCTGAAACGCTGGACCCTGCATTTCACCTCTTTGGTGCGCTGAGCCGCCGCCCCGGCCCTCGAAAAGACCCCTCAAGCGTGGGGGATCAAGCCACCTAGCCCGCTGAAAGCCCGCCTTGCCACTGTAGTGGCAGACAGAATGCGCCCAATCTGGCCTCTCAGGGGCTGAGTAGAGGAAGGCGTACGTGTCACTGGATTGGATGAACGCCCTGGCGGGCTTGCTGGTGGGCCTGGTGGTCGGGGTCACGGGCGTGGGTGGCGGCGCCTTGATGACGCCCATCCTGGTGCTGGTGTTTGGTGTCTCGCCGCAGACGGCCGTGGGCACCGACTTGCTGTATGCCTCCATCACCAAAATGTTTGGCGTGGGCGTGCACCACAACCATGGCACCGTGGACTGGCAAGTGGTCAAGCGCCTGGCCTGCGGCAGCCTGCCCGCCGCCGCACTGACATTGGCTTGGATGAGTTTCTCAGTCGCTGCCCTAGCTGGGAGCACCGCCACCACCCTTTGGCTCAGCCGTCGATGGCAGAGCCTCAACAAGGTTCTCCACGAAAAAGGCAGGTCATGACCAACCGCCTTTCCATCGCATCCACCTGCCGCTCTTTATCTACATTGGGCGTTCTGGGTGGATGGCACTGGTGTTTTCGGCCGTTTGGGCAGTGTTGGGGCTTGTCGGGCTCTGGGCCATACTGAGCCCCGGCACGAGAGCTGAACTAGGGTCAAGACCGGCCCCTTGATCAGACTCCATGCGCCGAGTTGAGCCGGCCAGAATGTCCCGCTCGTGCGGCGTAGTGGCGTAGTGGCGTACTGAGCACCCTCCACCAAAAGCGCGGAATTTCGCGCGCATTTGGTGGAAACTGTTTATAGTCATGACTCTATGAGGTATCTAAAAGCCGACTTCACGCCTTACTCTAGCGACTCATCGCGGACGATTGCGAACCTGGAGACCGCCTATGAGCAGTGGGTGGACGCCCATCGGGCTTTGGCCCGTCTGCCCAGCACGATGTACTGGCAGGCGAAGGGCAAGACCGACTATCTGGCATTCAAGCAGTACACCACGAGCCCTGGAACGACGATGGGGCCTCGGTCTCCTGAAACCGAAGCTCGATTGGCCGAGCACGTAGAGGAAAAGAGCCGCCTGAAGAGGCAGCTCCAAAGGGCCGATGAGCTGATACAAGAACGTGCGGCCCTTTGCAGGGTGCAGCGCGTGCAGGCGATTCCAGATCGTCAGTCGGGCATTCTGCGTGAGCTCGATAAGCACGAAGTTTTGCGCAACGACGTGATGGTGGTCGGTACGAATGCGTTCATCGCCTACAGCATCGCCTGCCAAGCTCGCTTCCCGACCGGCATCGAAGAGACTGAAGACTTCGATCTGGCTTGGTGCCGGGACTCCGGCGTGTCACTGGCAAGACGTGCAGGGATTGCGCTCCAGCCGCGTTTGAGTGTGCTGGGGGCCCTGCGCGATTTCGACTCCTCGTTCCAGATCAACCCCAGCAAGCCTTATCAGGCCATCAACCGTGACGGCTACGAGGTCGAGTTGCTGGCTGCCCCTAGCTTGGCCCCATTGCCCAAGGAAGAAGCCTTTTCGCCCATGGTGACACTTGACGAGCAGGAATGGCTTCTGAGGGGGCGGCCTCTTGCCGTCGTGGCACCGACGCTGCGTGGAAGGGCCTGCCCCTTGTACGTGCCCGATCCGCGCTGGATGGCGCTGCACAAGCTCTGGTTATCGAAAAAGCCTGAGCGCAGTGCTGCCAAAAAACCCAAGGATGCACGTCAGGGGAATGTGCTCTTGAGTGCATGTCGATATTTTTTGCCCGACATGTACCCGATCGACCGCGATTTTGTCTTTGAACTGCCCGCCGAATTGAGGGAGATCTTCACGGCTTGGTGCGAGGCGAACGAGTTCGACGTCAATGCTCCAGACTGATAGTTAGACACGGTGCGTGGTGTAGCACGCACCGCCCAACACCCTCACACCGTCAACACCGTGCATCCCGTGGTCTTGCGGGCTTCGAGGTCGCGATGGGCCTGGGCCACGTCTTCGAGCGCGTAGCGCTGGTCAATGCGGATCTTGACCTGGCCGCTGGTGACCATCGCAAACAGATCGTCGGCCATGGCTTGGGTGCGTTCGCGGGTGGCGATGTGGGTGAAGAGCGTCGGGCGGGTCACATAGAGTGAGCCCTTGGCGGCCAGCACGCCAATGTCCAGCGGGGGCACCTTGCCCGAGGCATTGCCATAGGTGGCCAAGAGGCCAAAGGGCTGTAGGCAGTCCAAGCTCTTCATGAAGGTGTCGGCACCGACGGAGTCGTACACGGCCTTCACGCCTTGGCCGCCGGTGATCTCTTTGACCCGGGCCACAAAGTCTTCACTGCGGTAGTTGATGGTGTGACTAGCACCCAGCTCACGGGCCAAGGCGCATTTGTCGTCGCTGCCGGCCGTGCCAATCATCTGCAAGCCCATGGCTTTGGCCCATTGGCAGGCGATCAGGCCCACGCCACCGGCGGCGGCATGAAAGAGGATGAAATCGCCCGCCTTGAGCCCCCCTTGCGGCTGGGTTTGGCGCAGCAGGTATTGGGTGGTCAGGCCCTTGAGCATCATGGCCGCGCCTTCGTCAAAGCTGATGGCGTCGGGCAGCTTGCACACGCACTTGGCGGGCATCACGCGGCGTTCGCAATAGCTGCCGGGCGGCTGGCTGGCATAGGCGGCGCGGTCGCCCACTTGCAGATGGCTCACGCCCTCGCCCACCGCCTCCACCACACCTGCGCCTTCCATGCCCAAGGCCAGGGGCAGTGGGTTGCCGTAGAGGCCGGTGCGCTGGTAGACATCGATGTAGTTCAGGCCCACCGCATGGTGGCGGATGCGGATCTCGCCAGGGCCGGGCTCGCCCACTTCGGTGCGCACCAGTTCAAGCTGCTCGGGGCCGCCGTAGGCCTGGATGCGGATGGCGCGGCTGGGGTGGGTCATGGGGTCTGTCTCCTATCGTGTAGGCCAGGTGCGGGTTTCACCGTGGCGAAGGGTGGTGAAGGCATTGTCAGCCACGCCCAAGGCTTGGCGGGCTTGGGCCAGGTCTTTGGGTGCTTGGTCCAGGGGCTCGTCGCACAGGCCCTCAAGCGTGCCCCAGTGCACACCGATGGATTGCTTGGCCCCCAGGTCCAGGTGGATCTGCGCCGCCTCGGCCGGGTTGGTGTGCTGGTTCTTCATGAACCAGCGAGGCTCGTAGCAGCCGATGGGGATGAGGGCCACATCGAAGCCACCTTGCGTTTGCTCTGCCTTGAAGTGGGCACGGATGTCCGCGAAGTCAGGGCTGTAGGCGGTGTCGCCGGTGTAGAGCAAATGAAAGTCCGGTGCCAGGGCCGCAAAGCCGCCCCACAAGGTGGCGCGGCGGTCAAAAGGGGTGCGGCTGGACCAATGCTGGGCGGGGGTGAAGACAAACTCCACTTCGCCGACGCGGTGGCGATCCCACCAGTCCAGCTCCACCACATTCTGGATGCCTTGCTCTGCAAACCAGGCCTTCACACCCAGTGGCACGATGAACAGGGGCGGCCCACCGGCCTGGGCCGCCAAGGCCTGCACCGAGGCCGCGTCCAAATGGTCGTAGTGGTTGTGGGAGATCAGCACCACATCCAGGCGGGGCAGCTCATTCACGGCCACGGGCAGCGGGCCAATGCGCTTGGGCCCCGCCCATTGCACCGGCGAGGCGCGCTCAGAGAAATGCGGGTCAGTGATAAAGCGCAAGCCGCCCATCTGCACCAACATGGTGGAGTGGCCGAGCCAGGTGGTGCTGGGGCCGGGGACGTCGAAGTGGGGCTGGACGACGGGCAGGGGTGGGTCGGGCAGGGGCGGGTTGCTGCGCGTGGCCTGCCACTTGATCACCTCCCACTGGCTCTTGATTTCATTACCGCCATAGCGGTTCTGAAAGCCGGTGGGCGTGTGGTGCGCTTTGGCAGGGTTGTAGGCCGCGTTGCTCGTGCCTTGTGCGGCGGCCCACAAGCCGCCCCCTGCCAAGGCTACCGCCAGCAGCGCCCAGCGCCATCGATTGAATTTCAAAGCCATGGGGGCCACTGTAGCGGGCGGCAGCTATGCTTGCAGGCATGTCGTCGAACACCCCACAGCTGCTGAGCCCACGCATTGCCCTGCTTTTGACCCTGGCACCCTTGATGTGGGCCGCCAATGCGGTGGTGGGCCGTATGGCAGTGGGAAGCATTCCGCCCGTGGCCATGAACTTGGCGCGCTGGGTCATTGCCTTTGTGTTGCTGCTGCCCTTGGCGGGCGCGGTGCTGCGCCAGCGGCAGGCCATCGCCCAGCGTTGGCGCTATCTCTCGCTGCTGGGCCTGCTGGGCATGGGCTGCTACAACGCGCTGCAATACATGGCGCTGCACACCAGCACGCCTTTGAACGTGACGCTGATTGCGGCCAGCTCGCCCATCTGGATGCTCTCTATCGGAGCACTGTTCTATGGGGTGAGGCCGCGCCCGGCAGACTTGGGCGGCGCGGTGCTCTCTATGTTGGGCGTGGTTTTGGTGATTGCGCGAGGTGACCCTGCCAACTTGCTGAGCTTGCACTTTGTGCCGGGTGATTTGCTGATGCTGCTGGCCATCTTCACCTGGTGCCTCTATAGCTGGCAATTGGCCCGCCCCCCGGCCCACATGCAAGGCGAGCAACGCCCCGCCTGGGACTGGGCAGCCTTTTTGATGGTGCAGATGGTGTTTGGCCTGGGCTGGAGCGCCCTGGCCACGGGCATTGAGGCCAGTGTCAGCCCCGAGCAATGGCACTGGAGCTGGCAGGTCGCTGCCATCTTGCTGTTTGTGGCGCTGGGGCCGAGCCTGATCGCTTATCGCAGTTGGGGCATTGGCGTGGGTGCCGTGGGGCCTGCCATCGCGGGCTTTTTTGGCAACCTCACCCCGGTGTTTGCGGGCATATTTTCAGCGGCGCTGCTGGGCCAGTGGCCACAGTGGTTTCACTTGCTGGCCTTTGGCCTCATCGTGCTGGGCATTGTGGTGTCAGCGCGGCGCTAAAGCGTGGAAGTGTGTGGGAAGTGGTGGCCCACACCGCAAGCCAGCTCACTCTCGATTTCAGCGTTACCGGCCACTACTGCGCTTGTGCCTGAGGCGGCTTCAGGTACTTTTGAAAGAACTCGACAAAGCCTTTGTAGTCGTCTTCTTTGGGAATGTTGTCAAAGGTCTGGCAGCGCTTGGGAATGCCTGCCTTTTTATAGGCGTCGCACAGCTTGAGACCGGCATCTGGGTGGTGCTTGACGGCCTCTTCAAAGGTCACCAAGCGACGATAGAACGGGAATTCGTACTTCAGCATGGCCGGCGGGGAGTTCCGGTGCACACTGCTGGCCGCTGAGCCAAACAGTGCATCTTGCGGGTGCTGACGCCGCCAGTCGACGACAAACTCCTTGCGGTCTTCGGGCACCAAAAACCACGTAGCGTTTTCTTTGCCACGGTAAGTGGCTTGGCCGTTGTAGGCATAGACGGCATTCACCAAAGAGCTTTGCCCCGCTGCGCCAGTAGCCCCAGGGACTTGCATGTCCGCTTGTTGGGCTTGCCAAATATTGAGCGTTCCCTGCGAGCCCCCAATCAGAAAGACGTTGTTGGGGTCTATGCCCAGATCAGCCGCCATATTGCGCAGGCTCTGTACCGCCAGGCCTATGTCCCAATGCGGCGGTGGCACGATGTCGTCGTTATGCACCGGGTGCCGATACTCAATGGACGCCACCGCAAAACCGGCCGCTCTGGCGGGCACGATGATGCGGTCATACAGCGTGGGATCGGCAGGGTTGCTTTCTGCCGGAATGTGCTTGACGCCGCCGCCAGGGTGGGTCCAGATGATCAAGGGTTGGTTGGTGGCGGTGCGGCTGACGGGCCAGAAATCAAAGTCTTGCACAAAGGTAGCCGGGTAGGTGGCATCAAACCATGTCTCTGGCCCCCACAGGATGCGCCGGTAGCACTGGCATTCTGGCTGCCAGCTCTTGGCCAAGATGGTGTTGTCGGGTAGGGTAGTCTGCGCCTCAACACTGGGCGAAGTCACAAGCAGCGCTGTCAGCAGCGCCATCAACAGGCTTTTCATCATCCACTCCCTGGATATAAGGCCCGCTACAGGTATGTATTGGCTTGGGCCTGTCACTGAACGTAACGCCGCCATTGTGTAGCTTTTCACGCTGGCCCGCGTCCCTACTCTGAGGGAGTCAATCCAGGCTTCTACATGTTTTCTTGGGGGGTCAGCGCCACTTGGCCAACAGCCACACGCCCAGCAGCACCAGGGCCGTTCCCGCCAAGACCAGGGGGGTGAAGGGCTCACCCAACAGCCACACCCCCAAGAAAATGGTCACCATGGGGCCGATCATGCCGGCCTGAGAGGCCAGCGGCGCGCCCAGGCGCTCAATGGCCATCATCACCATCAACACCGGAGCCACGGTACACAGCGTGGCGTTGATGACCGAGAGCCCCAGCACCGGCAAGGGCACCATGGCGGCTGCGAGAGGTTTGGTGAGCAGAAAGTGCGCAATGCAAAAAACCGACGCGGCGCTAGACGCCAACCCCACCAGCCGCAGTGAGCCCAGGCGGGCCACCAGAGCCCCGCTGGCCACCATGTAGATGGCATAGCTGACAGCACTGCCAAACACCAAGGCGGCACCAAGCAGCACATGGCTGCCCTGCAAGTGCAGCTCCTGCCCAAACACCAAGACGGTGCCGCCGTAGCTGACGGCCAAGGCCAAGCCATGCCGCCAAGTGACTTTATAGCCCTGGAAGGCCACCGACAGGCCCAAAACGATGGTGGGTCCTAAATACAAAATAAGCCGCTCCAGTGAGGCGGTGATGTAGGCCAGGCCCATGAAGTCCAGCAGGCTTGCCAGGTAATAACCGCTGAAGCCCAAGCCCCAAACCGCCCACTTGTCGCGGCGCGTCAACGGTGCTTTGCCTTTCCCAGCCCGCCAAGCCAGCAGCAAAAACAATGGCAGGGCCAACATCATGCGCCAGAGGATCAACACCACCGCATCCACCCCGGGGTAGCGATAGGCCAGCTTGATGATGATGGCCTTGCCCGAGAAGCCGAGTGCACCGCCAAAGGCCAACAGCAAGCCGGGGCCAATGGCGCGGAAAGACTTGCTGACCTGAGCCACGCTCATGGCCGATCCTGCGGTGCGCGCCGCTGCAGCATGTGGGCGCGGTCCACAGGCACATAGCCCAATGATTGGTAAAGGTGAATGGCAACTTCGGCAGGGTCGGCACAGATCACCACCTGCTGCCGGCCCAGGGTGTCAAAAGCATATCGGCTGACCGCCTGCACCAGCGCGCGAGCCAAGCCCTGGCGGCGGTGGTCGCGGTGGGTCAGCACATATTGAAAGCGCGCCACGCTGTCGCCCGGGGCCCAGATCAAGCCGCAGTTGGCCAGCAACTCGCTGCCCTGCCACCAGCCAAACCAAGCCGCCTGCCCTTGAGCGTTCATGCGGCGGATGCGCGCCATCTGAGCAGCGCGGTGGCGGCGATAGCCTGTGGGCTCAAAGCCCCAGGTGTCCAGGCTTTGCAGGTCCAAGGCGGCCGCGTAGTCGGCGTCTGAGACGAGCGCCCGAAACTCCCCCGGCGCGGACAGAGCCTCCCAGTCGACCTGATGCCGCTCGGCCACTAAGGCCACATTGATGCTGTATTCAAAGCCCGCCTGAATCCAGGCCTCACCGGGGGGCCTATCATCCGAATAGCCGAAGGCGACATGGCGCACCTCTGGGCGCCCGGCGGCCACTTCACGCTCGAAAGCAGCGCACCAGGGTGCGAGATCCTCGCTGCGGGGCGCGCGCGGCATCAGCACAAAATTGCCCCAATAGAAAGTGGGGGCGCTGGGCGTGGTGACGATGATGGCATCGGCTTCTTCGCGCACCTGACCGTCAAAGCGGTGCAAGATGAACTCAGTGCGCCACGCCAGGGGCAGGTCAGCGACTCGCATCAGAACCCCACGGCCGCGCCGTCACGGCGCGGGTCGCTGGCGGCGATGTAGCCGCCGCCGTGCGCGTCATCCCTCCAAATGAACTGCCCGGCGCCAAACTGGCCGGGGTCGGTGATGTCGGTGAGTTGATGGCCGAGTGCCGCCAAGCCTGTGCGCAAGGCCTCGGGCGCGCCCTGTTCTAGCGAGAGGCTCAGGCCATGCTCAAAGCGCCAGCGCGGGGCGTCACAGGCCACTTGCGGGTTCTGGCGGTGGCACAACATGCGCACCAAGGTTTGCACATGGCCTTGCGGCTGCATGTGGCCGCCCATCACACCAAAGCTCATCTGCGGCTGGCCGTTGCTGCTCAAGAAGCCCGGGATGATGGTGTGGAAGGGCCGCTTACCCGGTGCCACCACATTGGGATGCGCGGCATCCAGGCTGAAGCCATGGCCGCGGTTCTGGAGTGACAAGCCCCATTCGGGCAGCACCACCCCAGACCCAAAGCCCATGTAATTGCTCTGGATGAAGCTGACCATCATGCCGCTGGCATCAGCCGCACTCAGATAAATGGTGCCGCCCTTGGGCGGGGTGCCGGGGCCAAAGTGCTGAGCACGGCGGGGGTCGATCAGGCGTGCTCGCCGTGCCAGGTAGTCGCGGTCCAAGAGGCTGCTGACGGGCAGGTGCATGTGCCGGGCCTCGGCCACATGAGCATGCAGGTCGGCAAAGGCCAGCTTGATGGCCTCGATCTGCAAGTGCTGGCAGGCCGCGCTGTCGATGGGCAGGGCGGCTAGGTCGAAGTGCTGCAAGAACCCCAAGGCCATCTGCGCCGCTATGCCTTGGCCGTTGGGAGGGATCTCGTGCAGGGTGTGGCCTTCAAAGCCTTGGGCCAAGGGCGTGACCCACTCAGGCTTGTACGCGGCCAAATCAGCTTCGGTGAGGGCACCGCCTTGCTCGCGGGCGGCCTTGGCCAGCGCGCTCGCAATCTCCCCCTTGTAAAAGGCCTCGCCACGGCTCTGGGCCACCGCCTTGAGCAGGCGGGCTGCCCCCTGAGCGCGGAAGCGCTCGCCCACCTCGGGCACACGGCCACGCGGCAAAAACATGTCGGCAAAACCCGGCTGGCGCGTCAGCTCAGAGACCTGCGCCGCCCGTGCCCAGGCCCGCTGCACCAGCACCGGCACGGCCTCGCCGCGCTCGGCCATTTCAATGGCAGGGGCCAGCACATCCGCAAAGGGCAAGCGCCCCAGCCTTTCCTGCAGGGCCACCCAGCCGCCCACCGCACCGGGTACCGTCACCGCGTCCCAGCCGCGCAGGGGCGGGCTGGTGGCGTCGGTACCGTAGCGTTGTTTGAAGTATTCCGGCGTCCAAGCCTGCGGTGCCGCCCCCGAGGCGTTGAGGCCGTGCAGTTGCTGGCCGTCCCAGACGATGGCGAAGGCATCGGAGCCCAGGCCGTTGGCGCAGGGCTCCAAAAACGTCATGGCCGCAGCCGTGGCAATGGCGGCATCCACCGCATTGCCACCCTGCCCCAGGATGCGCAAACCCGCCTGCGCCGCCAGTGGGTGGGAGGTAGCCACCACGTTGCGGGCCAGCAGCGGCTGGCGGTGGCTGGGGTAGGCGGGATGCTGGTGATCGAACTTGAGCATGGGCCAAGTGTCGCCCATCTCTGCCACTTCCCTATGGCACAGGGCGGGAGCCTCGCGCCAAGTTCCGTCTGCTGTGCTTATAGCCGGAGATCGCGCGTCCCTCCGTCGGCCTCGCTGCAAAGGATCGTCGCTTGGCGGTCTCGCAAATTCACCTGCAACTGCGCCCATGCGACGCCATGGCTCCAGCGCAAATGCAGCACCTCGTCTGCGCTCTCCAGGCACTCGAATTGCCCGCCAAAAGCCGGGTGTTGGTTGCGCAGCCGGATCAGGCCACACAGGCTTTGCACCACGGGCCGCTCTAACTGCTCAGTGACTTCGTCGGGCGTGTAGTAATGGCGGTTAATGTCGCGACCCACCCCGGTTCGCTCCAGCAAACTCATGTCATTGCGCCCAGCCAACAGGCCCACGTAGTAGACCTGGGGCACGCCGGGCAGAAAGAACTGGATGGCGCGCGCAGCCAAATAGGCCGAGTCATCGCCCCCCAAAGCGTCGTAAAAAGTGCAGTTGACCTGATAGAGATCCAGGTTGGAGGCCGCAGCACCCGTGGCTTTGCGGCTCTGCCCACCGCTGTTGGCATGAATTTGTTCGACCAAGGCATCCAGCTCTTCGGGTGGCACCAAGCCTGGTGAGCCCTGGCGATCTGCCGCATCAGCTCCGATATCAATGATGCCGATACCGTCATGGGTGTCCAGCACGGTCAAGGCATTATTGGGTCGCACCGCCACCCAGCGCTTCAGAGGGCCGCTTTGGGCAAAGAACAAGGCGTGCAGCACCAAGGGCGGCAAGGCGAAGTCGTAGACCCAGTCCACCTTGGCAGCGATCTCGATCTGCCGCCGATAGTAGGCATGAACCTCCACCAGCACCTCGATGTGGCGAGCGCGGGCAGCCGCCGCAAACTCGGCGATGAACTCAAAGGTCTCCGGCATCATGAAACAGTTGCGGCCGGCCCTTTTGATGGCGTAGCCCACTGCATCCAGCCGCACCATGCGAATGCCGTTGGCGGCAAAAGTGTCTAGGATGTTGTGCAGGTAAGCCTGACCCTGGGGATGGTGGACATCGATGTCCAACTGCTGCGGGGTGAAGGTGGTCCACAGCAGCTCGCGCTCGCCGGTAGCCAGCGTGGCTACCGTGAAGGGCAAGCCCGGGCGTGGCCGGTAGATGGCCAAGAGGTCTTGCTGCGTGGCACCTTGCGGAAACACAGACGCATGGGTCAAGAACAAGCCCGCATAGGCCGAGGCCGCCCCTTTGGCCGCATAGTCTTTGAACCTGTCTCTTATACACATCTAGATGTGTATAAGAGACAGACATTGAGCTGCNTCGCCAAAGCTGGCGGCCAGCTCAGCCTCAATACCTTGTGACTTATAGGCATTCTCCTTCACCGTTTGGCTGGTCACTTCGAAGCCTGCGCCCTCTTTGGTCTTGGCCAAGAAGGCGGTGACAAAGGCGCTGTAGCCCTGGGTGCGGTACTTCACACCGGCTTCGAACTGGTCAATTTTGCTGACGGGATAGGGCGCACGTCCGCTGTCCACATCGGCGTCCCACACCACGCGATCCGGAGACTTCCAAGACTCGCCGTGGCTGAAGCGCACAAAGGAAGCCAACCCTCGGTTGAACTCATAGTTGCCGCCCAACGAGTAGGAAGTGCCGCTGGTACTCCAGCCAATGGTGTTGGTCTTGGTCGGGTTCCAAGTGTTGCCGCTGGCGGCGTCACCAAACTTTTGAGTGCCCGTGCCGCGCTGCTTGTCAAAGCGCACGCTGGCGTCCACGCTCAGCGGCCCTTGGTCATAGGTCACTGCGGCATAAGGCGCCATGGCCGTCACCCGCACATCCAGATTGCGGAAGCAGCAGCCGCCCCAGGTGGTGGTGGCGTCGCCGACCGGCTGAGTCGTGACCTTGCCGGTGTTGTCGTACAGCGCAGCGCCGTCTCCGGTCAGGCCGATGTTGTAGCGGTTCCAGTACCAGGTTTGGCCAATGTTCTGGATGCCGGAGAACAAACCACCCATGGCAGTGAGTTTGGCATTGCCGTCAAGCTTGAACTCTTTTTGCAAGCGGGCGTCGTTAAAGACGTTGCCCATATCGTCCAGCGCAGTATTGAAGATGTGGGCGGTGAACACCGGCGTCGTTCCGGTGTAATCGCTGGGCGCACCACCAGCCGGAAACACCCCAATGAAGCGCCCCGTGATCTCGCTCTTGCGGAAGCGGTTGCTAAAGCTCAAACCGTTGCCCAGGTTGAACTGGCCCTCCAGGCCAATCGAGTTGACCTGCACCGCCAAACCATCTTGCGGGTTGGTATTGACCGTGTTGCCGTTCTTGTCCACCACCGTGTCATTGCCAAAGTGTGAGTTCACGAAGAAGGCCGTGCGCGGGTCGATACCCGGAATGGTATTGATCTTGCTGCCGCTGGTGCTAGCGGGTACTGGCAAGTAGGTGGGTGTGCGATCGTTCAGGCTTTTGAGATTGAGGCGCAGATAGCTGCCTTGACCCAGATCCTTGGTCAGCGTGGCACGGAACTGACCGCCGTTCTCCACCGTCGCATCGGTGTTGCGTGTGCCTTCACCCATGCGATAGAAGCCACCAAACTGCAGGTTCAGGCCATCGCCTGTCTCTTATACACATCTAGATGTGTATAAGAGACAGGCATTATTGGGTCGCACCGCCACCCAGCGCTTCAGAGGGCCGCTTTGGGCAAAGAACAAGGCGTGCAGCACCAAGGGCGGCAAGGCGAAGTCGTAGACCCAGTCCACCTTGGCAGCGATCTCGATCTGCCGCCGATAGTAGGCATGAACCTCCACCAGCACCTCGATGTGGCGAGCGCGGGCAGCCGCCGCAAACTCGGCGATGAACTCAAAGGTCTCCGGCATCATGAAACAGTTGCGGCCGGCCCTTTTGATGGCGTAGCCCACTGCATCCAGCCGCACCATGCGAATGCCGTTGGCGGCAAAAGTGTCTAGGATGTTGTGCAGGTAAGCCTGACCCTGGGGATGGTGGACATCGATGTCCAACTGCTGCGGGGTGAAGGTGGTCCACAGCAGCTCGCGCTCGCCGGTAGCCAGCGTGGCTACCGTGAAGGGCAAGCCCGGGCGTGGCCGGTAGATGGCCAAGAGGTCTTGCTGCGTGGCACCTTGCGGAAACACAGACGCATGGGTCAAGAACAAGCCCGCATAGGCCGAGGCCGCCCCTTTGGCCTCATAGTCTTTGAACTGCGGCGATTGGGACGAGACATGGTTGACGATCACGTCACCCATGATCTCCACGCTTTGCGACAAAGCGCGGACATCCGACCAATCCCCCAGGCGAGGGTCCACCTGAGTGTGGTCAATGGGGTCGAAACCCGCATCCGCACCGTCGATAGGGTAGAAAAAGGGCAGCAGGTGAGCGCCCCCAAACAGGCCCTGGAGCGGGCCGTCCAACAAGGCTTTGAGCTCGCGCATGCCGCCGCCGCTCAGACGGTCGACATAGCTGATGAGTTGAACTTGGTTCTTCATCAATCAGTCACTTGGAAGTCGCTGAGGGAACGCGCAGCACCGCCAGCGCTGCACAGGCCAGCAGCAGGCCAGCCAGACGGATGACGTTGTCCGGTTGGCCGCCCAACACGCTGTGATAAATCAGCGGCAGCGTCACCATCTGGATCAGCATGGGGATGACGATGAACATATTGAAGATGCCCATATAGACCCCCGCCCGCTCGGGCGGAATGCTGCCGGCCAGCAGCACATAGGGGTTGCCCATGATCGACGCCCAGGCCAGGCCGATGCCCACCATGGGCACAAAAAGCAGTGCTTTGTCTTGGATGGAGGGCAGCACCCACATGCCCAGCGATGCGGCCAGTAGGCAGGTAGCATGCACCGCCTTAGGCCCCCAGCGCCGCACAAAGGGCAGCATGGCAAAGGCCGCCAAGAAGGCCACGAAGTTATAGAAGCCACCAATCTGCCCATTGAGCAAACTGGCGTCCCTGAATCCGGCCGATTGCGCATCGGTGGTGGCAAACATTGTCTTGGCCAGTGCGGGCACGATGTAGATCCAATAGCACATCATGCCGTACCACTGGAACAGCTTCATCCACCACAGCTTGCGCATGGTGGGCGGCATGTCCTTGATGGCCGCCACGATTTCAGACAGCGTCGCCTCCACACCTTTGGGCGCGGCGGCAATGCGCTGTCGTTCTTCCTCCGTCAGGGGCAGCTCCGGGACTTTTTTGACAGACCACCACACCGTGCTGAACGACAGCAAAGCCCCAATCAAAAAGGCCGTGAGCGTGGCCTGAGGAATGTGGTTATCCCCCACTGCGTCTTTGTTCATGCCCATCCACACCAGCAAGCTCGGTGTGAGATAGGCCAGCGTCTGCGCCAAGCCCGTGAAGGCACTTTGGGTCAAGAAGCCGCGCGCGTGCTGATCTTGATTCAGCCGATCCGACACATAAGCCCGGTAGGGCTCCATGGTGACGTTGTTGGCCGCATCCAGAATCCACAGCAGGCCTGCGGCGAACCATAGCGTGGGGCTGTAGGGCATGGCCAAAAGGCCCAGACTGCAGAGGATGGCCCCGATCAAAAAGTAGGGCGTGCGGCGGCCCCATCGGCTTTGCGTGCGGTCACTCATGGCACCCACAATGGGTTGCACCAACAGCCCCGTGACAGGCCCTGCCAGCCACAGCAGCGGGAGTTTGGACTCGTCCGCCCCCAGGTACTGGTAGATGGGGCTCATATTGGCCTGTTGCAGGCCAAAACTGAACTGAATGCCGAAAAATCCGACATTCATATTGATGATCTGCGAGAGCGAGAGATGGGGCTTGAGGGCGCTCATGGTGCTGCGATACCTGGAGTGAAAAGGGCGCCGCCGACGGCAGCGCCCTTCTTAGAGAGCAGGCAGGACACCTGCCCCTTGCGCTGGCGCGGCGGCTTAGAAGCTGTACTTCAGGGACACCCGTGCGCTGCGGCCATTGATGGCACGGGCCACATACAAGGCACCCTGAGGTTCTGCTTCGGTATAGCCCAAAGTGTTGAACAGATTGTTGACCCCCAAGGAGGCCGTCAGGTTGCGGGCCACCTCGTAGTTGGCAAAGAGGTTGACCGTGGTGTAGGCCGGCAACTCCACCACATTGTCGTCCTGGGCATAGGACTTGGTGGTGCCGATGATGCTCCCTCCGACCTCCACCGGGCCAATGGCATAGCTGGGCGAGACTTGGTAGACCACCTTGGCCTGGCGGCGCGGCGTCTTGCCGGTATTGGCTCCCGAGGTGATTTCAGCATCGGTCAGGGTGACGCCACCGGTCAGGCGCAGGTCGCCAAAGCTGGCGGCCAGCTCAGCCTCAATACCTTGTGACTTATAGGCATTCTCCTTCACCGTTTGGCTGGTCACTTCGAAGCCTGCGCCCTCTTTGGTCTTGGCCAAGAAGGCGGTGACAAAGGCGCTGTAGCCCTGGGTGCGGTACTTCACACCGGCTTCGAACTGGTCAATTTTGCTGACGGGATAGGGCGCACGTCCGCTGTCCACATCGGCTGTCTCTTATACACATCTAGATGTGTATAAGAGACAGGGGCACCGCCTTGCTCGCGGGCGGCCTTGGCCAGCGCGCTCGCAATCTCCCCCTTGTAAAAGGCCTCGCCACGGCTCTGGGCCACCGCCTTGAGCAGGCGGGCTGCCCCCTGAGCGCGGAAGCGCTCGCCCACCTCGGGCACACGGCCACGCGGCAAAAACATGTCGGCAAAACCCGGCTGGNATGAAATGTGTCTCCAAGGGTGGAAAAGGGCGTCGTGTGCAGCGGTTGGCCGTATTTATGAGAGAAATTCTTCTGAGGGAACCATGCTTCATGCATGGCACGCCTGGAAGATGACGCGATATTCCCAGTTTAATGCAATCGGTTGCATTCGTGTAAACCCGAGGCTGATTCGCAGACGCAACAGGGGCTGCGCACCGGCAGCCCCTGTTGCTGGTGTGCCCAGACTCAGACCTCCACAAACCCCTCCCCTCTGAACACCCGGCTCGCATTGCCGCGCTGCACGCCCTGGTGTTGACGCCAGCGTTGCTGGCGCGCCGAGCGCTCGGCCGCGCTGGCTTGTTCGGCCAGCTTGTGGGCCAACAAGGCGCGCGCCAGCCGCTTGTTGGCATGCTGGCTGCGCTCGGTTTGAACCTTCACGCTCAGGCCCGTCGGCAGGTGGGTCAGGCGCACGGCTGAGTCGGTCTTGTTGACGTGTTGCCCACCCGGGCCGCTGGCCCGCAAGGTCTCGAAGCGCAGGTCTTGGTCTTGCAATTCCTGGGTGGAGGTGCTGCCGATCTCGTCATCAAAGACCTCCGCCCCAATGAACCAGTTCTTCCGCTTGTGGCCCAGCCGATAAGGGCTGGGGCAGACCCACAAGAGGCTGCCGCACCATCGTGCGGCCAAGCCCCGAGCGGCCTCGCCCTCCAGCGCCAACAGCACCGAGCGAGCGTTGCCCGAGAGCTCACTCGCGACCTGCTCCAGCACCTCGACCTGCACGCCCAAGTCGTGCGCTTCCTCCAACAGGCAGCGCAGCGCCTTGCGCACGGCCAAGCAGCATTCTTCGGGGCCAGTGTTGGCCGTCAGTTGCAGCATGATCATTCGCAGCACTCCCCACGGGTCTTGTAGGTCAGCACCGGCTTGGTTCGGGCCAGCAGCTCGATCAAGCCCGCGCCCACCAAGGCTTGCACCACACTGTCTATGCCTTTATAGGCTTGCGGCGCTTCCTCATAAATGAGTTGGCGGTCATTGCAGATCACGCGGCTGCCCAGTGCCGTGCGCCCCATCTGCGTGGGGGTCATCAGCTTGAACAAGCGGTCTTTGCAGGCGGAGCGAACCCACTTGCGGCCAGCCCCATGCGCCAGTGACAACAAGGTGTCGTGGCAAGCGCGAAGTGGCCTGACCAGGTAGCTGTAGTCCCCCCGCGAGCCAGGGATCATCACAGGCCCTTGGTCAGACGGCGTCGCCCCCTTGCGGTGCAAGCACCCGGCCTGCCCGCCCAGCGTGGCGCGCTCCACAAAGTTGTGGTGCACATCCAGCAGCACCCGCCCTTCGGCACGCACATTGCGCAGCAGCCGCTGCGCCACCAAGCTGCGGTTGCAACGCGCATAGCGAAGCGCCGCGTCGTGCTCGGCCATATAGGCCTGAGCCTCAGCCGAGTCGTCCTTCAAGCCACGGTGGCCAAAGGCATCCACATGCCGCCGCAGAACCCGCTCGCCCCAGCCCCGCGAGCCGCTGTGCACCAAGAGCAGCAAGTGCTTGGGGCGAAGGCCCAAGGCCGACAAGGCCGACTCGGCATAGACGGTGTCGACCTGCTGAAACTCAGCAAAGTGGTTGCCACCGCCAATCGTGCCCAAAGAGGAGTCGTGCTCACTGGGCAGCACGCCAGCCAGCGACATGGCCTGCGCTCTGGCCTCGGCATCGGCCATGGGCTGATCGATGTTGCCCACGCGTTGGTCCAGTTTGTCGAGCCGAACGCGAGCGGCCAAGAGGTCCGTTTGCCACAGCGCCATGCCGCAGCCAATGTCATTGCCCACCAAGGTGGGATAAAAAATGCCTTTCGAGAAATAAAATTGCCCATAAAAATCCAGATTCAAAGTTTTGATTCCAGACTGGGACAGACGCGCGCAAGCCACCGCACCGCGCAAAACGGCGCTCAGTGGGGCGCGAAAAGAAAAGCGGTGAAGCTGCTTAGAGCAACAGCCCAGCCACCGTCGACCCAGCCCACAGGGAGGTCGTGTTCTTTTGCATGTTGTTCTCCTTGTGAATGGAATGAGGGGCGGGTGAGATCGTGGCGCAGTCACATGCCAAGTGCATGCGAGGCCGACGAGGGCGCGACTGTATCGGCAAGCCCGCACTGGCGTCCAGTTGGGCGATGCTTTTGCGCGACACCTCAAGCATGAAAAAGGCCGCCCCTGCAGTGCAGGGGCGGCCCATCCTGAGGTCAGCACGCTGTGGTGTCAGTCCTCTTGGAACGCCTCTTCACGCTTGTTGCGGATCGAAGGCAGCATCACCACCACGATCAGGGCCAGCGACGCCAGCAAGAGGCCAGCAGACAGCGGACGGGTGGCAAAAGTGCTCCAGTCGCCGCGAGACAACAGCAAGGCGCGGCGCAGGTTCTCTTCCATCATGGGGCCCAAGATGAAGCCCAACAACAGCGGCGCAGGCTCGCAGCTCAGCTTGTAGAAGATGTAGCCCACGATGCCAAAGCCAGCGGCCATGTATACATCGAAGTTGTTGTTGTTCAAGGTGTAAAGGCCGATGGAGCAGAACACCAAAATTGCCGGGAACAACAAGCGGTAAGGCACGGTCAGCAGCTTGATCCAGATGCCGATCAGGGGCAGGTTCAGGATCACCAGCATCAAGTTGCCGATCCACATGGAGGCGATCAGACCCCAGAACAACTCGGGGTTGCTGGTCATCACCTGTGGGCCGGGCTGAATGCCCTTGATGGTCATCGCGCCCACCATCAGCGCCATCACGGCGTTGGGTGGAATGCCCAAGGTCAGCATGGGGATGAAGCTGGTCTGCGCACCGGCGTTGTTGGCAGCCTCAGGGCCCGCCACACCGCGAATATTGCCTTGGCCGAACGGCACTTCGCCCGGGCCCATGCGCATCTTCTTTTCAACGGTGTAGGCCGCAAAAGACGCCAACAGTGCGCCGCCACCGGGCAGCACACCCAGCAGTGAGCCCAAGGTGGTTCCACGCAGCACGGCGGGAAAGCCGTCTTTGAAGTCTTGCGCGGTGGGCCACAGGCCCTTCACGTCCTTGGTGAAGACCTCGCGGTTCTCAGCGGGGCGACCCAGATTGGAGATGATTTCACCAAAGCCGAACACACCCATGGCAATGGTCACAAAGCCGATGCCGTCGGTCAGCTCAGCAATGTCAAAGCTGTAGCGTGGCACGCCAGAGATCACGTCGGTGTTGATCTGGCCGAGCAGCAGGCCCAGCACAATCATCGCAATTGCTTTGACCAGTGAACCCGAGGCCAAGACCACCGCACCGATCAGGCCCAAGGTCATCAGGCTGAAGTACTCGGCGGGGCCGAACTTGAAGGCCAGTTCTGTCAGCGGAGGCGCAAACGCGGCAATGATGACCGTGCCCACGCAACCCGCAAAGAAGGAACCCAAACCGGCGGCGGCCAATGCAGCACCGGCCCGGCCCTTGCGCGCCATGGCGTAGCCGTCGATGGCCGTCACCACCGAGCTGGATTCGCCGGGCACGTTGATCAAGATGGCGGTGGTGGAGCCACCGTACTGCGCACCGTAGTAAATGCCGGCCAGCATGATCAGGGCCGGTGTGGCGTCCAAGGCGTAGATGGACGGCAGCAACATGGCAATGGTGGCCACAGGCCCCAAGCCCGGCAGCACGCCAATCAGGGTACCCAGCACTGCGCCACCGAAGGCATAGAGCAAGTTGGTCAGGGTGAAGGCGGTTTGAAAGCCCAAGCCCAGGTTAGACAGAAGATCCATGGTCTTGTTCTCCTCAGGCGCCAGCGCCAAAAATGGTGGGCCACAAAGGAATGGTGAGCTTCAGGCCCCACACAAACACCGTCCAAGACAAGGCCGTCAGAACAACAGCGTTACCAACAGCGGCTTTCAGGGAGAACTCTTCGCTGGCAAAGCTGGAAATGATCACCAGCAAGGGCAGTGCGATGATCATGCCCAGACGGGGCAAAAGCACACCAAACATCACTACCGCCCCAATGATCACGACCAAAGGGCGCCAAGCAAATGCGCCCACGGGATCGCCGTCAGCCGTCTCGATGGTGAGAGAGGTGAACAACACCATGCCCCCCAGCAAGGCCAGCACCAAGCCCAGGCCGAAGGGGAAGTAGCCCGGCCCCGGATTGGCGGAGCTGCCAAAGCTGTAGCTGGTGGCGCCCCAAGCGAAGCCAACGCCGATGGCCACGAACATGAGCCCGGACCAGAAATCTCTTTGACTCTTGATTTTCAAGGGTGTCTCCTCAGAATACGGTTGACCGAATTCTAGATAGCGCCCCCCCTGTGCACTGTGTGGATTACACGTAAGGCAGCACCCTTGCAGCCCACGGGTTTACCCGTGCGTCAAGCCTTTCCACCCTCCCACCTCGGCGTGCCACGCAGCACTTCATCCAGCGTGGTCACTCCCTCGGCCACTTTGGCCAAGCCCGCAATGCGCAGCGGCATCAGGCCTTCTGACACGGCATGTTGGCGCAGGGCGGCCATGTCGAGCTGCGGATGCAACGCGTCGCGGCAGTCGTCGTCAATCTGCATCAGCTCGTAGAGCGCTGTGCGGCCACGGTAGCCGGTATTGCGGCAGGCCTCGCAGCCCACGGCTTTGTAGGCGCGTACCGCACCACCCAAGGCCCAGGGCTGGGCCAAGGCGTTCAAGGCCTCGCGGGTGACAGTCTGGTCCGGCTGTTTGCAGTGGGGGCATAAAGAGCGTGACAGGCGCTGGGCCAGCACGCCGATCACCGTGGCCGAGATCAGATACGGCGGCACGCCCAGGTCGATCAAGCGGGTGATGGCCGAGGGGGAGTCATTGGTGTGCAAGGTGCTGAACACCAGGTGGCCGGTGAGCGCCGCTTGGATAGCCATCTCGGCCGTTTCCAGGTCGCGAATTTCGCCCACCATGATGATGTCGGGGTCCTGCCGCATCAAGGCCCGCAGACCTTCGGCAAAACCCAGATCAACGGCCTGCTGCACCTGGGTTTGGTTGAAGGCGGGCTCGATCATTTCGATCGGGTCTTCCACGGTGCAGACATTGACCTCTTCGGTCGCCAGTTTCTTGAGTGTGGCGTAGAGCGTGGTGGTCTTGCCCGAGCCCGTGGGGCCGGTGACCAAGATGATGCCGTGAGGCCGGTTGATCAACTCGCCCCAGCGCTTGGCTTCTTCGCTTGAGAAACCCAGCGCATCAAAATTCTTGTCAGCGGCACCCGGGTCAAAGATCCGCATCACCAGCTTTTCACCGAAGGCGGTGGGCAGCGAGGACAGCCGCATTTCCACCTCGGTGCCGCCCGTTGGCCCTCCATCAGGGCGGCGGGTTTTGATGCGGCCGTCTTGGGGCCTGCGGCGCTCAATCACGTCCATGCGGCCCAGCAGCTTGATACGGGCGGTCATGGCCAGCATCACAGACTGCGGCACTTGGTGCACGGTATGCAGCACGCCGTCAATGCGAAAGCGCACCGCGCCCATGTCGCGGCGCGGCTCTAAGTGGATATCGCTGGCGCGCTGGTCAAACGCGTATTGCCACAGCCAGTCCACCAACTGCACCACGCCCTGGTCATTGACATCCAGGTTGTCGCGGCTTTTCAAATCCACCAGTTGTTCAAAGCTGGCGGCTGCCGAGGAGTTCTCGTTGCTTTTGCGAGCCACCCGCACATTGGTGGCCAGTTGGTAGAACTCAGCGGTGTAGCGGGTAATGTCGTCGGGGGACACCACCACCAACTTCACGGGCCGTTTGGCATGCGCCTCGATCTCATGCACCCAGTCCGTGTCAAAAGGCTCGCAGGTGCCAATGGTGACCTGCTTGGGTGTGAGTTGCAGCGGCAAGGCGCGGCGGCTCTCGGCATAGGCCTGGGACATGACCTCGGTGACGCGGCTGGCATCCACCCGCAGCGGGTCGATCTTCATCAAGGGCAGGTTAAAGCGCTCGGCCAGCCAGGCCGTCAGCGCCGCCGCCGTCAGGGTATGGCCGTTGCGCACATCACTCAAGCCCGCACCGCCCAAACGCATCAAGGGATGCAGGCTGGAGCCGGTTTGCGCAAAGCGCTTGGCCAGGCGCTCGGCCTCGGGGCCAAGCAAAACGCCGTCTTCTTTCATCCAGGCCAAAAGCTGGCGCAGCTCCAGGCGGCCTTTGGGCAGGGAGCGGGTCGGGGCAGTCTTGGTGGTCATGTCGCCTTGCTCGTCATTCAGGGTCAGGCCAGCAGCGCAGGGTCCAGCGGGCGCACCATGCGCAGCCACTTTCGTGCGGGCAGCTCATAGTGGGCTTCGATGTGCTCGGCCCTCGCCGTCAATGTGCCGCGGTCTGGGACCTGCACGCCGCGCGCCGCCACAATGACCGTGTTGCCCTCTTTGGTGGGCCGCAGGCTCCAGACTTGATGCAGCCCAAACACGCGGGCGATGCGCCCGGCGCTGCGGGCAAAGCTGGCATCTCGGCCAAAGAGGTTGACGGTCATCAGCCCACCCTCGTCCAGCACGTCTCGGCAGGCCGCATAAAAGTCCTCGTCATCGAGCACGGGGCCTGCGGCCTCGTGGTCATAGAGGTCCACATTCAGCACCTGGGCTTCATGGCGGTTGGCGGGCTCGCGCACCCAGCGCGCGGCGTCAGCGTTGAGGACGCTGAGCTTGGCGTCGTCCTCCCCCAAGCGAAACCACAGCTTGCAAGCGCTGATGACGGTGGGGTTGATCTCCACCGCCGTGGTGCGCATGCGCAGCACCTTGTGGCTGAAGCGGGTGATGGCGGCAGCGCCCAGGCCGAGTTGCACGCTGTGCCCCTCGGTCAATACCTCGGTGGGCCGCCACAGCATCCAGGCCATCATGCGCTGGATGTACTCCAGCTCCAGGGCATGGGGCTTGGCAATGCGCATGGCACCTTGGATCCAGATGGAGTCCAGGTGCAGATAGCGCACGCCGTTGTGTTCGGAGAGGGTGGCCCCTACCAAGTCCTGAGCGGTAGGTTTCATAGCGACGGCGCAAAAGGTCTGTGCATGGGCGCACGATACCGCACCGCGCAGCTCACGCAGCGGCTCAACCGGTGTTAGAAAGCAACTTCGACGCCACCTGTTCTTGCTTTTCAGAGGTTTGCATCAGCTTCATCTGCTGTTCAAACTGCCGTGCGGCGGTGATCATGGCCACCATGGTCTCCACCGGGCTGACGTTGGAGCCCTCCAGCACGCCATCTTGCAGGCGGGCCGTGGCATCGGCCTCCAGGTCGCCTTCTGGGCCGCGGAACAAGCCGTCGTTGCCGCGCGTCATGGGCTGCTCGGGCGTCACCAGCTTGAGCCGCCCAATGGTTTGCGGGCGCGCCCCGGCCACGGTGGCACTGACGGTGCCGTCTGAGGCGATTTGAACTTCGGCATTCACGGGCACGGTGATAGGCCCACCGTCGCCCACCACTTGCAGGCCATTGCGCGTCACCAGCAGGCCTTCGGCATTCACGTCCAAGCCACCCGCACGGGTATAAGCCTCGGTGCCGTCCAAGGCTTGCACGGCCAGCCAGGCATTGCCTTTCATGGCCACGTCCAGGTTGCGTCCAGTATGCTGCACGGCCCCTGGCTCGGGGTTGTAGCCCACAGTCGTTTCGAGTGCGAAAACGCGCGTCGATGCGCCGTCGCCTCGCACCGGCACGGCGCGGAAGGCGGCCATCTCCTCGCGAAAACCGTTGGTAGACACATTGGCCAGGTTGTGCGAGAGCACCTCTTGGCGGTGCATGGCCGCCTTGGCCCCGGTCATCGACAGGTAAATCATGCGGTCCATGGCGGGCCCCTCAGCTCAGCAGGGTTTCAGTCAAGATCAGCGCAGATTGACCAGGGTCTGCAAGACTTGGTCCATGGTCTTGATGGTTTGCGCATTGGCTTGGTAATTGCGCTGGGCGGTGATCATGTTCACCAATTCGCCGGTCAAATCGGTCTTGGAGTCTTCCAGGGCACCGGCCTGCAACACACCCATATTGCCCACACCCGGCGTGCCCACAATCGGGTCACCCGAGGCAAAGGTGCGTTGCCAGCCGTTGCCACCAATGGGCTGTAGCCCCTGCAAATTGCGGAAGGTGGCCAGCTCGACCTGCCCAGCAGGCTTGGACTGCCCGTTGGAATAGCGGGCCATCACAATGCCTGATGACTCCACCACGATGCTGGAGAGCTTGCCAGGCGCATAGCCGTTTTGACCCAAGTTGGTGACGCCAAACTCGGCACCGTATTGGGTGCTGCCGCTGAAGCTCAGGTCCACCCCTGGAATGGCCAGCGTCTCGGCCCCTTCGCCATTGGTGGAGGCCGGAATGTCCAGCGTGAGGGAGGATGGCGACGGATTGGCACCACCCGCTTCAAAGGTCAGCGTCGTCATGGGTTGAGGGTCGGTTTCGGTGCCGCCCATGGTCTTGCCATTGGCGGTGATGTAGACATTCCACTGATCCGTCGCCGACTTTTGGAAGTAGTAGGTCAAGGCCACAGGCTGGCCCTTGGTGTCATACACCGTCAGTGATGTGGCCTTGTTGTAGGTGGTGGCGTCAGTAAAGTCGACCCTGGGGGACGTGGCAGAGCCAGGGTCCGTCACCTTCAGCCGCGAGTCGAGGTTGAACTCCATATCAATCTCGGTGGTTCTGGCTGGAGCAATACCGGCAGTGGGCAGTTGCAGTGGAACGGCCAAGCCGGGCTGGATCACCCCTTCCAGGTCTGCCGCATAACCCACCAATTTGAGACCGCCGTTATTGGTGATGAAGCCGTCTTTGTCGACCTTGAACTGCCCGTTGCGCGAGTAGGTCATGGGGTTGAAGCCATCGGTCAACTGGAAAAAGCCACCGCCATTGATGGCCATGTCCATGGGGTTGTCGGTGGAGGTGATGTTGCCCTGCAAGAACTGCTGCGACACCGCCGCCACCGTCACGCCGATACCCACGTTTTGCCCACCATTGCCGTTGAGCGCATTGGCGTACATGTCGGCAAACTCGGCCCGGGAAGCCTTGAACCCGTAGGTATTGGCGTTGGCAATATTGTTGCCAATGACCTCCAGGTTCTTGGACATGGCGTTGAGTCCAGACAGGCCTTGTTGAAAGCTCATGGGGTGCTCCTGATAAAAGCGTTACTGCAAAAAAAGGTGAGGAGGAACGTTGGGGTCAGAGATAGGTCCAGACGGCATCGTGGGCCAGGCGTTCGCCATTGGCCAATTCAAAAGCCACCGTGCCGCCAAAGTTGCTGACGGCGGTGACTTTTTGATGCTCCAGCGCCAGCGTTTCAACCGGCTTGCCGTTGGCCGTGGCCGTGACTTTGAAGTTAAGCGCCGTACCGGTCCACGCCGAAGGCACTTCCCAGTTGATGTCATGGCGGCCTGCTTGGAGCGCTGTCATCTCGATGCTGTCGACTTTGGTGCCGCCAGGCGTGGTGATGTCGATCACCACCTTGTCGGCCTTGCTCTTGAGCTCAAAGCCCGCATCGGCCTTGCTGCCTTGCACGCGCAGGGCGTTGCCCTCAAAGGCCACGTCATGGCCCACCAAGGCGGCGGCTTGCAAGGCCTGGAGCTGGCCAAACTGGGTGGACAGGCCGCCCAGGCTGTTGTTGAGGTTTTCCAAGCCGCTCACGGTGCTGATCTGTGCCATCTGGCTGGTGACCTGCGCGTTGTCCAAGGGGTTGAGAGGGTCTTGGTTTTGCATCTGCGTGACCAAGAGCTTCAAGAACCGGTCGGACTGCTCGGTGGCACTGGGGCTGCTGCCCGACAGGCTATTGGTCTTGGTGCTGCTAGAGGTGGGGTTGACGGTTGTCATGGGCGGCCTTGGTGTGGCGGTAAAGGTGGCGGTAGCAAGGGCTCATTCAGGGCCATCAGCCCTGGCCCATTTGCAAGGTCTTGAGCAACAGGTTTTTGGCCGTGTTCATGACTTCAATATTGTTTTGATAGGAGCGTGAGGCGGAGATCATGTTGACCATTTCTTCCACCGCATTGACGTTGCTAAAGGTGACATAACCATCGGCATCGGCTGCCGGGTGTGAGGGGTCGCGCACTTTGCGGCCCGGCGTGTTGTCTTCGGTGACGTTTGAGACTCTCACACCGGCCGAGGCCGTGACCGGGCTTTCTGCCTCGCCCTTGGCCGCTGAGCCTGAGGCGTTCATCAAGACGGTTTGAAACACCACTTGGCGCGCCTTGTAGGCCTGGCCATCTGGGCCGGCCACTGTGTCCACATTGGCCAGGTTGGAGGCCACCACATTGAGGCGCTGGCTTTGTGCGCTAACAGCACTGCCAGAGATATCAAAGACCTTGAACATGCTCATGGGGGGCTCCTGTCATCAGCCTTGGGTGTGGCTCTTCATGGCGTCGAGCATGGTGCGCACGCTGCCGTTGATGAAGCGCAGCGTGGCTTCGTACTTCACCGAGTTCTCGGCAAAGGTCGCGCGCTCGCGGTCCATGTCCACCGAGTTGTTGTCCAAATTGGTTTGGCTGGCCGCCGCATAGCGCAAGCCCGACTCACTGCGCGCGCCGACCTGCAACTGCATGTGGCCGCGGCTGGTGGCGGCCAACTGGCTGGGCGGCGGCAGGCCTTGGGTGGCCTCGCGCAGGGCCCGGGAGAAATCCATGTCGCGTGCCACGTAGCCTGGCGTGTCGGCGTTGGCAATGTTGCTGGAGATCAAGCGCTGACGCTCCGCGCGCAATGACAGAGCCGTGGCCTGGAAGTCCAGTGCTTGGGTCAGTCGGTTGAGCATGGAGGGCTCCTGCAAAAGATCTCAAGAAAAAGTGGCCGAGGACCGATATCTCGCACAAGAGCCCGGCCTTGCGCCGATTGTGAGAAGGCATGCTCAGCGTTGTAGGCCTGATAAGCACCGCAGTCGCCCCGCATTTCAAAGCTCAGCACGGATGCGCTCGCTGTCACCATGGGCGGACCGCGACATCCTTCACAAAGGCACTATGTCTCTTCGTTCCGCCCTGCCCTCTTTGCCGCTGCTGTGGCTGGCCTTGGCCAGTGGCATGGGCGCGTCTGCGCAAGCGCAGATAGCAGGGCCTGCGCAGGCGCAGATGGCGGGGCCTGGCAGCGCCAACAGCGCGGGAGACACTTTGGTAGCGCTGCTCACGCCGCAACTGGAGAAGATGGCCCGCGACGGTGCCTCACAGGTTTTGAGCCAGCCGGCCCGCATTGAAGTCAAGGTCGGCCAGTTGGACCCGCGCCTCAAGCTGGCCCCTTGCGACAAGATCGAACCCTATCTGCCCGCCCACCAAGCCGCCTGGGGCCGCACCCGCATAGGCCTGCGCTGTGTGCAGGGCAGCCGCTTGTGGAATGTCAGCCTGCCGATGACGGTGCAGGTCTGGATGAAGGCGGTGGTCACCACCGCAGCCTTGCCCATGGGCACCACCCTGGAAGCCCGCCACCTGACCTTGGCCGAGGTGGACATTGCCGCCGAACCGGGCGTGGCCCTGCTCAACCCCAGCCAGGCCTTGGGCCGCAGCATCTTGCGCACCCTGCCAGCGGGTGACACCCTGCGGCAAACCGACTTCAAGGCCCGCCAATGGTTTGCGGCGGGCGAAAACGTCAAAGTCGTCGCCAACGGCAGCGGCTGGCGCGTGGTCACCGAAGGCCAGGCCCTGTCAGCAGGCATTGAAGGGCTACCCGTCAAAGTGAAGGTCGAAAGCGGCCGCCTGGTGCAAGGGCGGGCCGTGGCTGACCGCGAAGTGGAGGTGATGTTGTGAGACTTCTGCGAAACTCCGCTGGCTTACCCCCCCAGTTTGAATCTAAAGTTCTGCCCGGCGGCTCCGAAAGTCAAGACATGTCGATCGGGCCGACGCTTTTCAAGGCCCGTTGGAGCACACCATGAAAATCGGATCTGTTGAACACAAGGCCTCACTCACCTCCGTGCAAACCGAGCGCAAGCCCGGCGGCGACAAGGGCGTGAATCGAGCGGATGGAGAGCCCAGCGCCAAGGTGGAAATCTCTTCTGCCGCCAGCTTGCTGAGCCAGGCCTCGGACGACCCCAGCTTTGATGCCGCCAAGGTGGAGCGTATTGCCCAGGCCATCAAGGACGGCAAGTTTGAGATCAATGCCGACAAGATTGCCGACAAGCTGATCGCCAATGCCCGCGAATTGCTAGAGCGGCCCCGCAGTTGAGCCGGGGCCTGTGTGCCCCACCGCATGACTGCCCAGCCAGCCCTTAGTGAAAGCCACTGCCATGCCTCAGCCCACCGTGGACCCTAAAGCGCTGCAAGACACCGACCAGCTTGAAGCCAGCCTGAGCCAGGTGGAGATACACCTGGGGGCGCTGGGCGACGCTTTGAAGCAGCAAGACGCCGCCGCCACCGAGGCCGCCGCCAGCCAGTTGCACCGGGCCTTGAGCACCGCCATGGACAGCTTTACCCATGCCGCGCGGCGGGGTGCTGTGCCTCCGGCGCTGCGCCGCCGTCTGGCCGTGACCGGCGGGCAAGTGGCCGCCCAGCGTGAAGCGGTGGCCCGTGCCACCTCCGCACTGGACCGCGCCATTGACATTCTCATCCCCGACATGGCGGCCGCACGCCCGCTGCCGATGTACAGCGCCCAGGGCCTGTCATTGCGCGCCCATTCTGGGGGTTTGGCACAGGCGTAAAGCCCCTTTGCCCTGCCCGCAACGCCCACCTTGGTGGGCGTTTTGCGTTGATGCACGCAGCAAGTGGGCATGGTCAGCCCTTGGGTGATCGGCTTGGCAAACTGCCAGAATGGTGGTCACACTCGCCTTGGGCGCTGTCCACTCCACCGACCTCCACCATGACGCTAATGAACCGCCAACATCCACTGCTGGCCCTGTGCCTGGTGGCCGCCGTTTTCTTGTCGGGCTGCACGGGTGCGGCACCAGGCGCTGTGGCAGCAAGCACACCCGCAGCGAGTGTGCGAATCAACACCCTGAACTCGGGCTTGAACCAGCCATGGGCGCTGGCCCATTTGCCGGGTGGCGGCATGCTGGTGACCGAGAAGCAGGGAAGCTTGCGCCGCCTCAGCGCCGATGGCCGCCAGGTGCTTGCCACCATCTCTGGGGTGCCCACCGTTCACGCGCGCGGGCAAGGCGGCTTGTTGGATATCTTGCTCAGCCCAGACTTCGCGCGCAGTGGTGAGCTGTACCTGAGCTATTCGGAGCCGGGCAGTGGAGCCGAGGCGGGCTTGAGTGGCACGGCCATCTTCAAGGCCCGCTTGCAAGGCGACGCCCTGGTGGGGGGGCAGGTGATTTATCGGCAAAGCCCTAAGGTCTCAGGCAGTGGCCATTACGGCTCTCGCATGTTGACGGGGCCGGACGGTTATTTGTGGGTCTCTCTGGGCGAGCGCCAAAAGGAATCTCCCGCCCAGGACTTGACGGGCAGCTTGGGCAAGATCATCCGCCTGCGCCCTGACGGCCAAGCCGCCCCCGACAACCCGGGCTGGCCCGCGGGCAGCCGCCCAGAGATTTGGAGCCTGGGCCACCGCAACCCTCAAGGAATGGCCTTTCACCCCAACACGGGTGAGCTGTGGGCCACCGAGCATGGCCCCCAGGGCGGGGACGAGCTGAACCGCATCCGCAAAGGCGGCAACTATGGCTGGCCGCTGCGCAGCTACGGCTGCCCCTACGGCTCGCCCGTGGGCGAGGCCTGCCGCATCGGCGGCGGCAAGCACGCCCCCGACTTCCTAGAGCCCGTGGCAACCTGGGTGCCCACCTCCATCGCCCCTAGTGGCCTGCTGTTTTACGGCGGGGAGCGCTTTGCCGAGTGGCAGGGCCATGCCTTTGTGCCCGGCCTGGGCGGCCAAAGCGTGTGGCGCATCGTGCTGAAAGGCGACACCGAAGTGCACAGAGACGAGCCCTTTGGCCGCTTGGGCGAGCGCATCCGGCACATCAGCCAAGGCCCAGACGGCTGGATCTACCTGCTCAGTGACAGCGGCAAGTTGCTGCGGGTGGAGCGCTGAGCAGGCAGCTCCGACTTTATGAAAAACGCCCCCAAGGTGGGGGCGTCTTAAGCGAGGGGACTCGGTAGTGACCGTCAGCCGCGCCGGGTGCGCTGTTCAACACGGCGCATCAGGTCTGGCATTTGACGCTGCATGGCCTCGTAGCCGGCTTGGATCATTTCCTTGCGGACGTTGAAATCGCTGCTGGCGTATTGGCCCGTGTCTGGGCGAACGATGACATCGGCGCCGGTGCCCTCTTGGTCGGCCAGGGCCCGACCCATGATCTCGAAGGATTGCAGAATCACCTCGTAGAGGCCCGAGAAATCCGAGCGACGCGGGCGAGTCGCAACATCCACCGCCAAGACCAGATCACAGCCCATTTGGCGCGTGACCCGAACCGGCAGCGGCGACACCAAGCCGCCATCGACCAGCTCACGCCCGCCCATTTCTCGGGGCACAAACACACCCGGGATGCTGCACGAGGCGCGCACCGCATCTGCCGCAGGGCCTTGGCGCAAGACCTGAAGCTCACCGGTTTTGAGGTCGGTGGTCACGGCGGCGTAGCGGGTCTTGAAGCTCTCGATGCGAGCACCTTTGAGGTAGTCATTGACCACGCGCCACAGCGCGTCACCGGCCAACATGCCCCGCTTGCTGGCGCTCGAAAAATCGGCCACATCCACCTCGCGGATGCGCAGTGCCACTTCTTCGATCTCTTTGCAGGGCATGGGTGAGCCACTGGCGGCGCTCCATGGGCTGGCCAGGGGACTGCTCATCGCGGCTCATCGAGCGCCACCTTCCACGGGCTTGATCAAGCCCTTGTCGATCATGTCTTTGAGCTTGCTCCAGGCGGCTTCAAACGAGCCGGGGTGCTCACCTGCCGTCAGCTTCTCGACCTTTTCGTCCAAGACAATCAGCTCCACGCGACGATTCAGACGCTTGCCGTCTTCGGTGCTGTTGGACGCTGCGGGCCGGTTGAACGAAAAGCCGGCCGAGTCCATGCGGGCAGCATCAACGCCCCGGCTGGCCAGCGCGTCGCTCACGGCTTTGGCGCGGGCTTTGGAGAGCGTGTCATTCAACGCAGCCGAGCCGTCAGAGTCGGTATGCCCTTCAACGGACACGCGCTTGTCCGTTTTGGTCGTCAGCAACTTGGCGACGCGGTCCAAGAAGGCATCCGCTTCCGAACTGTTAAAGCTGGACTTGCCCACCTCAAACAGCACGGTGCTGGGCAGAACGATCTGCACACCGCGGTCAATCTGCGCAATTTGCAGCACCGGGCCCTTGTAGGGCGGTGGTGGGGGTGGGGGCGGCGGAGCCGGGGTGGCGCAAGCCACCAAGAGCGCGGGAACTGCAACGCACATCAAGCGGCGCTTTACTAGGGTCAGGGATGACATACAAATTTCCTCCTCATCAGCCGAAACATCTGACTGCAACGCACCAAGCATAGAACTTAGCCGACAGCATATGCATCATGGCATGAGATAGCGGTGACTAAATTTGCAAGCTGCACAGGTGGTGTCGCAAAAGCGGCGTGAGATTGGGCATAGCGACACATCTGCCAAGCACAGCTCTCTACAATGCTGCGGTGCACACTCTCAACGCTGATCTCCATTGCCATTCCACGTTTTCAGACGGCAGCTTGCCGCCCGAAGTTTTGGCCCAGCGCGCCGCAGAACGCGGCGTTGAATTGTGGGCACTCACTGACCACGACGACATCAGCGGCATTCCCGCCGCTCGGGCCGCCTGCCAAGCCCTGGGGGTGAGCTTTATCACCGGGGTGGAAGTCTCTATCACCTTTGCCGGTGAGACCGTGCATATTTTGGGTTTTGGCTTCGATGAGCAACACCCGGACCTGGTGGCCGGCTTGGCGAAAGTACGCAGCGGCCGCCTGGCCCGCGCCCGCGCCATGGGCGATAGCTTGGCCCAGGTGGGTATCAAAGGCGCGTATGACGCGGCTTGCGCCTTGGCGCCCAACCCCGAGTTGGTCTCCCGCACCCACTTTGGCCGCTTCTTGGTGGAGCAAGGGCATTGCGCCGACATGGGCGAGGTCTTCAGGCGCTATCTCAAGCCTGGCAAGCCCGGCTACGTGCCGCATCAATGGGCGGGCCTGGGCGAGGCCTTGCGCTGGCTGCATGGTGCGGGCGGCGTGACAGCCATTGCCCACCCCGCCCGCTACCCCTTCAACCCCACGGTGGAGTACGCGCTGTTCTCAGAGTTCCAAGGCCATGGCGGCCGAGGCGTGGAGGTGGTCTGCGGCAGCCACACAGCGGCAGACGTGGAGCGCGTCAGCGGCTTGGCCCAAGAGTTCGGCCTGCTGGCCACGCGCGGCAGCGACTTCCACTCCCCCACCGAAAGCCGGGTCGACTTGGGCGAGTTGCCGCCCCTGCCCGGCCGCCTCACCCCCATCTGGACCCTGTGGCCTGCGCTGGCCCAGGCCGCCGCACGCGCACAATGACCGCACCATGTCGCAATACTTCGAAGTCCACCCCGAAAACCCGCAGGCCCGCCTGCTGAAGCAAGCCGCGCAAATCTTGCATGCCGGTGGCATTGCTGCCGTGCCCACCGACTCCAGCTATGCCTTGGTCTGCCACCTGGACGACAAAACGGCCGCTGAGCGCCTGCGCAAGATCCGCCAGGTGGACGACAAGCACCACCTCACCCTGCTGTGCCGCGATCTCTCGGAATTGGCCAACTACGCCAAGGTCGACAACCGCCAGTTCCGACTGCTGAAGGCCGGCACGCCCGGCCCCTTCACCTTCATTTTGGAAGCCACCAAAGAAGTCCCCCGCAGGCTGTCGCACCCCTCACGCCGCACCATCGGCCTGCGCGTGCCCGAGCACAAAGTCTTGGAGGCCCTGCTGGCCGAGTTTGGCCAGCCCCTGCTGGCCACCACCTTGATCCCGCCCGGCGAAGACCTGCCCTTGAACGACGCCGAAGAGATCCGCGAGCGCTTTGAAAAGCAGCTTCAGTTGGTGATCGACGCGGGGGCCTGCGCCATGGAGCCCACCACCGTCATCGACCTCAGCGGCGACGAGCCTGAGGTGGTGAGGCGCGGCCAGGGCGACCCGGCCACACTAGGCTTGGCCTGAGGCCATCAGCCCCCTAGCGCAGCCTCAGCGCGAGGCCTCGCGCTGAAAAATCGCCTTGGTGTCTTCGAACCTGATCGGCGTAGAGGTGTGCTCATGCACCACCCGCAGCACATGCCCTCGGGTCTTGAGCACCCAGGTCATCCGGTTCTGCATGGAACGAAGCTCCTCCCCTTGCGCTGAAATTGCTGCGTAACGTGCGAAACAGCTCATGCTGGCAAAGGCGGGTTCAGCCATGATCTTCACGTCTTCAAACGTGACCCGGACGGTTTCACTGCCTAGCGAGTTGAACCACCCTTCCACAGCAACCCGCCACGCCGCAGCCCCCTCCCACGACCAAACGCCCCAGGTGTCAAAGACCCGAACCTCAGCATCGTAGAGATGCATGAAGGTCTCCGCGTCTTTGGCCAGCACGGCAGACTGATAAATCTCCAGGGCTTTCTGAACCTGCTTTTCGGTATCACTCATGGTGTTTCCTTGGGGTCGTGGGTAAGAGAGGCATCACCGCAGGTGGTTTGAGGCCACAGGAAGATCCCGTCGAGAGACCGCGCCGGGCAGGATGACGACAGGCGTCGTCGGTCAGCGCGACAAGGACAAGATTTGTGCACCCGGAACCTTGGAAGCCCCCTTGTCAAAGGTCCAAAGCGGCTGTTCGCCCGCCTGTGCGGCAAG
The DNA here is from genome assembly GCA_004359425.1 of Ideonella sp. MAG2. Classification (GTDB taxonomy): domain Bacteria; phylum Pseudomonadota; class Gammaproteobacteria; order Burkholderiales; family Burkholderiaceae_C; genus Ideonella. The sequence continues at coordinate 925,897 of PTEU01000001.1, read as the reverse complement.
AGCGATATGGACGCAATCCGCAAAGTCAGCAGTTTTGCTGCGATAGAGATCAAGCGCCACCTCAAGCGCCCGCTCAGATTCGAACGAGAGCTCTGCGGCCGAGAACAAGTCGGACAGAACGCCAACGGTTTCCTCTTTCGTGAACTCAAAGCTTGAGCGCAAAACCCACTCCAGCTCCAGCGTGACCGTGACCGGCACGAACAAGGTCATCTGCTCGGCCACGCACTTTCGGATCAGGCGTTGCGCCGCTGCGAATTGCGCTGAATCGTCTTGAACGACATAGCGCACCAAAACATTGGTATCGAGCGCGGGCATCTTCCGCCCTCAACGCCAAGCGTTCATGTCTTCCACGGCCACGCGCTTGCCCTTGGGCGCTTTCAGCATGCCCGCCATGTCAAGAATCGACTTCGTCTTGGCCCGAACAATGATGGTGCCATCGGGCGTTACCGACCACACCAACCTCGTCCCGGGTTTGGCGTGAATCAAGGCTCGCACCTCTGCTGGAACAGTCGTCTGCCCTTTGGCGGTGATGGTGGACTCTGCCATAGCGTCTCCTTACCTAGAGGCAAATAGTAAGGCGGAAGGCCGTTCGCCACAAGAGCCCCAGCCGCAGCTCAGAGCCGATGCGCGGTCAACTCGATAACCCTTTTGCGACAGCCCTGTCACGCCGAGCGAATGGAGCCAGGGCATCGGCTCACCATCAAGCTTGCAAATGCTGCTCTAGAAGGAAAGCCAATACGGCGGATGCTTGACTCAACGAGAAGTCCTGTCAAAGGGGTCAGGCCGCACCGCTGGGCCACGAACGGTCGATGTCTTGCGCATAGAACTCGATTGCCCTCGCGTAGGACTTTATCTGTGGATCAGCAGATGTACCCGCAACCAGTCTGAGCAACGACTCGACTGCTGACTTGGACTGGCCAAGGTTGTGGTGAGCCATGGCCAAAAAGACCTGAATCTCGTTCGCTTCAGGAAACTCCGCCAGCCCTTGAACCAGTATTTCTTGCGCTTGCTGATACATCCCCAATGTGCGGTACGTGCTCCCGAGGCCCGTATATGCGCTGCGACGAATCGGAGCAGGAAGCTCGCCTTCGAGGGCCTTGACGTAGAACGGGACGGCTTGGGCTTCGAAGCCGAGGAAGTCGTGAACGCAAGCCGCCTCATAGTGGATGACAGCATCTGACGTTGACTGGCTTGCCAGCGCGACAAGCATCTCGCGTGCCTGCTCGTGCTTGCCGGAGGCGCGGAGTTCTTTGGCGTGGAGGAGTGTCACAGTGTCTCCTTTTTCGTCATAACGTTAGATGTGAGTCTTTGGTTACGACATGGAACCCTGACCGCCGGACGGATGACAAGCACAACCGGTAGGCGGCCAGGGTGCTTTTCCGTTGGGCCTCGCCTCGACCGAAAACGAAGGGACTTCCCACCTTCTGGCAACGGTGTCCATGCGCCAAGATTGGTATGCGAGTCGATCAATCTCAAAGCCCATCTGAAAGGGGAAGTCCCATGCAAGAGATTAACCGAAATCTGATTTGCCGCTTCGGCGTGGATCTGGCCAAGCGGGTTTACTAAGTGCATGCCGTTGACGGTTTCGAAAAGGTGGTGCTGGCCCGGTCCATGATGCCTGATCGGTTCTTTGAATGGTGCCAGACTCTGCAACCAGGTTGCGTGGTGGCCATGGAGAGTTGCAGCGGCGCGCACCACATCTGCCGTCGGCTTCGGCCCATGGGTTTGGATGCACGCATCCTGCCGGCCCAGCACGTCAGTGCCTATCGCGTGGCGGACGCACGGTCCAAGAACGACGCTGAGCCCGAACACAGGGCGTCCTGGGGACGGCCTGTGCCTGGCGAAGGGCCAAGCCTCGGGCATGGTGCGCCCTGCAAGGGACCGATGCAGCCGCCATTTGCGAAGCCACTTCTCGGCCTCACCTTCATGCCGTGCCTGTCAAGTCAGCGGCCCAACAAGCCATCTTGTCCATTCACAAGCTGTGCGATGGGGTCAAGGAAGGGCGCACAGCTTTGATCAACCGCATCCGCGGCCTGCTGGCTGAATTTGGCTTGGTGTTTGCCCAAAGCTCGGATGCGCTGCATGCCGCCTTGCCCGATGTGCTGGAAGATGCCAGCAAAGGAATGCGAAGGGACTTCCCACCTTCAGGCGACGGCGTCAGTGCGCCAAGATTGGTGGTTCGAGTCATCAATCTGCAGCCCATGAGAAAGGGGAAGTCCCGTGAATCAGCTTATCCGAATTCCCGCGGCGCGTGTCGGTGTCGATCTGGCCAAGCGCGTGATCCAGGTGCACGCGGTGGATGCCGCCGAGAAGGTGCTGCTCAGCCGCTCGCTGCCTCGGGAGAAGTTTCTGGCCTGGTGCGCGCAACTGCCGCCGGGATGCCTGGTGGTCATGGAGGTCAGCTCCAGCGCCCACCACTGGGCCCGCGCACTGCTGGCCATGGGCCTGCAGCCGCGCATCATCTCTGCGCACCTAGCCGCGCCCTACCGCACCCAGGGTCGGCGCGGCAAGAACGACGCCAACGATTCGGCCGCGATCTGCGAGGCCGCCAGCCGCCCGCATATGCACTTCGTGCCCGTCAAGAGCGTCGAGCAGCAGAGCCTGCTAGCGGTGCACCGCCTGCGTGAGGGCGTGAAGACCGACCGCACCGCCTGCATCAACCGCATCCGCGGCATCTTGCTGGAGTTCGGCGTGGCCGTGCCCACCGGCTCGCGGGCCCTGCAGGGCTCGCTCGATGACATCCTCGAAGATGCCAGCAACGAGCTCAATGCCCTGACGCGCTGGACGCTGCAGCGCGCCCAGGCCCAGTGGCGCGAACTCGATGCGCACCTGCAGTGGTGCGACGAGCGCCTGGCCGCTCACGCCCGCGACAACGCCCAGGTGCAGCGCGCCGGCCAACTCATGGGCGTGGGGCCCGTCACCGCCTCGGCCGCCGTGGCCACGGTGGGCGACTTCAAGCAGTTCCGCAGCGCTCAGCAGTTCGGCGGCTGGCTCGGCCTGGCCCCCAGCCAGAACTCCAGCGGCGGCAAGGCCCGCCTGGGCGGCATCACCAAGCGCGGTGACATCTACCTGCGCACCCTGCTCATCCAGGGTGCCAAGTCGGTGGTCAACACCGCCCACCTGCGCGATGACCCCATCTCCCGATGGGCCGCGCAGTTGCGCGATCGCGTAGGCTGGCAAAAGGCCGTGGTTGCCCTGGCCAACAAGAACGCCCGCATCCTCTGGGCCGTGATGTCTCGCGGCATCGACTTCGATCCCCATCACCGCAGCGTCAAACCCGGCGACGAGTTCCCCAGCCCTCAGGCCTGCGCCATGACCTGAGCCCCAGCACAACCCTCTTCCTTGCACGACGACAGCATCAAGATGCAGTAACAGGTCAGACCGGCAGCGGGCAAGCTCGACTAACCCCTGGTGGGCACCTCGGCGCAGTCCACGTGATAGGAATGGAGCCCCGCTGAGCGGTTCGCATCTGGGTCCGACGCCAGCGCGCGTCAACAAGGCCGTCTGTAGAGTGGCAGTCTGTTCTCTGTGACTCGCATCCCCCCGCACCGTCGCGCAGCACCTGCATGTCCGCCTACCGGCCTACATGAACCCTCGCATACCAGCACCGATCGGCTTGAGGCCCTCGTGTCTCGGCCCTCAAGCCGCCCGGCAGCGTGATTGGCGATCGCCGCGCGTCAAGACCAAGCCCTGCGGGCGGCCTGCGGCCGGCCTTGACTCGCGTCGATCGCCCCAATACCGCCGACTGCCACCGTCGTGCTTGACACGGGGGGAAGTCCCTGTAAGGGGTTAGACGGCACTGTATTCGGGAGCCTTGCCGGTTGAGGCGAAGCTCATGATGCTGCCTGCCAGTTGATGAACCGAGCCAACCATGGGTATGCGGTACTGCTTGCAAACGACATCTACGTTGCCCTTGCGCCAGAACCCAACAGGGCAGCAGACAACTGCCTTCCCAGTACGAGCTGCAAGTCCAAGCTCAAGCAGAGTAATCGGAGCCTGGGAAGTGGGAGCAAAGTAGAAGACGATGAGGTCGGCAGCTTCCATTGCTGCGAGTTCCCATTCGACTTGCTCGGCGAATGTTGGGAAGGAGGCCTCGGCTGGCCAGTCTGGATTCCAGGTCTTGCGACGAGGATTGAACAGCACACCTTCTGTTAACGCGAGTGCTTCGATCAACTCGGATTGCCAGTCTTCTGACTTGCCCATGTCGATGGAGCCGGCCATAAAGACCCGACAACCTGGTTGAAGAGGGTGGATCGATTCCGGTGACTGAACTACGCGCATGAGGAGCTTGGTGACGCCTAATCGGGATAGGAGAAAGCCTCGCGGCCTCCCCCTCCCACACCACCGGACGTACGGGTCACATATCCGGCGATTCGGGTTGTTGAATGCACCTGCCCATTATGCAGACTTGGCGGGGGCTACTCGCGCCATGACGTCTCTGGCTTCGGGCAAGTGGGGGCACAAGGTATGGGTAGCGCCGCGTTCGGTGATCTCGGCCTTCCACTTGGCGGCGGCGAATTGGTGCTAGGCCATGTCGGCACTGACGGCACCGCCACGCTGGGTATAGCGTGAACGCGAGGACGTTCACTCAGGAATATGGATGGTGGCCTTGATGTGCTTGAGGTTGGTCACGATCGTGAAACTCATCAGCACCAGCAAGGACCATGCACTCCACTTGGAAACATGCACGGTGGCCCAAGCACCAAGCTGGTGGGGATAGGCCCATAGGCCGAACAGTGTTCCGAGATTCTCTGCAAGCCAGATGAAGAACCCGATGAGGACAAGCGCCACTGCAAGTGGCATGCGCCTATCGATGCGATAGGGCCGAAATACCACCTGTGATCTCGCATAGAGCCCTAGGGCAAGGGCAGCCAAGTACCAACGATAGTCACCGATAAAGTGATGGGTGAAGAAGTTCAGGTAGATGGCGCTGGCAACAAGGCCTGCCCAAAGATAGGGCGGGTGGTGTAGAACGCGCAAGTCAAAGAGGCGCCAGGCCTGAATGATGTAGCTCCCTACAGCCGCGTACATGAACCCTGAGAACAGCGGAACACCAAAGACCTTGGTGTAGGCGAAGTCTGGATACGACCAGGATTTGATTCCGCTGGAGGTCTTGAAGACCTCCAGCGCGAAGCCCAGCACATGGAACAAGCAGATGGCTTTCAGTTCGTCCAGCGTTTCGCGCTTGGTATAGATCATCCACACCTGAATCAGGACCGCCACCGCAAGCAAGGCGTCATAGCGGGGAATGCCAAGAATGCCTGTGCGAGGGATGAAGAGTACGGAGGCAAAAAAGAGCCCGGCGAACAAGCACGCGCGGGCTTCCTTCAGGGTGAAATGGCCTAACTCCGCCAGAATTGAACGGATTCCCGTTCCGGGCCGGTTGGCTGAGGAAGGGGCAAGTGTTTCAGGCACGGGCACGGCTCGCCGGAAGTTGGCACAAACTGAACCCAACCCCGTCGGCGTTCAGTCGCTCAAATACATGAGCCTCGGGCTGCGATGGGCGGCAGCGCCCGCGCCAACCATGCCGCGGCTGGGGAGGCCTTGTCATTGATGGCCTTGCCGTTTTACCCAAGGGGAGAGGGCTTTACACAGCCGCCGTCACCACCACCTCAATCTTCCACTCCGGCCGCGCCAAAGCGGCTTGCACGGTGGCGCGCGGCGGGGTGTGGCCGGGTACCACCCATTGCTCCCACACGGCGTTCATGGCGGCAAAATCGGCCAGGTCGACCAAGAAGATTTGGGCGCGCAGGATCTTGCTCTTGTCGCTGCCAGCGCGGGCCAGCAGGGCATCCACCGCGGCCAGCACTTGCTGGGTTTGGCCGGTGATGTCTTGGCTGCCGTCTTCGGCCACTTGGCCGGCCAGGTAGACCACGCCGTTGTGCACGGCCATCTCCGACATGCGGGGGCCGACATCAAAGCGTTGGATAGAGGCGGTCGTCATTCAGTGTTTTCCTTTGCGTTGGGGCTTGGTAGGGGAATGAGGCTGGGCGGCAGGAGCAGGTGCTGCCCCGGCCGCCTTTTGGCCAATGCGGCTTTCGGTGCCAGCCATTAACTTGCGGATATTGGCCTCGTGACGCCACACCAGCAGCAGGCTCATCACGGCAATCGGCAGCACTTGCAAAGAGGGGCCCCAAATCAGCAGTTGATAGAACGGAGCGAACAGCGCCGCCACGATGGCCGCCAGCGACGAATAACGCGTGAAAAAAGCCACGATCAACCAAGTGGCCAAGGTGGCAGCGCCCAAGACCGGGTTGATGGCCAGCAACACACCGGCTGCGGTGGCCACGCCCTTGCCGCCTTGGAAGTTAAAGAACACTGGCCAGAGGTGGCCCAAAAAGGCGGCCAGGCCCACAAAGGCCACGGTGGCCTCGCCCCAGCCAAAGCGTGGCATCAACCACAAGGCGGCCAGCACGGGGAGATAGCCTTTGAGTGCATCAAACACCAGGGTCAAGATGGCGGCCTTGCGGTTGCCCGAGCGCAGCACATTGGTGGCCCCTGGGTTGCCCGAGCCGTAAGAGCGCGGGTCGTTCAGCCCCATCAAGCGCGAGACGATCACTGCAAACGAGAGCGAACCAATGGCATAAGCCACCAGCACTGCGATCAATGAATTCACCATGTCCATTCCCAACACCTAGGAGGCACCTGGAGCCCCCGGTAAAACGGACGCCAGTGTAAAGGAGGCGGTCAGTAGCGGCCGGAGAGCCCAGACATGCGCAAATACCAATGCGCCAGCCAGGCCACCAAAGCGCGGCCCAATACAGCGGCAGGCCCGGCGGCATAGGTGCTGGGCAAGACCTGGCGCGACTCGGCCCGGGCTTGCGCCATGGCATCAGAAACCTCTGCCGCAAAACCAGCGTCATCCACCACCACATTGGCTTCCAGGTTCAGCAGCAAAGACAGGGGGTCAATATTGGAGCTGCCCACGGTGGCCCAGGCTTCATCCACCACCGCCACCTTGGCATGCAAAAAAGCGGGCATGTACTCGTAGATCTCGACGCCCTCTGCCAGCAACTCGTCGTAAAGCACCCGCGCCGCCATGCCCGCGATGCGGTAGTCCAGCTTGCCCTGCAAGATCAGGCGCACCTGGGCTCCCCGCCGCGCCGCAGCAATCAAGGCCCGCCTGAAATGTTGACCGGGGTAGAAATAAGGGGTCACCAGGTCCACCCGATGGCGAGCCTGGGCAATGGCCTCGATATAGGCCCGCTCAATGCTGCGGCGTTGGCGCAGGTTGTCCCGCACCACCAAGGCCGCGCGCGTGGGCTGGGCGGCGGCCTGCTGGGGTGCGTCGGCACGGCGTGCGCTGATGCGCCGCCAGTCGCGCCAGAGTTGGCGCGCTGCCTTCAGCGGCTCCGCACCGCGCCACAGGGCCTGTACTTCTTGCCGCCACTGTTGGCCCATGGCCGCACGCGTCCAGACACTGCGTGTGGCCTGGCTGATGTCGGCAACCAGCGGCCCCTGCACTGCCACGGCAAAGTCCAAGCGAGGCTGCTCGGTGGGGCCGTGGTTCATGTCCAGGCGGTCTCCAATCACATTGATGCCGCCCACAAAACCCAGCGCGTCATCCACCACACACAGCTTTTGGTGCAGGCGGCGCAACTGGCCGGGCTGTAGCCAGTTCCACCACCGCGTTAGGGGCCGAAAAACCGCCAAGGCCACGCCGGCTGGCAGCAGCCAGGCCTGCACTCGCTCCAAAGATCGGTTGGAGCCAAATCCATCGACCACCACTTTCACGTCCACACCTCTTGCGGCAGCGGCCGCCAAGGCTTGGGCCAATAGTTCGGCCTGCGCGTCATCATGAAAAATATAGGTCGCCAGCCATACGCTGTGCTGGGCTTGGGCAATGGCTTCCATCATGGCCGGAAAGAGCGCGTCGCCACCGCGCAGCAAATGCACCTGGTTGCCCCCGCACCAGCGCAGGGGCTCGCCACTGCGCCAGGCCGTGAGCGTGTGTGGGGTACGCGCTTGCGGGAGCGGCCTGGGCAACGCCATTCAGCTCAACTCCAGCTCAACCAGCAAGGGCAAGTGGTCGGACATGCGAGCCCACGCACTGCCCCTGGGCACCTGTGTGCTCAAACACCGAAAGCCGCGCGTGTACACCCTGTCCAGGGCAAACACCGGCACCAGCGAGGGAAAGGTCACGCGCTGGTTGGGCCGGCCCGGCGGTGCCACGGCACGGTCCAGGCCCAAAGTCTGCATGGGCGCATCCAGCCGCTCACCCCAATCGTTAAAGTCGCCCGCCACCAGCAGCGGAGCCTGGGGCGGCACCTGGTTTTGCAAAAACTCATGCAGGCGCTGCACCTGCCGCACGCGGCTGGAATGGATCAGGCCAAAGTGCGCCACCACCACATGCACCTGGGTGCCCTGCCAGCGCACCGGCACATGCAGCAGGCCGCGCTGCTCGAAGCGGTGGTCTGAGACATCGTGGTGCCCCACCTCGCCCAAGGGCCAGCGCGACAGCAAGGCATTGCCATGCTCGCCGTGGCGGGTCACCGCATTGGTACGGTAGGCCGCCTCATAGCCTTCGGGCGCCAAAAAGTCGGCCTGGCCTTCTTCGGGCCAACCAAACCAGGTGCGGTCAAAGTGCTTGGCCTCGCGGGCATGGAAAAGCCGAACTTCTTGCAGGCAGATGATGTCGGCGTCCAACGCCTCCACCCCCAAGCCCAGGTTGTGGATCTCCAGCCGCTTGCGCGGGCCAATGCCGCGCACGCCTTTGTGGATGTTGTAGGTGGCCACCCGCAAGACTTGGCTGGTGTACAGGGTGCTGGGCGCTTGGGTGCTGTGGCGAAACACACGCGGCATGACTCAACCCTTTTTGGTGGCCGCTGCCCAGCGCTGCAGGTGCAGCACGGCTTCGGCGTTCGAGGGCGAGAAGCAGCGGTCTGCCGCCTCGCGCCAAGGCAGCCATTGGTAGGCGGTGTGCTCGCGCGGCGCCAGGCGCACCGGCGTGCCGCTGGGCACGCACAGGCCAAAGACACGCTCGGTGTTGTGGGTCACGCCCGGCGCATAGCGGTGGCGCCAGCGCGGGTAGATCTCATACACATTGGCCAGCGCCCAGTCTTGCAGGGCCGAGAGCGGCACCTCGGGGCTGCCCACGACGATGCCGGTTTCTTCCTCGACCTCGCGCACGCAAGTCTCCTGCCATGGCTCCTCTAAGCTGTCTTTGGACCCCGTCACGCTTTGCCAAAAGCCCGGCGCATCAGCCCGCTCGATCAGCAGCACGTCCAAAGCCGAGGTATAGATCACCACCAGCACGGACTCTGGGATCTTGGGCGGGCGGGGGTCAGTCGGCGTGGCAGCAGGTGTCAGCATGTCGCGATGCTATCGCGGCCTCCGCCCTGTCATGGAAAAGGGGCTCCGAAGAGCCCCTTTGATCATCGGCCAATAGCTGCCGCTCAAGCCGCTGGCTGGGCGTTGCGCAGGCGGATGTGCAGCTCGCGCAGTTGCTTCTCGTCGACCATGGACGGAGCGCCCGTCAGCAGGCACTGGGCGCGCTGGGTTTTGGGGAAGGCAATCACGTCGCGGATGGACTCGGCCTTGGTCATCAGGGTGATGAGGCGGTCCAGGCCGAAGGCCAGGCCACCGTGCGGGGGCGCGCCGTATTGCAGCGCGTCCAGCAAGAAGCCGAACTTGACCTTGGCGTCTTCGGGCGTGATCTTCAGCGCGCTGAAAACTTTGCTCTGCACCTCGGCGCGGTGGATACGGATGGAGCCGCCACCCAGTTCCCAGCCGTTCAGCACCATGTCGTAGGCCTTGGCGATGCAAGCACCGGGGTCGGTGTCCATCAGGTTCTCGTGGCCGTCCTTGGGCGCGGTGAAGGGGTGGTGCACGGCCGCCCAGCGGTCGTTCTCTTCGTCGTGCTCGAACATCGGGAAGTCCACCACCCACAGCGGTGCCCAGACGTCGTCGAACAAGCCCTTGGACTTGCCAAACTCGGAATGGCCGACCTTGATGCGCAGCGCGCCGATGGCGTCGTTGACGATCTTGGCCTTGTCGGCCCCGAAGAACAGCAGGTCGCCGTCTTGTGCACCCGTGCGCTTCAGGATCTCGGCAATGGCCGCATCGTGCAGGTTCTTGACCACCGGCGATTGCAGGCCTTCACGGCCCTTGGCGATGTCGTTGACCTTGATCCAGGCCAGGCCCTTGGCGCCGTAGATCTTCACGAACTCGGTGTAGCCGTCGATCTCGCCACGGCTCATCTCGGCACCACCTGGGATGCGCAAGGCCACCACACGGCCACCGGGGGTGGTGGCGGGGCCAGAGAAGACCTTGAAGTCCACGTCCTTCATCACCTCGGTCAGCTCGGTAAATTCGAGCTTGACGCGCAGATCAGGCTTGTCCGAGCCGTACTTGAACATGGCATCGGCGTAGCTCATCACCGGGTAGGTGGGCAGGTCGACGTTGATGGCGTTCTTGAAGACGGTGCGGATCATGCCCTCGAACATCGAGCGGATCTCTTCTTCGGTGAGGAAGGAAGTCTCGATATCGATCTGGGTGAACTCAGGCTGGCGGTCAGCGCGCAGGTCTTCGTCCCGGAAGCACTTGGTGATCTGGTAGTAGCGGTCAAAGCCCGAGACCATCAGCAACTGCTTGAACAACTGGGGCGACTGCGGCAGCGCAAAGAACTGGCCGTCGTGCACGCGGCTGGGCACCAGGTAGTCGCGCGCGCCTTCGGGCGTGCTCTTGGTGAGCATCGGGGTTTCGATGTCCACAAAGCCTTGGGCGTCCAAGAACTTGCGCACTTCCATGGCCACGCGGTAGCGCAGCATCAGGTTCTTCTGCATCTGCGGGCGGCGCAGGTCGAGCACACGGTGCGTCAGGCGCACGGTCTCGCTAAGGTTGTCGTCGTCCAACTGGAAGGGGGGCGTCACCGAGGGGTTCAGCACTTCCAGCTCATGGCAGAGCACTTCGATCTTGCCCGACACCAGGTTGGCGTTTTCAGTGCCGGCCGGCCGCGCACGGACCTTGCCGATGACCTTGAGGCAGAACTCGTTGCGCACGCCTTCGGCGGTCTTGAACATGTCGGCGCGGTCGGGGTCGCAGACGATCTGGACCAGGCCTTCGCGGTCACGCAGGTCGATGAAGATCACACCGCCGTGGTCACGGCGGCGATGGGCCCAGCCCATCAGGGTCACGGTTTGGTCCATCAGCGCTTCGCTGACCAGTCCGCAGTAGGTTGTTCTCATGGGGCACTCCTGTGCTTTGAATTCGGTGAGGTGTGCAGCGAAGGTGCTACACACAAAGGGGATGGAGAGGCGTTGGGTGCGTGATGTGCACTCAGGGCTGAGGGCCTGCCGAGCAGCCTTCAGCCCCGTCGATTGGGGTCAGCCTCCTCCGGCTGCGCCACCGCGCCCGCCGGGGGCGCGACCACGCCCATGGAGATGATGTACTTGAGGGCTTCGTCCACGCTCATGTCCAGTGGCTTGACACTGGTTCTGGGCATCATCAAGAAGAAGCCCGAAGTGGGGTTGGGTGTGGTGGGCACATAGAGGCTGACATGCTCGCCCACCAAATGGGCGGCCACTTCACCGCTGGGGCGGCCCGTCACAAAGGCAATCGTCCAAGAGCCTTCACGCGGGTATTGCACCAAGACCGCTTCGCGAAAGGCATTGCCGCTGCTGGAGAACAGGGTGTCAGAGACCTGTTTGACCGAGCTGTAGATGGACTTGACGATGGGAATGCGGTTGAGCAGGCGGTCCCACTGATGCACCCACCATTGGCCAAAAATATTGGTGACAAACACGCCCGTGACCAGCATCAGGGCCAGCGTGACCAACACACCCAGGCCGGGGATGTCTTTGAGGTGTGCCAAGCCCGGAAGCAGCGTGTCGAACACCCCCAGTACCGCATTGAACATGCCGTCCATGAGGCCGACCACCCACAGCATCACCCAAATGGTGATGGCCAAGGGCATCCAGGTCAGCAGACCGGCAATAAGGTACTTTTTCACAGGGGGTCAAACTCGCGGCAAAGGGGCATGGGCATCAGGGGCAGGTCGGCGGGGACATAGAGCGCTGCCCTGAGCCCAGGGCTCAATGGCAGGCACAAGAGCCCCCGCAAGGTGTGCCACCGGAAGCAGCCGCCGGGGACGCCGACTCAGCAGGCGCACTGGCCGGGGCCTCACCCGCCGCAGCCGCAGCACTGGTGGCTGAGGCAGCGGTGGCCCCCCCACCCTTGAAGTCGGTGGCATACCAGCCCGAGCCTTTGAGCTGGAAGCCCGCAGCCGTCAGCTGTTTTTGAAACTGTTCAGCACCGCAATGGGGACACACGGTCAGCGGTGCATCGGACATCTTCTGCAGCACATCACGCGAATGGCCACAGGCGGCGCAGCGATAAGCGTAAATTGGCATGAAATCACCCTTGGAACAAAACAGGAAATTATAAAGCGCCCCAGGAACAAGGCCTGCAGGCGCTTTGTGAAGTGGGGCCGCTCTTGCGAGCTTCAAGCCCCCGAGGATGGCGACTGGCTTACTGAGGCTCGTCAGCCAAGCCCTCGACGTGGCTCTTGTGTTCGTGGCGGTTTTGCAACCACTGTGGCAGCAAGGAGCCCAGCAGCATGCCCACAACAGCCGCCAACAAACCCGCCAATTGACCGGGGAAGGCCTGGCCCCAGTCCGTGACCTGTGGGAAGAACAACAACCAAGTGCCGATACCCGCCGCCAACGAGAAGATGGCGCCCTGGGTGGTGGCACGACGCCAATAGAGGCCCATCACCAAAGGCACAAAGGCGCCCACCAGAGTGACCTGGTACGCCGAGGACACCAACTCATAGATGGGCGTGCCCTTCATGGCGATGGCGTAGGCCAGCACCAGTGCCGCAAACACCACCAGGGTCACTCGCATGGCCAGCAATTGCTCTTTGTCCTTCATCTCGCCACGCAGATTCTTCAAGATGTTCTCGACAAAGCTGGTGGAGGGGGCCAGCAGCGTGGCCGACGAAGTGCTCTTGATGGCAGAGAGGAGCGCCCCGAAGAACAGAATCTGCATCAGCAGCGGCATTTGCGACAACACAAAGGTGGGCAGCAGCTTTTGGTAGTCATCCTTGGCAATGTCCAGGGCTTGCTGGCCCATCACCACCACGGCACTGGCCACAATGAACATGGGGACGAAAGCAAACAGGATGTAGCTCACGCCACCGATGACTGCGCCGTTGCGGGCCGTCTTTTCGTCTTTGGCCGACATCACCCGCTGAAACACGTCCTGCTGAGGAATGCTGCCCAGCATCATGGTGAGCGCCGCCCCAATGAACATGGCAACCTCAGTAAAGGTGGGCGGCGGCAGGAACTGCCACAAATTTTTCTCAGTCGTCAGTGCCAACACCTTGTCCGCGCCACCGGCCAAGTCGGCAGAGAACACCGCAATCACCGTCAGCCCCACCACCAACACAATCATCTGGATGAAGTCTGTCCAGGCCACCGCCAGGAAGCCACCCACCACCACATAGATCAACACGGCCAGGGTGCCGACGATCATGCCGGTGGTTTCGGACATGGCACCATTGGTCAGCACGGAGAACACCAAGCCCAGCGCAGTGATTTGTGCCGCCACCCAGCCCAGATAGCTGAGGATGATGGCCGAGGAGCAAAACACTTCAACGCCCTTGCCATAGCGGCCCCGGTAGAAGTCTCCGATGGTGAGCAGGTTTTGACGGTAGAGCTTGGTGGCAAAAAACAACCCCACCAGCACCAAACAGGTACCTGCGCCGAACGGGTCTTCCACAATGGCACCCAGCCCGCCCTGTACAAACTTGGCAGGAATGCCCATCACCGTTTCGGCACCGAACCAAGTGGCGAAGGTGGTGGTCACCACCATGATCAAGGGCAAGCTGCGCCCCGCAATCGCAAAATCACTGGTGTTTTTGATGCGCGTGCCTGCCCAAACGCCCAGGGCCAAGGTGCCCAAGAGGTAGAGCACAACAAAAACAATCAAGGTGGTATTCATGTGGCGCAACTCAACGACTGAATATCAAAGACCAAGTGGCCCGGCTCGGCGCGCATTATCGCGACTCTCAAACACTTCCTTCGTCAAGACCTTTCCGGGTGAGCTCAAGCCGGTGAATCGCCTGCGCAAATGCAAAGCGGGGCTCCGCAGAGCCCCGCTCAGTGCTTCTCAGCCCATTTACTTGGCGATAGCCGCACGGAAGTCGGCGTCTTCCAGCAACTTGACCACCAGCGCCTTGTACAAGGCGGAATAGCGATTGATGGCCTCAGGCAGTGCAGTGGCACCGACGAAGGACGAGGGCCAGGCGTCATCGACCTTGAGTGACTTGCTGTACACCTTCTTCCCAGCCCGATTAACCTGGAAGTCAGCCGCTAAGCGAGCCGTTCCGGTACCGATGGCTGCATCCACCATGCTGTCGGTCAGTTGACCCTCTATGAGGATGGACGAATTGGGGTCGTACAAGCCGGCAGCAGACAAATCCGCCACCAATTGATTCTTGAGTTGCCCTGCAAAACTACCTCCTGTAGGAGCCAGGGTCGACCCCCTCAAGCCCGACAAGCTGGTGTCCATTTCTTTGGGCTTGCCAGGTGCCAGTGCAAAACGGCCGACATTGGAACTTTGCACCGGGGTGGCGCGTAGCTTTTCCAACGCCACGGGGTTGGCCGTTGCTGCAGGCATCTGCACCGACACACAACCCACCATCGGCAGCAGGGCAGCCAAGGTCAACAAGCCACGTGCGATCCGATTCATTTGAAGTCCTTATCTTTGGACAAATCATTCAGCACATTGCTGAGAATCTGCCGGGTCATCAGGGTCACCGCCTCTTCGGCATTGGCCGCTTTGGTGGCATTCGCCGGGGTGGCCGCTGAGCCTACGGTCGTGTGAATGGCATGGCGAGCCTGTTTGCTGATGGCTGCACCTCCGGGAGTGGCTGAGTACTTGGCCGTGCAGATATAACCGTCAGAGACTTGCGAACCCGCGAGCCCAAAGGTCAAGCCGGTCACAAAGCCCTTGGTGAAAGCATCGTCACTCAAGGGCACATTGTTCAAGGTCACGCTCAGCAAGGCACCGCCCTCAACAGGCTTGTCGCTGACGCTGCTGAACAAGCGGCTGCTCTTGACCTGATCGAGGACACGATCCTTCAAGAAGGCAGTCGCTCGGTCATTGGCCACACCCTTTGTTTGAAATTCAAAGACAAACTGAACGGGCTTGGCCGCATCAGGCACCTTGTACTGGGCGGCAGGCACTTCTTTGGTGGTACCGTCGACGTACATGCTGGCGCACCCAGTCAGTGCGCCAATGGTTGCCACCATCATCAGGCGCAGAAAAACGCCTCTCCATTGCGATAGAACTCGCATACAACTCCTCCTCGGATTCACACGCCACTTCGCGTGCGAGAGGAATTATCGAAGAGGCCTCTTCGTGGAGGCATCTGGGCGCACCGAAAAATCGATCATCGTTTTCACTGAGCCCAAGCGCTGAATGTCAGCCACCACCGCGCCGCCAGCGCTCCCACTACAAAGCCCACAATGGCGATGACGACACCGCGCACCAAGCGGTTGGTGCGGCGTTGTTCTTGCAATAGGTCTTGCAGCAAGGCGGTGTGGTCAGGGGTGCGGGCTTGCAGGCTGGCGTGCAGCAGGCGGGGCAGTTCGGGCAGCAGTTGGGCGTAGCGCGGGGCCTCGGCTTGCAGTTGGCGCAGCAGCGCGCGCCAGCCCACTTGCTCGTTCATCCAGCGCTCCAAGAAAGGCTTGGCGGTGGCCCAGAGGTCAAGGTCGGGGTCCAACTCACGCCCCAGGCCTTCCACGTTCAGCAAGGTCTTTTGCAGCAGCACCAGTTGGGGCTGGACCTCGACGTTGAAGCGACGCGAGGTTTGGAACAGGCGCATCAGCACCTGGCCCAAGGAGATTTCTTTGAGCGGCCTGTCGAAATGCGGCTCGCAAACGGCGCGCACGGCTTGCTCCAGCGCGTCCACCCGGGTATCAGGCGGCACCCAGCCGCTTTCCACATGCAGCTCGGCCACGCGCTTGTAGTCGCGGCGGAAGAAGGCGATGAAGTTCTGCGCCAGGTATTGCTTGTCACGCTCGGTGAGCGTGCCGATGATGCCGAAGTCCAGCGCGATATAGCGGCCAAAGGTCTCGGGGGCCAGGCTCACCTGGATGTTGCCCGGGTGCATATCGGCATGGAAAAAGCCATCGCGGAACACCTGGGTGAAAAAGATGGTGACGCCGTCGCGCGCCAGCTTGGGGATGTCCACCCCCGCCTCGCGCAGGCGCTGCACTTGGCTGATGGGCTGGCCGTGCATGCGCTGCATCACCATCACCGTGGGTGTACACAGGTCCCAATGCATTTCGGGCACCATGATCAAGGGCAGGTCCGCCATATTGCGGCGCAACTGGGCCGCATTGGCGGCCTCCCGCACCAGGTCGAGTTCGTCGTGCAAATAGCCGTCAAACTCCGCCACCACCTCGCGCGGGCGCAGGCGGCGGCCATCGGCACTCAAGCGCTCGACCCAGCGGGCCAGCACGTGCAGCAGCGACAGGTCGTCATCAATCACCGGCAGCATGCCCGGCCGCAGCACTTTGACGGCCACCTCGCGGCCATCATGCAAGGTGGCAAAGTGAACCTGCGCAATCGAGGCGCTGGCCACAGGCTCGGGCTCGATGTGGGCAAACACCTCCTCCAGCGGCCGGCCCAAGCCCTGGCGGATCAGCGCCAGCGCTTGCTCAGAGGCAATCGGCGGCACCTTGTCTTGCAGGCGCGCCAGCTCGTCGGCAATGTCCAGCGGCACCAGGTCGCGCCGCGTGGAAAGCACCTGCCCGAACTTGATGAAGATCGGCCCCAGGGCCTCCAGCGCCAAGCGCAGCCGCTCACCGCGCGGGGCCTCAAAGCTGCGGCCTCGGGTGACGCACCAGCGCAGGGTCTTGATCCAGGGCTGGGGCGCATTGGCCAGCACAAGATCGTCCACGCCATAGCGCATCAGGGTGATGATGATGCGGCCCAGCCGCGCCCAAGATCTCATGGTGCGAGCTGCTCGGCGCTCAGGGCTTGCGCCCCAGGCCATAGACCACGCTGCTCAAGCCCTGAGCCAGCGATTGCGCCACCCCACCCAGTTGCGCCGCCACGCGGCTCGCGCCTTCGGCCACGACGGGGCCGGCCACGCGCTCCAAATCCGCCGCAATGTCCCAGCGCACATTCGCCAAGACCCAGTTGATGTCAGCCGCCAAGGCCACATCGCCTTCAATGCGGACGTTGGGAATCTGCCCAGCCACCAGTTGCTTGGCTGCGGCCAGCGGGTCAGACGCATCGACCGTCAGACGCAGATCCACCTCCTCAGGTGCGGCCTCTGGGGCTTCAGGTGCCTCCAACAGACCCGCCGGGGTCAGGCGCAAGCTCAAGAGGGGCGGCGGCGGCAAGGGCAAGCGCCAGCCTTCCACCTCGACACGCAGCCAACGGCCGCTATGCGCCTTCAGCCGCTCCATGGCCGGCGGTGCGGCCATCAACACATGGTTGGCCAGCAGAACAAAGCGCGCGGTGGCCGCAGGCACCAGGGTGTCAACAAGCATTGGGGGCATTGGGCGATTGTAGAGGGGCGGCACCCTCCTCATCGCCTCCTACTCGTCGCCGCCAACCCTTGGCGGCCAACCCACCCGTACCCGCCGGGCTCAAGCCGGGCTGGACACAGGCACCCCCTGCGCCGTGGCGACCCGACAGTGCCGGTAGGTGTGCTCGCTCGGCTCGCCCCAGCCCATCTTGGCGCGCAGCTTCTTGAGGTACTTTTTCAGCGTATGGGCTTCGAGGTAAACCTCGTGGCGCTGCGATGGGATGAACTTCAGGCCCCCCGACAAGTCGGGCCTGTCGTGTTGAATCAGTTGGTCGAATTGAGCGGCAGTGGCAGGCTGGCTGACCTGGGCCTTCAAGTAGCAGGCAATCATGTAAGCCTGGGTGTCAAAGAGTTTGTAGGCGCTGGAGTTGGTTTCGAGGTAGCCAATGCCAAACAAATTGCGGTGCTCGCGGCTGAACATGGAGAGGTAAAGCTGGGGCCGTCCGCCGCGCCACTCAAAGTAGTCCGCCGCGTAGGGGCAGCTCCATTTGTAGCCGGTGGCAAAGAGCACCACATCCAGCTCCTCGCGCGTGCCGTCTGTGAAGACCACGGCTGGGCCATCAAAGTGCGCGATATCGGGTTTGACCTGGATGTTGCCGTGCTGCAAGTGATGCAATAGCTGCGAGTTAAGCAGCGGGTGGCTCTCGAACAAGCGGTGATCCGGCTCGGGCCAACCCCAGCGCTGGGGCTTGCCCACCAGCAGACGCAGCAGCACCCCAAAAATCGGCCTGGCCAGCCACATGGGCAAATGCGGCCCCGTCTCGCCAAACACGTCCGCAGGCACGCCCATCACGTGCT
Source organism: Ideonella sp. MAG2 (assembly GCA_004359425.1). GTDB lineage: Bacteria > Pseudomonadota > Gammaproteobacteria > Burkholderiales > Burkholderiaceae_C > Ideonella. Next base: position 907,554 of record PTEU01000001.1, on the reverse strand, counting down.
TGGGCACGAAGTGATAGCCCCGCCGCAGGCTGATAAAGGCCTTGCGGCCCCGCATGGCGGCATCGCAGGCAATGTCCGCCCCCGAGTTGCCACCGCCCACCACCATGACGCGCTTGCCCGCCAGCTCATCACCCGATTTGTAGGTCACGGCGTGCCGCGCCTCGCCGCTGAACTGGCCTGGGTAGCTGGGCAGGTTGGGGTCCCAGTTCACACCGGTAGCACACACCACGGCTGCGTAGCGCCGAACTTGGCCATCGCTCAAGGTCACCAGCCAGCGCTGGTCTTCGTCTTTGCGAAGGGCTTGCACCGCCGTGTTGAAGCGGATGTTCTCGCGCAGCCCAAAGGCATCGGCAAAAGCATGCACATAGGCCAAGATCTGCTGGTTGGACGGGTAGTCCGGGTAGTCCTTGGGCATGGGAAAGCCGATGAAACCCGACAGCTCGCGCGAGGAGATGAAGTGCGCTGACTCATAGATGGGCGAGCCAGGGTTGCTCATGTCCCACAGGCCACCCACATTGCTATGCCGCTCGAATTGGTCGTAAGACAAGCCCTGGGCTTTCAAGGCCCGCGCAATGCTCAAGCCGCCCGGGCCTGCCCCAATGACGCACACGGCGTCGCCTCGATCAATGATGGTGGGAATGTCTGGTGTGCTCATGGATGCAAGAGGGTCTGCGCAGCCATCAGGCTGGCAGACCCCTTCTTCGCTCATAGGGTGGGCTCAGTTGACGTAGAAGGTCGAAGAGGTACCGCTATAGGGAGAGATTCCGCCCGTCCAGCCGTTCTTCCAGTCACCAAAGTGGCGGATGCGGTAGTAGCCGCTGGTGGTGTTGGCCGGGATGCGCCAGACCACATCGTTGAATGAACGATCCAGGCCATCGCGCTTCCACAGGTAGCTGGTGTTCCAGTCCGCATCGTCCGCCACCTGAACCCAGTTGCCATCGACCAAACGCTCCACCGCCAAGAAGGTGCCTTGCGTGCGCAGATTGTTCTTGGGGTGCCCGCCACGGAAGCGCACCGTCACCGTCTCGCCGCGCGTGTAGCTGGGTTTCACATCGGTCAAGACTTGGCCAAAGCCTTCCCAGAAGAATTTGCCATCCCACAACACACCAGGGCGTGAGAAGCCCGGGCCACGCACCGGCGGCTGGCCAAGATCGGAGACCGTGCTGCCATTGGCAATGGCCGTGGACAGGCCCTGAACAATCTGCTGGGTTGCCGCCAGTTGATAAGGGCCAAACTGGGTGGAGGCCCCCTCGTAGTGCTGCATATTGAATTCCTCACGGGTGGTGAGGTAGCCTGCATAGCTATTGGCCAAGCTGGCCACCACCACGGTATCCACCCCTTTGCCGGCCAAGGCCTGCAGCACGTTGGCGCGGATGCGCCGGCCGGACATGGTGGTGACTTCAAACGGGACACCCACCACCGCCAATTTGCCCACCACAAAAACCTGGAAAGGCAGCACCTTGGGCACCCAGTCCGCCAGGCCCGTGCTCACCAGCACAGGCTTAGGGAATTGGCAAGGGTCGGCCTGCGGCAAGCTCGCCACACCCGCAACCACCAGGGCGGCTGTGCCCCAGAACCCGCCCGATAGATTGTTGAATGCCTGTAGCGGGTCTGAGTTGTAAATCGTCATGCCTTCGAAAAAGCCGGGCATGTTGGAGGGCCCGTTTTCCGCACCTCCCAGCGGATCTCCCCTCGACGACGTGTTTTGTGGCGTGTCAGCAAGGCAGCGCCTGCGTTCAGGCCCCAAATCCTTGCGGGTTGGCTTGCTGCCAACGCCAACTGTCGGCGCACATCTCGTCGAGGCTGCGGCGCGCCTGCCAGCCCAGGCGCTCGCGGGCCAGGGTGGCGTCGGCCCAGAAGGCGGGCAGATCGCCGGGGCGGCGGGGGACGATGTCGTAAGGGATGGGGCGGCCCGAGGCGCGCTCGAAGGCCTTGACCAAGTCCAGCACACTGATGCCTTGGCCGGTGCCCAGGTTGACGGTCAGCGACTGCTGCTCGCGCAGCAAATACTGCACCGCTGCCACATGGCCTTCGGCCAGGTCCATCACGTGCAGGTAGTCGCGCACTCCCGTGCCATCGGGCGTGTCGTAGTCGCCACCAAACACGCCCAGGCGCTCGCGGCGGCCCACGGCCACTTGGGTGACATAGGGCATGAGGTTGTTGGGCACGCCGCGCGGGTCTTCGCCGATGCGGCCGCTCTCATGCGCGCCCACTGGGTTGAAGTAGCGCAGATAGGCCACCTTCAGCGCCGGGTCGGCGGCTTCGGCGTCACGCAGGATCTGCTCGCCCATCAGCTTGGTTCGGCCATAGACGTTCATCGCGGCCAGCGGGTGGGACTCGGTGTAGGGCAGGAACTGCGGTTCACCGTAGACGGTGGCGCTGGAGCTGAACACAAAGTTCTTCACGCTAGCCCGGGCCATGGCTTGGTGCACCGTGACCAAGCCGCCGATGTTATTGGCGTAGTACTTGAGCGGCTGGGCGGTGGACTCACCCACGGCCTTGAAGGCCGCGAAGTGCACCACGGCGTTGATGGTGTGGGCGGCGAACAGGGCATCCAACGCCGCGCTGTCGTTGACATCGCCTTGCACAAACACCGGGGTCTCGCCGATCAATTCAGCCAGGCGGCTCAAGACTTGGGGCGAGCTGTTGGAGAAATCATCCAAGCCCACCACCTCAAAGCCAGCGGCCTTGAGCGCCACCCAAGTGTGGGAGCCGATATAGCCGGTGGCACCAGTCAACAACACGCGCGACATGAATCAAACCTCACAAGGTCGAGGGGATGCCCGCCGCCGGGCCGCCCCAAGGCGGGCGCCTCCCCCTTGGGGGGTGGCGAGCGAAGCGAGCTGGGGGGCTGACATCAGCACTTAATGCCTACGTGCAAAGCCACCACGCCGCCCGTCAGGTTGTGCACGTCCACATGGCCAAAGCCTGCGGTCTTCATCATGCCCTTGAGCGTGGCTTGGTCGGGGTGCATGCGGATGGACTCGGCCAGGTAACGGTAGCTTTCAGCATCGCCCGCCACCATCTGGCCCAGGCGCGGCAGCACCTTGAAGGAGTACCAGTCATAAGGCTTTTGCAGGGGCGCTGCCACCTTGGAGAACTCCAGCACCAGCAGGCGGCCACCGGGTTTGAGCACGCGGCACATCTCGGCCAATGCCACGTCTTTGTGGGTCATGTTGCGCAGGCCAAAGGCCACGCTCACCAGGTCAAACGTTCCCTCTGGGTAGGGCAGTTTTTCGGCGTCGCACAGGTTGGTGGGCAGGGCCAAGCCTTTGTCCAGCAAACGGTCGCGGCCGGTACTCAGCATGGCCTCGTTGATGTCGGTGTGCACCACCATGCCGGTGGGCCCGACCTTCTTGGCAAAGGCCATGGCCAGGTCGCCCGTGCCCCCTGCAATGTCCAGCGCCTTCTGGCCCGGCTGCAGGTTGGCTACCGCCACGGTGTAGACCTTCCAGGCCCGGTGCATGCCCATGGACATCAAGTCATTCATCACGTCGTATTTGGACGCGACCGAATCGAACACCCCTTTGACCTTGTTGGCCTTGACGGCCTCGTCCACGGTCTCAAAGCCGAAATGCGTTTGCGACATGTTGCGCCCCCCCTATCAGTGTGATGCGCAGCCAGACGCCGCCTTGGGCGCCATGGGCGCGTCGCGGTCCACGCCAGCAGCCACCAGGCGCTCTTCGTACTGCGCCCACAGCGCCTCTTGCTGGCTGCCCAGCTTGTAGAGCGTCTCCCAGGTGAAGATGCCGGATTCATGGCCATCGTCAAACGTGGGCTGGATGCCGTAATTGCCCACGGGCGCGACGCCGCTGATGCCCACATGGCGCTTGCCGGTTTGCAGCACTTCTTGACCAGGGCCGTGGCCTTGCACTTCGGCCGACGGGCTGTAGACGCGCATCAGCTCGAAGGGGATCTTGAACGAACGGCCATCGGAGAAAGCGATCTCCAGCACGCGGGTGGCTTGGTGCACGGTCAGCGCGGTGGGATGGGGGGCGTTGCTCATGAGGGTTGTCCGTTGGAAAGGGTGGCCAAAGCGGTGGCCACGGCCTGCTGAACCTGAATATCGAGCGCTGCCCAGTCGCGGGCCAAGCGCTCTGCAGCGGAAGGCTCTGGGGTGCGCTGGCGCGGGCCCCAGATGGGCTGAGGGAAGTGGGCGTCCCAGTCGAAGCGGGCAATCACATGCCAGTGCAGGTGCGGCACCATATTGCCCAGTGCGGCCAGGTTGATCTTGGTGGGTTGCAGCGCATCGCGCAGCACCCGCTCAACAGCCACCACAGCGGCCATGCAGCGCGCGCGCTGAGGCTCGCTCAGGTCGCTCAACTCGGCCACATGCTCGTTCCAGATCACGCGGTAGAAGGCCGGAAACTCCGGCGCGTCCAACACGCGGATGACGCGGAGGTCCGCCTCGCGATGCACTAGCACCCAGGCGGGGGATTCAATCTGCTCACACAGCTCGCAACCGAGATGGCTTGTCATCACACGAGGACTCGCTCAATGCCACCACTGTTGGCGCGTTGCACGTACTCAGGCATCCACTGCTCACCCAAGATCTGCTTGGCCATTTCGACCACGATGTAGTCGGCTTCCAGCAGGCCGTTCTGCAGGTCGTCGCCATAGCGTGACAGGCCTTGCAGGCAGCTCGGGCAGGAGGTGAGGATCTTCACCGGGCCTTGCGCGGGCACGGCACCGGTGGCCCGCAGCTCGGTTTCAGCCTTGCGCATTTCTTCTTCTTTGCGGAAGCGGACCTGCGTGGAGATGTCCGGGCGGCTGACGCCCAGCGTGCCCGACTCACCGCAGCAACGTGCAGACTGAACCACCGCCTCGCCCACCAAGGCCTTGACCGTCTTCATCGGGTCTTGCTGCTTCATGGGGCTGTGGCAGGGGTCGTGATACAGATAGCCCCCCGCGCCCGGCTCGTTGGCCTGCGGCAAGGTGATGCCCTTTTCCAGCAAGAACTCGTGGATATCGACGATGCGGCAGCCGGGGAAGATCTCTTCAAACTTGTAGCCCTGCAATTGGTCAAAGCAGGTGCCGCAAGAGACCACCACGGTCTTGATGTCCAAGTAGTTCAGGGTGTTGGCCACGCGGTGGAAGAGCACCCGGTTGTCGGTGATCATCTTCTCGGCCACATCAAACTGGCCCGAGCCGCGCTGCGGGTAACCGCAGCAGAGGTAGCCCGGCGGCAACACGGTTTGCACCCCGGCATGCCAGAGCATGGCCTGGGTGGCCAAGCCCACTTGGCTGAACAAGCGCTCGGAGCCGCAGCCCGGGAAGTAGAACACCGCCTCCGAATCCACCGTGGTGGTGGCAGGGTTGCGGATGATGGGCACGTAGTCCTTGTCTTCAATGTCCAACAAGGCGCGGGCGGTCTTCTTGGGCAGGCCGCCGGGCATCTTCTTGTTGATGAAGTGAATGACCTGCTCTTTGATGGGCGCGGTGCCCACCGTGGCCGGGGGCGCGCTGGTCTGTTTGCGGGCGGCCAGCTTGAGCACGTCGTGCACCACGCGTTGCGCCTTCATGCCCACGCCCACCATGGCCGCGCGCGCCAGCTTGATGGTTTGCGGGTTGGTGGCATTCAACATCAGCATGGCCGCCGCATTGCCCGGGCGGAAGCTCTTTTGCCCCATTTTGCGCAAGAGGTTGCGCATGTTCATGGAGACATCGCCGAAGTCGATCTTCACCGGGCAGGGGTTGAAGCACTTGTGGCAAACCGTGCAGTGGTCGGCCACGTCTTCAAACTCTTCCCAGTGCTTGATGGACACGCCCCGGCGGGTTTGCTCTTCATACAAAAAGGCCTCCACCAGTAGCGAGGTGGCCAAGATTTTGTTGCGCGGGCTGTAGAGCAAGTTGGCGCGCGGCACATGGGTGGCGCACACCGGTTTGCACTTGCCGCAGCGCAGGCAGTCTTTGACCGAGTTGGCGATGTCGCCAATGTCGCTCTGCTGCATGATCAGAGACTCATGCCCCATCAGGCCAAAGCTGGGCGTGTAGGCATGGCTCAGGTCGGCGGCGTGCACATCAGGCCCCAGGCCTGTCAGCGCCGCTCCGCGCAAGAGCTTGCCCTTGTTGAAGCGGCCCTCAGGGTCGACCTTGGCCTTGTAGGCGGTGAAGTTGGCCAACTCATCGTCGGTCAAAAACTCCAGCTTGGTGATGCCAATGCCGTGCTCGCCCGAGATCACGCCATTGAGGCTGCGGGCCAGCACCATGATGCGGCCCACCGCCTCGTGGGCCGTTTGCAGCATTTCGTAGTTGTCGGAGTTGACGGGGATGTTGGTGTGCACATTGCCGTCACCCGCGTGCATGTGCAGCGCCACCCACACGCGGCCGCGCAGCACCTCTTTGTGCAAGGCCTTACAGGCCTCCAGCACCGGCGCAAACACCGCGCCCGCAAACACGGTTTGCAGGGGCTTGAGGATCTGGCGCTTCCAAGAGGCGCGCAGGCTTTGGTCTTGGATCTGGTCAAAGAAGCTGCGGCCGGGCTGGCCGTCTACCCCGGGCTGCACCACATCCAGCCCGTCCATCCATTGCTGCCACTGCTGGCGAGCTTCGGCCACCAGCGCCAGCGCGCGTTGGCAGCGCTCGTCCAGCACTTCGGCGCTGGGCACGTCGCTGGGGTCATCGGTTTTGCCCAGCGGCAAGTGGCCGGTGCCAAAGAAGGCGCTGAGCTTGTCGGCCAAGGCGATTTTGTTGCGCAGGCTCAGCTCGATGTTGATGCGCTCAATGCCCAGGGTGTATTCGCCCATGCGCTCCAGCGGGATCACCACGTCTTCATTCACCTTGAAGGCGTTGGTGTGCTTGGAGATGGCGGCCGTGCGCTTGCGGTCCAGCCAGAACTTTTTGCGGGCCTCGGCCGACACAGCCACAAAGCCCTCGCCCGAGCGGCCATTGGCCAGGCGGATGACCTCGCTGGTGGCGCGGGCCACGGCGTCTTCATCGTCGCCCACGATGTCGCCGATCAGCACCATCTTGGGCAGGCCGCCACGCTTGCTCTTGGTGGCATAGCCCACGGCCTTGAGGTAGCGGTCGTCCAGATGCTCCAGGCCCGCCAGCAGGACGGGGGAGGGCCCCCGTCCATCCTTGTTCTCGCCACCGGGCTTCGGCATCAGCGAGAACATGAAGTTCTTGATCTCGACGATGGAAGGCACGCACTCTTTGGGGTTGCCAAAGAACTCCAGGCACACCGTGCGGGTTTGCTTGGGCATGCGATGCACCACCCAGCGCGCGCTGGTGATCAGGCCATCGCAGCCTTCTTTTTGGATGCCCGGCAGGCCGGCCAAGAACTTGTCTGTCACATCCTTGCCCAGGCCTTCTTTGCGGAAGACGCGGCCGGGGATGTCCAGGCGCTCGGTACGCTGCAGCACCTTGCCACTGGCGTCAAAGTGGCGCAGCTCGAAGCTGGCCATGGGAATGTCGTGGATCTTGCCCAGGTTGTGGTCCAGGCGCACCACCTCCAGCCAGGTGGCCTGCGGCGTGACCATCTTCCAAGAGGCCAGGTTGTCCAGCGCCGTGCCCCACAGCACGGCCTTCTTGCCGCCGGCATTCATGGCGATGTTGCCGCCCACGCAAGAGGCCTCGGCGCTGGTCGGGTCGACGGCAAACACAAAACCGGCCCGCTCGGCAGCGTCCGAGACGCGCTGGGTCACCACCCCCGCGCCCGTCCAGATGGTGGGCACGGGCTGCGCAACACCCGGCAACTCGACCAGCTCGACTTCGGTCATCTGTTCGAGCTTCTCGGTGTTGATGACCGCGCTCTTCCAGGTCAGCGGCACGGCGCCACCGGTGTAGCCGGTGCCACCGCCGCGCGGGATGATGGTCAGGCCCAGCTCCACACAAGCGGCCACCAAGTGGGCCATTTCGGCCTCGGTGTCAGGCGTCAGCACCACAAAGGGGTACTCGACCCGCCAGTCGGTGGCGTCGGTGACATGGGAGACGCGCGAGAGACCGTCGAACTTGATGTTGTCTTTGGCCGTGTGCTTGCCCAAGAGCTTGCGGCAGCGGCCGCGCAGCAGCAGCACATCGACAAAGCGGTCAGCAAACCGCTGCACGGCGCCCTGGGCCAGCCCCAGCAGCTCGCCCACATAGGCGTCGCGCACCGCGTCGGCCTCGGGCTTGCGGCGCTTTTGCACCTCACCCAATCGGTGTTGCAGGGCCTCGATCAGCAGGTCGCGCCGCTTAGGGTTGTCCAGCAGGTCGTCTTCCAGGTAGGGGTTGCGCTGCACCACCCAGATGTCGCCCAACACCTCGTACAACATGCGTGCCGAGCGACCGGTGCGGCGCTCTTCGCGCAGCAGGTTCAGCAAGTCCCAGGCCCGGGAGCCCAACAGCCGCAGCACGATCTCGCGATCGGAGAGGGAGGTGTAGTTGTAAGGGATCTCGCGCAGGCGTGGTGCCTCGGCATCATGGGTGCCAACGGCGGCTTGGAGGGCGGTAAGAGACTGCGGTGCGTTCATGGCGGGCAGGTCACGAGCCCCAAACCCGCCCAGTGGGCGCTTTGAGGGGCGATCCTGTCAGAGAGCACGGGCTAAGGTGCAGGGAGGAAGCGGCAAGGGTGAATCCTACCGCAGTGCAGCAATCCACCCTGTGGGCAAGGACACCCTTCCTGGCCCAGAACCGCCACTTGCCCACCTTCTAACGAAGATGCCTTTCCAAGTGTTTCTCAAGTCGCTTCGCGAAATCGACCGCAGTCTCGGTTTGCCGCCAACTATGGCCTTCGTCAGGATAGACCACCCAATCCGGAGAGCGGCCGACTGCCTCAAGGGCCTTCTTCATGCGCAGCCCGTGCTCCAGGGGCACGCGCTTGTCTTCTTGCCCATAGGCTAAAAGCAAGGGTGCCTTGATTTTGTCGGCATGGTTCACCGGAGAGGCCTCCCGCAACAACACTGCATCTCGTTGCGGATCTCCGACTCTCTCCGGGAGCAGCACAGCGCGACCTAAAGAAGAAATGTCATCATCAACCCACCAGGTGCCTCTCACGTACAGATCCACATCGGTCACACCAACCCATGCGACCCCACATCTATACAGCTCCGGGTGTCGGACCAGGCCCATGAGGGTTGAGTAGCCGCCATAGCTGGCACCGATGATGCAGGCTTTCTCGCCCGCCCAGCCCTGCTGCCGCGCCCAAGTCAAGGCATCAGCAACATCATCTTGCATGGCCCGTCCCCACTGCTTATAGCCCTTTCTCAGATGGGCCTCGCCATAGCCATCGCTACCCCGAAACTCAGGCTCCACCACCAAGAAACCTCTGGAGGCCAGAAACTGGCTCATCGACCTCCAACTCCATGTGCCCCCCCGCGACCAAGGGCCACCGTGGACCATGACCACTGTCGGGAGTTGCGCACCCTTTTTCGCGCCGTGAGGCACAGTCAGCCAGACAGGAATCTCCCACCCATCACGGGCCTTGATGCGATGGATGTCCATGGTCGCCATCAACTTGGAGTCAATGCCATCATGTACACGCCCTATGGGCGACCATGTCTTGGCATTCCCCTTGAACAACCACCATTGCCCCGGCTCTTGGTCACTGTAGGTCAGCAGCACAGCGACGCGATCTTGGCTCAAGCAATTCCTGCAACGGATCTGGTTCACGCGCCCGGGAAACTGCTTGTCTACTTCGGTCTGAAAAGCTTTCATTTCAGGTTGAAGCCAAAGCGTATCTTCCGCATCTGTGATGTATCGAAAGCCCATCAATCCACCTGCGGAACTGTCCATGATTGGCTGGCCTATCAAGTCGAAGCCAGGTGCCGATAACTGAGGCGGCAATATCGGGGCACTGGCGTTGAAATCAAATCTCGTTAGCGCGGCGAATCCTTGCGCAGAACCCTGGCGAGTGCGTACCCATAGATCGCCATCGGCAGATACACTCACCGGCACAAACGGGGCTTCGCCATAATCATATTGGGCAAGCAATTTCCATGAATCAGAAAGCTCGCCATTTGCCTCCTTTGCTCGCCAATAGACAGCCTGTCTTCGAGCGTCCTGTGTCACCACCACACGCGCCTGCCCACGGGGATCAAACTTCCAACTGATGGGATTTGGCGGCACGTTCTTTACGGGGATCAGGCGTGTTCGCCCAGAGCGGACATCTATCCACATCGGCAAGATAGATTGCAATTGCTCACCAGCAAAAGTCATCCGACCAATGATGACTTCATGCGGATTTTCTCGCATGCTGGGTGCGTCAAGGAATCGATGATTCCACTCCAACGGTTCATACTTACCCAAGAAGTTGGCCTTACCCGTCAAGCCATTGCTCCGCACCAACTGCAGATTCGACAGTCCATCGACTGACACACTGTACAAACCAGGCGCGCGACTCGCGTTGGACATGCTGCCGAGATCGCGGTCTGTTACCGTAAAGATGAGATGCTCGTCACCCGCCCAGTAAAATTCGTCTACATCCGCATCTCTGAAATTGGCAAGTGGCGTCGCCTTCAGTCCTTGGTGCAAATTCAGGACGATCAACTTGTTGCGCCCATTGCCTGACGCAGTCGTGACCGCAAGCAGATTTCCAGACGGAGACAGAGCAACCTGGTCTACTTTGGGGTGCTGGAAGAAAGATTCAGCAGGGATTCGCTCAGTGGCCACCGAAGGCATTGCCAGGAGAGCGAATGCACTGAGTACCCCTGATGCCAAAACATGCGCGATAACACCCTTGCTTCGCAAGGAACAAGCAGTGCCAAGACGGAATGACGTGGATGGGCTCATGAAAATCTCCTCAGACCTTATTTTTTGGTCAGCATCTCAATGATCCAGAGGCTGCCCCCCATTCTCCAATGCGTTGGAAGCAACTGCGACTGACAACTTACCTCGGGCAATCCCTTAGCACCGAATGCCTATAGGTGTGCCACAACACAGCCCTGTCACAAACATTGACGACACTGCCGAGATCACCCGACTTTGGCGGTGCTTCTATTTACGGAGATTCCATGCAAAAACGTCTTCTCGCCCTGGCGGCTGTGGCCGCAACCGGCTTGGCCCAACCTGCGTTTGCCCAGGTGGAGGTGCAGTGGTGGCACTCGATGGGCGGCGCCCTGGGCGAATGGGTGAACGACCTGGCCAAGGACTTCAATGCCAGCCAGAAGGAGTACAAGGTCGTGCCGACCTTCAAGGGCAGCTACGACGAGTCCATGACCGCCGCCATTGCCGCCTTCCGCGCAGGCAATGCGCCACACATCTTGCAGGTGTTTGAGGTGGGCACTGCCACCATGATGGCCTCCAAGGGTGCCATCAAGCCGGTGGCCGAGGTCATGAAAGAAGCAGGGCAAAAGTTTGACCCCGCCGCCTATGTGCCCGCCGTGGCTGGCTACTACACCGCCCCCAATGGGCAGATGTTGAGCTTCCCCTTCAACAGCTCCACCCCCGTCTTCCACTACAACAAAGACGCCTTCAAGGCCGCAGGCCTAGACCCGAACAAGCCGCCCACCACCTGGCCTGAAGTGGCCCTGGCCGCCGCCAAGTTGAAGGCCAGCGGCCACAAGTGCCCCTACACCACCTCCTGGATCAGTTGGACCCAGTTGGAGAGCTTCTCGGCCTGGCACAACACCCTGTTTGCCACCAAGAACAACGGCTTTGGCGGCCTGGACACGCGCCTGGCCTTCAACACCCCGCTGCATGTGCGCCACATCGAGAACCTGGGCAATATGGCCAAGCAAGGCCTGTTTGTCTACAAGGGCCGAGGCAATGCGGCCGACGGCACCTTTGTCTCGGGTGAATGCGCCATGATGACCGGCTCCTCGGCGCTCTACGGCAATGTGAAGCGCAATGCCAAGTTTGCCGCCGGCATTGGCACCCTGCCCTACTACCCCGACGTGCCGGGCAGCCCGCAGAACACCGTGATTGGCGGTGCCAGCCTGTGGGTGATGAGTGGCAAAAAGGCCCCCGAGTACAAGGGCGTGGCCGCCTTCTTTGCCTATCTCTCGCAAGCCGATGTGGCGGCCAAGAGCCACCAGCGCACCGGCTACTTGCCGGTGACCAAGGCCTCGTTTGAGATGACGGACAAATCCGGCTTCTACAAAGAAAACCCCGGCACGGATGTCTCGGTGACACAGATGATCCGCAAAACCACCGACAAATCTCGCGGCGTGCGCCTGGGCAACTTTGTGCAGATCCGCACCATCATCGACGAAGAGTTGGAAGGCGTGTGGGCTGGCAAGAAGGGGGCCAAAGAAGCGCTGGATGCGGCCATCACCCGGGGCAACGAGCAACTTGAGCGCTTTGAGAAGACTGCAAAAATGTAAGATTGCCCATGGGGCTGACCAGCCCCTAAAGCTGTGACACACGGGGCGCCAAACACGAAGGTGCCCCGTTCACTTTAAAGTTTGGCCGGTTTGCAGGCCATCCCCAAATCGCTGATCGAAGCCGCCGCCATTGACGGTGCCGGGCCCTGGAAGCGCTTTTGGACGGTGCAGTTCCCGCTGCTCTCGCCCACCGCGTTTTTCTTGCTGGTCATCAACATCGTCTATGCCTTCTTCGACACCTTTGCCATCGTCGATGCGGCCACTCAAGGCGGCCCGGGCAAAGACACAGCGATCTTGGTCTACAAGGTTTATTACGACGGCTTCAAGGCCCTGGACATGGGCGGCTCGGCCGCGCAATCAGTGGTGTTGATGGTCATTGTGGTGGCGCTGACGGTGGTGCAATTCCGCTTTGTCGAGCGCAAGGTTCAGTATTGAAAAGGGGCACCCATCATGATTGAACGTCGCCCCATCGCCACCCTGCTGGCGCACACCGTGCTCATCCTGGGTGTGCTTATCGTGGCCTTTCCCATCTACCTGACCTTTGTGGCCTCCACCCAAACGGCGGAGGTCATTGCACAGAGCCGCCCGCTCTCGCTGATCCCGGGCGGCCACGGCCTGGAGACCTACCAGCGCGCGCTGTTTGGTGGCAAAAATGAGTTTGGCAGCGAGATGCCGGCCTGATCCAGTTCATTTATGGCTGGAACCAATACCTCTGGCCGCTGCTGGTGACCACCAACGAGACCATGTACCCGGTGGTGATGGGCATCAAGCGGCTGATTGCCGGCGAGTCCTACACCGAATGGAATGTGGTGATGGCTACGGCCATGTTGGCCATGCTGCCACCGGCAGCGGTGGTGATCCTGATGCAAAAGTGGTTCGTCAAGGGCCTGGTGGATACCGAGAAATAAGATGGCAAGCATTTCCCTTCGTGCGGTTGAAAAGACCTATGGCCGTGGCGCTGGTGCCAACAAAGTCATTCATGGCGTGAATGCCGAGATTGCCGACGGCGAGTTCATCGTCATCGTCGGCCCCTCAGGCTGCGGCAAAAGCACCCTGCTGCGCATGGTGGCGGGCTTGGAAGAGATCACTGGCGGCGAGGTGGCGATTGGCCCCCGTGTGGTGAACAAGCTAGAGCCTGCCGAACGCGACATCGCCATGGTGTTTCAGAACTACGCGCTCTACCCGCACATGAGCGTGTACGACAACATGGCCTACGGCCTGAAGATTGCGGGCAAACCAAAAGCCGAGATTGAGCAACGCGTGCAAAAGGCTGCCAAGATTTTGGAGCTGGGCGCCCTGCTCGACCGCAAGCCCCGCCAGCTCTCAGGTGGCCAGCGCCAGCGCGTGGCCATGGGCCGCGCCATCGTGCGTCAGCCCCAGGTGTTTTTGTTTGACGAACCGCTCTCCAACCTGGACGCCAAGCTGCGCGCCCAAACCCGGCTGGAGATTCAAAAGCTGCACGCCGAGCTGGGCGTGACCAGCCTGTTCGTCACCCACGACCAAGTTGAAGCCATGACTCTGGCCCAGCGCATGATCGTGATGAACGGCGGCCGTATGGAGCAGATCGGCACGCCGGAAGAGGTCTACGCCCGCCCCGCCACCACCTTTGTGGCCAGCTTCATCGGCTCGCCGCCCATGAACCTGCTGCGCGGCAGCGCCCTTCACGAAGCCTTTCAGGTGGGCGGCACCCACCTGCCCTTGCCCGCCGCAGCCCCGCGCAGCGGCGACATGATCCTGGGCCTGCGGCCCGAGCATGCCCACATCAGCCCCACCGCCAGCGGCTGGCCCCTTCAGGTGCATTTGGTGGAGATGCTGGGCGCCGAGCGCTTGGTGCACGGCACCATGGGCGGCGGCACGGGCAGCAGCACCTTCACTGTGCGCATCGACAGCACCGACCCAGCGCCCAAGGCAGGCGACACGGTCTACCTGCAGGCGGCGCCTCATCACCTGCATTGGTTTGATGCCAACACCCAGCAACGTGTGGTGAGCAACAGCGCCCCATGAGCTTCAAAGTCACCCCCGCCGATTGGCCCTTGCCGCTGTGGATCGCCCACCGGGGCGCGGGCAAGCTGGCCCCTGAAAACACCTTGGCCGCCTTCCGCGAAGGCGCGCGCCACGGCTACCGGGCCTTTGAGTGCGACGTCAAACTCTCGGCCGACGATGTGCCCTTCTTGCTGCACGACGCCACGCTAGACCGCACCACGCCCCAGCGCGGCTTGGCCAAGCGGCACCCTTGGCACGACTTGTCGCGAGTCGATGCGGGTGCTTGGCACAGCCGCGCCTACGCGGGCGAGCCCCTGCCCTCACTGCAGGCCATCGCCGCCTACCTGCGCCGCAATGGCTTTGCGCTGGACCTGGAGATCAAGCCCACCCCGGGCGACGAGGCCCACACCGGCCACCTGGTGGCCCAAGCGGTGGCTCAGCTCTGGGCCGGTGCCGCCCCTGCCCAGGCCCCGGTCCTCAGCTCCTTCAGCCCCGAAGCCCTGCAAGCCGCCCAAGCCAGCGCCCCCCACCTGCCCCGCGCCCTGCTGGTGGACACCCTCTGGGACGGCTGGTGGCCCGCAGCGCAAGCCTTGGACTGTGCCGCCGTCATCACCAACTACGCGCTGATGGACGCCGCTCTGATTGCACAACTCCACGCCGCCGGGATGCGTGCGCTGGTCTATACCGTCAACGATGAGGCTGAGGTTCAGCGCCTGCTGCGGCTGGGTATTGACGGGATCATCACGGATGCGGTGGATAGGTTTTCGGCGGGGTGATGATCTTGCCCTCCCAAAACCGGACATGGTCAGGTCGCCAAGCAAGCCACAGGTCGCAATTCACCCACCATCACGTTGCCCGGCTTAGCCGCGTTCAAGGGACTCCATGATCAATCGTTCGCTGTTGGTTGCCACTTTGCTCGCCACGTCCGCGCTGGTTGTGCCGGCCCTTGCACAGTCGGGCGCCAGCGCGCCCGCGCCTGCGCAGGTCGAGCGCGATCGAATGTTTGCGATATTTGCCGCCGATGACGAAGCCTCACTGAAGCGCAACCCCATCAGTGCGCTGTTTCGCGGCGATATGCGCTATGCCGACCGGCTGGGCGATTTCGGGTCGGACGCTTACTACAAGGCCGAACGGGCTGCTGCCGAAAAGAACTTGGCTGACCTGGGCACCATCAACCGGGCCAAGCTCAATGCCACGGACCAAATTGCCTACGATGTGTACGCGTGGAACCAGCGCAAGGCACTGGAGCGTCTCAGCCCAGAGATCTTGGCGCTCACAGCCGTGCGGCCGATCAACCATTTTTTCGGCATCCACACCTTCTACCCGAGCTTCGCCAGTGGAAAAGGCGCTGCCCCGTTCAAAACCACGCTGGACTATGACAACAACGTCAAGCGTCATGCCAATTTCGCTGCCATCATTGACCAGGCCATCGCGCGGTTCAAGCAGGGGCAAGCCTCTGGGGTGGTGGAAACCAAGCTGACGATCAACAACGTCATTGCCCAGTTGGATTTGCAACTCGGCATGCCGCTGGAAGAGTCACCGTATTGGGGGCCTATCCGCAACATCCCGGCCAGCTTCACTGAGGCCGAAAAGGCGCGCATCACCGCTGCGCTCAGGCAATCACTCACCCAGGACGTGATGCCCGCGCTGACCCGCTTACGCGACTATTTGAAGACCAGCTATCTGGCGGATGCTCGCGAAGGCTTGGGGCTGCTGCATATGAAGGGTGGCGACAAGCTCTATCAGCTGTTGATCGAAGGGTCGACCACTTTGAAGATGTCAGCGGGCGACATTCACGAGCTCGGGCTCAGAGAAGTTGCACGCATCAGCGCTGAAATGAGCAGGACCCAAGAAGAGATTGGCTTCAAGGGCAGTTTGGCCGAATTTTTTGAACACCTGCGCACCGACCCCAAGTTCAAACCCAGCAGCCGCGAAGCACTGACCCAAGGGTATGTCGACATCGGCAAAAAGGTGGATGCAGTGATCGGCAGCTATTTTTCGACCTTGCCCAAAGCTGCGCTTGAGATTCGCCCTTACGAAGAGTTCCGCGAAAAGTATGAAGCGGGCGGCAGCTACGACTCAGGCACGCCGGATGGCAAGCGGCCCGGCGTGTTTTATTTCAACGCCTATGACCTGCCCAGCCGCACCACACCGGGCATGACCACTCTCTACCTCCACGAGGGCGCACCGGGCCACCACTTCCAGATCAGCCTGGCTCAAGAGAACGAGGCCTTGCCCGCCTTCATGCGCTTTGGCGGCAACACCGCCTATGCCGAGGGCTGGGCGCTGTACGCCGAAACCCTGGGCTACGACATGGGCTTTTACAAAGACCCCTATGCCCGCATCGGCACCTTGTCGGACGAAATGCTGCGCGCCATGCGCCTGGTGGTTGACACGGGCATTCATGCTAAGGGCTGGAGCCGCGACCAGGCGATCGACTACATGATGACCAACAGCGACATGGGCCGCACCGACGTCACCGCCGAGGTCGAGCGCTATATCGCTGTGCCCAGCCAAGCGCTGGCCTACAAAGTCGGAGCATTGACCATCCAACGGCTACGCAAACAAGCAGAAGCCACCATGGGCAGCAAATTTGACATCCGAGCCTTCCATGACCAGATTCTCAGCACCGGCGCGCTCCCGCTGCCGGTGCTGGAGGACAAGATCAACCGTTGGATCGCACAGGCGATCTAGGGCCTGTTACCCCTGTCCCAAAACCTGCCAGGAGTAGATGGCCTGTTCCTTGAACGAAAAGGATTCCTCGCCGCCATACACCACCGCTCCTGGGCCCGCCTTGGTGCCTGCGTAGCGCCTGAACTTGTCGATGGCCGACAGCCAGTCTGGACTGAAGGTTTGGCCGGATTTGATCTCTACGGGGTACAGGAGGTCGCCTTGCGGATAGAGAAGATCCACCTCGGTGCCATGGTTGTCTCGCCAGAAATAAATGTCAGGCCTGAACCCTTGATTGAGACGGTGCTTCAAGGTTTCGGCCAAGACCCAAGACTCGAACACGGCGCCGCGAAGGGCATGTTGGGCCAAGGCGGCAGGGCTTTCGATGCGCAGCAAGTGGCAGAGCAGACCGGTGTCCAGAAAGTACAGCTTGGGCATCTTGACCAAGCGCTTGCCAAAATTCTCATGCCAGGGCTCCAGCAGGCGAATGATGTAGCTGGCCTGCAAGACGCTGATCCAGTGCTTGGCCGTGTTCGCCGACACACCTGCGTCACTGGCCAGCGAACTCATGTTCAACAACTGCCCGCAGCGGCCTGCACACAGCAAGACAAAGCGCTCGAAAGCCGCCAAGTCTTGCACCCCGGTGATCTGGCGCACGTCGCGCTGAACATAGGTGGCTAGAAACTGCGCGTACCAGTCATTAGGAGCGGCCATGGACTCTTCGCTCGCCCCGGCCTGGCCCGCATATAGCGCCGGGTATGACCCCTGCCACATCCAATGCATCAGGGCTTGGTTCGGCCCCGAAGGCTTTGACGCCAAGTCTTGGAACTGCCGAGTCCGAGCCAATTCCTTCAGGCTCAGAGGCAAGAGTTCGATATGAGCGACCCTACCCGCCAGGCTTTGGCTGATGCCTGCACGCAGCCCAAACTGCTCAGAGCCGGTCAAGACAAAGTCGCCCATGCGCTGACGTTGATCCACTACCCCTTGCAGATACGAGAGCAGGTCGGGCAGGCGTTGCACCTCGTCGAGCACCGCCCCTTGGGGAAACTGTGCCAAGAAGCCGCGCGGGTCGGCCTGGGCGCGGTGCCGTACGTCCAGGTCTTCCAAACTGAGGTAAGGTTTCTCGGGAAAGCACAGTTGCGCCAAGGTGGTCTTGCCCGACTGACGTGGCCCCGTAATGGCGACCACACGAAAGGCTTGGCTCAGCCTTAGCAAGGTGGATTGTGCTTGGCGTGCAAGAGTCATGATTTGTACAATTTCGCAATCAATTTGCAGATTTGTACAGATTCAACCCAACGCACGGATGCCAAGCCCCACCCACACCAGGGCTAAGGCCTTACGTCGTCGCCTCATCCACCGCCTGCGTCCCCGGCACTGTGTCTTGCGGCTTGGGCAAGACTTTGACACTGCGGATCACGGGCCAGTGCCAGGCCACTGCGCACATCAGCAAGCAGACGCTGCCAGAGAAAACCAATGAGGCGCGCAGGTCCACATGCTCGCCCAGCCAGCCGCCTATCAGGGCACCGGGGCCTGCGGGCAGCAGGATGAGCCAGCGCACGGTGCTGGTCATGCGGCCCAGCATGGGCTCGGGCGTCACGGCTTGGCGCAGCGAGATGAAGTTGATGAAGATGAGCACCGCGCCCACGCCAAATAGCGAGAGCATCAGACCAAACATCCACACGCCCACTGTGCCCACCGGTGCCACGGCCAGCAGTAACCAGCCCAGGGCGGTGATGAACCAGCCCAAGATGAGGCTATCCAGGCCGAGATGGCCAGCATCAGCGCGTCCACCAACAAGGCCACCGGCGCGCCCAGCAGGCGGATCAAGGCCCCCGCCACGCCGGGGCCAGCCACCTCGGCGCTGGAGCTGGCCAGCGCGTTCTTGGCATGGGCTTCGACCAAGCGCTCACGCGGCACCACCTGGGTCAGCACGATCTGCGCGGCCGAGCCTGCGGTGGTGTGCACCGCCCCCATGGCAAAGCCCACGGCGTAGAGCCAGCCCATGTTGAGCCAGCCCATCCACCACGCCAGGGGCACGGTGGCCAAGGCCACACCCAAAAGGGCTTCGCCGATGATGTAGACCGGCAGCTTGAGCACGCGGTCCAGCCACACCCCGGCCGGCAGCGAAAACAGCACAAAGGGCAGCAGCTCGGCCGCCAGCAACCAGCCCATTTGGGTGGGGGTGGCTTGCAGCAGCACGGCGGCGGTCAGCGGCAGGGCCAACATGCTGACTTGGCCGCCGAAAGAGCTGATGAGGATGGACGTCCACAGTCGGCGATAAACCGCATCTCGCAGCAGGTCTGTGGGCGACAGGGTCACGGCGGCTCGGGCTTTGGCACCCAGCGAGCCGAAAGCTCCGTTCAAGACATTCAACACAATGTTCTCCCTCAACTCGAACACAAGCCTTGTGGGCTTGGGTTGTACTTGGTGGGCATAGGCGCCGATGTGGCGCCTGTGCAATGCGGGCCACGGGGTAAGCGCTGCGGAAGAAGGGGGCCTCTGAACCTGCTTGCCGCCGTGGTGACCGGGGGCCTGGGTTCAGAAGCGGGGGGTACCGCTCAGGGTCCAGGTCGCCGGGAGCGACTGCGGATACCCGCCATCGCGCCACGTACACACGCCACTCGCAGCGAAAACGCTGGGAGCTTGGCGGTGGTGCGGTGGCGGGTGGTCATGACAGGCCCTGTGGGTGAGAAATAGTGCGTTGCATCCTAACAGCGCCGCCCCACGGCAGGCAAGCACCCATGTTGGGGGGCGTTTCTGTCCGTGATAATCCGTGGCATGGATTCCACCGTGCCTGCGCAATTGGCGTCGGGCCTGGGTGGTGGGCGGGCTGCTGGCCTGGTCTGCGCTGCTGGTGGCCGCCACCCGCTGGTGGCCCTTTTGACTCCGCTGGTGGCCTTTTTGACCCCCGCAGCTTCGATGGACTGACTCAGGACACATACCTTGGATGCATCGCAGGACACACTGGTCATTGACCCAGTGAAGCTCAACATCGTGAATCGCGTGGCCGCGGGCTCCTCGGTTTCGGGCGACCCCCTCATGTTCAAAGGGGGCTTGTTGCTACAAGGCTCGCTCAGTGGCCGTGGTGAGGTGGCGGGGCGTTTGGTGGTGTGGCCCACGGGCCAGCTCATCGGCAAGTACAAAGTTTTTGGCGATGTCTACCTGCTGGGGCATCTGGGTGGGGTGACGGACGACATCGACCCGCACACCTCTCTGGAATGCCACGGCACGGTGTATGTTTCCAGCACCGGTGTTTCTACCGGCACCATCATGGCGCACCGGCTGCGTATGTATGATGGTGCGACCCTGCAAGGGCCTTTCCGCACCTTGCGCTCCAATCAATCCCTGCCGGTGCTCAACCGGCCTTGACAGGGTGTTTGACGTGAACGATTTACCCCAAGACCCTGAAGACACCGCCGCAGGCGGCCTGATGGACGACCACCAGCGCACCCAGCCGGGCGAGCTGCAAGACGCACCGCCTAAGGTAGCGCTGGGCCACACCATGCCCGAGGTCGGCCGCGTGCCGGTACTGGCCCCTTCATTGCAAGGCTTAGCCTCCCAAGGGGGGGCTTTGCGGCATTCCACCTTGGCGCGTGGCATGGAGTTCTCTGGCGCGGCCGTGGTGGTGGGCTCGCTCACGGTGGCCGGTGAGGTCACCGGGCAACTCAGCCTACCCGCCCCCGCCAACGGCCATGTCACCGTCACCGAAACCGGTGTGGTTGAGGGCGACATCTCGGCCCGCAACATCTCGGTACTGGGCCGTACCAACGGCTTGCTGGACGCTCCGGGCGGCAAGGTCTCCTTGCACGGCACGGCCAGCGTGACGGGGCGCATTCGCTACACGCACCTGCAAGTCAACGGCGCTGACCTGAACGCACAGCTTGAGCGAGTGCGCGCGGACGCGGATGGCAGCGCGGGCTGAACGACCCCCAATCCAACCCCTGGCGGCTGAAGAGCTGCGCCGCGCGGCACTGGCTCGCTCCCAAAAGCGAGGCAAGCGCGTGGCCATGCGTCGGCTGGCCTGGCGCTGGACGGTGTGGGGCCTTGGCCGCGCCTGGGAAAAGGCCTGGCCGGTCTGGATTGCCCTGGCAGCCGCCTTGGCTTGGTTTTTTTGGCCCAGCCAAGAAGAGCCCCCTTTGCGCAAACCCGACAGTGCCTCGGTGCGTGCCGCCGCCGCCAGCGCCCTGGGCAAAGCCCCGGTTGAAGAGCCCCTGGCCCCACCCACGCCTAGCGCCCCCGCGCCTGCAGCGGTGCCTGCCCCTGCCCCCGCAGCGGTGGCAGCCTCCGCCCCAGGCCACAGCACAGCAGTTTCACCCTTGGACTTCCCTCCAGGCCCCCCATTGATCTTGCGTTTGGATGACCGTGTCGAAACACCGAGACCACGCCCAACTCGGGCAAAATCACCACCGCCCCAACCGGCGGAACCCAGCGTTAATAACAGGAGAGACTCCCGTGAGTAACCATGACAACCATCGGCCCCCTGCCCGCCTGGTGCCGGCCGAGCAACTCAACAACATCTCCAGCCTGATCGCTGAAGGTGCGGTGTTTGAAGGCAACTTCAGCTCGCGCGAGGACCTGGGCCTCAAGATCGACGGCGTGCTCAAAGGCAATATCAGCTTTGCCACTGGTGGCACCGTTCACATCGGCCCCACCGGCCTGATCGACAGCACCACCATCGAAGCCGACCACATCCTGCTCGAAGGCCAGGTGCGCGGCACGCTGATGGCGCGCAAGACCCTGGAGATCACCGGCACCGCCACTCTGCTGGGCGACGCGCTCTACGACGCACTGCTGGACATCCACCCCCGCGCCAAGCTGCGCGGCAAGGTCGAGTTCCGGGGCGACCTGGAACTGCGCACCGCCGAAGGCACCGGCTCGCGCTGAAACGCCAACCGCCCCATCGAAGGGGCGGCTTTGTTTCAAACGCTCCCATGCGCGTGGGGGCGATAGCGCATCAAGAGCGGTAATCCGCGTTGATGCGCACGTAGTCGTAAGAGAAATCGCAGGTCCACACCGTGGCCTGGGCTGAACCACGGTTCAGGTTCACCCGCACGGTGATCTCAGCCTGCTTCATCACCCGCGCACCGTCTTCCTCGCGATACTCGGGGCGGCGGCCGCCGCGCGTGACGATGTGTACATCGTCCAAATACAGGTCGATCAAGCCCTGGTCCAGGTCTTCAATGCCGGCGTAGCCCACTGCGGCCAAGATGCGGCCCAAGTTGGGGTCGCTGGCAAAGAAGGCGGTTTTTACCAAGGGCGAATGCGCCACGGCATAGGCGGCTTGCAGGCACTCGGCCTCGGTCTTGCCGCCTTCGATCTTCACGCTGATGAACTTGGTGGCACCCTCGCCGTCCCGCACGATGGCTTGGGCCAACTCGGCCGCCACGGCCGACACCGCCGCCTGCAGGGCCTGGCCTTCAGCGCTGGCCAGTGAGGTGATGCGATCGTGCCCGGCTTGGCCCGTGGCCATCAAAATGAAGGAATCGTTGGTGGACGTGTCGCCATCAATGGTGATGCGGTTGAACGAGGCGTTGGCGGCGTTCGTCACCAAGGGCTGCAAAAGCTCCGGTGCCAGCACCGCGTCGGTGGCCACAAAGCCCAGCATGGTGGCCATATTGGGACGGATCATGCCCGCGCCCTTGGAGATGCCGGTGATGGTGACCGTCTTGCCGCCAATCTGCACCTGACGCGACGCCGCCTTGGGGCAGGTGTCGGTGGTCATGATGCCCTCGGCCGCGCGGGCCCAGTGGGCGGGGGCTAGGTCTGCCAGCGCGGCAGGCAGGCCTGCCGCAATGCGCTCCACCGGCAAGGTCTCCATGATCACACCGGTGGAAAACGGCAGCACTTGCGCCGCCGTCAAGCCCATGTGGGCGGCCAGAGCCTCGCAGGTGCTGCGGGCGCGGGCCAGGCCGTCGGCCCCAGTGCCCGCATTGGCATTGCCGGTGTTGATGACGATGGCGCGAATGGCCGTGGGGCCTGCGGCCAGGTGCTCACGGCAGACCTGCACAGGCGCTGCGCAAAAGCGGTTGCGGGTGAAGACACCAGCCACCGCCGTGCCTTCGTCCAGCGCCATCACCACCAAGTCTTTGCGCTTGGCCTTGCGCACCCCCGCCTCGGCCACGCCCAGGCGCACGCCCGGCACGGGCAAGAGTTGTTCAGGGGCGGGGGTGGTGTAGTTGACGGGCATGGTGGGTGAGCCGCAGTGTTGCAGCAAGTTGGATGCTGCGATTGTACGAAGCGCCATGCTCACCCAGGCGCGGGCCTATGGATGCGGCCCATTGATGTGCGAACCGTGCGCCATGAGTTTGTCAATGGGCTTCAACAAGCTCAGCCCCAACAGAGCATCAGGCACCCAACCAAGGCCAGGCGCTGCCCAGTACCAGCACGCCCACCGCCAGCAGCAACACGCGGCGTACCAAGCCCATGCTGCCTGCTTCAAGGCGCTCTAGGGCACCGTCGGCGTCGTCCAGCTCGCCGGGGTGCCACACCGCCATCTCGCTGTGGCCGCGCGGCCAGGTGCTGGGGTCTTGGGTGTCGATGGTGACTTTCATGTTCTATTCCTCCACTTCAAAAGACCTTCGGGGTTCTTGATCGGGCGTCAGGCAACGCGCTGCGTCCAGGTAAAAAACTGCTCCCGCATGGGGGCTACTTGCCAGGCGGGCGAGGCCACCTGCCACACCGGTGCCACCGGTGGCCGGTAGCCGTTAAAGCCGCGCGGCGCAGCGCCAAGGCGGGGTTGGTCGGGCAGCACAGGCTGAAACCGACGCAGGCTCTCCAGCGACTTGTTCATCGCCTCGGGGTTGCCCAGGTGCAACGCATCGTCAGCGGCACGCACGGCCTCTGAGATCAGTGCACGGGCAAAGGCCCCGGCGGAACCAATGTGGTCAAAGTCTTGCATCAGACGAATGCAACGCGCTTGTTCGGCGCGGAGTTGTTCGGGCAAAGTGGCCATGGTGTTGACATCCTCTCCAGTGTGTTCAGGCACTGCGCTGTGGCGCGGTGTTCCTTGGTGTGAAGAGCCAAGCTACAAAAGCCAGTGAACTCGTCACGGAACGCATTGAACCGCCGATCTCCTCGCAACAAAACGCGTGAAGAAGTGCCTGAATCAAGCGGTAGAGATTCGATCATCAGACGATACCCCTCACCCCACAAGAGCCTTCCCCCATACGGGTGTGACGCCAGGCCGACACCCCCCCTTTTTTTCCCCCATTGATAGGAGGCGGGGTATGGAAAACACTGAGCCAAGGCCGCCAAGCCCTGGGCCTACCTGCCCCCTCTGAGCAGCGCGCAGAAAAAAACCCCTGAGGGCATGCCCTGAGGGGTCTGGACCAAGCTTGGCCTAAGGGCTGAGCCGAAAGCTAAAGCACTTTCGTGAACAGCGTGTGACAGCGTCGTTGTTGTGAGGAAATTAGCCCCAAGCCTATTCGGACTTCATCATCTTGCTGGCCTGCTCGCGCACGGCAGCCAACATCTCCTTGGCCACATGTGTCAGCGGCCAGGGGCGGCGTGGCATACGGCAATAGCAAGCCTCCTCGCCCTTGGCTTGCGGGGCCACATAGTTCGGGTTCTGCACCGGCAATTGCGGGATCTTGCCCACGAAGAAGCTCTTGAACTTGGTCTCGCGGTGGTACTCCTTCAAGAACTCGATCCAGTTATTGCCCTTGAGGAAGTCGATCACCCCTGTCTGCGCCGGAGGCAGCAGGATGGGCTGGCCGTTGGCGTCTTTTTGCGGGTCGCCATTGGCGTCCAGCAGAGGAAAGGGCTGGGGGTCGGTGTCGATGTAGTAGTTGGAGCGCCAGTCCCACTGGCCCTCACGCAGCGGGTCCGGCAAAAAGATGTTCATGGCCAGCGTGGGCTCGGTGAAGTCCCACACATATTGGCCCTCGGCCGGCTCATCGGCCATCCAGGGCATGCCCTTGTCGCCATAGCGCTTGATGTCCGTGAGCATGCTGGCCAGCGTGGCCGCCGCGTCTTGCACGCTGGGGTAGCCCGCCATGATGGGCCCGGCCAACTGCGCTGCCAGGCTGTACAGGTCGGTCAACTGGTCTGGCGCTTCCAACGCCATGGGGAACAGGGTGTCGTACTGCTGGGCCTCATAAATGGCTTTTTGGATGCTGGCCACCGTATCGGCCCGGTTGGGGCTGCTGGCCATGGCGTCCAATAGCTTGCCCGAGAGCACATGCAGCCCCTCTTTGATGCCCGCCATGCGCTCCAGCGCCAGCGCCCCGCCCACCGTGGGGTGGCCACCCTTGTCGGCCAAGATGGCATGGTTGGCGTCCGTCAGCCACTGAGCCAGCTCCAACGGCGTGGCACGGCCCGCATCCGCCAGCTTCTGGAAGGCCAGCGCATAAGCCTGCCCCGCCGTGAAGAAGTTGTAATTGCAAAAGCCCCCAGCCGCATGGGCATACGGCGCCACCGTGTGCAGCAGCTCGGCCGACATGTTGAAGCAGTTGTCGAAATAAATGGCCGCCAGCTTGGGCACCCCCTGCTGCTGCGCCGACTTCAGCGCCTGGCCCAGGGTGTGGGTAGGCATCGGCTGGTGATTGATGGGGGTGAGGGGGTTGCCGCCGGGGACGTAGGGTGCAACCTCCCAGAGAACAGGTGCCCCAGGAGAGTCGTCTCCGGCGTTATGAAATGGCCTGGCCGTCTGGTCTCCGATACTCCAACGCTGTGCGCTGCCCTGGCAAACGGCCTGCCAAGTCAGCCTCCGAGCGTCCAATTCGGGAAGATAGCCCGCGCCATGGCCCTCCAAACCCAGCACCAGTTGGGCTTTGGGGTGTGCTTCGTGCACCTGAACCAGAAAGTTGCTGAGCGTGCGGCCATCACGCATGTCCAGCTTCCACAGGCTGCGCAAGGTCATGGCCTCGGGCTGTTCGGCGGGGATGTCCACCAAGTAGCTGTCGGCACCCACCCTGTCCACCAGAGCCATCACCGGCGTGCCCGCCTTGGCCACCTGCCGCCAGGCGTCAATGAGGGGGTGGTCTTCGAGGGCAAGGGTCTTGCCCTCCGGAAAGTTGCTCAAGGTCTCGTCAGAGCCAAAAGGCACGTAGACGGCCAACACGCTGTTTCGTGCTTGCAGTGGCACGGGAAGGGGTCTAAAGGTTTGCATCAGTAACAGCTCCTGTGAAAATGTGAGGGTGACGTATGCTAGAGCGCCACGCCTCGCAAACAAACTCACAGTTTTCGGGCCTATTGCTGAATGGCGTAGACGAAGGGCAGACGATCAATCTGGCTCACCGACCGGCCCATGTGCAACTTCTTGTAAACACACCACGGTATGCCGCTGAGCCAACACCTTCCCCATGCAGCTTGGTCTGTGCTTTTGGATCAAGCCTTAGATGGCCTGCGCCAAGGCGGAGTGCCAACCTGGCCCGCCGGACGCTGGCCGAGGTTAAGGCGGCGCTTAGAGCAGCAATGGCTCGGCCCTATTTGGGGAACCTGGGGGGACCAGGTGACTCAGGCCGAGCGTTGGCCGGAGGCTGTGAAGGTGCTGCTGCAATGGACCTGTGGGCTGGTGAGGCCTGACCATCAAATGGCCCTTGGCCTCGGCCAAATTCCGGACACCGCCTGGATAGAACAAACAGCCTGGAGACCATTGCTAGCCGTCGCAGCCACCTCAAGCCTCTTGGTGGTGCCTGAGTTGCCAAAGCATTACCGGCGAAGTTCGGGCGAAAACGCTTTGGAAACGCTCAGCGGACTCTGGGTAGTTGGTACCAGTACGACGTATCGGTATGTCGACAAAGGACGGCGTCAGATGGTGGACTCCTTGGTCGCCGCACAACTTGACGCCGATCGCCGTTGGGCTCTCCGCGAGCTTGCCGCCGCAACCCGCCTGCGCGAGATGCCCTCCCGTTGGCACGGTGAATGCGCTCAAAGCCTGGCGCGACACGGCCATGCGATGGATGCGGCTTGGCACCTTTGCCGCGCCAAACAATGGGATGTGCTGGCCGAGTTGCTGAAAAGGCGCGCATTGGAGCTGGCCTCCAGCTTAGAGTACAAAGCCTTGAGTCAAACGCTGAGACGGGCCGTTATGGGTCCAAGCAACAAAGTTGACCTCGCTCTCAGTGAAAGTGTGATGTGGCGCTGCCTAGGGGACACCAATGCGGAGAGTGAGCTCCTTGGGCTGGCATTGCGGACCGCCGAATCCATCACTTCGGAATTGAGAGCCTTGCACATCGCCGAAGCACTGTACGGATTGGGACTCTTCTATAACGCCCGGGACCCCGAACAAGCGGTGATCCACTTGGAAGCGGCTTCTCAGCAGCTACAAACTGCGTCAAGCCTTGTTCCCAGCCATGGGCAAGCACGCGTGCAAAGCGCCTACGTATTGGTCCTGGCCTTGTTGGCCTTTGTGCAATTGAGATGCAACAATCCTCAAGCACTCTCTCTGTTGAAAAGTGCATTGATTGCAGCTAGGGAATGCGAACAGTTGAGTTTGGACGCGCAAGGCATGCTCCTCAAGGCCCAAGCTGAAGCCGCTCGGTGCAACGATCAGTTGAATGAAGCACTCCGCTTCCGGCAACAGGCACTTGTGCTTTACGAAAGGGCTGGCGACCTGCGGGAGGTACTTGATTCAAAGAACAATCTGGGGCAGCTACTAGCTCACTCAGGAAAAGCTAATGAGGCGCGCGAGACTTGCGTGCAAGTTCTGAAAATGGCCCAGTCTTTCAGTGTTCGGCCCGAAGCTTTGGTCAGCGCTTACGTCGGTCTGGCGGTAGCTGACATGACTCTTGGAGACTTGGACTCCGCAGTTTCGAATTTGACTCACGTTGTGCGCATCAGCCAACAGTTTGGCCTAGCGCGGCACCAACTCACGGGTTTGATGAATCTCGCAGAGGTTCACTTTCTTCGCCTGAAGCAGCATGGCGAGATTGAAGATGAACGTATGGGCGACCAATACGCGGAACAGTCACGCGAACTTGCCGCTCGTTTGGGACTCACTCAACAGGAAGCCAAAGCCCAAACCCTGAAGCAAACCACGCTGAACCCCCAAACCGCCGTCCACCACCTGCTCCCCATCGAAACTTCCGCCCACCCCGGAGAGTTTGCCAAGATTGAAGCCCTGCGAGCCGAGTTGGCCCTGCCCCGCCCCCCCGCCCAACGGGCGCGCACGCACATTGCCCTGTCTCAGCTTTATCTGCGCATCGCCGCCAAAGAACGCGACGCAGCACGGGGGCTGATGCAGACGCATGGATTGAGTGAGTTGGAAGCCGACATCGAAGCGCTGCAACAAACCTGGGCGCATGACGGCAATTTGGCTAGCCAACTCAGCAGCCGTTGGCGCGAGCAGGTGGGGGACTGGCTGACGGACAGCCAGCGCAAAGCGGTGTTAGAGCGCCTGTTGGCCGAGGGCAGCCTGAGCAAGAGCAGCTATGGCGAGGCCGCCGAGGTCAGCCCCGCCACCGCCAGCAAACATTTAGGCCTGCTGGCCGACAAAGGCCTGCTGGACCAACAAGGCCGCGGGCCTGCCACGCGCTATGTGCTGCCAAGCAGGCAACACAGCGGTAGCCGTGATGGCACCGCCGCTGCAGGTTCGCCGGGCTCTGTGCACTGAAGAAGGCACACACGCGCTGTTCAAGCGCGGCATGCACTCCTGCACCCCGGAATGAATGGGTCAGACGAAGGGAACGATTTCCCACTCCAACGACGGCGGCACCGACACAACTATGGCGACGTCCCACTGCGGCTGCGCCGCCACAGACTGCACGCCGCCCGCCACCTGCTGAAGCGGGCTGAGGTCGAGTTCTTGGGGTGGGGTGATGAGGGGGCTGGTGGTGTTCATGGGTGGTTCTCCTGAGGGTTAAAGGGGTTCGCCTGCGGTCTGCAGGCCTCCCCATTAGGCCAGTGAGCCCCCCCCCCCCCTCTATCCGGCCTTTCCCCAGGGGCTAGGCCTCTTGGCGGGTCTAGCCCAGATTGACAAGACAGATATTTATACACACACTCTGCCGCATGCGCTACAGCTTTGACCCCATCAAGCAAGCGAGTAATCTGAAGAAGCATGGCTTGGATTTGGCCGATGCCAAAGCGGTGCTGGAGTCTGGGCAGACGGTGACTTTTGAAGATCGCCGCTTCAGCTACGGTGAAGAGCGCTTTGTCACGCTGGGGCCTTTGGCCGGCGTGCTGGTGGTGGTGGTCACCGCCGAAACTTCAGAACACATTCGCGTGATCTCCATGCGCAAGGCAGACCGACATGAGCAAAAAATCTATCGCCAGCACCTCGGCGGAGTTTGATGACCCACCGGCCCTGCGGCAGGCCGATGTGACGGCAGGCCGTGTGGTTTTGCGGCAGCGGGGCAGCGGTGGGGCACTGCTGCCTCACAAACAAAGGGTGAATATTTTTTTGGACGGCGCAGTCATTGAGCACTTCAAGACCAAAGCTGGGCCACGGGGCTACCAGACGCTGATCAATGAAACACTGAAGCAGGCTATCTTGGCTGACAGCCTGGAAGGTGTGGTGCGCAAGACGATTCAAGAGGAGTTGCGTCGAGCTTAGGCCACGCCGCAAACAAAACCTGGTCCACCGCTTGCACCCTCAAAAGCCCACTTCCTTTTGGTGCCGCACCGCCAATATCGTGACGGCGTCATGGTCGATGCGGTAGCGGGCCACGTAGCCGCTGTCGCCGAAGTCGATGATCCATTCGCGGAAGGCTTCGGGCATGTCCACCATCGGGCGGCCGACGCCGGGCTGTTGGCCGAGTACCTTGACGCCCTCTCGAATGGCCTTCACCGCGCGTTTGGCGGCGTCGATGTTCTTGGCAGCAAGGAAGCGATTGAGGCGCTGCACGTCGCGCAGTGCCGCTGGCGACCAGATCAAACGTGACATGGCGGCGGGTCGATGTCCTTGCCCTCTTCAAGCTGGGCAAGCCAGGCCTCAGCTTCTTCAGCAGTGACATGCAGGCCGGTGGCGCGGTACTCTTCCCAGGCTTTGAGCGTGTCTTGGCGAAAGGCCTCGCGCTTTTCTTCGCGGTCCACATACTGGGTGATCGCTTCGCGCATCAGCCAATGCGAGGTGCGCTGGCGGGCCACGGCCAAGCGCTTGATGCGGGCCTTGGTGTGCTCGTCGAGCTTGAGGGAGACGGCGCGGGCGGCGGTGGCGGCGGCATCAGTCATCAGGGCTCCCTTCAAAGTAGCTTAAGGTATTACCTTACCATACCGCTCAACCTACAGGTGCGGCCCGATGAAGTCTGTATGCCGTTCGAACCTGTTGAAGCCCTTCGACAAGCACAGGGCGAACGGTTCACACGTCAACTGTCCGCATCTATAGGCCACGCCGCAAACAAAGCCTGGTCCACCAGTTCACCGTTCACCCCACGCTCGCGGCGGTGCAGCGTGCCTTCGCGCACCATGCCAAGGCTTTGGGCAAAGTGCAGGGCGCGGTGGTTGCTGAGCTCGGAGATGGCTTCGACGCGGGCAAAGCCCAGCGCAAAAGCAAAATCGAGCACGGCCAGTACGGCTTCGCGCATCAGGCCTTGGCCTTGCACGGTGGCGTCGCCCACGTAGCCGATTTCGGCGCGGGGGACTTCCAGGTCGAAGCTGTGCAGGTCGATGCGGCCGATCAGCGGGGCGTCTGATGCATGCCCCGCAAAGACATCAAAAATGATGACTTCGGCACTGTCCACCATGGCCAATCCCCAGCGGCAAAAGCGCTGGGCGCGGGCTAAGGTCCAGGGCTGTTGGGCCCAGGCGATGTAGCCCAGGGTGGGCAGGTTGCGGTTGACCAGGGCCATCAGCGCTGCCGCGTGCGCTGGGGCCGGGGCGGCCAGCCTGAGCCGTGCTGTGCGCAGCTCGCGCGGGGCGGCGATCAGGCGGGCTGGGGTGAGGCTGGATGACATACGCTGGGCTTCGACCAGCTCAGCCCGAACGGGTAAGGTGGGCGAGGCCACACCTCCCCTTTCTCTGTGTCTCAGTGTCTCTGTGGCCGGTATTGATTCCACCGGCCACAAGCCCAATCAAGCCAAGCGCCCGTGGCACTGCTTGTATTTTTTGCCGCTGCCGCAGGGGCAGGGGTCGTTGCGGCCCACGCGGGGCACTTCGTCGGCCAGCGTCGCTGGGTCCACCTCTTGGCTGACGCTGCCGTCTTCGTTGGGGTGGGTGTAGGTGACGTTCTGGATGGACTCGGCGCGTTGCTCGATGTCTTGCGCGGCTTGTTCGACCTGCTCTTGGGACTGGATGCGCACCGTCATGAGGATGCGGGTGACTTCCATCTTCACCACGTCCAGCAGTTGCGAGAAGAGGTCGAAGGCTTCGCGCTTGTATTCTTGCTTGGGGTTCTTCTGCGCATAGCCGCGCAGGTGGATGCCCTGGCGCAGGTAGTCCAGCGCGGCCAGGTGCTCGCGCCAATGGCTGTCAATGCTTTGCAGCAGCACCATGCGCATGAAAGGGGTGAACTGCTCGATGCCGACGATGTCCAGCTTGTGCTGGAAGGAGGCATCGGCGGCAGCGACCACTTTTTCAAGAATGTCGTCGTCGGTGATGGACTCGCTGGCTTCAACCAGTTTTTGCAGCTCCAGCTCCAGCGTCCATTCCTCGCGCAGCACTTTCTCCAGGGCGGGCAGGTCCCACTGCTCTTCCAGGCTTTCAGCGGGCACGTAGGTGCGCACCACGTCGGTCATGGTGGCGCGGCGCAGGTTGGTGATCTGCTCGTTCAGCGAGGCCGCGTCGAGGATCTCGTTACGCTGCTGGTAGATGACCTTGCGCTGGTCGTTGCTCACGTCGTCGTATTCAAGCAGTTGCTTACGCACGTCGAAGTTGCGGGCCTCGACCTTGCGCTGGGCGCTTTCAATGCTGCGGCTGACGATGCCGGCCTCGATGGCTTCGCCTTCGGGCATCTTGAGGCGGTCCATGATGGCGCGCACGCGGTCACCCGCGAAGATGCGCATCAGCGGGTCTTCCAGGCTCAGGTAGAAGCGGCTTTGGCCGGGGTCGCCCTGGCGGCCCGCACGGCCACGCAACTGGTTGTCGATACGACGGCTTTCGTGGCGCTCGGTGGCGATGATGCGCAGGCCACCGGCGGCCTTGACCTGCTCGTGCAGGCCTTGCCATTCGCTCTTGAGCTGCTCGATCTTTTGGGCTTTGGTGGCGTCGTCCAGGGCTTCATCTGCCAGGATGAACTGTTCCTGTTTTTCAACGTTACCGCCCAGCACGATGTCGGTGCCACGGCCCGCCATATTGGTGGCGATGGTGATGACGCCAGGGCGGCCGGCCTGGGCGATGATCTCGGCCTCTTTGGCGTGCTGCTTGGCGTTGAGCACGTTGTGCGGCAGCTTGGCCTCGTTCAGCAGGCGCGAGACGAGTTCGGAGTTTTCAATGCTGGTGGTGCCCACCAGCACGGGCTGGCCGCGCTCGTGCGAGGCGCGGATGTCATCCACCACGGCGTTGTACTTTTCGCGGGTGGTTTTGTAGACAAGGTCGAGTTCGTCTTTGCGCACCGTGGGCCGGTTGGGTGGAATCACCACCGTTTCCAGGCCGTAGATTTCTTGGAACTCGTAGGCCTCGGTGTCGGCCGTGCCCGTCATGCCGCCCAGCTTTCGGCCAGCAGGCCGGCTTCGGAGAGCATTTGCTCGGCGTGCTCGTGGCCGTCCTCGGTCAGGAAGACTTGGTGGGTTTTTTCGTCAACGGTGAAGTCGCCGGGCTCGACGACGCCTTCGCCAGTGCGGGGGTCGGCTTCGCCGATCTGCTTTTTGAGCTTGGGCACCACGGCGTTGATGCGCACGTAGAGCTCGGTGTGGTCTTCGGCCTGGCCGGAGATGATGAGCGGGGTGCGGGCTTCGTCGATGAGGATGGAGTCCACCTCGTCAACGATGGCATAGGTCTGGCTGCGCTGCACGCGGTCGGCCGGCTCCATGACCATGTTGTCGCGCAGGTAGTCGAAGCCAAATTCGTTGTTGGTGCCGTAGGTGATGTCGGCCCCATAGGCGGCTTGCTTTTCTTCACGGCTCAGGCCGGGCACGTTGACGCCCACCGTCAGGCCCATGAAGTTGTAAAGGCGGGCCATCCACTCGGCGTCGCGGCGGGCCAAATAGTCATTGACCGTCACCACATGCACGCCCTTGCCTGTCAGCGCGTTCAGGTAGACCGGCAGCGTGGCCATCAGGGTCTTGCCTTCGCCGGTGCGCATTTCGGCGATCTTGCCGTTGTGCAGGGTCATGCCGCCCAGCATTTGCACGTCGAAGTGGCGCATCTTCAGGGTGCGCTTGCCGGCTTCTCGCACAGCGGCAAAGGCTTCGGGCAGCAGGGCGTCCAAGGTTTCGCCCTGGGCGTGGCGGGCCTTGAACTCGGCGGTCTTGGCTTGCAGTGCCGCGTCGTCCAGGGCCGAGAACGTGGGCTCCAGGCTGTTGATCTTCTCGACCACGCGGCGGTATTGCTTGAGCAGGCGGTCATTGCGACTGCCGAAAATCTGGGTGAGAAGCTTGGGCAACATGCTGCGATGGATGTGTAGTGAGTAGGACGCCGCCAGGGCTCATCCCGCAAGGGATGCATGGGCATCAGATGGGGGCGCCAAGGCGCAACGCAAGACGCGCGAAACCGCAAATTTTAGCACCCGAGGGGCAGGCCCTCCTGGGGGCGAGGCTGCAAGCTGGGGGGCTATGCACGGCCTTGGCAGCGCAGCCTGTGGCCCATGCGCGATGGCGCTAGGTCAGCGCGGGGTGCCTGCGGCCATGGTGGGCGGTGGCCCACCGGCCAAGAAGCGGGCAGGGTCTTGCGGCACGCCCTCGACCAGCACCTCGAAATGCAGGTGCGAGCCGGTAGAGCGGCCCGTGCTGCCCACATGGGCCACCAGTTGGCCCCGCTTGATCAGGTCGCCCGTCTTGACGAGGATGCGCGAGGTGTGGGCATAGCGGGTGACCAAGCCGTTGCCGTGGTCCAGCTCCAGCAGGTTGCCGTATTGGGGGTGGTAGTCAGTAGAAAGCACCACGCCGCCAGCCGCAGCCATGATGGGCGTGCCATGGGGGGCGGCAAAGTCCAGCCCGGTATGCAGGGCGGCGCGCCCGGTGAAGGGGTCGCTTCGGAAGCCAAAGCCCGAGCCAACTGGCACGTCGATGGGTTTGGAGTTGGGCACCATCAGCGAGCTGAGGCGCTTTTCAAAGAGCCGTGATTCGGCCAGAGTGAAGAGGTCGCCTTGCTGATCCAGCGACTGCTCCATGGTGGTGATGGTGTTGTTGAGCTGCTCCAGCGTGGGCTGGTCCATCGGCACAAAAGGCCCACCAGCACCACCGGGTTTGGCGTCGCGCTGCAGGGCTTTGAGGTCGTCCACCTTCACGCCGGCCAGGCCGGTCACACGCTCGCCCATGGCTTCGAGTTTGACCATGCGGCCTTGCAGGTCGCCCACACGGCTGGCCATGGCGTCGAGGTTTTCGCGCATGAAGCGGTCGCGCTGGGCGAATTCGTCGCGCACCACCAGCTTGACCAACTGGCTGACCACCGGCCAGCCTTCACGGGCGGCGGTGAGAAAAACAAAGTGGTAGACCAAGCCGGAGACCAGCATCAGCCCCACCACCAAGCCTGTGATAGCCAAGGCCAGTTGGGCTTGGTTGAAGTTCAGGACCCGCGTTCGCGCGGTGCTGCCTGAGGTGATGAGAATTTGCATCGTTACACTCCTGTGCATGAATCCCAGCCGCCAAGAGCCCAAGACACGCCCCATCAGTGAGGCGCTTGGTGCCAATGCGGCCTTGGGCTCGCTGTTGGCGCGGCTGAAAGAGTCTGAAGCGAGGCTGGCGACGGTGAAGTCGGTGCTGCCTGCAGCATTGCAACCTCATGTTCGTGCCGGCGTATTGGACGATACCGGCTGGAACCTGCTGGCCCCCAATGGGGCGGTGGCTGCGAAACTCCGCCAATTACTGCCCATGATTGAGCAGGTTTTGTTGGATCAGGGGTGGCAGGCTACTGCAATACGGGTGAAGGTTCAAGCACACCGCCCGTAAAGGACGGGTGTTGAAGCAAGTTGGTGCCGGCTATCGGATTCGAACTGATGACCTACCGCTTACAAGGCGGTTGCTCTACCAACTGAGCTAAGCCGGCGTTTGTGCCTCTTTGTGGCCGCTTGGCAGCCAGCGCAGCACATGCGAAAGAGGGCTGCATTCTAAGCGAGTTTTGAGGCCACGCTTACGTGGTGAAGACGAACTTACTTGATGCGCTTGAGCGCAGGCCGCCCGGCAGGCGGTGTGGGGGTGGGGTCTTCGTCGGCGGGAGCGGCGCTGAGGCCGGCCTCAGCAGCAGGCTCCACACCGGCCAGCCGCAGACCTGGCTTGGGGGCTTCCTCTTCAGTGACCACGGCTTCCGCGGCCTCTGTAGGCATGGGAAAGGCCATGCCTTGCCCGTTTTCGCGGGCGTAGATGGCCACCACATGGTCCACAGGCACCACAATCTCGCGGGCCACGCCACCAAAGCGCGCTTTGAACTCGATGAACTCATTGCCTAGCTTCATGCCACTGGTGGCCTCAAAGCCAGCATTCAGCACGATCTCGTTGTTCTTCACGTACTCCATGGGTACTTGCACACCCGGGCCAACTTGCACGGCCAAATAGGGCGTGAAGCCGTTGTCCGTGCACCAGTCGTGCAGGGCGCGAATGAGGTAAGGCCGGGTCGAAGTGCCCTGGCTGTCGCTGGCGTTGGGAGGTGTCATGGTGCCCGAGTGAAGTGCTCTGCTTACTTGCGCATGACCTTTTCGGACGGCGTCAGCGCCTCGATGTAGGCGGGGCGCGAGAAGATGCGCTCCGCGTACTTCAGCAGCGGTGCCGCGTTCTTGGAGAGGTCGATGCCGTAGTAATCCAGACGCCACAGCAGCGGTGCAATCGCCACGTCGAGCATGGAGAAGTCGTCGCCCAGCATGTACTTGTTCTTCAAGAAGATCGGGGCGAGCTGGGTCAGGCGGTCGCGGATTTGCGAGCGGGCCTTTTCGGCTTGTTTGTCGGTGGCTTTGACGCCTCCGCGGCCTTCCAAGATGTTGACGTTGGCAAACAGCTCCTTCTCGAAATTGAGCAGGAACAAGCGCACGCGCGCACGGGCCACAGGGTCCCCAGGCATGAGCTGAGGGTGCGGGAAACGCTCGTCAATGTATTCGTTGATGATGTGCGACTCATACAGGATGAGGTCACGCTCGACAAGGATGGGCACCTCGTTGTACGGGTTCATCAACGCAATGTCTTCGGGCTTTGCGTAGATGTCCACGTCACGGATTTCAAAATCCATGCCCTTTTCGAACAACACGAAACGGCAGCGGTGCGAGTAAGGGCACGTGGTACCGGAGTAAAGCACCATCATGGTGGTGGGCTCCTAGAGTGAAAGCGAACAGGGTGGACGCCAAAAACACAAAAGCAGTGGGCACCGTAGCACACACTGCGCGAGCTTTCGGCCAGCCCCTTGTGGGGTGCTGGCCGGTGAGCTTATTTCACGTCTTTCCAGAAGGCGGCATTCAAGCGCCAAGCCAGAACCGTCATGAGGCCCAGGAAGAACAGCACGTACACGCCCAGGCGGAAGCGCTGGTTCTGTGCGGGCTCGCCCATCCATTGCAGGAAGGCGACCAGGTCAGCCATGGCCGAGTCGTACTCGGCCGGGGTCATCTGACCTTTGGTTTCTTGCTGGAAGCCTTTGAAGTGATGGATGGTCTTGGTCGCATCGTGCGGGTCTTTGGCTTCTTCGTAGACAGCGCGTTGAGTGCCTTGCAGCTCCCACAGCACATGCGGCATGGCCACACTGGGGAAGGCGGTGTTGTTCCAGCCGGTGGCCTTGGTTTCGTCCCGGTAGAACGAGCGCATATAGGTGTAGAGGTAATCTGCACCCGTGCCTTGTGCACCAGCCCGCGAGCGGGCGATGACGGTCAAGTCCGGCGGAGCAGCACCAAACCACTCTTTGGCTTCGCGGTTGTTGATGGCCACGGTCATGGTCTCACCCACCTTGTCCGCGGCGAACATCAAGTTGGCCTTGATCTGCGCCTCGGTCAGACCCAGCTCTTGCATGCGGTTGTAGCGCATGAAAGAGGCTGAATGGCAGTTCAGGCAGTAATTGACGAACAGCTTGGCACCGTTTTGCAGCGCCGCTTGGTCGGTGACGCGGTCTTTGGGGAATTTATCCCAAGGCGCACCACCGCCAGAGGCCAGCACGGGGCCTGCAGCCAGGGTCAGCGCCGCCAGGCATCCCGCAATGAATTTCTTGATCATGTTGAGACTCTCCTGAGACTGGATCAGTGCGGGTGGAAGGTGACACGGTCAGGCACGGGCTTGAACTCGCCCAACTGGCTCCACCACGGCATCAGCAAGAAGAAGCCGAAGTAGAACAAGGTGCCAGCCTGGGAAATCAGCGTGCCGATAGTGGACGGCGGCTCGATACCCAAGTAACCCAAGACCAAGAAGAACACCACGAACACGCCGTAGAGGTACTTGTGCCAAGTCGGGCGATAGCGGATCGACTTGGCCGGGCTGTAATCGAGCCAAGGCAAGAAGAACAGGATCACCACCGCGCCACCCATCACCACCACGCCCCAGAACTTGGCGTCGAAGGTCAGCAACAGACCAATGGCGACCAAGGCCGCACCAGCGATGGCACCCTTGATCATCATGCTGGCGCGCAGCTTGACAAAGGAGAACGCGGCTGCCAGGGCAATGATCACGCACAGGACCTTGACCAGGTCATCGGTGGTTGCACGCAGCATCGAGTAAAAGGGCGTGAAGTACCAGACGGGCGCAATGTGCGGAGGGGTCTTCAGCGGGTCGGCGGGGATGAAGTTGTTGTACTCCAAGAAGTAGCCACCCAGTTCTGGCGCGAAGAAGATGATGGCGCAGAAAGCCATCAAGAAGCCGCTGACACCCAGCACATCGTGCACGGTGTAGTAAGGGTGGAAGGGAATGCCGTCCAGGGGGCGGCCCAGGGCGTCCTTCTTGGCCTTGATTTCGACACCGTCAGGGTTGTTGGAGCCCACTTCGTGCAGCGCAATGATGTGCGCCACCACCAGACCCAAGAGGATCAGCGGCACAGCGATCACGTGGAAGCTGAAGAAGCGGTTCAGGGTGGCATCACCCACCACGAAGTCGCCACGGATCAACAGGGCCAAGTCAGGGCCGACGAAAGGCACGGCAGCAAACAAGTTCACGATCACCTGCGCGCCCCAGTAGGACATCTGGCCCCAGGGCAGCAGATAGCCCATAAAGGCTTCGGTACCGAGGCGAAGGCGACCGGAATGCCCGAGGCGTTGAGCGACGCGTCTGGCTTGTAGTGCATCACCAAGAAAATGCCGGTGACGATTTGGATCACCAGCACCAACAGCGCCAGCGAGCCAAAGAAGTACCAGAAGTTGAAGTTCTTGGGGGCGTAGTACTCGGAGAGGTGCTCCTTGTACATCTTGGACGCTGGGAAGCGGTTGTCCACCCAGGTCAAGAGCTTTTCACCTACCGAGGCGTCGGCGGGCGCAACTTTGAATTCAGCCATTGAATTGCCTTTCGTGTGTCCGTGACGCCGGTTTAGGCCTTCTTGTCCTCACCGATCAGCAGCTTGGCGTCGGAGAGGTACATATGGGGCGGAACTTCGAGGTTGTCCGGTGCAGGCACGTTCTTGAAGACGCGACCCGCCATGTCGAAGGTTGAGCCGTGGCAGGGGCACAGGAAACCACCGGCCCAATCATTGGGCAGCGAAGGCTGTGCGCCGGTCTGGAATTTGTCCGACGGCGAGCAGCCCAGGTGCGAGCAAATGCCAACGGCCACAAAGAATTCTTCTTTGATGGAGCGATGGGTGTTTTTGGCGTAATCCGGAGTTGGATAGGCCTTGCGCTCCGAGTTGGGGTCAGCCAACTGGGGGTCGAGCTTTTTCAGGGCAGCCACTTGCTCAGGCGTGCGGCGCACCACCCACACCGGCTTGCCGCGCCACTCCACGGTGAGCTTCTCGCCAGGCTTGATGGCGCTGATATCGACCTCAACGGCCGCGCCAGCAGCTTTGGCACGCTCTGAGGGCGCAAAGGTGCTGACAAAGGGCACGGCCGTAGCCACGCCACCAACGGCACCGGCGCAACCCGTGGCAATCAGCCAGGTGCGCTTGCCTTGATCCACCGCGTTATCACTCATGTGAGTCCTTCTTGGAGCTTGAGGAATGGTCGTCTGGGTCGTCGGCTCAACACTCGACACTTTTCCGACTTTGTTCTCGGGCAATCCGGCATTTTAGCGGACAAGCTACAGGCTCCCGGCACTTCACACGCAGATCAATCGCGAATCGGCGTAAATACCTTTGACATAGCGCCCATATTCGCCATACTCCCCCCCGCTGCGACTTGCTGGAAAGTCACATCGTCTCAACAACTTAGAGGAGTTTTCATGAGTTTTGCAACTGAGTTCAAAGAGTTCGCGATGAAGGGCAATGTCGTCGACCTCGCCGTCGGCGTCATCATCGGAGGTGCCTTTGGCAAGATTGTCGACTCCGTGGTCTCGGACTTGATCATGCCTTTCGTGGGCCTGGTCTTCGGTGGCCTGGACTTCTCGAACAAGTTCATCCCCCTGGCCGGGCAGACTGCCACCACCTTGGTTGAAGCCAAGAAGGCCGGTGCAGTGTTCAGGCCATGGTCGTGGGTCATGGCCAGCACAAAGTCAAACTCGCCCGGGTGCCCCGGGGCGTGGCGGGCACGCATGAAGACGGTGTCTGGTGCAAACGGGCCTGTCACATTCAGCCCCAGGGCTTTGGCCTGTGCAATGGCCGGGCTGATGATGTGAATCTCTTCGTCACCAAACAAGCCCCCCTCCCCCGCATGGGGGTTCAGCCCAGCCACCGCAATGCGCGGTGAGGCGATGCCAAAACGCAGGCCCGCCTCGTGGGTGATGCGCAGCGTCTCGACAATGCCTGCGATGTCCAGCATCTCAATGGCTCGCCGCAATGAGACATGGATGGTGACCAACACCACACGCAACTCCTCATTGGCCAGCATCATGCGCACCGGTGGCAGTGGCGCACCGGGCGGCACACAGCGCGCTTGCAGCATTTCGGTGTGGCCTGGAAAGCCCACGCCCGCAGCGGCCAAGGCCTCTTTGTGGATGGGCGCAGTCACGATGGCCGCGCCTTGATGAGCACGCACCGCGGCCACGGCTGCGTCGATGCAGCACGCAGCGGCAGCACCCGCTTGCGCGCTTACTTGGCCCCAGGGTAAATCAGCCAGGCCAGCCCCCAAACCAGGGGGCTGCCACACGGGCAGTACCGGGCCGGTGGTGGTGGGGCTTGAAGCCAAGTCTGGGAGAGCTTCACACCTCAGCAGCTCGCCCCCTTGGGCGTGCTGAACGGCCTGCGCCGCGCGTGCCATCACCGCCGCACAGCCGACCACCACGGCCTTGCTCAGTGCCCCGCGTTGGAAGGCTTGAATGATGATTTCCGGGCCGATGCCGCAGGGGTCGCCCATGGTGACCAACAAGGGGCGGGAGGGCGATGAAAGAGTGGGCGACATCACA
The DNA here is from genome assembly GCA_004359425.1 of Ideonella sp. MAG2. Lineage (GTDB taxonomy): Bacteria > Pseudomonadota > Gammaproteobacteria > Burkholderiales > Burkholderiaceae_C > Ideonella. Next base: position 867,245 of record PTEU01000001.1, on the reverse strand, counting down.
GGCCTTTGGAAACATCACGCCGGGTTGGCGATCTCAATGAACTCATGCTGCAAGCCGAAGTGCTGCGCCACCTGCGCGCCCAGTGCCCGTGCGCCAAAGCGCTCTGAGGCATGATGCCCGCAGGACAAAAACGCCACCCCAGTCTCGCGCGCCAAGTGGGCCTGTGGCTCCGAGATCTCGCCCGTTAAAAAGGCGTCTGCACCCGCCGCAATGGCCGCCTCAAAATAGCCCTGCGCACCACCACTGCACCAGGCGATGCGGCGCAGCGCCCGGCCGTCTCCGGGCACCACCACCAGCTCTCGCCCGGCCACTGCCTGGGCCTGCTGCACCAGCTTTTGCAAGGAGTTCAATGCACCTGCTTCGCCCACAAAGCCGAGGGCCTGCTCGCCAAAACGGCCATCTGCCTCCAAGCCCAGGGCCGCGCCCCACTGGGCGTTATTGCCCCAGTCGGGGTGCGCATCCAAGGGCAGGTGGTAAGCAAAGAGGTTGATGCCATGGGCCATCAAGCGGGCCACCCTGGCCTTCAACCAACCGGTGAGTCGGCCGTCCTGGCCGCGCCAAAACAGGCCGTGGTGCACCAACACGGCGTCAGCCTGGGCCGCGACCGCCGCGTCAATCAGGCTCAAGCTGGCCGTGACCCCTGAGACCAGTTTGCGAATCTCGGCCCGACCCTCCACCTGGAGACCATTCGGCCCATAATCCTTGAACTTTTCGGTCTCCAGCACCTGCCGCAGATAACGGTCCAACTCGTCGCGTGGCACCATGGGTCCTACTCTCCTTTGACATCAACAATGCGCAGAATCTGGTTGATATTCTCTCAGGCGGTCACGGTCGTGGTGGCCATCCTATTTGTGTTGACGACGTTCAAGCCGCAATGGCTGGAGCGGCCCGAGCGCTGGTGGCAGGCGAGCGTGGGTCCCAGCCCGTCGGCCGCGCCCTCGCTTCAAGTGGCAGCGCCAGCCGCAGCCAGTGTGGCCACCCAGCCCTTGAGTGCGGCCGCCCAACGCGCCGCACCTGCCGTGGTCAGCGTCACCACCAGCAAGCATGCTCGCAGCGCCGGCCAAGGTGACCCATGGTTTCACTATTTCTTCGGCCAGCGCGGAGGTCGCGGTGACGGCTCGCAAGAGGCCCCAGAGGGCCTGGGCTCGGGGGTCATCGTCAGTGCTGACGGCTATTTGCTCACCAACAACCATGTGGTGGAGGGTGCGGACGGGATCACGGTTCGTCTCTCCGACGGCCGAGAGCTGAACGCCACCCTGGTGGGCGCGGACCCGGAAACCGATGTCGCGGTGCTGAAGATCAATGCGGAACGCCTGCCGGTCATCACGCTGGGCTCACTCAGCCAGGTTCATGTCGGCGATGCCGTTTTGGCCATTGGCAACCCCTTTAATGTGGGGCAAACCGTGACCTCCGGCATCGTCAGCGCCTTGGGCCGCAGCGGTTTGGGCCTGTCCACCTTTGAGAATTTCATTCAAACCGATGCAGCCATCAACCCCGGCAACTCCGGAGGTGCCTTGGTGGATGCTGCGGGCAATTTGGTGGGCATCAACACCGCCATCTACTCCCGCAGTGGCGGCAGCATGGGCATTGGCTTTGCCATTCCGGTGGATTTGGCACGCCAAGTCATGAGCAGCTTGATCAAAGACGGCCAGGTCACACGGGGCTGGATGGGTGTGCAGCCGCGCGAGTTGGACCCCGACTTTGTGCAGAGCTTCAAACTGCCCATCTCAGAAGGCGTGCTGATTACCGGCGTGTTGCAAGACGGCCCCGCCAGCCAGGCAGGGCTGAAACCGGGCGATGTGGTGGTGCGCATCCAGGGCCAGCCGGTGCGCAGCGTATCGGAATTGCTCTCTACCGTGGCCGCCATTGCTCCCGGCACCGAAGCCCTGATTGGCGTACAGCGTGGCGAGCAGGCCTTGGAGATCAAGGTGACCATTGCCAAGCGTCCTAAAGCACCGCCCCGCCGCGGCAGCCCTGGCGAATAAGTGGCGAGTTTCGCCAAGGAAAAAGGGCTGCGGATGCAGCCCTTTTTCTGTTTGGTGCCAAGCCTTTACTCAACTTACTTGGCCTCTGCGTCCTCAGGCGCGCGGGTGTGCTTGTTGAACAAGCCTGCGGCAATGATGCCGACCTCATAGAGCAAGCACATGGGAATGGCCAGTGCGAGCTGAGACACCACGTCGGGTGGCGTGATGATGGCTGCGATGATGAAAGCCAGCACGATGAAGTAGCCGCGAAACTCTTTGAGCTTCTCGATGCTGACAATGCCCATGCGCGAGAGCACCACCACCACCACAGGCACTTCAAACGCCGCGCCAAAGGCAATGAACATGGAAATGGCAAAGCCGAGGTAGGCCTCGATGTCTGGAGCCGCCGTCACGCTTTCGGCGGTAAAGCCCTGGATGAACGTGAAAACCTTGCCAAAGACGAAGAAGTAGCAAAACGCCACGCCGCTGTAAAACAGCACCGTGCTGGAAATCACCAGCGGCAACACCAAGCGGCGCTCATGGGAGTAAAGCCCCGGCGCAATAAAGCCCCACGCTTGGTAGAGCACCACGGGCAAGGCAATCATGAAGGCCGCAATCATCGTGACCTTCAAGGGCACCATGAAGGGTGAGAGCACCCCGGTAGCAATGAGTTTGCCGCTCCCCGTGAGTGAATGCACCAGCGGCGCCGCCAGCATGTCGGTGAGCACCGGTTTGCCTACCCAACCCCATTGCCAAGCCGAAAGTGCAACAAACACCACGGCGACGGCGATCAAGGCTTTGACGAGCCGGTCACGCAGCTCGATCAGGTGAGATACGAATGGGGCTTCGGTGCCTTCGAGTTCGTCAGGCTTGTGGTCACTCATCGGGGGTCAAAGCCAAAGTCAATCATGCATCAAGACTTGGTCTTGGCGTCAACGTCAACGGTATTGGCGTCAGCCGCTTTGTTGGCGGTGACTTGCTGCGCGGGGGCTTCTGGAGCGCTTTCAGTGCCGCCCTTGACGCCGTCCTTGAAGCCCTTGACCGCCTGCCCCAAGTCGGAGCCCACGTTCTTCAGCTTCTTGGTGCCAAAAATCAGCACCACCACCACCAACACGATCAGCCAATGCCAAATGCTGAACGAACCCATAGTCAATCTCCAGTGTAGGAAGTCATAGATTCTAGTCGGCCACCACCACCCATCCGGTGGGGTGGATCAATAGCCTTGAGGTTTCAGCCCCTTGTCCAAGGCCTGGGACCACCCATGACATGCATGTGGAGGTGCATCACCTCTTGGTGCCCATCATGCCCGGTATTGATGACCTGCCTGAAGCCATTGTTCACGCCGAGTTGCGCCATCAGGGTAGGCACCAGGGTCATCATGCGGCCCAGCACTGCGGCCTCGGCGGCGGTGACCTCGGCCATGGACACGATGTGCTGCTTGGGAATCAAAAGGATGTGGACCGGTGCCCAGGGGGCAATGTCATGGAAGGCGAGGATGTCGTCGTCTTCATAGACCTTTTTGGCCGGAATCTGGCCTGCAATGATTTTGCAGAAGATGCAATTCGGGTCAGCGTGGCTCATGGCGCAGTAGGAAAGTGTTCAAACTGGCATGGCGCGCCGGTCGTTCAGGGCCAGCCAGCCCCGTGCGACGCGGTAGAGGAACCACAGCGAAACGATGAACCAAGCCACCATGCCGGGAAAGACCAGCAGCAAATACAGCGGCGAGGTGATGATGTAGAGGCCAAAGGCCCACAGCACGCTGCGGATGCGCCAGTTGAAATGGCTCTCTTGCCAGGTACCACGGGCTTCATCTTTCTTGAACAAGTCGATGAAGAAGGCCACCACCAACAACAAGATGCTGGGCTGAAAACCCGGCACCACCGCACCAACGGCCACAACGGCATGCAGCAAATAGCTGATCATGCCCAGTGTGCGCAGTGATCCCTCGCGCTCAGGGTTCAAGACCACCTGGGGGGTTTCGTCCATGCTCAATCTCCTTGGGATTCGCGCTGCTGCGCTTTGCGGGCCGCAAACTCTTCCAGCCCTGACAAGCCCTCTCGGCGCTCCAACTCGGCCAGCACGTCGGCAGGGCTGAGGCCAAAGTGCGCCAAGGCCACCAGGCTGTGGAACCACAGGTCCGCCACCTCATAGACGATCTTGGCTTTGTCGCCATCTTTGGCGGCCATCACTGTCTCGCAGGCTTCTTCGCCCACCTTTTTCAAGATGGTGTCGGTGCCTTTGTGGAACAGCCGCGCCACATAGCTTTTGTCCGGGTCACCACCACGGCGGCTTTCGATCACGGCCGCCAGGCGTTCCAGGGTGTGGTTGGAGTTCATTGCGACCCTATTTGTAGATGGAGGCCGGGTCTTTCAAGACCGGGTCCACAGATTTCCACTCACCATCTTCCAAACGCTCATAAAAGCAACTGTGCCGACCGGTGTGGCAAGCAAGGCCAGGCTCATGGCCCAGTTGGGTGATTTTGAGCAGCACCACGTCTTGGTCGCAGTCGAGCCGGATCTCATGCACTTGCTGCACATGGCCGGACTCTTCGCCCTTGGCCCACAGCTTGTTGCGAGAACGACTCCAGTACACCGCCTGCATGCGCTCGGCCGTCAAGGCCAGGGCCTCGCGGTTCATCCACGCAAACATCAGCACATCGCCGCTAGAGGCCTCTTGGGCGATGGCGGGAACGAGCCCGTCTTTGTCCCACCGAACTTTGTCCAACCAATTCATGGCGAAAGTGTAGCCGTCTGGCCTGAACTGCCCTGTGACCACCCTTTAATCGCGATGCGTGGCCCCGACAAAGCCACGCTCTGCGGCGAACCATTGCAGCACAGGAATGGTGCCCGGCAACACCGGGTAGCTGGCCACAGGCAGTGTCTCCCAGGCCATGCTTTGGCCCACCGAACTTTGTCCAACCAATTCATGGCGAAAGTGTAGCCGTCTGGCCTGAACTGCCCTGTGACCACCCTTTAATCGCGATGCGTGGCCCCGTGCTCCAGCGCAAAGATCAAGGCCTCAGGCCGGGCTGCCTGAATATCAGCCTCCGTCATCCCCAGGTGTTGCAGCCATTGGGCCACGATGGCCAGGTATTCGTCTTGGCTGAAGGGGTAGAAGCTGATCCACAAACCAAAGCGCTCAGACAGCGAGATCTTTTCTTCCACCGCCTCGCCTGGGTGCAGCTCACCCTCATCGGTATAGCTGGCACCCAGGTTGTCTTTCATTTTCTCGGGCAACAAGTGGCGACGATTGCTGGTGGCGTAAATCAGCACGTTGTCACTGCTGGCCGCCACGGTGCCGTCCAGCATGGACTTCAGGGCCTTGTAGCCGGCCTCGCCTTCTTCAAAGCTGAGGTCGTCGCAAAAAATGATGAAGCGCTCGGGGCGCTCGGCCACCAGGTCGGCAATATCGGGCAGGTCGGTCAACTCGGCCTTGTCGACTTCGATCAAGCGCAAGCCTTGAGCGGCAAACTCGTTCAGGCACGCCTTGATCAATGAGCTTTTGCCGGTGCCGCGGGCACCCGTGAGCAACACATTGTTGGCCGGTGAGCCCGCCACAAACTGCGCGGTGTTGCGCAAGAGGCGGTCGCGCTGGCCATCAATTTCTTTGAGGTCAGACAGGCGAATGCCTGCGACATGCTTGACAGGCTCCAACACGGCCGCACCCTGGCGGCGGCGATAGCGTGCAACCCCGCGCAAGCACTGGCGCAACTGCGACTCCACCCGGTCAAAGAACTGGTTCATGCGGGCGATCAGGCGTTCGTTCTCAAACACCAAGGCGTCACCCACCATCACGCGGGTCATGCCGGGGTTTTTTTCGCCAAACTGCAGCAGGACATGGGTAATGCGCCTCGCCTGCTGCTGAGCATCGGGCTCACGCTCACTGATTTGGTTGATGAGGGTGAAGATGCTGGATTCGATGAACTCGATCAGCCCTTCGAACATTTGAGCTTTGCTGGCAAAGTGCCTATAGAGCGCCGCCTCGCTGACGGAGAGCTTGCCTGCCAGCGCCGCCGTGGTGATACGGTCTGCGCCGGGTTGTTCGAGCATGGACGCCAAGGCCTGGAGAATTTGCACCCGGCGCTCACCGGGTTTGGGCCGCTTGCGCGCGGGCGCAACAGCGTCTTCAGCGGGGCTGTGGTCTGCGGCGGGGGCCGGATCGGCAGGGTCAGGCAAATCGGACATCACAGCACCCGGTGCAACTGTTGGAGCCTAGAGATTCTTGCATACACATAGGCCGGTTTGCGGTGCAGGTAAACACCGACTTCAGGGCCGTGAGCGTGATGTTTAAGCCAGCGCTGCATCCAAATTGTGCGCATCCCCACCCGGTGGGCGGCCTTCTGGTGCAGCAAGGTGTCTTCCACCAAAATGCAAGCCCTCGGGTGAACCCCTAGACGCGCGGCTAACGCACGAAACATGCGGGCGTCGGGCTTGGGCCGCAATTCACCAAACATTTGCATTTGCTCGATGCCGATGATCTCGTCAAACAGGCCATCCATGCCCAGGGCACGCAGCACACGCCGAGCGTAGCCCTGGCCGGCATTGGTGAGGATGATCTTGCGCCCCGGCAAACGGCGCAGGGCAGCGATGTCATGGGCGTGGGTGACGACCTCCTGCTCCAGCGTGGGGAAGCGGTGGGTTTCATCTACAAAGTCGCGCACCGATACACCGTGGTGGCGGATCAAACCCAGCAGCGTGGAGCCGTAGCGCGCCCAATAGTGGGCCCGCAAGTGGTCGGCCTCGGCCCAGCTCACCTGCAAGCGCTCGGCGATGTAAGCATTCATCGCCCCATCAAAGTGCTTGAAGGCGGAGGCCCCTGCGTTATGCAGGGTGTTGTCGAGGTCGAACAGCCAGACCGGCCCGGTGCGGCGCGCCAAAGCGCTCACCGCGCCCGGATCATGGTGCCATAGGCTTGGTCGGTCAGGATCTCCAAGAGCATGGCGTGCGGCACGCGGCCGTCGATGATGTGGACGGCATTGACGCCGCTCTTGGCGGCATCCAAGGCACCAGCAATCTTGGGCAGCATGCCGCCAGAGATGGTGCCGTCGGCAAACAACTCGTCAATGCGCTTGGCCGTCAGGTCGGTCAGCAATTGGCCTTGTTTGTCGAGCACGCCGGTGATGTTGGTCAGCATCAAGAGCTTTTCGGCCTTCAGCACCGTGGCCAATTTGGCGGCCACCACATCGGCATTGATGTTGTAGCTCTCGTTGTTCTCGCCAAAGCCGATGGGACTGATGACGGGAATGAAGGCGTCGTCTTGCAGGGCCTTCACCACGCTGGGGTCGATGCTGTCGATCTCACCCACCTGGCCCACGTCGTGCTCTTTGGTGGGGTCGTCTTTGTCCAGCATTTTGAGCTTTTTGGCGCGGATCATGCCGCCATCGCGGCCCGTCAGGCCGACCGCCTTGCCACCTGCCGCGTTGATCAGGCCCACGATGTCTTGCTGCACTTCACCGCCCAGCACCCACTCCACCACTTCCATGGTTTCTTCGTCGGTGACGCGCATACCTTGAATAAACGTGCCCTTCTTGCCCAGGCGGTTCAGCGCGTCGTCAATCTGCGGCCCGCCGCCGTGCACCACCACGGGGTTCATGCCCACCAACTTCAGCAACACCACGTCCTCGGCAAAGTCTTGCTGCAACTCCGGGTCGGTCATGGCGTTGCCACCGTATTTGATGACCAAGGTCTTGCCGTGGAACTTGCGGATGTAAGGCAAGGCCTGGGCCAGGATCTCGGCCTTTTCGCGGGGCAGGATGTGGTCGATCGAGGTGGTGGCAGCAGTCATGGCGTCAAAAAATGGGGTCAAAGGGTTGAGCAAGATGTGCTGCCCCAAGCCGTGGCAACATCGGACCTATTCTAGGAGCCTGTCTACCCAAGGGGCCCCCGACCCGTTGAATCCCGGAAAGGACTCACCATGCCACTGATTGCTACCACCCTTCTCCGTCGCACCCTGACCGCCCTGGCTCTGGGCAGTGCCGCGCTGTGGGCGCAAGCGTCAGAAGGCGAAGTCAAGAAGATCGACAAAGCCCAGGCCAAAGTCACCCTCAAGCACGGCGAGATCAAAAACCTCGACATGCCACCCATGACCATGGCCTTCAAGGCCAAGCCCGCTCAGTTGCTTGACGGCCTGAACGAAGGCGACCGCGTCAGCTTTACAGCGGACAAAGTCGACGGTCAGTACGTGGTGACGCAGATCAAAAAGCTGCCCTGACAGACCGAGCTGGGCGCACCAAAGTAAAAAGGGGTCCCTCTCGGGACCCCTTCTTGCGTCCAGGGGCAGTGGTCTGCCCTCCGGCGCTCTCCTCAGCACATTATTTGCCGCAGCCCTTGTTTTGGATGCGTGTGTAAGCGGCCTTGGCTTGGACCAAGCCCCAGCCATACGTGGTGTCACGGCCAGCGGTGCCCAGATCCATGGCGCTCTTGTTCAGAGAGGCGCGGATTTGCTGACCCGTGCAATTGGGGAAGTGGCTCCATACCAAGGCAGCCACGGCGGCCACGTGCGGTGTCGCCATCGAGGTACCGTCAAATTCGGCGTAGTTGGAGGTCGTAACCGCCAAAGTCGCCGACTGGCCCACCTGCGCCACCATGGCCGCACCTTCGGTGTCCGACGCCGTGACCGACGGGATGGTGGTCGCAGTACCACCCAAGGTGCCACCAAAGCCACCAGCGACGTTGTTGTAAACCACAGCACCAACGCCACCGCTGTTCTGGCAGTTCAAGACCTTTTCAGCAAATGTGATGCTGCCGCGCTGAATCAAGCAGACCTTGCCCGCCATCGCCGTGTCAATCGCAGTGCCCAGGCCGAAGTTAGCCAAAGGCGCAGTGACGGACCCAGCCGGAGAGCCGGCCATGCCGCCTGGCGCGTAGGTGCTGGCACCCACGGTCAATGCCGAATTGGTGCCCTTGCCCATGGGCACGGTCGACAAAACAGCTACGCCGGGACCTGAAATTTCAACATCATTGTTGCGCTGAGAGAAGCCTGCGGCCACCTTGTTGGCATCCACAGCAGCCACCGACACCACAGACGCATAGCCCGCCGGATAGGAGGTGGCCGTATTGCCGTCATTGCCCGCCGCAGCGATAGACAGGATGCCTGCTTTTTGCAGGTTGGCGAAGGTCTTGCTCTCCAGTGGGTTGTTCAGAGAACCACCCAGCGACATGCTGATGATGTTGGCACCGGCAGCCTGGCACTTCTTTGCCGCGTTGGACAAGGAGGAGGAGTAAGCCCAGCCATTCGCACCGAACACCTTGACGATGTGCAGCTTCAGCTTTTTGTTGGGGTTGACACCCACCACACCCACACCGCTGTTGTTGATAGCGGCAACGGTGCCTGCCACGTGCGTACCGTGTCCAGAGCGTTGGTCGGGACCTCTGCCGCCACAGCACCGCCGCCCAAAATCTCCAGCTTGACCTTGCCGCCCAGCATGGCCAATGCCTTGCGCGCTGCCGCTTCAGCCTTGGCTTCGGACTTGAACTCCACGATGACACGGGTGGTGTCGGCGGCATGCGCCACACCCATGGTGGCCACAGCCAGGCCCAATGCTGCGGAAATGCGGGTGAACCGCGGGGTCGACTTGAACGTCATTCAGCTTCTCCAGCTACAACAGAGTTTGAAATGCACCGAGGTGATGAAGTCCTGCAACAAGGGCTTGAGCCCCCGATACAAAACGGCCTCTAGTGACCAAGCGGCGAGTGTCACGGTGCCTCTGAGCGGCGTCAACGCCACTCCCCATGTTCAAGGGGGCAGACCAAGCCCATAATGCCCTGACCCTGTCGAAACCCAAGGGAAAACACCAAGCTCAATGCATCCCGCATTGGGCGATGGGGCTGCGCCGCCATGCAAGCTTGAAGAGAAGTGGTAGGCCGTATAGGACTTGAACCTATGACCAAAGGATTATGAGTCCTCTGCTCTAACCAACTGAGCTAACGGCCCCCGGAAAACGGGTCTGGCCACAGAGGGAGCGAAGCTGCTCTGGGCAGAAGGATTGCGATTGTAGGGGCCTGGCAAGCCCTTTTGAGAATCAGCGCTGCGAGAGCGCGTTGCCCACCAGCTTGGAGGTGATGTCCACAATCTGGATCATGCGGTCATAGGCCATGCGGGTGGGGCCAATCACGCCCAGGGTGCCCACCACGCGGCCATCTACTTCATAGGGTGCCGACACCACCGACAGCTCCTCGTAGGGCACAACGCCACTTTCACCGCCTATAAAGATACGCACACCCTCGGCGCGGCTGGAGGTATCAAGCAGGCGCAGCAACTGGGTTTTTTGCTCGAACAGGTCGAACATCTTGCGCATGGCACTGAGGTCGTTGCCGAAGTCTTGCACACCCAAGAGGTTGCGCTCGCCGCTCACCACCACTTGCTCTTGATTCTCTTCCATCACCTCGGTGCCCACTTGCACGGCAGCCCGCATCAAACTGGCGATCTCACCGCGCAGCTCGTCCACCTCAGACTTCAGGCGCAGCCGCACTTCCTCAATGCTGAGCCCACCATAGTGCGCGTTCAAGAAGTTGGTGGCCTCGACCAGCTCGCTTTGGCTGTGGTCATGCGTGGTGAACAGCACCCGGTTTTGCACGTCGCCATCGGGGGCCACCAAGATCACCAGCACCCGGCGTTCACCCAGGCGCAAAAACTCAATGTGCCGGAACACACTGGCTTTTTTGGGCGCGGTGATCACGCCCACAAAGCTGGAGAGGTTGGACAGCAGGGTGGCAGCCTGGGCGATCACGCGCTGAGGTTGATCGGGGGCCAGTGGGGCGTCGGCCATCTGCGGCATCCCACCGTCCATGGGGCGGACCGTCAGCATGGTGTCCACAAACAAGCGGTAGCCGCGAGGCGTAGGAATGCGCCCAGCAGAGGTGTGGGGGCTGACGATCAGGCCCATTTCCTCCAGATCCGCCATCACATTGCGGATGGTGGCGGGCGAAAGCTCCAAGCCCGAGGCCTTGGACAAGGTGCGCGAGCCCACGGGCTGGCCGTCCGCGATATAGCGTTCCACCAAGGTTTTGAGCAGGGATCGGGCGCGGTCGTCCAGCATGGGGCCATTGTACGGATGCAGGCCTTTGGCGCAGTGGATGCACGCAGGGGCTGTGGTGTAATTCCTCGCACCATGCCGACCCGTTTTCGCCACGCCGCGCTTGTAGGCAAGCACCAAGCTCAGGGCATCCGCCCCTTGCTGGAGCAAATTGCCCAGTTTTTGACCCGCCAGGGTTTGGACGTTTCGGTCGACCGCGACACGGCCATGGCCACGGACTGGGACGAATACGGGGCCTTGAGCCCCGCCGAGATTGGCGCACAGTGCGACATTGCCGTGGTGGTGGGCGGTGACGGCACCATGCTGGGCATTGCCCGCGAATTGGCCCCATTCAATGTGCCGCTGGTGGGCATCAACCAAGGGCGCTTGGGCTTTATCACCGATGTGCGGGGCATGGACTGGGCCGAGGCCTTGGGGCCGATTGTTCGGGGCGATTACGAGGAAGAGCGCCGCTCCATGATGGAGGGCGGCGTGTGGCGCGACGAGGAACCCATCTTCCAAGGCATGGCCCTGAACGACGTGGTGGTGGCGCGCGGCCCCACCGCCAGCATGGTGGAGCTGCGGGTGGACATTGGCGGCGAGTTTGTGGCCAATATGCGGGCTGATGGCTTGATCATTGCCTCCCCCACGGGCTCCACCGCCTATGCCCTGTCAGCCGGTGGGCCAATCTTGCACCCTGCTGTGGGGGGCTGGATTGTTGTGCCCATTGCCTCGCACACCTTGTCCAACCGCCCCATTGTGTTGCCGGACACTCAAGAGGTACAGGTCACCATCGTGTCGGGCAAGGACAGCAGTGCCAATTTCGACATGCACAGCCTGGCCAGCCTGATGCACGGTGACCAGGTTCGTGTTGGCCGCTCCAGCGTGGCAGTGCGCTTCTTGCACCCTCGGGGTTGGAGTTATTACGCCACCTTGCGGCGAAAGCTGCGTTGGTATGAGGGTGTGGTCTGAGCATGCTCAAACACCTGACGCTTCAAGACTTCGTCATCGTCACGCACCTGGATGTCAGCTTCAGCGCGGGCTTTACCGTGCTGACGGGTGAAACCGGGGCGGGTAAATCAATTTTGATTGACGCGCTGCAACTGGCCTTGGGTGCCCGAGCCGACGGCCCGGTGGTGCGCGACGGCGCCGCCCGCGCCGACATCACCGCCAGCTTTGACGCCCCAGCAGCCTTAACCAACTGGCTGGAGGAGCATGGCTTTGAAGCCGACGGCGAGTTAATGCTGCGTCGGGTGATTGACGCCCAAGGCAAGAGCCGAGGCTTCATCAACGGCAGCCCAGCCACCTTGACACAACTGCGCGAGCTGGCCGACCACTTGGTGGACATCCACGGCCAACATGCTTGGCAGGGCCTGACCCGCCCAGCCTCGGTGCGCGCCCTGTTGGACGAGCAAGCCGGGCTGGACACTCAAGCCCTGGCCCACGCCTTTGCCCGCTGGCGCGACGCCACCGAGGCCTTGGCACAGGCCCGCAGCGCCCAGGGCCAGCGCGACAGCGAGCGCGAGCGCCTGGTGTGGCAGATTGGCGAGCTGGAACGCCTCGCCCCGGGCGAGGAGGAGTGGGCCGCCCTCAACACCGAACACCAGCGCCTGGCCCATGGCCAGGCGCTGGTCGACGCCGCCCATCAAGCCCATCAGTGGGTGGACGAAGACGACCACAGCGCAAGCCGTTTGGTGGCCCGGGCCCTGAACGCGCTGGACCACGTCAGCGCCTGGGACCCTCAAGTGCAGACGGTGTTGGACGCCTTGCAGGGTGCCCAAGCCCAGTTGGATGACGCCGCCCGCAGCCTGAACGCCTACCTGGGCCGCGTGGAACCGGACCCCAAGCGCTTAGAAGCGCTGGACGCACGGCTGTCCGCCTGGATGGGGCTGGCCCGCCGCTATCGCCGCCCCCCCGAAGAACTACCGGCCTTGTTGCAGGAGTGGCGCACCAGCTTGGCAGCTCTTGACCAAGCGGCAGACCTGAATGCTCTGGAGCACGCATTGGGCCAGGCCGAGGCCGCTTGGCGTCATGAAGCCCAGCGGGTCAGCCAAGCACGGCGGGCAGCGGCAGGCCCGCTCTCTGCCCGGGTGACCGAGGCCATGCAACACTTGGGCATGGCCGGTGGCCGCTTTGAAGTGGACTTGCAAACCCAAGACCAACCCCAAGCCTATGGCCTGGAAGCGGCCGAGTTCTTGGTGGCCGGCCATGCAGGCAGCACGCCCCGGCCACTGGCCAAGGTGGCCTCCGGCGGGGAGCTGTCTCGCCTGGCCTTGGCCATTGCCGTGACCACGGCCCGTGAGCGCCAAGCCCAAGCCCATCAGGCCCTTGATCGCCCAGCGCCCAGCACGCTGATCTTTGACGAAATTGACTCCGGCGTGGGCGGCACGGTGGCCGACGCTGTGGGCCGGATGATGAAGCAGCTCGGCCAAAGTGCCCAAGTGTTGGCCGTGACCCACCTGCCCCAAGTGGCGGCCTGCGGGGATCATCATCTGGTGGTGGCCAAAACCAGCGATGCGGGGCAAACCCACTCGCGCATCAGCCCGGTTGCGGGCGAAGCCCGTGTGGCGGAGATCGCCCGCATGCTGGGCGGCGAGCGTGCCCAAGGCACCAGCCTCGCCCACGCCCAAGAGTTGCTGAACCAAGCTACGCCTTCGAGCCCTGCGCGCCGCGCGCCCCACGCATGACCCCCCAAACCCCTTTGCCTCCCACCGCCCCTCCACAGCACGAGCGCGAGGTGGTGCTGGTCACGGGCATCTCCGGCTCCGGCAAGTCCGTCGCCCTGCATGCGCTGGAGGACGCGGGCTACTTTTGTGTGGACAACCTGCCCCCCGAGCTGCTGCGCGATTTCATCCGCGTGGAAAGCCTGCACGGGGTGCGCAAGATGGCGATTGCGGTGGATGTGCGCACGGCCAGTTCATTGCCCGGCTTGTTGCCTGTCCTGCAGCAACTCAAGGCCGAAGGCGTGCTTGTACGCAGCATTTTTTTGAATGCCACCACGACTGCGCTGATCAGGCGCTTTTCCGAGACGCGCCGCCCGCATCCGCTCTCCAAGCCCAGCGAAGCCGGTGACCCGCACCGCATGCTGTTTGATGCGATTGAGCTAGAACGCGACTTGCTGGCCGACTTGCGCGAGCAGTCCTCGGTGTTGGACACCAGCCAGTTGCGCCCGGCCCAGCTCCGGCTCTGGGTGCGTGACTTGGTGGGAGCCACGCGCAGCGGTTTGACCTTGGTGTTTGAATCCTTCGCCTTCAAGCACGGTGTGCCACTGGACGCCGACCTGGTGTTTGACGTGCGTGTGCTGCCCAACCCTTTTTACATCCGTGAACTGCGCCCTTTGACCGGCATGGACGAGCCCGTGGCCGACTATCTGGCGGGCCAACCCGAGGTCGGCGAGATGCTGTCGCAGATCGATGCCTTTGTGCGCCGTTGGCTCCCCGCGTTTGAGGACGACCAACGCAGCTACCTGACGGTGGCCATTGGCTGCACCGGGGGCCAGCATCGCTCGGTGTACTTTGTGGAGTCGCTCACCGCGCGGTTCTCCGACGCGGTGACCACGCTCAAGCGTCACCGCGAGCTGGACGGCAAGGCCTGAAGCAGCAATTTTTTGAGCGGCGCAGGTAATCCGTAGTCGTCCAGGCGCACCACAGGCACCCACCTGCCGTTGGGCCACTGTTGTGCCAATATCTCGTCAACCTCTGCCGCTGCTGGCAGGCGCAAACGCACGGGGCTGAGGGCCCAGTCAAAATGCGTCAACACATGGTGGATGGTCGGCAAGGCTTGCTGCTCACCGGGCCAATCGGCAATGGCGCGCTCTAGGGCCGCCAAATCCTCAAATTCAGGCAAGGCCCAGAGACCTGCCCAGACCCCGGTTTGCGGGCGCTGCACCAGCCACACCCGCTCGCCTTGCACCAGCCAGAGTACCGCATGGGCCCGCTGGCTGCGCACCAGTTTGCGGCGCTTGACGGGGTAGTCCTCGGGCCGCCCTTGAGCCTTGGCCACACACTGCGCTGCCAAGGGGCAGGCCGCGCAATCGGGCTTGCGCTGCACGCAAACGGTGGCACCTAAATCCATCAGTCCTTGGGTATAGGCTTCAATGCCCCTGCCCTGCGGCAGTAGCGCATCCGCCAGGCGCCACAAGGCTTTTTCATGGGCTGACTGGGCCAGGTCCTGGCCAAAGCCCAACACACGCGTCAACACGCGCTTGACGTTGCCGTCCAGGATGGCCACCCGCTCGCCAAAACAAAAGGCTGCAATGGCGGCTGCCGTGGAGCGCCCAATGCCCGGCAGCGTCATCAATGCCGCCGCCGTGCGCGGGAACGCCCCCGCATGCTCAGCCACCACCACCTGTGCACAGCGGTGCAGGTTGCGCGCCCGGCTGTAATAGCCCAGGCCGGCCCACAGCGCCAGCACTTCGTCTTGCGGCGCAGCGGCCAAGGCGGCGACATCTGGAAAGCGGTTCAAGAAGCGCTCGTAATAGCCCAGCACCGTGCTGACCTGGGTTTGTTGCAGCATGATCTCCGACAACCACACTCGGTAGGGGTCGCGGGTTTGCTGCCAGGGCAGGCTGTGGCGGCCATACGTGCGCTGCCAGGCCACCACGCACTCTGCCAGGCCCGCAGTGCCCGGCCCAGCGGCAGTGGACACACTCATTCGAGGTCAGGGTTCAGGCTGGGACGCACGCCGTCACTGTGGACCAAGCCCGAGGGCTTGGTGACAGGCGGTGGAGCCAAGGCGGCATCCAACTGATCGGTCCGGAAGTTGAGCTGCAAATCCGGCAGATACAGGTCCACTTGAGCAGCAGCATCGGCCGGTTCGCCCAGGTTCAGGCGAACGCCTGGCGCACCGCTGGTGGGTTCAGCAGCGGCCACCGGCGGCGCGGCCTCGGCAGCAACTCGTCTCGCAAAGCGTTTTCAAGCACCGGCACTTTGGAGCCGATCAGACCGAAGCTGTCGTTCTGCAAGCGGGCCGACAGCGCCTGCCGGGCCGACACGGGAAACACCCGGTGGCGTGGCACCCCCAGGGTTTCGGCGGCACTGAGGCATTGGCGCTCGATCAGGTCTTGCCGCTCGACACTGGTGGCCAGCGGGTCGGCCAGGGTGTCGATTTTATTGAGCACCACATAGCGCGCCAGCGACGGATCGTTCAGGTGCTGGTTCCAGACCGCCAGGTCGGTGCGAGTAACCCCGGTGTCGGCCCCGAGGATGAACAAGACGGCATGGGCCGAGGGCAGCAGGCTCAGCGTCAGCTCGGGTTCTGTGCCGATGGCGTTGAGGCCGGGGGTATCCACCACCACCAGGCCATGCTTGAGTAAGGGATGGGGGTAGTTGATGACGGCATGCCGCCAAGCCGGCACTTCCACACGCCCGTCGGCCGTGCTGGGGGGGTTGTCGTCCGGGTGTTCGTCAGACCACAGCCCCAGAGATACAGCCTGCTCGCGGCTGACATAGCGCGTGGCGGTGACCTGTGAGAGCGACTTCACCAAAGCGTTGGTGTCGGAGGTGTCCAGCTCAACCGTCGTCCAAGCCCCTGGCATGTCGCGCCAGTCGGCCAGTGTTTCTGGCCGCAGGCGGGTATCAATGGGCAGCAGGGCCAAGCGGGGTGGATCGCGTTCGTCCCAACACAGCTCAACCGGGCATTTGGTGGTGCGCCCCGGGGTAGCGGGCAACACACGCTGCCCGGCATCGGCGAAAAAGATGGCATTGATCAGCTCGGACTTGCCACGCGCAAACTCAGCCACGAAGGCGATGACCAAACGATCGGTGGCTAAGCGCTGTCGCAGACCAGCGCATTGATTGGCGGCATCCGGGGTGAGTAAATCGGCATCCCGCAAGAAGCTCTCAAGGGTGATCATCTGCCCCGCCATGGCCATGCGCCACTCGGCCAGCGCGTCCAGCAAAGGCGCTAGCGTGGGTTGGAGACCGCGGGGGCTGGAGAGCGAGTGGGGAAAAGACACAACAGGATGTATGAGCAGCAAATACCAGCAAGCATCCTAGCCGCAGTGGCGCAGGCCGTGAACCCCAGGACCCACATGCTCAGGCCTTGTGGCGGTATAACGACTCAATGCTGGCATCCAGGGCAAAAATAAGTGGCACGTTGCCCTTGCACGATGCGCTTGATGGTGCCTGCGCAGCGCTGGCAGGCCTGACCTTCGCGGCCATAGACCCGCGCCTGCCCTTGATACTGCCCGACGGTGCCGTGGGCGTCTTTGAAGTCTTTGAGTGTCGAGCCCCCTGCCGCGATGGCCTCGGCCAGCACCCGCTGAACCGCAGCCAATAGACGGGCGGCTCGGGCCGCCGCAATGCGGTCGCAGCGTGTACGGGGGTCCATACCGGCTTCAAACAAGGCATCGCTGGCGTAGATATTGCCCGCCCCCACCACCAACTCGCCCGACAGCAGGGCTTGCTTGACAGACACGCGCCGCTGCCGCAAGGCGGCATGTGCTGGCTGTGGCAGCACAAGAGCCTGCGGCGGCTGACACCCCTGCCGCACCGGTTCAGAACAGTGGGCTCGATGCGCCCATGTTCTATCAACTCTTGATCGGTGAGTTGGAGGCGCAGGCCGGGCGGCTGGGCAATGCCCATGAGGTGATGCTGGATGGCGCGCGGCGCAGCAAGGATGAGAACCTGTTCCGCCGCGCGGTCGAGCTGGCGATTCAGGCGCGGGCCGGTGAGTCGGCATTACAAGCGGCGCGGGCCTGGCGTCAGGCCTTGCCTCGGTCCACCGAGGCCGCCCGCACCATGGTGCAAGTGCTGGTCGCCATGGACCGCCCGGGCGAACTGGGTGAACCCTTGCGTCACCTGCTGCAAAACCAGCCTAGCAAAGAGCAGGAACTGGTGATCAGCGGCCTGCCTCGGTTTTTGGCAGGTCTGAAAGATAAAGACCTGGCCCTGAAGGCCGCCGAGGAGGCCTTGGCCCCTTTCGAGACCCAAGCCAGCACCCAGGTCGCCGCTTGGACGGCCCGAGGCCGTGTGGCCTTGGCCGCTGGCCAGGTGGACACCGCTTTGACCCTGGCGCGCAAAGCCCTGGGCCAAGACCCCACAGCCATGGGCCCGACCCTGCTGGCGCTGGAGCTGATTCCCAAAGCACCAGCGGCTGAAGCATTGGTGCAGGGCGCTCTGGCCAGTGCCAACACCCCGGCTCAGTTGCGCCTGGCCTATGCCCGCTCGCTGGACCGCCGACAGCGCCTGGGCGAAGCCGCCAACCAACTCAAACTGGCCTTGGCCCAGGTACCGCAGTTGTCCGTTGCATGGCTGACCCTGGGGGCCTACCAGATCGAGCTGCGCGAGAGTCGTGATGGCATCACCTCATTGGAGCGCTTTCTAGCGGCCCACGCGGATGCCGAGGCCAAGCGCAGCAGCAACGCCGCCGAGGCCGACGACGAAGCGAACGACGCCGGACCGCATCTGGCTTATGTGCTGATGGCCCAAGGGTGGGAGCAGCTCAAGAACCCGCAAACTGCCAGCCAATGGTTGGATCGCATTCCGGCTCAGGAGGCCGATTTATCGGTGCTGGCCCGTCGCGCATCTTTGCTCGCCCACAGTGGGCGGCTTACCGAAGCCCGTGCGTTGCTGCGTGCCGGCCCTGCCAAGGGCGACCCCGACGCCCGAGCCCGGCTCTTGGCCGAGGCCCAACTGCTGCGTGACCGCAAGCAGTGGCAAGCCGCTTACGACCTCTTGCTCGACGCCATGCGGCAAAGCCCCGAGGACTCGGTACTGGTCTATGAATTGGCCATGGCCGCTGACCGCCTCGGACGCTACGACGATATGGAGGTGTTGCTGCGCCGGGTCATGACGCTCAAGCCCACCGATCACCATGCGGTGAACGCTTTGGGCTACTCGCTGGCCGAGCGCAACATCCGTTTGGACGAGGCAGAGGCCTTGCTGACCAAGGCCGAGCGCATGGCCCCGGGCGACCCCTTCATCACAGACAGCCTCGGTTGGGTGGCGTTTCGACAAGGCCGTCTGGACGATGCCATTCGCCTCCTGCGGCAATCGCTGATCGCCCGCCCCCATGTGGAAGTGGCCGCCCACCTGGGTGAAGCCTTGTGGCAGACCGGCCGCCGGGAAGAAGCGCTGCAAGTCTGGCGTGAGGCCCAACCCCGTGAACCCGACAACGAGGTGCTGCTGGAGACGCTGCAACGCCTGCAAGTCAAGCTATGACTGGCGACTTGGCTTGGGTGAAGCGCTGGGCGACGATAGCGGCTTTGCTGAGCGTCACGGCTTGCGTTACCGCACCACCTCGCGCGCCGGATGCACCTGCACCACTACAGGGCCGCATGGCCCTGCGAGTGGCCGCTACAGACACCACGGCCAGCCAGTCGGTGAGCGCCAGTTTTGAACTGGCAGGCCACGAAACCCAGGGCGAGTTACGTCTGTTCAGCCCCTTGGGCACGGTGTTGGCCCTGGCCCAATGGAGCCCGGCTGGTGTGACCTTGGACTCTGGCCAAGGCCCGCAGGCCTATGCCAGTCGTGCTCATCGACTGGGCCGACACCCTGCACCTGGAGCGACGCCACGACGGGCAGTTGCACCGCCACGACCTGGGGCCCGCCTTACCGCCCGACGACCTTTGCCTGCGCGCAGCGCGCAGCTTGCAACAGGCCAGCGGCACCACTTTGGGCGCAGATATTTCCATCTTGAAGCAGGTCCCCTGGGGCGCAGGCATGGGCGGTGGCAGCTCAGACGCCGCGACCACCTTGCTGGGCCTGAACAAACTCTGGGGCCTGAATTGGCCACGCGCACGCTTGCAAACCTTGGCAGCGCAATTGGGTGCCGATGTGCCCTTCTTCGTGGGCGGGCGCAATGCTTTTGTCGAAGGCATTGGCGACATCTTGACGCCCATGCCGGTGCCGACACAGCGTTTTGCCGTCATCAAGCCGCCTCAAGCGATCGCCACGGCTGCAATTTTTTCAAGCCCTTTGGTGACACGCAACACAAAGCCTGCTATAGTTGCGGGCTCTCTAGCAGACACCGTTTGCGAGCGAAACCAGCAGCAGAGCTTTGAAGGGCTTTTAGGCGGTTTTGGGCGGAACGACTTGCAAGCAGCAGCCGAGGCCTTGTGCCCCGAGGTGACGCAAGCAAGGCAGTGGTTGGCGCAGCGGTTCGGCAACAGCCGGATGACGGGCTCAGGCAGTGCAGTGTTTGCAAGAGTGGAAGAGACGGGCACAGGAGGTCAACCTGTGGCGACAGAGTTGGAAGGCACGTTGCCTGAAGGCTGGGTCGGTCGAATGTGCCACAGCTTGCTTGAGCATCCTTTAGTGGGCTGGGCCAGTTGAAAGTTAAAAGGGTGTAGCCGTCAGGCTATGTCCTGTGTAGGGGAGTCGCCAAGTTGGTCAAGGCATCGGATTTTGATTCCGACATGCGAGGGTTCGAGTCCTTCCTCCCCTGCCAAATGACCTCAGCGGTTCAAGCCTTCAGGCTTGAACGCTACAAGCCAAAGACCGCGCGCTTTTGTTGCGCGGTCTTTTTGTTTGGGGCCTGCAGTTTGGCTCCGTAACATTGAAGTTTCCGCCGGAGACGCTGACGTGCTGTTCAACACTGTCCTGTTCACGGGCAACGCCAATCCGGTGCTGGCCCAAGAAATGGCAACCCACCTGGGTTCCGAACTCGGCAAGGCCAGTGTGGGCCGTTTTTTGGACGGTGAAGTCACCGTCGAGATCCAGCAAAACGTCCGTGCTCGTGATGTGTTCGTCGTGCAATCCACCTGCGCGCCGACCAACGAGAACCTGATGGAATTGCTGATCATGGTCGATGCCCTGAAGCGCGCCAGCGCGCGCCGCATCACCGCCGTGATCCCCTACTTCGGCTATGCCCGTCAAGACCGCCGCCCGCGCTCCACCCGCGTGCCCATCTCGGCCAAGGTCGTGGCCAACTTGCTGGAGACCGTGGGCGTTGAGCGCGTGCTGACCATGGACCTGCACGCCGATCAGATCCAAGGCTTCTTCGACATTCCCGTCGACAACATCTACGCCAGCCCGGTGCTGCTGACCGACCTGAAGGCCAAGAACTACCCCGACCTGGTGGTGGTGAGCCCGGACGTTGGCGGCGTGGTGCGCGCTCGCGCCCTGGCCAAGCAGTTGGGTTGCGATCTGGCCATCATCGACAAGCGTCGTCCCAAGGCCAATGTGTCTGAGGTGATGCACATCATCGGTGAGATCGAAGGCCGCAACTGCGTGATCATGGACGACATGATCGACACCGCTGGCACCTTGGTCAAAGCGGCTGAAGTGCTCAAGGAGCGCGGCGCCAAAAGCGTCTACGCTTACTGCACCCATGCCGTGTTCTCGGGCCCGGCGATCGAACGCATCAAGAGCTCGCAGCTCGACGAAGTCGTCATCACCAACACCATTCCGCTCAGCGACGCTGCCAAGGCCTGCAAGAAGATTCGCCAGTTGTCGGTGGCCTTCTTGTTCGCCGAAACCATCCGCCGCATCTCGGACGGCGAGTCGGTGACCTCGCTGTTCTCTGAGCAGAACAACAATTTCTAAGGTTCAGCCTTTCGGGGCTGGGCCTTTTTCGCTGGCGCTTCAGCCTTGGTTGAAGCGCTTTTTAAACAGGGGCGATTCTGGTCGCGGAACGCCCCGACTCATTGGAGAGTGTCATGCAATTCGTCGCTTATGAGCGCGCTAAGCAGGGGACCGGAGCGAGCCGCCGCCTGCGAGTGTCGGGCAAGGTGCCCGGTATCGTTTTTGGTGCTGGTGAGCCCGCAATGATCGAAGTCGATCACAACGCGCTGTACTTCGCCCTGAAGAAAGAAGCCTTCCATTCGTCCATCCTCGAGATGGAATTGGCTGGCAAGACGCAAAAGGTGCTGCTGCGCGCCTTCCAAATGCACCCTTGGAAGCAACAAGTGCTGCACGTGGACTTCCAGCGCGTGGACGAAACCACCAAGCTGCGCAAGAAAGTGCCCCTGCACTTCTCGAACGAAGAAAACTCTGTCGCCGTCAAGACCGACAAGTGCATCGTCAGCCACGTGGCCACCGAGATCGAAATCGAGTGCTTGGCCATGCAGTTGCCTGAGTTCGTGGCCGTGGACCTGTCGGGTCTGGTCAAGGGCAAGAGCTTGCACGTCTCCGACCTGACGCTGCCTGAAGGCATCAAGGCCGTGAAGCACGGCACCCAGAACCCCGTCGTGGTGTCTGTGGCTGAAGCCAAGGCTGAGGAAGAAGTCGTTGTGGCCGCCGCTCCGGCTGCCGACAAAGGCAAGAAGGACGCCAAGAAGAAGAAGTAATCCTTCTTCTCGAGCGCGGCCCCTGGGCTGGCGCTTCGACCTAGCCCCGCCTTGGCGGGGCTTTTTCATGGGCGCTCAGCGCCTCACTCACCCTGAATATTGGCCCGGCGGGTGAGCGCACGCATGTGCGGAAGCTCCCTCTCGACACGGCCTATGACGGATGCGCCATCGCCGAACCGGGCGTTGAGGTGCAACTCCCTGAGCTTTCGCGCCACTTCAGGCGATTGCACCACCTCGCTGAGCGCCTTTTCGAGCTTGGTTTGCACATTGCCCGGCAAGCCATGCGGAGCCAGCAAGGCAAACCAAGTATCCATTTTGAAGCCGGGGTAACCGCTTTCCGCCACGGTGGGCACCTTGGGCAGAGTCATCAGGCGCTTATCAGACAGCACGGCCAGAGCTTTGAGCTTGCCTGCCTGGATCAAAGGCGCTGCGGCCACCACCGAGTCGAACGCCAGCTGAACTTGACCTGCCATCAGAGCATTCAAGCTGGGGCCGCTACCGTTGTAAGGTACGTGCACCATCTGAATGCCGGCCGCCGACTTCAGCATCTCGCCCGCAAAGTGAACCGATGAACCTGCGCCAAAGGTGGCGTAGGACAAGCCGCCCGGTTCCGCCTTGGCCAGTTTGATCAAGTCGGCCAGGGTCTCGCCAGGAAAGTCTGCCCGCACCACCAACACCAAGGCGAGATCCGCAATCTGACCCAAGGGCGTAAAGCTCTTGATGGGGTCGTAAGGCAGGTTCTGGCGCAGGGCCGGGTTCAGGGTCAGCGTGGTCGTGCCCGCCCCCAGCATCAGGGTGTAGCCATCGGCAGGGGCTCTGATGAGCTGGTTGACCGCTAACAGCGTTGAAGCCCCCGGCTTGTTCTCAACCACCACGGCTTGACCCAGCTTCTCTGACAAGGCCGCGCCCAGAATCCGACCCAAGGTGTCCGTGGCTCCGCCGGGTGCAAACGGAACAATCAGCTTGATAGGGTGTACTGGGAAAGGAGCATCCGCCAGGCTTGGCTGAACCAGCGTTGCCAGGGCAACTGCGGCCAGATACCGGCTTGAGAGATGGTGGGGCAGAGGCATTTCCAATCGTCCTTCATGTGACCAAGGCCATGGCAACCATCAGCAAACCATCGCCTGAAAAAAGCGCCCGAAGCCAATTTGAAAAGCTCTCGGAGTGACCCCCACATCACCCAGCGCTGTGTGCCGCGCACTATACCGCTTGGCGTCAAGCGGCATACGGGCTCCGCGCTGCAAGCTGCTCCGCCCACGCCTCAGCGACACCCGCGCCAGTGATGGGTTGAACGTGCACCACGCTGCGGCCCATCAGCCCGGCCTGACTGGATAATGCCGCCATGATTCGATTGATTGTGGGCTTGGGCAACCCTGGGCCGGAATACGAAGCCACCCGCCACAACGCCGGTTTCTGGTGGGTAGACGGTGCAGCACGGCAACTCAAAGCCTCGCTACAACCCGACAAGGCCTATTGGGGACTGGTTGCACGTTGCAACCCGCCGGGGCTGCCTGGGCCGGTTTGGCTTTTGCAGCCCATGACCTATATGAACGTGTCGGGCAAGTCCGTCAGTGCGCTGGCCCGATTCTTCAAAATCGCCCCCGCTGAAATCTTGGTGGTGCATGATGAATTGGACTTGCCGCCCGGCCAAATGAAGCTCAAACAGGGCGGGGGTAATGGCGGCCATAACGGCCTCAAAGACATCCAGGCCCAACTGGGTGACGGCAATTTCTGGCGTTTGCGGCTGGGCATTGGCCACCCAGGCGTCAAGGCCGAGGTAGCGGCCTATGTGCTGCGCAAGCCCCCAGCCAATGAGCGCGATGCCATTGATCGCAATATCGAGGATTCGCTCAAAGTGCTCGGCACATTCCTGAGTGGCCCCATGGACAAAGCCTTGACCCAAATCCATGCCAAGCCCCCCCGCCCCAAGCCGCCCAAGCCGCCAGCCCCGCCCACGCCCCCCACACCNAGATCTTGACGACATCGTAGCGGCGCGGTGGATCACCGCGCTCAAAGTATTGGTCCTCCACCGACTGAAAGCCATGTCGTTCATAGAAGGACACCGCGTTCTTGGTGGCGATCACGGTGACAAGGCCTGGCCCTTCGGCCGCCGCCAGTCGCACACCTGTCTCTTATACACATCTCCCTCGAAGGGCTCGCCCGTCTCCAGATACACAAAACCACCCGGCACGAGCAAACGCGCTGCCGCCATCAAGGCGGCTGCGCCTAGACCTGCGGCAAAGGGCGGGTCCAGCAAGACCAGTTCCAGCGACTCCGTCGGTGCAGCCTTCATCCATGCCATTGCATCGGCCCGCTGCACCCGCAAGGTCCCGGCCTTCAGCCGGGTGCGGGAGGCCTGCAAAGCGGTGACCAAAGCGGGGTCTTGTTCGAGCAACAACACCTGGGTCGCTCCGCGAGAGGCCGCCTCAAAGCCTAAGGCGCCGGAGCCCGCAAAGGCGTCCAGCACCCGCCAGCCTTCCAAGTCTTGGCCCAGCCAGTTGAAGAGGGTTTCGCGCACGCGGTCGGGCGTGGGGCGCAGGCCCGGTTTGTCAGCCACCGGCAGCAGGCTCTTGCGCCATTGGCCGCCAATGATGCGAACTTGGCGCGGCGCTTGCCGAGGTGCGCCGGGCCGCTTGGCAGGGCGCTCATCAGACTGGGCTTTGGGCCGAGCCCCAAGCCGTGCGGCAGGTGCTTTGCCGCTCACAGGCGTACCGGCACACCGGCCTGTGCCATCAGGGCCTTGGCCTGGCCCACCGTGTATTCACCGTAGTGGAAGATGCTGGCAGCCAGCATCGCGAGCGGCCAGGTCGTCGCCCTGGCGGCGCTTGGCGTCGATGGCGACCACGATGCACTGGGCACCGTATTTTTCGGAAGCCTCGCGGATGACCTGCGGATTAGCCACGGCGGCCGAGTTGAAGCTGACTTTGTCGGCTCCAGCATTGAGCAGACGCCGCACGTCTTCGACCACGCGCACACCGCCACCGACCGTCAAGGGAATGAAGACCTGAGAGGCCACGGCTTCAATGATGTGCAGGATCACATCGCGCCCATCGCTGGTGGCGGTGATGTCCAGAAAGGTCAGCTCGTCCGCGCCTTGGTCGTTGTAGCGCGCGGCGATCTCGACCGGGTCGCCAGCATCGCGCAGCTCGACAAAGTTGACGCCTTTGACAACGCGACCACCGGTCACGTCCAGGCAAGGAATGATGCGTTTGGCAAGCATGGGCGGCACAGCGGCCGCTGCGATGCAGCCGTTCAGGTAAAGGTCAAAAAGGGGCTGCGGCGCTCAGTCGCCCAGCAGCTCATCAGCACGCGCTTGTGCAGCAGCAAAATCTAAGGCACCGGTGTAGATGGAGCGGCCGCAGATCACGCCTTCAACGCCTTCGCCCTCGACGGCGCACAGGGCTTCAATGTCGGCCATATTGGACAGGCCGCCCGAGGCAATGACTGGGATGCTCAGGGCTTGGGCCAGCTTGACCGTGGCATCGATGTTGATGCCCGTCAGCATGCCGTCGCGGCCGATGTCGGTGTAGATGATGCCTTCGACACCATAGTCTTCGAACTTCTTGGCCAGGTCGACCACCTCATGGCCGGTCAGCTTGCTCCAGCCGTCCGTCGCCACTTTGCCGTCCTTGGCATCGAGGCCGACGATGATGTGGCCGCCAAAGGCGGTGCAAGCGTCGCGCAAAAAGCCGGGGTTCTTCACTGCGGCGGTGCCGATGATGACGTAGGACAGGCCGTCGTCAAGGTAGCGCTCGATGGTGTCCAGGTCGCGGATACCGCCGCCCAACTGCACGGGGATCTCATCGCCCACCTCACGCAAGATGGCCCGGATCGCGCCCTCATTCACCGGTTTACCGGCGAAGGCCCCGTTCAGGTCGACCAAGTGCAGACGGCGTGCGCCTGCCTCCAGCCAACGGCGGGCCATGGCGGCCGGGTCTTCACCAAAAGTGGTGGAGGCATTCATGTCACCTTGTTCAAGGCGGACACATTGACCATCTTTCAGGTCGATCGCAGGGATCAGCAGCATGGCTCAGGCAGAGCGAGTGGGGAAATGAGGAGACGGGACAGGGCCGCATTGTGATGCAGTCGGCGAGTCTGTGGGCTCACGGCGTCCAGTGCAAAAAGTTGCGGTAGAGCGCCAAACCTTGCTCAGCGCTCTTTTCCGGGTGAAATTGGGTGGCGAAAATATTATCCCGGGCCACGGCGCAGGTAAAGCGTTGACCATACTCCGTTTGCCCCGCAGTGTGGCTTGCGTCCGACGGCTGGGCAAAATAACTGTGCACGAAGTAAAACCAAGCCCCGTCGGGCACGCCGGCCCAAACGGGGTGTGGCCCCTGGGCCCCCGCGCTTTGCCAGACCTGGTTCCAGCCCATTTGCGGCACTTTGTAGCGGCTGCCATCGGGCTGGGTTTGGCCCTCCAGGGCAAAGCGCTTGACCCGCCCTGCAATCAGCCCCAGGCCAGGCGTGTCTTGCTCTTCAGAGTGGTCCAACAGCATTTGCATGCCCACGCACACGCCCATCAGGGGCTTGCTGGCCGCCGCTTCCAGCACGGCTTCTTTCAGGCCTGAGGCGGCCAGCTCGCGCATGCAGTCACGCATCGCCCCTTGGCCGGGCAGCACCACACGTTCGGCGGCGCGCACATCTTCTGGGCGCTGGGTGACGATGACCTCCACCCCCTCACCGGCGGCCACATGCATGACCGCCTGCGAGACGGAGCGCAGATTCCCCATGCCGTAGTCGACCACGGCCACTGTGCGTTGGGACCTCACAAGCTGCCCTTCGTCGACGGAATGACGCCTGCCGAGCGAGGATCAAGCGTGAGTGCCATGCGCAGGGCACGGCCAAAGGCCTTGAAGATGGTCTCGCACTGGTGGTGGGCGTTGTGGCCCTTGAGGTTGTCCACATGCAGGCTGACCAGCGCGTGGTTCACAAAGCCCTGGAAGAATTCAAAGGCCAGTTGGGTATCGAAGGCACCAATGCTGCCCGAGGTGAACGTCACGTCCATCGCCAGACCCGGGCGGCCAGAAAAATCCACCACCACGCGCGACAAGGCCTCGTCCAGCGGCACATAGCTGTGGCCATAGCGGGTCAAGCCTTTTTTGTCGCCCACGGCTTGCGCCACTGCCTGGCCCAGGGTGATGCCTACGTCTTCGACGGTGTGGTGGCCGTCGATGTGCAGGTCGCCTTCGGCCTCGATCTCCAGGTCGATCAGGCCATGGCGGGCGATCTGGTCGAGCATGTGGTCAAAAAAACCAATGCCAGTGGCCAGCTTGGCCTGGCCGGTGCCGTCCAGGTTGACGCGCACGCGGATCTTGGTTTCGTTGGTATTGCGCTGAACTTCGGCAATGCGAGCGGTGGAGGTGGAGCTCATGGGGCCAGGGCTTTCAGAGGTCTTGCAAGGCTGCGCGCAGCGCGGCCAGCATCTGGGTGTTTTCTTCTGGGGTGCCCACGGTGATGCGCAGGCAGCGGGCCAGCAAGGGGTGCAGGCCCGAGACGTTCTTGATGAGCACGCCACGCGCCTTCATGCCAGCAAACACCTTGGCGGCATCCGGCACCCGCGCCAAGATCATATTGGCTTCGCTGGGGAAGGGCTGCACGCCGTCCAAGGCCTGCAGCTCGACCATCAGGCGGGCACGCTCGCTGCGGATGATGGCGGCCTGGGCCTCGTATTCCTCGACATGCTCCAGCGCGAACATGGTAGCGGTTCAAGGCCACCCGGCCCAAGCGCTCGCCCAAGGCTTGCTGCAAAGCGGGTGGCAAGGAAAACGGGTTCTCCATGGTGTCCACCTTGACCATGCCCGCGCTGGGCTGCACGGCATAGCCATGCAAGCCCATCACGTCGGAGCGCAGAACTTTGGTGAGGCGGCTGGCAAGAGAGGCGGTCATGGGGCAGGGGCATCGAGCAGCTCAGGCCCGACCAAAAAAGGGTTGATGATTTGAACGCTGTCGATGTGTTGGCCGTGTTGCAGGTCTTCGGTCAAGACATAGCTGCACCCCTGGTGCTGGGCGGCGGCCAGCACCAAAGCGTTCCAGTAGGAGAGGCGGTAGCGGCTCTCGATGGCCCACGCGGTTTCCACCGTGGGGTGATCAATCTGCCAAGGCTTCCAATGCTGATAGCGCCGCACCTCTGCACGAGCATTGCCCGATGTAATCGAAGCCGAGAACTTCTTGCAGGCATTGTTGTAAAACTCATTGAGCACCTGCACGCTGATCTTGCCGCAGCGCCGAGCCCAGCACTGGGCCAGCCAATGGCGCGCCACATCTCGCTTGACGGGGTCTTTGTCATCCACGCCATAGAGCAGGACATTGGTGTCCACCATCACCAAAGCGCCGCTCACTCCGGACCTCTCCGGTACATTTCTTCGCGTGTCAGATAAGGCCCCTCTGAAACGCCAAAGCTCTTGAACTCCAGTGCCTCGCGCATGGCCCGCTCATAGGCGTCGTCATGCCGCATTTTTTCGGCCAGCATTTCGCCGACAAGACGCGACACGCTGGTGTTGCGGCGGGCGGCCTCCATGCGGGCCCAATCGGCCACTGCATCTTCCATGGTCACGGTGACATTCTTCATCGCAGCACATCCTGTGGCTGAAGCCAAGAGTGAAGTCAGATTGTGCCACGAATTTCGTGTTGCACGAACTTCGTGGCTCTATTCAAGCCTGAGATTCACCTCGAACACGCAACACCGCCCGCACAAAGCCGTGGTCTGAGCGGGTGCGGTCGCGCCCCTCGAACAAATGGTCATTGAAATAGTCCACGCGCCGTACATCGCCTAGGCCAAAGCGGCTCTCGGGGTGGAACTCTTCGCTCACCAAAATCTGGTCCAGCACCTCGGGGCTGCCTTGGTGGATGTGGCTGAAGGCCACGTCCTTCTTCAGGGCCGCCTCGCCTTGAATTTCATAGGCATTGAACAAGGCCACATCGCGCGCCTGCCGGTCATAGGCCACCTCAGAGGTGGCGGCCACCAATTGCGTGGTGACGCTGTGCGGCGCGTCGTTGAAATCGCCCATCACGATCAGCGGCTCGCGGCTGCGGTGCAGCACATCCACCACCCGGTGGCGCAAAGCCGCACATTCGGCCCCACGCAAGATCAGCGAGCGCAGCGTGGCCAGCACCGCCACCTTGGGGTCGTCGCGGTCTTCAGTCGGCCGCCCATGCTCGTCTTGCAAAAACTTGGGCCGCTTGGACTTGAGGTGCACCACCATCACCTGCAGGCGCAAGCCCGCCTTAGTGCTCAGCACCGCATGCAGCGGCGGGCGCTCAAAGCGGCTGTGCAGCCCCAAGCCCGGCACCTCCACCGCCAGCCCGGGCGGAAACCCGCCTTCGGCTTGCGCGCTCTCCAACCTCAGCCGCGTGGCCAGCCCCAAACGCGGCGTGCCTTCGGCCCCACCCTGCCCCGGCGGCACCCCGGTGTTCTCGGCGCCCAGCGCCAGCACCGTGGGGTAACGCAAGCCACTGGCCGCCACTGCCGTCCGCAGTGCGGCCTCGTCCCACACCTCTTGAAAGCCAATCACATCGGCATTCAGCGCCCGCAGCCGCTCGCCAATCCACTGCGTCTTGCGTTCGTACTCGGTGGCTGAGAACGGGTCTTGGTTGGCGTAGAACACCCGCCCCGGCAAAGCCAGGTTGAGCAGATTGCAGGTGGCCAGGGTCAGGGTGCTGGTCAATGGCGACGGCAGGTGGGCGTTCATGGCGGCAGTGCTGAAACAAGCAGTGGTGCGGCGCGCACCATCTTGACCATATCGTAGCGGCATGGTGGCTCGAAGTGCTCAGAAGGGCGATGTTGTTTCAACTCAAAGCTAAGGCCTTCGAAACGAGTATCGCTTCACTGTGGAGTGGACGATGACCCAAGTGCAACGCCCATTCATGGCAGAAATGACGGCCTTCTTTGCGCTGCACCGCAAGACGGCCAATTCGAGGAGTGCCAGTGCGTGTCTTCCAATAGACATTTACGGCAGAAGGCTTGACTTAAAGTTAGCTTTAACTTTCAGACTCCGCATGTTTCTATCTATGAGAATCCACCATGATTTTGCGCCTCCCCACCTCGGCTCTTCGCACCCGACTGGAGCAAGCACACACGCTTTCGGTCGAGTATGGCCACCAGCTCAGCAACCACTTGCCAATGGCCCTTGCCGCATTGGACGCCCTGGGGGCCGACGCCCAGCGCCTAGATCAGTTCACCTTCACCTACCGCGCGACTCACGCTTTGGTTGAGCATACACCGGCGGGCCGTGCCAGACCAGATTGGACCGAATGCCTGGGCCAGTACGATGCATTGTCCGACCTGCGCGCCAGCTTGAGCCTGCTGCTGTCGCAGCAGGGCGCTGCGGCACTTCTGGAACAAGCCTTGCCACGCCTGCTGGAGAGCCCCGGTGCGGCCGCCTTCCATGGTCTGATTCGCGTGGCCCATGCGCTGGAATCAGGGGTCGAGGCGGAGCTGGTCGAGGGTCTCGCTTATTGGAGCAGCCGCTGGGACCCATTGCCAGAGGCACCGCTGCCCACCGCCCCAGGGATCGACAACCCTGACGAGTGGTTGGATGCCCTAGACACCGCGTGGCGCGACGAGCCCGTTTCGTCCGATGCGCCGCTCATCGCAGAGCGCATGCAGAAGGTCGCGCGTGGCAAGGGCTGGTGCCACCAAGCAGGCCGACTAGTGCTGACCACCCTATCACCCGAAGCCTTGCTCGCCGCTCTGGCCCGCTCTGCCACCGCGCGCTACATGCGCAATCGCAACTTCACCGTGCTGCACATGGTCACAGGTATGCGCGCCGCCGCTGTACTGCACGCCCATCGGCCAATGGACAAATCATCCTTGAAGCGGCTGTGTGACGCTTTAGCGGCCGCCAGCGGCGCATCAAATCTATGGCGCTTGCCAACCGACAAGCCTTCCAAGTCCGCTGTAGCCGACTGGGACACACTGGCCCATCTAGCTTGCGCTCAGGACGATGATCACGTTGTCAAGCTAGTGCATGCGCTGGCCTGGTGGCAAGCTCGCGATCCCGACCCACTCTGGCGGCGTGCTGCGGCTCGGGCTCTGCAGGGCTAAGTGATCAACGGTACGCGCGCTTTCAAGGCCCGTACTGCTCGCCAACCCACTGCGTCTTGCGCTCGTACTCAGCGGCTGAGAACGGGTCTTGGTTAGCGTGAAACACCCGCCCCGGCAAAGCCAAGTTGAGCAGATTGCAGGTGGCCAGGGTCAGGGTGCTGGTCAATGGCGACGGCAGGTGGGCGTTCATGGCGGCAGTGCTGAAACAAGCAGTGGTGCGGCGCACACCATCTTGACGACATCGTAGCGGCGCGGTGGATCACCGCGCTCAAAGTATTGGTCCTCCACCGACTGAAAGCCATGTCGTTCATAGAAGGACACCGCGTTCTTGGTGGCGATCACGGTGACAAGGCCTGGCCCTTCGGCCGCCGCCAGTCGCACACCGTGCTCCAAGAGCTGCTGCCCTACGCACTGCCCGCTCGCTTCAGGCCTCACAAACAAAAGCGTGACCTCACCCCGCGTGGCCTCGACAAACCCGAGCACACGTCCGCCGGCCTCAGCCAACCAAATCCTGCCTGCATGAAGCGAATCTTGATAGATCGCTTCAGAGCGGCCCAGAAACCACTCTGCGAGATGCTCTTCTGAATAGTTGGCGGCGCAGAATGCGTTGACCGACCGCTGATGTATCGCGTAGAGGCTTGCAGCATCGCCTTGATGCGCGCGACGAATCGAGACTGATGTCAGTGATTTCGCATTCATGAGCTGATGGGCGTGTGCGAAACCTCTGCCCCTTCACCGCTTCAGCCGCATCTCCGCCGCCCGGGCGTGGCCTTGCAAGCCTTCGCCATACGCCAACTCCGCAGCGATCACACCCAAGGTCTGGGCGCCGGCTTCGCTGACCTCAATCAGGCTGCTGCGCTTCTGAAAGTCGTAGGTGCCCAAGGGCGAGGAGAAGCGTGCGGTGCCGGAGGTGGGCAACACGTGGTTAGGGCCGGCGCAGTAGTCGCCCAGGGACTCGCTGGTGTAGGCGCCCAAGAAGATGGCACCGGCGTGTTTGAGGGCGGGCTCCCAGCGGTGCGGGTCTCTGCCATCGGCAATCACCAAAATCTCGCTGGGGCCCGCAATCATGTCGATGCCCACTTGGCCAAAAACGCGACGTTTGGCGCTGGCCACATAGGCATTGCCAGGGCCGGTGATTTTGTCCACCGCCGGCACGGTGGCGGTGCCATAGGCCAATGCGGCCACGGCTTGCGCGCCCCCGATGGTGAAAGCACGGGTCACACCGGCCACATAGGCCGCGGCCAGTACCAGGGCGTTCTTTTCACCCTTCGGTGTCGGCACGACCATGATGATCTCGCCCACACCGGCCACATGGGCGGGAATGGCATTCATCAGCACGCTGCTGGGGTAGGCCGCTTTGCCGCCGGGCACATAGATGCCCACGCGGTCCAGCGGCGTGACCTTCTGGCCCAGCAGGGTGCCGTCCTCGTCGCGGTAGCTCCAACTTTGGCCGCTGGCCTGCAACTGGCGCTCGTGGTAGCTGCGCACCCGCTGGGCGGCAGCTTGCAGTGCGCTTCGCTGGGCCGGGGTGATGGCGTCAAACGCGGCTTTCAGCTCCTCGCGCGTCAGCTCCAGCGCGCCAAGGCTTGCGGCCTGAACGCCGTCAAAGCGGGTGGTGTAGTCCAGCACCGCCGCGTCGCCACGGCGGCGCACATCGGCCAAGATGTCGGCCACGCGCTGCTCGATGGCCGCGTCCTCTTCTGCCGACCAATGCCGCAGCCGTGCAAACTCAGCTTCGAAGTCGGCAGCGGTGGTGTGGAGGGTGCGCAGGTTCAGGGCAAACATGGCTGGAGCAGCTTTAGGCGGGAATGGCGCTGGCAAAGGCGTCGATCAGGGGTTTGAGTTGCTCGCGCTTGAGCTTGAGTGCGGCTTGGTTGACCACCAGGCGCGAGGAGATGTCCATGAAGTGCTCCACCTCCACCAAATGATTGGCTTTGAGGGTGGCGCCGGTCGACACCAAGTCGACGATGGCATCAGCCAAGCCGGTCAGGGGCGCCAACTCCATGGAGCCGTAGAGCTTGATCAGATCGACGTGAACGCCCTTGTCGGCAAAGTGCTGGCGGGCGACCTCGGTGTACTTGGTGGCCACGCGGATGCGCGAGCCTTGCTTGACGGCGGCGGCGTAGTCAAAGTCCTTGCGCACCGCCACGCTCATGCGGCACTTGGCAATGTTCAGGTCCAGCGGCTGGTACAGGCCTTCGCCGCCGTGCTCCAAGAGCACATCCTTGCCGGCCACGCCCAGGTCAGCACCGCCGTACTGCACATAGGTGGGCACGTCGGTGGCGCGCACCAGCACCACGCGCACGTCGTCGCGGTTGGTGGGCAAGATCAGCTTGCGGCTTTTCTCAGGGTCTTCCAACACCGTGATGCCCGCAGCGGCCAGCAGGG
Organism: Ideonella sp. MAG2; assembly: GCA_004359425.1. Taxonomy (GTDB): domain Bacteria; phylum Pseudomonadota; class Gammaproteobacteria; order Burkholderiales; family Burkholderiaceae_C; genus Ideonella. Next base: position 833,607 of record PTEU01000001.1, on the reverse strand, counting down.
GCAGGGTTTCTTCAAAAATTCGGCCTTTAGAGAGAGCAAGGGTCAGCATGACGGGTGCTTTTCAGTGGACACGCTGGATGTCTGCACCAATACCGCGCAGCTTGGCTTCCATGCGGTCGTAGCCGCGGTCCAGGTGATAGATGCGATCCACCGTGGTGTCCCCTTCAGCCACCAGGCCCGCAATCACCAAGCTGGCTGAAGCACGCAAATCGGTGGCCATGACGATGGCGCTGGAGAGGCGCTCCACGCCGGTCACCACGGCGGTGTGGCCGTCAACCTCGATCTTGGCACCCAGGCGGATCAGCTCGTTGACGTGCATGAAGCGGTTTTCAAAAATCGTCTCGCTGATCTTGGCCGCGCCCTCGGCAATGCAATTGACGGCCATGAACTGGGCCTGCATGTCGGTGGGAAAGGCCGGGTACTCGCTGGTGCGGAAGCTCACGGCCTTGGGGCGGCCGCTGGCTTGAACCCGGATCCAGCCTTCTCCCGAGGTGATGGTCACGCCTGCCTCGGTGAGCTTGTCGATCACTGCGTCCAGGTGGTCCGCCCGAGCGTGGCGCAGGGTCACATCACCTCCCGTGGCGGCTACGGCGCATAAGAAGGTACCGGCTTCTCCCATGGCCTGCAAGCCCTTGATGTGTTGGTCTACTGGGCGCGAACCAATGGCGCAGCCGCCCGGCAAGGACACCGTGGCTTCACCAAAGCGAGCCAGCAGAGGCCCTAGCACCAAGATGGACGCACGCATGGTCTTGACCAGCTCATACGGGGCCACCGTGGTGTTGACGGGGCCTGCATCGATCACCACGCAGTCTTCGCGGTCCTCAGAGCGCTCTGCTTTGGCACCCATGTGACGCAAGAGCTTGAGGGTGGTGGACACATCCTGCAGATGAGGCACATTGCTCAGGGTCACCGGCTCGGCAGACAGCAGGGCAGCGCACAACTCCGGCAGGGCCGCGTTTTTGGCCCCGGAGATGATGACCTCGCCCTTCAAAGGGTGGCCGCCGCGGATGATGAGTTTGTCCATGTCAGGAATCCGAAAGAAGGGAGAACAGCCAGGGCCTATCTGGCGATGAAGAGGGCCACAGCAGGGCTGGAGCGCCAGGCCGCATGGGGCCTCAATGCTGAGGGAGAGACGCCCCGCCCGCTGCCCATTCTGAGGGCGTGAGGGTCTTCATGGACAGGGCGTGGATTTCTTCGCGCATGCGCTCGCCCAATGCGGCATAGACGCGTTGGTGGCGGCGCACACGACTCAAGCCCTCAAACTCCGCCGAGACAATAGTGGCGAAGAAGTGTCGGCCGTCGCCCTCCACCTCTAGGTGTTCGCAAGCGAGGCCAGCGGCCAGATAGGAGCGCACTTGCGCCGGATTGGGGTCTGCCATAGTGGCCGAATTATCACCCACGCAGCCTGAAGCGGCAGCTCTCAAGGGCTCAAGGGCAGGCCCCTCTGGGCCCAGCGCCTTAGTGCCTCATCTTGTAGCCCGTCTTCAGCAGATGCAGAGTCCAGGCTGCCACCGCCAAGGTGAAGCTCAACACCACCGCCAAGCTGAGAAAGGGTGAGGCGTCGCTGACCCCAAAAAAGCCGCGCCTGAAACCGTCAATCATGTAGAAAAACGGGTTCATGTGGCTGGCAGCCTGCCAGAAAGGCGGCAGGGAGCTGACGGAGTAAAACACCCCAGCCAGCATGGTCAAAGGCATGACCAGAAAGTTCTGAAAGCCCGCGAGCTGGTCGAATTTTTCGGCCCACAGGCCAGCCATCAAGCCCAGTGAGCCCATCAGCACCGCGCCCAGCAGCCCAAACACCAAGACCCATTGTGGCTGGGCCGGCACCGAGAGCCCGAACCAGGCGGTGACAGCCAACACGCCCGTGCCGACCACCACACCTCGCACCACCGAAGCCCCCACATAGGCCACATACCAAGCCCAGTGCGACAGCGGTGTCACGAGCAAAAAGACGATGTTGCCGGTGATCTTGCTTTGGATCAGGCTGGACGAGCTGTTGGCAAAGGCGTTTTGCAACACGCTCATCATCACCAGGCCAGGAATCAGAAAAGCGGTATAGCCCACCGTGCCGTAGACCTTGACATGGTCTTCCAGCACATGGCCAAAGATCAGCAAGTACAGCACCGCCGTCAGCACTGGGGCCGCCACGGTCTGGAAGCTGACCTTCCAAAAACGCAGCACTTCTTTGTAGAACAGGGTTTGCGCCCCATCCAAGAGGCCGTGGCTTTGCGCAGAGTGGTTTGCAGTGGACACCTGGCTCATGCTGCCACCTCTTGGGCAGTGCCTGTGCGCGGGCTGCTGGGCGCTTGCATGATGGAGAGAAACACCTCTTCCAAATCGGCACGGCCAATCTCTAGGTCTTCCACCTTGACACCGGCCTCTCGCAGGCTGGCCAACAAAGCCTCAACAGCCTGCGCGTCCCGGGCGCGAATCTGAGCCATGCGCCCGGTGATGCGCGCCTGCTGCGCCAAATGCGTCGGCAGCACATCGTCCGTCTTGAAGCGCAAAACACTGCCGCTGGCAGCCGCCAGCAAGTTGGCCGTGCGGTCTAGCGCCACCACCTGGCCGGCCTTGAGCATGGCAATGCGGCCGCACAGGGCTTCGGCTTCTTCCAGGTAATGGGTGGTCAGCAGCACGGTGCTGCCCTGTTTGTTGAGCTGGGCCACAAACTGCCACAGGGTTTGGCGCAGCTCCACGTCCACACCGGCGGTGGGTTCGTCCAGCACAATCACCGGTGGCTTGTGCACCAGGGCTTGCGCCACCAGTACGCGGCGCTTCATGCCACCGGAAAGCTGGCGCATATTGGCGTTGGCTTTGTCGGCCAAGCCCAGGCCTTGCAGCAGCTCGTCGATCCAGGCCTCATTGCCCCGCACGCCAAAGTAGCCGCTCTGAATGCGCAGCGTTTCGCGCACCGAGAAGAAGGGGTCGAACACCAGTTCTTGCGGCACGATGCCCAGCGCCCGCCGCGCAGCCGGGTAGTCGGCCACCACATCATGGCCCATCACCGTGACCCGGCCCGCCGTGGCGCGCACCAGCCCAGCCAACACACTGATCAGCATGGTTTTGCCCGCGCCATTGGGGCCGAGCAGACCAAAGAACTCACCCTCGGCAATCTCGAAAGAGACGCCATCCAGGGCACGAAGGGTGCCGCGAGCCCCTTGGTAGGTTTTGGCGACGGCGTCAAAGGAAACTGCGATCATCTCTGGATTGTAGGGAGGGCCGAGCCGCCGTCAGCCCGCGCCTCCCTTGGCCCTGCTTCTCAGTTGAAGTAGTAGGTCCACATCACGCCAAAGTGGCTGCCGTCCACCTCTTTGCCGGTTGACAAGGTGTAGCTGTCTTTGGCCACACGCGCCTTCAGGCCGCTGTTGGCGCTGAAGAGATATTCGGCTTCCAACACGGGGCCTGTGCTGGCACCCAACTTCAGGTCGTGACCACTGGCGACGCCAGTGCCGTTGAGCTTGGCCTCAGAGATGCGGCGCACACCGCCACCGATGCGCCATTGAGGCGTCAGCTTGTAATGGGCCAGCATCTCCACCGGATAGCGCTCATAAGACAAGCTGCCGTTGGAGGCATTGGCGCGCTGAAAGTGGTAGCCCACGTTGATTTGCGCCGTCATCAGCTCAAACCTGGCCTCAAAGCCCACATAAAACTGAGCCAGACTGCCCGCCGTGATCTCGGTCTTGGTGCCGTCGGTGTAGCGGGCTTCGTCCACTTTGTCACCGCCATAGGTCAAGCCCAAACCCACCAATGGGTGGTAGGTGACCTGCTCTTGTGCAGCGGCCACACCCGAAAAACCCACCATTCCAGCGGCCACGGCCACCATCAAACGCTTGCTGTACAACATGAGAACTTCCATCAAAAAGCAAAGTGAAGGACTGGTCATTTTCGCAAGCGCCCTTGCAAATCTCAAGGATTTTGACCACGCCCTTCGCGCCAGCCCGCCCCTCAGGGGTGCGCTGTGGCAGGCGGAGCTGGGTCTGCTGCCGGCCGAGCTAGAAGCCTGTCGGGCTTGGGGTGTCGAGAGCGAAAACCGGCCCCAGCGAGACCAGTTCTTGCCGAATTCGCAGCCGCATAGCCCAGCCATGGGGCAAGAAGGCAGCGAGAAATGGGCCGCTGCGGCCGATTTGCAGCCGACACTCCCCAAGTCCGACAGGCTCCTAGGGAGAGCCCCCCATCGCCCGCCGAGCGGATGGTGCTAGATTGCGCCAGAACTCTGCCCCCCTCCATGACCACCAAAAAGCCCCGCCGCACCGCCGAGCGCATTCTTGAAGTGACGCTGGACCTGTTCAACCGCTTTGGTGAACCCAATGTCTCGACCACGCTCATTTCGGCCGAGCTGGGCATCAGCCCTGGCAACCTCTACTACCACTATCCGGCCAAAGACGAGTTGATCAACGCCCTGTTTGATCGCTACGAGAAAGCCTTGAACGAGCTGCTGCACGCCGCCGATGATGTGCGCAACGTCGAGGACGCATGGCTTTTCTTCCACATGCTGTTTGAGCTGATTTGGGGCTATCGCTTTCTGTACCGCGACCTGAACGACCTGCTCAGCAAGAACCGCCGCTTGGAAACCCATTTCCAGTTTGTGCTGAAGCACAAAAGCCGAGCGGTGGAGTCCCTGCTCACGGGCCTGGCCCGAGGCAGCGCCATGCGCCTGGACAAGCTCGACGCGGCGGCCACCGCCACGGCCATGGTGGTGGTGCTGACCTACTGGCTGAGTTACGAATACGTGCGCGAACCCCGCAAGGCCTTGGAGCCTGAGCATGCAGCGGCCACCTTGGCACGCGGTGCCGGCCATGTGCTCAGCCTGGTCAGCCCCTATCTGGAACCCCCCGCCCGCGAACACCTGCAAAAGCTCAGCAACGCCTATCGCCACGGCTGAGCCCGCCGGGGGCGCGCGTGGCCCCTGAGCCCACCATCACAACAAACGGAGACAAGCAGCATGGCTAAATGGACCGCATTTCCTTATGACGCGCAGGACTACACCTATGGGGGTGCGCACCAAGGGCATGTTGATGGTGGTGAAGCTGATGCCTTGGTCCGCAAACTCACTGCTGGCGCAGCGGGTCCAGGCGTCGAGTGCCGACTTGGACGCCACATAGGCCGAGAAGCGCGGGGCGTTGGTCAGCACGCCAATGGAGCTGATGTTCACCACATGGCCTTTGCGCTTGGCCACCATGCCGGGCAGCAGGCCCATGGTGATGCGCAGGCAGCCAAAGTAGTTGAGCTGCATGGTGCGCTCAAAGTCATGGAAGCGGTCGTAGCTATTTTCAATCGCACGGCGGATGGAGCGGCCAGCGTTGTTGATCAGGTAATCCACCCCGCCATGGACTTCTTCCAGGGTCTTCACAAAGGCGGCGCAGCCCACTTCGTCGGAGATGTCCACCGAGTAGCTGTGAACCTGGGCGTCCTTACCCGCCTTGGCCTTAATCTCGGCCACGGCTTCAGCCAGCTTGTCTTCACCGCGGGCGCAGATGATGGTGATGGCACCAGCCTCGGCAAACTTGATGGCCGCCGCCAAGCCAATGCCGGACGAACCACCCGTCACCAACACCACTTTGCCGCCCACCGCGCCCTTGAGGCTGCGGTCGATGAAGAGGTCGGGGTCGAGGTTGCGCTCCCAGTAGTCCCACAAGCGCCACGCATAGTCGTTCAGCTTGGGGCACTCAATGCCGCTGCCCTTGAGGGCGGCGGTCGTTTGGCGGCAGTCAAAGCGCGTGGGGTAGTTGATGAAGGTGAACATGTCCTCGGGCAAGCCCAAGTCCTTCATCACGGCGTTATAGACGCGGCGCACCGGCGCCAGCGCCATCAGGCCCTTCTTCACGCTCTTAGGGATGAAGCCCATCAGGGCCGCATTCACAAACAAGTTCATCTTGGGCGCATGGGCCGCCTTGGCAAAGATGTCCAGCACATCGCCCACGCGCAAGCCCACTGGGTCCACCAAGTGGAAGCACTGGCCCTTTAGCTCATGCTTGCTGTGAGAGATGTGGTCCAGCGCATTGACCACAAAGTCCACCGGCACGATGTTGATGCGCCCGCCTTCCAGGCCCACGGTGGGCATCCAGGGCGGCAGCAGTTGGCGCATGCGCTGGATCAACTTGAAGAAGTAATAGGGGCCGTCGATCTTGTCCATCTCGCCGGTGGCCGAATCGCCTACCACCAAGGCTGGGCGGTAGACCGTCCAGGGCAGCTTGCATTCGGTGCGCACGATCTTCTCGCTCTCGTGCTTGGTCATGAAGTAGGGGTGGTCGAGGTTTTCGGCCTCGGCGAACATGTCCTCGCGGAACACGCCCTCATACAAGCCTGCCGCCGCGATGGAGGACACATGGTGCACATGGCCCGCGTCCACGGCCTTGGCAAACTCCACCAGGTTTCGCGTGCCTTCGATGTTGACCTGCACCTGGCTGTCTTCATCCGCCCCCAAGTCGTACACCGCTGCCAGGTGGTAGACCGCGTCGATCTGCCCCTTCAGGCTCTTGATGACATCAGCCGCCACCCCGAGCTTGCGGCTGGTCAGGTCGCCCATCACGGGAACAGCACGTTGCTTTGAAACGCCCCAAAAGCTCAAAAGGTCAGGCAGCTTGCTCTCGCTGCCGGGGCGCAGCAAGAAATGCACAGTCGCCCCTTTGCGGGCCAACAGCTTTTTGACCAGCCGCTTGCCAATAAACCCCGTTGCCCCCGTCACAAAATAATGCATGCCAATCTCCATACCCGTTCAGCCAGTGAATGCAGCAGATTGTCAGCCTGTGCTCCTTGGCTTTTTGTGCGCGCTTACCCCAGATAGATGACTCACTCTAGGGAATTAGGATGTGGTCCCCAGGCGCGCGCTCCTAAACTTCATTCATGGAGAGTGCCAAGAGGCATTTCCACCAGATCATCACTCAAGAGGAACGTCATCATGGTCAAGAAGCTGAAGAAAATGGCTGAACAAAAAGCCGCCGCCCCCGCAGGCATGCTGGATGGGGTATTGGACGGACTGGACAGCCGCCTCGCCGGTGCCGTCAAGGCTTCGGCCCAGCAGATTTGGCTGGCCGGTATGGGCGCTTTTGCCAAGGCCCAGGAGGAAGGTGGCAAGGTCTTCGAAGCCTTGGTCAAAGAAGGCGTGAGTTTGCAGCGCAAGACCCAGAGCGTGGCCGAAGAGCGCCTGGGCGAAGTCACCGGCAAGATGAGCGCCATGGCCGGTGAAGTGACCAGCAAGGCCGGGTCTTCCTGGGACAAGCTGGAAGGCATTTTCGAGAGCCGCACCGCCAAGGCCCTGGCCAAGTTGGGCGTGCCCAATGGCCAAGATTTGGCCGCGCTGCACGCGAAGGTAGATGCCTTGAGTGCTGCTGTGGCCAAGCTGGGTGGTCAAGTGGAGAGCCCCAAGAAGCCTGCTGCGAAGAAGACTGCGGCTGCCAAGCCCGCCGCCAAACCGGTGAAGGCTGCCCTGCCCGCCAAGAAGGCCGCCAAGCCTGCGGCCAAGGCGGCCACCAAGACAGCAGCCAAGCCCGCAGGCACACCTGCCCCGGCCAAAAAGGCCAAGGCTTAAGCGCAGGCCTCAGTCACCTCGCCACAAGGCCACCACGTGCGGTGGCCTTTTTTAATGCGCCCGCTGCCCCCCCGGCGCTCAGGGCAAATAACGCGCCTCCAAGTGGCGGCGGAAGTACACCGGGTTCAGCGTCTCACCACTGGCACGCAGAGCCAACTCGTCGGTCGTCCAGCGGCTGCCTTGCAGCCAGATGTTCTCGCGCAGCCAGTCAAACACCAGGCTGAGATCACCTCGCGCAATGCGAGCATCCAGGTCAGGATGGGTACGCCGAATGGCTGCAAACCACTGCGCGGCGTACATGGCCCCCAGTGAATAACAGGGGAAGTAACCAAACATGCCTTCGGGCCAGTGCACATCTTGCATGGGGCCGTTGCGGAAGTCGCCACGCGTATCCAGGCCCAGCAGGGCCTGCATCTGGGCATCCCACAGGGCGGGGATGTCTTCGGCTTCGGCCTCCCCACTGATCAAGGCTCGCTCAATCTCGAAGCGCAAGATCACATGGGCCGGGTACGTCACCTCATCAGCATCCACGCGAATCAAGCCAGGCTTCACACGGGTGATCAAGCGATGCAAATTGCCCGGCTCAAACGCAGGCTGTGGCCCCAGGGCCTTGGCCACCAGGGGTGCCAACAGGCCCACAAATCCGGCGTGGCGGCCCAACTGCATTTCAAAGGCCAGGCTTTGACTTTCATGCAAGGCCATGGAGCGAGCCCAGGCCACGGGCTGCCCCAAGATCTCGCGCGGCAGATTTTGCTCATAGCGCCCATGCCCGGTTTCGTGGATGGTGGCCATGAGGCTTTGCAAGAAGTCGTCTTCTTTAAAGCGGGTGGTCATGCGAACGTCTTCGGGCACGCCACCGGAGAATGGGTGGGCTGAGACATCCAAGCGGCCTGCGTCGAAATCAAATTGCAGCAGATGCATGACCTGCTCGCACAAGGCCTTCTGGGCTGCAACGGGAAAAGGGCCTTGGGGCAGCACCTTGGCTTGGTGAGCTTGCTGTGCCATGACTTGCTGGATCAAACCCGGCAGCCACTGGCGAACCTCGCCGAAGACCTTCTCGACGGTGCTGCTGCGCATGCCTGGTTCGTACAGGTCCATCAAGGCGTCATAAGGTGCCAGGCCACTGCGTTGCGACAGCAGGTGCGCCTCTTCTCGGACCACGGCCAGCACGGCTTTGAGGTTTGGCAAAAAACCAGCCCAGTCATTGGCGGGGCGCTGGGTGCGCCAGGCATGCTCACAGCGGGCGGTCACCAGCGAGCGCTGCTCCACCAAGCGCTCGGGCAAGCTGTTGCTCATGGCCCAGTCACGGCGGATTTCTCGCAGATTGGCCAGTTGCTCCGCGCTGAGTGCCTCTTGCTGCGCCTGCGTCAGGTGCTCGCCCAAGGCGGGGTCGGTGCGCAGCCTATGCAGCAAGGCGGCCATCTCACCCATGGCAGCAGCGCGCGCTTCATTGCCCGAGGGCGGCATGTTGACGGCCGTATCCCACCCCACAATGCTCTGAAGATGGGAGAAATGATGGATCTGACGATAGGTGCGCGTCAGGGCGTCATAGGCAGGGGTGTGAGAGGACATCTACAGTGTTTGGTGGGCTAACAAGTGTGGGGCACTATAGCGGGATATCACCCAAAGTGGCATTCACTTACAACGTTAGCCAGCACTCAAAGCATGGCACCACTCAAGCCCGGAAACCACCACAGCAACAAAGCGGTGTAGACCACGAAGCGAATGAACTTACCAATGGCCATGTACAGCACGCAGGGCCAAAAATCCAGCCTCAACCAGCCCGCCAATGCACACAGCGGGTCCCCCACCAGCGGCAGCCAGCTCAAGAGACAGGCCTTTGGCCCAAAGCGCTTGAGCCAGGTGAGGGCCCGCAGTTCATGGGGCGACCGATGCCGCACCTTCTCGTAGGCCCGTTCATACACATGCTCAGCGCCCCGGCCCATCCACCAACTGAGCACGCCTCCCAGCGTGTTACCCGCCGTGGCCACAACCATGGTGGGCCAAAACAAGCTGGGGTCCAAGCTCACCAGTGCCATGACCGCCGGCTCTGAGCCCAGCGGCAGCAAGGTGGCCGACAGCAAAGAAATGACAAACACCGCTGGCAAGCCCACCGAGGGCAGTGCCAAGGTCTCCAACAAAGGCTGTAGCCATGCGTCCATGGCCGCCATTGTCACCGTCGCAGTGACGACGCCGCCATCCAAGGGCCTGTTTAACTCGCGCGCGGCTTCTTAGGTGTGGCCGCCGGAGCCTTCTCAGCGGCGGCGTCGTTGGCCACTGGGGCAGCCGCTTCCGGCCCGGCCGCTGTAGATGCCGCCTCAGCCGCTACTCTTCGCTCAGCTTTCTTCTCGGCACGCAGGGTCTTGCGCTTTTCGCGCTGGGCCTTAACCTTGGCATCGCGCGCCGCAGCCTTCTCCGCCTTGGCTTGCAAGCGCTCGCTGTCGGAGCCGGCGTTCTCCGCGCTAGCACTCTTGGCCGCCGCCCGTTCGGCTTTGGCCTCCGCTCGCGCCGCTTTGGCGGCTGCTTTGGCCTGCGGGTCTTTGGCGACTTTGTCTGCCTTTGCAGCCTTTGCTGCCTTGCGCGCCGCCTTGATCTCTGGGTCCTTTGGGGTATTGGGGTCGCGATCCTCGCGCCGGATCTTGCGCGCCTTGGACAACTCCGGCACGGTGTTGCCCAAACCTGCAAACACCCGCGCCACGTCTTGGGTCGACGACGCGTTGGTGAAAGTCTGAATCAACTCCCCTTTGCGGCCGCCTTTCAGCAGCTTGATGACACGCTCCTCGTGGCTGTAAAGCAAAACATAACGTGTGCTATCCACCTTGAACCAGATCACATTGCCGCCCGCGCCTTCCTTGGTATTGACCTTGAGCGGCTCTTTCAGGTTCTTGCGCCACAGCATGGCCCCACACAGCGTGAGCAGGACCTCATTCACGTCACCCGCATGGTGAGCAGAGCGCTCGAACATGCCGAGCAAATGTTCCTGTAGATCTTGAACTTGGGACAAGGAAAGGGACACGATGTCAACTCCACGCGCTGAGGGGAATAAAGGGCGAACGGCCACACCAAAGTGTGTCTAAAAGTGTAGGGGAATGAACGCGCTGCACCGACCGATAGGCGCCGACCCCCCACAAATGAAAGCGCCGCCCTGCGGCTGAAGCAGGCAGCGCCGCCCGCAGGCCGCCAGCTATACTTCTGCCTCCTTTTTCAGCAGCTTCTCCCCTCCCCCCATCATGCACATCGGCCCCTACGCGCTGCCGAACCGGCTGTTCGTGGCTCCGATGGCCGGTGTCACAGACCGACCGTTCAGGCAGCTCTGCAAGCGGCTGGGGGCGGGCTATGCGGTCAGCGAGATGGTGACCTCGCGCAAAGACCTTTGGAACTCACTCAAGACCTCGCGACGCGCCAACCACGAGGGCGAGCCCGGCCCCATCGCGGTGCAGATTGCAGGCACGGACGCCGCCATGATGGCCGAAGCCGCTGCCTACAACATTGACCGCGGGGCCCAGATCATCGACATCAATATGGGTTGCCCGGCCAAGAAGGTGTGCAACAAATGGGCTGGCTCCGCCCTGATGCGCGATGAGGCGGGGGCCTTGGCCATTGTGGAAGCCGTGGTGGCCGCCTGCGCGCCACAGGGCGTGCCCGTGACCCTGAAGATGCGCACCGGCTGGTGTGCCAGCGAACGCAATGCTCTGCGCATTGCCTTGGCAGCCGAGAGTGCGGGCGTGGCCATGGTCACCGTGCATGGCCGTACCCGTGAGCAAGGCTACCAAGGCCAGGCAGAGTACGACACCGTGGCCGCGGTCAAAGCCGCATTGCGCATTCCGGTGGTCGCCAATGGCGACATTCACTCGCCGCGCAAGGCAGCACAAGTCCTGCAAGCCACGGGTGCCGACGCCGTGATGATTGGCCGCGCCGCCCAAGGCCAGCCTTGGATATTTGGGGATATCGCCCATTTTTTGTCCCATGGCGAGCTGCGTGCCGCACCACTCACCCGCGACGTGCAGCACTGGCTGACCGAGCACCTGCTGGACCACTACCGCCTCTATGGTGAAGACGCGGGTGTACGCAGTGCCCGCAAACACATAGGCTGGGCTGTCAAGGCCTTGCCGGGTGGCGAGGCCTTCCGGCAAACCATGAATCTCTTGGACGACTGCGAGCGCCAGTGGCAGGCTGTCCACGACTACTTTGCCGAATTGGCCGAGCGCCATCCCCACCTCCCCGTGGCCCCTGCGGCCAACCAAGACCTGATGGAGCAGCAGGCCTGAGCGGCGTGGTTCTACCCATAGCCGCCCTTGCAAAAAACACCATGAGCAAAAGAAGTATTGAAGAGTGCGTTCGCGAAACCCTGGACCAGTATTTCGCTGACTTGCATGGGTCCGAGCCGCACTCCCTGCACGACATGGTGATCCGCACCGTCGAAAAGCCGCTGCTGGAGGTCGTGATGCGCCAAGCTGACGGCAACCAAAGCAAGGCAGCCGACTGGCTGGGCATCAACCGCAACACCCTGCGCCGCAAACTGCTGGAGCATAAGCTCATCNAGAACGCCGGCCTGACCCTGGTGAACTCCGCCGTGGCCAGCGACGCCTTCTTCCCCTTCCGCGACGGCCTCGATGTGGTGGTCGACGCCGGCGCCTCCTGCGTCATCCAGCCGGGTGGCTCCATGCGCGACGAGGAGGTGATTGCCGCCGCCGACGAGCGCGGCATTGCCATGGTCTTCACGGGCGTGCGGCACTTCCGGCATTGAACGTCAGGAGACCCGGGTATGAATTGGCACGGGGGATGCTCATCGCCCCCAGCCAGTCCCTGTCAGCAGACAAAACTATGACAAACCCAGAGCACTGATGAGGCCACTGTCAACTCGATCAGGCTTGGTGTCCCGGTGGCGCAGCCCTAGTCGCCAATGTCCAATCTCAGACCTGTATTCCGAACGGCGTGTGATGAACGCCCTTCGTCTCGCGCAGCGAGCTCACGCAAACCAATCGTCAAGGTTGGAGGCTCCAACACCGTGGCATGGCTTCGCCCAAGCGCCGCGTCAATGCGACTCACTGCTTGCCAATATGTGGTCCAGTTCGAGATCAGTTCCTCCCTGACGGCCAATCCACGCTCCTCTGCATCTAGTTGGGCCGAAAGATCCGCCGCACCCAAAGCACGCTGCCTGGAGCGTCCTTGAATCTGCTGTGTACCAACCCACTCTTTAGATCTCAGTGACTGATGTCGCAACTGAGATCCAACCAGTTGATTGCAGGCGACGTGCAACTCACTTTCAATCTTGGCTCGCTGCTGCTGCAACTCACCCCTTGCACGATCTTGCTGCGCCACGGCCTCCGAAACTTTTGCGCTCAGCGCTCCGCTCGCAAAAAGAGGAACCCTGACGCTGACGCCTACGACGCCTCCGGATGAGCTGCGTGGAAAGGGAAAGGTGCTTGACCCAGATTCGCTCACCTTGTTGGCACCCAGTGTCAAGTCGATGGTTGGGAATTGGGCAGCTTGTGCAGACTCGATTCCCTTGCGTGCTGCCTCCAATTGGAGCTCTGCAACACGAACTCTAGGAGCCAACGCCAATAGGCCTCCCGGTGCGTGGCAGTCGAGGTGTGCCGCTGAAACCAGCGTGGGGACATCCACCCATGTTCCGGACGAGGCCACCGAGTTGGCGCATTCAAGCACCAACCTCTCGCCCACCAAATTGGAAAGCAGTTCCTCTTGCAGTCTGAGGCTCCGACCGGCAAGGTCTAACTCCAACTCGGCACCAAGTGCAGCTTCTACAGCAGGCAAGACATCCAACTCGCCAATCAACCCCAAAGATTGCTGCCTCTTCAGCTGGTAGCTTCTCTTATCGAAGACACCCTTCTTCAACTGGGCCGCACTCAGTCTCATGCAAGCCGCCGCCGCTGCCACCACGTTCTCGGTCAATCGCGACCGCGCCTCGGCGAGCACGGCTTCAACAGCAATGGAGGTACTCCGTGCCTCTGCTTCAGCAATATCCAATGCAGCCAGCAACGCAGGTCTGACGAGAGGCTGGGTGGCATTGATAGCCACCTGCTTAGCGTTAAAGGTTCGCACCCCCCCGGCGATACGATCCTCGTAGCGTGTCTCGCTCCAATCGCCGTTGACCGTCTAGCGCTGCAGGGCTGCTTCCTTCGCTGCTCGGGCCGCTAAGACCTCGGGCGCGTGCGCTTCTACCAACCCAATGAGGTCAGGCATGGTCAGCAAAGCGTTGGATTCGTGGGCTCCAACATCCAGGCACAGCGCCCCTGCTACGAGCAGCAGCACTCGTTGCAATCTGAATCCCACGCTCAACGCTCCCTGCCACTCTCAAGCAAAGTCTTGCTCACTGGGGAGAGCAAGTAGTCGATGACCGTACGCTGGCCGCAATGCAATTCTGCCGTGACCAACATTCCGGGCCGCAAACGGCTCTCGATGTAGCTTACGTCTGGAATGGCAGACTTCAGAATCTTCAGATGAACCTTATAGGTGCCCGCCTCAGCAGGGTCTGCACCCGACTTCACTTCGGCGGCGTCTTGCCCTACGTGGTCCACGATAGCTGGGAGTAGCCCAAACTTTTGAAATTGAAATGCAGCAACTTTGACCTTCGCGGATTGCCCTGACTTCACATACCCAATGTCGTCGTTGTTGAGCTTGGCCTCGACAAACAAGGCATCGTCTTCCGGGACAACTGACAGCATCACTGCACCTTGCTGCACCACCTGTCCAACCGTATGAACACCCAAGTCCTTGACGACGCCTGACTTAGGCGCACGGACCTCCAGCAATGCTGTTTTGACGGTCTCACGCTCCACGTCCAGCGCGGCTTGACGAATCGAATTGGCAGCTTCCAGAGCGGTGTCACTGAGCGCGTCCTCAGCAACACGACCAGTTTCGGGCGCTTGCACTAACTTGACGTAGCTACTTGGGTTAAGCCGCCCTTGGGCAGAAACAACGATATCGAGTTTCCCGAAGTAGCTCCAGATCAGCAGCACAGCAAACAAAATGGCGACAGCCCAGAGCGTCACAGCCTGCACGCTGGCAGGCAACTCACGTTCAATTTCTTCTAGGGTACGCATGACAAAAAGCTGACGACCTTGCGGTCGTCAGTCAGTGGCTCTCAGTTGAATCAGTTCTGTTGCTGAGCTCGGCGAATGGTCTTGTGCAGTTCAGGCTCACCGCCAAGCAACGCGCCGGGAATTCCCCGATTCGAAGCCAGCGATAGGTCAAACTCAGACGATGCGTAAGCTCCTGAACTGGTGGCTAGATGTACCGCCAGGAGAGCTTGCAAGCTACTCAATGGGGGCAACTGCTCCTCACTCATGGAGACAGTTTGGTCTGCGTAGACGGACATCTCATCCGGTCGGGACATACCTAGCTGCTCTAATGTCAGTGCTTTGCTTCGGTCAAGCGGCGAGATCCCGACACGCTGTCCCGAAGCCTGGCCCGAATCATTCGGCGAAGCAAGCGATGCGTCTGACCCAATCGACGCGAAGTAATCTTTGACCGCATCCACCGCGAACTTTGCGCCGTCGGCAAACTCGATCAAATCCACCTGCCATCCACCGTTAGCATCTCCAACGAAATAGTTCTGCACCGTCACGGTGTCAGTACTATTTTGAATGCTCAGAATGAGATTGTCGCCACTCCGAGTGGAAGAGACCTCAGTGGAGGACAGTTCGAACTTGAGCCTGTCCAGTTTGCCCGCTCGTGCTTCGAAGCTAGAGATGACATCCGTTCCGTCGCCACGTCTGTAGATGTAGGTATCGTCGCCTTGCCCGCCTGAGAGCATGTCATTGCCAGCTCCCCCGACAAGGGTGTCTGAACCATCCAGTCCCTCAAGCGTGTCGTTCCCCGCCAAGCCATCCATCTGATTGTTGGCACTGCTGCCGACTACTCTGTTGGCTGAAACATTTCCTGTGGCGATGAGTGCGGCCTGCCCTACCAAGACTAAGTTCTCCACATTGGCCACCAACGCACTGATAGAAACCGTCGACTCCACCGTATCGGTGCCGCTGCTTGCAGACTCTTTGATTGAGTCTAGTTGGTTGTCAACCTTGTACCAGTCATCACCGAGTCCGCCGTTCAAAGTGTCGATGCCAGCTCCGCCGTCTAAGGTGTCATTTCCAGCGTTACCAGTTAGCGTGTTAGCTGCCGCGTTGCCAACGATGAAGTTGGCCAAGTCGTTACCGGTACCCGTGGCGACAGCGCCCAAAAGGACAAGGTTCTCCACATTGGTTGCCAATTTGGTCAGCGCAACGCTGGTCTGAATAGTGTCTACGCCCTGGTCGGTAGCCTCGACCACCGAGTCCGTAGCGCTATCCACCATCCAATACGTTGCTCGCGGCATTGCCCGACAGTGAGTTGTTCAAAGCATTGCCTGTCAGCGACAACGCATCGTTGCCCATCAGTACGGCGTTCTCGACGTTCCCCGCCAATTGCGCAATGCTGATGTGCGCTTGTACGGTGTCGGTCCCTTCTGAGGCCAGCTCGATGACCGCGTCGTCGATATCGCTCACCACATAGGTGTCATCACCTTGGCCGCCGCGCATCGTGTCTGCACCCAAGCCACCGTCAAGCGTGTCATTGCCCAATTCTCCAACCAAGAGGTTTTGCGCGTCATTGCCCACCATCGAATTGTGAAGAGCGTTGCCGGTGGCACTCAGTGCCTCGGCCCCCATCAGTCTGACGTTCTCAACGTTGTCCATCAGACGATCAATGCTGGTGCTCGTCTCGACCGTGTCCACACCCTCGCCTGTCAGTTCAACAATCAGGTCTCCCGTCAGACCATCCGCACTCAAACTTTCAACGCGGTAAACGTCATCTCCAAGCCCGCCATAGAGCGTGTCGATGCCTTCGCCGCCATTCAAGGTGTCGTTGCCAGACAGGCCTTCCAAGATGTTGTTGTTGCTATTCCCCAGCATCAAATTATTGGAGGCATTTCCGATCCCGTGAACTGCATCCCCGAGGGCATAAAAATACAAACGTCCGAAATTTAAATTGCCAGACTCCAACAGGATGAGGTTTTCAACATTCGATGCGAGATTAGTAGTTGATCTATCTGAATGCAGCGAGTCAATCCCACCAAAATCAGCCTCTTCTATTTCGACGCTTCCTGCCGACACTCCAATATAGAAACTATCATCCCCATTCCCGCCAATGAGTAAATCATCGTCGTCCTTGGCCAGCAATACATCATCGCCATCACCTCCATCTAAGGTGTCTCGACCAGACCCAAAAAAGTCACTACCAGACCCACCATCAAGAGTGTCATTGCCCCCATACCCTTTCAGAATATCGCTCCCAGTAGTTCCCCCTGAAGGCCTAAAGCCGTCCGTCAAGACGTTGTCTAGGTCATTTCCTTCCAAAAGATTATCGAGGAAATTTCCAACACCCTCCAAGGCATTTCCTGTCAACACTAAGTGCTCAACGCCGTCCCACAGGTCCGTGTAGAACCTTATATCAACGTAAGAGTAAACTGTGTCATAACCTCCAAATACTGTATCAATGTCCTCTTGAACTTCTTTTTCGCCAAAAAGGAATACTTCTGGGTATTCGACGCGTCCCGACATTCCAGCATTACCGACGGTATAAATGTCATCGCCGACACCGCCAATCATTTCATCCAATAGGTCACCACCTTGTAGGGTGTCATTTCCTGACCCGCCCTCCAGTGTGTCAATGCCACCTGCGCCAATGAGAACATTCGCGTTCGAGTTGCCCTCAATGTGATTGGCTAGCTCATTGCCCGTACCGTGGGTGCCCAGTCCCTCGGTCAACTTAAGGTTCTCGACGTTGGCCGTCAGGGTGTAACTGACGCTGCTGTCGACCTGGTCCCAACCTTCGTCTACAGCCTCGGTGACGAGGTCTGCCGCGTTGTCCACGTAATAGCTGTCATCGCCACTACCCCCGGTCAGCGCGTCTGCGCCAAGCCCACCATCTAATGTGTCGCGACCGTGGCCAGCATTCAACACGTTGTTTTGGTCATTGCCCTTCAGCAAGTTGTCGTTAGCATTGCCGCGCGCAGTGATGGCAGCGCCAGTCAGATGAACTTGTTCTTGGTTGACACCTAAGGTGTAGTCGATAGACGAAACCACCAAGTCATTGCCGCCATCTAGCAACTCCACCACGCGGTCGCTCACGTGATCCACATAGAAAGTGTCATCACCTCGTCCACCCATCATGCGGTCAGCGTCTTGACCGCCGTCCAACACATCATTGCCCTCACCGCCATCCAACTCGTCCTCTCCCAGGCCAGCGCTAACGGTGTCATTGCCACCACCCGCCAATGTCAACGACCACGAGGCTCCATCAGTTAGTGCTGTGCTGGCCAGGCCGTCGATATAGCTCGGCATGACGTCGAAGTAGGTCAGGGCAACTCCCCCTGAAAGATCCGTCGCGGTCCAGCGCAATCGCATGCGGCTATCAAGGCCCGAAGCTGGCATTTGCCCAGACAGGCTGTGTGTCAATGGGTCATAGCTTAGCCAGCTCGGCAGTGCTGACCCATCGGCCATGGTGAGTGCATAGCGCAGCTTGTCGCCATCGGGGTCTGCAAAGATGTCAGTTTGCAGCTCGACGGTAGAGAGCTGATTCACCGCCATGTACAGGTTGCCAGCAGGCTTTGAAAGCTCTGGCGCGTCGTTCACACCTGAAACCACCAAACGAATGTCGATGTTGGCTTGCGCCTGCGCGGCATCTGCGCCGGTGACTCGGATACTGAACACCCCCACATCATCTGCACCGGGTGTGCCCTGTAGCGTACGGGTGGCTGCGTTGTAGCTCAGCCAACTTGGCAACGCTTCAAGCTTGACGCCATCTGTGCCCGCGACGAGCCGGCTGACCGTGACCTTCACGGTGTCCGCCGCATCTTGGTCCACAAACACATTGGCCGGCAACTGGAGCTTGAACTCCTCGCCTTCCATCAAATTTTGAACCGGCGGCTTGGTGTAAGCCTTGGGCGCATAGTTGGACCCAGCCACTTCCAGTTGCAAGGTTGCTTGCGCTTCCTTACCGGTGGAGTCGCGGCCCTTGATGACCAGCGAGTATTGCCCCAGGGAGCTCGCCTCGGGCGTTCCACTCATACTGGAGTCACCTGTCCAATACTGCAACCATGCAGGCAAGGCGTCACCATTTGAGGTCGTCATCTCAATGGTTTGGTCGCTTCCAAGGTCGGCAAATAGCTCAGCGTGTCCTTGCCAGTTGGCGTCATACCAGTACGCTTGGTAAGACGCCCCTATTAGGGTCTTCTGGTGAATCGTGGCACCATTCTTGAGAGCACCCGTCGTCAAGGCGAACTGCTGCGACCCTGCGCGCGAGAACGCATTTCGCTCGGCCTCCCACTCGCGGTCTTTGGCTGCCGCTTCTTCTGGTGTCAGGCCCACCACCGTACCAACACTGCCTTCCAACTCGGCTGGGGGCTGCCAGTTGGCATCCACAAAGGTGAACTGCACGTCGCCCGTCTGCAGCAAGCGCCCGTCCACAGTCTCGGTGCGGGTGAAACCGCGCACCAAAGAGTGTTCGCCATAAAGCTGATTGACGGTTTGGGCACGCAAGTACAGCGTCTTCAAGCCCGCCTCGTCCATGGTTTTGACCTCGCCCGCTTGGGAGATGCCATCCGAGTTCAAGTCTTGCCAAAGCTTGAACTGCGCCCAACGCGGGTCTAGCGCATCAAAGCGCCCGTCTTGGTTGGCGTCAAACTCCACCGCACTCAGCGACTCTAGGTCGGTGCGCAATGGGTCCAGGGGCTGCACATGGGTCCAGAACTCCAACTCGTCAAAGCTGGTAATCTGACCATCGTTGTTGTAATCCCAGGCCAAGATGCCGTCTGTGGGTGCCACCCAAGACACACGCTCCAAGACGCCATCACCGTTTTGGTCGAAGCGGACTTGGCTGTCCTTCAAGTCAATGAAGCTGAGGCCGTCGTTGGCCAAGTCGACCACGATCGGGTCCCACCGCACCACGTCCTTCCAAATCGTTTCGCCGTAGTAGCGATTGCCGCTTTCATCTTGATTGCCATCCCAGGCCCGAACGGTGACTTCAAACTCTCGCGAACTTCTACCAAATCCAGCTCCCTCCCAAACGAAGTAGTTGGATGCTGCAGGCGACAGCGATAGCACTGGTGCAAGCGCTGTTCCCCCTTGGTTGTCAATTCTGACTTCCGTAATCGACTGAATGGCCTGAGTTCCCATGTGTACTCTCCCCCATAGAGGCGAGGTCAGCATCGAGTACTGAATGGCGCTGAGGTCAGAATCTACGTCAGTGACATCAATGACGTAATTCCCAAACTGCCCGAACTTGAAAAATGAATTGGTGCTAGTCCGCCCAGACAGCTCATCCAATCGCCTCACGGTGATCAAGGGCAAATCGTTAACCGACAACACTTCTAGACGAGCCGTGTGGCGTGAAGTCGCGCCCTGCGCATCCACCAATTCGAACTCGAACCGCGCAGAGCCGTACTTATCTTTGGGCAGCGTGAACTCGATGTAGCTCTTGCCATCCGCACCCCCACCAAGGCTCACGTTGAACCTGCTGCCGTCACTCATCACGCCGGAGTCTCCGACGACTCTGACGGAAAGCTCGTCTCCATCTGAATCGTTGGCCAACGCCAGAATGTCTGACACAGCCATGCGAGAGACGGCTTGATCCGTGCTGAGCTGGTTGTTCCCCAACGTGCCAAACTTCCAGCCATCCTCGTAGAGCGTCGACGACACCAGCGAAGTCATCGTCGGCGCGTCGTTCTGAGGCAGCACATTCACGGCATGCGTCACGTACTCGCTGTACCCGCCGTTGCCGTCTGTCACCTTGAAGCTGAACTGGCGCAAGCCCGTCGCGTCACGGGGTGTCCTCAGCACCACGTAACGCGTACCATCTTCTGCTACTTCCAGGCTCAGCGTATCTCCGGGCTGGGTGGTGCTCCATTCGCCTTCAACCACCGACAGTGCATCATTTTCAGCATCCCAGAACTGCTTCAACAAGTCTGCTTCTTTGATGAAGGTGGCGTGGTCTTCCTTTCCAACAAGGTTCACTGAGCTGCCGGACAGGTAGATCGGCGCATCGTTTTCCTCGTTGAAATTGACGGAAATGTAGGCCGTGCTCTCCAAGCCCTCTTTGTCCTTCATCACATAGCCAAAACGGATAGCACCACTGAAATTGAAGGGCGGCGTGATCCTGATGTCGCCGTTCTGTTCACGCGTCAGGGTGCCGACGTCCGGGTCCAGGAGCCTCACAAGCTCCTACCCAGCCGATTACGGCAAAGTCATCGATGAAATCAAAAGCAATGACGGATCGACCACACTGAAAACCCGCAGTGGTTTGGCAGCGAAAGCCTATGCGCACACCGCCCGTTACGACGGTGCGATTGCTGCATTCCTGACCAGTCTGGAAGGCACGGAAGGGGCACTCGAAGATACTCCCGCTCGAATTGAGTATCCTGAAGTACTCTCGATGCAATTTCACAAGGTGCAAGACATGCGCTACGGCGAAAACCCGCACCAAAGTGCTGCTTTTTACCGCGAAGCCAAGGCGCCCGTGGGTTTGCTGGCGAACTACCGCCAGTTGCAAGGCAAAGAATTGAGCTTCAACAACATTGCCGATTCCGATGCCGCCTGGGAATGTGTCAAAACTTTTGAGGCACCGGCCTGCGTCATCATCAAGCACGCCAACCCCTGCGGCGTGGCCGTGGGCGTGGACGCCGCCGAGGCCTACAGCAAGGCCTTCAAGACCGACCCCACCAGCGCCTTTGGCGGCATCATTGCCTTTAACCGTCCAGTCGATGAAGCCACAGCGCAAGCCGTGGCCAAACAGTTTGTCGAAGTGGTGATTGCGCCTTCATTCGATGAAGCTGCCCGCGCAGTATTTTTTGCCAAGCAAAACGTTCGATTGCTTGAAATTCCAGTCGAGACCGGCATGCACAAGTTTGATTACAAACGTGTCGGGCGGAATGGGCCGTATGCCATCGGGGTTGAGTGGGTCACTGGCCGCAGAGCCTGCAACCAGGGTTTCGCGCCAGATCTGTCCCTTCTCAGCCAAGCCCAGGTCTATAAATTCACTGGCGTACTGGGGGCTGCGCAGGCTGGCTGTGCCCGCCAGCAGTGAGAGCACATCACCATCAGCCGCGTCCGTCACGCTGTGCAAGGTGAACTTCATCGCCTCCAGCTTGGCGGCCAGAGCCGTGTTGCCATTGATGGCACCGCTGCTGATGTACAGCGCACCACTTCCGCCCGCCATGCCCTCTGCGCCCTTCTTCAGGCTCTCCACCACAAAGAAGAATTCTTCTGACTCCACATCCAATCCGTAGCGATAGGCAATGTTTCGCAACTCGCCCCGCTGCGCTTCCGTCAGCGTGGGGTCGGCCCAGCGCTGAAGCTGGCTCATATCGTCGTTCAGCGTGACATAGGCTTCGCGCTTGCCCGGGGTGCCATCGTTGGGATCGATGTCCTCGTACTCCACAAACATGGCTTTGGTGTACTCGTCCACCGCCACTTGGATACCACCCCGCTCAGCCTGGAGCTTCAACTCGGCCATGCTGGCGGTCGTGTTGTCGCTGAACTTCAGCTCGTGGGTATTCAAATTGATTTCGGTGATCCCAGCGTTAAGCGCCTGAATTTGCGTGCCCGCAAACTTGCCTTCCATGTCGAACAATTCGAGGCTACCGCTGGCACCGTCGCTGTTCATGTCCATCCAAAGGCGCAGCATCTTGAAGGCTGGGTCTAGGCTGTTGAGCACGCCATCACCATTGGCGTCGTAGTAACCCAGGCTGGTCATGCCGCGGGCGCTGACCATGGTGGTCAGGCCGTTGAACAGCTCGGAAGCACTGTCAATGCTGCCGTTGGCATTGCGGTCTATGGCCAGCAGCAGCTCATTGGGGCCTACCCACTCGGTCGCCTCCAGGTAGCCGTCGTTGTCTACATCAAAGCGGGCCACGCCGTCGCTTTGCTGGCTGATCAGTGAAGTCATCGTCTGGGGTGAACAGCACGTTGCCGCCACCGTCTAACACCACCGTGCCGTGTTCGGCGCGGCCCACACCCACCAAGGTCAGGGGCAGGCTGGGGTCTGTGGCCGCGCGGTCAGCGTCATAGTCGTTGCGCAGCAGCAGTGCCGGCGCAATGCGCAGCGTTTCGTCTTCACGCGCGTTCTTGATCAACTCGCTCACGATGGTGGGGCCATCGTTCACACCGTTGATGTGGATCTGCACCTTGCCTACCGAAGTGGCACCGCGGGCATCCATCACCACGTACTCCACTGTGTCGGTAAAGTCGAACAAGTCTGTCGGTGGCGTGTAGCGGATGTTGTTGCCTTCCAGCACGGCCTTGCCCAGCCCGGCGCGCCCAACACCAATCACCTTCAGGCTGTCGCCTTCGATGTCCATGTCATTGGCCAGCAGCGTCTCCACAGAGATCAAGAGCTGATGGTCTTCCATGGCCTCCACGGTCTCGCCTGTCAATACGGGAGCGTCATTGACGGCATCCAATGTGATGCTGATCTTGCGTTCGATCACGCGGCCATCAGCCGCCTGCACCGCGTAGGTGAGGCTGGCTTCTGTGCCCACATAGTCTTTCTCGGGGACAAAGATGACGCGGCCCGTGGCCTCATCCACCAGCACCGAGCCATGTTCCGCAGCATGCACACCCAGCAAGCGCACGTTGTTACTGCCCAGCCCGGCTTGCATCTCCAAGTCTGACTCCAGCATGTCGTAGCTAAAGCCCACTCGCGCATCTTCCACCGCATTGAAGGTGTTGCCCACCAAACTGAGGGTGGGTGTGGCACCTGTCTCTTATACACATCTAGATGTGTATAAGAGACAGGGTCATAGCTTAGCCAGCTCGGCAGTGCTGACCCATCGGCCATGGTGAGTGCATAGCGCAGCTTGTCGCCATCGGGGTCTGCAAAGATGTCAGTTTGCAGCTCGACGGTAGAGAGCTGATTCACCGCCATGTACAGGTTGCCAGCAGGCTTTGAAAGCTCTGGCGCGTCGTTCACACCTGAAACCACCAAACGAATGTCGATGTTGGCTTGCGCCTGCGCGGCATCTGCGCCGGTGACTCGGATACTGAACACCCCCACATCATCTGCACCGGGTGTGCCCTGTAGCGTACGGGTGGCTGCGTTGTAGCTCAGCCAACTTGGCAACGCTTCAAGCTTGACGCCATCTGTGCCCGCGACGAGCCGGCTGACCGTGACCTTCACGGTGTCCGCCGCATCTTGGTCCACAAACACATTGGCCGGCAACTGGAGCTTGAACTCCTCGCCTTCCATCAAATTTTGAACCGGCGGCTTGGTGTAAGCCTTGGGCGCATAGTTGGACCCAGCCACTTCCAGTTGCAAGGTTGCTTGCGCTTCCTTACCGGTGGAGTCNTCGTCCCATGCGGCCTGGGCAGCGTCCAGTGCGGCTTGCTCCGCCGGTGTGAGGGGCTCCACCACACAATCACTGGCTTGGCCCACCTGGGCTTCCACCCGAATGCGTTGAGTTTCTTTGAGTGGCTTGAGCACCGCGTCTGCCGCCGCAAACACTTGCTCCAGGCGAGCGCGCTCAATCTCAACCGGGTCATTCAGGCGAGCCCAGTCGCGCATGGCCTGGGCCTCCGTCTTGAAGTTGGCTTCGCTGCCGTACTTTGCCAGCATGTGGTCATATTCCCATTGGCGCACTACCGCCTCAGGGAAGATGCAAGACTCCATGTAGTGATCGGCCAAGTCCGAAGCGGCCATAACAGCTTGTTGGCGCACCACAGCATTGACAGGGTTGGCAAACTCCAAGATGTAGAAGTGCTGGTCGTACTCTTGGCCGCGGACATCTGTGCCCTTGCCTGCCTTCCAAGCAAAAAGTTGCACCGTAGGCATGCGGTTAGCCAAGAGCACTAAGCGCTGGGTTGGGTCCTCAATACCTTGGTTTTGCTCTTCAATTTGTGCTTGAACCTTACTCAGCACGCTGGCCATGGCTTGCTCCACCATGGCCTGTCCGCCGTTGGCACCTTGGACCTCGTAGATCAGCTCATTGGAGGCGTTGAGCTTGAACTGGCCCATGCCTGCTGGGGGTGGGTCCTCCTCCATGCTGGCCATGGCCAATGCAGCGAAGGCCAGGAACAAGGTCACTGGTCGTTGTCAATCATCGCCCCAACGTCCTTGACTTGGTAGATAGCGATGATGGAGCCGATCACCCCAAGGGCTTTGCTCAGGTCCGGCGACAAAAAGCCTACGCCATTGTTGAAGTGTTCCACCAAGCCATTGGAGTTCCTGAGCAGGCTCACTCCGGCATTGAGCTTGGCATCCCAACGGGCATTGCTAGACGTGAGCGTTCTTAGACTTGTGAAAATTCCCAGAGCGTCGCCAACAGCGCCAAGGTTCTTCTCAAGCTCAGAAGGCCCCTTCACAATGCCGGTCGGGCCCGCCTGCAGACGCAGGTCCACCATCACACCAATCGCCAAGCTCAAAGTGGCAGAAGCCGCCCCCAGCTTGTCCTTGGAACGAATGGCTCCGAGCAGACCATTGACACTGCCCATCACACCAAACCCATTGGTGGCGATGGCGTCTTGCCACACCGCTTGGGTAACGTCTGCACCCGTCTGAATATTGGTATACCGCAGGGTCTGCTCGCCTGTGGCGGCATCGTACTTGAGCGAGGCGAGCGTATTGGCGTCGTGCTGGTACTGATATACCGTTTGAACCAACTCACCGGTCACGGCATCAGTCAGATAACTGGTGCTCTTGCCGTCACTCTTGCCGTCCTTCATATAGCTGGTATTCACCAGCTTGAGTTGCTGACCAGTTTCTTCGTCTGTGTAGGTTTTTTCAAAGGTGGTTTGGTGGACTTCACCGCTGACTGACATCACCGAAGAGTAGGCACCGCCATCCGCAAAAATCTTGCGGGCAGTAAACTGCAAAACGTTTTTACCGTCGTACTCTATAGTGAGAATACTGCCGTCGGGTTGGGGAGTACTTACAGAGCGACGATAGAGAATTTTGCTTGTATCAAAAGCTTCAAAGTCCTCACTACCATTCGGATATCTTACATGTATAAATTGACTTCCGTCGTCAAAGACTACCAATTGCTGTTGATTGAGTAGCAGACCACCTTCATCTCGGACGCTAATTTCCCACTTATAGTTATCAGTCGATGAGTTCCGGAAATAAGTCGCTTCCGTATTTCCATCCAAATCATGGGTTAACATGCCAATTGGGGTAATTTCGGCTAGACTGCTTTCTTGCCATCCAGCAAATTCAGCAACTATTTCTCCATCCGAGTTCGTGCCGACTTCTCTGATTAAATACCCTGACTCCTGCGCCACTTTAGAATAAATAGTCCTCCCCCCCGCATCATTGGGAACAATCATGTAGTATTCCATTGTGACGGAGTTAAAATTCACTGTGCAACCACTAGCGAAATGGTACACATTTGCACCATCCGCAGTAATTTCAGGCATCATGATTTTTTGCCCGGCAGCGATCACATTTAGGTCAGCAATCTCCGGATTACTAATCGCGACAGCCTTTTTGAATTCATTCCAGTCTGATATCCCGGACGGAGAGTTTTTTTGTATATTGTAAGCGTCCCAAATTGTTCCTCCAACTTTAACAATGACATAATGATCATTTACACCATCGTCCTGAATGAACTTTGAACTATCCCTATTAGGTGAGTCCAGTGGCGTTGTTATGGAGGGGACTGCTTTGTTTTTATCCGATATATTTACAAAAATCTCTCCTCCGACCCTGGTTCCTGATGTTGAATCAGATCCAGCGCGCATAATAGCTTCCGCACCAGTACCCATCGGATCAGAAAGCCACTCACTACCAGTTTTCTTTTCAGTCTCAAGCGCTCTCTCAAGATCGCTCAATAGACCGGGTATATATTTAACTCCCTCTTTGGCTGCATCTGCAAACAAAGCTATAGAGTTCGCGGCGAATTTTACATTCGGTGGAACCCCGGGAATGGAGCCAATCAATCCAGACGTACTACTAACTATGCCGAGAATGGCCTCACTGAATTTAACATAATCCGGTTCAGCTCCATTATTGACTTTTGTTATCTCCGCCCCCAAATCTGCAATACTAATGGATAGCTTGATTTTATTCGCTGTAAAGGCAACCGCGCCCAAACCATCTCCTATTTTCATGACTAACCCACCGCCACTAACAAGTGCGGTGAGAAGATTAAGGAGCCCATTCGCATTTTTTACCAAATCTCCGTCAAATATCTCCTTATAAGAATTAAATGCGTCATAGCAAATTGCTCGCAATTCAAGTGCGGTATCAATCTTCGAAGACATACAATGCTCCTGGGTCAAACAAATTTAAAGAAAGCAGCCCCGTAATAACCTAAAGCCACACCCAATCCAATCGAGAATATATTCTCGGTGAGCGGCAATATGCACAGTATTGCATTTCCCCTCGATATCCAGCGTGCTTTCTGCAATAAAACTAAGGCCTTATCTATCAACAAGAAGGTGAAAACAACAGCGAGTAAGTAGTATTTGAACCGAACATCAGGAATGCTATCCTCTAGGATATAAATCCTAAGCATCCAGCCGCCGATAAAGCCGATGATCAATGAAATTCCCGACAGGTCCAGTTTACGCTCATTACTCAAACAATAATCTATTCTTCTCTCAAAATT
Organism: Ideonella sp. MAG2; assembly: GCA_004359425.1. Taxonomy (GTDB): domain Bacteria; phylum Pseudomonadota; class Gammaproteobacteria; order Burkholderiales; family Burkholderiaceae_C; genus Ideonella. Next base: position 806,485 of record PTEU01000001.1, on the reverse strand, counting down.
GAATCGAAAGTTCCTCATATGCAACCTTGTTGTTGACTTCAGCGATAACTCTTCGGAGTAATGACTCACCCAACACCGAAGTCTACCGAACTGATTTGTCAGAAAACTGGCAACTCACCATTCAAGACAGTTCTATGCCAAAAAATAAAAATGACTTATGAAGTTTCCCTATATACCACTGCACGCATGAAATAAATGCCCCCCAACCCCACTTCCTTTAGACAGCATATTATCTTGTTGCGTACATTATTATATTAATTAATCCAAATCATACGGTCCAATTTTAGGAGTCAATTTGAGCCACTTTGGATAAAGCCTATTTTTCATCTCAACAATGCCTTCGCTAGAAGGCACATTGACACGGAATCTGCTCTCCATCCTAGGCGAATCAAGTTTTTCTTGACTTTGAATGGTATTTCTGGAGAGATGCCCGCAAAGACTTGTTCTTCCTTTTGAGTCCAACAAACCCAGCGCGCGATTGCGGCTGATGATTTGAGACTCATCAAGATTTCTTTGGTACACGCAGGACTTCAGAAAACTGGTTTCCAAGTCAACGGTCTTGAGATAAGGCCGGTCGAGCGCGCCAAACTGACTGATGGCAATAAAGCCGATCTGCCCTGCAGCAACATTGACTTCAGCAAAGTCAACGTGATACCCACCAAACGCCTTTGGCATGACCAGCATGACAACGCGTTTTCCGGGCGGCGCGTCGTAGGCAATCAGGGGTTGGTCATACAGGCTGCGTGCACTGCCACCGATAAAGCCGATGAGGCGCGGCTCTGCATCTGTCGCGTCGTAAAGAGCGGCTGCAAAGGGCGTGGTGCCACCGCCGAACAACATGGCGAATGCGGCGTCACCCGATGCGCCGCTCACAAACATGGGGGTCACCATGATGCGTGCTTGATTGGTTTGAGGTGCCCAAATTACGTCGCCTGTTTCGCTATTGATGCCGGCCGTGGAAGGCTTGTCACCAATGAAGTAATACGTACTGGCAACCCCTGCAGGTAAGGGCTCACCAATGAGCGTGTAGGCAGGCCACCCCTCAATCAATCCTGCAGGTTGCGAGAAGGTCACAGAGGCTCCCACCTTGCCATTGAACTTGAACGCCTCTGAAATCTCTAGCCCAGAAGCGCTAGCAAGTCTTGGGTGAACAGCAGACACACCAAACGGATACGTGCTGACCACCTCCCCGTCATATCCTTTGGCCGTGATCGCAATCTTCACGTCGCCGCCATGTTCTGGCAGGCCGGTGACCACGCCCGTGCTGGTATCCAGGCTCAGGCCGGTTGCTAAGGCCGCTTTGGCGCTGTAGGTCACGGTTGCACCGGCTGGCAAGCCGCTGAGCTTGGGCACCATGCGTACGCGGGTCCAAGGGTCGTGCATATAGCTATTGTGGTCGGGCTCGCTGTAGCTCAGGGTGGCGGTGTCGGCCAGCTTGGGCAGGGGCTGGGCAACTGGGGCGCTCTCACCGCCGCCGCCGCCACAGGCGGCCAGGGCTAGGCTGATCAACAGGGCAGCGGGGAATACCCAGGATTTAGTGTTGTGCGGCTGAAGAATCATGGTGAGGCTTTACGACGGTTGACGTTTGGTGCGTTCAAGGGTGAGTGAGTCATGGGGGCCAGGGCAGGGGCCGATCAGGGCCGTTGCATCGCCCCAAGACGCACCTCTTGGTCAATTTGCAAGGCACCTTGGGTTTTGTGGGTCACAAACAGAACGGCCACATTGGCTTTCAGGCGGTTCACGGTTTGGCAAAAGTGCTGGTCGGTCTCAGCGTCTAGGGCGCTGGTGGCTTCATCAAAGATCAGCACCGTGGGCTCTTTGAGCAAGGCACGGGCAATGGCCAAGCGCTGCTTTTGCCCGCCAGAGAGGCCAGCGCCTCGCTCGCCAATGGGGGTTTGGTAGCCCTGGGGCAGTTGCTCAATGACCTCGTGGATCTCCGCATGCTTGCAGGCTTGCACGGCTTGCTCAAAGCTGGCCAAGGGGTTGGACATAAGCAAGTTCTCCAGCACGGTGCCCGAGAACAGCATGGTTTCTTGGGGGACGACACCAAACACCGCGCGTAGCTCATTGACGGGCATTTGGCGGGTGTCCACGCCGTCGATCTTGATGTGGCCCTCAGTGGGGGTCAAAAAGCCGAGCAGGAGCTTGGTTAAGGTGGACTTACCACTGCCACTGGGGCCCACCAGCACGGTGGTGGTGCCGGGCTGCAGGGTGAAGTTAAGGTCCTTCACCAAGAACGGCCGCTCTGGGCCGTAGCGGAAGGCCAAGCCTTGCACGGTGATGTGGCCTTGCCGCTGCGCGGGGCGCTGGGGCAGCAGGGCGTAATGCTCTTGCGGTGCGTCCATGATGTCGGCCAAGCGAGCCACGCTCAGGCGGGCTTGCTGGAACTGCTGCCACAGGCCCACCAAGCGCAACACGGGCTGGCTCAGCTTGCCCGCAAACATCTGGAAGGCCACCAGCATGCCGATGGTGAAGCGCTCACCGGGGGCTGCCACCGCTGCATCACTCACCCCAAGGCTGCCGTGCATCACGATCCAGGCACCCAAGATGAGGACCAGCAGGTTCATGGCCTGCTCCAAGCTGTTGGCGGTGATGTTATAGCTGTTCATCAACTGGCGGGTGGCAAAGCCGGCTTCCAGGTGGCTGGCTAAATAGTCGCGCCAGCGGCGCACCACCTGGGGCTCCATTTGCAGGCTCTTGACGGTTTCCATGCCCGCTACGTATTCCGTGGCAAACGCTTGGTTGCGCGCCCCCAGCAAAAACTGTTGGTTCAAGCGCCGCTGAAAGGCCGGGCCAATCAGCACCGACAGCACGGCAATCAAGCCCAAGATCACCAACACCACCGCCGTGAGCGGCACGGAGTAATAGAGCATCACCGCCACAAAGATCAGCAGAAAGGGCAGGTCCAGAATGAGGGTGACCAAGCTAGAGGCCACAAACTCGCGGATCGTCTCTACTGCATGCAAGCGGGCAGAGATCACCCCGGTGGGGCGGTGCTCAAAATAGCGCAGCGGCAGGCGAAACAGGTGCTGGAAGACGGCCGTGCCCAAATAGGCGTCAATGCGGTTGCCGGTGTGCAGCACCATGTATTGGCGTATCCAGCCCAAGACGGCATTGAAGATGGTGAACACCAACATAGCAACACCAATGACAATGAGCGTGCTGGTGGTGTGGTGCACCACGACTTTGTCGATGATGACCTGCGTGAACAAGGGCGTGGCCAGGGCAATGAGTTGCAGCACCAGGGACGCCACCAAGACATCTCTCCAGATGCGCTTGTGCTTGAGCATGGCTGGCACAAACCACCTGAACCCAAAGGGCTCGCGGGCGGCGGCGTCTGGGTCCGGCGGCAGCGCTGCGCTGCGCTTAGTGTCTAGCCAGCGGCCGCTGAGTTGGGAAGGCAGGTCAGCGAGGCTGACGCGCTCTGGGGCTGCGGCATTGGGCTTGTAAATCCAAAGAGCGGGACCTGGGTTGACGTCTGTGCTCGTGCTGGGCTTGGCTGGAGCAGACTGCCCTTCATCAAACTTGATGACCAGTGCTAATCCGCCGCCGGCCAGTTCCACCACGGCTGGCATACGTGCCTTAATCCAGTGTTTGGATTTGGGCAGTTGGCGCTGAACCCGCACATCCAGGCCAAGCTGGGTGAGCGGCTCCAAGAGAGCATCAAAGGAATATGGCGGCGAGATGCCGCGCAGCAAAATCTGCGCGTCAAACGGCAAGCGGTGCAGCTGGGCCACACTGCCCACTGCCCACATGAACTCCTCAGCGCGCAATGTGTGCGCGTCTCCCATACAACTCCTCAACTTGTCTGGCAATTCTAGGAATGCCTTTGTGACGCTTAGCTTATCTGCTGTACCGCCTCACTGTGCTTGGATGCTCAGCGCTGGGTAAAGGGTACGCGTGACTCCACTATTGGTCAGACGCATGGTCATTCGTACTGGATATTGACCTGCGGCTGCCGGTGTGAAGGTGATACGTGCCTGAGTGCCTTTAGGGCTCGCTATCGGTGTAACCGTTAGGCCTTCAGGGGCAGCGTCAACTTGAAAAGCTACAACCGTGAAGGCTGGAAGGTCGGCACCAGAGGTCAGGACAACGGCCCCAGAGGCGTCCACGCCTTGCCTATCCCAGTGTGGAGTCACCAAGATTTCCCCAACTTGACCGACCTTGGCACTGACAACCTGCGCAGCCGTGCTCGTCGGGCCAGAAGCGTCACCGACCTCGGTGAACCCACCTGTGGCCCCCAGGTAATCGGGGTACAACTCGCCCATCAGGACATCGAAATCGTAAGTCAGGGTCCCCACGAATCCTTCCGCAGTGAAGCTGACCTGCGCTCCGGCGGTTTCCATGTCGGGCACCCCAGAAATCACGCCTGTCTTGGCATCAATGACAAGCCCCTTCGCCGTGGGACTCAGAATGAAATTCTTGTTTGCCGCACCGACGGCGGTGCTGCCAAGCAGGGGCTCCAAACGCACGGCCTGCCAAGGGTGGGCGACCAATGCCCTTCGAGTCAATGTGTTGCTCGGCTTTACGCCCGAATAGCTGAGCGTAGTCTCCTGACTTATCGGTAAAGAGTCATCGCTACCACCACCCCCGCCGCAAGCCGACATCAACACTGCGGCCAAAACAAGCGCGACGCTCCTCAATCGTCGACTATCCATGTTTCCTCCTCTTTGTATGAAGGAGTGTATCTGCAATGTAAATCTACCCATCTTATCGATAGCCCTAGCTATCAACTTTTTGTAGAGATTGACTGCCACCCTCTATCAGGAGACTTGACCAAGCCCGCCCAGCGAGCCCGTGGGACCCGAAATACCTATCGTCCCAACGCGCGCCTTTGTTCGAAACAAGCCCCCCTTCCCCCCGCTTCACCCCCCACTGTCCCGCCTGAATTCCCTCTAGCCTAGAAGGGCTTCGTTGTGGGCAGTTCAAGCTTGGCGCTGGCGAGCCGAAGACGACAGTGAGACTGGCGCGTCCGCCGTGGGCCGCCGTAGGCTTTTGGCTGGGCAAAGGGATGATGAAACTCGATCGTGCGGGCTTGCTGATGGTGGTGTTGGCGCTGTGTGCCATGGCTGCTGTCGTCTTAGGCTCAGCGCACATAGAGCGACAAGAAAAGGCGCACTCACAGCAGGCCGACGGGCTGGTGCTGTCCCGCAGCCTGGCCGCCCTGAACCCTGAGCGCCTGAATGCCACACAGGGGCGAAACCCCTTGCTGAACAGCCTGCTGAGTGCCCAGCCTGAGGGCAATCTCGCCTACATTCTTTGGGTCAACCCAGAGGGACAGGTCCTGGCCAGCGCCACGCGCCCGGGGGTGACCCCGCCGCCTTCGGCCCTGGCCCAAGAGCCCGCCCAATGGTTCTCCAGCCAGCGCAGGCAGGCGGAGTCGTCTGACGGGGAATGGTTGGAGTTCCAAGCCCCGGTGTTGCGGCAAGACGCTCTGGCTGGGTTTGTTCGCCTGGGCTATGCACCGCCCAGCCTGCGCTGGTCGTCGCTGCTGTCGGCCAGCCGCTTGGCCTTGGCGTTGCCGATCGCCTTGTTGTTGGTGGTGCTGATCGGGCTGACACGGCGTGACGCCAAGCCCTTGATGCAGATGCAAACCGCCTTGCAGGCGTGGGCGTCCCGCTTGGACCTTAAGGGCTTGCCAGCAGCCACCGGATGGCGCGGGGCCGCCATCTTTGCCCAGCATTTTCAGAATTGCTTACAGGTCTGCGAGCAGCACTTCAAAACGCTGGAAAGCAGAAGCCTGGAGACACTGGCCATGCATCGGCTCCTGGCCTATAAAAAGAACCGTGCTGAAGCGGCGATTCATCTCTTCCCGGACGGGGTGATCGTGCTAGATGGGGAGGGCTTGCCCGCCCTGGCCAATGCCAAGATTGAGCCCTTGCTGGGGGTCAAGCCCAGCAGCATTTACGGCCATGCCCCGCATGAATGGTGCGAACAGCCGGATGTGCTGGCCTTTATTCAAAGCCAGCGTCTGAGCCACAGCCGCCCCCATATTCGCCCAGCGCGGATAGAGGTGGATGTCACCGGGGACGCCACCCGCAGCCTCGAGATGGCCGGCACCCCCTTGGTCGCCCCGAATGACCCAAGCCAGGTTTATGGCACCTTGATCACCGTGCGAGACACCACCCGCCAGCGCATGGCAGTGGCTGCAGGCGCTGAATTTGTGGCCAACGTGTCGCATGAGTTGAAGACGCCGCTCAACAGCCTGAAGGCCTATAGCGAGCTGCTGCTGGACTCTGGGGGAGATGACGAGGCTCTGCGCATTGAGTCGGTGAATGTCATCGCTGCCGAGGTCGACCGCATGAGCAGTTTGATCAACAACCTGCTGAATATCTCCAAGCTGGAAACTGGGGCCATCAGCCTCACCACAGCCCGGGTCAATGTGCATGACCTGCTGCACAGCTCCTTCGAGGCTCAACGCCAGAGCGCCCTGGGCCAAGGCCTGGGTTTCACCATCGACGCGCCGCTGAACCTGGGCCAAGCCTCATTGGACAAAGACCTGCTGCGCATTGCCCTGAACAACCTGCTGTCCAACGCCATCAAGTACAACCGGCCCGGTGGCGAGGTGCTGCTCAGCGCCGTAGAGGTGGACGAGGCCACGCTGGAGATTCATGTGCGAGACACCGGTGTGGGTATGTCGGCCGAGCACCTGCCGCATATTTTTGACAAGCACTACAGGATCGTGGGTGACAGCAGCCGCAGTGGCCATGGTTTGGGCCTGTATCTGGCTCGCCAAATTGTTGAGCTGCACCACGGCACGCTGAGCGTGCAAAGCCAACCCGGTGTGGGCACCGAATTCATCATTCGCCTGCGCAAGATTCCCGCGCTCTACACAGAAGGAGCGGCCGCATGAAGCATGTACTGATCGTAGACGATGAACCCTCCGTTGCTCGGGTGCTCAAACTCACCCTCGAAAAGGCCGGCTGGCAAGTGACCTGGGCTCCGGACGGCCAAGTGGCCCTGGAGTGGTTGCGCAAGGCCAGCATCACCCCCACCGCTGTGATCACTGACATCCAAATGCCACGGATGAATGGCCGTCAGTTGGTGCAGAACATCGAGGCCGAATGGCCAGACCGCGACTACCCCATCTATGTGATGACCTCCATGACCGAGCGTGAAGAACGCCATTGGGTGGGGGCTCTCCGCCGGGTTCATTTTTTGGAGAAGCCCTTGAGCCCTCGACTTCTGGTGAACACCCTGGCACATGAAGAAGTGACTGGATTTGGAGATTTTCATGGCTAACCTTTTTTTGAGTGACCTGGACTTGTCTCGCTACTACCGCTGGTGGAAGCGGGCCAGCCCCGAAGCCCCAGCTCTGGTGGTGTGCGACGAGCAAGGGCTGCCCGTCTGGCAGGCGGATGACCTCGTCTCAGCCCAACTCGCCGCCGGCATTCCAGCGCTGCATACGGCAGGGCTGACCTGGCACTTTGAGGGTGGCGGCCTGTCGCTAGGCCAGCTTGCCGATGGCCAGGCCTTGGCCTTCCGTCCAGTGGATGCCTCCGGGCGATTCATTGGCTGGCTGGTCATCCCCTGGCAAGAGCAGGAAACCACCAGCGCTATGGACGCGCTGGCCGAAGCCCTGGACGACCTGGCCACCGCCATGGCTGAGGAGCTGCAACTCAAGACGGACCTGGACGGCATGACGGCCGAGCTGGCCGAGCGCTATGACGAGCTGCATCTGGTTTATGGCGTCGACGAACAAGTTCGGCGGCACGGCTCCCAAGAGGTGGTCATTCAGAGCCTGTTGACCAGTTGCGCCAACCACTTGGATGTGGACGTGGTGGCCTTTGTGCGGCCCAACAAAAACCAATGCATCTCGGCCATGGCCTTGAGCCAACCCATCCACAACCTGGACCTGGTGCTGGTGGAGATGCGCGGTGACCTCTACCGCTTTGTTCAGGCCACCCGCGACTCCGTGGTCATGAACGACATGACGGACGCGCGGCGGGCCTACATCTTCACCGACATGCCCTACAAGATCCTCGCCTGCCCGGTGCGCTGTGAGACCCATATCGACGCCATGTTGGTGTTGCTGAACCACCGCCACAAGCCCGACTTCAGCAACAGCGACCGCCGCTTGGCCGACGTGCTGGCCAGCCAACTCACCCGCCTGGTGCAAGCCATGTCCATGGTGCAACAACTCTCGGACTTCACCCGTCAGATGGCCGACGCTCTGGTTGAGGCGGTCGAGGCCAAAGACCCTTACACACGAGGCCATAGCGAGCGCGTCCACCACCTCTCCATGGAGATTGGCCGCGCCATGGACATCAGGGACAAGGACCTGGAGAACCTCTACTGGGGCTCCCTGCTGCACGATGTGGGCAAGATCGGCATCCCGGATGCCGTGCTGTGCAAACCCGCCCGCCTGACCCCGGATGAGTACGCCTTCATCATGGTGCACCCCGAGCGCAGCTACGAGATCTTGCGCCACATTGAATACTTGGCCGACGCCGTGCCCGGAGCCCGGCATCACCAAGAGAAGTGGGACGGCACGGGCTACCCCCATGGCCTGAAGGGCGAGCGTATACCGCTGCATGCCCGCATCATTGCAGTCGCCGATACCTACGACTCCATCACCAGCTCACGGGCCTACCGCGCGGGTCGGCCCCATGAGGACGCGATGCGCGAGATAGACCGCGTCAGTGGTACCCAGTTGGACCCAGCGGTCGTGGCCGTTTTTCGCCAGATCTGCGACACCCACCCGGCCCCCGAGTGGATGAGCCGATTCAACATCCGCCGCGCTCCCGCCAACGCCGCACCCGCCAGCCTTGCCGCCAAGCATGGATGACAGCATTGCCACCAGCCGCTTCGGCGCGTTGACCTATTTGTCACCGCCGGGGGCCCTGATCCAAGACAACGCCCTGCACGCCCTGCAGTCGGCCCTGGGCGAATGCTTGGCTGCGCGGCACATCCAGTTGGTGCTGGACCTCTCTCGCACCCAGGCCATCGGGGGCCGCGCTCTGGAGATTCTGCTGGACACCAGTGCCCAGGTCAGCGCCTTTGGGGGCACGCTGGAGCTGGTCAACGTCAATGAGCTGGTCAAGCAAATCATGAGCCTGACGGGCTGCGCCGAGCAGCTCGCAGTGACCTCCACGGACAGCCCCCAAACCGCAGCCGACCCTCATACAGCCTCCCCCACGCCCCTGGGCCGCTTGGGCGACATCTTGCTGCACCGCAAACTTCTCACGCCTGAACGCATGACGGCAGCGGTACAGGCGCAGCAAGAGAGTGGCCGCCGCATGGGCCAGATTTTGGTAGAGCGCGGCTGGATCAGCGAGCAGGACCTGCTCAGCGCCTTGGGCGAGCAACTGGGTTTGCCCACCGTCAGCCTACGCACCGGCTTGTATGAAAAGTCCGCCGCCGCCTTGCTGCCTGAAGCCACGGCGCGACGCCTGCAAGTCTTGCCATTGTTCAAGGTTCATAAGACCTTGACCGTGGCGACGGCGGAGCCCCAGGCCGTACCGGTGTTTGACGAGATCACCGCACTCACGGGCTGCACAGTGCGAGTGGTGCTGGCACGGCGCGAGGACATCGTCCGCCATCTGACCGAGGCCTTTGACGGCACCGACTTCACCCCCGAGCTGCTGGAGGCTCAGCAGGACGACCTGGAACTGATCGAGAGCCAGATCCCTGACGATTACACCGAGATTGATCAACTGGCCGGTGGCAGCCCGGTCATCAATTTGGTCAACGGCTTGATCCAGCGCGCCATCCGCGACAAGGCCAGCGACATCCATATCGAAATCACCCGCGGCCGCTCGCGCGTGCGCTTTCGGGTGGACGGTGTGCTCTATCAGGTCATGACGCCCCGGGCCGAGTTACACCCCGCCATCGTCTCGCGGCTGAAGGTGATGGCCAATCTCGACATTGCCGAACGCCGCCTGCCTCAAGACGGCCGCATCCAAGTGGCCACCCAAGGCCGCACGGTGGACCTGCGCTTCTCCTCACTGCCAGGCATTCATGGTGAAAAAGTGGTGCTGCGAGTGCTGGACAAAAACCAGTCCATCCTCGATGTGGGCAAGTTGGGCATGAGCGTCCACAACCTGGATACCTTCCGCCAATTGCTGACACGCAGCCACGGCCTGATTCTCGCCACCGGCCCCACGGGTAGCGGCAAAACCACCACCCTGTATGCCGCCATCAACCACCTCAAGAGCATGGAGACCAATATCGTCACCATTGAGGACCCGGTGGAGTACCAGCTCGACATCATCAACCAGAACCAAGTCAACGAGGCCATTGGCCTGAACTTCGCGCGCATGCTCAAACACGTGCTGCGGCAAGACCCGGACGTGGTGATGGTGGGCGAAATCCGCGACAAGCAAACCGCCGAGATCGCGGTGCAGGCGGCGCTGACCGGCCATTTGGTGCTCTCCACCCTGCACACCAATGACGCGCTCGGGGCCGTTTCTCGCCTCACCGATATGGGGGTGGAGCCCTATCTTTTGGCCTCGGCCCTGGTGGGCGTGGTGGGCCAACGCCTGGTGCGCCAGGTCTGCCCCAGTTGCAAAACCTCGTTCTTGGCCGCGCCTGAAGTGGTGGCCCGCCATGGATGGAGCAGCGAACAACCCATCCGCCTGACCCGTGGCCGCGGCTGCGGCGAGTGCTATGACTCGGGCTACAAGGGTCGCCTTGGCATCCATGAGCTGCTGGTGATGGACGAGGCCTTGCAGTCGGAAGTGGCCCGAGGGGCCTCGCGTGAACGCCTGAGCCAAGTCTTCAAGGCTCAGGGCCAAAAAAGCCTGTTCGACGACGGCGTGCAGCGCGCCCTGGAAGGCCGAACCACGCTGGAAGAAGTGGCCCGCGTCATCCACGACGCCTGACCCCGCAACGCCGCCCCATCATGGCCATCGAACTCCATACCCCAACCTCACACGAGCCCGCTGGCAAAGCAGCGTCACGCCAGGCCGCACCGGCTCGACGGCAAGGCCTGCGGCTGCACCCGCTGGGTCTGGCCGAGCGCATTTTGTTCACCGAGCGGCTCTTGCTGTTGCAAGACACCGGTGTGAGCCTGCATGAAGGTTTGCGCGAGCTCAGTGACCATGAGCGCGACCCCGAGATGGCCGCCCTCTTACAAGGCTTGTTGGACCATGTCCTGGAGGGGCAGCCTCTGTCGCAAGCCATGGGCCGCTATCCCAGCTTCTTTCCGAGCAGCTATGTGACCTTGATTGCGGCGGGCGAGCGCGGCGGCTTTCTGCCCCAAGTGCTGCGGCAGTTGCTCGACCTGGACGAGAGAACCGAACGCCTGCGCAGCATGCTGACTTCGGCCCTGTCTTACCCAGCTTTTCTGACGCTGTTCTCGGCGGGCACCATCATCTTTGTGCTGGTCGGTGTGTTCCCCAAGTTCGCCGAGATGTTTGCGCAAATTCACGACCAACTGCCTTGGAGCACGCGCTTTCTGATGCAGTTGTCCGAGCTGATGCGGCACCACTGGCCGTGGTTGCTGTTGGGTGTCGTGGGCTTGGTGATCTCAGGCGTGTTGCTGATGCGCCGCGACGAAGTGCGCCTACAGATTGACGGCCTCAAACTCAATCTCCCCGGGCTGCGGGAAATCTACCTCCAGGTCTACTTCAGCCAAACCTTGCGCGTCTTGGGCATGTCATTAGCTCATGGCGTGCCCTTAGTCGAGGCCCTCAAAGCCTGCCAAGACTTCGTCGCCAACCGAGTCTTCCGCAATTTTTTGATCGACCTGCGCCGCCAAGTCACTGAAGGCTCGGGGCTGGCCCAAGGGTTTGAGCGCAACACCTTTGTGCCCGCCATGGTGCAGCAAATGATTCACACCGGTGAGCGCACCGGCAACCTGGCCACTGTGATGACGCGGGTGGCAGACTACTACGACCGCGAGCTGGCCAAGCGCTTGGCCTTGGTTGGAGTTGATGGTGGTGGTCATGTTGATGGCCATCTTGGCCGCAGCGGCCATCCCCACACGCAGCGCCATCGAGCCTGACTTGCTGGACGCTGCTGCGGGCGAAGTCCGCTCGGCGCTGCGCTTTGCACGCGAGCAAGTCATTCTGCAAGGCAGCCCCGTGCTGGTGGACATGGAAACCCAAGCCAACACGGTGAAAGTGCGCTGGGGCACCTGCAAGAACCCCGGTGCCTTGCTCACCGACCCCCGCACCCGCCAAAGCATGGTGCTCGCGTTGAACCGAAGCCCCTTGACCAAGGCCATGACGCTTGACGCCCAGGTCTTGCTGGCCGACGGCAACCGCCATCGAGGCTTGGTGTTCGACGCCACGGGCTCCATCAGCCAAGCCTGTGCCGTCGCCTCCGAGTCCAACAAAGGGGCCCCGGTGCAAGGCAGCCAAGTGGTGCTCAAGCTGGAGACTCGGGAACGTGTGGTATCTCTGTGGCCCGCCACAGGGCGGGTGAGCGGGCCATGAGAAGCCCCCCCGGTTTCGTTTATGGCCTGGCCTATGTCGAGGCCTTGCTGGCCGCCGTGCTTGTGGCGGTGTTGCTGGCCCCTGCCTTAGAGGCCTTGAGCACGGGCTTGTTGAACCAGACAGGCGGCGCCACGCTGACCAACCCGGACACAGCGTTGCGCAACAAGTTGGAAGAGGTACAGGCCAGGCCCTACAGCGCCTTGCTGGCCGAGACCAACGCTGCGGATGGCAACACCGCCACCTCGGTCAGCCCGACCTTCTCAGACCCCGAAGGTCCCGACCGACGCATCGTCACGATCTACCGCACCAATGGCAGCGATGTGGCGACAGCCGACACCGGCCTGCTGCTGATTCGAGTGAAGTGGGAAGACAATCGCCCTGCCGCCGCCTTGGTGTCGCTGAAGTCCAAATGGCTATGAGAGCCTCACTCGTCCACCGTGGGCTCGTGCCGAACCGCGGCTTCACGCTGATCGAGCTGTGCATCGCCACGGCCATGGGTGCCATCCTGCTGTTGTCCCTCAGCGATGTGGCTGCCTTGGCCACCAGCAGCAAGCGCAAGCTCAGCTCCGCCATGGAAACCCAGGCGCAAGCTGCCTTTGTGGCTCAAAGGCTGCGCTTGGCGGCACAAGCGGCCACTGTCGCCAGCCTGAGGAACAACACCAGCGGCGACACCGGAGGGTGGCTATCGCCGCGCCGCTTCTGCATCAACGGCAACAAGGCCTTGGTGGAGACGCAAGAGTCCGACACCGGTTGCGGTGGTACCGACGTGATCGCCGATTCGGTGAGCCGCCTGACGGTGGCTCCCCCCAGCGGTCAAACGGCCGTGGATGCCGCCAGTGTGGAAGTCACCGTGGTACTCAACTTGCCGGACGGCACGACAGGACCCACCATCACCCAAATCGTCCGCATTAAGGGGCTGCTGGAATGAGGCATTGGCGACGGGGCTATGTGCTGCTGCCGGTGCTGCTGCTGCTCTCCTTGGTGGCTGCGGCCAGCTATCTCACGCAGCGTGAAGCTCAGTTGCTGACGCAAAGCGTGCAGGGCTCCGTGGACTACGACAAAGCGCGAGCCGCCGCAGAAGCGGGCCTGAACCATCTGGTGCATTCGGCACATCTCAAAGGCTGTAGCGGAGACTACCCGACCGCCAGCACCCCGCTGACAGCCAGCGACTTTGATGGGGCCAGCTACAGCGCCTATGCTTCAGCCAAAAGCGGCAGCCCGGTGGACATCACGGCGGTGGGCGGCTATGGCCAAGCCCGTGTCAGCGTCAGTCGCAAAGCCGTGGTGATACACAACAGCGGTGCCCAAAACATGGTGCTGCAACCCGATGGCAATGGCAAAGACACCACCACAGACTATTCCATCTTTTCACAAGCCGGAAGTACTGCCCTCAACCTGGCACCCGAGACCAGCCAAGCCTTGCTGGAGTTTGATTTGAGCGCTATTCCAAACGGCAGCCATGTGAGTGCGGCCCAATTGTCCCTGCGCATCATCGACAAGCAAGGAAGCGGGCTTGTCGATTTGCATCGCATTCAGAGCTACTGGGCTGAGGGAGCCACCTCTCTCTTTCGGAGTTTCCTCACGGCTTGGGTTCAGCAAGTCGGCGATGCCCATGCAGTACCTGTCGCCTCAAGCCCGGTGCAAGGGATGGGCTGGTTGAGCTGGAGCGTCACCGAGCTGGTCGATGGTTGGGTCAAGGGCCGCTGGCCCAACCACGGCATGGTGCTGCGGGCCAACACCTTGAAAAGTCTCAGCCTGGCCAGCAGCGACTACGGCACCGCCAGCCTGCGACCGCGGCTGACCATCAAAGCCCATGCACCCTGTGGATCCACCCTACCCAATAGCACCCAGACCTTGGACCCGATCGCCGACACCACCATTTATGAGGCGGCCATGAGCTTTAACGATGGCGGCACCGACACCCTCAAGCTGGCGGACACGAACACCAGCACCAAAGGCGATGCAAAGGCCTTGCTGAGGTTTGACACCAGCACCTTGTCGCCCGATGCACCGATCAAAAAGGCCACTTTGCGTCTGACCTTTGCCGGTGCCACCGACCAGAAGCCCACAAGCGCAGACGTGGACATCGTCCTGCGGGTCAATTGGCAAGACTGGAACGAAAGCCATGCCACCTGGGTGAAGCGCACTGCCGACAGCTATTGGGAGCGATGGGGTGCCTCCTTGTCCAACCCGGACGAGGCCAGCCTCGCACGCACGGTGAAACTACCCAAAGGCTCCAGCGCCAATAGCGTGCTGGAGATTGACGCCAAAGAGTGGGTCACGGCCTGGGCACAGTCACCTGCTAGCAATATGGGCTTGCTGATGCAACTGGCCCAAGAAAACACGATCGGCTTCACCTTCTTCAGCCGCGAGTCGCTGAGCGCACCACCGGAGTTGGTGATCGAGTATTGAGGTCAAGTCTGGCGGTGCCGGGCCGAAATGACGGTAGGCCGGGCACTGCAGCGGCCGCCCACTTGCCAGCGTCATGACCCTGCCTGCCTTCCTCACCACCCTTCCCCATTGGGCCAAAGCCCAGCACTGGCGCACCACACCCATCGGCTTGGAGCTGGGGCAGGAGAGCCTACGGCTGGTGCAGTTTGAACCGGGTCCTTGGTCTACACCGCGTCGCGCAGCCACGGCCAGGGGATCGATCAAGTCTTTTTATGCGGCAGTGTCAGCCGCTACCCGGGCGTGGACAGGCTGTTGCAAAGCCGCCTGTCCTTGCCGGTGAAGGTGATGAACCCCTTCGAGCCATTTGAGTCGGCCCTCAACAACTTGGAGCATGAGGCGCTGGAGCCGGTTTCCAGCGTGGCGGTCGCCACCGGCCTCGCATTGCGCGGGTGGAGACAGCATGCATGAGATGGACCTGATCCCAGCGGCCTACAAGGCCCAACGCCTCCAGCGCAGACGCCGCAACCTCTGGCTGGTGATGCTTGGCAGCGTGCTGGTGTCGGTCCTGGGCCTGCGGCTGTGGATTGAGCGCGGCCTGGCGCACGAGCGGGCCTTGAAGGCCCAGTGGCAACCTCAGCAAGAGCAGCTCGAAGCCCAACGTAGCGCTTTGAGTCAGATCCGAACCTTGATCGCCCAAGCCCAAGCACCGCGAGTGGCGAACACCAAACCCGCCTTAGCCTTGGCTCAGTTACCCTCGTTGTTGGCAGTGCTGCCCAAAACCGGCTTGCGACTGAGCGAAGCCCAAATGCAGGCGATGGCTGAGACGGGGTCCGAACTCCTGTTGCAAGGCCAGGCCGTTGACGAAGCCACCTTGAGTCGCACCGTCATGCTGCTACAGAGCCATCCGGCGGTGACCCAAGTACAGCTCCTGAGTCTGCGGCCAGAGAATGTTGGCAGCCAATTGGTTCAACTGTTTGATCTGCGGGTGCGGGTCGGTGCCCCGGCGGCCGCTGCATCCGCAGCCTCGGCGGCGTCAGCGGCTTTTGGAGGGCCCGCATGATGCAAGCCCTGAGTCAAGGCTTCGCTCGTTTGGACCTCAAAGTCCGTCTCGCCCTGGTGGCAGCCCTGCTCCTGTTTGTGCTCGTGGAGATTTGGCTGCTGGGTCTGCGCGGGCCCTGGCAGCAATGGCAAAAGGCAAAGACCGAGCGCCACACACGAGCCCAAGTCGTCACGCCTGACTTGAGCGCCGACTTGGCTCTGGCTCGCCAGACCTTGGACAAGCTGCAAGCCCAGGCTACGGCACTGCAAACCGCCCATAGCCGCGAACGCCTGGAGGCTTGGCGTCGCCAACTTCAATCGGTGGCCGAGCAATATGGCGTCAGCCTGGGGGCTTTGAATGCCAGTGCTGTGGATCAGGGCTTGCCGCGCATCAACCTGGAAATGAGCGGGCGCTTTGCCGACCTGTGGATGGTGCAGCAAGCCCTGCCGGGCTTGGACATGCCGCTGCTCATCACGCAGTGGCAGGCCAAGCTCCAAGCCGGGGGGAGCTTGACGCTGCACCTGGAGGCCGTGCCCAGCGTAGAGCGGGCCGCCAGCGCCGCCGCCAGCCCGGCACCCACCCATGACCCGTTTGGCAGCGTGAAGCCTGGTGGCCCGAGCGAAGGCAAACCGCAGGAGGCCTTGCCCAAACTGCGCGCCTTGGTGGCCGCTGGCAGGCACTCCATGGTTGCAAGCGCAATGGCGGTGTGCCGCTGCTGCGCGAAGTGCCCGGTGTGGGCAAGTTCTTCTCGACCAGCGAGGACGTGAGCAGCACCACCGAAACCGTAGTCATCATCAGCCCCCGCATTGTGCGCAACGCCGCCGAGGCCCTGGCCGCCGCCCCCACCGAAACGCTAGAGCACGACGCCCCCTTGATGCAGCCCGGCGGCCTGCGCCTGGACTTAACGGCCAAATAGTCCTTCAGTTCGCTCGCTCTGCGCCTCCGACCGTTCGCACTGCGCCCCTCGACCGTTCGCCCAGCCCCCCGACCGTTCGCCCTGAGCTTGTCGAAGGGCCGCCTCAGCGGCTCACCCCAAATGCTGGCCCAAGAAGCGCAGCGTGCGGTCCCAGGCCACCTGCGCCCAGGCTGCGTCGTACTGGGTTTGCGGCAGGCGTGCAGGCCCAGCGGCTGTCTCATTGGCAAAAGCGTGGTGCGCCAAGTAGTGATGGAACTCGTGCGCCACACCTGCCTCCTTGAAGGCCTGGCCCAAGGCCGTCACCCCCTCGGGCGCGAAGAAGCCGTCTTGCTCGGCCCAGTGCGCCAGTACCGGCGCTTTGATGGCCCCCGCGTTCACAAACTCTAAAGGTGGGTAGCCGTACCAGACCACACCCGCATCGGCCTCGGGCGTGGCACCCAGGGCCAGCACCGTCAGCGCGCCGCCCATGCAAAAGCCGGTGATGCCCACTTTGGCCGAGGCCTGCTTCAAATACTGCACCGCGCCGCGAATGTCTTGGCTGGCCGCGTCGCCAAAGTTCAGGCCGTTCATCAGGTGGTGGGCCTCCTCGGCCTCTACCGTGGCCTGGCCTCGGTAGAGGTCGGGCACCAAGGCGCGGTAGCCTGCCAGCGCTAGCCTATCCGCCACGCCTCGGATCTGCGCATTCAAACCCCACCACTCTTGGATCACGACCATGGCGGGCGCGTGAGCGGCATTCGCGGGTTCTGCCAAATAGCCTTGAACGGCCTGGCCGTCGGGGCGGGTGAAGGTGATGGTCTGTCCCATGGGGTCTCCTTGCAGTGAATCCGGCAAGGATAGCGCTATGCAACAACACCCGCGCGTTGTAGGTCTTGCAGCTCACCATCGCTGTAGCCCAGGCTGTGCAGCAACTCAGCGGTGTGCTGGCCCAGGGACGGCGGGTTCAGGCGCACGGGCGGGCGCTGGCCGTCGAGCGTGAGGGGCAACAGCGGTGTGCGGGTGGCACGGCCGTCGGGCAAGCTCAAGGGCACCAAGCCGCCCGAGGCCAATAGGTGTGGGTCGTCCAGCAGCTCATGCGGCTTGGTGATGGGCGCATAGGGCAGGCCCTCGCGTTCAAACACCTCGGCCAGGGCCTGCGCCGTCTGCCCGCTCAAGCGCTCACGCAGCAGGGGCATCAGCCATTCCCGCGCCTGAACCCTGAGGTTGTTGCTGGCCAGCCGTGCGTCGGCCTTCAGGTCGTCAAAACCAAAGGCCTCGCAAAACAAGGCCCATTGTTTGTCGCTGACTACGGCCAAAAAAATCTGTTCGCCGTCTTTGACGGTAAACACGTCATACACCGCCCACGCACTGATGCGGGCAGGCATGGGGTTGGCAGCTCGGCCCGTCATGGCGAACTGCATCATGTGCTGGGCCACCAAGAACACATTGTTTTCAAACAATGCGCTTTGTACCAACTGGCCTTGGCCCGTGGCCTCACGGGTCTTGAGAGCCGCCATCGCCCCCATGGCCCCAAAAATACCGCCCATGATGTCGTTGACACTGCTGCCTGCCCGCAGCGGCTGGCCCGGTGGGCCCGTCATATAGGCCAAGCCGCCCATCATCTGAACCACCTCGTCCAGCGCGGTGCGGTGTTCATAAGGCCCTGGCAAAAAGCCTTTGTGGGTGACGTAGATCAGGCGCGGGTTCAACGCCTTGAGGGCCTCATAGCCTAGGCCCAACTTGTCCATGGTGCCTGCACGGAAGTTCTCGCTGAACACATCGGCGGTGGCGGCGAGCTTGCGCACCACGGCCAGCCCGCGCGGGTCTTTGACATTGATGGCCAAGCTCTTCTTGTTGCGGTTGAACATGGGAAAGAAGCCCGCTCCCGAGCCCAGCAGCTCGCGGGTGCTGTCGCCCTCCAGTGGCTCCACCTTGATGACCTCAGCCCCCAAATCGCCCAGCACCATGCCGCAGGCCGGGCCCATCACCATATGGGTGAACTCCAGCACCCGAATATCGCTGTAGGGTAGGTCAGCCATGCAAGGCTCCTTGTGTGCTGGTAAAACCTTTGGGCAGGCCCGCATCGGCCACCATGCCGTAGAGCGGTTCATCTGGCAGGCCCGCGCGCAGCGCCGCGCGGGCCGCGAGCAAGCCCGGCAGGTCAATGCCGGTGGAGACACCCATGGCCTCAAACATGAAGACCAAGTCTTCCGTCACTACATTGCCCGAGGCACCCGGTGCATAAGGGCAGCCACCCAGGCCGCCTTGGCTGGCATCAAAAGTGCGCACACCGGCATCAAAGGCCGCCAAGCAATTGGCCAGGCCCAGCCCTCGCGTGTTGTGCAAGTGGGCGGCCCCGGCACGCTCACCCAGCACCTCGCGCAAACGGGTGAACAAGCGCCGCACCTGTGCCGGGTTGGCCATGCCTGAGGTGTCGGACAAGCCCACCTCATCCACCCCCACTGCCACCAGTTGCTCGGCCAAGGCGATGACCTCGTCCTCAGGAACCACACCTTGCAGCGTGCAGCCAAACGCCGTGGACATGCCCACCTCCAAGCCCATGTGTGGCGCATGCTCGGCCCGCCACTGGGCTACCGCCCGCACTTCCTCCACCATCTGCGCCCGAGTTCTTTTGACATTGGCCAATGAATGCGCCTCGCTGGCCGACACCGGCATGCTGACCTTGTGTGCCCCGGCCTGCGCCGCCGTCTGGGCACCACGCAGATTGGGCACCAGCGCCAGCACCCGCAAACCGGCATGGCGGCGCGCTTGGGCCACCACCTCTGCCACATCGGCCATTTGCGGCAGCAGCCGCGCGGGCACAAACGAGCCCACCTCGATCTCACTGACCCCGGCAGCCACCAAGGCGTCCACCCAGGCCAATTTGTGCGCCGTCGGCATGACCGCCTTCACGCTTTGGAGGCCGTCGCGCGGCCCCACTTCACTGATCTGTACCGACGTCATCGTCAAGCTCTCCAAATTCGCCCACCGCCCTCAACCACGCCATCCCACTCTCTTGCATTCCTCTGGGTCTCTGTGCCTCTGTGGCGGTCTTCAATAGAGGGGCATTGAATCAAGTTCCATCTAATAGAACAATGTTCTATTTTTAGATATTATCGTATCCTCATACCATTCGGTCAAACCGCCCCGACCAGCCATGCCCCGCCCCGCCGCCACCCCCTCCCTGGCCGACCATGACGCCGCTCCTGGTGGCGTGGCCGCCGTTGACCGCGCGCTGTCGCTGCTCAAGGCGTTTGAACAGGGCGAGCCCGAGCTAAGCCTCGCCACCCTGGCCCAACGCACCGGTTTGTACAAAAGCACTGCCCTGAGGCTTATCGCCTCACTGGAGCATGCGGGCCTGCTGGCTAAGTCGCCGCAGGGCTATAGACTGGGGGCCACCGTGGCCCGCTTGCACCAGCACTACACCGCCAGCTTTTCACTCGAAGCCCAGGTCATGCCCGTGCTGCAAGCCTTGGTGGCCCGCACCCAAGAAAGCGCGGCCTTCCACGTGCGCCAGGGCGACCAGCGCCTCTGCCTCTACCGCGTCGACTCCCCTCACCCTTTGCGCGACCATGTCCGCGCGGGCGACTTGCTGCCGTTAGACAAAGGCGCGGGCGGCCGCGTGTTGCTCGCCTTCAGTGGCCAGCGCGGCAAACTCTACGCCGCCATCCGCCAAGCGGGCTTTGTGACCTTGCATGGCGACCGCAGCGAAGGCCTGACCGGTATCTCTGCGCCGGTGTTTGGAGCAAACGGCGAGCTGCAAGGGGCGCTGACGCTGACTTTGCCAACATCGCGAATGAAGGTGGGGTTGGAGGGCATAGTCAGGGATTCAGCCAAAACCCTGAGTGGTGCCTTCGGCCATGGCCCTCTACCTCCTTGACAAGCCGCAGGGCGATGCGAAGGGGTACCTAGGGTCTGTTGACATATAAATCCTGCCCGCGCAGGAGTGTCCAAGGGTGCTGGAGTAGGCGCGATATATGTCAACAGACCCTAAGCTCCCGCCATGAAAGCGTGCGGTCTGATCTATCCGGCTGCCAATCTGGCCTCAAGTCTTCAGTCGCACTGCCATCTCCGCCGCCACCTTGCGCAAACCCAGGCTCACGGCTGCTAATTGGGCCTGGACCACCATTGGCGAGCTTCAACGACACAAGAGACTTGTCGCCTGTCTGGCATGAACAATGCCGGTATGCTTAGGGCGGCTTAACGTCATTGCGGCACTGTTGCGCTCATACAGGCCCATCATCCCCGGCACCCAGGTTGGGGCCTTCTGTTCTCTCACAACCATTGATTGCCATGAACATCTTGCTCTTTATCGGTGGCCTGATTGGCCTGATCGTGGGTGCCGATCTTCTGGTGCGCGGGGCCTCCAAGTTGGCGCTGAGCTTTGGCATCTCGCCGCTGGTGGTGGGCCTGACCATCGTGGCTTTTGGCACCAGCGCTCCGGAGATGGCGGTGTCAGTAGGCGCGGTGCTAGAGGGAAAGACCGACTTGGCTATTGGCAATGTGGTGGGCAGCAATATTTTCAATGTGCTGTTCATTCTGGGCGTGAGCGCCTTGATCGTGCCCCTGGTGGTGAATGTGCAGCTCATCCGGCAAGAGGTGCCCATCATGATCGGTGCGAGCGTGCTCTTGCTGGCCCTGTCGCTGGATGGCAAGGTCAGCTTTGCCGAGGGTGCGCTGTTGTTTGGCTCGTTGTTGGCCTATACGGTGTTTCTAGTGCGTCAGTCGCGCCAGGAGAGCCAAGCCGCGCAGGATGAATATGCCGAAGAGATGCCCGAGAACACGCCCGGCTCCTGGGACAGCAAGCTGCCAGTGCAGCTCCTGCTCATCGTGCTGGGCCTGGCCGCGCTGGTGCTGGGCTCGCAATGGCTGGTAACGGCTGCTGTGGCCTTTGCCAAGGCCATGGGGGTGAGTGACCTGGTGATCGGGTTGACCATCGTCGCAGCGGGCACCTCCATGCCCGAGGTGGCGGCCTCTATCACGGCGGCCTTTAAGGGCGAGCGGGACATCGCGGTGGGCAATGTGGTGGGCAGCAACACCTTCAACATCTTGGGCTGCGTGGGGCTCTCAGCGCTGGCGTCGGGTGACCTGGGCTTGGTGGTGTCTTCAGCGCTGCTGAACTTTGACTACTGGGTGATGTTGGCGGTGGCGCTGGCCTGCCTGCCCATCTTCATGACGGGCCGCGAGATTGCCCGCTGGGAGGGCGGCGTTTTTGTTCTCTACTACGCGGCCTATGCCACTTACCTGATTCTCTCGGCCCAACAACATGACGCACTGGGCCAGTTCTCGGCGGTGATGATGAGCTTTGTGGTGCCACTGACGGTGATCACCCTCATTGTGGCCTTTATCCGCAAGCCGACTTGACCCGCCCCAGACGCTGACGCGCCACCTCAAAAGCCCGCCAAAAGCTGGCGTCTTGGCAGGTGGCAAAGTTGATGCGCATCAGCGTACTGGGCTGGCGGCTGGACATGAAGAGATGGCCAGGGGCCAAGAGCCAGCCCTCGTCGACCATGAGTTGAGCCAGAGCGTCGGTGTCGCAATGGGTGTCTAGCCAACCAAACAAGCCTTGCGGAGGGGTGACAAAGTCGCAGCCGTGTGCTTGGGCTAAGCGCACGGTGCGCTGGCGGGCGGCGTCCAGGCGGGCGGTCACGCGCTCGGCATGGCGGCGCAGGCTGCCTTGGGTCAGGCACAGGGCAATGGCCTGCTCCAGCACGGCGGGGGTGGTGAGGGTGGACAGCAACTTCACGTCCACCAAGCGCTCAATCAAGGCCAGGGGCGCTGCCACAAAACCCACACGCCAACTGGGCGTCAAGATTTTGGAAAAGCCAGAGACGTAGAGCGTGCGCTGCAGGCCATCCAGCGCCGCCATGCGCGGCAGGTGGGCCGGGGCCAGGTGGGCATAGGTGTCGTCTTCGACGATGTAGAAATCGTGCTGCTGCGCCAGGGTCAATATCTGGTGCGCGGCGCGCGGCGTCAGTGAGTTGCCCGTGGGGTTGTGCAGCACCGGCACCGTCACATAAAAGCGCGGCTGGTGTTCGCGGGCCAGCGCCGCCATCACCGCCAAGTCAGGCCCTTCAGCACCCCGAGGCACGGGCAAGAGGCGGATGCCCAACTGGGTCAGCCGCGCGTATTCCACCGCCCAGGCGGGCTCGTCCACCAGCACCGCATCGCCCGGGCGTAGCAAGGTGCGCGAGATGATGTCCAGCGCATGGGTAGCCCCCGTGGAGGTGACGATCTGCTGCGGCGAGGCGCGCACGCCAAAGTCTTGCAGGCGCTGAGCCAGGGCTTCGCGCAAGCGTGCATCGCCCGAAGGGTGGCCGTAGTGAACCACGATGTCAGGGTCGCCCTGGCTCAGCACTTTGCGCAGGGCGCTGTTGAGCATGGGCAGGTCTAACCAGTCGGGCGGCAAGGTGCCCAGGCCGGGTGCCGGCTTGCCTCCCATGCCGTGGAACATGCCGCGTATCAAGGCGGTGGCGTCCAAGGGCGCGGCCAAGGGCACGGCCACGGGGTGCAACCGCCCCTCTGCCACTGCGGGTGCAGACTCACGCACATAAAAACCGCGCTTGAGGCGGGCCTCCACCAGGCCTTGCGCCAAGAGGTGGTCGTAGGCCGCCACCACGGTGTGGGGGCTCACGCCATGGCGCTTAGCGCATTCGCGCACCGAGGGCAGACGTGTGCCCGGCGGCAGCAAGCGCTGGCGAATGCGCTGGGCGAAACGCTGTGCCAACTGCTCCGTCAAGGTCGCTGCATGGGTGCGCGACAGGGCCGGAGCGGCCTCTACGGGCTCCACCCACAAAGGGCTGTCCATCTCTCGTGCAGCCATGGTTGAACTCCCTTCTGTGCCTCTTGGGCGACCGATACAGATACCGTGTTTGCATGGTCAATCTGTACTGCGACTGTACCGGCGTGCTGCCTACACTGTCCAGATGTTCCCGCTCATGCCTTTGTCCGACTTTCTGGCGCTCCTGGCGCTGGCCACGGCCATGGCCTTCACCCCGGGGCCCAACACCACTTTGTCGGCGGCCCTGGCCGCCAACCGGGGCCTGAAGGCCGCCCTGCCTTTTTGCCTGGCAGTGCCCGTGGGTTGGATGCTGCTGGTGCTGGCGTGCAGCGCTGGCCTGGGCACTGTGTTGCAAGCGGTGCCTGCGCTGCGGTCTGGCCTCACCCTGCTGGGGGTGGCGTACTTGCTGTGGCTGGCCTGGAAGCTGAGCCAAGCCCAGCCCTTGGGCGAGGTGCAGGCGGACCGCCTGCAGGTGGGGTTTGTGCAGGGCGTGGCTCTGCAGTTTGTCAACATCAAGGCATGGATGGCGGCCTTGCTGGTGGTGCAGGGCTGGGTCACCCCCGGGCCTCTCATTGAACGCTTGGCCGTTGTCTTGCCGCTAATGGCGGCCTATGCCTTAGCCAGCAACTTCAGCTATGCCCTCTTGGGCGCGGCGCTTCGCCCTTGGCTGCAACAGGGCCAACGCCTGGCCTGGTTTAACCGCTGCATGGCGCTGCTGCTGGCCCTGACGGCCCTGTGGATGGCATTGCGATGAACACCACGCACACGACTTCAAACCAAGGTCTGTGGTGGGGCGCGCTGGGCGTGCTGATCTTTGCCTTGACCCTGCCCATGACACGCTTGGCGGTGGGGCCGCAAGACGCACCGCAACTGCCGCCCTTGTTTGTGACCGCAGGCCGCGCAGCGGGAGCCGGCTTGTTGAGCTTGGTGTACCTGTGGCTCACGCGCGCACGCCGCCCGCTAGCCGCTGAGTGGCGGTACGTGGGTGTCAGCGCTTTGGGCACGGTGCTGGGCTTTCCGCTGTTCTTGGCGCTGGCTCTGCGCGAGGTGCCCTCCATGCATGCGGCGGTGGTCACCGGCATCTTGCCCTTGGGCACCGCCGCAGTGGCAGCATGTGCTTTGGGGCAGCGCGCTAGCCTGGGCTTCTGGGCCTGCGCCGTGCTGGGCTGTGGCCTGGTGCTGGCCTTTGCTCTGCATGAAGGCGGTGGCCAGATGGTCCGAGCCGATGGCTGGCTGCTGCTGGCCATCTTGAGTGCGTCCATCGGCTATGTAGCGGGTGCCAAGCTCTCGGCGGCCCTGCCTGCGGAACATGTGATCTGCTGGGTGCTGGTGCTGAGTCTGCCGCTGACCCTGCCCGCAGCGCTCTGGACGTGGCCAAGCGCCCCCGCATCGGCCGCAGCCTGGGGCGGCTTTGCTTATGTGACGGTGTTCTCCATGTGGCTGGGCTTTTTTGCCTGGTACCGGGGCTTGGCCTTGGGCGGCACGCTGCGCGTCAGCCAGGTGCAGTTGATCCAACCTTTTGCTGCCCTGCTGCTGGCCGTGCCGGTGTTGGGCGAGCCTTTGCAGGCCAGCACAGTGGCGTTTTCGCTGGCCATCATTGCCGTGGTGCTGGTGGGCAAGCGCATGCCGGTGGGCACGCCGTCGACATCAAGGAATGCCTCATGAACATGCTGGGCTTGTTGGGTGGCATGAGCTGGGAATCCACCAGCGTCTACTACCGCTTGATCAACCAGGGCGTGGCACAGCGCCTGGGCGGCTTGACCAGTGCGCCGCTGCTGCTGCACAGCGTCAATTTCGACACCGTGGCGCAACTCCAGCGTGAGGCCCGTTGGGACGACGCAGGCGCATTGCTGGGCCACGCGGCCGCTGGCCTAGAGCGCGCCGGAGCCCGAGGCTTGTTGATCGCGACCAACACCATGCACAAGGTGGCCCTGCTGATACAGCAACACAGCCGCCTGCCCTTGCTGCACATTGGCGACGCCACAGGCCGTGCGTTGCACGCTGCGGGGCGGCGACGGGTGGGCCTGCTGGGCACGCGCTTCACCATGGAAGACGACTTCTTGCGCCACTACTTGCAGCAGCACTTTGACCTGCGCTGCGAGGTGCCCGAGGCTGCCGACCGCGACGAGGTTCACCGCATCATTTTTGAAGAACTTTGCCAAGGCAGCTTGGTAGACAGCTCGCATCAGCGCTATCGTCAGGTCATCAGCCATCTGGCCGACCGTGGCTGTGATGCGGTGGTGCTGGCCTGCACCGAGATTTCTTTACTCATTGACCCGGCTGCAGGCCCCTGGCCTGTGCCCTTGTTTGACACCACTGCCCTGCATGCTCAGGCTGCGGTGGACTGGATTACTGGAGACACCCCATGAAGACAACGCCCCCCCTGTGGACCCAAGCGCACCGTGCGGCGCGCATGAACCCGTCCATCATCCGCGAGATCCTGAAGGTGACTGAGCAGCCGGGCATCCGCTCGCTGGCTGGTGGCCTGCCCTCGCCCGACACCTTCCCCATCGACGCCATGCGCGAAGCCACCGCCAAGGTGCTCGCCGACACCCCGCGCGAGGCCCTGCAATACGCCGCCAGCGAGGGCTTTGGCCCGCTGCGCGAGTGGGTGGCCGCCATGCTGCGTGGCCAAGGCCAGACCGTGGAGGCCAACCAAGTGCTGATCACCACGGGCTCGCAACAAGGCTTGGATTTGGTGGGTAAGCTGCTGATTGACGCCAGTGCCCCCGTGGCCGTGGAAGCCCCCACCTACCTTGGTGCCCTGCAGGCCTTTGCGCCCTATGAGCCGCATTTTGTGAGCGTGGACAGCGACGCCCAGGGCCCCCGCCCTGAGGCCATCGAGGCCCTGCCCCGCGTGGCCCCC
Source organism: Ideonella sp. MAG2 (assembly GCA_004359425.1). Lineage (GTDB taxonomy): Bacteria > Pseudomonadota > Gammaproteobacteria > Burkholderiales > Burkholderiaceae_C > Ideonella. The sequence goes on along the minus strand of PTEU01000001.1, from coordinate 780,136 downwards.
GGCACCCGCTTTTTGTATGTGCTGCCCAACTTCCAAAATCCCAGCAGCCGGGTGATGCCCGAAGCCCGCCGCCAGGCCGTGGTGGCTGCGGCCCAAGCGGCCAACGTCCCACTGCTGGAAGACAACCCTTATGGCGACCTGTGGTTTGACCAGCCGCCGCCCGCCTCACTGGCCTCGCGCTGGCCCGAGGGCACGATCTACCTGGGCTCTTTCTCCAAGGTGCTGGCGCCGGGCTTGCGCCTGGGCTTTGTGGTGGCCCCACCCGCGCTGTGCCCCAAGCTGCTGCAAGCCAAGCAGGCGGCCGATTTGCACACGCCGGGCTTTAACCAGCGCGTGGTTTACGAGGTCATTCGCAACGGCTTCTTGGACCAGCACGTGCCCACTGTGCGCGCGCGCTACAAGGCCCAGCGCGACGCCATGGCCGCAGCGCTGAAGCTGCACCTACCCGAGGGCAGCGAATGGGTAGCACCGGAAGGCGGCATGTTCTTCTGGATCCGCCTGCCTGCGGGCTGCCACGCCTATCACCTGCTGCCCGAAGCCGTGAAGGCCGGTGTGGCCTATGTGCCGGGCGAGGCCTTTTATGCCGACCATGCGGACACCCGCACCATGCGCCTGTCGTTTGTGACCCTGCCACCGGCCGAGATCGAAACGGCTGTGGCCCTGCTGGGTGGCGTGCTCAAACGGCACTTGAACGAAACGCCCAGCCCCACCACACCTTGAGCTCAGAGGGGCCCCAAATGCTGCACCGCTTCAGCCAGTTGGATGTTTTCACCAGCACCCCCACGCGGGGTAATGCCTTGGCCGTGGTGCATGACGCCGACGGCCTGAGCGATGCCGACATGGCCGCCTTTGCGCGCTGGACCAACCTCAGCGAAACCACGTTTTTGCTGCAACCCACCGATGAACAGGCGGACTACCGCGTGCGCATCTTCACCCCCGGTGGCGAGTTGCCCTTTGCCGGCCACCCCACGCTGGGCAGTTGCTATGCGTGGTTGGCAGCCGGTGGCTTGGCCAAAAAACCCGGCCAAGTGATGCAGCAATGTGGCGTGGGCTTGGTGCGGGTGCGGCGCGATGGCGCACGCTTGGCCTTTGCTGCCCCACCCCTGCGCCGCAGCGGCCCCGCTGAGGCCGCGCTGCGGCCGCAAGTGTGTGCCGTGCTGGGCCTGGCCGAGTCTGAACTGTTGGCCTTGGAGTGGGTGGACAACGGCCCCGGCTGGCTGGCCGCCCAAGTCGCCAACGCTCAGACCGTGCTCCAGATTCAGCCGCACTTTGCTGCCCTGCAAGGCCTGAACCTGGGGGTCATTGGCGCGTACCCCGCAGGTGCTGAGTGCCAGTTTGAAGTGCGCGCCTTTGTGCCCGAATTGGGTGTGCCTGAAGACCCTGTGACCGGCAGCCTCAATGCCAGCTTGGCGCAGTGGCTGATCGGCAGCGGCCAGGCCCCCGATGCCTATGTGGTGTCGCAGGGCACTTGCATGGGCCGTCAAGGCAGAGTCTATGTGGAACGCAGCGGGCCTGACATCTGGGTCGGCGGGCACGTTGCGGCCTGTATCAGTGGCACGGTAATTCTGGGAAACCCGTAGCGCATCTTTGCAACTTCTGGTTCATTTGAGACTCAAGCTGCCCTACACTTCCGCCCCGGGGAGAGATTCATCAAGCAGTATCGAGGAGTCTCATGAGATTCAGAGAGGTCGTGATTTTCAGCGGCCAGCGTTTTCAAGTGCCACAAGGCATTCAACGCATAGACCACCGCAGTACCCATGGTTGGCAGTTGCGCTATGCAGGGACCAAGCTCTTTTCAGACCACACAGCCGATGGCAGTGGCGCTGCAAAAGCCTTGAACCTGGCCATGGATGAGCTTCAAAAGCGCATCCGTAGCACACCACCCGCGTCGCGCTTGCAGCGTGCACCCAGCAAACACAAACGCAATGACCTGCCCGTCGGTATCTCCGGGCCGGTGGTGCGCTTGCGCAAAGGCGGCACGGTGCGCGATTGCAGCTTGTCGGTGCTCTTGCCGCGTTTTGGCCAGGCTTCGCAGCGCAAGAGCGTGTACATCGCCACTGAAAACACCTACACGGTTGAAAAGTTTCAGCAGGCGCTGGACAAAGCCGTGGCCCTGCGCGAGAAGGCCGAGCGGGTCTACAAAAAGGCCGAGCTGGCCGCCGCCAAGGCGGGGGCCATCGACCTGAAGCGCCAGCTCAAACGCTGAGGGTGAGTGCCGGGCGGCCGCAGCCGCCCCATCAAAAAACCCACTGCAGCGCGAGCTGAACAGTGGGCTTGTCTGCGCCTTGCGCGGGCTGAACCTGCGCTCAGGTGCAGGTGGTTGGCTTATTCCTTGCGGAAGTCGTCGTGGCAGGCCTTGCAGGTCTTGGCTGCGCCGCCGAAGGCCGCCTTGATCTGGTCGAGGTTGCCGGTCTTGGCCGCTGCATTGAGCTTGCCGATCTCTTCTTGCATCTTCAGGGCACCAGCTTTGAAGTCGTCGCCCTTGCTCCACACTTCGGCCTTGGCGCGGGTGTCGCCGCTGGCGGTGCCGTCGATGAAACCAGCCCATGGCAAGGCAGCCATGGTGTTGACGATCTCCGCGTTGATTTGCGCAGCACGGGCGTCAAACGCCGCTTTGCCATTGGCCATAGCACCAATGCGTGAGAAGTGATTGGCCATCACGGTGAAAGCCGCTTTGCGATACTTGATCGCATCTTCAGGCTTTTGAAATTGAGCCGCCGCAGGAAAGGCTGCCGCCAGGGTCAGAACCGCCGTGGCGGCCAAGGTAAAACGCTTCATAAACATCCTCCGAAAATGAGGGCCAGGGGCCTCGGGTCCATCTGTCTACGCCGCATGCCCCAGGGAGCACCCGCGTGAGCCGGAGTGTACGCATTTGAAGTGAAGCCGGTTGGCATGAAGTGGGGGGCGGCTCATGTTCTGGCTCACTCAGCGCACCCCAGCGACAGCCTGGAATCGCCGCCGCCTGCGTTATCGTTGCAACCCGCTCCTCTTTTTTTCTGTTCGCCATGTCCACCTCCCACTCGCCTCTTGTGCCCACCCGCGTATGGGACTTGCCCACCCGCTTGTTCCACTGGCTCTTGGTGCTGGCGGTCATTGGCTTGGTGATCACGGGCAATGTGGGCGGCAATGCCATGGTCTGGCATGCCCGCCTGGGTGTGGGTGTAGGCTGCCTGCTGGTCTTCCGCTTGGTCTGGGGTGTGGTGGGGGGGCGCTGGTCCCGCTTTGCCAGTTTTGTGCGTAGCCCTGCGGCCCTGCTGCGGTATGTGCGCGGCGTTAGTGAAGCCCATGAATACGTGCATGTGGGCCACAACCCTCTCGGCGCACTGTCGGTGTTGGCCTTGCTCACTGTGCTGTTGGTTCAGGTGTCCAGCGGTTTGGTGGCTGACGACGAGATCGCCTTCACCGGCCCACTGATCTCTTGGGTCAGCGGTGCCACCAGCAGCATGTTGTTGCACCCATGATCACGGGTGATGCCGAGCATGCCCCAGGCACACCGGCCAGCGCCGACGGTTGGGCTCAGCGCCTGCTGGCCCTAGGGCTTGCCCTGGCCTGCGCCGCCGGGGGTGCCTGGGTCTTGGCCCAGGGCGGCTGAAGTAGACTTGGCCGTATTGCCGCTACGCCCTTTGGCCATGTCTGCCCCCCAGATTGAGCTGCTGCCCGCTGAATCGCCTGAGGCGATGGAGGCGGCCCGAGAGATTTTTCGCGAGTACGCGAAGAGCCTGGCTGTCGACCTGTGCTTCCAGAATTTTGAACAGGAATTGGCCGGACTGCCTGGCGACTATGCGCCGCCGGGTGGCTGTTTGCTGCTGGCCTGGGTGGACGGTGCATTGGCCGGCTGCGGTGCCTTCAGGCCCCTGCCGGAAGCCGACCACGCTAACGCCTGCGAGATGAAGCGCCTGTTTGTGCGCCGCGCATTTCGGCGCTTTGGCTTGGGCCGTGCGCTGGCGCAAGCGCTGATCGACCGGGCCAGCCAAGAGGGCTACTCCTGCATGTTGCTGGACACCCTGGACGATATGGAAGCCGCCCGCGAGCTGTATACCTCGCTGGGTTTTGAGGAAGTGCCACCCTACTATTACAACCCCATTCCGGGTGCGCACTACCTCAAGGTCGATCTGCTGTAACTCGGGCAGTCATCAGGCCGCCTCACCCCAAGGCAGCATCAGCGCCAGGGTCAGCAGCTTGTCAAACTCAGGCCTGAAGCCCGCGATGATGGCCTCAGGCTCGGGGCACAGCATATCGTCGGTGATCAAGCCAAACTGCACGCCCCCGGCATAGCTGAGGATGCTCACGCCCATGCCGATGTCACCACTCTGCGGCACCCAGAACATGATTTGCTTGACGGTGCGGCCACAGAATTGCAGCGGGTCTTTGGGCCCCGGCACATTGGTCATCACCGCTGTCGCCTTCTTGGCAAACATGTTCAGCAGCGAGGCCTGCACCGGTTTGATCAGCAAGCCCGCCACCGCCAGCAGCGCAAAGGCCAGCACGGGCTGGTAGCCGCCCTTCAGTTCGTTCATTCGGGCGCGTACCGCCGCCAAGCGGGCCACCGGGTTGGCAATGCCCACGGGCAACACCAAGGGCACTAGGCCAAAGCGGTTGCCCAGCTTCCAGGCCTGCTCCAAGGGGCGCAGGTTGACGGGCACCATGGCCCGTATTTCTTTGCCCGCAGGGTCTTCGCCGCGTGCCCGCAGATACTCGCCAATGGCCCCGGCCACACAGGTCAGCAGCACGTCGTTGATGGATGCCCCCAGCGCTTGGCCCACCGCTTTGACCTCATCCAATGGCAGCGGTTCACCCCAGGCCACACGCTTGCCCGGCGTGGCCTTGCCCTTGAGGCTGGTGGGGGAGTCATCGGGCATCAGGGCCAATGAGGCTGCATCACTGACGACCTGCATGCCCACCCGCGCGGCATCCAGGCCTTCAAGCAAGGGCTGGCCCGGATGGGCGATCATCTCCACCGACTTGGCCACGCCGCCACCTGTCAAACCGATGGCCTTGATGGTCAGGTCGGCCATGGGTTTGATCAGCGCCTCGCCCAACCAGTCGTGCTCGCTGCCTTCACGTTCACGGCGCTTGCGCTTAGGCGGCGCTTTGCCGCCATCGGTGATGGACAGCATCACCGAGATGAGCGCAATGCCATCAGCAATGCAATGGTGAACGCGCACCACCAGGGCGCTGCGGCCGTCTTCGAGGTTCTCGACCAAGTGGATCTGCCACAGCGGCCGGCGCATGTCCAAGGGCGTGGCTGACAGGTCGGCCACGCGGTGCTTGAGCGCTTCCAGCGGCGTCTGCCCGGGCTCCTTGTGCAAGGCCTCCGGCACCACATGGGCGTCAATGTCGAAGTGGTTGTCTTCCACCCACTGCGCGCCAATAGCGTCTTCCACAACCTTTTGGCGGAAGCGGTCGTATTGCAGCAGGCGCTCGGCCACGCGCTGGCGTGCCTCGGTCACCGACAAGCTGGGCTCAATCAGCCAGACCCCCACGATCATCATGAGGTTGGCAGGGGTGTCCATGCGCAGCCATGCGGTATCTACCCGCGACATGCGTTCAATCAAAGGGCCAGCCATGGTGGAGTCATTCCTCTAACGCAAGTTCTTCTCGTAAAGACGATGCTGGTTAAGATGAGCAGCGTCAAGCCAGACTTTCACCCATCTCACGCGAATCAGGAGCCCCATGGCCGACTTGAAAACCCAGTTCGACACCGCAGTGGCCGAGAGCAAGCAGTTGCCCGAGAAGCCAGACAACATGACCCTGCTGCAAATCTACGCACTCTACAAACAAGCCACATCCGGCGACGTGGAAGGCAAGCGCCCTGGCTTTACCGACATGGTGGGCCGCGCCAAGTTTGATGCCTGGGACGCCTTGAAGGGCAAGAGCAGCGATGAGGCCATGCAGGACTACATTGATTTAATCGAGTCCCTGAAATAAGCCCCGGCTGCTAGCGCAGCCTTTCGCTCACCACCACCCGGCCCCTTGCTCAGCAGACGGCCGGGTTTTTCATGGGGGCTGCGCGTCAGGCCTTTTTGACTTTGGCCTCAGCCTTGGCCACCGCCTCGTCCAACTGCTTGCGGGTCTCGGCTTCAAACTGGCTCGCAAATGCTTTGAACAAAAAGCCCAGCTTGGCGGTGATCTCAAAGTGGTCGGCGGCCACAATCATCTGGCCCGTGACCCCGGCGCGCTTGAACTCCAGCGTGTCGCTGGTGTCGCCTTCCAGCATGGTGCATTCCACATCCAGCTTTTTCTCGGCATGCTCGGCCCACTTCATGGCCACTTTGCGCGCCGTGGCCAAGCCCAGGCCATGCTCTTTGCGTACGTTGATGTCCGACATTGGTTTCTTTCTCTTTCAAGGTGAGGGGGCCGCAGCCGCCAAGCGTTGCAGGGTGGCCTCGCGCTCGGGCGGTGGCAGGGCACCGATCCGCCCAACCGCCGCATGAAAGCGTGCGAAATCCCGACCCTCTTGCACAAACAAGGCCTCGAAGGCAGGCACCCACTGGAGGTAGGCAGCTTGCATGCCCAGCGTGGCGTTGTTGGCGCGCGCAAAGAAGGCATCGTAACCGGCAAAGCCTGCCCAGCGCTCTTGTTTGAGCCGTTCATGCTCGGCCCGCATCTCGGCAAAGATATCGGCCTTGCGTTCTCGCTTCACAGCGTCAGGCTCAGCCCCGGCATACAGAGCTTGTAGGCGGGCCCGAGCTTGCGCCGTCAGCGCGCGCATCTCGGCCCGCCGGGTATCCAGCGCTTGGTGAGCCTGCAGCGCCTCTGGCGAGCCATGCTGGCGCAGCCATCGCTCGCCGCCAAGGCGCTCAACCGCCGTGGCATAGGACTCATTGAACGCTGTGTCGCCTTGGATGAACACCACCTGGTGCGACAGCTCGTGGAAGATCAGACGGGCCAGCTCCAACTCCGGCCAATGGATAAAGGTGTTGAGCAAAGGGTCGCCACCCAGCCAATCACTCATGCCTAACGTTGAATAGGCGGGCACGGGGTAGACGCTGACCTCGAAACCCTGGGCGCGCAAGCTGCCTGCCTCGGCCTGAGCGGCCGCTTCGTCAAAGTAGCCACGGTAGCCCACGCAGCCCACCACCGGGAAGCACCAGGTCTTGAGCGTCAGAGACAACTCGGGCGCGGCCACCACATTCCAGACTGCCGCGCTGCGCTTCAGGTCGGCATAGCGGCGGTAGCTGTCGTTGTCGGGCAGCTTCAGCTCGCTCACGGCAAAGGCACGCATTTGCTGGCTTTGCGCCAAGCGCTGTTTGACACTGGGGGAGGTGTGCGCATCGGCCAGCCACTCCGCCACCGGCTTGGCCGAGCCCACCAAGGCCAAGTGCCCCCGGGCGGACTGGGCCAGGTAACCCACGCTGCTACAGCCGCTGGTCATACACAGGGTGGTGAGCGCCAGCAGCGCCGTAACCACACCCCCCAGAGGTATCGCCACCAGCCAAGCCCTCCGACGCATGCTCAGGCGGGCACCGAGGCCACGGTCTGGTGCAGGGGAGCCACCTCCACCAAGCAGTCGTAGAAGCTCGGGGCCTGGCCCAGGTCGGTGAGCTGTTGGTGCGTTAGCTCATTGACATTGGTGTGGTTGAGCCCCAGCTTGCGCCACCAAATGCCCAGCCCGTTGACCACCCCAGGCCGAGCGCGCTGGTTGACACGGGCCACGCAGTGGTAGTCGCCCCGCTCGTTGAAGACGCGCACGGTGTCGCCGTCGGCAATGCCTCGTGGGGCGGCATCGTCGGCATGCATCTCCAGCACCGGCGCGGCCTCGATATCGCGCAAGCTCTTGACGTTGACAAAGGTGGAGTTCAAAAAATTTCGAGCCGGTGGCGAGATCATGGCCAGTGGAAAGCGCTGGGCCAGCTTGGGGGCCGACACCACACTTTCGTAGTTGGGCACATGGTCGGGCAGCGGCACACCAGGCCCGATGGCCCAGGCCTTGCCGTTGGGGGTGGGGAAGCCACCTTGGGCAAAGGGTGCATCGGGCAGCGGCAGTTTGACCCAGCCCTCTCGGCGCAGGGTCTCGAAAGGCAGCGCGGCGGTGAAGGCATTTGCCGCCAAGGTCTCATCGCTGTCGGCAAAACAAGGCTCGTTGAAGCCCATGCGCGTGGCGAGTTGGCGGAAGATCTCGCAGTTGGAGCGCGCCTCACCGCGCGGCGACACGGCGGGTTCGTTCACCAAGGCATAGGTGTGGCCGTAGCTGGTGTGGGCGTCCCAGTGTTCAAGCTGCATGGTGGCGGGCAGCACGATGTCGGCATGGTCGGCAGTGTCGGTGATGCCAGGCCGCGCACTTCTTCGGCGGTGATGCCGCACACCTCGGCCACGCGCTCAGGCGGCCAGGCCAGGGCACGCTCACGCAAGCTGGGCCACCCTTCAACATACTGGGCCAGGTAGTCGTGGTCCAGCCAGTCATTGACAATCAGTTCATGCATCAAGCCCAGCGCCAGCGCGCCATCGGTGCCGGGCAGCAGGGCAATGTGTTGGTGGCATTTTTGGGCGGTTTCGGTGTGGCGAGGATCAATGGCAATCAGCTTGGCTCCGGCCCGCTTGGCAGCTTGGGCAAAGGTCCAGAAGTGCAGGTTGGACGCAATGGCGTTGCTGCCCCAGATCACAATCAGGCGGCTTTCGCTGAAGTGCTCCACATGCATGCCTACCTTGCCGCCATAGGTTTGCAGCAAGGCTTCCCCACCGGCTGAGGCACAAATAGTGCGGTTGAGCAAAGAGGCCCCCAGGCGGTGAAAAAAGCGTGCCGCCATGCTCTCGCCCTGCACCAAGCCCATGGTGCCCGCATAGCTATAGGGCAGGATGGCTTCTGGGTGGCGTTGCGCAATGGCCCCTAAGCGGCGGGCGACCTCGTCCAAGGCTTGATCCCAAGTCATAGGTTCAAACTGCCCCGCACCCTTGGGGCCGACGCGACGCAGGGGCGTCAATACCCGCTCCGGGTGGCTCAGCCGCTCGGCATAGCGAGAGACCTTGGTACACAGCGCCCCATGCGTGGGAGGGTGCAATGCATCGCCCTGAATGCGAACGATCTGCTGGCCTTCGACGGTGACCTTGATGGCGCAAGTATCCGGGCAATCATGGGGGCAAGCTGCTGAAACTTGCCGCGTTGCGATGTGTGAATTCATGCCGATCATCATGTCATGGCGTGGGGTACCCCCCAAACTCAGTGTCAAAGACTGCCTTGCGGAGAGGTTTTTTTTTGTAAGAATTGCGCCTTGGGCGCAGAGAGTGCCTTCACTGTCTGCGATGGAGAGCCTGCGGGCTCTCGCATAACACGACAAAGAGACGCAGGATCATGAGCTGTAACGTTCCTCGCCGCACTGCTTTGCGACGCATGGCTGCCATGGGTGCTGCGGCGAGCTGCTTTCCATCGTGGGCGCAACGCGATGGTCGCTTAATTTTGGGGCAATCCGCCGCGTTTTCTGGCCCTGCGGCCCAGTTGGGCCTGCAAATGAACCGCGGCGCGCGCCTGTGTTTTGACCAAGTCAATGCCAGCGGCGGCATCAACGGTGCGACGATTGAACTACGCACCCTGGACGACGGCTACGACCCCGCGCGCTGCAAGGCCAACACCGATAGGTTCATCAACGACAACGTGTTTGCCTTGTTTGGCTATGTGGGCACACCGACCTCTTTGGCCGCCCTGCCGTCCATCAATGACTCCCGGATTCCCTTCTTCGGGCCCTTTACCGGAGCGATGGGTCTGCGGGAACCGTTCTCGCGCAACGTCTTTCACCTGCGCGCCTCGTATGACGACGAAACCGGGCTGATCGTCAAGCAACTGACCGCCCTGGGTTTGGATCGCATTGCCGTGTTTCGGCAGAACGACAGCTATGGTCAAGCCGGCTTGGATGGTGTGACGCGGGCCTTGAAGGCGCAACGCCTTGCGCCTGTGGCCGTGGGCACGGTGGAGCGCAATACCACCGATGTGGCAGCGGCCGTCAAAACCATTGTGGCGGCCAAACCGGACGCTGTGGTGCAGATTTCGGCCTACAAGAGTTGCGCGGCCTTTGTGCGCGAGGCGCGCAAGGCAGGCTACGGTGGCACCTTCTTTAATGTCTCGTTTGTGGGCACCCAAGCACTGGCTGACGAGCTTGGCCGCGAGGCTCGAGGCGTGCTGGTCAGCCAGGTGGTGCCCTACCCTTATACCCAGAGTTTGCAGATCACCCGCGACTACCTCGACGCCGTCAAGGCCGCCGGTGCCGATGCCAAGCCCAATTACTCCAGCATGGAAGGCTATTTGGCCGCGCGGGTGTTTGTGGAAGGCCTGCGCCGCGCCCGCAGCCTGAGCCGCGATGGCCTGATCGGTGGCTTGGAGTCTTTGAGCAACGTCAACTTTGGTGGCTTCAACGTCAATTTCAGCCGCACCAACCATGTGGCCTCGCGCTTTGTCGAAGTCTCCATGTTGACGGAGGACGGCGGCGTGCGCCGCTAAGGCAAGTTCACCACAAGCCCCGCCCCCCGGGGCAACCCCAATCCCTGCGGCTGGCAGGGCCGCATGCGCCGCACTAAGATGCGGCGCATGTACTCTGGGAATGCCCGATGAAACTCATTGACAACATCGTCGCTTCGGCGGCTGACATCGCCACCATCCGACGCGACATCCACGCCCATCCGGAGCTGTGCTTTCAAGAGGTGCGCACCGCCGACGTGGTGGCCCAGCAATTGCAAAACTGGGGTATTGACGTGCACCGGGGCCTGGGCACCACCGGCGTGGTGGGCATCATCAAGGCGGGCACCAGCGCCCGGGCCGTGGGCCTGCGCGCCGACATGGACGCCCTGCCCATGACCGAGTTCAACACCTTTGCCCATGCCAGCAAGCACCCGGGCAAGATGCACGCCTGCGGCCACGACGGCCACACCGCCATGCTGCTGGCCGCAGCCAAGCACTTGGCAAAGCACCGCGACTTTGACGGCACCGTCTACCTCGTGTTCCAACCCGCTGAAGAAGGCGGTGGCGGCGCGCGCGAGATGATCAAAGATGGGCTCTTTGAGCGCTTCCCCATGGACGCGATTTTTGGCATGCACAACTGGCCCGGCATGGCCGCCGGTGACTTTGCCGTCTGCCGGGGCCCGGCCATGGCGTCGAGCAATGAGTTCAAGATCACCATCACCGGCAAGGGCTCGCACGCCGCCCTGCCCCACAACGGCATCGACCCGGTGCCCGTGGCCTGCCAGATGGTGCAGGCCTTCCAGACCATCGTCACCCGCAACAAAAAGCCTAATGCCCTAGGCGCACCACGTGCACTTGATGCTCGGGCAGCTGGGCCCAACGGTCCCAGCTCAAGGACTGAATGGGCAGGGGCGCTGGTGGCTCGGTGTGTTGGCGCTGCGCGGTGAGAAAAGTCCACCAGATTGACAGCGCATTGGCCGATGGGGGCTCGGTGGGTGCGTTGAAGAAGCGCGAACCGTCGTAATGGTTGGACTTGGTATAGGTGGGCATATCAGTACAGGCACTGAGGCAAAAAGCCAGCAAAGCCAAGATGAATGGTCGCATTCTGGCGGGGTGGGCATGAAAGACAGGGCTCACATTCATAGCCACCGATCCTCCATGAGTGGCGCCACCGAAGCATTCAAGCCATTGCAATGCTGGCATCAAACGGCTTTGCAGATGGCAGGCCACGGCGGCCACCACAATGGAAATTCAGGCTGGGCGATGGGCGCTCGGCCTTTGGCCCCGAGCTTGAGGCCGCGGGGCTTTCTTGTCTTCTTCCACAAAGGTTTGCCATGTCTTCCATCGTCATCGTGTTTCACAGTGGCTACGGCCACACTGCCAAGATTGCTCAGGCCGTTGCTGAAGGTGCAGGGGCTTCGGCCAGCCTGTTGGCCATTGATGCCGAGGGCAATTTGCCTGAGGGTGGTTGGGAGCAGTTGAATGCAGCCAAGACCATTGTGATGGGCTCGCCCACCTACATGGGCAGCGTGAGCTGGCAGTTCAAGAAGTTTGCGGATGCCTCGTCCAAGGCGTGGTTCACGCAGGCTTGGAAGGACAAGCTGTTTGCAGGCTTCACCAACTCGGCCTCGATGAACGGCGACAAGCACTCGACCTTGCATTACCTGATGACCCTGGCCATGCAGCACAGCGGCCTGTGGGTGGGCATGGGCATGATGCCCAGCAACAGCAAGGCGGCCAAGCGGGATGACATCAACTATGTGGCCTCGTTTGCCGGCTTGATGACCACCACGCCGTCGGACGCGTCGGCGGATGAAATGGTGGCCGGTGACATCGCCACGGCCAAGGCTTTCGGCCAGCGCCTGGCCACTGTGACCGCAGCGCGCTGAAGTGCCAAGAGATGGATGCCGCATGCCCGGGAGGGCAAGCGGCATCAAAGCACCGTTTGCTCAGTTGATGGTGATGCGCTTGGACGAGGTGTCCGGGCGCTTCTTGGGCAGGATCAAGGTCAGCACGCCGTTGTCGTATCGGGCTTGTGCGGCGTCGCGGTCGATATCCACGGGCAGTTGCAAGCTGCGTGACACCGCGCCCACATAGCGCTCAGCGCGCAGCACGCGGCTGCCCTCGGTCTGGCTGTCTTGCTGCTTGATCTCGGCCTTGAGCTTGACCACAGGGCCGTCGATGTCGACGTGGATGTCTTGCTTGTTCACACCGGGCAGTTCAGCGTGCAGGGTGTAGGCTTCGGCGTCTTCGCTGAGGTCGNGGGTCTTGCGGGCGTCCAAACGGGCCAGCAAGGGCGCAATGTCGTGCCCGTCGACATTCGAGACAAAGTGCAGGTTCAGGCCCCGGTGCTGCCAAGGCTGCAAGGCGATGGTGGCCATGGCCGGCCCGAGGTCGGAGCCACCGATGCCGATGTTCACCACATCGGTGATGCGGCCGGCGTCGGCTTCAGCGCGCACGCTGTCGGCGTAGGCCAGCAGGGCGTCCAGCACGCCGTGCACGTCGTCGCTGAAGGGCGCTGCACCACGGGGTGCGCGCAGGGCAGTGTGCAGCACCGCGCGGCCTTCCGTACTGTTGATGGACTCGCCGGTGAACAAAGCCTCGCGGTGGGCGGGCAGGTCGGCCTCTTGGGCCAGCTCCAGCAGCAGGCGGCGGGTCTGTTCGTCCCACAGGTTTTTGGACAGGTCGGCAAACACCTCGGGCGCTTGCAGGCTGAAGCGCTCGAAGCGCGCCGAGTCACTCGCAAAGCGCTCCTGCAGCTTCAGTTCGCGCCCATGGGCTTGGTAATGCCCTGCCAGGGCCGTCCAGGCCACTCCCCCCACTGCCTTGCTCATGTCACTTGCTTTCTGTGATCAGTTTGTCGAGCTTGCCCGCGTCCACCGCGAACAGGCGAATGCCTTCGGCCAGCTTTTCGGTGGCCATGGCATCTTCGTTCATGGCCCAGCGGAAGGCCTTTTCATCCAGGCTCAAGGCGGGGATGTTCATGGCCTGCGCCGCCTGGGCACTCAGCGCGGCCGCAAGCGGCGTCTCGCTGGCTTCCACAGGGCCGTCGATGTCGACGTGGATGTCTTGCTTGTTCACACCGGGCAGTTCAGCGTGCAGGGTGTAGGCTTCGGCGTCTTCGCTGAGGTCGATCTTGATGTTGGCGGGCAGGGCCTCGCCGTGCAGCGGGCGCGCAAAGAAAGCGGGGCCTGCGATGTCACGCAGGAACTCGTCCAACAAACCAGTGCGGGTAGAAATGACGTTCATGGCAACTCCTTGAAGCTTGCGGTGCCGAACGACCACGTGGGGTCGCATGACACTCAGATAGAGGTCGTGTCCGCAAACTTCAAGAGCTGACTTTCAGAGCGCTGTGTCTAAGTTTGACGCAGCGCAACTTCGCATTCAGACCGCGAAACCCAAACCCCGCAGGTCGCTGCGCAAGTGATCGGCGGTGGTGAAGCGCAGCGCAGGCAGGCCCGCCTCTATAGACGCCGCCACGTTGGCCGGGTGGTCATCAATGAACAGGGCTTGCGCGGCTTGCTCAGCAGTCCAGCCAAACTGCGCCAAGGTCAGCGCGAAAATGGCGGGGTCGGGTTTGATCAGGCCCACACGGCCTGAAAACACGCCGTCGCTCATCATCTCAAACACCTGAGGATGCTGCTGCTCCAGGTGATCAGCCAGAGGGCTGGGCATGTTGGACAGAAAGTAGAGCGGGTGCCCTGCCGCGTGCAGCGCGCGCATCACGGCAAAGGTCTCAGGCATGGGCTGCAGCTCTTCGGCCACACCCAGCACCACGGCATGCACGTCTTGCGGCGACAAGCCGGTGCGCGCGGCAATGCGCTGGCACAAGGGCTCGACCTCGATCAGCCCCGCGTCAAACAAGGCCCAGTCGCCCTTGAAGTCTTGGAAGACTTCTTTCACCCAATGCTGGGCCGTCTCTGGGCTGGTGGCACGCATGGGTAGCACGCGCATCATCAAGTCGATAGGGCGCCAGCGGAAGACCACGGCGCCAAAGTCGAACACCACGGGTCGCTGTGCGGCAGAAAGGTTTAACGACATCATGAGCGGAGCTTGGTGAGCAGGCCTGCGGTGGATGCGTCGAGGCCACTTACGTCGCCTGAGCCCAGACGAGGCAGCAGTTGGTTTGGTGTGCTGGTCGGCCAGTTGCGCACGCACCGCTTCGGGCAAGGTATAGCGCGTGTGAGTAGGGGTTTTGACGGCGATGAAGTCCACCGGAATCACATCCGTGCCTTGGTGCAGCATCTGGAAGTAAGCATGCTGGCCGTTGGTGCCGGCCTCGCCCCAGACCACGGGGCTGGTGGCCACCGTCAGCGGCGCGCCGCCCTGGTCCACACATTTGCCGTTCGACTCCATCTCCAACTGCTGCAGATAGGCCGCAAAGCGGCGCAGGCCCTGGTGGTAAGGCGCCACCGAGCGGCTGCCAAAGCCGTGGAAGTTGCGGTACCAGACATCCAACAGCCCCAGTTGCACGGGCAGGTTCTGGGCCAGGGGGGTGTGGCGGAAGTGCTCGTCCATGGCGTGGGCACCGGCCAAGAAGTCGCGGAAGGGCTCTGGGCCGATGGCAATGGCCAGAGGCAGGCCGATGGCGCTCCACAAGGAGTAGCGGCCGCCCACCCAATCCCAAAACCCAAAAGTCTGCGTGATGCCAAAGTCGGTGGCAGCCTTGAGGTTGGTGGTCACGCCCACAAAGTGCCTGGCGGTGTCCACACCCCCCTGGGCCATGAACCACGCCCGCGCCGCCTGCGCATTGGCCATGGTCTCTTGGGTGGTGAAGGTCTTGGTCTCAGCGCGGCCGCAAGCGGCGTCTCGCTGGCTTGCAGTTGGGCCAGCAGGTCGGGGCTGATGGTCAACAGGTCGCAACCCGCCAAGGCCACGATCTGGCCAACATTGCGGAAGCTCGCACCCATGACCTCCGTCGCAATGCCGTGCTTCTTGTAGAAGTTGTAGATATTGGCCACGGACTTCACGCCGGGGTCGTTGGCACCGGCCATGGCGGCCTCGTCCCACTGCGCACCGCCTTGTTTCTTGTACCAGTCGTAGATGCGGCCCACAAACGGTGAGATGAGCTGAACTTTGGCGTCGCCACAGGCCACGGCTTGGGCAAAGGAGAACAGCAGGGTCAGGTTGCAGTGGATGCCTTCACGCTCCAGTTCGGCAGCGGCTTGGATGCCTTCCCAGGTGGAGGCGATCTTGATGAGCACGCGGTCGCGGCCAATGCCAGCGGCCTCATACAAGGCCATCAGGCGGCGGGCGCGGGCCACGGTGGCGGCGGTGTCAAATGAGAGGCGCGCATCGACCTCTGTGGACACGCGGCCCGGCACGACTTTGAGGATCTCCAGACCAAAACGCACCAGGACCTGGTCCACGATCTCGTCCAAGGCCGCGCCGCGATGCGCCGCCACGGTGTCGGTGAGCAGCGGCGCATAGTCGGCCTGCTGCACCGCCTTCAGGATCAAAGACGGATTGGTGGTGGCGTCACGCGGCGCAAACTGCGCCATCTGCTTGAAGTTGCCGGTGTCGGCCACCACGATGGTGTGGGCCTTGAGTTGGTCGAGTTGGTTCATGGACAGGGCCTCTGAGGGGTAACGCTCAAACACCTGCAAGGGACACTCCCGCCGCAGGCAAACCAGAATGATGCCAGTGCTGTGCGCCACCCTGCCGCCGTCGCGGATCAAGGCCGGTTGACCGCCAGAAGAAACTCATGCATCATCCAGCCCGTAATTTTATTACACATCTTCAACGGCAACACATCACGACCATGGCTTTTGATCTGGTTTTCTTTGGCGGCACGGGCGACCTCACTTGGCGCAAGCTGATGCCCGCACTGTTTCAAGCCTTTCGCCACGGCAAGCTGCCGCCCGGCGGCCGCATCCTGGCGGTGGCGCGTGATGAGCGGACGGATGAGCAGTACCGAGCCTTTATTCAAGAGCGCTTCTCTGAAGTTGACTCGTCCAAGCGCCCCAGCGACGAAGAGTTTGCGCAGTTCGCTGCCTTGCTGCATTACCGCCGCATGGACTTGTCTCAGCCCACCGACTACCAAGGCCTGAAGACTTGGGTTGACGAGCGTGGCGCTGAAACCGTGGTGCTTTATTTGGCCACCAGCCCGCACCTGTTCCCGGTGATTTGCGAGCAACTGGGTGCCGCCGGGCTGAACGACAGCAAGGTACGCGTGGTGCTGGAGAAGCCGCTGGGCCACGACCTGGCCAGTGCTAAAGAGATCAACCGCGTGGTGCGCTCCGTCTTCCGCGAAGAGCAGGCCTTCCGCATCGACCATTACCTGGGCAAGCCTTCGGTGCAGAACCTGATGGCGCTGCGCTTTGGCAACGCGCTATTTGAGCCGCTGTGGCGGCGAGAGAGCATTGCCAACATCCAGATCACCCTGGCCGAAGGCCTGGGCGTGGGCACGCGGGGTGACTTTTACGACCGCACCGGAGCTTTGCGCGACATGATCCAAAACCATGCGCTGCAACTGCTGACCATGATTGCGATGGAACCCCCGTCGTCGGCAGACGCCGATGCCATCCGCGACGAGAAGCTCAAGGTGCTGAAGTCGCTGAAACCCTTCACGGCAGCCAGCGTTAGCCGCGATGTGTTGCGCGGCCAATATCGGGCAGGTAACGTTGATGGTAAGTCGGTTCCAGGTTATCTCGATGAGGTCAAAGTCCCAGCGGGCAGCACCTGCGAAACCTATGTGGCGATTCGTACCGAGGTGCAAAACTGGCGCTGGGCGGGGGTGCCGTTTTACCTACGCACCGGCAAGCGCTTGGCCGCGCGCGACGCGCAGATTGTGGTGAACTTCCGCCCCGTACCGCACCCCATCTTTGCGGGTGGCTCACGCGCCAACAAGCTGATCATCAAGTTGCAACCCGAGGACGGCCTGGAGCTTCAACTGCTGGCCGCCAAGGGCAATAGCCATGGTGAGTCGCTCACCACCGTCTCGCTGGACCTGGACTTTGACAAGGCCTTTCCAACAGAGCGCGTGGGCGCCTATGAGCGTTTGCTCTTAGATGCGATTGCTGGGCGGCTGAACCTGTTTGTGCGCAGTGATGAGCAAGAGCAGGCCTGGCGTTGGGTCGAGCCTATCTTGGACGCCTGGGCGCAGGACAGCAGCGACCTCAAGACCTATGCCGCCGGAAGCTGGGGGCCACCCGCCGCCAGTGCGCTGGTGGCACGCGATGGCTTTGCCTGGGCCGAGGAAGAATAGACTCTTCTTCAAGCACGCTGGCCACACACCTATTCTGAACACCACCACCACCATGCTGGACCGTATCCGAGCCTCCATCCCTGCCCTGCCACCTGCCGAGCAGCGCGTGGCCAAGTTGGTGTTGCTGGACCCTCGGGCCTTTGCCTCGCTGCCGGTCAGCGAGCTGTCGGAGCGGGCACATGTGAGCAAGCCCACGGTGGTGCGCTTTTGCCGCAGCGTGGGCTATGACGGCCTGGCCGACTTCAAGCTCAAGCTGGCGGGCACCGTCAATGAAGGTGTGCCCTTTGTGCACCGCTCGGTGGACGAGGATGACAAGCCTGCAGATTTGATCGTTAAGGTCATTGATAACGCCGTCTCGGCCCTGCTGAAGTACCGCAATGATGCAGCGGGCCATGCGTTTGAGCGGGCCTTGGCGGCCCTGACAGACGCTGGAGTGCACGGCAAGCGCATTGAGTTTTTTGGCGTGGGCAACTCAGGCATCGTGGCCCAAGATGCGCAGCACAAGTTCTTTCGCCTTGGGGTGCGCACCGCCGCACACAGCGACGGGCATGTGCAGGTGATGGCCGCCACCATGCTGCAGGCCGGCGATTGCGCCGTGGTGATCAGCAACTCGGGCCGCAGCAAAGACCTGATGGACGTGGCCGAGATTGCACAACGCAAGGGGGCCACGCTGATCATTATCACGGCGTCAGGCTCGCCTCTGGCGCAGCTCTCGCAAAACCATAATCAGATCTTGCTGGCGGCCGACCACCCTGAAGACTTTGACCGCTACAGCCCCATGGTGTCGCGCATGCTGCACCTGATGATCATTGACATTTTGACCACCGGCGTGGCGCTGCGTTTGGGCCCGGCCCTGCGCCCAGCCTTGCAGGAGATCAAGCGCAATCTGCGCTCACGGCGCTACGCTCTGCCCCAAGACGATCAGTGAGTGGCGGACGCAGGTGGTGAAGACATGCCCAGCATGTCATTCACCCCGTAGAGCTTGGCCAGTTCTTGCAGCCGGGCGGGCACATTCACCACCACCAACTCACGCTGGTGCGCCTGCGCCTGGCGTTTGCACTCCAAGAGCACGGCCAAGGCGGCCGAGTCGATATGGGTCAGTGCGGCTGCGTCCACCGTGATGGTGTGATCGGTGGCCTCGGCAATCGAGGGCAGCACCGTGCGCAAGACCGCACTGGCCTCACGCAGCGTCAGGTGGCTGGGCAGCGCGATCATTCAGGCCTCAGCTCTTGGCGGCCGAGGCGGCCTTGTTTTTGTCGGCCAGCTTTTTGATCAAGCCATCCATGCCAGAGGCACCAATTTCTTGATTGAAGCTGCCTTTGTATTGTTCAACCAGCCAGACGCCCAGCACATTCACATCGTAGATCTTCCAGCCACCATCGGTCTTTTCCAGACGTCTTGCCTTGCAACAGCAGGTTGACGGTAGACCACACATCACCCAAATTCCCGAAGAAATTCTTCACCCCTTCACGGGCAGGGTCTGGCACGACCTTTTGGTAGCCGCTGGCCACGGGCTTCAAGAACATGCCGTCGAGGGTGTCATTAAAGCCATAGACCGCCCGGTTAAAACCTTCCCATGGGTCTGCGGGCGAAGCCGCCGGGCGGGCGTCTTGGGAGAGCACCGGCAAGGCCACCAGCGCCAGGCCCCAGGCGCACAGCGTCGCCTTGAACGAGACACGCATCACTTACCCCCTTCTTGAGAACCGGCGTCTGATGCCTTGTTGAACAGCAACTGCCCAATCAAGTTCTCCAGCACGACCGCAGACTGGGTTTGGCGCACAGCATCGCCCGCCACAAACACTTTCTCGTCACCACCGGGCTCCATGCCCACGTACTGGTCACCCAAGAGGCCGGAGGTCAAAATCTTGGCGGAGGAGTCTTTGGGGAACTCGATGCCTTTGTGGATCTCCATCACCACCAGGCCTTGGTAGGTCTTGGTGTCCAGCGAAATGCTAGACACCCGGCCCACCGTCACCCCCGCCGAGCGCACGGGCGCGCGCGCCTTCAAGCCACCGATATTGTCAAACTTGGCCGTCAGCGTGTAGGTGTCACCCGAGGAGGCAAACGCCCCCAAGTTGGCGGCTTTAAGCGCCAAGAACACCATGGCCGACAAGCCCAAGAGCACAAACAGGCCCACCAACACTTCAACGCGCTTTTTGTTCATTCCTCGATCTCCGCTTCAGGGAGTGGCGAACATCATGGCCGTGAGGACAAAGTCCATGGCCAAGACACCCAAAGAGGCCGTCACCACCGTGCGGGTGGTGGCATGCGCCACACCTTCAGGAGTGGCCTGGGTTTCGTAGCCTTGGTACAAGGCCACCACCGTACAGATCACCCCAAACACAAACGACTTGACAACGCCGTTGCCCACATCGCGCCAAACATCCACCCGCGACTGCATGATGGACCAGAAGTTGCCTGAATCGACCCCAATGAGCCAGACCGCCACCACATAGGCACCCAGGATACCTACCGCAGAAAACAAAACAGCCAACAAGGGCATGGAGATCACGCCGCCAATGAAGCGCGGTGCCAGCACGCGGGCGCGCGGGTCTATGGCCATCAACTCCATGGCGGCCAATTGCTCGCCTGCTTTCATCAAACCAATCTCGGCTGTGAGCGATGTGCCCGCACGCCCTGCAAACAGCAGGGCCGTGACCACCGGCCCCAACTCGCGCACCAGGGCCAGATTCACGATCAAGCCCAGCGACTCCGCCGCACCGTAAGTGACCAAGGCGTAATACATCTGCAGCGCCAGCACAAAACCCACCTCACCGCGAATAAACTGCCGCACCTCAGGGTCGGTGGAAGCGGCCAGTTGGTCAGGTGTGCCGTGGGCCACGACCTTGCCGCCCGAGGACATCAAATAAGCATAGTCGGCGATGGCAAAGCATTCCTGCACATCGTGGGAAACCATGAGCGAGGTGGCCCCGGTGGTGTCGTTGAGCTTGCGAATAAGGTTGGCGGTAATGCCCATGGAGATGGGGTCCAGACCGGCAAAGGGCTCGTCATACATGATGACTTCAGGGTCCATCACCGAGGCGCGGGCCAGGGCAATGCGGCGTGCCATGCCGCCAGACACCTGGCTGATGCGCAGGGGTGCCGCGCCCCGCAGGCCCACTGCGTTGAGCTTCATCAGCACGATATCGCGGATGAGAGACTCGGGCAGATCAGTGTGCTCACGCAGCGGGAAGGCCACGTTCTCAAACACTGTCAGGTCGGTGAACAAGGCCCCGAACTGGAACAGCATGCCCAGGCGACGCCGGATGCGATAGAGCTGGGTCTTGTCACGAGGTTCGATGACCTCGCCATCAAACACCACGCGGCCTTGGTTGGCCGCATAGACGCCGCCAATGAGGCGCAGCAAGGTGGTCTTACCGCAGCCCGAGCCGCCCAAAATGGCCGTCAATTGGCCGCGCCGAAAGCTCAAAGACACGTCGCTGAGGATCGTGCGGCTGGCGTCATAGCCAAAGGTAACGTGGTCGAATTCGATGAGGGTCTGGGACATGGGCTTCAGGGCTAAGCCGGGCATTGTCTCATGCACGATTTTGCGGATCGGCTCCCGAGTTCGAGTGAGACAAATCCGCAACAGCCCAGTGCCACTTTTCCAGAGGGCATTGAACCTAGATCCGGCAGTTGGCCGCTGCATTCCGCTTGAAACCGTCAATGAATCAACAGCTTATGCCCACGACACCCGTCACCCTTTGGGTGAAGGCACTGCGCGACCGCTGGTCTGCCGCTTCAGGCCTCTGGCGTCGTTGTTCCCACCTGCTGGACAGAGAGTCCAGCAGATGCTCACGCCTAGCCAGAGCCCTGCATCGGCAACCCCTCGACCGCGCCCAACTGCCGGATCTAGGTTGAAGGGACATCTCCGGGCAACGCGCTCGCGCTGCCCGAAGCAGCGCCGAATCAGCGGGGCAGGAGACTGCTGCCTTGCAAGAATTCGTCCACCGCGCGGGCAGCTTGACGACCTTCGCGAATAGCCCAGACCACCAAGGATTGACCCCGACGAACGTCACCCGCCGCAAACACCTTGTCGACATTGGTCTTGTAGCCGCCCACCAGATCGACACTGGCGCGCGCATTGCCGCGCGCGTCTTTGTCCACGCCAAAGGCGTCCAGCATGGTGGCCACAGGGTTCACAAAGCCCATGGCCAGCAGGGCCATGTCAGCCTTCAGCACTTGTTCTGAGCCCGGCACTTCGGTCATCTTACCGCCCTGCCACTCCAGGCGCACAGTCTTGACGCCGGTGAGCTTGCCCTTCTCGCCCAAGAACTCCTTGGTGGCGATGGCGAACTCGCGCTGGCAGCCTTCCTCGTGGCTGGACGAGGTGCGCAGCTTGATGGGCCAGTAGGGCCAGGTCAGCGGGCGGTCTTCGACTTCAGGCGGCATGGGCATCAGCTCAAACTGAACCACGCTGGCGGCGCCATGGCGGTTGCTGGTGCCCACGCAGTCGGAGCCGGTGTCGCCACCGCCGATGACCACCACATGCTTGCCATCCGCGCGCAACTGGCCCTTGAGCTTGTCGCCTGCATTGACCTTGTTCTGCTGGGGCAAAAACTCCATGGCGAAGTGCACGCCGTCCAGGTCGCGGCCCGGCACGGGCAAGTCGCGGCTTTGCTCAGAGCCACCGGCCAGCAGCACGGCGTCAAACTCAGCCTTGAGTTGCTCGGCGCTCACGGACTCTTTGGCCCAGTTGGTGACCTTGGAGCCCTTGGGCATCTCACCCACCAGCACCGAGGTGCGGAAGACCACGCCTTCGGCTTCCATTTGCTTGACGCGGCGGTCGATGTGCGACTTCTCCATCTTGAAGTCGGGAATGCCGTAACGCAGCAAACCACCGACACGGTCGTTCTTCTCGAACACCGTGACCGAGTGACCGGCCCGCGCCAACTGCTGCGCCGCCGCCAAGCCTGCGGGGCCAGAGCCGACGATGGCCACCGTCTTGCCTGTTTTGTGCGTGGCGATCTGCGGTTTGACCCAGCCTTCGTCCCAGGCGCGGTCGATGATGGCGTGCTCGATGGACTTGATGCCCACGGCGTCGGCGTTCACGTTCAGCGTGCACGCGGCTTCGCACGGTGCCGGGCAGATGCGCCCGGTGAACTCGGGGAAGTTGTTGGTGCTGTGCAGCACGTGAATAGCGTTCTGCCAGTCACCGCGATAGACCAAGTCATTGAAGTCGGGGATGACGTTGTTGACCGGGCAGCCGTTGTTGCAGAACGGTGTGCCGCAGTCCATGCAACGTGCAGCCTGGACCTTGGACTCCTCGGGCTTGAGCCCGATCACAAATTCTTTGTAGTTCTTCAGGCGCTTGGCGGTGGGCTCATAGCCTTCTTCCAGTCGCTCATATTCCATGAAGCCAGTGACTTTTCCCATGATGGCTCTACTTTCAATCTCTGAATGGGTTACTTCGCGGCAGCGGTAGCGGCTGCGCCGCCCTTGGCCTTGGCCACCACGGTGCTGGCTTGCGCACGGGCGTGGATCTCGCCCAAGGCACGCTTGTACTCATGCGGGAAGACCTTGACGAACTTGGCGCGAGAGTCAGCCCAGTGGTCGAGGATGTCGCGCGCGCGCAGCGAGCCCGTCCAGCGGTGGTGGTCCTCCACCAGCTTCTTGAGCAAGGCTTCGTCAGTCTGGCCCTTGTGCCATGTGGCGGGGTCGACCGAGGCCTCTTGCTCATCGCGCGGCAAGACCTTGTCCAGTGCCACTTGCGCTGTGTTGCAGCGCTTGGCAAACAAGCCATCTTCGTCATAGACGTAGGCCACGCCACCGGACATACCCGCCGCAAAGTTTCGGCCCGTCTTGCCCAGCACCACCACGGTGCCGCCGGTCATGTATTCACAGCCGTGGTCGCCTGTGCCTTCCACCACCGCCGTCGCGCCCGACATGCGAACACCAAAGCGCTCGCCGGCCACGCCACGGAAGAAGGCTTCGCCGCTGGTCGCACCAATCAGCGCGGTATTGCCCACGATGATGTTGCGGTTGGCGTCACCCCGGAACTCAATGCTGGGACGCACCACCACGCGGCCGCCCGACAAGCCCTTGCCGGTGTAGTCATTGGCTTCACCGATCAGGTAGAGCGTGATGCCCTGGGCCAAGAAGGAGGCAAAGCTCTGGCCGCCCGTGCCTTCCATCTGAATGAACAGCGTGTGGTCTGGCAGGCCTTCTGGGCGATGGCGAATCAGCTCGCCCGACAGCATGGCGCCCACCGAGCGGTTGACGTTGCGCGCATCGTCCATGAACTGGACCTTCTCGCCCTTTTCAATCGCGGCGCGGCTCTTCTCAATCAGCTTTTTGTCCAGCGCCCTGTCCAGACCGTGGTCTTGGCTTTCGGTATGGAAGCGCGGCACATCGGCCGGCACTTGCGGCAGGTGGAACACGCGGCTGAAGTCCAGGCCCTTGGCCTTCCAGTGGCTGATGGCTTTGCGGGTGTCGAGCAGGTCGGCACGGCCAATCAGCTCGTCGAACTTGCGGATGCCCAGTTGCGCCATGATCTGACGCGCTTCTTCTGCCACGAAGAAGAAGTAGTTCACCACATGCTCGGGCTTGCCCGAGAACTTCTGGCGCAGCACCGGGTCTTGCGTGGCCACACCCACGGGGCAGGTGTTGAGGTGGCACTTGCGCATCATGATGCAGCCCTCGACCACCAGCGGCGCGGTGGCGAAGCCGAATTCATCGGCGCCCAGCAGCGCACCGATGACCACATCGCGGCCAGTCTTGATCTGGCCGTCGGTTTGCACGCGCACGCGGCCACGCAGGCGGTTGAGCACCAGCGTCTGTTGGGTCTCAGCCAAGCCCAATTCCCACGGCGTGCCGCAATGCTTGATGGATGACCAGGGCGAGGCCCCGGTGCCGCCGTCATGGCCGGCGATCACGATGTGATCAGCCTTGCACTTGGCCACACCCGCAGCAATGGTGCCCACACCCACTTCAGACACCAGCTTGACGCTGATGTCGGAACGCGGGTTCACGTTCTTCAGGTCGTGGATGAGCTGAGCCAGGTCTTCGATGGAGTAGATGTCGTGGTGCGGCGGCGGGCTGATCAAACCCACGCCCGGCACCGAGTGCCGCAGCTTGCCGATGTACTCGGACACCTTGCCACCAGGCAGCTGGCCACCCTCACCCGGCTTGGCGCCCTGAGCCATCTTGATCTGGATTTGGTCGGCCGAGACGAGGTACTCGGTGGTCACGCCAAAGCGACCGGAGGCCACCTGCTTGATCTTGGAGCGCAGGCTGTCGCCTTCTTGCATCTCGTAGTCGGCCTCGATGACCGACTTGCCCACCACGTCCGACACCTTGGTGCCTTGGGTGATGGGGATGCCTTTCAACTCATTGCGATAGCGCGCGGGGTCTTCACCGCCCTCACCCGTGTTGCTCTTGCCGCCGATGCGGTTCATGGCCAAGGCCAAGGTACTGTGCGCCTCGGTGGAGATGGAACCCAGGGACATGGCGCCCGTGGCGAAGCGTTTGACGATCTCTTTGGCGGACTCCACCTCTTCCAGCGGAATCGCCTTGCTCGGGTCGATCTTGAACTCAAACAGGCCGCGCAAGGTCAGGTGACGCTTGCTCTGGTCATTGATGATCTGAGCGTATTCTAGCCCTTCACGCACCAAGTGGTGGTGAATGGCGGACAGAGCCAGCAGGGCCGGGATGGCCACATTGGCGCGGTCCATCTGGCGGTCGCTGATGATAGGGGTGAACAGCCTCGGCGCCATAGCCTGCCAACACAGCGAAGTGATGGACCTCACGCGCCGAGCCCGTTTCGACCACCAAGCCGGCCGTGGTGCGCAGCCCTTCACGCACCAAGTGGTGGTGAATGGCGGACAGAGCCAGCAGGGCCGGGATGGCCACATTGGCGCGGTCCATCTGGCGGTCGCTGATGATGAGGATGTTGTGGCCGCTCTTCAGGGCGTCCACGGCTTCCGCACACAGCGAGGCCAGCTTGGCTTCCACACCGGCTTTGCCCCAGGCCAACGGATAGGTGATGTTCAGCGTGTAGGACTTGAACTTGCCGTTGGTGTGCGCAGCGATGCCGCGGATGCGCGCCATGTCGGTGAAGTCCAGCACGGGCTGGGTGACCTCCAAGCGCATGGGCGGGTTGACGGCATTGATGTCCAGCAGATTGGGCTTGGGGCCAATGAAGCTGTTGAGCGACATCACAATGGCCTCGCGGATCGGGTCGATCGGCGGGTTGGTGACCTGGGCGAACAACTGCTTGAAGTAGTTGTAGAGCGGCTTGTTCTTGTCGGACAGCACGGCCAGCGGGCTGTCATTGCCCATGGAGCCAATGCCTTCTTCACCGTTGATGGCCATGGGCGCCATCAAGAACTTGATGTCTTCTTGGGTATAGCCAAACGCTTGTTGGCGGTCCAACAGGGTTTCGGTGGCGGCAGGCACTTCCGCTTCAGCAGCCGGGAGTTCATCCAGGCGCACGCGGACGTTATCGATCCACTGGCGATACGGGCGGGCCGAGGCGTATTGGTTTTTCAGTTCTTCGTCGTCCACGATGCGGCCTTGTTCCAGGTCGATCAGGAACATCTTGCCGGGCTGCAGGCGCCACTTCTTGACGATTTTGTTCTCAGGGATGGGCAGCACGCCCGACTCCGAGGCCATGACCACCAAGTCGTCGTCGGTGACGATGTAGCGCGCGGGGCGCAGGCCATTGCGGTCCAGCGTGGCGCCGATTTGCTTGCCGTCGGTGAAGACCATGGCGGCGGGGCCGTCCCAGGGCTCCATCATGGAGGCGTGATATTCATAGAAGGCGCGGCGGCTTTGCCGACTTGGTCGGCCAGCAGCAAGCCCTTGTATATGATGGTGCGGCAGCTCATGCTGGGCACGTAATACTCGCGGCTGTGCGTCAGCTTCAGGGCCTGGATGGCGGCCGATGCCGTTTTGCGGATCACATAGAGCTTGCGTTCCAGCGCATCGGGCACGATGACATCGGCGCCACGGCCAATGAAGACTTGGCGGATCACCGGCTCGGTGGTGCGCACGGTCGGGCTCATGGGCATGTCGCGGTCGACCGGCACGTCGCGCCAGCCCAGCAGCACCTGGCCTTCAGCCTTGATCGCGCGCTCCATCTCTTGCTCGCAAGCCAGCCGCGAAGCGTGCTCTTTGGGCAGGAAGATCATGCCCACGCCGTACTCGCCGGGGGGCGGCAAGGTGACGCCTTGGGCGGCCATCTCGGCGCGGAAGTAGTCGTCGGGGATCTGGATCAAGATGCCCGCGCCGTCGCCCATGAGCGCATCGGCGCCGACTGCACCGCGGTGGTCAAGGTTTTCCAGGATCTTGAGACCCTGCTCAACGATGCCGTGGGCTTTTTGACCTTTGATGTGCGCCACGAAGCCCACGCCGCAGGCGTCGTGCTCGTTGGCGGGGTCGTACAAACCGCCTTGGGCTGAAAGTTCGAGTTCTTGACGTGGCTTGCCCGGTGTGGGGCGTTAGCAAGAGCAAAGCTTGCTCTGGCGTCAGGGTGTAGGCATGTAGCGCCACCTCGTGTTGTCGACAAGCCTCTCTGAGGTCTGCGATGTAGCGAGCGGCGTCTTCGCCATCGTTGAACGCCGGTGCCAGCCCGTGCCCTCGTTGCACCACGAGATGGGGCTCATGGGCGAGACAGATACGGGCTTGCCGGGCCATGGCGTAGGGTCACGCGCCGGGGAGCAGGTCGCGCCCGGTCAGGCGCCTATGCTCACGCACCGCAAATCGGTCGGTCATGCCGGCGATGTAGTCGGCTACACCTCGACAGGGTTGGCGGGCATAGCGAAACTCCGCAGGCATCAGGCTGTTGTCGTCAGCATATAGCGCGAACAGCTCACTCAAGGTCTGCCTGGCTGCTGCGGTGGTTTCCATCACCTTGGGATGGCGGTAGAGGGCGCTGAAGAGAAAGCGCTTGAGGGCTGTGTTGTGTTGGCGCATAGCATCGCTGAAGCGCACCAGCGGGCCCATCTGGCGAGCTGCCCAGGCATCGGCGGGGGGGTGGCTATCGAGCAAGCGCTGGGTTTCAGCAATCAAGTCATAAATCTGCTCGGACAGCATGCGTCGAATGATTTCCGCCAGCAAGCGCCTGGGTTGTTGGTGCGCTATGCCTGGATGGTCACGCTCGACTTCGTCCCAGGTGCGCTCCAGCAGCGGCACCTCTCGAAGCTGGTCAAGCTCCAGCAAGCCGGAGCGCACACCGTCGTCCACATCATGGGCGTTGTAGGCCACTTCATCGGCCACATTGGTGAGCTGGGCTTCCAAACTGGGCTGGCTATTCGCTAGAAAGCGTTGCCCCACTCCGCCAGGCTCGCGGGCCTCCAACTGCTGCGCCAGGGAGCGCGGGCAGCGCTTCAATATGCCCTCGCGGGTTTCAAAGCAGAGGTTCAAGCCATCCCACAGCGGGTAGCGCTTCTCCAGGCTGTCCACCACGCGCAGGCTTTGGAGATTGTGCTCAAAGCCGCCGTGCTCAGCCATGCACTCGTTCAGAGCGTCTTGCCCGGCGTGACCAAAGGGTGTGTGTCCCAGGTCATGGGCCAGAGCAATGGCTTCCACCAAGTCTTCATTCAAACCCAAGCAACGTGCCACAGAGCGCCCGA
This sequence comes from Ideonella sp. MAG2, assembly GCA_004359425.1. GTDB lineage: Bacteria > Pseudomonadota > Gammaproteobacteria > Burkholderiales > Burkholderiaceae_C > Ideonella. The sequence continues at coordinate 751,968 of PTEU01000001.1, read as the reverse complement.
GTTGAGCGACCTCTAAAGAATGGGTGAGCCGCGTGCGAAAAAGGTCGCCTTCGTGGTTGAGAAAGACCTGGGTTTTATAGACCAAACGCCTAAAGGCTGAGCTGTGAATGATGCGATCACGGTCCCGCTGAAAGGCGTTGCGCGTAGGAGCCTCAGGCTCCGCCCGCAAGCGCCCCCGCGACGCATAAGGGTTGGAAGCCCATGGGGCGAAGCCTCTGGATGCACCGCCTGTCTGCATCAGGCTGACCCATGATTTACTGGCTTGCACAGGTCTTGGCCAACACCTCGGCCACCAAGGCGTCGTCGGCCTGTCGAACAATGGCGGACCCCATCTTCTCTAGCACCACAAACTTAATCGCACCGCCTTCCGCCTTTTTGTCGACGCGCATGGCCTGAAGATATTCCGCCGCAGGCCAATGGGGCCCTTGTACGGGCAGTCCTGCACGTTGAATCAGGCGACGCAATCGCAGTACCTCATCGGCCGACACGCCCCCCAGGGCTTGCGAGAGCTCGGCCGCCATCACCATGCCCGCGCCCACAGCCTCGCCATGCAACCACACACCGTAGCCCATGCCGGCTTCGATGGCGTGCCCGAAGGTATGGCCGAAGTTGAGGATGGCTCGTAGGCCAGATTCCCGCTCGTCTTGGCCCACAACCTCGGCCTTGATCTGACAAGAGCGCACCACCGCATGCCGCAAGGCCGCGAGGTCTCGTGCGACCAAGGCCTCCATGTGCTCATCCAACCAATCAAAAAAGGCCAGGTCATAGATGGGACCGTACTTGATGACTTCCGCCAAACCTGCGGCGACTTCTCGCTGCGGCAAGGTGGCCAGCACGGAGAGGTCACACACCACTCGCTCGGGCTGGTAGAACGCACTATAGAGGAAATGGTCTCGGGCATGGCCGCAAGTGTATTCTCAGCGGCATCGACTCCCAGATGCACCCGAAAGGCTCAAGCCTTGCTGCTTGGGCTTTCTGCTGTTGGGCCCGTTGGCTGGGCTGTGGCTTTCAGCCAGCCCGCCAGGTCTATCTGCATGACGATGAGATTGACCAATGTGGCCAAAGAATGCCGTGCCGCGTCAATGACAAACTCCGAGGTTTCACGGTAGAGCGGATCACGCTGTGCATAGAGGTCGCGCAAACGCCGCAGTGGGTCAGCCACCTGAAGCAAAGGTCGCTTGGTGTCGTGCCGCAAACGACGCATCAAGTCTTCCGGCGTGCTGCGCAGATAGATGACATGATTGCCGCCCGCTCTCAAGGCCGACCGATTCGCAGGCCGCAACACGGCACCGCCGCCTGTTGCCAACACGATCCCTCGGCAGTCAGACAGACGCGCCAGGACACGCTCTTCGACCAAGCGAAAAGCTTCTTCGCCCTCGCGGTCGAAGAAGCTTCGGATGCTTTCCCCAATCTCTGACTCGATCTCCGAGTCAGAGTCTAGGAAGCGCAAACCCAGCGCGCGAGCCAACTGTCTCCCGACAGTGGACTTGCCGCAGCCGGGCATGCCGACCAGGGAGATTATTGAATGCACACCGATGGGCGAGGGTTTCTGGACACAAACACCGGAATACTGGCGATCAAGCCCTTAGGTGACTTTGTACTGATATATACAGTACCGTCAACAGTATTTCCGCTGAAGCCAACTGCCACTCCAAAGTCGGTAGCTTCAGAAGTACTAGGAACCGGTGTGCCACCGAGAACTTTCACAGAAAGACCGTCTGTCCCAGAAACGGAAATTTCAGTCCCTGCTGGCATTGGATTCAATCTATTCAAATTATCGTCGGCCAAGACCATAGAGAACGAACCGTTCGGAGGCAAACCCCAAATTCCACCTGCCCCAAGTACAAAGTATTGAGCAGTAGTCTGCCCGCCATATGAGGTAGAAATAGTTCGGGACAGGCAGCCCTCATCCAATGACGCCCCTGTCGGAAGACCTTGCGGAACTCCTGGACTGAATCGGCGGATGTACATCGCAGGGCTCGACGAGGACAACACTGTCTCCGTCGCACGCCTGACAAAATTCCTTCCAATCACACCATCACAACGCGTTGAGATAGAAGGAATGCTTGCACCGGCAGGAAGAAGAGGATTGGTATTGGCCGCACAAGTTCCCGAGGAAGACGCAAAGCTAAACGATTGATCGACCTGTGGATCGTAGAGCGATGAAAAGCCTCGACTTAGGAATGGATCACCGAGATCTTGGAATGGTTCACCGAGATCCCAAGTATTAGTTCCATTCAGATCCAAAAAGGACTCTTCACCAATTGCATAAGCGAGAATCGTTACCCGTCCATCAACTGGACGAGGCGCGGAGGACTGGAAAGTCGCAGTAGCACTCGATAAGCCTTGAATAGACTTTGTAAAGGCATTAGCAACTATCTGACCACCCTCACTCACAAAGTTGATTGCTGTTCCATCGGGTACTGGATTGCCAAGCCTGTCAGAAGCCACGATCGTATAGCTGTTCGTCACACCATCGTACAGCAAGCCCTCAATATTGATCACTCCTTGTGAAAGTGAGAAGTTCTGTTGAGCAGGCAAACCGACAGCAACACTTAACCCGCTGGAAACTGTATTTACAGTTGGTGTATCTGTCAGCTCCGCTCGAACACGAATTGGTGAAGGCACCGTTCCAGAAATGACTCTTACAGAAACTCGTCCGTTATTATCACTCTTACGCGGCCCCGTTCCACCATCCAGCACAACGCCCCCTGTCGCATTAACCAAACTCAAGGTCACAGATACGTTCGGTAGCGGATTTCCTGCACTATCTCGAACTTGGAAAGTAACCAAAGAGGACTCATCGAAACCCGACCCTTTCAAATAGATGGTACTCGGAGATGCAGAAACATATGCCAAACTCGCAGCTGCAGGTGAGGAAATCGGGATTCTAATTGATTGAGCAGAATCGGCGGAACCGACGATGGAGACGGTAAACACATCACCAGTTGAGTTGACCCCACACTGGTTATCTTTTAGTACAAAAGTAGCTCTACCTGTCGTGGTTGTAACCAAAGATGGAGAAATAGTTGCCTTTAAAGCGGACTCACACTGAGAGCTCGCCTGCAGAGTTACTGGAGACCCTGACGCACCTCCAGTCAGCACGGCCTCAATATTTGTTTGCCCATAAGCTCCAATGCCATTTGGGGCATCAGACAGCAAGCTTTGAATCTTGACAGGTGATGCTTGAATGGCAAATCCAGCAGACGCAGACAGATCTGAGCCGTTTACTCTAGCGCTAGCTTGCACATAGTCTGCCCCAGATGTGGAAAATGTAGCCGGACTTAGCACGGTTACTGCCTTGCCCAAACTGTCAGTTAGTGCAGTAGAGGCACTGAATCGACCAAGACCGGCCTGGGACGAGAAGGACACCACCGAACTGGGCACAGGTTGCCCAGATGCATCCAGAAGCGTAGCAGTCACGGTAGACGGAGCCGCGCTCGTCACAGTGACGCTGCTCAACTGAAGATTCAGTGTCGCAGACTTAGCATTGAAACCATCTACCACAGTGACGGAACCAACCCCTGCCTTTGTTCCACTGGAAGCTGTTACGGTGATGACTCTAGGACTAGAGTTTGCACCCATCCCAAGCGTCGCCTTAACAATTCCAGCGCTGTCGGTGGTAGCGGCCGCCGCTGTGATAATCCCACCTTGGTCGGCCTTTATCGTTACCGGAGCACCCGACACTGGCAAGTTAGATGCGTTCACGGCCGTAACCGTAACATCCACAGCAGTTGGAGCCTTGTTTGATATAGTGGAACTACTGAAACTAACTCTCAGCTCCTCGACAGGGGCCGAAGGTGAACCTTCGACAACAGCCACTTGCGCATTACGTACCACCGAGCCACTAATTGCACTTACAGTGATTGTTCCAACCGTTCGTTTATCACCTATTTCCAAGGTGCCTATCAATTGACCAGAAGAATTTGTACGAGTTGCAGTAGTGGTGATTAGGCCGCCATTGGATGCAGATAATGCAACCGGTGCATTAGGCACAATCTGATTTGAACTATTTACAGCGGTAACAACAATAGAAAGAGGCTTGGGTGCAGCCAAGTCTATACTTGCGCCACTCAAGGATATTCTTAAATCAGCGGCATTTGAGGTCAAGGAACTGTCAATAACATTCACGACTGCGGTTCGAGAAATCGATCCGCTCGTTGCTGTGACGGTCATCGTACGTGCATTCTTGTTCGACCCATGTGTGAGAGTGCTCGTCAGTGTCCCCGTTGTATTGGTTGTTGCCCCGCTCGCAGTAATAACACCTTCGTCACTTACAGACATCACAACAGGTGCGTTTGACACTACTTGATTAGACAAATTCACAGCAGTAACCGTTACCGTTACTTGAGTGGGAGACGAAACGTCAATGCTTGCGCTACTCAAAGAAATCCGCAAGTCAGAGACATCAGAAGATGCGCGTCCTTCCACCACGGAGACCTGAGTGGTCTTTGTCACTGAGCCGCTCGTTGCTGTCACGACCATTACCCTTGGTGTTTTGTTGTCACCGAGTTCCAAGGTGGCCTGTAGATTTCCACTTGCATCCGTGACAACTGACGATGTTGTAAGCACACCATAGTTAGAGACAGATACCAGCACAGGAGCATTCGTTACAATTTGATTGTTCGAATTCACAGCCGTAACAACCACTGAAACCGGTGTGGGTGCTTTTGCATCGATTACCGAACCGCTCAGATTTATTCTTAGATCTGCAACCGGTGCCGATGGCTGCTTATCTACCACGGCAACCACTGCAGTCCGAATGATACTCCCACTCGAAGCCGAAATAATTAGATTTCTCGGTGACTTATCCGTTCCAACTTCAAGCGTTGCCACTAAAACCCCATTTGAGTCTGTGGTCAGTTTGTTGGCGGTAATATTTGCACCTTTATCAACCGATATTAGAATGGGTGCATTTGCCACCACGATATTATTACTATCTACAGCTGTTACTTTGACTTCGACCGCTGCTGGCGAGTTAGCGTCTATCGTCAAGCTACTCGTCGCGATTCGCAGATCAGCAACAGCTCATCCAATAACACAGTCACCCGGCTGACTTCCACCACCACCACATCCTGCTAACACCAACACGCTTAATGCGAGGATATAGCGCCAAATATAACGAAACATTTTTTGCTCCAGAATTACCTAAATCAACGCGCCGATGAGCGATCCGTGACAACCTTGGGTGTCAGGAAGACAAGCAATTCTTTGCGACGATCGCTGCGAATAGTGCTTTTGAAAAGATTGCCGACGTAAGGAATGTCCCCCAGCAGCGGGACTTTGGTAACTTCGGTGCTCTCGTCTTGGGTATAAATGCCCCCGATAACCACCGTACCACCATTTTCAACCAAGACCTGAGTTTTCACGTGTTTGGTGTTAATCGCCGGGCCAGCAGCAGTGGATACACCGCGGCTGTCTTTATTAATATCAACATCCAAAATCACATTCCCCTCAGGTGTAATCTGAGGAATAACTTCCAGCTTCAAACTAGCCTTCTTGAATTGAATGGATGTCGCACCACTGGAGGTAGCGACTTGATAGGGCAGCTCTTCGCCTTGTTCAATCACAGCCTTGACCTGGTCGGCTGTAACCACACGAGGGCTGGAGACAATCTTGCCTTTGTTGTCTGCTTCGAGCGCTGACAACTCCAAATTCAAAAATCGGTTAGCCGTGGCGCTGAAGAGCGACAGCGCGAATGTCGCTGGCGTGGCCGAAGAGTAAGAGCCCCCGGAAGCAGGCATATTCACAAACTGAGTGTCGTTATATAGGAAATCAGAGGATTTAACCTGCAAGGTCTGACCACCCACGGCGTTGTAATTGCCACCGAACGTCACGTTATTGCCACCGCCAAGGCTGTAGCCCGGTACTCCACCGCGAAGCCCACGGAAATCAGACGAACCCAACTTCACGCCGAGAGAACGGCCAAAGGTATCATCCGCCTCAACAATTCGAGCTTCAATCAAGACCTGACGCACGGGAACGTCAATCTTGCTCACCATCATGGCGACTTCTTCGAGTTTGGCAGGAATGTCAGAGACAAACAGCTGATTGGTCCGCGATTCAGCCAGCACCGAGCCGCGGGGAGACAAGATCCGCACCGCAGAATTGCCGCCACTGCCGAGACCACCACTGGATTGACCCATGAGAGCCTTACCCACATCTTCTGCCTTCGAGTAATTCAGCTGGAAGGACTGGGTACGAACAGGCTCCAAGTCAGAGATTTTTTTCTTCGCCTCAAGATCAACCTGCTCTTTGGTCGCCAATTCTTCTTTGGGTGCAATCCAAAGCACATTGCCGGACTTGCGCATGCCTAAGCCCTTGGCCTGCAAAATAATATCCAAGGCTTGATCCCAAGGGACATCCTTCAGGCGCAGCGTCACATTACCGGTCACAGAATCACTGGTCACCACATTGAAATTGGTGAAATCGGCCACCACTTGGAGCAATGAACGGACTTCAATATTTTGGAAATTGAGCGATAGCTTTTCACCCTGATATCCAGCACCTTGCGTCACTTTATTGGGGTCCATACGGACAGGGCGAACCTCCAATACAAATTGGCTGTCCGTCTGGTAGGCGCTGTGCTCCCAGGCTCCCCTGGGCTCAATCACCATCCGAACCCGGTCCCCGCTTTGGGTGGTCGATACAGTCTGCACAGGTGACCCAAAATCGGAAACATCCAGACGGCGGCGTAGCTTCTCCGGCAAATTGGAGCGTTGGAACTCCACCACCAAATTTTGCCCCTGCTGCTTCAGGTCTACTCCAACCTGAGAGCTACCCAGCCCCACAATAACCCGCCCTGCGCCGTCAGCCCCACGACGGAAATCAATATCCCGAATGGCCTGTTGATCAAGATTTTGAGCTGGCGCAAAGTTGGATGCGGTTTGCGCTACGGCCATGGCCGACGTAGAAACACCCGAGGTGGAGGCCACCTGGTCCAGCATGACCACCAAGGTTTTGCCTTGGATCTCGGTTCGATAGCCAGAGGCCTGCCGCAAATTCAGCACCAGACGAGTGCGCTCACCGGCACTCGCCACATTGACACTGCGCACATTGCCCTGATTCAAATCGACGGACCCGCGGCCAAGGCCATTGACGACACCAGGAAGATCGATCGCCACACGCGGAGGTGACTGAACAGCAAAACCTGCTGGCACCGCCACAAGGGCCTCACTCATCTCAATACGTACGACTTCTCCGCTGGACTGCTGCGCACCCGTGATCGAACGAATGGTGTTTTGGGCCATCACACACAAAGGAGTGACCATGCCCAAGGTAAAGGCTAGAACGCCCGTTTGCCAACTCCGCATCTTGTGAAACTCCAACCCGTTATTCATCGCGCATTCTCCTGAAGCTGGAGGGTGCTGGTGCGCTCGATCCATTCGCCCGCCGAGTCCTGCACAATTTCTCTCAGTGTGAGACCAGTTTCGCCGATCTTCGTGACTCGGCCAAAGTTTTGGCCCAAATACTCGCCCTGCTTCACGTAATAAAGCAGATTTTCAACCTTCACCAGGGCATGAGGCCGCCCCTGCTTGAAGACGCTGCCCACCATGGTCATGCTGTCAAGCGGATAGGCCTCCAGCGGATCCTTGCGGCGGCGCATTTCGCTTTCCAGCAGGCTGCTAGATTGGCGTTGATCCAACTTGGCGCCTGCACTCAGCTTTTGGCTGCTAAAGGGGTCCACCTCACCCGCCACCTTATAGGGTTCAGGCACGAACTTTTTAGGGGCGGCAATCGGCTGCACATTGGGTTTCGAAGAGGCCTTTTCTTGATCCAACCACTGCTGCAATTCCTGCTGCTCGCCACTGCAAGCTGACAAGATGACGACTAGCGGAATCAAAACGAATTTCAGTGCGCGCATCATGGCTTGGCCTTTACTGCGTTGCGCTTAACTTCAGCCACTTCCGCTGGATCAAGGTATCTGTAGGTACGGGCCATCGCCTCCATGGACAATGAGCCCGTCCCGGTCTCTTTGCTGCCAGGTGCAATATTGATATTGTGGAGAGTAACAATTCGAGAAAGATTTGCAACATCTCCGGCAAAAGCCCCCACATCGTGGTATTTTCCGGTCACCTTGATGGCAATAGGCAGCTCAGCATAGTAATCTTTGACGACCACTTGCCCAGGTTTGAATGATTCAAACTGCAGCCCACGCCCCAGGCCTGCCTGGTTAATATCCGACAAAAGAGCATCCATTTCTGCCTTACCAGGAAGTTGACGCTCCAATTGGGTTACATATTCCTGGATTTGCTGCTTCTGCTTGGTCAATTCGTTCAGGTTAATGGCCTGGGCAAGCTTATTCTTATAATCAGTCTTTAAGCTGGGTTCTTTATCCATTTCGGCTTGCAATTCTGCGTCGGCGTCACTGAGCAGAAAAATCCAGCCCAAAAATAGCACGGCCAGTGCGGTCGCAATCCATGCGGCCATTTTGGGAATTAAAGGCCACTGCCCCGGCTCCCGGGGATTAAGTTCTCTGAATTGCGTTGAGAGGCCTTCAAATAGGGCCCCCACATCAACATTTAAGTTGGAAGATTTTGTTGGCATGACTCGCCTCAAGCCCCCTTGATAGCGGCATTCTTGGGCGCAGAGGCACTGCCTGCCACCCCAAGCAAGGATTGCGGACGCTTGATGGACAAGCGCATGGAAAAGTCGAATAAGCGCCGAGGGTCTCGTCCCTGTGCGGGTGCGGCCTTAATTTCAATCAACTCAGGCCGCTCTAGCCAAGGGGAGTTGTAAGCCGTATTGCGGAGCATTTCCGACACTCGTTCATTGGTCTGAGACAACCCAGAAACAGTGACGATATTGTCGGTTTGCCTGATGGAAGTCAGATAGACACCCTCGGGCGTCTGTTTGACCAATTCGTTCATTAAGTAAACCGGCACATTGCGATCTGTCTGCAAATCTTCCACGGCCTGCTGGCGGGCTTTCAGCCCGTCAATATCACTCTTTAGTGAAGCAATATCTTTGATCTGCGCATCCAACGCCTTAATTTCGGTGGACAGAAATCGATTTCTTGCCTGTTGGGCTGAGGTCAATTGTTGGATCACGGCATACCAAACAACGACCAAGGCCATGCCCACCAAACCTGCCAGGGCTAAAGCGGAAAAGAACGCACGCTTGCGTTCTTGGCGTCTGACTTCTCTATGAGGAAGCAGGTTGATTAGAATCACTGCACAAATCTCCGCATGGCCAGTCCGCAAGCCGTCAAATAAGACGGGGCTTCACGGCGTAGCTTGGCTTCACGAACGGACGAACCCAGCTTCATGTTCTCAAAGGGATTCACCACCTTGGAGGCAAACCCTGTTACTTCTTTAACCTTTTCGCGCAGGCCAGGCATGGAGGCTGCGCCACCCGCCAACATCACATAGTGAACCTTATGATGAGGTGTGCTGGTGAAAAAGTATTGGAGTGCTCGACCGATTTCATGAGCGAGGCTGTCTACAAAGGGATTCAGCAAAGTGAGCTCATAATCTTCAGGAAGATCACCACTGATTTTCTTTTGCTCTGCTTCTTCGTAGGAAAAACCGTATTGCCGTGAAATCAATTGGGTCAGTTGAGATCCACCAAATGATTGGTCACGGTCATAGAGCATTTCTTCTTCGCGCAAGACTTTCAGGCTGGTGGTGTCGGCCCCAATCTCGAAAAGCGCAACCAAGGCATCCTTACCTTGATCGGGCAACGCTGAGATGATGCGACCGATGGCCAAGCGCGAGGCATGAGATTCAATGTCCAACACCGTTGGTGTTAGCCCTGCGGCTTCCGCCAAGCCCTGGCGATCTTGAACACGATCTTTTCTCGAAGCGGCGATGAGAACATCGACGTCACCGGGCGATGTCGCGTTCGGGCCAATCACACAGAAGTCTAGGCTCACCTCATCCAATGAAAACGGGATGTATTGATGAGCCTCTGACTCAACTTGCATCTCCATCTCTTCTTCACGAAGACCATCTGGAAGCACTATCTTCTTGGTGATGACGGCCGATTGAGGCATCGCCATGACGACTTGGCGAGTGCGTGTCCCACTTCGGCTGACGACCCGCCGCACGGCGTCAGCCACTTCGTCGAACTTCTCAATTTGGCCGTCAACAATCCAACCCTTGTCGAAGGGTTCACTGGCCAAACGCTCGAGCACCATTTCCCCGGAAGCCGAACGGCTCAGCTCCACCAGCTTGACGCTGGAGGAACTGACATCTAGTCCGATCATTTGAGGATGTCCACGGCCTAGCAGGCGATCAAGAAAACCCACGCGACAAGGCTCCAAAGGCGCCGCATGCGCGACGCAAGTTAAGAAATCACTTCAATCGTATCAGCAAGACCATTGAGCGGCCACTGATAAGCAGGGGCCCTTGAGGCGCTGTCGTTGCCATTCAAACACGCAAAGGCTATCCAAGACCCTCAGGTTACAAGAGGTTGCACCAAGTTGAGCAACAGGAGCGCGGACTTTGCGAAATGCATCACGGCCTGCCGCACGCCCTGAATCTCTGCCCGCGTTCTTATAATCAAGCATACCCTTTGGGATCCTCATGAGCGCCAACGAGTCAGAACAAGACGTCACCTTCTCCCACAGCCCCCCTGCCTCCCAAGGAGTGCTCGCCCGGATGACGAGAGTTTTCGGAGCATTCATTGGTTTGATGTTCGCGCTGCTCGCAGTGCTAGTCATCTGTGCTGGTTTGGCTCTGGCGGTGGCTTACCCTAATTTGCCAGAGCTCAGCTCAGTCACCGACTACCAGCCAAAGCTGCCCCTGCGCATCTATTCGGCCGATGGCCTGTTGCTTGGGGAATACGGGGATGAGCGTCGTCGTTTCACGCCCATCAATGAGATCCCCAAGGTGATGCAAGAGGCGGTGCTGTCCATTGAGGACTCTCGTTTTTACGAGCATAGCGGTGTGGACTACTTGGGTGTTATCCGCGCCGGGGTCGCACAATTTGGATCCATGGGCAGTCAAGGTGCGTCGACGATCACCATGCAAGTGGCCCGAAATTTCTATCTCTCCACGGAAAAGACCGTCACGCGCAAGCTGTATGAGGTCTTGCTGGCTCTGAAAATTGAGAGTCAATTGACCAAACCCCAGATTCTGGAGCTCTACATGAACCAGATCTTTTTGGGGCAGCGCGCCCATGGGTTTGCAGCGGCCAGCGAAATTTATTTTGGCAAACCGCTCAAAGACATTTCCATCGCCGAGGCGGCCATGTTGGCGGGCCTGCCCAAAGCGCCTTCGGCCTACAACCCCATTGCCAACCCCAAACGTGCGACGGTGAGGCAGCAGTACATCATTGACCGGATGCTGGAGAACCGCTTCATCACAGCAGAACAGCATGCGCAAGCTAAAGCAGAAGTCCTGAAGTACCGCGAACCAACCTCGGTACCGGTGCATGCCGAGTATGTGGCGGAGGCTGCGCGCCAACTGGTCTTTGGCCAATACGGTGCCGAAACTTACACGCGAGGCCTGCAGGTTTACCTGACCGTCAACTCTTCTGTTCAGATGGCAGCTTACCGGGCTTTGCGCAAGGGCTTGATGGACTATGAACGCCGCCAGGCCTACCGGGGGCCTTCCGCCTATGCCACCCTTCCCTCAGACAGCAAGGCCTTGGATCAGCGCATTGCCGAGGTATTGGCTGAACACCCAGATAACGACGAGTTGAAGGCGGCCCTGGTCTTGGAGGCTTCCCCCCGAAAGGTCGTTGCAGCCCTGCCTTCTGGTGAGCAAGTAACCATCACAGGTGACGGCCTGAGGCCCGCAGCCTCCGGTTTGAGCTCCAACGCCGACCCCAAGATCCAGATCCGACGCGGCGCTGTCATCCGCGTCATCAAAAGTGCCAAGGGAGAATGGTCCATCACCCAGCAGCCCGAGGTTGAAGGCGCGTTCGTGGCCTTAGAGCCGCAGACGGGTGCGGTTCGCGCACTGGTCGGTGGTTTTGACTTTGCCAAGAACAAGTTCAACCATGTCACCCAGGCTTGGCGCCAGCCGGGCTCCAGCTTCAAGCCTTTTATCTACTCGGCCGCATTGGAAAAGGGCTTTACGCCTTCCACCGTGGTCAACGATGCCCCTTTGTTTTTTGATGCGGGCAGCACCGGCAGTCAGCCCTGGGAGCCCAAAAACTATGACGGGCATTTTGACGGCCCCATGTCTTTGCGCCGTGCCTTGGCCAAGTCCAAGAACATGGTGTCCATTCGTGTGCTGCAGGCGGTAGGGGTCAACACCGCTCGCGACTGGGTGACGCGCTTCGGTTTTGACCGTGACAAGCACGACCCTTACCTGACCATGGCACTAGGGGCAGGGTCCGTCACGCCCATGCAAATGGCCACAGGGTATTCGGTCTTCGCCAATGGCGGCTATCGCGTCAACCCCGTGTTGATAGCTCGCATCACCGACAGCCGCGGCCGCGCACTGCATGAGGCCAATTTTGCTCCCCCAACCGAAGCACAACGGGTGATCGACGCTCGAAACGCCTTTGTCATGAGCAATCTCTTGCAAGAGGTGACTCGGTCCGGCACCGCGGCACGCGCCCAAGCACTGCTCAAGCGCAACGACATTTATGGCAAGACGGGCACCACCAACGACGCCATGGATGCCTGGTTTGCAGGCTACCACCCCACGCTGGCGGCCATTGTCTGGATCGGCTACGACAACCCCCGCAAGCTGGGTGATCGTGAAACTGGGGGTGGGCTGTCCTTGCCGGTCTGGATCGATTTCATGAGCCACGCGCTCAAGACCACTTCCATTGTTGAACTGACACCGCCAGAGGGTGTGGTGAATGTCGGTGGGGAGTGGTATTACGAGGAATACAGCCCAGGTCGCGGTGTCAGCAGTGTGGGTCTGGAAGAGGCTGCCCCAGTGCCGCAGCCTCCTTCAGACGAGGAAAAGAAGAGCATCCTCGATCTGTTCCGCTGATCTCGTCGCAATAAAGGGCGTGGCACCTGCCGCTCCCAAGGCGACACCTCAGTCGATGTCGAAGCGAAGCGTCAAGCCAGCCTGGAGGCTGGCATGATGCGACAAGCATGCCGCCAAGGTCTGCCCATCTCGAGTGTCTATCCACCGGCCTTGCTGCCTGCGGAAGTGAAATCCACCGCCCCGCGCCGCCAACCACAGCTCTTTCAGGGGGGGTTGGGTGTTGAGAATGATTTTGCTGCCATTCGGAAATGCCAGCTCTAGCAGGCCGCCACTGCGGTGGGTGTCCACATCAATGACATCTTGATCTAGCCAAGTATCCAACTGCTTTTCAATGGCTGACAAAGTGGCATGCGCCAACTGTCGATAGTCGGCGTCACTCAATTCGGGCGTCGTCATGGTCAGTAGAATCCGGCAATGCAATTCGAACAGTGCCGAAGTGTAGTGTCGTCCTCGGACACCCTCACACCAAAAGGGGGTGTCGCACGGCGCATGCTCCACCACAGAATGTGGCTCCTGTTGGCGGTGGGCCTATGGCTGGCGCAATTGCAGGCCTGTGGGCAGCGTGGCCCGCTGGTCATGCCTGCACCTGCCAAGGCAGCCTCTGCGCCCAGCACGGCGGCATCTCAGCCTGCCCTACCCCGCTGACCTGTCTCAAGAGCAGGGCTTTTGGGCAGCTCAGATTCGCCCTTCTTCCACGGCATGGCAAGACACCCGAATCCCCCCCACGCTACGCAGTTCAGGCCGCTGGGCAGAACAGCGCGCATTGGCATGCGGGCAACGCGGATGAAAGGCACAGCCACTAGGAGGATTGAGCGGATTGGGCACCTCGCCCTGTACCGGCGTGCGCGCACGCCCTGTCATTTGAATGTCGGGAATGGCGTCCAACAACATGCGGGTGTAGGGATGCCGCGGCGACTCAAACAACTGCCGCTTAGGCGCTTGCTCGACCAAGCGCCCCAGATACATGACACCCACCTCATCCGCCACATGGCGAACTACCTCATGCCGTGCTCGCGCAAAGGCTCTCCCACAATGTCGCGGACCCGCCAGCGGGGGTTGAGGCTGGCATAAGGGTCTTGGAAGATCATCTGCATGCGCTTGCGCAGAGCCCGCGCGCGCGACGACTGAAGCACGACGGCGGTGTCTTCACCATCGAAACGAACCTCACCGGCACTGGGGCCATACAAGCCCACCAAGAGGCGGGCCACCGTGCTCTTGCCGCAACCCGACTCACCCACCAGCGCCAAGGTCTTGCCCCGCTCAATCTCGAAGCTCACCCCGTCGACCGCATGCACAAACTGGCGCGGCTTGCCCTCTATCACCCGATTCAACCAAGGGGCAGAGACATCAAACACCTTGCTCAAACCCTTGACCGCCACCAACGCGTTCATTGTGCGTCTCCTTTTGCCTGATGGTTGAGCCAGCAAGCCGCTTGTGTCGCCCCAGCGGCCATCAAGTTAGGCCGTTCTTCGCGACAACGCTTTAAGACTCTGTCACAGCGCGGATTGAAGGCGCAGCCATGGGGGATGGCATTGAGTCGTGGCATGGCACCGTCGATCTGGAGCAGGCGCTCGCGGTCGTCATCCATGGCCGGAATGGAACCCATCAAGCCCTTGGTGTAGGGGTGCGCAGGTTGGTGAATGACCGCCTGCACAGGCCCCACCTCCACCACTCGGCCGGCATACATCACCGCCACGCGGTCACAGGTTTCGGCGATCACGCCCATATCGTGAGTCACCAGCATCACCGCCGCACCCTTGTCTTGGGCCAGGCGTCGCAGCAACGCAATGATTTGCGCTTGAATAGACACGTCCAGCGCGGTAGTGGGCTCATCAGCCACGATGAGCCGGGGCTCGGCGGCCAGCGCCAGGGCAATCACCACGCGCTGACGCATGCCGCCTGAAAACTGGTGTGGATACTGGTCAACACGCGCCTCTGGCGCAGGAATGCCTGTCTGGCGCAGCAGGTCAATGGCACGCTCGCGGGCGTCTGCGGCGGACAAAGGCAGATGGGTTTGGATGGTCTCGATGAGCTGACGCCCAACGGTGTACAGCGGATTGAGCGAGGTCAGCGGATCCTGAAAAATCGCACCAATGTGACGCCCCCGAATCTTACGCATCTCTTCGTAGGGAAGATTGTCAATGCGACGACCCTCCAAACGAATCTCGCCCGCCGCAACCCGCCCTGGCGGCTCTAGCAGGCCAATGATGGCCGCCCCGGTCAAGGATTTGCCCGCCCCGGACTCCCCCACCACACCCAGGATCTCGCCCGGGGCAATGTCGAACGAGACATCGTCCAAGGCCAGCAAGGTGCCGTGGCGGGTTGGGAATTCCACCCGCAGGTTCTTCACTTCCAACAAAGCAGTCATCACAATCACCTCAGGCGGGGGTTCAAGGCGTCACGCAGCCAGTCACCCAGCAGGTTCACGCTCAGCGCTATCAGCATCAACATGCCACCGGGAAAGACGGTGATCCACCACTCGCCTGAGAACAAAAAGTCATTACCTACACGGATCAAGGTGCCCAGCGACGGGCTGGTTGGCGGAACCCCCACCCCGAGGAATGACAAGGTCGCCTCGATGATGACGGCCGCCGCCACGTCAATGGTGGCCAGCACCAGCACCGGCCCGAGCACATTGGGCAAGACATGCCGCAACATGATGCGCACAGGTGCCACACCAATGACCCTGGCCGCCTGAACATACTCCTTGTTGCGCTCCACCATTGCCCACAAACAGTGAGATGCGTGCGCCGTACATCAAGGCGGACAAAATATCTCGCCCCTGGTCATCGGTGCCCAACAGGTACTTGGCCTTGCCATCAGCCTCCCAGGCCGGGGGAAGTCGGGCATCTGAGAGGTCCAAGGTCGCCAGATCAAAAGGGTTGTGAGGGGCCACCCAGGGCGCAAACAGTGCACAAAAAACGCAGAGCCCCGCAATCAAGGCCGAGATGATGGCCACCGGCGAGCGGCAAAAGCTGTACCAAACATCGCCGGCAAAAAAACGGGCCAGAGCACCGGGTGCCGCCGCCTCAGAGGATGTGGTGATGGTCATGGGATTGGAAATGAAATGAAGTCGAAGCGACCCTCAGGCCGTCTGATGCTGCGTCAAGTGCGCAGCGTCAATGGCCTGCCGTCGACCGCTCCACGCGCAGCCGTGGATCGACCGCGAAATAAAGCAAATCAACCACCAAATTGATGATCACAAAAATCAAAGAAATAAGGCAGAGGTAGGCCGCCATCACGGGGATATCTGCGAACTGCACCGCTTGAATGAACAACAGGCCCATGCCTGGCCACTGGAACACGGTTTCAGTGATGATGGCAAAGGCGATCAACCCCCCCAGTTGCAGACCAGTAATGGTCATGACGGGCACCAAGGTGTTCTTCAAGGCATGGCCAAAATAAACCACCCGGTTGCTCAGGCCCCGTGCTCTGGCGAACTTGATGTAATCCGTCCGCAAGACTTCCAGCATTTCGGCGCGCACCAGCCGCATGATCAAGGCAAGTTGATAGACCGACAAGGTGATGGCGGGCAGCAACAAATGCTTCCAGCCATCTGCCGTCAACAGGCCCGTCGTCCAATTGGCACTCAGGTTCACCACATCACCTCGGCCAAAACTAGGTAGCCAAGTCAACCACACGGCAAACACCAATATCAGCAAAATGCCGATGAGGAAGGTCGGCAAGGACACCCCCAACAAAGACAGGCCCATCAGTAACTGGGACAACCAATTGCCACGCCTCAAAGCTGCATAGACGCCAAACGGTATGCCCACCACCAAGGCGATCAAGGCCGCCACAGCGGCCAACTCCAAGGTGGCCGGAAAGCGCTCGGCAATCAAGGTAGACACTTTGCGGCCCTGGCGCAGGCTCAAGCCAAATTCGCCTTGCACCGCGTTGCTCACAAAGCTTGCAAACTGGACGACAAAGTGCTGGTCCAGGCCCAGGTCTTTGCGAAGCTGTGCCCGCTGCTCAGGTGTTGCATCCTGGCCCAAAAGATTGGTGACCGGATCCCCGACAAACTGAAACAGCATGAAGGCGATAAAGGCGACCGTCAGCATCACCAAAACGGCCTGAGCGAGACGGCGAAGAACAAATGCAAACATGAGGTCTTGGACCCTATGGTGAGACCGACAACATCAAAGCCTTCAAAGGCTTGGTCCGGTGGACATCGACGACATCGGGCTTGTCCCGCAAGCGGCGATTGTCACCGCTTGCGTCAATGCGCCAAGATCAGTTGACCGTGACGGTGCGCATGTCAATGCGGTTGTCCGCACGGTGAGACATGCTGACATTGCGCTTCATGGCCCAAGGGATTACTTGATTGTGCAGAGGAATGTGCGACACCTCTTCGTGCGACAACATCAGGGCTTTTTCAATCAAGTCGTTGCGCGCTTTTTGATCGACCTCTTTCTTGATCCGCTCAATCAGCGCGTCCATCTGTGGGTTGGAATAGCGACCCACGTTGTAATTGCCATCCCCTTGCGCGCCCACTGAACGCACCAGAGACTGCAAAGAATAAAGTGCATCAAACGTTGGCACACCCCAGCCCAACATATAGATGCTGGCCTCGTAGCGCTGGATCATGGGGAAATACGTCACCAAGGGCAAGGTTCGCAGCTTGGCCTTGACGCCAATGCGTGCCCACATCGCCGTGACCGCCTGGCAGATTTCTTCGTCGTTGATATAGCGATTGTTAGGGCAGGCGAAATCCACTTCAAAGCCATTGGGATAGCCAGCGTCAGCCAACAGCTTGCGCGCATCGTCTTGATTGAAGGGATAGCGCGCATCAAGCTTGGAGGTCCAGCCGTTCACCTGTGGCGCAATCAAGGTACCCTCCATATCGACCTCTCCAGAGAGCAAGGCGGCTACTCGCGTAGAGTCCGATTTGATGGGCGTGTAGACGATCTCGGTCACGTTGCCGCTCATCTTGCCCCACCAGTTGGGCGCACGGGACAGCACCATCTTCACATCAGGGTCCCAGCTCTTGAGCACAAAGGGGCCGGTGCCGTTGGCGTGGCGGTGGGCGTAATTCTCTTCTTTGGACTTGGCGTCTTTGGGCGTGACCGAGCGGTTCTTCTCGGCCCAGTCCTTGTCCAACATCCGCAATTCGGTCAACTGCCGAATCAACACGGGGTTCGGCCCTTTGGTGAGGATGTCCACAGTGAATTCATCGACCTTCACCACCTTGTCGATGCCTTGGGTATAGACCCCGTAATTGGAGGCCTTGTCCATCGCTCGGTTCAGCGAGAACACGACATCATCGGCATCAAAGGCGGCACCGTCATGGAACTTCACGCCCTTGCGCAGGGAAATGCGCACTTGGCTGGGGTTCAATTGCTTGTAGCCAGTAGCCAGTTGCGGCTCTAGCTCAAACTTGCCGTTGTAATAAAACAAGGACTCATAAACGGCAGCGTGCACACCATTGCCCAGCGCATTGTTTTGGCTGTGAACATCCCAACTTGGAATATCACTGGCACTGGCCCAGCGCAGCGTTGCAGCGTGTGCAGACGCACAGGTCAGGGCAGCGGCACAGGCGGCCCAGAGAGTCAGGTGAGTTTTTTTGATCATGAGGTCTTTCGCGTCGATGGACGGCTTCAAGAAATGCGCATCGCTACAGCCTCCCTCATGGGGAGCATGCAGCCTCTGTCTTACGGACAGCATGATCGCGGATTTTGCAGGCTCTGTGCCAACGGGAAAGCCCCATGGTCAAAAACGCCCATAAGCCTATCGGCGCGAGCAAGCGCCGGGGCCTTGAGCGACTATCTCAGGTCGAGATTGGCATACCACGCCTGGGCACGCCCACCGGTGTTGTCGGCATCGGTCATGATGCCCAATGCAATGATGGGGCCTGGCTCTTCGCCAAAGGCGCGCTTGAAGTCGGCGATGACATCGCGCTCGTACTCCCGCCACTGGCCCAAGTGGGTGGGCCCGGACTCCAACACAATTTTGCGAATCCTGTCCGTCCTCGGACTGTGAACCACCGACTCGATCTTGGCCTTGTCATCGCCCCATACATAGATCAAGGACGCAAATGGTGGACGCTCACCCGTCACCATCTCGGCCAAATCAAACAGCATCTGGTTCTTGAGTGACAAGCCCTGGTGATCACCGTCAAAGGCCACCACCACACTGGTCACCGCATCATCACGATCCACCATGCCCACCACAGCATCCGGAATCAAGGCGTTAGTTTTCCACGCAAATCGCAGGGTAGGCGCAACGCCTTGGGCGATATGGAGGCGCTTGCGCAGCATGCTCGCTGAGCCATGGGCAGTCGCTTGCCAACCCACATAGCCGCCTTGGGAAATGGGCTCATAGGCGGTGACTCGTTTGCCCGGGAAACGCACCTCTTCCCACACGGCAGGGGCTGCCTGTGAGGACGGCATCTTCTCAGGCGTATGGGTGCACGCGGCCAGCAGCCCTGTCAACAATCCAAGACCGATGACTCCAATACGCCGCAGCGGCGATAACCTCTTACGCCCCAAAATGTCCATAGCTCATCATGGCCGCACAGCCGATCAAAACACTCACGAAAAAGCCGCCCGAAGGCGGCTTTAAACCTCATGTCTAAGCTCGCACATCATGCGAGCCAGAATGATCAGAAGTTGTGCTGAATGCCGACGTCGTAGCCGGTCTTCTCGGTCGCGGCCTTGCTGTCACGCGCGAAGTCACCGAACACCTTGGTGCGCTTGGACAGGTTGTAGTGGTAACCCACACCGAACTTGCTGCTGGTCGTCACGCTACCAACCTTGGCCTGAGCCAAGCCAGCCTTCAACTCGCCAGCGCCGATAGGCACTGCCAAGCCGACCAAATAGCCCTTGGCATCTGCATCAGCTTGAGTGGTGCCCTTCGAGAAGCCAGCCGACAGAGTGGCTGCACCGAAGTTGTAGCGAGCGCCAATGCTCCACAGGTTGTCATTGGTACCAGCGGGGTTCTCAACGCCAGCGCCCACAAACAAAGGACCAGCGGCGTAGTTAGCAGCCAGAGAGTAAGGACGCTTGGGGCCGCCGTTAGGCAGGGCTTCAGCGATCTGGGCACCCAGGTTGAAACCCGAAGCGCTCAGGTGATACTCAACCATGTTTTTGTTGCGCACCGTGGTGATGTTGCTGCCAGCAACGCGCATGCCCACGTCACGCAGGTTCGCCACGGTGTCGCCGCCGAACGGGTCGATTTGGTTCTGGATCATCAAGAAGGCCGGGGTGTAATCGCGGCCCAGGCGCAACCAACCAAAACCACCTTGCAGACCCACGGTGGAGTAGCCATTCCAGAAATTGGCATTAGCTGCACCCGACGACGGGGTGAAACGATGTTCGATGCCAAAGGTGGCATTCAGGCCGCCACCCAGATCTTCAACGCCACGGAAGCCCAAACGGCTGCCGGCGGTGTCCAACAGGGCCTTGTCAGCAGAGCCAATGGTTTTGCCCAATTCCACGTTCAGCTTGCCGTAGATGGTCACGGACGATTGGGCCGAAGCAGCACCAGCGAACGCACCCAGCACGGCCAATGCGACGATAGATTTTTTCATTTCAACGATCTCCTAGGTTGAACAAGAGGTCCCGATCGGGGAAGAACCCGGATCACCTCAAAAGGTGGGGCTGATCAGGCCAACCTCCTCATCGGAAGTTGGCGCTATTGCACCAGACCCCCTAGGCTTCTGCCAAGGTTTGCTGCTGAAATGAGGGGCGTGTGTTGTCCGAGCACAACGAGATGGGCAGTTTGGCCGATCCCAGGCACCCCTTGGACCTGCAACCGGACCCCGACCGAGGGGTTTTCCCGGGTTAAGCTTACCGCCATGCAAGCTCGTCACCACGCTCTCGACCATTGGCTGGCCGCCGCTGACACGGCGCTGCGCACCCTCAGCGGCGGCATCCAAGCCTGTCGCCCCACACCTGCCAAGGGTTTGACGCAGCCTGAGCTCGATGCCACGGAGAAGCGCCTCGTGGGAGGCTTGATGCGCGTCAACCATGTCGGCGAAGTCTGTGCGCAAGCGCTGTATGAAGCCCAGGCCCTGACTGCCACTGCGCCCGAAAGCCGCCGCCGTATGAAGCAGGCCGCCCAGGAGGAAGTGGACCACCTAGCCTGGACGGCAGAGCGGCTGGAGCAGCTTGGCGACAGACCCAGCCTACTCAACCCCCTATGGTTTGCCGGGGCATTTGGGATTGGCTTGCTGGCTGGCAGAGCAGGAGACGGTTACTCGCTGGGGTTTTTGAAAGAAACAGAACGCCAAGTGGAGGCTCATTTGGCGGGGCACCTGGACCGCCTGCCCGAGCAAGACACCATGTCACGAGCCATCGTGCGCCAAATGAAGATCGACGAGGCTGCGCACGCGGACATGGCGGATAAAGCCGGTGCCAAGGACTTGCCTGCGCCCGTCAAGGCCGTCATGAAGCTGGCCGCCAAAGCCATGACCACCGTGGCCTATCGGCTCTGACCTTTTGCGCCCAACGCCGCCTCAGGCCTAGGAGTCTGTCGGGCTTGGGGTGTCGATAGCGAAAATCGGCCCCAGCGAGACCAGTTCTTGCCGAATTCGCAGCCGTATAGCCCAGCTATGGGGCAAGAAGGCGGTGAGAAAAGGGCCGCTGCGGCCGATTTGCAGCCAACACTCCCCAAGTCCGACAGACTCCTAGCCCTGCTCTTTGACCTCCACCGAGGTGGAAATGGTGGCCGTGCGGCCCAGCATGGCGGTGGCAGAACAATATTTCTCGTGCGACAGCGCGACAGCGCGCTCTACGGCCGGCACTGAGAGCGAGGTGCCCGTCACCACAAAGTGCAGATGTAGGTGGGTGAAAACCTTGGGGTCGGTATCGGCCCGCTGTGCGCTGATCTTCACCGTGCAGCCACTGACCTGCTGCCGCCCACGCTTCAAGATCAGCACCACGTCATAGGCCGTGCATCCGCCAGCCCCCGCCAACATGGTTTCCATAGGCCGGGGTGCCAAATTGCGCCCCCCGCCTTCCGGGGCACCGTCCATGGTCAACACATGGCCGCTACCCATTTCCGCAAGCATCACCATGCCAGCGTCGGCAACCCAATGTACGGTGCAATCCATGGCGCGCCAGTCCTTTGCTTTTTCCATCAAAAACAATGCATCGCTTGCGGGCGACAACTGGCCGCACAAACGTGTTCAGCGTCACATTATCCCCAGCTAGTGAGCGCTCTCTATCGCGAATATATTGCAGTGCAACACAACAAAAGCTAGACTGGCTTCACTGCGGTGCATGGCAGTGCACTGCAACCGCTTGTCTCCTCCACCTCCTCTATTGGTGGATTCGGCCCGAAGCCTCACGGTTTCGGGCCGTTTTTTTGGGCTGGCTTATCATGCGGCGGTGCAGCAAAAGCTGCATTCCCTTTTCCACCCCGACCCCAGGAGAGACGCCATGGCCGGCGCCCCCCGCACCGCGCGCACTGCTGCGCGCCCTCGTGCGCAATCCAGCACGACTGCCCCCGACCTCACCGACTACCTGCGTCGAATTCTGACCGCCAAGGTCTATGACGTGGCCATTGAGTCGCCGCTGGATGCGGCCAAGTCGCTGAGCCGTCGGCTTGGCAGCCAAGTCTTGCTCAAGCGCGAAGACCTGCAACCGGTCTTCAGCTTCAAGCTGCGCGGTGCCTACAACAAGATGGCGCATCTCAGCCCCGAGCAATTGCAGCGCGGGGTGATCTGCGCCTCGGCCGGCAACCACGCGCAAGGCGTGGCCTTGAGTGCCAAGCGCCTGGGCTGCAAAGCCATCATTGTGATGCCGGTGACCACGCCCAAGGTCAAGGTCGATGCCGTGACCGCACTCGGCGGCGAGGTCGTGCTGTTCGGCGAAAGCTATACCGACGCTTATGGGCATGCCGTGGAGTTGGAAAAGCAAGGTGGGCTGACCTTTGTCCACCCCTTTGACGACCCCGATGTCATCGCTGGCCAAGGCACCATTGCCATGGAGATCCTGCGCCAGCACCAAGGCCCCATTGACGCCATCTTTGTGGCGATTGGCGGGGGCGGCCTGATCTCCGGGGTGGCGGCCTACATCAAAGCCCTTCGGCCCGAGATCAAGATCATCGGCGTGCAAACCGTGGACTCCGATGCCATGGCCCGCTCTGTCGAAGCCGGTAAGCGGGTGACCCTGCCCGATGTCGGTCTGTTTGCCGACGGCACCGCCGTGAAGTTGGTGGGCGAAGAAACCTTCCGCCTGGCCCGCCATTGGGTGGACGAGTTCATCCGTGTGGACACCGACGCCGTGTGCGCCGCCATCAAGGACGTATTTCAAGACACCCGCAGCATCGTCGAACCCTCCGGTGCCATGGGTGTGGCTGCGATCAAGCAGTATGTCGAGGCGAACAAGCTCAAGGGCAAAGGGCAGACCTTCATCGCCGTAACCTGCGGCGCCAACATGAACTTTGATCGGCTGCGCTTTGTGGCTGAACGGTCAATGTTTGGCGAGCAACGCGAAGCACTCTTCGCCATCACCATTCCCGAAGAGCGCGGCAGCTTCAAGCGCTTTTGCGAATTGGTGGGCCCGCGCAGCGTCACCGAGTTCAACTACCGCATCTCAGACGCCGCCCAGGCCCATGTGTTTGTGGGTCTGTCCATCAGCAAGCGCGATGAAGCCGACAAGATCGAGCGCAGTTTCATCAAGCATGGCTTCGACACCGTCAACCTGACCGACGACGAGCTGGCCAAAGAACACATCCGCCACATGGTGGGTGGGCGCAGCAGCTTGGCCGAAGATGAGCGCCTATTCCGCTTCCAGTTCCCTGAGCGGCCCGGCGCGCTAATGCGCTTCTTGTCGGCCATGCACCCGAGTTGGAACATCAGCCTCTTTCACTATCGCAACCAAGGCGCTGACTACGGCCGCATTTTGGTGGGCTTGCAAGTGCCCAAGTCTGACAAGAAGGCGCTCAACGCTTTCTTGGATGGATTGGGCTACCCCTATGTGGATGAGACGGACAACCCGGTCTACCGGATGTTTTTGCGCTGAGAGGCCTGAAAATGAATGAAGACTTGTTCAACCAAGGCCTGCAAACCCGCCGGGAGGTGCTTGGGGCTGACTATGTGGACAACGCCATCAAGAACGCAGATGCCTTCAGCCTGCCTCTGCAGGAGTTGGTGACGCAATACGCTTGGGGCGATGTCTGGAACCGGCCTGGCCTGCCACGCCGTGACCGCAGCTTGTTGGTCCTGGCCATGTTGACCGCCTTGAACCGCCCGCACGAGTTGAAGCTGCATTTACGCGGTGCGCTGAACAACGGCGTCACGCGCGACGAGATTCGCGAGGTCTTTTTGCAGGCCGCCATTTATTGCGGCGCACCGGCGGCTATGGACAGCTTCCGGGTTGCCAAGGAATTGTTCAAGGAACTTGACGGGGCTTGACTGTTTGTTAAAGCCGTTTGAGCGTTCGCTCACCTGAGAGCGGAGGGGATGGACTCCGCTCATGTCCCCCGCCCCGCCCTCCGGGCAGGGCTCCTCCTTTACTTCGCTGCGCCCACCCCCACCACTCTCAGGTTCGGGTTGAGCTGTTCGTACCGACAGCGATAGTCAGCTCACTTCAGATAGCGAAGTCGGCAGGGGGACTGTCAGAGCGAAGTAAAGGAGGAGACGGCGGCGCAGCCGACGTCGGGGGACATGAGCGGCGACAGTCCCCCTGCCGACTTTGCCGCAGCACGGGTGATAAGGCAGACAAGCCGCCACCGTCACCCACACTGCCCCACATACCCACAAGCCGTACAGAAGTCGCAGCCATCTTTGTGGATCAAGGTGGCGTTACCGCACTCGGGGCAGGCCTTGCCGGCCATGGGCGTGACGGTGGTCGCCGCACCCGCTTTAGGGCTAGGCGTCTCCAAGATACCCATCTCGCGCACCGGAAAGCCCTGCTCATCCAACACCCCCAGCATGGCATAGCGGTGGATGATCAAGCGGGCCACATAGGCCACGGTGCTGGGCCAAATTTGCTGGCGCTTTTCACCGGGCACAGGCGCCATGAAGTGGCCCAAGGGCTCGCCCACATTCAGGAGCTTGCGCAGCTTCATGCCGATCCACGCCGGGTCGATCACCCGCATGTCCAGAGAGAGCAAGCGCGCCAGGCCATCGAGAGCTCGGGGGTAATTGCCGGAGAAGCCCAAGGCACAAGGCCGTGTGACATAGCCATTCGAGGAGTCTGGCGACGCCAGGGCCACTTCCTTGAGCGTCAGGGTAAAGCTCTCTCCCGTGGCGGGGTTGTCCACATCCACGCCCCAAGCCAGCGTGCCTGCGGTTGAGGTGCGCGGCTCGTCGCGGCTGAACATGGCGTCAATCACCGGCGAGGGACCGTCGTTTTGAAACGCACCAAGCGCCTCGCAGCGCCAGCGAATGACGCTGGCCGTGGCCGCCACCACGCCGGGGAACAGACGCTGCTCGCCACTGGGTGGAAACGGCATCTCGAAAGAACGCTCTTCGGCCACCGTCGCCAACGCATCGAGTTTGAGCTTGAGCCACTGCGGGTCGTTGACCCGCATGTCCATCGACAGGGTCTTGGCCAGCGCCCCCAAGCCGCGTGGCTGCTCCGCACCGTTGACCCAGACCTCGAAGGGCAGCGTGGCGCCGAAGAGGCCCGTGCTGGGCCCGGCCTCGGCGGGCATTTCCCCGACAAACAGCGCAAAGTCGCCGTGCGGGTGCTGGATCATGTAACTCCAAGCCGGATTGCCGCCGCGCATCTCGGGCCGGCCTGGCCAGCGCAGCGAGGTCAGCACCGGCTTGGGCAACTTCTCCAACTTCAGGCGTTGGTTGGCACCATCGACGGCCAAGACCTTGGCCGGTGCGCTGACCGCCGCGGCTGAAGGCTCGACGCTCAACACGGAGCCCAGCACCGCATTGGGCCGATAAGTGGCCAAGCCCTTCAGGCCGGACTGCCAAGCCGTCAGGTAGAGGTCCTGGAAGTCTTCATACGGGTAGTCGGCCGGCACATTGACCGTCTTGCTGATCGAGGTGTCTATGCACGGCGCCACCGCCGCCACCATCGACGCATGGGCGTCGGCGCTCATCTCCAGCGCGGTCACAAAGGCGGGCGTCAGGGGTGCATCCGCACCCTTGAGGTGTCGGTACAGGCGCCAGGCATGGTCTTCCACCGCATACTCTTTGAAGCTGCCATCGGGCATGCGCTTCTTGCGGGTGTAGGTCCAACTGAAAGCCGGCTCAATGCCATTGCTGGCATTGTCGGCAAAGGCCAAGCTGATGGTGCCGGTGGGCGCAATCGACAAGAGGTGGGAGTTGCGCAGACCATGGCTGCGGATGCGGTCTTTGACGGCCTGCGGCAAGCGCGAGGCAAAGGTGCCCCTCGACAGGTACAGGTCGGCATTGAACAAGGGGAAGGCCCCGCGCTCCACCGCCAAATCCACGCTGGCGTTGTAGGCCGCGTCGCGCATCACCTCGCTGATGTGGCGCGCCATGTCGCGGGCCGCTTGGGTGTCGTAGCGCAGGCCCAGCATCACCAACGCATCGCCCAAGCCGGTAAAGCCCAGGCCCACGCGGCGCTTGTTGGCCGCCTCTTGGCGCTGGCGCTCCAGTGGCCACACCGTCACGTCCAGCACGTTGTCCAGCATGCGGGTCGCCACCGCCACCACGTCAGCAAAGGCAGCGTCGTCAAAGGCTGCATCCAGCTCAAAGGGCTCGCGCACAAAATGCGTCAAGTCGATCGAGCCCAGGCAGCAGCAACCATAGGGAGGCAGCGGCTGCTCCGCACAAGGGTTGGTGGCAGAAATGTCTTCGCAGTAGCTGAGGTTGTTGTCTTGGTTGATGCGGTCCAAGAACAGCACGCCGGGCTCGGCATGGTCGTAGGTGGAGCGCATGATCTGGTCCCACAGCGCCCGGGCGGGCAGCTTGCGATAGACCCACATCCCATCGCTGCGCTGAGTGGCCCCCGCCGCCTTTTGCTTCTCCCCGGGCTCAGCCTTGTGCACCAGTTCCACATCCGCAGCGGCCTGCACGGCCTTCATGAAGGCATCGGTCACCCCGACCGAAATGTTGAAGTTGCGCAAATCGCCCTGGTCTTTGGCGTGGATGAAGGCCTCGATGTCGGGATGGTCGCAACGCAGCACCCCCATTTGCGCGCCACGGCGCGCGCCGGCGGACTCCACCGTCTCACAAGAGCGGTCAAACACCCGCATATAGCTGACCGGCCCGGAGGCGCTGGACTGCGTCGAGCCGACCCAGGCGCCCTGCGGGCGGATCTTGGAAAAATCGTAGCCGACGCCACCGCCACGCCGCATGGTCTCGGCGGCCTCGGTCAGGGCGGTGTAGATGCCGGGCGTGTCGTCCTCCATTTGGGCAATGGAGTCACCTACCGGCTGCACAAAGCAGTTGATCAAAGTGGCTGTCAGGTCGGTGCCCGCCGCCGAGTTGATGCGCCCCGCCGGCACAAAGCCACGGCGCTGCGCCTCCATAAAACGTGCCTCCCAGTGGGACTGCTGCTCTGGTGCTTCGCAGGCGGCAAGCGCCTTTGCCACCCGCAGGCGAACGTCCTCTAAGGTGTGCTCGTCGCCCTTGGCATATTTTTCAAGCAGCACCTCACCGCTGATGGGCTGCGGCGGCAGAGAGGCTGAGTGCGTGTGGGCAGTTGCTGCGCGAGCGGTGTGACGGCGGGTTTGACTCATCGATGCTTCCCTGCTTTCAAGAACAAGCGTCATGATGACGCAAACAGAAGGGCTCGGCAGCCCTTTTGATGGTATTCACGATGCCGAGGGCTCGCCTCCGTGAAGCGCCGCATTCAAGCGCGAGGCCTCGCCTGATTAAGGCATTGAAGTCAGACAACTTTAGCCTTGATCTTGCCTCCAGGGTTCAAGGCACGGCCGCCACGGCCTCGGCGTGGATCTTTAGCATCACGGCCATGTCAAAGCCCATGGCTTTGCCCATGTCCACGCCATAGTCATCCCGGTAAAACACGCCACTGGCACTGGCCACACAACGTTCACGCCCACTGCCCAGGGAGGGTGCGCAGCGCACCTGATGAAAGTTCAAGCGCAAAGGCTTTGTGACACCATGCAGCGTGAGCATGCCCTCTACTTTGGTGGGCAGCCCGTCGACCAAGTCTGCCAGTTGACCATTGAAATGGGCCATAGGAAAGCGCAGCACATCGAACATCAATGGGCCTTTGACGAAGTTGTTCATCACCGAGCCGCCAAAGTCCAGGCTGGACATGTCTATGTCCAGCTGCACCTGGCCCCACAGTGCTTCACGATCCAGCGTCATGGTGCCACGGGCAAACTGAAACCTCCCCTTCCAGCGCGGCACCCCTTGGTGCATCACCTCAAAGCTCGGCTGCGAACGCTGCGCGTCAATGTCATAGCTGACAGGCGCTGCCCACGTGCCTGTACCAAGCGCCAGCCATGCGGCATGACTGATCCACGCACCATACCTGTGCAACGTCATCACGAGGAGCGCCTGGCCGGTGAGAGGAAGATGACCTGTAATCAGGGCTTGGCCACCGCTTCAACCTGGATGCGCAAGACGACATTCATATCAAAGCCATAGGCCTTGCCAGCGTCGATACCAAAGTCATCTCGGTTCAAGCGTGCCAAGGCGTCCGCCCCACATAACTCTCGCTTGTGGAGGGGATGGGGAATGCATTTGAAGCGTTGGATGGTCAAGGTGAGTGGGCGCGTCACACCGTGCAAGCTCAACTCGCCTTCTACTTTGGTGGGTGCGCCGTCCACAAAGGCGGCCAAGCGCCCTTTGTAGCGAGCGTGCGGGTGCTTCTCTGCATCAAAGATGGACTCGCCCAGCGCGACCTTGTTCATCAGATCGTGGCCAAAGTCCACGCTGGCGATGTCCACCACGATGTCCAGGCTGCCTTGCCCGGCCTCGCGGTCTAACACCACCTGGCCTTGGGTGACATTGAACAAGGGGAAGGCCCCGCGCTCCACCGCCAAATCCACGCTGGCGTTGTAGGCCGCGTCGCGCATCACCTCGCTGATGTGGCGCGCCATGTCGCGGGCCGCTTGGGTGTCGTAGCGCAGGCCCAGCATCACCAACGCATCGCCCAAGCCGGTAAAGCCCAGGCCCACGCGGCGCTTGTTGGCCGCCTCTTGGCGCTGGCGCTCCAGTGGCCACACCGTCACGTCCAGCACGTTGTCCAGCATGCGGGTCGCCACCGCCACCACGTCAGCAAAGGCAGCGTCGTCAAAGGCTGCATCCAGCTCAAAGGGCTCGCGCACAAAATGCGTCAAGTCGATCGAGCCCAGGCAGCAGCAACCATAGGGAGGCAGCGGCTGCTCCGCACAAGGGTTGGTGGCAGAAATGTCTTCGCAGTAGCTGAGGTTGTTGTCTTGGTTGATGCGGTCCAAGAACAGCACGCCGGGCTCGGCATGGTCGTAGGTGGAGCGCATGATCTGGTCCCACAGCGCCCGGGCGGGCAGCTTGCGATAGACCCACATCCCATCGCTGCGCTGAGTGGCCCCCGCCGCCTTTTGCTTCTCCCCGGGCTCAGCCTTGTGCACCAGTTCCACATCCGCAGCGGCCTGCACGGCCTTCATGAAGGCATCGGTCACCCCGACCGAAATGTTGAAGTTGCGCAAATCGCCCTGGTCTTTGGCGTGGATGAAGGCCTCGATGTCGGGATGGTCGCAACGCAGCACCCCCATTTGCGCGCCACGGCGCGCGCCGGCGGACTCCACCGTCTCACAAGAGCGGTCAAACACCCGCATATAGCTGACCGGCCCGGAGGCGCTGGACTGCGTCGAGCCGACCCAGGCGCCCTGCGGGCGGATCTTGGAAAAATCGTAGCCGACGCCACCGCCACGCCGCATGGTCTCGGCGGCCTCGGTCAGGGCGGTGTAGATGCCGGGCGTGTCGTCCTCCATTTGGGCAATGGAGTCACCTACCGGCTGCACAAAGCAGTTGATCAAAGTGGCTGTCAGGTCGGTGCCCGCCGCCGAGTTGATGCGCCCCGCCGGCACAAAGCCACGGCGCTGCGCCTCCATAAAACGTGCCTCCCAGTGGGACTGCTGCTCTGGTGCTTCGCAGGCGGCAAGCGCCTTTGCCACCCGCAGGCGAACGTCCTCTAAGGTGTGCTCGTCGCCCTTGGCATATTTTTCAAGCAGCACCTCACCGCTGATGGGCTGCGGCGGCAGAGAGGCTGAGTGCGTGTGGGCAGTTGCTGCGCGAGCGGTGTGACGGCGGGTTTGACTCATCGATGCTTCCCTGCTTTCAAGAACAAGCGTCATGATGACGCAAACAGAAGGGCTCGGCAGCCCTTTTGATGGTATTCACGATGCCGAGGGCTCGCCTCCGTGAAGCGCCGCATTCAAGCGCGAGGCCTCGCCTGATTAAGGCATTGAAGTCAGACAACTTTAGCCTTGATCTTGCCTCCAGGGTTCAAGGCACGGCCGCCACGGCCTCGGCGTGGATCTTTAGCATCACGGCCATGTCAAAGCCCATGGCTTTGCCCATAGGCAGAGACAGGCAGATCCTCCAAGGGGGCCCCGACCGTGAACACGCCCGCGTTATTGAAGAGCAAATCCAGCCGTCCGAAGCGCTGCCGAATCGTCTCGAACATGACCTGCACGGCGAGCTCATCGGTCACATCACAGGCCAGCGCCAGCGCACGATCTTGATGTGCTGAAGCGGCTATGACCTCTTCCAGGGCTGGCAAGCGACGGCCGCACAGCACCACGGTCCAATCAGCCGCCAATAAGGCATGCGCGCTAGCCCGGCCTATGCCCGAACCGGCCCCCGTCACGAGGGCGACTTTGCGGGAGGGAACATCACTCATAAACCCATCATCCTTTCACAGCCAACGGCAAGCCTACCGCAAACCCTTTCAGTGTAGGCAGGAGAAGCGCGAGTCTGCTTGCCAATGGGCTCAGCGTGTTGAAGCCCTTCGGCACGCTCAGGGCCAACGGCTCACATGAACAGGCCACTTCAATAGGTCACAATCCGTCGCAAACTAGGTAGAGGCACCCCATGGACATTGATTCCCTATTGCAACCCCTGTCGGCCGACAGCATCTGCGGCGAGGACATGAGCTTCTCGTCCGAGTTCGACACCATCCAAGACCTGCGGCGATATGACGACCCCTCGCTGAGCCAGGGCGAATGGGTGACGGACCTCAAGACCGCCGATTGGCCAGGCGTGGTCAAGTTATGTGAGCAGTTGCTGCAAAAGCGCACCCGAGACCTGCGCGTGGTGGGCTGGCTGGCTGAGGCCAAGGCGCATTTGCAGGGCTATGCGGGCCTGGCTGATTGCGTGGAGCTGGCCGCCAAGCTGTGCGAGCAACTCTGGCCCCATCTGCACCCGCTGCCCGAAGGCAAGGACATGGAGTTGCGCGTGGGCAGTTTGGGCTGGATGCTGACTCAAGTGACCGCCCTGGCCCGGGCGCTGCCCGTGATGCGGCTGGCCGGCCGACCCTTGAGCCTGCAAGACATGGACGCGGCGCGCACTTTGCAGCAGGCCCTGGATCGCAGCACCGAGGGCGGCCCTCCGGTCTCTGTGGAAGGCAAGGTCACGCTGGACATGATCAGCCGCGCCCAGCGCGAGACCTCCTCGCAAACCTTGATCGACACCCGCGACGCGGCCCGCCGCCTCAAAGCAGGCTTGTTGCAGCTACAGCAGGTGGTGGACAGCCACCTTGGCCAAGACGGCCCGGCCTTTACACCTGCCAAGGACGCCGTGGATGCTGCACTCCATGGCCTGGACCGCTTGGTGCGTGACACCGGCGCTGAAGGCCTGTCGGCAAGTTCCTCCGAGGCCGAACCTCGAAGCGTGGCGGAAGGCGGCGCTCCCGCCCCCACCTCGGGAGGCATGGGCGGGCCTTTGAACAGCCGCGCCCAAGCCCTGGCGCAGTTGCGTCAAGTCGCCGAGTTTTTCCGTCGCACAGAGCCCCATAGCCCGGTCGCCTACTTGGCCGACAAAGCCGCACGTTGGGGCGATATGCCGCTGCATGCTTGGTTGCGTGCGGTCATGAAGGACCCCGGCTCGCTGTCGCAGTTGGAGGACCTGCTGGGGGTCGAACCCCCACCTCAAAACAACAACTACTGACTGACCCGGAACTCGATGCGCCGGTTGCGAGCCCGGCCATCGGGCAGGTTGTTGTCGGCCACCGGACGGTCAGGGCCTACGCCCGACGTGGTGATGGCGGCCTCAGGCACGCCCTTCTTGGCCAGATAGGCTTTGACCGTTTCGGCACGGGCTGCTGAAAGAGCCACATTGGCCGCCCGCGCGCCCAGAGAGTCGGTATGGCCAATGACCTCGAACTTGCGGCCCGAGAGCTGCAACAAGACCGGCACCAATTGATCCAGCACGCCCTGGCCCGTGGCCGTCAGCGTGGCGCTGTTAGGTTCAAACTCAACAATGCGGTTAGCCAGCGCCGCATCCACCACCTCTTGACCGGCGGCCGAGACCCGCAAGCTATTGCGCACGGTGTAGGTCGGGTTGTTCAACTGCGTCGCAATCTGGCTGAGCACTTGCTGCCGCTGAGCCTCATTGGACACCTCGCCTTTGATCTCCAGCACATTGCCCTGGATGCTCAACTGACCCCGGCTGACCTGCTTTAAATCAGGATGCAAGGCCCGCTGCACATGCTGAGACCAGTTGGGCGGCGCGACCAAATTGCCCACGCCCAATTGATCAAGCACGCGGTCACTGCCATACAGCTCGCGCACCCGAGCCAAAATCGCTTGACGGGTTGACTCATCGGGCACCGTCCCAGCCACCACCACTTGGCCTTGGCGGGCCGCCCCTGCAGCTGTGGGGCTGGATGCCGCCGCCGTCGGCCGCCCTGCAGGCGTCTGCACCTGGGCCAGCACCGCGTTGGGCCAAAGAACCAGATTCAGCGCGCTCAGCACCAGAACAAATAGGCCGCGTTGCGGCTGTCGG
Organism: Ideonella sp. MAG2; assembly: GCA_004359425.1. GTDB lineage: Bacteria > Pseudomonadota > Gammaproteobacteria > Burkholderiales > Burkholderiaceae_C > Ideonella. The sequence continues at coordinate 719,241 of PTEU01000001.1, read as the reverse complement.
TCAAAGGCCAAGAAACACCTCCTTAAAGGTATCTACAGCCAGGCGCATCGAAAGGCCTGATTGCCGCAGATAGCTTGATAGTTTGTTCACGGCATAGTCTTGCTCGACATAGCCTTCCACCCAATCGGCCTGACAGGCATCGACAAAGCATTCACCCAGCGCGTCGGGGTCCCAGAGAGCCCGCAAGGTAGCTGGCGAGGCCCCATCAAAAGCCAAAGCCATGACGGGCTTCTGAGCCGGCCCACGCTGAGGTATGAACACCGTCAACTCGAAGTCCGCCTTGGCCAGGAACCCAGCAATCAGGTCCGTCCACATCGACGCCACCATGGCTTGTGCCAAGGGGTCGGCGGGCAGCGGCAGCAGCAAGCCCTTATCCAGGCGCTGCACACCGCTGGCAGGCACGGGTTGCAAGAGCAGCCCCAAGCCCAAGATGGTTAGGCGCAGCGACAACTCATGCCCACCGGCCGCCAAGAAGCCCTCAATCGTGCCGACGGAGTGATCCTCCAAAAAGGCTTGGTAAGGTCGCTGATGGGCCATGGACGTGGTCGGCACATCCACCACGGTTTGGTTCAAGTCCTGCAGCAAGACCGAGGCATCGTCAGCCGCCAGGGCGTGGCGCACCAAGCCGTCCATGCGCCGCCACGGCTGGGCCAAGAGCAAGGGGCTGTGAGACAGATAGTCCAGGGGGGCCGACAAGTCCAGCATGGCCGCCACCAAGAACGGAAAACGCCGCCCCGAGGCGTCGGTGCTGACACGCAAATGCCCGGCCATCCCGCGTGTGTTGCGCGAGCCCAGAAACGCAAAATGCAAAGGCTCTGCCTTGTCGTAGACCAAGCGCCACCGCGGGTCATTGGCCAACATCTCAATGCCGCCGGTGAGCCAACGGTCCAGGGTTTGAATCAACCCGGAGACGCTGGCACTGCGCACAAAGTCACCCCGCGAGGGCAACTTGCCAAAGTAGAGCAGCGGTGCAGGCGTCACGCTCATCGGGCCGCTCCGGCTGAGGCGGCGGTCGAGGCGGCAGAGGCAGCCGCCCCAGGGGCAGTGGCTGAGCCCACCACCAAGCTAGGCAGCTTCAGGCCTTGCAGCCGTGCATTGCTGCCACCGACCACTGCCGCAGCACCCTGCGCTGCGGCAGGTGGAGCCTCGCCTGGGCTTCGAATCATCCGGATATGGACGGTGACCTTGTACGGCCCCTGCACAAAGTTCAGCTCAAAAAGCTTGTCTCCGATCTTTCGAGGAGTACCGATCTCAACAAATCGATCAAAGCCGGAGCGTCCTGGCTCGTTGAGCAAGTCAATTGTCTTGCCTTCATTGGTGACTGCGCTGACGCGTGCACCCGCCACCCCGGCAGGATTCGGCCACACCATGCTCACCCATTCGGCGGTGGTATTGCGATAGCGCAGAGTCTGTCCGTCAATCACGACGCTGTACTCGGCGATGCCTGGTGAGCCCTGCGGGAGCAACTGGAACATCCCTTGATCCGCAGACACCTGAGCCGTACCACCTGCACCACCGGCCCCACCGCCCCCACCAGAGGCTCCGTCAATCATCGCAATCCAGGTGGGGAAGCCTTCGCTGAACTCTGGCCTCAAGCGCAAGCCAATATCGGCCCAAGTCTTGGCCACCACGGTATCGCCACGGCGCACCACCATGGGTCCCAGCGCATCTGACCCGAACTTGGAGATGGCACCTTCTGGGCCAAAGACTTTCGAAATTTCTTGCGGCCCTGCCTCCAAGCGCGATTGCTTGTCAAAGGGGTATTTGCCCGCCAGCGTCTTCTGGAAGGGCTCAACCACCTGGGCCGACCAGACACGGTTGAGCTCTGTTTCAGCCGGTGGCACTGTCACCGCCATGGCCTGCATCAGCGGGCGCACCAACAGCGGCCTCAGCGTAGAGCGCGCCGAGTCGGTCATGCCATTGAGCATTTGCTCATCCACAAAGCGCAGGGCATCGGCCAGCTCGGAGCCATTGCCCGATAAGGTAGACACCATCAAGGCGCGAGCGCCAGGCCCCGGGTCGCCTTGGTTTTTGATTTCATTGAAGCGCGTCCGCAGTTTGGAGAGCTGCTGCAGATAGCCTTGGATCAAAGCCGGGTTGCTGTCACGCGCCATCATGATGCGCGACAGCGCCGCAAACTCGCGCCCTACAGGCCCCATGGGAATGGCGGCCGACTTGTCCGTGCTCACGTTCACGTCCATCTCCACCCGGCCCGGCTTCATGCGCAAGATGGATTGTTTGATCCAGTCCAGCACCCCGCCCTGCGCCTTGCCCAAGCGCTCGTTGATCAGCGAGGGGTTGTCCCAACTGGTCTGGTCAAACAAGGTGGTCATGAGCTTGCGAATCGGTGACTCCGCAGTATCACCAAAACGGTTCATGCGCTCCACCGCCACCTCGAAGCTGCCGAACTCGGTGATGGTGATGCCCTGCATGAACTGCTGCCATTCTTTGACGTATTCCGTCTTGTACAGCTCGGTCAGTTGCTTGCGGATTTGGTCCGGGCTGCCTTCCAGTGTCAAGTCGCTGCGAGCCGCGGTCTTCAGCACCCAGTCGGCACTTTGCAGCTCTTTGGTGGCAGCGTCTTTGAACGCCTTCTCGACGTACTCGTCCCAGGCTTCGCGGGTGAAGGCACCGGGCACCGCATGGCTGCCCGCGACCAGGTCGCGATCACGGTCGCTCATCAAGCCCTTGACGGTGACCGGGGCATAGCGCGTGGACGCACGCGCCTTGATGTCCGAGTAGACACGGTCAATGCCCTTCATGCCTTTGACCAATTCACGCAGGTTCTCGCGGGTCTGGTCGACCAAGGCCAGCTTGTTCTGTACCTGGGGGAAGGCCGGATCGGCCAATTGGCTGGTGGTGAAAGAGATGAGCCGCTCTGCACTGCGAATCATCTTCTCGCGCGGCATGGCACCGCGGTTGTTGTCCAGCCAACCGCGCCAGAAGCGGGTGAGCTGGTCCGTCATGTGGCTGCCTTCCAGATACTTTGCGTCCGCCAACATCAGGTAGGTCTTGAGTGCGTTATAGGCATCTGCCGCGTCCTCCACGCTGGCGTCAACATAGCGGGTGCCGCCCGTCGCCGATTTATTGGCCCCCTGGTTGGCAGGCGTGGCCGCAGATTCAGGCGTGGCCACCATGGGCTTGAGCCGCGACGGGTTGGCATTCACCTCGGTCAGGTAGGCCTCGATGGCTTGTGACACTGGCGTCAGCATCACCTCTTTGACCCCTGCGAAGTATTCTTCGCGCAGCTTTTGCTCAATGGCCTCACCTTGGTAGAGGCCCAAGCTGATGCCCCAGGGCTTGTCTTCGCGGTAGCGCTGGAGTTGTTCGATGCGATCCTGCAACAGCTCAAGCGCCTCCAGGCGTGAAGCCAAGTCTGGCCGCTCTTGCTGCATCTTGGTGACCTTGCTCAGGTCCGCCTGTACCTGGGCCATCAACTGACGGTTGCCCAAGTACGACCAACTCCATCCGGCCAGTGCAGCGGCCAAGACCAGCACGCCCAGGCCAAAGCTCCAGGCGCGCAAACGCAGCTTGCGGCGGCTGGCGTACTGCTGCACCAAGCCTTTGTCGCCAAAGATGACCTTGGAGAACAGGTCTTTCAAGAAGAAGCCGTTATCCGCCACCACCATGGCCGTGGTGTACTCAGCCCGCGAGGACAAAGCAAACTGCCTGGCCACTCGATCGCTGGCTCGGCTGGTGGAGCTGCCCTCTTGCACCGCGCTGGTGAAGTAGAAGCCGCGAAACACCGGCTGATACTGGTAGGGGTTCTCTTCAAACAGCGTCACCACAAAGGCGTGCAGTGCGGGCTTGAGGGCGGCAAACTCCAACGGGAAGGTCAGCACGCCTGGTGGCAAGGCCTGACCGCGCTGCAAAGACATGCGGGCGATCGACAACTCCTTCAAGCCATCGTGCAGATCGTCAAAATGCTGGTCAAAGGCGGCAATCGCCTCTTTGCGTTTGGCCTGGTCGTAGGGCAGCGTGGCCCCCCACACCCGCTCGCGTTCTTCCCGTTCTTGGTCTTCAAAAAACTCGGCAAAACCGGAGATCAAGTCGGCCTTGGTGAACACCAAGTAAACCGGCGCAAACACCTCCAGGTGCTCGGTCACTTCTTGCACGCGCTGGCGCAAGCTCTTGGCCAGTTGAATCGCTTGTTCGGGCTTGCCACCAGCCAGCTCGGCCAAGCTGGCCGCAATCACAATGCCGTTGATCGGCGCCTTAGGTCGGTTCTTTTTGAGCAGGGACAAAAAGCCCAGCCACTCAGAGCGGTCTTCTTCATGCACCGAATAGCGGCCCGCTGTGTCCAGCAGAATGCCTTCGCTGGTGAAGAACCAGTCGCAATTGCGCGTACCGCCAATGCCTTGGATGATGCTGCCGCTGGCATCGGCAAAGGGGAACTTCAAGCCCGACTTCACCACCGCCGTACTCTTGCCCGCAGCGGGGTTGCCGATCACCATGTACCAAGGTAGCTCGTACAGGGCGGCCGAGCCTTTCAGCTCGCCCAGGCGTGAGGTCTTGACGGTCTTGACGGCCTCTTGCATGCGCTCGCGCAGCACCGCCAACTGGGCTTTGTCTTCAGCGTCGGCGGCCGCCATGGGGCTTTGTTGGTCAATGGCCTGTTCCAGCGACTTGGCGGCTCGCTTGGCACGCACGCGCTGGACGATCCAGACGATTAACCATACGACCAAGATCAGGGCCAGCACCAAACCCGCCCAGAACCCTGCCACCGCCAGCACATCGGCCCCGATGAACAGAAAGGCAGCCAAGGCCGCCAGGCCGATCACCACCAGGACCCGAGGGTCCAACAAAATAGTCCAGAAACGCTTCATGATGTGGTCTTCGTCGGTTCAGCGGCCGCAGCGGCGGGCGGCCTGAGCACCAGCGCCAATCGTGCGACAGGGTCGTCCACGCTCAAGGCCAGGCAAGGTTGTTGAGTCATCTCGGTGCGGTGTGCCGCCAGGGCCACCAGCATCAGGGGCGCGGTAGGCCCGGTGCGGCCCCACACCGTGCCCGCCACCAGGGCGTCCTCGGCGGCATCCAGGTGAGGCAGTTGCGATACCAACACAGAAAACAGCTCTGCCCCACGGGGGGAATGTTGATCGGCATCGCTAATCAAGGCAGCCACCTCCGGCAGCGTCAGCTCGGCAGCCGTTACAGCTTGCTGGGCTGCTTGCTCTGCGGTCTGGCCGTTAACACGACCCGCTGTGTCAATGGGTTTGTCGCGCTGCATTACCGCCGCGCGGTGCAGCAGCAAGGGCTCCTTGGGGGCATCCGCCAAGGTCGGCCAGCCCTCATGGCTCAGGGCCAAAGCCACCGCAGATTCAGCCGGCACACCGGCTTTGGGTGTTCCGTGGGTGAACAACGCAGCCTCTCGCTGCAACTGGCTCACCCGCGCCTCGCTCAAGTCAGACTGACACGACAGTAGCAAAACGACCTCACGCAGACCTTCACGCTGTGCAGCACGCAAAGCTCGATCCGCATCTAGCCAGAGTGCTGCCCCGCCCCCGGCGGTGGTGGGCATGAAGCGCAACTGCGAGGCGGGTAACCATTCGGAGGTTTCTTGACGCAGCAATTGCTTGACCCGAGCTTGGGCCACAGCCCGCTCAAATGCAGTCCAGTGGGTGGGCCAGGCCGCAAACACACGCAGCCCCGCAGGCATCACGGTAGATGACCGGCAGGCCCTCATCATCGCGCAAGCTCTTGTCGGGGGCTGGGCGTGGCTGCCCTTCGGCCAAAGCCGTCACAAGCTCAGCAGCGGAGTGGCCTGCCGCGCAACTCAAAGCGCTGGCCAAGAGTTTGAAGGGCGCGTGCCGCTCTTGCTCACCAGCAGCCGGTGCGGCAGGCGTGCTGCTGGTCGGCGGTTGGGCAGCAGCCTCTTTGGCCACGGCACTGGCCACAGCGGAGCGCAGCGACCAGCGGGCCAGCAAGACCAAACCGAAGATCACCAGAGGCAACAGGCCCAGGTAGAGCACGATGTCTTCGGGCGACATGTCGCGGCTGGTGGCCTGCCAATACCAGAGCACACCGACCCAGACCAGGCAGGTGATTGCAAGAAGGAGGGCTAAGCCCTTAAGCCATTGACGCATGGAAGAAATAATGAAGCCTCAGCGTGGAGGCGAGGTCGTCAATCGGTCGTTTGGGCCTGGGAAGACAACAGTGTCGCGCCGCAGGCAGTCTTATCACCGTGCCGCGCCGCAGGCTTGCCTTCAATGATGCATGTCGGGTCACCTGAAACGATGACCGTGGTGCCGCCGTGCCCGCGTTGAGGGCAGGTGACTTGATCACCGACGCGGGCGATCAGCTTGCCATTGATGTCCGTGGTCGGTGCGCCGCTGATCACGACACCGCCATGGTCTGTTTTGTCCCCAACCACAATAAAAGGTTTTCCCACGATCTGCTCCCCAAGTAGTTTTTGCACGGGTGCGCCAGCCTGATTGTCGCAGGGCGCAAAGCCTCACTGACGCGCCGCCCCTCAGCCCGGCTTGATGACGCCTGGCCGACGCAACTCCACGTGACCAAGATCCTTGATGCTGCGCCAACTCCCGCCCCACACCATGCCCACGGACTGAGCCATCTGACCATACAACTCGTAGCCCTTTGCCGCCCACGGATCAGCCTCGGAAATTACCACCTTGCCATTGCGCAAAAATGCACAGTCCGCCGCCAATCCATATTGGTGATAGCTCTGGCCGCCCCCGGCGCGCGTGACATGCCCACCCATAGCCGCCAATTGATTTTGCCTTCTTGGGGTCCATCTCGCGACTGGCCGTGTGGTCGTAGCCCTCAAAAGCGTGGCCGAGCCGGAGCCAACTGGCCAACAGCGGTGCGGTCAGCAACACGGCCGCACCGCCCAGCAGCCACACCCAATGCGCCACAGTAAAGCGCACCAGCCGGTGGACCACGTCGCCCACCCCCTCTGAGGTGCTGCGCAAACCCTGCTCACGCTGCTGCCCCCAAGCCTGTAAGCGGGCCACACTCAGCCGGTGCCAATGCACAGCCGTGGCCCACAGCCGCTCACGCACGGCCGGCAGGAAGACCAAGGCCAGGGCCGCACAAACCAGCAAAAAATAAGCGACAACGCTGAGAATGACCACGGGAACAGCAAACCTGAAAAACAACCCGTCATCATAGTGTGAGGCGCGGGGGTGCCAGAGTGCCCCTTTTGGGGGAGGCCTCTTTACCGGAACCGAGGCAAAGTCTGGCTCTAGAATCCGACGTTGATCACTCACAAAAACGGGAGCCCGCGTTGCCGACGACGCCCGATCCGGGGAACGCCCCACCACCCACTTGGTCATCTGGCCATAAGCCATCTCTGCTCTCGGGCTCGAACCCGACGCAAGACGAGGGGCCCGTGTCCATCCTGTCGGCCATGGACGACACCCCGCCCCTCAGCCGCCCCAAGCTGACCCAACGCCAGCTATGGCCGTGGTTGGGCGGTGGGATGCTGGCGGCAGCGGGCCTGATTTGGCTGGCAAATGCCCAGAAGGCAGAGGCACAGCGCCCCCTGCAGGCCGTGAGCCAGAGCGCCGCCAGTGCGGCGAGTGCAGCGCACGCAGCCAGCGCAGTGCAGACGGCCACTGTGGCAGCCATGAGTGATGCGGTAGCCTCCGCTGCATCGTCTGCTTCGGCACCTGCTGTCATTGAATTGACGATTGCCGCCCCCGCGACACCCACACCGGCCCCAGCCAGTGCCCTAGCATCGGCAGCCTCCGCCCCCAGCATCTCCGGCGACACCCTGTTGATGGCCGCCGGAACCGGTGCTGCTGCCGCAGGGGCCTTGGTCGCCGCAGCGCCCCAAGCCGCCGCCAGCACCCCCAAGAAACTGAGCAAGCGCGCCAAGGCCAAGGCCGAGCGCGAGGCCGCCGCTGCGGAAAAAACAGCGCGCACTGCCTCTCGCAAGGCCAGCGCAGGGGCCAGCCCGAGCAGCACCAGTGCAGCGGCTGTGAATACGGCCAAGAGCGCCGACCCTGATGTCGACCTGATTGCGGCTGTCATGCGGCATGGTGATGTCCCCGCAGCAGGCCGCAGCGCCGATGGCGACACAAGCCCAAGCTCGATTGCGAGCATGGTGTCTCGCTGTAAGAGCTTAGGCGGTGACGAGGCCAAAGCCTGCCGTCAGCGCTTGTGCGAGGGCTATTGGGGCAAGGCCGAGGCCTGCCCCAAGCGTTTGGCTCCGAAAAGCACGAGCAAGGCCAGCACCGAGGCCAAGTCGACCAAGCGCAAAAAGAAGAAGCCGCGCACCACAAGCAAGGACAGCACGGCCTGAGGCCGAAGCCAACGCTCGTTGCTTGCTTGGTGGGGTGCTATCAGCGGGCCGCACGCCTTGTTGTGTGCAGCCCTCCGGGTCTAGCCGCGCTCAGGGCAGGGTGATGGTGACATTGGCTGCCTGGGCGGGCAGCTTCACCAACTCCGCGTAGGGCTTCAGGTCAGATTGGGTTTGCCGGTCCAGCGTCCAGCGCACGCCCACAAAGGCCAGCAGGCCGGCCAAGGCAAACACCGAGCCAATAACCCACAGTGGCACCTCGGTGCGCAGTTTGTGCATGATCTGGTCGGGTGCCAGAGCATGCGGCGCAAATGAGGCCCGCTTCCCCTTCAGATGGGCGATTTCGTCGCCCAATCGGGAGGTCAGATAACTCAGCTTCTCACTGCCTTCCAGCAGGTACTTGCCCTGGAAGCCCACCAGCAAACACATGTGAAAGACCTCCAGCACTTGCAGCTTGGGGGCTCCTTTTTGCCGGGTTTCTTCAAGGCGCGAGAAAAAGTTCTCACCAGCCAGTTGGTCACCAAACAACTCCAACTGAAGCGGTGTTCGCTCCCAGGTGTCGCGCAACATGGGTGCCATCATCACCGTCTCATCCACCAAGGCGCAGAACGCATACTTGGCAAGATAAACGTCTTCACTCGGGGCCTCAATGCGTCGGCTGCCGCGCTCAAAACTCGTCAAAAAGTCCTTCAGCCGATTGCGGAACTCTTCCGCCGAGGTGGGGCTGTAGCGGTTCTTGAGCAAGAACAACATGTAAAAGCCGTCGGCCATCAAGTCCAGCAAGGTCTTGGCCTCTGGCGTGGCCATGGCGGGCCGGGCTGGCGCGCCGGGTTTTAAACCAGCGAGCAGCGAAGGAGCTTGTGATTCACTCATCAGAACAACTCATCATTGGTTCAGGGCAAACAGTTCCACCTGCAAATCTGCAATGCCATTGGGCACATAGATCATGATGGATTGCGACTGCAACATGCGCTCATACAAGGGCCCCCGCCCTTCCAGCGCAAAGTAATAGGCACCCGGGCGTACCGGAATGGCCGCCGGCACTTGCGGCGCGTGAGTCAAGCGCACACCACTCATGGCCGACAGCACCAGCTTTTCGACATCGTCAGGCGCGCCGACCTTGGCCCGCATCGGGATGACCTCGACCAACTCGGTCGGGGGCATGGCCGCGCTGATGCCCAGGTAAAACGCGGTGGTGGGCGTAATCTTTTCGGACTCCAAGCGGCCCAGATGAAAGGCCGGCTTGGTTTCAGTCAAGGCGATGGAGAAGTAGCGGGTGGAAATCACCGTCTCCAACAGCTCGCGAATGATGTTGTCCAGCTTGGCAAAAGAGCGCCCCGGTTCCGCATGCTTGTAGACCGGCAAATCGGCCAAAGCATAGGCTTTGGAGAAGGTCATCAAAGAGCCAGCCAACTCCAACATGCGTGCATACAGCCGCTCGGGGTGCAAGCCCTGGTGGTGGTGTAGGTGCATCAAGCCGGCGCACGCCGAGCTGGCCGTGTGCAACAGCCAGAACGAAGCGATGTCCCCGGAGCGAAACTCAATCACATGCTTGGAGGGCTCGCGGTGCGAGCCGTACAAGGCTTCAACCTTGGCCTGCAGCACATCAATCAAACGCCTCAGCATCATTTGCAGGGCCGGAGCAGCTTGCACGCTCAGCACCGGCGGCACAAAACGCCGATCCAACTCGAAGACACCCGTGGCATTGCGACGCAGGCGGCACAGCGGCATGCTCACCAAGTGGTCGCGAGGCTCTTGGTCGGCCACCAAGCGGGCGCAACGACGCAGCGTGGCAATGTCAGCGGCAGCCGCCTGGGTGAATAAGTCAGGGGTCGCCGCGTCTTGCTGGCGATAGCGCACCGCCATATCGCTGACCACTTCCGCCCCCGCAAAATTGGTTGCGTTGGTACGAAGCGGCGCAATCGCCACATGAAAAATCTGGTCCACCGTGGCGGATGCCAAGGCGCTCAGGTTCACGGGGGGCGGCAGATCATCATCGGTGGGTGCGTTGTACAACTCACCGTCGGGGAAGATGACTTGAAGCTCGGTGATGCGCAACACCCCGCTCTGCAGCGCATCAGTGTCGACGCGACATTGCCGTACCCCCCACAAATGGGGATGCGCCGCGCGCATGGCCTCGGCCGTGCGCCATTCGTGATAAGCGTCTTGCTGCTGAAAGTGTTGAGGCCTCAGAAACAGGCCTTCACCCCACAGAACTTTAGATGTCTGAATCAACGGTCTCAACGGGCCACAAGAAACCCGCTCCCCAAAAGAGTCTTATTGGCAACGCACGCCTGCTAAACGCAAGGTTTCAGGGGGCGCATTCAACGGATCGCCCACGGCCACGCTCAGTGCACAGCCATGAACCCCAAGGGTAACGCCTTTTTGCTGGGCGGCCTTACCATCAAACACAAAGCGCCACCGGCCTTGCGCAGGCGAGCGAAACAGCGCCACCACCGCCAAGTAAGGGGCCGTGGGGGTGAGCGTTTCTACCACTTCATTCTGCTGGCCCGGCGTCAGCACAATCTCTCTGACGCTCAGCACATCACCACCAAAGGCCAACTTTTCCGCTTCTGGGCTCTTAAAAGCGTCATAGGGTGCCAAGGACATCGCGCTGATTTCTTTGAGGCGATAGACCCGAACCACCACCGACAGGGATCTCCCATGGGCGTCAGTATTGAGCTGCTCTGCCGCATGAATTCGCAAAGGAACTTTGTACTCGGAAGGTGGCAAGGGAATGGCGCTGACCGTCGGCGCGTCGGGCTTCTTCAGGCCCACCGCCTCCAGAGACTTATCAACCACTCCACCACTACCAATCGTGCCGCAACCCGCCAACGACAACGCCACCCAAGCCGCACCCAGGCGCGACAAGCGATTCACAGAGCGAAGGCACCACAACATGAACAAGTCCCTGTGCTGAAAGTAGGAAAATACAGGCCGCCACAGGTGGCCGCACCCGTTGGCCGCGCAAGCTTCGCAGCCTTGATCTCAGCCAAAGCGCAAAGCCGATAAGGAGATCACATCATAACGTCGCCGATACACCGCTAAAGAGGGAGCCCGCACCCCGAAGAAGGGGGGATTGCTGGTATAACTCCACAGCGTCTATAGTTCAACCGTCTACTGAAGGGATGAGGTCACAGCCATGCCCCATGGTTGCCACCAGGTCATCAAAAAAATGAAATTTCGTGCATTACTCCCCTTGAATCGTCGTTGCAATGCCGCTAGCGGCCAGCAAAAGCTCTCCAACCCCAGCGTGACGCTGATAGCGGCCGCACTGGCCGCTGTGGCGTTGGCAGGTTGCGAAACCACCGACAAAAAGCCCGCGCCAACCACCTCCGCCACGGTGCCCGCCACCCCGTCGTTGCAGTCCTTTCTTGATGCAGGCGCCAAAGCCCGCAAAGAAGGCAGCCGCAACAAAGAGCGGGACGCCTACCGCGCTGGTGCTGCGGCTTACCCCACCTCCAAGCAACCGTGGCTCAAGCTGGCTGAAGGCTACTTTGAGGAAGCCGACTACGGCAACACCATCTTGGCCGCCCAAGAAGTGCTGCAACGCGATGCTGCCGACTCCGTCGCCACCAGCATGTTGGCCGTCAGCGGCTTGCGTGTAGCCAACACGGCCCTTACCGCCCTGCGTAAGCAAAACAACCTCGGTGCCGATACCCGCAGCCAAGCCGAAGGCGTTGCCAAGCAACTGCGTGAAGTGCTGGGTGAGCCTGTGTTGGTGCCCAAGAACGAAGCAGGCAGCCCCCCATCCTGCCAAGCCTGCCAATCCGTTTGACAAGCTGAAGTAATCGATCCGCCCGCTCAACCTCCTCATAGAGAACATCATGGCCAAGAAAGACAGCGTTCAAAAGCGGCTTGAGAAAGTGCGCCCTCCTCGCGTTCAACTCACCTATGACGTCGAGATCGGCGATGCCACTGAGCAGCGCGAGCTGCCCTTTGTGGTGGGCGTACTGGGCGATTTCACCGGCCAGCCCGACCCTGACAAACCGCTGCCCAAGCTGAAGGATCGCAAGTTCGTCAACGTGGACCTCGACAACTTCGACGAGGTCATGGCGGGCATGGCCCCTAAGGCCTCCTTCCGTGTGAAGAACACCCTCAGCGCTGACGGCGGCGAATTTGCCGTCAACCTTGGCTTCAACAGCATGGAAGACTTCGAGCCCGAAGCCGTGGTGCAACAGGTCGAGCCCCTGCGCAAGCTGCTGGAGGCCCGAACCAAGCTGGCCGACCTGCGCAACAAGCTGGCGGGCAACGACAAACTTGAGGATATTCTGGGCGAAGTGCTCAGCAGCACTGAGCAGCTCAAAAAGCTCGAAGCCGAAACACGCGGCCCCAAGGAGTAACCCGAATGTCCCAAACCGCCGCATCCACCCAGGCGCAAACCACCACCACTGAAGGCAGCCTGCTGGACAGCATCGTCACGCAAAGCCGTGTGGCCCGCTCTGACACCGAGCACCACCGCGCCAAGGACATCATCTCTGAGCTGGTGCAAGAGGTCTTGCAAGGCACCGTGGTGGTGTCGGACAACCTCAGCGCTACCCTCGACGCGCGCGTGGCTGAACTGGACCGTCTCATCTCCGCCCAGCTCTCTGAGGTGATGCATGCACCACAGTTCCAGAAGCTGGAATCCACCTGGCGCGGCCTGCAGTACCTGTGCAAGCACACGTCCACAGGCGCGATGATGAAGATTCAGGTCTTCAATGCCAACAAGAAAGACCTGATCCGCGACTTCAAGACCTCGATCGATTTCGATCAAAGCGCCTTGTTCAAAAAGGTCTATGAAGAAGAGTTCGGCACCTTTGGTGGAGCCCCCTTCGGTGCCCTGATTGGTGACTTCGAGCTGACCCGTCAGCCTGAAGACATGTACTTTGTCGAGCAGATGTCTCACGTGGCCGCTGCCGCGCATGCCCCGTTCCTGACGGCCGCGTCGCCCGAGCTGTTTGGCTTGGAGACCTTCTCCGACCTGGGCAAACCGCGTGACCTGTCCAAGGTCTTCGACACGGTGGAATACGCCAAGTGGAAGTCCTTCCGTGAGTCTGAAGACGCACGCTATGTGGGCATGGCCCTGCCGCGTTTCCTGGGACGCCTGCCCTACAACCCCAAAGACGGCCTCACCACCGAGGGCTTCAACTTTGTGGAAGACGTGGACGGTACCGACCACTCGCGCTACCTGTGGGTCAACTCGGCCTTTGCGCTGGGGGCTCGCCTCACCGCCGCCTTCGAGAACTACGGCTGGTGCGCCGCGATCCGTGGGGTTGAAGGTGGTGGCTTGGTGGAAGACCTGCCCACACACACCTTCCGCACTGACGACGGTGAAGTGGCCCTCAAGTGCCCCACAGAAATCGCCATCACCGATCGGCGTGAAAAAGAACTCAGCGACCTGGGTTTCATTCCGCTGGTGCATTGCAAGAACACCGATTACGCGGCATTCTTTGCCACGCAATCCGCTCAAAAGCCGCTGAAGTACGACTCTGACGCCGCCAATGCCAATTCGGCCCTGTCAGCTCAGTTGCAGTACATCTTTTCGGTCTGCCGCATTGCCCACTACCTGAAGGCGATGATGCGCGACAAGATCGGCAGCTTTGCATCGGCGTCCAATGTGGAGACCTATCTCAACAGTTGGATCGGACAGTATGTGCTGGCAGACGACAGCGCTTCACAAGAAGCCAAGGCCAAATATCCGTTGAGGGAGGCGTCGGTGGAGGTGAAAGAGGTTCCTGGGAAACCAGGGGCCTATCGCGCGGTGGCCTTCGTGCGACCGCATTTCCAGCTTGATGAACTCTCGGTGTCTCTGCGCCTTGTCGCTGAGTTGCCAGGGTCGGCAGGCTAATTTGACCGTGCAGTTCTAATCTAAAGGGAAAGCTAGGAATGAAAGATATCTACGTCGAGTTTAAGAACTCCGCCATCAAGGGTGACGTACGCGACAGCGTGCACGGCAGTGCCAACGCAACGGGCCAAAACTCCAAGCCGACCATCGAAGTTGATTCGTGGTCGCATGTGATCCGCCAGCCCAAGTCTGCTTCGTCCTCTACCTCCGGCGGCCACACCGCAGAGCGTACCGAGCACGGCGAAATGGTGTTCGTCAAGGACATCGACTCCGCCAGCCCCAAGCTGTGGCAAGCTGCCTCGCAAGGTCTGATCACTCCTGAAGTGGTCATCACCTTCTACCGCGCCAGCGGCCAAACCGGCTCCTTCAACAACGGCACGGCCAATGCCCGCGTGAAGTACCTGGAAATCAAGCTGAAGAACGTGCTGGTGTCGCACGTGGCTCCTTCGGTCACCGAAGAAGGCCTGCCCAAGGAAGCCTTCGGCCTGAAGTACTCTGCCGTTGAGTGGAGCTACATGGCTTCCAAGCTGGACGGCAGCCAAGCCGCCGTCACCGGCACCGGTGCCTGGAACCTGGCCACCAACACTGCAACCTTCGCTTAATCGCGGGTTCAGCCTTGAAAAGCGGCGGTGTCACAGCCGCCGCTTTTTTCATGCATGAAACGATTTTCAGCCAGCTTTTTGGACAGGCTGACGGACACGTCTGGCCAGCGCAATAGTGACCAGGGACTCAGCTTAGAGGCCGTGCGTGAGCATGTCGCGCGCGACTTGGAAGCCCTGCTCAACACCCGCCGTGGCCTGAGCAACGACATCCTGTCGCACTATCCACGCAGCCGCGATTCGGTCTTGGGGTTTGGGCTCACCGACTTTTCATCGATGAGCTTGGTCAAACCCGAGGACCGAGCAGACATTTGCCGCTCCCTGGAGCGCACAGTCAACAACCATGAGCCGCGCCTGCGCCAGGTGCGGGTGGAGCTGACGCCGGAGTCTTTTGGCAGCAAAAAATTGTGCTTTCGAATCCATGCGGTACTGGCCCTTGAGGAGCTGCGTGAACCCATTAACTTCAACGCCACCTTGCACCCGGTCACCCAGCATGTGGACGTTGCGCGCCTCTAAGGCCTTTGATCAAACCTTTTGACGCTTGAGTCATGGAACAACTACTTCCGCACTACGAGCGTGAACTTGCCTTTCTACACGCGGCGTCCAAAGATTTTTCGGCCATGTACCCGCGCGTGGCGGGCCAATTGCACATGGCGGGGGATTCGTCCGACCCCCATGTAGAGCGGCTGATCCAAAGCTTTGCGCTGCTCTCGGCACGCATTCAAAAGCGTCTGGACGACGATTTCCCGCTCTTCACTGAGTCGCTGATCGAGGTCCTCTACCCGCACTATCTGCGGCCCTTTCCGTCCTGCTCCATTGCCCAGTTCGATGTGGGGGCTGGGGCCACCCAGATGACCCAAGGCAGCCTGGTGGAGCGCGGCACCGTGCTCAACACCCGGCCTGTGCGCGGCGTCACCTGCAAATTCCGCACGGCTTACGACGTGCACCTGCTGCCACTGCGTCTGAGCAACGCCAGCTTCCGCTCGGTGCTCAATGCGCCGGATGGCACGCCCCTTCCCCGCCAGGCCACCTCGGTGCTGTCCGTCACCCTCGATTTGGTCTCCCCCCAAGCCCAGTGGGACCAATTGGGCACCGACACCCTGCGCCTGCACCTCTCGGGCGACACCTCGCAAGTCACCGCCCTGCGCGAAGCCCTGTGTGGCCGCGTGGTGGGTTGCCTCTTGCAAACCCAGAGCACTGGGCCTTGGCAGGCGGCCCCCGAGTCCCTGCCTCGGACTGTGGGCTTTGAAGAAGCCGAAGCCTTGATCGACTTCGACGCCCGCTCCCACAGCGCCTACCGTCTGCTGACCGAATACTTTGCCTTCCCCGAGAAGTTCAACTTCATTGACCTGCCTTGGCCCAAAGCCCTGCAGCTCAGCAAAGCCAGGCAAGTGACCCTGCACTTCGCCATGGCCGGCATTCGCGGCGAGTCCGACGAAGCGCGCCTTCTGGAAACCATCACCGCCCGCAACCTGCTCACGGGCTGTACCCCGGTGGTCAACCTGTTCAGCCAACGGGCCGACCCGATACGCATCACCCACACCAGCGACCGCTACCCCGTGCTGCCCGACGGCCGCCGCGCCCATGGCCACGAGGTCTACTCGATTGATAAGGTATTTCGCGTCCATCAAACCGCGCAGGGCGACGACATCCAAGAGTTCCGGCCATTTTTTGCCCTGCATCATGACGGCCTGCTGGCACATGGCGAGTCTGCCGCGCGCTACTGGGTGGCCCATCGCGACGACACCTTGGCGGCGCGCAGCCCTGGCTATGAAACCGAAATCTCCGTGGTCGACATCAACTTCGACCCGGCCGAGATTCAAACCGACACGCTGTCCATTGAGGTCAAGGCCACCAATCGCGACCTGCCCTCGCAGCTCACCGTGGGCCAGGCCGGGGGCGACCTGTTCCTCGAAGGCTTGCGCAATGCGCGCGAGGTTCGGATGCTGCGCAAACCCACGCTCAGCCATCGCCTGGACCGAGGCCGTGGTGCCCTCTGGCGCCTGATCTCACACCTCTCGCTCAACCACCTCACCCTCTCGGCCGGTGGCCTGGATGCCCTGCGCGAAATGCTGCGGCTTTACGACCTGCCCCGCAGTGACACCAACCAGCGCCAGCTCGACGGCATCGTCGGCATCAGCCACCATCACGTGACTGCCTGCATGCCCGGCCAGCCCTTTGTGACCTTTGTGCGCGGCACCGAAGTCCGCGTCAAGGTCAATGAGCAGCACTTTGTGGGCACCGGCCTGCGCCTGTTTGGCCAGGTGTTAGACCACTTTTTTGGCCTCTACGTCCACGCCAACAGCTTCATCCAACTCAAGCTCTACTCCGAGCGCACCCAAGAAGAGCTGATGAGCTTCCCCCGGCGCAGCGGGGACGGGAGCCTGCTGTGAACCAAAGCGTGATCCAGCGCCTGTTCAGCAGGCCCGAGCGCTACGGCTTCTTTCAAGCCGTGCGCCTGCTGCATCGCTGGTTCAGCCAACAAGAGCGTCTGCATGGCCCGGCGGTGTTTGAGCAAAAGCTCAAGTTCCGCAATGCGCTGTCCATGAGCTTCCCGGCCAGCGAGGTAGCGGCCTTTGACGTGAAGCTCCACCCCCGCGACGACGACAGCCCGCCCAACCCAGGGCCCCTGCCGCGCCCCCAAGACATTGCGCGCCTAGAGATGACCCCTGCCTTCATGGGCTTGCTGGGTGCGGGCGGCGCATTGCCCTTGTTCTACACCGAGCTGTTCTCTCGCCGCGAGACCTACGAGCGCGATTTTGCCGGGCGTGCTTTTCTCGACATTTTTTTGCACCGCTCCGTGGTCTTGTTTTACCAAGCGTGGCGCAAGCACCGGCTCGCCATCCGCTTTGAAGACGACCCCAAGCACCAATTCTTGCCGCTGGTCCTCTCCCTGGCAGGCCTGGGCCACCCCGCACTGCGCGACCGCCTGCGGGCCCGCGAAGGCGGTGTGTCTGACTTTGCCTTGGCTCACTTTGCTGGCCTGCTCCAGCAGCGGCCGGTGTCAGCCACCACCTTGCGCCGTGTGCTGGCCAGCTACTTTGGCGTGCCGGTGCAGGTCGAGCAATTTGTGGGCCGCTGGTTCACTCTGCCGCGTGAGAACCAAACCCAGCTCGGCCTGGGCGGCGCGGGCTTGGGCAAGGGGGCCGTTACCGGCCAGCGCATCTGGCAGCGCGACCTGCGCATGCGCCTGACCCTCGGTCCCATGTCCGCCGAGCGCTTCCGGCGCTTTTTGCCCGGTGGCCCGGGCGCGCTGGCCCTGGAAGAGCTCTTGACCTTGCTGTGCGGCACCACCTTGGAGTTTGAGGTGAAACTCGCCCTGCAAGCCCAGGCCGTCCAAGGCACAAGCCTGGGCGGAACCAGTGCTCTACGAGGTAGACCTGGAACATCTCTTCCTGGCCCTGCTAGAGCAACCCCAAAGCGACTTCACTCTGCTGTGCCGCCGCCACAACGTGGCGGCGTCCGAGCTGCAACGCGACCTGGAAGCCGAGATCAGCCGCTTCAAGGCCGGCAACACCCGCACCCCGGTGCTCAGCGAGAACCTGCCCGCGCTGTTCGAGCACGCGTGGCTCATCGCCTCCTTAGACACCCACAACCCACGCATCCGCAGTGCCCACCTGCTGCTGGCCTTGCTCACCGACGAAAAGCTCAAGCAATTGGCCTTCCGTGGCAGCAAGCTCTTCGTCAAGTTCAAGCTCGATGAGCTGAAGCACAAGCTCGACGAAGCCACGCAAGGCTCGGCAGAAGCCGTGCAAGCGGTGCGCAGCGCCGACGCCCCCGCCGCAGAAGACCACCCCGCCGACGGCCATGCCGCCGCCGCAGGTGCCACGCCAGCGCTGGACCAGTTCACCACCAACCTCACCGAGCGCGCCAAGAGCGGCAAGCTCGACCCGGTGATTGGCCGCGACACCGAAATCCGCCAGACCATCGACATCCTGATGCGTCGCCGCCAAAACAACCCCATCCTCACCGGTGAGGCCGGCGTGGGTAAGACCGCCGTGGTCGAAGGCCTGGCCTTGCGCATTGCCGTGGGCGATGTGCCGCCGCCGCTGCAAGGCGTGGCCCTGCACACCCTGGACATGGGCCTGCTGCAAGCCGGTGCCAGCGTGAAGGGCGAGTTTGAGAACCGCCTCAAAAACGTGATCGACGAGGTCAAGAAGAGCCCGCACCCCATCATCCTCTTCATCGACGAAGCCCACACCATGATTGGTGCCGGTGGCCAAGCCGGCCAAAACGATGCGGCCAACCTGCTCAAGCCCGCACTCGCGCGCGGCGAGCTGCGCACCGTGGCCGCCACCACCTGGGCCGAGTACAAAAAGTACTTTGAAAAAGACGCCGCCCTGGCCCGCCGCTTTCAGGTCGTCAAGGTCGAAGAGCCCAGCGAGCCCATTGCCGCCGCCATGCTGCGCGGCATGGCCCCGCTGATGGAAAAGCACTTCACCGTGCGCGTGTTCGATGAAGCCATCACCGAGGCCGTGCGCCTCTCGGCCCGCTACATCAGCGGCCGCCAACTGCCCGACAAAGCCATCAGCGTGCTGGACACCGCCTGCGCCAAAGTGGCGCTGGGCCAAAGCGCCGTGCCCGCCGCCATTGAAGATCGCGTCAAGCACCTGGAACGCCTGGCCGCCGAAGAAGCCGCCCTCAACCGCGAGGCCGCCGCAGGCGCGCCGCACCACGCCAAGCTGGCCGAGCTCAAAGCCCTGCGCGACACCGTGCAGCAAGAGCTGGATGCGCTGACCACCCGCTACGAGGCCGAAAAGGCCTTGGTCACCGAGATTCAACAACTGCGCGCCACGCTAGAGGCCGAGAAAGAAGCCGCCCAAGCCCAGCAGGCTGCCCAGGGCCAGGCTGCGGCAGCGCAGGCTGAAGCCCCAGCACCTGCGGAAGAACCCAAGAAGAAAGCCAGCAAAAAGGCCGCCAAGCCTGAAGCCCCTGTCCTCTCGCCCGCGCAGGCCGAGCTACAAACCAAGCTCGACGCCCTGGCCGCCCTGCAAGGCGAAAACCCCATGATCCCCATGCAGGTGGACGGCCATGTGGTGGCCGAGATCGTGGCCGCCTGGACGGGCATTCCGCTGGGCAAGATGGTCAAGGACGAGATCAAGACCGTCATGAGCTTGAAGCCCTTGCTGCAAGAGCGCGTGATCGGCCAAGACCATGCCATGGAGGCCGTGGCCCAGCGCGTGCGCACCGCCCGCGCTAACCTCGAAGACCCCAACAAGCCCAAGGGTGTGTTCATGTTCGTCGGGCCATCAGGCGTGGGCAAAACCGAAACCGCCTTGGCCCTGGCCGACATCCTCTATGGTGGCGAGAAAAAGCTCATCACCATCAATATGAGTGAGTACCAAGAAGCCCATAGTGTGAGCGGCCTCAAGGGCAGCCCGCCGGGCTATGTGGGCTATGGCGAGGGCGGCGTGCTGACCGAAGCCGTGCGCCGCAACCCCTACAGCGTGGTGCTGCTCGACGAGGTTGAAAAAGCCCACCCCGATGTGCTGGAGATGTTCTTCCAGGTCTTTGACAAAGGCCAGATGGACGATGCCGAAGGCCGCGAGATCGACTTCCGCAACACCCTCATCATCCTGACCAGCAATATCGGCTCCAGCCAGATCATGCAGGCCTGCTTGAACAAACCGCCCGAAGAGCTGCCCCCGGCAGATGCCCTGGCCGAGGCCCTGCGTCCCATCATGATGAAAACCTTCAAGCCGGCCTTCCTGGGCCGCATGAAGGTGGTGCCCTACTACCCCATCAGCGACGACGTGCTGGAGCAAATCATCCGCCTCAAACTCGGCCATATCGCCGCCCGCGTGGCGGCCAACCACAAAGCAGTGTTCGAATACGACGCCAAGCTGGTGGAGGCCGTGCTGGCCCGCTGCACCGAGGTCGACAGCGGTGCCCGCAATGTCGACCACATCCTCAACGGCACGCTATTGCCAGAAATTGCCGCAGAAGTGCTTTCCCGTATGGCGGAAGGCGCGCAGATTGAAAAAATCAAGGTCAGTGCGGCCAAAAATGGAGATTTCCGCTACACGGTGAACTGAGCCCATCGCAACGCTCTGGAGGGGCTCATGATCCGCGCACTTGTGGTGCAACCATGTCAGGACACGAGGAGATGCCGTGATGGACGACTCGATGACTTCCGCCATGCCCTCTGGGCCTGTGGAAACCCCTGCCTGCGGCCCCTACAGCGCCGCCATGGCCTTTTGCATGGCCCACAGTTGGGAGGCGCTGCGCCCCTGGATGGGTGCCGCGCTGGCCAACGACAACCACGAGCCCGAGCTGCTCATGCGCTGGCTGCAACATGCCCCCGCCCATTGCCGGGTACAAGCCCAAGCCGCCCTGCGCGCCTTGAGCGCTGGGCCTTGGGAGCTAGAGCACTGCCCAGGCGACGGCCGACTCACCCTGCGCCTGCACCTCTCGGGCGACACCTCGCAAGTCACCGCCCTGCGCGAAGCCCTGTGTGGCCGCGTGGTGGGTTGCCTCTTGCAAACCCAGAGCACTGGGCCTTGGCAGGCGGCCCCCGAGTCCCTGCCTCGGACTGTGGGCTTTGAAGAAGCCGAAGCCTTGATCGACTTCGACGCCCGCTCCCACAGCGCCTACCGTCTGCTGACCGAATACTTTGCCTTCCCCGAGAAGTTCAACTTCATTGACCTGCCTTGGCCCAAAGCCCTGCAGCTCAGCAAAGCCAGGCAAGTGACCCTGCACTTCGCCATGGCCGGCATTCGCGGCGAGTCCGACGAAGCGCGCCTTCTGGAAACCATCACCGCCCGCAACCTGCTCACGGGCTGTACCCCGGTGGTCAACCTGTTCAGCCAACGGGCCGACCCGATACGCATCACCCACACCAGCGACCGCTACCCCGTGCTGCCCGACGGCCGCCGCGCCCATGGCCACGAGGTCTACTCGATTGATAAGGTATTTCGCGTCCATCAAACCGCGCAGGGCGACGACATCCAAGAGTTCCGGCCATTTTTTGCCCTGCATCATGACGGCCTGCTGGCACATGGCGAGTCTGCCGCGCGCTACTGGGTGGCCCATCGCGACGACACCTTGGCGGCGCGCAGCCCTGGCTATGAAACCGAAATCTCCGTGGTCGACATCAACTTCGACCCGGCCGAGATTCAAACCGACACGCTGTCCATTGAGGTCAAGGCCACCAATCGCGACCTGCCCTCGCAGCTCACCGTGGGCCAGGCCGGGGGCGACCTGTTCCTCGAAGGCTTGCGCAATGCGCGCGAGGTTCGGATGCTGCGCAAACCCACGCTCAGCCATCGCCTGGACCGAGGCCGTGGTGCCCTCTGGCGCCTGATCTCACACCTCTCGCTCAACCACCTCACCCTCTCGGCCGGTGGCCTGGATGCCCTGCGCGAAATGCTGCGGCTTTACGACCTGCCCCGCAGTGACACCAACCAGCGCCAGCTCGACGGCATCGTCGGCATCAGCCACCATCACGTGACTGCCTGCATGCCCGGCCAGCCCTTTGTGACCTTTGTGCGCGGCACCGAAGTCCGCGTCAAGGTCAATGAGCAGCACTTTGTGGGCACCGGCCTGCGCCTGTTTGGCCAGGTGTTAGACCACTTTTTTGGCCTCTACGTCCACGCCAACAGCTTCATCCAACTCAAGCTCTACTCCGAGCGCACCCAAGAAGAGCTGATGAGCTTCCCCCGGCGCAGCGGGGACGGGAGCCTGCTGTGAACCAAAGCGTGATCCAGCGCCTGTTCAGCAGGCCCGAGCGCTACGGCTTCTTTCAAGCCGTGCGCCTGCTGCATCGCTGGTTCAGCCAACAAGAGCGTCTGCATGGCCCGGCGGTGTTTGAGCAAAAGCTCAAGTTCCGCAATGCGCTGTCCATGAGCTTCCCGGCCAGCGAGGTAGCGGCCTTTGACGTGAAGCTCCACCCCCGCGACGACGACAGCCCGCCCAACCCAGGGCCCCTGCCGCGCCCCCAAGACATTGCGCGCCTAGAGATGACCCCTGCCTTCATGGGCTTGCTGGGTGCGGGCGGCGCATTGCCCTTGTTCTACACCGAGCTGTTCTCTCGCCGCGAGACCTACGAGCGCGATTTTGCCGGGCGTGCTTTTCTCGACATTTTTTTGCACCGCTCCGTGGTCTTGTTTTACCAAGCGTGGCGCAAGCACCGGCTCGCCATCCGCTTTGAAGACGACCCCAAGCACCAATTCTTGCCGCTGGTCCTCTCCCTGGCAGGCCTGGGCCACCCCGCACTGCGCGACCGCCTGCGGGCCCGCGAAGGCGGTGTGTCTGACTTTGCCTTGGCTCACTTTGCTGGCCTGCTCCAGCAGCGGCCGGTGTCAGCCACCACCTTGCGCCGTGTGCTGGCCAGCTACTTTGGCGTGCCGGTGCAGGTCGAGCAATTTGTGGGCCGCTGGTTCACTCTGCCGCGTGAGAACCAAACCCAGCTCGGCCTGGGCGGCGCGGGCTTGGGCAAGGGGGCCGTTACCGGCCAGCGCATCTGGCAGCGCGACCTGCGCATGCGCCTGACCCTCGGTCCCATGTCCGCCGAGCGCTTCCGGCGCTTTTTGCCCGGTGGCCCGGGCGCGCTGGCCCTGGAAGAGCTCTTGACCTTGCTGTGCGGCACCACCTTGGAGTTTGAGGTGAAACTCGCCCTGCAAGCCCAGGCCGTCCAAGGCACAAGCCTGGGCGGAACCAGTGCTGGGCCCGGTGACTTTTGAGGCCGTGCTGGGTGTGGGGGCGGACCTGCTGGGTGCTGGGGCCTCCAGCATCAGCTTGGTGAAGCAAGACAGCGATGAGGACACCCGCGACGCTGACGAGGCCCACGCCCTGCCCAACGCCAGCCCTGAGCCCATCCACCACTGCACCTTGCTGGTTCAGCCCCTGGCCGTGCCCGTGGCCCCTTATGCCTGGGCCACCCACCCCGACACCGCCGAAGCCTTGGACACCCCCGATGTGCGCCTGCGCCCGCGCCCACGCATCACCGGCGTACAAACGGCCTTGGTGGTGGGCTTGGGTGACCCGGTGCACACAGACCGTGACCACCGCGTCAAGGTGCAGTTCCATTGGCAACGCGGCACACAAGGCAGCCATCGCTTAGAGCATGCAGCAGGCAGCAACGCCCCCGCCAGCGATGCCGCTTGGAGCTGGCTGCGCGTGGCCGAGCGCCAGAGCGGTGCCAACTGGGGCAGCGTGTTCACTCCCCGCGTGGGGCAAGAGGTGCTGGTGGGCTTTACCGGGGGCGACATCGACCGCCCCGTGGTGCTGGGCAGNGCCCCGGCGCGAAGTTGGCGCCTCAAACTCCATCCTGCACAGCCAGACCACTTGCTTCGGCTCGACCTGCTGTGATGAGCCTCTGCTAAACCTATGTCCATCGCCACCCTCTTCCCCGCCTCCACCGCCGCGCTGGTCAGCCAAGTGGTGGCCGCCCTCAGTGGCGACCTGAGCGGGGTGCCCAGCCAGGCCCAGCGCCTGCTGCGCCTGCACACCCCTCTGGGGCCCGATGTACTGCTGGCCGAGCGCGCCACCATTGCCGAGGCACTGCTGCACGAAGGCCACACCGTACAAGCCGGTGACGCAGGCCTGCGCATCACCTTGGATGTGCTGTGTACCAACGTGTCCCTCGACCTCAAAACCCTGATGGGCCAAGCCGCCGTGCTGGAGCTGTTGCAAGCCGATGGTGGTTTGCGCCCCTGGCATGCCCACATCACCCAAGCCGCCCTGCTGGGCAGCGACGGCGGCCTGGCCCGCTACCGCCTCACCCTAGAGCCTTGGCTGGCCTTTTTGAGCCAACGCCAAGACGCTTGGGTGTTTCAAAACCAAACGGTGATGCAGATCATCGACGAGGTGTTCAGCGACTATCAAAACCAAGGCCACCTCGCCCCCGCTTGGCGCTGGGAGCTGGCCGATGCCAGCCTCTACCCCCAGCGCAGCCTGTGTACCCAGTACCAAGAGACCGACCTCGCCTTTGTGCAGCGCTTGCTGGCCGAGGAAGGCCTCTTCGCCTGGTGGGAGCACAGCGCCACCCCGGGTGATGCCGCTCTGGGCCAGCACACCCTGGTGATTGCCGACCACAACCCCGCTTTTGCGCCCAACGCCCAAGCCCTGGCGCGCTTTACGCAAAGCAGCGCGGTCTTACCTGGGGACAGCGTGTTGGGGCTCAGCCGTGTGGCCCGGGTTCACAGTGCGGCCGTGCACCTGGCCAGCGAGGACTTCCGGGCTTTGAGCGAGCGCCCCGTCTCTCAAACCGGCCAGGGCAGCAGCCTGCTGCCCCATTTGTTGCAAGCCGATGTACCCGGTGCCTACAGCTATGTGGACGCCGCCCACGGCGAGCGCTTGGCCCTGCGCCAAGTCCAAGCCTTGGACGCCCTGCGCAGCCGCCTGAGCCTGCGCAGCACTCTGCGCCAGGCCGCCCCCGGCACGCATTGGCTGCTCACCGAGCACCCCCGCCACAGCGGCTTGAACCCGGCCGAGGACCAGTTCGTCACCCTGGCCACCGTGCATGTGGCCCGCAACAACCTGCGTGCCGACATCAAGGCGGGCCTGGCCAATTTGCTGGGGCCCGTCACCTTTGAGGCCGTGCTGGGTGTGGGGGCGGACCTGCTGGGGGCTGGGGCTTCCAGCATCAGCTTGGTAAAGCGAGACAGCGATGAGGACACCCGCGACGCCGACGAGGCCCACGCCCTGCCCAACGCCAGCCCTGAGCCCATCCACCATTGCACCTTGCTGGTTCAGCCCCTGGCCGTGCCCGTGGCCCCTTATGCCTGGGCCACCCACCCCGACACCGCCGAAGCCTTGGACACCCCCGATGTGCGCCTGCGCCCGCGCCCACGCATCACCGGCGTACAAACGGCCTTGGTGGTGGGCTTGGGTGACCCGGTGCACACAGACCGTGACCACCGCGTCAAGGTGCAGTTCCATTGGCAACGCGGCACACAAGGCAGCCATCGCTTAGAGCATGCAGCAGGCAGCAACGCCCCCGCCAGCGATGCCGCTTGGAGCTGGCTGCGCGTGGCCGAGCGCCAGAGCGGTGCCAACTGGGGCAGCGTGTTCACTCCCCGCGTGGGGCAAGAGGTGCTGGTGGGCTTTACCGGGGGCGACATCGACCGCCCCGTGGTGCTGGGCAGTCTCTACAACGGCCAGGGCCAACCTGATGCGCAGGGCAATGCCGTCACGGCCGGCGCGGCGGGTGCCGTGGGCAGTGCCAATGCCTGGTTCCCGGGCAGCGCCAAACAGGGTGAGCTCCAAGCCCACGCCCACCCCCAAGTCCACAGCGGCTTTAAGAGCCAAGAGCTGAGCCACAGCCAAACCGGCCAAGGCGGCTGCAACCAACTGGTGCTGGACGACAGCCCGGGCAGCAACCGCATCCAGCTCTCCAGCAGCAGCGCCGCCACCAAGCTGCAACTGGGCCACCTGCTGCAACAAAGCGACAACCAGCGCCTACAAGCCCGTGGCCACGGCCTGGACCTGGCCACCAGCGCTTGGGGGGCTGTGCGCGCGGGCCAAGGCCTGCTCATCAGCACGCATGCCAAACCCGCCAGCACCCAAGGCGGTGCGCAAATGGACAGCCGCGAGCCCAGCAACCGCCTAGAGCAAAGCCAAGCCCTGCTGCACACCTTGGCAGAAAGCGCCCAGGCCCACCACGCCAAGCTGGCCAGCGAGCCCGAGGTCAAAGGGGCCACGGCCGAGCAAACCGACAAGCAACTCCCCGCCGAGCGCGGCCACCATGCCACGCTCAAGAGCTTGGCGGCGGTGGCGGAGATGGGCAGTGGACAAGCCGAAGCAGGCTCGCAAGAGGCCGAGCCCAGCGAAGCCCAAGCCATCCAAGGCGGTGAAGGCTCCGTCCCCGCCTGGGAGCGCCCCGACCTCATCCTCGCCGCCCCCGGCGGCGTGGCCAGCGTCACCCCGGCCCACCACCTCATCAGCGCCGGTGCCACCAGCACCTGGGTCGCCGGGCAAGACCTGCAACACCTGGCCCAAGGCCACCACAGCAGCGCCGCCAAAGACGGCATCGTGCTCTACACCTACGGCAAAGCCACCAACACCGCCAAGCCCAACACCGAAACCGGCATGGCCCTGCACGCAGCCAGCGGCAGCGTGCAAACCCAAACCCAAAGCGGTGCCACCCACCTCGCCGCCGACGCCAATGTCAGCATCACCAGCACCAGCGCCCAAATCAGCGTGGGTTCACCCCAAAAGGTGCTGCTGGCTGCGGGGGGTGCCGCCATCACCATCCAAGGCGGCAAGATCAGCCTCACCGGGCCCGGCAGCATTGAGTTGAAGGCGGGGATGAAGAACTTTACGGGGCCGGGGTCGGCCAGTGCCAGCGTGAGCTTGGCGGGGGTGGGGGAGTTGAAAGGGTGCGCGCAGAGCCAAGTCAAAGGGCTGGATGCCATCACGGAGTTCTGACCCTTGTTCGACTCCCACGACACTTTTTGCCACCGCTGGCTCGGTACACACCGCTATGCGTTGATAGACGCTGTCTGGCGAGACACTCCGCCTGCAGATTGGTCGGTGACCGTAATCGCCCCGCATTTTCTGGGGGCTGATACCGGCAGATGCCCGGTGCTGTTAGACCTGCACCAACTATCAGACGCCGCCTTGGGTGGTTTCTTGGACTTGGTAAGTGATCAAGTTGCAAACCGCGATGATTGCTTGTGCAGCCTGCTGTTCGCAGCGCCCAACGAACCTCAAGCCTTTGCTGAACACTTGGCGCGCCGATCCGTGCTCGACGTGCCCAATGCCAGTACCCCCAAACAGTTTCGCTATTTCGACCCAGGCACCATGCTTCAGTTGCCTCGGCTTCTCGGAGCCGCCGGAATGGCTTGGCTGTTAGGTCCCAGCGATTCAGTGGTGGTGCCGTGGGCAGGCAATTGGACGGAACTCTCTGCCTCCGAAAACGCGCCTAGCGCATTTCGCTTGAAAGGCACACATCTGGAAGCCTTGTCTCGTCTGGGTGTGGTGAACCGGGTGGCCATGGGCCTTTCCCGCCCAGACAACGCTCTAGACTGGGAACGGACGTGTGCCGCCATAGACCTTCATGTGCAGCGAGCCATGACGCAGCACCACCTGCGCCAACAGGCTGACCTAGTGGCATTTGCAGGGCACGCCATGGTCCACCATCCAGCGTTTGACCAACACCCCCGAATACGCAACCTGCTGGAAACGCTTAGCAGCGCGACACCGGATGAGGAGTTGGACTACCGCGAACTTTCCTCACACCTATCAACCGATGACTGGCAACAGATTCGCAAGGATCTATTGCCACCCCCACCTTCAGCGCAAACCTGACGCCAGGACCATGAAACCATGAGCCAGATGCCCTCTTTATGCGAGAACCCGTGCGAGACATGCGCGAAAGTGGGACTGCCCATTCTTTTGACGCGCTATGCGCTCATGCCGAACGAGGCTAACGCTCCCAAACTCCAGGGACAACTGAACTCACCTGTGCTGCAGGATGTGCCTCTGGGCAACACCGCGCATTACGGCCTTCGTTTGCTGCGCAGTGGGTATGTGTACGTGTTCGATGAGAAGCGCAATCATTGGGACGAATACTTCGTCACGACAGATGGCTACCTTAGCAAATTGCCTCCCCGCGTTCGGGCCCTAAAGGCACAAGCCAAACCAGCCATCGAATTCCAATGTGCACGCAATGGTGTCGCGCCACTGGCCGGGGTCATCACCATTCGCAATGCGCTGCATGCGGACAAGGTGTGGATGGCCTTCAGTGATGTGGAATGGACCGACGCCGTGTTTGCCGCGCACCTCAACAAGGCGCACCGCGAGAAGAACATGAAATGCATCACCGTTGCTGGTGGCAAAGTGGCTGCGCAGCCCGACACCGCACCGCTAGAGCAACTGGAACAAGTGGTGCCCGAGTTCGGACTGCCCAAGACCAACGCCCAAGCTTCATTCAACAAGTGGTGCCCGCACCCCTTTAACAGTCGCCACCTCTCGGGGTCGGCCTTGCTCCAAGCCGCAGAAAAGGTACGCCCCAATGGCGGCGCAGCCATCGTGGCGTTGCACGATCCCGTCGGCTTGGTCAAAGAGATTGCGGCACTCATGGAGGTGCGCAAAGTCACCTTCATGAACCATGAAAGTGTCGCTGGGCCGCGCTTTGCGGCCGCCAGCATTGCGAGCTTGGAATCAACCGTTCGCGAGCAAGCCAAGATGGCCGAGATTGAAGCCAAAGAATCCCAGGCACAGCGCGCGGAAGCCGGCACAGCCGCTTACGACGAAGTGGCTGCTGCGCTGGGTGTTCCGGGAGACTATGACGAGGCTCAGCGTTTACGCACCCACACGCCCCAAGCGCTAAAGAAGGTGGCCGATGCCGCCTGGAATCAGTACACCCATGACCGCTTGGGCAAACCGCGCTTCGACTATGCCGGCAGCCAAACCTGGCTCAAGACCTACAACGAAGGCTTTCAGAAGTTTGATACCCAAAGCATAGCCCCATGCAACTATGACCCTGCGGACAAAGAAAGTGGCGTGGCCTACACCGCCAGCGTGGTGGACATGCTGCGCTACACCCTGGACAAGCAGCCCAGCTACGACTTGTTTCTCAAGTGGCTCAAGGCAGGAGACTATTCGAACCGTAACTTGGCCATGCGGGCCATTGGCTTTAATCAAACAGAACTGATCGACAAGCTCAAAACCACCGAGGCGGACTCTGTCGATCTTCGTGCCTTCCCCAGCGACGCCACCGCAGGTGCCGTGGCCGCCTTCATGGAGAAAATGCCCTCTACTGCCAATGCAAGCCTGGTGGCTCTCTTGGCGGGCTTGAGTGGCCCCGCACTCAAGTATTGGAACGA
The DNA here is from genome assembly GCA_004359425.1 of Ideonella sp. MAG2. GTDB lineage: Bacteria > Pseudomonadota > Gammaproteobacteria > Burkholderiales > Burkholderiaceae_C > Ideonella. The sequence continues at coordinate 689,784 of PTEU01000001.1, read as the reverse complement.
CTTCGGCGATGGCAAAGTGGGTGGCAAAGCGGCGGCGGCCATGGCCGCAGTCTCAGGCAAGCGGTTTATTCGCATCCCGATCAGAGGCAATCGCGGGCAGTTCATCCAGGCCTACATGCGTGAGCTGTACAAACTCAACCCAGACATCAAAGCCACACCCAACCAACTGCAAGCCTCCATCGCTAAGCAACTGAAGCTCTTGGAGATTGAGGGCGTCGACATGAAAAAGCCGGGCAAACTGGGCTGGTACCTGCTGCTGGACAAACATGCCCAACCCATGTCGACAGGTGCTGCTGCCCCCGCACTCACCGGGCAGGCCGAGGCCGATGCATGGGCAAAGATGATTCGATCACCCGAAGACATTCAAAAGCTGGACACGGCCACAGCCGCCCGGTTCAGAAGCGTGGCCAATGCAAGCGCGACGGTACTCAGCGGGGTGCTGATGCTCGTGAACTACACCAAGCTGCTCAAAGACGCCGAGCAGGGCATGAGCCACCAATTGGGAGAAGCCTCAACCAAACTCATGATAGGCAGGATAGCCATCGGCGGTTTTGTGGCCGAACAAGCCGGTGGTCTTTTGGAAAAGGTGGGGGAGGCTCGGTTGAGGAATATGGCAGGCCGATACGGTGGATATCTGCCAAACATCTTGAAGTTTGCGGGCCGTTTTGCTGGCCTTGGAACAGGGGTATTTTTGGGGTTGTGGGATATATCGAAGGGGGTTGAAGCAAGCGAGAAAGGAGATGTCGGGCTCAGCCGTGCATATGTTGTGTCGGGCGTTGCTGGGATTAGTGTCTCCACCACAATGTTTCTGGTTGCGATGGGGGCCATTTCATTGGGACCAATAGGTTGGATAGTCGTAGCTGTAGGTGTCGCAGTCTGGCTGATCGCCACATACATTGCCGAATCCTCGCAGGACAATCCCCGCCAAGAATGGCTCTCACGATGCTACTTTGGCTTTGCTCCTGTGGCGGAGCGATACAAAGACTTCACGACCCATAGCGCGCAGTTCAAGCGTGCCCTAGAAAATTGAGTTCAAGCCATGTCAACATTCAGTGGCTACGGCATGGGCCCCAAGGGCTTTTTGGTTAATCGTCCTCTCAGCAAATTCGAGCGCGAACACCACTTCGAAATCAACCAACCAGCCAGCCAAAAGGTCCACTACGACCTCTCGCTCATCAAGCTCAACAGCACCTTTATTGAATGTGTGGATAAGTGGTATTCGATGCGCGGATTTATGGCGATGGCAATGACTGCATTTGGCTTGGTCATGCTGTATGGACTCTGGGCAGCAATCTCCATATCGATCAAACATGATGACCTGTTCCTAGCAGTTGTGGCGGTTGTTCCCGCCGTTGGAGCGTCATTTATGGTCAGGTTCTTTTTGCTTGATGCCTTCACCTACACCCACTACCCCATCCGCTTCAACCGAAAAAACCGGCAGGTCTATGCCTTCCGTCGTGACGGCACCGTACTTAAAGCTGGCTGGGAGGAGTTTTATTGGACGATTTACAAGGCCGAGCATGTGGGCGGTAATCAACCGGCCAGCCAAAAGGTCCACTACGACCTCTCGCTCATCAAGCTCAACAGCACCTTTATTGAATGTGTGGATAAGTGGTATTCGATGCGTGGGTTTGTCGCGATGGCTGGCTCTGTATTTGCGACGATCTTGATCGTTGTGATGATTTTGGCACTCTATGCCGTAGTGACAAGTGGCTTTCTCGGCTACTTACTTCTTTTCCCTGTCGCTCTAGTGTTCGTTTGGCTACCGCTGAAAATGCTGTTCTCGGATGCATTCACCTACACCCACTACCCCATCCGCTTCAACCGCAAAAACCGGCAGGTCTATGCCTTCCGTCGTGACGGCACCGTGCTTAAAGCGGGCTGGGCAGATTTCTATTGGACGATCTATAACACCAAACTGGGCTTGGGTGGAGGTGACCTGAACGTGATGGGGCACCTGTTGGACAAAGACGGCGTGAAGGTCAAGGAATCAATTGGCCTGAGCTTAGTGGACGCAGGCGAGTCAGGAAAACAAAACCAATTAATGTTCTTCGAGTTCTTTCGTCGTTACATGGAGCAGGGGCCGGAGCCTGTGCTGGAAGCACTCAAGCCCATGCCCCTCATCATGCTGCCCGGTATCGATCACGAGAAAGAGTCCTGGTTCTTCGGCTGGGAGCTGCTGACGGCGAGCTTGAAAGGCATGCCTGTGTTGCAACTCCTCCTCCAGGTCTTTTTCCTCCCCATCAGTCTGTTCCGCTGGCTCGTCATGCGCACCAGCAAAATTCCCCAATGGCCTCAGTGGGTCGAAGACGAATGCCGCATTGAGCCGGGCGACCCTTGGGAGCGGGATGGGCGGCACCGAGCTTGATGCTCATGTCTCCGCTGCCAAGTTGAGGGGCAACCGTGTCTACCTTTAGCGGCTACGGCATGGGCCCGAAGGGCTTCTTGGTCAACCGCCCCCTCAGCAACTTCGAGCGCGAACACCACTTCGAAATCAACCAACCGGCCAGCCAAAAGGTCCATTACGACCTCTCGCTCATCAAGCTCAACAGCACCTTTGTTGAATGTGTGGATAGGTGGTATTCGATGCGTGGGTTTGTCGCGATGGCTGGCTCCATATTTGCGTCGATATTGATCCTAGTAATGCTGTTGGCACTCTATGCCGTTGTGGCGACTGGATTTTTCGGCTACTTACTTCTTTTCCCTGTCGCTCTAGTGTCCGTTTGGCTGCCTCTGAAGNAACCGCCTAGAGCAAAGCCAAGCCCTGCTGCACACCTTGGCAGAAAGCGCCCAGGCCCACCACGCCAAGCTGGCCAGCGAGCCCGAGGTCAAAGGGGCCACGGCCGAGCAAACCGACAAGCAACTCCCCGCCGAGCGCGGCCACCATGCCACGCTCAAGAGCTTGGCGGCGGTGGCGGAGATGGGCAGTGGACAAGCCGAAGCAGGCTCGCAAGAGGCCGAGCCCAGCGAAGCCCAAGCCATCCAAGGCGGTGAAGGCTCCGTCCCCGCCTGGGAGCGCCCCGACCTCATCCTCGCCGCCCCCGGCGGCGTGGCCAGCGTCACCCCGGCCCACCACCTCATCAGCGCCGGTGCCACCAGCACCTGGGTCGCCGGGCAAGACCTGCAACACCTGGCCCAAGGCCACCACAGCAGCGCCGCCAAAGACGGCATCGTGCTCTACACCTACGGCAAAGCCACCAACACCGCCAAGCCCAACACCGAAACCGGCATGGCCCTGCACGCAGCCAGCGGCAGCGTGCAAACCCAAACCCAAAGCGGTGCCACCCACCTCGCCGCCGACGCCAATGTCAGCGTCACCAGCACCAGCGCCCAAATCAGCGTGGGTTCACCCCAAAAGGTGCTGCTGGCTGCGGGGGGTGCCGCCATCACCATCCAAGGCGGCAAGATCAGCCTCACCGGGCCCGGCAGCATTGAGCTGAAGGCGGGGATGAAGAACTTTACGGGGCCGGGGTCGGCCAGTGCGAGTGTGAGCTTGAGCAAACCGGGGGAGTTGAAGGGGTGTGCCCAAGCCCTGCAGCAAAGCGCAGCACAAGGTGGAGCGGTTTGAGGTGGGACAGGCCATGAACCTCGAACCTCATCTTGAACAAGCACTGTCCACCTTGAATCAAGCCTGGGCCGGGAAAGGCTGGCTCAGTCTTGTCATCGACCCGATGCTCACAGAGGACTTTTGTGCCCAAGGCCCCATTCAAGCACAGTTGGACAGCACGGGGCTAGAGCAGCTCATATGGCCCATCGCCCATGTCGATCTACCCGAGCGCGAGCGCCCCTATTTGCTGAGCATGCAAACACCAGCGGTGGCAGACCGAGTGCTCCCCCTGTCACTGCAATGGGCTTGGAAAGAACGCAGCGACGCAAGTCCGACAACCACAGCGGGTCGCGCAGTCAGTGGATGGGTGCTGCACCATACCGCCCCCAAACAGATGGCTCGCAGCTTGGCCCAAGCCAGCATGATTCGCAAGCCCGATGGGCAACCCTGGGTGTTGCGGTTTTGGGACCCCAGAGTGAGCGCCCATCTTGTGAGGGCTTGGCCTCAGTGGCACCAACGCTTTGGGCATCTATTGTCTTCTTGGTACCACTGGAACCTGGAAGGTACCTGGCAGCCCTGGACAAACCTGCCCGAATACCCCGAAAAGCCTGCCGCAGGCCCCAGCTTGCAAGCCGACCCCAGCACATGGCAAGCCTTGCAGCGGATTGGCACCATCAACCATCTGTTGGCTTGGCTACCGCATTGGCTGGTGCCCTTGCAGCCCCACACGCCGCAACAAATTGACCAGTGGCTTCAGCAAGCGCAGAAGCTGGGCTACTCCAGCCACCGCGACCTGAGTGCTTATGTTGCGGCGTGCTTTCAGTGCCACCCAGAATTTCATCGTACGGCACACCTGCAACAGGCCCTGGAGCCAAGTTCGGCCTATAAGGTATCGCTGAGCAAAGTTCTCGCAGCTTTTTCTGAATACGATTGGCAACTCATAGGCCGCCAGGCCCAAGCACTTGCCGCCACACACCCATCAAAAGCACATTCGGGAGAATAGAAGTGAGCCAGCCCACTGTCGTCAGCCCTGGCGCTGCCGTCCAGCAAATCAACCACACCACGCTGGACGCCGACCCAAGCCATGGATGCGTCGACTGCAATAAGCAAGACTTCGCCATTCTCTTTGCCACCCCTTTGGTGCTAGGGTCCGACCAGTTGACTGGCGAAGCAGCCGCCAAGCTGCTACTCAATGGGCCGAAGTCCTCACTCAAGCACCACGGCCTGATCTGGCGAAGCTTGCCCACTGGATACCTCTATGTCTACAACGGCAAGACTTGGAATGCGTGGCTGGTCGACAGCGAAGGCCTGATGCGTGCAACGCCACCGCTGCTGCTACCCGACGACGCTAGCACCGTGCCTCCCTTGTCAAAGCAATGCAAACGCTTTGGTCACAACATTCCGGCTCAAGTGGTTTGCTTCAATCCCGACATACACCCCAAAATCTGGGTGGCCTTTAGTAGGCAGAAGTGGAGCCAGTCCGTGCTCAATGCCTATGCGGCAAACCAGGGTGGCGTCCGCGATAAGCGCATGTGCCTGATCGACCTCGTGGCAGCATCCAAAGGCCAACTGCAGGCCGCCGACAAAGCGGGGGCGCCACGCATAGTCAAGCAGGTTTCCAGAGCCACGCTGGCCGACACCGTGATCAGCTATGCGAGCGCGTCGATGATCGAAAGCTGCAACGGTAAGAGCTGGGAGAGCGTGCCCAACCGCAGTGAGCAAGCCTAGCGCTGGGTGCTGGTGGATACGCCTGCGCCCATCAACCCGGCGGCCATGCCGACCAAGCCTACGCTGCCCAGCATCCCTGCCAAGCCCAGCCTGCCCGCTGTGGCCGGTAGCCCCAGCGCGACAACCACCACGGCATCTGAGGGCATCTTGTCCCGCAATGCGTTTTTGCGCAGCGGCGGGGCCAATGCGGCCATGGCGACCGGGGTGCTGGTGTTCCAGGCCATGAGCTTTGCGCAGGCGCAGAAGGACCTGGAAGCAGATGGAGGCAATAGCCTCAAAGGTGTAGAGCTCACGGCGGCCTACTTTGCAGCCATGGCGGGCATGGTGGGCGCTGCGGCGGAGATTGCGGCGGCCAGCATTCAGATGGCGGCGCACACGCAGAAGCTGACGCTGAGTGCGGGGACGCAGGGCTTTGTGCGGATGGCGGGGGCTGTGGGGGAGTGTTGGGGGGGTGTCGGGGGGACTCATGGCCGTCAGTTCCGTTGCCAAGGCAATTGGTTTAAGTGATGCGGGAGATTCTGATGCCGCCTCCTGGACTCTTGGTGTCACCGGAGCCTCAGCTTTGTCTGGTGCCACGGGCATCGCAGGTGCCATGACCGCCAGCACAGTTGCCGCTGTCGAAATTGCCACAGCCACCGGCGGTGCCGCTGCGGGAGCTGCCGCCGCCAGTTCCTCTATCGTGGGCACCACCTTGCTCGGCATTGGCCCAGCAGGTTGGGCGATCCTTACCGTGGGTTTAGTAGGTGCAGGCTTGTACTTTGCCTACCAAGCGGGCGAAACCACCGACGACCCCATTGAGTCTTGGCTCAAGCGCTCCATCGTGGGCAAAGCCCCCAGCAAGTTCACCGCCCAGATGGAGGTGGACGGCTATAACGCCTTGTATAGCCTTCCTTTAGAAGTCACTCTCACAGGTTCCGGCAGTTCCGGCATGCACAGCATTGATGCACGCATCAACGCCCCGGCGCTGGACACACGTTCCATGCTGGTTTATGAGTTGGTGCTGACCCTGGCTGACGGCAGCCAAGAAACGGTGCGAGAAGAATTGGCATTGAACGCTGGCAAAGGTCAGGCCCTCCTGAGCAGCGGGCTTCGCAGCCGCCGTGCAGACGGCGTGCAACTGCACGCCCTGAGCCGCCATTCGCCCCCCACCGCCCAGGTGCGCTGGCGGGTGGATGGCCCCATGCGCATGCCCGGCAGCATCAACCCCGCCACGGGGCAAATTTTGCAGCGCAAGCAGCACAGCATCCAAAGCGTTCAATTGACCGTGCGCTACTACCCGCTGGGTTTGAAGGAGCCTGGACTCTGTATTCCGGACGCTAAAGGCAAGGTCGAAAGCTACGCGCCACTATGAGCCAGCCCAATAACACCTTGCCGCAAGATCAGCGGCACTGGATCCAATTCCTGGGTGCATTGGGCGCTCTGACCTATCTGCCCAAAAACAGCCCCGCCAGCATCAATGCGGAAGGCGAGTTGGGCAGTCTGGCGCACATCGACACTGAAGTTGCGTTTGTGACTATTGGGGCGCGGGTGAGCCGAGGTCTGTTCATCATGACTGCCTTGCTATTTTTCTGGGCTATCCCGGCCTTCTTGTGGCTTGCGACGTTATTCATTGCCTCCGACTGGATGTTTGGCGTTGTGGGCTGCCTAGCAATCTCGGTGCTTGCAAGTTGGTTCTGCTACATCATCATCCGCACCGACCTCTTCCGCGTCGCCGAAGGTTTGGTACTCCTCAACCGCAAGCAAGGCGTGTTGGTCGCCGCCAACCCCTTGGCCGACCCGCGCAAGCCCTTGCGTGAGCGCTTTGTAGTGTGGCGCTGGGCCGATTGCCAGTTCGCCACCGAGCGGGTTGCGGGCGGCCAAACCTTCCATCTGCGGGCGGTACAGCTCAACGCCCAAGGCGAGGTCCAACAAGCCGTGCTCTTGGGGGCCATGCTGCCCACCGAGCAAACCGCCCAAGCGGTGTACGAGCTCATGCGCCGCTACATGGCCCATGACGATGCCGGCCTGCCCCGCAAGATTCGTTTAGCCCCAGCCGGACGGCTCAGCTTGTTTGAGGCACTCAAACACAGCTTTCTGACCTACATCATCCAGGTCAACGAGCGCGGCTTGCCCAACTGGTCTTGGCCCGCCATCGCGCTGTTCTACGCCGCTCTTGGCGCGGGCATTGCCGTTGGCCTGCCCTTTGTTCTGGGCAAGGTGGCCGCCGAGTTGACCGCCGTGTACATGAAATTCCCGCCCGACTTTGTGCCCCGCACGGGCAAGCGCATCCCGGGCGTCACCGTCATCCCTGCCCAATGCAGCATCTTGCCCGCTTGGGAGAAGGCCTTCTACACCTTGGCAATGCTTGCCGGTGTGGGGGTTTGGGTCAAGATCGGGCTGTATGTTGCGAGCTTGGTGGCCTGAAGGTAGGCTGGGTTGACCAAGCAGGCGAAACCACCGACGAAACCATTGAGTCTTGGCTCAAGCGCTCCATCGTAGGCAAAGCTAGCGGCAAGTTCACACCCCAGATGGAAGTGGACAGCTACAACGCTTTGTATAGCCTTCCTTTAGAAGTCACGCTCACAGGTTCCGGCAGCTCGGGCCTGCACAGCATCCAAAGCGCTCAACTGACGGTGCGCTACTACCCATTGGGTTTGAACGAGCCTGGGTTTTGCATACCGGACGCCAAGGGCAAGGTTGAAACCTACGCGCCACTATGAGCCAAACTGAAAGAGCTTTGCCCCAAGATCGGCGCAACTGGACCCAGCTTCTGGGAACTTTGGGGCCGCTGACCTACTTGCCTCAAGGCAGCCCAGCGGTTGATTCCGCTGAAGGGGAGATGGGGACCTTTGCGCACCTCGATTCGGAGGTCGCTTTTGTGACCATCGGGGTAAGAGTCAGCCGAGAGCTGGCGATCATGACAGCACTGCTTTTTGGAGCATTTATTCCAGTTTTTGCTTGGCTAGGTATAGATAGCTATCACGACCATTCAGAAATTGGTACGGCGTTCGGACTCGCCGCAACAGTCTTACTCGCAGCCTTCTGCTACACCCTCATCCGCACCGACCTCTTCCGCGTCGCCGAAGGCCTAGTCCTGCTCAACCGCAAGCAAGGTGTGCTGGTGGCCGCCAACCCCTTGGCCGACCCTCGCAAGCCCTTGCGCGATCGCTTTGTGGTGTGGCGCTGGGCCGATTGCCAGTTCGCCACCGAGCGGGTGATCCAAACCGCTGCGGGCGGCCAAACCTTCCATCTGCGGGCGGTACAGCTCAACGCCCAAGGCGAGGTCCAACAAGCCGTGCTCTTGGGGGCCATGCTGCCCACCGAGCAAACCGCCCAAGCGGTGTACGAGCTCATGCGCCGCTACATGGCCCATGACGATGCCGGCCTGCCCCGCAAGATTCGTTTAGCCCCAGCCGGACGGCTCAGCTTGTTTGAGGCACTCAAACACAGCTTTCTGACCTACATCATCCAGGTCAACGAGCGCGGCTTGCCCAACTGGTCTTGGCCCGCCATCGCGCTGTTCTACGCCGCTCTTGGCGCGGGCATTGCCGTTGGCCTGCCCTTTGTTCTGGGCAAGGTGGCCGCCGAGTTGACCGCCGTGGACATGAAATTCCCGCCCGACTTCGTGCCCCGCACGGGCAAGCGCATCCCGGGCGTCACCGTCATCCCTGCCCAATGCAGCATCTTGCCTACTTGGGAGAAGGCTTTTTACACCGTCGCCTTGATCGCCGGGATAGGCGTGTGGTTCAAGATCGGACTGTATGTGGCGAGCTTGGTGGGGTGACGGTGCTGCTGGTTACGATTGGGTTTGAAAAAACTCCATTGGCCGAAGAGTGAACCTTTCTGGCGTGCTTCCGCAGCGGCTCCAACGACAAGTTGGCCTATGCCTGCCGCAAGCTGTTGCAAGCAATGTTGGAAGCCTGACCTAACCCACATTGCCTCCACGATTTCCGGGGTGATTCACTGTGCACTTTCTGAGTAAGTGAGACTCAAAAAACTAAAGCACTAAAGGGGTCCGCTCACCCGATACAACACATGCCTCCTCAGCGGGCTGCCCTCCGGCACCGCCGGGTGATCAAAATCCTCAACAGCGCGATTGAGCATGCCCAGTCGCTCCATCACCGCCCGTGAGGGCTGGTTGATGGCGGCGGTAAAGGACACGACCTCGGGCAGGTTCAAGCATTCAAATCCGATTCGCAGAGCTTCGCGGGCGGCTTCGGTGGCAAAGCCTTGATGCCAGTGGGCACGGGCCAGGCGCCAGCCCACTTCCACGCCGGGCGCAAAGGGCAAGTCGGGATTCAGCCGAGCCAAGCCCACAAAGCCGATGAAGGCGGATGTGTCTTGGCGCTCCACCGCCCACAGGCCCCAGCCTTGCTCGGCCATGCGCTGCTGGATGCGGTCCACCATGGCGTCGCTTTGAGCTCGGCTCAGGGGGCTGGGGAAGTAACGCATGACCTCGGGGTCAGCGTTGAGCGCGGCAAAGGGCTCTCGGTCGCTGTCTTGCCAAGGACGCAGCAACAGTCTGGCGGTCTGCCAGCAGGTTTGTGGGGAAACGGTGGGGGCTGTCATTGCCATCTCATCACAAGCGTTAATCTGATACGGGCCAAAGCCTCAGCCAATCGGCGGGCGCAAGGCAATGGTGGTGGGGCTGCTCGCCCTGAAGTTCTTCAGCGCTGCCAAAGCCCCAATAGACCGCCGCGCTACGCAGGCCGTTGCGGTGGGCCGCTTGCAGGTCGACATCGCGGTCGCCGATCATCACGGCGCTGGGGGCCACCTGCCCTTGCTCACACAATTGGCGCAACTGCTGCCACTTAGGCGTGCCGATCTCGCCGCCGCTGACCCAGGCAAAGTGCTGGCGCAGGCCAAAGAGCTCAAGAATCTGCTCGGCAAAGTCCACGCGCTTGCTGGTCACCACGCCCAGCACGGCGCCAGCTTGGCGCAGCGCCTGCAACGCCTCGGGCACACCCGCATAGAGCGTGTTTTCGGCATAGCCGCTCTCGGCGTAACGCACGCGGTAAGCGGCCACCAAATCAGCCAAATGCGCCACCTCGTCGCGGCCTGTCAGTGCACGAAAGGTCGTCCAGCGGCGGGCCGATGTAGCGGTGCAGGCTGGCCTCGGGCCGGGGCTCGTAGCCCAGCGCTTGCAAGCCGTGGTTGATGGAGCGGGCAATGCCCACACTGGGGTCGGACAGGGTGCCGTCGAGGTCAAAAAGCAAATGAGCGCGCATGGCTGAGTTTGCCATGTGCGCCCATTGCCGCAGGGAAAAACGCTTCAGCGACGACGCTGGCGCAGTGCCCAGGTCAATGCGGCCAGGCCGCAGAACTGCAGGGCCAGCAAGCCCAGGGCGGTGGCCTTGGCGGGGAACAAGGCACCCAGCACGGCGAATAAAGCACCGGCTTGCAGGGCACAGGCGGTGAGGCCCTCCCAGCGGCTGGCGCACAGGGCTTGGCCTGCGGTACGGGCGGCTTCACGGGCGCACAAGGCCAAGCTTAGGCTGGCCACTGCCCCTAGGCCCAAGGCCAGTGCCGGGGCATCACCCAAGGAGAGCTGGCCCTGGCTCAGAGCCAAGGTCAGGTGAGACACGGTCCCGCCCCGCCACCAAGGCCAGCCCGGCAGCCCCCACAGCCAAGCCCACGGCAGCCAAGGCGGCGTGCTGGTGCAAGCCCAGCAGTACCAGTGGCAAGCCCGCCAGCATCAAGTACAGCGGCGTGGCCAAGGCGCGTGCCGGCAGGCTGGCCGTGCGGGCCAGCTCGGCAGAGGGCTGTGTCCAGCGCGGCAGTACCGCCAGGGCCACGGCAGACACCACCAAGGGCAAGAGGCCAAACACGCCCACCAAGGCCACGCTCAGGCTGGGCTGCACCGCCCACCGCAGCTCCAGCCCGTAGGCTTGGGCCAAGGCCGAGGCCGCCCACCAGGGCACCAAAAGCGCTACCGCCCAGGCCGCAAAGGCCCAAGCGGCTTGGGCCGCAGACGCCCGCCACAGTGGCGCAAAAAACACAGAAAAACGCTGCCTGCGGCCACCAATGGTGCCGGAGGGCAAGCCAGCCGGTTGAAGTTGAACCATGTCGAGTCGATCTAAAAGGCCAGGAATTTGGTAAGGGTGTTAGCGCACACTCTTCAGCGGCACCTTTTGAATGCTGAGCTGAAGCGTGGAGATGGCGATCTGCGTCGATCAACATCACCCCGCGCTGCGCGCAAGCCGCAGGCCCACGCACCCGTTAAGGGTTAAACCTTAGTCGTCCTGGCTGACCCTGACCTTGAGCCCGATCAATCTGCTGGGGCTACGGAGGCGGCGATGACGGGAGTTTTTGGCGGCATGCGAGTGTTGCTGGGTTGGGACCGTTGACTTCAGTCGGTCGCTTGGTCACGGTCGGCCGCTTGGTCACGGTCGGCCGCTTGGTCACGGTCGGCCGCTTGGTCACGGTCGGCCGTGAGGCCAGGGGAACTGCCGCCGCTCATGTCCCCCGGCCTTCGGCCTCCTCCTTTACTTCGCTTTGGCAGTCCCCCTGGCCTCCCGGCCTAGGCTGCCATCTCCACGCGGTGCCGCTTGCGGAGCGAGCGAATACCACCAACCTTCGGGCCGGGGGGCTTGCTCCCATAGGCCAACCAGGGTGACCAGCCGGGAGGGATGGGGGGACTGCCAAAGCGAAGTAAAGGGGGAGCCCCGCCAACTGGCGGGGCGGAGGACATGAGCGGCGGCAGTCCCCCCAGCCCTCCCGGCGAGCGCCGCACCCCAAGCGGGCCTTGACCTTTAATGCCCAGTGGATTGCCGTGCACGCCCCTGGGACTCTTGCCCCACCCAAGGCGCAGTCACAGGCACCGACTCAGCCCCCTTCACCTTGACCGCGCAGTACTTGAACTCCGGGATCTTGCCGAATGGGTCCAGCGCCGCATTGGTCAGCAGGTTGGCTGCAGCCTCGGTGTAGGCAAAGGGGATGAAGACCGCGCCGGGGGGCGTGGCGTCGTCGCGGCGCGCCGTCAAGGTGATCTGGCCGCGCCGCGAGGCCACCGTCAGCGCTTGGCCTGGCTGCACGCCCAAACGCTGCAAATCCGCGCCATTCAGGCTGGCCGTCGGCTGGGGCTCGATGGCGTCCAGCACCTCGGTGCGGCGGGTCATGCTGCCGGTGTGCCAATGCTCCAACTGACGGCCGGTGATCAGCACAAAGGGGTACTCATCGTCTGGCTTCTCGGCGGCGGGGATGATGTCGGCAGGCACCAAGCGCAGCTTGCCGTCAGGGGTGGGGAAGTGGTCGATAAAGACGATGGGGTGGCCGGGGTCGTCTTCGCTCAGGCAAGGGTAGGTCACGGCGCTATCGCGCTCTAGGCGCTGCCAGCTCACCCCGGCGATCACGCCGTGCATGGCCTGGCGCATCTCTTCATAGACCGCCGCCACGCCACTCTCGGGGCCGGGGTAGCGCCAGTTCAGGCCCATGCGCTGGGCGATCTGCTGGATGATCCACAGGTCTTGCCGCGCTTGGCCCGGCGCACTCAGCGCCCGGCGGCCCATTTGCACCGTGCGGTCGGTGTTGGTCACCGTGCCGGTCTTCTCGGGCCAGGCCGAGGCGGGCAGGATGACATCCGCCAGCCATGCGGTCTCCGTCATGAAAATGTCCTGCACCACCAGGTGTTCCAACGCGGCCAAGGCGGCGCGGGCGTGGTTCAGGTCGGGGTCGCTCATGGCCGGGTTTTCGCCCTCCACATACATCCCCCACACCTTGTGCGGGTCACTCGCGGGCGCCAAGGCCTTCTTCAATATCTCGGTCACCGTGTAGCCCGGTGTGGCGTCCAAAGGCTGGCCCCAAAACTGCTCAAACCAAGCGTGGGCCTCGGGCGTGTTCACCCGCTGGTAGTTGGGGAACATCATCTCACAAACGCCTGATCGACCAAGCCTTCTTCGATGATGGTGTGCAGCAAGGCATTGACCATGGCCACATCGGTGTCGGGGCGGAACTGCAAGGTACGCCAAGCGTGGCGGGCGATGTCGGTGCGGCGCGGGTCGGCCAGCACGATCTTGGCACCGCGCTGGGCCGCGTTCTTCATCCAAGTGGCAGCCACCGGGTGGTTGGCGGTGGGGTTGGAGCCGATCACCAAGATCAAGTCGGCCTGGGTCACGTCCATCGCCGGGTTGCTCACCGCGCCCGAGCCCACGCCTTCCAGCAAAGCCGCCACGCTGGAGGCATGGCAGAGCCGGGTGCAGTGGTCCACGTTATTGCTGCCAAAGCCGGTGCGCACCAGCTTCTGGAACAGATAAGCCTCTTCATTGCTGCCCTTGGCCGAGCCAAAACCCGCCAGCGCTTTCAGGCCATGCTGGTCCCGCAGGCGCTTCAGGCCGCCAGCGGCAAGGTCCAGCGCCTCGTCCCAAGTGGCTTCGCGAAAGACCTCGCGCCAGTCGCCTTGGCGCTGGGCATCGCTGGCAAGCTTTGGCACGCCGGCTTTGCGGATCAAGGGCGTGGTCAGGCGCCCCGCATGGTGCACATAGTCAAAGCCAAAGCGGCCCTTCACGCACAAGCGGCTTTGGTTGGCCGGGCCATCGCGGCCTTGCACGGCCACGATGCGCTCGTCCTTGATTTGATACGTGAGCTGGCAGCCCACGCCGCAGTAGGGGCAGACGGAGTGCACCTCGCGGTCCACGCGCAGGTCACCGCTCAAGCTCTTGAGCGAGAGCGCGCCGGTGGGGCAGGCTTGCACGCATTCGCCACAGGCCACGCAAGTGCTCTCGCCCATGGCCACGCCCAAGTCAAAGCTGATGCGGGTGTGGGCGCCCCGGCCGGTGACGGCAATCACATCATTGACCTGCTCTTCACGGCAGGCGCGCACGCAGCGGGTGCATTGAATGCAGGCGTCCAGGTTGACGGCCATGGCGGGGTGGCTCAAGTCTGCTGCAGGGCCTGCATGGGCCAGCGCGGCCAAGGCGGGGCGCACGCGCACGCCCAATGCATCACTCCACTGGCTCAACTCCCCATGCGGCTGCTCGGTCTGGCCCGCCACCCAGGCGTGGCCTTGGGCGGGCCTGTCGGCCAAGAGCAGCTCCAGCACCATGCGCTGAGAGGCCAGCGCACGGGGGCTCGCGCTGCGCACCACCAGGCCGGGCTCGGCCGCGCGGCAGCAAGACGCCGCCAAGGTGCGCTCGCCCTCAATCTCCACCACGCAGGCGCGGCAGTTGCCATCGGGGCGCAAGCCCTCTTTGGCGCAGAGGTGGGGAATGCTCACGCCCACGCGTTGCGCCATTTGCAAAATGCTTTCGCCCGGCAGGGGCGTGTGCGCCTGGTCGTTCAACAACAGCGTGGTGCTCATGACGCGGCTCCTGGTGCTGGGGCGTCCGCGCCCACTTCGTCGGGGAAGAAACGCTGCACGCAGCGGATCACATTCGGGGCGGCTTGCCCCAGGCCGCAGATCGAGGCGTCCATCATCACGGTGCTCAAGTCATTCAAAGTGGGGTGGTCCCAAGGCCCAAGCTGGCCCATCAACTGAGCCGCTTTGTCAGTGCCCACGCGGCAGGGGGTGCACTGGCCGCAGCTCTCATGCGCGAAGAACTGCATGGCGTTGTGGGCCAGTGCGCGCGCGCTGTCGGCTTGGCTGAACACCACCACCGCAGCCGAGCCAATGAAGCAGCCATGCGGCTGCAAGGTGTCAAAGTCCAGCGGCACATCCGCCAGCCGGGCCGGCAGCATGCCGCCCGAAGCACCGCCTGGGAAATAGCCGTAAAGCTCATGGCCCTCGGCCATGCCGCCGCAGTATTCATCGACCAACTCGCGCAAGGTGATGCCGGCCGGCGCCAGCTTAACCCCCGGCTGCCGCACCCGCCCGCTGACCGAGAACGAGCGCAAGCCCACGCGGCCGTGGCGGCCAAAGCCGGTGAACCAAGCGGCACCGCGCTGGGCAATGTCGCGCACCCAGTACAGGGTCTCAAAGTTGTGCTCCAGCGTGGGCCGGCCAAACAGGCCGCGCTGGGCGATGTAGGGCGGGCGCAGGCGGGGTTCACCACGCTTGCCCTCAATGCTTTCGATCATGGCCGACTCTTCACCGCACACATAAGCCCCGGCACCTCGGCGCAAGGTGATGGGCGGCAGCGCGCCGGGCGCGTGCTCGTCGGCAAAGGCCTGCAGCTCAGCCAAGGCTGCTTGCAGCACGGCGCGAGCGCCGTGGTACTCGTCGCGCAGATAAATGTAGATGGCGCTGATGCCCACCACCTGGGCGGCCACCAGCGCGCCTTCCAAGAAGCGATGCGGGTCGCGCTCTAGATAGGTGCGGTCTTTGAAAGTGCCAGGCTCGCCCTCGTCGATGTTGACGGCCATCAGCCGGGGCGCGGGTTGCTCGCGCACGATGCGCCATTTGCGCCCCGCCGGAAAGCCCGCGCCGCCCAAGCCGCGCAGGCCCGAGGCCTCCATCTCGGCCAGCACCGCGTCGGCGCCGTGGTGCCCCTCCACCAAGGCCTGCCACAGCGCATAGCCGCCTTGCGCTTGATAGGCCGCCAAGCCCGTCCAGCGCGGTGACACGGGCTCATCACCGTGCGTCAAAGCACAAGGGGCCTGGGCGGCGGGGTCATAGGCCTGCTGGGTCTGCTCGGCGGGCAGGTGCCGCGCGCCATCTCCTTGGGCCACGTGTTGCAACACAGCGGGCAGTGTGGCGCGCAGCAGCGGGCGCTGGCCCACCACGGCCACCGGGGCGTGTTCGCAGCGGCCCACGCAAGGGCTGGCCAGCACCTGCACCTGGGGCGACAGCGCCGCACCCAAACGCGCCAGCAGCTCCGCACCGCCAGCCATGGCGCAGCCCAGGCTGTCGCACACCCGCACCGTCAGCGCCGGGGCGGTTTCATCGTCTTCGCGCACCTGGAAGTGGTGATAAAAACTCGCGACCTCGATGACCTCGGCCATGGAGAGCCGCATCTCGGCGGCCAAGGCGGCCAAGTGGGCTTTGAACAAAGCGCCTTGGCTGTCATTGAGCCGGTGCAGGTGCTCGATCAGCTCGTCCCGCGCATGCGGCCCCTCGCCGATGAGGCTGCGCACCAGCGCCAGCGCGGCATCGTCGACCTGGCGACCTTTGAGTTGGCCTCTTTGGCGGCCGGTGCGGCCACCTTTGGCGATGGCCTCGACAGGAATGGCCACGGTGTGCACCGCAGCGGCTGGATCGTTGGCTTGTGTCATGTCTTTCTTATACCGTGCGAACATGCAGGCTTCGCTGAATAGGTTGCTGATGTCTTTTTCTGAACTGGGCTTGTTGCCCGCCTTGGCGCAAGCCTGCGCACGCGCGCATTTTTTGCAACCCACGCCGGTGCAGGCCTCGGCCATTCCGGCCTTGCTGGCCGGGCGCGATGTGCGGGTGCAGGCGCGCACCGGCTCGGGCAAGACCGCCGCTTTTGCCTTGCCGCTCTTGCAGCAATGGCTGACCGGCAAGCCCCAAAGCCCGCGCCCCGTGCGCGGCCTGGTGCTGGTGCCCACGCGCGAACTGGCCCTGCAAGTGGCTGAGACCCTGCGCGACCTGGCGAATGAGTTGCCCGGGCTCATCAAGATCAACGTGGCCTTTGGCGGCGTCTCCATCAACCCGCAGATGATGGGCTTGCGTGGCGGGGCCGACATCATGGTGGCCACGCCGGGCCGCTTGCTGGACCTGGTGCGGCACAACGCCCTGCATCTGGACCAGGTGGCCACGCTGGTGCTGGACGAAGCCGACCGCCTGCTGGACCTGGGCTTTGCCGATGAGCTGAGTGAAGTGCTGGCCTTGCTGCCCCGCGATCGGCAGAGCGTGCTGTGCTCGGCCACCTTTGCGCCGGGCGTCAGAGCCCTGGCCGATGCCCTGCTGCGCGAACCCGTGGAAGTGGATTTGGCCAGTGCCGTGGCCGCGCGCCCGGACATCGTGCAACGCGCCATCGTGGTCGAGGAAGAGCGCCGCGGCCCGCTGCTGCGCCACTTGCTGGCCCAAGCGCCGCAGGACCGCGCCCTGGTGTTTGTGGCCAGCCGCTACCGCACCGAGCATGTGGCCGCCAAGCTGGGGCGCGACGGCATCCGCGCCGCGCCCTTTCATGGCGACATGAGCCAAGGCGCGCGCACGGACGCGCTGCTGGCCTTTAAGCGTGGGCAGGTGCAGGTGCTGGTGGCCACCGACATGGCGGCGCGCGGCTTGCACATCGAGGCCTTGCCCATCGTGGTGAACATGGACCTGCCGCGCTCGCCCGAGGATTACATCCACCGCATTGGCCGCACCGGCCGCGCGGGCGGCCAAGGCCAAGCCATCAGTTTTGTGCCACCGCAGGCCGAAGTGCACTTCCGCTTGATTGAAAAGCGCCAAGGGCAGACCGTGCCGCGCGAGACCCTGCCTGGGTTTGAGCCCCGCACACCGACGCTTCCGCCCGAAGCTGCCAACGCGACCGGCCCCGCACGCGGCACGGGCTTGGACCCGAATGGCGGCATCAAAGGGCATCGCAAAAGCAAGAAGGACAAGCTCCGCGAGCGCCTGGCCCAGGAAGCGGCCCGCACTGGCGGCAGCGCCAGCGGGCCAAAGAAAGCTTGAGCGGGAGGAGGGGCTATGGGTCACAGCGCAAATGCTCGCCGCTCTGGGCGGGTACCGCAATATGAGCTGTAGCTCCAGAAGTCACCATGACGCCCATCCGCATCCGCCCCGTCTGGGCCATTAACACGGCCTCGGGCCAGCCCCTGCCCCCGCGCTTGCTGGAGCTGCTGGTACAGGTGCAGGCGAGGGGCAGCTTGCAAGCTGCCTGCCCGGCCCTGGGTTTGTCCTATCGCCACGCCTGGGACTTGCTCCGCCAGGGTGAGGCCCTGTTGGGCAGCCCGCTGCTGAGCATGGCCCGG
Organism: Ideonella sp. MAG2; assembly: GCA_004359425.1. GTDB lineage: Bacteria > Pseudomonadota > Gammaproteobacteria > Burkholderiales > Burkholderiaceae_C > Ideonella. Next base: position 671,723 of record PTEU01000001.1, on the reverse strand, counting down.
GGCAAGGGCTCGACCCTCACCCCACTGGGCGGCAAACTGGTGTGGGCCCAGCGCCGCATTGATGCCCGCTTAGGCCCCCTGCTGGAAACCCTGGCCGGAGAGTTGAGTGCGGAGTTGAGTGAGGACTTGGCTCCCAGCCTCAAGCTGCCCGCAGCGGGCCTGCGCCTGCATGCCAGCCATGGCTTTGCCATCGAAGCCTTGCTGGCCACCTTGCGCCAGCAGGGCGTGGCGGTAGAACACCGCTATGCCAGCACCGTGGCCGCCACAGCCGCCTTGGTGGAGGGCCATGCCGATGTGGCTGGCCTGCATCTCCCCGAGGGGCCGCTGGCTGAGCGGATTCAAGCCCACTACGCCCCTTGGCTGGGCCAGCCAGGGGCCGCACAACCCGGCTGGCGGGTGATGCATGTGGCGCGCCGCCGCCAGGGCTTGATGGTGGCCCCGGGCAACCCCCGGGGCATCCGGGGCTTAGGCGACTTGCCCTCACCGGGCCTGCGCTTCATCAACCGCCAACCCGAAGCGGGCACCCGTTTGCTGCTGGAAGGGCTGTTGGCCGAGCAGGGCCAAAGCGGCGCAAGCATTCGGGGCTTTGAGCAGGTGGAGTTCACCCATGCGGCCGTGGCCACCTATGTGGCCAGCGGCATGGCCGATGTGGGCTTTGGGCTGGAAACCGCCGCCCGGCAGTGCCAACTGGACTTCATACCCCTGGCCCAAGAGCGCTACTTTTTGCTGTGCCACCCAGACACCTTGCAGCATCCGGCCATGCAGGCCCTGGGGCAGGCCTTACGCAGTGAAGACTGGCTGTGCCAGATAAAAGGCCTGCCCGGCTATCAAGCCGAAGGAGCAGGCGAGCACCAGCCCTGGTGAGCGCTAGGCAAGCGCTGGCTCAATAAGCCCCCCAACGCGCGGACACCAAGATCACCACCACCACCTGGGCCAAGACGGCCAAGAGCATGGGCAGCAAGGGCGTCCAGGCACTGGCGTCATCCGGCCTGCGCCATTGCCGGCGATGCTGGCGATAAGCCTGATAACCCAGGGCCAGCGCCAGCAGCGGCAAACCCGCCGCCCACACAAAGTGATAGGCCAGCGGAAACGCCGCCAGCGTGACCAGCACCGAGGCCAGCCCCCAGGCATTGCCTCGGTTGTCAGATTGCAGCATCAAATGGCGGACGCTCATGGCTGAGACTCCACACCCGTGACATCCACGTTCCGCCCTACGACCCACAAGGTCTTGTTCATCATGCATCCTCCGCCTTGTTGATGGTGCTGGGCCTCTAAACGGCCCGCCCTGAGGACCATGGTAGCCCAGGGCGGCGATGTCGATTTGCAACACCCCATCCCTAAGATGGAAGCCGGGCACAAGTCACACTGTCGACATGAGCTCACACATCACCTCCATCGAGGCTCTGCGGCAACTTTATGACCCTGTGCGCGAGCGCTCGGCCAAGAAAGAGCTGCCCGAGCTAGACAGCCACTGCCAGCGCTTCATCGCCCTGTCGCCCATGGTGGTGGTCAGCACCCATGCGGACGACAGCCACAGCCCTGGGGCCGATGCCTCGCCCCGAGGCGGTGCGCCTGGCTTTGTCAAAGTGCTGGACGCGCACACCTTGTTGATCCCCGACGCCCCCGGCAACAACCGCCTGGACACGCTGGAAAACATTGCTGTGGGTCGCGCCCTGGGTGTGCCTGGCCAGGCCGCCGTGGGCTTGTTGTTCTTAGTTCCAGGTATGGATGAAACCCTGCGCGTCCATGGCTTGGCGGTCTTGAGCACTGCCCCGGAAGACTTGTCTCTTTGCAAGGACGGACGCCGCAGCCCCAAGCTGGCCATCCGCCTCACGGTGCAAAGCGCTTATCTGCATTGCGGCAAAGCGCTGATGCGCTCGGCCCTGTGGGACGCCAGCCGCCACATCGAGCGCAGCCGCCTGCCCAGCATGGGCGAGATGCTGCGGGATCAGATCGCTCAGTACCGGGGTGAAGAAGTGCCCGCCGAAACCCAGGCCGAGATGCTGGAACGCTACCGCCAAACACTGTGACGCCCATGCCCTTGGACATCCCGGTGTTGGAAACGCCGCGCTTGCGGCTGAGGGGTTTCAGACCCGAGGACTTTGAGCCTTGGGTGGCGTTTTATGCCAGCGAAATCTCCGCCACCTACGGCGGCCCCTGCGGGCGCGACGAAGCCTGGCGCAAGTTCGCTGTGTTCTCAGGCCACTGGGCTTTGCGCGGCTACGGGCCGTGGGCCTTGGAGTTGAAGGCCACCGGCGAGCTGGTGGGCTTGAGTGGCCTGTGGTTCCCGGAGGGCTGGGTGGAGCCGGAGATCACCTGGGCCTTGCTGCCCGGCCATCACGGCCACGGCTATGCCACCGAAGGCGCTCAGCGGGCCTTGCAGGCCGCCTATGAGCACTTTGGCTGGCGCACCGCCGTCAGCGTGGTGGCGGTGGGCAACGAGGCCTCAGCAGCGGTGGCGCGGCGCTTGGGCGCTAGTCTGGAGGCCACGATTCCGTTTCGCGGGGGCGAAGGCTGGGTGTTCAGGCACCGTGGGCCGGACGCGGCCTCAAGCCACCACCCGCATGGTGGGTGACGGCGGCAAGGGCTCGGCGTCGAAGCGCTCAAAGCCGCAGTAGCAGAGGAAGTGTTTGTTGGCGGCGCGGCCAAACAGGGTCAAACCGAGTTGAGACGCCAGCTCGTGCCCCATGTGGGTCACGCCATTGCGCGAGACGATGATGGGCACGCCCATCAAGGCGGCCTTCATGACCATTTCGCTGGTGAGCCGGCCCGTGGTGTAGAAAATTTTGTCGCCGCCTTGCACGCCGTGCAGGTCCATCCAGCCGGCAATGGTGTCGATGGCGTTGTGGCGGCCCACGTCTTCAACAAAGTAGAGCATCTCGCCGCCCTGGAACAAGGCGCAGCCATGCACCGAGCCGGCTTTGCGGTGGATGCTGTCTTGCTGGCGCATGGTCTCCAGCAGGGTTTGCAAAGTGCTTTGGCGGATGCGTGCTTCGGCGGCGGTGGGCAGCTTCACCGCGCCGACCTGGCTCATCACGCTGCCATAGACCGTGCCCTGGCCGCAGCCGGTGGTGACCACGCGTTGTGCGGTGAGCGACTCCAGGTCCGCAATGCCGTGATGGGTGCGCACGGCGGCCGCATTGACCTCCCAGTCGACGGTGATGGAGGCCACCTCGGTCACATCCGCAATCAAACGCTGGTTGCGCAAATAACCCAGCACCAGCAGTTCAGGCGCGGCGCCCAAGGTCATCAGAGTAACCAGCTCGCGCTTGTCGACGAAGACCGTGAGCGGGCGCTCGGCGGGAATGTGGATGCTGCGGCGCTGGCCGTATTCGTCCTGCACCTCGATCTCGCGCAGCATGCCCACTTGGGCGTGCGTCAGGCGAGGTGCCCCATTCACCGGCGTGAGTGCCGCCGACGGGGACGCTGCGGGCTCAGGCGCGGGGGCAGCGAGGCTGGGGGTGGGCGCAGGCGCGGTCATGGGCCTCAGTGTGCGTCAAAGCGAGCGCGGTGCCACCCACCAGGGTTTCTGTCAGGGCTTCTTGGGTGCCGAGGCGACGGCGGCCGGTGCGGCAGCAGCAGCAGCAGGCGCGGCACCAGAGGCTGCAGGGGCGGGCACGAAGGGGCCAGGGTCGGCACAGGCCGGGGTGTCCACCTGAGCACCCGGCTCCTTGCCGGCCTTCTTGGCGCTGGCGCGGTAGTGGTCGGCCACGCGCTCACGCGACTTGCAGAGCTGGTAGTCCGCGACCTTGTTGCCATGCGCCGTCTTGGCGGCCGCCTCAGCGGCTTTGGCCTTGGCTTCATCGCTGGGTGCGGGCAGCTTGGCTTGCACAGTCACAGCGGCCAAAGCCAGCGCCAGGGGAATCAAAACTTGCTTCATAAGAGTTCCTCGCTCAGGCGCCAGGCTGCAGGGTCGGGTTGGGTGCGGGCGGTGTGCTGCGTTGCGCAGGGATCTTGCCCGCCTTGACATCGTTGTACCAAAGCTCGTGGTGCTCTTTGGCCCAGGCTTCGTCCACATAGCCGGTCTTCATGGCACCCAGCGCGCCCTTCACACCAATGGTGCCCATGTAGATGTGGCCGATCAGCAGGGTGGTCATGATCAAGGCCGCCACGGCATGGATCATGTGGGCCACTTGCATGTCGCCGCGCAGATAAGCCAAGCCCGGCAGCAGCTTATCGAGCACCAGGCCCGACCCGATCACCACCAAGCCGGGGATCAGCACGCCCCACCAGAACATGCCCTTCTCACCGGCATTGAAGCGGTGCGAAGGCACTTCTTTGTCGCTGAGCATGCCGCCCAGTTTGCTGAGCCACACCCAATCGGATGCGTTGGCAAAGTTGTCCTTGATGAAGGTCACCACCACCACGATCAGCGACACCGCAAACAGCGGGCCGACGAAGTTGTGGGCCGTCTTCAAGGCATAGGTGAGCCACCCAAACAAGGTGCTGCCGATGACGGGCAACAAAATGAACTTGCCAAAGGCCATCACCAAGCCCGACACCGCGAGCACCACAAAAGCACCGGCGTTGGTCCAGTGCGCCGCACGCTCAAAGGGGGTGAAGCGCTCGATCTTGCGGCCGGTCTCGACGTGGTCATGCCCCAAGGGGCCGCGCTTCCAGTAGAAGATGGCCAAGGCCAATACCGCCAAGAACACCAGTGCGCCACCGTAGGGAATGATCCACTGGTTGCGCACCTGCCGCCAGGCTTCACCGGCCGTGGTTTTGGCCGAGCCGGGGTATTGCACAAAGGGTTGAATCAACACGCCCTGCTCAGCACCGGGCAGGGAGCTGTAGCCGGGCGTGGTGCCGCTCTCGCGCACGGCACGCCAAGTGGGCGCGTTGTTGCCGGGCTGGCTCTTGGCGCGCTGGGCCTGGGTCTCGTCAGGCTTGGGCTCGGCCGGGGCGACAAAGCCCGCAGGTGGGCCAGTGCGCGCCGCAGACGCTGCTGCCGCAGGGTCTGCAGGGGCCGCGGTTTGAGCCTGGACCGACAGCGACACGGCCCAAGCCAGTGTCAATGTCGTCAGGCCTCGGGTGATCATGGGATGCATACAGGCACCTCCGGGGCTCAGGGCTTCAAGGACACCGCAGGCGCCCGCGAATACTCGTTTTGGCCCTGGTTGCGCTGGCGGATCTGGTTCTCCCAGGCTGTCTTGTCGCCCGCTTTGAAGCCCGCTGCCGTGTAGGCGGCGCTGGCACCGGTGTGGGCGGCGGCATCGGTCTTGCGGGCGGTTCCCGAGGTCTGAGCCTTCTCGCTGCAGGCCGTCAGCGCAAACAGCGACAGGGCGGCGCAAAGGGTGACGGTGCGCATGCTCATGACTTGGCCTCCTCGGTCTTGGCGCCAGAGGTGGGCTTGCCGTAGGCGGTGCCCCAACCCCAGACTTCGCTGCCCTTGCCGCGGGTCAGCACGCGGGTGCGGAAGATGTCGGCCACCACGTCGCCGTCGCCGCCCAACAAGGCTTTGGTCGAGCACATTTCAGCGCAAGCCGGCAGCTTGCCTTCTGCCAAGCGGTTGCGGCCGTACTTTTCGTTCTCAGCGGTGGAGCCGTTGGCTTCTGGGCCACCTGCGCAGAAGGTGCACTTGTCCATCTTGCCGCGCAGGCCGAAAGTGCCATTGGTGGGGAACTGCGGCGCGCCAAACGGGCAGGCATACGAGCAGTAGCCGCAGCCGATGCACACATCTTTGTCGTGAAGCACCACGCCTTCGTCGGTGCGATAGAAGCAGTCCACTGGGCAGACCGCCATGCAAGGCGCGTCTATATTCACCGTTGCGAATGCCCCGGTCGTTGGCGGCCTTGGGGTTGATCTCGACAAACATGTCTTGCTGCAATTCGGCCAGCCACGGGTTGGAGCGGGTTTCCTCGCCGCCGCCCTCGTACTCGACCAAACGGCCGCTGGTCATGATCAGCGGGAAGGTCTTGCCGATGTCCTTGTTCTTCTCCTGCACCGTCTTGTAGAGGGTGGGCAGGCGCCAGAAGGCCTTCTTGTCGTCGTGCGTCGGGTACTTGGCGATCATGTCGGGCCGGTTGCTGAACAGCGGCTCGCGATGTTTGGGGATGGGGTCCGGGAAGTTCCAGACAATCGCCCGCGCCTTGGCATTGCCGAAGGGGTGGCAGCCGTGGTTCTTCATGGCCACACGGATGATGCCGCCTGAGCTGTCAGTCTTCCAGTTCTTGCCTTCGGCCGCCTTTTGCTCGGCCTCGGTCAGCTCGCCCCACCAGCCCAATTTCTTGAGCAAGATGTGGTCGAACTCGGGGTAGCCGGTGGTGATGTCTGCGCCCACAGAATGCGAGCCGTCTTCCGCCAGCAGCGACACGCCGTCACGCTCCACACCAAAGTTGGCGCGGAAGTTACCGCCGCCGTCCATCACATGCTTGGAGGTGTCGTAGAGGTTGGGGCTGCCCGGGTGCTTCATGCCCGGCGTGCCGTAGCAAGGCCACGGCAGACCGAAGTAATCACCGTCAAAGCTGTAGCCGGTTTCTTTGTCAATGCCACCCTTGGCCTTGAGCGTCTTCACATCGAAGACGTTCATATTGCGCATGTGAGCCTTCAAGCGCTCTGGGCTCTGGCCGGTGTAGCCAATGGTCCACACGCAGGTGTTGATCTCGCGCAGGATGGACTCGGTCTCGGGCTCCATACCGCCCTTGCCTTGCACCATTTTGTAGTTCTTGACCAGCTCCTTACCAAAGCCGAGCTTCTCGGCCAGTTGGAACATGATCATGTGGTCGGTACGGCTTTCCCACAGCGGCTCGATGACCTTCTCACGCCACTGAATGGAGCGGTTGGAGGCCGTGCAAGAACCGCTGGTTTCGAACTGCGTGGTGGTGGGCAGCAGGTAGACCGCGCGCTTGGGGTTCAGGTCTTCGGCCTTGCCCGGCATAGCAGCCATGGCGGCCGTGGCGCTGGGGAAGGGGTCGACCACCACCAGCAAGTCCAGCTTGTCCATGGCCTTCTTCATCTCCAGGCCGCGTGACTGAGAGTTGGGCGCATGGCCCCAGAAAAACATGCCGCGCAAATTGCTGTCTTGGTCGATCAGCTCGTTCTTCTCCAGCACACCGTCGATCCAGCGCGAGACGGTCATGCCGGACTTGGTCATCATCGCGGGCGAGGCGTACTGCTTCTTGATCCACTCGTAGTCCACACCCCAGGCTTTGGCGAAGTGCTTCCAGGAGCCTTCAGCCAAGCCGTAATAGCCGGGCAGGGAGTCGGGGTTGGGGCCGACGTCGGTGGCACCCTGCACATTGTCGTGGCCGCGGAAGATGTTGGTGCCGCCACCGCTCTTGCCCACATTGCCCAACACCAATTGCAGCAAGCAAGACGCACGCACGATGGCGTTGCCAATAGTGTGCTGAGTTTGGCCCATGCACCAGACGATGGTGCTGGGGCGGTTTTCGGCCATGGTCTTGGCCACCTTGAGCACCGTGGCTTCATCCACGCCGCAAGCCTCTTGCACCTTCTCAGGCGTCCAGAAGTTCAGCGCTTCGTCGCGCACCTTGTCCATGCCATAGACACGGTCTTCGATGTACTTTTTGTCTTCCCAGCCGTTCTTGAAGATGTGGTGCAACATGCCATACAGGAAGGCGATGTCGGAGCCGGAACGGATGCGCACGTACTCGTCGGCCTTGGCGGCGGTGCGGGTGAAGCGCGGGTCGACCACGATCATCTTGCAGCCGTTTTCTTTGGCATGCAGCATGTGCAGCATGGACACCGGGTGGGCCTCGGCCGCGTTCGAACCAATGTAGAGCGCCGCCCGGGCGTTCTGCATGTCGTTGTAGGAGTTGGTCATCGCACCATAGCCCCAGGTGTTCGCCACACCCGCCACGGTGGTGGAGTGGCAAATACGGGCTTGGTGGTCGGTGTTGTTGGTGCCCCAAAAGCTGACCCACTTACGCAGCAGATAGGCCTGCTCGTTGTTGTGCTTGGACGAGCCCACAAAGAACAGGCTGTCGGGGCCGCTCTCTTTGCGCAGCTCCAGCATCTTGGCGGAGATTTCTTCGTAGGCCTGGTCCCAGGAGATACGCTGGTACTTGCCGTCCACCAGCTTCATGGGCGTGCGCAAGCGGTACTCGCCGTGGCCATGCTCGCGCACCGCCGCGCCCTTGGCACAGTGCGCCCCCAGGTTGATGGGCGAGTCGAACACCGGCTCTTGGCGCACCCAGACACCGTTTTCCACCACCGCATCAATGGCACAACCCACCGAGCAGTGGCCGCAGACCGTGCGCTTGACTTCGACCTTGCCGGAGCCGTCGGCTGCGGCACGCGCCGAGCTGGAGGCCTGAGCCTTTTTCACCAAGGTGAGCTGACCAGCGGCAATACCCGCCCCCACACCCAAACCAGAGCGACGCAAGAACGAGCGGCGATCCATGGTGGGGATGGCTCGGCTGATGCCTCGGGCCAGGCTGTTCACCAGCGAGGAGGACGAGGAGGCCGTAGCCTGGGGGCTTGAGGTTCTGCGGGTCAGCAGCATGTTTACTCCTTGAGAGTCGGGCAGGCGTCACTAAAGGTGGCGCAGGCCATCAGGAAAGGGGTTGCGCGGGGCCGTCCTGCCGGGCAAGCAGCACCGGCACAACAGGCCGGCCGCCACACCGCCCAGGCCGGCTCAGACGCGAGCGGTTTGGTAATAGCGCTGGATATGCGCCGTCAGGCGATAGCCCTCGGCGTCATCAGGCTGGGCCGCTGCCGCCACCGGCTCAGCCTCTGCTGGGGGGCTGGCCTTGGGCAGTACCGCCACAGCGGCGGCCAAAGCGCCCACGGCACCCGCACCGGCAAACACGGTACGGCGGGAAAGTGTCGACGTCTTCTGGGTTTCGTTCATCTTGGGGTCCTCCGGCACATCAGGCCCTGCACAGCGCTATGCAATGTCGTGCATGTTAGCCACGAATTAGGGAGGTTCGCCAATTTTTTGGCAATCAGGCCGAACCCGAGGCGCAAGTGCTTCAGCCTCTAAGCAGCGAACCCACCGCAAGGGTGTGACTTTGTTGGCCGCCAAGTCCAAAAAACAGGGATCTTGGGCACGCAAGCCTTCAATGCCAACGCGCACGGCCGAAAGAGCGGAAGTCCAGGCCTCGGAGGGCATTTGCCTGCCCATCTCTGTGCCCACCTCTGTTCAACCAGCCCAGAAGTCCCCCATGAGCGAACACACCCCCACCCCTGCGACCCCCACCGCCACGGCCGCAGCCGCTTCCCATGCCCAGCCGCAGCTTTCCACCGCAAGCCCGGCCTCGTTGGCCGCCGCCGTGGTGGCGGGTGGCCAGGTGGTGGAGCTGGAGGGGTTCGCCATGATGCAGGTGCCCGGCCAGGAGCCCCAGGCTTTGTCCACCGGAGCCACGGTGCCCCCGGGTGCGGTGCTGCTGACGGCCATAGACGCCGTGGTTCGCTTGAGCAAAGCACAGAATGCGGCCGCCAAAGCATCGGCGGACCGCTTGAACAAAGTCATTGCCGACCTTGACAAGGGCACGGGGGACGCTGCCACCGCAGCCGGTGTGACGGGCGGCGACGAAACCACGGCCGAAGGCGGCCTGCGGGTGGACCGGGTCAGCGAGAGCACCAACCCCAGCAGCAAGCCCAGCCAGACGCAAGACCCGGGCGGCAGCGCCCCCGCCACCAGCCTGAGCCCCAGCGACACCGACACCCCCACGGGCACAGCATCGATCTACCTGGACAACCCGGGCCTGACCAATGACGCCACGCCTCGATTGAGTGGCAGCACCACCCTGCCCCCCGGCACGTTGCTGAGCATCACCGTCACGGACTCCCAAGGGCAGGTCCAGATCATCACCACCGCTGTAGGGGCCGACGGGCGCTTCGAGGCGAACACGGCAGCCCTGCCAGACGGCGTCTTCAAGGTGAATGTGCAGGCCCAAGGCAGCAGCGTCAGCAGCCAGGGTACGGTGGACACCACACCACCGACGCTGCGTCTAGATGCGGCCTCGCTCACCAACGACAGCACCCCGACCATCAGCGGCCAGTCGGACTTGCCCGAAGGCAGTGTGGTCAAGGTGACGGTGGTGGATGCCGCGGGCAAGGCCCAAGAGTTGACGGCCACGGTAGGCCCCAATGGCCGCTTCAGCGTCAGCCCCGACCAAGCCCTGGCCGAAGGCCGCTATACCGTGCAAGTGGTGGCCACCGATGCCGCAGGCAATACCCAAACCAGCACCACCGTGGGCGTGCTGGACACCACGGCCCCGGAGATCAGCATCAGCGCGCCGTCGCTCAGCAACAGCACCCAGCCTACTCTGGTCGGCCGCACCGACTTAGGCAATGGCACGAGCATCACCGTCAAGATCACCGATTCCGCAGGCCAGACCCAAACCAGTGAGGCCGTGGTGCGGCCTGACGGCAGCTTCAGCCTCACGCCCAGCCAGCCCCTGCCTGACGGCCCCTTCACCGTTGAAGTCACCGGCCGCGACTTGGCGGGCAACACCCGCACCAGCACCAGCAGCGGCACGATCGACAGCAGTGCCCCGCTGGCTCCCAGCATCGATCGAGTGATCGACGACCAAGGCCCGATTCAAGGCCCGCTCAACCCCGGCGGTACCACCGATGACAGCCGCCCCACCCTGGAGGGCAAGGGCGAGCCGGGCAGCACTATCACGGTTTATGCCAACGGTGTCGCCATTGGCAGCACCAAAGTGGACCCCAGTGGCGAGTGGCGCTTCACGCCTGAGGTCCCGCTGCCGGGTGGCCCCAACAGCATCACCACCACGGCCACCGACCCCGCAGGCAACACCGGCCCTTCCAGCCCCGCCTTCAGCTTGAATGTGGAGATGGGCGCACCGCAAGTGCCCAGCATCATCAGCGCGACAGACGATGTCAGCCCGCAACAGGGTTTGTTGGCCAAGTCCAGCAGCACCAATGACAACACCCCCACCTTGAATGGTTTTGGTCGGCCCGGCGAGACCGTGACCCTTTTTGCAGACGGCAACCCTGTGGGCAGCGCCGTGGTCAACGCCAAGGGTGAATGGAGCATCACACCGGCAGCCTTGGGCGACAAGACCTGGAACTTCAGCGCCATGGCCACCAATGCCAACGGTGTCCAAAGCCCCCAAACGGGCCTGTGGCCGCTGACCATCGACACCCAAGCGCCGCGCCAACCCGCCATCGACGCCGCGCTGGACAACGTCGGCCCGGTGCAGGGCAACATCGCCGAAGGCAGCACCATTGACGACGCCACGCCCACCTGGCAAGGCAAGAACGCCGAGCCCGGTAGCCTCATCACTGTCTATGACAAAGGCACACCGCTGGGGCAAACCACGGTAGGCCCGGATGGCAGTTGGAGCTTTACCCCCGCCCGGCCCCTGCCCGATGGCCAGCACCTCATCACCATCACCGCCATTGACGCCGCTGAAAACGTCAGCACGGCCTCCACGCCTCTGAGCTTCACCGTCGACACGAGCCAGGTCTTAAGCCCCTCTATCGACCAAGTCACCGAAGGCCGCGCCGATGGCGCTGAAGCGCCCCTGGTCTTCAACCAAGCCAGCCCCGACAACACCCCCACCCTGAACGGCAGCAGCAAGCCCAACCAAGTCATTCAAGTCTTTGACGGTGACACCTTGTTGGGCCAAACCACGGCCGACGCCCAAGGCCGCTGGACGCTGACCCCCAGCACCCCGCTGCCCGACGGGCCGCATGACTTTGTGGCCGTCAGCCTGAATGCAGCAGGCGTGGCCAGCGAGCCCTCCAACCTGTTTCGCGTGGTGGTGGACACGGTGGCACCGGACACACCCTGGGCCAGGCCCAGACCACCGACGACGCCACCCCCACCTTGCGCGGCAAGGGCGAGCCGGGGGCGGTCGTCACCCTCTACGACCACGCCCAACCCATTGGCAGCACCGTGGTGCAGCCCGACGGCACCTGGGCCTTCACCCCCTCCACCCCGCTGACCGATGGCGAGCACCGCATCACCAGCAGCCAAACAGACGCCGCAGGCAATACCGGCCCGACCTCACCGGCCAGCACCTTCACGGTGGACACCAGCCAAATCACCTCACCCACCATCACCACGCTGGTCGATGATGTAGGCGCAGTGCAAGGAGCGGTGCAGCCCCAAGGCAGCAGCGACGACACGCGCCCCACCTTGCAAGGCACCGCGCCCGCAGGCAGCACCGTCAGCGTGTATGACGGCAACACCTTGCTGGGCTCCACGGCGGCTGACAGCAGTGGCCGCTGGAGCTTCACGCCCGCCACAGCCCTGACTGATGGAGAGCACCACTTCAGTGCCACGGCCACCAATGCCGCTGGCGTGGTGAGTGAGCCCACCGCCGTGTACTCGGTGACGATTGACACCCAAGCCCCTGAGGCCCCCACCATCACTGGCCTGGCCGACGATGTGGGCTCGGTGCAAGGCGTATTGAGCAGTGGGGCACGAACAGACGACACCACCCCCACCCTGAGCGGCCGGGGCGAGCCCGGCACGACCTTGAAGGTCTATAGCGACGGGCTGCTGATTGGCAGCACCACGGTCGACAGCGCTGGCCACTGGACGCTGACGCCTGCCACGCCTTTGACGACGGGCGAGCATGTCTTCACCGTCACCGCCACCGACGAGGCCGGCAATACCAGCCCACCCAGCGCGCCCAGCGCCCTCATCATCGACCTCAGCGCCACGGCCGCGCCCACGCTGTCCATCCCAGAGGACAGCAACCGCGACGGCGTGATCAACCAGGCCGAACTCTCGGGCAAGGTGGACCTGCGCATCGGCCTGCCCGCCGACGCCCGGGTGGGCGATGTCTTGAACCTCAGCACCTCCACCGGTGACCAGCGCTTGACCATCACCGCCGAGCAGCTCGCGGCGGGCGAGGTGCTGGCCCAGGTGGACGCCCCAGCCTCCGGCGAGACCCTGAGCGCGCGCGTGACCCTCACCGATGAAGCCGGCAATACCTCGGCCTCGTCCAGTGCCAGCGCCAAGATAGACACCAGCGCGCCAGACGCCAGCACCACCACGTTGGTGATCAACCCGGTCTCGGCCGACAACATTGTCAACGCCGCTGAGGCCGGGCAGACCCTGCAGATCAGCGGCCGGGCCCAAGGAGAGTTCTCGGCGGGCGACAGCGTGAGCCTCACCGTCAATGGCAAGACCTTCACAGGCCTCGTGGCCCAAGATGGCAGCTTCAGCATTGCCGTGCCCGGAGCCGACCTGGCCGCCGACACCGACCACACGGTGACCGGCTCGCTGCGTGCCACCGACCCTGCGGGCAACCAAGCCGAGATACCCGCCAGCCGCGTGTTCAGCATGGACACCTCGGCCACCGGGGCTCCCACCGTCACCCTGCTGGAGGATGCCAACCACGACGGCTTCATCAACCGCGCCGAGTTGCAAGGCTTGATCAACGTTCAGGTGGACCTGCCCGCCGGTGCCGCTGTGGGCGATCGTCTGGACATCTCTAACGGCGAGGTGAGCAATAGCATCGTACTGACCGCCGAAGACTTGGCCAGGGGCCATGTGCTGACCGGCTTTGTGGCACCGCCCAGTGGCAGCACCGTGCTCATCACCGCCACACTCACCGATGAGGCGGGCAATACCNTGCCCGCAGGCACGGTGGCGGGCGACACGCTGACCGTCTCCAACGGCTCCACCACGGCGAGCGTTGTGGTCAGCGCCGCGCACCTTGCGGCGGGCTTTATCGACACCAGCTTTGCCGCCCCGGCGGAGGGGCAGACGATCAATGTGACGGCTGTACTCACCGACATGGCGGGCAATGCCTCGCCGCAAGGCACGGATTCGGCGCGGGTTGATACCACGGGCCCCTCTTCTTCCACGACCAGCATCACCCTCAACCCCGTCACGGCAGACAACATCGTCAACGCGGCCGAGGCCGGAAGCCTGGTCAACGTGACGGGCCAAGTCACGGGCGAGTTCACCCCTGGGGATGAAGTCAGCCTCACCGTCAATGGCCAGACCTTTACCGGCAGCTTGGGCGTTGACGGCAGCTTCAGCGTCGCAGTTCCCGGTGCTGACTTGGTGGCCGACAGCGACAAGACCTTGGATGTCTCGGTGCGCATCACCGACCCGGCAGGCAACCAAGCAGATATACCGGCCAGCCGCGCTTACTCGGTGGACACCAGCGCCACTGGCGCCCCCACGGTGACGATTGCCGAGGACGCCAACAACGATGGCTTGGTCAACCGCACCGAGCTGAACGGCGTGGTCGATGTGCGCGTCGATCTGCCCGCAGGCACGGTAGCCGGTGACACGCTGAGCGTCTCCAACGGCACGAGCACCTCCACCTTCACGCTTACCGCCCAGCAGGTGGCAGCGGGCTTTGTGAACACCAGCTTTGCCGCGCCTGCCGACGGGCAGACCGTGCAAGTCACCGCCATCCTTACCGACAAGGCGGGCAATGCCTCGCCCCAAGGAGAGGACAGCGCCCGCATCGACACCAGCGGCCCCACCGGTGGCCCCAGTGGCAGTACCGGCCTGACGCTGGACAGCCTGAGCGCCGACAACGTCATCAACGCCGCAGAGGCGGGGGGCACGGTGCGCGTCACCGGCCTGGCCACCGGTGAGTTCACCGCTGGCGACACCGTGACACTGGACATTAACGGCCAGCGCTACAGCGGCCAGGTCGGCCCCGATGGCAGCTTCAGCATTGCCGTCCCCGGTGCGGCCTTGGCCGCCGACCCGGACTCCACCGTGCAAGCCAGCTTGCGCGCCACCGACCTGGCGGGCAACCAAGCCGATATCTCGGCCAGCCGCGCGTACTCGGTGGACACCAGCGCCACTGGCGCGCCGACTACGCTGGATGTCTCGGTGCGCATCACCGACCCGGCGGGCAACCAGGCCGACATCCAAGCCACCCACAGCTATACCGTTGACCCCAGCCCCATGGCCACGGGCTCAACGCTGACGGGTGCAGAAGACACCGCCATGGTGCTGACCTGGTCGCAGTTTGGCGTGGCCGATGCAGACTCACCCATCGCGGACCTGAGCATCACCATCAACAGCCTGCCCGCAGACGGGAAGTTGGAGTTCTTCAATGGCAATGCCTGGGTGGCTGTCACAGCCAATCAGCAGGTCTCGGCCACCGACATCAATGCCGGCAATCTGCGCTTTGTCCCAGATGCCAATGAGTCCGGCTCCAGCAGCTTTAACTCGGCGGGCACGGGCAATCAGAAAACGGATTACGCCAGCTTCAGCTATAGCGCCAACGACGGCCAAAACAGCTCGGCCGGCACGACCATGACCATCGACCTGACGCCTCAGGCCGATGCTGCCCAGGTGACGATGAGCGTGACGGGGGGCAGTGCGGTGACCGGAGGCCAGTATGTCTACGTCGCCTACACCCGCATCTACTACCAAGACTTGGGCGGAGACGCCCTCGGTGCCAACCCCTTTGGCGTGGTGGTCAATGGCCAGTGGACACAACTGATTAGCTACAAAGGAAGTGGTCAAAGCGGCAGCTACGACATTCCCGCCTCCGCGAGCTGGTATTACGCTTTCAACGGGAACATGACCAATTACCGCATCAATGGTGACGTTATCGCCTTCGAAGACCAGAACGACGGCGACTACAACGATGCCTTTGTCAGAGTCTCGACCTCAACGGAGTACAGATGGGAGTATCAAACCACCACCGTGGGATACCGCTACGACCTGAACTTGAGCGCCGCGCTCACCGACACCGATGGCAGCGAAAAGCTAGGTGACACGACCACCATCATCTTGGCCAGCGCCTCCTTGAAGCTGCAAAACTCGGCGGGGGCAGACTTGGCCCGCAATGCCGACGGCAGCTACACCGTCGCCACCAGCAGCTTGGCCGGCCTCAAGGTTTACGTACCCAACGGTCACTCCTTGGGCGCGGTGACTGCGCAGTTCACCACCATTGACGCGGGCGGCAACACCAAAGCCACTTTTGCCAGCACGGGCATCAGCAGCCTGGGGGCCGCCGACCTGACAGCCGCCTCAGACAGCGGCAGCAGCAACACCGACAACATCACCAATATCAACAAGCCCGTGCTGAGCTTGGCCTCGGTGCCTGCGGGCTATAGTGCTGTGTTGCTGGTAAACGGCGTAGAGGTGGCTGGCACCTGGGATTCCAATGCGAAAACGCTGACCCCCACGAACGCTCTCCCTGACGGCACCCACAGCCTCAGCTATAGGCTGGTGAGCAGCTCCGGCGCGGTCTCCAGCCTGACCGGCACGGCGCTGAGCATCACCGTGGACACCTCAAAGCCCAAGTCCATGGCTCAAGCCGATATGGCGGCGGCCAGCGACACCGGGGCCGACAACACGGACAACATCACCACCCAGACCCGCCCTGTCTTTAACGTGGCGGCGCCCCCGGCCGGTCACACCATCAAGCTGTATGTGGACGGCGTGGCCGTGGCCTGCACCTATAGCGCGGGCACGGTGCAACCCAGTGCAGCGCTCAGCGCAGGGCTTCACAGCATCCACACCACCTTGGTCGACACGGCGGGCAACGAGTCGCCTGCGTCGCCGCCTCTGGCCGTGCATATCTCCAGCAGCATTGCAGCAAGCACCAGCGGCAATGACCTGATGATGGGCACCACCGGCAGCGACGGCCTGTCATTGGGCGGCGCAGACGACAGCACCGCACTCACCCGCGCCGAGATCGGGCAGACGGGGCTGATGCGCAGTGGAGACGCCGCGCTCACCAACGCCGATGGCAGCTTCTCTGCCGAGGCCTTGCGCGTCTCGGCGAGCAACAGCAGCGACCTGATCACGGCCCACGGCAATGTGGCCCATGGGGGCGCAGGTAACGACCTGATTCAGGGCGGCAGCGGCAGCGACTTCATATACGGCGGTATTGGCAACGACGTGTTGCGCGGCGGCGGCGGCGCTGACGCGCTGCGTGGCGGTGCGGGGGCCGACCAGTTGGTGGGCGGCAAGGGCAATGACTGGCTGCGCGGTGATGCGGGTGCCGATGTCTTTAAGTGGGAACTCAATGACGGCGGCAGCAACGGGGCGACTGCGGTGGATCACATCCTGGACTTCAATGTGGGCGACGGCGATGTGCTGGACCTGCGTGACCTGCTCCAGGGCGAGAACACCGCAGGCGGCGTGGGCAACTTGGACAGGTTCTTGGACTTCGACACCACCAGCCAGCCCGGCCATACCGTGATCCACATCTCCAGCACCGGCGGCTTCACCAACGGCGTCTACAGCGCAGGGGCCGAAGACCAGACCATTGTGCTGGAGGGGGTCGACCTGCGCTCGTCATTGGGGGCGTCTGCCTCGGCCACGGACAGCCAGCTCATCAAGCTGCTGCTAGACCAAGGCAAGCTGGTGACGGACTCCGGCGGCTGACCCAGCAAGGGCCTCCCCTTCACCCCCGGGCATCAGGGATCGCCCGGGGGTGCCTCAAGACCTTGTTTCGCGAGGGCTCGGCCCGCAGCCGGTAGACTGCACGGGATTTCATATCTCGTGTACACCAACGCTCATGGCCCTCACCGATCAAGCTGTTCTGACCGCGCTTCAAGCCGTGGTGGACCCCAACACCGGCAAAGACTTTGTCACCACCAAGCAGGTCAAGAACCTGCGCGTCGATGGGGGCGATGTCTCTTTTGATGTGGAGCTGGGCTACCCCGCCAAGAGCCAAACGCCAGAGCTGCGCAAGCGCCTGATTGCGGCTGTGCGCACCCAGGCGGGCGTGGAGAACGTCAGCGTCAACCTCAGCACCAAGATCGTGGCCCACCAAGTGCAGCGCGGCGTGTCCCTGCTGCCGGGCGTGAAGAACATCATCGCCGTGGCCTCGGGCAAGGGCGGCGTGGGCAAGAGCACCACTGCCGTCAACCTGGCCCTGGCCTTGGCTGCCGAAGGCGCCACCGTGGGCATTCTGGACGCCGACATTTACGGCCCCAGCCAGCCCATGATGATGGGCATCAACGGCCGCCCCGAAAGCCTGGACGGCCAGACCATGGAGCCGCTGGAAAACTACGGCGTCAAGGTCGCGTCCATCGGCTTCTTGATCAATGTGGACGACGCCATGATCTGGCGCGGCCCCATGGCCACCCAAGCGCTGGAGCAACTGCTGCGCCAAACCAATTGGGGCGATCTGGACTATCTGATCGTCGACATGCCCCCGGGCACTGGCGACATCCAGCTCACGCTCAGCCAGCGCGTGCCCATCACCGGCGCGGTCATCGTCACCACGCCGCAAGACATTGCCCTGCTCGACGCCAAGAAGGGCCTGAAGATGTTTGAAAAGGTGGGCGTGCCCATCTTGGGCGTGGTCGAGAACATGGCGGTGTATTGCTGCCCCAACTGCGGCCACACCGAGCACATTTTTGGCGCCGATGGCGGCAAGACCATGGCCACCCAATACGGTGTGGACTACCTGGGCGCGCTGCCCTTGAACCTCAGCATCCGCGTGCAGGCCGACGCAGGCCGCCCCACGGTGGTGAGCGAGCCCGATGGCGAGATCGCCGGCATCTACAAACAAGTGGCGCGCCAGGTGGCGGTCAAGGTGGCACAGCGGGCCAAGGATTTTTCATCCAAGTTCCCCACCATCACCGTCTCCAAGAGCACCTGAGNCGGTGAGCGAGCGCCCCATCCGCTTTGTGAACCTGCGCGAGACCGCAGGCTGGAGCCGCGACGGCGCCCAGGCCACGCCCAAAATGGCCGCCCTGCTGGCTGCCGCACAAGGGCCAGAGCCTGAACCCGTGGCCACCCACACCTATCGCAGCCAAGGCCGCGTGCTGGTGATCGGCGCGGCCGAGGCCGCCCAAGCTGCGGCCGACCTGCTGGCCGACAAGCTGGAGCCCACCCTGCTGATTGACCGCGTGGGCGGCGCCTTGCCGCAAGCACGCGCTCAGGCCGTGCACACCGGCACCCTGGTGAGCCTGACCGGCTGGCTGGGGAACTTCAGCGCGGAGTGGGAAAGCAGCAACCCGATTGATGCCGAACTCTGCACCCGCTGCAATGCTTGCGTGGCAGCCTGCCCCGAAGGCGCGATTGACCTCAGCTACCAGATCGACCTGAACCTCTGCCGCAGCCACCGCGCGTGCGAGGCGGCGTGCGAGGTGATCGGCGCGATTGACTTCAAGCGCGCGCCCCAACGCAGCAGCGAAGCGTTTGACCTGGTGCTGGACCTGCGGCCCAGCCCCGCCTTCAGCCAACACCAGCCGCCGCAAGGCTATGCCCATGTGGGCAACGACCCCGCCAAGCTGATGAAGGCCGTGCTGAGCCTGCGCGAGCTGGTGGGCGAGTTCGACAAGCCCAAGTTCTTCCATTACAAGCAGCGCCTGTGCGCCCACAGCCGTAACGAGAAGATCGGCTGCCAAGCCTGTATCGATGTCTGCTCGGCCAGCGCCATCCGCTCCAATGCGTCGGCCAAGGGTTGATCTGGCCGAGCTGGACGCCGCCCTGCGCTGCGCCCCGGCCCAAGGCGTGGCCCAGCCCGCGCGCTTTGCGGTGCAGGCCGAGAAGCGCGCCACGCTGGACCTGGCGCTGGATCATCTGCTGGCCCAAGCGCCAGCCAGCGCCGCCTTGCCCGAGGCCATCGCCTTGCCGGCGCAGGGCTCACCGCTGGGCAGTCTGAAGGTGGACACCGAGCGCTGCACGCTGTGCTTGTCTTGTGTGGGCGCCTGCCCCGAAAGCGCGCTGGCCGACAACACCGAGCGGCCCCAGTTGCGCTTTACTGAGGGCAACTGCGTGCAATGCGGCCTGTGCGCCAGCACCTGCCCCGAGCAAGCCATCACGCTGGAGCCCCGGCTGCTCTTGGCCCAAGGCGGCCAAGCGCGCAAGACCACGCGCGTGCTGCACGAGGTGCCGCCCTATGCCTGCATCCGCTGCGCCAAGCCCTTTGGCACGCTCAAGGCGATTGAGAACATGCTGGGCAAGCTGGCCGGGCACAGCGCCTTCCAAGGCGCGGCGCTGGAGCGCCTCAAAATGTGCAATGACTGCCGCGTGATCGACATGTTCAACGACCAACGCCAGACCCGCATCACCGACCTCTGAGAGCTTGTGAAACATTCCGCCACACCCGCTCGAGCGCCCAAAACAGCGCCGCTCGTCGTTGCAAATGCTCGCCATAGCTCGAGCTATGGCTGTGCTTTGCGCCTTGATCGACACCGTTTCGGACACCCGCTCGGGCGCGCCGGAATACTTCACAAGCTCTGAGCCCTTTGCCATGACCGCATCTCAAACCCTTTCTTTTGCCACGGCCGACCAGGCCGAAGAAGGCGCCCGCGCCGAGCTGTATGGCGTGCTGGCCCTGCTGTGGCTGACGCCTCCCAGCGCAGAGCTGCTGGCCCAGTTCCGCGTGGCCGTGACCGAAGCACCCGAGGCTGGCGCCTTTTTGCAAGGCCCCTGGGAGGCGCTGGTGGGCGCCCTGCGCAGCACCACGGTGGAGCAGGCGCAAGACGAGTTCGACGCGCTGTTTGGCGGTGTGGGCAAGCCCGACGTGCTGGTCTATGGCTCACACTACCTGGCCGGGTTCTTGAACGAAAAGCCCCTGGCCTTGCTGCGCCAAGACATGGCCCAACTGGGCCTGCAAGGCGACGCACAAAGCGGCCAAACCGAAGACCACATCGCCAGCGTCTTTGAAGTGATGCGCTACCTGATTGCAGGCGACGATGTGGCGGTGTGCAACCTGGAGCAGCAGCGGCGCTTTTTCCGCACCCACATCCAGCCCTGGGCCGAACAACTCTGCAATGCCGTAGACGCCCACCCCAGAGCCCAACTCTGGCGGGCNTCTGGAGCGGTGACATCACCTACATTGCCACCGACGAAGGCTGGTTGTACTTGGCGGCGGTGATCGACCTATTCAGCCGTCAGGTGGTGGGCTGGAGCATGCAGCCGCACATGCAGGCCAGCTTGGTCACCGATGCGTTGCGCATGGCCTGGTTCAGGCGCCATCCCCAGCCGGGCCTGATCTTCCACTCGGACAGGGGCAGCCAATACTGCAGCAGCGTGTTCCAGGCGGCACTGAGCAGCTACGGCATGCGCTCGTCGATGAGTCGCAAGGGCAACTGCTGGGACAATGCGCCCACCGAGAGTCTTTGGGGCAGCCTGAAGGTTGGACGCCTGTACGGCAAGCGGTTCGCCACGCAGCGCGAGGCGATGGACGAGGTCATCGACTGGTTGACGTTCTACAACCATCGCCGACTTCACTCCACGCTGGGCTACATCAGCCCGATGAAGTTTGAGGAAAACTGGCACGCGGGCCAGACCAAGAAAGCCGCGTAACCGAGTGGCTATGCACTACGTCGGACAGGGGCAAGGTCATGCCGCCGGAGTTTGCGAAGCTGTGCGTCAATCCATCGTCAAGTGCTGCGTTCAGGACCATCAAAACGATCCAGTCGCTATGGCAGCGTGGCTCGAAAACAAGAGCCCCGAGAACGCATCGGTCTGGGTGCGGTCGGCCGATTCCGTCGCATTGGTAGCCGTCAGAGAAAACACGATTGTGGGGTTTGCTCTTGCCGTCTTTGACGAGCTAGCTCTCTGCTATGTCGTGCACGAAGCACTCCATCAGGGCATAGGAAAGGCCTTGCTACTCGCCATTGAGTCGCAAGTCCGATCTCGGGGTATCGAAGCGCTTCGCTTGGAGAGTACCCGAACGGCAGAAGCCTTTTATGCCCGCAACGGGTACTTCGCTTCCGGTCCCGTTCAAGTCTGGGCTGGCATGGAAGGGCTGCCAATGGCTAAGGCGCTGATGGCTGACCCCGCCGAGAAGAGGACGACATGGCCTTGAGCAACCTAGAACAACAGCGGCGCTTTTTCCGCACCCACAACTCTGCAATGCCGTAGACGCCCACCCCAGAGCCCAACTCTGGCGGGCAGTGGCCGACATGACCCGCGCCTTTGTGCAGGTCGAGACTCAGGGGTTTGACTTGGTGGAGTGAGGGGGGGCAGGGGCTGCATTGCTGCCAAACCCTGCGCCAAAATGCCGATTTCTTGATGCTGTATTTTTGCCAATCCAAAGACGCAATACCGCAGCATCGACAAGCACTTCGCGCTTGGCCGCCTTGCCTGTCGCTGGCGAAAGGGGAATCGGGCGACAGGCGTTTTAGCCAAATAAGGGTGAGGCTCTTATGCTCTGTTACTACCCTCAGTTCCGCGAAGGCGCTTCGCCTGGCGTTGTTCACAAATTAGGAGGTCTGCCTTGGGGCTTGCCTTTGCGGTTGTGGCCAATATGTGCTCAATGCGGCCGCCCTATGAGCCATTTGGGGCAGTTCCCTGCTCATTCGTCGGAACCGAACGCGCCCACGCTGCCAATTGACGAGGATGAGGTGCTGTTCCTTTTTAAATGCGAATGGAATAGTGTGTGTAGCTTCTGGGATTTCGCTGAAGGCGCAAATAATGTCTTCAGCCTGCCGAGAAGGGAACTAGGGGATGCGCCCACACAGCCACCGGCAGTCCCGGCGCAGGAAGACGGGGAGGAGCTCAGAGTCCTGCCTGAACTTGGTGTAGCCCGGTGGGTGGAGCGAGATGATGGCGCACCCGCTGAACTAGAGGCTTCTTTCTACGACTATCGTCGCCACAGTGACCTGCCCAACGAGATAGCGAACCCCCACTATTGGGCTTCTGAGTGGCGCACCAAGTTTGGCGGCGCCCCCTACTGGACGGCGAATGGTGCGCAGGGGCAGCCTTCAATTCCGGCGGGACGCTTGCTGCTGCAAGTCGACAGCTGGGTGACGATGGATGATGGCGGTCAATCTGTAGAAGTTGCCAACTTCTGTTCCGACGGAACGGCCTATGTTTTTATCGACCGCGCACCGTCAGACCCTGTGCTTTCGATGATTATTAATCGGTGAAATGATGCAGCCACGAACTCCTGTCATTGGCCTACCAAGCCGCTGCACCCGACCGCCTTCGGCGTCGGCTGAGCGGTGAGGTTCGGCGTTATGAACACACCGACTCCGCCGCGCTTGGAATCCGCAATTCGAGCAGCCTTTGCCCCCCTTTTGCGAAAAGAAGGCTTCGCGGGTTCCGGGCGACGCTTCTACAAGTGCTCTGGCCCATGGATACAGATCATCACCGTGCAGGGATCGCGATACGGTGGCTCCTTCGCAGTGAATTTTGGAATTCATTTCGCGTCTGCTCCGGATCTTGTCGGCAACCAACCAGATCCAAAGAAGATGACTGAAGCTCATCGCGAGTTCAGGCGCCGGCTATCAGCGTCCAGTTCAGACATGTGGTGGAACCACGAAGCAGACCAAGCTTCAATGCTCTCCGCGGTTGAATCGGCAGCGTCCATGTACTCCCGCCTCGCCCCCCAATACTTTGAACTCGCGTGTGCTGCCCTCAGCGCAATTACCCCTGCGGCACTTGCATCCGGCACATATGACCTTCAGGGCTTTGGAAGCACGACGGTCCGTCTTGCCCTTGCACTCGCCAGAATCAGGAAACTGGAAGGCCGAGCGGACGAGGCTCGGGGATTCGCCGCGTACGGAGTGAAGCACGCGGGGTCGGCTGGTTCCCTCATGACAGAGCTTCAGGCGCTCGCAGCCACATGACGCGCTGCCCAGAGGTCAACTCCGTTCGCCACGCTTTCCGCATGCTGCGCGACGGAGCCGCGCAGCGCCGGTCACATTGAACCTCAGCGACAGATGCACATCCCCACGCACCCACCACCCTTTATTGGAGGCTGCTTGTGCGGCCAAGTTCGCTATCGCCTGACAGCACTTCCGCTCACACACTACGCCTGTTGGTGTCAAGTTCCTGAAGGAGTTGCCTGCTTTGAAACACAGCCGGAAGATCCAATGGCGCTGCTACGAATTTGGGAGTCAGTGGTCGGAAGGGTCGAGGTACGGCTTAACCCCTCATGACCCGCCCCCCAAACCCTTCCAACCATAGCCCGCCGCTACGACAAGCCCAGAGCTAACGGCATCCCTAAGTGGCAGTCCTGCCCAAGATGGGTACAGGGGCAGAGCATGTCACACTGTCTGACCTGACTCGTTTTTGGAGAGCCCATGTCAGCAGACACCAGCCCAGAAGCCGTCGTCCAGCGGCAACTGGATGCCTATAACGCCAAAGATCTGGATGCGTGGCTGGCTACTTACGCGCCCGAGGCCCGCCAGTACGAGCACCCCGCCACACTGCTGGCCATGGGGCGCGACGAGATCCGCGCGCGCACCGAGCCCCGTTTTGCCGAGCCCAACCTGCACGCGCGGTTGGTGCAGCGCTCGGTGGCCGCCAATGTGGTGATCGACCACGAGGTGGTCACCCGCACCTTCCCCGAAGGCCCGGGCACCATTGAGATGGTGTGCATTTATGTGGTCGAAGAAGGCCTGATCCAGACCGCCTCTTTTGTGTTTGGTGAGACACAACTCGATTAAAAACGCGGCATCATGCCGCCCATGACTACTGCTGTTTCTCCCTCTGACATCACCGGCTTGATCTTGGCCGGCGGCCGTGGCAGCCGCATGGGCGGCGTCGACAAAGGCCTGCAAAAACACCGTGGCCAAGCCCTGGCGCTGCATGCCTTGATGCGGCTGGGGCTGCAGGTAGGCCAGGTGATGATCAATGCCAACCGCAACCTGGGGGCCTATGAGTCCTTTGGCGTGCCGGTGTGGCCCGACGCTCTGGCTGACTACCCTGGCCCCTTGGCCGGTTTCTTGGCGGGTTTAGAGCACTGCGAAACCCCCTATTTGGTGACGGTGCCCTGCGACACGCCGCACTTCCCGCTCGAGCTGGTGGAGCGCCTGGGCCAAGCCTTGCTGGCCGAAGACGCTGACGTGGCCATGGCCGCGACCCGAGAGCCCGGGCCGGACGGCACGCTGCGGGTGCAGGTGCAACCCGTGTTCTGCCTGATGAAGGCCTCGCTGATGGAAAGCCTGGTTCAGGCCACCGCCGCCGGTGAGCGCAAAATTGACCGCTGGACCGCCCAGCACCGCTGCGCCACGGTGGTGTTCGACGACGCAGACGCCTTCTTCAATGCCAATACCCTCGAAGAGTTGCAGCGTTTGGGCTGAACCGGCCGCCTCCGCGCGCTCACCCCTCTCTCCCCCTCTACCGACAAGGACACCCATGAAGCTCGGCTACACCATCCTCTACGTGCCTGATGTGGCTGCCTCGCTCGAATTTTTCGAGCGGGCTTTTGGCCTCTCCCGCCGCTTTTTGCATGAAAGCGGAGACTACGGCGAGCTGGACACCGGGGCCACCACGCTGGCGTTTGCCGACCATGGTTTGGGCGAACACAACTTCCCTGGTGGCCATGTGGAGGCCCACCGCTCGGCCCAGCCCTTGGGCATGGAGATTGGCTTGGTGACCCCCACCGTGGTGGCCGCCCATGCCCGCGCGCTGGCGGCCGGGGCCCAAGAGCTGAGCCCGCCCACCGAGCGACCCTGGGGCCAGACCGTGTCTTACCTGCGCTGCCCGGACGGCTGCTTGGTGGAGCTGTGCAGCCCCATGGGAGGCGCCTGAACATGGCGCGGCTTTGGATCAAACGCCTCGCACTGGGCCTGCTGGGGCTCTTGCTCTTGGGCCTGTTGTGGCTGTGGGCGCTGCCGCCGGCCATGCTGCGCGTCGGTGCCAGCTACGCCGCCAAGATCGTCTGCTCCAATGTATTTTTGGCGAACCGCGACGCGCAAGCCGTGCTGCGTGACGACGTTCAAAACCACGGCCACCCATTGCTGAAGTACATGCGCGTGACGGTAGACCGCGAACGCGGCGAAGTACACGCTGCCCTGTTGGGCGTGGTGGGCAAGGGCTTGGCGCTGCACCGCCCTGGCCATGGCTGCGCCGTGGTGGCCGACGGCGACTTGGCCGCCGCCCGCGCGGCTGCGCCGGCCATTGACGTAACCGCCGCCCCACCGCCAGCCCCGCCGAGGCCACCTGAGCCCGGCGCACTGCCCCCGAATTGGCCCGAGGTCGATGTCGCACCCACCAGCGGCCAACTGGCAGCCGTGGTCAACTTGCCTGAGCTGCAAGGCCCGGGCATGCGTGCCGTGGTGGTGGTGCACAAAGGTCGCGTTGTGGGCGAAACCTATGGCCCTGGCTTTGGGCCGGACACCCCGCTGCTGGGCTGGTCCATGACCAAGACGGCCACCGCCGCTTTGATTGGCCGCCGCCTGCACGAAGGCGGCCTGACACTGGACACGCCGCTGGCCCCCGCCCTGGGCTGGCCCGCCAGTGATGCGCGCACGGCCATCACCGCATCGCAACTGCTGGCCATGTCCAGCGGGCTGCACTTTGACGAAGGCTATGGCGGCGTCTCCGATGTCACCCGCATGCTCTACCTGGAGCCCGACATGGCAGCCTATGCGGCCAGCCTGCCCTTGCTGCACCCACCGGGCACACAGTTCAACTACTCCAGCGGCAGCTCGTTGCTGCTGTCGCGCTGGTGGACACAAGGCGCCAACATCGACGCCCGCCGCCTGCTCTTCACGCCCTTGGGCATGCGCAGCGCCACCCTGGAGACCGACGCGCGCGGCACGCCGGTCGGCTCATCTTATCTGTATGCCACCGCCAAAGACTGGGCTCGGCTGGGCCTGTTCCTGCTGAACGATGGCGTGTGGCAAGGCCAGCGCCTGCTGCCCGAGGGCTATGTGGCCCGCATGACGGCCGCCTCACCCGCCAAGCCCGGCAGCTACGGCCAAGGCCACCTCTGGCTGCACGGCCCGCAAGGCCCCACCCCCGAAGGCCAAGACCCCGACGTGGCCCAAGGCCTGCTCGCCGACACCTGGTGGATGCGCGGGCACGACGGGCAGTTCATCGCTGTTGTGCCCTCCAAGCAACTCGTCGTCGTACGGCTGGGGCTCACGCCGTCCAAGCTGGGGTATCAGCCGCAGGGGCTGGTGAAGAAGGTGTTGGAGGCTATTCGGTAAGGCGATATCTCATTGGCATAGCGACCGTTCTCTACGGTGATGACTCCCGGGCCTGCGACAGGCCCACCGCTTCCTCGGCAATGTCCTGAGCCAACATCCGCGAGACCGCCAGTACAGCTCGCTGCAAGGCGATCGACGTATTGGATTCGAGAATGGGCTCCAACGTCGATGCTTGGAAGTCCCGGCTTCCAGAACGCAAGACTGCGCGGACTTCGACAAATTTGCCGCGCGCCAATTCCGAGATAACTCCATCTATCGCCATCCCAATCAACGGTCCTGCTGGACTTACTGCCGCGAGCCCTGCATGCCGTTTGGCATCTGCGGGCCGTGCACTGCGCAGCGCCGCCTTGGCCTCAAAGTTGACCAAGCTGAGTCGATTGGCTTTCAGCCAATCTTCGGCCTGGGCTCGCCATTCGTGCCCAGCCAGCTCTAGGCCCACCGCACGCTCCAAGTAACGAGGCACAGACGGACTAAATACCGCATCGCCAAACAGGATTGCATCGTTTTGCTCGACATTGCTCTGCCTGGGCGAACTGCGCTCATCCTTAAGTTGGAGGTCAGCCGCATCGTTCGTCTGAGAGGATGGCAGTTGAATGCCGCCATCGGACACGCTGGACAGTGTTGAACAACCCGAAAGTGCTACCAAGAAAAGAGGCGCTACGGCAGCACCAGCCAAACGCGTGAGACGTCGAAGCACATGAGACATGATCAAGGGCTGAAAAGGTGAAGGCAAAAGGGGCTGGCGAATTTCTGTGGGAAGCCTGTCTATCTTCATACAGGCAACGGCATTCGCGCTCGTAGTCACGCAGGTGCCAGTAGGTGTGTCGGTGACGCGAGCCAATTCGCTGATCTTCATCGCAGCGAGGCCCGCTCAATCGCCACCGTAGATGGTGGCCATGATGGCCCCGTCTTCAAAGCCAATCCAGCCGGTCGTGTCATCGGCAAAGTGCATGGCCTGCGGCGAGCGGCCAATGCCTGTTGCTTGCTCTCGCCAAGTCAGGCCACCATCGTTGCTGATCAACAGGCCACCACCTCCTGAGGCATAAGCTCGGCCACTGGGCAGGACTTCCAGCTCAAGAAACGCCCGTGGGCTTGCATTCGCAGGGAGTTGTTTGACGACGCGCCATGACTGGCCGCCATCTTCACTGCGCAGGATGTCACCCTCTCGACTGACAGCCAAAAAGGTCCGCCCTTCCACAAACCGCACCCGTGCAATCTCGGCTTGAAGCGCTCGCGTGTGCCGTACCCAGGTCACGCCACTGTCAGAGGTCAGGTAGGCACCTTGCAGACCGCCTAGTGCCACGCCGTACTTCCCGTCGTGAGAGAAGGCGATACCACCGAACCAACTGTTCATGGCGTCGTCCTGTTCCAAGACGGATTGCCATGTACGGCCGCCGTCTTCAGTCTTCAGAAGCATTCGCAGTCCATCCCAATGGCCCTGCCTACGAAGTACCCACCCCTTCTGCGGCGTGACGAAATGGAAGCCCAATGCCGCATTCATCGGTATGTCGTTTTGCACGATGTTGGTCTGCCAAGTCAGCCCGCGGTCTGTACTGGTATAGAGCGCACCCCAGAACTGCAAGGCCCAACCAACCGAACCGTCGTCTGAGAACCAGACCTGCCGCTGCTGATCTTTACCCAGTCCGCAATCTTGCGCAGGGGACCAGGTAGCACCGCCGTCGCTGGTGCGTCGGCAGCCGTCCGAGGTCGTGGCCATCCCCGCCTTTCGATCAAAGAACCAGAGTCCATCCACTCGGGACACGTTGCCAACACCAATGTCACTTGGTGCCGCGGGTGTTTGCAAGCACCAGCCGTGAGACCCGGGCAGAGAGCACCACTTGCCTGCCACCATCGAGGCATCGGGGTGTTCGCCACTGCCGCCTCCACCGCAGGCCGCCAAGAGGGCCAGCAGGCCAAGCAGCCCCCAGCGCCGCACAGAAACACTCAACCCATTCATCACAACATCCTCCCGCCACACAGCATTGACTTGCGCTATTCGCGCACTTATTCAAACATTATCCCGGTGCCAGCGAGCGCATCAAACGCTTGACCTTGCAGTGGCTTTAAGGTGTCCAATGCAGCCATCACCCCCTCGGGAGAGTTTCATGAGCGGCCATTGCTGTGACCACGACCACGCCCCTGCGGCCATTGTTTCGCCGCGCTATCGCCGCGTGCTGTGGGCCGCGCTGTTGATCAACGCAGGCATGGCGGCTGTGGAGATTGTCAGCAGCCGCATGACAGGCTCAGTGTCCCTGTTGGCCGACGCGGCTGACTTTATGGGTGATGCTGCGAATTACGCCGTGTCTCTGTGGGCCTTGGGGGTGGCCGCCGTGTGGCGGGCTCGCACGGCTTGGCTCAAGGGCTTATGCATGGCGCTTTATGGTTTGGGGGTGTTGGCCGTCGCGCTTTGGCAATGGCGGCAAGGCGGCCTGCCGCAGGCCAGCGCCATGGGTTTGATTGGTGCCCTGGCCCTGGCCGCCAACTTGGCCGTGGCGGCCATGCTCTATGCCTTTCGCGAGGGCGACGCCAATATGCGCGCCGTGTGGCTGTGCACCCGCAATGACGCCATTGGCAATGTGGCTGTGCTGATGGCTGCGGCCTTGGTGGCCGTGAGCGGCCAGGGCTGGCCCGACCTGGTGGTGGCTGCGGGCATGGCCGCGCTGGGCTTGACGGGGGGCATCTCGGTGATGCGGCAGGCACGGGAGGAGTTGCGTGAGCCACACCAGCATGCCCCTGAGTCACCTCCCCATGCCTGAGTCTCGCCGACCTGCTCCTCAGTGCCCCGGTTGGCCGGTCAGTTGGCGGATGGCACCGGCCCAGTCTTCGAGGTGGTGGGTGTAGGCAATCTTGCCGTCGCGCAGGGTGTGGATGTCGATGGACATGACCTTGAAGCTGCGGCCGGTATGGGGCACGCCGAAGAAGGGGCCAGCCGGGGTGCCCGAGCCCTGGCCGCGCACGATGATCCGGTCCCCAGCAGCGATCACTTCCAACACCTCCCACTTCATGTCGGGCAGGCCTTTCTTGATACCTCCCAACTGGCCCGCCAAGGGTTCGCGGCCTTGGCAGTCGCTACCGTTGGCACCGCAGGATTGGAAGTCGGGCGTAGTGGTTTGCGGAAAGATCTTGGCGGCATCACCTGCCACGCCGTAGGCGCTGTAGTGCAGGTCGATCAAGGCGCGTTGTGCGGCGGTGGGGGCTGGGCTTTGCGCAAAGGCCGTGGCGCTGATGCCAAGAACCAGAGCAGCCGACGAACGACGAAGAAACATGAGAGCAACCTCTGAGAGAAGAAAGCACCAGTGTGCGGGGAGCCGCCGCACCGTGAAGAGACCACAGCGCCCGTGGCCTGCTTGACAAACCACGGAGTTGGGGCTTGGATTTGCCGATGGCGTGCCGGGCGCGCCACAGGCTAAAAGCGGCGGTTCAATCGAGCGACAGGCGCTGAGCCAAGAAGTCCAGCCAGGCACGCACCGCCGCAGACACCAAGCGAGTGGTGGTGACCGCCTGCACGGGCAAGCTGGGCGCCTTCCACGCAGGCAGCACCGGCTCCAAGCGCCCGGACTGCAGACTGTCGCGCACCTGCTGCGGCGGCAGCATGGCCACACCCAAGCCTTGCTCGGCCAAGCGTTGCACCATGCCAATGTTGTTCAGCCCCAGCGCGCCGCGCACCTGAACATCGACCACTTCCTTGGCCTGGCTCAAGCGCCAGCGCGTGGCCCGCTGGGCAGTGCCCAGCACCAAGGCTGAATGTCGCGCCAAATCACTCGGGTGCTTAAGCTTGCTGGCCCGCACCAAATAGGCCGGGGCCGCGAACAGCGCCATACCCAAGCTGCCAAGGCGCCGAGCCACCAGTTGCTCGCCACGCACCGTGCCCAAGCGCAGCGCCACATCAAAGCCCTCGGCACGCAAATCAAGCACCTGCGCCGACAAGTCCAAGTCGAGGCTGATGCCGGGAAAGCGGCTGAGAAACTCCGGTACCAAAGGCGCTATCCAGAACTGCCCAAAGTCCACCGGCATGGTGACCCGCACATGGCCGCAGGGCAGCTCAGCCGTTTCACGCAGGGCTTCTTCGGCCAACAGGGCTTGGGCCACCACAGGCTCACAGCGCTCTAAAAACCGCTGCGCCGGAGGCGTGAGGTTGAGGCTGCGCGCTGTGCGTTCAAACAAGCGCACGCCCAGGCGCTGCTCCATCTGCGCCAAGCGCCGCGACAAGGTGGCCAGCGGCACACCCGTTTGGGCACTGGCCCGGTTCAGGCTGCCAGCCTTGGCCACCGCCACGAAAAGCGCCATGTCATCCAGCGCTGTGAATTTGTTCATGCCTCCAGTGTCCCATTTCTGGAAGGCTAGTTTTCGCTGGCGGGATACCCGTTCAAGCAGACTCAGGAGCAAGGCTCACCCAGAGGGGACCAAGCCCTTACTACGCCGAGCAAATCATCACGGGCGGCCAACCCACCATCAGGGGTTCCGGTCAACCCCTCACTGCGCCGCTGAAGCGAAGTCAAAGGCCCGAGGATGATTGCTCAAGCTGCCTGTCAAGGCCGCGTACAAAATCGTCTTGCCGTCAATGGACTCAGGCCCACCTTGTTGGTTGAGCCACATCAGGTGCTCAGCATTCTGTTTGGGCCCGGCTTTGCGTAAGACGCCATACATCTGGCGGGTCTGCGGCAGGTACATCAGCGCCACTTGCTCGGTGCTGCAAGCATGGGGCTTGCAGGCGTGGAGGACAAAGGCGTCTTGCCCGGCAAACTTCAGGGGCAAGCCTTCCGTTTGCGTTGCCGTGCTGCTGACCCACGCAGGGAGTTTCTGGCCCTTGCTCATGCGGTCGAATGCGGCTTTGGCCTCGCGGTCTGCCAAGACTTTGCTCAGCGTCCAAGGTGAACCAGGCTCAGCGGGGGATGCAGACAACGCCGTAGCCGCAGTGATGGCAGCGCTCAGCGCCAGAATAGTTTTGATGGTCATGGAGATTCTGCTTCCTCAACAAGCAATAGCAGTAGGAGCGCCCGAGATTTTGGTCATCAAGCGCGCGAGCCGGTACTCTAAGGCATGCCCGAACGCCACTCCCACTGGGCGCGCCCCACCCCGCTACTCGCGGCCACACACTCTGCCAAACGCCGCTATCGACTCGCCGTCGCATCTCGAACACAATCACGAGCGCATAAACGGCTCGCGCTTTCTCATGAACATCACTGTTGAAACCATCATCCGTGCGCCCATTGCCAAAGTCTGGAGCGCCTACACCACGCCCGCAGATATCGTGCAGTGGAATGCCGCCTCGGACGACTGGCACACCACCTCAGCCCGCGTGGACCTGCGCGAGGGCGGCAGTTTTTGCTCGCGCATGGAAGCCAAAGACGGCAGCTTTGGTTTTGACTTTGAAGGCACTTACACCCGCATCGTGCCGCAGCAGCTCATTGAATATCGCTTTGGCGACAGAGCAGGCAAGGTGGAGTTTTTGAATGGGCCGCAAGGGGTCACCGTGCGCTCCACCTTTGATGCGGAGGGTGAGCACTCTCTGGAACAACAGCGCTCGGGCTGGCAAGCCATTTTGGACCGCTTTGCCAGGCATGTGGAAGGCCTTGCTGCGTGAGGGAATGCTGCCCGGTGGAATCCTGCGTAGGAAGCGCATTTCAAGCGGCCCGGGTCGCTCAGGCCAGAGATCAACACACCGGGCCACAGCTACACCTGGCCCACTTGGCAAGTCGGCCTCACAAGCAAGTCGGCCGTTCCTGGACGAGTCATCGTGCGGGTGGAAGGCCCCAGGCTTGTAGGAAGGTGTTACCTGGTGCCGATGTGGTGAAGAGCAAGCGACCATCAGCCAAGATCATCTGGGCCGAACTGTAGAATTCGTCCCTTATCTTCGGCATAGCGATAGCTGCGCCGGTGGCGGCAACCATGGCCCTTAACCGCTTGCCCTTGACATAGACGACGCCGTTCGCCACGGCGAGATTACGATTACCCTCACCCACACTTGCCTTCCACAGAAGGGCACCGCTGACTAATTCGAAAGCGCTTAGCTTCTGTGTATTGGTAAGCGAGTTGAGACACAAAGCAAAGACCCGCGAACCGTCGCTAGCCAGGTTACTGAAACTGTTGTCTCCGCTTGGGAAGCAGAAGCTGCCGCTATCCGCCTGCGGCAGGCGGGAGATCCAACGAACCTGGCCGGTCAATGCATTGAGTGAATAAACACGGCTCGTACGATCCATGAACAGCACGCTGTCACCTACCGCCATCGGTTGCGATGCGATGACCTTCGACGGCGAGGGTTCGAAGCGCCAAATCTCTTGACCATCGGCCGCGTCGCGCGCGATCAGGCCCTTACGGCTGTCGGTCAAAAACACCTTCCCTCCCGCTACGGCCAGGGCGATTCCGGTGTACGAGTAGTCTGATTCGGTGCGTCGATTCCAGATCAGTCCGCCGGTGACGGCGTCAAGTACCAAGATCTCACCTTGATACGACAACAGGTAGACCCGCCCACCGCTCACGAGGGGGGTATGCAGCGTGCTAGTGCCAAACCATGCTGGCACGGTGTAACTCCACCTCACTGCCCCGGTCGCCCTATCGAAAGCCGTCACCAAGCCGTCGAAACTATCGTCGGGGTTATTGCCTGCCACAATGACTAAGTCGTTAACGATTGCGGGGGAGGCTGTCCCTGCGTAGGGAGATGGCACCTTCCACACCGTTGCACCGTTGGTCGGGTCGAGACGGACAAGCCGATCAAGAGGGTTGCTATCGATGTCGCGGTCTTCAATCGTCGCGAATGCCTGACCATCTGCACTAACCACATTCGCGTAGTAGACCACCCGCGTCGCCCAATGAATCTGGATGTTC
This sequence comes from Ideonella sp. MAG2, assembly GCA_004359425.1. Lineage (GTDB taxonomy): Bacteria > Pseudomonadota > Gammaproteobacteria > Burkholderiales > Burkholderiaceae_C > Ideonella. The sequence continues at coordinate 638,171 of PTEU01000001.1, read as the reverse complement.
GCCAAATTCAATGCCGACAGCGAGGTCTCCCCTGCATTGAATGAGGTTCCACCTGCATCGTTTCTGGCTTGCGGCCACCCTGCATCAGCGGCCATAGCCACCTGGGTTGACCAGGCCAAAACCGTCGCCAGACAGGCGGTAGACAGATGCTTGAAGACGCGTCGCATGACGCTCAGCTTGAGATCCACAGTTGACATGACAAGCTCCTGGGAGATTGAAATAACCCGAGGGCCAGTCACTTCAACCCTGAGCAGCTCAGTGTTCCACCAGTTCGAGGCCAGCGCCACCCCCTAAAGAGGCCAATGGCAGGCGGCATCTCGCCGCCAAACAGTCGCGCGCAATGTCATTGATGTTGTTGTAGCCGGTCGCCTAATAACTGACCCGATGGGCTTCAGTTGGCAGCGGGACCTCCCAGCACTGGAGCATGGACATCAACTTGGCGTTACTCAAGCTGGTGTCCCGCAACTTGTTGCGGCGTAAGAGCTCATCTGGCGGCTGTTCGAGATGCACGATCTCCACTTCCGCGTCATAGGCGAACAACAGGCTCAGCGACTTTTCGCGAATGCGTTGCGATAGGTGGGTCGCGTTCCAAACAAAGGGCTGACGCTCGCGCAGCAGTGCTTTGGCGCTGTCAATGGCTAAGTGAGCAACCTTCCCCTCATTTTTCCCATAACGCAAACCGAGCGCTTCCCGAGCATCGTCAAACGACACCACGGGCAAGCCAGGCCGATGACGGTTGACCCAGGTGTTTTTCCCCGACGCGGGCGGTCCACTCAACAACGTGACGTGCGATCCAGGTCTTTGATGCAAGGCGTGGTCAGGGTGTACCGACGCGCCCCGGAAGTAGCTGATGGCGGTGTGACGGTCAGCAAAGGGGCGCGGCACGCCCCAGGCACCTTCCTCCTGGGCCAGTTGGGCAAACAACTCGATGTCGGCCAAATGGCTGGCTTGAGATTCGCATTGGCGCCCCATCATGTCCGCACGCGCCACCGCCACCAAATCGCGCAGGTCAAGCTCCCATGAGAGCTTGCGCACAATGAACTCGGCACTGTCTCCATTGCGCGCATTGAAGGCAAAGAATGGCACCTGATGAACTGCAATAATTCGGCAAACAGCCTCGCGCAGCTCAATCGGCACGCCAGCGCGCCACATGAGCAGGCGCGCCTCAATAGCGCCCCGGCGCGAGTGACCCGGCTGGCCAACCCGTCCAGTGATGGGGTCAATCACCGTGGTGTCGGGTTTGGACACATCGTGCAGCAAAGCTGCCATAAACATCACCCACTGGCGATCCGGAGGCGCTGCCACGAACGAGGTGTCGTTAAGCAGGGCGGTCAGGACCATGCGGGTGTGGATGCCCACATCTCCCTCTGCATGATGTATGGGGTCCTGCACCGTCTCATCCAAGCGAGACAGAGCGGGTAGGGCCTCGCAGCAGCGAGCCCAGTCTAGGCTTGCGCCTCCCGTAGGGATCAAGTCGCTCCAGGGCAGTACCGTGCCCTTTGTCGTTTGTCTAGTTTCGAGGTTCATGACGAACTCCTTGTTCCGCCAACCGAGTCCGTCGCTTCGAGCTTGTCGCCCGTCACGGTCACAAGCCCTAGGTCTTCCCAACTCAAGCTCAAGCTTGGGCTGTACAGATCGACTCCTTCGGCTAGGCGGTTCGGCAAGATGGGCCGCTCTGCATGGTGCGATCCCGAATCCAGAATGGTCTGCGTGAAATCGGCTCGAACCCATTTGTAGCGGCCCACCACTTCACTCTCGTTTTCCAGCTTGATGTAGAGACCTTCCGCACTGCTCGAAGGGTCGGTTTGTTTCCAAGTCAAAGCCCAGTCAAGGCCTCGCTTCTCGGCATTTGCTTTGAGAGACTCAACCCAATGTGCTGACTTGGCCAGTGATGGGCGAACCCATGCAGTCAAGGCCTTCAAGCGTGAAGGCATAGCACCTTCGTACAACACGGGCACAGACAACAAGGGCAGGCCGACCAACAGAGCGCGGCGTCGTGGAGTGCTCAAAAAACGCTGTTCTCGCCGGTCCCAGACATCGAACTCGTGAAAGTAATGCGGCAGTCTGTCGTAGAACACCGAGTGCTTGGCATAGGTCCACTCGCCAAACACGACAAAACGATCTTCAAGCCGCTCGAGCAAGGCTCTCTCGTGTGCGCGTGCCCACGGATGCAATGGCGCAAACTGGCGCTCGCGACCGCCGCCCACCAAATAGTGGCCGCGCGACTGCAACAGCATCTCGCCGGACTCGGAAAATGAAATTGCGCAGTTGGCGCCGTCGAGCTTTTCTTCAATGACGACGTGCTGCCCGGCCAAGGCAGCAAGTTTGACGGTTAGCGGATCGTCATCTCCATGCAGTCTCGATCCCTCCAGGTGCAGGGTCCTGGGGTAGCGCAGCAAGGGAATGGAAACCCGATGGGTCGGGTCAAATAAGGGGGACACGGTGATCTCCTGAAACCTGTAAGGGCCATCGAGCCACACCCAGTGCCGCTTGTCAGAAGCGGTACGAGGGGCAGGATGAGCGGGGTCAGAAGCGGATCACCGGGACAGTCACATGGGCTGCTGCCAGGTCATTCAGCGGGAGCGTTGGCGGGCAATGAATCATGGCATTCATCGCGGGCACCAAAGCACCTCATCTCATGGGCCTGACAAGGCGTCGGCTTCAGTGAGCAGTTGCGCAGCACATTCGGGAGTCTCCGAAAAAGATCATGTGAAGAAGGGGCGCGATATTACAGATCGGGCAAACGCAAGGTCAAGCCCACTGTTGTGTTGCGCGAACGCTTTCAGGTGCATTCCAAGGGAACGAGTGGGCTCCCAGACAGGTGCTGGGAGCCCCACATCACACCGCCAGCCGCTGCCCCCGCAGCCGTTTGAACACCCACACCAAGCAGCGCCACACCAAGCGCAGCAGCAGCAGGGTCAAGATAGCCTCGATGAAGGTCACGATGAAGGCCACAAAGGCACCGCCGAAGCCAGCGCTGCGGCGGCGGTACTTGGCGGCCATGCGGTCGCGGGCAATCTCGATGCTGTCGTAGAAGCTGGGCACCATCAGCAGCGTGAGGAACGTCGAGGTGATGGTGCCGCCAATGATGGCCACGGCCATGGGGCGGTAGAACTCGCCGCCCTCGCCCACGCCAATGGCCACCGGCAGCATGCCGGCCACCAGGGCAAAGGTGGTCATCAATATGGGGCGGAAGCGCTTGCGTCCGGCATGCATCAAGGCCTCCTCGCGGGGCACGCCCTTGGCCTCTTCTTGGCGGGCGGCATCCAGCAGCAGGATGGCGTTTTTGGCCACCAGGCCGGCCAGCATGATGATGCCGATAAAGCTCATCAGGTTCAGCGTGCTCTTGGTCATCAGCAGCGCCAGCACCACACCTATAAGCGAGAGCGGCTGCGAGAGCATCACGCCCAAAGGTGCGGTAAAGCTGCCGAACTGCATCACCAAGATGAAATACATCAGCGCAATGCCGGAGACCAAGGCAATGCCCATTTCGCTGAACACCTCTTGCTGGTCTTTGGAGGCTCCGCCAAGCTCAATGCCATAGCCCTCGGGGAAGGTCATGCCTTTGGCCAATTTCAGCGCCGCCTCGGTCACCTCACCGGGTGAGCGCCCTTGTGCGTTGGCCGACACGGTGATGACGCGCTTACCGTCGCGGTGCTCGATGCGGGCAGGCCCTTTGCCGGTGCTGATGTGGGCGATCTGCTCCAGCGGCACTTGCAGGCCGGTGCCTGTCACGCTGATGGGCAGGCGCTCGATATTGGAGGCCTGCACGCGCTCAGTGGGGTGCAGGCGCACGGCCACGTCGCGGGTCTCGCCCTGGGGGTCAACCCAGTCACCCACTTCCACACCTGCAAATGCCACGCGCAAGGCATTGGCGGTATCGCCCACTGAAATGCCCATGGAGTTCGCCAGGCTGCGGTTCAGCTCGATCTGCAATTCAGACTGCGGGTCTTGCTGCGAGAGCCCCACGTCCACCGCCCCCGGCACTTTGCGCAGCTTGGCCATGAAGTCGCTGGTGATCTCTACCAACTTGCGAGAGTCCGGCCCCGTAAAGCGCACTTGCACGGGCTTTTGCGCGCCGTTGTTCAGGTCGTCCAGCACCGCATATTCGGCCCCCACGAGCTGGCTGACCTTGGTGCGCAGCTCCTGGGCAATCTCGGTGCCCGAGCGCTTGCGCTCGGTGCTCTTGCCGATGTCCACGTAAATGCGCCCACCGGTGGGGTTGATCCAACTGTTGGTGGCCTTGGTTTCAGGCACTTGCCGGGCCACGGCCGCGGCCGCTTCCATCTTGAGGCGCGCATAGTCCAAGCTGGAGCTGGCAGGGGTGCGCACCTCAATGGCCAGCGTGCCCCAATCGCCGCTAGGCAAAAAGCTGGAGCCCCCAAACTTGGCTTGCAGGCCAATGGCCGCCACAAAGCTCAGCACGGCAAAAAAGCCCATCCAACGCCGATGGTGCAGGGCCCAGGCAATCACCCGCCCATAGGCATCAGCCTGCCTATCGAACCAGTCGTTAAAGTGCTTTAGCGCCAAAGAGATGCCGCGCTTGGGCGCGTGGTGATGCCCAGGCGGGTCACCCCAATAGGCCGAGAGCATGGGGTCCAAGGTAAAGCTGATCAGCAAGCTCACCAGCACCGAGGCCACCACCGTCAAACCGAAGGGGCGAAACCATTCGCCCGGCCCACCGCCCATGAAGGCCACCGGCACAAACACTGCCACGATGGACAGCGTAGTGGCCGTCACCGCCAGGCCGATCTCAGCCGTGCCGTTCAACGCGGCGGTGCGCCTGTCAGCACCCATTTCCATGTGCCGAACAATGTTCTCGCGCACCACGATGGCGTCGTCAATCAACACACCAATGGCCAGCGACAAGCCCAACAAGCTCATGAAATTGAGTGTGAAGCCACACAACCACACGGCAATAAAGGCCGCCAGCACCGAGGTGGGCAGCGAGAGCGCGGTGATGAGGGTGGAGCGCCAGGAGTTGAGGAAGGCGTAGACCACAAAGATGGTCAGGCCCGCGCCAAACACCAGGGCGTGGATCACGTTGTTGAGGCTGTTTTCGGCCTCCTTGCCACCGTCACGGGTGATCTCCAGCGTCGTGCCCTTGGGCAGGGTCTTGCGGATCTCCTCCACCTCTTTGCGCACCTGTGCGGCCACCGTCACGGTGGAGGCGTCTCGGGCGCGCTTGATGAAGATGGCCACGTTCGGGCCGCCATTGCGGTAAGACAAGCTGGCGCGCTCGGCAAAGCCGTCTTGCACCGTGGCCACCTGGCCCAAGCGCACCAGTTGCTCACCACTGCGGCGCACCACAATCTGCTCAAACTCTGCCGGGCTTTCCAGGCGGCCCACCAAGCGAATGCTTTGGTCTTCCAGCGGGCCCTTGACCTTGCCCACCGGTGAGGTGGTGTTCTGCGTGCGCAGGGCGTTCACCACCTCCGTCACAGACACGCCAAACTCGCGCAGCTTGCCCGCATGCAGCAGCACCGAGAGCTCGCGCTTGAGGGCACCCCCCACCTCCACGGAGGACACCCCTTTAACGGCCCGGAAACGGTCGGCCAGATGGTCTTCCGCCAAGCGCGAGAGGTCAGCATGGCTTTGGTGGGCAGAGGACAAAGCCACCTGCACAATGGGTTCGTCCGACATCTGCCAACGGAACAGATTCGGTTCGCGCATCTCGGTGGGCAGCTTGTGCCGCACCGACGCAATGGCATTGCGCACCTCATCGCCCGCCTCGATCATGTTCTTGCCGAACTGGAATTGCAGCACCAGCTCCGCCTGCCCCTCCTTGGCGGTGGAGTTGACCTCATCCACACCGGGAATGGTCTGGAAGGACTTTTCCAGCCGATTCACGATTTCGCGCTCGACGGACTCGGGCGAGGCCCCGGGATAGCTGATCACCACCACCAACACCGGTGGGGAGACATCGGGGTTTTGGTTCACCTTGAGTTTGGACAGGGCCATCAGGCCCAAAGCCATCAAGGAGATGATGAGCACGATCGTGGCGATCGGCTGCTTGACACTGAAGTTGGACAAAAACATGGTGGGCCGCCCTTACCGCGCCGAGGCCGCTGGGGCCGGTGCAGCCACGCTCGAAGCAGGCTTCACCACGGCAGCCCCCGCACCGCCTAGGCGGAAAGACTGGCCAGGGCTTAGCGACGCAGTGGGGTTGCGCAGCAAACGATCACCCGCTTGCACGCCCGCTTTCACGGGCCACCAGCCATGGCGCGCGTCCAGCTCATCGACCTGCACCTCTACCCGTTGCAAGGTGCTGTCGGCACCCAGCCGCCAGACCACCGACTTGCCGCCCAGCGCCTGCACCGTGCCTTCAGGCAACACCAGCTTGCCTTGCGCTGCCTCGGTTTGGGTCAGCACCTCGCCCTCGGCAAACAAGCCGGCCACGGTGGGCGCATCGCCCACCAAAGCCACCACCACCTCCACCTGGCGCGTGCTGGCGTTGGCCACAGCGTCCACGCGCTGCACCCGGCCTTCAAAGCGCTGTGTGCCGTAGCCGTTGAGGCTGTAGCGCACACTTTGGCCAACACGCAGATCGCGCAGTTGGTCGGCCGACACTCGCCCCTCTAGGCGCAGGGTGCGCGGGTCCATCACCTTGAGCAGCTCACGCCCCACCTGCACGGTGTCGCCCACCGAGACCTTGCGCTCCACCACCACGCCGTCAAAGGGCGCGCGCACCTCGGTGCGCTGCAACTGCTGGCGGGCGTTCACCACCCGCGCCTTGGCGGCCAGCACATCGCTGTTGGCATTGTTGCGGCGCACTTCGGCGTCTTCAGCCGCCTGCTGAGACACCATGCCCTGCGCCTGCAAAGACTTGACCCGCTGCAACTGCCGCTCGCTTTGCTCAAACGAGAGTGTGGAGGCCCGCAAAGACTCTTCGGCCGCATTCAAGCTGTCGCGCACGGTGGCCTCGTCGAGCTTGACCAAGACCTCACCACGTCGAACCGCGTCGCCGTTCTCTTTGAGCACCTGCTGAACCACCGCGCCCAACTCCGCCCGCACATCGGCCCGCTTCTCGGGCACGATGGCTCCGGTGATCAAGGTGCCGCGCCCTACCGCCCCCGATTGCCCCACCGTCAAGATGTCCTCCGGAGACACCAGCAACTGCACCGCCGGTTTGGCCGCCGAGGCAGAGGCCGACGCGGCCTCTGGCCCGCCTTTGCCGCCCCCGCATGCGCTCAAACCCACCAACACGGCCAGAGTGAGCAAGGCCAGATGGGTTCGCGGCGCAGGCCGCAACAATGAATACAACTGAGCAGGCATGGGGGAAATCTCCTCGGAACTTTTGTCGGCGGCCACAAGACGCAGACCGCTGCGCCTGAAGCAGGCTCAAGGCCCCAGACTGTAGGTGATGTGCCAAGGGTTTGGCAGGCGCAGCATGACGATTGGTGGCTTTTGAGCCCCCAGTTGCCGGATGGGCCGACGAACTGCAAGGGCCGTGGCTGAAGTATCGCAAGCCGAGACTGGCAGGCGCGCAGGCCGAGCACCCCTAAAAAGCCCACCCGACCCGCCGCGCATGGCGGGCTACCATGCCCGGCACCACACCTTGGGAGTTGGGGATGGACTTGAGATTGGCCTTGTATGAGTTGAGCGCCCGCCATGGCCTGAGTGCTGAGGCGGCCATGCGGCTAGCCCGCTGGGCAGGCTTGGAGCAAACCCCGGCGGACCTGGCCCGGCGCGTGGCCCAAGGCGTGGCGGTGCTAGCGGCAGCCCTGGGTGGCTTTGGGATGATTCTGTGGCTGGCGGCCAACTGGGACACCCTGGGCCGTTTTGGCCGCTTCGCGCTCCTGGAGGGCGTGATCATTGTCATGAGCCTAGGGGCCTTCCTGCGCCCCGCTTGGCGAGCCCCCCTGAGCCTGATGGCCTTGCTGTGTACCGGTGGCCTATTCGCCTACTTTGGCCAAACCTACCAAACCGGTGCCGACCCCTGGCAGCTCTTTGCGGTGTGGGCCGTGCTAACACTGCCCTTGTGCCTAGGAGCCCGCAGCGACGTGGCCTGGACGCCCTGGGCGCTGGTGGTGATGACGGCCATCTCGCTGTGGGTGCATGCGCACACCGACCACAGTTGGCGGGTGGAGCGCAGCGACATCGGCGTCCACCTGGTGGCCTGGGCGATGACCCTGGGCCTGAGCGCCGCCCTGAGCCCCCAACTACAGCGCTGGACGGGGGCCGGGGCCTGGGCTTGGCGTTTGGGGCTGACCTTGGCCACCATGGCGCTCACGCTCACGGCATCGGCCAGCCTGTTCAGCCATGAGGTCTCGGCGCTCTACATGCTGGGCCTGCTCATGCTGGGCAGTGCGGCCATCGTCTTGACCCAAGCTCGATTCTTCGACGCCTTTGCGCTGAGCGTGGTCGCCCTGGGCCTGAATGTTCTGCTGGTCTTTGGCCTGGGAGACGCTCTCTTCAACGGCCACCACAACGAGTGGCTGGGCTCCATGTTCTTGCTGGGGCTGTGCGCGGCAGGCCTGCTGGCGGGGTCTGTTTCTGTGATCTTGCGTTGCAGCCGCCGCCAGGCTGCTGCAGAGGGAGCCTCCGCATGAGCCACGTTCAACTCAACGCCGCCATAGCGGCGGCGCAGGCAGAAGGCCTGGTGCCCGACGCCGTGCCTCCTCTGAGCGAAGATAGCCGCCCCTGGCCGGTGGTGCTGCTCACGGCCCTGGGCGCTTGGCTGGCGGCTGTGCCGCTGCTGATCGTGGCAGACGTCTTGCTGGGCGACGCCTTTCGGAACAGTAGTTCAGCCGGCCTGATAGGCACCTTGCTGACCGCTGGGGCCCTTGTGGTGCTGCGCTCCAAAGCCATTCCCCTTTTTGTTGAGCAACTGGCCATCCCCGCTTTGCTGACGGGCCTGGGTCTGGTGGCGTTGATGTTGGTCGACCAACTGCGCCTGCAAGGCGCAGCCACGGTGTTGTGCCCGCTGCTGCTGCTTGTGTCTGCGGCCTTGCCTCAAACCTGGCTGCGGGCCTTGTTCGGCGCTGCGGCCGCCGCCATGGGCGGCCTGGCCTTGGTAGGACACATAGGCTGGAAGTACCAAGGGGCCAGCCTCTCCCCATGGTTGGCCCTGCACCTCTTGCTGGCCGTGGTGCTGGCCCTCGCGGCAGCGTTATTGCGCCATCCCCCCGCCAAGGCGGAGGCCCGCGCGGCTGCGTGGGCAGAGACCGTGGGGGCGGGCTGGCTACTGGCTACCTTGTTGGGCTTGGCCTGGCTGGCTGGCATGACCTTCTTGGTGGGCGCAAGCCTAGGCTCGGAGATTGTGCAAGACCTGGCCAACGAGACCGTGCTGGGCGACCAGCCTTTGGTTCCCTTGAGTGCCCAACATGTGGTCTCCGGCGGGTTGACCTTGCTGGGTGGGGCGTGGCTGGCCCAACGCTGGCCCGACCTGCGGCAAGCTTGGTGCGGTGGAGTGCTGCTGGTGCTCAGCGCCCTGGCTGGCCTGATGCCCACCCTCGGTGCTTGCCTGCTGGTGCTGGCCCTGTGCGTGGGCACGCAGCGCTGGCGCTTGGGCACCGCAGCAGGCGTAGCGGCGGCATGGATCATCGGTGCCTTCTACTACGCCCTGAGCTGGCCCCTGGCGACCAAGGCCGCTTATCTGGTTGTGGCCGCCGCCGTATTGGCCGGGCTAGCGCTGTGGGGGCTGCGTCGCCCGTCGATGGCACCTGTACACTCGCCAACATCCGCGCCCTCAGCCACCGCGTCGGCAGCTCCCGGCCTGACCCTGGGTCAGTTCAAAGCCTCCTGGGGCATCGCCCTGAGTGCCCTGCTCATCGTGCTGGCCGCCAACGCCAGCATCTGGCAGAAAGAGCAGCTCATCCGCCACGGACAAGCCGTCTTTGTGCCGCTCGCCCCCGCCGACCCGCGCTCGCTGATGCAGGGCGACTACATGACGCTGAACTTCCTGCCCCGCTTCAGCACCAACACGCCCGAGCTGAATTTGGAGCAAGAAGCCTTCAACTTCGAGCACCCGCGCATGGTCTTCAAGCGCGACGCCCAAGGCATTCTCAGCACCAAAGGCCCAGACCTTGGCCAGCCCCTGGCCACCGATGAAGTCGCCATCCAACTGGTGCCCAAAAATGGCCGCTGGATCTTGGTGACTGACGCCTTTTACTTCAAAGAAGGCGAAGCCGAGCGTTGGGCCGCCGCCCGCTTTGGTGAGTTCCGCGTGGATGCCAGTGGCAAAGCCTTGCTGGTAGGCTTGCGTGGAGAGGGATTGAAGCCGCTATGACGAAAACAGCACTGTACGTGGCCCGCCTAGCTTTGGCCCTTTGGCTAGGGCTCACGCTGAACTTAGCCTGGGCCGCGCCAAATGACAAAAGCATCAGCTATGTCTTTGCGATCTACGACGCCAGTGGCTACGGAAGCAGCCTTGAGACCTTGCGGCAATTGTTGCCATCAACCCGCCCACAGATCAAGGAGGTCAAGCAGTTCCCGCAATCAGTGCCCGGCGCACCCGCACCGCTTTTGCGTGCCGTGTGGGAGCCGCAGGCAGACAAAAACTTTCGGCCACCCAGCTTGAACCAGTTGCAGTACTTTGGTCGAGGCTTGAGCCGGGAACAAGCCCAAGCACTGTCCGGCAGCAAACAAGCCTTGATTGTGGAATTCCAGGTGCCGCGTCAAGAGAATCTAGCCGCCATGCAAGCGGCTTTGACCTTGATGGAGCAGGTCGCCAGGAAGACCGGGGGCCTGTTGTGGGACGATGAGACGCGCGAAGCCTTCACGCCAGACGCATGGCATGGCCGCTTAGAAGGCTGGTCGGGGCCTTGGCCCAAAGTCAGCAAGCACATCACGATCCATAGCTACAAAGCCACCGAAACAGGGGTTCGCGCCATCACCTTGGGCCTGCGTAAGTTTGGCGTGCCCGATCTGGTCATCAGTGATTTCAATTGGTCGGACAACCAAGCGATCGGCGAGCTCATGAACATCGCCGCCCAAATGCTGGTAGAGAAGCAAGGGACCGTCACTTCGGGCACCTGGGACTTGCAAACAACATTGCTGCAACACACTGCCGCTCGTGAACAAGCCAATGCGCAGTTGCTCGACCAGGGCAAAGCCGCCTTGAAACTCACCTTAGCCCCCGCAACACGGGACGACGGTGATCCTCCCAACTTGCTCTGGGAGTTGGCCTTTGATCGCTATGCCGGTGACGACCTTCATGTTCGCCGTGCCACCATGCTGAGGCAGCACTTCGTCGGTAAGAGCAAAGTCTTGATGGTTCAGCATGACGCTGAGTTGGAAGCAGCAAAAACCGCCGCTCGCGCCAAGCTGCCAGCCCTGAGAAACCACTTCCAAACCAAGCTTGTGCCTGGCGAGTCCATCCTGGTCAAGGCACCCTTCAAGACCGACACGGGTGGCATCGAATGGATGTGGGTGGCCGTCAATGCCTGGGAAGGGACTCAGATCACGGGGCTCCTGGTCAGCGACCCACGCCTCAGCAAAAAATTGAAGGCAGGGCAAACTGTCAAAGTGTCTCAAGACGACCTTTTTGACTACCTGCATCGCAAGCCCGACGGCACGACGGAAGGCAATACGACCTCAAAGATCATTGAGCGTATTCAGAAGTCAAGCCTGCCTTGAACCCTGGAGACTTCCGTGAAGCATTTGATTGTTCTGGTGATTGCTTTGTTTGCAAGCTACGGCCTCTGGAACTGGCTTAGCCCCATCGAGCGCCGCGAGGATGCTCGGGTTATCGCCCGACATGCCGTGCGCCTAGGGATTTTGTTGCTGATCTCTGTGGCGCTGCTGATAGCGGCCTATTACAGTCCGGCCATTGCATTGTTGTGAGCCGACCCATGAGCACCCCACGCACCCTCTTATTGCTCCCCCTGGTTGCACTGCTGGCCGCTTGCACCCAAATTGACACCGGTAATGTGGGCGTCGAGCGCACTTTGGGCAAAGTTGGCACCGAGGCCATGCCGCCTGGCGTGTACTTCACGCTCTTCAAGTCGGTCGACGAGTTCACCAGCAAGGAAGTGCTGTTTCAACTCGAGAACATGACACCCAAGTCACGCGACAACCTCACCATGCAGGACGTGGATGTGGACGTGATCTACAAGGTCGATGGCTCACGCGTGCCTGCGCTGTATGCCAAGTACCAAGGCGATGTGGTCAAGCACAGCCAAGTGGTGAGGGATGGTGCCAGCGACCTCATCATTGGGCACAACCGCGTCTCCCGTGAAGCCCGTGAAGCCGTCTACAAGGCGGTGGCCACTTTCGACGCCACCACCATGCACACCAAACGCGCGGAGATCACGGAGACCGTTCGCAAGACCTTGCAGGCAGAACTGGACACTGCCGATCAGGGTGCATTCACGGTGACGAGCGTGAATGTGCGCAATATGGTGGTGGACAAAGGCATTGAAGAAGCCATTCGTCAAAAGGCCGCCACCGACCAACGCATTGAGCAAGCGCAACGCGAACTGGCCCTGACCAAAGCCGAAGCAGAAAAGGCCATCGCTAAAGCGGAAGGCGAGGCCAAGGCCAATCGCATCCTGGCCGAGTCCATCACTCCGCAACTCATTCGCATGCGGGAAATTGAGGCCCAGCGCGATGCCGCCATTGCCATCGCAGGCAAGGCTGGCAACACCGTGCTCTTAGGCAGCGGCTCCACCACGCCGCTGGTGCAGGTGCGCTAAGGCCGCGCCGCCGACTCCAAGCCTGCCGAGCCGTAAAGCACCCACAGGCTTTCCTGCAAGGCGGGCGTCAAGGCCGCCACGGCGTCGTTGCAGCCTTGCGGCAAAAAGGCTGAGGCCACGAAAGTGTGGGTGTGTTGCACCGGCACCGGGGCTTGCTCAAAAGGCCACAGGGTGAGCTTGAGCCGCCATTGCTGCGTGCCGAGTTGCGCTCCGGGCTCCAAGACCAACGCATCCAATGTGGCGCGCAGTGGCGGCACCCTGTCGTTCAACAAGCCCGCCATGCTCGATTCGGTGTTCAAGCCTCGCTCTAGCATTGCAGAGAAGGTGTCTCGCCCTGTGCCAAACACCGGGTAGCCCTCCCGGCACAGGAGCACGCGCGCCGAGCCGGTTTGGTCAAACAACACGCGCGGCAAGGCCAAGCCTTTCTGGCGCAGGCCCATCAAAAACTCGACATTGCGGATCGAGGGCTGATAGGCCGGTGCCACATAGACGCGCGCCGACGCCACCACCATCACCCGCCCGCCCGGCAGGGTCACAGACTCGACCTCGGTGGTCTGTGCTGCTTGGGCCAGTGAACCACTCAAAATAGCCGTTAGTAGGGCCGCAATCGATCCTCGCGATTTCACCGATGACATGAATGTCCGACTCCGCACTCCAAGAGAGGCAGATGTTAGGGCATGCCTGAGGCAGCATTCAATCTGCGGATGTCCCTCCATCGGTCAGCCAGAGAAACCGGTGCAAAGCCATGCCGCGCGCATAAAGTGTAGGCATCACGCATCGTCAGCATTCAAGGGTGTCCCATGCGGTCGAGCACTGTTTGGGCTTGGTGGCAGGCTTCAAAGCGGCTGCGCAGGTATTGCGCCACTGCCGGGGCTTGGCAGACTGCCACGTTGAAGCGCAGGTGTTGGTCGGCCTGGCTGCTGGCCGAAAACGTGGCACCCCGCGCCAGCAAGATGTGGTTCTGAAACGCGTCGTTGACGAGCAGGTCCACGTCGACGCCCTCCGGCACTTGCCCCCACAAAAACAGGCCGCCCTCGCCGGGATGGTTCAGGCGCACGCCTGCGGCGCTGAGGTGGCGGCGGGCCGCTTGGTGCGCCTGCTGCAGCTTGCGCTGAAGACGGTCCAAGTGCTTGCGCCAGCGGCCTGCTTGCAGCACCTCCAACAGCACCAGCTCGTTCAGCGCCGCGCCCGTCAGCACGGCACAGATCTTTTCGCGCATCAGCGGGCGCAGCAGGGCCGGGTCAGCCGCGATATAGCCCATGCGCAAGGCCGGGCTCAGGGCTTTGCAAAAGCTGGCGTAGTAGATCACGCGGTCCAGGCCGGAAAGCGCCGCCAAGCGGGTGGCATGGCCGGGGTGAAAGTGGCCTTGCACATCGTCCTCGGCCACCAAAAAGCCATGGCGCTGGGCCAGGGCCAAGACCTTGACGAGGTTGGCCGGTGTGCTGCCCCATCCCGTGGGGTTGTGCAGCACCGTTTGCATAAAGAGCAGGCGCGGCCGGTGCGCCTCGCAAGCGGCTTCGAGTTGCGCCAGGTCCAGCCCTTCGGGCGTGCGGGCCACGGGCACGATGCGCAGGCCGTCGCGGCGCAGGCGGTCGTACATCAAAAAGTAGCCTGGGTCTTCAACCAGCACCGTGTCACCCGGCTGCAAAAAGCTGCGGCAAATCAAATCAATGGCTTGGGTGCCGCCGCTGGTGGTGAGCACCCGGCCCGCATCCACGGCAATGCCTTGGCTGCGCAAAATCTGCGCCAACTGCTCGCGCAGCTCGGGCAGGCCTTGGGGCGGGCAGCGCGAGGCCATGCCAGCCACCGACCGGCTCATGGCGCGCTGTAAGGCCGCCACCGGCACCGCATCCTCCAGCCACGCGGGCGGCAGTGCACCACTGCTGGCCAGCAGCATGCCGGGCGGCTGGTCATTGGCCTGCTGCACCAGCCAGACGCCCTCTTGGGCCTCGCCCGCCGCCAAGGTGGCAGGGCCATCGGCCGCATCGGCGGGGCGGCACACAAAATAGCCGGCCGTGCCCCGGGCGTCGATCAGCCCGGCGGCCGTCAGGCGGTCATACGCTGCCACCACGGTGTTGGCGCTGACCCCCAACTGCCGCGCCAATTGGCGAATCGACATCAGCCGCGCCCCTGGGGGCAGGCGGCCGCTGTCCATCAAGGCGCGCAGGCCCTGCTCGACCTGCTCGGTCAGGGGCGTGGCAGCGGCTCGGTCAAGGCTGAACATCGCCTCAGCTTAGCGCAGAAAACTCACCGCCAGCGCCAGCAATGAAGCCGCCATCACCAGGTTGAAAGCACGTTGCGCCCACGGGTGCGACAACCAGCGCCGAATGGCCACGCCAAACAGCGTCCACACCGACAGGCTGGGCAGGGCAATGACCGCGCCCACCAAGGCCAGTACCAGCGCACCGGCCCAAGGGCTCAAGCCCGGCGGCATGAACAAAGACGCCATGGTGATGGCCTTGACCCAGGACTTGGGGTTGACCACCTGAAACAGCGCGCCTTGCGCAAAGCTGGGCGTGGGCGCGGCACGGGCCTCGCCCAACTTGGCACCGCAGAGCTTCCAGGCCAGGAACACGAGGTAGAGCGCGCCGCCCAAGCGCAAGGCCTGCTGCGCCAGCGGGTACGCGGTGAACACCGCCCCCAGCCCCAGGCACACCAGCGCCGTCTGCACCGCCACGCCCACCACAATGCCCAAGATCTGTGGCAGCGTACTGCGGTAGCCGAAGTGGGCACCGGAGGTAGTCAGCATCAAGTTGTTAGGCCCCGGCGTGCCCGACATCAACAAGCAATAGGAGGTCACGGGCAGCAGGTCCAGGGCGGTCATGGCGGCAAAGTTTGCAGTGGTGGTGCCGCCAGTGTGGAGCGGCCTGCCCTTGGTCACCAGACACAAAGCACCGAACCCTGCAGCGCCCTGTATCAGCGCCGCGATGGTGACAGGCTGGGCTTAGCGATCGAGCACGCTGCGTCTGAAGGCCTGCAGCCCCTGCCCCGTCTCGCGCCGAAAGAACTTGGCGAAGTTGGTCGCCTCATCAAAGCCCAGGCTGTAGCCGATCTGGGCCACCGGGTCACTGGTGTAGACCAACAGCCGCTTGGCTTCCAGCAGCACCCGGGCGGTGATCACTTCTTTGGCGGTTTGGCCCAGCACCCGCTGTGTGCTGCGGCTGAGGCTGCGTTCAGCCACGCCCAGCAATTGCGCGTAGTGGCCGACGTGGTGGGCATGCGTGAAGTCGCGCTCCAGCAAGCTCTTGAAACGCGCCACACGACCGCGATCTGCCGGGGCCTCCGCGCGCGGCACCTCGACCTGCGTGGCCTGGTGGCCAGCCAGCCTGGCGCACAGGGTCTGCACCTGAAGCTTCAGCAAGCGCCCCGTCCAGGGCGGGTCTGCATCGGCACTGGCGTCACGTGCCATCTGGGCCATGAGGGCC
Organism: Ideonella sp. MAG2; assembly: GCA_004359425.1. Classification (GTDB taxonomy): domain Bacteria; phylum Pseudomonadota; class Gammaproteobacteria; order Burkholderiales; family Burkholderiaceae_C; genus Ideonella. Next base: position 622,108 of record PTEU01000001.1, on the reverse strand, counting down.
AGAAGCGCGTCCTTCACGGCGGGGCTGACGGTCGAGCACATCGGCATCTCATCGAGGATTGCTGCCGTGCTCATCCGGAGCGGGCCCTGCTGCGCCGCCAAAGGGTCCAGCACTTCAGGGCGCATCAACAAAAGCCATCCGTCCCATGGCGTGCTGACGTCGTAGCGCTGCACCTGCCCAGGGCGCAGACAGACCAGTGAACCGGGCGCCAACTCCAGAAACTGGCATTCCGCCATGTGGGTACAGCTGCCCGTATCCACCAAGATCAGCAGATACAGGCCCAGACGTTCCACGGTATGGAACCAAGAGGCGGGCTTGAGTTGGCGCAGCTTGGCAAAGCGCAGCACCTCCAGGTCATAGGCGTAACCTCGGGGCGCTTGGTAGTCCAAGGTGCGCAGCGGCTGCGCCGTGTCATCCGCATGAACAGGGTCTGTCATCACACCATCTTGCCACCGGCTGCACCAAGCTCAGCGATCAGAACTTGCCATTGGCGTTCTTCCACGCCGCACGCTCGGGGATCTCTTCAATCGTGTCCCAGTGCTCGGCGATCTTGCCGTTCTGCACCCGGAACAGGTCATAGAAGGCCACATGGCGGCCGGCAAACTGGCCTTCGCTCAGGGTCAGCACAAAGTTGCCTTCACCCAGGACCTTGTGCACGGTGTCGTACTTCATGGTCAGGCCTTGCTTGGCCATAGCCGCCAGCGCCGCCCCCAAACCCGAGAGCTTGTCCCCGATCTGCGGGTTGTGCTGCAGATAGTTGTCGCCGTCAAAGTAGCCCGCCAACAGAGGCATGCGGCCATTCACCAAGATGTCATCGACAAAGCGCTTGACCAAGGCTTTGTTGGCCTCCGTCAGGTGCAGGTCACTGGCCTGGGTTTCACCATCGGTCATGGTGCGGCCGCTGGGGTTGGGCTGGGCGGGGGTGGCTTGCAGGTTGTCCCAGTGCTCGACGATGCGACCATCTTCAAAACGAAACACGTCAAAGCCAATCTTGGGGCCAAAGAAGTTGTACTCGGTGTGCGCAAACACATGGTCACCGTCTTGGAAGACGCGCACGGTGTTGACCTTGGCCGAACCCTTGGGCAGTTGGGCCAGCACGGCCCCAAAGCCGGCCAAACCATCACCCACCGCCAAGTTGTGCTGGATGTACTTGTTGGGGTTGATGTAGGACACCGGGGCGGCGTCACCGGTTTCGATGCTCTTGAGCAGCTCGACAACTTGTTGCTTGGGCGTCTTGGTCATGGCGGGTTCTTTCGCTTGAAGTAAAGATGTGGGGGCCATCGCGCCCATCACGAGCGCGAAAGTGAGGACTAAGGAGCGCCGAAGGCGGGCGGAGTGAGGGGGCATAAACATGATGAGCAAAGTGCGTTGCAGATGTTGTTGCTTTGTCAAAAGCAGCACGTGTATGGTGAAGTCTGATGACCAGAACGGACAGGTTGAATTCAGACCTGCACCGATACTTTCCGGACACCGCGCTCAATGAAAGCCAGACTGGCGATCCGAGGCATTGCCCGGCCTGCAAAGGCAGACGGGCCCGAGAACTCAGCCCCCAGGAAGGAGCGCCATCATTTCGAATGGGCTCTTCGAAACTCACTGGGACTCATGCCGGCATGATCTCGAAACACTCGACTGAAGTGCGCGCTGTGATTGAAGCCCCAAGAGAAGGCAATCTCAGTGATGCTCACATGACGCAACGCGGGACTCTTCAGATCAGACTGGCACGCTGCAATACGCCTGCGAAGGATGTAGCTACCTAAGGTGTCTGCTTCATTGTTGAAGGCGCTGTGAAGATGCCGCTTGCTGCAGTTCAGAGCAGTCGCAATATGGTCGATCGAGAGATCGGGATTCCGAAGGTGTTGCGTGATGTGCCCGCGTATGCGATCTCGAAACGCTTCCTGTTGTGAGAGTCCCATCTCCTTGCCAGCAAGATCTAGCAGGGACATGCGCACAAGGTGCAGCAGTGATTCCGCAGCGCCTTGTGCCGCAGTTCCGCTCATGTGCGGTAGCTCCAGATAGGTGCTTCTCATCACTTCAAGAGCGACCCGCGAGATGCCAACAGTACCGCCGACCTGTCTCCCCAACAGTTGCTCCAAAGGTAAATCTCGGTCTGCCAGTTGCCGCCTGGGCAGCATCACAATCAGGTGGCGCGAAAACTCGGGATTGGCCACTTCATAGCTCTTGGTCGTGTCATAAATGGCCCAGCTTCCGGGCCGAACACTGACCTTGCGACCAAACTGCTCGACGACCGCGATGCCCTGCCACGGCGCGACAATCTTCAAGTAGTCGTCGCCGCCAGTTTGGCCGAAGCGCTCATGTCGCACGACCCGATGACGGTTGGCTTCGAGATGGGTGAGGACCACATCCCCCGCATGAGTCGTCTTGAGATGACCATCGAAGCCAAGGTCGCCATACAGGTCGGACTCCAAGCCAAAGAAAGTCTGCCGCATCCAAGCGCACCAAGCCTGCGCACGTTCGTGCGCCGGAAGACTGTCCGTACTGAGCGTAAGTTCGGCGTTCATGACATGCCAACACTAGCGCCCTCTTGCGACTGACGTCGAGGGAATTTCAGGACATTTAAGCCGGCAATCAGGCCAAAAAGGGACATCCCTAGGGTCTGTTGCCCTATAAATCCCACCCGCGTGAGCCCTACAGGCCATGCCACTCTAGGCGCGCTGCGCCGCCCGCACCTCTGCGCGGGCAAGCGGCGCAACAACGAATGGCGTGGCCTGTAGGGCTCACCCTTTTGGCAGGGCGTCCAAGGACGCTGGCGGGCATTTGTATGCCAACAGACCCTAGTCCCCTTGCATCCTGAATCAAGACTCGGTGCATCGTGGATCAAGCGCCAGCGGAACCGAACAAGCACCATCTGCGCTGTGTTCTAACCGGATGTTCTTGGAGACAACTATGTACACCCTTGCCAGGCGCGGTTGGCATAAGACTGCCACTGTCGCTCTCACGTTGCTTGCATCTGTCGCTTGGGCGCAGGAGGCCCCCAAATCCATCCGCATCGGATGGGCTGTCGCCAAGACTGGCCCCAATGCCGGCGGTACAGCGGCCACAGTCACACCCAACTACCAGATGTGGGTCAAGGAGATCAATGCTGCGGGCGGCCTGATGCTAAAGGCCCACAACAAGCGCGTGCCCATTGAGGTCGTGGAATATGACGATCGATCCAGCTCTGAAGAGGCTGTTCGAGCCACAGAGCGACTGATGACCCAAGACAAAGTGGACTTCGTACTTCCGCCCTGGGGAACGGCCAACAACCTAGCGGTCGCGCCGACCTACGAGAAGTACAAGTACCCGTTGCTCGCGGTGAACTCCATCACCGACAAGGCTCCGGAACTGGTCAAGCGGTGGAAGCACGCTTTCTTTTTCTTGGGGACAGGCACTCAGTACGCAGAAGCGCTGGTGCGCTTTCTGGAGGAAGCCAGAAAGGCAGGAAAGATCGGCGACAAGGTCGCCATGATCAATGTGGCAGACGGCTTCGGCGTGGAATTAGCCAACGCGGTCCGAAAGGTAGCCAACAAGCATGGCTTCGTTCTGGTTTACGACAAGAGCTACCCCATCGGCACGCAAGACATGACGCCCATCCTGAGCGAAGCGAAGAGCAGCAACGCTGATGTATTCATGGCCTTCTCTTACCCGCCAGACACGTTCATGATCACGGATCAATCTCGAGTCATGGGATTCAACCCCAAGGTCATGTTCCTCGGCGTCGGGTCCCAGTTCCCACAGTTCAAAGCGAAATTTGGTGCAACGGCCGAGGGCATCATGGGGCCTGGAGGCGTGGACTTCGACAGCCCCGCCATCAAGGATTACTTCCAAAGGCATAAAGCCTTCTCTGGCCAAGAACCGGACCGCTTTGCCAGCACGGTGCAGTTTGCGGCACTGCAAGTCTTGCAGCAGGCGATCGAGAAGGTTGGCAAGGTGGATCGCGATGCCGTGACACAAGAAATCAAGACCGGCCGCTTCGACACCATCCTTGGCCCCATTCAGTTGGAGAACCAGATGTTCACCAAGCTCTGGTGGGTCGGCCAGTGGCAAAACGGCGAGTTCTACGGTCTAGCACCGTCTGACAAAAAAGGTGCGAAGCCCGCTTTGCTCCCCAAGCCCGCTTGGAAGAACTGAAGCCAGCGTGACCGATAGGCCCGAAAGGTCGTCCGTTCGTCCATCTGCCCATAGAGGTGGTGCAACGGCGACTGGAGTAATTCCATGAGTTTCCTGGATGTCGTGCTGGCCAGTGCCACCCTTGGCGGGTTGTACGGATTGGTCGCCATGGGACTGAGCTTGCAGTACGGGGTTGCCCGAATCATGAACCTTTCTTATGGAGAGTTTCTGATTGCCGGGGCCTTTCTCGCGCAAGTGCTGTTTACGCAATGGGGCATTTCACCGCTGTGGGCGCTCATCTTGGCGCTGCCACTCGGGTTCGTCCTTCAGTGGCTGGTGTATCAAGTGCTCTTGGTGCCTCTCGTACGCCGAACCGGCGCAGGCCCGCAGCTGGAGATCGACTCGATTCTGGTCACCTTCGGACTGCTGTTTGTCGCGCAAGGCGTCATGCTGGTGCTGTTTGGGGGCAACTACTTCAGCTATGCCTACTTGGCTGACCCCATCGACATCCTGGGCAGCAGGCAAGCCGTCAGTCGCCTGCTTGTGCTGTGCCTCGCGCTGCTGATGGGAACGGGTCTCTATCTGCTGCTGACACGCACCCATATGGGTACCGTGGTGCGCGCGGTGGCAGTCGAGCCACGCTTCGCACCCCTTGTCGGCATCGACGTCAGGAGAACTGCGGCCTTGGCCTATGGGTTCGGCGGTGCACTCGCCGCCGCGAGCGGTGTCCTGATCAGCATGTTCCTGCCCTTCTCAGCGGCCATGGGAACGATGTTTGCCATGAAAGCACTGATCGTTGTCGTGATGGGTGGGGTTGGCAACCTCATGGGTTGTCTTCTGGCGGGGCTCTTGCTTGGGGTGGCTGAAACCCTGGTGGCCAGCTACGTAGACCCGGGTCTCACGCTCGCCGTCAACTATGGCCTGTTCCTTGTGGTGCTGCTATTGCGTCCCACTGGTCTGTTTGCAAAGACATCACGATGAACCGTACGGAAGTCATGGCCTGGATCTTTGCGGGCCTCACGACACTCATGTTCGCCTTGGTCCCTCTTTGGGTTGACAACGACTATGTGCTCTCGCTGCTCATCAGCATGCTGATGTATGGCGTACTGGCCACGTCCTGGGCGATGTTCTCCGGCCCGACGCGCTACGTGTCGCTGACCACAGCAGCCTTTTTTGGCTTAGGCGCCTACGCTGCCGCAGTATTGGGTGAGGCCTTACCTTGGCTGGGTGTGCTGTGCGTGGCGCTGTCGCTCGGCGCCGCGGTGGCTTTGATCGTAGGCATGGCTACGCTTCGCTTGTCCGGTGTGTACTTTGTGATCTTCAGCTTCGGTCTGGCCGAACTGACGAAGCAGGTGGTGACTTGGTACGAAGTCAACATCACCAAGGAGATCGGTCGCTACGTCTTCGTCGAAGTCACCCAGGTCGACATCTACTGGCAACTCCTGGTCGTACTGGCGTTTGTCCTCGGCTTGAGGGCCCTCATTCACCGGACCCGTCTCGGTCTCGCCCTGAAGGTCATCGGTGAGGACGAATCTGTCGCAGTGCATGTCGGCATCAACGTCACCGTCGTAAAGGTGCTTCTGTTCACGCTGTCGTCCTCGCTCATCACTGTGACAGGCGCCATCATGGCCCCACGCTGGACATACCTTGACCCCAGCATTGCCTTCGCTCCCGTCATTTCGTTTCAGACCTTGATCATGGGTTTACTCGGGGGCGCAGGGTCGCTGTTCGGCCCACTGCTGGGTGTCGTTCCACTGGTGCTGCTGTTTGAGTATCTCTCCGCGAGCTTTCCCAACCACTTCTCCATCTTGTTGGGCCTGGTTTTCATGGTCATCGTTTACCTCGTGCCGAACGGACTGATCAGCCTGCTGCACAGAAAAGGAGACCCTTCGTGAGCGAACCTCTCCTGCAGCTCAAGGAGGTCACGCGCCGCTTCGGCGGTCTCGTGGCCGTCAATCAACTTGACTTGAAGCTCTGGCCCGGCGAGGTGGTGGGCCTGCTCGGCCCCAACGGCTCCGGCAAGACAACCGCGATGAATTTGATCTCAGGCGCCCTCCAGGCCCATAGCGGATCCATCCTCCTTGAGGGGCATCCCATCCATCGGCTTAAGAGCTATCAAATTGCTCGCCTGGGCGTGGCCCGCACCTTTCAGTTGGTACGTGTACTCAAGGGCATGACCTGTCAAGAAAACGTAGAAGCAGGTCTGGCCTTTCGGCCACAGGGTCTTCACGGTAAGGCCGCACACGAGCAGGCGCTCGCTCTTCTTGCCAGAGTCGGGTTGGAAGGGCGGGCAGCCGTGACTTCCGGGAATCTCACTTACATCGATCAAAAGCGGCTAGAGCTGGCACGCGCGTTGGCACTGGCGCCGAAACTGCTTCTGCTTGACGAGTGGCTCGCAGGACTCAATCCCACAGAGCTACAGCAGGGGATCGAGTTGATCAAGACGATGAACGGTGAAGGTCTCACCATTTTGCTGGTGGAGCATGTCATGGATGCTGTGCATGCCCTTTGCACCCGCTGCGTGGTGATGAACGCCGGAATGAAGATCGCTGACGGCCCCACTCAAGATGTCTTGGCAGATCCTCACGTCATTCAAGCCTATCTCGGCGGCGATGACGGCGATTCACTTCTAAAGGACGTTTGACATGCTTGAAGTGCGAGGGGTGTCGGTCCACTACGGCCAGCACAAGGCTCTGGAGGATGTTTCGCTGCAGGTCATGCCTGGTGAGATCGTGGTCATGCTCGGCGCCAATGGCGCCGGAAAGACGAGCTTCCTGAAGGCACTCGGGGGCATGGTCCAACCCATGCCTGGAGCAAGCGCCACACTGCACGGCATCGACCTGTTCAAACTGCCGCCCCACCAAATCGTGAGTGCGGGGCTCGCACTGGTCCCAGAAGGCCGAGGAGTTTTCGGAGAGCTCACCGTTCGCGAGAACCTTCAGCTCGGAGCCCACCCGAGGCGCGCTGCACCGCCGCACGAGTCCATGCTGGATCAAGTCTTTCAGTTGTTTCCCAAGCTGTCCCAAAGGCTCGATCAAGCGGTACGCACCATGAGTGGCGGTGAACAACAAATGGTCGCCGTAGGGCGCGCACTCATGTCCTGCCCAGAGGTGTTGCTGCTGGACGAGCCCTCCCTAGGACTATCACCGCTGATGTGCAAGGAGCTGTTTGCCGCGTTGAGCCGCATTCGAACTTTGGGCGTCGGTGTTCTTCTCGTGGAGCAGAACGCTCGACAGAGCTTGGCGATTGCTGACCGAGGCTATTTGATCGAGACCGGCCGCCTGGTCGGCCAAGGCTCCGCCACGGACCTGCAGAACGACCCCGCCGTTCGTCGCGCATACCTCGGGACATCCGTCGTGCATGAGCGGACTTAAAGCCAGAAAAGGACCCCTGCAAATGGAAGAGATATTGATGTTGATAGGCGGCGAGCGCCGGGCCGCTGCCCTTGGCCACACCTTCGAGCGACGCAACCCGTTGGACCAGAGCATTGCCACGCGTGCACCGGCAGCAACGGCGACTGATGCCATTGCGGCCGCAGACGCCGCCGCCCTGGCGTTTCGCACTTGGTCCGTCACAGGCCCCAGCGAACGCCGAACCCTGCTCATGAAGGCTGCAGATCTGCTGCGGGCCAAGGCCTTGGCGTTTGAAACCACGATGGCCGCAGAGATTGGTGCCTCGGGCGTGTGGGCGCGATTCAACGTGCATCTTGCAGCCGACATGCTCGTCGAAGCAGCGTCCATGACCTCGCAAATCAGCGGTGAAGTGATCGCCTCCAACGTCCCTGGCAGCCTCTCTTTGGCCGTGCGCCAACCAGCGGGGGTGGTGTTAGGCATTGCGCCTTGGAACGCTCCTGTCATTTTGGGCGTGCGAGCCATCGCCGCACCCCTTGCATGCGGCAACACCGTGGTGCTCAAGGGTTCAGAGATCAGCCCTGCCACCCATGGGTTGATCATTGAGACACTTCAAGACGCAGGTCTGCCACCTGGTGTGGTGAACTTTGTGACCTCAGCTCCGGCGGATGCGGGTTTGGTGGTTGAAACACTGATAGCGCACCCTGCTGTTCGACGTGTCAACTTCACGGGGTCCACCAAGATCGGTCGCATCATCGCGGCCACTTGCGCCAAGTACCTCAAGCCTGCGGTGCTTGAGCTAGGCGGGAAAGCCCCACTCATCATCCTTGACGATGCTGACGTCGACACTGCAGTAGACGCTGCAGCATTTGGCGCCTTTGCGAACTCTGGCCAGATCTGCATGTCCACCGAACGCCTCATCGTCGATGAATCCATCGCCGATGAGTTTGTGGCCAAGCTTGCAGCCAAAGCACAGCGCTTGCCACTGGGAGATCCTCGTCTCGGCCCGGTTGTTTTGGGCTCAGTGGTGGACATGACCACTGTCACACGCACAAACGCCCTCATCGAAGATGCGGTCGGCCTCGGGGCCACCTTGGTATGTGGCGGGAAGTCGAACACTACGCTGATGCCAGCAACGCTGCTAGATCACGTCAGCCCTCAGATGAAGATCTACCACGAGGAGTCCTTCGCTCCGGTCAAGGGCATCGTGCGCGTCCAGGGTGTCGAGGAGGCCATCGCGTGCGCCAATGACAACGCGTTCGGCTTGAGCGCTGCCGTGTTCGGGCGCGACATGGCAAGGGCATGGCAGGTGGCTGCACGTATTGAATCAGGCATCTGCCATATCAATGGCCCCACCGTGCACGATGAAGCGCAAATGCCATTTGGGGGTGTCAAAGACTCGGGCTGGGGCCGCTTTGGCGGTAAGGCGGGCATTGATGCCTTTACTGAGCTGCGCTGGATCACCATGCAGACTTTGCCCCGTCACTATCCCTTCTGAGTGGAGTCAGACCATGCTTCAAGGAAAGATGATCGTGGTGACCGGCGTGTCCTCAGGCATAGGCGAGAAGACTGCCCAATTGGTGCGCGCCCACGGCGCCTATGTATTCGGTGTGGACCTGAAGCCTCCTCGTCCCAACTTGGTCGACGCCTTCCATCGCGCGGATCTGTCAAAGCCTGAGGAAATTGATGATCTGGTGCAGCACCTCCCTATAGGTATTGATGGGCTGGCAAACATTGCAGGGCTGCCACCCACACATGCCCCCGCGCAGGTCCTAAAAGTGAACCTCGTCGGACTCAAGTACTTGACGACAGCCTTGATCCCTCGCATGGCAGTGGGCGCATCCGTTGTGAACTTGGCCTCCTTGGCGGGCATGGACTGGGCGGAGTCCTTACCCGCCATCAAAGACAGCGAAACACTCCTGTTCGAGAACGTGGAGGAGTTTTGCCACCGTCACGGCATTCAGGGCGCACGCAGCTACTTCTTTTCCAAGGAGGCCTTGATCGCCTGGACCCTTCAAAGCCGATGGTCCTGGCGTGACCAAGGCATTCGAATGAACGCTATCAGTCCTGGTCCCGTTCGAACCCCCATCCTCGCGGACTTCTTGGAAACCCTTGGCGCCCGAGCCGAAGAGGACATGAACGTGATGGAAAGGCCTGCACAGCCTTCCGACATTGCCCCTGTAGTCGCGTTCCTTTTGAGTGATGGCGCCGCATGGATTCGCGGCAGCAATCTCGCCGTCGATGGTGGGATGCACTCCCACTTGATCGCCCTGCGAGCGGGTCTCGCAGAAGGTTGAGGCGCCGACCCAATGCCTGCCTGCTCTGGTGCGGATGGCAGCTGTTGTTGGACACCGTGCTTCACCGCGCCAACGGTACTGAGGAACTATTGCGCTCACTTGCGCTCTAAGAAGTCACCGAGTCACCAGCCTCAGATGACCTCGTGCTGAAGCACGGCTCTACCCCCCCAACCACAGGACCACCGGCCGACCGAATGGGCCGAACACCCCCAGAGGAAACACCGAAATGCCCACCAACGCACCGTCGCCCATGCGCCGTCGCCTGTTGAACGGTGGCGCAGGCCTGCTTGCTGCCGCCACCACACCGTCATGGCTCAGCCCAGCCTTTGCGCAAGGCCAGTCTCTGCGCCCCACACCCAGCCAGACCGAAGGCCCTTTCTATCCCGTCGCCCTGCCTGCCGACACCGACTTTGACCTGCTGCGCACAGGCAGCCAGGCCTACGGCAAGGGCCAGGCCGCTTGGGTGACGGGCACGGTCACCGACACGCGGGGGACGCCACTGGCCGGCGGTGTGATCGAGATCTGGCAGTGCGATCAAGACGGCCACTACCACCACCCCGGTGATGGTGGCAAAGCCGACCGGGCCTTTCAGGGCTTTGGTCAGGTCACGCTGGGCAAAGACGGCCGATATCGCTTTCGCACCCTTAAGCCCGCGCCCTACAGTGGCCGCACGCCTCACATCCATGTGAAGGTCAAGCTCAATCATCAGACGCTGTTGACGACCCAGTTCTATGTGCAAGGCGACCCGGGCAACGAACGCGACGGGCTCTGGCGGCGGTTGAGCCCAGACAAGCAAGCAGCCCTGACCCGACCTTTCGTGAACAGCGCAGATGGCCTGAGGGCGGAGTACCCGGTGGTGGTGCAGGTCTGACGTCAGCAGGCCGTCGTCACCGTGCTGACCTGCGGCACCGAGCCCCTGGACGGAGCCGCCAGCACCGGCCGCTCGCGCAACACCTGCTCCAGTGGCTCTGGTTGGTGCAGCAAATAGCCCTGGGCGTAGTCGATGCCGATGTCACCAATCCGGGCCAGCACCTCGGGTTTATCGACAAACTCGGCCACGGTTTTGACACCCACGACGCGCGCCACGTCCACAAAGCAACGCACGGCCGCGTCGTCCAGCGGGTCGTCGATCAGGTCTTTGATGAACTGGCCGTCGATCTTGATGAAGTCCACCGGCAAGGACTTGAGGTAGCCAAATGACGAGGCACCGGCACCAAAGTCGTCCAGCGCCACCCTCACCCCCAGGGCGTGCAGTTGGGTCATGAAGGACGCTGCCTCCGCCATATTGGTGATGATGGCGGTTTCTGTGATCTCCAAACATATGCAGCGGCACACCTCAGGCCCTGCGGCAGTCAGCAGGTCAATGGCCCGTTGGTGAAAGGCCCTGTCGCCCACGGATTGCCCGGAGAGGTTGATGCACACCGTATCGAACTCGTGCAAATGAGTTTGTAGCGCCAACTGCGCGATGGCCTGGTGCAGCACCCAGCGGTCCAAGCGGCCGCTGAGGTGAAAGCGCTCCGCCGCTGGCAAAAATGCTCCGGGCAACACCACGCCGGCGTCCTCGTCCCTTAACCGCAGCAGAACCTCCAGATGCAGGCCTGCTGCATCACTTTGGGCAACCGGTTTGATGGCCTGGGCATACAGCTCAAAGTGGTTCCCATCCAGCGCCTGCTCAAGGCGGGTAGCCCATTGCATGTCGCCCTGGCGCAAACACAGCGCCTCATCGGTGTCAAACCACGCATGTACGCGGTGACGCCCGGCCTCTTTGGCGGCGTAGCAGGCGGCATCTGCTGCTTGCATCACGGCGGTGGCGTTTTGCCAGCGTTGGTCCAGCGGCACCAGGCCAATGCTGGTGCCGACGCGAAAGCGCCGCTCGTCGTGGCTGAAGCGGAAGTCCTCCATGCGCTCGCAAATCTGCTGGGCCACACGATGGGCCTGCTCTACAGTGCAATGCTCCAGGATCACCGCGAATTCGTCGCCGCCCTCGGTTCGCCACGCAGCGCGAGGCGATGGACGAGGTCATCGACTGGTTGACGTTCTACAACCATCGCCGACTTCACTCCACGCTGGGCTACATCAGCCCGATGAAGTTTGAGGAAAACTGGCACGCGGGCCAGACCAAGAAAGCCGCGTAACCGAGTGGCTATGCACTACGTCGGACAGGGGCAAGGTCAAAGAGCTTGTCTCCCACCATGTGGCCACAGGCGTCGTTGACGATTTTGAACTGGTCCAGGTCGATAAAAAGCACGGCATGTTCGCTGTGCTGCTCTCGAGCCCGTTTCAGCAGATGGCTCAGGCGCGACTCAAACTCCCCACGGTTGAGCAAGCCCGTCAAAGTGTCGTGCGTGGCACGGTAGCGCATCTCACTGCTGAGCCGCCGCTGCTCCGTCACGTCGCGAAACACCAGCACAGCGCCCAAGACCTGGCCGCCCTCACCGCGAATGGGGGCTGCTGAGTCCTCAACGCCATAGACCATGCCGTTGCGGGAGATGAGCACGGGTTGGTCGGCCAGGGACACCACCTCGCCCCGCTTCAAGCAGTCGGCCACGGGGTTAGGGACGGGCTGGCGGGTGTGCTCGTTCACGATATAGAACACGCGCTTCAGCGGCAGGCCTTTGGCGTCTTCGGAGAGCCAGCCCGTCATGCACTCAGCCACGGGGTTGAGCCAGTTCACATGCCCACGGGCATCGGTGGTGATGACGGCGTCTCCAATGGAGCGCAAGGTCACCCTCAGCAGCTCATGCTCTTGGGCCATGCGGACGGACATATCGCGCAGCATGGTCACGTCTTGAATGGCACCATGCAAGCGCACCATGCAGCCCGCCTCCACCTCTACCGCCCCCACCAAGCGCAGCCACAGCGGGCGGCCGTCAGGGTGGTTGAAGGGCAGTTCAATGTCCCAACCCTCGCCGGTTCTCATGGCCTTGTCCATGGCCACCCGAACGCGAGCCCGGGAGGCCGTGGGGTACAGGGCCAGCGCCTCTTCCAGCGTGGGCGCCACATCAGTGGGCATGCCGTGGATCGCATAGGTCTGGGCAGACCACGTCAGCCGCCGACTGGCGACATCCAGCTCCCAGCCGCCCACCTCGGCCAAAGACCCAGTGCGACGTAGCAATTGCTCGCTCTTGCGCAGGGCCTCTTCTTGGCGCTTGCGCTGCGTGATGTCGCTGCGAATGGACAGGTAGTGGGTGATGTGCCCATCGGCCGCCTTGAACGGCGCGATGACGCTGTCGACCCAATACAGCGTGCCATCTTTGGCGCGGTTGCAAATGTCACCCCGCCAAGACTCCCCTTGGGAGATGTGACGCCACATCGTGTCAAAGAACTCGCGCGGGTGCTGGCGTGAATTGATCACCCGGTGGTTCGAGCCGATCAACTCCTCTCGGCTGAACTGGCTGATGGCGCAAAAGGCGTCGTTGGCTTCTACGATCACCCCTTGGGCATCGGTGATGGAGACAATAAAGTGCGTGCGGATGACGTCCAGCAACGCGGAGGGAACTTCTGGCACCAACACCACGGTATTGGGCAGCGGGGAATGGGGCATGGTCATCCCGTAGAAGGGGTCGAGGCAGAGATTATGGTGCCCCTGTCGTCAAGCTGACTCATCGCTACAATCAGACATTTGTCAGGTCTCTTGCCCCCTTAAGATCGTCGCCATGAACCTGAACATCGACGGCAAATGGGCACTGGTCTGTGGGGCCAGCAAGGGCTTGGGCCGGGGCTGCGCGCAGGCCTTGGTGCAAGAGGGCGTGAACGTGGTGATCACCGCGCGCGGGGCAGACGCGCTGGAATCCACCGCCACCGAGTTGCGCGGCCTGAACCCCGGCGTGCAAGTGCGCGCAGTCGCAGGTGACATCACCACCGCGCAAGGCCGCGCCCAAGCCCTGGCCGCGTGCCCGCAGGTGGACATCTTGGTGACCAATGCCGGTGGCCCGCCACCCGGCGACTTCAGGCAATGGGACCGCGACGCCTGGATCGCCGCGCTGGACGCCAATATGCTGACCCCCATCGAGCTGATCAAGGCCGTGGTGGACCACATGGCCGAGCGCGGCTTTGGCCGCATCGTCAACATCACCTCAGCCGCCGTCAAAGCGCCTATCGACATCCTGGGCCTGTCCAACGGCGCACGCTCAGGCCTGACCGGCTTTGTGGCGGGCTTGGCGCGCCAGCCGCGGCTGGCCAGCCGCAATGTCACGCTCAACAACCTGCTGCCCGGCCCCTTTGACACCGACCGCCTGCACAGCGTGATGAACGGCGAAGCCCAGCGCATGATGGCGGTGCGTTTCCGGGCACGTTTTGACTGCGCCGCCCGAGAAGGCCAGCAAAGCTACAATGCACACCGCTTGACAGCAGCAGCGCCGCGTTTGATACACACGGCGCATGCGCCAAGCGAGCCGCCCCCAACGGCTCTTCATCCTCTTGGCCTGCAGTAAGCCAACACTGCTGCAGCCCCCAGAGCCATCACGCTCCCGCGCGGCTTTCTTTTTCGCAAGCCCGCCTTCTCGACTGAACAAGATTCCCAATCTCGCCATCTCCATGGGCCAGTACGTCGTTTCGCCCGCGACACACCCGACTGACTGCGGCCGCTTCCGCGCCTCATTCTCGGTTCAGCGTCAACGCGGTAACGGCAGTTACTGCCGCGTGTTCCGCTTTGACAAGACCTTTGCCTCACCCAACGCTGCGCGCGTGTACGCGGTCACCCAAGGCTGGTTGCAAACCAGCATGCCGCACCCGCCGGTGTGCTGACTCGGGGGCCTTCTCAGCCCTGACCACACCCCACGCCACCACAGCTCCCGCGTGGCACCCCTGCGCCCTGAAGGCGCAAACCAACAAACCAAGAAAGGCTCCACCATGAGCAGCAAAATCTACGTGGGCAACCTGCCCTACTCCGTCACCGACGACAGCCTGCGCAGCAACTTCTCCGAGTTCGGCAAAGTCTCGTCTGCCAAGGTCATGATGGACCGCGACACCGGCCAATCCAAAGGCTTTGGCTTTGTGGAAATGGATTCCGCCGACAACGCCCAAGCCGCCATCACCGCCCTGAACGGCATGTCTGTGAGCGGCCGCGCCATCGTGGTCAACCTGGCCCGCCCGCGCGAAGCCAGCAAGAACCCCGGTGGCTACAGCGCCGAAGGCTACACCCGCAGCAACCGTGCCGACGTGGGCTACGGCACGGGTGGCTTTGGTGGCGGGCGCTACTGAGCCCCGATTAACCCCGCCCGCAGCGCCTCCACCCTCTGCCGGTTGACGCCAAAGTCTTTGCGCCCCACGCGCGAGGCCGAGCGCACCTGCACCGCCTGGTTGACCGGGTCGAACCAGAGTTCAAGGTCGTCCACAAACTTCATCAGCGGTGTGGTGCATTGGGCGTAGAGGTAGCCGTCGCCCTTGTCCTGGATGATCTTCACGCCCGGCATGGCCTGCAACAGCGTAGAGAGCTTGGCGACGGTGGCTAGGCCGTTGCCGCTGAGTGCCAGCGGCGCAATCTCGGCGTAGGCGCGCATCGGGTGTTCAGGGTAAAGCGCAGCTTGGCTGCTGACGCTGTTCTCGGTTGCCGACGGTGGCTTGAGCCGACCGTCCTTCACCCCGAGGTCGTTTGGCGCATGGCCACTCAGCAGACCCAACTGCCCGGCCAGCACAGCGGCCAGCGCCAGGGCCAACACCACCATCACGGTCCATTTGAGCAGCGTCATGGAGAGCCTTTGAAGGGCTGGAGCGAGAACCCCAGCGCTGTTGAGAAGACGCAATTCTAGTGACCCACTGGCCCACTTCACTGACGGGCGCAGCCCTCTGAGAGACGGAGGGTCCCCCTGCGACATGCTGGGCAAACCCTAGCGCCCGATGATCGGATCACATTGAGCGTTAAAAATCCGCCATCATGGACGACTTACCTGCTGACAATCCGGAAAGCCCCTATCAGTGGCCTTGCCCCCCAGGCTCGCGGTCGCGGCGCTGAAGCCAACCACGAATCGCAGCAACTGCAATGACGACAATTGCAGGGAAGATAGGAATGCCGACAAGCTGGCCAACGTATTCGCCCTGGCGAAACGGCGAGAGTGTGGCAAGCCGCTGCTCAGTGGCAAAGTGATGAACCAGATACCAAGCCAGAAACGCCGAGAACAAAACCACGGCCAGGGAGCCGACGACGCGTTTGCTCAACTTGAAGCCAGGAAGAAACCTGGCCAGCAAGTTTGCAAACCAAGAGAAGATGAGGTAAATGATCGTATCGACGACAAGCAGAACAATCGTTAGTGATTGCATGTTGACAGCGGCATCTGTGGCGTTGTTCATTGGCGTTCGGTCTGAGTGTTGTTAGGTCCTGATGGATGGTGTGGCGGATCCGAGGACATTGTGAGAGCTTCTGCTTTGTCTCTAGGCACTTCAAGGCAATTTATCCAACTTCTCGCGGACCTCGCGCATGCGCGTTTCCGTGGCAGCCAATTGCAATTGACTCAGCCTGTCAAAGTTCGCCATCTTCAGGTTGAACTCATCCAAGTCCGACTTCCTAGCAAAGACGAAGTTCTCGCCCTGCATTTGCCACCTGGCTCTCGACGCACCCAGCATTTCCGCGATCTCGCTCAGCATTTCAATCAACTGCTGCTCTAGGTCCCAAGATCGCATTGCAAATTCACGGCCGGTTTGCACACCGCGCTCCGCTCCCACTCTTAGGCCGCGTCGATACTCGTCATTGATGGGTGCTGCATCGATTTGCAGCGACAGCTCATCAAAGACCGCGAGGTTCTTATGCCGGTAATTGGTGGCCAAGCGGCGAACTTCGTTCACGATGGCGCGGGTCTCAGCCATGGACTTGTCTTGCTTGATGCGTCGCCCGTCCAGAAGGCGCCCAAGCCCTACCCTTGTCAATTCAGCTTCGTATTCCTGCCGGAGGTCTAAACCACGCTTGGCCATACCCTTGACCAGCATTTCCCACGTCGCTAGATCGCCTTTGGCTTTGCTTGGGCGCGCCAGCGCGGAGGTATCAATCGGCCCAGAGGCCGCCAGACTTTTCTGGGCTACATCGAGCATCTCACTGAACTCGCTGCGCATAAGGCGCGCTTGCTGCAGCTCGCGCTCCACCGCCACCCCAGAGGCCACCAGCCACGCCGCATAAAGCAAGAAGAAGCCTAGCCAAGGCTTGCTGCCGACTCGAGTGCGCTTCAAGACCATGTGCAGGGCCGCCGCCATCAAGCCCATCATCGCGAAGCCTTGCCCCGCCTGGTAGAACATGCCACCCACGCCCGACTTGAGCCCGCTGAAGCCGCTGGCCACCACCACGGCGCACAGCGACAACACGATGAACCACCACGTCGGGCCGTCCACCTGCGGCGCGGGCGCGGGCGCCGGGCTTGCGCCAATGCGCATATCTTCTGCCATCCTCTGTTCTCCTCGTTGGCAATGTCTGGGGCCTGGGGCTTGCCGTCGCATCCCTTATCGGTGGCCTCCGTGCTGCGCCGCTCAGGCGCAGGCAGGTGGGCATTATCGGTGTGTGGTCGCACCCTCCCATCAGGAGCCACCCGCTCCGCAGTCACCCTTGAACAGGCAGCCCCAAAACGCGAACCGGGTGCCCTGGGCTAACCCAGGGCACCCGGCATCAGGTGCAATTCAGTTCAGATCAGCGCAGCTCAGACCTGCACCGGCGGGTACGACGCCACGCCGCCCAGCACATAGGCCACTTGCTGCTGCAGCGGGATGGTGCCGCTGACCACGGGGGGGCCGAAGGTGACGGTGACGGTGCCAGCCTGGCTGTCTTGCTTCACGTCATGCACCTGGTAGGAGCCCGAGGCGGAGCCCAGGGTGAACAGGCCGAACAGGTCCAGCTTGATGGAGGCGTTGACCTGCAGGTCGCTGGTGATCAGGCTGTTGTTGGCCTGGGTGAAGACCATGGTGATGGTGGGCGCCTGGCAGATCACAAAGGTCTTGAGCCTTGAGAGCGCCTTGCCCACGCCAAACACATCGGCCACCGAGAAAGCGCTGCCCTGCAAGGCATAGCCCGTGGCGTCTTTGCCGGAGTTGGCCACCACCTCGGTGAGGATCTCCATGTCGAACCAGCCCGTGCTGTTGTCCAGGCTCAGCGGCGAAGGCGTGGCCGGCACCAGGGTGATGCCGGGGTAATTGAAGCTCATGTTCACCGACGACCCACTGCTGGTGTAGCGCGACAGGTCGTAAGACGCCGAGCCGCCGATGGAGATGTCCATCAGTTCCAGAATAGGAATGGTCAGCCCTGCCTTGCCCGACACGCTCATCTGCGAAGAGTTGGACGAGAAGTTGCTCAGGCTCACCTAGCTTGCTGATGTCGCCATAGGTCTTGTTGAGCTGGTTGAACACGTCTTGCAACTGCCCCCCCAAAGGCAGCGGGCTGGAGAAAGTGCCGCCCGCGTTGGTGAACTCCGTCAAGATGGACGCGATCTGCGCGCTGGCGGCCGTGTCCTGCTTGTTCATGGCCTGCTGGTCAGCCTGCGAGAACTGAAACGCCACCGCCTGCAGCACCTGCGCATACAGCGTCGAGAAGCTCTGGCCCGTCAGTGCCAGGTTGCCATTGCTGGAGACCGTCAGCAGCGAGTCCAGCGCCGCGCAGGTGGCCGGGTTGTAATAGGCATTGGCGCCGTAGGTGATGCCGTAGTTGAAGCCCTGCGGCGCATTCACCAGCTCAAAGTTGCCGTTGAGCTGGGTGCTCAAAGCCTGGGCCACCTCGCTTTGCAACTGCTGCATGAACGCGGCTTG
The DNA here is from genome assembly GCA_004359425.1 of Ideonella sp. MAG2. Taxonomy (GTDB): domain Bacteria; phylum Pseudomonadota; class Gammaproteobacteria; order Burkholderiales; family Burkholderiaceae_C; genus Ideonella. The sequence continues at coordinate 603,636 of PTEU01000001.1, read as the reverse complement.
CGCCGGTGGCATGGCCGCCAGGGCATGGGCCGTGGCCCCCATGGACACCGGCTTGACCGACGACTCGCACTGCGACAGCGGCGGCGCGGCGGGGTTGGGGTTGCTGTCGACCCAGCTTTGGTAAGCGCTGTTCAGCGCATCCCCTGAGGTCTTGGAGGACACCGTTTGCATCCAGTCCCAAATGGGGGCCTTGGTGGTGGCGCGGCGGATATAGACACGGAACATAGCCATGATGAAAGTCTCCTGAAACTTGGTTGAACCAGCCGCCACCCCCCATGGGCAGCGGCTTGGAACGAACTGTGGTTTCAGGGGCTCTTTTTGACCTTCCGGGAAGATGACGGGGGGTGCGAGGGCTGAAATATCAGGAGTAAATGAGCCGGAAGGATTCCGGAAGGTTGCGGTGCGTGGCGCGTACGCTGTTGCCCCACAGGCCTTACTCAGTGAGCAAGTACAAACTTCTATCAAATGCCCTCGCCACTTTCGCCATTGCCTTGACCGCGCCGCGCCCGTACACTCGCGCCCTTCCTTTCTGACTGCTGCTGCAGAAAAGGCATCCCGCTCCGGCCATTTGCTCGGAGCCGATCCTTTTCGCCTGGAACTTCCTCCAGGCCTCGGGGCCCACTGTGCCCCGGAGAGCACAGCACCATGTCTAAACTCACCCGACTTCAAAGAGCTTTCGCGCGCTCACACATAGACCTGCGCTACGAAGGCGGCGTCTACACCGTCCGCAACGAAACCACCGAGGCGACGATCCTCCTGCCCGCATCACTGCCGCTGGAGGAAAAGGCGGTCAAGCAACTGCTGGCATTTGCGTCCGTCAAGACGCCCCATGGTGACGCTGCGGTTTGCGCCGCCTGCGCAACGCCAGACTTTCACCCAGGCGCCATTGCCCCTGTGGGCGCCGTTGTTGCCACACCGATGGATGTGGTCATTCCAGCGGCCATAGGCACCGACATCAATTGCGGCATGCGCCTGCTGACGACAGGCATGTCTTTGGCCCAGCTTGCGCCACGAAAGTCAGAACTCTTTGCGCGCTTGCAAGCCGTGCTGCTTGAAAGCGAGCGCAACATTCCCACGCATACCAGCGCGTTCAAGGCCCTGTTCGATGCAGGCCCCATGGCCTTCATCGACAAGATTCAGCCGGAAGGGCTGTGGAGCAGCGTGGACCGCAACCGCCTGGCCGAAGAAGTGTCGCGTTGCATTGGCCTTGAGAGCCTGTCTGCAAACTCACGCTATGCGCCGGAGGCCTTTGTCAGCGGACGCGAGGTCTTTCGAGACCCGTGCTTGGGCACGCCCGGTGGCGGTAACCACTTTGTTGAGCTTCAAGTCGTGGACAAGGTGCTGGACAGACACGCGGCCTATGCCCATGGCCTGAAGGCTGGCGACGTGGTGGTGATGATCCACAGCGGCTCACGCGATGTTGGCTTTTTTGTGGGCGGCCGGTGGATGGACCGCGCACGTGAGGCCTGGCCTGCGGGCGTGCGCCACCCGGAAAGCAAGTTGTATGCACTGGCAGGGCCTATGGGCGACGCCTCCTACATCGCCCGAGGGCTGGGCCATGCTGATTGGCTCTGGTCTTGCAGCCACGGGGCAGGCAGGCGCATACGCCGCCAAGAGACACGCGGCACCAAACCAACGCCAACATCAGGAGCTGATTGGCAATGCGTAACGCTGAGGGAAGAACGCTTGATCGAAGAAGCACCGCAGGCCTACAAGCCCATTGGGGCCGTGATTGATGCGCAGGTGGATGCAGGGCTGATTGAGGGGGTAGCGCGGTTGCGGCCTTGGGTGACGTTTAAGGCGTGAGGGGGGTGCTGTGACTTGGGATTCGATAAAGTTAGACAAAAGCAGCCGAATGCACATGGAGTGCAAAGTTCGAGTAACGGGATACAGGTCAGTACTTCCATGCGGAAAATGCCGCCACCCGGTGAGGGGAGCGCCCATTGCTGTCCAAGTAATGGTTAGGGGGATAGGCAGTGCATGAATCGTGTCAAGCACGACGGCGATCCGTCGCCGACACGGGAAAAACTGCAGAATATCTGGGCCATCTCAACCTGATACCTCTGAATGAGCTCATTGATCAGTGTCCCCATTTCATCGGTACTCGCACTTACTGCTGAGCGAGCTGTGGAAGCTTTGACGGGACTTCTCAAAGCAGAGACAAGCTACGCAAAGCTCAATCCAGCGACTGTCACGATATCGAGCCGACTCACTGTAGCGGACGGCGGTATAGATGCCGAAGTCAACACGCCCCAAGATGCATTGATTCCCGCTGACTGCTTCTTCTCCAGCGGGCTGACCGGCATTCAACTGAAGTCCGGCACCTCGTTTAAGCCGTGGACCAAGAGCTCTATCCGCGGAGAGCTGCTCAACAGCGCAGGGAAGCTCTTCCCTGCCGTGGCGCGGTTGACCGCAAGTAGGGGCCGCTATGTAGTCGTTTGCACGGGTCACGATCTCACGCCTCTGCAACGAAGCAAAGCCTGCGATCACATCGTCGGCGTGCTGGAGTCTGTGGGCGTCATTGGATACGTCGGTCTGGTGGATGTACTGGGAGCCAGCCAACTTTCTAGCTTTTTCGAGCGTTATCCTGGAATCGCGGCAGGTCTTGCGTCTGAGGGCAGTAGTGAAGGCTGGGTGCTTGACGAATGGGCCGGTGATGCGCACATGGCCAATTCGTTCCGGCCTGCGGCGGCTCAGACGGAACTGGTTGAGCAGATTCGAGCAGGGATTGAAGGCAATGCGAAGCACATCCGGTTGTTGGGTGAGCCTGGGTTAGGCAAGACGAGGATGGTTCTTGAGGCGCTTAGGACTCCACAAATCGCGCCTTCAGTCCTCTACTTCTGCGATGGCTCCAAGTTCGCTCAAACTGCACTTTTCCGGCAATTGCTTCGCACTGAGTGGACGAAGCCACTCGTGCTGGTGCTTGACGACCTGTCCGAGTCGGAGATGGTCGATGTATGGCGGCACTTGAAGACGCGCTGTGGCGCACTGAAGCTGATCACTCTAGATCACGGTCAAGATGGAACCCATGACGGCGAAATTTTGCGCTTCCAGGCCCCCCGCCTTCCAAACGACACCATCAGAGGCATCCTCGCAGACCGGGTTGGAGACTCCAGGGAGCTTGATCGTTGGGTTTCTATCTGCGAGGGCTCCCCGCGAGTTGCACATGCTGTTGCAGAGAATCTACGTGCCAACCCTGATGATTTGCTACGGCCGCCTTCCACCGTGCCTCTGTGGACTAGGTTCCTGCACGGCCACAGCGCACTTGAGGACGCAAGTTCGCGACAAGTCGACTGCGTGACTCACCACCTCGCATTGTTCAGTCGTTTCGGGTACGAGGACCCCGTATCCGATGAAGCTCAGTACATCTCGCAGTTGATCCACAGAGTGGACCAAACGATCGGCTGGGCACGTTTCCAGGAGATCGTTCAGAGCCTGAGGGCTAGGCGCGTCCTGCAAGGCAGCAGGACACTATTCTTCGTGCCTAAGGCGCTTCACATCTACCTTTGGCAGCAGTTCTGGACACGTTACGGAAGAGGTTTCGATTTGGTGTCCGAATTTGAGTCCATGCCAGCATCGCTTCGCTCATGGTTTCTGAGCAAATTCAGGTTCGCTGAAGGTAAGGAAGCTGAGCATGTCGTAGAAAAGATTCTGAAGTCTGATGGCCTGTTTTCCAGCCATGCGTTGCTGACCTCATCGACGGGATCACGGTTTCTTTCAACTCTCGCCGAAGCAAATCCCGGTGCAGTCCTGCGGCTACTCGAGATCACGTTCGGCAACTGGTCGGATGCAGAGCTTGCTGCGTTTGAAAAGGATCGTCAGCACATAGTTTGGGCGCTCGAAAAGATCGCCGTGTGGCCACAGTTCACTGTGAGAGCCTTGACTGCTCTGGCGCGGCTCGCGGTGAATGAAAACTCTAGCAATTCCAACAACTCGACCGGCACACTGGTCGGCCTGTTTCGCATTGGTCCAGAAGCGGCTGCAACTGAGGCCAGTCCCGAGCAGAGACTCCCCGCCCTCTTGGGGCTCTTGCGAGCAAGCACCAATGCAGAGCGCGTACTTGGATTGAAGGCAGCTTCGGCAGCTTTGAACACTCGCGGCGTGGGTTACCGGTTCATCGGGCCGGAATATCAGGGACTGCGAGAGCGAGCGAAGCTATGGATTCCTGCAACCTACAGCGCCTGGTGGCAGGCGTACCGTGCTTACTTCGAGTCACTGATCAATGAGACCATTACATGGCCTGCTGAGCTGCGCCCACAAGTCTGCTCTACGCTGCTGGAGGCAGTCGAACAGCAGCTCCGCACGCCGACGTGCACCGAACTCGCGTTCCAGGTGCTAGAGGAACTGGTGCGCGATGTTGCCATGGCCCCAACCTTGCTGAACAAGTTCTTCTGGCGCGGAAACAAGTATCGGGAGATTGACGAGCACTATGAATTGAGCCGCCGTCTCAGGCGCCTAGCCCGGAGCTATGCACGCCGTGACCTAGGCAGCCGGTTTCAGAGGTACGTCCTCGATGTTGATTGGCTTGAGTGGGAGGAGAGGTACAGCGTTCGGGACGATCGGTCTCCCTCTCACGCCAAAGCTCTAGTCGCAGCGCTTGCGGGGCGAATTGCTGCGAAGCCGGCCCTCATCGATGAGATTTCGCAGCTTTTCGCTTCAGCGAGCAATTCACCTGCGATTTGGCATTTCGGTGAGCAACTGGCGGAAAAGGACAAAGATAGATCGCTGCTTCCCGCGCTCACAAAAATCTCTCTGAGTTGCGTGGACTCTCACTGTCTTCATGGCTACCTGACTCGCATGCAGGAGCAGTCTCCTGAGGCTTTCGAGGCGTGGCTCCAGGGGATGCTAAAGAATCGCAGTACGGCGAAACTCGGCGCAGAAATGGCTGTGCGATCCGATTTCCGAGAGAGTGCGTTCAACCTCTGTCTCGAAGCCCTTGAGGCAGAGTGGATCGAGCCCTCAAGTTTTGGTTATCTGCGGGTCGGTGAGTACTTGAACTCGGTGCCGAAGTCTCAGCTGGAACGGCTGTTCCGCTTGATCCGAGGGCGAACGACCTCGGATGCACTACAACAGCTGGTAGCCCTAATGAGTTCTGTTTCGGCGGATCAACCGATTCCTTGTGGTGCCGACTTTGCCTTCGATGTTGTGCTGCTCACGATCCCGGGATCACAACATACCCACCCTTCATTCCAATACGACTGGAAGCGCGTCAGCTCACGGTTGGTGAGTGCAAACAGGTCGTTGGCGGCCCCATTGCTAGACGCAATTCTCGATGCAATGGGGAAGGACTATGCACTTAGCTATAACCGCACCATTGAAGAACTCAGCGGCGAACTGGTCCGCCTTGATCCCGAGAGTGCTTGGAGGGTCATCGCAAAACAGTTCGAGGCCACCCTGCCAGCTTGGAGGAGTGATTTATATGAATGGCTGAAGGGTAGTAGCCACTTGTTCGACGCAGTTGTGCCGCAAGGTCCCATAGTAGCCTTGCCGGAGCGCTTGGTATTGGACTGGGTAGAGCTAGACCCGGACACCCGAGCTGCACTGATCGCTCATGCAGTGGTGCCATCGCTTGATGATGAACACGGTGGACGACTGACGAGGCATCTGCTGATCTGGTATGGACACATCGAGGGAGTGCGCTCAGGAATCAGTGCCTCGTTCCACACAGACTCATGGACCGGGCCTGCCAGCCAGCATTTGAGGCGCAAGCGGGACATCTTGCGGCGATGGCTCGCTACTGAATTTGAATTCCAGGTGAATCAGTGGATTGAAGCTGAGATCGAATCACACGACCGCGCAATTCAACGAGAAGAGATCAACGAAGAGCGCGAGCGGTTCGAGTAATGTAATGACCTGCTACGAGCGGCTTTGCTTCGCGGATCAGGTGAAGTTGCGGATGATCACCTTGACCGCCAAGCCATTTGAAAGCAGTCTTTGGACTTAGCGGGGCCTGTGGTTGCTCGGCCTTGAGCTTCCCTCGTGTCATGAAGCCGACTTGAACTGAATGCTGCCCAGCACCAGTCTCGACACAAGGCTGCGTCGGCGCCCCCAAACCGCTTGAAGCCAATGCCAGAATGGGTTTCAGCCCTGTCTTGAGGACGCCTCCATGGGATTATTCCGAAGTCTCTTCGGCAAGAAGAACAAGTCAGTAGTCAACCCGCCTAAATCCGTTCTGGAGAAAGGCCCCGGGTCCACTATTCAGGCCTGGCTGCTTGAACTGTTTAAGGGCCACGGCTTGCCAGCTTCGGTTCATAAGGAATGGGTTGTTCCCAACGGGGATCTCCCAGCCATCCGGGGTACTTGGTGGCCCGGGGAGGCTCATGGACAGCTTGACGTGGACGTACTGGTCCGAGACGACGTGCTCATTGAAGAGTGCTTCGTCGGCAGTGGTGCTGGTGATGCCGGTTTGGCGGACGGGTTCAGGAACTTCACGATCAACTCCTTCCACGTCCTGTTGTCGGCGCTCTGGTCTCAGCACGATCCGGAGCAGGTCGAGATTCAGTCATGGTCTGTCATGGGCCGTCAGTTCAGGGCCTTCATTGGCAATGTCGGCACGCGCAGTTCCTCCGATGTCAAGTTCTCGCTTCCGATGGCGCTGATGCCGAAGCTGGCGGCGGTGATCCAGTGCGCCCCCCTGGACCAAGATCTTCATTGGTTTCGTTTTTACGCCGCAAACATCAATGGCGAGTTCACCTTCGAGGCACTCAAGGACAACGAGCCCTGGCCGGCAGGCTTGACGACGTTGGCATCATGCGGATGGGAGCCCAGCAGCTCGTTCTACAGTGCGCGGCTGTTCATGGTGCTGCGCGCTGCACCCAATGGGGAAGCGGCAGTATGAGCATTCAGGGCGATCCATTCGTTCATCAAGACCGCTTGACTGCAGCTCTCAGCTCAATGGACCAATGGGCTCGTCAAACGTTGGTAGGCCAATCCCCAAGAGGCGTGAACTCGACAGCCTCCAAGTGTGAACCCGCACCCGCTGAAACTTGGCGTTCATGGCGAACCCGAATCGGCCATGCGCTCGTCGTATCAACGATGTAGTCCCCTCGGTCGTCAAAGTCCAGCGTGGACAGGGCATCCGCAATCTCTTCGCGAGGGGTGCGTCCACTGCCTTGTCCCGCAGCCGTTGACGCGGTCATTACCGCGTCTGGCAGCAGTGCATTGATCTCGTCGCCCACCGTTTGCGCAGCACCGGCTCTATCGATCACCATCAGCCATCCAATGTCGGCCTGCGCCTGATGCGGCGCAAGGCCTCTCACCTTGTAGCGGCCCAGTACGGGGATCTCGCCTGTGCCAAGCGGTGAGGGGATTCGGGTACGAACCTCCAGCGGCTCACCGACACGGAACTCTTGCCCCATCGCTCCCAAGAGGATTCTGGGCTCCTTCAGCAGACTCTGAGCAAGCAGACCACCCTCGGCCAGCGTTGGTGCTAAGGCGGCCCTGATAGGCGCCGCCATGGGCGCGCGCTGGGGGTCACGGGCCAGCTCGGCGACGATACGCTCGAGGCTGATCTCACCCAGCGCTCGCACGGCCTCGTGGTCCGCCAAATCGACTACGCGGCCGCCGCAGTCAAGCAGCAGGTCGAACGAAGCACCGTTCCACAAACCCAGCATGACCTCCAGCAGCGGGCGCATGCGAGGGTCCGCTTCCAAGAGCGTGCTGTTTGTGGAGGTCCAGCGCGCGCGCCAACCATCCGGCAGGTCTTCGACGATCTCCAGCGTTACCGTCGACCGCGTTCGGTGCGCCATTGCACTATTGCGCACGACACGCGACTCCAGCTGATAGCACATGACCTGGCCGGGCGCCAGCGCAGGGATGAGCGAGAAGGTGTCGGCAGCCTTACTTGGCGCAGCCCTGAATATGGGCAGGCTGCCAATCAGTTGTAGGATCGTGCGGCGAGTGGTCTGGAAAACGGACATGATGGTCAGGCTCTAGGAGGCGCTGCAAATCAGAAGTACAGCGATTCTCCGTCTCTAGCCGAAGCCTCGAAAGGCGCAACGAGGCGTTTGGCCTCAGCGCATGGCCCGCAACCGCATTCCCCCATGGTGCACGCTTGCAATCAGGGCGTGTTTCTGATGATTGGATCAGTGCTGGCCGTCAGATAGCCCGGGTGGTCGGCTCCTCCATGAGCGAATATCAAGAGCAACCCGCGCTCGCTGTTGTCCGCCACCGGCACCACCACGCGCCGCTCTCGCGCCATGAACATATTGGGCAATTGGTAGCTGCCGCCAAGGGTCTTGGCAACAGCCGCAAACAGCTCTGCCTCTTGGTCAATGCCCTCAGGCACCGCCTGCCACTTAGCTAGCTGATCGGCAGTGGGCTGGGCCAAGCAAACAAAGTCGTTGCTATAGCCCTGCGCGTGGCAATTGAGCTGGTCAGCGGAGACGGGTTCACCTTTGGGGTTGAAGTAGCGACATTGTTGGGCGTGTTTGTCACCGCCGCTGCGCACGGGCACCACATAGTAGGTGGCCATTTCCAGGGGCTTAGGGGTTTGGGTCGTCATGGTGTTGGTCTTCCTTTGGGTTTACTGATTGAAGGGGAACATCTTGCCGCTCACCCATACCACGCGGTAGCCACCAGCGCTAAGGCGCTGCCAGTCTTCCGGGGTGGGTGTGCGGCTTCCAGTGCAAGCCTGCAGGTGCAGGCTTGCCTCCAGAACCACGCCGGCATGGCCAGAGGCCAGTGCCGGGGCCAAAGCCGTTTGCATTTGCTCGCACCATCTTTGGCGCTCAGCATCGGCATTGAGCGCATTCAAGGCTGCGAGCCCAATCATGGCTAACTGGCCTCTCAGTTGGTCGAGTTGCCAATCGGGCGCAGCCTTATAAACATCGTCGAGCAAAGCTTTGGCATCGTCACAGGCCCGTATGGCGGCCGATGCATCTCCAGTCTCCAGGGCCTGCTTTGCCCTCAACAAGCCCAAGAGGACTTTGGCTCGACCATAGGGCTCAGCCTTGCTGTCGCTACGACCCGCCGCCACAGAAAGCTCAGAAAGCACTGCGCCAAGCTTCGCACTCACACCCTTGGCCCCAGAGGCCTCTAGCAGTGCGAGCTGAGCCTTAGCGATCACCAAGTGGATTTCCCAGTTCACGTTTGACGGCTCACTTCGCCAAGCAGAACTCAGAGCGGCGGCGGCCGACTGCAGGTCTTGGCGTGCGCGTTCTCGGTCTGCCATGGCAACACGAGCGTCTGCAGTACGACGCAAGAGTCCACCGCGAATCCAACTTTCTAGGGCCGCTTCGCCGCTGGTGCTCGCGCGCTTCGCCATGCGTTTCAGAGGCCCGTCATACCACTCCAACGCCTTCACCGGCTGCCCTTGCACATAGGCCACCACGCCCAGCCAGGTTTCGGTTTCATTCAAGATGGACTCATGTGCAGCGTTATCGGGTTCGTCGGCCAATGCCGCCTGAGCCAAGCGCCGCCCCTCTTCAAAGGCTTGCTGCGCTTCAGCCCATCGGGCACGTTTGATGGCAATGGCGCCCAGGCTGCCCAATAGGTCTAGCTTGCCCAGGGGGCGCAGTTGGTCGGCCAGCTCGCCCAGCATAAAGCTGCTGAGGCGCTGGCTTTCGCGCTCGCGGGCTTGGGCTTGGTGGGCCAGCTCCAGGTTGTGCACGGCCATCCAAGAGGTCACCGCCGCCAGCGCCACGCTGGCCGCCACGGCCGCCCAGCGCCATTGGCGTTTGCGCTGGTGGCGCAGCACCGAGCGCCGCACAAACTGGCGCTCGTCTTCGGTAAACAGTTCAAGATGAGTGACCAGGCCTTCACGCGCGCGGGAAAGCAATGGCCCCTGCGGCAGCAGATAGGCAGAGGCACCTTGTTCATCACGCCAACGTTGCACCCAGGGGTGCAGCTCGTCGCGGGTGCTCAGGCTCAGTTGATGCTGGGCGACCCAGGTGGTGACACGGGGCCAGCGGCGCAGCAGGGCTTCGTGCGCCACCCTGAAGCCCACCCGGCCACCCACTTGGTCGGTCACCAGCAGGCGGGCTTCGACCAGGGCGCGCAGCAGGGCCTGGAAGGGCGAGCCCGCCGTCCAGGCGCCGGTGCGGCCACGCGGGCCTTGGTCACCCAAGACTTGTACGGTTGAAATGAGCCGGTAGCCTTGCTTGCGGATGGTCTCGATGAACTGCGGTGCGGTGGCGCTGTCGCCCAGGGCGCGGCGCAGCGCGGCAATGGCTTTGTGGACGGGGTTGTCGCCCAAGGGCTCGCCGCGCCAGCAGGCGGCCAGCAGTTCGTCGGCAGAGACCACGCGGCCCACGCGCTCGCACAGGGCCAGCAGCACGGCCATGTGCAGGGGCTCCAGGGCCACGCGCTGCTCACCCTGCACCAGGCGGTGCGCAGGGCCATCCACCAACCACGGCCCCAGCAGCAAGCGGGGCGCGGCGCCACCAGACCAGCTCATGGTCTTGCTTCCTTCAACCCAGGGCAGCGCTCACTTTGCGGTGAGCACCGCGCCTTTTCGTTAGACGGTGGAGACGGCGGCAAGAGTTGGCAAACACATGCCGTTGAGTTGCCAAGTTACCACCACCGTGGGGAGTATGGCGCAATTTTGTGGGCCAGGAACGCCTATCGATGCGGTGCGCTGATGCGCGAAGCCCGGCAAGGCGGGCTCCTCCTTTGCTGCGAGCGATGCTGCTTGTGTCACCCAAGCAGCTAGCAAGCAAGGCAGATCACCTGCCTGCAGGGCGGAGTGATCGCTCAGATCAAGCGAGATTCTTTGGGCAGACGAGCCGCTAACCACTCGTGCACGTCCGCGCGGACCCGCCTGCCCTTGAGCAGGAAGTCTTCAAAGCGGCTAGGCACATAGGGCGTGAATAGCAACGGCATCCGCGCTTGCTCCGGCGTGCGGTTGGCCTTGCGAGCATTGCAATGGCGGCAAGCTGCGACTGTGTTCATCCAACTGAGCGGGCCACCGCACGATGCCGGCAGGATGTGATCGACGGTCAAATCTCGTGCGTCGTGCGTCTCCCCGCAGTAAGCGCAGGTCTGACGGTCGCGCCGGATCAGTTTGGTCTTGCTGAAGCTCGGAACCAAGTCAAACAGATTCAGGCGCGACGTGCCACTCAGTGCGAGGATGGGGGGCACCTCGAGCACGGACAGTCGGCCTGTAGCCGTGTTCATTCCGCCGCGCAGCACGGCCAGCGGCCGGTCACCCAGCGACCAGGCCACCGAACGTGTGGCCACATGGCTGGCGGCCTGCTCGATGGAGATCCAGGCCTGGGGCTGGCCGGTGATGTCCAATTGCAATACGTCGTGCATAGCTTCTTCCCGTTGGCGAACTCGCGTGAATCCAATGTCTTGGCAGGTGCGGCGGGGCTTGAACCTGCGGCTTGCTGGTTCTAAGCCCACAACACTTCTTCCGAAGCGTCACACCGCCTGCTCAACGCTGATAGTGATGACGGTTCACACCATCAAAAGCAGCCGCTGTATAAGCAGCAGCGCTTGAAACGACCTCCCGGACCCACAGGGGCAGGGATCATTCCGACCAAGCTTTTCAAGCAGTTCCTTGTCACCTCGCACAAACCGATCGCCTCGTTTGACCTGGGTCTCAGAGGGGTAGCCTTTGCGGCGCTTGCTGATGACCTCGAAAGCAGACTTCGTTCTTGAACTTTTTCATGATGGTTCTCCTTCGTGAATGTGTGCCCCGCAGCCGAGGCGAACAGTGAAACCCTTTGTGTGGACTAAAGGCACGATGTGGGAGCACGTGCGCTTGGGGGTGGCCGGCCGGATTCGAACCGGCGATGCAAGGGTCACAACCTTGAGCCTTCACCACTAGGCGACGGCCACACCCAAACGCACAATGCAGCACCTTGCGGCACACACAGTACTGACTCTCAAGATTGGTCGGTGACGAGTTCCGACGCCGCCCCATCATCGCGGCCGGTTTACGCCTGTCGAAACGAGTCACGACGACAGGCTTTGGTTTGGTATCCCGTGCGGGAGTCGAACCCGCCTCTTCGGCTTGAAGGGCCGAGGACCTCACCCGAAGTCCAACGGGACAGAAATAGAAACTGGCGCCTCGTGAAGGAGTTGAACCTCCGGCCTTCGGCTTCGTAGGCCGACGCTCTGATCCACTGAGCTAACGAGGCAATGCTCTCTCGGCTGTGTCCGCACGCGACCACGACAAAGCTCATTGCCGAGATCGCTGCATGCCGACTCCTGTCGGCCATGGTGCAGATGGCTCAGCGCCCACGGCACTTCCGTCTCATACCGCCCCACCGCGACGCACAAATCCGCCGCGCCAGAGATCGGGCGCTTAGCATTGGTGAGGTGGTTGGCGATGAGCATGATGGACCCGCTGCAATTGGGGTGAATAAACGAATGGATGAATTGTGAAGAGTGTTCACGAAACGGTCAACACTTTTGATCCTCTAGAATGCATGTGAAGTGTTTTAACAACACCCACCATGTCCAGCATCACCACCATCCGCCGAATTAACGCCGTCGCGCTGTTCCAAGCCTTTGCCGAAGAACGCATTGCAGCCGGAGTTGCCCCCAAAGGGCTAGAGTCGGCATGGGCCGAGAAAATTGAGGTGAGCGGCGCGACATGGTCCATGGCCAAGAGCGGCGCGCGGCCCATAGGAGACAAGCTGGCTCGGCAGATTGAGCAACACTGCGGCAAAGCAACAAGATGGCTCGACGAAGCCCGTGAGCCCGCAGGCTTGACGCCAGGAGAACAGCAGTTTTTGTCACTCGCGCTGAAGGTATACCGCGAGACGAATAGCGACGGTCGAAAACGCCTGAAGCAGTTGCTAAAGGCCTTTTGAACTTGCTCTCGCGGTGCGCTGTGCATGGCAGAGGGGGCATACATCAAGGCCCACCCACCACCGAGGCCACCCCGCCTAAGGGATCAATGGCTCAATCTTGGCGCGAGGTGTGAGGCGGCCTGTGTCTTCCGGCGTGCCATTGGCTTTGGCAATCCGTTGATTGGCTCGAAACACCACGTGGGACGTGCCCATCCAAAAGAACGAGAAGCCAAAGAACCCAGTCATCTCAACAATCAACGCGACGGTCAGCGGCGCTGGCGCTATGCCAAACAGGTGCGGGACGTAAAAGGAGACGCCAGAGAACATGCACAACAAGGACGCCGTCTTCCATCGGGTCAGGTGGGTCTTCTCGCGTTCGTTGAGGCGGTCGGAGAGCGCCTTTCCACCGCAGTACCACACCGCGTAGGCGGCCACAAAGAACAGCAGAACTGCGGCAGGCATATGCAAGAACGACAGCGAATACTCGGTGCACTTGATGTCGAAGCGATCGCATTGCTTGGGGAAAAACGCCACGGCCAGCGCCAAGCCGCCTGCGAGGTTGAGCACATTGTTGTCGCGGTCATCAAATCCCCGGTAGCAGATCATCACGCCGCCAACGAATATCAACATGCCCGTGAAGAGCGTGCGCAGTAGCCCAGCAGGGTCCTCAGAAAAATAGTAGTGGCTGAGCGTTGGAAGAATGCGCCCAAGCTTGAACCAACCAATCAGCACAATCGCCACAGTGCCGACCACCAGCACGGTTGCAGCTGCCAGGCGAAGTTGCCGATAGGTCCAATGCAAGTAGAACTGTGTGTCCATGGAGGTCTCCCGACGGATTGGGGCGCATCCTGCCCAGCGCTGGATACGAACCCATGATAGAGACCATGGGCGCAGAAGCATCCCCTCGCATGATGAGCGCTTGAGGCCTCAGTGCACCCACAGCACCTCAAACTGCTGGCGGCTTGAGGCGACCTGAAGCGACACCTCGTCACCCTCGCCTTTGCCCAGCAGGGCTCGGCCCAAAGGGGCCTCGCTGCTGATGACCTGCACAAGCTGGGCGCCAATGTGCAGCTTCATACTGCCGCCCACTGGCCCCAGAAACAGCAGTTGCTGCTGCTCGTCCGCGTCCACCAAGCAGACCAGGGCACCGAGCTGTAGCCCCAAGCGGGCGTCAAAGGGCAGCGGGCGGAACTGGCGCCAAGCGGCGATGGCCTGGCGGATGGCGTCGGCACGGCGCGCTTGGCCGGTGGCCAGGTAGGCGGCCTCCAGGCCCAAGGTGTCGTACTTGTTTTCGGCGATGTTTTCTTCGTGGGTCGCCGTTTCATGGGCCGCCCGCGCGGCCTGTTCGGCTTGCTCAAGGTCTTGGGCCAGCCGGTCCAGCACCTGCTGGCGCAGCAAGAGTTTGTCCATGATGAAGGGGCGGTGCCTCGACCGTGCGGAAGGGGAGCAGGCCGGGATGATGGAGGGGCACTAGGCCTGCTGCAGTGCGTGTCAGTACCCCGCTCCGCCGCCACCCTGCCCACCCGCCTTGCCCGAAAAGCGTTCCGCCAGGGCCCTGGTGGCGCGCGCCAGCAGAGTCGCCTCCACACCCACCGCCACAAAGCGCGCGCCTAGGTTGATGTAGTGGCGCGCCAGGGTCTCGTCCACCGCCAAGATGCCCGGAGCCTTGCCAGCGGCCAGGATGCGAGCGATGGCGTCATCAATGGCCTGTCGCACCTCCGGGTGACCCGGGTTGCCCAAGTGGCCCATGGAGGCGGATAAGTCCGCCGGGCCGATGAATACGCCCTCCACGCCTTCCACGGCGGCGATTTCGTCGAGCTGGGCCAGGGCGGAGGCCGTCTCCACCTGCACCAGCAGGCAGATGCTGTCGTTGGCTTCGCGCAGGTAGTCGGGGTAGGCGCTCCAGCGGGAAGACCGGGCCAGGCCGCTGCCCACGCCGCGCACGCCTTGCGGGTCGGGTGGTTGAGCACGGCCGCGCCCAGGCCGGACTCTTCAATCACCCCGTTCTTGAACAACAGTGCACCGGCCCAGCGCCAGTCCACCGCGTCGGGCCGCATGGGGCGGCCGCCCATCACAATGCCCGCATTGGCGGCGTTGTCGGCAATGGTGTCCAGCACTTTGCGTGGGGCCTTGGTGTGGCGGTCAAACTGTTCGATGCGGGCGTCGATCAGCTCCAGCGCGGGCACCACATGGTCTGTGGCATTGAGCACATCAAACACGGTGACACGCGGACCCACCAGCGGCTTGGCCAAGATGAAGGCGAACTCCACCTCCAAGCGCGGCACGATGAAGCGTGCGGCCTCCACCTCGCTGCCATCACGCAGCACCATGCTGTCGAGCAGGGTGCCGTAGTCGGGCTCGGTGATTTGCGAGGCGATTTGCATGGCGCGCGAGGTCAGGCCGATTTTGTGGCCCACCACCTGCCGCCCCGCCGCGCACTGCAAGCGCACCCATTCGCGTTGGATGGCATAGCTGTCGGCCATGCTCATGGCCGGGAAGCGGCGCGAAAAATGCTCGACCTGGACCCGCGTTCGTTCGGCCTCGTCGAGTTCGCGGGCCAGGGCGGCGTGTTGGCTGGTGTCTAGCATGGTGTGTCGCCTCTCAGAATGAAGGTCTGGACATCCGTTGTGGGTTTGCCGAGGGATGGGGCTTCGACAAGCTCAGCCCGAACGGTAGGGGCTCAGCCCGAACGGTACTGAGTGCGTCAAGAAGGCCGTCGCGCTAGGCGCAGGTTTTCTTTAAAGTGCTCGGGCACGCGCTCGTCAAAGCCCAGGGCCACGCGGCGCACCTCGGGGGTGTCGGTGGGGGCATGGCCCACGCCCAGCGCCGCAGCGCGGGGTGCGTCGATACCCACCACGGTGCCACCCAGGCGGCCAATGCCAGTAATCTCGCACTCCACAAAATGGCCAGGGTCCACACTGCGTGAATGGCAGGGGGTGCCCATCAAGATCACATCGCCAGGGCACAGGGTGATGTGGCGCGCGATGTCAGCAATAACGTAGTGCGGGCCCCAGATGGTTTCTTCACCGATCTGGGCCTCTTGCACCACGCGGCCATCAACGTAAGTGCGCAGGGTTTGCTCAAACAGGTTCACCCCCCGCACGATGCCGGGGCCGATGGGCAACAGGGTGTCGGCACCTTTCACGCGCAGCATGCTGCCCTGGTCGGTATCGCGAAAGTCTTGCAAGCCCATGTCCAGCGCGGGGCAGAATCCTTCGATGTAGTCCCAGGCCTCGTCCGGCGTGACGTTGCGGCAGGTGCGGCTGATGACCACCGCATATTCGCCCTCGTAGTTGAGGTATTGGCAGTCGGCGGGCTTCAAAATTTGGCCACCATGGCCGTTCAAGGCGGTGGGGGGCTTGGTGAAGTAGGTGGGCGTGTCGGTGGGCTTGGGCTTGTTGCGGGTCTCCATGCTGCGCGACTTGTAGGAGATGTGGACCGCAATGATTTTGCTGGGGCTCACCGGGGGCAGGTAGTTGGCCTGCGTGGCGTCCACGCTGCGGCCATCGTCCAGCCGCAGGGTGGTGTCGTCTTGCATGGTGCCCCAGAAGGCACTGCCGCCGACCAAGATACGGCGGCGCTCCACGCGCGGGCCGCGCATCACGGCGGGTAGTTCTTTGAGTGGGAATTCGAAGGTCATGATTTGTCCCTTTGCCTTTTTTCCAGCCCCCCCCGCCGCGGAACCGGCTTGGCCGGGCCGCTGGCGGAGCGGCCCCGTCGAGGAGCTTAGGGGGTAGCGAACGCTAGTGAGCTTGGGGGCTCAATTTCCAAACCAGATGTGGATGTTGCCGGTGCCGCGCGCGTTCTCATAAGCCGACAGCGGCTCGCCGCGTGCAGTGCAATCAGCCCCGCCCATGGCACCCACCATTTGCAGGTAGTGCGCGCCAAAGGCCTCCCAGGGAAGCTTGCGGTATTCATCGTCCCACCGGGCAATGATGTCGCCATGGCGGCCTTGTTCAAACAGCGCAATCGCGCCCTTGTCGCTGGCGATGTTCTCGGGGCGAGAGACATTGCTTTCATGAAAGATGCGCGGATGCTTGGGCTTCCAGTCAATCTGGTTGAACTTGTGGCTCAGTGCCCCCGAGGCCAGCAGCAAGACGCGCAGGCCGCTGCGGCGAATGGCTTCGCCGATGGCCTTGCCGGAGTCCAAGAAGTGCGGCCAATCACAGTTCTGACAGGAGCTGACGGTGACCACCGGCAAACCCGCCTGCTCCAGACGCAGTTGTTTGACGAGGTTGATGGTGGCGTAGTGGCGGCCCAGGTCCGGGTGAGCAATGACGCGGTTGAAGCCGCCTTGCTCACGCGACACGGCTTCGATCTGCGTGGCCAAGCCAGGGTGGCCGCGGTAGCTGTAGGGCACGCCGTGCAAATACCAGGGCATCTCGTCGGAGATATACATGCCGCTGTAGGCCTCGCCGCCGTCGACCAAGTGATAGCCGGTGGTGAACCAGTGGGAGTCGAAGACGATCACCACCTCGGGTTTGGCCTCGGCGATCTTTTGGCGCAGCCGCGCATAGCCTGCGATCAGGTCAGAGTCAGCCCCTGCGCCTTGCAGCACACGAAACTCCTCGCACTGCATCAGGCCGGGATGGTGCGACACCAGGGCCGCACCGACAATTTTTCCATCCATGGGGGTATTCCTTTCAGCGGTGGCTGAAGCTCGGGACGAAGGGCTTTTTGGGCAGCACCACGTCTTTGACATCACAGAAGAATTCAAAGCTCCAGTCGCCACCTTCGCGGCCAATGCCGCTGCGCTTGATGCCGCCAAAGGGCGCGGCCAGGTCGCGGATGCCAAAGCTGTTGATCCAGATGAAGCCGGTGCGCACTTGGTCGGCCACGGCGGTGGCGTGCTCGGTCTGGCCGTAGCAGACCCCGCCCAAGCCATAGTCGGTGCCGTTGGCCATGGCGACGGCTTCTTCGTCGTTGGCAAAGGTCTGCAGCGTCAGCACCGGGCCGAAGACCTCGTTCTGCACGATTTCGTCGCTTTGTTGCAGGCCCGTCAGCATGGTGGGCTGCACATACTGGGCACCGTAGGGGTGGGGCTGGCCGCCCCACAACAGTTGCGCGCCGCCAGCCACCGCACGCTCGACATAGCCCAACACCCGCTCGACTTGGCGCGGGTGAATGATGGGGCCAATCTCGGTGCTTTCTTCGCGCGGATCGCCCACTTGCAGTCGCTCGACGATGGTGCGCATAGCCGCCACAAAGCGGTCGACCACTCGCTCATGCACCAAGAAGCGGGTGCCTGCCAAGCAGACCTGCCCGGCATTGCGGTACATCAGCGCGCCGGTGGCGGCTGCGGCGTCGATGTCGGCATCTTCCAGCACGATAAAGGGGCTCTTGCCACCCAGCTCCAGGCTGCAAGGCACCAGGTTGGCCCCCGCCGCTTGGGCAATGCGCTTGGCCGTGGGCACGCTGCCGGTAAATGACACGCGCGCAATGCGGGGGTCGGCCACCAAGGGGGCGCCTGTGCTTGTGCCAGCGCCCTGCACCACATTGAAAACGCCGGGCGGTAAGCCGGCGGCATGGGCGGCATCGGCCAGCAAAGAGCAGGTCAGCGGTGCCCACTCAGGCGGCTTCAAAATGCAGGTGTTGCCCGCAGCCAGTGCAGGCCCCAGCTTCCAGGTGGACAGCATCAGGGGTGCGTTCCAGGGCGTGATGATGACCACCACCCCGGCGGGGTCGTGGCGCACCCGGTGGTAGGCTTGCTCGGTGTCGATGGCCCGGTCTTGCAGGCCCAGGGCATGCTCGGCAAACCAGCGAATGTTGAGCATGGCACGCGGCACCACCCCATGGCGCATGCGAGAGAGCAACACGCCTGCATCATTACTTTCCAGCAGGCAAAAGGCATCAGCCCGCCGCCCGATTTCGTCGGCAAAGCGGTCCAAGTAGGGCTTGCGCTCGGCCGCCGTCAAGGCCGCCCAGGCCGGGAAGGCCCGCTGCGCCGCCACGATGGCTTGCTCCACATGGGCGGGCTCGCCTTCGGCCACCTCGCCCAAGAGGCGCTGGTCGATGGGGCTGTGCAGGGCAAAGCGCTGGGCCGAGGCCACGCGCTGGCCGTCAATGTAGTGGTCGGGCGAGACCTCGACGCCCGCCACATTCAACAGGGGTGAGGCCATCTCAGGAGTCCGCCGTGAAGCCGATGGCCTTGATCAAGGGGGCCCAGCGCTCGCTGTCTTTCTTCAGCAGGGCAGCCAGATCGGCGGGGCTGGAGGGGCGGGCTTCCAGCCCCATCAGCGCCAGGGCGTCCACCACATCGGGCGCGCTCAAGGCTGAGCGGATGGCGGTGGACGCGCGGTTCAAGGCCTCGGCGGGCACTTTGGCGGGCATGAAAAAGCCAAACCACTCGTCGAACACAATGTCTTTGAAACCCTGCTCGGCATAGGTGGCTACCGTGGGTGCAAAGCGGTTGCGGGCCGCACCCGAGGTGGCCAAGAGCCGCACCCGGCCTTCGGGCAAATGCTGCAAGAACTCGCCCACCGGGCCAGACACCGCAGCCACCGTGCCGCCAATGAGGTCAGCAATGGCGGGCTGGGTGCCGCGATAGGGCACGTGCTTCAAGTCGATACCAGCGGCGCGCCCAAACAGCTCAGCCGTGAAGTGCGGCACCGAGCCAGCGGCCGGGCTGCCGAAGTTGGCGTCTTTGGGGTGGGCTTTGCACCAGGCCACAAAGTCAGGCAGGGTCTTGACGCTGGCGGGCACCATAGGCCCCACCGCAAAGCCGAAATCAAAGCGCACAGCTTGAGACACCGGCTGAAAATCCGCCACCGGGTCATAGGGCAGCTTTTTATAGGTATGGGGGTAAATGCCCAACATGGACATGGGCGTACACACCAGCGTCAGGCCGTCTGGCTGAGCGGCTTTCAGGGCAGACAAGGCGATCTGGCCGCCTGCGCCCGTGCGGTTCTCCACCACCACGGCTTTGGCCAACACATCACGCAGTTTGTCAGCTACTCGGCGGGCGGTGGTGTCCACCGTGCCACCGGCCGCAAAGCCCGCAAAAATTCGGGCACTGTCGGGCAGGCCCTGTGCCCACAGTGAGGGGTGGGCCAAGGCCAGGGCGCTGGCAGCACCGGACAGCATGAAGTGACGACGTTGCATTCTCATGTCTCCATATCGGGGTGGTAGGAAAAGGCTAGCCGAGCAATTTGCCCGGGTTCATGTGGTTCAGTGGGTCCAGGGCCTGTTTGATGGCGTGCATCAAACGCAGCTCAAGCGCTGACTTGTAGCGTGCGGACTCATCTCGCCGCAGCACGCCCAGGCCATGCTCGGCCGAGATCGAGCCGCCCGCGGCGTGCACGGCGTCATGCACCAGGCGGTTGATGGGGGCTTCTAGGGCCGTGAAGGCCTCTCGGCTCATGCCCTGAACAGGGGGCGACAGGTTGTAGTGCAAATTTCCATCGCCCAGATGCCCAAAGACCACCAGGCGCAGGCCGGGGTAGTGCTGCGCCAACAGGGCATCGGTTTGAGCAATGAACGCAGGCACCTGCGCAATGGGCAGGGCAATGTCGTGCTTGATGGTTGGGCCTGCCGCCCCTTGCGACTCGGAGATGTCTTCGCGCAGCGCCCACAGGCTGCGGAACTGCGCCAAGCTGGATGACACGGCCGCGTCGGTGACATGGCCCGCGTCCAGAGCCGCTTCCAGCAGCGCCTCCAAAGCCTGCGTGGCAGCTTGCTCACTCTGGGCGCTGCTGACCTCCAACAACACAGACCAGGGTGAGGGCTCGGCCAAGGGGCGGCGAGCGGTGGGCACATGCTGCTCCACCAGTTGCAAGCAGGTGTCGCTCATCAGCTCAAAGGCTGTGAGCTCAGAGGCCAGGCGCTCTTGGGCCAGCGCCAGCAGGGCCAGGGCCGCTGCGGGTGAGGGCACCGCCACAAACGCCGCCACTTGCGCAGCGGGCAGCGGGAAGAGTTTGAGCACCGCCGCAGTGATCACGCCCAGCGTTCCCTCACTGCCGATGAACAGGTCGCGCAAGGCATAGCCGGTGTTGTCTTTGCGCAAGGGGCGCAGGCCGTTCCAGACTTCGCCCTCGGCGGTCACCACCTCTAAGCCCAGGCACAGCTCGCGTGCATTGCCATAGCGCAAGACCTGCACGCCCCCCGCATTGGTGGCCAGGTTGCCGCCAATGGTGCAGGTGCCCTGCGCGGCCAGGCTCAAGGGGAACAGGCGGCCTGCCTCGCGGGCGGCGTCTTGCAGTTGTTGCAGCGTGACGCCGGCTTCGGCCGTCACGGTTTGGCCCACCGTATCCAGGGCGCGGATGCGTTGTAAGCGGGTGGTAGACAGCACCAGGCTGTGCCCCGTGGCCGAGGGCGTGGCCCCGCCAGAGAGACCGGTATTGCCACCCTGCGGCACCACCGCAACCCCATGGGCACGGCACCAGCGCACCACAGCGGCCACACCCTCGGTGGTATCGGGTTGGGCCACGGCGAGGGCCTGGCCCGTCCACTTGCGCCGCCAGTCGGTCAAGTGCGGGGCCATGGCCTCGGGCTCGGCCAATAAGCGGCCTTGAAACGCTGCGCGTAATTCTGCGAGGTCCATGCTCATTGGTGCTGTGGGCCCAAGGGTGAAGAAAAGGAATCAGAAGCGTTCAAGGTCGGGCTCAGCTCAAAAGGGTGGGGGGCAGGTGGGCGAGGTTGACGGCGCGATGCCGATGATGGCGAGAAGTATCAACCCTTGCGGGCGGGGCGCATCGATGCCCTTCGACACGCTCAGGGCGAACGGAGAACAGGGAGCGGGCGAACTGGTCAATGGGGCAATGGGCGAACCATGATGGAGCGGCCCATGAGTGTGATCGGCACCTGCGCTGGCTGACAACCAATGCTTCATGGGCTTTTATCAAGTCTTGCTTGATAATGCCGCCATGCCCTTGACCCGCTTTACCTTGCGACAGATTGAGGCCTTCAACGCCGTGGCCGAGGCGCACAGCTTCACGGTGGCCGCGTCGCGTCTGGGGCTTACGGCGCAGGCGGTGAGCCAACTGGTGGCCGAGCTGGAGGGCATCTTGGGCTTCCGCTTGTTTGACCGCACCACGCGCAAAGTGGTGTTGTCCAGCGCGGGGCGCGACTTTCTGGCTTCGGCCACCACGCTTTTGCGCCACGTGCGGGCGGCCGACAGCGCTGCCGACGATGTGCGCAACCGGGCCTCCGGCCTGGTGCGTGTGGGCGCGCCGCTGGTCTTGGCCTCGACCGCCCTGCCCATGGCCATGCGCGAGTATCAAGCGCTCAAACCCAAGGTGGTGGTGCGGGTGCGTGATGTGCCCGTTCACCATCTGGTGGACCGCGTGGCCGATGGCGATGTGGACCTGGCCATCGGGCCGGACCGATTCACCGGAACAGCTGTCCAGGCGACGCCGCTGTTCGACAGCGCCTGGGTGCTGTGGTGCGTGCCCAGCCACCCGCTGGCCCGCAGCCGCCGTGCCGTGCGCTGGGCCGAGCTGGCCACCGTGCCCATCGTCTCCGCCGGGCGTGACCACGAACACAATGTCGCCCAAATGCACCAGGACATGCCCGAAGGCCAGCGCGTGACCCCGGTGGACGTGGTGGACAACATCTCCACCGCACTGGGCATTGCCGCCCAGGGCCTGGCTGTGACCTTGGCCCCCGCCTATGTGGCCGTGCTGGCCAAGCCGCTGGGGCTGGTGATGAAACGTGTGGTGGAACCAGAGTCGGTGCGCAAAGTCTGCCTGTACACGCCTGCTGCCAAAGCCCTGTCGCCCGCCGCCGCTGGCTTCGCCGACTTCATGTCAGGCTGGATTCAGCGTTGGGCGAAAGGCATTTGAGGCGGGCTGCGCCGGGTACCCAAGGGCTGACGCCCTCAATCTGCCGCGATGTGTTGCGCAAAGGCCAGCACCTTGGCCGACTGTCTGCGCTGAGGTGGGCAGACGATGTGGATCGGTAAGGCGGGTGCGGGCCATTGCGGCAGCAGGATCTGCACATCACCTGAGGCCAACTCGGCCTCAAAAAGCCATGTGGGCGCATAGCCAATGCCCATGCCCGCCAGCACCGAGGCGCGGATGACTTCGCTGCTGTTGGTTTGCAGATTGCCCTGGGCTCGGATGGTGACCTGGGTGCCTATGGGCTGCGCGGCCCCTGGCCCTGCGGTGAAGGACCAAGCGTTTTGTGTGGCCAGCTCCGAATAGACGATGCAGTTGTGCTGCAGCAGGTCTTCTGGCGCGCGCGGGGCCTTCACGCCCTTGGGCAAGGTGCGCAGATAGTGGCGGCTGGTGAGCAGCGCCCGCGTGGTGGTGCCAATGCGCCGGGCCACCAAAGAGCTGTCGGGCAGTTCGCCCACGCGCACGGCCACATCCACCCCTTGCTCAATCAGGTCGATGAAGCCGTCGTTCAAACGCAAGTCGATCTTGACGTCGGGATGGGCCGCCAGAAACGACTGCACTTTGGGCAGCAGCTTCAAGCGGCCATAGCCCACCGATGCCGCGACCCGCAGCCAACCGCTGAGTTGGCTTTCGCCTTGGCGCAGCGCGGACTCCGCCTCGGCCACTTCCGCTACCAATCGGCGGGCCTGCTCGAAGTAGCGTTCACCCGCTTCCGTCAGCGACAACGCCCGCGTGGTTCGGTTCAGCAGTTGCGCCCCCAAGGCACGCTCCAGCGCTGCCACCTGCTTGCTCACCTGGCTTTGCGTGGTTCTGGCCTCACGCGCCACCGCTGAAAAGCTGCCGCTTTCCACCACACGAACGAAGGTTTGCATCGCGCTCAATCGGTCCATGCCTTGCCTCTATTCATTCCATTTCAGAATGAATGTTAGTTCAACAAGATGTCTAGCGCGACAGATTGGATTGAATCACAGTAGAGCCCATCAACCCCGCCACTCTCTTGAAAGGCTCACCATGACCTCCTTCCCCATCCCCACGCACGACACCGTCAGCCCCAACAACCAAGCTCTTTTCGACAGCCTGAAAAAAGGGCTGGGCATGGTGCCCAACTTGTACGCCACCCTGGCGCACTCCGAGACGGCGCTGGGCAACTACCTGGCCTTTCAGAATGCCAAGAGCAGCCTCAGCGCCAAGGCGCGAGAGGTCGTCAACCTAGTGGTCAGCCAGGTCAACCAATGCGAGTACTGCTTGGCCGCGCACACGGTCATTGGCGGCATGGTGGGCTTCACACCGGAGCAGATCATGGAGATTCGGCGCGGACGTGCCACCTTTGACCCCAAGCTGGATGCGCTCGCTCGTGTGGTGCGCAACATCGCCAGCGAGCGCGGCCATGCCGACCCGGCCCTGGTGGACGCCTTTTTGGCCGCAGGCTGGACAGCGGGCAACTTGGTCGACGCGATCGTGGTCATTGGCGACAAGACAGTCACCAACTATCTGCACGGCACCACCAAAGTGCCGGTCGACTTTCCGGCTGCACCAGCCCTGAAGGGCTGACCCTCGCTGGCCTGCCCCACACCCCGGCCCGGCCCGGCCCTGCCGTGGGCGTGAGGCTGGGCACCTGAGACAAACACGGAGACCTCATGAGCACAACCTTGACGCAACAACTCGCCGAGCAAAAGGCCGGGTTCATCCAGCGCGCGGCCCCTGATCGGGTGGCAATGATGGAGCAAGCCACCGCCGACTTGAAGGCAACGGGCATCGAAACCAGCGCCTTGCAAGTGGGCGCGCACGCCCCCAACATCACCCTGCCCGATGCCATGGGCCAGGCAGTGAGCCTGAGCCAACTGTGGCAGCAGGGGCCCCTGGTGCTGGTCTTCTATCGGGGAGGCTGGTGCCCTTATTGCAATCTGGAGTTGCGGGCCTGGCAGCAACACCTGGACACCCTGCGCCAACAGGGCGCACGCCTGGTGGCGGTGTCGCCGCAAACACCAGACAACTCTTTGTCCACCGCCGAGAAGAACGACTTGGCCTTCCCGGTGTTGAGCGACTCCAGCCTAGCCGCCGCAGAAGGCTTTGGCATTGCGTTCCAGATGCCGCCGTCGCTCATCGAGCTGTACGGCAAGTTGGGCCATGACCTGCCTGTGCTCAACGGCAATGGCCAGTGGGTGCTGCCGCTGCCGGCCACTTACGTCATCGACACAGAGGGGCGCATCGTCTTTGCGCACATCGAGGCCGACTATCGGGAACGCGCAGAACCAGCCACCGTGTTGGCGGCGGTCGCACAGTGGCGCGCGGCGCAGCAGCCGCAGAAGTGAGAGGCGATCAGCGGCCCAAAGCCTCGTTCTCGACCGCATGCCGCCCAGGCTGAGCCTGTTGGGCAGCTTGCAACAGTGCCCGCGCCACGGCCTCGGTGCGCACCGCGCGGTAACGCGCCGGAATGAGCGGGCGGGCCAGGCGCGCAAACCACAGGCCCAGCGCCTCGCCGGGGCGTGAATCCGGCCTAGGGCCGCCGTCCAGCAGGGAGGGCCGCACCAGCGTCAGCGAGGCAAAGCCCAGCGCGGCCAGGTCGTCTTCCGTCTCGCCCTTGGTGCGCAAATACAAATTGCTGCTGGCCGCTGCGGCGCCCAGCGACGAGTTCAACGCAAAGGTCGGTGTGCCCGCCGCGCGCGCCAAGCGCGCCGCCGCCAGCACATGGTCGTGGTCCACCGCGCGGAAGGCTGAGGGCGAGCCCGCCTGCTTCAGCGTGGTGCCCAAGCAGCACACCACCGCATCCGCCGCCCACCAGTCAGCCTGCGGCAGCGCTTTGAAGTCAACGATGGGGTTGAGCAGCTTGGGGTGAGGTGCCAGCGCCCGCCGCGTGGGGGCCACCACCTGCGCCACGCTGGAGTCAGCCAGGGCTTGGGCCAGCACCTGTTGGCCGACAAGGCCGGTGGCGCCGAGGATCAGGAGTCGGTTCAGGCTCATTCCGGCGCGTGGCACACGGCCTCGATGTTGTGGCCGTCCGGGTCCAGCACAAAAGCGCCCCAGTAGTGCGGGTGGTAGTGCGGGCGAAGGCCGGGGCCGCCATTGTCGCGCCCGCCGGCGGCCAGGGCGGCGGCATAGAAGGCGTTGACCTCGGCACGCGTGGCCACTTGAAACGCCACATGGATGGGCGGGTGGTTGGGTGTGCCTTGGCTGACCCAAAAGTCGGGCTTGGGTGCCACGCCAAAACCGGCCACATCGGTGTGGCCCGTCACGCTGGCGGGAATGTCGGCCAAGAGGCTGTAGCCGATGGGTGCCAGGGCCTGGGTGTAGAAGGCCTTGCTCTTGGCAAAGTCGCAGACGTTGACGCCGGTGTGGTCGATCATGGTGGGCTCCAGCCGAAGGAAAAAGTGACTTGATTTGATATGACCTGCGGCCAAGTTGGCTGGCCAAGGCGCATGGCATCGCGAGCTGGAGTACCGAGTCTCGAGTGTGTCGGACCCAATTTATCGCACAACCCCAATGACTCGATGATCTGCACCACCATCACCTTGAACTTGGCTTCGCTGCAGACGTTTCGACCAGTACTCCGGAAGTCGGTGACCATCACCTTGTGAGGCGTCATCCGCAACGGACAAGAGGGCCAGCGTTCTCTAGAGTCGCACGGATAGGGCGAAGCCCCGCTGCATCGGTGTCCGCTATGAAAAGTTCCAAATCACGAATGTTGACGGTCACCTTCTTGTATACGCAATGAAGTTCCTGGGCTTTCGCTGAAAACCCAATTGTCGAGAATCCGCCAAGCTTCTCGGGCGAGATCTGAATGTGTTCAAAGTACGGTCTTACCTGCGAGGACCTCGGGAGGGCAAACTTGACGGATGGAATCAACCAAAGTTCGTCATCTCCTCCGCCTGCATACTTATAGTGGACTAGGACGCCTTTTATGCGCAGTGTGCCGCTGAAGATCAACGTTCCTGCAACTCGGGGGCGAGAGTGATCAATGCTGACTGTTGAACCAACGGGAATGGATCGGAACGAGTCATCGTCAACCAGGCCACATGTCGCGGCCAAAGTCAGCCCGGGGGGAAGGGTGACTTTGACTCCATTGAGTTCTTGGCCACATCGACAGTTAGTTCCGAAGCTCCTTTGATTCCCTTCTGAAAGAGCACCACTGCAGGAGCCTGCTCGGCAGCCAGGAGATGCGGCAATGGTGAACGCAACGACTGTGCAATGCAGGAGTCTTCGAGTCATCGTGACGCCTAACCAGGCTGTCAAAATGCCCAACTTTCTGGTCTGAGTCTCGGCGAGCAACACGAGGTCATTGGCAACTCGAAAGCGGTGAGGCTCGGGCGTGGCGGGCGTTGAAATCGCACTTGAGTGCTTTGAGTGCTTTGAGTGCTTTGAGTGCTTTGAGTGCTTTGAGTGAGCTGATTCTGCACCCCTGACAGGCTTCATAGCATCCTCATTTGCCCGAACTTGGCGTTGGACAGCTTATCGATGTTGTGAACCATGCACGCAATATCAGGTCGCGGCTGGCCGCTGCAGCACCCAACTAGGAGTTCAATGCAAAGGCGGGTGTGCCCGATGCGCGCGCCAAGCGCGCAGCCACGAGCACTGGTCGTCTTCTACTTCGCGAAATGCAGCGGATGAGCCTGCCTGCTGCAGCGTGACACCCACGTAGAACAGCACCGCATCCGCAACCCACCAGTCAGCCTGCGGCAGCGCTTTGAAGTCAACGATGGGGTTGAGCAGCTTGGGGTGAGGTGCCAGTGCCCAGGGTGGCCAAGAACCGCAGCTTGCCGGACTGTACATGTGGCACAAACTCGGTGGTGCCACTCATGACCGGTATCTGCCCACCCAAAATCGCCTGCAGAATCTCCGCCGACCCCTTGTAGGGAATGCTGGTGGTGCTGAAGCCCGCCTTGTCGGCAAACTCTTCAAATGCAAGGTGCGGAGTGGTACCGATCCCGGTATGCCCATAGGTCAGCTTGCCTGGATTGGCCTTGGCCCACGCCACCATCTCCCGGACGGTTTTGAAGGGGGCATCGGCCGCACAAGCAATGCCAAAGGTGTAGCCCGTCAGGCAGGCAATATGCGTCAGGTCATTGACGGGATGAAAAGCCATTTTTTGCATATGCGGCAGCCGGTAGATACCAAGCGGCAACTGCGTGAGCGTGTAGCCGTCTGGCTTGGCATTGAGCATGGCCGATGCCCCCAAGGTGCCACCCGCGCCTGGCTTGTTCTCAACGGTAACGACAGCACCACCGAGCGCACGCCCCAAGGACTCCGCAATGGCCCGCACCACGGCATCTGAACTCCCGCCGGGAGGCCAAGGGCAGATCAAGTTGATGGGCCGGGCCGGAAATCGGTCCTGGGCGCGAGCCCAGGGGCTCACCAACGCCGGCGCGGCAATCAAAGCGGCGGCGGACTTCAAACTTTGGCGGCGGGTCAGTGTCATGCGGAACTCTTGGTTGAACGACAGAAAGACACAGGCTAGCGGAAGATCAGGGACAGGCAAGCAGGGTTTGCCATGGCCGCCAATCGCCAGGCTGGGTGAACTGACATGCCTCGGGCCGGGGGTGTGGCGAGATGCTTGCCGACGCCTGCTTGGTTTGGGTGTCACCCTTGTTATGCGACAGTAAAACCCACTTTAACGACACAAAAATCGCTGAATGGCGATTTTATTTGTCGCATAAAATGTTTTACGACAGTTCTATTTGTCGTTACTACACCTTATTGGTTTTTGGAGCCTGACCATTGCGCGCATGATCCCGCAAGAAGAGGTGGGGAGTTTGGTTGAACTGGCCTGCGATGCCTTTGAAGGGATAGGCCGCACCTCCTCGCTCAGAACTCGACGATGCGGGCCGATACTTTGCCGCCCTGAATGATCAGTTCTCCGGCAGCGATGGGAAGTTTGAACCTGCGTGGACCTGGACTTCCGGGGTTCACGTAGAGGACTGAGTCACGCTCCTCAACGCTCGGTTTGTGGGAATGTCCAGACACGACGACACGCACCCCAGCGGCGATAGGATCAACGTCGAGGTCCGCCAAGTCATGGAGCACATAGAGGAAGGCTCCTTCGACTTCAAAGAACTGCGTCATCGGTAGCCGTTTGGCCCAGGCACCGTTATCGTTGTTGCCCCGGACGGCTGTCACCGGCGCAAGCGTGTTCAGTCTCTCCAGGATCTGCTGCTCGCATATGTCGCCAGCGTGAATGATGTGATCACTACCACGCAGAAAGGCTTCGACTTCGGGCCTTAGCAGTCCGTGAGTGTCCGAGATCAGGCCGATACGCTTCATTGGGTGTTTGGGGGCGGACTGACGTCAACCGTGAACGGACACAACGGCGCGCTCAACTTTGAAGAACGATGACCACGCTGGCCGCCGTTGTGGGTCCATTCGACGAACCTGTTAACCACTTTTCGCTCCAATGGCCGCGATAAGTTGCTCAACCGCTTTTGCATCAAAACTCTGCGTGAACTGGCCATCGTCTAAGCCAACGACAACCAAGCCCTGGGACGTGACATTGACAGATGAAGCTTTGCCATTTGCATGCTTCAAGCGGACCAACAAGCGGGGAACATAGCTGGTAGAGCTTGGGGACCAACCGGTCGGGCAATTTTTAAACCAGTTAGAGAGTGCCTTTGCCTGCGTTTCAGTAAGCGACCAAGTCTTGATCGGTGCGCCATTTGTATACTGCTCTGCGGTGCCGGCAATTGGATCTGGAACTTCAAGAGTGCAAGCAGATAGCGCCACCAATAGGGACACTTCAACGAATCGCCAAGCAATGCGTTTCATGGTGGTTCACGTTGGCCGTGAATGGGCCGCAACGGCGCACTCAGCATTGATGAATGGCGATCACGCGGACCACCGTTGTAGGTCCATTCGACGAACCTGTTAAACCGCATCCGGCATCTCCTCGGGTAATGGTGGTCGGACATGAGGAAGGTCCAGCCTGCGAGAAGCGCCAAACGCCCGATAGTTGGCTCGACCGACTGTAAGACTCAAACTCCCATTTGGTCCGCCGAGCACTTTATCTGCGTCATCGTCGTCCTGCCCGTCGTCTTCCCAGAAGCATACGGCGCAGATTTCATAGTCGCCTCGTTCGCTGAGCGTCTTGAAGCCGCAGCAAGGGCATCGAAGTGGAAGATCGCGGATTGGAGTCATGCTGCTTAACGTGAAATTGATCGGACGCCGTAGACGGTCCGATCGAATGACAGGCTATGCGCGCGCTGGAGATCGGTCACCTCTCAACTTCTACAGAAAGAACCGCTCTCTGTGAGCGGCCGAGTAAAAACGCGCTTGCGGAATGTGGGCTCCAGCACTTCGGTCAACCCTTCTTTCCGAATGCCTGTCGCCCGAAAAAGCTTGGTCGCCCAGCACAAACTGAGAGACGATCACCTAAGCATCTGTCAATGTTGGTGATTTGCATTTGTCTTCGGATGGGCCAGCAGCATTAACAGATCAGCATTTTGGCGCAAGGCTTGCCAGCACTTTAGCCCCCTGCGGACGCCTGTGGAGACATGTTCTGGAGGCATCCGAGCAGTGATTTCCCGCACGACGAGGGCTCTTCAGCACCCCCTCTCTCCTCACAGTGGCGAGCCTTCACGCCATCCCCGCAACCGGCAGTTCAGGTTGCTGCGTGTAACCTGGCTCACTTCAGCAGGCCCTCATCACCTCCCCACCCCAAAACGCAAATTCCGCGCCGCCACCAACTCGGCATGAGACAAGCGCTCAGGCGCCTCCACAGGCCTTCCATCCAGTTGCGCTCGCACACGCTGCGGGCGGCTGCGCACAGCAGGCACCAGTGCTTCAGCCGGCGCGGTCAGTGTCAGGGTCTTGGTGGGGCCGAGTTGGAGGATGGCTTGGCGCACCAGGGGCAGGCCCAGGGTGTAGTGGGCTTGGCCGGGGGTGACGGGGTAAAGGCCCAGCGTGGCGAAGACCAGCCAGGCGCTCATTTGGCCGCAGTCGTCGTTGCCGACCAGGCCGCGTGGGCCCTCGCGGTAAAAGCTTTTGGCAATGCGCTGCACCAGGGCATGCCCCTTCCAGGGGGCCGGGGTGTAGGCATACAACCAAGCGCTGTGGTGGCTGGGCTCGTTGCCGTGGGCGTTTTGGCCGATCATGGCTTCTTGGCCCAGGTGTTTGTTGTCCCCGGCGGCTGGGCGGCTGAAGTAGGCATCGAGCCAGCGCTCCAGGCCCTGCGGGCCGCCCATCAGGCGGCGCAGGCCTTCGGGGTCGTGCAGGGCGGGGGTGACGGTGTATTGCCAGGCATTGGCCTCGGTGTAGTCGCCGGGGTTGTTGAGCGGCGAGGTGGGCGTGTCGGGGTTGAAGGGCTGGCGCCAGCGGCCTTGGCTGTCTTTGCCGCGCATGACTTGGGTGTCGGCGTCCCACAACTGCGTATAGCCCTGGGCGCGGGCGGCAAAGCGCTGCTGCGTGGCCGTGTCGCCCAAGAGCGCGGCGGCGCGGGCCACGGCGTCGTCGCCATAGCCCAGCTCCAAGGTTTTAGAGACAGACTCGCCCGGCTCTTTGTCAAAGGGCAAATAGCCGTATTGCTCCAGCAGGGTCCAGTCGCGCTGGGCCCAATCGGCCGCTTGGGGGCGGGGCCGAGTGCTGGTCTCGACCATGGCCTGCAGCGCGGCGCGGTGGTCAAAGCCTTTAAAACCTTTGGCCATGGCGTCGGCGATCACAGGCAGGGCCGGGTTGCCGATCATGGTGTGGGTCTCGCGACCCCAGGCCGTCCACAGCGGCAGGTAGCCTTGTTGTGCGTGGTGGTCCAACAGGGTTTGGACCATGCCATCGACCCGCTCCGGCGCGATCAGGGTGAACAGCGGGTGGACGGCGCGGAAGGTGTCCCACAGCGAGAGGGTGCTGTAGTAGTGGCCGCTGCGGGTTTGCAAGACCTCGCCGCGCGGGCCGCGCACGCGGCCGTCGGCGTCGGCAATCTCGCTGGGGTGGATGAACACATGGTAGAGCGCGGTGTAGAAGATGCGCTGCTGGGCGGCAGGGGCGTGAGGGATGCGGATGCGGCCCAGGTGCTCGTTCCAAACCGCTTTGGCCTGCTGGCGCACAGCGTCAAAACTAGGAGTGTGGTCGGCAGAAGGAGCATCGGCTGCAACGGACGAGAAACCGGCTTCGCCAGGCATCACCGCCTGCACCCAGGGGCCAACCCTGGGCTTGTCGGTGCTACCCAGCGACGCTCGGTTTTCGTCCGTTTCGCTTCGATGCCTTCCGCCGCCCACGCTCCTGGTCGCAGTCTCCGCCGCCATATTGGCCCAGGCGCCGGCCACGTCCACGGTAGACAAAGCCACGCGGGCCTGCAGCACACGGCCGCCCTTCAAGTCGAACGTTAAGACCTGGCGCGGGGCGCGCTCGCCGGGGCGCAGCGGCAGGTCGATCACGCTGTGAATGGGGTGGTCAAAGCGCAGCGCGGCCGAGGCCTGGCGCTCCACCCAATTGCGCGAGTGCACGGTGAGCTGCCACTCGCCCTGCTCTGCCCGCACGGCATGGTCGGCCACGGCGCGCACGCGCTCGGGCTGGCGGCCATCGGGCAGCTCGCCCATCACAAAGTTCAAGCCGTGTTGGCCGTCCACCAGCACCTGCACTTTGCCGCCGTGCGCAAAGGTGTAGCGGTGCCAGGCCACGCGGGGGGTGGCCGTCAGCTCCACCGTCACTTGGCCTTGGGGCAGGCGCACTTTGTAATAGCCCGGGCTGGCTTGTTCACTGGCGCGGTCTTTGGCCAGGCTGAAGTCGGTGGTGGCCGCCGTCCAGGCGCTGCCATGCCGGGGCTGCAGCAGCAGGTCGCCCAGCTCCGGGATGCCCGCGCCGCTGATGTGGGTGTTAGAAAACCCACGGATGCGCGCATCTGCATGCTGATAGCCGCCGCTGTAGCTCCAGCCCCGGTCGTTGGTGTCGGGGCTGGGTGCCACCATGCCAAAGGGCAGCACCGCACCGGGAAAGGTGTGACCCGTGCCCTGGGTGCCCACAAAAGGGTCCACCAAGCGGGTGAAGTCGGGGGCCGCAGCCTGCACCGGCAGCGCCCACAGCCCCACGCAGGCGGCCCAACAAGCCGCTAAGCCAGACACCAGGGTGCGCATCAGCGTGCTCCCCACATGAACAGCAGCGGAATCTCCAGCCGATCGGCCCAGGCCTTTTCGTTGTGGCCGGTGCCTTCAAACACCCGGGACATGAAGTTGGCCGCAGGGCCTTTGTCGGTGTAGCCGCGGTCGCGCACGATCTGGTTCACAAACACTTGGTAGGGCGCGTAGAGCGCATCCAGCTCGGTGGTGCCGTGGTCTTGGTAGAGGCGGTGGGTGGCGGGGTCGGCGAGGTGGTCGCGCAGATAGACATAAGCGGCCAGCGGCATGTGCGAGTTGGGCTCGAAGCCGCCGATCCAGTGGGTCGATAAACCCGCCGCACGGCCAAAGACTTGCGGGTACTCGTTCATGGCGTAAACGGAGATCAAGCCGCCCATGCTGGAGCCCATCACCGCCGTGTGCTCAGGCCCTGTGTGGGTGGGGTAGCGCGCGTCGATCAGGGGCTTGAGTTCGTTCACCAAGAAGCGCAGGTAGGCGTCGGACTGCGGCTTGTTTTGCAGGCCTTTGCTGATCAGCAGCTCGCGCGCCTCGGGCCGCATGTGCGCCAAATACTTTTGCGGAAAGTACTCGCTGTGCCGGTACTTGCCGTTGTTCCACACGCCCACCACCAGGGTGGGCGGCAGGCGGCCGTCGGCCATCAAGCGGCTCATCGTGCGGTCGACATTCCAGGCCTGTTTGTTCCAGGTGGTGCGGGCGTCATACAGCATTTGCCCGTCGTGCATGTAAAGCACATTGAAGCGCTGGCCGGTGGCCTTCAGGGCGTCAAAGTTCTGGGGCAGCCAGACATCCACATGGCGGGCATCCACCTCTTTAGAGCGCACGTTGGCCAGGCGCTCGACGCGGCCCGACTCGGGTTGGGGCACCGGCTCAGGCGTGGCAGCCATGATGGCGAGCGGCCAGGTCAAGGTACACACCGCGACGAGCCCAAGGGCACGACGGGTCAGGGTGGTCAAAAGCATGCATCACCTTGCAGGGTTGTGAGGGGTCAGTTGAGTTTGGGCCAGAGCAAAGCAGTCTTGGGCCAAGCGCCAGAGTTGGGCGGCGTCGGCATAGCGGTCGGTGGGCTCTCCCGCCCAAGGGGACGAGGCGTGGGCGGTGCGGGTTTGCGCATAGTGCAGCCACATCTGGCCCGCACGCATGGGCAGCAACTCGGCATTGAAGCTCAGCACCTCACCGGCTTGGGCCTGCTGCAAAAAGCCCAAGCAGCAGGCCGTCCACAAGGCGCGGTAGTGAGCCAGGTAGTCGCCCTCGTCGTCCAACCCTGTCTGCAGGCAGCCGCTGTTGCCAATGCGGCCATGCAAGGCCCGGGTGCGGGCCAACACCGGGCCGAGGTGAGCCATGCGCTCGGCGAACTCACCGCCGTAGGTCAGCTCATGGCCGCTGTACCAGTGGCTCAGGTCGGCGGTGAAACGCAGCTCGGGGAAGCGCTCCACCCAGCGCAGGGTGCGCCAGATGTCTTGGGTGGCGGTGGCGCGGTGGGTTTCCACCCACAGCGGGTGGCCATGGCGGGCCTGGGCCTCCAGCAGCGCGTGGGCCAGCGCATCCATTTCGGCATCGCTGTCAAAGCCAGTGCCCACATGCACGGTGGTGAAACCCAGACCGGCCGCGCGGTGGCGGCGGGCCAGGGCATCGGCGTCTTCGGGCCGGCGCAAGCGCGCCATGCCCGTGGCTTGCAGGCCAGCGGCTTGGGTGGCGGCCCAGACCGTCTCATCGCCCCAGCTTTGCACCGCCTCATGGCCATCGTCGCGCAGCATCTGCAATTGCTCGGCCAAGCTGGCGCGCCAGCCGGTGGAGTCCGGCGGCAGGGCGAGCAAGGTGCCCAGGTTGATGTCGCGGCGCAGGCGCGGCGGCGGCAGAGCGTCAGCGGGCATAGATCACCGGGTTCTTGCGGCTGGCCGCCAGCTCACCCAGCTGCACACCGGGGCACCACTGCGCGGCATCGTTGGATTGGATGGCGTTGAGGGCCGCGCCCAAGCGCATGGCCGCGTCCATGTAGATCACCGTCATCACCGAGCGCGGCTGGGTGGAGCGGTTAGCACCGGCTTTGTGGAAGGTCCAGCCTAGGTGGAAGCTGACCTCGCCCAACTCAAACGCGCCGCTGCAAAACTCAAAGCCATGGCGGGCCATATTGGCGCTGATCTTCTCTTCGCTTTCGTCGCTGATGCCCAGGTCGCGGCCAAACTCCACCGACTGGCTGCGGGCATAAAAGCCCAGCGGGCCCATGTCTTCGGGCACAGCCTGCAAAGGGATCCAGGCGGTGATGGTGCGGTCGCTGGCCAAGGGCCAGTAGTACTGGTCGGCATGCGCGGGGGTGATGCCGCCGCTGGGCTCTTTGTAGAGCGACTGGTCGTGGTAGAGCCGCACGCCGTCCACCTCCAGCAGTTGTGCCGCCAGGCGGCCCAGGCGCTGGCCCATCACAAAGCGGCCCACCAGCGGGCTTTGCTCCCACAGGTTCATCACCTGCAAAAAAGCTTTGTCGTAAGTGCTGCGCTCTTCCAGCGGGCGCTGCTGGGTGTTGAGCTCAATCGTCAGGCGGGTGATCTCGCGGCCATAGTGCGCCAGCGTGTCGGGCTCAAGCACATCTTTGAGCTTGATGAAGCCGTCACGGCGGAACTGGGCGATCTGCGCTTCGCTCAAGGGATAGAGGCTGTCGATGTCTAAGTCGCTCATGATGGTGTTTAAGCGTTGGAGTCCGGGCCGATCCAAACGGCCCAAGGGGGAAGCAAGTTGTCGCCTTCGTTTTGCGCGCGGCTTGGCCAGCTCAGCGCAGCTTGGCCGCTCAGGCTCTGGCTGCAGCGCGCGGGGCTGGGGCTGAGGTTGAAGACGGCGAGCACGCTGTCAGCGCCATGACGGCGGCGCAGGGCCAGCACCTGCTCGTCGGCCTGCAGCACCTCGACATCGCCCCAGCGCAAGGCGGGGTGGGCGCGGCGCTGAGCGATGAGGCGGCGGGTGAGGTGCAAGAGGCTCGCGGGGTCAGCCTCTTGCTGGTCCACGGCCAAAGCACGGTGGGGCGCCCACAGGGGCAGCCAGGTGGCGCCTGAAGTCTGTGAAAAGCCCGCATGCGGCGCGTCGGCCTGCCAGGGCATGGGCGTGCGGCAGCCGTCACGGCTGGGGATGCGCGGGTAGTGGGCAATGCCGAAAGGGTCGCGCATGTCGCACAGTGAAATCTCGGCCTGGCCCAGGCCCAGCTCTTCGCCTTGGTAGAGAAAGAGCGTGCCGCGCAGCATCATCAGCAAGGCTAGGTATTGGCCGATGCGCAGCGGGTCTCCTTCGGCCCAGCGGCTGGCCACGCGCGGCGTGTCGTGGTTGGACAGCGCCCAAGACGGCCAGGCCTGCGCGCCCTCGCCGTGCTGCCAGGTGTTCAGCATCTCTGCCAAAGCCGTGGGCTTGGGTTGCGGGCCTAACAGCAGGAATGAGTAGGCGGTGTGCAGGCGTTGGCTGCCTGCGGTGTACTCGACCATGCGGGCCAAGTTGTTGGCCGAGCCAATCTCCGCGACGGTGAATGGAGCCCCTCGCCTGACGAGTACGTCAGTCGTTCCCCCGAGGGGATGCGGGCCGGCTTGGGAGCGGCCAGCGTCGGCGTCGAACTCGTCCATCAAGGCCCGAATGCGCTCCAAGAAGGGCAAGGTCTGCGGCTGGCAGATGTTGAACAGGTGCTGCTGCATGGCGGCGGGCACGTCGCCCCGGCGCTCGGGCGGCTGGGGCGGGTTGTCGCGCAGCAGCGGGTCGTGGCAGTAGTAGTTGGCGGTGTCGAGCCGAAAGCCGTCCACGCCGCGCTCCAACCAGAAGCGACCCACGGCCAGAATGGCGTCCTGCACTTCGGCGTGGTGCAGGTTCAGGTCGGGCATCTGCGTCAAGAAGTTGTGCAAGTAGTACTGCTGGCGGCGCGGCTCCCAGGTCCAGGTGCCGCCGCCCATCCAGCTCTGCCAGTTGGTGGGCGGGCTGCCGTCGGGCTTGGCGTCGGCCCACACATACCAGTCGGCCTTGGGGTTGTCGCGGCTCTGGCGGCTTTCCTCAAACCAAGGGTGTTCCAGCGCGGTGTGCGACCAGACCTGGTCGATCACCACCTTCAGGCCCAGCGCATGCGCCTGCGCCAGCAGGGCGTCAAAGTCGGCCAGGCTGCCGAACTGTGGGTCCACCGCGCAGTAGTCCTGCACGTCGTAGCCAAAGTCGCGCTGGGGCGAGGGGAAGAAGGGCGAGATCCAGATGCCGTCCACCCCCAAGCTGGCCACATAGGGCAGGCCTTGGGTGATGCCGGCCAAGTCACCAATACCGTCGCCATTGCTGTCGGCAAAGCTGCGGGGGTAGATTTGGTAGAGCAACGCGCCGCGCCACCAGGGGGCACTGGCGTCGGCCTGCGGAGAGGGGGCAGCAGGAGTGGTCGAGGTCGCTTCTGACATGGCGCCAGTGTCTGCGGCCCGCGCCGGGGTGTGGCCTTGCCGCTTGTCTGGTTTTGACTGTTTTTTGACCCTCTTCAGGCACACTGGTCGGCATGCGCGGGGGTGATGCCGCCGCTTTACCTCAACGACGCCCGCTGCAGCGCCGCCGCCATGGCCCTACGCCAAACCACGCAGCCCGTGGCCCGCATCGCCCAAGACTGCGGCTTTGCCACGGCCTCGCACTTCAATGTGCAGTTCAAGCGGCGCTATGGGGTGGGGGCCAGGGGGTACAGGCAGGCGGGCACAATGCCCAGCCACGTCTCTCACACGCGCTAATGCTCCACGTCCCGATCCATCAAGCCCC
The DNA here is from genome assembly GCA_004359425.1 of Ideonella sp. MAG2. Lineage (GTDB taxonomy): Bacteria > Pseudomonadota > Gammaproteobacteria > Burkholderiales > Burkholderiaceae_C > Ideonella. Next base: position 566,271 of record PTEU01000001.1, on the reverse strand, counting down.
GCCCGCCTGCGCCGCCTGTGGCGGCGTGATGCATTTCAGCCCCGCCGAGGGGCGGCTGCGTTGCGTGGCCTGCGGGGGTGGGCTGGCCCGAGAAGCGGCGAGTGATGCGGCACTGAGCACGGCACTGGCCGAGCAAGACTATGAGCGCTACCTCGCTTTAAGGGCCGGGGATGAGCCCAGCATGGCCCCCCAGGTGGTGAGCTGCCCGCAGTGCGGGGCGCAAACGCATTTTGAGGCCCATGTGGTGGCCGCGCCCTGTGCGTTTTGCCGCAGCCCGCTGGCGGCCACGGCGGCGCAAACCGTGCGCCAGATTCAGCCCAAGGCCATGGCTCCGTTCACGGTGGACGACGCCGCAGCACGGCAGTTGTTCAAACAGTGGTTGCAGGGTTCAAGGCGTGGTTCACCAGCGGTTTGACGACGAATGGGTGCTGGCCTCGCACAGCGTGCCTGAGCACCTGGCAGACAGTTTGCAAGACACATCGATCTCCACCTTGCAGCCGCCCGGGGCTGACTTTGCGGCAGGCTTTACCGTGGAGGCCTACCAGACCGGCCTGTCCCCCGCGTTTGAGCAAGCTCGCCGGCGCTTTGAGGCGCGTATTGAAGCCGCTGTGCGGCGAGACATTGGCGGCGATGCACAGCGCGTACACCGTGTGCAAAGCCGTTTCAGCGAGATTCGCTTTCGGCATGTGTTGTTGCCGGTTTGGATTTACAGCTACCACTGGCGAGGCAAGGCCTGGCAGGTGGTGATCAACGGTCAGACCGGCCGCCTGGTGGGCGACCGGCCTTGGTCAGGCTTCAAGATTGGCGCGCTGGTCCTGGCGGCAGCTCTGGCGGCTGCCGGGCTGTGGTGGTGGCAGCAAAGGGTGTAAACAAGGAAGAACGACCATGGCACTGGAGATTGAGCGCAAGTTCTTGGTGGTGGGCGAAGCCTGGCGGCAGGGAACTGGGGTGCGCTATGCCCAGGGCTACTTGAACCGCGACAAGCAGCGCACCGTGCGAGTGAGGGTGGCCGGTGAGGCTGCGTTCTTGACCATCAAGGGCTTGACGCAGGGGGCCACACGGGCGGAGTTCGAATACCCGCTGCCCATGGCCGATGCGCTGGCCCTGTTGCCCCTGTGTGAAGGGCCGTTGATTGAGAAAACCCGCTATGTGTTGCGTGTGGGCGGCACCACTTGGGAGGTGGATGAGTTCCATGGCGACAACGCGCCGCTGGTGGTGGCCGAGGTAGAGCTCCCCTCAGAAGACGCGGCGTTTGAGCGGCCCGACTGGCTGGGCGATGAAGTCACACATGATGTGCGTTACTTCAATGCCAACCTGTCGGTACGGCCCTTCTCCCAGTGGTGAGGGCTTGCGGTCAGAAGGTTTCCCAGTCGTCTGACTCCGCCATGGCTGCGGCCTTGGGCGCAGGCGTAGAGGCGGGGTCGGCCGCCGCCGGTGCGGGTGCCGCTGGCGCGGGTTTGGGGCTTGCGGCTGCGGGTGCGCGCAGTGTGGCCGGGGCAGGCTTTGCGGCTTGTACGGCCGGTGCAGGGCTGGCTGCCTTGAAGGCGGGGGAGCGCGCACTGTCTGTCGGCGTTAAACGGAAGACCGAGACCGCCTGCACCAACTGATCGGCCTGGGTCTTGAGGCTGCCCGCCGCTGCGGCCACCTCTTCGACCATGGCGGCGTTTTGTTGGGTGGATTGGTCCATATGGCGTACCGCGTCACCAATCTCTTCCACCCCGGTGCGCTGCTCGGCGCTGGCCTGGCTGATGTCACTCATGATGTCGGTGACACGTTTGATGGCGGCCACCACCTCATTCATGGTGGCACCGGCTTGATCGACCAAGGTGGTGCCACTTTCAACACGCTCCACACTGGCGGTGATGAGCTGCTTGATTTCTTTGGCCGCATCGGCCGAGCGGCCCGCAAGGCTGCGCACCTCGGCAGCCACCACCGCAAAACCACGGCCTTGCTCACCAGCGCGGGCAGCTTCCACGGCGGCATTCAGGGCCAGGATATTGGTTTGGAAGGCAATGCCGTCGATCACCGAAATGATGTCGGAGATCTTGCGGCTGCTGTCGTTGATGCCCTTCATGGTCTCCACGGCCTGGCCCACCACTGCGCCACCGCGCTCGGCCACCGAAGAGGCCGTCATGGCCAAGCTGTTGGCCTGCTGGGCATGCTCGGCGTTGGTGCGAACGGCCTCGCCGAGCTTGGACATGGTGGAAGCGGTTTGCTGTAGCGCGCCGGCCTGCGACTCGGTGCGCTGGCTGAGGTCCAAGTTGCCCGAGGCAATTTGAGCGCTGGCTGAGGCAACGCCTTCCGCATTGCGGCGTACCGCGCCCACGGTTTGCGCCAACTGATGCTGCATGTCGCACAGCACCGCCTCCATCTCACCCAAAGCGTCTTTGCGGCGTGTTGGGTTGTTGTCGCACTGGGTCAAGTCACCGGATGCAATCTTGCGGGCCATGCGGGTACAGCGCTCCACGGGTGCCTCAATGCTGCGCAGCACCAGCCGAGCCAGCAAGGCCACCAAGGCCATGGCGACGCCAGCGACTGCCAAAGTCATGGTGGTGGACTGCTTTTGGGTCGCCCCAAACGACGCCATGGAGGACGCCGCAAAGGCGTTGCCCGCCACAACAGTCTCGTCCACACCGGCCCGATGCGCCAGATAGAGCTTGTGAGCTTCGACCAGCGCCTGCTTTGCGGCTTCGGCCTCGCCCGCTTGAAGCTTGGCCATGACCTGCGCCTGGGCGGCTGCAATAAAGGTTTTGGCGGCCTCATGCTGGCGACCTAGCAGTTGCTTTTCTAGGCCATGAGGGGCGTTCTGCGTCCAATAGTCCACACGCGCTTGATACTCACTGGCCAAGCGATCCACCTGCTTTCTGGCCTCAGCCGCGTCCAGCGTGCCCTCCACGGCCTGTGACAGCACCAGGCGCATCTCAATCAAATACATGGGTGGCGGCAGGATGTCGGCCACCACGTCTTTGGCCACAAAGGCTTCTTTGGCGTCATGGCCCATTTGCTGCTGCGCCCACAGGCCTTGGCCCAGCACCATGAGCGAGGCGACGAGACCCACGGCACCGAGCGCCGCGATGGACCACCGCAATGAATGGAGTAAGCGCATAGAGCTTCCCTTGAATCAACCGATAGACAGACTTCGGAGGGATTTTCGGCGCGCCACCCCACCCACCATGGCCGAAATACCGGCCAAAGCAGGCGTCAATTCGGGCCACCTGTGGCCCTCAGGTAGGCATGGAAGTGGTGAAGCTTGCGCGATGGAGGGCTGGCGAGCCCCGTGCATCAGGCCAGGGCGATGGACGGCCGCTGGGCCATCAGCGCGGGCGCAATGGCCTCAAAGCCAGCGGCGACGCGCAGCAAGGCCGCATCGCCACGCGGCCGCCCCATGAGTTGCAGGCCCAATGGCCAGCGCCCATTGGCATGGAAGCCCGCCGGGATACTGAGCGCGGGCAAGCCCGCAAACGTGGCATAGAGGGTGCATTCCATCCAGCGGTGGTAGGTGTCCATGGCCCGCCCGGCAATCTGCTGCGGCCAGCGCTCACCCACCGGGAAGGGCCAGACTTGCGCGGTGGGCAGGGCCAGCACATCAAAGCGCTCGAACTGCTGCACCATGTGCTGCAAAAAGCTGCTGCGCACCACCGCCGCACGCTGGAAGTCCATGTACGACAAGCCCAGGGCGTTGTCGTGCTCCCACAGCACCTCGGGCTTGATCTGAGCGCGGCAGGCCGGGTTGGCTTGCAGCATGGGGGCCACGCGCGGCCCCACCAGCGCACGCCGCCACATCAGCCAGGCGTGCCAAACGGCGTCCAAGTCGCAGCCCAGTGTGGTGGGCTCCACCTGCGCGCCGGCCGCCTGGGCGGTTTGCAGATACGCCGCCAGCCCGGCGAGGATGCCGTCCTCGCAGGGCAAATGGCCACCCAGATCGCCCAGCCAGCCGATTCGCAAGCCCTTGAGCGACTGAGCCGCTTCGGGCCTGCCCGCAAACTGCGCCACGGCGGCAATCTCATCGACCGGCTCCGTCAGGGCTAGAGGGGTGCGGGGGTCCGGCCCGGCTTGGGTGGCCAGCAGGCGCGCCAAATCTCGCACGCTGCGGGCCATGGGGCCTTCGGTGCCCAACTGGTTCACCCACACATCTGGCACGGGGAAAAACGGCACCCGGCCTTGGCTGGGCCGAAAGCCAAAAACATGGTTCCAACCGGCGGGGTTGCGCAGGGAGCCCATGAAGTCGGAGCCGTCTGCCACCGGCAGCAAGCGCAGCGCCAGGGCCACGGCCGCACCTCCGCTAGAACCGCCGGCGGAGACGGCCGGGTCCCAGGCATTGAGCGTGGCCCCAAAGGGCGTGTTAAACGTGTGCGAGCCCAAGCCAAACTCGGGCATATTGGTTTTGCCGATGACGATGCAGCCCGCTGCCTTCATGCGGGCGGTCATCAGGTTGTCCTCGGTGGGCATGTGGCGCAAGAGCAGCGGCGAGCCGAAGGTGGTGGGGAAACCCACCGAATTCGAGGCATCTTTGATGGCCTGAGGCAGCCCATGCAGCCAGCCTCGGCTGTGGCCACGCGCCAGCTCAGCATCGCATTCGGCGGCCTGGGCCAGCAGGGTGTCGTCTGGGGCCAGGTTGACCATGGCCACGGCACGGGGGTTGAGCCGGTGGATGCGGGCCAGATAAGCCTGCATCACCTCGACGCAGGAGAGTTGCCGGGCATGGATGGCCGCCGACAGCGCCGTGGCGTCGAGGTCGGTCAGGTCGCTGGGGAGGGTGGCGCTCATCGGGCTCACTGGGGTTGCAGGTTCAGGCCCTTGGCAATGGCCTGGTAGCGGGCAATCTCCGCCGTGTATAGCTTGGCCAGCTCGGCCACGGACATGGGCTTGGCCACATGCTGGCCTGTGCCTTCGTAGGCCTTGCGGACCTCAGCGTTTTGCAACGCCTCGTAGACGGCCTTGTTGATTTTTTCCACGGCGGCATCGGGTGTGGCCTTGGGCACCACCATGCCAGCCCAGAGGTCGTACTCAAAGCCATCGAGCGCTTGGGACGAGGCCAGTGTGGGGATCTGAGGGAATGCCGGGTGGGGTTGCCGCGAGGCAATGCCCAAGGCCTTGACCTTGTTCTCCTTGAGCAGGCCCAGCACCGGCCCAGCCAGCGGGATGAAGACCATGTCGATCTGGCCGCCCAGCAGGTCAGTGATGATGGGTGCCGCGCCTTTGTAGGGCACATGCAAGCACTTGACACCGGTTTGCTTGGCAAACACCTCGCCCATCAAGTGGTACATGGAGCCGGTGCCAACGCTGCCATAGCTCAACTCTTTGGCACCGGGTTTGCGGGCCATGGCCACCAGCTCGTCCACGGTATTGGCGGGCATGTCTTTGCGCACCAGCATGATCATCTCGGCCCGCACGATCATGGCCGCCAGCCGCATGTCTTCGGGTTTGTGTTTGACGGCGGACATGGCCATGGGCGATTGGATCAACTCCATGGGCGATGCCAGGGTCATCACATGGCCATCGGCCGGTGCTTGCAGCATGCGCTGAATGCCCAGCGCACCACCCACGCCGCCCACGTTTTCCACAATGATTTGCTGGCCCAGCAGGCGCTGCATCTCGCCTTGCGCCGTGCGGGCCACAAAGTCTGAGCCCCCACCCGCCGGGTAGGGCACCACCACGGTCAAGAGTTTGCTGGGAAAGGCCTGCGCCCAGGCCGGGCCAGAGGCAGTCGCCCCCACCAAGCCCATACCCAAACCAGACAGCACATCGCGACGACGAATCATGAGCACACCTCGAACAAGCCAAGCAATGATGAAGGCTTGATGATGGGCCTGCCTCCTGGGCTGTACTAGTGCAAATCAGCAAAAACGGGCTGTCGTTTTCCCGGAGGGGTGGCGCGCGCCTCAGGGCTCAAAGTGCCCTTCCAGCACATAGCGGCTGCCGGGGTGAACCAGGCGCGCCAGGGTAATCACCCCATGGCGGCTCATGGTGCGGCGAACCACCACCAAGCAAGGATCACTCTCGGCAATGCCCAGCCATCGGGCCTCCTGGGCGGTCGGCAGGCCAGACTCAATGGTGTATTGAGCCCGCCACAGGGCCGTCGCCTCGAACAGATAGTGGGTCGGGGTGGTTTGGGAGAAATCTTGTGCCAAGTAGGCCGGAGCCTCGGCCGGGTTGACATAGCGGTCTTCGACCTGTAGGGGCCTGCCGTTCTCCAGGTGCACGATGCAGGTGTGGAACACCTCGGCTCCCGGGCTCAAGCCGAGCTGGGCGGCCAAGGCCCCGGGGGCTGACTCGCTGGTTTGCAACTGAACCAGTGCCTGGTGCACATGGCCGCGCTCCGCGATCTCGTCGTGTACATCGCGCAAGCGCAGCATGGAGGAGACCTTGTGCAGCGGGGCCGCAAAGCTGCCCAGCCCCTGCACGCGGTTCACCAAACCTTCGGCTTGCAGCTCCTTCAGCGCACGGTTCACCGTCATCCGGCTGACACCAAACTGCGCCACCAACTCGGACTCCGAAGGCATCAACGCCCCAGAGGGCCACTGCCCTTGGGCAAGGCCGTCCTTGAGAAACTGTTTGACCCGGGCATAAGGTGCTTGGCCGCGTGTTGGAGCGTTCATGCTGCGATGCTAGCCGCTCTCGGCGGCGTCCAAGCCACGCCACTGCGCCTCTACAAATTTGAATTAGTGCCACTGCGTTTGGCTTTTTGGCATCACACGCACCCAACACTTCACGAAGCCATTAAATCCATAGCCCCAGGGGTTTTAAAGCTAACCGCGAAAGTACACAGAGCCGTCTAAACGTTGCAAACTGTAACTACATCATGTGAGCCAGCCCACTGGGCTGGCCTGACATGCCAAGTTCGCCCCGTCCGTGGGCTTATCAACTCTGTAGGAGCATGCCATGTCTAGGCTTTCGCGCCCTTTTTTCATCAGCCTGGCCGCCACCGCGCTGGCCGCCTGCACCACCACCACGCAGTTCAGCTCCAACCCACCTGGAGCCGAGGTGACTTACCTGAACAAAGTCATCGGTGTCACGCCTTTTCAATACGAGGTGCAAGACCAGTTTGGCTGGTTCAGCGTCTATGAATTCAAGGCCACGCGAGCGGGGCACGCGAGCAAGGTCTTAAGCTTCTATGAGCGCACGCCGCTGGACCACAACAATGTGATCCCCAAAGCCATTCACTTCGACTTGGAGGCAGCCGCCAAAAAGTGAGCACTGGGCTGTAACGCCCCCACGCCCACCCCGCGCCAGTTGCTCAGGCGCGGGTGGCTCAGGGGCGTCAAGACTGCCGCATCGTCATCGTCTTTTTGCACCCAGGCGGCGATCAGGGCCGCCATGGCCACCTCGGCCGCACGGGCGTTGTTGCCGTCGTCCACTTTGAGCGCCACCCCCAAGCCGTGCTCGGGAAAGGCCGCGCAGTAGACACCCTCTGCCCCCACCTTGCAAAACACCCGCTCGCCAAAGTGCTGCATCACCTGGGTGTCAAAGCGGCCCGTGCCCGCCACCATAAAGGGCTGGCGCGCCACGGCTTGGCGCAGGCGCAGCGCAGCCCGCGCGTGCTCGGCACCCAAGCCCTGGCCCGTGGCCACGCGGGCAAAGCCCAGGGCCAAATGCCGCAAGGGAATACCAAAGGTAGGAATGGAGCAGCCATCCACGCCCATGGGGGCGTCGCGCAGGGCAAAGCCCGTCGCGGTCTCCAAAGCATGGCTGACGGCCTGCATCACGGGGTGTTCGGGCTGCACATAGCCACTCAAAAAGCCCCTCGCTTCTTGCCCTTGGCCCTTGGCCAACCAACAGCCCAGGCAGGCAAAGCCCGCGTGTTTGCCGGAGCAGTTGTTATGCAGCGCGTGCGGCTCGTCGCCCGTGCGCGCCAGCGCCAGCTTGGCCGGCTCAAAGCCGGGCCAGTGGGCACCGCACTCCAGGGCATGTTCATCCAGGCCCAATTGCGCCAATACCCGGCCTGCCACCGCCACATGCTCGGGCTCGCCCCCATGCGAAGCACAGGCCAGAGCCAGCGCGGCGTCATCCAAACCAAAGTGATCGGCCGCGCCTGAGGCCACCAAGGGCAAGGCCTGCAAAACCTTGACGGCAGAGCGCGGAAAGATGGGCCGATCAATGTCGCCACCGTGACTGAGCAGCGCACCGTCGGCATCGACCACCGCCCAGGCACCGCGATGAAAGGACTCCACGTGCCCGCCGCGCAGCACCTCGACCAGTACAGGATTTGTCATGGGCGCGGATTATTGCGCCATTGCACAATGCCCACATGCCTTTGACTGCCTTGGCCCTGGTGTTGGTGGCCGCACTCCTGCATGCCACCTGGAACCTGGCCGCCAAGAAGGCGGGGGGCGACCACCACTTTGTGTTCATGTCAGCGGTGTTGATCGTGCTGCTGTGGGCACCCGTCGGGGTGTGGGCCGCTTGGGGGGCGCTGCCCGCTTGGGGTTGGTGGGAGTGGGGCCTGGTGCTGGCCAGCGGCATCACTCACTTGCTGTACTTCAACGTGCTGCTGGCAGGCTATCGGGCCTCAGACCTGACCGTGGTCTATCCGGTGGCACGTGGCACCGGCCCTTTGTTGACCACCGTGGGCGCGGTAGTGCTGCTGGCCGAGCCTTTGCGCTGGAGCACGCTGGCCGGAGTGTTGTGCATTTCTGCGGGCATTTGGCTGATCGCGGGCGGCAGCCAGTTATTGAGCAAAGCGCATGACCCGACCCAGCGCCAACGCGTGATAGCCGGGGTGGTCTGGGGCGGGCTGACTGGCCTGCTGATTGCAGGCTACACCGTGATCGACGGCTATGCGGTGAAAGTGGCGCTGATGTCGCCGATCTTGATCGACTACTTTGGCAACCTGCTGCGCATCCCTTTCATGCTGCCCAAGGTCTGGCAAGACCGTGCGCGCTTAGCCGATGCTTGGCGGACGCAATGGCGATATGGCTTGGTGATGGCTGCACTCAGCCCCTTGGCCTATGTGCTTGTTTTGTACGCAGCACAACAAGCCCCACTCTCCCACGTGGCCCCGGCGCGCGAGGTCTCCATGCTCTTCGCCGCCCTGCTGGGCGGCCGCCTCTTGGGCGAGCAGGACCGCGGCGCACGCTTGGCCGGTGCGGCGGCCATGGCGCTGGGTGTGGTGTGCCTGAGCCTCTAAGAACCTGTCTCTGGGGCTGAGTCACAATCGCGCCCCTTGCCTCTTTTGAGAGGCATTGCTTCAGGGAAACATTGCACTGTGTTCAAGAACCTCATCGTCTACCGCCTGATCCCCGAGTGGGACCCCACCTTGTCGGCCGCCCAAGAGGCGGCCTTCAAGCAACGCTTTGCACCTTGCGGCAAGTCGCAGCCGCAGTCGCTGGGGTGGGTGCCGCCTCGGGGAGAGGCCGAAGCGCCGTTGATTGAGGTGGTGGGCGGCCATTGGCTGATGCGCTTGCAGGTCGAGCAAAAAATGCTGCCCGGCTCGGTGGTCAAGCGCCGGGCAGATGAAATGGCTCAGGCCGTGGAAGCCAGCACAGGCCGCAAGCCCGGCAAGCGCGAGAGCAAAGAGCTGCGCGAGCAGGCCACGCAGGAGCTGCTGCCCCAAGCCTTTACCAAAATGGCCGGGGTGGGGGTATGGATCGCGCCCAAGCAAAAGTTCGTTTGTGTGGACGCTGGCAGCGCCAGCCGCGCCGAGGTGGCCATCACCATGCTCGTCAAAACCCTGGAAGGCTTTGGCGTGCAGGCTTTGCAGACGGCGCTGTCGCCCGCGTCGGCCATGGCCGGTTGGCTGGAGAGCGGCGAGGCTCCGCCCATCTTCACGGTTGACCGAGACTGCGAGCTGAAGGCCGTGGACGAAATGAAGTCGGCCGTGCGCTATGCCCGCCATGCGCTGGATGGCGAAGAGGTGCGCCAGCACATCCGCCTGGGCAAGCGCCCCACCCGCTTGGCACTGACCTGGAACAGCCGCGTCAGCTTTGTACTGACCGAGCAGTTGCAGGTCAAAAAAATCCAGTTTGAAGACGGCGTGTTCGAAGGTGCGGGGGCCACCAAGGCCGAAGACGGCTTTGACGCAGACGCCGCCATCGCCACCGGCGAGTTGATTCAACTGCTGCCGGACCTGCTGGACGCCCTGGGTGGCGAACAGCCCTTGGGCGCTGTGCCCGGCGTGTTGCCCAAGCCACCTGCGGCGGCACCAACGGCCCCAGCCGCCGCTGGGCCTGCGCGCACCACCGGCCCCTTGCCCCTTGCCGCAGCGGACGACACCTCGCCGCCATGGTGAACCCCTGGCCGCGCGTGCAGCGCAACAGGCACAATTGCGGTTTTGCTATCGCGCCCAAGCTCGGCTTGGCCACTCTTTGCGACCATGTCTGACGCTTCCACGCCTGATCTGCCTGACACCCCTGCGGCGGCACACACTGACGATGACGCTGCACCCGCAGCCCACACCAGCCCCGACGCCGCGCCTGCCGCAACTGCAAGCACTGAGACGCCACCGTCTGCGGGGGCACCATCGGCCCATGGCATGACCGCCGCAGAGTGTGCCCAGGCCTTGAAGCAACGCTTCCCGGCCCTGTTTGGCGGTTCGCCCAAGCCCTTGAAGCTGAAGATCCAAGCCGACATCCAAGAGCGCGCCCCTGGCGTGTTCAGCAAGAGTGTGCTGTCGGCCTTCTTCCGCCGCTTCACGGGCAGCACGTCTTACCTGATTGCCCTAACCCGTGCGCGCCAGCGCTTTGACCTGGACGGCCAACCCGCCGGTGAGCTGGCCCAAGAACACCGTGACGCCGCCGAGCAAGAGCTGGCCCGCCGCCGCAGCATTACCCAAGAACGCCGCGCGGCCGAAGAAGAGCAGCGCCAGCAGCGCCAGCGCTTGCTGCGCGACTTTGAGCGCACCACGCTGACGCTGGCCAACTTCTGCGCCCTCAAAGGCCTGACGCCCGAAACGCTGGAAGCGACCCTGGCCCAGGCCCGCGCAGAAGCCGTGGAGATGGCTGCCGTCACAGCCCCCGTCGCGGGGATGACCGCCCGGCGCGCCCTGCCCCCCAAGCCGCAGCCGCCCCTGCATCCGCCGCTGCCAGCGACGACCACAAGGAAGACTGAACAGCTATAGATCCGGCCGATGAAGTCTGCATTCCGTTCGGGCTGAGCATGTCGAAGCCCTTCGACATGCTCAGGGCGAACGGTTCATACATCAACGGGCCGTATCAATAAAGTTCGGCGCGCTCGCACCGAACTCGCAAAAACAGCTTGCGGGCGCCCCAATATTTCCATTAAACTGGAATTATGGAAGAGCAAGACGTGATTCGCGCCCTCGCTGCGTTGGCCCAATCGGCCCGGCTGCAGGTGTTCAGGGCTTTGGTGGTGGCGGGGCCAGAGGGCCTGACGCCAGGGGCCTTGGGTGAGACCTTGGGGCTGCCGGCCTCGACCTTGTCCTTCCACCTCAAAGAGCTTACCCAAGCCGGCTTGGTGACGCCTGAGCGCGCGGGCCGCAACCTGATTTACCGCGCAGGCTTTGAGCGCATGCAAAGCCTGTTGACCTATCTGACCGACAACTGCTGCCAGGGGGCGTCATGCCAGCCTGGCGCGGCTGCCGCCCTGTGCTGTCCACCCACCAAGGAGCATTGACATGAAGCGTTTCCACGTTCACCTGCATGTGGCCGACCTGGCTCAAAGCATCGGCTTCTACAGCAAGCTGTTTGCCACCGAGCCCGCGCGCCAGGAAAGCGACTACGCCAAATGGATGCTGGAAGATCCGCCCGTCAACTTTGCGATCTCCACCCGAGGGCAGGGCACGGGCATTGACCACCTGGGCATACAAACCGACAACGCCGAGGAACTGGGTGGCTTGAAGGCACGTGCCCAGGCGGCTGAGCTGGCCTTGGTCGACACCGGCACTACCACCTGCTGCTATGCCCGCAGCGAGAAGTATTGGGTCACAGACCCGCAGGGCGTGGCTTGGGAGCACTTTCATACCCTAGGCAGCATCCCCTTGTTTCAAGAAGCGGCGGATTCAGAAGGCCAGTGCTGCACCCCGGCGACGGCGGCTGCCTCCCCTGCCGCAGAAAGCCCTTGCTGCGGCCCGGCCCCCGCCAATGGGGCAACGACGCAGGCCAGTTGCAGCCCGCGTGGCAAGCCACTGGGCATCGCCGTCACCAGCCAAGGCTGCTGCTGAACCATGACACTTCATGTCTTGATCTTGTGTACCCACAACTCCGCCCGCAGCGTGTTGGCGGAGGGCATGTTGAACCACCTGGCACAACAGCGCGGGCTGGACGTGAAGGCGCACAGCGCAGGCAGTGCGCCCAGCGGACGGCTCAACCCTTTTGCACTGGAGGCCTTGAGTGCTGCGGGCATTGACACCCAGGCTTATCGCTCCAAGAGTTGGGACGAATTCACCGGGCCTGATGCACCGCCTCTGTCGGTGGTCATCACCGTATGTGACAGCGCGGCGGCCGAAACCTGCCCCGTGTTCTTCGGCGGTGTGGGCCAGCAACCCGTCAAGGTGCACTGGGGCTACCCTGACCCGTCGAACGCCGAGGGTGGCGACGAAGGCAAACGCCGGGCCTTTGAGTTGACCCGCCAAGCCATTGGCTACCGCCTATTGCAGCTATTGGCCTTGCCACTGGGGCAGATGCAACGCGATGAAATTCAGGCCGCTCTGACGGCCATTGGCCAAAGCTGAAGGCGCCGACATGTACCAAGCTGACTGCGCGGCACCCTCCCCCGCGCCCATGAACCTGTTTGAGCGCTACCTCACATTGTGGGTATTTTTGTGCATTGCTGGGGGCATTGCACTGGGCCAAGTCCTGCCCGGCCCCATCCAGGCCATTGGCCGCATGGAGGTGGCGCAGGTGAACCTGCCGGTGGGCTTGTTGATCTGGGTGATGATCATCCCCATGCTGCTGAAGGTGGACTTTGGTGCCCTGCATCAGGTCAAAGCGCATTGGCGCGGCATTGGCGTGACGCTGTTCATCAACTGGGCGGTCAAGCCCTTTTCCATGGCACTGCTGGGCTGGTTGTTTGTGCGGCATGTGTTTGCGCCTTACCTGCCCGCCGACCAGGTCGACAGTTATATCGCCGGGCTGATTTTGCTGGCAGCCGCGCCCTGCACGGCCATGGTGTTTGTATGGAGCCGCCTGACNAAGTGGTCGATGTCGACCATGGCCACCGAAAGGCCATGCCGGTAGCGGCGGGCGCGCTCGCGTTCGCGGTCAAGCTGGGCGTCGAGCCAGCGCCGGTTGGCCAACCCCGTCAGGCCGTCTTCACGGGCCAGTTGGCGCAACATGTCCGCCTGCTGCGACAACTGCGCCAGCAGCTCTTGCTTTTGACGCTCCGATTCACGTGCTTGGCCCAGGGCCGATGCCAGCTCGTCGCCACGCTTGCGCTCATGCTCCACTTGCAGGTGCGCCCGCTCCAGCTCGACCCGTCCCAACATGCCCCGCACGCGGCGCTGGGTCTCTTGGCCATGGATGCGCTGCTGGCAGGCATAAAACTCTTTGAAGTGCCGCAGGGCAGCTGCAGCATGGCCTTGTTGCTCGTGAATCTGCGAGAGCAGTTCGTGCAGCTTGCCGTTGATGTGGTCGGCCTTCAACACCTCGGCCAACTTAAGCGCCTGGGTCAGCAGATCGATGGCGGGGCTGGGCGCGCCGCTGAGCCACCGGTTGCGGCCCAGCGCCAGCAAAACCTCGGCCTCGGCACCTCGGCGGTGGCTGCGGCGGATCAGGGTCAGGGCTTCCAGCAGCAGGCGCTCGGCGCGGTCGTAAGCCCCTTCGTGCTGATAGGCCAGCCCCAGGCCCAGCAAGGCTGAGCCTGTGTCGGCCAAATGGCCCTCACCCAACTGCCGCCGCAGTGCCAGGCCTCGGTGGTAGACGGAGAGCGCTTGCTCACCATCGTTGCGTAGGGCATGCACATTGGCCACCAGGTTCAGGGCCTCGGCCTGCCCGCTCAGGTCCCCCAACAGCTCGTAAAGCGCGACCGCCCTTTGCAGGAGATCAAGCACGCCGTCGTGCCTATCCAGCAGCACAAACTGGCAGCGTGCAGCGCGCAGGTAAGCGCAGGCCAAACCGCGCTGGTAGTCCAGGCGCAAGGCCATGGCTTCGGCCTCACGGGCCAGCACCAAGGCGCTACGGGGGTCTTCGCCCAGCAGACGCGCGGCCTGGTCGTTGAGGGTATCGACCATGGCAACGCTGGCAGGGGCCACAGGTGCCGCCGCCAAGGGCGAAGGAGACGAGCTGGAAGAAGTAGAAGGCACCGGCGTGATCAAGGGTTGCAGCCCATGATCTTAGCGGTGCCAAGTGGTGTGGCATAGCCCGCCTGCGCGGGCGGCCAGATTATTTCTTGTGGTCGTGGTGGTAGGCCTTGGCCTCTTCTTTGGTGAGCTTGCCGTCTTTGTCGGTGTCTGCCGCGTCAAAGCGCTTGGCCAACTTGGGGTTGTTGGCCACTTCATCGCGGGTGATCACGTTGTCATTGTTTTTGTCGACCTTGTCGAAGCCCTTGCCTTTGTGGGCGCGGGCAAAGCTGCGCACCTCTTTGGCATTGAGGAAGCCGTCCTTGTCGTCATCCATCTGGTCAAAGTGCTTGGACAGCATGGCGTGGCCCTGGGCCTCATCGCGGCTGATGCGCTTGTCGCCGTCTTTGTCGAGCGCTTTGTACGCTCTGACATCCATGTGCTTGGCGTCGTCGGCCGCGTGGGCCATGGTGGCACCCAGCGCCACAGCAGCGCAGACCAGGGTGAGCGAGAGTTTTTTCATGGAGCAGTCCTTTGCACAGGGGAAGAGGCTAACGATAGCCCCACAACGCTGGCTCGCGCGACTCGGCTGAACCCGAGTCTTTGATTTACAGGACTTTACGGCGACTTGCTCGCGCCGCCCTGCTGGGCCACATTGATCAGGCGTCGGTCTATCCAGCCCAGCAGGTCGGTCCACATGGCTGCGGCCTCACCCGCAGCGATCTGGCGGGCGTCTTTCAGCTCCAGCGTGACCACGGGCACGCGCTGGACGACCCCGCCGTAGTTACCCAAGGAGCCAGGGTAGATGCCCACCTGGTCCAGGTAGAGGTTGCCCAGTTTGTCGGGCGGCGGAGGCGGGCCGTCGAAATCGAGCACGCCATAGGGTGCGTGGACCGAGACAATGAGGTTGGGTTTGAATTGCTCCAACTGGCGCTGCACCCAGCGGGTTTCGGGCTCGGACATGGCCGCAGGTCCCGGGTAGCGACGCGGGTCTTTGCCGGTGCGGGTGACCCAGTAGTTATGAGCATTGCTGGCCCAATCCGCCGTAGGGAAATTGCGGTTGAGGTCAACGCCCCGGACATTTGTCCGGGTGCCCGGCTTGCGCAGCAGGCCGTCGGGGTTGACCACGGGCACGACGCGCCAGTGAATGGGCGCGTCGTTGGACTTCACGGAGCGCTCCAACCAATTAAAAACCAGATTGACCGAAGCCATCTCGTCGCCATGAATGCCCCCTAGCACCAGCACCCGCAGGCGAGGTGTGCCGGCATTCGGTTTGATGTCGCGATACCAGAGCGGAATGCCCCGCACGGAGCGCCCATCACCGGCCTGCAGGCCGGTGTTGAGGCATTGGTTCAGCGGCAGCGCCGTTAAACGCTCGGCAACGGCCTTGCACCAGGTCGACAAGTCTGTGGGCACGGGAGCCGGTGCCGCCGCAGCAGCAGCCTTGGCGGGCGTTGCTTTGTTGGGCGCTGGTTTTCGCTGCAGGTGCTTTGGCGGGCGCAGCAGTGGTGTTGGCGGGCTTGGCTGCGGCGGGCTTCGCGGCGGCTTTAGGGGCCGAGGCAGAGGAGCCGGTCGCAGCAGGGGCTGCCGCAGGCGCGGCCCAGGCCATGGTGGTGAGTGCCGCCAGCGGCATCAGGCCCGCCAAACAGGCCAAACGAAAAGAGGTCATGAGCAAAAAAGCAGCACGAAAGGCTGCGCGGTATCAGGGTCGGTTTATCGCAGGGTGAGAGTGTAGGCGGCGCAGCCCCCGCTTTCGGCGTCGAAAACGAGGGGAATTTCCGAACGCGTCAAGTCTTCGCCAGAATGGGCCCATGATTGAAGCCCCTTTCACGCCTCGCCAGTCTTTCACAGACGCGGCCGCAGCCTTGGCCCATGTGCAAGCACTCTACCAAACCCAGGTGGGCCATTTGCGAACGCATTTGCAGGCCTTTGTCTCGGGGCAGGCCCCCAACGAGCACGTGCGCGCTTGGTACCCCAGTGTGCGTCTAGCCACTGAGACCGTGGCCCGAGCGGATTCGCGCCTGAGTTTTGGATTTGTATCCGGGCCAGGGGTGTATGAAACCACGCTGACCCGGCCCGATGTGTTTGCCGACTATTACCGCGAGCAGTTCGAGCTGTTGCTGCGCAACCATGGGGTGGCCTTGGAGGTGGGCTTGGGCAACCAGCCCATTCCGGTGCACTTTTCTCTGGCCGACAACGACCATGTAGAGGGCTCGCTCAATGCCCAGCAACGCGGTTTGCTGCGCGACCTGTTTGACCTGCCTGACCTGGCCGCCATGGACGATGGCATTGCCAACGGCACTTATGAGCCCGGCCCTCGTGGGCCTTGGCCCCTGGCCTTCTTCACGGCCCCTCGGGTGGACTATTCGCTGCAACGCCTACGCCACTACACCGGTACGCTGCCCGAGCATTTTCAAAACTTTGTGCTGTTCACCAATTACCAGTTCTATGTGGATGAGTTCATCCACCTGGGCCATGAGCTGATGACCGACCCCTGCAGCCCCTACGAGGCCTTTGTGGAGCCCGGCAATGTGTTGACCCCGCGCGCCGGTAGCGCCTTGGCCAGCGGCGGCCAATCGCCGCCTCGGCTGCCGCAGATGCCGGCCTACCATCTCAAGCGCGCAGACAACAGCGGCATCACCTTGGTGAACATTGGCGTGGGCCCCGCCAATGCCAAGAACATCACCGACCACATTGCCGTGCTGCGGCCGCATGCCTGGATCATGCTGGGCCACTGCGCGGGCCTGCGCAACAGCCAGCAGTTGGGCGACTATGTGCTGGCCCACGGCTATGTGCGCGAGGACCATGTGCTGGACGAAGAGTTACCGCTGTGGGTACCCATCCCACCGCTGGCCGAGATCCAGGTGGCTTTAGAGCAGGCGGTGGCCGACGTGACCCAACTCAGCGGCCAAGCCCTGAAGACGATACTGCGCACCGGCACCGTGGCCAGCACCGACAACCGCAACTGGGAATTGCTGCCCCACCCGGGCCCCGAGCGCCGCTTCAGCCAAAGCCGGGCCGTGGCCCTGGACATGGAAAGCGCCACCATCGCGGCCAATGGCTTCCGCTTCCGCGTGCCCTACGGTACCTTGCTGTGCGTGAGCGACAAGCCCCTGCACGGCGAGATCAAACTGCCCGGTATGGCCAACCACTTTTACCGCGAGCGGGTCGATCAGCACCTGCGCATTGGCCTGCGCGCGGTGGAGCTGCTGCGCCAAGCCGGCGCTGGCAGCCTGCACAGCCGCAAGCTGCGCGCCTTTGCGGAAGTGGCGTTTCAGTAGATCATTGACGCCCTGACACCAGGAGAGAGACATGCAAGGAAGCCCCCAAGTCATTGCCGCGCTCAATGCGCAACTCAAGGTCGAGCTGACCGCCATCAACCAGTATTTTTTGCACTACCGCATGCTCAAGAACTGGGGCTTTGCCAAGCTGGCCAAACACGAGCATGACGAGTCCATCGATGAAATGCACCACGCCGATTGGCTGATGGACCGGGTGCTGATGCTGGGCGGGCTGCCTAATCTTCAGGATTTGGGCAAGCTGATGATTGGCGAAACAGCACTGGAAGTGCTGCAGTGCGACCTGCAGGTTGAGCGCGCCGGGCAGCAGGTGCTCAAAGACGGCATCGCCCTGTGTGAGGGCGAGCGCGACTATGTGTCCCGCGATGTGCTCTACCGCATCCTGAAAGACACCGAAGAGCACATCGATTGGATTGAGACCCAACTGGAGTTGGCGGCGAAGCTCGGAGAAGCCAACTGGCTGCAATCCCAAGTCGGAGACATCGGCAGCACGTGATCACTTGCAAATACGAATGATTCGCATTAAAGTCTGATCCATGCTTGCTGCACCCGCCTGGTGTGGCGGCCATGGAGCCAGAGAATCATGATCGTATGTGTGTGTCGCCGAGTCAGTGATCACGAGATCCGCCGTGCTGTGGGCCAGGGCTGCCACAGCTTTGCGGAACTCCAGCAAACCCTGGGCGTCGCCACCGGCTGCGGCAAGTGTGGGGAATGCGCCTTGCACACCCTGCAGGCCGCTTTGAAGCCCGTCCCCAAGCAGGCCGCGCAGCACTTGGCTGCCGCCGCCATGGCCGAGGCGCGACATGCCTGACCCCAGCCTGCGGTTTGCACCGTCTCAATCTTTGGCCCCACCGGCGCCCGCCCCTGCGGCTGACAGGACGCCCTCAGCACCGGCCGTGGTGGACAGCGCTGTGCTGTTGCAAGGCCAGCAGGAAGTCACCATTGCCCACCTCGGCCAGCATTACCGGCTGCGCGTCACCGCATTGGGCAAATTGATTCTGACCAAATAGCCCCTTCCCTTTTCGGCCAGCCAGCCAGCCGCCAGCCTGGGCCTCACTCTCCTCGCCAGGAGCCTCCCCATGCTGACTGCCGCCCTGCCCACCTCGGGCCAAGCCGCTGGCGCGAATGCCGCCCCTCTCGACACCTGCCTGCTGCTGGATGTTGATCGGACCCAAGAACTGCTGAGCCTGTGTGCCCACGAAGGGCACCCGCTCATCCTCAGCGGTAAGTGGGTGCAACAACAGTGCGGCCTAGCCACTTTGCAAGGCCCCATCTCGGGCTGCGCATGGGGGCAGGGCCAGTTGACCCTGCACATCGGTAGCGCCTCGCTGAGCTGGCATGAGCAGCAGGTCAGCCGCACCGAGTGGCGGCGCTGGCGCGAGCCCTTGGGCCTGCGCCATGGCCTGCGCTTGCTGGACGCCGCCCAAGAAGTTGCCCTGCACATCGGCGCGCCGCTGCGCTCGCCGCACTGCGAAGGGGCGCTTTGGCGGGCATGGATGGACTGGATCGCGGACATCCCTGTCTCACTCACCCACCGCCACACCGCCTAAACCCCATGTGCAACAAACCCACACCGCTTTTCCCGTCCTGGGAAGAGCCGCCACTTCAGACCCACTTCAGCCCGCAAAGCCTGGGCCGCAAAACGGCGTGTGCCGTGCCGCCCCGCAGCTCTCGCCGCGCACGTATCTGGGAATTGCCCCACCATGCCCTGTGCCCGGTCATCGGCGTCTGCCTCCCCCTCACCTTGCTGCGCAAGCTGGTGGGCAAAGCCGTGGGTGGCGAGGTGCAGGCCGATGACTACGAGCTGCATTGCGGCGTGATCAATGAATGCAAGCAGCGCAACGCCGTCTCCCAGCGCATTCAGCAAGCCCTGGACGACCGCTACAGCCTCACCCTGCAACGCCATCGCGCGCTCAAAGACGGCCCGGCCTTGGCCCAAGCCTGGGCCGCCGGCCTGCACAGCCCTGAGGTCGCCGCCATTTTCTGGAGCGTGGTGACGCACCCCGCTTGCGAGGCACCGCTGCTAGAGCAAGTACTGCAAGATGTTCACATGCTCCAACACCAAGTGGGCATGATGCAGCGCGTGGAGTCCGAGCAGTTTCAGGACCTGCTGAAAGAAAACGCCGTACTCGGCCAAGAGCTGGCCGCCGCCCAAGCCCGCAGCACGCGGCAGGCTGCAGAGTTTGCCCGGCAGGTGGAACGGCTGGAGTCCGCCCAAGTGCGGCTGCGGGCCGAGCTGCTGCAACGAGACACTTTGCTCGCCCAAGCCCAAGATGAAATCGACAGGCTCAAAGCCAGCTTGCCAGACTTGCCGAGCCGCTTGAGCTTGGTGGAAGACAAGCGCTGGCTGGCAGACCGCCTAGAAACCACGCAGCGCGCCCTGCAAACCGCCCAGCAACACGTCAAGCAGTTAGAGGCCCGACTGGAACGCACGCCCGCAAGCACCGACCCAGCGGCTTCTGGGCCGGAGGCAGCGCCCAAGACCGAAGAGGCGCCCGACCTGAGCCAAAAGGCCGTGCTGTGCGTGGGTGGCCGCAGTGCCAGTGTGCCCATCTACCGCCGCGTGGTGGAGCACACCGGCGGCCAGTTCCTGCACCATGACGGCGGCGAAGAGCACAACGTGCATCAATTGGACGCGGCGCTGGCGGCGGCCGACCTGGTGCTCTGCCAAACCGCCTGCATCAGCCATGACGCCTACTGGAAGGTCAAGGACCACTGCAAACGCACAGGCAAGCGCTGCGTGTTTGTGGAAACGCCAAGCCAGACGGCGCTTCAAAAGGCGCTTCGCGTGGCCGCAGATGCTGCGCAGTTGGGAGAACTCACATGACCCCGCTGCGACGCTGCCAAGCAAACCCACTGATGCGGGCCGATCAAGCCCTCTGGCTGCGTTGGGACCGACTGGGCATCGCCGTTCGATGCGCCTATCGCCCAGCATGGCCCCAAGCTGTGCAGCTCTACCTGGACGCGGGACAGGCCCTGGTGGTGGCAGGCCTTGTGAGCGAAGCGCATATGCTGCGGTGCAGCCTGCGCCTTTTGCTGCAAGCCGCCAGAGATGAAGCGCTCCCGCGTAGCTGGCGCTTGGCCTGTTACGCATTTACCCGGCGACCGGTGCAACAACTGCAAGAGTTAAGTTGCTGGCCGCACTCGGAGGGTGATCTAGCGCTATTGCTGGCCGGGCTTGAAGCAGACCTCACGCTGCTGTGCTCGCCCGCCTGCGCCAAGGCTCTCAAGCGCAGCCACCCTGGAGCCCAAGATGCCGGATGAGGCCAGCACGCCCGACGCGGAGGCGCTGCTGGCGGGAACGCTGGCCCTGATGACGGCCTGGGCACACCCCAGCCCCGAAGCCAAACTCGCCCCCGAAGCCCTGCAATCCCTGCTGCGAAAAAAGATCATTTCCAACCTCTTTTTTCTACAACACCATCCCTTGATCAGCCCGCACCTGCGGCAAGTGGCCAGCAATGTTCATGGCCAATGGCACGCCGCACTTTGCATGCAGACGCTTGAGGACAAGCCCACGAGCGGGCCCGCCCCCACCGACGAACAAAGGTCCGCCCTGCATTGACAGTTTGCCTCCTGCTTTTTAGCGCCTGGAGGCTGGCACCCCCGCAAGCGAGTACCTGAAGCGTCGCAGGCTTTCTGTCCCTGGCGCGTCCAAACCGCTGCCCTACTCAAGCCCTTCCCCTTTTTCATCCATCTCACCGAAGGAACAACCCATGAAACGACGCACTTTGCTTCAACACTCTGGCTTGGCCGCTGTGGCCCCGGCCTTCACCCTGTCGGCCTGCGGTGGCGGCGACGACGAAGCCCCCAACCGCTACATCTACAAAACTCTGGTCGCCAGCCCTGACGCCCAGGCCAGCTTTCCTCCTTCTTTGACCACCGTGGTCTCAGGAGACGACTTCATCAACGCCTGGGGCATTGCCATTCGCCCAGCGGGTGCGGGTGGTCACTTCTGGGTAACGGCTGGCCGCTATTCCTACCAGTTTGTCGGCGATGTGAGTGCCTCACCCGACCCCAAGCTGCGCACCTTGTTCCAGGATGGGCTGCGTCTGATGGACGTGCCAGGAACCGAAGACGGCGGCTTTGCCACCGGGACCGCCTTCAATGGCGCTGCCATCGACAGCAACACCTTTTGGGTCAACAACCAGCCGGTGGTCATTAACAATGAAACGCGCTTGCTCAGCGGCTCGGCGCGCTTCTTGTTCGCCACTGACACGGGCGTTATTTCTGGCTGGACGGAGCGCGACCCTGGGCAAGCTGGCGTGCCCGTGCGTGCCGATGGCCCCGCCATGGCCATGGTGGATGACAGCGCCAATGGCGCTGCCTTCTTCGGCCTGGCACTCAACCCACAGACCTGGCAGACCCTGTGGGTGGCTGACTTCGGTGCCAAGCCCAGGTTGCGGCAGTTCAACGCCCAGTGGAAAGAAGAAACCCTGCGCGGCTTTGCCAACCCCTTTGCCACCAGCACGGGAGGCGTGGCGAAGCCTGGCGACTTTGTGCCCTTCAATGTGCAGGCACTCAAAGTCGCAGGCTTCGACGTGGTGATGGTGGCCTATGCCAAGAGCCAAGCCGACCCCAACGACCCCACCAAGTTCTATGCGGCTGAAGAAGTCGCCCTGGCCGCGAACGAAGAAGGCGAGACCCCCAATTTGGGTAAGGTGGTGATGTTCAGCCTGGACGGCCAGCGCCTGCTAACCCTGGACGATCAACGTCTGAACGCCCCCTGGGGTGTGGCTGTAGCACCGGACAATTTCGGGGCGCTCTCAGGCTGCATCTTGGTGGGCAACTTTGGGGGGGCCGGTCGCATTGCGGGCTATGACGCCAAGACGGGCCGCTTCAAAGATTGGCTGCGCAGCGCCGACGGCAAACCCTGGGCACTCGCTGGGCTCTGGGGTTTGCAGTTTGGCAATGGCGTCAGCCTGGGAGACAGCAACGCGCTGTATGTGGCCGCTGGGCCAGAAGATGAAACGCAAGGCGTGTTTGGCGTGATTCGCTTTCAGCCTTGATGCCTTTGGGCGCTTTGATCGGCTTCGAACCTCATGATCACAGAATTGCCATTGAAAGCCCCCTTGCTCGCTGCTTTGCGTTTGCGTGCAATGGCGGCGAGACACCTTTGCACCCAACTGCGACGTTGGGGCGCTGCGATTGCTCTTGCTGGGGTCATGACCCCCACTTTGGCGGAGCCCTTGGCATGGCCCGAGCGCATCACGCGCATCGAAGACATGCCGCTGCAAACGCGTCTGCATCTCAGCATTCCAAGCCTCCGCGTTAAAGGAGACGTGCAGCGCGAATTGATCGTCAAACTGTTGGTCGATGAGCGGGGCGCTGTGGTGCGTGGCACCGTATTGCAGTCTTGTGGCAACACCGATGTGGACGAGGCGGTGTTGCATGCCCTGCGAGAGGCGCGCTTCCAGCCTTTTGTGGAGGACGGCGTGGCGCAGGCTGTCTCTTTGGTGATGCCCTTGCACCTACCAAAGTGGCGCGCACGCTAATGCAGTGCTCGATGCTTGGTTTAACCGAAGAAAGTCGATGAGTTTGGCGCCTAGCAAGGCGCAAATGGCAGCGAAGCTTGATGGCATCACGTGGCATTGCGACGAAGCCCGGCGGCCAAGTGCGCAGCATTACGCCCGGCATAGCAGCTTGCGCCACACGTGGAGCGATTGTTGTGAGCCCTCGGTACCAGGCACGGAGGGCTCACACCTCAATAGCTATTGCGAATCGTTCTCATTTGCAATATAGTGGCAGGCTTACCGACGCCCTGCAATGCCTTCCCTCGCTGCCATTCCTCCGCTCTCACCGCCCTCGGACTTAAACCCCGCCCAGCGACGCGCCTTGACGGCAGCCGCCGTGGTGGCCCATCTGGCCGGGGCCTGGGGTTTGCTGCAGCTTGAGGCGGTTCAGGAGGCCCTGGCACCGGCCGCGCCACTGCTGGTGCAATGGGTGGCCCCCGCAGCACCTGTGCCCCAGCCTCCACCTCCACCGCCACCGCCCGCACCGCGCCCCAAGGTGCAGCCTAAGGCTGCCCCAGTGCTGGCAGCCGCCCCTGCGCCCACACCCCAGACAGCGCCCAGCTTTGTGGTGCCAGAGCCCCCACCGCAACCGGTCCGCAACCGGCCCAAGCGCCGCAGCCGCCCAGCCCACCGGCGCCGCCCGCCCCTGTGGCCCCGCCTGCGCCACCGGCCAGCCCCGTGACCTTGGCAGCCACCGACTTGCGCTACACGGTGCCGCCCGCGCAGGTCTACCCCCGCACCTCGGTGCGCTTGGGTGAACAAGGCACGGTGTTGGTGCGCTTGGTGGTGGACGCCCAGGGCCTGCCCACCCAGGTCAGTGTCCACAAAAGTTCGGGCCACGCCCGCTTGGATGAACAAGCGCTGCAGGCCCTTCGGGCCGCGCGCTTTGCCCCCTACACCCGCAATGGCCAAGCGCTGCCATGGACGGCCATTGCACCGCTTGAATACAGCTTGGAGTAAACCTGATGACCCCCGCCACCGACACCACCTTAGGCTTTGGCCACTTCATCGCACAAAGCGATGTGGTGGGCAAAACACTGCTCGTTGTGCTGCTGCTGATGTCGGCCGCTTCGTGGGCGCTGATCCTGGCCAAGGGCATGGCCCAATGGCTGCGCGCCAAGCGCTCGACCGACTTTTTGAACCACTTCTGGAATGCCAGCACACTGGACGAAGTGCGGGCGGAGATTGCCACCCACGGCGCACGCGACCCGTTCTCTCATTTGAGCGCCCATGCCCTGCATGCGCAGGCGCACCACGCCCGCCATGGCGCGGCCAAGTTGGCCGAAGCGGGCACGGCGAGCGAGTTCATCACCCGCACCATCAAGACGGTGCTGGATGAGGAGACCACGCGGTTGGAATCTGGCCTGACCACGCTGGCCACGGTGGGGGCCACAGCGCCTTTCGTGGGCTTGTTTGGCACGGTGTGGGGGGTTTATCACGCCCTGGTGGCCATTGGCATGAGTGGCGCGGGCACGCTGGACAAAGTGGCTGGCCCCGTGGGTGAAGCGCTGATCATGACGGGCATCGGACTGGCCGTGGCCATCCCTGCCGTGGTGGCTTACAACGCCTTTACCCGCAGCAATCGCGTGCTGGGCGGGCGGCTGGATGCCTTCGCGTTCGAGTTGCACAGCCTGCTGACCTTGGGTGAAGCACCGGGCGCGGGCCGCACGGGCTCGGCACCTGTCACCACGTCCAGCCCGGCAGCCTTGAAAGCCGTGGCGGCCTGAGCCGGAGAGACAGCATGGCCTTCGCCTCTTTTGACAAACAACGTGCGGCTGCCCCAGTGGCCGAGATCAATATGGTGCCGCTGATCGATGTGATGCTGGTGCTGCTGGTGATCTTCATCGTCACCGCCCCCCTGTTGACTCACGCCGTGAAGCTGGATTTACCCACCGTGTCTTCGGCGCCCAACCCACCGGTGCCCGACAAGGTGGAGTTCGCCATCAATGCCCAAGGTGAACGCTTCTGGAACGGTGAGCCCGTGAGCCGAGCTGAAGCCGCGCAGCGCTTTGTGGCCGAAGGGCAGAAGCCAACGCAGCCGGAGATTCACCTCAAAGCCGACCAAGACGTGGCCTACCGCGTGGTGGCCGAGACCCTGGCGGATACGGCTGCCGCCAAGCTCAGCAAGGTGGGGTTTGTGACCCAGCCCGAGTCGCGCTGAAGCCTTGGCCCTCGTCTGCCACTTTCCTTCTCTTTCTCTCGTCGTTTTTATCAACTTCTTTCACCCGCTGCGCCAGCCAGGCCCGGCGCTCTAGGCAGCACGCCTGCCCAAGAGCCTGTGGTCGCTTGACCCCCAATCGTATGGGCGCTCAAGGCTCAGCCAGCTCATCGACTTGTTCGACAGCGGCATCACCACTTCTTGAACAAAGCTCTCATGACCAAGCTCTCTTCTAGCGCCTCTGCCGCGCGCGCCGCTCTTCTGCCACTGGGTGCCCTGGCGGCCGGTTTTGCACTGGCCCAAACCCCAGCCCCCGCCAGCCCAGACAAGCCCACCGTGCTGCCGGCCGTCAAGGTCAAAGCCCAGGCCGAGCCCCAAGGCAAGGACGAGGTGCAGGCCACCACCACCACCATTGGCAAGGGCAAACAAGAGCTGCGTGATGTGCCGCAATCCATCACCGTGGTCACCGAGCGCCTGATCGACGACCGCAACCTGGACACGCTCAAGGAGACGCTGAAAAACACCGCCGGTATTACCTTCTTGGCTGCCGAAGGCGGGGAAGAAGACATCCGCCTGCGCGGCTTTGCCCTGCAATCCACCGGCGACGTGTTTGTGGATGGGCTGCGGGACCCAGCCTTTTATGAGCGCGACACCTTCTTCATGGACCGCATTGAGGTGCTGCGCGGTTCGGCCTCCATGCTGTTTGGCCGGGGCTCCACAGGCGGCGCGGTCAACCAAGTCAGCAAGGTCGCGCGCAGCATCAACGAAGGCAGCGTGGAAGCCACCATCGCCAGCCACAACTATCTGCGCGTGGTGGGCGACGTGAATCGCCGCCTGGACGACAACAGCGCCGTCCGCATTGGCGTCATGAACACGGTGGCCGACAACAATGGCGCGGGCTCGTCGATCAACAAAACCGGCGTGGCAGGCACCCTGCGCACCGGCATTGGCGAACGCGACGAGTTCTCTTTCAGCCTCTCGCACTTGGATAACCGAAACGGCATGAACTACGGCATGCCGTGGATTCGCCCCACACCGGCTCAAAGTGCCGCCTACCCCAACGGCTCGACCGCAGACCAAACCACCACCCTGCCGCTGGACCCGACGGCCTATTACGGCATGGCCAGCGACCTGAATGCAGGCACCGCTACCACCGCCACAGCCACGCACACCCACCGGTTTGGCGTGAACTCAGAGCTGACGACCAAGCTGCGGCTGGGTGACTACACCCGAGATCAGCGCGCCGGGACAGTGCGGCTGTGCGGCCCCAGCGTCAACAGCACCACCGGTGCCATCACCCTGAACCCCGCCTGCCCCCAGCAGACGGTGCCCGTGTCTTTGCAAACCTTCGGCAACGCTTCGGTGGTGACACGGGGCACGCAGCTCAAGATTCAAGACTTGCAGACCGCGTTCATTCAGAGCGACTACAGCGGCAAGTTCAGTGCTATGGGCATGCGCCATGAGGTCTTGGCCGGTGTGGACGCGGCCCTGGAAAAGAAAACCGTCTATGCCGCCCGCAGTGCTGCACAAGGCGGTGTATCCCCAACAAAACCCACCACCACCATCGGCACCCCAGACGACGGTGCCAGCATCAACGAAGCCAGCCGAGTGCTGCGCGTGAGCAATGACTACACCTCCACCGCCGTGGGGGCCTATGCACAAGACTTGATCGCCCTGACGCCCACCTGGAAGCTGTTGCTCGGCCTGCGCTTTGACAAGCTCAAAGGCGAGTACAACAGCTATGCCATCCCCAACAATGCCGCAGGGCCAGAAACCACCTCTAGCTACACCATGAATGTGAGCGAGTGGAGCAAGCGGGCCGGTGTGCTCTACCAGCCCTCGGAGCGGTTGTCTTTCCACCTCTCTGGTGCCACCTCCTTCAACACCTCGGGCGACGCCTACTCGCTCAGTGCGTCCAACGTGGACATCCCACCCGAGCAGTCCATCAACGTCGAGCTGGGCGGTCGCTGGGAATCGGCCGATGGCAAGTTCAGCGCGCGGGCGGCGGCCTTCCGTTCGACCAAGCTGCATGAGCGCAACACCGACCCACTGGTCAACCTGGTGACGCTGTCGGGCAAGCGCCATGTGGCCGGTGCAGAGTTGGACTTGGCCGGGCGCATCACGCCGCAGTGGGAGGTGTTTGGCTCCTATATGTGGCTGCCGGTCGCTAACATCGACATCGGCGTGGAAGGCTCGGAAGGCCAAGGCACGCGCCCCTCGCTGACGCCGCGCCACTCCGGCACGATTTGGACGACCTACCAAATCACGCCCACCATCCGCGTGGGGGGCGGCTTGAACGCCCGCAGCTCGCAAACGCCCAATCGCAACCCAGGCTGGGCAGCGGAGAGCTTTGTGACGGCCGACCTGATGGCCGAGTGGGTGGTGGTGCCGAATCAGTTCAAGCTCAAGGCCAATATCAGCAATGTGGCCAACAAGCTCTATGCGGACCAGCTCTACAGTGGCCACTACATCCCGGGGCCGGGCCGCATTGTGGCGCTGACGGGCACCTATAACTTCTAAGGCTGAGCCCTGATGATGCTGCACATCCCCCAACTGCTCTCCCCCGAGGCCTTGGCTCAGGCCAGAGCCTTGTTGAGTGAAGCTGCCTGGGTGGATGGCGGTGTCTCGGCGGGCTCCCAAGCGGGCCAGGCCAAACGCAATGAACAGTTGCCGCTGGACAGCCCTGCCTTGGCTCAGATTCAAACCCTGGTGTTATCAGCCGCCGAGCGGCATGCGCTACTGTTCTCAGCCGCCTTGCCCAAGCGCATCTTTCCGCCCATGGTCAACCGCTACAGCGGGGCGCTCAACAGCTATGGCGACCATGTGGATGCGGCCATTCGCCATGTGCGCGACGCCCAGGGCCAGGCGCAACGCTTGCGCACCGACCTTTCCGCCACCGTGTTTCTGGCCGAGCCCAGCGAGTACGACGGCGGCGAGTTGGTGATCGACAGCCCGCTGGGGCCACAGCGGGTGAAGCTGGCGGCTGGTGACATGGTGCTCTACCCCGGCAGCACCGTGCACCGCGTGGAGCCCGTGACGCGTGGCGCACGCTTGGCGGCCTTTTTGTGGATTGAAAGCATGGTGCGCCAAGACGCCCAGCGCCAGCTCTTGTTCGACCTGGACATGAGCCTGATGGCGCTGCGCGAGCACCACGGCGACTCACCCGAGACCGTGCGCTTGGCGGGGGTGTACCACAACCTCTTGCGCCAATGGGCGGACACCTGAGGCTGCCCATGCCCGCAGATGCCGTCAACCTGCGTGACTTTGAATCGCACGCCCAAGCCAAGCTGCCTGAAGCCCACTGGGCCTACCTGCACGGCAGCGCTGGCGATGGGGATACCGCCAGCGCCAACCAGCAAGCTTGGCAGGATTTGCGGCTCTGGCCACGCGTCTTGAACGATCTGCGCATTGCTGCCTCCCTCAACACGGCCTGTACCGTGGCCGGGCGGGCAATGGCGCACCCCTTGTTTCTAGCACCGGTGGCCTATCAGCAATTGGCGCATCCCGACGGCGAGACCGCCACAGGCCTGGCGGCCGCCGCTCAAGGCGCTGGCATGGTGCTGTCTTCCCAGTCCAGCACGCCCATGGAGGCGGTGGCCAGCATTTTTGCGGCTGAAGCAGACGCGGGGCCTTTGTGGTTCCAGCTCTACTGGCAGGGCGACCTGGCCCGCAGCCTGGCCCTGGTCCAGCGTGCTCAGGCCTGCGGCTTCCAGGCCGTGGTCTTGACCGTCGACGCCCCGGTCCATGGCGTGCGCGACGCCGAACGTCGAGCAGGCTTTGTGCTGCCAGAGGGCATTCGCGCGGTGAACTTGCCTGCCACGGCCCCAGTGCCACAAAGCTTGGCGGGCTTGCTGGCGCAGGCCGTGCGCTGGGACGATGTGGCCGAGCTTCAAGCCGCCTGCGCCGGGCTCGGCCTGCCGCTCTGGTTGAAAGGCGTATTGCACCCGGCCGACGCCGCCCGAGCAGCCGCGTTGGGCGTGGCCGGGATCATTGTCTCCAACCATGGTGGCCGCACCTTGGACACTGCCGTCAGCACCGCCTGGGCACTGCCGCAGGTGCGGGCTGCCGTACCGTCTGACTGGCCTATCTTGGTCGATGGCGGTATACGGCGCGGCACCGATGTCTTCAAAGCCCTCGCCTTGGGCGCGGATGCGGTGCTCATCGGCCGCCCCCAGGTGCATGCGCTGGCCTGTGACGGGGCGCTGGGCGTGGCCCGCATGATCCGGCTCTTGCGTGACGAATTTGCCGCTTGCCTGGCTTTGTGCGGCTGCGCCACGGTGGCCGATATCCACAGCGGCCACTGGGTGGCCCGAGACCGCCACAATCACAGCCCATGACCTTCCTCGTTAAAGCCCACTCGCGCTTGGCCCGCCGCTCGCTGCTGCGTCTGCTGAGCATGACCCCGCTGTGGAGCTTGGCACCGCTGCAGGCGGCACCCACGGCCCCCAAGCCCGAGCCCTTGCTCGCAGAGGTGCTGCAACACCATGCCGCCCTGGTTCACGCCAGCTATGCCGACAGCCTGGCGCTGGCCCAGCGCCTGAGCCAGCGCATTGAGGCCTTCATCACAGCACCCAACGCCAGCACGCTGCAAGCCGCACGGGACGCTTGGGTGTTGGCGCGCCAGACCTATGGCCAGACCGAGGCCTATCGCTTTTATGGCGGCCCCATTGATGCCGAAGACGGCCCCGAGGCGCGCCTCAATGCCTGGCCGTTGGACGAGGCTTATATCGACAGCGTCAGAGGCCGCCCTGACGCAGGCTTCATCAATGACCCCAAGGTCGCCATCGACAAAGCCACGTTGATGGGGCTGAACGAGCGGCATGGTGAAGAGAACATTGCCACTGGCTGGCATGCCATCGAGTTTTTGCTCTGGGGTCAAGACGAACGCGCTGATGGCCCAGGCCAGCGCCCCCCCGAAGACTTTATGGACGGCAAGGCACCCCACGCCGCGCGCCGACTGCCTTGGCCAACAGCCTCAGCGCCCAGGCCAGGGACTTGGCTCGCGCTGCCCAACGCCTGGGCATTACCCAACTGCAAAAGGGCTGAGGGCCATGCGCTGCGCCACTGCGTCTCGCCGAGGGGGCCTTGGCCGCCCCGGCGTGCTGCTGGGTGCGGCCCTGATGCTGGGCCTGCCGCTGGCGGCCCAATCGCCAGCCCCCAACAGCGGTGGTGCCAGCACGGTGGAGGTGCGAGGCCGCAACGCCTTCTCCATGCCGCTGGCCACCCTGAGTGAGGCGGAGCGCACCCGCTTTGCCGTGGGCAATTCTTTTTTCAGGCGCAACTGGGTGGAGGCCCCGGCCTCTACCACCGGCCGCGACGGCCTGGGGCCGCACTTTTTGGCCCGCTCTTGCGGCGGCTGCCATGTGCAAGACGGCCGGGGCGCGCCGCACGACTTTGACAAAGGCTTGGCCCCCGATAACGTGAGTGCCGACGCGGCACTGCTGCTTCGCTTGTCGGTGCCCGGGCGCGGTCCCCATGGGGAACCCCTGCCCGAGCCCACCTATGGCGACCAATTGCACACGGCGGCGGTGCAAGGGGTCGCCCCCGAGGGCCGCTTGCTGCTGCGCTACAGCGAGCTTAAAGGCCATTTCGACGATGGCACGCCCTACAGCCTGCTCAAACCTCATTACAGCGTCACCGACCTGGCCTATGGGGCCTTGGCTGAGCACAGCTTGCAAAGCCCGCGCATTGCACCCCAGTTGGCGGGCGTGGGCTTGCTGGAGGCCATCCCCGAGTCGGCCCTGCGTGAGAACCTGGCCCGACAAGCCGCCACGCCCGGCCCCATCAAAGGCCAGCTCAATCGGGTTTGGGACCCCTTCGCCCAGGCCATGGTGGTGGGCCGCCTGGGCTGGAAGGCCAATGCAGGCTCGCTGGCGCACCAAACGGCCGCCGCTTTCCACGGCGATGTGGGCATCACCTCGCGCCACTTTCCCAAAGAGACTTGCAGCGCCCGCCAACAGGATTGCCTTGCTGCTCCCTCAGGTGCCCAGGGCAAAGCCCCCGAGATCGACGACGCGACGCTGGGTGATGTGGTGTTTTATCAAGCGGCCTTGGCCCCAGCGGCTTGGCGCAGCCCGCGCGACGCCCAGGTGCTGCGTGGCCAGCGTTTGTTTGAACAAACGCAGTGCGCGCAATGCCACCGCCCCAGCTATGTGACGGCCACGCCCCCCTTTCCCCGCCTGTCACCCCGTAGCGTGGCCGGGCAGCGTATCTGGCCCTATACCGACCTGCTCTTGCACGATATGGGCGAAGGCCTGGCCGATGGCCGCCCCGACCATCTGGCCACTGGCCGCCAGTGGCGCACACCACCGCTGTGGGGCATTGGGCTCGTCAAAGAGGTCAACGGGCATCAGCGCCTGTTGCATGATGGGCGCGCGCGTGGCGTTCTAGAGGCCGTGCTCTGGCATGGCGGCGAGGCCGAGGAAGCGCGCCGCCGGGTGCAGGCCATGAACGCCGCTGAGCGCGAGGCCTTGGTTCGTTTTGTGGAGTCGCTGTGAATCAACAATGGCTATCGACCCTGCGTGGCTGCGCGGTGGGGCTGCTGGCGGCTTGCACAGCCGTGCTCTGCCCCGCCCAGGGCACAGGGCGTTTGCCGCCGATGGCAGCGCAGGCCACGCCTGCGGCCACGGACTGGGACGCCAAAACCGTGGCCGAGCGCCGAGCGTTTCTCAAGGCAATGTGGGCCCAGCACTATGGCCCCAGGGCGGACCAACTGCTGGCCAGTGCCCAGGCCCTGCAAGCGGCGACCAGCGCCTATTGCCGCCAGGCGAGCCAGCGTGCGACTGCGCAGCAGGCCTGGCGACAGGTGCTCACCGCCTGGACCCGCCTGATGGCCGTGGACGGTGGCCCCATGCGCGAGCGCTTCGCCCTGCGCTTGTTGGACAACCGCNGGCCGATGCCACCGCCTAGAGGCCTGGCCCCAAGCGGGCGCGCTAGGCCAGGGCTGGGCGGCGGGTGCCCAGTGGCGCACACCCCAGGCCCCGGATTTTCCGCCCCCCTTGGCGGTCAAGGCCTGGGACAACCACCTGAGCGCGATCTAGATCGAGGGCGGCGCACGGCTTTATCATCTCACCCATGCAAGCACTCCGCGACGTGGCCGCCATTCGCCTCGAAAACGCGCTCTCTTTGTTCGATGAGTTCGTCCGACTAACCGCCAAACATGCGGATGCCGCCACGTTGCGAGGCCTCGAGGGCAGATTTGCGGAGCGTTTGCAGATCCAGCCCAGCTATTGGAGCCAAATCAAAGGCCGCTCTCGGCAAATTGGTGAACGCTTGGCCCGGCAGTTTGAGCAATGCTGTCACAAGCCAGCCGGCTGGATGGACCAGCCCCACGGCCAAGCCCCTGCGTTGGCACCGGCCCCTGCTCCGGAAGCCCCCGTGCTGCCGCAGGACGACGATGAGCGTTTTATTGTGGGCTTGGTGCTCACCTATTACCGGCGGCATCCGGTCAGGGCCAAAAAAGCCTTGCTGAATCTTTTGGGCGACGTGCTCGAACCCTCTGAGACCAAGCCGTCGCCCACCCCCATGCCTGCACCGCGCAGCACGAGCGCGCGCCCGGCAGGTGCAGTGAGCGCAGCCCCTGCGCCAGATGCGGATCAGGCGCTCTGGCAACAGATGCAGCGCGGCATTGCACCGCTCAAGGCCAAACGCTGAGCTGGCAAGGCCGACGCCGTTGGCCTGCGCACACGCACTGCTTGGTGCCTGTTGTGGCGGCCACCGCAACTTGTTGCTCAAATGATAAAAAACACTTGCGCAAGATAATTTTATATTTATCATAGCGGCTCATCGTCCCGAGGCTGCCATTGGCACCTGCGGCCCCTCCACCTCACCAGCCTGAGCTGATGTCCTTGCTGTCAGCGCGCTGTGTTGACACCGCGGTCGTGGTGGAGATGCGGCGCAGAGATCCCTGCCGCTGCTGCGCGGACCACCCCTAGCGCCACTGCTCACCCAGCGAGGCGGCCAGGGGTGCCGCGTATCTCCTTTGTTTCACGCCGAACCAGGCTAGGCCGCCGCATGGCCTGCCGACGGCCTTACCTGCTCTAGGAGCACGCTGATGACCATTCGTCTGCCGTTGATCAAACCTCGTAATCCCGTGGTGGCCGCCAGTGTGCTGCGCCACGCGGGTGCCCACCGCCCCAGCCAGGCCGCCCGCCGCCAAAAAGCTAAGCGCGCCTTGAACCGTGAGCTGCGCCAGCTCCAACTGCCGCAGCACCACAGCCCCTGAATTAACCCAGCGTACGGGCCTGAAACCCCCGACGCCGCCCTGGGAGACATGATGATGAAAACCTTGACCCATACGCCCACCGCCTTGTGGCCCGGCCTGCGTTACGCCCTGGCCAAGGCCTTGGCCCGAGCCTGTGCCGTGGTGTGGCGCAAAGCCAGACAGTGGAGTGCCTACGCTCCCGCCGCAACAACGCGAACGGACCCCATCTGGGAATTCCATGCCGAGGCTGGAGCACCCGAAGGTGCCTTGTTTGTGAATGGCGAGCTGGTCGGGCATGTGCAGGTGCGTCGCCTGTGAGGTTTGACACTCAAGTCGAGCCCCTGGCGCGCCGATAGGAAGAGGGCGGGCTTGTGCTCGCCTCGCGCTTCACTATGAACACCGCTCCTGCCCTCACCGCCGCCCCCCGCTACCCCCACGACCTGGCGGGCTGGGTGCGCTACTTCCGTTTGGTTGAATTGCCCGTGCTGCGCCGCACGGCGGCGCAGTTAGAAGACCTGCGTGACATGGAGGATGCTGTAGACGCCCGCATGGTGGCCGACGTGATCTCGGCGGACCCGTTGTTGACGCTCAAGTTATTGGCCTACACCGCCACCTTGCACCGCGAGCGCCGCACCACGGATGTGGAAACGGCCCGTGAGGCAGTGGTGTTGATCGGCATCACGCCGTTTTTCAAGACCTTTGGCCCGCAGCCGACCATTGAAGACCATTTGCACGGCCAGGCCGAAGCGCGCTCGGGCTTGACTGCTGTGTTGCGACGCGCCCGCCGTGCGGCGCGATTTGCCATGGCCTTTGCCGCCCATCGGGGCGACCATGACGCGCCTGTCATTCACGAGGCCGCGCTGCTGCACGACTTTGCCGAAATGTTGCTGTGGTTGCATGCCCCTGACCTGGCGCTGGAGATTCAGCGCCGTCAGCGCCTTGACCCCACATTGCGCAGCCATACCGTACAAAGAGAGCTGCTGGGCGTGACCTTGGCTGAAATTCAACACGCCTTGATGGTGGAGTGGCGGCTGCCTGAGCTGTTGATACGCATCACCGATGACAGCCACGCAGAGGCCAGCCAAGTTCGCAACGTCTTGCTGGCGATGCGCATTGCGCGGCATACCGCCCAGGGTTGGGAGAACCCTGCCATCCCAGACGATGTCGCCGACATCAGCCGTTTGCTGAATATGAGCGTTGAGCCTACGCTGGCATTACTGCACGATATCGAGCGCTGAACCCGCTGGCTCGACTCCCCCATCAGGGTGATAGCCAAGAGGCATATGGTTGCCGGACACTTGAATCTGGAAAAAAACTTGTGCGGTAGCTTCGATGACTCCAGAACTGCGCCACCGCAGTGCGTTGGCCCTGTTCATCGCCATGGCGTTGGCCACAGCTTGTGGCTTGCCTCATATTCCTTCAGCCGACCCCCTCTGGTGGATGTCGGAAGGCTCGTGGTCGGGCCTGCTTGGCGCAGGCCTTGTGTACGCTGGCGTCACTTGGTTATGTGCTTCGCGGGTACTGCGGCAGGTGTGGCGGCATCGCCCGGCGGGCTTGGCGATCTGGGCCAGTGTGGCCCTGGTGGTGGCAGCCCTGTCGGTGTGGGCCCTCAGCCTTTTCAAGGGAGAGCCCGGTGATGCCCGCATGCTGTGCTGGCTCACGACCCTTCCCCTCTGGTGCTGCCTGTCAGGCCTGGCACGAGCCGGTGCCGTGAACCGAGGCTTGCGCCGTGCGGAGGACGGCGAGGACTTCGTCGAACACCTCGGCGCGGTGGATCAAGTCCACATGCGCAGCGCCCCGAATGTGAACCGCCCGAGCGCCTGGTAGTACAGCCGTCATCGCGGGGAAAACGATGTTGTCGCAATGGCTGAAGTAGCATACAAAGCGACCCGCTCTCGACGCAGGCTCACTGCTTGCCAATTGCGTGAGCCAAGCACCCCCTGGGGCCATTTGCCGTGCATTGGGCGCGGAGCCCCAATGCGCTAGCCAAGTGCCCTGGTGCGGCGTGCCAATGGTGACGACCCCGGCCACACGCGCATCTGCCTGATAGCGCTGTAGCCACGCCCGGGTAGCCAAGCCGCCCATGCTGTGAGCCACGATCAACGGTGGCCGGCCAGTGGCCTGAGTCAATCGCTGCACCGCGCGCTCGATGATGTCAGGATAGTCATCGATCAAGCCAAAGACGGGCTCCAGGTTCACCGCCACATGCGGGATGGCCAGGGCACGTAGGCGCTCCATCCAAGGGTTCCACAGGCCACGGTTGCAAACAAAGCCATGCACCAGCACCACACCCACAGCGGCTGCGCTGCTGCCGGATGGCGGTTCACTCAAAAAATCGGGCCAGCGCTGAGACCGAAACGGCTGCTGCCAGCCAAAAACTCTGGGGGCCACCAAGACCTCAGCCCGCCATGCACGCAAGCACTCTGACAGGCTGGGCTTGGGTGCGGCGTCGAAGCGGTTGCGCCAGCTCATCAGCAAAAAGGTCAGCGTCAACCACGCCGCGTGCCAGGTCAAGGCCAAGGCGAGCACGCCGCATGCTTTGGCAACACTCGCCTGCTGAACCAAAGCCCACTGCAGGCCCCAGAGCACAGCCACCACCCAACACCCCATCAGGGCCGCCTGCAATCGTGCCAGCATCAGGCGTCCAGACGCACGGGGCGTCCGCCTAAACGCTGGGCCAAGCCGGTGGCCA
Organism: Ideonella sp. MAG2; assembly: GCA_004359425.1. Taxonomy (GTDB): domain Bacteria; phylum Pseudomonadota; class Gammaproteobacteria; order Burkholderiales; family Burkholderiaceae_C; genus Ideonella. Next base: position 530,236 of record PTEU01000001.1, on the reverse strand, counting down.
AACGGGCCACCAAGCCATAGATGCTGAGTTGCGGGTTGGCCCCCACGCTGGTTGGGAACAGCGACCCGTCATGCACCGACAGATTGCGGACCTGCCAATGCCCGCCATCGGGGCGAGTCACGCCGCCGACTTCGGTGCCAGACAGCCCGCAGCCCCCCATGACATGGGCACTGACCACACGGGTTTTCAGTGGCACCATGGGCAAGCCTTCAATGACGGTCCTGGCCTGCGCCCAGGAACGCAGGACCGGAGATTGCTCATGGATCACTTGGACCTCGGTGGCACCGGCCGCGAACTGGATCTCCACCATGCTCAGCAAGGCGCGACGAGCACCCTCCATCACAAAATCGTTCAAGGGATAGTGCAACTCGGGCGAGCCATCGCCACGGAGCTGAACCTCGCCGCCGGGCGAGCGCTCATGAAAACCATCACGCAGCAGCGCGAGCAGCGTGTGGATGTGGGGAAAGCGGCCCAAAACATCCGCTTGGGCTTGCCCAAAACCGGCCAAGGTGGAGGAAAAAATCAGTGGATGCAGCGGTGGCGCTTCGAGTTTGTAGCCCATCGGTCCATCAATGGCTTGGGTGTGCAAGAAGTGGTCGCTGTAGAGTGTTTGCGGCGCACCTTGCCACGCTTCGACCTTGTGCTCAAACACCCCCGCCGACATCACCACCGGATGCAAGAACGTGCGTCGCCCCAAACGCTGGTGGGGGTCGGGTACGCTAGAGCGCAGCAGCAAAGCGGGGCTGTTGATGGCTCCCCCCGCCACCACCACATGCTTGGCCACCACACGGCATGCGGCGGCCGTGTCGGGTGTACCGTCCGGCTTCAGGGAAAAACACAGCACAGACTCCACCCGGTCACCGGCCAACACCAGACGCTCGGCCCGGGTCTGGACGAGCAAGGTGGCCCCGGCGTCCAGTGCAGTGGGCACCGTGGTGACCAGCATGGATTGCTTGGCATTGGTAGGGCAGCCCATGCCGCAAGACCCCAGGTTCCAGCAGCCACGCACATTGCGGCGGATGGCCGATGCTTCAATGCCTAGCTTTTGGGCGCCGCGTCTCAGCAACTCATTGTTTTCGTTAGGGGGAGTGAGCCAGTCACCGATGTTCAAGCGCTTCTCGGCCTGCTCAAACCAGGGGGCCATGGCGGCGGCGTCGAAACCCTGCAAATCAAAGCGCTCTACCCAGTGCTTCAGGGTCTCGGGCGGCGTCCGGAATGAACTCGTCCAATTGACGGTGGTGGAGCCCCCGACGCAGCGCCCCTGCAAGATGTTGATGGCTTTGTCGGCCGTTTTTCGACCAGCGCTTTCCTGGTACAGGGTTGGGTATGCTTCGGACTCCAGTTGCTTGAAGTCGCTGCTGGACTTGAGTGGGCCTTCCTCGACCAGCACCACCGACAGCCCGGCTCGCGCCAAAATTTCAGCCGTGATACCGCCTCCGGCCCCGGTGCCTACGATCAATACATCGCAGCTCAATGAGGGGGGCAAACTACCGTGAGGCCCGCCTTTGACCTTCCAGCCCCGGGCGAGTCCAGCCTGAATCGGGTCGGGCACACCAGCGCGCTGGGCGGCAGGTACGGCGTGGTGGGTCAGGGTCTGCGCTTCAGCCATGGAGCCTTGCCTTTCAGACAGGCCTAGGGCCAGGGTAGCCCAAGGCGACCCAACTGCCCGCATCTGAGAACCAGGCCGCATTGGTGAGGTCGCGCAGCGCATGGTAGACCTGTTGACGAGTCTGGCTGTTGGACAGCCTCATGGCCTGCAAGCTCGCCTGAACCTCGGGGACGGTGGCCTCGCCCCACGAAGTGGACAAGCCCGTCAGGGCCAAACGCCCTGGGGCCATCCCCAACACAGACATCAACTCTGACAGTTCAGCACGGGTCGCAGGTGCCAAGCCTTGGATGGCCGTCTCCAAACGCCCGAGATGGTGCTCCAGTGCCAGGGCCTGCACCTGTTTGTCCGCAGGGAGCACGCCCTCCAGCACCGCCCGGGCTATGGCCGACCACAACTGGCGGGCCTCCACAGACAAACGTCCTGCCACCCAGGCGGGCCGCCAAGCGGCCGCGCCCCAACCGACCAACGCCAAAGCGACGCCAGCGCCCGCGCCAAGCCTGAGGAGTGTGCGTCGTTGCATGGGGCACAGTGTTGCACCAAAGCGCCGACCCAGGCTAGAGCCCTGCCACTACTGAAGGTGACGGGAGGTGCCCGCGAGATCACTGCCGATATCAGCGCTTTCAGTCGCTGGCGGCTAGGATGTCGCCATGTCCGCGATTGCTACTTCCATCCAGGCTCATTTGACGGCGGTTGACGCCGAGCGCCAGGCACGGCGTTTGGACGCCCCATGGGCGCAAAAGGTCTTGGCCTTGAAGGCCTGGCAGCAAAGCCGCTTTGCGACCACCCACGCCGACTTGTTGGAGGATGGCCGCTACGGGCCTGCCGCCCGCTTCTTTTTGAATGACTTGTATGGGCCTCAGGATTTTGCTGAGCGCGATGCTCAGTTTGCCCGGATCGTGCCGGCCCTGGTGCGGCTCTTCCCTGCGGAGGTGGTCCAGACCGTGGAGGCCTTGGCGGCCTTGCATGCCTTGTCAGAGCGCCTGGATTCTCAGATGGCGCGCCACTTGCAAGACACCAAACTGACCGCAGAGCGCTATGCCCAGTGCTGGCGCGACACCGGGTGCGCGGCGGATCGACGCCATCAACTCAGCATGGCGATTGGTCTGGGCCAACGCTTGGAGAAGCTGACGCGCAAACCCCTGCTGCGCCACAGCCTGCGCCTGATGCGCGGCCCAGCCAAAGCGGCTGTCGCCTGCTCTGGGCCCAGACGATGTAGCCTTTTTGCAGTACACGGGCGGCACCACCGGCGTGAGCAAGGGGGCCACGCTGCTGCACCGCAACGTGGTGGCCAACATCCTGCAAACCGAGGCCTGGTTCAAGCCCATGCTCGATAAGCTGGGCGATAAGCCTCTGACGGTGGTTTGCGCTTTGCCGCTTTACCATATTTTTGCGTTAACCATCTGCTACATGATGGGGGCTCGACTGGGCATGACCAACTTGCTCATTCCCAACCCGCGTGACATCACGGGCCTCATCCGCACGCTGGCGCAGTACCGCATCAATATGTTCCCGGCAGTCAACACCTTGTTCAACGCTTTGGCCAATGAGCCTGAGTTTGCGCGGCTGGACTTCTCGGAGTTGGTGGTGTCTAACGGCGGGGGCATGGCCGTGCAGCAGGCCACGGCAGAGCGCTGGCTGAAGATCACAGGCTGCCCGGTGGTGGAGGGCTATGGCCTGTCTGAAACTTCACCCGTCGCCACCAGCAACCGCTTGGATGTGACCGACTTCAGCGGCACCATTGGCCTGCCCATTCCATCTACGGACATCGCGATTCGTGATGACGATGGCCGCGATGTGCCCCTGGGTCAAACTGGCGAGATTTGTATACGCGGACCGCAGGTCATGGCGGGCTACTGGCAGCGCCCAGACGAAACTGCGCTGGTGATGACGGCCGACGGTTACTTCAAGAGCGGTGATATTGGCGTCATGGACGAGCGCGGCTACGTTCGCATCGTCGACCGCAAGAAGGACATGATTCTGGTGTCGGGCTTCAATGTGTATCCGACCGAGATCGAGCAGGTGGTCAACCTGCACCCTGGCGTGTTGGAATGCGCAGCGGTGGGCGTGCCCGACGCGCGCTCGGGTGAGGCCGTGAAGCTCTATGTGGTGCGCAAGGACACAGGGCTGGATGAGGAAGACATCGTGGCCTACTGCCGCGACAACTTCACCGCCTACAAGCGCCCCAAGTATGTGGAGTTCCGGGACGAGTTGCCCAAGTCGAATGTTGGTAAGGTCTTGCGGCGCGAACTTCGCAGCAGCGTGGCAGCGTGAGCGGCCACGAGAGTTCATCGCTCTTGAGCTCGCTGGGGCTCAGCGTCCTGGAGCGCGACTGGTTGTCGTCCAACCAAGTGGTGTTCAAAGCCTGCGGTGAGGTGTCGGCTGCGGTGGTGGACAGTGGTTATGTACGCCATGCACCGATGACACTGGCCTTGCTTGAGCATACGCTGGAGGGGGCTGTGCCCGGGCGCTTGCTCAACACCCACCTGCATTCCGACCACTGCGGGGGCAACCATCTGCTACAAGCCCACTACCCGGGCTTGCAGACATGGGTGCCGGTGGGCCATTGGTCTGCGGCGTTGCAGTGGGACCGTTCGCGGCTGAGTTATGACGCTGTCGGGCAGGCTTGTGACCGCTTCGCTGTGCATGGCGCACTGAAGCCGGGCGACGAATTGGAGCTGGGCGAGGCCCTCTGGCAGGTTCACGCAGCACCCGGCCACGACATGGATGCTGTGATGCTCTTCGAGCCACAGACGCGGACCCTTATTGCGGGTGACGCACTGTGGGAGGAGAGGCTGGCCATCATCTTTCCGGAATTGGAAGGCGGGCCGGGCTTTGCGGCCACGCGCGCCACCTTGGACCACATCGAGCACTTGGCACCCCGCTGTGTCATCCCGGGGCATGGGGCGGTGTTCGAAGATGCCGCAACCGCGCTGGCTAGGAGTCGGGAGCGCTTGGCAGCGTTTGAGCGGCAGCCTGATTGGCATACCCAGCATGCCGCCCGCGCCTTACTCATGTTTCATCTGATGGAAGTGCAGGCCTTGCCCGTGCCAGCGCTAAAGCGCTGGTTGATGGACACCCCGCTCTACCGCGTCATGGCCAAGCTCAGTGGTCACCATGACAACCAGGCGATGTCGCAATGGGGCCAGGCCTTGATTGGCGGTTTGCTGGCGGCAGGGCATGTACAACAAGTGGGTGATCAATTGACGATCGCCAAGCCCTAAGTGCCACATCGGTGATGGGGCCGGACTCCGCCACAATCGCGGCATGCAGCGGCGTCGGCTCGTATTTTTCATCGGTGGGTTTGATCCCAAGAGTCCCCGTCATTACTACCGCCTCTATCGGGCCGCAGCCCAGCAGCGCTGCGCCTCGCCAGAGGGTGAAGAGGTGTCCATCGGGCCCATGCAGCAAGGCCAGGCTGAGTGGCAGCAAGCCTGGGATGTGAACTGGACATCCACCAAGCTCAGTCACCAAACCCGCTATACCGTGCTGGCTTGGGATGACATCGTGCGTCAGCACTGGCATAAAGACCTGTGGAGCGCACTGGGGGCCTATTGGCGCTATTACGTGGGAGGCACTCAGCAAGGCTTGTTTGGCCGCGTCTGGCCGGTCGCCAAAGACACCTGGCTGTTGGGCCTGTTCCCGCTGATGATTTGCTTTGGCGTGGCCGCCGTTTGCGGTGGGCTGGCTGGCCTTTTGGCGTGGTGGACACCGAGTTGGTCCGTTTGGTACTGGGCGGCAGCACCTGTGCTTTGGCTGCTGGCCTGGCGTCAGCTTGAGACGCGGCTGGACTCTGAATGGTTGGTGCGCCTCTATGGCTTCAGCCATCTTCAGGCGGCTGGGCGGGTGCCGGCGCTCGACACGCGCGTGGGGCTGATGGCCAAGGCTGTGGTCAGCGCGGCAGAGCAGGCCCGCGCCTCGCCCGAACAGGCCTGCCAGGAGATTTTATTGGTGGGCCACAGCACGGGCTCCATTGTGGCCGCCAGTGTGCTGGCGCGTGCGCTGGAGTTGGCTCCTTGGCTCGGCCACGAGGGGCCGAGACTCAGTTTTTTGACCCTGGGCCATTGCACGCCTGCGGTGGCGTTTTTCGACTCGGCGCGCGCGTTCCGCCGCGACCTAGCCCAGGTAGTGGGCCATTCTGCGCTGACTTGGCTGGACTATTCGGCCCCTGGCGACTGGGCTGCTTTTCACCGCGTGGGGCCTTGGTTGTGTACGGGTGCGGCCACCACCTGGCAAGGCTCGCCGCGCTTCCATGCGATCATGGATGACTCCAGCTTCGCAGCGCTGCGACGTAACCGTCTGTCCATGCACATGCAGTATCTTCGTGCCACTACACGCCCCGGTGCGTATGACTATGTGCGCCTGAGCGCAGGGCCGTGGCGTCTGGATGAGCACTTACAGAACCATCATCCAGGCAAGGCGGCAGCAGACGCTGCTGTTGGAGACGGGCATGTCAGCGCCTAAGTTCTGCCCTCACTATCCAGCGCCGGTGGCGAAGCGCCCACCGTGGTGGAAGATGTTCTTCAGCAAACAGCATTCGTGGTTGGATGGTTTGTATGTGCGCAGCTATGCCATGAAGATGGGGGAGGTTCATCTCCCTGGTTTGGACCTGTACATGGTCAACGACCCTGGTTTGGTGAAGCGCGTGCTGGTCGATGAGGCCGATGCTTTCCCCAAGAGCGATTTGCTGGCCAAGGCCTTGCGACCCTTGCTGGGCGACAGCATCTTCACAACGCATGGTGAGCAGTGGCGGCAACAGCGTGTGCTGATGGAGCCCGCCTTTGAGGGGGCACGCATCCGCCATGTGTACGGCCACATGGTGGCCGCTGCGGATGCCATGGTGACGCGGCTCAACGCCATCATCGATGGCGACAACACCGGTCCATCAAGCGTCGTGAACATAGAGGCCGAGATGACTCATGTGGCGGCCGACATCATTCTGCGAACCATTCTGTCTCAGCCTCTTGCGGCGGGCGACGCCACCCAAGTTTTTGAAGCCTTCTCACGTTATCAAGCCTTGGCCCCCAAGATGGTGATGCCAGCGCTGTTTGGGCTACGGTGGTGGCGGCCGTGGCGGGGGCGGGCTCAAAGCCATGCCGCTGCCCGTGAGATTCGTGGGCTGCTGGTCAAACTGATCCAACCACGCTATGAGCAAGCTCAGATGCTGGCCAAAGAAGCTTCACGCCCTAGTGATCTGCTGGGTTATTTGCTGGCTGCAAGAGACCCCGCATCCGGCCAAGGGTTCAGCTTTGATGCGCTGGTGGATCAGGTCGCGATGTTGTTCCTGGCCGGGCACGAAACCACCGCCAGTGCACTTTCGTGGTCGCTGCACCTGATGTCTCAGGTGCCTGAGGTTCAGCAGCGCATGCATGACGAAGCCGCTTTGCTGCTGGACGCGGCCTTGGCCAACCCTGCGGAATTGCGAGCGCTCACGCTGTGCCGTAATGTCTTCAAGGAGACTTTGCGGCTCTTCCCTCCGGTGGGCTTTTTGGCCCGACAGTCCAGGCAGGCTTGCGCCATGCGCGATAAGGCCCTGCCCGAAGACTCTACGGTGGTGGTTTCGCCGTGGTTGATTCAGCGGCACCGCGCCTATTGGGCGCGGCCCGACGAGTTTGACCCAGACCGCTATGACGCGAACGATGAGGCCTCGGGGCCTGCTGCGCAGGATTCCGTGCGCCGGGCCTACTTGCCCTTCGGCCTTGGCCCCAGGGTGTGTATTGGCGCAGCATTCGCGCTGCAAGAGGCCAGTCTAATTTTGGCCACTGTGGCCAAGCACTTTGAGTTACGGCCGGTGGAAGGCCGCCACCCTAAACCGGTAGGCCGGTTGACCATCCGCTCTGACAATGGTGTTTGGCTAGAGCTTTGCAAACGAGGAGCTTGAGGTGAAGGAGCGGCTCGCAGGCTTTTTGCTGATGTCGGCCATCGTGCCCATGGCGATTGCCGGTTATTTGTTGTTGGTCTGCGTCGGCATTGCAGGCTCCACGGCGCGTGGACGCGCTGGTGTACGCGCGCTGGATCACTTCGTCAATGCCACACTTTTCAACGGATATGCGTGGGAGTCGGTCTCCTCTCATGCATGGCGCGCGCGCGAGCGACGCTGGGCCAGGGTGGTCATTCGTCTGACAGACCTTTTTCAGCGGGGGCATTGCCAGCGCGCCAATAAGCGCGAGCAGCCTTTGGTAGACCTGATGTTGGCCAAAGGTCTGCACAAGCAGACCATCTTTTAATGAGCCGCCCAGAAGCTGGCCCGTCGCTCAACAGGCAAGCCACAGGCTTGGGCCAAGTGCGTCGACGGGCAGTCTTCTACATTTCTGGTTTTGATCCCCAAGGGCCTGGCTACTATTACCGACTGTTCTGCGAGCAGGCGGAACGTCAGACTCAGGGTGCTGATTATCAGCTCCACATTGGGCCGCGCACTTCGGACGGACGCTTGCGCTCTACCTGGCCTGTTCAGTACACCGACGCTGCTGGTGCTGTCGTGCAGAGTGACTACCACTTTTTGCGCTGGGACGACATCGTCCGTCAGCATTGGCCGCGAGGGCGCTGGAGGCTCTTCTTATTGACCACATTGACCTCTTGGCGGATCTTCCGCAACGGCTCATGGTGGAGCATGTGTCGCGCCAGTCGTGTGGCAGGCTTGACCTTGGCCTTGCCGATTTTGCTGGTCTGTTTTGCCCTGATGCTTGCGGCGGTGAGCATCGGCCTGGCGGCGTCCTGGGCCATCACCACTCATCACGGCATAGTCAGCGCCCTGGCACATGTCGTTGGTCTTGCTGCGGTAGGTGTGGCACTCGCCAAGTGGCCTGGCACTTGGCGGCGCATGCAAGGGGACTGGCTCATGCGCAGCACTGCCAGTTTGCTCAAAATGGCCAATGACCAAGCCCCAGAAGTTGAAGAGCGCATCTCTGCTTGGTCTGAACTCATTGCTGGTGCCATGGGCAACACAGAGTTTGATGAAGTTCTGGTGGTGGCACACAGCTCCGGTTGCATGGGCGCGGTGGCGGCGCTGAGTCGGGCGTTGAATCTCTCCGCTGCCAAGGCAGGTGATGGTCGCCGCGTCAGCTTTCTCACCTTGGGGCAGTGCATTCCGGTGCTGAGCCACCAACCTGAGGCACGGGCATTCAGAACGGAGCTAGATCATCTAGGCACCCACCAGTCTGTGGACTGGGTTGATGTCACCGCGCCACCAGATGCCTGCTGCTTTGCGCTCATCAACCCGCTCAGTCATCCCTACCAGCCTACTGCTTCGGCAGTACCGTCACCGGTGAAGCGCCTGTCTCCCCGCTACGCAGAGCAATTGACTCCGGAGAGCTATCAGGTGATCAAAAAAGACAAGCTTCGCTGCCATTTTCAATATCTGATGGCGTTTGATAAGCCAACCCACTATGGCTTTTTTAGTTGGGTCTGCGGCCCCCGCAATTTGATGGCCACGACCCAAGACTTCAGAAGCGTAACTCAGTTCACACGGTTCAGTTTAAGGTTTTTCGCGTTGCATCGAATTAAACCACATCATCCACCGCTTGTGCGGGTCCCCGTCAATTCCTTTGAGTTTCAACCTTGCGGCCGTACTCCCCAGGCGGTCAACTTCACGCGTTAGCTACGTTACTGAGAAGGAACCTTCCCAACAACCAGTTGACATCGTTTAGGGCGTGGACTACCAGGGTATCTAATCCTGTTTGCTCCCCACGCTTTCGTGCATGAGCGTCAGTGCAGGCCCAGGGGATTGCCTTCGCCATCGGTGTTCCTCCGCATATCTACGCATTTCACTGCTACACGCGGAATTCCATCCCCCTCTGCCGCACTCAAGCTATGCAGTCACAAAGGCAGTTCCCAGGTTGAGCCCGGGGATTTCACCTCTGTCTTACATAACCGCCTGCGCACGCTTTACGCCCAGTAATTCCGATTAACGCTTGCACCCTACGTATTACCGCGGCTGCTGGCACGTAGTTAGCCGGTGCTTATTCTTCAGGTACCGTCATCCCCCCGAGGTATTAGCTCAAAGGATTTCTTCCCTGACAAAAGCGGTTTACAACCCGAAGGCCTTCTTCCCGCACGCGGCATGGCTGGATCAGACTTTCGTCCATTGTCCAAAATTCCCCACTGCTGCCTCCCGTAGGAGTCTGGGCCGTGTCTCAGTCCCAGTGTGGCTGGTCGTCCTCTCAGACCAGCTACAGATCGTCGCCTTGGTGAGCTTTTACCCCACCAACTAGCTAATCTGACATCGGCCGCTCCAATAGCGAGAGGTCTTGCGATCCCCCCCTTTCACCCTTAGGTCGTATGCGGTATTAATCCGGCTTTCGCCGGGCTATCCCCCACTACTGGGCACGTTCCGATGCTTTACTCACCCGTTCGCCACTCGTCGCCAGGTTGCCCCGCGTTACCGTTCGACTTGCATGTGTAAGGCATGCCGCCAGCGTTCAATCTGAGCCAGGATCAAACTCTTCAGTTCGATCTTGAATTTCGCTCAAAGAATTGAAGTGAACTTCACTTCCATGAGCATTAAGGTCTTGCGACCTAAGTGTCCTAAGACACTTGGCACTCGCCTCTTAACGCCCACGCTTATCGGCTGTTAGTTTTTAAAGAGCTTGATCTTGCGATCTATCCAGCTTATCGCTGAAGGATGGGATCATAGCACAGATCTCATGCTTCAGAGATAAAAACGCCCGGTAAAACCGGGCGTTTCTCTCGGATATTAGCCTGACGATGTCCTACTTTCACACGGGAATCCGCACTATCATCGGCGCTGAGTCGTTTCACTGTCCTGTTCGGGATGGGAAGGAGTGGGACCAACTCGCTATGGTCATCAGGCTTAAACTTTAGTTTAGTTGTGTTGAGTAACTAAACTGATTTATAGAGTCGAATCATGAATGATTGTGTCGCCAGATTATGGCATAACATCGCTTTGACTGTGCGTCAAAGTTATAGGGTCAAGCCTCACGAGCAATTAGTACTGGTTAGCTTAACGCATTACTGCGCTTCCACACCCAGCCTATCAACGTCCTGGTCTCGAACGACTCTTCAGGGGGCTCAAGGCCCCGGCAAGACTCATCTTGAGACGAGTTTCCCGCTTAGATGCTTTCAGCGGTTATCTCTTCCGCACTTAGCTACTCGGCAATGCCATTGGCATGACAACCGATACACCAGCGGTGCGTCCACTCCGGTCCTCTCGTACTAGGAGCAGGCTCTCTCAATCTTGCAGCGCCCACGGAAGATAGGGACCAAACTGTCTCACGACGTTTTAAACCCAGCTCACGTACCTCTTTAAATGGCGAACAGCCATACCCTTGGGACCGGCTACAGCCCCAGGATGAGATGAGCCGACATCGAGGTGCCAAACACCGCCGTCGATATGAACTCTTGGGCGGTATCAGCCTGTTATCCCCAGAGTACCTTTTATCCGTTGAGCGATGGCCCTTCCATACAGAACCACCGGATCACTTTGTCCTACTTTCGTACCTGCTCGACTTGTCAGTCTCGCAGTCAAGCACGCTTATGCCAATGCACTATCAACACGATTTCCGACCGTATTTAGCGTACCTTCGAACTCCTCCGTTACACTTTGGGAGGAGACCGCCCCAGTCAAACTGCCCACCATACACTGTCCCCATCCCGGATAACGGGACAAGGTTAGAACCTCAAACACACCAGGGTGGTATTTCAACGTTGGCTCCATAGAAACTAGCGTCCCTACTTCAAAGCCTCCCACCTATCCTACACAGATCTGTTCAAAGTCCAATGTAAAGCTACAGTAAAGGTTCATGGGGTCTTTCCGTCTTTCCGCGGGGAGATTGCATCATCACAAACATTTCAACTTCGCTGAGTCTCTGGAGGAGACAGTGTGGCCATCGTTACGCCATTCGTGCAGGTCGGAACTTACCCGACAAGGAATTTCGCTACCTTAGGACCGTTATAGTTACGGCCGCCGTTTACTGGGACTTCGATCAAGAGCTTGCACCCCATCAATTAATCTTCCAGCACCGGGCAGGCGTCACACCCTATACGTCGACTTTCGTCTTTGCAGAGTGCTGTGTTTTTAATAAACAGTCGCAGCCACCGATTCTCTGCGGCCTCATTGGGCTCCCCAAGTAAATGGTTCACCTACTAAAGGCACACCTTCTTCCGAAGTTACGGTGTCAATTTGCCGAGTTCCTTCTCCAGAGTTCTCTCAAGCGCCTTAGAATACTCATCTCGCGCACCAGTGTCGGTTTGCGGTACGGTCGTCTATAGCTGAAGCTTAGTGGCTTTTCCTGGAAGCAGGGTATCACTCACTTCGTCTGCAAGCAGACTCGTTATCACCTCTCATCTAATCCCGGCGGATTTGCCTACCGGGCATGACTACGAGCTTGAACCAACATATCCAACAGTTGGCTGAGCTAACCTTCTCCGTCCCCACATCGCACTATAGATCGGTACAGGAATATTGACCTGTTTCCCATCAGCTACGCATCTCTGCCTCGCCTTAGGGGCCGACTCACCCTACGCCGATGAACGTTGCGTAGGAAACCTTGCGCTTACGGCGAGGGGGCTTTTCACCCCCTTTAACGCTACTCATGTCAGCATTCGCACTTCTGATACCTCCAGCAGACCTCACGATCCACCTTCGCAGGCTTACAGAACGCTCTCCTACCACTTGCTATTGCTAGCAAATCCGCAGCTTCGGTAACTGGCTTAGCCCCGTTACATCTTCCGCGCAGGACGACTCGATCAGTGAGCTATTACGCTTTCTTTAAATGGTGGCTGCTTCTAAGCCAACATCCTGACTGTTTTAGCCTTCCCACTTCGTTTCCCACTTAGCCAATTTTGGGGACCTTAGCTGGCGGTCTGGGTTGTTTCCCTCTTGAGTCCGGACGTTAGCACCCGGTGCTCTGTCTCCCAAGCTGTACTCATCGGTATTCGGAGTTTGCAATGGTTTGGTAAGTCGCCATGACCCCCTAGCCATAACAGTGCTCTACCCCCGATGGTAATACTTGAGGCACTACCTAAATAGTTTTCGGAGAGAACCAGCTATCTCCAGGTTTGTTTAGCCTTTCACCCCTATCCACAGCTCATCCGCTAGTTTTGCAACACTAGTCGGTTCGGACCTCCAGTGCGTGTTACCGCACCTTCATCCTGGCCATGGATAGATCACCTGGTTTCGGGTCTACACCCAGCGACTAGACGCCCTATTCGGACTCGGTTTCCCTTCGCCTTCCCTATTCGGTTAAGCTTGCCACTGAATGTAAGTCGCTGACCCATTATACAAAAGGTACGCAGTCACCCTTTCGGGCTCCTACTTTTTGTATGCATGCGGTTTCAGGATCTATTTCACTCCCCTCCCGGGGTTCTTTTCGCCTTTCCCTCACGGTACTAGTTCACTATCGGTCGATTACGAGTATTTAGCCTTGGAGGATGGTCCCCCCATATTCAGACAGGATTTCACGTGTCCCGCCCTACTTGTCGTGCACTTAGTTCCACAAAACTCTTTTTCCATACGGGGCTATCACCCGCTGTGGCCGGACTTTCCAGACCGTTCTGATAAGAGTAATGCTAAAGAGCACAGGCTTCTCCGATTTCGCTCGCCACTACTTTCGGAATCTCGGTTGATGTCTTTTCCTCGAGCTACTGAGATGTTTCAGTTCACCCGGTTCGCCTCGCAACCCTATGTATTCAGATTGCGATACCCCTAAGGGTGGGTTTCCCCATTCGGAAATCTCCGGATCAAAGCTAATTTGCCAGCTCCCCGAAGCTTATCGCAGGCTATCACGTCCTTCGTCGCCTGTAATCGCCAAGGCATCCACCACATGCACTTAGTCACTTGACCCTATAACTTTGACGCCCAATGCTTAAGGCGTCGTCAAGGACTGTGTCAATCCCGGTGACTACCGGAATCAACATTGAGTATTTCGCGTTATGCCGTCTTCTAACTCTGTATTTAGAGTTGAAGTCTCTGTTGACGCAATCATTCGTTGTTGACAGCACGGTACCACTCAGGCCTTTACCCCCGAATGGCTTTCTGTCAACAACAGATTCGACTCTATAAATTTTTAAAGAACTAAGCCTTCTTGTCGAAGGCAAACCAAAAAACCACCTGACTCAGCAAGTGGATGCTTTGGTTTGCTCTCGCAAGCTCTACAGTGATGTGGTGGAGGATGACGGGATCGAACCGACGACCCCCTGCTTGCAAAGCAGGTGCTCTCCCAGCTGAGCTAATCCCCCAAGGTTTCCCAATTTTGGTGGTGGGTCTGGTTGGATTCGAACCAACGACCCCCGCCTTATCAAGACGGTGCTCTAACCGACTGAGCTACAGACCCACGCATCTTGGACACGTGTCGGGCCCGTCTTCGCGTCCGCTCAGGCTCGTGCCATCTTGACGCTCACCAGGCTACACGCTTTCACTGTTGCTTGTTTCACAGCCGATAAGTGTGGGCGCTTCAGATTTGAAGTGCTTTTTTAGCTACTGCCGCGCTACGCGCTTAACTTTGCAAGCAAAGTTAGCATTCGCAGAAACGGTGTAGCCGTTTTCCAGAAAGGAGGTGATCCAGCCGCACCTTCCGATACGGCTACCTTGTTACGACTTCACCCCAGTCACGAACCCTGCCGTGGTAATCGCCCCCCTTGCGGTTAGGCTAACTACTTCTGGCAGAACCCGCTCCCATGGTGTGACGGGCGGTGTGTACAAGACCCGGGAACGTATTCACCGCGACATTCTGATCCGCGATTACTAGCGATTCCGACTTCACGCAGTCGAGTTGCAGACTGCGATCCGGACTACGACCGGTTTTCTGGGATTGGCTCCCCCTCGCGGGTTGGCAGCCCTCTGTACCGGCCATTGTATGACGTGTGTAGCCCTACCCATAAGGGCCATGAGGACCTGACGTCATCCCCACCTTCCTCCGGTTTGTCACCGGCAGTCTCATTAGAGTGCCCTTTCGTAGCAACTAATGACAAGGGTTGCGCTCGTTGCGGGACTTAACCCAACATCTCACGACACGAGCTGACGACGGCCATGCAGCACCTGTGTGCAGGTTCTCTTTCGAGCACTCCCATATCTCTACAGGATTCCTGCCATGTCAAGGGTAGGTAAGGTTTTTCGCGTTGCATCGAATTAAACCACATCATCCACCGCTTGTGCGGGTCCCCGTCAATTCCTTTGAGTTTCAACCTTGCGGCCGTACTCCCCAGGCGGTCAACTTCACGCGTTAGCTACGTTACTGAGAAGGAACCTTCCCAACAACCAGTTGACATCGTTTAGGGCGTGGACTACCAGGGTATCTAATCCTGTTTGCTCCCCACGCTTTCGTGCATGAGCGTCAGTGCAGGCCCAGGGGATTGCCTTCGCCATCGGTGTTCCTCCGCATATCTACGCATTTCACTGCTACACGCGGAATTCCATCCCCCTCTGCCGCACTCAAGCTATGCAGTCACAAAGGCAGTTCCCAGGTTGAGCCCGGGGATTTCACCTCTGTCTTACATAACCGCCTGCGCACGCTTTACGCCCAGTAATTCCGATTAACGCTTGCACCCTACGTATTACCGCGGCTGCTGGCACGTAGTTAGCCGGTGCTTATTCTTCAGGTACCGTCATCCCCCCGAGGTATTAGCTCAAAGGATTTCTTCCCTGACAAAAGCGGTTTACAACCCGAAGGCCTTCTTCCCGCACGCGGCATGGCTGGATCAGACTTTCGTCCATTGTCCAAAATTCCCCACTGCTGCCTCCCGTAGGAGTCTGGGCCGTGTCTCAGTCCCAGTGTGGCTGGTCGTCCTCTCAGACCAGCTACAGATCGTCGCCTTGGTGAGCTTTTACCCCACCAACTAGCTAATCTGACATCGGCCGCTCCAATAGCGAGAGGTCTTGCGATCCCCCCCTTTCACCCTTAGGTCGTATGCGGTATTAATCCGGCTTTCGCCGGGCTATCCCCCACTACTGGGCACGTTCCGATGCTTTACTCACCCGTTCGCCACTCGTCGCCAGGTTGCCCCGCGTTACCGTTCGACTTGCATGTGTAAGGCATGCCGCCAGCGTTCAATCTGAGCCAGGATCAAACTCTTCAGTTCGATCTTGAATTTCGCTCAAAGAATTGAAGTGAACTTCACTTCCATGAGCATTAAGGTCTTGCGACCTAAGTGTCCTAAAACACTTGGCACTCGCCTCTTAACGCCCACGCTTATCGGCTGTTAGTTTTTAAAGAACATCGACTTTCGTCGCGCTGACTTGTTGTCATCAGCAAAGAGGGGCGATTGTGGCCTGTTTTAAAGACCCTGTCAAACGCTTGGTTTTTATCGCCACTGGCTTTCAGCGGCATTCGAAACCGGTTTAACCCTCTTTTCACTCGCAGCAACCTACTTGCCTTTCGGCACATCGGTGTCATGAGCGAAGCCCTCGACTATAGCACCGTTTTACATGCTGACGCAAGGATTCGTCGTTTCCCCTCAAATGCTCAGCGCGCGATCACCGCTTGGCGCCAAGCGTCCTGAGGATAGTCCGCATTCATGGACTGCCTCAGCAAACCACTGAGCTGCTTGGTGTCCGCTCGCAAAACCCGCTGTTTGATGGCACTGATTTGGGCGGGATGCATCGAGAAGCTTCGCAGCCCCATGGCCAACAACAACTCAGTGATATCAAGGCGGCCGCTGGCACCTCAATCATGGCGCCTAGCTCGACTTCGCTGTAGGCCTGCCCGCGTTGTTGCAGTTGCTGCTTGGCGTTTTCCAGCCCCGCGCGTATTTGAACGACCTCCGAGAGATGCGCCACCATGGGGATGAGCACACGCACCTTGCCAAATGCGCTGGCACGCAACAGGGCCCGCAACTGCTGCGCAAACATATCCGGCTCGGCCAAACTCCAGCGAATGGCGCGCAGACCCAGTGCGGGATTTAATGTGTGCTCATGACGCAGCTCATGGCTAGACAGCCGCTCCAGGGGCTTGTCCGCGCCGATATCCACGGTCCGGATGGTCACCGGCAGGCCATTCATGGCTTCTACCGCTGCTTTGTAGGAGATGAACTGCTCGTCTTCGCCCGGCAAATGCCCTTGGCGATTCATGAACAGAAACTCGCTGCGGAACAGGCCCACCCCCACCGCACCCGCTTCCAGTGCGGCAGCGGCATCCCCGGGCAATTNATTCAAGGCCCGCCACAGCATGGCGACATTGACGCCAGCGACCACCCGGACATTCTGCCCGTCCGCCAGCCCCTGTGCCGCGTTGCAGGGTGTGGCACCAAAGACATCGGTCAATATCAGCGTCGGCCCCCCATTGGCTTGGCTCAAAACCGCCTTGGCTTCAGCATCCACACGGGGGCCATCCCACTGCGGCAGCACATCCAGCGCCAGGAGGTCTTTGGCGGCATCCGGCAGCACATGCGCCGCCACATCACGCAGCGCCCCGGCCAGTGGCGCATGGGCCATGATCAATAGGGTGGTCATCCGCACAGTATCTGCCAAGTTCTCACCGGATGTCAGAGGATGTTCTCAAGTGTCCCCGTCGGCCAACCAGGCTAGGGTCTGCCCAGAACAGAACACCGATGGCATCCATTCATTGCCCTTGAAAGACCAGGCCTTCGAAAAACTGGAGCGCTGCCTCTGGGGGGGCCGTCCGTCCGCTCACGGTCAACTGGACCACCACCGTGCCACGCGAGGCCAAGCCCATCTCGGCCTTGACGGCCTGCCCTGAAGGCATGGTGCCCTCCAAATGCCAGCGGCCTGCGTCCGGTTGGGGCGTCATCCCTTTGACACTCCAGGCCTGCCCAGGCGGCACCGCTGCCAATGCCCCCACATTGCCCGCAAAAGCCACCTGGAGATTCTTCAGCACCACGGGCACCCGAGCGGGCTCCTGCACATCCACCTCGGACATCGCAAAGGTTTGCCCATCAACCTCGCACACGCGCAGCGCCATGGTTAGCTTCTGGCCGGCCAACCCTTCTAAGCTCACCTGCCGGACATGGAGATCCGGCTTGCAAGGAAAGCTGGCTATCCAGTCCGCCCTGTCGCTGCGGACCTCTCGCCAATTGAGGGCCGGTGCACAGGCCACCAACGCCGCCAAACACGCCACCCCAAAACCCCAAGCCGCACGCCCCTGCCGAGCACCCTGGTGCCGAGTTGGACAAATTGGTTTGAAACAGGCCATGCCGAATTATCCCCACTTCGAGGGGGCCAGACCCCTGAGGCGGAGGATGGGCAGCGAGGACCTCTGCCACCATGATGCCCAGAGAAATTTCTCACGGCATCGTCGCAGGCCACCACAACAAGGCCCCACAAATGTTGCAAAACGTGTCACTATCGCTAGACCCGGGACCGGGTTGACCCGATTTCAGGTTCCATCATGAATGCGATTTCTCCTCCTCAGCTTGAGCCACCTCTCTCCGCTTCGCCGCTGATTCAGTCTTTCAGCGACGAACATTGGTGCGAACTGATCGGTTTGGTGGGCAGCGATATTGCTCAAAGTTTGTCCAGCGCGTTAGAGCGCGTCACCGTGCTGGCGACCACGGGCAAGATTGATCGAGCAGGCTTACGGGCTCTGCGCGAAGAAATCGAACAGGCCCGCCGGGTCGGCATGATCGGGCAGCAGTTGGCCCGTTTTGCGTCAGGCCGTATTCGTCAAAGCCCGGAGCAAATCACGCTCACTCAGGTCGTGCGAGACGTACTGGTTCAGCGCAGCCGAGAGGCCACCGCACGCGGCATCGAAATCCGCCAAGCCCTGCGCCCGGCAGAAGTCATTGTGGACCCCACGCTGTTGCACACCCTGGTTCAATCCATCATGGATTGGGCTCTGGAGCATGCGCGCGAACAGATTGAGTTCCGCATCGACCTCAAACCCTGGCCCGCACACGCCCGGATGTTCTGCCAGTTCCTGCTCAAGGCCAGCGGTGAAGCCCCGGCCGATGTCGTGGCCCGCCACGATGCAACACCGAGCTTGGACTCCATGACATGGCGCTTGGTCCAGCAAATTGGCAAAACCTTGGGCTTGGTGATTGATCGGGTCGACACCGCTGAAACCAGCTCCGTCCTGATCGAGTTCCCGCGCACCGTACAAGAAAAGATCGAGGGCATGGCCATCACCGAGGTCGAACCCGACTTCGGTGTGTCCGAAAACTCCAAACCACTGGCAGGAAGCCAGGTGCTGGTGCTGGCGGCGCGCAGAGAGTTACGTGCCGAAGTGCGCGAGGCCATCCGCCACATGGGCTTGGTGCTGGACTTTGTCAGCACGGTTGACGAGGCCGAGGAGTATTGCCGAGACACCTTGCCGCACGCCATCATCTATGAGTCAGCATCGGCCAGCCAGCGCTTTGAGCGCTTGCGCAGCGACTTGTCACACGACTTTCCGAACTTCGCCTTCATTGAAATTGCGGCGGAAGGCAGCCGCTTTGCGCTGAGCGGTGAAAACGGCCGCCGCCATGCAGTGATCGGTCGGGACACCGTGACGCAATCCCTGCCCTCAGCCTTGATCTACGAGCTGTCGCGCTCCATGTGACCCCGTGGGGCTTCAGCCCCCAAACACCTTGCGCAAGATATCGCTGCCTGTACCCACAGGGTCGCGGCGAATCTTCTTCTCTTCTTCGCCGATCATGAAATAGAGGCCATCCAAAGACTTGCGCGTCACATAGGCTTGGATGTTGGTGTCTTCCTTCTTCACCAAACCCAGCCCTGCGGCCTTGCCCGCCACGGCGTTGTATTTGTCTGCCAACGCCACTTTTTCGGTCGCCCGGGTCACGATGGGCAAGAAACGCTCGGTCAGGGCTGCGCGAGTGCGTTCAGTGAAAAACTGCGTTACCGAAGTGTCGCCACCCTGCACAATGCGTGCAGCATCTTGCACTGACATGCTCTTGGCCGCATTCACCAGCAACTCTTTGGCCTGCGGTACTGCTGCTTCGGCGGCCCGGTTCATGGCCGTGACCAGCTCATCCACCTTCTTCTGCTGGCCCGTGAACTTCAGCACCTTGGCGGCATCGTTCAAAAAACCAGGCAGCGGGATGCGCACCTGAGGGTTGCCCAAAAAGCCATCGGCCTGCCCCAGCAGCCCAACGGCTGCCACCGCTCCGCGCTCCAGCGCGGCTTTCACGCCTGCAGAGGCGTCTGCGTTGCTGAGTTGAAAGGCTTGAGCGCCCGTGGCGGAAAAGCCCACCCCCAGCGTCGCCAAAGTGCCTGCCGTAAACTGCCGTCGCTTCATCAGGAGTCCTCCATGGATCGTCGTCGTCATCTTGCCTCCAGCGCCAGCCTGCTGGCAACCGCTTGCTTGGGCGGCTGGGCGCTGCCCGGTTGCTCCTCGCGCGAATCCGCGCCGGATGTCGCAGTCACGTTGCTCGACGGCAGCAGCCATCAGATGGCCGCGCAAAAGGGCAAGGTAACACTCATCAACTTTTGGGCCACCAGTTGCACCTCCTGCGTCAAGGAAATGCCCGAACTGGTGAGCACCTTCGAAAAGTACAAGGCCCAAGGCTACCAAACCTATGCCGTGGCCATGAGCTACGACACCCCCGCCTTCGTCAGCAATTTCGCGCAAACCCGGCAACTGCCCTTTCATGTTGCCATGGACAGCAGCGGTGCAGTGGCCAAAGCTTTTGGCGATGTGCGCCTCACACCCACCAGCATTCTGATGGACAAGCAAGCCCGCATCGTCAAGCGCTATGTGGGCCCCCCCGACTTTGCCGCCATGCAAAAACTGATCGAGGAATTGCTGGCCGCCTGACAGCGGCGAGGTCAAAACCCGGGGGCTTCACGCCACTGTCAGCGACTCGAAGAATATGAGAAAACAAGGCCTGACGGCGCGCCAATGGATCGAAGTTGATGAGAAAAAAGAGCGAAGTTAGTGAGACTGGCTAGAATCGCTCGCACACGCCATCAACCGTTGGGGGTCCCGTGCCGGTTCGGAAAATTCCCAAGAACCACGTATCCGTCACGGGCTTGCACGCCACGACCAAGAGCCTGTACCACGCAGAGTTCGAGTCTCCACTGGAGAACGACTACCTGACACTGCTGGACTTTGACCCTGCCGTCCACTCCTACGAGGTGCAGCCTGTCCGTGTTCCCGTACCGGGCGTCCAGAACGGCTACGTGCCTGACGTGCTGGTCCATTTCCGGCCTGACGCCGATGGCCAAACCCGCCCCAGCGAGCTGACTGAGGTCAAAGCGGCCGACGACTTGAGGGCAAACGCTAGCAAGTACGCCCCCAAGTTTGCCGCCGCCGCCGAATACAGCGCAGAGCGCGGCTGGCTGTTCGTGAAGAAGACCGAGAAAGACATCCGGTCGCCGTTCCTGGCCAACATCAAGTTCCTCCGTCGGTATGGCCGGTTCACACCAGATCCAGCGGACTTGCGAAACCTGATGGATGCCCTCGCACGGGAAGGCGGTCAGAGCAGCTCCACTCGTCTCATTGACGCCCTTTCGCCCGATGCGGACACCCGCGCCCGCTTGCTGGCAGCGCTGTGGCACCTGGTGGCCACCGGTCAAGTGGAGGTCGATCTTCACACCGCATTTGGCGGCGATGTCCCCTTGTGGCTTGAGGGCGCCCATCCATGACCACCGTCAAGAAGCCCGCCTCTGCCCGCAAAAAGGTGCCGGCCAAGCGCGGCGCCGCGACCGCAAAGGTGATGCGCGCGGAGGCAGCGCACCGGGGTGGCAAGGTCGCAGCCACACCAGCCTCTGCCAATCACTCCCCAGCGCTGCTCTACATCACCCCGGGCTCCACCGTCGTCCACAACGACCGCGAGTACTTGGTCCTTCGCGTTGTCGACCTCAATCTGGTCTTGGCTCGCGAACCCGCATCCGATCAGAAGGTATTGCTAAAGATCGGCACGCTGGATCCCCCTGCGCATTCGACGGCACCGGAGTCAAATAGCCAAGAAGTCGACTTGGAGTCCGTGCCCATCGAGGACTGGGAGGAAGCCGAGCACCGCCTGGAGGCCATCAGGCCCTTGTTGGGCAAGCGGTCGACCCGAACCAAGGAAGACTATGCTGCTGCGGCACAAAAGACCGCCGTCAGCACTGCAACCCTTTACCGGTGGGTCGACGTCTACCGCCAAACTGGGCTTCTCTCGTCTCTTCTGCCAGAGAGGCGCTCTGGTGGCCGCCGCAAGAGTCGGCTCAATCCCGAGGTTCAACTGATCCTTGACAACT
This sequence comes from Ideonella sp. MAG2, assembly GCA_004359425.1. Lineage (GTDB taxonomy): Bacteria > Pseudomonadota > Gammaproteobacteria > Burkholderiales > Burkholderiaceae_C > Ideonella. The sequence goes on along the minus strand of PTEU01000001.1, from coordinate 508,541 downwards.
ACGTCAAGACCAAGCACTTGACCCAGCAGAAGCCCTCGGCGGCAAAGAGCGCCAAGGAGATTCGTCGCCTGTGCTCTAACGCCAAGCTGTCGCCACTGCCGGCGGTATCCACCATCAGGCGTCAGATCGATTGGATTGATGGCGAGGAGAAGTTGGCGAAGCGCGAGGGGCAGAAAGCTGCCCGCGAACGCTTCAGCATCCACAAGGGCAGCATCCCTGACGCCAATTGGCCTCTGGCCATGGTTCAAATCGACCACACGCTCCTGGCAGTCATCATCGTCGACGATGAGTACCGCAAGCCCATCAACCGCGCCTGGATCACCCTGGCCATCGATGTCTTCAGCCGGGTGTGCCTGGGCATGTACCTGTCGCTGGATGCCCCCTCGGCGATGTCGGCCGGCATGTGCGTCTCACATGCCATCTTGCCGAAGGAGGGCTGGATGGCGCGGGTGGGTTGCCCAGACATCGAGTGGCCCACCTATGGCGTCATGGACGTGCTCCACATGGACAACGCCAAAGAATTCCGCGGCAACATGCTCAAGCTGGTGTCCAAAGAGTACGGGATCGACCTGCACCTCCGAAAGGTCAAGGTACCTCATTACGGCGCGCACATCGAACGGCTGATGGGCACGGTCACCGAAGACCTGAAGTCGGTCAAAGGCGCGACCTTCTCTGGCCCCCGCGAAAAAGGCACCTACGATGCGGAGGGCAACGCGAGCATGACCTTCGACGAGTTGGAGAAGTGGCTGGTGCTGTTTTTTGCCAGGTACCACAACGACATCCACACCGGCATCGGCACCACGCCTTTGACCAAGTGGAAGGAGGGCATCTTCGGCACCAAAAACAAGCCTGGCCGTGGGCTGCCGCCGAGGCACACCAACGTCGAGAAGCTGCGGATCGACTTCATGCCCTATGTGGAGCGAACCATCCAGGACTACGGCGTCGTCGTCGATGAAGTGCACTACTTCCACGATGTCCTGCGGCCTTGGGCCAATCTGATGGACGAAGAGTACAAGACCAAGGGGCGTCAATACAGGTTTCGCTATGACCCTCGGGACATCAGCCAGTTCTACTTCTTTGAACCCAACGCAGGGCGCTACTTCCCGATCCCCTTCCGCGACAGCACGTTGACACCCTGCAGCCTGTGGGAGCTGCAGGCAGCCCGAAAGGCGGTTGCCAAGGCTGGCATGTCCACGTATGACGAGCGACTGGTGTTCAGCTTCATCAACCGGCAGCGAGAAATCGAGGAGCAGGCGGCGGAGAAAACAAAGGCCGCGCGCAGAGCGCAGCAAAAACGCATGCAGCACGAGAAAGCGCGCAAGGAGACGAAGAAGTCCCTGCCCATTGCAGCCACACCGACGCCGACAACCCCACCAGAGGTGCTGATCCGCGGCTACGACCCCTCCACGATCACTGCTATCGACGATGATGACTAAGCCGCCCAGCACCGACCTCGAGAAGTACCCGCATCTCGACAAGAAAACCCAGGATAAGGCCGACCTCGCCGACGAGGTGCGCAAGTCGGCCATCCGTGCCGGCACCTGGATCGCCTTGGCTCACGTCAAACTCGCGTTAAAGAAGCTGGAGGAGCTTCGCACCTATCCCAAGGTGACCCGTATGCCTTGTCTGCTGTTGGTAGGAGCACCATTCAGCGGCAAGACATCCATCTTGGAGCACTTCCGCGACCAGCATCCGCCGGACATGGACCCCGCGGCGGAAACGATGCACTGCGAAGTCCTGATGATCGACGCGCCACCCAAGCCCGACCTGGCGGACTTTTACAGTCGCATCTTGGATGCGCTGATGGCGCCGTACAAGCCCACGGCACCCGCTTACGCCAAGTACTCGCAGGTCAAGCTCTTGTTTAAACAACTTGGCGTTCGCGTACTGATCATTGACGAGATTCACCACCTGATTGCGGGCAGCCAGAATCGCCAGCGGGAGTTTCGCAACGCCTTGAAGAGCCTAGGGAACGAGACAAAGGTGTGCATCGTAGCGGCGGGCATTGATGAGGCTTACACGGCATTCAATGCAGATGCCCAGTTGTCCAGCCGCTTCATGCCCATGGAGCTGCCTAAGTGGTCCCCTGGCGAGAAGCTGGGAACACTGCTCGCCACGCTGGAGAAACGTACTCCCCTCAGAAACGCATCTGGGCTGCACCAACCTCAACTCATGCTCGCCATTCACAGCCGCGCTGAGTCCAACCTCGGCGACATCTGCGATCTGGTGAAAGAAGCGGCGGTAGCTGCCATCGACACTGGCCAGGAGTGCATCTCCGAGAAGCTCATCGCAGGCCTGGACTGGGTGCCACCATCCAAGAGAAGGATGTACCGGCCAAAGCTATGACAGGGCTGCTTGGCCTCACCTCGCCGTTGTGGCCCATCAGGTACAAGCCACTCCCGGACGAGTTGTTGTCGAGTTGGTTGGTGCGACTGGCCCATGGCCACGGGATGAAGGTTCAGACCTTTTGCAACCTGCTGTTCGGTAACCAACTGCAGGTCTGGAACCGAGACATTGACCGCCTGGCACCGCCATGGCTGCTTGACTCATTGGTGCTGCACACTGGCACGCCGCCGGAAATGGCCTTTGGTACCACGCTGCGTGTGTTCGAAGGCATTGTGGCGCCCAAATTCAAACTGTCCGGGATCGTGCAATGGGTGCAGTCCATGAAGATGTACCACCGCAAGCGGGAAGGCTTCGGCCTGCAATATTGCCCGGCCTGTCTTCGCTGCGACCCGGTACCGTACTTCCGCAAAACTTGGCGACTTTCCCTCAAGACATTCTGCGTGACGCATCAATGCCGCTTGCTGGACGTCTGTCCAGATTGTTCTGCCCCGGTGTCATTCCATCGGCTGGACATGGGGCGACCAGAGGCTGGGGTGGATCTCCCGCTATGCACCTGCCATGACTGCGGATGTGATCTGGCCTCCGCTCCGATCAAGCCTCCCGAGGTCATTGACGAAGAAGGTCTTGAGGCCTTACAGCGCTTGCTCATGGAAATCGACGCCCTGTCGATCGGAAACCCAAGCCAATTGGACCCATCCGCCCTAGCCGTCCTGCGCCACTTGACCGTCATGATGCTTTCCCGAAAGCGGGGCCAGCATTTGCTGGAATATCTGACGGACCGGTTCGGCCTGACACCGCCTGCGATAGCGCCCGGCAATCGACCCTTCATAGAGACCCAGTCCAACGCGACAAGACACACGCTGCTTGTCATGGCCTGCTGGCTGCTGTGTTCGCCACAAGTACGATTGATACAAGCCTATGAAGCTGATGCCTTTCGTCACAACCATCTGCTCCGCGACTTCACCGATCCACCAGGTTGGTACGCTCAGGTGGTAGCCTCCATTGATCCACACCGGATGCGCCCAAGAGCTCGAGCTTGCTGAAATGCAAACGCTCGCCGTCCAGCAAAATCCCCACCCATGACTCCTCGCGGCCACCTGCTGCACATCCGCCTACACCTGCCCCACGCACCCCGCCACGCGCTGACCAACCTGCCCTACTTGGGCGGTGTGCTGCACGGTGCGATTCGCAGGCGCTGGCTCAGCCTGCCAGCAAAACAGTACGCAGCCCTAGATCCGAGCCACCTCACCACACAAGCCACTGACCATAACGCTCGCCCCCGCTGGCGCCTCATCCCTCCCCCCTGGCCCATCCGTCACCCGCCGCAATGGCTAAACGATCACCAGCACCTGCACCTAGCACTGGTCATCCATGCTGGGGCTGAATTGCCCATAGAGCGCGCCGCTGCCGCCCTGCAAGGCCTAGAGTGCGTAGGCGCTGGTCGCGAGTATTACCGCGTGGCCCAGGTATATGTGCAAGCCCAAGCCCTGCCCGTTCCCTGGCCCCAGCCCACACTCCCGATATTGCCCGCTCCACCCGCAATCACACAGCCGGCCAGCCACCACCTGCAAGTGCAGTGGCTCACCCCTTTGCATTTAGCCAGCAAGGCTCGGATTCGGGCCGGCCACGGTCCCACGGCCCCCACCCTACTGGGACTGCTGCGGAGCTTGGTCACTCGCGCACACCTGCTGGAGCCAGCCTGGGCCGCCGCCTGGGGCCTGGGCAGCCCAGCCTGGGTGGGTTGGGAGGAGCACTGGCGACGCCAAGAGTCTCCCTCCACCTCCGACCAAGCCACCAAATCCATCTTGTGGCCATATAGCAGCTGCACCAAACAGCAGGTTCTTTACTGGCAGGGTCTACTAGGTCAGCAACGTTGGTACACGCACCTCCCCCCCGCCGCACTGGCCCTCTTGACCATAGGCCCTTGGCTAGGTGTCGGCGAAAAGCCCAGCTTTGGCTGCGGCCACTTTGAATGGCAGGCCGAGCCCCTGAACGACCTGCAACCCGACCCAGGCCCAAAATCATGGCCTTAGAACCGAAAGCTCTACTTAACTCTCTAAATCAAGCGCCGCACGTTGATTCAAAAGAGAAAACTGCCTCTGTAACCGGCTTTTGGAACAAAGTAACGAACACCACCCCCGGTTGCGCCGCAACAACGCGTTTTGAGCTAGTAGGTCCGGACCTTGGGCCGAAGTCAGGCCCGTTGAGACACGCTAGGCACCGGAGAGGCACCCACAGGCCACCGTCCGGACCTTGGGCCGAAGTCAGGCCCGTTGAGACTGTGGAGACCTCGCGCTCGAAGCCCGCTTTGCTGTCCGGACCTTGGGCCGAAGTCAGGCCCGTTGAGACGTTGCGGACTAGCAGCGCCCGTAAAACTGTCATGTCCGGACCTTGGGCCGAAGTCAGGCCCGTTGAGACTCATTTACGGGTTTCATAAATCAGAGTTACACAGCGTCCGAACTTTGGGCCGCAGCTAGGCCCCTTGAGACTGACCTTCAGTCCGCAGCACGAGGGATGCCTGCTAGCAACTCTGCGTAGTGGCATAGTCAATGAGTCAACCTCAATAAGTAGCGCCTTCTATTGCACGCTTGGGAATGGACAGGTACCCTCGGTGCCCATCAAATAAACCCATCATCGAGGAGTGGCCGGTGCCTGTTGTTACACCGCCTGCTAGTGATATTTCTGTTTGCAGCGCAGAGCAAATTCTCTGGTTGCCCCTTCGGGTGGTCGACCCAAAATCAAGAGCTTGGGAGGGCACTGACTGGCAGGACGACACCGCCTCGCTGCAAGCAGGCCTTAAAGACGCCGTTGAGGACGACGAGCGTTATGGGGAATACCTGTACTTTCATCCCACTTTGCGTCGCTTTATCTGGGGTGAGCAAGCGGAGGGTCAAGAGGTTCGCACTCTGCGGCGCTGGCGTCGAACGCAGCGGCCTGGCAAGTTTCTGGATGTGTTGCTGGCCCAAGGGCAAGAGTGCCCTCAGCAACTCGTCGACGACGCCCCAGCAACCGGCACGGCGCCCGGCACCTTGAAGAACCCGCCCTTTCAACTTCGCCTCAAGGTCAAAGACCTTGCCCTCTATGCCGTAGGCCAAGAGCCCGACTTGGTGATTCTGGCGCTGCATTGGTCATTGGATACCCAGACCAAGCCGTCTTTGGCGCAGTTGCAAGATATGTTGGATTGTGTGCGCCGCACCCACATGGGCTACTTTCCGGGTGAAAGCAGGTCTGCCGTGCTGCATGCCTCAGGTGGGCGCGTGCCTTTAGCCGCTTGTTGGAGCAATGACGATTCGCAACCCACCGCATTGCAGGTGGACATGGCCCAACTGGCGCAGCAAAAGCGGGCCGCGTTTGCAGACATCAAGGCGCGCAAGACGCCGCTGTTGCCCCATTGGCAATCACTGCTCGGCGCTGCCTTGGCCAATGGCACGGAGCAGATCGAAGACGAGCGCATGCCCTACATGGCCTACGTGCGCGTGGCAGACCCCACGCTCATCAGCCGTGCAGACTGGGTGCGCTTGGCCTTGGCTGACTATCGAGGCGCGCAAAACGTGCTGCCGTACAGCCAGGCCTTTCTGGCAGACTTCGAGCAAAAGCATTGTTACGACCGGTTTTACGACCCCTCCGCCCTCTACAAAACCAGCCGCATCCTGAATGCCGGCTATGCCTTCACCATGGTGGGGGCTGAAGAAGACGCCTTTTTCAAATTCGTGGCCAAACGCCACTTCAGCGGCCACTACGCTTGGATGGGCCTACTCCTGCAGTACAACAAGGCTGCATTGCTGAATTTTTCGCGCCGATTGGCTCTGGCCAGTGTCATGCTGGTGGATGGAGAAAAGGCCAACGACGCCGACTACGGCGGCGAGATCCGCAATATTCAACGCGAGCTCTTGGCGTTTACCCACCGCCATTGGTTTGACGGTTTTACCAACCAAATTCAAGGCCAAGAAGTTGGTCAGCAGTGGAGCGGGCTGCTGGGTTTGCCAAGCCTGTACGCGGCGGTCAAGAACGAAGCTGAAATGGCCTATCAGCTGGTCTTGGCAGAAGAGGCCAGACAGCAAACCATCTTGGTGAAGCGGCTAACCGTTTGGGGTCTTCTTTTGGCGTTCATCGGCTTGGCCTTGGCTCTAGGTGGCGGTGCATTTCCGGTGGACAAGCCCTTCAGCCTTTGGTTGGAAGTCGAGGAAGGCAAAGGCGTCTGCTGGGACTGCGTGGTTGATGACCAGCGCTTGAAGCATGTCTTGTGGGCGTACGTGCCGTTTGGTGTTGTGGTGACTGCCTTTGCTGTTTGGTGGTCAAGCGTCAAAGTCCGAGCCATTGCGCGACGCCGTTCAAAGGGTGGAAATTCATGACCATGCATCTGCTCTACATCGAAGCCATCAACCTATCACAGGTGATCGACGACACCCAAGACTTGGCCACGCGCCGGGCGGCCAGTCAGATGCTGCTGGACATGGTGCATCAAGTGGCGGCCAAGTTGAATGGCCTTGCAAGCGCCATCAGTACCGGCGCCTCCAAAGGCCTGTTTGAGGCCAAGTCCCTGGCAGATCTCAAACGTGCCAAGCAAATCGCTGCGGACGTTTTGGCGTCGCCGTATCACAACCTGCTGCAAGTGGAGGTGGTGGGGACTGACGACCTGCCCCATGTCACCGAACGATTCAGCGAGTTGACGGCACAGTTACAGGCTGAAGTGAGAAGGCGTCAAGCCTGTAGTCTGACGGTTCATTGGAGCGAGCCCCCGTCCACCGCGATGTTGAGCGCACTTCAGGCGCAACACCCCCGCATGGTGGGCAAACGCCAGCCGCATCAGGTGGTGTGCCAGTTGGACCAAGTTCGCCCCGCAGTCATGGCCCTCAAAGGCAAGAGCCGTGACGAACCCGACACACCCGTCAGTTGGCCCGTGGCCGTGCGCCGCCTGGAGGGCCGTGTGTGGAGGCAAAAGCTGTTCAAGCATTTGCTGAGCCAAGATTTTTCAGCGGCAGACGATGCTGTTGATGATGCCCCGCCTGTTCGAGACCTTTTGGAGCGATTCTCCAACGACCTGGAGAGCTTGACCAAGGACGGCAACAAGCGCCTTGACGGCAAGATGGCCTTGCTCTACGCGGACGGCAATAGCTTTGGCAAGATTGCCCAAGCCTGCCAAACGCCTGAGCAACTGCGCAGGTGGGACAACGCGCTTCAAGGCGCACGCAAGCAATTCTTAGCAAAACTATTGGACTTGGTGCGCCAGCGCCGAGACGCCAGTGGTGGCACGGCATTGCAAATCGAGGTGCTGATGTGGGGCGGCGACGAGTTCTTGCTGGTGCTGCCCGCGGCCCTGGGTTTGCAGGCAGCACAGTGTTTTTTTGAGCACTGTCGGCCCCGCTTGCCAGACGGAGTGCCGCCACCGGATGACCTGCCCACACCCTGCCAACCCAGCCATGCAGTGAGCTTGGTGTTTGCGCATCGCAATAGCCCCATTGAGCCCTTGCAAGAATTGGTCAAATCCTTGGCCGAACAAGGCAAACAAGGGGTGTATAAGCACCACGACAGCCTGAACTGCATCGTCTTGGAAAGCTTTGACCATGCGGGCCAAGACCTGGACCGCTACTGGCAGCGCCGAGGCTTGCACACCGTCCACTGGCGGGACATGGCCCTCAACCCTAAACGCTTGGAAGACCTGCTAGCGGCGGCCCCCAAGGTGCTGCCGCATCTGCCCCGCTCTGGTCTTTACAAGGTGTTGGCGGACTTGGTGGCATGGGTTGATCCAAGCTCAGCTCCGGGCTTGTTGGAGCGGCGCTATAAGAGCCTCCACGAGCAGCTAGACAGCCAATGCAAACTGGCTTGGCCCCCACTCTGGAAAGCCTTGCAACCGCAGTCCCTTGGGCAGCAACCCGTTGAGGCTGACGGCAGCCATCCTCAGCATGCCCACCTCAACGCTTGGCTCATGCTTCTAGAGCTGTGGGACTACCTGCCCATGAGCAATACCGCGACACAAAAAGAGGTGACAGCATGAGCGCTGCGGGCCGAACTCTGCTGAGCTACAAGCTCCAACTCACGCTGCAAGCTCCATGGCTGGTTCAGGGTAGTGAACCGGGGTTGCTGGGCATGGATGCTGTCCAACTGCGTGGGCCTGATGGCAACCGCGTCTTGCCCGGTAGCTTGATCCAAGGTCGTCTGCGGGAAGCTTGGCACGCATTGCGCAGACTAGGCTTATCGGCACCGGACCCGTCCGAATGGCTTGGCCCGGAGGTTGACCTTGAGGCCAATGTCAATGGCAAGCAAGACCGCAACCCCAGTCGCCGCGCCCAACGCGCCCGCTTGTGGATTGAAGATTTGACGGAAGACCAGCCCCGTACTGCCTCGGGGCAGTTCATTGCCAGAGTCAAGATCGACAGCGCAGCCAAGGCAGCGGACGATGGTGCCCTGCAATTCATCGAGCAGGCCGAGGCCGCTGGGTCATCCATCTGCCTGAGCGGCCTGTGCCGCTTGTGGGCCAATGCCGAAGAGGCCAAAGACATTGCGGCCCATCTTGCCAAAGGCCTGCGTTGGCACAGCCAGTTGGGTGCCCTACGCAATATTGGTTTCGGAGAGCTGAAGGAAGTATTAGTCCGACCCGAGCCAGAGCCACTGCCCGCTGTGTTGGATGCCCAAGTCGTCGGACGCTGTGGTTTGGTCATCCGCTGCAATCAGCCATTGGCGGTGGGCAACCAACGTGTCAACGGCAACGTCTTTCGCAGCAGTGACGTCATCACCGGGGCCACCATCAAGGGTGTTCTAGCCACGCAGTTGATCAATGCGGGCAAGGTCATCCCCAGTTGGTTCAATCGCTTGCGCGTCAGCCATGCCTTGCCTTCTGCCACGCAGCGACGCGCATCGCACATGCCTCACCACGTCATCAACAAAGGACAAGCGTTCTTTGCCTTGGCCGCCAACGAGCTGGCATTTCAAGGCGCAGACGCACTGCCCTATGCCACCGACTGGAAGCCCGCCACGTTCAATGAGGCTGCCAAGCTGCAAGGTTGGGGGGCCACCCGCCACCACCTGAGAGTGCGCACCGCCATCGAGCGCGGCCGCGCCAAGGACAACCACCTCTTTGTGTACGAGTGCTGTGTGGCTGAGGCCGACACGGCCTGGAGGGCGGAGTTGGTTCTACCCGGTGCCACACACGCCGAGTGGGCCGAATTGATCACCTGTTTCAACAGTGGCTTGCTGGGCCCGCTGGGTAAAACAGACGCCTTCGTGAGCACGCAACTGATCGCCCAGTCCACACAAGTGTGGCCAGATGGGCCGGTTCTGGAGCCCCGCTTGAAGCTGATGTTGCGTAGTGATGCCTTGCTGTTTACCGCAGAACAGGCCGCAGCAGCCCAAACACCTGAAGCCTTAAAGCACCTGTACCAAAGCCAATGGCAAAGCTTGGTTGATGCGCGGCTGGGGCAAACCGCCAAGGTCACGGTGTGCAGCCTCCATGCACGGCAGCGGCTGGCAGGCGGCGACTATCTCCACCGCCGCTTTGGGCAAGCCACCAAGCCCTATGCACCCTTTGTGTTAACGGAGGCGGGCAGCTACTTTGTGTTGGAGTTCGCCACGCTCAAACAAGCCCAAGACATGGCCCAGCACTGGCAACAACATGGCCTTGCTCTGCCATCTTCTGTGGTAGCCCGGCACGGCGAAGACTGGCAGTCCAACCCCTACCAGCCACAAAACGGCTGGGGCGAGCTGGCCATCAACCCTGAACTGCCGTTTGACACTTGGCCCCAAGCATCTAAACCCGTCGCCGTTGAATCAGAGGTGAATTGACATGAGCACCGCGCCTGACACCATCCGCTTCAGCTTGACGGCTCGCCTGACCACGCTGGAGCCCATGCACCTTGGCAGCGGCGACGAAGAGTTGGACACGAGCACGGATGCTACCGGCTCGTTTGTTGCCAGCATGGTTGCAGATGCCAGCAACAACCCCTGCATTCCGGGCAGCAGCCTCAAAGGCGTATTGCGCAGCCGCGCCGAGGCGTGCGGGTTCATCGCGGCAGACCTTAACGATGTTTTTGGGCATGAGGTTCCGCAGGGGATTTCAACAGGCGGCAAAGCAGGCTGCGCGGAGTTTGCCTGGGCTTACGTTGAGCCACACACACGCAGAGATCGTGTTGAGACCAGAACCTCGGTGGACCCCGTCACCCGCACCGTAGCTGACCACCTGCTCTTCAGCGAAAAGGTGCTGGAGCCTGGTGCTAAGTTCAATCTCGCGATCACGCTACACACCTCGAAGCCAGCACATGCTGAGCAACTCGCAGCGCTGCTGCTGGGGTGTACCCCCGAGCACCCATTACATTTGGGTGCGCACCAGCGCATGGGCTGGGGCGCTGCGGCTGTGGATGAGGTCAAGGTCGAGGTCACCACGGCGCAAGATTTGGCCCAATGGTGGGCGCTGCCTTTAAGCGCGACCGGCCAAGCGTCGGCGCTGCCCACCCGCTCACTCAACCTCGCCCTCACGCCGCTGCTGCCCCAACAACGCAGCATCCGCTTTGCCTTGGAGCTTCAAATCGACGGGCCGTTTGCGGTGCGCGACAGCACGAAGCCCAAGAAAAAGCAAGGCGACTCAGACTCGGTTCCTCGCGAGCGCAATGGTCGCCCCCTACTCCCCGCCACCAGCCTGATGGGAGCGCTGCGAGCGCAAGCGGAGCGTATCGTGACTACGCTCACAGGCCAACGCCCTGCCCGCCTCACCCACCAGGGATCAGGACCCCCGAACGACCTCATAGCCATCTTGTTCGGGTGCGCTGGGTGGCAAGGTGCGCTGTCGGCGGCAGGTGACTTGGTGGGTGCGACAAACACGGCCACGCTGGATCAACACATGATTGCCCTCTGCCGCCTAACCGGCGGTGGCAAAGATGGCGCGAAGTTCTTGTTCAAGGCCTGGTACCGCCCGCTGCTAACGGGCCAACTTCAGCTTGCCACCGACCGCTTAGGACCACAGCGCGACGCAGCACTGGTGCTCTTGGCCCTGGTTCTCAGAGACTTGTGCGACGGGGTCATCACCGTAGGTATGGCTGCTAGCAAGGGGTGGGGCTGGGTTGAGCGCTCCATGTCCCTTTGGGCGGAGTTGTCCGAAGCACTGAGGGCAAACAATGTGCCTGGTCAAATGGACGCACTGAATCGTTGGTGCCCAGAACCCACTGCCTTGCTCGCGGCCTTGAAAGTTTCGGTCGACGTTTCGCTCAAACTCGGTCTCAACCGCGTTGAAGAACCCAATTTCCCGCACCTTGATGAGCAGCAAAGGCCGACGCTTTTGCCTCGCACTCCAGGCGACGACAAAGGCCCCAAGTTTCATAACCCCTACGATTTTCTTCCCTGGCCCAAGCCAGTGCCCACTACGTACCCAGGCGACCGTGCCAGTCAGTTGCATCATGCGGCGGCGATCGACCATGGGCACAGCCACGACCGCTACCACGCTTCGCGCATGGCAGGTGAGATTGAAGTTGAGCTGACTTGCATGACACCGATGTTCATCGGTGCAGAGCGTACTGAAGCGTCCAGCCAGGGTCCTGTGGCGGTGACACCTTTTGAAGTTAGGTCTCCTTCAGGTACTGCCATCCGCGCGATCCCAGGCACCAGCCTGCGTGGCATGCTGTCTCACATACTTGAGCCCATGTTGCAGTCAGCACCCAGAGTTCTGGACGCTGACCGCTTGCTTTCGACACGCATGGTCAGCGCAAGCCAGGGCTTGGATCACATTGGCATTGTCCAGTTGGCCACTTATGCCGACGACCCAATGCGACCAACCGAAGTGGTGATTCGAGGTTTCAAGAGGGCAAGAGAAGCCTCCTTTGACGTGTTACGCCTAGAAGATTGGCCTGCCGCGTCAGACTATTCAGTACCGTCAGAGGTGGCGCTCAATCTTCATCTGCTTTCCAACCGTGTTTGGGAGGCCTCGGTCAAAGAGCTAGAGGGTCGACCTGGCGGGCGACCAAAGGATCCAAAGCTGCACACCCAAAGGCGCAGAACGGCCTTCGACAAGGGCCGTGACGTGGATGTGCTGCCTGCCATTGATGGCGTAGACCGTCGTGCAGCAACGGGCGGCCCCCGCAATCCTGAAGCCAACCCATGGGCAACGCCACGACTCACAAAGGGCCAGCGCGTTTACTTTCGGATGGAGCAGGGCAGGGTCGCGGAAGTTTCTTGGTCACAGCTTTGGCGACGCACGCCATTGGTTGGCGAGTCTGATCAAACCCGCCCACTTGATGTCCTCGGCCTCATTCAAAACACCGCACCTGGACTGGCCCCACTGGGCATGGCAGAGGAGTTACGAGAACTCTACGCCGCTGAATGGCTATTGGGAGCGGTTGAGCACCGACCAGATCACCGGCCAGCACGCAGCCAATCCGCTATGTCGTTCGCATCGAAACTACAGGTTGGCCTTGCGTTGCCCGAAGGCGCTCTGCAAACCTGCAGACCCATCGTGCTGAAGGAGTTGTCATCCCCCAAGCCACCGTCACCAGCCTTGTACTTGAAGTGGAAGGACCAACAAAATACCCGAGGCCCCAACGGCAATGACTTGGCATTGAAATTCAAAGACGTGGAGTCATTGGGCAGTAAAACCTATCTGCACGCCAAGCGCAAAAACAACGCTGTGCAAGGCTTAACTTCCACCGGCCAACTGTCGGACGCTGCGCCAGCACCTTGGCAGTCGCAGAAGGAAGGTGCCGAACAGACTTTCCGCCAAGTCAGCGTAGTGCCTGTCGAAGCCGGCAGCAAGTTCAAGTTCAAGATCCGATTCCAAAACCTGAACGCCTATGAATTTGCCTTGCTGTGCGCGGCCCTTCAGCCGAGTGAGACCTTTGAACACCGATTGGGCATGGGGCGTCCACTGGGACTCGGGTCTGTCAAGCTACGAATGACCTCTGCGGTATTGACCCACTACCCCTACCGCTATCAGAACACCCACTTTGGCCGATACCCTGTGAAGTCAGAAGACCTTCAGCAGCAGGCAAAGCGTGGGATGAAATTGCTCGCTAATCACGAAGACACCCGCGAACTTCATCAAGCAATGGTGCGTCTGGGAGAACCAGAACGAGTGCAGGCCCCCGTTCACTACCCTCAAGTCGCCAACTCGCCGTTAGAAAACGAAAACTTCCAGTGGTGGATGGACAACGCCTCACGGCACGGACTGGCGCGAAACCTGAAGGTGAACGACGCAGTTCACTCACAGCCACCCACTCACCGACGACGGTAACCCATCCCCCTCTCATTCATCGCCAGGTCATGACGAATCGGCAGCTTCTTTCCGTTCACTTTTGAGGTTATTCTTTGATCGGTCTTCCCGCACCACTGCGCTGGCATCTGCGCCCGTGAAACTGTGCGGTGGACCGTTGATCATTAACCCAAGGAGAACCTCATGAAACAATACCTCACCCACTGCATCTTGGCTGCAAGTGCCGCACTGGCACCGGCCTTGGCTTCGGCCAAAGTCTTGGGCTCCGGCACCTTCGGCGGCTGGAATGACATTGCCCTTTACCCTGGTCAGTCACTGCTTGCCGTAGGACGCGATCAGAACGGCAACGCCCAACAACAACTATTGGTCAAAGCTGCCAAGGCCGGCACTTATCTGCTGACCTACAACGCGACTTGCTTCGTCCAGTCCAGTGGCAATTACACCGGCTCGGGCGTCAACATCATCGTCGAGGTGCTGGTCAACGGAACCGCCGTCACCAACCAAACGGACGACTACATGTGCGGTGGCAACTCCGACAGCTATTCCTGGGGCACCCCCAAGCACCGAACCAGCTTGGTCATCCCCGTCACCCTGAATGCTGGGGTCAACACCATCACCTTGACGGGGCAAGTGGTGGGCTCGCCTGCGCTGGCTGGCTACCTGGGGCACAGCCACATCACCGTGTCTGACTGACCCATGCCCCTCACCCTCATCACCTACGACATCGCCTGCCCCAAGCGCCTGCGGCGCGTGGCGGCGCAGTGCGAGCGGTTTGGTGAGCGGGTGCAGGAGAGCGTGTTCTTGGCCGAGCTGGAGCCGCCAGAGCTGAGGGCGCTGATGGCGGCCTTGGCCAAGATCATTCGGCCCGCTGTGGACAGCGTGCACTACACCCCCGTGTGCGAGCCAGACTTGCGGCTCTCGCGGGGGTTGGGCTTGGGCGGTGCGGGCTTGGCCCGGCCGCCCGGCTGCTGGGTGGTGTAGGGGCCGCTCGCCGCCTTCACATCGGGCCATTCCATCTATCGCGGCACCTCAGCCAAGCCCAGCATCATTCAACCATGGCCCACCGCCCCAGCGTGCCCGTCAACACCCTGCTGCGTCAGGCCCTGACCCTGACAGCCCTTAAGGCCGCCCGCGACAAGGTGCTGGCCAACAACGGCTGCCCAGGGGTAGATGGTGTAACGGTGCTGGACTTTGCCGCCCGGGGCGATGTAGCCCTGCGCGTGCTGGCGGCGGATATCTTGGGCCAGCGCTATATGCCCCAGCCCTTGCGCCGCTTGTGGCTGCCTCGTGCCGACAAACCGCCCCGGGGTTTGGCTGTGCCCGTGGTGCAAGACCGCATTGCCCAAACCGCATTGGCCACGGCGCTGGCCCCGCTGGCCGAGGCCCACGCCCAAGACAGCTCGTTTGCCTATCGCAAGGGGCGCAGCGTGCAGCAGGCGGTGGCGCGGGTCGAGCGGCTGATGCGTGAAGGGTGGCGCTGGGTGGTGGAGGCCGACATCGAGCACTTCTTTGACACCATTGAACATGCGCAGGTGATGGCCGAGTTGGAGCAACTGCTGCCCCACGAGCACGACGCCCGCTCGCTGATACGCGGCTGGCTGATGGCCCCCATTCAAGACAGCGGCGATGAAGACCCGCCCCTTTTGCAGCCCCGCCAACGCGGCGTGCCCCAGGGCAGCCCCATTTCCCCCTTGTTGGCCAACCTGGTGCTAGACAGCCTGGACGAAGCCCTGCTGGAAGACGGCCACTGCCTGGTGCGCTTTGCCGATGACTTTTTGATCCTGGCCCGCAGCCAAGAGCGCGCCCAAGAAGGCTTGGCCCTGAGCCGAGACCTGCTGGAGCGCATGGCCCTTCGGCTCAACCCCAGCAAAACCCGTGTGATCCACGGCGACCAAGGCTTTGAGTTTTTGGGCTGGCACTTTGTGCGCACCTTGGCCTGGCCAAAGCAACACACCGAGCCCGCCGGGCCGCCCGCCTCCACCCTCATACCATCCATTCGCCCTGCTCCCGTCGAAGGGCCGGACGCAGACCCCCAACGACCCGCTTCATCCGTTAGACCTGAGCTTGTCGAAGGGCCAAGCCCCACCGTCGACCTGCCTGTTTCCAGCGCTGAGCCTGTCGCAGAACCTTTGCCCACGCTAGAGCCCGACGATGAAGCGGCCCCGCGCACCGACGACCCCGACCCCACGCTGCCCGCCCTGGCCCCACTGCAACGCACGCTCTACCTGGTGGACCCTCAAGCCGAGCTGGGCGTGGACAAACAGCGCCTAGTAGTGCGCAAGGGCGAGCGCACACTTCTGGCCGTCAGCGCTTTGAATGTCGACCAAGTCATGGTCTTTGGCCCGGTGCAAGTCAGCACCCAAGCCCTGCAGCTCATTTCGCGCAGCGGTGGGGCGGTGGGTTTTTTGTCTCAACTTGGGCGTTAATACGGCCGCTACGAGGGGGCCGACGGCTCTGCCCTAGGCTTGCTGGAGGCGCAGTTCCAACGCGCACAAGAGCCTGAGTTTGCGTTGGCCGTGGCCCGTCGCCTGATAGCTACCAAGCTGCGCAACACCGCCACCGTGCTGGCCCGCACCCTGCGCCGCCACCCCACCCAGCAGCCCGAGCACCACGACGCCGCGCACCAAGCCCCCGCCCGCCTGCGCGAATGGGCCGACGCCGCAGAGCGAGCGCCAGATTTAACCAGCCTGCGCGGCACCGAGGGTGCAAGTGCGGCCCTGTACTTTCAAACGCTGGGCCGCTTGCTGGCCCCGGCCTGGGGCTTCAGCACCCGCCAAGCCCGGCCTGCGCCCGACCCCGTCAACGCCCTGCTCTCTTTTGGCTACAGCGTGCTCTACCAAGCTGTGGCCGGCCTGCTGCGGGCGCGCGGCCTGCATGCCCACCTGGGCCTATTCCATGCCAGCGGCGGTGCCCACATGGCCCTGGCCTCAGACCTGATGGAGCCCTACCGCGCCTATGCGGTGGATGCCCCGGTGCTGCGCCTTTTGTTTGCAGGCGAAGGCGGCATCCAGCCTGACGATGGCGCGCGCGACGGCCCGGCTTGGCGGCTGGGGGCCGCCACCCAACGTGCGCTGATCCATGCCATCGAGACGCGATTCAACACACCCATGCAGCACCCGCAAAGCCAAGAACCTATGGACCTGCGGCGGCTCATCGACGCCGACATTCGCACGCTAAGCCAAGCCTTGCGAGCGGGCCAAGTGGGTGACTTCTGGCCTGCCTATTGGCGCTGAGCTGCACAGGCACCCTCCACCATGCCCCACCGCCTTTGGCTGCTGGCCTATGACATTGCCCACCCCAAACGCCTGCGCCGAGTGGCCAAACTGGCTGAATTGGCCGGCCACCGCCAGCAAAAAAGCGTGTTCCACGCCGCGCTTTCACCGGACGAGCGCCAGCGTGTTGAAGGCCAACTCCGCCGCCAAATCAACCCGGCGGAAGACCATGTGCTGCTGCACCCCATCTGCGCCCATTGCCGCGCCAACACCTTGTGGCAAGGCCGCCCGCCCGGGCCAGAACACGAACCCTTTTGGATTGTGTGAGATAATCCATGAAATCATGAACTTAAAGACAAAAGTTCTACTCAATTCTCTAAATCACGCGCCGCACGTTGATTTGAAAGAGAAAAGTGCCTTTGTAACCGGTTTTGGTAACAAAGTAACGAACGCCACCCCCGGTTGCGCCGCAACAACGCGTTTTGAGCTAGCATTCACGCGGGTTCCTCAATCGTTCCGTCCGGACCTTGGGCCGAAGTCAGGCCCGTTGAGACCTTGGTCAACAGCGTAGCCAACTTGGACTCGCGTCCGGACCTTGGGCCGAAGTCAGGCCCGCTGCGAGATGTCGACGAAGCCGACGCTAGGTCGGATCAGGCTCTCCGACGGTGGGGGCGCGAGCCACACCAGGCTCGACACCATCCGGCTGAGCAGTTGGCTGAAAGAAATCGCCGGCCCACGTTCGAATGGTTACGGCCAAAGACGATGACGGGTCGCTGGCCATGGCAATGGAGAATCCTTGCTCGGGGTGGTCCAGCCGCCGCAAGAAGTCTTTGGCGGCGCACACCATGGTTGCATGGGCCTCGGCAGCATCGCAAAGTTCTGCTGGGTAGGCCAAGGGGAACAGCGGCTCTGACTCGATGAACACTGCCGTCAACCGGTCAGACTGGCTGCCCAACAAAAAGGCGGCGAGCCGGCGAGGCCGCATCACTCCGCCCTGCTCGATCATGAGCCTGGCCTCAATGACGCCGTCTTCGTCGAACAGCGTCGACATCGGAATCGTCCATCCATCCTCATCGCTGTCCGTCAGCAGATGGGCCTCGACGCCGTCGAGCTGGAGAAATGCGTCCAAGATGGGTTGCAGGTATGCAGGTGGTGGCCTTGTCTTGCTGCCCACCTTTTCCGCCAAGGTCACCGTCCGCACTCGCTTTGAGGAGGTTTCATTCCCGGTCGCAAGCTCTGACACTGCAGGGCTCCCGTGAACTGCAGCGCCCCCGGCCGCCTGCAGCCGAACCTGTCGTATCACGGGCTTTCGAATCAGATCTGGAAATATTCGATCCGACTCAAAGTGGTAGCTACCTCGACTCAGTTGAGGGGAGCCATCTTGATCGACCAGCTGGGGTTTTGGCGGTGGCACGGCCCCAGCAACTGGCCTGGCCTTTGCCTCGCCGATTGCAGCCTGGAAGCTGCGGCTCGCGCGCCTGGGTTTTGATCCACACCTCGCGGTGAGCTTGTTGAACGGAAACTCGTGGGAGCAGGACATCATTCGAAACACCAGGAAGGTCTTCCCCGAAATCCCGTCCTGCGACAGCCACTGCCCGGTGACGGCGAGGTCTGTTTTGCCTTCGAACGGAAACAAGCCCACCGGATAGGCATCTGCCCCTCTGGTCGAGGCCTCTAGGCACGACCGGCCAATGTTCGTGGCGGCAAACCATGCCTTGTTGTCACCAGCCATCCTGGCGATGTCCGGCGCACTTTGCTTGGGAATGCCGTCCGCGATGTCCAGGAACATGTGCTGGCCAAGTAGCGTTTTGCGGAAATTCGAGAACAGATGTTCCTTCTGCAGCGGAGGACTGAAGAGCTTGCTCAGCAGCGCACTGGAGGAGCCAAAGTAAAACCTGATCAGCTCCATGGCCGGCAAGACCAGAAACCGCCCATCTCCCAGCGCGACCCGCAGGCAATAGGAGTGGGTGTTCTCCATGTGCCACGGGTGCTCGCCCATCGGAATGAGGTAGCCACCGGAATCCAGGCTGGAGCCTGCCTTGATGATGGCGGTGGTTTGCTTTGAAATTTCCAGATCCGGAAACTTCTCTTCTGGGTAGGCAGGGCGGCTGTGCCATTTCTGGCCTTGCCAGAGGTCGCCTATGCGCAGCAGCACGGCCTGCCCTATGGAGAGCCACCGCTTGATGGATCTGGCTGAAGTGCTGGCGGGCGTGATGGGGCGAGTGGGGTCGACCAAGACCTGCGGGTCGATCACTTTGGTGAGGTACACCAACACCGAAGGCTCGCTGCGCTTGGCGTATCGGTTGGGGAAAGCGATGGGGCCGAACCAGCTGACCCGCCAAAGGTCCTCGCCCTGCGGGAAGCCCCAGATCATCAGCTGGCGCGCGTCATTAGAGGCGCCTGCCTGCTCCCATGTCATTTTGACCGCCCCTGATTTGGCCGCATTCTGGCGGCCTTTCTCCTATGAAAGTGGCTCTATTTGGCCAATTTTTCACTTCGATCTTTTCTCACCCACTTCGATCTTTTCTCATTTACTTCGAGTCGCTGACAGCCACGCCCGCGTGTGCCGCCTGCTGGTCAGCGTGATAGCTTGAACGCACCATGGCCCCTACGGCAGCGTGGCTGAACCCCATCTCTGCGGCCCTGGCCTCAAACATCTTGAACGTGTCCGGATGCACGTAACGCCGCACCGGCAGATGGTGGCCTGATGGAGCCAGATACTGGCCAATGGTCAGCATGTCGATATTGTGCGCGCGCATATCAGCCATCACGGCCAAGATCTCTTCGTCGGTCTCACCCAGGCCCACCATCAAACCGCTCTTGGTGGGAACGCTCGGCACCTCTTGCTTGAAGCGCTGCAGCAGCGTCAAGCTGAACTGATAGTCGGAGCCCGGCCGCGCTTCTTTGTAGAGGCGAGGCACGGTCTCCAGGTTGTGGTTCATCACGTCAGGCGGGGCCGATTTCAAAATGGCCAGCGCCTTGTCGAGGCGGCCTCGAAAGTCTGGTACCAGCACCTCAATGCGCGTCTCGGGCGATTGCTCGCGCACAGCGCGGATGCATTGGGCATAGTGGTCGGCACCACCGTCCCGCAAATCATCGCGGTCCACGCTGGTAATGACCACGTACTTCAGTTTCAAGGCCGCAATCGTCTTGGCTAGGTTGTCCCGCCAGGCCTTGGGTGAAAACCGGCGGGTGCTGCACCAGCCACAACTCATCCGGTGTGTCATGCGCCCGGGCTTGGGTGAACGCCTGCATGCGCTCAAATATGTCGGCGTAAGCTTGCGTGCCCCAATCTCGACGAACCAGGGGCAAGTGTGGTGGCGCTGTGTTGAGCGGCGTACTCATCTGCCCATTGTCCCCGACGACGCCGAATTTGCCGAAAGCGCACCATGCCCACTCAGTTTTCTGCCCTGTCCTCACGCCTCTTACGCCAGGCCCGGTGCTGGGTGTGGGCCAGCAGCTTGTGGGTTTGCAGCTCGGGTTGGGCCCACCCCACCTGTCTGCCCACCAGCCGCACAGAGTCCCCTTCGGTGCACGACCGCGCCTTTGCCGCCGCGCTGGTGGACTATGTACAAGGCCGACGGCAAGCTGCGCAGCAAAAGTTTTCAGCCTTGGCCCGCCAAGGCCACGCCGCCGCTCAGTACAACCTGGCCATCATGCACGCCCGGCAAGAGGCCAAGCCCAGCTCAGAGCGCGCCGCCCAATCTGGCTTGGAACGGGCGGCCGCCTGCGGTTTTGTGACCGCCATGTTGGCACTGGGCGAATGGTTTGACAGTCGCGAGCGCGGTGGCCAGCACGCGCGCGCCCTGTTTTGGTATCTAAAGGCAGCCGAGGCTGGCAGCGCGGAAGGGCAGGTCGCGGCAGGTACGGCCTACCTGATGGGGCGCGGCGTAGCCGCTGACACCACCCAGGCGGCCCACTGGTACCGACAGGCCGCCACGGCGGGTGACGTTGGCGCTCAGTACATCTTGGCCTCGCTCTACGAGCGAGGTGACGGCGTCAGCCAAGACCTGCGCCTCGCCCGGTATTGGTACGAGCAGGCCGCCCGCCAGGGCGACGAAGCGGCCCCCGCAAAATTACAGGCCTTGGCGCAGCAGGAGGCTGGGGCTACAGCACCACCTTCACCATCGGGTGGGAACTGAGGGTTCGATACAGCTCGTCCAGCTGCTCGCGGCTGGTGGCCGTGATGGTCAAGGTGACCCCCAGGTAATTGCCCGCCTTGCTGGGGCGTTGCTCAACGGTGGCCGCGTCAAACTGCGGGTCAAAGTGCTGCGCCACCCGCACCATTGCCTCCACAAAGCCTGGCACATGCTGGCCCATGACCTTGATGGGAAACGATGAGGGGTATTCGATCAGAGATTGCTCGGGGGGAATGTCGGGCATATCAGCTCACAGAGATTGCTCACGCTTGGCCTGCTGGTAGGCCTCATACAGCCGTGCATAAACTGGCCCGGGTTTGCCCCGCAAAGCCCCATGGCCCACGGGCTCACCGTCCAGTCGCGTCACGGCCAACACCTCTTTGCCGGTCGACGACAAAAGTACTTCATCAGCCGTGCGCAGGTCCGATTCGCTCAAGGGGCGCAGGTTAAAGGGCAGTTGCAGGTCCAGGCACAGTTCTCGCAGCAGGCCCACCCGAATGCCCTCCAGCACATGCTCATCCATCAGCGGGCCCAGCAGCGCCCCTTCGTGGACCACCCAGACATTGCATGATGAGCCTTCGGTCAGCCAAGGCCCACCGGCTGCACCATCCCGCAGGAGGATGGTTTCGGCGGCGTCCACGTCGGCCGAAACTTGCCGCGCCAGCACATTGCCCAGCAATGAGATGCTCTTGATGTCGCCCCGCTCCCACCGAAAATCCCGCGCCGTGACGCAAGCCACGCCCTCATGTCGCACCTCGGCCGACACCGGCTTCAACGGGTTGCTCATCATGAAAATAGTGGGCGTCAGGCCGGGTGGCATCGCATGGTCGCGCAGGGCAACGCCGCGGGTCACTTGCAGATAGACCACCTGGTTGTCTGCCGGGTGCTCGGCCACCAATCGCCGCACCCGTGCCAGCCAGCCCTCTCGGTCCAAGGGATTGGAGATGCGCAACTTGGCCAGGCTGCGGCTCAGGCGGGCCATGTGCTCGTCAAAGCGAAAGAGCTTGCGGCCATACACCGGCATGGCCTCGTACACCCCATCACCGAAGAGAAAGCCCCGGTCCATCACGGAGACCTTGGCCTGGTTCAGCGGCAGCAACTCACCATTCAAGTCACACAGGGTGTCGGGCAGCGCAATCACAGGCATCTCCTCGCAGCAAAAACGCGTTAAGTCAGCACCTTACTTGATCCACAGTCGAATAGCATCCCACGCACGCCCCAAGGCACCCGCTTCAGGCACAGCGGCTTGGGTCACCAAGGGCAACTCCGCCACCAGCGCGCCGGTGCCGGTCGTTACTTTCAGTGTGGCCACGCGCTGGCCCTTGGCCAGGGGTGCGAGCAACGGGTCAATGCGCTCGATGGTGGTCTTCAAACGCTCCGCCTCGCCTTTGGGCACCGCGACAAACACTGCGCCCTCCACGCCGCCAATGGCCACCTCATTGGCCGCCCCCTTCCAGACCGGTACGGTCTGCACGGGCTTGCCGCCATCAAACAGGCGCACGGCGTCAAAGGTGGCATAGCCCCAGTTCAGCAACTTCTGGCTCTCATTGGCACGGGATTGCAGCGAATCCGCCCCCAGAACTACGGACAACAAGCGGCGCTTGCCGTTGGGAAAGTCGCGCTGCGCGGAGGCGATCAAGCAATACCCGGCGGCCTCGGTAAATCCGGTCTTCATGCCATCCACTGAAGGGTCTCGGCGCAGCAGCAAATTGCGGTTGTCTTGCTTGATGTTGTTGAAGGCGTAGTCTTTGATCGCGTAATAGGCGTAGCGGTCTGGGAAGTCGCGGATGATGCGCTGCGCGATCACGGCCAACTCGCGGGCAGTGCTGCGATGCCCCGCCTCTGTCAAACCCGTGACGTTCTTGAAGCTGGTGTTCTTCAGTCCCCAGGCTTCGGCTTGCTTGTTCATCAAGGCTACAAAGCCTTCCAAAGACCCGGCAACGCCTTCGGCCAGCGCCACCGATGCATCGTTGCCGGACTGCACGATCATGCCCTTGAGCAGTTCGTCAACGGTCGGCGTCATCTTGGGGTCGATGAACATCAAGGAGCCGCCGCCCTTACGTTCCGCCCAAGCACGCTCGGACACGGGCAGCTTCTGATCCAAAGAAAGTTTGCGGTCACGCAGCGCTGAGAACACCACATAGGCCGTCATCAGCTTGGTCAACGACGCTGGCTCGGCAGGCGCGTCTGCATTGCGTTCCGCCAACACCTGATTGGTGGTCATGTCCACCAGCAAAAAGCCTTTGGCCGCAATTTCCGGAGCCTGTGGTGCAGCCAAGGCGGCCACCGCCGCCGCAGGGGCTGGCGAAGGCGCACGCGCGGTTTGCGCCATTGCCGCAGATGCGGACGCCAACGAAGCACAGAGAAGAACAGAGTGAATGAGTTTCATGTGTACCAATGTCTGGCTCGCCCGGGCCGCTATTGCTGGCGGCGAACCACTGCCAAATTCAAGAAGGCCAAGCCGCCAACACCAGCGACTTGAGTAAAGAGAGTTGCCCGTGGAAAAAGTGCCCAACAGCAGGCACCACCACCACCGGCTGCACCTGCGGGCGAGCCCAGTCCAGCGTGGCCGACAGCGGCACCACATCGTCCGCCTCGCCATGGATCACCAAGGTACCCGGTGCCACAGGGGCCACTTCAAAGTTCGAGGTCGCCGGCGCGACGAGCACCAGCCTTTGCACCTCTTGGGGTGTGTCCTTCAAGCGATGCGCCGCTTGGGACGCCACATAGCCGCCAAACGAAAAACCCGCCAGCACCAGCGGTAGGTCGGCCTGCGCCTGGGCCGCGATGACGGCCAGCGCATCATCCACCTCACCCCGCCCCTCGTCCCACTGGCCTTCGGAGCCACCCACACCGCGGAAGTTAAAGCGCACAGCCCGAAAACCGAGCTGAACAAAAGCACGCGCCAGCGTCTGCGCCACCTTGTTGTCTAGCGTGCCACCGTGCAGGGGGTGTGGGTGGCACACCACCGCCACACCGCGCGGTGACTGCGCCGGTTCATCAATCGCCAGCGCCAAAGCGCCTGCGGGCCCTGCCATGTGCAAACGTTGCGTCTGTGCGTTCATGGGATGGGCAGGTCAGCGGCCAATATCAGGTGCCAGCATCAAGCGCTCAACCTTTTCACCGCCCTTCAAATGGCGATCGACGATTTCGTCAATGTCCGAGGCGTCGACAAAGGTGTACCAAGTTTCATCCGGATAGACCACCGCCACCGGCCCGCCAGCACAGCGGTCTAGACACCCAGCTTTGTTGACCCGAACCCCACCAGGCCCGGCCAAGCCAGCGGCCTTGACGCGCTGCTTGCAATGCTCAAAGCTGGCTTGAGCGCCCTGATGGGCACAGCAGGCCTCGCCGTTGCTGCGCTCGTTCAGGCAAAAAAAGATGTGGTGCTTGTAATAGCTCATACCCTGATTGTAGGCAGGGGCAGAGAAAACCCTGTGCTCAGCGCCAACGCGCGGCAATGCGCCCAAGCAACCACAGCCCGCAAGCCCAGGGCCACAACAGCCCCACCCAGCGCGCCAGGCCATGAAAACGGATGAAGCGTCCCTGCTCCCAGGCTTGCAAGCTCTGGGCAAAGTAGGGGTCAGCCGGTGCCTGCGCCACCAAGGCCAGCAACATGGCCAGGGCCAGCAAGCCCAAGGTGGCGGCAAGACGCTGGTTCGTCCAAGCCAGCGCCAAGGCCAACACCGCCGCCACCGCAGCACCGTACACCACCACTGGTGCGATCCAAGCCAAGGCATGTTCAGGCCCGAAATTCATGGCAGCCGACAACGTGGCCGTGCCAAAGCCCATCGCAAAAGCACCGAAAACCATGGCCATGCGACGCCAGCCCACAGGCATGACGGCATAGGCCAGCAAGCAGGGCAGCAACAGGCCCAACGCCACGCCCCAGCCCTCCAACAAGAGCGGCAAACGCTGCGTCGGCACCGGCACCTCGGCCACGGCGTTGCGCATGGGTTCTGCCCAACTCACATCCGCCAAGCTTTGCAGAACAGCGGCCTGCATGCCGTCCCAGCCCGGCCCCAAACCAAAAGGCAAGGGCGTGGGAAACAACAGGCCCACAGGCCACAGCGCCATCAAGGCTAGAGCACCGCCGCTGCGCTGAATAAACCATCTCTCACGCGCTGCTTGCCAGCGGTCTACCCAGGCCAAGGCATGGGCCACCCCGGCCAAGACCATGCCCAACGCGGCACCTCCGGTGTTGAGCCACCAATCCAGCAAGGAAGGGTAGCGGCCCGGCAGAAACTGCTGAATCACCTCCAAGGTGTACGACAGGGCCGAAGGCAGCAACACCGCGCACAGGGCTGCGGGCATGGGCCGCCAAGCACTGCGCACGGCTGCGCCATAAACCAAGGCCCCCAGCGGCAAATAGCCCAGCAAATTGGCCCACATGTCGAAGCGGTCGCGCCAAGGGGGCATGGGTAGCGCCAGCCAGCTCCAGCCCTCGCCCCCTGGCCAGCGCCAGCCTACAAAGGGATAGAGGCTGGCATAGACCATCAATCCCACCAGCACCCAGGCCAGCGGTACGGCAGAGCTGGTACCTTGGGCTCGCACGGCTGCGCTCAAAAAGGTTTGACCACCACCAACACGACGATGGCGATGAACAACAACACGCTGACCTCGTTGAACACCCGGAACCAGCGATGCGAACGCCGGTTCTCAAAGTGTTCAAACTGATGGAGCATGCGGTGGCAGGCATGTTGATAACCCAGCACCAAAGCCACCAGCAGCAGCTTGGCATGCATCCAGCCGCCAACATGCCAACCCAATAGCCACCACAGAGCCAAGCCCAGCAATAAAGCGGGCACCATCAACAGCAACGTAAATCGAGACAGCTTGCGCGCCATCAGCAGCAAGCGCTCGCGCTCGGCATGCGACTCCTGCGGCACCATGGCCAAATTGACAAAGATGCGAGGCAGGTAAAACAAGCCAGCAAACCAGCTCGCTACAAAGACGATATGGAAGGCCTTGACCCAGAGGTAGCTTGTGCTCATGCCCTGATTATGGGCCGCCAGAAAAGAAAGAGCCCAGGCCACAAGGGCCTGGGCTGAAAAGCCTTGACGCTGTCATCACGTAAAGGCACCTGCTCAGGGAGGAAAAGCAGGGAGCACACCCTCACGGGCATCACTCAGGGGTGACTTTAACACCGCGCAGACGGCCCGCAATCGGCAAACACACCGCAAAATGCACAGTTCGCAGCAACTGCTGCGGCTACCCCCCTAGAATCACAGGAACTCGTCGTGCCGACTCTGCCCGCCTTCCCCGCCAGCCGCCCTCGCCGTTTGCGCCGTGATGCCTTCAGCCGTGCCTTGGTGCGGGAACATCATTTGCGCCCCGATGACCTGATCCTGCCTGTCTTTGTGTTGGACGGCGACCGGCGTCGTGAGCCCGTGGCCAGCATGCCAGGCATCGAACGGCTGAGCCTGGACTTGCTCTACCCCGTGGCCGAAGAGTGCCTGCGCCTGGGCATCCCGGTGATGGCACTGTTTCCGGTCATCGATGCCAGCCTCAAAACCCCAGATGGCCGCGAAGCCACCAACCCTGACGGGCTGGTACCGCGCGTAGTACAGGGACTCAAAGCGCGCTTTCCAGAACTGGGCGTGCTGACAGATGTAGCGCTGGACCCTTTCACCAGCCACGGCCAAGACGGTTTGCTGGACGACAGCGGCTACATCCTCAACGATGCCACCGTGGCCGTGCTCCAAGCCCAAGCCCTGGTGCAAGCCCAAGCCGGGGTCGACGTCGTGGCCCCCTCAGACATGATGGATGGCCGCATCGGGGCCATCCGCCAGGCCCTGGAGGGGGCGGGCCACATTCACACCCGCATCATGGCCTATAGCGCCAAGTACGCCAGTGCGTTTTACGGCCCCTTCCGCGACGCCGTGGGCTCGGCCGCCAATCTCGGCAAGGCCGACAAAAAGACCTATCAAATGGACCCCGCCAACAGCGATGAGGCGCTGCGTGAGGTTGCACTGGACATTGCCGAGGGGGCCGACATGGTCATGGTCAAACCGGGCATGCCGTATCTGGACATCGTGCGCCGGGTCAAAGAGGAATTTCATGTACCCACCTTTGCCTATCAGGTCAGCGGCGAATACGCCATGCTCAAGGCTGCGGCCGCCAATGGCTGGTTGCAGCATGATGCGGTGATGATGGAATCACTACTCGCCTTTAAGCGGGCGGGTGCCGATGGCGTGCTGACTTACTTCGCGCTTGACGCTGCGCGGCTCCTGCAAAAAGCCTAAAACGAGCATGCGACTCTTTGTGATTCAAGCCGAGGGGTTTTCGGCGCTGGAGCCCTGGCCCGCAGAGCTGCCAGAAGAGGGTTTTTTGTGGCTGGGCTGCACCCGGGCTGAATTGAATGAACAACTCCCCGCCCTCCAAAGCACGCTCCAGCGCTGGCTGGGTGCGGCGCTGGTAGACCTGCACACCAGCGACTTGTTGAATGCCCAGCTTCCTTCGCATTTTGAAGACACTTCTTGGTACGACATGCTGGTCTTCAGGCGCTTGGCCGCTGCCTCTGGCCACGCCAAAGCCCGAGAGGGCGAGGATGGTGCGGGCGAGACGCTGCAGGAAGTGCTGCAGGCAATTGACACCAACCCGGTGGGTTTTGCCATCTTCGACCGGGTGCTGCTCACCGTCCACCCTGACGACTGCCAGGTTCTGGACCACTTTGCGCAGCGCCTCGCCCAGCACTCCCAGGAGCCGGACCTGCGCGGCAGCGCACGCCTGCCAACCAGCCCTGCGGACCTGATGCTGCGCATGGTCAACCACATGGTGGACAGCTACCTTGAGCTGCGCCGCATGCTGACCCGCCAGTTCACCCATTTGCAGGCCGCCCTCCTGGCGCCTCGCAGCCGTTTTGACCAATGGCCCGCCTTGCTGGCCGCGCGAGACGCGCTGCATCATCTAGAAGACACTTGCGAAGACCAGCGCAGTGCCATCCAGGAGTGGATAGACGCACTGGACGAATGGCCTGTGGAGGCAGATGCCACCAAACGCCGCGAACGTGAGCTGTTGCGCGTGCGTTCTCGAGATGTGCTGGAGCACATCGAGCGCGTGCTCAGCCATGTGCGCCGCCTAGAGCAATCGGCCGATGGTGCCGTCCAAATGCACTTCTCGGCACTGAGCAACCGCACCAACGACATCATGCGCACGCTGACGGTGCTGACCGCCATCTTCTTGCCGCTGAACCTGATCACCGGCATTTTCGGCATGAACTTCGATGCCCTGCCGCTGATCCACTCCAGCACGGGGTTCTTCGTGGCCCTGGGGCTGATGGCGTGCGTGGGCCTGGGTTTGGGCCTGTTTTTCTGGCGAAAACGGTACTTGGGCACGCAAGTCCGGCGCTGACCCCCCCATAAGTCGGGGGTCAAGAGACCTCTCTGGCAGGCCGACAACAGAGGCAGACCCTTCTGCATCGTCCTGCTGAAGGGATGTTTCGAGCACCACCATGACCGTCAAAGTCCCTGTTGAGGACCTGCGGGTGGGGATGTTCATCCACCTTGACCTCGGGTGGATGTCCCACCCCTTTCCGCTGTCCAGCTTCAAGATCAGCTCCCAAGAGCAGATCGACACCTTGCGAGGCCTGGGTTTGAGCCAGGTACGCTGGGATGCAGCGCGCAGCGATGAACTGCAGACCTTGCACGAGCCCGTGGCAGCAGACCCCATTGCCGCGAGCGAGCCCCCTACCGCGCTCATCTCGGCGGAGACGCCCGGTCAGCGTCAGGCCAAGGCCCTGGCCAGCCAAGAGGCCACGCAGCGGCTGAGCGAGAAACAGTTTGGCGAGGCCTGCCGCGAGCTCAAGCACATCAACGATTTGGCCCTCAGCACACCCGCCGCGGCCCGAGACGCTTGCCAGCAACTGACACGCGCCCTGCTCGACAAGATGTTGGTGGGGGATGCCGAACTGTGCCTGCGCTTGCTGGGCGAGCCCAACGGCGACCGCGCCACCGCCCATGCCATGAACGTCAGCGTGCTCTCGCTGTTGTTGGCCAAACATCTGGGCTGGCCCGAACACGAGTTGCTGGACCTGGGAACCGGTGCCCTGCTACACGACATTGGCAAGCTCAACCTGCCCGACCGCCTGCGCCAAGCGCAGGACAACTTCACCCCTGCCGAGCAAGCCGCCTACCGCGACCATGTCGCCCAAGGCATTGTGCTGGGCCGTCGCATGGGGCTCACTGCGGGCAGCCTGCTGGTGCTGGCCCAGCACCATGAAATGGTCGATGGCTCCGGCTTCCCAGCAGGTTGCACTCAAGAACGCATGACGCAGGCGGCACGCATCGTCGCCATCGTCAACCACTACGACAAGCTCTGCAACCCGGCGGTGCTCGGCAAAGCGCTGACGCCGCACGAGGCCCTCTCACGCATGTTTGCGCAAAGCCGGTCCCGCTTTGACATCAACTTGCTCAACGCCTTCATCCGCATGATGGGCGTCTACCCACCGGGCTCGGTGGTGCAGCTCAGCGACGAACGCTTTGCCCTTGTCATGACGGTTAACGCGGAGCGCCCACTCAAACCCACCGTCTTGGTCCATGACCCGCGAGCATCGCGCCAAGACCATCTCCACCTCAACCTGGAAGCGGCCAGTGAGTTGGGCATACGGCGCAACCTCAGGCCTGAGCAGTTGCCCCTGAAGACTGCCGAGTTTCTGGCCCCCCGCCAGCGCCTGAACTACTTCTTCGGAACCGATGTGAACACGCCCCTGGCCGCCTAAGCCCAAGAGCCTGGGACAATGTCGCCCTGACACCAACCTTTGGGGGCGACCTTGATCTACAAATTCAAAAGCAAAGCATCGGGCGATGTGATCATGATGGGCCCCTTGGGCGACCGCCTACTGGGTTTGATAGGCAAACCACCCGCCGCGCAAGGCATCATCGAACCGAACGCCTTCCCCGCTGCCATTGCGGCACTGCAGGCCGCTATCACCCAAGAGGAGCGGGCGCGAGCCGAGTCACGGGACGATGCAGACGAGGGCGGAGACACCGCCCAAGCCCCGGTAAGTTTGCGCCAAAGGGCCTGGCCTCTGATTGACATGATGCAGCGCTGCCAAGCGGCCAACGAGCCCATCGTGTGGGGAGTGTGATGCGGGAGCCCACGCGCATCATTGCCATTCGCCATGGTGAAACTGCTTGGAATGTCGCCTCGCGTCTGCAAGGTCAGTTGGATGTACCGCTCAACGAACGCGGCCAAGCTCAAGCCCGACTCACTGCGCAGAGCCTGCTGGACGACCGTCCAGACGTGCTCTACAGCAGCGACCTGATCCGCACCAGAGACACTGCCCGCGCCATTGCCGAGGCCTTGAATTTGCCCTTGCAAGTGCATGCCAGTCTGCGCGAGCGGCACTTTGGCATCTGGCAAGGCCATACCTATGCGGAGATTGAGCAGCAGTGGCCCGACCTGAGCGAGCTGTGGCGTCGCCGCCTGCCCGAGTTTGGGCCGGAGGGCGGTGAGACTTTGCAGGCGTTTTCGGACCGCTGCGTCTCCGCCTTCACGGCCCTGGCTGCACCGCACGAGGGGCAAACCGTGGTGATCGTGACCCATGGCGGCGTGCTGGACTGCCTCTACCGCGCTGCCTCGCACATGGCGCTGGACGCGCCACGCACCTGGGAGTTGCCCAACACCGGCGTCAACCGCTTGCTCTATACCGGTGAGGGCTTCACGGTCGTCGGCTGGGCCGACACCCAGCACCTGGAAGCCCAGGCGCTGGACGAAGCCACCGACGGCGCCACTCAGGCCGTCTGAGCTTTAGAACGTCGTCCAGTCGTCGTCATTCGCTGTGGCGGCCACGGCGGGTGCGGCAGCGGCTGGGGCGGGTGGTGGCGTCTGGGGCTGGGTCGGCTTGGCAGGCTCGGCGCGTGGAGCCGGTGCGCGTGCCGCCACAGCAGGTGCTGCTGACTTCACCTTCGCCGGAGCCGATGGGCTCTGGGCCACGGCCACCGGGGCCGGGGCAGTGGCGTTGAATGTGCCGTCCTGGTTGCCCAGATTGAACACCGCCACGGCACGCACCAGTTGCTCGGCTTGGCTGCGCAAGCTTTCTGCGGCGGCAGCGCTTTGCTCGACCAAGGCCGCGTTCTGCTGGGTCGCTTGGTCCATCTCGCTCACCGACTGACCCACCTGAGAAACACCCGCGCTTTGCTCGGCGCTGGCCGTGCTGATCTCGCCCATGATGTCGGTCACACGGCGGATGGCACTGACCACCTCTTCCATGGTGTGGCCGGCTTTGTCGACCAGGGCCGAACCCTGCTCCACACGGTCCACGCTGGCGGTGATCAATTGCTTGATCTCGCGGGCTGCTTCAGCACTACGCTGGGCGAGGCTGCGCACCTCACCGGCCACCACCGCAAAGCCTCGGCCTTGCTCACCGGCACGGGCCGCCTCCACCGCCGCGTTCAAGGCCAGGATATTGGTCTGGAAAGCAATGCCATCGATCACCGAGATGATGTCGGCAATCTTTTTGGAACTCTCATTGATGCCCTTCATGGTCAACACGACCTGGCTCACCACCTCACCACCCTGCACGGCCACGGTGGAGGCCCCCATTGCCAATTGGTTGGCTTGCTGCGCGTTGTCAGCGTTTTGGCGCACGGTCGAGCCCAGCTCTTCCATGGCAGACGCTGTGCGCTCCAGTGCCGCTGCCTGTTGCTCAGTGCGGCCACTCAGATCTTGGTTACCTTGGGCAATTTGTGAGCTGCCTGTGGCCACACTCTCGGCATTGCGGCGCACGGTGTTGACCACCTGAGAAAGAGACGACTGCATCTGCGCCATGGCCGCCAGCAGAGGCGAAAACTCGTCGTGAGCATCATCTTTGACGGTGGCGGACAAGTCGCCATTGCGCACGGCATCTGCCACACGCTGCGCCAACGCCACTCGTCGGTGCAAGGAGGCCGCAATCAACCACGCCGCCATCAGCAACACGCCTGCAGTCACCGCCACCATGGCCACGATCAGCTTTGCCACCTCAGAAGCTTGTTGGTCAATCTGCCCGAGGTCGCGGGTCAGCCACTCGCCTTGCCGCTTTTTCTCCCCCGCCAAGGCCTCCAGTAGTTTGTTGCGCGCAGGGATGGTTTTGGCCACCAAGGTGTCAAAGCCCGCGTCCTTCTGCCCGCTGACAATCTGTTCGATATTGGCACCGCCAATCTCCCAGAAGGTTTTGGCCACCGGTTGCATGCGGGCAAACTCCGCCTTGCCAATATCAGAGGTCAAGGCATCGCCATAGGCTTTGAAGGTCTCTTCAATATGCCGCTTCTTTGCGGCGATATCGGCCAGTGTGGTTTTGAGGTCGTCCTCGTTGCGCACCAGCAAGGCATGGCGGATCTGCAAGGACACCCGGGTCACATTCAACTCAATGTCGGCCACACGCTGCAACTGCGCCACGCGCACCTTTTCGGTTTGCTCGGTCATCTCATGGACTTCCGCCATCCGCTTCCACGAAAACGCTGCCACGGCACCGAGTATCAGCACTAAAAAGATGGCTGCGGCCTGCAGGCGGCGGCCGATGCCCATGTTTGACCAAAAGCTCATGGTGTATCCCTCAATCTACAGATACCCAGCGACAGGCCCCCCGCCGCTGTACGTCTGGGCAGTGTCTGAGCAAGAGCGTCCCGGCAATACGCTGAAAAGAAGGGGAACTCATGCCGATACTGATGCCTTTAGGGGGGCGACAAATGCCGGGAGCAACAGCCCCGGCTCTTTGAGGCAACATGCTCTTTTTGGCTGATTGCCCTCGTTGTGCCTGCATGACCTCTTCTCAAATCATTGCTCTGGCCAGTCCCGTCTTCTTGTTGCTGATTGGCTTGGAATGGTGGATCGGCAAGCGGCGCGGCCGCCCCACCTATCGGCTCAATGACGCCTTCAACAGCCTCAGCCTGGGCATGTTGAGCCAGGTGCTGGGCCTGTTCAGCGCGCTTTTGGCGGTGGGCATCTACACCGCCGTGTGGCGACATGCCTCTTTGTGGCACTGGCCGACCGACCAGGTGTGGACCTGGGGGCTGGCCCTGTTGCTCTACGATTTTTGCTACTACTGGCTGCACCGTTGCGGCCACACGGTGGCGGTGCTGTGGGCTGCCCATGCAGTGCACCACCAAAGTGAGGACTACAACCTCACCACGGCGTTGCGGCAAACCTCCTCAGGCCACCTGCTGGGCTGGCTGTTCTACCTGCCCTTGGCGGTGCTTGGCGTTCCACCCCTGGTGTTTGCCACAGTGGGCCTGATCGACCTGCTGTACCAATTTTGGGTCCACACCCAGCATGTAGGCCGCCTGGGCTGGTTTGACCGCTGGTTCTGCTCCCCCAGCAACCACCGGGTTCACCATGCGGTGAATGACCGCTATCTGGACAAAAACTACGGCGGCATCCTCATGGTCTGGGACAAGCTCTTCGGAACCTATATTGAGGAGGACGACGCAGAGCCCATCGTCTACGGCACCCGCAAACCCTTGCGCAGTTGGAACCCCGTCTGGGCCAATGCGGAGGTCTATGCCACCCTAGCGAAAGACAGTTGGCGCACCCGCCACCTGCGCGACAAACTCAAAGTCTGGCTCATGCCCCCAGGCTGGCGGCCCAGCGATGTGGCAGCACAAGACCCCAGCCCCGCTTTTGCGCTAGACCGGCCCCTCTACAACCCGCCACTCAGCCGCCAGCGTCAAGCTCTGGCATGGGCCTTGGGCCTGCTGGCACTGGGTGGGGTGCTCAGCCTGCTGTGGGTGGCGCACACCTTGTCCTGGTCCGACAAAGGCCTGGCGGCCCTGGCCGTGCTGGGCCTTCTTTGGCTCATTGGGCGTGTGTGTACACCACCCAACGCTCAGGCATAGTCGTTGCGCAGCGCGACCTCCTCGCTGTCGTACTGCACAAACTCGAACTGCAGCGCACCCGGTGCCATCACATAGGCGCTGCGGCGGGCCGCCCCCGTACCACCCCAGTGGTCCAGCCCAAAGCCTGCGGCGGCCAGGCGCTCGACCACCTCCGCCACATCGGGCACCACTAAGCCAATGTGTTTGACGGCCGTGTGGTGGCTTTGCCAAGCGATAGGCTCAGTCTCGCCACCACTTTGCAAGGCCAGGTAGCTGTGGTCGTCGCCCACATGGCACCAATCAATGGTCTTGCCAAACCAGTCCATCTGCCCGCTGCCGCGCACGCGCCAGTCGGGCAGCGCCAGCTGGATGAAACGCAGCGTGGCGGGCAGGTCGGTGACGGTCAGGTTGACATGTTCCAAGGTGATCCGGCTCATGATGAATGTCCTTGAGGAAGTTGATGATGAGTGCATTCTCAAAGTTCAAGTGAACTTGAAGTCAAGCGATTTACACTCTCAAGAAAACGCCGGGCCGCCCCAAGTTTTCTTGCGCCCCCTTGGGGGGCCGGGACGGGCAAGGCCCGGACCTTGGGGGCGCATAGGACGAAACATTCATCTTCGAGACACCTCATGAGCGAGCACTGGAGCATTGGCCAATTGGCCGAGCGTGCAGGCCTGGCCACCAGCGCGCTGCGTTACTACGAAGACCAAGGCCTGATTACAGCCTTGCGCAGCAGCGGCGGCCAGCGGCTCTATCCGCGCGAGGTGTTGCGCCGCGTGGCCTTCATCCGCGCGGCGCAAAACGTGGGCCTGAGCCTGGACGACATCCGCCAAGCCCTGGCCAGCCTGCCAGAAGGCCGCACGCCAAGGCAGGCCGACTGGACGCGCCTGTCGCGCCGCTGGAAGCCCCTGTTGGAAGCCCGAATTGCCGCCCTGTGCACGCTGCGCGACCAATTGGATGCCTGCATTGGCTGCGGCTGCCTCTCGCTCAAGCGCTGCGCGCTTTACAACCCCGGTGATGCGGCCCAGCGCCTAGGGCCGGGGGCGCGCTACTTGCTGGGCAACAGCGCATCAGAAGTCACCTGAGCAGGCCGCTGCGCAGCATCTGCGCCACCGCCTGCGCCAGGTGCTGCACCTCAGGCTCGTTGAGCACCGGCAGCGCCTCGGCCTGCGCCAGCAAGCGTTGGGCCACGCCTGCGTGCGGCAACACCGTGCCGTAGAAGACGGGCTGCTCGCCCCGCATCAGCAGCAGGGTCGGAAAGTTGTCAATGTCGGGCACCGGCCCAAAGGCCTCCAGCGCATCGGCATGGTCTTCGATGTCCACCCAAGCGGCTTGCAGGCCGGGGCTCTGTGCCACCAGCGCGTCGAAGGTCAAGCGGTACTCGGTGCAGGTTTTGCACCAGGCCGCGCACAGGCAGGCCAAGGTCAACGGCGCGGGCACATCAAGACTCGAAGAGATCGCCCGCACGGGAGGGCGGCGTCAGGCCGAGGTGACGCCAGGCCAGCAAGGTGGCGACCCGACCACGCGGCGTGCGCTGCAAATAACCCTGTTGAATGAGATAGGGCTCGATCACATCTTCGATGGTGCCGCTCTCTTCGCCAATGGCCGCCGCCACGTTGTCCAGGCCGACCGGGCCGCCATCGAAGCGGTGGACCACAGCCTCCAGCAGTTTGCGGTCCATCACATCAAAGCCCATCGGATCCACGTCCAGCATCTTCAGCGCGGCATCGGCCATCTCGCGGGTGATGCGGCCTGTGCCCTTCACGTCCGCATAGTCGCGCACGCGGCGCAGCAAGCGGTTGGCAATGCGCGGGGTGCCCCGGCTGCGGCGGGCAATCTCCAGCGCGCCCTCAGGCTCGATGGGCGCATTCAGCAGACCGGCCGAGCGGGTGACGATGCGCGCCAGCTCTTCAGCGGTGTAGAACTCCAGCCGCGCCACGATGCCAAAGCGGTCGCGCAGCGGGTTGGTCAGCATGCCCGCGCGCGTGGTGGCGCCCACCAGGGTGAAGGGCTGCAGGTCGAGCTTGATGGAGCGGGCCGCTGGGCCCTCGCCGATCATGATGTCGATCTGGTAGTCCTCCAGCGCGGGGTAGAGGATCTCCTCGACCACCGGGCTCAGGCGGTGGATCTCGTCGATGAAGAGCACATCGTTCTTCTCGAGATTGGTCAGGATGGCCGCCAAGTCCTTGGGCTTCTCCAGCACCGGGCCGCTGGTCTGGCGCAAGTTCACGCCCAGCTCGGTGGCGATGATGTGCGACAGGGTGGTCTTGCCCAAACCCGGCGGGCCAAACAGCAGCACATGGTCAAGCGCCTCGCTGCGTTTGCGCGCCGCGCCGATGAAGATCTCCAACTGCTCGCGGGCCTTGGCCTGGCCCACATACTCTTGCAGCGCCTTGGGCCGCAACGCGCGCTCCAGCGCCTCTTCTTGCGGCGTGGCCGGGCTGGCCGCCACCACCCGAGCAGGGCGGGCGGGCAGATCTCCAAAGTCGTCGGTCTGGATGGACATACAGGGATTATCGCCAGCTTTGCGCCAAAGGCCACACGCCAGGAAGGTTGCCCCCGAGTTCAGCCGCAGAGCGCCTCATTACAATCGTGCTCGTGTTGTTCTGGATCCGCACCCACCTTCGTCGCGCAGTTTGGCTGGCCCTTGGGCTCATGCTGAGCTTGGCCATGGTGCCGACCCTGTCACACGCCATCGCCTTGAATGCGGGGGCCTCGCTGCCCAGCGATGTGTGCTCGGTGCAAGACCCGCAGTCCTTAGGCACCGACGCTGCTCCCCAAACGGCATCGCACCACTTAGAGCACTGCCCGCTCTGCGGCGTGGCCACCCATAGCGCCCCGCCTCCTGCCCCGGTGGTCTTCACCTTAGCGGCCGCTCCGGCCACGTCGGCGCCCGCCCTGTTCTGGGTCTCCCCCAGACCCCTGCACGCCTGGGCCAGCGCGCCCTCTCGCGCCCCGCCGCTGAACTAAAGCCGCGCTGCTGACGCGGCCAGGGCTGGCGCTCCCCAAGCGTGCACCTGGGCCGTTGCACATCTGCTCGGGTGCCGCCCGGCCGCTTCACGGCGCCG
This sequence comes from Ideonella sp. MAG2, assembly GCA_004359425.1. Lineage (GTDB taxonomy): Bacteria > Pseudomonadota > Gammaproteobacteria > Burkholderiales > Burkholderiaceae_C > Ideonella. The sequence goes on along the minus strand of PTEU01000001.1, from coordinate 471,794 downwards.
GCTCGTCCACTCCAGCCCGCGCTGGCGCAAGCCTGCCCACGGTCCCTTTCCCTGAGTCTCTTCATTTCCCCTTCGTCTGCACGGAGTCTTTCATGCGTTTCCCTTGCAAGCCCCTCGTCTTGGCTTTGGCTCACTGCTTTCCCGTCATGGTGATCGCGCAATCCGCAACCCCCACAGAGCCAGACACTGCGGCACAGGCCACCGAGACGGTGGTCATCAGCGCCAGCAAACGCCAGCAGCCCCTGACACAAACCGCCAACTCGGTGACCGTGCTGGGCGGCCAGGCCCTTGAAGCCCGGCGCATCCGCACCCTGGAAGACTTGCCTGCGGCAGTCCCCAACTTACAACTCGAGAATTCGCTGGGCGCGGGCACCTTGGGTTACCTCAGCATTCGCGGCCTGGGCAACGGCCCGGGCTCTTGGGACCCCGCCGCCACCATCTTTGTTGACGACGTGCCGTACAACGACTTCTTTGGCTACACCGCCAGCTTGATGGATGTGGAGCGCATCGAAGTGCTGCGTGGCCCTCAAGGCACCCTGTATGGCGCCTTTGCTGAAGCGGGAGTCATCGATGTCCGCTCCCGATTGCCAGGCATGAGCGTCACGGGCTTTGGGGCGCTGGAGTTGTCCTCTCGCGCCACCGTCCGCGGCAGCATGTCGCTGTCCGCCCCGCTGGCCGGGCGTGCCTTGCGCTTGGGCATCGCCGCGCTGGCTGAGCAAGGCCATGGGCCCATCCGCAATGTCGTCACCGGCGACAACCCTCAGCACCGCGCGGAGGGCGTGCGAGTGCAAGCCGTGATGGAGCCCCTGCCTGAGTTGGAAGCCTTGTTGACCGTCAGCGAGCAGCGACTCAAGGAAGGCGACGGTGTTCAGTACTTGCCGCTGGACCGCCAGCGCTACAACCAAGTGATCGCGCCTTCCGGTTTGAGCACCAGCAAGTTCGAGTTGGCCAATGACCATGTCGGCGAACGGCGCGGCGATACCTCCGCGCAGTCACTGCGAGTGACCTGGAAGGCCGCTGGGTTTGATGTGATCGGCATTGCCGCCCACCGCAGCTTTGACGGCCCGTATGCCTTCGACTTCGACTACACGCCTATTCCGGCCCCCAACACCCCGGGCTTCCTCGGGCAGGTGGTGTCCGACTCGGCCTACAAAACCCAGAACAACTACCTCGAACTGCGCGCACAAAGCACAGCCGCCTCCAGCTTGAGTTGGGTGGCTGGGGCCACGCGAAGCCAGCAATCGGTGGAGGTACTTTCTGATGGTGTGTTCCCGGCTGGCTTTGGCGCCTTTGTGCCTCCAGGCGGGCGCGTGGGCTTCAACGACGCCACCGGCGAAGGCCGCAACCAAGCCCTGTTTGGCCAAGCCACTTTGCGCCTCATGGGCGAGCAACTTGGCCTGACTGCCGGCCTGCGGCGCGAGCACGCTGAGCGCTCAGGGGTCAACCGCGAAGTGCTGTTCGGCACGCCGGCCTTTGAAGCTAGCCTTTCGACCGCCAAGACCTTGCCCAAGCTGGGGCTGGATTGGCGCTTTGACGCCCAAACCACCGTCTACGCCAATTGGGCCAGCGGCTGGCGCGCCGGCGGTGTCAACCTTTACGCCAATACCTCGACCTCTTATGGTCGCAGCCCCGACCCGCTGACCTATGCCGCACAGAGCACGCGCACCCTGGAGGCGGGCCTCCACCTGCGTCGCGCCGACCTGGGCTTGTCGCTCTCAGCAGCGGTGTTCGATACCGCCGTCAAGGATTATCAAGAGACCGTCCTGACAGGCACAGGCACCGCCTATTTGGCCAACGTGCCCAGTGTCAAGATCCGGGGCGCTGAGGTCGAGGCGCGTTGGCGCGCCCTGCCGTCGCTGACACTCAACACCGGGCTGGGTGTGGCACATGCCCGCTACGACGACTACTTCTTTGGCGACAACTTGCTGGGCGGCAAGCAACTGGCCAATCGCCCCGACTGGAACGCACAACTGGGGCTGGTCTGGCAGAGCGGCCCTTGGTCTCTGGGCGCGGATGTGTCCGGCCGAGCCGGCTTCCAGTCGGCCTACCAAAGCGATGGCAGCACAACCCGCGTCCCAGGCCACTGGATCGGAAACCTGTCCGCCACCTACCGCACAGGCCCTTGGACGCTGAGCAGCTACGTCCAGAACGTGGGCAACAAGGAGTACTTCCTGAACTCCAACTATGTGGTGGCGGGCTTCCAGGTGCCTGTGGGCATGACCGGTGCGCCACGCACCCTGGGCGCCAAGGTGCGCTACGACTTCTGACACGCAACGCTTGGGAGCAGCCCATGGACAGACGCGACTTTCATCAGGCGGCCGTCGCCATCGCAACGGCCTTAGCCACCGCACGCGGCACAGCAGCTCCATCGAGCCCCGACAAGGAAAGCGCCGAGCAACACCACTTGAAGGTCATCGAAAGATACCGTCATCTGTGGGACGGACCCAAGCTGGAAATCGGCCTGTTGGTCTACCCCGGCATGTTCTTGCAGGACTTGGTGGGGCCGTTGACCATGTTCGAAGCGCTGATGAATCGCAACATCCACCTGCTGTGGAAGGACCTCAAACCCGTGGGCCCAGAGAAGCCCGAGCACCCCGGCTTGATCCCCGTGCCCCCCAACCGCACGTTTGCAGACTGCCCGCAGAACTTAGATGTGCTGTTTGTCCCGGGCGGGGTGCCCGGAACGCTGACGATGATGGAAGACCCCGAAGTGCTGGCCTTCCTGGCCGACCGGGGTGCCAAAGCCAAGTGGGTCACCAGCGTCTGCACCGGGTCGCTGATTCTGGGCGCGGCCGGTTTGCTCAAGGGTTACAAAGCCACCTCCTACTGGGCCACCCTGGACGTGCTCCCGACGCTCGGAGCCATCCCCGTGAAGCAACGTGTGGTGACCGACCGCAATCGCATCACAGGGGGCGGCGTGACCGCAGGACTGGACTTTGGCCTGGACCTCATTGCTCGCCTCAGAAGCCCAGCGTACGCCAAAGCGGTGCAGCTCTATCTCGAATATGACCCTGCACCCCGCTTCAACGCTGGCACACCTGCCAAAGCCCCCCGTGAAGCCCGCGAATTCATGACGCGCATGTTCGCGGGCATGAATGCGGCAGCGCATGCGGCAGCGCGGCGCGTGCAAGTGCGCGCTTCCTGATGTGGATCAATCGGACCCTGGCCATTTTTGGTCTCGTCCAGGGTTCACCTGAAATGCCACCGTCAGCAACCCGCCTACAATCCTGCCCGTGCTTGCCCTGATTCGTCACCACCTCCGCCGCTGTTCGTGGATCGCCTTCTTGGCGGTCTTCGGCTTGGCTTTGGCGCCGACGATCTCGCACGCGGTGGCGCATTCAAAAGGGGCCATGCCCTGGACGGAAATCTGCACGCCGCAGGGCATCAAGCTGGTCAGTCTGAGCGGGGAAGAACTCCCAGCAGATGCCACGCTCTCACCCCACAGCCTTGAACACTGTGCGCTGTGCGGCCTTGCAGCAACGCCTGCGGCCCCCCCAGCGGCCTCCGAAGGCGTGGCGCTGCACAACGGCCTGAGCCAGGCTGCGCCCGACCTCTTCTGGCACGCGCCCCGGCCTTTGTTTGCCTGGGCCAGCGCCCACCCCCGAGCCCCTCCACTGCGCGGCTGATCCCGCCGCCGCTCTTGCCGCAGGCCGCGCCCTTGGTGCCGCCCGCCTTGCAAGCTTCGTCACCTTTGGGTGACCCGGGCTGCCCTCTTGTCGTGCCTTGAGTCCACCCTGTGGGCCTGAGGCCTCAGGGCACCCCTGTGGAGTCTCTACCGTGTCCCTGTTAGAACGCGTCTTCCGTGGGTTGACGGTCTTGAACATTGGCGCCATGTTGGCCATGGCCTTGTGGCTGCTGACCAGCAGCATCATTCAAACCGCTGGCCCTGCGTCGCGCCACACCAAACCCCTGCGCTTGATGCCTGTGGCCGCCACAGTCAGCGTCGAGCATTGCCCACCGTCGGCCCCCTCGACTGACACCCCCGCCCCTGCACACCGAGGCCAGCCCACAGCGTGTGGCGCTGGCTGACCTTGCACCGTCCTCCCTCAACCCAACCCCAACTACTCAAAAGGATGAATGACATGAAAAAATCTCTGATGCTCAGCGGCTTGGCCGCAGCCGCGCTGGCTGCTCTTTCCGGCTGCGGGGGTGGCGACAGTGAAGACACTGGCCCCAAGGCCGTGCGCATTGACTTTGCCGCCGTGGCCGGTGACACCCCCATTACCTGCGCCTCTACCCTCAGCGGCTTGGGCACCACCAGCGCCAGCGGTACCTTGACGGACATGCGCTTCTACATCGCGAATGTGAAGATGGTCACTCGCGACGGCAAAGATGTCGCGCTGAAGCTGGACGCCACCGACAACTACAACACCACCCAAGGCAGCGAAACCATCACGCTGATTGACCTGGAAGACAAAACTGGTAGTTGCGCTGGCACACCCGAAATGAATGCCAGCATCAAAGGCTCGGTGCCTGCCGGTGACTACGTGGGTGTGAAATTCACCTTGGGTGTTCCCCAGTCCCTCAATCACACGGACCAATCGGCCGCCACGTCTGTCACCCCTGCGGTGATCAACAACGCAGTTCACCCCGGCATGGCCTGGAGCTGGGCGGGTGGACGCAAGTTCACCAAGATCGAGGTGACCAACAGCGCCTGGACAGCCCCCACCTTCTTTACGCACCTGGGCTCCACGGGCTGCACCGGCACCAACCCTGCTGCAGGCCAAGTGGACTCTTGCGCGCGCCCCAACCGCCCGAACGTCACCCTGGCTGCCTTTAACGGCGACACCCAAAAGATTGCCGTCGATGTCAAGGCGCTGCTGGCTGGCAACAACGTGACGCTCAATGGCGGCGGGCCTGGCGGTTGCATGTCGGGTGCAACCGACCCCGAATGTGGTGCCGTTTTCAATGCGTTGGGGCTGGACTTGGCCACCGGTGTCGCCACAGCGACTTCGCCTGCGCAGACCTTGTTCAAGGCCGTGAGCAAGTGATGCCCATGCAACGCTTCAGAAAGGCGTTGCTGGCCCTCGCAGGGACAGCCGTGGCCGGCGGTGCCACGCTGGCTCTGTGGGGTTGTGGCGGCGGCGGTGTCACCGTGAACGACACGGTGCAAGGGCGGTCCAGCAACGGCTGGGTCTGGCAATTGCCCGCCAACTTCCCCACACCCAAAGTCCCCGCCGACAACCCCATGAGCACGGCCAAGGTCGAGCTGGGGCGCTTTCTGTTTTACGACAAGCGGCTCTCCGGCAATGGCACCCAGTCTTGCGCCAGTTGCCACCATCAAGACAAAGCCTTCACCGATGGGCGCAGCACAGCGGTGGGCTCAACTGGGGAGGTTCATCCCCGTAATTCGCAGGGGCTGGCCAATGTGGCCTACCACCCCACGCTGACCTGGGCCAACCCCTCGCTGCTGAGCCTGGAAGCGCAGATGCAGGTGCCGCTGTTCTCCGAGGCCCCCATCGAGTTGGGCGTGAACGACGGCAATGTGGCCGAGATTCTGGCGCGCCTCAGTGGTGACGCCCGCTACCCCAGCCTGTTCGCCGCCGCCTACCCTGGGGTGGAAACGCCCATCTCTTGGGGCAACATCACCCGCGCCATTGCCAGCTTTCAGCGCACGCTGATCTCGGGCAACAGCCGTTATGACCAGTTCCTGCAAGGCAAGGTCACCTTGACCGAGAGTGAGCGGCGCGGCCTGGACCTCTTCAACAGCGAGAAGGCCGAGTGCTTCCACTGCCATGCGGGGTTTAACTTCAATGATCAGGTGGTGCATGCCTCCACCCAGGTGCTGGACACGCCCTTCCACAACACCGGTCTCTACAACCTGGGCGGCACGGGCAACTTCCCGGCAGGCAACCAGGGCTTGTTTGAGCTGACGGAAAAGCCCGCCGACCGTGGCCGCTTTCGGGCCTCCAGCCTGCGCAATGTGGGCGTGACAGCGCCCTATATGCACGACGGCAGCATGGCCACGCTGGAAGAGGTGCTGGACTTTTATGCCGCCGGTGGCCGCAACATCACCAGCGGCCCGAATGCCGGCGATGGCAGAGCCCACCCCAACAAGAGCGACCTGATCTCGCGCATCGACCTGACGGCGCAAGACAAGGCCGACTTGGTGGCGTTTCTCAAAACGCTGACCGACTCGGAATTCCTGACCAATCCCAAGTTTTCCAACCCCCATGCAGCCGAATAAGCACCGCTTTCTGCGCAACCCTGGCGCATACGCCCTGCTGCTGGCGCTGGCCCTGCCTAGCCTGGCCACGGCCCATGAAGTCGAAGACGAGGCCGTGCCCGATGTGCCGGGCTGGCGCGTGGGGGCCGGTGTGGCGCTGAGCGCCATCCACGCCGACCAAGCCTGGCCCACACCCCGGCACGCGGGCGTGCTGCTGACGGGCGAGCAAGCCCGGGACCGCAGCGGCCAGTTGGGCCTGGAGCATGCCATGCTGGGCGTGGGCCTGCGCTTGGACCGCCACTGGTCGGCCCAGGCAGCGGTGGGGCAGCATGACCGCGACGCCCCGCACGTGGAAGTGGCCCGCGTGCAAGGCGATTGGAACGTTGCCTGGTGGGAGGCCGGTGAGCAACTGCGCTGGCGCTTGGGCCGCCAGTCCGTGCCACTGGGCACGGTGATTGGGCAAGCCGGAGAACTCGACCCGTTTGCGCAAGCGCCTTTGGCCAAGCAAGCCATCATCCACACCACCTGGATCGACGACGGCAGCAGCTTGCAGTGGCAAGCCGCGCCCAGTGACACCTCAGCCCCCCAGCTGAGCCAAATCGAGCTAGGCGTTTGGCGGGCGCGCAAATTCCCTGCTGGGCCGCATGGCGCGGCAGCGCCGTCGCTGCGGCTGCAGGGCCAGTGGGGGCATTGGCGTGCGGACGTGAGCGGCGTGTGGCTTCACCCTGAAGGCCGGGGCGCAGCCGTGCAAGGCGTGGGCGTGGTGGGCCACAGCCACGGTGTGCCCGACTGCCGCATCAGCATGGCCCAGCGCCTCTGCTTTGACGGCCAGGCCCAAGTCTTGGGTGCCAGCTTGGCCACCGACAGCGACGACGGCCGCTGGACATTGCAAGCCGCAGGCTTGTGGCGGCGCGAGCGCGGTGATCTCAGCTCCGTCAACGGCCGCGCCGTGTACGCAGGCGACACCAGCGGCGTGTGGCTGCAAGGCCAATGGCGTTGGCTGCCCACCTGGCAGGCAGCCGCCCGCCTAGAGCGCCTGCAAACCCGCCATGACCTGCAAGGCCCCGGCGCCAGCTTGCTGGCCACCGAAGCCGGCTTCATTGGCGCGCTGCCGGTCAGCCGCGCGGCCTTGTCGATGGGCTACAGCGGCTGGTCGCCGGTGCAGCTTTGGGTGGAGGCAGGCCAAGAGCGTGCCGCCACCGCGCAGCCCTATGCCGCCCTGCGCCTGTTGTGGCAAGGCCCGCGCTTGCTGGAAGGAGGCTGGTGATGCACGTCTTGCCGCGCCGCCACCTCATTCAAGCCACCGGAGGCAGCCTCGCCTTGCTGGCCTGCGGCCTGAGCCTCGCCCACGGCAGTCAGTTGGGTGACCTGACCCTGGACCACCCCTACGCCATCCCTTCGGCACCGGGCACGACAGAAGGCTTCGCCTATCTGCGCCTCTTGCGCAACAGCGGCCGTCAGACCGACCGCCTGCTGGGCGGCCACACGCCGGTGGCGAGCGCGGTGTTGATCCAACAGCGCGAGGCCCAGACTTGGCGCAGCGTCGATGGCCTGCCCATCGCCGCGCAGAGTGAGCTGCCACTGCGCCATGACGGCGCCTGGCGCCTCAGCCTGCAAGGCCTCAAAGCCCCCTTGCAGGCGGGCGACCGCTTCCCACTGACGCTGCGCTTTGAGCGCAGTGGTTCCATTGAGCTGAGGGTGTGGGTGCAACAGCCCCGCCACACCGCTGCCTGATTTTTTGCTGTAACCCCGGAGACCTCATCCATGCCCTGCTTCAACACCATCCGCCTGCGCCCCTCGATCTTGTCTGCGGCCGCCGTCTTGGCTTGCCAAGGCGCCTTCGCCCAGGCGACGGCCCCGACAGAGCGGGTTGAAGTCATCGCGCCTCCCCTCGTGGAAGCCCAACGTGTGGATGCCTTTGGCGGCCTCAGCACAGAAGTCGGCACAGCTCAGGTGCGTGACCTGCAAGCACTGGACCTTTCTGCCGCCCTGCGCCGCACGCCCGGTGTGAATGTGTCGCGCTTCAATCCGGTGGGCTCTTTCGGGGGTGACGAAGGTGGCGCTGTGTATGTGCGTGGGTTGGGTGCCAGCCGCCCAGGCAGCGAGGTCAAGACTTTTGTCGATGGCTTGCCCTTTTACATGGGCGTCTGGAACCACGCCCTGCTGGACCTGCTGCCGGTGCATGGCATGGAGCGCATCCGCGTGCTCAAAGGCCCGCAGCCTCAGGTGCTGGGCAACACCTTTGCCTCCATCGACATGCAGCCACTGCAGGCCAAAGACGCTGGCGTACGCGGCAATCTGCGGCTGATGGGGGGCAGCTTTGGCACTTGGGTAGAACAGGCCGATTTCAGCGGTCGCTGGGGCGATGTAGACCTGTCCGTGGCACAAAGCCATGCGGAGTCTGACGGCCACCGCGAGGCCGCCCAAGGCCGCCTGGACAACGGCCTACTGCGCGCGGGGTGGCGACTCAGCCCCGAGTGGTCGGTGGGCGCCTTGCTGCTGAGCGCGGACAACAAAGTCTCCGACCCCGGCGAAGAAGGCCTGCCCGCCAGCCGCACCGGCCAGTTCAGCACGCGAGGCACGCTCAGCAGCCTGAGCGTGAGCCACCAGCACGGCAGCTGGCGAGGCCGCGTTCAGGTGTACGACAACCAAGGCGTCGGCATCTGGGACAACCCGCAAGCGGCCGTCACCCGCAGCACCTTTGCGCTGCGCGGCTGGCGCTGGCAAGAAACCGCCCAGCCGTGGACCGGGGGCGAGCTGCAGGCCGGATGGGATGTCGACCAGATGCAAGGCAGCGTGGCCTTCAACGGCTTCACGGCCTTTGAGGGCGTGAGCATGCGGCTGAGCGCTCCGCACATCGCACTGGCCCAGCGCTGGGCGCTGGGCGGCGACTGGCAGATCCAACCTTCGGCGGGTGTGCGGGTGTACGACCACAGCGTTTATGGGCGCAGCACGGCCCCTCACGCTGGCGTGGTCTTGGAAAACGGCACCGTGTGGGCTTGGCGCCTCAACGCCTCGCGCGGGCTCAACCACCCGGGGCTGGACGCACCGCTGCTCAACGCCTTGGTGCCGCCTTTGGCTGCCTCGCCCACCGGCTGGCGTGGCCTCAACCCCGAGCGCATGAACCACCTGGAAGCCGGCATGCAGTGGCGGCCGCAAGCCGGCCAGACGCTGGATGTGGCGCTGTTCAAAGACACCGTGTCCGACCGTTATGTGTTTGCCTTCCCGCCAGCCGTGGCTCTGCCAAGCTGGACCAATCTCGGCCGCTATGAGATGCGCGGTGCGGAGCTGAGCTGGCAAGGCCGTTGGTCGCCGCAGTGGAGCAGCCATGTGAACGTGACCGTGCTGGACCCGTCCCGCACCGACCTGCCCTATGCGCCCGAGCGCAGCCTGGGCCTGGGCCTGACTTGGCAAGCGGGCCCGTGGCGTGTCTCGGCCGATGGCCAGGCGCAAAGCGCCATGAACACCCTGAGCCAAGGCCGTGCAGACGGCAGCAGCAACGCGGGCCGGGTCGGCGGTTTCGCCGTCTTCAGTGGCCGCGCCGCCTATGCCGTGCCTGCCTTGGGGCCACGCGGTGAAGTTTTCTTGGGCCTGGAAAACCTGGGCGACAAGCGCTATGCCTACCGCCCCAACTACCCCATGGCAGGGCGCTCGGTCCAGCTTGGTCTCAACCTCAGCCTCTAACTTCGTACGGAAGCCACTCCACATGATCCCGTCCTACTCTGTTTGGCTGCGGCTTGCCCCCCGAGCCCTCACCCTTGGCCTGTGCGCCACCTTGTCGCTTGCTCAAGCGCATGAGGCTCCGGCCGAGCAGCAAGTGAAAGCCGTCTTGATGTCTCAGTTTGACAAGCCCGAAGCGCGCTTGGCGGTGGCCCCTGTGGTCATTGAAGGCAACGCAGCGCTGGCGGGCTGGACCCAAGGCGAGATGGGCGGTCGTGCACTGCTCAAGCGCCAACAGGATCGTTGGGTCATCGCGGTGTGTGGGGGCGACGACCTCCTACAAGCGAAGTGGCTCAAGGACGCAGGACTGAGCCCTGAGCAGGCCCAGCGGTTGAGCCTCCAAGCGATTAAAGCAGAAGCTGCCCTGGCGGCCTCCGACCGCGCCAAGCTCAGCCTGTTCAAAGGCACCCTGAAGGTCGACCCGCGTCATCACGGCGCAGGGCATGGCCCCGCTGCTGGAGCCACCCACGCCGCTTCGGCCGCCCACTGACCCCCAATTCACTCTTCTACTCACTCTATCGATCATGTTCAAACTCACGCCTCCCACATACCCCCCTTTTGCGTTGTCCGCCCTGATGCTTGCGCTCGCAGCACCCATCGCCAGCGCACAAAGCACTGCACAGCCTGAAAGCAGTCGTCCCGTTCATGACGGCGGCGTGGTCACCGTCACCGGCGCGCGCCCCACCTCGCTGCCGACTCAGATCCCCACCACCATCGAGGGCATCACGGCGGAGGAGTTGGCGTTGACGGTGAACGCCACTGACAGCGAAGATGCGCTGAAGTACTTCCCTAGCCTGCTGGTGCGCAAGCGCTATATCGGCGACTACAACCACGCCGTGCTGTCCAGCCGGGCCTCGGGCACCGGCAACAGCGCTCGCTCCATGGTGTTTGCCGACGGCATTCTGTTGTCCAACTACCTGGGCAATGGCGCCAACTTCACGCCGCGCTGGGGCGTGGTGGCCCCGGAGGAGATCGACCGGGTGGACGTGCTCTACGGCCCCTTCTCGGCGGCTTATGCCGGCAACTCGGTGGGCGCGGTGGTGGACTACGTCACCCGCATGCCCAACAGTTTTGAGGCTCACGGCAAGCTGCAGGGTTTTGTGCAGCCCTTCAAGCTCTACAACACCCGAGACACCTACAGCGGCGGCCAGGCCAGCATGACCTTGGGCGACCGCCAAGGCGCTTTTGCCTGGTGGCTGCATGTGGGCCACCTGGACAGCGAAGGCCAGCCCCTGGTGTTTGCCACACGCACTGCCGCCAACGGCACGGCCGGCACCAGCGGCACAGCCGTCACCGGGGCCGTCAGCGGGCTGGACAAGACCAATGCGCCCTGGTTCATCATCGGCACCAGCACCCAGTACCACACAGTGCAAGACCAAGCCAAGCTGAAGCTGAGTTATGACATCAGCCCCACGCTGCGGGCGCAACTGCTGCTGGCGGGTTGGCACAACCGTGCCGACGGTCAATCGGAGTCCACCCTGAAGGACGCCAGCGGCAACCCTGTTTACAGCGGCGGCATCAATATCAATGGCCTGGGCTATACGGCCGCCAGCGGTGGCAAGGCCGGCGTCCTGGCCTCGGACTTCCCGCTCAACAAAGATGCCTTGCAGCACAGCATGCAGGCACTCTCGGTGAAGAGCCACACCAAGGGCGTGTTTGACTGGGAGTTGGCCCTGTCGCGCTACGCCTACGACCAAGACGAGCAGCGCCGCTCGACCACCGCGCTGCCTGCCGCGCAAAGCGGTGGCGCAGGCACCTTGACACAACTGGAAGGGTCGGGCTGGACCACCTTGGCCGCGCGCGGCACGTGGCGGCCGAACGGCCTGAAGGGCGCGCACATCGTCGATGCGGGCGTGCAGCAAGACCACTACAGCCTGCGCACCAATGTGTTCAATCTCGTGAACTGGCAGTCCGATGACACGGGCACCCTGGCCAGTCGCTTCAATGGCGAAACCCAATTGCAGGCCGTCTGGGCGCAAGACACCTGGGCCCTTGCGCCCGGCTGGAAGACGGTGCTGGGCCTGCGCGGCGAGCACTGGACAGCCCAAGACGGCCTGACCCAAACCGGCACCAACCTCTATGCCCACCCCGAGCGGGCCGCCACGATGTGGTCGCCTAAAGTGGCGCTGTCCTACCAAGCCAGCGACACCCTGGTGCTCAAGGCATCGAGTGGCCGCGCGGTGCGCTTCCCTACGGTGTCTGAGCTGTATCAAGGTGCGGCCACGGCGACGGGCATCAGCAACATCGCCAACCCCAACTTGCGCCCGGAGCGCTCACAAACCACCGAGTTGAGTGGCTTGTGGACGGTGGCCGACAACGCTGATGTGCGCTTGACCGCCTTCCATGAAGAGACCGCAGATGCGCTCTATAGCCAGGCCTTGCCCAACATCACGCCGCTGACCAATGCCGTGCAGAACGTGGACGGCGTGCGGACCACCGGCTTGGAATTGGCGCTCAAGGGTAACGACCTTTTGAGCACTTGGATCAAGGGCCTGGATGCACAGGCCAGCCTGACCTACGCCGACTCCAAGATCGTGGCCAACAGTGGCTATGTCAGCAAGCCGGGGGACACCCTGGGCAAGTGGCAACCCCGCGTGCCGCGCTGGCGTGGCACGGCCCTGGTGACCTGGCGCGCCACGCCTGATCTGAGCGTGGCTTATGGCGCTCGCTACAGCGGCGTGCAGTACTCATCACTCGACAACTCCGATGTGAACGGCTTTGCCTACACCGGGGCCTCCAAATACTTCACCACCGACCTGCGGGTGCATTACCGGGTCAACAAGCAGTGGAGCGCGGCCTTTGGCATCGACAACCTGAACAACTACCAGTACTGGAACTTCCACCCCTACCCGCAGCGCACCTACAGCGCTGAACTGAAGTTTGACCTGTGAAGGAGCCCCGCATGTTCCCATCTCTGCGCCACACACTCTGCTGCATCGCCGCCGCCCTGGCCACCTCGGCCCAGGCCCATGTCACGCTGGAGACCCCCAAGGCCCCAGCGGGCTCGACCTACAAGGCCGTGCTCAAAGTCGGCCACGGCTGCGAGGGCAGCCCCACCCACACCGTAACCGTGCAGATCCCCACCGGCTTGCGCGGTGCCAAACCCGTGCCCAAGGCCGGTTGGACCCTGAGCCTGCGCAAGGAGAAATTGGCCACGCCCTATGACAGCCACGGCCGCCAAGTTACCGAAGACGTGGTGGAGGTCACTTGGAAGGCCAACACCCGCGCCGACTGGCTGGAGGACGCCTGGTACGACGAGTTCACGGTGCGCGGCCAATTGCCCCCAAGCGCTGGCCCGCTGTGGTTCAAGGTCAGCCAAGTCTGCGAGAAGGGCCGCTGGGATTGGGCCGAGGTGCCCAAAGAAGGCACGTCGACCCAGGGCCTGAAGGCACCGGCCGCCTTGCTGGAGGTGCAAGACAACCCGCACGCAGGGCATGCCCACTGACCGACCACGCAGCCCAAAGCACAAAGACTTGATGTCCCGCAAGGTCCATGACGGCAAATCCTGGTAGAAACCCGTATCCATCCTGCGCGTTCGCAAGTTCGCGTGGCAACGACGACAGTGGCCAGGACCCTGGCGTCGCCCTCTTTATTTGCAGCGCAAGGCCTGTGGCCTTGCAACGCTGGCCCTCAAGGGCTGCGACTGCTGGAGTCTCATGATGAGTTTGGAATCTCCCACCTCTTTGGAATTGGTGCACTTGGCCTGTGGCGAAGCGCTGTTTGAGTCTGGCGCCTCGGGCACAGTGTGGCAGTTGGAATCCGGCGCAGTGCGGCTGGACCGCATGGACCGCGAAGGCCCGCGCTTTGTGCACCTGGCCTTGCCGGGTGATCTGCTGGGATTGGAGCTGCTGGCGGCCTACCCTTATGCCTACACTGCGCGTGCCATCGTGCCCACCAGCGCCCGCCAGCGCATGCTGCCTGGGGAGACCCAACGCCGCATGGCGCTGATCGAAGGCTTGCTGCAACAGCAGCGCCGGTGCGAGGATGTGGTCAAGCTGCGCAGCGGCCCGGCCCAAGACCGGCTCAAGCACCTGTTGCTGAGCTTGACACCCCAAGACACACCATGGAGCGGCGAAGGCACTCGTGCCCTGCCGACCATCAAAGACATGGCCGCCATCATCGACACGGCACCAGAGACCGTGTCACGGATTTTTGCCAACCTCAAGCGCACCCACATCTTGGCTGGGCGGCAACGCCAAGGTGCCAGCTTCAGCCTGTCGCGCTTGGTGCAAGCAGAATGGCCCACAGGCATGACGCGCAGTGATGGCAGCCAGCGCCTGGGCATGCTGAGCACCACTTGAAGCCGACGGCGCGCAAGCCATTGAACTTTTGGTCAACCCACTTGTCAGAACCAGGGTTGAGTTACCTTCTCCCATCAAGGATCACCATGAACAAATTGATTGCCCTGGCCAGCTTGGCCGCCACGCTCGCCGCCTCGCCCGCTTGGGCTCAAACCACCGTCAAAGACGCCTGGGTTCGCGGCACCGTGGCCCAGCAAAAGGCCACCGGCGCCTTCATGACGCTAACCAACGCCCAAGGCGGCAAGCTGTTGTCCGCCGCCTCCCCGGTGGCCGGTGTGGTCGAAGTGCATGAGATGAAGATGGAGGGCAACGTCATGAAGATGGCCGCCATCCCCAGCCTGGAGCTGCCCGCAGGCAAGCCTGTTGAGCTCAAGCCCGGTGGCTACCATGTGATGCTGATGGACCTGAAGCAGCCCTTGAAAGACGGCGACACCGTGCCCCTGACCCTGACCATTGAGGGCAAGGACGGCAAGAAGGAGACCGTCGAGGTCAAAGCCCCCATCAAGGCCTTGGCCATGCCCAAAGGCCACGAAGGCATGCACAAATAAGCGAGGTGCCCTCGCCGGGGCATTCAGGCCAGCGACTTCAGCGCCAGCTTAATGCCCTCACTGACCCCCACATCCGGCGGCAGCTTCTTCAAAGCGGCCGCCGCGTCTTTTTCGTTGTAGCCCAAGGCCATCAAGGCTTGGACGATATCGGCCTGGTTGTCGCTGACGACCGCTCCGCCCGCCGGCAGGCCCAAATCAGGCCCCAGCTTGCCCTTGAGCTCCAGCAGCAAGCGCTCGGCGGTTTTCTTGCCGATGCCCGGCACTTTTTGCAGCCGCCCGCCCTCTTGGCGCGAGACAGCCTGCGCCAACTCCGTGACCGACAGGCCCGACAAAATCGACAGCGCCGTGCGCGGCCCCACGCCCGAGACTTTGAGCACCTCTCGGAAGGTGGCGCGCTCGGCCGCTGTCGCAAAGCCGAATAAGAGGTGGGCGTCCTCACGGATCACCTCGTGGATCAGCAAGGTGACCCGCTCGCCCAAGGCCGGCAGGTTGTAGAACGTGCTCATGGGCACGTCCACGTCATAGCCCACACCGCCCACATCGAGCAGCACTTGCGGAGGGGTCTTTTCCGCGATGAGCCCCGTGAGTCGTCCGATCATCCACTGATTATCAGGCGAGACACCCGCCCCGCCTGACAGCCACTGGCCTATCTGCCGTTACAGAGGCTTAGAGACGCCGTTGAGTGAGAACATGAAGTCAGGCACCGAGACACCCAAGCAGGTGCTCATATCCCCATAGGTGGTGCAGCCCGAACCAAAGCCGTCCCCAGGGTTTTGCCACTGCGCAGGGTTGTTGGCTTGAACCGAACGCCCCTGCCAGGCCCACTGGCCTCCGGCAGAGAAGTCCATATTCGCCTGCACAGAGACCCAATAGCTGCCCGGCTTCAAGCTCAGCTTGGCGGGCAGGGTGATCACCAGCGAGCCGGTCCCGTTGTCCACCGGCACCACGGCCGGGAAGTCAGCTTTGACAGCCCCGGGCTTGCCGCCCTTGCTCTTGTAGAAGGTGACATTGACCGACGGCATCAGGCCTGTCCCGTTGAAATAGGCCCCCGTGACGACCAGTTCCTTCACGGTCCACTTCACCCCAGCAGGCACCACAAAGTCGTCCGCCGCCTGGTTGTCAAAGGCATCGAAATCAGCCTCGAAATTCTGGGAGGTGAAGCCACTTCCAGCATCGTTGTCATTCTGGTCGTACAACACCACATACGGGCTTTGGCTGACAGCCTTGCTCGCCTGCCCCATAACCCCTGCCGCAGCAGTGCTGCGCACCGGCCCCGCCGCCTTTGCCAAACCACTGCTCATCAAAGCCAAGCCAGCGGCCAAGGCCAAAGCGGCAGTGCGTCCAGAAAGAAAACGAGAACTTGTGACAAATAGCGACATTTTCTGCTCCTGATGTGGTGAATAAGTGTTGGCAAAAGCGCCGACTCAAAGTAGGCACGCCTGCCCACCCCCTGTCACTAGTGTTAACGATAGGATCAGTGTGCTCCCCCCCCAATGCGAAGTCCGCCGTCGCAGCCGAGACGGCATCGTCGACAATCGCACCATGATCTTGAAGCATCACTTCGAACCCTTGGACAACAGCCGCCTGGGCCATTTGTGCGGCCCTGTGGACGCACACCTGCGCGCTATTGAAGAGGTGTTGCCCGTCAGCATCCAGCATCGCCAGTCGGAGTTCCGCATCGAAGGCTCTAAGCGTGACGCCGAGGCCGTGCAAGCGCTGTTGACCTCTCTGTATGAGCGGGCCGCCAAGCCCCTGAAGCCCGAGCTGTTCCAACTGGCCTTGGATGACCTGCGGCGCGGCCACGGCCCGGCCGTCTCTGCGCGGGTGGTGGGCGACAACGAGATCGTGCTGCACACCCGCCGCGCCGACCTGACCGGCCGCACGCCCAACCAAATGCAATACCTGCGGCAGATCTTGTCGCATGACATCACTTTTGGCATTGGCCCTGCGGGCACGGGCAAAACCTTTTTGGCGGTCGCCTGCGCGGTTGATGCACTAGAGCGCAGCGGCGTGCAGCGCATCATCCTGACCCGCCCCGCCGTGGAGGCCGGTGAGCGCCTGGGCTTTTTGCCCGGCGACTTAACGCAGAAAGTCGACCCCTATCTTCGTCCGCTTTACGACGCGCTCTACGACCTGATGGGCTTTGACCGCGTCACCAAGGCCTTTGAAAAAGGCACGCTGGAAATTGCCCCCCTGGCCTTTATGCGCGGCCGCACGCTGAACCATGCTTTTGTCATCTTGGACGAGGCCCAGAACACCACGCCCGAGCAAATGAAGATGTTCCTGACCCGCATCGGCTTTGGTGCCAAGGCCGTCATCACCGGCGATGTGAGCCAGATCGATTTGCCGCGTGGCATGAAGAGCGGCCTGGTCGATGCTGCGCAAGTGCTGCGCGACGTGAAGGGCATTGCCATGACCCGCTTCACGAGTGCCGATGTGGTGCGCCACCCGCTGGTGGCACGCATCGTCGAGGCCTATGAGGCCCATCAGCAGGCCGATGCCCAGCGCCCGCCCGACCGCCCCTCCGACAACCGCTAAGTGAGCCCCTGCGCCATGAGCTCCCCCCTGCATCCCTTGACCCTCTCGCTCCAGTTTGCCGACAGCCGACACCGTAGCCTGCTGCCGCGGCACAAAGTGGCGCGCGCCATCCGCCATGCGCTGGAGGCGCCGGGCGAGATCACGGTGCGCATCGTCGACGAGGTCGAAGGCCAAGCCCTGAACAGTGAATTTCGGGGCAAAGACTACCCGACCAATGTGCTGACCTTCGACTACAGCCATGAGCCGGTGGTGATGGCCGATTTGGTGCTGTGCGCGCCCATTGTGGAGGCCGAAGCCAAGCAGATGCGCATCAGCGTGGCCGACCATTACATGCACTTGCTGGTGCATGGCACGCTGCATGCCCAAGGCTGGGACCATGAAGACGATGAGGCCGAAGCCGAGGCCATGGAAGCCCGCGAGACCGAGATCATGCTGGGGCTGGGTTTGAAAGACCCGTACAAGCGCGGCAAGTCAGACAGATGACACCGGCTCCGTCACCAAACTGTCACCTCGCCGTCACGCCACGGCCACACGGGCTTTGAAGAATGCAGTGATCCCCTCACCTGATGGACACTGACATGGACACACTTCAAAAAGCCCACTCCTTCGCTGAAAACAACTACGACGACAACGAGATCGTCAACCCCAGCGCCAACCCCCACATGAATGAACTGGTGGCGGCCATGGTGAGCCGCCGCCAAGCCTTGAAGGGCGGTGTCAGCGTCGCCGCTGCCACCTTGCTGGGCGGCCTGAGTTTGAGCGCCTGCGGTGGTGGCGATGACCCCACCCCCGCGCCCCCTGCGGCCAAGCCCCTGGCCCTGGGCTTTAGCGCCGTTGCCAAGAACAAGAACGACGTGGTCACGGTGCCCGAAGGCTACCAAGCCAGCATCTTGCACGCCTTGGGCGACCCTCTGCACTGGGGCGATGCGACCTGGGCCAATGACGGCACCGAAACGGCCGACAGCTACAACCGCCGCATCGGCTGTGGCCATGACGGCATGTACTACTTTGGCCTTAGCGAGGCGGGCAAATACCAAGCCGACCGCTCGGACCGTGGTTTGCTGTGTGTGAACCACGAGTATGTGGTGGGCCCCTACAGCCTGCACCCCAACGGCTTGACGGCTGGCAGCACCCGCATTGCCAGCGAAGTGGAGAAAGAAATCTACGCCCACGGCGTGAGCGTGGCGGAGGTGCAGCGCAAGAGCGGCAGCATGGACATGGCGATGGTGCGCGGCTCGCGTTTCAACCGCCGGATCACCTCGGCCACGGTGATGGACATCACCGGCCCAGCGCGTGGCAGCCGCTTGATGCAGACGCGCTTTTCGGCCACTGGCCGCCAGACGCGCGGCACCAACAACAACTGCGCCAATGGCTACACCCCTTGGGGCACCTACCTGACCTGCGAAGAGAATTTCCTCAACGTGATCAGCCGGGCCGTGGGCGATGACGCGCTGCGCAGCGCCGCCGAAGTGGTGGCCCTGAAGCGCTATGGCCTGACCCAAGGGCGCGTCAGCCCCTACAAGTGGGACACTGCTGGGACTGACGACCTCTTCGCCCGCTGGACCTCTTCAGTCACTGGCGCAGACGCCACGCAGGACTATCGCAACACCATCAACACCTTTGGCTGGGTCGTGGAGATCGACCCGTTCAACCCCGACTCCGTGCCTGCCAAGCGCAGTGCGCTGGGCCGCTTCAACCATGAAGGCGCTTGGCCCGCGCCCGCCGTGGTGGGCCAGCCCATCGTCATCTACATGGGCGACGATGCGCGTAACGAATACATCTACAAGTTTGTCTCCAAAGCCCTGTGGAGCGCGGCAGATGTGAACGGCGGCATGGCGGCAGGTGCCAAGTACCTGGACGAAGGCACGCTGTATGTGGCCAAGTTCAATGCTGACGGCAGCGGCCAGTGGCTGGAGTTGACCCACGGCAAGAACGGCCTGGACGCCAGCAACACCACCTACCCGTTTGCGGACCAAGCCGACGTGGTGACCCACGCGCGCTTGGCGGGTGACTTTTTGGGTGCCACCAAGATGGACCGCCCAGAGTGGGGTGCGGTGAACCCGCTGAACGGTGAGGCCTATATGACGCTCACCAACAACTCCAACCGCGTGGACCCGACGGCCACACCCACGGGCAGCCAGCTCAAGCCGGATGCTGCCAACCCACGCTATTACAGCGACACCAAGACCGACGACAGCAAAACGCCGCCTGTCTCCACGGTCTCCAAAGGCAACCCCAACGGCCACATCATTCGCTGGCGCGAGGCGGCCAGCAATGGGGCCGCCACCAGCTTTGCCTGGGACATCTACCTTTTTGGTGCCCAGGCCGACGCGGCAACCGATGTCAACTTGTCCGGCCTGACCGCCAACAACGACTTCTCTAGCCCCGACGGCCTCTACTTTGACCCGCGCGGCCTGCTGTGGATCCAGACCGACGACGGGGCCTACACCGATGTCACCAACTGCATGATGCTGGCCGCTGTGCCCGGCAAGGTGGGTGATGGTGGCGCGGCCACGGCGGCGGGTGGCACCGCCACCATCAAGGGTGCGAATGCCACCGATGCCACGGTGCGCCGCTTCTTGGTCGGCCCCAAGGATTGCGAGATCACCGGCATTGCCGTCACCCCCGATGGCAAGACCTTGTTCGTGAATGTGCAGCATCCGGGTGAAGACGGCAGCTTGGCCAGCCCCACCAGCGCTTGGCCGGCCTCTCAGACGGACAGCGCCTCTAAGGCCCGCCCCCGCTCGGCCACAGTGGTGGTGACCCGCAAAGACAGCGGTGCTGTCGGCGTCTAAGCCTTAGCCCCCGCACCCCAACGGCCGCACATGCCCTGCGCTTAAGCGCGGGTTTGTGCGGCCGATATACACTTCTGCCCTTGTTCGAGGAGCGTTGCGAGGCCCGCCCACTGCGGTGTGAGGCCCCAGGCTCGAACACATCAAGCCAGTGCCCAGCACTGATTTGGCAACGGCGCTCACCCGCATTCATTTTCTGGCCGTGGGTGGGTCGCGTCTGATGCCAGCCGCGTTCAGAAGAGATTTGCGGGATTCCTGTTGAACCCCACGGAGTCTTTGCCCATGAACGCTGCAACCACCCCTGGCCAACTGTTGGCCGCTGACCAATACGCCATCGCCGACTTGACCCTCGCCGCCTGGGGCCGCAAAGAGATCAAGATCGCCGAAACCGAGATGCCCGGCCTGATGGCCATCCGCGAAGAGTTCGCGGCCAGCCAGCCACTCAAGGGCGCACGCGTTACCGGCTCGCTGCACATGACCATCCAGACCGCCGTGCTGGTGGAGACCCTGCAGGCCTTGGGCGCGCAAGTGCGCTGGGCGTCGTGCAACATCTTCTCGACCCAAGACCATGCGGCCGCCGCCTTGGTGGCCACCGGCACGCCAGTGTTTGCCTATAAGGGCGAGTCGCTGAAGGACTACTGGGACTACACCCACCGCATCTTTGACTTCGGCGCCGCGGGCACGCCGGGCGAAGGCCCGAACATGATCTTGGACGACGGCGGCGACGCCACGCTGCTGATGCACCTGGGCCAGCGCGCCGAGAAGGATTTGTCGGTCATCGCCAACCCCAAGAGCGAAGAAGAGCGCGAGCTGTTTGCCGCGATCAAGGCCAAGCTGGCTGTGGATGGCACTTGGTACACCCGCAAGAGCAAAGAGATCATCGGCGTCACCGAAGAAACCACCACCGGCGTGCACCGCCTGAAGGAAATGTCGGCCGCCGGCAAGCTGCTGTTCCGTGCCATCAACGTGAACGACTCGGTGACCAAGAGCAAATTTGACAACCTCTATGGTTGCCGCGAATCGCTGGTGGACGGCATCAAGCGCGCCACCGACGTGATGATTGCCGGCAAGGTGGCCGTGGTCGCCGGTTATGGTGACGTGGGCAAGGGCTCGGCCCAAGCCCTGCGCGCGCTCAGCGCCCAAGTGTGGGTGACGGAGATCGACCCCATCAACGCCCTGCAGGCCGCCATGGAAGGCTACAAGGTCGTGACCATGGAGTACGCGGCGGACAAGGCCGACATCTTCGTCACCACCACCGGCAACAAGGACGTGATCCGCCACGAGCACATGGCCGCCATGAAGGACCAGGCCATCGTCTGCAACATCGGCCACTTCGACAACGAAATCGATGTCGCCTCGCTGGAAAAGTACACCTGGGAAGAGATCAAGCCCCAGGTCGACCATGTCATCTTCCCGGATGGCAAGCGCATCATCCTGCTGGCCAAGGGCCGCTTGGTGAACCTGGGCTGCGGCACGGGCCACCCCAGCTTTGTGATGTCGTCGAGCTTCGCTAACCAGACCATTGCCCAGATCGAGCTGTTCACCCGCCCTGACGCCTACCAAGTCGGCCAGGTCTATGTGCTGCCCAAGATCTTGGACGAGAAGGTCGCTCGCCTGCACCTGAAGAAGGTCGGCGCGATGTTGACCGAGCTGAGCGACGAACAAGCCGCCTACATCGGCGTGGCCAAGACCGGCCCCTACAAGCCCGACACCTACCGCTATTGAGCGGCGGGCTACTGCGCGACCCACAGGCTTTGTTGGTCGGTGCTCGGAATCCTCACGACCAGAAAGGTCGTTCCGGTTCCTGCGCGCCGCCCGCCTAGCCTGAGGGCCGCTCGCGACGCCCGAGAGGGCAGCCCACGCGGCGAAGTCAGCACAACACATCATCACCATGCGAGTAGATCAACTGCTGGTCCAACAGGGGCTGGCGCCCACTCGGTCGGCCGCCCAGCGGCTGATCGAGCAGGGCGCGGTGCGCTGGCTGGGGCCTAAGGGCTGGACGCTGCCCAAGAAGGCGGGCGAACAGGTGCCCGACGACTGCACGCTGGAGGTCACCGACGACGCGGAGCTGCGCTGGGCCTCGCGTGCCGGGCTGAAGCTCGAAGGCGTTCTGGCCCGCCTGAACCTGCCCTTGAGCGGCCTCACCGCTTTGGACGTGGGCCAAAGCACCGGTGGCTTCACTGACGTGCTGCTGGCCCAAGGCTGCGCCAAGGTGGTGGGGGTGGACGTGGGCCACGACCAAGTCGTGCAGCGCTTGCGGGACGACCCCCGCGTCGCCTGCTTTGAGGGCCTGAATGCCCGCGAGCTGACAGCGGCCCATCTCGGTGAGCATGCCCCGGCGACGGGCTTTGACATCATCACCGGCGACCTGTCCTTCATCTCGCTGGCCCTGGTGCTGCCCGCCTTGGTGCCTTTGCTGGCCCCGGGCGGCCGCTTGCTGATGCTGGTCAAACCGCAGTTTGAGCTGCAGCCGGTGGACATTGGCCGTGGTGGCTTGGTCAAAAGCGAAGCCGCTTACGGCCATGTGGAAGCCAAGCTGCGCAAGGCCTGCGGGCGCTTGAACCTCAGCGTGGTGGGCTGGCACCACAGCCCCATCACGGGCGGCGACGGCAATAAAGAATTTTTCATCGAGGCGGTGCCCACCGCACTCGACAAGGAGTGAGTGACATGAGTGAGCGACAAGCGCCGATCAGCTTCGAGTTCTTCCCCCCCAACACGCCCGTCGGCAGCGAGAAGCTCAAGACCGTGGTGAAAGACCTGTCGGTCGTCAACCCAGAGTTCTTCAGCGTGACCTATGGCGCCGGCGGCGCCACCCGCGAGAAGACCCTGGCCACGGTGCAAGACATCGCCACCCTGGGTTACGAGGCCGCCCCGCACCTGTCTTGCGTGGGCTCGACCCGCGAAGGCATTGCCGAGATTTTGCAGACCTACCGCGCCCAGGGTATCCACCGTTTGGTGGCGCTGCGCGGCGACTTGCCCAGCGGCACAGCGGTCGCTGGTGAATTCCGTTATGCCTCTGAGCTGGTGCGCTTCATTCGTGAGACGCAGGGCGAAGACTGGCACATCGAAGTGGCGGCCTACCCCGAGTACCACCCGCAGCAGCGCTATGCCGCACGAGACCTCCAGCACTTTGCCGAGAAGATGAAGGCGGGCGCTAACGCTGCCATCACCCAGTTCTTCTTCAACCCGGACGCTTACTTTCATTTTGTGGATGAAGTGCGGAAGTTGGGAGTGACAGCGCCTATCGTGCCGGGCATCATGCCCATTCATAACTACGCACGCATCGCTCAGTTTGCCCAACGCGACGGTATTGAGATTCCGCGCTGGGTGGCACTGAAAATGGAAGGCTTTATGGACGACGCAGCCTCTGTGCGGGCTTTCGGCTTGGATGTAGTGACTCGGTTGTGCGAGCGCTTACTTGCAGACGGCGCTCCGGGAATTCACTTCTACACACTTAATCAGTCAGCACTTTCGTTAGAAATCTGCAACCGTTTGGGTCGATAGAGGGCTTTTGGCAGGCTATCGGTGTCGAGATTTACATCACAATACCCTTATGCCTACCTCAGCCCGCCTTGCGACAGCAGCGCCTCCAGCAAGCAGCGCCCAGCCCCTGTCTGAGGCGGGCGCTTTGGAGGCTGCGCCGCGGGCAGAGCAGACCACCAATGTGCTGCTGGTTGAAGACCAGAGTCTGGTTCGGGCTGGCATGAAGACCATGCTCCATGTCATGGAGCCTACGCTGCAGATCACCGAGGCGGGTAGTTATGACGAAGCCCTGCGCAAGCTAGAGCAGTACAAGATTGACTTCGTGCTCTTGGACATTGATTTGCGGTCAGAGAAGTCCGGCCTCGATCTATTGGCCCATGTGCGAGAACAAGGGCTACCGGTCAAAGTCATCATGCTCTCGGCCTCGGACGACCGCGACACGGTCATGCATTGCATCGCCTCTGGGGCCTCGGGCTATATCGCCAAGAGCTCGGGAAATGAGTCGGTGTTTGCTGAAGCGTTGAACACCGTGCTCAACGACGGCGTGTTCCTGCCCGCCTCCATCCTGGCCATGCCAAGGTCGGGTGTGGCCGCAACCCAGCAGGCCAGCCCACAGAAGACGCTGGCTGACTTTGCCTTGTCACCGCGCATGACCGAGGTGCTTTACTACCTCTGCCAAGGCCTCCCCAACAAGGGCATTGCCCGCCAGATGGGCATCAGCGAAGGCACGGTCAGAAAGACCTATGTCTCTGAGTTGCTGCGGCACTTCAAGGTGGCGCGCCGCACCGAGCTGATCATTGAAGTCTCGCGCCTGGGCCTGCGCGTGCCTCGGCCCATTTCACCCCCCAACCCAGGCCTGACCGACGCAACGCAAGCCCCTCACCCCGCTTGAGTGGACGCCATAGGGGGTCACAGTGACGAGGTTTGCGCCAGCGCCGAGCGCGACACCCTGGCCAGGGTGCGCAGCAAGTCCGCCATGGCCACCGGTTTGCAAAGAATGGTGACGCCCTCCAGCCCCGGTAGCGCCCCAGCGTCCAAAGGCTCGCCCGTCAGAATAAGCATGGGCACTTGCGGCCACTCGGCCTCATGGAGACGGCGCACATCCAGCGCCGTGCGCCCTGCGGGCAAGCGGTAGTCGCTGATCAACACGTCGGGGCATCGCTCAAAGTCTGCCACTGCGGCGGCCAAGGCCTGGTAGTCCGCAAAGGGCTCACACAACACCCCCATGACGCGGAACATTTGGGATAGCGACTCTCGCACGATCTCATCGTCCTCAACCAACACCAGGTACAAACCGGCCAGCGAAGGCAGGTCCATGGCCCGAGCCTGCTGCAAGGCTGACACCGCCACGGCATCCACCGAGGTCTGAGGCAGGCTCAAGGTAAAGCGGCTGCCCTGGCCCACCGTGGAACTCACGTCCAGCGTGTGCTCGTTCAACAATGCCACCAGCTTTTGCACCACGGCCAAACCCAAGCCCACGCCCTTTTCGGCCTGTGCGAGCAGATTGTTGGCTTGAAAAAAGGGCTGAAAAATCATGCCGCGCGTCAACAGCTCCTCTGCAATGCCCTGGCCGTTGTCCACCACCTGGACCGAGGCCCGGCCAGCAAGGCTGGACACTATGACGCGCACCCAAGCCCCTCCCTGGGCCTCAGCTCGCCGGTACTTGATGCCGTTGCTGACCAAATTGCCCACGATGCGCCGCAAAAACTGCGCGTCGCTACACACCCAACTGGCCTCGGCAGGCCGCTCAACAACCAGGTTCACACCTTCAATCTGAGCCTGCGCCGAATAGGCGGCAACCGTCTCTTGCGTCAATGCCCCCAACTCCACCCAAGACAAGTCGGGCTGCACGCGGCCCGACTCTAGCCGGGCGATCTCCAGCATGCCGGTCAACTGGTTTTGCAAAAAATGCGTGGCTTGATGCGAGAGGTGCAGCAACTGCGCCACGGTATCGCGGTCCCCTCGCTCCAGGGCATTGGCGACCGGGTACATGGCCGCCATGATGGCCTGCACGGGTTGCCTCAAGTCATGCACCGCATTGGCCATGAACTGGGCACGTTCACGGCTGCGAGCTTCGGCCTCGTGATGCAGCCGCTCTTGGAGCCGGATCACCGCTTGCAGCCGCTCTTGCGCCTGCGCGCCCGACAAGGCCAGCGCGTCGTTGAGTTGTTGCAGTGCCTGTCCGTGCAGGCTGATTTTCTCGTTCTGCTGTGCCAATACCTGCCGGTCCAAAAAACTGCGCCGAGCATTGACCTCCTGCAGCCAACAGACGGTACAGCCCACCCCCACAAAGGTGCACATCAACAGTGCCGCGCTGTAAGCAAACTGCTGCGTCGCCACCGAAGCACCGGCCTCCAGCTTGTGGGTGATGCACCACCACAGGGTGATGGCAACCAGTGCCAATTGCCAGTGCACCAAGAACAAGGCGGCGCGCATCGGCAGGCCAAACAGGCCATAGGTGGCCGAGACCACCAAGGCCAAGCCCAGAACGCCATACAGTTGGTCATAAGGATGGGGCAGCAGCATCACAATCCCTGACAGCCCCAGAAACACCACGGCCGCCGCCGCCACAATCAGCTGGTCGCCATAGCCTGGCTCGGCAAGTACCCGCCGCGATGAAAAGAAATGCCAGTGCGTGAACAAGAAGACCGCCGCCACCAAGAGACGAATCGCGATCAGGTCCTCCAGCACAACGGCATAGGCCTTCTCTACTGAGGCCAGCAGGTAGTCGCGGGGAATGTAAAGGCACCAGACCAGTGCGGCCACCATACTGGCCACGCGACGCACCGGCAAGAGTTGCTGGTGGCGCATCAACCGGTAAGCCCGCTCCTGCTCTGCTTCAAACTGAGGCGGAAGCGCCCAGGCCCAGACCGTGGCCAACCAGGCTGAGACGGTGCTCATGCGCTCATTCACGCTGCCAGAAAACGCCCTCTTCGGTCAGCAGGGCGTCCAGCGGCATGTCATGCGGCTCGGGCTCCAGCCACGGCACATAGCCGTGTGAGTAGCCCAGCCCCGCCGTGGCGGGTGCGGGTTGCAGCGCAGCCAGCGTGCGGTCATAAAAACCACCACCGTAGCCCAAGCGTGTGCCACCCGGGCCAAAGCCCACGCAAGGCACCAGCAATAGCTCCGGGTGAAAGGACTCAGTGTCCTTGGGCTTGGGGATGCCGTAGGCGTCCTCCTCCATGGGGCAGCCGGGATACCACACATGAAAGGTGAGCTGCTTGGTGTCACGGTTGATCACGGGCAGGCCAATGCGGCGGCCCTCTGCGGCTTCGCTCCAGCGGTAGAGCGCTGGCAAGGCATCAAACTCGCCCTTGATGGGCCAGTACGCGCCAATGGTTTGCTCTTTGCGGCTGATCAACCAAACTTGCAGCACCTCTTGCAAATGCGCGGCGCGCTGGTGGCGATCCAACAGACTGAGCCGCTCCGCCTGCAATTGCTTGCGCAACACGGCCTTGTCACGGGAGGGTTCGAGGTTGAGCTTGAACGGCAGGGTCATGACGGGTCACACAGCGCTGTGAAAGCGCCGCACAATGCAGCAGCGGAAGCCCGATTGTGCATGGGCAACCTTTGCCTGCAAACCCAAGCCCTCTGCCCACGATGAAGACCCCACCTCCCAATGCCGAGCTTTTGGCCTGGGCACTTGAACTGTTGAGCCCGCTGGGCGCGGTGCGCTCACGCCGTATGTTTGGTGGGCACGGCATTTATGTGGATGAGCTGTTCATCGCCCTGATCCTGAATGACCAGCTCTACCTGAAGGCCGATGAGCACAATGAGGCACGCTTTGTGGCCGCTGCTTGCAGCCGCTTTGAGTACACCATGGCCGACGGCCGCCAAGGCCATCTGCGCTACTACACCGTGCCGGCTGAAGCCTTGGAGTCGGTGGCCGAGATGCAACCCTGGGCACGCGAGGCCATGGCCTCGGCGCTGCGGGCCAGGGCCAGCAAGCCGGCCGCCAAGCCACGCACCCGGGCCGCTAACGCGCCTAAACCGGCAGCCAAGAAGCGCCTGCCCAAGCCGTGACGGCGAGGCGTGGGCCGCAAGCCCCAAGCGCTGGGCACGCCCGCCTGCCACGCCTCTAGCGTGACCCAATCGCCACGCCGCAGCGTCAGGCAAGCCCCTTCTCCCAGCACGTGGTCGAGCGGGTCGTGGTCGCGCGTCACCCAGAGCGTGCCCTGAACGGCGCACAGTTGGGCATCACCGCTCAGACGCAGGCGTTGAACATGGTGAAGAGGTGTGGATGTCATGAATGGGCTCCTGGTCAATGGCCACATGATGCAGAGGCCACGGTCAAAAATCCAATGACATTGCGTCTTGAGATTGATAAGCTGGCGTCATGAATCGCCCACTCCACCGCCCCCTTCCCTTGGATTGCCTGCGCAGCTTTGAGGCCGTGGCTCGGCACCTGAGCTTCAGCGCCGCTGCCCAAGAGCTTCACCTGACCCAACCCGCCGTCAGCCGACAGATCAAAGGCTTGGAGGAAGAACTGGGGGCTCCGCTGTTCCAGCGTGCGACCCGCAAGGTGGAGTTAACCGCCGCAGGCCACACCTTGCTGCGCGCCACCGAACCCCTGCTGGCCCGCCTGGACGCCAGCGTGCGCCAGATCCGCATGAGCCGCAGCCGTGCCAAGGTCAGCGTCACCACGTTCCCGTCCTTCGCCTCGCTGTGGCTGATGCCACGCCTGCCTTTGTTCGAGCACGACCACTCTGACGCTGATATCCGCATCTCAGCCACTGACCGCATGGTGGACGAGGACGATATGGAGCTGGACTTGGCCCTGAGGCATTGCCGCCCCGAGCGCGCGCCAGCGGCTGCGAAACGCTTGTTCGGTGAGGTCTTGACGCCCGTGATTGGCCGCCGCCTGGCCGAGGCCATTGCCCGAGGGGAAGCCCCCGCCCTGACCCGGCCAGACGACCTGGCCCACCACACCTTGCTCGACATGGACGACGGCTCACCGCATGCCAGCGAGCTGGGCTGGAGCGCTTGGCTGGCGGCACACGGCTTACCTAGTTTGACCCCAAGGCGCTGGCTCAGCATGAATTACACCCACCAGCAGATGCAGGCGGCTTTGGCCGGCCAAGGGGTGGCGCTGGCCCGCCTGGCCATGGTGCATGATGCGGTGAGCGAGGGCGACCTGATCGAGCCCTTTGGCCCCCAGGGCCGCCGCTGGGCACCCTGGTGCTATTGGTTGCTGCCGCTGGGCGGTGGCAGTGCCCACCCCCGGCCCGAGGTGCTGGCCTTCAGTGTCTGGGTGCAGCAGCAGGCAGCCTTGACCCGCCAAGCCATTGGTGACACCCCCGACCCGGAGGTCGATGTCGACAGCGATTAATGCGCTACACGCATGGCTGCCATGCACAGCTTTCACCCATGCGATGCAGGCCGCGCGCTAGCATCCCCGCATTCTTCTTCATGGCCTTGCGCCCCACCCACCATGCCTTCCTTGCAACTCGTCATCGGCAACAAGAACTACTCCTCCTGGTCAATGCGACCCTGGGTCTTGTTGCAGCACTTCGGCATCCCGTTTGAAGAGCGCATGGTGCGCTTTGACGGCTTTACGCCCGACTCCGCCTTCAAGCGGCGTATGGCCGAGATCTCGCCCACGGGCAAGGTGCCCGCGCTGATCGACGAGGGCTTGACGGTGTGGGACACCCTGGCCATTGCCGAGTACTTGGCCGAACGCCACCCCGAACACCCGCTGTGGCCGCGCGACCGCCTGCAGCGCGCCCGCGCACGCAGCCTGTGCGCCGAGATGCACAGCGGCTTTGGCGCGCTGCGCAGCCACTTGCCGCAAAACATTGAAGCCTCGCTGCCCGAGGTGGGCCAGCGAGTGCTGCGAGAGCAAGCCAGCGTGCGTGCCGACCTGGACCGCCTGCAAGCCCTTTGGTGCGAAGCCCTGGCGGGCAGCGGTGGGCCTTTTCTGTTTGGGGAGTTCGGCATTGTCGATGCCTACTTCGCCCCTGTGGTGGGCCGCCTGCGGACTTATGCGGTGCCGGTCAATGCCACGGTCGCCGCCTATATGGACCGCGTCTGGACCTCGCCCGGCGTGGCGGCCTGGGTTGCCGAAGCCCTGGCAGAGCAGGAATACCTGGACTTCGAAGAGCCTTATCGCCAGCACCGATGAGAAGCCCCTCAGCCCGCCCAGAGCGGGCAGATCGGGTTACAGTGCCCGGTCATGTGGAAAACCCGAATCCCTCCTGTGCTAGCGACCCTGGCCGTCTTCGTCGGCGCTGCGGCCTGCTTCAGCGTTCAGGCGCAGGCTGATGCTGACGACTTGGTGCGCGATGCACGCCAGGCCTTTGTCCGTAAAGACAAGGCCAAGCTCGCCAACCTGCGCAGCGCCGTGCTGGACGCCCGCCACCCCTTGGCCACTTGGGTGGACTACTGGGCCTTGACCGTCCGCCTGCCAGAGGCCCGCCAAGACGAGGTGGATGCTTTTTATGCGCGCTGGCCGGGCAGCTTTGTGGAAGACCGGCTGCGCAATGATTGGCTGCTGGAGTTGGGCCGCCGCCGCGACTGGCCGGCATTCAACCGAGAAGTGCCTCGCTTCAAAATGAACGACGACCGCGAGGTGACCTGCTACCGCCTGCTGGCCGAGCATGTGAGCGGCAAAGACGTGCGCGATGCCGCCCGCACCGCCTGGATGGCGCAAAAAGATGCGGACGACGGCTGCCACCAGTTGGCCAAGGCCCTGCTAGACAGTGATCGCTTCACACCGGAAGACGTGTGGCGCAAAGTTCGCCTTGCCACCGAGCTGGCACGCCTCAAACAGGCGCGCCAGGCCGCCAGCTTGCTGGGTGACAGCGTGGCCACGGCGGTGCAAGACGCTCTGGACAGCCCCTCGCGCTTCATCACCACGCGCGCCATCGCCTTGGGCCACGCGCGTAACGAAACCGCTGCCCTGGCGCTGGCCCGCTTGGCCGCCAGTGACCCGGCGGCAGCGGCCCGGCTGCTGGAAGAGCGCTGGGCGGGCGCGCTGGGCGGCGAACATGGCGCTTGGGCTTGGGCACAGACCGCCAAGCAAGCGGCGGTGGCACTGCGCCCCGAAGCCCTGGAATGGAGCCGCAACGCTTGGGACACCCTCAAGCCCAAGCTGCGCAGCCAACCAGACTGGAGTGATGAAACCTTGGGCTGGCATGCCCGTGCCGCTTTGCGCCTGGGCCAAGGCAGCGAAAAATGGACGCTGACCGTGCGCGCCATTGACGCCATGAGCCCAGAGGAACGCGCTGACCCCACCTGGCGTTACTGGCGCGCGCGTGCCCTGCAGGCCCTGGCGAAGCCAGGTGGCGCGGGCGACGAGCAACGCGACCAAGCGCGTTCACTGCTCAAGGACTTGTCGGACGAGCTGCATTTTTACGGGCAGCTCGCCGCCGAAGATCTGGGGGCTGTGCAAGCCCTGCCCGCCAAGCCCAGCGCCCCCAGCGCCCCTGAGCGCGAAGCCGCCCGCAGCCACCCTGGCCTGCAACGCTCGCTGGTGGCCTTTGGCATGGGCCTGCGCAGCGAAGCCGTGCGAGAGTGGAATTTCTCGCTCATCGGCATGGGCGACCGAGAGTTGCTCGCCGCAGCCCAACTGGCTTGCAGCCGTGAGATTTGGGACCGCTGCATCAACACCAGTGAGCGCAGCAAGTCCGAGATCGACATGGAGCAGCGCTTCCCTTGGCCCATGCGCGACGAAGTCGTGCCCCGCGCTCGCGAGGCGGGGCTGGACCCGGCCTATGTCTACGGCCTGATCCGCCAGGAGTCGCGCTTCATTGTGGCGGCGCGCTCGCACGTGGGCGCTGCGGGGCTGATGCAAATCATGCCGGCCACGGCCAGCTGGACCGCCAAGCGCATTGGCATGCCCTACAGGCCCGAAATGATTGCCGACCGCGACACCAATCTGCGCCTGGGCAATGCTTACCTCAAGCTGGTGTTAGACGACCTGAGCGGCTCCCAAGCCATGGCCGCAGCAGCCTATAACGCGGGGCCCAACCGGCCGCGCCGCTGGCGTGAAGGGCCGGTGCTGGAAACCGCCATCTGGATCGAAAACATTCCTCTGCACGAAACCCGAGACTACGTGAGGCGGGTGTTGTCGAACGCCACTTATTACGCCAGCCTCGCCGCCGGCAAACCCGTGGCCTTGAAGCCGCGCCTGGGTGCCACTGTTGGCCCGCGTGAGGCCCAGGCCCCGGCACCAGATAGATCGCTGCCATGACCACTCTGCACCAAGTTTTGGTGCTGGGGGGCACGGGCTTTGTGGGCAGTGCCCTGTGCGATGCACTGGCCCGTATGTGGCACAGGCCGTGGTGGCCAGCCTGCGCCTACCCAGCAGCGTGGGCCAAACCTTTGAGTGCGCCGGGCCGGAGGTCTTTACCCTGCGGCAGTTAGTGGCCCTGTCCGGGCAGCTCAGCGGCCACCCGCGCACCGTGCTGCCGCTGCCCTCAGCATTGGCCCAACTTCAGGCCTTGGCCATGGAGTGCCTGCCGGGCGAGCCCTTGATGTCGCGCGACAACTTAGCCTCCATGCAGACACCCAACATCGCCACGCCGGGTCGGCCTGGGCTGGCCGCCTTGGGCCTCACGCCCAGCTCGGTTCACGCCATTGCGCCCGGCTACCTGCGCCACCACCAAGGCTGCGCTCGGCTGGATGCCTGGCGCGCCTTGCACCGCTGAGCCTGTCCATGGGGGTGCCTCGATTCCTCACCAGTGCGGAGCGCCCGGCGGACATTGCCGACGCGATCGATGGCGGGCTGCATGCGCACAATCTGAGCCACGCCCCACTGGAACAGGTGCAAGCCTTGGTCTGCGCAGCCTTGGACGATGAGCACCGCACGCTGGGCGGCGTGGTGGGGCGCACCTGGGGCGAATGCGCGGAAGTGGAGCAAGTGTGGGTGCAAGTGGCCCACCGGCGCAGTGGGCTGGGCCGGACCCTGATGCAACACTTTGAGCAAGAGGCGCTGGGCCGAGGCGTGCGCCGCATCTACCTCAGCACCTTCAGCTTTCAGGCCCGTGGCTTCTATGAAAAGCTGGGCTACGAGGTGGTGTGGGAGGTGCGCGGCTTCACGCCCGAGATCAGCAAGTTCATGATGCAGCGCGAGCTGCCTGCCTCGACATGAAGTGCTATGTGGTGGGCGGCGCGGTACGCGATGCCCTGCTGGGCCGCCCGGTGCATGACCGCGATTGGGTGGTGGTGGGCAGCTCGCCCCAGGCCATGCTGGATGCGGGCTTTGTGGCGGTGGGCAAGGACTTCCCCGTCTTTTTGCACCCGCAGACCCACGAGGAATATGCCCTGGCCCGTACCGAGCGCAAGACTGCGCCGGGCTACCACGGCTTTGCGGTGCATGCCGCGCCCGATGTGACGCTGGAGCAAGACCTGCAGCGGCGCGACCTGACCATCAACGCGATGGCGCAAGACGCCGACGGGCAGCTCATCGACCCCTATGGCGGCCAGGCCGACCTGCAACAGCGCGTGCTGCGCCATGTGGGCGAGGCCTTTGCCGAAGACCCGGTGCGCATCCTGCGCTTGGCCCGTTTTGCCGCCCGGCTGACGGATTTCAGCGTCGCCCCCGAGACCTTGCATCTGATGCAGCAGATGGTCGCCAGCGGCGAGGTAGATGCCCTGGTGCCCGAACGCGTGTGGCAAGAGCTGGCACGTGGCCTGATGGAGGCGCGCCCCAGCCGCATGCTGCAAGTGCTGCGAGACTGCGGCGCCCTGGCGCGGCTGCTGCCGGAGTTGGACGCGCTGTGGGGCGTGCCCCAGCCGCCACTGCATCACCCCGAGGTGGACTGCGGCGTGCACACGCTGATGGTGGTGGACATGGCGGCCCGCTTGCAAGCGCCGCTGCCCGTGCGCTTTGCCGCCTTGTGTCATGACCTCGGAAAAGGCAGCACACCGCCCGAAGAGTGGCCGCGTCACATCGCCCATGAAGCGCGCAGCGAGGATCTGGCCCGCCAAATCGCCCAGCGCCTCAAAACCCCCACCGAGTGCAGCGAGCTGGCGGTGATGGTCGCTCGCGAGCACACCAACATCCACCGCGCCACCGAGCTGAACGCCACCGCCCTGCTGCGGCTGATCGAGCGCTGCGACGCCTTCCGCCGCCGCGAGCGCTTTGAACAAGCCCTGCTGGCCTGCGAAGCCGACGCCCGAGGCCGCCTGGGCTTTGAGGAAAGCGCCTACCCCAGCCGCGGCCGTTTGCTAAAAGCCTTGGAGGTGCTCGACGCGGTGGACACCACCCGCGTAGCCGCCGATGCCCTGGCCAGAGGCATCACCGGGCCAGGCATTGCCAATGCTTTGCACCAAGCTCGCGCGGCGGCCCTGGTAGCAGCCCAGGTGTAAGCACCGCGCCGCAGACCTCTGCTTGCGGCGGCCAACCTCAGCTCCCCCAAGCTGCACAACGGGCTTGGTCAATCCTCCGAGAATTTTGTCGCGGCCCTTGACCCCTGTGCTGTGGCATGCATTCAAGCCCCGCCGGATTCAGCCGACATTGCTGCAGATGCTGGGCCTCAGGCCTCAGCGCGCCATCAACGACCTTGGGAGTCTCACCTCATGACCTTTGCCGCTCAAAAGTACCGTCTATTGACCCGCAGCGATATGGACGGCCTGGTCTGCGCCGTGCTGCTCAAAGAAATGGACATGCTGGGCGAGATCGTCTTTGTACACCCCAAAGACATGCAAGACGGCAAGATTGCGGTGACGGCCCAAGACATCCTTACCAACCTGCCCTATGTGCCGGGTTGCGGCATGTGTTTTGACCACCACTCCAGCGAAGCCGACCGCAACAGCGGCAAACCCACGCCGGGCTATGTGCTGAAGGCCGACGCCAAATCAGCCGCCCGTGTGGTCTACGAGCACTTTGGCGGCAAGGCCCACTTCCCGCGCATCAGCGAAGAGATGATGCACGCCGTGGACAAGGCGGACTCCGCCGGTTTCACCGAAGCCGATGTGCTGCACCCGCAAGGCTGGGAGCTGCTGTCCTTTTTGATGGATGCCCGCACCGGATTGGGCCGCTTCAGAGAGTTCCGCATTTCCAACTACCAGTTGATGATGCAGCTCATTGAGTGCTGCCGCGACATGCCCATCGCCGACATCTTGGCGCTGCCCGATGTCAAAGAACGGGTCGACCTGTTCTTTGCCCAGCACGCCCTGTTCCGCGAGCAGATCCAGCGCGTGGCCGAAGTCCACGACAACCTTGTCATCTTGGACCTGCGCAAGGAAGACACCATCTTTGCGGGCAACCGCTTTGTGGTCTACGCCATGTTCCCGCAGTGCGACATCTCCATGCACGTCATGTGGGGCCGCGACAAGCAGAACACCGTCTACACCGTGGGCAAGTCCATCTTCGGACGCCGCAACCCCATGGACGTGGGCGCGCTGATGCTGGAACACGGCGGCGGCGGCCACCATGCGGCGGGCACTTGCCAGGGGCCGAATGAGCAGGCCGAATCTCGCAAGCGCACTTTGGTCGAACAGATCTTGGAACACAGCAAGCGACCGCCGCTGAAAAACGCGGCCTGATTCCCCGCACGGCTAGAGCCATGTGCTCTGCCCCGTCGTACCGTTGGAGCCTTTGGGCGAAGCGCTCAACGAATTGCTCAACTCCTGACAAAGGTCCCGTTGACTGGTATGGCACAGCATGTGTATTATTGAATTAATACACCAATGCAGCCAATGGACTTTGCCGTCACACCCAGCGACCCAACCCCGATCTACCGCCAGATCGTGGACCAGGTACGTCGCTACATCGCCGGGGGCCACTGGCCCGCAGGCCACGAGCTGCCCAGCGTGCGCGCCGTGGCTCTGACCCATGCCATCAACCCCATGACCGTCTCCAAGGCCTACAGCCAACTGGAGGCTGAAGGCCTGCTGGCACGACGGCGTGGCATGGGCATGGTGGTGGCCGACCAAAGCCAAGCTCAAGCCGACCAACGCACCGCGCTGCTGATGCCCACGCTTGAAGCCGCCGCGCGGCAAGCCCAGCAACTGGGCCTCTCGCCAGAAGAAGCCCTGGCGGCGTTTGAGCAAGCGCTGCACGCAGCCCACAACGCTCACGAGACAGCGTCTTGAGCAGACACATCACGCCCTCCCACGACCCCACCGGACAGAACACCGACTGACATGAACCGCTCTGCACTTTCTCTGCATCAGCTTTGCCTGAGCTACGGCTCGCACACCGTCTTGCAGCCCACCTCACTGGACATCCCCACAGGAGCGGTCGTCGGCCTGGTGGGCCGCAATGGGGCGGGCAAAAGCAGCTTGCTGCGCTGTTGGGCCGGGCTCACGCCACCGAGCAGCGGGCAAGCCTCGGTGCTGGGTTGCGACAGCATGGACTTGAGTGACGCCGTGCGCGAGCGGCTGGGCTTTGCGGGGCAGGCTCCCGACCTGCTGCCCTGGCTGACGGTGTGGCAACACATCGAGTACATCGGCAGCTTTTATGCGCGGTGGACACCTGAACGCGCCCGCCAACTCTGCCAACGCCTGGCCTTGAGCGAGGCCACCAAGGTGGCGGCGCTGAGTGGAG
Organism: Ideonella sp. MAG2; assembly: GCA_004359425.1. Lineage (GTDB taxonomy): Bacteria > Pseudomonadota > Gammaproteobacteria > Burkholderiales > Burkholderiaceae_C > Ideonella. Next base: position 435,753 of record PTEU01000001.1, on the reverse strand, counting down.
GCGACCAGCAAAAGCTGGAGATCGTGCTGGCCCTGGCGCATGACCCCGATGTGCTGCTGCTGGACGAACCCGTCTCCAACCTCGACCCTTTGGCCCGCCGAGACTTCATGCGAGTGCTGTTTGAGACAGACGCCGAGCGGGCCACGCCGCGCACCGTCGTGATCTCTAGCCACCTGCTCAGCGACCTGGAGCGCGTGATCACCCACTTGGTGATGCTCAAGGACGGCCAAGTGGTGCTCAACGCGCCGTGGGATGAGCTGCAGGAGCAGCGCCACCAAGCGCTGGAAGACCTGTTCGTCAGCGAGGCCCAAGCATGAGGCCGGGGCTGGCACTGACCCTGTGGCGCGGGGCGAAGGTGGGACATGTGGGAGCGTTGTTCATCGGGTTGTGCCCAGCGGTAGCGCTTTGGGCTCTAGGCCTGCAAACAACGCCCGCCCCGTCTATCGATCTCAGAGTCAGTCTGATGATTCTCTTCGGACCTTTCCTTCAGTGTGCGTTGCTCGGCAACCATCTTGGGCTCGCTATAAGACGTCCAGAGACACAACACTGGGCCAGGGTGAATCTGAACCATTGGCTTGCAGTGCTCATCGCGTTTTGGTGGCTGGCCTTGGTCGTCCCTGCCTCGGTACTGACCCAGACCAATGAGGGCCTGTGGGTGTGGTGGTGGCACACCGCCCTGTTGATGCTGGGCGTTACCCTCGGCTTGAGCATCGCTTGGCCGCGCAAGCATGCCGCCTTCATTTTGGTACTTCCAGTCATGGTTCCACAGTTCCTTAAGGAAGGCACTTGGCAACGACTTCAAGCGCTTCAAATCGGCACGCCGCTCATGCTCGTCATCAGCGGCCTCTTCACGATCGGAGCAGCATGGGTTTGGACGCGCACGCGATTGCATTTGATCCAAGCAGGCCGCACGCCGGTACCCTGTGCGCCGGGCCCTGGCCTTGGTTTAGCCGCCTATACACCTTCACCGCCGAAAGGTTTCGTGAAGGCCTCTTTGCTGCATGGTCTAGTGCACCTTCGAACAGAGCCGCATCAGCGTTGGTGGATGGCCTTGACTGTCATGGGCTTGGCCATTCTGCTGTTCCACCCCATAGATTCCCTGCAAGAGAACACATTCTCTAAGGGCATGATCTGGACCGCCGCCTGGGTCATCACATCCTTCTGCATGCCATGGGCCGGTGGCTCAGGCGGCGCTGCCATGGGTTGGAAGATCGCGCCCCGCGCGTGGCTGGTGCCGGGAGGGCTGCGGCGACCGAACACTAGCCTGCAGTTGATGCGCCTAACAGGCGCGGAGGCCCTCAAACGCTGGCTACTCGTCAATGTCTTGCTGAGCTTGTTCGCGGTGTTTTACGCCGATTTCCGCTGGAATGACCTGCCTGCCCTCATGCTGTGGACTGGGCTGGCCGCAGTCTTCTCGGCGCATATGTGGCTCTACATTGCTTCCACCCATTCCAACCGTCTGAACTTTGCGCCACTGCCGGTGTTCGTCACACTCCTCAGCATGCTGCTTGTCGCCATCAGCGAAGCACACGACCCCACGGGGTGGTGGTGCCTAGTAGCCGCAGGGATCAGCGCCACTCTGGCCGCGCTGCTGCGCATCCGCTGGGGGCGCGCTGAGTTCCGCACATCGCCTTAGGGTCTCAGATCAAATAACTGATCCCCGCCGCCAGCACCGACAGCACGATGCTGCTGGCGAAGGGCAGAAATATTTCGCGCCCGAAGAGCGTGAAGCGCACGTCGCCCGGCAGGCGGCCCAGGCCGATGCGGCCGAGCCAAGTGCCTAGGCGGTTGAAGATCAGAAACGCCAACAAAAAAACGATCAGCCAGCGCACGACGTACCTCTATGAAAAACGGCACGTCCAAGAATTTCTTTGCGGCTCACTGAAAACGCTTCTTGGCCACCAAGCACGCTGGGGCCTCAGCGTCCGCAATTTCTGCATTGGGCAATGGCGCTGAAACCAACCATTCCCGTAGGCTTCTGAATTGCACTCGCCCGCAGGCTTTTGCAAGCACCGCAGCGCGTTCCACTTTTTCGTCAACGCCATCTAGAAACCGAACCGTCCGCTGGGGTGCGTTCGGTTGTGGGGCGCGATCTGAGAGACTCAGGTCCAAGGCCTCCGCCATCAATCCGGCTACAACGCGCTTCAGGTTCACCCCACCGTCTGCTCGCCAATACTCGATGGCTTGCTCTGCAGACACCGGGTCCGAAATCACTCGAACGACACGGATCGCATAAGGTTCGGTCGCACGAGGTTCGTTCCAAAGATTGACTTGGACATCCAGCATCCAGGATCGCGCCGACTGCGCCAGCGTCAAGGTGGGCACCAATTCAGCCGTCCACCGTCTCGAAGCCTCGCTCGGTCCATGCCCCTGGAGTAGCGCTGAACCCTGAACGTGTTGCTTGACCCCTTGATCCAAGGTAGCCACCGTCACGTCGCTCAGCACCTCTCGCAAAGGGTCCAACACCTTGTCAGCGTCTTCGCGCAGCTTTTTATCCTCGGCCTCTCGTGCGGCTGAATTGATGGCGGCATGGGTCAAGATGGCCGCCAGGGCCACCAATGCATGCCCCCCTGGGTACAGCATGCCGACAGCACCACCACCTGCGGCGTCTCGATTCACAGCGCCTCGAAACAAGGCACTGGTCGGCTGCTCTACACGCCACCCCCACTCGCCGGGAGTCAATTCCGGCATCGCAGTGGTCAAGGGCACCGGCTTTTCAGCCTGCGCAAAGGCGCTGGGCTGCGCCACCATCAGCGCGGCAAAGCAGGCCCCCATCCATCGCCAAGCCATGGAAGAAAGCGCCCGCATTACTTAGCGAAGGGCTTGAGGATCAAGGTCCGGGCGGACTCAATGGCCTGCACCAAGGCGTTGGTCAGACCTGGGAAATTGGGCGGTTCATCCCACTTGCCATCGGCTGCTCGACGAACAGCGATGGGCTCGAACCACTCATACTGATTGCTGGTGAGATTGACCATATAGGCCGACCCCAACACAAAGGCCTTGGGTTCACTGGTGGGGATGTAGGAGGCATAGGTGCGCTCCACGCCAAGGGATGTCACATTGATCACCAGCAAACGGTCCAGGCCATCGGTCTTCTTCAAGGCACTGAAGTCATACACCGCCGCATTGGGTTGAGTGGAGCTCAACTTGGGATAGGTGTCGATCTTCCAAGTTCTCGGCAAGGCCACCACACTGGTTTGCTTTTTGCCGAGCGCCGTGACGACATCCGCTTGAAACTGAACCACATCGTCGATGGGTTGCTTGACGACATAGGCCGTCAAAGTTGAATTCGCAGCACTGGCTAAGCCGTAGCAAAGCAAGCAGTCGGCACCCGGGAAATATGTATCCGCCTTTTCAACGATGTTGAGTGCCACCCCCACTTTGCCGGCGGCCCCACCCACCGCAGTCGCTGCCAAAGGCACGGGCAACTGGGGTGGTGCTACACAGCCTCCCAAGGCCAAAAGAACGCCAATCACCGCAAATACTCGAAAACTCATGTCCTCACTCCTCGTGAAACTCTTTAGTCAGAAAACGTGCCGTTGTCACAGCACGAGGCTGCCACAGCGGTGGGAATTCTTTCATGCAAGCCACCGGCCTTCCGCCGTGGAAAACCCCTGCAATGTTGGTCACAAACGATGCGTCCGGTCACCCGCCGCAAAGCCCACAGGGTCCAAGGTGACATCAGCGGAGGCCAGGGCGATCACTTTGAAAAGCTCGCCCATCTCATGCTCGGTGATCAGCTTTTGCGCCATGGCGCGCTCTTGCACGCTGGCCGCGCCCAGCAGGGGCATGAGGCCGCAGTTCATCAAGAAGCGGGCCTGGCTGGTGTAGCCCAGGATCTGCATCCCTGCATCTTGGGCGGCCAGCGCAATGCCAGTGAAGTTGACGTGGGCGGTGATGTCTTTCAGGCCCACGCTCACCAGCGGGTCGGCGTCGGCGACATGGGCTTGGTGGCACATCAAGGTGCCGCCAATGCGCTGGGGGTGGTAGTACTCGGCCTCGGGGAAGCCGTAGTCCAGAAACAGGGCCACGCCGTGTTGCAGGTGCTCGGCCAAGCTGCGGATGAAGGCCTCGGCCTGGGGGTGGATCTCGGTGGTGGTGCCCGGCACAAAGCCGCTCAGGTCTTCCAGTGACGGGCGCAGGTCCGTGGGCCGGTCGGCATGGGCAAAGGCCTGGGTGCGCTCGTCCCACACCACGCCGCGCTCCAGCCACTGCTGGCCGTCGAAGTGCAGCAGGTTCACCGGCATGGCGTCCAACACCTCGTTGCCCAACACCACGCCGCGCATGGCGGCGGGCCAGGTGTGGGCCCACTGCACGCGCTCGCCAAAACGGGCCAGGCGCAGGGCTTGGCGCTCGCGCAGCTCGCCGGACAGGTCGATGATGGTGTAGCGCACCAGGGGCTGGCCTGCGGCGTCCAAGCTGCTGATCACCTGCTCGGCCAAGGCGCCGGAGCCCGCGCCAAACTCGAACACTTCTTGCGTGCCGGTGGCTTGCAGCGCCTGCGCCACCTGTTGGGCCAGGGCTTGGCCGAAGAGCGGCGAGAGCTCGGGTGCTGTGACGAAATCACTGCCGCTGAACAAGCCCCCTTGTTCTGGGCTTTGCCCATCCCGGCCCCCCGAGGGGGCGCCAGAAAGCTCGGGGCGGCCCGTCGCTTTCTTGTACGGCATCAGCCCAAACTTGCGGCTGCTGTTGCTGTAGTAGCCCAGGCCAGGGGCGTACAAGGCCAGGCCCATGAACTGGTCAAAGGGCAGCCAGCCGCCGTTGCCGGCAATGGCCCCACGAATCTGGGCGCTCAATTCGGCGAGTACGCCCGTGTCAGGGCGGCCATTTAAACTGTGGGGTTCGTCACCTGCTGCGTCAGCAGGTGTAGACGACGGCATTTTTTGCATTCTCGGATTGTAGGTTCGTGCCCCTCCACACCCCCTCCCCCGCGCCACAGCGCCCCGTCACCCTGGTGACGGGCGGTGCGCGGCGCATTGGCCTGGCCATTGCCTGCGAGCTGGCCGCTGCCGGCCACGACCTGGCGCTGCATGTGCGGCGCCAAGACGGTGAGGCCGCTGCCGCCGTGCAAGACGCCGTGGCCCAACTGCAGGCCCTGGGGGCGCGCGTGGCCGTGCTGGCGGCCGACTTGGGCGACGACAGCGCCTGCGCCGAGCTGCTGCCGCGTGCGGTGGCTGCGCTGGGGCGGGTGGATGCGCTGGTGAACAACGCCTCGCGCTTTGACTATGACGCCCCCGGCCCCGCCAGCCCTCAGGCACCGACCCCCGAGGCCCTGCGCGCGCACTGGCAGGTCAACACCGTGGCCCCGGTGATGCTGGCCCAAGCCTTGGCCCAGCATGTGGCCGAGCGCGGGGGCCAGGCTTGCGTGGTCAACCTGTTGGACCAAAAGCTCTGGAACCCCAACCCAGACTATTTTTCGTACACGCTCTCCAAGGCTGCGCTGCGCGAGGCCACGGTGCTGCTGGCCCAAGCCCTGGCACCGGCCGTGCGCGTGGTGGGCGTGGCGCCGGGGGTGACGCTGGTCTCAGGCCCCATGAACGAGGCCGAGTTTGCCGCCGCCCACCAACTGACCCCGCTGCAGCGCTCGTCGACCCCGCAAGACATTGCGCGGGCGGTTCGCTTTTGCATCGAATCCCCCGCCATCACCGGCACCACTTTGTTGGTGGACGGTGGCCAGCACCTGGTTGCGCAGCCGCGCGACGTGCTGTTTTTGGCGCAACAGACATTGAACCCTCAAGGCTAATCTGACCATGCAGACCTCTTTGCTTCACCCTGGCCTGCGCGATTGCCGCCGCCTGTTTTTGCGCGACTACGAGGTGTGGATCAACATCGGCGTGCACGACTTCGAGAAGAAGGGCGAGCAGCGTGTGTTGATCAATGTGAACCTCTTCGTGCCGCTGGCCACCTCCACGCCCAAGGTCGATGAGTTGGAAGAAGTGCTGGATTACGACTTCATCCGCCGCACCATTGCCGAGCGCGTCTCTAAGGGCCACATCCACCTGCAAGAAACCCTGTGCGACGAGGTGCTGGCCCTGATGCTGGCCCACCCGAACGTGCGGGCCGCCAGCGTGTCCACCGAGAAGCCCGATGTCTACCCCGACTGCGATGCCGTCGGCGTGGAAGTCTTCGGCATGAAAGACTGATGATCCCCCCATGAGCGACGTTCTCCAAACCCCTGAAACGAGGGCCCCCTTGAGCGCCGAAGAGCTGGCCGCCAAGCAAGCCAAGAAGGCCGCCTTCGAGACCAACAAGCTCAGCAAGCGCCTGCACCGGCAGGTGGGCCAAGCCATCACCGACTTCAACATGATTGAAGACGGCGACAAGGTCATGGTCTGCCTCTCGGGCGGCAAAGACAGCTACAGCATGCTGGACATCTTGATGAACCTGCAGAAGCGGGCGCCCATCAAGTTCGAGCTGATCGCCGTCAACCTCGACCAAAAGCAGCCGGGCTTTCCGGCTGAGGTGCTGCCCAATTACCTGAAACAAGTGGGGGTGCCGTTTCACATTGAGACGCAAGACACCTACAGCATCGTCAAGAACATCATCCCGGAAGGCAAAACCATGTGCAGCCTGTGCTCGCGGCTGCGCCGGGGCATCCTCTACCGTGTGGCGCGGGAGCTGGGCTGCAACAAGATCGCGCTGGGCCACCACCGCGACGACATGGTGGTGACGCTGCTGATGAATATGTTCTTTGGCAGCCGCATGAAGGGCATGCCGCCCAAGCTGGTGAGCGATAACGGCGAGTTCGTGGTGATCCGCCCGCTGGCTTATGTGGCCGAGGACGATCTGGTGCGCTGGTCTGAGCACCGTCAGTTCCCCATCATCCCCTGCAGCCTGTGCGGCAGCCAAGAGAACCTGCAGCGCGTGCTGACCAAGAAGATGATCCGCGAATGGGATAAGGAGTACCCGGGGCGCATCGACAATATGTTCAGCGCCATGGGCAACATCACGCTCTCACACATGATGGACCGCAAGCTGCACCCATTCGAGAGCATCAAGGCCACCGGCATCCCCGACCCACAGGGCGACAAAGCCTTTGACGAGGACGAGGAGAGCTGCGCCACCCCCACCGCCAGCGCAGGTAAAGAAGTTCAAGCTGTGCGGCTGATGTGGGACGATTCCAAGCCCTGAATCCGCCCCTCTCCAGGAGACTTTCATGACCGAATTCATGCCCGCTCGTCGCCGCACTTTGCAAGGTGGCCCCGCCTTGGCAGCGCTGTTGTTGGCGGCAAGCCTTGGTGGCTGTGCGCTGGTCAATACCTTCCGTGCAGAAGTGGCCAGCTACGGCACCTGGGCGGCAGAGCGCAAACCCGGCAGCTACCGCTTTGAGCGCCTGCCTTCCCAGGCCACACAGCCCGAGACCCAACAGTCTTTGGAAGATGCTGCCGCCCAAGCCCTGGAGCGCGCCGGGTTTGTGCTGGCCGCTGAAGGCAGCGAGCCCGACGTGATGGTGCAGATTGGCGCCAAAGTTTCGCGCCAAGTGCGCTCGCCCTGGGACGATCCACTCTGGGGCCGGCTCACCATCGGCACCCGCATGGGCGGCCCTTTCCCGCGCTTTGGCTGGGGGCTTGGGGTGCCCTGGGGGCAGGTGGAATATGAGCGCGAAGTGGCGCTGCTGATCCGCGACCGCAAGAGCGGCGAAGCCCTGTACGAAACCCGCGCTCGCAGCAATGGCGGCACCACAGGGGGCACCAGCGTGCTGCAAGGCATGTTTTTGGCCTCGCTGGCCGAGTTTCCCAAGGTCCAGAACGAGCCGCACAACGTGGCCGTGACCTTGCCCTGACTCTTCACCATGACAGCTCCGAGAAGCCTTGCCACCGTTCGGGCTGAGCCCGTCGAAGCCCTTCAACAGGCTCAGGGCGAACGGCCCATTCCCTATTGATCCCTGATATAGCCCGTTATGTCTCTCAACATCGTCATCATGGCTGCGGGCAAAGGCACCCGCATGCGCTCCAAGCTGCCCAAGGTGCTGCACCGCTTGGCCGGCACCCCGCTGCTGCACCATGTGCTGCAGACCGCCGCCACCCTGAACCCCACTCGCACCCTCGTCATCACCGGCCATGGTGCCGAGGTGGTGGAAGCCAGCGTGGCGGGTTTGGGCGTGACGGGCCTCAGCAGCGTGCGCCAAGAACCGCAACTGGGCACCGGCCATGCTGTGCAGCAGGTGGTGCCGCACCTGGGCGATGATGGGGTAACCCTGATCCTGAACGGCGATGTGCCTTTGATCGAGGCTGCCACCGCCCAAGCCCTGGCAGCGGCCTGCGGCGGCGACAAGCTGGCCTTGTTGACCGTCACCTTGCCTGTTGCCACCGGCTATGGCCGCATCGTGCGCAGCGCCAGTGGCGGCATTGAGGCCATCGTCGAGCACAAAGACGCGAGCGAGGCCCAGCGCCAGATCCGCGAGGTCTACACCGGCATGATGGCCGCGCCCACGGCGGCGCTGAAGCGCTGGGTGATGGCGCTGAACAACCAAAACGCCCAGGGCGAGTTTTACCTGACCGACATCGTGGCCATGGCCGTGGCCGAGGGCGTGGCCGTCACCAGCGCCAGCGCGGCTGATGAAACCGAAGTGCTGGGTGTCAACAGCCCGCTGCAACTGGCCGACCTGGAGCGCCGCCTGCAAACCCGCCGCGCCCACACTCTGTTGGAGCAAGGCGTGCGCCTGGCCGACCCGGCCCGCTTTGACTTGCGTGGCACGCTGGCTTGCGGCAGCGATGTCGAGATTGACGTGGGCTGCATTTTTGAAGGCCAAGTCAGCCTGGGCGACGATGTGCGCGTGGGCGCGCACTGCGTGATCCGCAATGCCAGCATCGGCGCAGGCGTGGTCATCCACCCCTACACCCACATTGATGGCGGCAGCGATGGTGCCAGCGTCGGCGCAGGCTCGCTGATCGGCCCCTATGCCCGCCTGCGCCCGGGCGCACAGTTGGCCGAAGAGGTTCACATCGGCAACTTCGTGGAGGTCAAAAACTCCACCATGGCCAAAGGCTCCAAAGCCAATCACCTGGCCTATTTGGGCGACGCCACGGTGGGCGAGCGCGTCAACTACGGCGCGGGCTCCATCACCGCCAACTACGACGGCGCCAACAAACACCGCACCGTGATTTGCAACGACGTGCACGTGGGCTCCAACTGCGTGCTCATCGCCCCTGTCACCATCGGTGCTGGTGCCACCATCGGCGGTGGCTCCACCATCAGCCGCGACGCGCCCGAAGGCCAACTCACCGTGACCCGCGCCAAGCAAATGGCGATTGCGGGGTGGACGAGGCCGGTGAAGCAGAAGAAGTGAGGACGGCCTCGATTGGTTTTTCTTGCCGTTTCAGCCGCAGGGTTGCGTCAGGCCATCAAACTCGCTGAAATGCAGTCCGTCTCGATTTGGTGCGGCTCGGATGCCATCAGCGACGCCGACTATCACGCGCTATCCGGCCTCGATGTCTCTCGCTTCAGTTACCCATTGTTGGGTGAGCCCAAGGATGTTTTGCAAGATGCACTCGACACCATCGCTGAGCATCACCCTAAAGCCACTATCTGGGTTGAACAAGCGATCGCAGCGGTCTAAGGAATCGCTCACCGATGCGATGGATCAAGAGGCCCTGGGCTCCAAACCACTCGCAATACACCACTGCGCCGCCCAATAGCTACCGAGCACCCACAGACTGGCCAGCGGCAGGGGCCCGGCGAATTTGTTGGAGGCCAGGAGCGCGTCGCTCAGCATGAAGAGCGCGCCGCCCAAGGCCAGGATGCGGCCACGCGGTTCGCCCTGGTGCCACAGCACAGCGGCTTGCGCAGCCATGGTGCCTAAGCAAACCACATAAGTCAGGACCGGCCCCTTCAAAGGCCCCGGCACACCGGGCCAGAGTTGAGACAGCACGGCTGCGGCAATGGCCGCATAGGCGGCAAAGGCGGGCCACCAGGCTGCTAGGCGCTGGCACCGGGTGAAGGCCCAGAGGTAGCACAGGTGGGCCAGCAGAAAGCTCACCAAGCCGGGCAGAAAACCTTGCTCGGGCCAGAGCAAGGCGATGTCACCACACAAGGACAGCAGCAGCCCCGCCAACACCCAGCGGCGCAGCAGCGGCTCGCCCAGGCCGCGTCCCCAGGCATAGGCGATGATGACCAGGGTGGCCAGCGGCTTGAACACAAAGTTCAGCCAAGGCTGGTTCAGGGCCCAGGGTGCGGAGGCGATGGCTAAACTGGCACAGCCAAGCAGCAGTGCCGCAAGAGCGGATGGTGAAACGCGCAGGGTCATGAGTAAGGCCTTCCGTGGGGGTGAGGAAGTACGCAGGGTGAGGGCATTGTGGTGCTGGCTTATCAATCCAACCCCATCAAGCCTGCACCTCTCGGTGCTGATGACTTCATGAGGCCGAGGCCATGGGCTTCCAAGTGGAGAGCTTCTCGACCGTGTCAGCCGCCAAGCACAGATCGGCCCATGCCTTGGCTTTGTCCAGCGGCTGGCGCAGGAGGTAGGCCGGGTGGTAGGTGACGACGACGGGCGTGCCGCGATAGTCGTGCAGACGGCCCCGCAGCTTGCCAATGGGCTCCTCGGTGCCCAGCAATTGCTGGATGGCAAAGCGGCCCATGGCCAAGATGAGTTTGGGTTTCACCAGCTCAATTTGACGTTGCAAGAACGGCGCGCATTGGGCCATTTCTTCGGTGCTGGGGTTGCGGTTGCGCGGGGGGCGGCACTTGAGCGTGTTGGCGATGAAGGCGCGCTGGGCGGCGTCACCCTCGCTTCGGGACAGTGCCACCGCCGCCAGCATGCGGTCCAGCAGTTGCCCAGCCGCACCCACAAAAGGCTCGCCCTGCTGGTCCTCTTGCTCGCCAGGGGCCTCGCCCACAATCATCCAATGGGCATGCTCGTGGCCCACGCCAAACACCGTCTGCTTGCGGCTTTGGCACAGGCCACAAGCTTGGCATTGGCTGACGGCCTCTTGCAGCCCGGCCCAGTCCATCTGGGCGATCTCGGCGGCGCGTGCGCTGTCTGCTTGGGGCCGCAAGCCCTGTACCGCCGCCCCCACCAAGGCTGCTGCCGCCTCCATGGGCGCGGGCTTGTCGCGTAGGACGGTGATGGGCCGCGTGGCCACGGGCGCAGCCGGTGCAACAGGCACCCCGGCAACCACAGGCACAGCGGCTGGGCGCGACGCGGCCGCAGGCGGGACAGGCTCAGCGGCCAGGGCCGCCGCAGGCACAGATGCAGCCGCGTCGGCAGCGCCCTTGCGCGCAGGGCCCCAGGGCTTCAAGCCCATGGCCGACAAGATGCTTTGTTGGCGCTCAGTCCAGCGCATGGCCGAGGCTTTCATCGCTCAGGAAAACGCCGGGCCGCCCCAAGTTTTCTTGACCCCCTCGGGGGGCGGGCTGGGCTGCGCCCAGGCCTGGGGGCTCCATCACGCGCCAACTCATCAACACCGCATCTTCGCGTTGCCCACCGGCAGCCGGGTAATAGCCCCGGCGCTCCCCCATCTCGGCAAAGCCCCAGCGCTGATAGACGGCCCGCGCCCGCTCATTGCTGCGGCGGACTTCCAACCACAGGCTGTGAACCTGGGCTTCGCGGCTGCGCTCGGCCAGGTGGTTGAGCAAGCTCACCGCATGGCCACGACCTTGGGCCTCTGGCTTGACGGTGATGTTGAGCAGGTGCATTTCTTCAAAGCCCAGCATGGCCACGTAGTAGCCCAGGCATTCGGTGTCACGCTCGGCGCGGCGTGGGGCTTCGGTGCTGGCTTCCAGCATCCAGGCCAGGTAGCCGGCCGCCAAGGAGTCGGTGAAATTGCCCCGGCTCCAGGGGTAAGGGTAGGCGCGGGGCTCAATGGCCATTACCGTGTCCAGGTCGGCCACGCTCATAGGGCGCAGCGTCAGCGTGGCGTGGTGGGGGTGGGGCCGCGCGCTCATGAGGAGGCCGCCGCCTCTTTGGCCAGGCGCAGTGCAGCACGCTCAGCCGTGGTTTGGGCGACTTTGTCGCGCAGATAAAGCGGTTGTGCGTCTTCAGGCCGCAGCTTGGGTGCATGCAGCCAAGCGTGGCGCGCCAGGGGCAGCAGGGCCGCTGCGCGCTGTGCCACACCGGCCACCAGCGGCACGCCCTGGGTGTGGAGCCGCTCGCCAAACGCGGCGGCTGCCGAGCCCGCCACGCAGGCCGGTGGCAAGGCCTGCCAAGCTGCATTGAGGCTGGGCGCGTCCATCAGCGCAGGGGCCGCGACGGTCGTCCAGGCGTGGCCGTCGTGGGTGTAGGCGGCGGCATAAATTTCGTCCATGCGGGCGTCCATGGCCACCCAGACGGTGTGGCCCGCAGCGACGGGAGCCTCCAAGCGCGCAGCCTCGGCCACCAGCATCAAAGAGTCCAACATCAACACCGGCTTGTTCGCGCCGAAGGCGAGGCCCTGGGCCACCGAGATGGCGGTACGCAGGCCCGTGAAAGCCCCCGGCCCTTGGCCCACGGCGATGGCATCCACCTCCGCCAATGTGAGCCCGGCCTCGGCCAGCAGCGCCAGCAGCATGGGGATGATCTGCGCGGAAGACTGCGCGCCGCCCTCTGCCAGCCGGTGCAGGCCGCTCTCGCCCACGCCCTTGCCCGCACTGAGGGCCAGCGCCATGTGCTCGGTGGCGGTGTCGAGTGCCAGCAACTTCATGGGGTCAATGTGGGGCAAATCGGAGGGAAAAGCGGAGCCTGTCTCGGCAGGTCACCGAGGCTGTGAGTGTAGCCGTGCGAACATTGCCGCCATGCTGAAACCTTTGCAACCCCTGCGAGTGCCAGCCGCCTGCGCGGCTTTGTGCCTGAGCCTGTTCTCACCCCTCAAAGCCCAAGATTTACCCGCCGAGGTTGACGCGGCGCTGCGTCGCGCCAAGCTGCCTGAGACAGCGCTGGTCGCGGTAGTTCACGAAGTGGGCAGTGGCAGCCAAAAACTCGCATGGCGTGAGCGCGAGCCGGTGAACCCGGCCTCGGTGTTCAAGCTGGTGACCACCTATGCGGCGCTGGATCAGTGGGGGCCGGCCTGGAGTTGGCGCACGCCGGTGTGGGTGCAGGGCACGGTGAAAGACGGTGTGCTGGAGGGCAAGCTCATCATCAAAGGCAGCGGCGACCCCAGCTTGGTGCTGGAGCGGGTGTGGCTGATGCTGCGCCGCGTGCAGCAAATGGGCATTCGCGAGATCCGCGGCGATGTGCTCTTGGACCGCAGTTTTTTCAACCTGCCGGTGGTCTCACCCAAGGCGTTTGATGACGACGCCAGCCAACCTTACAACGTGCGGCCCGACGCCTTGATGATGAACTTCAAGGCTGTGACCTATACCTTCACGCCGGACCCAAGCCGAGGCGTGGCCCTGGTGCAAACCGACCCCGCGCTGGCGGGTGTGCGCACCGACGAGACGGTGCCCCTGGCTGCTGTGGCCTGTGATGATTGGTCGGCCCAGCTCAAACCGCAATGGGGCGAGCCCAAGCACATGAACTTTGCCGGGCGCTACCCGCAGAGCTGCGGTGAGCGCAGTTTCTCCATGGCCTATGCGGACCCCGCCAGCTTCAATGCCCGCATGGTGGAGGCCATGTGGCAGCAGTTGGGTGGGCGTTTGAGCGGCCAGGTGAAAGACAGTGTGTTGCCACCGGGCGCACGCCTGCTGTTTGATCAGGTCTCGCCGCCGCTGCAACAGGTGGTACGGGACATCAATAAGTTCAGCAATAACGTAATGGCGGAGCAGGTCTTCTTGAGCTTGGGCCAAGTGGACAAACCCAGCGGCGGCATCACCCCAGACGACGCCCGCGAACAAGTGCGGCGGTTTCTGGCCAGCCGCCTGGGCGAGGACGGCCTGAAAGGCTGGGTCGTGGACAACGGCTCCGGCTTGTCGCGGGAGACTCGCCTGACCGCCCAAGGCTTGTCACGCCTCTTGCAGCAAGCCTGGAGCAGCCCGGTGATGGCCGAGTTGATGAGCTCCCTGCCCATCAGCGGGGTCGATGGCACGCTGCGGCGCTCCAAAGCGCCTCAGGGTCGAGCCCACCTCAAGACGGGTTCGCTGCGAGACGTGGCCGCCGTGGCCGGCTATGTGCTGTCCAATAGCGGCCGGCGCTATGTGGTGGTGGCCATCCTCAACCACCCTAATGCAGCAGCAGGCCGCCCAGCCTTTGACGCGCTGGTTCAATGGGCCATTCGGGACGCGCCATCGCGCTGAACGCCCGCTCTGCCGATGGGCTCAGGCCCGTAGGTTCAGGGCCACCAATTGCTCTACCGCGCGCCGTGCCTGGGCTGAATCTTTGCGCCAGATGAGGGCTACCGAGCTGGCCTCCAGCGGCATCGACACGGGCAGGATCACCGTCTGCGGGTGGTGGCGCTTTGCCGCCGATTCAGCGCAGCAGGTCAACAAGTCGGTCTCAGCCACCAAAGACAGGCTGTAGAAGAAGGACGGCGACTCCACCTGCGGCAGGGGCGGCACCAAACCTTGCTGCAGGTAGGCATTGGTCACGGCCATGCGCGTGGTGGAGTGGGTGCTGGGCAGCACCCAGGGCCAGTCCAGCAGTTCACCCATGGACAGTGCCGGCCGGCCCGCCAAAGGGTGGCCCGGGCGGGCCACCACCACCAACTCGCTCTGGTAGAGCGCCCGCTGCGCCAGGCTGGCGATGAACTGGCTGTCTGCCATGCCGCTGGGCAAGCGGCCCAGCAGCACATCGATCTCCCCGCGCTGCAACATCGCCAGCAACTGCTCGGCGCTGTGGTCAAAGACCTGCAAGCGCCAGGTGGGTGGGCCTTGGATCAAGTGCCTGACGATGGCGGGCAACACCGTGGTGGTGGTGTGAGGAAACGCCCCTATGCGCAGCAGCGCCTGGGAGGCATCCAGCAAGGTGGTGCGCATGGCCCCCACCTCACCCAAGACGGTTTGGCAGCGTGGCATCAACGCCGCCCCTTCAGGCGTGAGCGCCATGCCTCGGCCCTGACGCCGAAAGAGCTTGGCCCCAAAGATGCCCTCAATCTCCTTGAGCATCATGCTGGCGGCAGAGGGGCTGAGAGAGAGGTGTTCGGCCGTGGCCGCCAAGGACCCACGCGAGGCCAGCAGGCCGATGAATTGAAGGTGCCGGATGCGCAGTTGATCGAGGCGGCGTGAGGACATGGGCAGGCTCCAAATATTCAGGGTTTGCTGATGATTAAATCAAATTAATTGCTTAACCCCTGATGTTAAAGGCCTAGACTGAGGGGCACTTTGTGAGGTCTATGCCATGCACCAACTCCCCTTCACTCCTCCCCGCCGTCACCTGCTGCTGGCCCTGGCTGGCCTTTGGAGCCTGAGCCTGCCGCTGCAGGCCAGCGCGCAGGATTGGCCCAGCAAACCCCTGAGTTTTGTGGTGCCCTTCCCTGCCGGGGGGTCGAACGACATCGCCGCGCGCGTCTTGGCCGAGGGTGTGCGCAAGCGCCTGGGGCAGACCGTGGTGGTGGAGAACAAGGCCGGTGCCAGCGGTGCCCTGGGTGTGGATGCGGTGCTGCGTGCGCCCAAAGACCAATCGACTTTTTTGGTGGCCTCCGATTCGGTGTCCCTGGTGCCGCTGTTCAGGGCCACGCAGTGGGATTTGACCAAGTCCTTCACCCCTGTGGCCGCGCTGGCCTTTCAACCCATTGTGGTGGTGACCGCACCCTCATCGGGTTTGAAGACCATCAAAGACCTGCAGGCACTGGCCAAGGCCAAGCCCAACCAAGTCTCCTATGCCAGCTCGGGCCAGGGCTCCATCCAGCATCTGGTGGGCGAGTTGTTCTCGCAACAGTTGGGCATGGACCTGCTGCATGTGCCTTACAAAGGGGGCGGCCAAGCCGTCAACGACGTGGTGGCCGGGCAAGTCACCGTGGCCGTATTGGGAGCTGCGGCGGTACTGCCGCACATCAAGTCTGGTCGCTTGATTCCATTGGCCGTCAGCACCCGCAAACGCTCCACCATGTTGCCCGACACCCCCACCTTGGCGGAAAGCGGTGCCAGCGACGTGGACGTGGCGCAATGGTCGGCCCTGTTCGCCACCGAAGACACACCCCCTGCCGTTTTGGCCAAGCTGCGGGCCAGCGTGCTGGAGACATTGGCCGAGCCCGAGGTCAAACAAAAGTTCGGCAATGCCGCCATGGACATCAGCACCATGACGCCAGAGGCCTTTCAACAGCTGATCACGCAGGAGCGCAGCCGCTGGGCCAAGCTGATCAAAGACCGCAAGATTTCCATGGAATGAGCATGAAGGCAGACAAACCCCGCAACATCGTCTTGGTGCTGGCCGACAACCTGGGCTGGGGCGAACTAGGCTGCTACGGCGGTGGCGCGCTACGCGGTGCCCCCACGCCCCGCATCGACGCCTTGGCCCAAGAGGGCATGAAGTTTTTGAACTTCAATGTGGAGAGTGACTGCGTGCCCACGCGCTCGGCCCTCATGACCGGCCGCCACCCCATCCGCACAGGTGCCGTGCAATCGGTGCCCGCCGGCCTGCCCCAAGGCATTCACCCCTGGGAGCGTACCCTGCCCCAGTTGATGAAAGAAGCGGGTTACGCCACGGGCATGTTTGGCAAATGGCATTTGGGTGACCGCGAAGGCCGCTTTCCGCACCAGCGCGGCTTTGACGAGTGGTACGGCATTCCCCGCACCACCAACGAAACCCTATTCACCAACGCACCGGGTTTTGACCCGAGCGTGGTGGACCTGCCCTATGTGATGGAAGGCTTTGCAGGGCAGCCCGCCAAGAATGTGGCCGTATACGACCTGCCCAAGCGACGCCTGATTGACAGCGAGCTGACCGACAAAACGATTGACTTCATGCGCCGTATGCAGGCCGCAGACCAGCCGTTTTTTGCCTATGTGCCGCTGACACATCTGCACTTTCCCACCCTGCCGCACCCCGACTTTGCCGGACGCAGCGGCGTGGGCGAGTTCGCCGATTCCATGATGGAAATGGACCACCGCGTGGGGCAGATGCTGGACGCCGTGGATGAATTGGGCCTGCGCGAGGACACGCTGTTCATCTTTGCCAGCGACAACGGCCCCGAGTTCCGCCGCCCCTGGCGCGGCACGGCAGGCCCCTGGAGCGGCACCTACCACACGGCCATGGAGGGAGGCCTGCGCGTGCCCTTGATCGTGCGCTGGCCGGGGCAGGTGCAAGAAGGCCAGGTGAGCGACGACATCGTGCATGTCACCGACCTCTTTGCCACCATCGCCAGCGCCGGTGGGGCCGCCTTGCCCACCGACCGCCCCATTGACGGTGTGAACCAGTGGGACTGGTGGACAGGCCAAACCGACAAGTCCGCCCGCGAAGGCTTTTTGTTCTACATCAAGAACGAATTGCGTGCTGTGAAATGGCGGCACTGGAAGCTGCATTTTGTGTTTGAGAGCGAACCCAACCAAGGCACCAAGCACCTGGAGACGCCGTGGCTGTTCAACATCAAGCGCGACCCCAAAGAAGAAACCGATGCGGCCATGGAAGACGGCTGGGTACGGGGGCCCATGCGCAAGATGATCCTGGCTTTTGAGCAAACACTGCGCCAGCATCGGCCCATCCCACCCGGCATTGATGATGCCTACCAGCCTGGGTCCTCAGAGCCCAAGGCTTGAGCCTGCCAGCGACAAAGCGCTTTCGCGAGTGGTGCGGAGTGCGGTGTGAGGGACAATCCGCCGTTCCTCACACCACCACACCATCATGGATGCAGACAGCCTGCGCTGGCTCGGTTACCCCGCCGCCACCTTGACCACCCTGGCCTTTGTGCCCCAGGCATGGCTGACCTTGCGCACCCGCAATGTGGAAGGCATCTCAGCCACCACCTACGTGGCCTTTACCGTCGGCGTGTCGCTGTGGTTGATCTACGGCTTGGCGATCAAGGACTGGGCCTTGATCGCCTCCAACAGCATCACCCTGCCCATGGCGGCCAGCATTTTGTTCATCAAGCTGCGGGAAGACAAACGCGCCAAAGGCCGCGAGGCCTGAGGCGCGTTTTGGAAGAAACGCAAGGCCGCTTAGAACGGCAGTGCGGACAGGCGGTTAGAGGCCTGTTGCGCCAAGTAGCTGTGGAAGGAAGCACCGGGGCGCGTGTCATCAGCCCATAGGTAGACTGAGGCCGTGGCATTGCTCACCATGGTCTTGGTGGTGCAGTCTGGCAAAGCCGTGCTGCACGCCGCCACCGTGGAATTGGCCAAGCCATAGGCTGACCGAGTGCGTTCACTGGACATGGCGCGCGAGAGGTCGTCTGCCAACAGCAGGCCAATCTTGCTGCCATCATTGATCAGCTTCAAGCGCATGGCCAAGTTAAAGGCTTCGGTCAGGCGCGTCAGGAGTGCCGCTCGGTCTGTGTCGGCGTGTGCGGCCTTTTCGGCCAACGCCCAGGGGGAGCCCGAAATATGCATGGCCGTGGACACCAGCACGCGCGGACCCAGAGCCGTCAGGGCATTGACGCGCAGCGCCAGCGCCTCACCCTTGGCCTTGACTTCAGCCGTCAACTCAGCCTCCGACTTCGCCGGGTACTTGGCATAGGCCGCTTTGATGTCGTTAAAGCCCACAAAGACCGTCAGCAAGTCGGTATCGGTAAAGCTGTTGCTGGCTTGAAAGGTGTCAATCTGCGCCAAAACCTCATTCACACCCGCCCCAACAGTCGCAAGACTCTTGGCCAAAAACACTGTTTTCTTGTCAGGGTTGCACTGTTCAAACGTGAAGCCATAGCGGGCTGCCACGGTTTGAATCCATAGCGGATTGCCGCCACACGACAGGGCGTCGTCCTTATCCAAGGCATTCACGCTGTACTTCTTGCCATCGGCCGTCAGCACGCTCAGCTCATCGCCAAAATTCAACAAGCGCGTCGGCTTGAATTGATCGACTTGAGAGGTTCCTCCGCCACAACCCACGAGCAAGGCACCGCTGAGCGCCAGCAGTGCGAGGGGGGCCGTCAGGCGCGAGGCCCAAGGGGCGAATGTCATAACAAACTCCGTTGAAGTGTGAACGCGCTGCATCAGGCCGCAGCGGCACGTTGTAGCCGATCTCGCACCCCTTCCCACTCCGGGGAGTCCGGGGGCCGCTCGACCCAGATGAGCGGGGCTTGCGTCTCGTCCAAGGCCCGCAAAACTGCAAACAACTCGTGCGCGCAATCGGCGGCATTGTCAGGCATGCGCCTGTGCGGCCACTGCGCGCTTGAGTCGGCCGCAGGAAAGACGGTGCGTGAATATACCGCCGCCACAGGCTGGCCCGTGGTGGCCAAAGGTTGCATCAAGGTAAAGGCCGCTTGCAGCTCGGCGGCGCTCATCAGCCGCACTTTGGCGCGGGGGGCGTAATGCGCCTCCAGCGTGCCCGAGGCTTTGGGCGCGTTGACGCCCGGGGCTTGCAGGGGCTGGCCCAACACGGCTTCGATGGCTTGGCGCGTCAGCACGCCGGGCCTCAGCAAGGTGGGGTGCACACCGCTGCAATCGACGATGGCCGACTCAATGCCCACCTCGCAGTCACCGCCGTCCAGGATCAAGAGATCGGCACCGAACTCCTGCGCCACATGAGCGGCGGAGGTCGGGCTGACACGGCCGAAGCGGTTGGCGCTGGGCGCGGCCACGCCGCGCACGCCCAAGCGCCCCGCCGCGGCCAACAAGGCCTGGGCCACCGGATGCGCGGGGCAGCGCAAGCCAACGGTGGTTTGCCCTCCGGCTGCGGCATGGGCCAAACCCGGGCTGCGCGGCACGATCACCGTCAAAGGCCCCGGCCAAAAGGCGGCCGTCAGGCGCTGGGCGGTCTCGGGCCAGACGGACGCGAAGGGCGCGGCATGGGCGGCATCGAGCACATGCACGATCAAGGGGTGGTCGGCCGGGCGGCCCTTGGCGCTGAAGATCGCCGCCACCGCTGCGTCATCGTCAGCACGCGCACCCAGGCCGTAGACAGTCTCGGTGGTAGGGTCAGGTGGCCCATCTTGCGGCCGGGCCGCGCGCTGGTTTTGCCGTAGAGGTGCAAGTGCGCACCAGGCAGGGCCAACACTGCGTCCCAGGCGGGGGTGCGCTCCACGCCCTCATGCCACCACAGGTCGCCCAAGAGGTTGAGCATCACGGTGGGCGAGTGCAGGCGCGGCACCACCAAGGGCAGCTGGGCCATAGCCCGAACTTGCAGCTCGAACTGCGAGACATCGCAAGCGTCTATCGTGTAGTGGCCGGAGTTGTGGGGCCGTGGGGCCATTTCATTGGCCACCAGGCTCAGGCTGCCATCGGCCGCCTTGACCACAAAGAACTCCACGCACAGCACGCCCACATACTGCATGGACTGGGCAATCGCCCCCGCATGGGCCACGGCCTGAGCCGCCAACTCGGGTGTCACATCCGGCGCGGGCACTTCGGTGACGGCCAGGATGCCATCGCGATGCATGTTTTGCTGCACGGGAAAGTGCACCCACTGGCCATCCACCCCGCGTGCCACGATGACGCTGAGCTCCCGGTGCAAGGCCAGGCGCTGCTCCAACACACAGGGCACGCGGCCCAAGCTGGCCCAGGCTTCGGCCAACTCGGCACGGCTCTGGATGCGCACTTGGCCTTTGCCGTCATAGCCCATGCGCGCGGTCTTGAGGATGCCCGGCAAGAGCGCGTCGCTGACGCTGGCCAGCGTGGCGTCGGAGTCAATCAAAGCAAAGGGCGCACAGGGCACGCCAGATGCTGTGATGTGGGCCTTCTCCGCCGCGCGGTCTTGGCAGATCGCCACCGCATCGCCACTGGGCGCGACCGGGCGGCTTTGGGCCAGAGTACGCAAGGCTTCGGCCGGCACGTTCTCAAACTCGGTGGTGATGGCCTGGGCCACCGTCACCAACTGCTGCAGGCCGTCGGCGTCGAGATAGGGCTTTTGCACATGGTGGTGGGACACCAATCCTGCGGGGCTGTGCGGGTCGGCGTCCAAGACGGCCGTGCTGTAGCCCATGGCCTGCGCCGCGTGCACGAACATGCGGCCCAATTGGCCGCCGCCCATCACGCCCAGCGTGGCGCCCGGCAGCAGGGGCTCGCGCTTCACGCCGCTCATACCAAGTCCTGGGTCATGGCCCGCGCCACTTCGGTTTGACGGGCGCGGAAGGCCTGCAGTTGCGCCCGCAGGGCGTCGTCTCGGTTGGCCAGCATGGCCACTGCAAACAGCGCCGCATTGGCGGCCCCGGCCGTGCCGATGGCGAACGTCGCCACCGGAATGCCCTTGGGCATCTGAACGATGGAGTGCAGAGAATCCACCCCTTGCAAGTGACGGCTGGCCACCGGCACGCCCAGCACCGGCACCACGGTCTTGGCGGCCAACATGCCCGGCAAGTGGGCAGCACCGCCCGCGCCGGCAATGATGGCTTGCAGGCCCCGCGACTGCGCTTGCTCAGCATAAGCAAACATGTCATCGGGCATGCGGTGGGCCGAGACCACACGAGCCTCATGCGCCACGCCGAACTCGGCGAGAATCTGGGCAGCAGCCTTCATGGTCTCCCAATCGCTGGAAGACCCCATGACGATCCCGACCAGGGCTTGGGCAGTGTTCAAGGCTCAGTGCTCCGACTTTGTGTAAACCTGTGATTTTAGGCGGCTTGTGCCACCCGTGACCGCCCCCATGTAAAGGCGTCACCTTCCGGCGTTTTGTGCATCAGCAACCCCGAGCGACCATGATCGACATCACCCTCCAAAATTTCGAAGCGGATCTCATCCATGCCTCCATGCAGCAACCGGTGTTACTGGACATCTGGGCACCCTGGTGTGGCCCCTGCAAATCACTCGGCCCCGTGCTGGAAAAGCTGGAAGTGGCCTATGAGGGACGATTCACACTGGCCAAGCTCAACAGCGATGAGCAGCCCGAGATCGCCGGGCAGTTGAGCCAGGCCTTTGGGGTGCGCTCGATTCCGTTTTGCGTGATGTTCTCGCAAGGCCAGCCTGTCGACGGCTTTGTGGGGGCGATCCCCGAGGCAGACATCCGCACCTTCTTGGACAAGCACGTGCCCAGCGTAGACGCGCTAGAGGCCGAGGCCGAGCTGGAAGAGGCAGAAGCCCTGCTGGCTGACGGGGGTGACCCCCTGAGCGCGCTGGACAAGTTGCAAGAGGCCGTCGCCATTGACCCAGCCAACGATAACGCTCGCCTCGACTACCTCAAGCTGCTGTTGGAGCTTTCTGCGCATGAACCCGCGCGCACCCAACAAGCCCGCCTCGCCTTCGACCCCGTGGCCGCCAAAACCTTGTCGGACACCCGCTTTGCCGCCGTAGAGCAGTGGTTAAAAGCTGCTGAGGCTTACCCAACCGCTCGCTCAGAAGAGGCGCTGCGCGCCGCCTTTGAGGCCAACCGCCGCGACTTTGAGGCCCGCTATGCCCTGGCCCAGCGCAAGATGGTTGAGAACGAACCCAAGCAGGCGATGGACGAGCTGCTGGAGATTTTGATGCGCGACAAAGCCTGGAGCGATGGCCTCGCCCGCAAGACTTATGTCGCGATTCTGGAATTGATGAGCAAGCCACTGCCCAAGGCCAAACCAGAGGCTTCAGGTGACGGCAAGGGCACGTTGGAGATCGCAGGCCACGCAACGGTGGCACCGGCCGACCCGGTGGTGGACCAGTACCGGCGCAAGCTGAGTATGGTGCTTTTTTAAGCACTGAGCGGCGGACTCAGCAGGCCCGAGTTGAAACCATCAGCAGAGCAGGGCTTGCGCAGAGATCGCTTGCTCTAGCCTCGCTTCAGCGAACGCTCACGCTCGCGCTCCACCCGAGAAAGCTGGACACAAAGTGCTTCTTGAGAGTGCCGATACCGCGCCAGCGCGAGGTCTGCTTCGGCTCTGTGCAGAGCCGCCTCATTACTATGACCCATCAAGTCCAGCAGGCGGGCCATCCGCGCTTGCGTCGTGGCAATGTCATCGAAGTCGGGCATGAGATGCATCGTGGATTTGGCAATCTGCATGTCTCTACGGGCAGCCTCCTTCTCGTCCAGGTGCCACAGACACCAGGCCCTCGGAGCGTGGAAGTAGGCGCTATGCTCCCCCAAACCTTCGGCCATGGCATTGCGCATATGCGTTTCGAGCAAGGCTGAGGCCTCCTCAAACTGACCAAGGCAAACGCACAGCATGGACTTGAACATCGAGTTCCAAGATTGCCGATCCGCTTTCCCAATACCAGAGTTGAAATTGGTGAAGGAGTCAATTTCCAACTTCACACGGCGCGCAGCTTCTGGATTTCCGCGCCCAAATGCGTCTTCCAGCGCCAACGCATCAGTTTGATACATGGTTCGGTCAGCCATGATGCCGCCAATCATGGCGGTATCACCCTCACCCGCAGCCAAACGATGCGCTCTCTTGTAGTACCCCGAGGCCACGTCACTTTTCCCGGCGTAGCTGTAGGCACGACCGAGCAATTGGTCGAAGCGAGCCAACTCCGGTGCCTCGTCGGCGGGAAAGATCGTCAATGCAAACATCAGTTCGTCGGCAAGCGCCTCCCAGCGGGCATCATGAAAGTCAAAGCCGGCTAGAGCGACACTGGCCTGAAATTGCAAGGCCTGATCACCGGCTGTAATCGCTCGCTGCTTTGCTTCTCGGCACAGGTGCGGAATCACTGCCAGAGTGTGGTCCGTACGGTTAACAACAATCGCTTCGGCAAAACTCAACCACCCTAGCAGTCTGGGCTCTGTTTGCCTCTTCGCTTGAGCCTTAAGGTGTGCCAAGGCAATGCGCGCCTCCACCAAATTGCCCAATCGAGCCATGGCAACCACCCGCTCTGCCTTCAAGCACTCCCGGTCAAGCGGCAGCTCTGCCCGCGCGATCGCCTGATCCAGGCGCTGCAGTAATCGTGGAACAACCATCGATCCTCCTCAGCCCACCAGCCGTTGCAGCGCTTCTCGATATTTGTTGGCCGTGTGCGCTGTCACGTCGGCGGGCAATGCAGGGGCAGGGGCTTGCTTGTTCCAAGGCTTCCCGTCCACCTGCGCCGATTCCAACCAATCCCGCACGAACTGCTTGTCATAGCTCGGCGGGTTGGCGCCCTCTTTCCAGCCCTCCACAGGCCAGTAACGCGAGGAGTCTGGGGTCAGCACCTCGTCCATCAGGGTCAGGGTGCCCTGCTCGTCCAATCCGAATTCGAATTTGGTGTCGGCAATGATGATGCCTTTGGTCAGCGCATAGGCCGCCGCTTCGCTATAGAGGCGAATCGACACCTCGCGCACCCGCGTCGCCAAGTCTTCACCAATGATGGTGACCATCTGCGCAAACGAGATGTTTTCGTCATGATCCCCCATCTCAGCCTTGGTGGCGGGGGTAAAAATGGGCTCAGGCAGCTTGGAAGCGTTTTGCAACCCGGCCGGCAGGGCCACGCCACACACCTGCTGGTTGTGCTGGTACTCCTTCCAGCCTGAGCCAGCGAGGTAGCCCCGCACCACGGCTTCAACGGGCAGGGGCTTGAGCCGCTTGACCAGCATGGCCCGGCCCTCGACCTGAGGGCGCTCGTCCGCAGCCACCACGCTCAGCGGGTCTTCGCCCGTTAAGTGGTTAGGCACCACATGGCCCAGCTTGTCGAACCAGAACAGCGCCATTTTGGTCAGCAGCGCGCCCTTGCCCGGGATGGGTTCGCCCATGACCACATCAAAGGCCGACAGACGATCCGTCGCGATCATCAACAAACGGTCGTCTCCCACACCGTAGTTGTCACGCACTTTGCCGCTGGCCAGCAACGGAAGAGAGTGGAGGGAGCTGGTGTGCAGGGCGTTGTCCATGGCGCAGGCAAGATCTCAAAGGCTTGAGATTGTAGGCCGCCCAACCGGACAAATGCCTGACTGAAGCCTCCTCAATAGAGAGGAGGCGTGCGGCAATTGGATCAGGTGCTTGATGAAGGGCTCGCCCGCATACTTGCGCGCACCCGCGCTGGCTTGCAAGATGACCGGCGCGCCGACTTCATCGGCCGCCGCCATCACGGCCTGGACTTGCTCCAGGTTGTTGACGTTGAAGGCCGGAAT
Source organism: Ideonella sp. MAG2 (assembly GCA_004359425.1). Classification (GTDB taxonomy): domain Bacteria; phylum Pseudomonadota; class Gammaproteobacteria; order Burkholderiales; family Burkholderiaceae_C; genus Ideonella. Next base: position 410,873 of record PTEU01000001.1, on the reverse strand, counting down.
GCCATAGCCGTTTTCGGCAGCATGGTCCAGCAGTTCGCGCATGGAAACGAGTGGCATGGGAAACCCCGAGGAAGTGAAAGAAACCGGTGCGCCACGGAGGTGACAGGCTGCCCTCCTCTGGCCAACGCAGGCCGTAACCGCGTCGTAACTTTCACGATTCTAAAGGCCCCAATGCCTGTCAAGGCTGACAGCTTTAGGGGCCTCTCGCGGGGAAAAGTGCGGTCAATCTACCCTACAGACCTTCAGCATATTCGTACCGCCGGGGTAACCCATGGGCTCGCCACAGGTGATGGCATAGGTGTCGCCGGGTTTGAGCGCGCCTCTGGCCACCAAGATGCGCTCGGCCTCGGCCAAGGCTTGGTCGCGGTCGGTAAAGGTGGGCATCAAGATCGGCCGCACATTGCGGTAGAGCGCCATGCGTGACTGCGAGGTGGCTTTAGAGGTCAGCGCATAGATGGGCACACGGATGTTGTGACGGCTCATCCACAAGGCGGTCGAGCCTGATTCCGTCAAAGCGATAATGGCCTTGCAGCCCAGGTGGTGGGCGGTGAAAAGCGCGCCCATGGCGATGGACTGGTCGATGCGGCCAAAGCGCTTGTTGGTGAAGTCGGCGTCCAGGTGCACGTCTTCTGCACGCTCCGCCTCTTGGGCGATTTGGGCCATTTGCTCCACGGTCTCGACCGGGTATTTGCCCGCCGCCGTCTCCGCGCTGAGCATCACAGCGTCCGTGCCGTCCAGCACCGCATTGGCCACGTCTGAGACTTCGGCGCGGGTGGGCACCGGGTTCTGGATCATGGACTCCATCATCTGCGTGGCGGTAATGGCGATCTTGTCCAACTCGCGCGCCAGCTTGATCATGCGCTTTTGCAGGGCCGGCACCGCCGCATTGCCCACTTCCACGGCCAAGTCGCCTCGCGCCACCATGATGCCGTCGCTGGCACGCAAAATGGCTTCGAGGTGCGGAATGGCCTCTGAGCGCTCGATCTTGGCAATCATGCAGGGCTTGTGGCGATAGGGCTCGCCCGCCACATTGGCCAGTTGGCGCGCCATCTCCATGTCGGTGGCGTTCTTGGGGAAGCTGACGGCCAGGTAGTCGCACTGGAAGCTCATGGCCGTGCGGATATCGTCCATGTCCTTGCCGGTCAAGGCCGGGGCGGTCAGGCCGCCGCCCTGCTTGTTGATGCCCTTGTTGTTGGAGAGCTCGCCGCCGATCTTCACCAGGGTGTGGACCTGTTCGCCCTGCACCCGGTCCACGGTCAGCACGATGAGGCCATCGTTGAGCAAGAGCACATCGCCGGGCTTCACATCACGCGGCAGCTCTTTGTAGTCAAGGCCCACGCCGTTGATGTCACCGGGTTCGGTGCGCGCAGCGTCCAGCACAAAGGGCATGCCGTTTTCCAGCATCACGCGCCCTTCGGCAAACTTGCCGACGCGGATCTTGGGGCCTTGCAAGTCGGCCATCAAGGCGATGGGCTTGCCGACACGCGCTGCACAAGCCCGCACCAGGTTGGCTCGGTCGATGTGGTCCTGCGCCTTGCCGTGGCTGAAGTTCAGCCGCACCACATCCACCCCGGTACGCAGCAGCCGCTCCAGCACCTCGGGGTCGCTGGACGCAGGGCCGAGGGTGGCAACGATTTTGGTGGCGCGGGGCATGAAAGGAGTCTCCGAAAGTGGTGCCCTCCAGAGTCCTGAAGGGCTGTTGTCAGCGCGCCATCATACGCAGCCCCAGCCCCTCGGGGGTTACCGTTAGGTTACCGGGGCACCCAAGAACGCCCCCCCGCGGGCTCAGCGCTTGGCGGCTGCCGCCACATCCGCCACCGCCAAGGCTGTCATATTGACGACCCGACGCATGGTGGCCGAGGGCGTCAGCACATGCACGGGCGCAGCCGCCCCCAACAAAATAGGCCCGACCGTAACGCCATGGCTGCCTGTCACCTTCAGCACATTGAACAAGATGTTGGCCGCATCGATGTTGGGCAGCACCAGCAGATTGGCCGAGCCCTTCAGCGTGGTCTCGGGCAGAACCGCTTGGCGAATGGTCTCTGACAGCGCCGCATCACCGTGCATCTCACCGTCGCACTCGATGTGCGGGGCCTGCTGCACAAACAGATCGCGGGCCGCGCGCATGCGTTTGGCCGAGGCGCGGCTGGAGGATCCGTACATGGAGTGGCTTAAGAACGCCACCTTGGCGGGGAAGCCAAAGCGCTGCACTTCGTCGGCAGCCATCTGGGCGATCTGGGCCAACTCGGCCGCGCTGGGCTCTTCATTGACAAAGGTGTCGGCAATGAACAGCGTGTGCTGCTCCAGCATCAGCGCGTTCATGGTGGCCATCACCCCGCCTGCCTGGCGCGCGCCGATCACCGTTTTGACATGCTCAAAATGCGCGTCAAAGCGGCCCACCAAGCCGCACAGCATGGCGTCGGCATCACCTCGCTTGAGCAGCATGCTGGCGATCAAGGTGTTGGATCGGCGCAGCGCCGATTTGGCTGTCTCGGGCGAGACACCATCGCGGCCCATCAGGCGGCGATACCCCTCCCAGCAGTCCCGGAAGCGCGGGTCGTTCTCCGGGTCCACCACCTCGAAGTCCACGCCCGCCTTGAGGCGCAAGCCCGCGCGCTCGATGCGCATGGTGAATCTCAGGCTCAGGGTTGGCCAGCGCCAGGATGATGGGCTGGCGGGCCATGGTCTTGACCATCTCAGCCGTCAGCACCCCGGCAGCCGAGCAGCCCAGGAACACATCGGCACCGGCCACCACATCGGCCAGGGTCTGGGCGGTGGTGGTTTGGCAGTAGCGCTGTTTGGATTCATCCAGCTTGTCGCCCCGGCCTGCGCGGATCACACCCTTGGAGTCGCAAACAAAAATGTTGGAAGGCTTAACGCCCAGGCCCACCATCAGATCTAGGCAGGCAATGGCTGCGGCACCGGCGCCAGAGACGGCCAGCTTGACCTCGTCAATCTTCTTGCCCACCAGCTCCAAGCCGTTGAGCAAGGCAGCACCCGAGATGATGGCCGTGCCGTGCTGGTCGTCATGGAAGACAGGGATGTTCATGCGCTCGCGCAACTGCTTCTCAATGTAGAAGCACTCGGGCGCTTTGATGTCTTCCAGGTTGACGCCGCCCAGCGTGGGCTCCATGGCGGCGATGATCTCAACCAACTTGTCGGGGTCGTTCTCGGCCAGCTCGATGTCGAACACATCGATGCCCGCGAACTTCTTGAACAAGCAGCCCTTGCCCTCCATCACCGGCTTGCCGGCCAAGGGGCCGATATTGCCCAAGCCCAGCACCGCCGTGCCATTGGTGATCACGCCCACCAGGTTGGCGCGCGAGGTGTACTCGGCCGCCAGCGAGGGGTCTTCCTCAATCGCTAAACAGGCATAAGCCACGCCGGGCGAATAGGCCAGGCTCAGGTCGCGCTGGTTGGACAGCGGCTTGGTGGCGTTGACGGCAATCTTGCCGCGCGTGGGGGTGCGGTGATAGTCGAGGGCGGCGTCACGTAGCGCTTGCTCAGCGGCGCTCAGGTTTTTGGGGCTCATGGGCTTGTCTCCTTGGGAGGAGGCACTGTAGGCCCGAGCGTCACTCGCTCCATCCGCAAAGCCCACATCATGCCGTTTTTGCATGACCCAATGAGCCGGGGCACATGGCCCCGGGCTTGTTGCGCTTACGCGGCCGCGCGCTTGCTGAGAATCTCGAACGCGGGCAGGGTCTTGCCTTCCAGCACCTCCAAGAAGGCACCGCCACCGGTGGAGATGTAGCCCACCTGTTTCTCAATGCCGTACTTGGCAATGGCGGCCAAGGTGTCGCCACCACCGGCGATGCTGAAGGCGCTGCTCTGGGCAATGGCCTGGGCGATGGCCTTGGTGCCGCCTTCAAAGGCTTCAAACTCGAACACACCCACCGGGCCGTTCCAGACGATGGTGCCTGCCGCCTTGAGCTGAGCAGCCAGCTTGGCGGCGGTCTTGGGGCCGATGTCCAGGATCAGGTCATCGTCGGCCACGTCGGTGGCGGCTTTGACGGTGGCCTCAGCGTCCGCCGCAAAGCGCTTGGCGCAGACCACGTCTTCCGGAATGGGCACTTCAGCGCCACGGGCCTTCATGGCCGCGATGACGGCTGTGGCTTCACCCAGCAAGTCGGGCTCGGCCAAACTCTTGCCGATCTTCAAGCCTGCGGCTAGCATGAAGGTGTTGGCAATGCCGCCACCCACGATCAGGCCGTCCACGTTCTTGGACAGGGCTTGCAAGATGGTGAGCTTGGTGCTGACTTTGGAGCCGGCCACGATGGCGACCAGCGGGCGCTTCGGGTTGGCCAGGGCCTTGGAGATGGCGTCGATTTCGGCCGCCAGCAAGGGGCCTGCACAGGCGATGGGCGCGAACTGCGCGATGCCGTAGGTGGAGGCCTCAGCGCGGTGGGCGGTGCCAAAAGCGTCGTGCACAAAAATGTCGCAGAGCGCCGCCATTTTCTTAGCCAGCTCTTCGTTGTTCTTCTTTTCGCCTTTGTTGACGCGGCAGTTCTCCAGCATCACTACCTCGCCAGGGGCAAGCTGCACGCCGTCCACCCAATTCGCCAGCAGCTTGACCTCGCGGCCCAGCAACTCGCCCAAACGCTTGGCCACCGGGGCCAGTGAATCTTCGGGCTTGAACTCGCCTTCGGTGGGGCGGCCCAGGTGGGAGGTCACCATCACCGCTGCACCGGCCTTCAGCGCCATCTCGATGCAGGGCACCGAGGCTCGTACACGGGTGTCTTCCGTAATATTGCCGGCGTCATCCTGCGGCACGTTCAGGTCGGCGCGGATGAACACCCGCTTGCCGGCCACTTGGCCTTGGGCCACCAGATCGGCGAATCGAATCACTTTCATGGCAATCTCCTCTTGAGGTTCAAAAACAAAGCAAAAAATCAGGTCCAACCCAAGCCCAGGCGCAGCACCAGCAGCACCGTGGTGCCGCACACGATGGTGCCCAGAATGCCTTTGCGCAGCAGGTACCAGGCGAGACCAGCAGCAGCGGCAAAGAGGCGCGGGTCCTGCCAAGTCTGGATCAACTGCCCCTGGGTCAACACGGTTTCGGGCACCACGATGGCCACCAGGGCAGCCAGAGGCGCGTAACGCAGGGCGTCACGCAGCCAGTCTGGCAGAGGCAGGTCGGTCTTGGGGATGAGGAAAAAGCTGCGGCTCAGCAAGGTGATGAGCGCCAAGCCAAGAATCGTCAACAGCGCAACCCATTCATTCATGGTGTCGTGCCTCGCTGGCGGCGCTGCCATTGCTCCAAGGCCAAACCGGTGACGATGGCCGCCACAATCGCCACCACAATGTGTAGCTTGAGGGGCAGGCCGTAAGACGCCACCGCCGCCACTGCCGCCACGCCGGCCGCCGCCCAGGTTGTGCGGGAGGTCAGCAGGGACGCCGTGATCCCCAGCAGCGCCAGCACCCCGGCATAGCCCAGGCCCCAATGCGTCGGAATCACATTGGCCAGCAAGATGCCCACCACCGAGAAGGTTTGCCAGGCCACCCAATTGGTGGCCACGCTGCCCCAGAAATAGGCCTCCTGGCCCTCTGCGGGCTTGGGGTCGGGAAAGCGACGTTGGAAAAAAATGTAGTTCAGATCGCCCGTGAAATAGCCCAAGGTCAAGCGTCGTTGCAGCGGCAAATGAGCGAAGTAGGGCCGCAGGCCTGCGCTGAAGATCACGAAGCGCAGGTTCACGCAGGCGGCGGTGGCCCAAATCAGCCAGACAGGCGCACCTGCGATGATCAAGGGCAGAGCGGCGAGTTGGGCGCTACCGGCAAACACCAGCAGGGTCATGGCCAATGACAGCGGTACGCCCAGGCCCGTCTTGACCATGGCCACGCCGGTCACCAAACCCCAGGCACCAATGCCCAGGGCGGCCGAGGCCATGTCCCGAGCGCCGCGTTCGAATTCAGGGTGATGGCGCAAGGCCAGCACGGAAGGCAAAGAGTGCATCCCGCCATTGTCCTATGGCGGGCAGGTGCGTCAGTGGGCGCTCTTGCCTGCGGGTTTGTGGGCCGTGTGGCCTTCGGCCTTGTCTTCGGCCTTATCAGCAGGCTTGCCGTCGTCCGCCGCGTGGCCATCGCCCGCAGCATGACCCTCAGACTCCTCACCCTCTACGGGGGGCTTGGGTTTGGGTTTGGGCGGGTCGCGTGGCACCACCGGAATGACCGGTTCCAGCTTGTTCTCACGCATGTAGTCGTCCATCTCGCGCCAGCCGGTGTACATGGCCGCTTTGTCCGACTTCTTGTTCAGCGTGTAGCAATCCTCAATCGCCCGGCCCGCGTGACGGCAGGCTGCGCCCAGGGCCTTGCCTTCAGCCGTACGCTTCTCAGCCACCACGGTGGCGGACTCAATGCCCAGCATGTCGCAGCCCCCCAAGGTGAGGCTGACGGCCAGCAAAGCAAGCGGCAGAAAGGGTGAACGCATAGCGGTGTGCAGATGAACCCAGGGGCGGGCACCCCACAAGGTGCCTCTGCTGCTTTATCGGCCCTGGGCCTGCTGTGCTTGAGGGTGCGTCACACCCTGTATCCGACTGAGCCTAGTTGCCGGTCGGACCTGAGGCGTGTCGGCTGAGGCGCTCAGCGGCCCATGCTTTGCGCCATGGCCAGCAGGCGCTCGACTCGCTCTTCGGTGGCCGGGTGGGTTGAGAACAAGCCCCGCAGCCCGCCGCCCGACAAGGGGTTCATGATCATCATTTGCGCCGTCTCGGGGTGGCGCTCGGTCGCCTCCAGAGGCACACCTTGCGCAACGCGCTGGATTTTTTGCAGGGCCGAGGCCAAGGCCGCCGGGTCGCCTGAGATCTCCGCGCCCCCACGGTCGGCCTCAAACTCGCGCGAGCGGCTGATGGCCATCTGGATCACGCTGGCCGCCAAGGGTGCCAAGAACATCACCAAGATGGACACCAAAGGGTTGGCGGGGCGGCCTTCGCTGTCGCGGCCACCCAGCATCATGCCGAAGTTGGCCAGCATGGAGATGGCCCCGGCCATGGTGGCGCTGATGGTGGAGATCAGGATGTCGCGGTGCTTGACATGCGCCAACTCGTGCGCCATGACGCCACGCAGCTCTCGTTCGTTGAGCACCCGCAAAATACCCGTGGTCGCCGCCACAGCCGCGTTGGCCGGGTTGCGCCCGGTGGCAAAGGCATTGGGGGCTTGCTCGTCAATCAGGTAGACCCGTGGCATGGGCATCTGCGCCCGCTCTGCCAGCTCTTGCACCATGCGGTAGAACTGTGGCGCGCTCTGGGCATTGACCTCCTGCGCGTTGTACATGCGCAGCACCATCTTGTCCGAGAACCAGTAGCTGTAGAAGTTCATGCCCACGGCCACCGCCAGCGCGATCAGCATGCCCGTCTGCCCACCCAAAAACTGGCCGATGACCATGAACAGGGCGGTGATGGCCGCCATCAGGATGGCGGTCTTCATCAGATTGAACATGTCGGTGACTCCTTAGTTTGCCAGACTTTGACGGACTCCCCAGCGCAGTCAAAACTCACCCCAGGGAAGGGGTCAAACGCTCGGATGCGGCGGGCGATCACCTCGGCCGGCAGGGTCCAATCCAGCGCGGCCTCGGATTTTTCGATCTTGTGGGCGTAGGTGATGCCTTCGGTAGGCTGCGGCGTGGCGGCCAATGGCCCGGCACAGAGTTGCCGCAAGGCGGCCACCACCATGCGCCCGCCCATGGCCGCCAGCTCGTCGTGCAAGCTGGCCGTGGTGTGCTGGGCTTGGATGTCCAGGCGCTCCATGGCCAGCATGGCCCCGGTGTCCAGGCCTTCATCCATCTGCATCAGGGTGATGCCGGTTTGGGCGTCACCGGCTTCAATGGCTCGGTGGATGGGTGCCGCACCGCGCCAGCGGGGCAGCAGCGAGGCATGGATGTTCAGGCAACCGCTGCGCGGCAGCTCCAGCACCCAGGCCGGCAAGATCAGGCCATAGGCGGCCACCACCAGCACATCGGGCGCGGCCGCTTGAAGGGCGTGCCGAGCGGCTAAGGCGTCCTCGGGGTACTTGCCGTCCAGGCGCAAACTGCGCGGCTGCGCCACCGGCACGCCCCATTCCAGCGCCGCCTGCTTGACGGGCGAGGCCTGCAGCTTCATGCCGCGGCCCGCGGGCCGGTCGGGCTGGGTCAGCACCAAGGGCACCACAAAGCCAGCGGCATGAATGGCCTTCAAAGCGACCGCCGCAAACTCCGGCGTGCCCGCAAAAGCGACCCGTAATTCTCCTCCCCCAGCCACCATGCTCATGGCTTTTGCTCGTCTCGCGTGCGCTTGATCATCTTGACCTTGATGCGCTCACGCTTGAGCAGGCTCAGGTATTCCACAAACACCTTGCCGCGCAGATGATCCATCTCATGCTGTACGCACACCGAGGCCAGGCCTTCGGCCTCGAATTGGAAGGGCTTACCGGCGCGATCCAAGGCTTTGACCGTGACGCGTGCATGGCGCTCCACCTTGTCATAAACAGTGGGCACCGACAGGCAGCCTTCGTCACCCACGACCTTCTCGTCGCTGACGCTCACCAATTCAGGGTTGATCAGCACCATGGGCTGATCGCGCTCTTCGGAGACATCCATGACGATCAAGCGCTCATGCACATCCACCTGGGTGGCCGCCAGCCCCACCCCTTCGGAGTCATACATGGTTTCCAGCATATCGGCGGCCAATGTGCGAATTCGGTCATCCACCTGGGCGATGGGTGCGGCTACCTTGTGCAGGCGTGGATCGGGATAGCGGAGAATGTTCAGGAGAGCCATGAGTCAGCACGGTTGAGGCCCGACAAGGCCAGGACAGGATGTTGAGGCGACACAACGGGTGGGCTACAAGCCCGCCAAAGACGCGAATGGTTTCTCATTGGCGACCCTTGTTTCATTGCGGCATCAAGGCTTTAGGGGCAGAATTTGCGGAGCTTTCTCAGCATTTCAGCGGGTGGTTATGTGCACACCCCGTCAAGAATCGCACCGGGGTACACACCCGGAATTGTTGCACTGCCCAGAAATTCCGGCTCATTGCCCGGGAGCGAGACACCATGAGCCGATTCAATCGTCGTCCGATTTTTGCCATTTCGCTGGGCCTCAGCGCCATGTTTTCCGTGCTCTGGGCAGGCGCACCTGCCATGGCGCAGGGCGTCTCTGCCCAGCAGCAGGCCACCGCAGACAAGGTGGCTGCCGCCGGCATCCCGCTGTCTGAGCTGGCCGCTAACGCCCCCGACAGCCACACCGTTAGGCGCGGTGACACCCTGTGGGACATCTCTAAGTTATTCCTTAAATCGCCCTGGCGTTGGCCCGAGCTGTGGGGCATGAATAAAGCCACGGTTCGCAACCCGCACCTCATCTACCCCGGGCAAATTTTGGTCTTGGAACGCACCGCCGACGGCCGGGCTGTCTTGCGTGTGGGCCGCCAAGTGGGTGGCAATGTCGGCTCCGCGGCTGAGAGCGGCGTCACCAAGCTGAGCCCCAGCATTCGCGCCGAGCCACTCACCCTGGGTGCGATCACCTCGGTGCCCATGCATTTGATCGGCCCCTTCCTCACCGATGCCGTTGTCTTTGACGGCAATGAGTTGGAGGCAGCGCCCCGAGTGGTTGCCACCCAAGCTGGACGCATGCTGGTCTCAAAGGGTGAAGTGGCCTATGTGCGGGGAGACATCGACGCGGCACGCAACTGGCAAATGTTCCGCGCTCCCAAGCCACTGCGCGACACCCAATCTGGGCAAATCCTGGGCTATGAAGCACGCCATGTCGGCGTGGCCGAGGTGATCCGCCGTGGTGAAGCCGCTGCGGGTGCTGGTTTGGGTGCAGACGGCAAAGACTTGGTCGTACCGCACAGCATCCGTGTCACCAGCCTGCGCGAAGAAGCTGATGTGGGCGTCCGTTTGGCCCCCCTGCCTGCCCGCGACACAGAAGCCTTTGCGCCGCACAGCCCGAATGGCCCGATGGACGGCCGCATCATCTCGATTTACGGTGATGGCCGGGTGGCCGGGCAAAACCAGATCGTGGCCCTCAATCGTGGTACCCAAGATGGTATGGAGCGCGGCCATGTCTTGGCACTCTGGGCCCGAGGCGGCGTGAAGCAAGATTCGACCAGTGCAGACCGTGCCACCTTGGCCATTCCCGATGAGCGAAACGGCACCTTGTTTGTGTTCCGTACGTTTAACCGCGTGTCTTACGCATTGATCCTGCAAGCCGAGCAGCCTGTGCAGACGGGCGATCGCTTCAGCCAGCCCTGAACGGACTGAGCTGGGATGGCAGACGGCAAGGAGCTGGAAGCCTGGTTGTCCCTCAACCCCAGAGCTGGGCTGAGCGCCGCGGCGGTGCGCCGCTTGCTGGCGGCCTTTGGGTCGCCGCAAGCGGTGTTGGACGCAGGCCCAGGGGCGTGGCGAGAAGTGGGTGGGGCCGATGCCGCCAAAGCCCTGGCCCAGCCCAGCGATTTAGCCCAACAAATCGTTGAGCAGGGCCTGCACTGGCAGGCCCACACCCCTGGCGCGCAGGTGATTGCTTTAGGCGAAGCCGCCTACCCGCCCGCCCTATTCCAAACCGCAGATCCTCCCTTTTTGCTGTTTTGCAGAGGGCGGGTTGCGCTGCTCCAGCAGCCTTCTCTAGCCGTCGTTGGCAGCCGCCATGCCACAGCCCAGGGCATTGAGCATGCGCGCGCCTTTTCGCACTATCTCAGCGATGCGGGGCTCTGTATCGTGTCTGGCTTGGCTGCGGGCATCGACGGCGCAGCGCATGAAGGCGGCCTCAGAGGCAGAGGAAGTACCATCGCCGTGATGGGCACCGGCCCAGAACAGCTGTACCCCAGGCGGCACCAAGGCCTGGGGGAGCGCATTGCCCAAGAGGGCTTGCTGCTGACCGAGTTTGCACCTGGCACACCACCCCTGCCCGCCAATTTCCCGCAGCGCAACCGCATCATTGCGGGCTTGTCACTCGGAACGCTGGTGGTTGAAGCCGCCGTGCAATCGGGCTCCTTGATCACTGCACGCCTGGCGTCGGAATGTGGGCGCGAGGTGTTTGCCATTCCTGGCTCCATCCACTCACCCGTGGCCAAAGGTTGCCACCGCTTGATTCAACAAGGTGCCAAATTGGTGGAGACAGGTGAGGACGTGTTGCAGGAGTTGCGCGCGCAAACCGCCCTGCTCGGCCCGCGGTCTCAGCCTGAGGCAAAGCCTCTGCCCCCGAGCCGTGAGGAGCCCCCTGTCAGTGACCCGGTGCTTGCGGCGCTGGGGCAGGACCCGATGTCCTTGGACAGCTTGGTCGCACGCACGGGCTGGCCAGCGTCGGTCTTGTCGGCAAAGCTGCTGGAGCTGGAGCTGTCGGGCCTGGTGGCTCGCTTGCCCGGCGGTTTTTTTCAGCGCTGCGGCCAAGCTTAGGCCCACGCCGCAGGCGGGCGGGCTCGGGTATAGTGGGCCGCATCATGTTTGAAGTTCTGGTCTACCTGTACGAAAACTACTGGCGACCTGACGCCTGCCCTGAGCCCGATCAACTCACCCGCAAACTGTCGGCGGTGGGGTTTGAGTCTGAGGAGATCCAGGAGGCGCTGAGCTGGTTATCGGGCCTGAATGGGCACGCGCAGTCGCGCGCCTTGCTGGACAACTCGTCTTCGCGCAGCCTGCGGCTCTACGCCCCCCAAGAGCAAGAGCAACTGGGCTCCGAGTCCATCGCCTTCATCAGTTTTTTGGAGTCAGCCGGTGTGTTGACCCCAGCTTTGCGCGAGTTTGTGATCGACCGCGCCTGGGCAGTCGGGGCAGGCCCACTGGCGCTGGACGACCTGAAGGTCATTGTCCTGATGGTCTTCTGGAGCTTGGGCGAAGAGCCCGATGCCCTGATCTTGGACGAGTTGTTCGTTGCACCGGAAGATCGCTTGATCCACTGAGGCACGCTGAAGGTCGAGATGCGCGCCCCTCAGGCGCTGAGGGTGCCCCGTGCCAGCTCGCCGAGCTCTAGCCCAGCAAGCGCGCTGGGTCTGCGTTGATCTTGCTGATGGCGCTGCGGGTGGCTGCGGTGGTGAGCGATTCTTCTTGGGCTGGAATCAACAAGCCCGCCTGCAAGAAGGCCGCCAAACGTGCTTTCTGGAACAGCACACAACGCCCGTTAGCTGCGCTGAACAAGGTCAGTTGCTTGCTCATGCCCTGCCACACCAGCCGGACCCGTTCTTGACGACCCCGGTAGTCCAGATGGAAGGATTCACCGGGCTGCAAGCGTTCGGCCATTTCCAGCATTTGTGGCCCTGGCATGGAGCCACCGTCGCTGACGACCTCCAGGCCTTCTTGTTCATGGCTGGCTTCGTCCAGCACCCAAGACTCATCCAACTCAAAGTCTTCGTCGGGCAAGAGCTCTTCGATTGTTTCCAAGCGGCGCTTGAGCGCATCGAGTTGTTCTTCGCTGATGCTGACCGCACGGGCACCGAAGGCCGCTGCGAGGGCCAGGTTCAAGCTCTTGAGAGATTCGTCCTGACGTTGACTCGACAGGCCGGCGGAAGTCATGCCCTGCCGCAACGTGGCCAGCAGGGGCGGCAAGCGGCGGATGACCTCGGCCCGCTCCTCGCGGGAGGTCTTGGCACCGGCCGTCCACAGCAGTTCGGTGGCGGCATGGCGAACACGCCTCACCTCTTCGCTCTGAGCACCGTGGCGCACCGCTGAGGTGGCCAATACATCTGCCCAGACGTGGAATAGGAAATCCCGCACCCCGTCTTGGACGGGCACGTCACTGAGCATTTTGCGCAGCTCGATGGTGTACTGGATGGCCAAGGTTTCCCGCTGCTCGACTTGCTCGGCCAAGGACACGGCAAACCGCGTGGTGTCGTTGTGGTCGCGGAAATAGGCTTCGAGGAATTTCTCGAACTCGTTGAGCACGGTCTGGAAGACGCGCCGCCCGGTGTCTGGAAAGGCCTCGACCACCTGCACCACGCGACGGATTTCGGTCTCTAAGGGGGAACCAATCACATCGGCATCACCCTCAAAGCCCATCACGCAAGCACCCATGCGGTCAATCAAGCGGCGTGCCGGATGCTCTTCGCTGGAGAAAAAATCTGGCTCAGCAATGGCCACCCGCAGTGTGGGCATCTGCAGCCGTGCAAACCAAACTCGCAAAGAGGCTGGAAGACGGTCTTCGGTGAGGATGGCCTGAAACAAGAGCGCAACCAACTCGATAGTGGCGCGCTCAGCCGGTGAGGATGCCGCTTGTTTGAGGTCGGCGTGCTTCTCGCGGATATTGCGCAGCAAGACCGACGGTGTCGGATCGCCATGGGTATCCGTGGCGGGCTGCTCAACCTGGAGCGCGACCCTGGCCTGCACCTGCTCCATGGCCTGCGCCAAGCGCTGCGATGGGGCTCGTGGGCTGGAAGTGTCTTTGAATCCCGGGAGATGGCGCTCCATCATGGCGCTGAAATGCGCGCCTACCGGGCTAGGCTCGCCCCAATGGGCTGGGGCCGGTCGCGTCAGCATCCGGGTTTCATCGTCCAGATGAGGCAAACGGCCCGCCGCCGCTGCACCACGGACGCCACCGCCACCGCCGCCCCCTGCCGCACCGGAGCCACCTCCGCCTTGGCCACCGCCATAGCCCCCGGCTTGCTCACCCACCCGTGCTGGATCAAAAGTCCCAGTCACATAGGGTGAAGAACCGCCGCCGTAGGTGGCCGTTGTGTATGGTGAGCCAGCCTGGCCTCCGTAGGCTCCAATGCTGGGGGATGCACCACTCGTCGGCCCGTCCGTCAAACCCTCTAGCTGCGGCCGCCCACTGGTGTGCCCCTCAGCCCGGCGAATAAAGGGCCGCAAATCCACCTCAGGTAAGACACCACGCTCGACCAACCATGCATTGGTTTCGTGATAAGCCTCCAGCAGCCGCTGGCCACAGGCCTTATGCAGGTCCTGTTCAAGGGCCTGCCAGGTTTTGAGGCTCAAACCTACCGCCATCCACGACTTCACCAGCAGCCGAGCGATGTTTTGCGCCTTGAAGGCATCGGTATCGTCTAAGTCTGGCCGTTGGCTGACTTTGGCCAAACGGGCTCGCAGATCGGTGTACTCCCAGGTGGTAATGTCTTGGAGCGCCAAAGAGAGGCGGGACATGATGATGTCCCGATCCACTGTTTCGTCGTCCACCAAAGACAAATCTACCCGAACGGCCAGCGAGGACACCAAGGCGGTGGCCGTGGAATTGAGGGAGTCGCCCGCGTTGACGCGCTCCCGCAAGTCCTCACCCAACTGGGCCGGCCATGCACCCGCGTGGCGCTGTATGTCCTGAAACATGTCTCGGCGCGCTTGCGCCACAGCGCGCTCGGCGGTCAGCTCCACTAATTTTCGAGCACCCTCGACGGCCGCATCCAGCAGCATTTGGGTGTCCTTCACGAATTGCTCCGCGAAGAACAGCCTTGCCTGGTCGATGATTTCATCGACAAAACCATCATCTGAGTTGAGCCGTGAGTGATGACGGTGCGGCTGATTGTGGAGGTAATTGCGTGATCAATGACCTGCGGCGTGGTCAATTTGCGGTACTTGCGGAACGCCTCGCGAATCCGGTCGAAGATCACCACCGACTCGTTGACGGAGTAGCCCAGCACCGCCAACACGGCGGCCAGCACCGAGAGTGAGAACTCCCACTGGAAAAAGGCAAAGAAACCGAGGATGATGATCACGTCATGCAAGTTGGCGATGATGGCGGCAACGGCAAACTTCCACTCGAAGCGGATGGCCAAGTACACCATGATGCCCAGCACCACAAACAGCAAGGCCAAGGCACCATCGATGGCCAACTCCTCCCCCACCGAGGGGCCGACCACCTCGGTACTGGTGAGCTTGACGGGCTCGGCATTGCCCGTCACGCAGGCCTGCCGGGTCACCTGCTCCCCCTTGGGGGTGATTTCCGTCTTGGTCTGAACCGAGCCTGATTCGGCGGCACAAAGCTTGGCAAAGACTTTCTCGGTCAACTCAGCCTGCTTCATATCGCCCCGCAAGGGCAAGCGGATCAGCGCCGACCGGGCCGAGCCAAAGCCCTGCACCTGCACCTCGCCAAAGCCCATGCTTTCGACGGCGGTGCGGGTTTTGTTCAAGTCAGCAGGGGCCGCGTACTCAACCCCCAGCACCGCCCCCCCGGTAAATTCAATCGAGAAGTGCAAACCCCGGGTAGCCAGAAAGAACACGGCCGCCGCGAAAGTGAGCGCCGAAATGATGTTGAACACCAGCGCATGCCGCATGAAGGGAATGTCGCGCCGGATACGGAAGAATTCCATGATGGAGTCCTGTGCTGGGTCTCAGGGCCAACACTCTGTGCAGCGTTGGCCTTGACGGGATGAGGGGAGTTCAGCGGCCGCTGGGGGTATCGGTCGTCGGCGTTGGCAAGGCTGCGTCGGCTGTGGCCTCGCTGTCCTCGGTCTGCGGGCTGACCTGTGGCCGCCAAACTTGACCAATCGACACAGACTTCAGCTTCTTCTGGCCGCCATACCAAAGGTTGACCAGGCCGCGCGAGAACATCACCGCCGAGAACATGGAGGTCACGATGCCCAGGCAATGGACCACGGCAAAGCCTTTGACCGGGCCGGAGCCAAACACCAACAAAGCCAAACCGGCGATCAAAGTGGTGACGTTGGAGTCCAAGATCGTGGCCCAGGCCCGCTCGTAGCCGGCATGAATGGCCGCCTGCGGCGACGCGCCCGCGCGCAACTCTTCGCGAACTCGCTCATTGATCAGCACGTTGGCGTCAATGGCCATGCCCAAGGCAAGCGCAATGGCCGCAATGCCCGGCAGCGACAAGGTCGCCTGCAGCATCGACAAAACAGCCAACAAGAGCAAGAGATTGAAGCCCAATGCCAGGGTGGAGAACACGCCAAACAGCATGTAGTAGAGGCACATGAACAAAGCGATGGCGGCAAAGCCCCAAACCACGCTGTAGAAGCCTTTCTCAATGTTCTCTTTGCCCAAGCTGGGGCCAATGGTGCGCTCCTCGATGATTTCCATGGGTGCCGCCAGAGAGCCCGCACGCAGCAACAGAGCTGTGTCGTTGGCTTCCTGGGTGCTCATACGCCCCCCTGTAATCTCAAAGCTTGCGCCCAATTCGCCCCGGATCACGGGCGCAGTCACCACTTCACCCTTGCCCTTCTCGAAGATCAAGATGGCCATGCGCTTGCCTACATTGTCGCGGGAGACATCGCGCATGATCCGGCCACCCTTGGCATCCACGGTGAGCTTCACCGAGGGCTGCTGATTCTGGTCAAAGCCTGGTTGGGCATCCGTCAGAGACTCCCCCGTCAGAATGACCTGCTTTTTGACGATGACGGGAGCCTCACCACGCTGCAGATAGCGCTCGGTACCAAAGGGAACCGGGCCCGAGCCCGCAGCGGCGGCACTGGCCTCTGCACTGTCATCCACCAGACGTAACTCCAGCGTGGCCGTGCGACCAATGATGTCTTTGGCTTTCGCGGTGTCTTGCACGCCTGGCAATTGGATGACCACGCGGTCCAAGCCCTGCTGGGCAATCACCGGTTCGGCCACTCCCAGCTCGTTCACTCGGTTGTGCAGCGTGGTGATGTTTTGCTTCAGGGCAGCGTCTTGCACTTTGCGGGCCGCTTCAGGCTTGAGCGAACCCACCAGCTTAAATTCACCGTTGTCGGCGGGGGCATCCGTCCAGATCACATCAAGCTGATTGTCGAGCAAGGCATTCTTGGCTGCCACACGCAACGCCGCATCGCGGAAGAGCACATGCACATCGTTGCCATCGCGGCTGATACCTGCGTGGCGGATGTTTTTGTCCCGCAGTAGCGAACGCACATCGTTGGCCAGCGAGTCAGCCTTTTTAGTCAGTGCCGCCCGCATGTCCACTTGCATTAAAAAGTGAACGCCGCCCCGCAAGTCCAAGCCCAGGTACATGGGGTTGGCATGCAAGGCCGTCAGCCACTGCGGTGAGCGGGAAATCAGGTTGAACGCCACCACATAGCTGGGGTTAGCGGCGTCAGGGTTCAGCACGCGGCTGATGGCGTCTTTGGCCTTGATCTGGGTGTCAGTATCGGCGAAGCGCGCTTTGATGGAGTTGCCTTCAAACTGCACGAAATCTGGCTTGACGCCAGCCTCGGCCAAGATGGTTTCGACCTGCGACACCATGCTGGGCGTGACTTTGACCGTCACCTTGCTGCTGGAAATTTGAACGGCCGGTGCCTCGCCGAAAAAATTGGGCAAGGTATAGATCAAGCCCACCACCAGCGAGACCGCCAGAATGAGGTACTTCCACAATGGATAGCGATTCATGCGTGCATCCTCAGGCGGCAGCGCCTGGGTCAAAAATGGGAGAGGGCCGTTGCTGGTGCGCAGGCCGCTCCAACTGACATTGGCGGGAGATTACTTGACGCTGCCCTTGGGCAACACTTGCAGCACGGAGGCACGTTGGACTTGCAGCTCGACACCTTGCGCCACTTCCACATGGACATAGGCCTCGCCCAGCTTGGCCACTTTGCCCAGCACGCCACCGGCGATCACCACTTCATCGCCCTTGGCCAGGGCGTCGATCATGGCCTTGTGCTCTTTCTGGCGCTTCATTTGGGGCCGAATCATGATGAAGTAGAGCACCACAAACATCAACACGAGTGGCAAGAAGGACATCAGACCACCGGCACCGGCAGGTGCGGCTGCGGGGGCAGCCTGGGCATAAGCGCTGGAAATGAACACAACAATTCCTTTAGTGTCAAAGACGGCCTGCGGCAAAGGCAGGCCTGGGCGAGTGAGGATTCTAGGTGCGGACCATGGGCTGAAATGCAAGCCCCGGAAAAGCCCGCAGACTGCGGCACCAGGCCCAAACAAAAAGCCCTCGCTACACATGGCAGGGAGGGCTTTTGACCAGCAATGCCCGCGGACTCTTGCTGCTTATTTGGTTGCGGGGGCAGGATTTGAACCTGCGACCTTTGGGTTATGAGCCCAACGAGCTACCAGACTGCTCCACCCCGCGACTGAAGCTGTGATTATGGCATGGAATGGGCCTAGAGGCCAGCCGCGGTCAAAGTTTTCTCAAAGTCTCTGGCGGACTGAAAGCCCATGACGCGCACCTCGGTGAGCTCCCGCCCTTGCGCATCAAAAAAGATGGTGCCAGGCGGCCCAAAAAGGTGAAAGCGCTTGAGCAATGCCTTGTCTGCGGCGGTGTTGGCCGTGACATCGGCCTTGAGCAACAGGGCCTTCGCAAGCTTGGCTTGGACAGCAGGGTCTGTGAAGGTGAAGCGCTCCATCTCTTTGCAAGAGACACACCAGTCCGCATAGAAATCGAGCATCACGGGACGACCGGCTGTTTTTAACAGGGCGTCCAGTTCAGCGTCGCTGCTGACACGCTGGAAGGCCAAGCCTTGCGATGGGGCGGCTGATGCGCCTCGTGCCCAATGCCCCAAAGGTTGCAGGGGGTCGGTGCCGCCAGAGCTGGCCCCAGCGAGCTGGAGGACACCCACGGTGAGGAGGGCCATGCCAGCCGCCCTTTGCAGCCAGATGCGGGGGGCACCGCTGTGCGGGTGGGCATCGAAGGGGCGCAACATGAAACCCGCCACCAAGGCCAGCGCGCCCCAGGCGGCGAGCATCAGCGAGGGGGGCAGCACCGGCTGAATGATCCAGAGCGCGACAGCCAAAAGCAGCAAGCCAAAGAATCGCTTGACGGCATGCATCCAGCCGCCTGACTTGGGCAACCAACGGCCCGCCGAGGCCCCCAGGATCAGCAGCGGCACGCTCATGCCCCACGCCATGGCAAACAGGGCCGACCCCGCCAACCAGACATCCCCTGTTTTACTCAAGAACAGCAAAGCCCCCGCCAGCGGCGCGGTAACACAGGGGCTGACGATGAGCGCGGAGAGCCCGCCCATCAAGAACACTCCCAGGAACTTCCCACCGGGCAGTTGGCGCGATATGCCGTCGAGGCGGCCCGAGAGCGCCAGCGGCAGGCGCAACTCGAATACGTCAAACATAGACAGAGACAGCACTGCGAGCAAGAGGCCAAATGCAAGCAGGACTGCAGGCTTTTGCAGCGCGGCCGCCAGCCCTTCTCCCGCCAGGCCAGCGGCAACGCCGAGTGCGGTGTAGACGAGAGACATACCAAAGGAATAGGCCACAGCCAGCACCAAGCCGCGCTTGCGGCTGACTTCACCACCGCCCGCGATGATGGACGACAGGATGGGCAGCATGGGCAATACACAGGGGGTGAGGGCCAACAACAAACCCATCAGCGCAAAGCCCCCGATGACAGCGGGATAGGAGCCCCCCTGGAGCAAGCGCTCTACACGGGACCCTTCGGAAGCTTGCGTTTGGCCCGACCCGTCGTTGTTGGGTGCTGGGGACGCTATTGGGGCCTGGCTAGCGCTTGCCAGCAGACCGCCAGGCCCAGGCGTCTCACCCACCACAGTGGCCACCCCAGTGCCGCCAAAGGCCTTCAGGGACAGTTGCGCTGCACTGACCATGGGTGGGTAGCACAGGCCAGCATCTGCGCAGCCTTGGCTCGTGATCTCCAGGGACACCGAGCCTGCGGCTTCGAGCACCGGCACTTGAACCACGACCTTGTCGCGCCAGGTGGCGACCTCTTTTTGGAAGGTCTCATCAAACTTGACCTTGCCTTCGGGCAATTGGATCTCGCCGACTTTGCCGCCCAGAGGCGTCACGGTCAGTCGCTCTCGGTAGAGGTAGTAGCCGGGCGCAATGTCGAAGCGCAGCTCGGCGGTTCGATCATCCAGCACCCGGACTGAGAACTTGAAGGCTTGCTCAGGCTCCAAAAAATCTTGTGCAGCGCGAGTCGCCGTCACACCGAGCAGCAGCAACGCCGTAGCCAAGATGAGGCGCTTGAGGGCCTGTAGGGGCAATGATCCAAAAGACATAGGCATGCCGAAGATTATCCTAGGAGCCTCAAACGACAAAAGGGTCGGCAGAGCCGACCCTTTGACTAGCAATAGCGAGGGGATCATCAGATCCCAAGACGATTACTCTGCCGCAGCAGGAGCAGCGTCAGCCTGAACTTCAGGACGATCGACCAACTCCACATAGGCCATGGGTGCGTTGTCACCCACGCGGAAGCCCATCTTCAAGATGCGGGTGTAGCCGCCCGGACGAGCGTTGTAGCGTGGGCCCAGTTCATTGAAGAGCTTGGTGACCACATCGCGATCACGCAGGCGTGCAAAGGCCAGGCGGCGATTGGCCACAGTGGCTTCTTTGGCCAAGGTGATCAGCGGTTCGACAACGCGACGCAGCTCTTTGGCCTTGGGCACGGTGGTCTTGATAGCTTCGTGCTGAAGCAGCGAGACGCACATATTGCGCAGCATGGCTGCGCGGTGTTCGCTGGTGCGATTGAGTTTACGGAGACCGTTACGGTGACGCATGGTGCTTTCCTTTCCTTGAGTAATAGCCAGCAGCCGGATCAGGTACTGCTGGGTGCACCGGTGGGCGCAGTGCCCACCACTTTCTAAAAGAGCGCCCTATCTGGCTGGCACTCGTGGAGACGGCTCTGCCGGGCCACTGAGTGCGCCCCCTTGAGGGGGCTGGCGAAGCCAGTAGGGGGAGGGCCAGATCAGCGCTTGTCCAAACCTTGGGGTGGCCAGTTCTCGAGACGGGCACCCAAGGTCAAGCCGCGCGAGGCCAGCACTTCCTTGATTTCGTTGAGGGACTTGCGGCCCAGATTTGGCGTCTTGAGCAGTTCAGTCTCAGTGCGCTGGATCAGGTCGCCAATGTAGTAGATGTTCTCAGCCTTCAAGCAGTTGGCCGAGCGCACGGTCAGCTCCAGCTCGTCCACGGGGCGCAGCAGGATAGGATCGAACACCGCCGAGCTCTTGGCAGGGGCCGTGATGTCGGTCAGATCGCCGGCATCCAACTGTGCGAACACCGCCAATTGCTCTACCAAGATCTTGGCCGAGGCACGGATCGCTTCCTCAGGCGAAATCGCGCCATTGGTTTCGATTTCCATGACGAGCTTGTCCAGGTCGGTACGCTGCTCCACACGGGCGTTCTCGACGGCATAGCTCACGCGCTTGACGGGCGAGAACGAGGCATCCAAGACGATGCGACCGATGGACTTGGTAGGCTCGTCGCCATGGCGGCGCAAGGTGCCAGGCACATAGCCACGGCCCTTTTCCACCTTGATTTGCATGTCCAGCTTGCCACCTTGGGCCAAGTTGGCAATGACGTGTTCGGGGTTGACGATCTCAACGTCATGCGGCGTCTGGATGTCAGCCGCCGTGACGGGGCCTTCGCCCTCTTTGCGCAGAACCAGGGTGACTTCGTCGCGGTTATGCAGACGGAAGACCACGCCCTTCAGGTTCAACATGATGTGAACCACATCTTCGGACACGCCGTCGATGGTGGAGTATTCGTGCAACACGCCTGCAATGGTCACTTCGGTCGGCGCATAGCCCACCATCGAGGACAAGAGCACGCGGCGCAGCGCGTTGCCGAGCGTATGCCCGTAACCACGCTCAAACGGCTCCAGCGTGACTTTGGCGCGGTGACCGCCCAGGGGTTCCGCAACGATGGCTTTGGGTTTCAGCAGATTGGTTTGCATGTAAGTCCTGTTCCTCTCAATACCCTCGGCTCGTTACACCGATAAGGCTGACGGACCACGCCGGAAGCGAGAAAACCCGCCACGGAACCGGCATGCCGCAGCGGGGTGTGGCTGGCAGGGACGAACCCACCAGCCAGCAGCCAACATCAACGCGAGTACAACTCGACGATGAGCGACTCGTTGATTTCAGCGCCGAACTCATCACGGTCCGGAGCCTTCTTGAAGGTGCCTTCCAGCTTGGTGGCGTCCACAGACACCCAAGCAGGCAGGCCAATCGATTCAGCCAGCTTCAGAGCGTCGGCAACGCGCAGCTGCTTCTTGGCCTTTTCACGGATGGCGATGACATCGCCAGCCTTGACTTGATAAGAAGGAATGTTGACCACAACACCATTCACCGTCAGTGCCTTGTGGGACACCAATTGGCGCGCTTCAGCGCGGGTCGAACCGAAACCCATGCGATAAACGACATTGTCCAGACGGGATTCGAGGATGGTCAGCAAGTTAGCGCCGGTGCTGCCCTTGCGACGGTCGGCCTCAGCGAAGTAGCGGCGGAACTGACGCTCCAGCACGCCATACATGCGCTTGACCTTTTGCTTTTCGCGCAATTGCAGACCGAAGTCCGAAGTGCGCTGACCCGAAGTGCGGCCATGCTGGCCAGGCTTGGAGTCGAATTTGGCCTTGTCGCTGATGGCGCGGCGTGCGCTCTTCAGGAACAGGTCGGTGCCTTCACGGCGGGAGAGTTTGGCCTTGGGGCCGAGGTAACGTGCCACGTTGCTTCCTTATGCGATGGTCTGACGTGCACCCACAAGCGCAAAGGCTTGCAGGACACGCAAGTCTGGCGACCGCCCTTGCTCAAGGCAGGGAGACAGTGCACAGACGGTGGGCTTGCAGAGTGCCGGAGTCGAAACAGCCGACGATGGATTTCTCCATCGCCGGCGTTCAGGCAACTCTTGATTGTAGCAGGGTTATTGCGAACCCCGCTTTCAACTCAGATGCGACGACGCTTTTGCGGACGGCAGCCGTTGTGCGGCACCGGTGTCACATCGGAGATGGAGTTGATGCGAATGCCTAGCGAAGCCAGAGCACGCACCGAGGACTCACGACCGGGGCCTGGGCCCTTGATCTTGACATCCAGATTCTTGATGCCTTGTTCCTGAGCAGCGCGACCGGCCACTTCAGCCGCCACCTGGGCTGCGAAAGGCGTCGACTTGCGCGAGCCCTTGAAGCCTTGACCACCCGACGATGCCCAGGACAGCGCGCCGCCCTGACGATCGGTGATGGTGATGATGGTGTTGTTGAACGAGGCGTGCACGTGGGCGATACCGTCCGCAACATTCTTGCGGACCTTCTTGCTCACTCGACGTGCAGCGCTATTGGCGGGTGCTTTTGCCATTTATCTTCTACCAGTCAGTGGGTGGGCTTACTTCTTCAGCGCCGCAGCACCCTTACGCGGACCCTTGCGGGTACGAGCATTGGTGCGGGTACGCTGACCACGCATGGGCAAACCGCGACGATGACGGAAGCCGCGATAGCAACCCAAGTCCATCAGGCGCTTGATGTTGATCGAAGTTTCGCGACGCAGGTCACCTTCGATCGTGAGCTTGCCGACTTCTTCCCGGATCTTTTCCAGGTCGGAGTCAGTCAGGTCTTTGACCTTCTTAGCAAACGGGATACCGGCCGCGGTGCAGATCTTCTGCGCGGTGGTACGGCCGATGCCGTAGATATAAGTCAGACCGATTTCCGCGTGCTTTTGCGGCGGAACGTTGATACCAGCAATACGTGCCATTGTGCTTCCTTCGATTCGCTCAAGCGAGGCCGCTTAGCCTTGCCGCTGCTTGTGGCGCGGGTCGGTGCAGATCACCCGAACCACCCCATTGCGGCGGATGATTTTGCAATTGCGGCACATCTTCTTGACTGATGCTGCGACTTTCATGGTCTTCTCCTTGACCTACTCAAACACCCACTTCGCGCAGAACGCGGTATGAGTGTGACCTAAATCGTACGGCGTTAACTTGACCATCACCCGACCCGAGAATCTGGATGCCGTCATTTCACGCCATGGCTACTCTTTCCACAGCTGACCCACACCGGTCAGCTGGCCTTGAAATTCGCCTTCTTCAACAGTGACTCGTACTGCTGACTCATCACATAAGACTGGACCTGAGCCCAAAAATCCATGGTCACGACCACGATGATCAGCAGGGATGTGCCACCAAAGTAGAACGGGACGTTGTACTTCAAAATCAAGAACTCCGGTAGCAGACACACCAGTGTGATGTAGACCGCACCCGCCAGCGTCAAGCGGGCCAAGATTTTGTCAATGTGCTTGGCGGTTTGCTCACCGGGCCGAATGCCAGGGATGAACGCGCCACTCTTCTTCAGGTTATCTGCGGTCTCACGGCTGTTGAACACCAGCGCCGTGTAGAAGAAGCAGAAAAACACAATCATCGCAGCGTACAGCAACACGTAGATCGGCTGACCTGGTGACAAAGCGGCCGAGATGTCCTTCAACCAACGCATGCCTTCACCGGTGGCAAACCAACCTACGATGGTGGCCGGCAAGAGAATGATGGAGGACGCAAAGATCGGTGGGATCACGCCCGACATATTCAGCTTCAAGGGCAGATGCGATGACTGACCACCATACACCTTGTTGCCAACCTGCCGCTTGGCGTAGTTCACCAAGATCTTGCGCTGACCTCGCTCCACAAACACCACCGCGAACGTGACACCGACAGCCAAGGCAATGATCAACAGGCAAGCCGGAATGCTCATGGCTCCGGTACGAACCAGCTCGAACAGGCCACCAATCGCGCCGGGCAAGCCCGCGGCGATACCCGCAAAAATAAGGATGGAGATGCCGTTGCCCAGCCCGCGCTCGGTAATCTGCTCACCCAACCACATCAAGAACATGGTGCCCGCGACCAAGCTCACCACGGCAGTCATGCGAAAGCCAAAGCCCGGCGCAATCACCAAACCCGCACTGCCTTCCAAGGCCAGCGCGATGCCCAACGATTGAAAGATCGCCAGCACCAACGTGCCGTAACGCGTGTACTGAGTGATTTTGCGGCGACCCGCCTCTCCCTCTTTCTTCAGCGCTTCCAGTGCTGGGACCACATGCCCCATCAACTGCATGATGATCGACGCCGAAATGTACGGCATGATCCCCAATGCAAACACGGTGAAACGAGAGAGTGCGCCACCCGAGAACATGTTGAACAGGTTCAGGATGCCGCCCTGTTGGCCGGTGAACAGCTCTTGCAGCTTGGCAGGGTTGATGCCCGGCACAGGGATATGCGCCCCTAGCCGATACACCACCAGCGCCAACAGCAGAAACACAAGCCGACGACGGAGGTCGCCGAACTTGCCGTTTTTGGCCAACTGAGTTTGAGAGCTTGCCACGAGTGGTCAGGTCCTAATCAATCGCCAGTCTTAAGCGATTTGGCCGCCAGCGGCCTCGATCACAGCCTTGGCACCTGCGGTGGCACCAATGCCCTTGAGCACGACCTTCTTGGTCAGCTCGCCGGACTTGATCACCTTGACGTTGCGAGCGATTTGCGGAACCAGGCCAGCGGCCTTGAGTGCCAGCAAGTCGATTTCGTCAGCGCCAAAGGCTTGCAATTCCGACAGAGTCAACTCAGCGTTGTACTTCAGCAAAGCAGACTTGAAGCCACGCTTGGGCAGACGACGCTGCAGCGGCATTTGACCGCCTTCGAAACCCACCTTGTGGTAGCCACCAGCACGCGACTTTTGACCCTTGTGGCCACGACCAGCGGTCTTGCCCAGGCCGGAGCCAATGCCACGACCAACGCGACGCGCAGCCTTCTTGGAGCCTTCAGCGGGCTTGACAGTATTGAGTTGCATGTTGTTTCTCCTCGTTCGTGCCGACTTACAGCACCTGAACCAGGTAAGCCACCTTGTTGATCATGCCGCGCACAGAAGGCGTGTCTTCCAACACGCGCTGGCTGTTGAGGCGACGCAGGCCCAGGCCACGCACGGTGTCGCGGTGCGACGTCTTGCAGCCGATCGGGCTCTTCACCAGCTTGACCGTCAAGGTCTTTTTGGCTTCAGTCATTTGGTCTTCTCCTTGAGCGCGGATCAGTTGAAGATGTCTTCAACTGTCTTGCCGCGCTTGGCGGCGACTTCGGCGGGGGTCGACAGGTTCTTCAAAGCGTCCAACGTGGCACGAACCATGTTGTAGGCGTTGGAGGAGCCATGGCTCTTGGCCACGATGTCGGTGATGCCCAGCACTTCGAAGACAGCGCGCATCGGGCCGCCAGCAATGATGCCGGTACCAGCCGGTGCGGGCATCATCAGGACGCGAGCTGCGCCGTGCTGACCTTCCACGCGGTGGTGAATGGTGCCGCTCTTCAGGCTGACCTTGAACAGGCCGCGACGAGCGGATTCCATGGCCTTCTGCACCGACACCGGCACTTCCTTGGCCTTACCCTTGCCCATACCAACACGGCCATCGCCGTCGCCGACCACGGTCAACGCTGCGAAGCTGAGGGTACGACCACCCTTAACAACCTTGGTGACGCGGTTAACCGCGATCATCTTTTCCTTCAGGCCGTCGTCATTGCCTTCAGCCTGGGCGCGGGGAGTGAACTTTGCCATTTTCAGTATTCCTTATCCGGCCGCTTAGAACTGGAGACCTGCTTCGCGAGCAGCTTCTGCCAGTGCCTTGACACGACCGTGGTAGGCGAAACCAGCGCGGTCGAAGGCAACCTTCTCGACGCCAGCAGCCTTGGCCTTTTCGGCGATACGCTTGCCCACCAAGGCGGCTGCAGCAGCGTTGCCGCCATTGCCACCCAATTGGTCGCGCAGTTCTTTCTCTGCCGTCGAGGCCGAAGCCACCACCACAGCGCCATCGCCAGAAATGACGCTGGCGTAGATGTGGGTGTTCGAGCGGAAGACAGTCAGGCGGGCGACGCCTTGAATCGCGATACGAGCACGCGTTTGACGCGCACGACGCAGACGCTGTTCTTTCTTTGTCAGCATGGTGTCGCTCCTTACTTCTTCTTGGTCTCTTTGAGGACCACACGCTCGTCGGCGTAGCGGATACCCTTGCCCTTGTAAGGCTCGGGCGGACGGAAGGCGCGCACTTCAGCGGCCAACTGACCCACCACCTGACGATCCGCACCCTTGATCAGCACTTCTGTCTGCGTCGGCGTGGTCACGGTGATGCCAGCATACCCTCGGTGCGAACGGCGAAAGCATCGATATAGCCTTCGTCCTTCAGCACCTGCGCAATCGCAGCCTTGATCTTGGACGCCGGCATGGTCACCGACGACTTCTCAACAGCCTGCGCATTGCGAATGCGGGTCAGCATGTCGGCGATAGGATCACTCATGCTCATAGTTTTCTCCTTATCGCCTTGATTACCAGCTGGCCTTGATCACGCCAGGGATGTCACCCTTGAAGGCGAGATCGCGGATCTTGCTACGGGCCAGGCCGAAGGTGCGGAACGTGCCGCGGGGACGACCCGTCAGGGCGCAACGATTGCGCAGACGTGTCGGGTTTGCATTGCGCGGCAGCTTTTGAAGTTCCAGGCGAGCGGCATAACGCTCGTCGTCAGACTTCTTGGCGTTGTCAATGATGGCCTTCAGCTCGGCGTACTTTTTTGCGTACTTGGCGACCAGCTTTTCACGCTTGTCTTCACGCTGCTTGAGGGAGAGTTTTGCCACAGGTCACCTCAGTTCTTGAACGGGAAGCGGAACGCGGCGAGCAGTGCCTTGCACTCGTCGTCGGTCTTCGCAGTGGTCGTGAAGGAAATGTTCATGCCACGGATCGCGTCGATCTTGTCGTACTCGATTTCCGGGAAAATGATCTGTTCCTTGACGCCGATGTTGTAGTTACCACGGCCGTCGAAAGAGCGACCAGAGATACCACGGAAGTCACGCACGCGGGGCAGAGCCACGGTGACGAAACGGTCCAGGAATTCAAACATGCGCGCGCCACGCAGCGTGACCATGCAACCGATAGGCACACCGTCGCGGATCTTGAAACCAGCGATAGCCTTACGGGACTTGGTCACCACAGGCTTTTGGCCTGCGATCTTGGTCAGGTCGCCCACAGCGTGATCCATGACCTTCTTGTCGGCGACAGCTTCGCTGACGCCCATGTTCAAGGTGATCTTGGTCAGGCGAGGAACTTCCATCACCGACTTGTAGCCAAACTTGGCGACCATGTCGGGGACGACCTTCTCTTGATAGTAGGCCTGCAGACGGGCCACGATCGCGGCTTGTTGCTTTTGACTCATGCCAGCACTCCTCAGGCCTTGATTTCTTCGCCGCTGGACTTGAACACGCGGACACGCTTGCCATCGGCCAGCGTCTTGATGCCCACGCGGTCAGCCTTGCCAGCTGCTGCGTTCCAGATGGCCACATTGGACTGGTGGATTGGCATGGTCTTGTCGATCACGCCGCCAGTCGTGCCCTTCATCGGGTTGGGCTTAACGTGCTTTTTGACCATATTGATGCCATCGACCACCACGTGGTCCGCATCAACGCGCAGCGACACCGTGCCGCGCTTGCCTTTGTCTCGGCCAGTCAGGACGACAACTTGGTCGCCCTTGCGAATCTTGTTCATCGCGTTTCCTTTACTCGTGGCGGACGATCAAAGCACCTCAGGCGCCAGCGACACGATCTTCATGAAGCGCTCGGAACGCAGTTCACGCGTCACCGGGCCAAAGATACGTGTGCCGATGGGCTCGAGCTTTGCGTTCAGCAGCACTGCAGCGTTGCCATCAAACTTGACGAGCGAGCCGTCTTGACGACGAACGCCCTTGGCCGTGCGAACGACCACAGCGTTGTAGATCTCGCCCTTCTTGACGCGACCGCGCGGCGCAGCTTCTTTGATGCTGACCTTGATCACGTCACCGATGCCGGCGTAGCGACGCTTCGAGCCGCCCAGCACCTTGATGCACATGACAGACTTCGCGCCAGTGTTGTCCGCGACGTCGAGTCGCGATTGCATTTGGATCATGTCTTATCCCCAACTTGGCCCGCAGCGAACAGCCACAATGGCTGCACATAAGCGGTCAGTATTGGGCCCGTCTTGCTGAGGCAGCCTCTTGCGAGACCAACCCAGCCGCTTGGGCTGAAACCAGTGAGCGGTACTTTCAAACCCCTCCGAGATGCTTTTGGGCAAATTCGGAAAGACTGAAGAGCACGCTTCACCAGCGAAGCTCTCGATTATGCGTGAGGTGCCAACGCTATGTCAACACCTTTTGCAGCATTTTCTTCTGCGAGGCTCAACGAGCCTGCGCTTGCGACAGCATGGTGGCCGCATCACTGACTTCGAACTTGCCGGGGGCTTCGATGTTCAGCGTCTTGACCACGCCATCCACCACCAGCATCGAGTAGCGCTGCGAGCGCACGCCCATGCCACGTGCGGTCAGATCGAGCGTTAAGCCTGTGGCCTGAGTAAAGGCTGCGGAGCCATCCGCCATCATGCGGACTTTGCCGGCCGTCTTTTGGTCGCGGCCCCAAGCACCCATCACAAAGGCGTCGTTGACCGACACACACCACACCTCGTCGACGCCTGCCGCGCGCAGCGCATCGGCTTGTGCCACATAGCCAGGCACATGCTGTGCAGAGCAGGTGGGCGTGTAGGCACCTGGCAGCGCGAAGATCGCCACGGTCTTGCCACGGGTAGCAGTCTCGATGTCGAAACTATTGGGCCCCAGGCTACAGCCTTCGCCCTCGACTTCGATGAACTCTTGCAAGGAACCTGCGGGAAGCTTGTCGCCGACTTTCAACATGATTGGGTCTCCTGAAATGAAAAAGCCCGCCGAGGGGCGGGCTGCTCTGGTGCTGCGCTAGACATTAGCTAGACATCAACCAGAGGCATGGTCCGAACCGGTGGGCTGCGAGTATCGCTGCCACACCCTTGCTCTGCACATCGGCCCCAAAAGACCTCAGTGCGAAGCAGGGTTGCCGCTTTAGACCAAGTTGGCCTTCTCAACCAAGCGGGTCACGACCCAGTTCTTGGTCTTGGAGATGGGGCGCGACTCAGCGATTTCCACGGTGTCACCCAGGTGGTATTCGCCCTTTTCGTCGTGCGCATGGTACTTGCGCGAGCGGGCCACGATCTTGCCGTAGAGCTCGTGCTTGACGCGACGCTCGACCAAGACGGTGACCGTCTTGGAGCGCTTGTCGCTGACCACGCGGCCGACCAGCGTCCGAGTGTTGGTCGTGGTTTCTTGGGCTTGCGTCATTTCGCTGCCTCCCTCTTCTTCTCGGCCAGGATGGTCTTGGCGCGAGCGATGTCGCGGCGGGTGTTACCCAACAGCGCGGTGTTGCCGAGCTGCTGCGTACCCTTTTGCATGCGCAGGCCGAAGTGCGCCTTCAGGAGGTCGGTGACTTCCTTTTCCAGCGCGGCCACGTCCTTGGCTCGCAGTTCAGATGCTTTCATGATGTGCTTTCCTTGTGTCTGCGCGGATTAAGCGCCGAGCTGGCGAGCCACGAAGGTGCACCGCAGCGGCAGCTTGGCGGCTGCCAGGGTGAACGCTTCACGGGCGAGCGCCTCGGGAACGCCATTGATCTCGTAGAGCACCTTACCGGGCTGAATTT
Organism: Ideonella sp. MAG2; assembly: GCA_004359425.1. Taxonomy (GTDB): domain Bacteria; phylum Pseudomonadota; class Gammaproteobacteria; order Burkholderiales; family Burkholderiaceae_C; genus Ideonella. The sequence goes on along the minus strand of PTEU01000001.1, from coordinate 380,819 downwards.
CAGCCACGTAGTACTCAGGGTTGCCCTTACCGTTACCCATACGGACTTCGGCAGGCTTTTGCGAGATCGGCTTATCCGGGAAGATGCGGATGAAGATGCGGCCACCGCGCTTGATATGGCGCGAAATGGCACGACGAGCCGCTTCGATTTGACGAGCCGTCAGGCGACCGCGTTCGGTAGCCTTCAGACCGAAGTCACCGAAGGACACCAGAGCGCCGCGGGTAGCGACGCCGGTGTTGCGGCCTTTTTGTTCCTTGCGGTATTTACGACGTGCTGGTTGCAGCATGCTTATTCTCCTTTGCCTTCACCGGCAGCAGGCGCGGCCTTGCGGACACGCTTGGCAGCTGCAGGTGCGCCGGCACCGGCTGCGCCGGCTTCAGCGGGCTTGTCCGCACGGGGAGCACCACGATCGCCAGCCGGACGGCCACGGCCAGCCGGGGCACCCGGACGGGCGTTGCGACGTGGGCGACGGTCATCTTCAGCGCCTGCTGGCGTGTTGATCACCGGAGCGTCACCATTGGCCAGGCGATCACCACGATAGACCCACACCTTCACGCCGATCACGCCGTAAGTCGTCTTGGCTTCAGAGAAGCCATAGTCGATGTCGGCCTTCAGGGTGTGAAGAGGCACGCGGCCTTCGCGGTACCACTCGGTACGAGCGATTTCGATGCCGTTCAAACGGCCAGCGGACATGATCTTGATGCCCTGAGCGCCCAAACGCATGGCGTTCTGCATCGCACGCTTCATGGCGCGACGGAACATGATGCGCTTTTCCAGCTGCTGGGTGATCGAGTCGGCGATCAGCTGAGCATCGATTTCAGGCTTGCGCACTTCTTCGATGTTCACGGCCACCGGCACGCCCAGACGCTTGGTCAGTTCGGCCTTCAGGTTTTCGATGTCTTCGCCCTTCTTGCCGATCACCACGCCCGGACGAGCCGAGTAAATGGTGATACGGGCGTTCTTGGCAGGACGCTCGATCAGGATGCGCGACACAGCGGCGCTCTTCAGCTTGGCCTTGAGGTACTCGCGCACATCAAGATCTTCGGCCAGCATGCCGGCGAAGTTCTTGTTGCTTGCATACCAGCGCGACGCCCATGCACGGGTGACGGGCAGGCGGAAGCCGGTTGGATGGATTTTTTGTCCCATGGTCTTCCTCAGTTCCCGACGGTCACATAGATGTGGCAGGTACCCTTGCTGATGCGGTTACCACGGCCCTTTGCGCGGGCCGAGAAACGCTTCAGCGTGGTGCCTTGCTCGACGTAGATCGAGGTGACCTTCAGGTCATCGATGTCTGCGCCATCGTTGTGCTCGGCGTTGGCGATGGCGCTCTCGAGCGCCTTCTTAACGATGCCGGCGGCCTTCTTTTGGGTGAAGGCCAGGATGTTCAGGGCTTGGTCAACCTTCTTGCCACGGATCAGGTCTGCCACGAGGCGGCCCTTATCCACGGAGAGGCGAACGCCACGGACGATTGCTTTGGTTTCCATCGTCGTGTCCTTTTACTTCTTGGCCTTCTTGTCCGCAGGGTGACCCTTGAACGTACGGGTCAGTGCGAACTCGCCGAGCTTGTGGCCGACCATCTGGTCAGACACATACACCGGCACATGCTGCTTGCCGTTGTGCACAGCAATGGTCAGGCCGATGAAGTCGGGAAGAATGGTAGAGCGGCGCGACCAGGTCTTGATCGGCTTCTTGTCCTTCGTGGCGACGGCCTTTTCAGCCTTGGCCAGAAGGTGGTGGTCCACAAAGGGACCCTTCTTGAGTGAACGTGCCATGGTCCAGCCCTTACTTCTTGCGACGCGAAACGATGAACGTCTGCGTGCGCTTGTTGTTGCGAGTGCGGTAGCCCTTGGTCAGGGTGTTCCACGGCGACACTGGAGCCTGGCCTTCGCCGGTACGACCCTCGCCACCACCGTGCGGGTGGTCGACCGGGTTCATGGCGGTACCACGCACGGTCGGGCGGATGCCCTTCCAGCGGATGGCGCCGGCCTTGCCGTACTGACGCAGGTTGTGCTCTTCGTTGCTCACTTCACCAATGGTGGCGCGGCAATCGATGTGGATCTTGCGCACTTCACCCGAACGCAGACGGATCTGCGAGTAGGTGCCTTCACGCGCCATCAGGGTCACAGCGGTACCAGCGGAGCGAGCGATCTGCGCACCCTTGCCAGGCATCATTTCCACGCAGTGGATGGTCGAGCCGACGGGGATGTTGCGGATCGGCAGGGTGTTGCCAGCCTTGATCGGCGCTTCCGAGCCGCTCAGGATGGTTGCACCGACTTCCAGACCACGCGGAGCGATGATGTAGCGACGCTCGCCGTCGGCATAGCACACCAGAGCGATGTGAGCCGTGCGGTTGGGGTCGTACTCGATACGCTCAACCTTCGCGGGAATGCCGTCCTTGTTGCGCTTGAAGTCGACAACGCGGTAGTGGTGCTTGTGACCACCACCCTTGTGACGCATCGTGATGTGACCGTTGTTGTTACGGCCAGAGTTTTGCTTCTGGGGTTCCAGCAGCGAAGCTTCCGGAGCGCCCTTGTGCAGGTGCTTGTGCACCACCTTCACCACGGCACGGCGGCCAGGCGAGGTTGGTTTGACTTTGACGACAGCCATGATTACGCGGCCTCCCCGGAGAAGTTCAGCTCCTGGCCCGCCTTCAGCGAGACATAGGCCTTCTTGACGTGGTCACGACGGCCGATCGAGCGACCGAAGCGCTTGACCTTGCCCTTGACGTTCACGACGTTCACAGCCTCCACCTCAACCTTGAACATCAGTTCAACAGCGGCCTTGATTTCGGGCTTGGTCGCGTCACGCAAGACCTTGAACAGAACTTGGTTCTGCTTTTCAGCGACTTGAGTGGCTTTCTCGGAGATCACCGGTGCCACCAGCACTTGAGCCAAACGGCCCTCTTTGAATGCGGCGCTCATGCGTACATCTCCTTGAGCTGCTCGATGGCCGCCTTGGTCACCAGCACCTTCTTGTAGAAGACCAGCGACAGCGGATCGGCATAACGCGGCTCAACGACGAGCACGTTAGGCAGATTGCGCGAAGCCAGTGCCAGGTTGTCATCCACGACATCGGAGATCACCAACACCGACTGCAGGCCCATGGCCTTGAACTTCGAAGCCAAGAGCTTGGTCTTCGGAGCTTCCACAGTCAGCGAATCCACCACAGCCAGACGGCCGTCACGGGCCAACTGGGAGAGGATGGTGGCCATACCGGCGCGATACATCTTCTTGTTGACCTTCCCGGCACGGCGCCACGCACCAGCAGCAACTGGCGGGCTTCGTCAATGCGAACGATGTCCAGATTCTGGGTGGTAACGGTCACGTCGCCCAGATGGCCCGACATCTTCTTGCCCGGGAACACGCGGCCCGGATCTTGCGCCATCGAGATCGAACCCGGCACGTTGTGCGAACGGCTGTTACCGTGCGACGCGCGCTGCGAGCTGAAGTTGTGACGCTTGATGGTGCCCGTGAACCCCTTACCGATGGAAGTGCCCTGCACGTCCACCTTTTCGCCAGCGGCAAACAGAGTCACTGGCACAGCCGTACCCGGCTTGTACTCAGCAGCCACTTCTGCAGCGACGCGGAATTCTTTGAGGATTTCACCGGCTTCAACGCCCGCTTTCGCGAGGTGGCCAGCTTCAGGCTTGGTGACGCGCGAAGCTTTGCGCGCACCGAACGCCACTTGAATGGCGCTGTAGCCGTCGGTCTCTACGGTCTTGACCTGGGTCACGCGGTTGTTGGACACATCCAGCACGGTCACAGGAACGGCGTCGCCGTCGTCTGTGAACACGCGCATCATGCCCACCTTGCGGCCCAGCAATCCGAGACGATTGCTTAGACTCATGGTTCTTCTCCGCCCCTTATGGCCACAAGGGCCTTCTGAGGCTGGNTGGGCCCATTGCCCCACCCCTGGGGCAATGGGCCCATGGGCTTGGTGCAAGGCCTGTCTCTTATACACATCTAGATGTGTATAAGAGACAGGTGTTGATGGTGATGCCGCGAGCCTTTTCTTCAGGCGCTGCGTCAATCTGGTCGTAGGCCTTGGCCTCGCCACCGAACTTGGCCGACAAGATCGTGGTGATCGCTGCCGTCAGCGTCGTCTTGCCATGGTCCACGTGACCAATGGTGCCCACGTTCACGTGCGGCTTGGTCCGCTCGAATTTACCTTTTGCCATTTCAAACTCCTAGAGAAAGAACAGTTGCCCGTGTCGGTTTAACGTCTCCAGCCCTGGCTGCCACGGGCAGCAAACCAACCTCGTTGTGCGAGGCGCTGAAGACCTTTGAAAAGCACTCCCTGACCTGGCGGGAGCCGCAGCCCGGCTTGGCCGAGCTGCTGGCGGAGCCCCCGAATTTTGAAAAGGACGGGGGCGGCCGCCAGGCCGTAGGGGGTGGGCTTACTTGCCGCGTGCGGTAATGATCGCGTCCGCCACGTTCTTCGGAGCTTCGCTATAGTGCTTGAACTCCATGGTGTACGTGGCACGGCCTTGCGACATCGAACGCAGGGTGGTGGAGTAGCCGAACATTTCAGACAGAGGAACTTCTGCCTTGATGATCTTGCCGCCACCAATCATGTCGTCCATGCCCTGGACCATACCGCGACGGCTGGACAGGTCGCCCATCACCGAGCCGGCGTAGTCTTCCGGGGTCTCGACTTCCACAGCCATCATGGGCTCGAGGATCACGGGGCTGGCCTTGCGGCAAGCGTCCTTGAAGCCCATCGAAGCGGCCATCTTGAAGGCGTTTTCGTTCGAGTCCACATCGTGGTAGGAACCGAAGGTCAGCGTGACCTTCACGTCCACCACGGGGTAGCCGGCCAACACGCCGTTTGGCAGGGTGTCGATCACGCCCTTTTCCACCGCGGGGATGAATTCGCGAGGAACCACACCGCCCTTGATGGCGTCGACGAACTCGAAGCCCTTGCCCGGCTCTTGCGGCTCAACGGTGAACACCACGTGACCGTACTGGCCCTTACCACCGGACTGACGCACGAACTTGCCTTCGACATCGGTCGCGGTCTTGCGGATGGTTTCGCGGTAGGCCACTTGAGGCTTGCCCACGTTAGCTTCCACGCCGAACTCGCGCTTCATGCGGTCGACAATAATTTCCAGGTGCAGCTCGCCCATGCCGGAAATAATGGTCTGGCCAGACTCTTCGTCAGTGCGCACACGGAACGAAGGATCTTCTGCAGCCAAACGGCCCAGCGCCAAGCCCATCTTTTCCTGGTCAGCCTTGGTCTTGGGCTCCACGGCCTGCGAGATCACAGGCTCAGGGAAGACCATCTTTTCCAAGGTGATCACGGCTTCTGGATCGCACAGGGTTTCGCCTGTGGTCACTTCCTTCAAGCCCACGCAGGCAGCGATGTCGCCGGCCAGAATTTCTTCGATGGCTTCACGCTGGTTGGCGTGCATCTGCAGAATCCGGCCGATACGCTCTTTCTTGCCACGAATCGGGTTGTAGACGGTGGTGCCGGAAGCCAGCACGCCCGAGTACACACGCACGAAGGTCAACTGACCCACGAACGGGTCGGTCATCAGCTTGAACGCCAAGGCAGAGAACTTCTCGTCGTCGGCAGCGCGGCGAACCACGGGCTGCTCGTCTTCATCGGTACCCGGCACCGGGGGAATGTCCACCGGCGAGGGCATGAAGTCGATCACGCCGTCCAACATACGCTGAACGCCCTTGTTCTTGAAGGCGGTGCCGCAGAACATGGGCTGAATCTCAGCAGCGATGGTGCGCTGGCGAATCGCCGTCTTGATTTCTTCCTCGGTCAGGTCGCCCGTCTCGAGGTACTTGTTCATCAGCTCTTCGGTGGCTTCAGCAGCAGCTTCAACCATCTTCTCGCGCCACTCGTTGGCGGTCGCCACCAAGTCAGCAGGGATGTCTTCGTAGCTGAACTTCATGCCTTGCGAGGCTTCGTCCCAAATGATGGCCTTCATCTTGATGAGGTCCACCACGCCGGTGAAGTTTTCTTCAGCGCCGATAGGAATGACGATAGGCACAGGATTGGCCTTCAGGCGTGTCTTCATCTGGTCCACGACCTTGAAGAAGTTCGCACCCGTGCGGTCCATCTTGTTCACAAAGGCCAGACGAGGCACTTTGTACTTGTTGGCCTGACGCCAGACGGTTTCAGACTGGGGCTGAACGCCACCCACCGCGCAATAGACCATGCAAGCACCGTCCAGCACGCGCATGGAACGCTCCACCTCAATGGTGAAGTCCACGTGGCCAGGGGTGTCGATGATGTTGATGCGGTGCTCAGGGAAGGACGAGTCCATGCCCTTCCAGAAGCAGGTGGTCGCAGCGGAGGTGATGGTGATACCACGCTCCTGCTCTTGCTCCATCCAGTCCATGGTGGCGGCGCCGTCATGCACCTCACCAATCTTGTGATTCACGCCTGTGTAGAACAGGATGCGCTCGGTCGTCGTGGTCTTGCCAGCGTCGATGTGCGCCGAGATACCGATGTTGCGGTAGCGCTCGATGGGGGTCTTGCGAGCCATGGTGTAACTCCAATTGCCTGAAACGGCGAAAGCCGCCCGGGGTCAGCAGAAACCCTGAGCGGCTGAAAAACGGTGGATCAGAAGCGGAAGTGCGAGAAGGCCTTGTTGGCTTCAGCCATACGGTGGACTTCATCACGCTTCTTCATGGCGCCACCACGGCCTTCAGAGGCCTCCAGCAGCTCATTGGCCAAACGTGCGGCCATCGACTTCTCACCGCGCTTGCGAGCGGATTCCTTCAACCAACGCATGGCCAAAGCCATCCGGCGGACAGGACGAACTTCCACGGGAACTTGGTAGTTCGCACCGCCCACGCGGCGGGACTTCACTTCAACCATCGGCTTCACGTTGTTCAGAGCAACCATGAAGACTTCCAGCGGATCCTTGTTGGCTTTCTTTTCGACTTGTTCCAGGGCACCGTAAATGATGCGCTCTGCAACAGCCTTCTTGCCGGATTCCATGACCACGTTCATGAACTTGGACAGATCGACAGACCCGAACTTCGGATCAGGCAGGATCTCACGCTTGGGTACTTCGCGACGACGAGGCATTTCTCTCTTCCTTCATCTTCAGTTGGCGACGGTTTCCCGCACACCTTGAAAGATCACATTGAAGCGGATCTTTCACTTACTCGGCAGGGGCCAAACTTTGGCTTACCGCAATTCACATCCAGGTGCTCAGCAGACCTGAGACTCTGGCGTGTTCGACACAGCAACGAAACAGCGCGGCCAAAGCCAGCGCGGCACATTACTTCTTCTTCGGACGCTTCGCGCCGTACTTGGAACGCGATTGCTTGCGGTCCTTGACGCCTTGCAGGTCCAAGGAGCCGCGGACGATGTGGTAGCGCACACCGGGCAAGTCCTTGACACGGCCGCCGCGCACGAGCACAACGCTGTGCTCTTGCAGGTTGTGGCCTTCACCGCCGATGTACGAGATGACCTCGAAACCGTTGGTCAGGCGCACCTTTGCAACCTTACGAAGCGCGGAGTTCGGCTTCTTAGGTGTGGTGGTGTAGACGCGGGTGCAAACACCGCGACGCTGCGGGCAGTTTTGCATCGCAGGCGACTTGGACTTCGTGACCTCGACCTTACGGCCTTGGCGCACGAGCTGATTGATCGTTGGCATGGGTAACTTGTTCCCGTTTGAAGTTACGACTAAAAGACTCTCCGGCCCCAGACACATCAGCCACCCACCTCAGCACACTAAAGCACTTCGGTAAGTCATTGATTTATTTGGGCTTCTTATGCTTTTGATGGGCCAACACAGCGCTTGGGCGCGCAGCATCAGGCACGGCAAAAACTGCCGAAAAGCCGACGATTATATGTAGAGCGTGCCGAACCCGCAAGTAGCGGCCCAGCCAGCGCCGCAATCGTCGCCTGGGGCGTGCCGCGCCCTCAAGGTCTGCACGCATGCCGCCCAAGCGCCTAGCATGTGAGAATCCGACTCTTGCGGCCCAGGGCACTGCCTTGTTCGGGCTTGGTGCAAGGCCGCACGACCCCGACCGTTTCACACTGGCATGAACCGTCCCCTCACGTCTGTCCCCGCCCCTGCCGCCTCCACCGAAAACACCAAACAGCAGCGACGCTTGCAGATGGCCGACGTGGCCCGCTTGGCCGGTGTGTCGGTCTCGACGGTCTCGCGCGCCTTGGCGGGCAGTGAGCTGGTCAACCCCGAGACGCGGGCGCGGGTGATCGAGCTGGCTCGGTCGCTGAACTACACCATCAATGTTGGCGCACAGAACCTGCGCCTGGGGCAGAACCGCACCGTGGGTTTGGTGATCCCGCTGGACACCCAAAGCCGACAGCACATTTCGGACCCTTTCTTCCTCGCCTTGATGGGCTCGATTGCCGACGCACTGACCGAGAAGGGCTTTGACGTGCTGCTGTCGCGGGTGGATGCCGAACGCCTGGACCACGCCGCCTCTTTGGTGGACACCGGTCGCGCCATGGGCGTGTTGCTGATCGGCCAATGGCACCACCATGACCAACTCAATGCCCTGGCCCTGCGCGGCGTGCCCATCGTCGTCTGGGGTGCACAGTTGCCCGGCCAGCTCTACTGCACCGTGGGCAGTGACAACGTGGCCGGGGGCGAGTTGGCCACCGCACATTTATTGGCCCAGGGATGCAAGCGCATTTTGTTTGTGGGCGACACCGACCTGCCCGAGGTGGCCCAGCGCTACCAAGGTTTTTGCAACGCGCTTCGCGCCCGGGGCATGAGCCCGGCAGAGGGCGGTTTGCTCAAAGCCCCCTTCGCGACGGATTTAGCGCGGCCCATGATCGACGAGGTTCTGGCGCGCAAAGTCCCCATCGACGGCGTGTTCGCCTGCTCCGATCTGTTGGCCATGACGGCCATCAATGCCTTGCGCGCGCAAGGTCGCCAGGTCCCTCAGGACATTCCCGTCGTGGGCTATGACGATGTGGAGCTGGCCCGGCACCTCCACCCCTCACTCAGCACCGTGCGGCAGTCCATAGACCGCGCCGGGGTGGTGATGGTTGAAGCCTTGGTGGCCTTGATGAATGGGCAGAAGGTGGCCCCGATTCAGTTACCCACCGAGTTGGTGCAACGCGAGTCCAGCCGCGCTACCGGGATCAACGCTTGAGCGCAGATGCGGGGCCCTGCGCGCCGGGGTTTGAGACGCTGCCGCGCATCGTGCTCGACACGAATGTGGTGCTGGACGGCTGGGTGTTTGGCAACCCCGCTTGGGCACCTATCGGTGAGGCGCTTGCGGCGCAACAACTGCAATGGGTGGTCTGCCCCAGCATGCTGGACGAGCTGCGCTTTGTGCTGGGCCGCCCGCAACCCGCACGCTTTGAGGCCGCCCGCTTGGCCGCGCTGGCGGACACAGAGCGCTGGCAACAAGCGTGGATGGTGGCTGCCCCTGAGCCCGAGAGCGTGCCACGCTTGCGCTGCAGTGACCGCAGCGACCAACAGTTCATTGACCTCGCGCTGGCTCAGCGCGCCCGCTGGCTGATCAGCCGGGACAAAGCCCTGCTGAAGTTGGCTCGCCGAGCCACCTTGCACGGCGTGTGTATCACCACGCCCGAGCGCTGGCCTGGTCTGGCAGCCCCAGCCCCACTCCCAGACACTGCGCCTTCAGCCTGAAAAACAAAGGGAGCCCTCGGGCTCCCTTTGCGGATGGAGAGGCCCGGTCGTCACCGGGCTTTGAGACATCAGCCTTCGCTGCTGTCCGGGCCGTCAGCATCCAAGCTGGCCAGCTGTGCAGAAGCCAACTCTTGCGCTTCTTGCATGGCAATGGCGCGGCGCTCGGTGTCGTCCATCTCTTCCTTGGCCTTGCGGGCCTGGTGGAAGGCCATGCCGGTACCGGCAGGGATCAGACGACCCACGATGACGTTTTCCTTCAGGCCACGCAGCTCGTCGCGCTTGCCCATGATGGCAGCCTCGGTGAGCACGCGGGTGGTTTCCTGGAAGGACGCCGCCGAGATGAAGGAGTCGGTCGACAACGACGCCTTGGTGATGCCCAGGAGCACGTCTTGGTAGGTGGCGGGCACCTTGCCTTCGGCACGCAGCTTGTCGTTGGTGTCGAACAACTCCGAACGCTCGACCTGCTCGCCGGAGATGTAGGTCGAATCGCCCACATTGACGATCTGAACCCGACGCAGCATCTGGCGAACGATCACCTCGATGTGCTTGTCGTTGATCTTCACGCCCTGCAGACGGTAGACGTCCTGCACTTCGTCGACGATGTAGCGGGCCAGCTCTTCCACACCCAGCAGACGCAGAATGTCTTGCGGGTCGGCCGCGCCGTCCACCACCAATTCGCCCTTGTTGACCACCTGGCCTTCGTGCACCAGGATGTTCTTCTCCTTGGGAACCAGCTCTTCGTGCTTGTTACCTTCGGGGTCAGTGATCTCCAAGCGAACCTTGCCCTTGGTTTCCTTACCGAAGGAGATGGTGCCGGTGATTTCCGCCAGCACGCCCTTGTCCTTGGGCGAACGGGCTTCGAACAGCTCGGCCACACGCGGCAGACCGCCGGTAATGTCTCGGGTCTTCTGACCTTCGACCGGAATACGCGCCAACACTTCACCCGGTGCCAGGTCTTGGCCGTCGCGAATCTGGATCAGCGAGCCGACTTGGAAGCCGATGGTCACCGAGTGGTCGGTGCCAGGGATCTTCACTTCTTGGCCAGCAGCGTCCAGCAGCTTGACCTGTGGGCGAATGACCTTGGCAGCGCCACGGCGCTTCGGGTCGATCACCACCAGGGTGGACAGGCCAGTGACCTCGTCCAACTGCTTGGCCACGGTCACGCCCTCTTCCACATTCTCGAACTTCGCCTTACCGGCGAATTCGGTGATGATGGGTCGAGTCAGCGGGTCCCAGTTGGCCAAGACGGTGCCCGCCTTGATTTGCTGGTCGGCCTTGATGTTCAAGATCGCGCCGTAAGGCACCTTGTGACGCTCACGCTCGCGGCCGTGCTGGTCGGAGATGATGATCTCGCCGGAACGTGTGACGGTCTTGGACCTTTTCCTTGGAGAGCTGGGTCATCATGACCTTGCCCACCTCGTCACCGGTCTTGCCCCAGATGTCCACCACCTTGTTGTAGCGCTCACCGGCGGTCACCAGGCCCGAGACGTACTGCTGCTCGATCTCCTTGACCTCTTTCTCAGCACGCTCGATCAGAGCGGGCTTCTGCGGCGGCACCAGCATGTCGTCCACCGCAATGGAGATGCCGGCGCGCGTGGCCAGGCGGAAGCCCGACTGCAGCAGCTTGTCGGCGAACACCACGGTCTCCTTCAAGCCGCACTTGCGGAAGGAGGTGTTGATCAGGCGCGAGATTTCTTTCTTCTTCAGCGCCTTGTTGATGTTCGAGAACGGCAAGCCCTTGGGCAGGATCTCGGACAACAAGCCACGACCAACGGTGGTTTCCACCAGCTTGGTTTCAGGCTGGAACTCGCCGTTGGCGTCCTTGGTCCACTCGACCAAACGCACGCTGATCTTGGCGGTGATTTCCACGGCACCGTTGTCGAGTGCGCGCTGCAGCTCCACGGTGTCGGAGAAGACCATGCCTTCGCCCTTGCCGTTGGTGCGCTCGCGAGTGGCGTAGTACAAGCCCAGCACCACGTCTTGCGACGGCACGATGGACGGCTCGCCCGAGGCCGGGAACAGCACGTTGTTGGAGGCCAGCATCAGCGCGCGGGCTTCCATCTGCGCTTCAATGGACAACGGCACGTGAACGGCCATCTGGTCACCGTCGAAGTCGGCGTTGAAGGCCGAGCAAACCAGCGGGTGCAGCTGAATGGCCTTGCCTTCGATCAGCACGGGCTCGAACGCCTGAATGCCCAAACGGTGCAGCGTTGGCGCACGGTTCAGCATGACCGGGTGTTCCTTGATGACTTCTTCAAGAATGTCCCAGACCACCGGCGTGCCGGATTCGACTTCCTTCTTCGCGGCCTTGATGGTGGTGGCGATACCCATCGCCTCCAGACGCGAGAAGATGAAGGGCTTGAACAGCTCCAAGGCCATCAGCTTGGGCAGACCGCACTGGTGCAGCTTGAGGGTCGGGCCCACGGTAATGACGGAACGACCGGAGTAGTCGACCCGCTTACCCAGCAAGTTCTGACGGAAACGACCGCTCTTGCCCTTGATCATGTCGGCCAAGGACTTCAGCGCGCGCTTGTTGGCGCCCGTCATGGCCTTGCCACGACGGCCGTTGTCCAGCAGCGAGTCCACGGCTTCCTGCAGCATGCGCTTTTCGTTGCGCACGATGATCTCAGGGGCCTTCAACTCCAGCAGACGCGCCAGACGGTTGTTACGGTTGATGACGCGACGATAGAGGTCGTTCAGGTCAGAGGTCGCAAAGCGACCGCCATCCAGCGGCACCAGCGGACGCAGGTCTGGCGGCAGCACCGGCAACACGTCCATCACCATCCAGTGCGGCTTGATGCCCGACTTCTTGAAGGCTTCCATCACCTTGAGGCGCTTGGAGTTCTTCTTGATCTTCAGCTCAGAGCCGGTGGCGTCGTTGCGGATCTTGTCGATCTCGACTTCGAGGTCCAGGTCTTCCAGCAGCTTCTTGACGCCCTCAGCACCCATCAGCGCGATGAACTCGTCCCCGAACTCCAGACGCTTCGCGTCGTAGTCGTCCTCGGTCATGATGCTGAATTTCTTCAGCGGGGTCATGCCGGGGTCCACCACCACGTAGGCTTCAAAGTACAGCACGCGCTCGATGTCGCGCAGCGTCATGTCGAGCACTAGGCCCAAACGGCTGGGCAGCGACTTCAAGAACCAAATGTGGGCGCAAGGTGCGGCCAGGTCGATGTGACCCATGCGGTCACGACGCACCTTGGTCTGAGTGACTTCAACGCCGCACTTCTCGCAGATCACGCCGCGGTGCTTCAGGCGCTTGTACTTGCCGCACAGGCACTCGTAGTCCTTGATCGGGCCAAAGATCTTGGCGCAGAACAAGCCATCACGCTCAGGCTTGAAGGTGCGGTAATTGATCGTCTCGGGCTTCTTCACCTCGCCGAACGACCACGAGCGGATCTTCTCGGGCGATGCGAGCCCGATCTTGATCGCATCAAAGTGTTCATCCGGGGTGAACTGCTTGAACAGATCCAGTAAGCCTTTCATGGCTTTCTCCTAAAAATCATTGATCAACATTGGAGACGAAATGACGCCGATAAAGGCCCACCAGGCTAGGCGTTCGGGTGTGCCGCATATCAGCGCTATGCAAACACCCGAGCAACGACGCATGGTGGGTCTTTAGCAAGTCAGTTCTTCTCCAATTCGATGTCGATACCGAGAGATCGGATTTCCTTGATCAGCACGTTGAACGATTCCGGCATGCCGGCATCGATCGAGTGCTCACCCTTGACGATGTTCTCGTACACCTTGGTACGGCCATTCACGTCGTCGGACTTGACGGTCAGCATTTCCTGCAACACGTAGGCGGCGCCGTACGCTTCCAGAGCCCACACTTCCATCTCACCGAAGCGCTGACCACCGAACTGCGCCTTACCACCCAGCGGCTGCTGCGTGACGAGCGAGTACGGGCCGGTCGAGCGAGCGTGCATCTTGTCGTCCACCAAGTGGTGGAGCTTGAGCACGTGCATATAGCCCACGGTGGTCGGGCGCTCAAAGCGCTCGCCGGTGCGTCCATCATGCAGGTAAGCCTGGGTGCGGGTGGCTGTCAGGCCCTTCTTGGCGGCGATGTCGTCCGGATAAGCCAGCTTCAGCATGCCGCGGATTTCTTCTTCCTTGGCACCGTCGAACACCGGGGTGGCGAAGGTCGCGCCCTTGGCCAAGTTGGCGGCCATCTCGCGCACTTCCGTGTCGGACAGCGCGCTCAGGTCTTCCTTCTTACCACCGGATTGGTTGTACAGCTCATCCATGAACTTGCGCAGCTCGGCCACGGCGGCCTCTTGCTGCAGCATGTCGCCGATGCGCTGGCCAATGCCCTTGCCGGCCCAGCCCAGGTGCACTTCCAAGACCTGACCCACGTTCATCCGCGAGGGCACGCCCAGCGGGTTCAACACGATGTCAGCCGGGGTGCCGTCGGCCATGTAGGGCATGTCTTCGATCGGGGTGATCTTGGAGACCACGCCCTTGTTGCCGTGACGGCCGGCCATCTTGTCGCCAGGCTGCAAGCGGCGCTTGACGGCCAGGTAGACCTTGACCATCTTCAGCACGCCCGCAGGCAGCTCGTCGCCTTGGGTGAGCTTCTTGCGCTTTTCTTCGAACAGCAGGTCGAAGCTGTGACGGGTCTGCTCCAGGGAGTTCTTGATGGACTCCAGCTGGTTGGCCACATCGTCTTCAGCCGGGCGGATGTCGAACCAGTGGAACTTGTCGATGGACGACAGGTAATCCTTGGTCAGTGCCGTGCCCTTGGCCAGCTTCTGCGGGCCACCGTTGGCCACGCGGCCCACCAGCAGCTTTTCGATACGGTCGAAGGCGTCGGCCTCCACGATGCGCAGCTGGTCGTTCAAGTCCAGGCGGAAGCGCTTCAGTTCATCGTCAATGATCTGCTGAGCGCGCTTGTCACGCTGGATGCCTTCGCGGGTGAAGACCTGCACATCGATGACGGTGCCGCTGGTGCCTTGGTCCACACGCAGCGAGGTGTCCTTCACGTCGGACGCCTTCTCACCGAAGATGGCGCGCAACAGCTTCTCTTCAGGCGTCAGCGTGGTCTCGCCCTTCGGCGTGACCTTGCCCACCAGCACGTCGCCGGGGTTGACTTCAGCACCGATGTAGACGATGCCCGACTCGTCCAAGCGAGCCAGTTGCTGCTCGGACAGGTTGGGGATGTCGCGGGTGATTTCTTCGCTGCCCAGCTTGGTGTCGCGGGCCATGACCACGAGTTCCTCGATGTGGATCGAGGTGTAGCGGTCTTCAGCCACCACGCGCTCAGAAATCAAGATCGAGTCTTCGAAGTTGTAGCCGTTCCAGGGCATGAAGGCGACCAACATGTTCTGGCCCAGCGCCAACTCGCCCAGGTCGGTGGAGGCGCCGTCAGCGATGACGTCGCGCGCGCCGACATGGTCACCACGGCGCACGATGGGGCGCTGGTGAATGTTGGTGTTCTGGTTGGAACGCTGATACTTGATCAGGTTGTAGATGTCGACGCCGACTTCACCGGCCATGGTCTCCGCGTCATTGACGCGAATCACGATCCGGTTGGTGTCCACGTAGTCGACCACGCCGCCACGGCGAGCGGTCACCACGGTGCCCGAGTCCACAGCCGCCACGCGCTCCACGCCGGTACCGACGAAGGCCTTTTCGGGGCGCAGGGTCGGCACAGCCTGACGCTGCATGTTGGCGCCCATCAAGGCGCGGTTCGCGTCGTCGTGCTCCAAGAAGGGCACGAGCGAGGCCGCCACCGAGACGATCTGCGCCGGGGCCACGTCCATGTACTGCACGCGCTCAGGCGACAGCAACACGGATTCGCCGTTTTCACGGGCCGAGACCAGTTCGTCGGTCAGTTGACCGTCTTTGCCCAAGGTCGCGTTCGCCTGAGCGATCACGTACTTGCCTTCTTCGATGGCCGACAGGTAATCGATCTGGTCGGTGACCTTGCCATCGACCACGCGACGGTAAGGCGTCTCCAGGAAGCCGTACTCATTCAGTTGAGCGTACAGCGCCAGGGAGTTGATCAGACCAATGTTCGGGCCTTCAGGCGTTTCAATCGGGCAAACACGACCGTAGTGGGTCGGGTGCACGTCACGCACTTCAAAGCCGGCACGCTCGCGGGTCAAACCACCCGGGCCCAGAGCGGAAACACGTGGACTGCTCCAGTTGGCGCACATGGCGCGCGGTGATGCGCTTGTCCTTCTCGACAATGACGTTACCGGCCTTGTCGGTGAGGTCAAAGCGGGCCACCTCACCCTTCATGCGCTCAGGCACAAACTCCAACTGCGCGCCGGTGTCCATCAGGCGGAAGTTGTCGTTGCTGAAGAAGTGGGCCAGGATGGCTTCCGGCTGCAGGCCAATGGCCTTGAGCAGGATGGTGACCGGCATCTTGCGGCGGCGGTCGACACGGAAGTAGAGAATGTCCTTGGGGTCGAACTCGAAGTCGAGCCAGGAGCCGCGGTAGGGGATGATGCGGGCCGAGAACAGCAGCTTGCCCGAAGAGTGGGTCTTGCCCTTGTCGTGTTCAAAGAACACGCCAGGCGAGCGGTGCAACTGGCTGACGATGACACGCTCGGTGCCGTTGACGATGAAAGAGCCGTAGTCGGTCATCAGGGGCACTTCGCCCATGTAGACCTCTTGCTCCTTGATCTCCTTGACCACCTTAGCCGGATGGGCCTCACGGTCATAAATGATCATCTGCAAGCGGGCTCGCACCGCCGCAGCGTAGGTCAAGCCCCGCTGCTGGCACTCGCGCACGTCGAAGGTGGGCTTGGCGATGTTGTATTCGATGAACTTCATCTCCACAAAACCGTTGTGCGAAACAATCGGGAATGCGGCGAGGAAGGCGGCCTGCAAGCCTTCGGGCTTACGCAAGGCCGGCGGGGTGTCCTTCTGGAGGAAGGCCACATAGGACACCTGCTGCATGGTGAGCAGGTAGGGGACGTTGAGAACGCTCTCGCGCTTGCCGAAGCTCTTGCGAATACGCTTGCGCTCGGTATAGCTGTAGGGGGATGCTTGCGCCATTGAACACTCCGTAGCGACGGCCCGCACCAGGCTCCTTAGGGCCTCTTGACGGACACGCCTCGTCGGCGACTGGCTTATGCAGGCTGAAGTCCGCTCTTGGACGGCCTGAAAGCTTGGTGGTTGGCCACTACCAACCGCTGGCGGACAACCCCGGCATTGCACCGGAGCCCGACCAAACCTGTTTCTCTGCAGTCGGATCAGAGAACACTTGGAAAACCCGCCATTATGACTTGCGGGGCTTCCAGCTGCACTCTCAGGGCCTTGTGCTTGAAAGCACAAAAGGCCGGGAGCCCTTTGGGGACTCCCAGCCTCCTGTTAGGTGACTGAATTACTTCAGTTCAGCCTTAGCACCGGCTTCCACCAGCTTCTTGACAGCGGCTTCAGCGTCAGCCTTGGCCACGCCTTCCTTGACGTTCTTCGGAGCGCCGTCGACCAGGTCCTTGGCTTCCTTCAGACCCAGGCCGGTCAGCTCGCGCACGGCCTTAATCACGCCAACCTTGTTCGCGCCGGCTTCGAGCAGCACGACGTTGAATTCGGTCTTCTCTTCAGCAGCAGCAGCGCCACCGCCAGCAGCGCCGCCAGCGGCGGGAGCAGCCATAGAAGCGGCGGACACGCCGAACTTCTCTTCAATAGCCTTGACCAGGTCGTTCAGGTCCATGACGGACATGCTGTCCAGGGCGGTCAGGAAGGCGTCTTTATCGAATGCCATTTGAGTTACCTCGATTGTTTGATTCAGTGAATTGGGAAAAGCTGTGGGCGATCAAGCGGCCGGGGCGTCGGCAGCGGGAGCGTCACCGCCACCACGTTGCACAGACAGCGCAGCCAACACGGCAGCCACGCGCTGAACCGGCGACAGCAGCAGCCCAGCGATCTGGGACAGCAGCACTTCGCGGCTCGGCACAGACGCCAGGGCCTTCACACCTTCGACATCCAAGGCCTTGCCTGCATAGGCGCCGCCTTTGATGACCAGCTTGTCGTTGCCCTTGGCAAAGTCAGCAATGACTTTGGCCGCAGCAACAGCGTCTTCAGAAAAGCCGTAGATCAGCGGACCGACCATGCTCTCCGTCGCAACCTCGAACGGGGTGCCCGCAACGGCACGACGCGCCAGGGAGTTCTTCAGCACGTGAAGATACACACCCTTGGCACGCGCTTCGACGCGCAGCTTGTTCAGGTTTTCGACGGTGAGGCCACGGTACTCGGCCAAAGCCAGGGTCTGGGACTTGGCGGCTTGCGCTGCCACGTCCTCGATCACGGCCGCCTTCTCGTTGCGGTTGAGACTCAAGGTCTACTCCTCACAAAAACGTGTCTTCTCTGCCCTTGCAGGCTCGGTTGACACACCGGGGGTTCAGCGACCTAACCGTTTCCGAGTCACGCTCCAAATTCACCCACCAACGTGGGTTTGCTCAGAGATTCATCGTCACGGCGTGGACGCCATCTGCGCTGGCAGGACACCTGAGGCGAACCTCAAGTCACCGATTAAGGCCGCCGCCCGAGAGCGGCCGCCACCAGCGGTCTTGGATGGCGAAAACCAAGCCTTGCGGCCCGGACTCCACCACCATGAGCTGTCAGCGCGTCAAGACGGCCGCGCTGACAGTGTTCTCAAAATCAGGCGGCGTTGACCGACGCGATGTCGACGCGAGCGCCCACACCCATGGTCGACGACACGGCCACCTTGCGCAGGTAGACACCCTTGGACGAAGCAGGCTTTGCCTTGTTCAAGGCATCCAGCAGAGCGGCCAAGTTGCCCACCAGCTTGTCGTCGTCAAACGAGCGACGGCCGATGGTGCCGTGGATGATGCCGGCCTTGTCGACGCGGAACTGCACCTGACCGGCCTTGGCGTTCTTCACAGCGGTCGCCACATCGGGCGTCACGGTGCCGACCTTGGGGTTAGGCATCAGGCCGCGAGGGCCCAGGATCTGACCCAAGGTACCGACGATACGCATGGTGTCGGGGGAAGCGATGACCACGTCGAAGGGCATGTCGCCAGCCTTCACGCGCTCAGCCAGGTCTTCCATGCCGACCACGTCTGCGCCAGCGGCCTTGGCTTCTTCAGCCTTGGCACCTTGGGCAAACACGGCCACGCGCTTGGTCTTGCCGGTGCCGTTAGGCATCACGACAGCGCCACGCACCACTTGGTCCGACTTCTTGGCATCGATGCCCAACTGCACGGCCACGTCGATGGACTCATCGAACTTGGCGGTGGCGCAGCTCTTGACCAGTGCCAGAGCGTCGGTGATGGAATACAGCTTCAGGCTGTCAACCTTGCCCTGCAGGGCCTTGGCCTTCTTAGTCAGCTTTGCCATCTCACACCCCCTCAACGATCACACCCATCGAACGGGCAGAGCCGGCGATGGTCTTGACTGCGGCGTCCATGTCGGCAGCCGTCAGGTCTTTCATCTTCAACTTGGCGATCTCTTCGAGCTGAGCGCGGGTGATCTTGCCGACCTTGTTCAGGTGAGCCTTGTCAGAACCCTTGTCCAGCTTGATGGCCTTCTTGATCAGATAGGTCGCAGGAGGCGTACCCATCTTGAAGGTGAAGCTCTTGTCTGCGAAAGCGGTGATGGTCACCGGAATCGGCATGCCAGGCTCCATGCCCTGAGTTTGGGCATTGAAGGCCTTGCAGAACTCCATGATGTTCAGACCGCGCTGACCGAGCGCCGGGCCGATAGGAGGGGAAGGATTGGCCTTACCGGCCGGGACTTGCAGCTTGATAAAGCCGACAATTTTCTTTGCCATGATTGGCTCCTCGAGTCCAAACGCTTTGGTGGCTTGCGCCGCCTCGGCTCCTCGTCAAATGACCCGTTTCGAACTTCATCAGAGGCGCCGGGTCGTGAACGCCGCTGACTGCTAAAACCTGTGGCTTCGGCCCGCGAGGGCTGAGGCGCTTGGCCTGAAGGCGCTGTGCCTTAGACCTTCTCGACCTGCGAGAAGTCGAGCTCGACGGGTGTGGCGCGACCAAAAATGGTGACTGACACGCGAACCTTGGACTTCTCGTAATTGACTTCTTCGACAGCACCATTGAAGTCGGTGAACGGGCCTTCTTTGACGCGCACCAACTCGCCCACTTCCCATTCCACTTTGGGACGCGGCTTCTCAATGCCTTCTTGCATCTGGTTGACGATCTTCATCACCTCGGCCTCGGAGATCGGGGCGGGGCGATTCTTGGCACCGCCCACAAAACCCGTGACCTTGGAGGTGTGCTTGACCAAGTGCCAAGACTCGTCGTCCATCAGCATCTCCACCAGCACGTAGCCGGGGAAGAAACGACGCTCAGTGACCGACTTCTTGCCGTTCTTCAGCTCCACCACTTCTTCGGTGGGCACCAAGATGCGGCCGAATTTGGACTGCATGCCGGCGCGGTCGATGCGCTCGCGCAGATTGCGCTCCACGGCCTTCTCCATGCCAGAGTAGGCGTGCACCACATACCAACGCAGAGGGCTGGAGGCGGGTGCCAGGGCACCGGCTTCATTGGCAATGGTTTCGCTCATGCTGAAGAGTCCTTTTCTAGTGTGCGTGACATCGAGAGACCGTGATCAGTGCTTCCAGCCCAGGATCAGGTCGTACAAGATCCAGCTCAGCGTCACGTCGGTCAACCACAGGAACAGGGCCATCAAAACCACAAAGATGAACACGTACAGCGTCATCTGACCGGCTTCTTTAGGTGTCGGCCAGACCACCTTGCGCACTTCTCGCACCGACTCTTGGCCATAAGCGATCAGGCGCTTGCCCATGTCGGAGACAAAAAAGGTGCCCGCCGCCATGGCCAACAAGACCAGCAGCACGGCCACGCGCATCCACATGTCCTTGCCATTCAGCAGGTAGAAGGCGGTGATCGCACCCAGCACCAGCACCACGGATGCGGCCAGCTTGGCCTTATCAGCGCCGGTAGAGATGGTTTCGACTTGCGTGTTCGTGGACATGACTTCCTGACATTTTCCCTTTGCAGCCCTCGGTGCCCTGCACCTCAGACAACAAAGTCCCAACAGCAGCAAAGCCCGCGGGGCATTTCGCCTGCGGGCTGGCTGTCAGGGCCGGGGCTGCATCGCAAGATGCAGCGTTGACTTCTCTTGGCTTCCCGATCTGAGCGGCTTCGCGACGCCGTTCAGATCAGTTGGCAGGGGCAGTAGGAATCGAACCTACAACCTTCGGTTTTGGAGACCGACGCTCTGCCAATTGAGCTATACCCCTGCAGCTTTCTTCAATTAGGCGAGGATCTTGGCAACCACGCCAGCGCCGACGGTACGACCGCCTTCACGGATGGCGAAACGCAGGCCTTCTTCCATGGCGATGGGGGCGATCAGTAGCAGCTTGCGGAACATTTCCACGCCCGTGCAGGTGGTCTTCTGGGTGTCTTTGATACCGACGATTTCGATTTCTTCGCCGACCTTGATGATGCCGCGCTCGACACGACCGGTCACCACGGTGCCACGGCCAGAGATCGAAAACACGTCTTCCACAGGCATCAGGAAGGTGCCATCCACAGCGCGCTCAGGCGTGGGGATGTAGCTGTCCAGCGCATCGGCCAAACGCATGATGGCTTGCTCGCCCAGGTCGCCCTTGTCGCCTTCCATGGCCAGCTTGGCAGAACCCTTGACGATGGGGGTGTCGTCGCCGGGGAAGTCGTACTTGGAGAGCAGCTCGCGCACTTCCATTTCGACCAGTTCCAGCAACTCAGCGTCGTCCACCATGTCGCACTTGTTCAGGAACACGATGATGTAGGGCACGCCCACCTGACGAGCCAACAGGATGTGCTCGCGGGTCTGGGGCATGGGGCCGTCAGCGGCCGAGCACACCAAGATCGCGCCGTCCATCTGGGCGGCACCGGTGATCATGTTCTTCACATAGTCAGCGTGGCCGGGGCAGTCAACGTGCGCGTAGTGGCGGTTGGCGGTCTCGTACTCCACGTGAGCGGTGTTGATGGTGATGCCGCGAGCCTTTTCTTCAGGCGCTGCGTCAATCTGGTCGTAGGCCTTGGCCTCGCCACCGAACTTGGCCGACAAGATCGTGGTGATCGCTGCCGTCAGCGTCGTCTTGCCATGGTCCACGTGACCAATGGTGCCCACGTTCACGTGCGGCTTGGTCCGCTCGAATTTACCTTTTGCCATCTTGCGCTCCTAATCATGGGCCCACGCAGGGCCAAATCAGTTCTAAAACGTCAGACAAACTTCAAAGAGGGTGGTGCCCATGGCGCGGATCGAACGCGCGACCTCTCCCTTACCAAGGGAGTGCTCTACCACTGAGCCACATGGGCATCGACACAGGGCTAAAAACCGATGCCTCCGCAGAGGCATTGCATTCAGGCCTGTGTCGACCTATCACTCAACCAATTCTTCAAACCCTGGCCTTCACTGGAGCGGGAAACGGGAATCGAACCCGTGTCATTAGCTTGGAAGGCTAAGGTTCTACCATTGAACTACTCCCGCCTAGCGGCTGCAAAAAACAACCTCAGCAACAGGCTTTCTGACCAAATTCACTGACTGGCTTGCCAGTCGTTCGCTGTGGTGGAGGAGGCTGGATTCGAACCAGCGTACGCTATGCGGGCAGATTTACAGTCTGCTGCCTTTAACCACTCGGCCACCCCTCCGCAGCGAGCCTGAGAGTGTAGCACTATTTTTTCAGCTTTGACAAGCCAACCCTCAAAGCGGCAAGGCCTGACGCCAGTCCACCGCCGCGCCCGCCCGAGCGCAGGCGGAGAAGTGCCCACAGCCCAGAAAGGGCACTGGCGTCGTCTTCCACCGTCAAGCAGGTATTGAGCAGCAAGACCCCTTGCTGCGCCCAGCCCGCCAAATGGCCATGCGTGGGCGCAGGCAGCCCCAGATCGCGCTGCAATTCCTTATGGATGTTGCGCAAGCTGGGCGGAATCTTCTGGCCCACCGGCACCGAGAAGGCCAAGCCCTCGGCCTGCCCCGGGCCGTGATACGGGTCTTGCCCCAGGATCACCACCCGCACCGAGGCCAGCGGCGTGAGTTGCAAGGCCTTGAAGGGCGTCGCCGGGTAGATCAGCGCGCCTTGCGCCTGGCGTTGCGCCACGAAGCTGAGCAAACCCTGGCCCTCGGAAGACGCCGCCCACGCTTGCAGCACCGGTTGCCAGTCCTGCGGCACCTCGGCCATCAAGCTCGCCAAAGGAGCACTCAAGCCTTGCGTCGACAAGGCGGCGGCCGACAGCGGCGCGCCAAACAAGTCGCCTTGCGCCATCGCAGCCTCAGGCAAACAAGGCCTCCAGGGCTTCGCCGGGCTCGGGTGCCCGCATAAAGGCCTCGCCGACCAGGAAGCTGTGCACCGCCGCGGCCCGCATCAAGGCCACATCCGCACGGCTCAGGATGCCAGATTCCGTCACCAGCAGGCGATCCGCCGGCACCTCTTTGAGCATGCCCAGCGTGGTCTGCAGCGACACCTCAAAACTGCGCAAGTCTCGGTTGTTGATGCCCACCAAGCGCGTCTTCAAGCGCAGCGCCCGCTCCAACTCATGCGCGTCATGCACCTCCACCAAGACATCCAAGCCCAGCGCCTGAGCCGTCGCTTCAAGGTCTGTCATCTGCGCATCATCCAGGCAGGCCGCAATCAGCAGGATGCAGTCCGCGCCCCAGGCCCGGGCTTCAAAGACTTGGTAGTCATCCACCATGAAGTCTTTGCGCAGCACGGGCAAGGCACAGGCTTCACGGGCTTGATGCAAGAAATCGGCATGCCCTTGAAAAAACTGTTCGTCCGTCAACACGCTCAGGCACGCCGCACCGTGCTGCTCGTAGCTGCGGGCGATCTCAGCCGGGTGAAAGTCTTCTCGCAGCACGCCCTTAGACGGGCTGGCCTTTTTGATCTCGGCAATCACAGCCGCCTGGCCTTGGGCCACTTTGGCGCGCAGCGCCCGCTCAAAGCCACGCACATCGCGCCGGGATTCAGCCTCCGCCCGCACGCTGGCCAGCGAGCGCCGGGCCTTGGCCGCCACGATCTCTTGGTGCTTGACCTCGACGATGCGGCGCAGGATGTCTGGGGTTCCACTCATGGCCTATTTCCTCACGCTGCCGGGCGATGCCGGTTGGTGATGGCCACAAACTGCGACAGCTTGGCGGCCGCAGCCCCCGAGGCCACCGCCTCACGTGCCAGCTTGACCCCTTCGGTCACCGACGCCGCCACGCCCGCGCAATACAGCGCGGCACCGGCATTCAGCAGCACCACATCGCGCACGGGGCCGTCTTCATTGGCCAGCACACGCTGGATGCACTGCACCGACTCTTGCTGATTGGCCACGCGCAGCACGCGCGAGTCATACACCGGCAGGCCAAAGTCGCTGGGGTGCACCATGTACTCTTTGACCGAGCCGTCTTTGAGCTCGCCCACCAAGGTCTCGCCCGACAGCGAGATTTCGTCCATGCCGTTCATGCCGTAGACCACCATCACATGCTCTGAACCCAAGCGCTGCAATACCCGCACCTGGATCCCCACCAGGTCGGGGTGGAACACGCCCATCAACTGGTTGGGCGCACCCGCCGGGTTGGTCAGCGGGCCCAAGATGTTGAAAAAGGTACGCACACCCAACTCCTTGCGCACCGGGGCCGCATGCTTCATCGAGGCATGGTGGTTGGGGGCAAACATGAAGGCAATGCCGCACTCCTCCAGGCAATCGGCCACCTGGCTGGGGTTGAGATTGATGTAAGCGCCCAAGGCCTCCATCACATCGGCACTGCCCGAGGTGGACGACACGCTGCGCCCGCCGTGCTTGGCCACACGCGCGCCCGCCGCCGCCGCCACAAAGGTCGAGGCGGTGGAGATGTTGAAGGTGTGTGAGCCATCGCCCCCGGTGCCCACAATGTCCACCAGGCGTTCTCGATTGGCCACAGGCACCAGCGTTGCAAACTCACGCATCACCTGCGCAGCCGCAGCAATCTCGCCAATGCTTTCTTTCTTGACGCGCAGGCCAATGGCCAGGGCCGCAATCATCACCGGCGACATCTCGCCGCTCATGATGCGACGCATCAGCGCCAGCATCTCGTCGTGGAAGATCTCGCGGTGGTCGATGACGCGGGTCAGGGCTTCGGTGTTGGTGATGGGCATGATGGCTCCAAAAAATTCGGCCGAGCGCACGGTCAGGCCGGGCAGGCCTTGCAGACCATCGGCCAGCAGCGCTGCACGGCGGTGGTCCTCGCGCAGTCGCTCGACATGATGGTCCAGCGCATGGTCCACCGCCGCCGCCAGCAAGCCTACCTGGCGCATGCCGCCGCCCACCATCTTGCGCACCCGGTGCGCGCGGGCGATCAGCTCGCGCGAGCCGCACAGCATCGAGCCCACCGGCGCGCCCAGGCCCTTGCTGAAGCAGACCGAGACACTGTCGAAGTAGCCCGTGATGCGACGCAGCGCGGCGGGCACCTCGCCGCCAGGCCCCGCGTCGGCCACCGCCGCATTGAACACGCGCGCACCATCCAAGTGACAAGCCAAGCCATGCTGGCGCGCCAGGGCCGTGGCCTGCGCCAAATAGTCGTGGCTCATCACCTGGCCGTTCCAGGTGTTCTCCAGGCACAGCAGGCGGGTGCGGGCGAAGTGCGGGTCATCGGGCTTGATGGCGGCGGCAATGTCCGCCAGCGCCATGCGCCCTTGCGCGTCTTGCACCAAAGGCTGGGGCTGTATGCTGCCCAGCACCGCCGCGCCGCCGCCTTCATAACGGTAGGTATGGGCCAGCTGGCCCACGATGTATTCATCGCCACGCTGGCAATGGGCCAGCATGCCACACAGATTGCTCTGCGTGCCAGAGGCCATGAACAGCGCCGCCTCTTTGCCCGTCAGCGCAGCCACCCGCGCTTGCAGCGCCAGCACGGTGGGGTCGTCACCAAACACATCATCGCCCACTTCTGCACGTGCGATGGCCTCGCGCATGGCGGCGGTCGGCCGGGTCACGGTGTCACTGCGAAGGTCCACGATCGTCATGCTGCACTCCCCATGTTCAAGAAGTTGCGCAGCATGGCATGGCCATGCTCCGACAGGATGGACTCAGGATGGAACTGCACGCCTTCCAGCGGCGCTGGCCCACCGGCCAAGCCTTTGTGGCGCACGCCCATGATCTCGCCGTCTTCCGAGCGCGAGCTCACCTCCAAGTCCGCGGGCAAGCTGGCCTCTTCGATCACCAGCGAGTGGTAGCGGATCACCGTGAACTGCTCGGGCAGGTCTCGATAGACCCCGCGGCCATCGGTGCGCAGCACGCTGGTCTTGCCGTGCATCTGGGTTTGGGCCCGCACGATGCGGCCACCCAGCGCAGCCCCAATGCTCTGGTGGCCGAGGCACACGCCCAGAATCGGCAGCTGCCCCACAAAGCGCTGAATGGCCGGCACGCAGATGCCCGCCTCAGCCGGCGAGCAAGGCCCGGGCGACAACACCAAACGGTCGGGCCGCATGGCCGCGATCTCGTCGAGCGTGATCTCATCATTGCGCACCACCTTCACGTCCTCGCCCAGCTCGGCAAAGTACTGCACCAGGTTGAAGGTGAAAGAATCGTAGTTGTCGATCATCAATAGCATGTTGTGCTCCTCGTGGCCCGCCGTCAGAAACCTTCTTCCACCAACTCGGCCGCGCGGATCACCGCACGGGCCTTGGCTTCGGTTTCTTTCCACTCCAGCTCGGGCACGGAGTCCGCCACCACACCCGCCCCCGCCTGCACATACAAGGTGTTGTTCTTGACGATGCCGGTGCGGATGGCAATGGCCACATCCATATCCCCCGCAAAGCTGAGGTAGCCGCAGGCACCGCCGTAGATGCCGCGCTCGGTCAGCTCCAGCTCGTCGATGATTTCCATGGCGCGGATCTTGGGCGCGCCGCTGAGCGTGCCCGCCGGGAAGCTGGCCTTGAGCACATCCAGGCTGGAAAGGCCGTCTTTGAGCCGCCCCTCGACATTGCTGACGATGTGCATCACATGCGAATAGCGCTCGATGCCAAAGGCCTCGGTCACTTTGACGCTGCCGGTTTGGGCAATGCGGCCAATGTCGTTGCGGGCCAGGTCGATCAGCATCACATGCTCAGCCCGCTCTTTGGCATCGGCCAGCAGTTCGGCCTCCAGCGCCTTGTCGGTTTCAGGTGTTGCACCGCGCGGGCGGGTGCCGGCAATCGGGCGAATGGTGACCACCTCGCCCTCGTCCCGCGTCTCTTGACGCACCAAAATTTCAGGTGAGGCGCCGACGATCTGGAAGTCCCCCATGTCGTAGTAGTACATGTAGGGGCTGGGGTTGAGCGAGCGCAGTGCGCGATACAGGCTCAAAGGGCTCTCGGTGAAGCGCTTTTGTAAGCGTTGACCCAGCACCACCTGCATGCAATCGCCCGCAGCGATATAGGCCTTGGCCTTTTCCACGGCCGCGCAAAACGCCGTCTTGTCGAACTCGCGCTCCACCGCATGGCTGGCCCCGCGCTTGACCTGCGGCGCAGTGACGCTGTAGCGCAGCTTGTCCACCAACTCGGACAGGCGGCGCTTGCCCTCAAACCAAGCCTCGGGCTTGGCGGGGTCGGCCCAGACGATCAGATACAACCGCCCAGAGAGGTTGTCGATGACGGCCAACTCTTCGGTTTGCAGCAGTTGAATATCGGGCGTGCCAATGCCGCCCGGCTTCTTCACGCCTTGCAGGCGCGGCTCAATGTGGCGCACGGTGTCGTAGCCAAAGTAGCCGGCGAGCCCGCCACAAAAACGCGGCAAGCCAGGGCGCAGCGCAGGCTTGAAGCGGGCCTGCACCTCGGCAATAAAGTCCAGCGGGTTGCCCTCGCGGGTCTCGACCACTTGGCCGTCGGTGACGATCTCACTGCGCTGGCCGGTGGCGCGCAGCAGGGTGCGGGCCGGCAGGCCAATGAAGGAATAGCGGCCGAAACGCTCGCCGCCCACCACCGACTCCAGCAGAAAGCNAAAGGTGTCCGCCCCAGCGTCGGCCACGCGGCGGATGTTGTCGGGCTTGATGCCGCCGTCGATCTCCAGGCGGATGTCACGGCCCGTCTTGGCCCGTTCTGCGTCAATGATCTTGCGCGCTTGCTCAGCCTTGCGCAACGTGCTCTCGATAAAGCTTTGGCCACCAAAGCCAGGGTTCACGCTCATCAGCAGCACCACATCCACCTTGTCGATCACCCACTCCAGCACGTCCAGCGGCATGGCGGGGTTGAAGACCAAACCGGCTTGGCAGCCTTCGGCCTTGATGAGTTGCAGGGTGCGGTCGACATGGGCCGAGGCATCGGGGTGGAAGGTGATGATGTTGGCACCGGCCCGGGCAAAGGCCTGAGCCAGGGCATCCACCGGCTGCACCATCAGGTGCACGTCGATGGGGGCGGGGGTGCCGTCCGGCTTAACGGCGTGCCTTTTGAGCGCCTCGCACACCATGGGCCCAAAGGTCAGGTTGGGCACGTAGTGGTTGTCCATCACGTCAAAGTGGATCCAATCCGCCCCGGCGGCCAGCACGTTGCGCACCTCGTCGCCCAGGCGGGCAAAGTCGGCCGAGAGGATGCTGGGGGCAATGCGATAGGTGCTCATGGCTGGGTGCCCACAAGGGCAAATCAAGGCTAAAGGCGCGATTTTAGAGAGCGTGGGCTAGCATCCCGCCATGAGCACAGCCCAATTCACCTGTTCGGTCGCCACGCAATACCTGCCCGAGCAGTCCTCCGCCGCTGATTCGGTGTACGCCTTTGCCTACACCATCACCATCCGCAATACCGGCACAGTCACCGCCCAATTGGTGGCCCGGCACTGGCAAATCACCGACGCCCTGGGCCGCCTAGAGGAAGTGCGCGGCTTGGCAGTGGTAGGGCATCAGCCGGTGCTCAAACCGGGCGAGCAATTTGAGTACACCAGTTGGACCCGTTTGGGCACGCCACGTGGGCGTATGCAGGGCACGTTTTTTTGCATCACTGAAGACGCGCATTGGTTTGACACCCCCGTGCCCGCTTTTGAGTTGGCCCAAGCCCAGGCGCTGCATTGATGGTGTGGGACTTGAGTGCGCTGCTGCACAGCGCTGACCCTGCCGCGCCAGCCGTGGAGCGGCATCTGTGGCTGATCCGCCTGCTGGAGTGGTTGCGCCAGCCGCCGCCCGAGAACGCGCAAGCCCAGGCCCCATGGCCTGTGGTGCGCTTGGGCCTGCTGCTGGATGTGCTGGAAACCCAGGCCGAGATCAGCCAGCGTGTGGGTGGATTGGTTCACAACAGCCTGCGCGACCTGGACAGCAACGGCCTGTTGGCCGATTTTGGCTTCCCCCCTCGGCAGGGTTTTTTGAGTGAGTTGGGCGACCGGCTGCGCCTGGCCTGGCTGCCGGGCACACCCCAAACCTCGGACGCGGGCGAGCTGTTCTCGCTGCTCTTCAACCGGGCGGATGACGCTACCTGGGTGGCCGCTTTGGACGACACCACGCTGAGCCGTTTGCTGCGTTGGCTGGAGCATTGCTGCGGCACCTCCAGTGCCTGGCGCGACGAAATGGTGGAGGCCGTGCAACTGCTGGCCAGCCAAATCCGTGCACATGGCCTGAGCAAGGCCCTGCGCTCGCGCATGGCCGCCGACCAACTGGTGGATCGCCCTTTTCATCAGGTGGTGGCCGTGGCCGAAGCCCTGCAAGCTGCCCAGCAAGCCGGGGCAGACGCCCCTTCGCTGGCACAACATGCCGCCACCTTGCGGGCGGTGCTGGGCCGCTGCATGGCGGCTGCGGACAGTGCGCGCGAGCACCTGGACGAGTGGGGCATCTCGGTGGACGTGGTGTTTCAAATGCACCAGATGCGCAGCCGGGCGGCCCGCACCGAGCTGCTGCTGGATGCCGCACTGGCCCAAGCCCCAGCGCCAGCCTTCAGAGCCCTGTGGCTGGCCCTGCTGGACGCGGCCCAGGATCGCCAAGGCATAGGCCCGCTGTTCACCCGCCATTACGCCCTACTGGCCCGCAAGGTGACCGAGCGCAGCGCGGAAACCGGCGAACACTACATCACCCGGGACCGCGCGGAGTACCGCCAAATGCTGGGCAAGGCCGCCGGAGGCGGGGCTGTGATCGGCCTGACCACCCTGGCCAAGTTTGCGCTCTCGGCCTTGCAGGTCAGCGCCTTTTGGGTCGGCTTTTTGGCCGGTGCCAATTACGCCCTGAGCTTTGTGCTGGTGCATCTGCTGCATTGGACGGTGGCCACCAAGCAGCCCGCCATGACGGCCCCGGCCCTGGCCGCCAAGTTGGAAGCCGTGGGCCAGCAGGAAGGCGCGGTGGACAGCTTTGTGGACGAGGTCGCCCACCTTATCCGCTCCCAGGTGGCGGGCATTTTGGGCAACCTGGCCCTGGTGACCCCGGTGGTACTGGCGGCGCAAGGCCTGGCCTGGTGGCTGCAAAAGGCCCCCTTGGTGGGCGAGCAAGAGGCCCGCTATGTGCTGCACTCCCTGACCCTGCTGGGCCCGACCGCACTCTTTGCCGCCTTCACCGGCGTATTGCTGTTTGCCTCCAGCCTGATTGCGGGTTGGGTTGAGAACTGGTTTGTCTACCACCGCCTTGAGAGTGCGCTGGCCTGGAACCCGCGCATCACCCGCCTGCTAAGCCCCGCCCGCGCGCAGCGCTGGGCGCGCTGGTGGCGGGCCAATATTTCAGGGCTCGCAGCCAATGTGTCCTTGGGCATGATGTTGGGCCTGATCCCCGCACTGGCCTCATTTGTAGGTCTGCCACTGGAGGTGCGCCATGTCACCCTGGGCATGGGGCAGTTGGCGGCGGCCGTAGGCGCGCTGGGGCCAGATATCTTCAGGCAGCCTGAGTTCTGGTGGTGCTTGGCGGGCATTGGGGTCACCGGCCTGCTCAACCTAGCGGTGAGCTTTACCCTGGCTTTCAAGGTGGCGCTGGCTTCTCGCGGCTTGCAGGTGCAAGAGCGCGGCCGCCTGTATGCCGCGCTGCGGCAACGCTGGGCAACATCCCCAGGTAGCTTTTTTAGACCTCCGGCCTAGGGTCTGTTTTCGGCTTGGCCGCGTCGGCAGACGTGGCATGCTGGCTGGGCTGCGCTGGCGCGTCGTGGCTGGTGCTGCCATCGTCAGCCTGCTCAGTGTGATCAGAAAGTTCCCCGCCTCGACGGCCCGAAAACATCGTCCACCAGACAATGAAGATCAGCAAAGCACCGGCACCCAGGGCTTCCAAAATCAGTATCGACATGAACCACACCTTGCTGCGCCCCCAGGCGCGTTTGGCCCCATTTTCGCTGGCAGGCTTGTGCCTGTTGTGCATGGCCCTGCTGGCTGGCTGCCAATGGCTGCCCAAGGCCAAGGCCGAGCCCGGTCGCCCGCCATCGGCCCAGCCTGCCCCAGCCCCGGCCACTGCCAAGCTGGAATGGCCCGCAGGCCTGGTGGAACGCCCACGCGCCCGCTGGGTGCCCGCAGCCTGGGGCGACCTGCCCGGCTGGGGCCAGGACCGCGCCAGCGAGGTGCTGCCCGCCCTGCGCCGCAGTTGCGTGCGTCCCGCAGAGGGTTGGTTGATGCTGTGTACACAACTGCGCACCCAGGTCTTGAATGACGATGTGGCCACCCGCCGCTGGCTGGAGGACAGCTTGCGGGTGTATCGGGTGGAATCTTTGACGGGTGAGACGCAGGGCCTGCTGACTGGCTATTACGAGCCACTGATGAACGCCAGCCGCCTGCCCACCGACACCCGCAGCGTGCCGCTGTGGGCGCCGCCGCCCGACCTGGCCAGCCGCCGTCCCTATTGGACGCGGCAAGAGCTGGAGTCACTGCCTGCGGCGCAAGCCGCTGTCAAAGGCCGAGAGATCGCTTATCTGGAAGACCCGCTGGACGCGCTGGTGTTGCAAATTCAGGGCTCGGGCCGCCTGCGTCTGCAAGAGCCGGACGGCAGCGAGCGCATGGTGCGCATTGCCTATGCCGATCACAACGGCCACCCTTACCGCTCGGTCGGCCGCTGGCTCATTGAGCAAGGGGAGTTGAAGGCCAGCGAGGCCTCCTGGCCCGGCATCAAGGAGTGGATGCGCCGCAACCCGCAGCGGCTGCAAGAGGTGATGTGGCAGAACCCACGCATGGTGTTCTTCCGTGAAGAGCCCTTGCCCAACCCCAGCATCGGCCCCAAGGGTGCCCAAGGGGTACCGCTCTCGCCCGGCCGCTCGGTGGCGGTAGACCCCCAGAGCATCCCTTACGGCAGCTTGATGTGGCTGGATGCGACCGAGCCGCTCAGCACCAAGCCGCTACAGCGCCTGGTGGTGGCGCAAGACACAGGCAGCGCGATTGTGGGTGCCGTGCGGGCTGACTTTTTTTGGGGCTGGGGCGAAGAGGCCGAAGCCCAGGCCGGCCGCACCAAGCAGGCGCTGCGTACCTGGGTGCTGTGGCCCAAGTGATTCAATCACGACGCCAGCGCATCTCCAGCCGGGGCGGCGTTGCGGCCTGAGTGCTGCGCCACACCGTGTCACCGCCGGTGGCTGGCGGCTCGGGCGGCGGCGCCCACAGCGGCACCCATTCGTCCAGTGGCACGCTGATCTGCCCTTTCAAGGCGGGTGGCCCAGCCTCGCTGGCCGGGGTTTCATAGCGCACGCTCAGCGAGCCCGCGCCACCCGGCCATGTGGGGCAAAACCACCAGCGCGCGGCCGCAGGCTGCGGCGCAGCGGCAGCCTGCGGGCTGACCACCACGCCTTGCTGGGCTGACCACAGCCACTGCAACTCCCCGGTCGAGCCGCTGGTTTGCAGGGCCAAACGGGCTTCGATGGCTTGGTTGTTGTCCGTCCACAAGGTCAGTACCGGCCGCCCGGCACCCGCTCGGCTAGACACCGTGGTGGCCGCAGTGGTAGCCGCCGTGGGGCCGGGCAGGCTGTCGCGCAATTCCAGGCGCAGGCGCACGGCGGGCGGCTGCGCCGCAGGCTGGGCTTTGCTGCGTGGCACCTGAGCCACTGGCGCAGCAGGCTCACAAGGCTGAGCCCAGGCCGTGGCCACCAAGCACCCCAGAGCGCAGACGATGACGGGTTTCATCCCAGAGGTATCGGCCCTCGCCCCGGCGCGCTTGAGCCCCGGGGCTCACCCTTCCTGCGCGGGCAGCAAGTGCCCCAGTGGCAAAGCCGCCGAGGCCTTGATCTCGCCCAGGGAAAAGCTGGTGTGCAGGTCTTTGACGTTGGGCAGCTTGAACAGGGTGTCCATGGTCCAGCGGGAATAGGCGTCCAGGTCGGTCACCAAGACCTGCAACTCAAAAGTGCCCGCCCCACTGATGTAGTGGCAGGCAATCACCTCGGGCAGCTTACGAATGGCCGCCTCCAGGGCACGCATGGCCTCGGCGTTGTCGCGCTCGCAGTCCACGCGCACAAAGGCCAGCACACCCAGGCCAATCTTGCGGCGGTCAATCTCGGCCCGGTAGCCGGTAATCACACCCAACTCTTCCAAGCGGCGCACCCGCCGCCAGGTGGGCGCGGCAGACAGGCCGATGGCGGCGGCAAGGTCTGCATTGGAGATACGGGCGTCCCGCTGCAAAACGCCCAGGATGGCGATGTCGTAGCGGTCCATCTGTGGAGCCGCTGCGGTTGCAGCCTGCGCAAGGTTGAGGTTGCCGCTCATGGTTTACCCCATATTCCAACGAACAAGGAATGATTGTTTCTCAAATCGATACGTTGATTTCATTTTCTTGCTCAAGGACGAAAGATCAGGCAATCGAAAGAAAGCACCTGTCCTGGGCTTGAGCCTACACTCTGGCCCACACGCCCTTGATGCATGACGCAGGCGTGGGGCTGCGGCCGGGTCACAAGCCTGTCTGCCGTGCGCCCCCTTTTCGCGCCCCATCCTCGCGCCCCACGGAGACACACCATGAATGCACCGCTGCCTGATTCCATCCGCTTGAGCTTGGAAAAGGTCACTCTGGATGACAAGTACGCCCTGCCCGAGGGCCGTGCCTTCATGAGCGGCGTGCAGGCGCTGGTGCGCTTGCCCATGCTGCAGCGGGTGCGCGACGCCGCCGTGGGCCTGAACACCGCCGGTTTCATCAGCGGCTACCGGGGCTCACCCCTGGGCGGTTACGACCAAGCCCTGATGGCGGCCAAAAAGCATTTGGCCCAGCAGCACATCGTCTTTCAGCCGGGCGTGAATGAAGAGCTGGGCGCCACCGCGGTGTGGGGCACGCAGCAGCTCGACCTCTACAAAGACAAGGCTGACCCGCCCCTGGAGCAAGAAGCCCGCTTGATGGACTACAAGTGGTACGCGGCCCTGGCCTATGTGCGTGCCAACAAACTGAATTACAACGTTATCGCCACGCCGCAAGACCGCTTCGGCATCATCTCCAGCGGCAAGGCCTATAACGACACGCGCCAAGCCCTGGCTGATCTGGGCCTGACGGATGAGGTCTGCCGTGCCATCGGCCTGCGCCTGCACAAGGTCAATGTAGTGTGGCCGCTGGAAGCCACCATCACACGCGACTTTGCCGAAGGCCTGCAAGAGATTCTGGTCGTTGAAGAGAAGCGCCAAGTCATCGAGTACCAGCTCAAAGAGGAGCTGTACAACTGGCGCGCCGATGTGCGGCCCAATGTGATCGGCAAGTTTGAAGAAGCCGAGGGCGACAACACTGGCGGCGAGTGGAGCCGCCCCAACCCGAGCGAAAACTGGCTGCTGCGCGCCAAGGCCGACCTGACGCCAGCGATCATCGCCAAGGCCATTGCCAAGCGCTTGAAGAAGCTGGGCGTGCCCGCCGAGATCGCCCAGCGCATGGACCAGCGCGTGGCCGTCATTGAAGCCAAGGAGCGCGAGCTGGCCACCTTGGAGGTCAAGACGGGTGACCGCACACCTTGGTTCTGCTCGGGCNAACAGCTACCGGCGCTATGTGACGGGCAGCCAAGCGCCCATCAACCTGGACTGGGGCAGATGTGTATAAGAGACAGGAGTGGGGTCGTCGCTGCGCCCATGACCTGGCCGCCGTCAAAGCCCTGTTCACCACGGCTCAAGTGATCCAGTTCGTCAAGCGCACCAGCCTGGACGACATGATCACCCAGCGCGTCAACTTTTTGACCGGCTACCAGAACGAGGCCTATGCCGCCCAGTACCGCAGCTTTGTGGAGCAAGTCCGCGCGGCCGAGGCGCCGCTGTCCAGCACCCGCCTGACTGAGGCCGTGGCCCGCTACCTCTTCAAGCTGATGGCCTACAAGGACGAGTACGAAGTCGCCCGCCTGCACACCGACCCCAGCTTCTTGGCCAAGCTGAATGCGCAGTTTGAAGGCGACTTCAAGCTGGTTCACCACCTGGCCCCGCCGCTGTTCGCCAAGACCAACGACAAAGGCGAGCTGGTGAAGAAGGCCTACGGTCCCTGGATGCGCAGCGCCTTTGGCATGCTGGCCAAGCTCAAAGGCCTGCGCGGCACCGCACTGGACCCGTTTGGCCGCACTGAAGAGCGCCGCACCGAACGTGCTCTGATTGGCGAGTACCGCTTGGCCATTGAGACCGTGCTACAGGGCCTGAACACCGAGTCCCTGCCCTTGGCGGTCGAGATTGCCCGCCTGCCAGAAAACATCCGCGGCTATGGCCATGTCAAAGCCCGCCACTTGGCAGAGGTGCGCTCCCGCTGGCGGGGCCTGATGGGGCAATGGCAAGGCCAGGTGAGCCAGCGCAAGGCGGCGTGAGCATCGTGGGCGGGGACAGCCCCGCATCAGCTACTCAACGCCCTCCGCCTTAGCTGTCTTGCGACACTTTGAATCGAGCCACCGCCTGCACGAGCTGCTGGGCCTGGGCCTTTAAGCACTCGGCGGCGGCGGCACTTTGCTCCACCAGCGCCGCGTTCTGCTGCGTCACCTTGTCCATTTGGCTGACAGCCTCGCCGACCTGACCAATGCCCGAGCTTTGCTCAACGCTGGCCGAGCTGATTTCGGCCACGATGTCACTGACGTGCTTGATCGAGCCAACGATGTCACCCATGGTTTTGCCGGCTTGATCCACCAACACCGTGCCTTGGTCAACCTGCTCAACGCTGCGAACAATCAGGGTCTTTATTTCCTTAGCCGCTTCGGCGCTGCGCTGCGCTAGGCTGCGCACTTCGGAGGCCACCACGGCAAAACCCCGGCCCTGCTCTCCCGCGCGGGCGGCTTCTACCGCTGCATTGAGCGCCAGGATATTGGTCTGGAAAGCAATACCGTCGATGACGCCGATGATGTCGCCGATTTTGCGGCTGCTGTCGCTGATGCCTTGCATGGTCGTGACAACCTGGCCAACCACCTCGCCCCCTTGCGCAGCAACGGACGAGGCTCCTTGCGCCATTTGATTGGCCTGCTTGGCGCTGTCTGCATTGTTGCGGGTGGTGGTGCCCAGCTCTTCCATCGTGGCCGCCGTTTGCTGCAGGGCACTGGCTTGCTGTTCGGTGCGCTGGCTCAAGTCTTGGTTACCTTGGGCGATCTGCGCACTCGCCGTGGCCACGCTTTCAGCGTTGGAGCGCACAACGCTGATGACCTGCCGCAAGCTCATCTGCATTTCTTGCACAACACGGCTCAATTGCGCAAGCTCATCCTTACCTTCCACCGGCACATCTTGAGTGAAATCGCCTTCGCTGAAGCGGAGCAAGCGGCCCTGGAGCTGATTGACCGGGCGAACAATGCTGCGAGAGATCCAGAGGCTCAAGCCAAGAGACAGGAGCACCGCCGCCACCACAAGGGTGATCATGACCAAGCGCGTCTCGCGGGCCGTCTCTTGGCTGGTCTCGAAGTTCTTCTTTCCCAATGCAATATTGAAATCAACCACCTCGCTGAGCAGATCGTCAGCGACCTTGAACGCCGCATCGGCGTCCCCATTCATCAGCGCTCTTGCCTTGTCGTTTTCCTGCGCGTAGGAGAGCTTCTGAACCTGGGCTGACAACGCCAGGTACTTGGGCCAAGCCTCATCAAATTTGGCCAGCAAGTCCACTTCCTTGGGTGTGAGCTGTGTCTTGCGATAGCTGCCCAACAGCTCTTGCATGCGGGATTCGTACTTCTTCATCTGCTGCGCAATCTTGTCCATACCGGCCAACTCGGGCTCCAGGATGTAGTCATAGAGCGCACGGTTCTGATAGATGGCCTGCATGTTCGCGTTAGCAACATCGGCGATAGGCACGGTGTTGTTTTGGTACATGTCAACGACCCCATCATTGATCGCTGACACCTTACCCATACCCAATAGGCCGATGCACAGCGTGAGGACGCCTGAGATGAGCGCCAGTGCTGAGAGGCGCGTTTGGATGCGTAAGTCTTGGAGGTTCATTCGAACTGCTCGATGAGGTGGTGAATGGAGGGGCCAGCCACGCAGGGTGTCCCGGGCGGAATTTTTGCGCGGCCGGTCGGCAGGTGATGCTTTGAAATGATGCGGAACTCCCTCGCAAATGGCTGTGGGGGTGAGCTGTGCAGGGCGATCCGGCGCTCAAAGCTCTTCGGGAAGCGCCCGCTTGAGCTGAGGTTCCTGGGCAACAATGGTGTAGTGACATGCTTGGGGAGCACATGAAGATCGCCATCGTGGGCGCAGGCATCGGTGGCCTGGCCCTGGCCACCCTGGCCCAAAAGGCTGGGCACGCCGTGTGCCTGTGGGAGCGTTTTGATCAGCCTCGGCCCGTGGGCTCGGGGCTGGTGATCCAGCCCGTGGGGCTGGCGGTGCTGGATCACCTGGGCGTGGGCGATCAGACCCGTGCACTGGGTGCGCCTATCGTGCGCATGCAAGGACATTTGCCAAAAGGCCGCTCGGTGCTGGATGTGGCCTACCGCCCCCATCAGCCAGGCTTGGCCTTGCACCGCTCGGCCTTGTTTGAGGTGCTGTGGCAGGCTGCGCAAGCCGCAGGCGTGCCGGTGCGCACCAGCACCGCCATCCACAGCGCCACGCTGGAGGGCGGCCAGCGGGTGCTGCGCGACGCCCAAGGCCAGGCTTTGGCGGCGGTGGACCTGGTGGTGGACGCGAGTGGCGCAGGCTCGCGCCTGTCGCGACTGCACGCTCGGCCGCTGGGCTATGGCGCCATCTGGGGCACGGTGCGCTGGCCCCGTGAGTCCGCCCTGCCCTTCAATGAATTGCGCCAACGCTACCAAGGCGCCAGCCACATGGTGGGCGTGCTGCCCGTGGGGCGCCTGCCCGGTGAGCCTGATCCTCGCGCTGCCTTGTTTTGGTCTGTGCCCGCGAGCGCCTTGGACGGATGGGCGCAGTCCGATGTCGCCGCATGGCAAGCCGACGCCCTGGCCTTGTGGCCGGAGTTGCACCCCTTCATCACGCAAATCACCGACACCGCGCAGATGACCCCGGCCCGCTATGCCCATGGCACGCTGCGCCGCCCGTTTGAGCCCGGCCTGGTGTTCATCGGCGATGCCGCCCACCGCGCCAGCCCGCAATTGGGCCAGGGCGCCAACATGGCACTGCTCGATGCCCTGGCCTTGTTCACCGCCCTGCAACAGCACTCGCTGCAGGACGCCCTGCCGCGCTATGCCGCGATGCGGCGCTGGCATGTGCGCAGCTACCAGGCCATGAGCGCCATCTTCACGCCCATGTACCAGTCGGGCAGCCGCGTGCTGCCGCTGCTGCGCGACCATGTCTTGGCGCCGTGCGCCCAACTGCCGGGCATCAAACAGATGCTGACGGCTTTGGTGTCGGGGGACATGCTGCCGCCGCTGGGTGGGGGGCTCAGGCTTGCAAATGCACCTCGACCCACAGGCCTCCCGCCTCGCGATTGCCCAGGCGCAACTCACCGCCCAAACCCAGAGTGAGCTCGCGGGCGATGTAGAGCCCCAGCCCCATGCCGCCGGTGTCGCGATTGCGCGAGCCTTCGAGGCGCACAAAGGGCTGGAGCACCTGGGCCTGCAGGGCGGGCTCAATACCCGGCCCGTCATCCTCCACGCGGATGCACACGCGCCCCTGCATCGGTGGGCTGACGCTGATGCGCGCACGCTGGCCATAGCGCACCGCATTGCTGACCAAATTACCCACAATGCGTCGCACGGCCAAAGCGTCCGTCTGCAGGACCGCCGTGTCGCCGGGCAGGAGTTGCACCTCCTGTCCCAGCTCGGTGGCGTCATCCGCCAGGGCTTGTAGCAAGGTCCGCAGCTCCACACGCTGCATGGCTTGCCGCGCTTTGCTTTTCAGGCTGAAGACCTCCAGCACCGTCTCGATCAGCGTGGACATGTCGCGCAGGTCGCTGATGCTGCGCTCGCGCAGTTCGGCAGGCAACAAGGGGTTCTCCATACGCACCCTCAGCCGGGTCAACGGGGTTCTGAGGTCGTGGGACATGGCCGCCACCATCAGGCCCCGCTCATCAAACTGCTGCTTGAGTTGCGCCGCCATGTGGTTGAAGGCCGTTGCGCCCTGGCGTACCTCGCGGGTGCCTTGGTGTTCGTCAAGCTGCACTGGTGGCTCACCACGGCTCAAGGCCTGGCTCAGATGGGAGGCCCCAGCGCTGAGTTGGCGCATAGGCCGCGCCAGCCACTGCGCGCCCCACCAAGAGGCCATAGCGATCATGAGCAGGCGAACGGCGTAGTCCTGCAACAAGGCGGGGGTCGGCAGGCCCGGGGAGTCTTGCGTCGCCATAGGCGGCAAGGAGGGAAAGGTCGGCAGCATCGGGGCCGCAGCGTGCGGCGGCGGCGGTGGCCGGTGTGGCACCTGCTGCCCCGGTGGCCCCGGTGGTGGCGCTCTCTCTGGGGGCGGCATGCCTGCCCGCGCCGAGTGCTCGGCGGCGAACCCCAGCCCTTGCCAATGGGTCCAACCCCAAGCGGCCATGTGGCTCAGCACCAGGGCCAGCCACATCAAACAGAAAAGCCGCAGCGCAAGGGTGTCGATGCGGGCAAACGCGGCGCGCATCTCAGCTCACCACCGTGTCAAAAAGGTAGCCCTCGCCCCGGATGGTTTTGATCAAGGCCGACTCGCGCGAAGCATCACCCAGCTTGGTTCGAAGGCGTGACACCGCCAGGTCAATACTGCGATCATTGACTTCGACACCAGGAGCGCGTGTCAACTCCAGCAGGCGCTCGCGGCTCAGCACCTGGCCAGGGCGGGTGACAAAGGCTTCCAACAGGCGGAACTCGGCGCTAGAGAGGGGAAGGACCACATCGTCGGCCGCCACCAACTGCCGCGCCACCCGGTCAAAGCGCCAGCCTGCAAAGCTCACGCTGCGCTGCTCGGGCAAGGGGGCGGCGCGGCCCCGTCGCAGCACAGCTTGGATGCGCGCCACCAGCTCACGCGGCTCAAAGGGCTTGGGCACATAGTCGTCGGCACCTAATTCCAGGCCCACCACGCGGCTGGAGGTATCGCTGCGTGCGGTGAGCATGATGACCGGCGTGGGGTGGGCCTGCTGCATCCAGCGCAAGAGGCTGATGCCGTCTTCGCCCGGCAGCATCACGTCCAGCAAGACCAGGTCAAAGCGCTGACTGGCCATGCTTTGCCGCATGGCAGTGCCGCAACTCACAGCCGTCACCTCCAGGCCAAAGCCCTGCAGGTAGTCCGCCAGGGAGCTGCGGATCTCAGCATCATCGTCCACCAACAAGCAATGCGTCATGCGCGGGGCCTCCAGCAACACAGGACGCAGCCTACCTCAGTGCCGCAGGCTCACACCGAGATGCCCACCTTCAAGGTGGCGACAAAACCGTCTGTCACATTGCCGGTGACGGTGGCAAGCTGGGTGCTGTAGCCGTCACCAAAGACGTTGTCGGTGCTCAGGCTGATGCGCGCTGCATTGCTGGCGCTGCTGCCATAGCCGCTGGTGGCGTAGGCAGCATCCGTCATCGAGGTAGGGAAGCAAAGCTGAGAGGTCTTGAGCTTGTTGCTGAAGGAGGTGGCCGTGGTGCCGCTGCGGTAGACCTCAAAGTGCATGTGCGGCGCACGCCCGTCGTAGCAACCCGGCACGATGGTGGTGAAGGTGGCCGTGCCGTCGCTGGCCGTCTCTTGCACGCCGCGCAGATAGTTTTCGGCCGTGATGCCTGAGGAGTACATGGAGTAGCGGCCTAGAGCATCGCAATGCCAAAGATAAATGGCATAGCCCGAGAGATCGGCGCAAGCACCATTCACATTCACCAAGTCAAACACCACGGTCAAGGGGACGCCGCTGGCCACACCTGACGCGCCGGCAATGCTGGCGCGAATGTCACGCCGCACAATGCCGCTCAGCGCCAAGGCATTGGCCACCCCATTGCCGTTGGAATTGGAGCCGTCACCCGGATAAGGCCCCGCCGTTTCTTCGGGAATGACTGAACAAGCAGAGCCGCTGCCGGAACCGCTGCCTGAGCCACTCCCTGAGCCGCTGCCCGAATCTCGGGTGAGGCGGGCAGCTCCATGCACCTGCACCAAAGCATTGTTGACGCCCAAGGCCGCAACATCTTCAGCGCGCCCGACGGCAGCGCCACGCCCGCGTTCAGCCACTATCTGGGTGGCCTGCAATCCTATGGGCCGGACCTGATGCTGATCTACGCGCCCTTTGTGAACAGCTACCGGCGCTATGTGACGGGCAGCCAAGCGCCCATCAACCTGGACTGGGGCTATGACAACCGCACCACCGGCCTGCGCATCCCCTTAAGCGGCCCTGAAGCCCGCCGCGTGGAAAACCGCATTGCCGGGGCCGATGCCAACCCCTACCTGGCCATTGCAGCCTCACTGGCCGCCGGGCTAGCCGGCTTGCAAGAGCAATTGGCCCCCAGCGCCCCGATTGAAGGCAACGGCTATGACCAGGCCCACACCTTGGCTCGCAGCTTTCTGATGGCCCACGACCAACTGGCGCACAGCGCGCACGCCGCCCGGCTCTTAGGGGCCGACTTCGTGCGCGCCTACTTGGCCGTCAAGCAACTGGAGCACGACAGCTACTTGCGCGAGATCAGCGCGTGGGAGCGACGGTTTTTGTTGCCGCAGGTGTAGGTGCGCGGTACCAATCTTCAGCAACTCAGGGCGTCAAGGTGAAAATTGTGTTGTCGAACAGAGTTTTGAAGTCAGTTGTGCCACCAAACTCAATCGAATCCAACCCAACGTAGTTACCAGCATAGTCAAGCAGTCCTACATGCACGATACGGTAGTCACCCAATTCATTTCCTATATTGGCGCCACTCGATCGCACAAGTTGCCCTGCCACCTTCAGTGTCCAGGTTTCTTTACCTTGGGCATAGCTATCACCCTTCAGCAAAATACTCTGACCACTCGCCGCACACGGCGGAGGCACATTGACTTTGCACAGCTTGACTTCTGCGATATGGACGCCAGAAATCCCTGTATCACCACGGTCTTGAATCGTCAAGTCGGCAAATATATAACCAGGCTGAGTGGTCCCCGGGGCATTAGCAGCCAGTGAAGCCCCCCGGACACCGAGCACACCTTGCTTCAGCACAGCGCCTTGCCGGTCATTTCTTGAATTCAATACAGTGAATCGATCGGTCCACCCTTTCGCTACTAAATCGTCACGATAAATCCAACGTGCGTTTCCAACCGCGTCCACCACTTGAACATAATCCACAAGCCAGATACCCGCTTCAGACCAAGGGCCGAATGATCCGCGCATCAGCATTGCATTGCCATTTGTGCCCAAGGTGGCATTAAATGTGGCAACCGTTTCCGGCATGGGCCTTAAAATATAAATGGGGCCAAAAGTGACACCACTTGGTGATGTGACTCCGATACTCACCGATCGCGCCCCAGACAGGTTGTCCCTGACTTTGGCTGTGATTAAAGCGAAAGCGCCAACTTTTTGCACATCGACACTGCCGGCAATTGAGAAACTGCGGAGCACAGGTGCCTCAACATCTTCGCCGCTCGATTGAGCTATTAAATTTTCCTGAAGAGCACGTTGTTGAGTCTTGCTTTTAATGGACGAACCAGCGAATACATTGCGCCCCTCAACCCCTGGTGACGAAACACCTTGCGCCAAGACCTCGCTCATCAAAAAAATCAAAGCTGCCGCAATAATATTTGTTTTCATTAGTATCACTCCGCCAAATGCAGCGCATGGCTGCAAACATACCAAATCGTGAAGAATCTCAATTGTATGATATTGTTACCAGGTCACGGTTTCGTAAAAACCCTAGGGAACCATGCGCCAGTTCCAAAATCATTTGCGTGAGCAGCGATTACTCCGGCCTGTCCAACTTCGCCGTTAAAAAAATGGTCGAGAAGGTGTCTCGCACACCCTTGACCATGCGGATCTTGTCGATCACGGCGTCCAGCTCTTGGGTGGACTCGGTCAGCAGCAGGGCGCAGAGGTCGTAGCGGCCGCTGACGGTGTAGAGCTTGGTGATCTCGTGGCGTTTGGACAGGGCCTTGATCACGTCGGCCTCGTTTTGGGTGTCGATGGACATCAGCACCATGGCGCGGATCACATTGCTGCCGCGGGTGCTGGCCACGCTGACGGTGTAGCCGGTGATCACCCCCGTCGCCTCCAGCGCTTTGAGGCGCAACTGCGCCGTGCTGCGGGCGCAACCCAAGGCCTTGGCAATGCTGGCCAAGGGCAGGCGGGCGTTGACCTTGAGCAGCTCGATCAACTGGTGATCCAGGGCGTCCATTTGGGCGATGGAGGGCGCTTTTTTCATTGTGGATGATCGTCAGTCAAAGCGACTGAATTTTGGCACTTGATTCAGTCACTTTGCCAGTTTTATTCGGCGCCTTGGATTTCTACACTGAGGGCACATCACCCTGCCTGCATCAGGGTTGCGCACACTCATTTCTTGACCGGGGCTCACCATGCTGCAAAAAGTTGATTTCGCCACTTCG
The DNA here is from genome assembly GCA_004359425.1 of Ideonella sp. MAG2. Classification (GTDB taxonomy): domain Bacteria; phylum Pseudomonadota; class Gammaproteobacteria; order Burkholderiales; family Burkholderiaceae_C; genus Ideonella. Next base: position 337,628 of record PTEU01000001.1, on the reverse strand, counting down.
CCCAAGAAGCTGCTGACCTATGAGGCGCTGCAAGCCTATGACCCTGAGAGCGAAGACTGGCAAAAGCAGTTTGCCCGGCGCTACACCCACCACTCGGACCTGATGGGCGTGCTCAACCATGTGGAGGACGTGAACGAGACGGTGTACAAAAAATTCGCCATCGCCGTGACGCCGTATATGGCGCAGCTGATGGACCGCGACGACCCCAACTGCCCCATCCGCCTGCAGTATTTGCCCAGCTTCCACGAAGAGACCAAGCCCGGCTTTGCCACCATGCTCGACCAGCTGGGTGAAGAGGGCGACACCATCCCTGGCACCAGCGTCGTGCATCGCTATCCGCGCCGTGTGCTGTTCTTGGTGTCCAACACCTGTGCCACGCTGTGCCGCTTCTGCACCCGCAAGCGCATGGTGTCCCAGCCCACCGGATCGGTGCACAAAGATGAGATCGAAGCTTCGATCGACTACATCGCTGACAACAAAAACATCGAGGATGTGCTGCTGTCAGGGGGTGACCCGTTGACCTTCACCGACGAGCGCCTGGACTACATCTTGGGTGAGCTGCGCCGCCGCGCCCCGCATGTGCGCTTTTTGCGCATGGGCTCGCGCATGGTGGTGCAACTGCCCACCCGCATCACGCCCGAGCTGTGTGCCGTGCTGGAAAAGCACCGCGTGCAGATGGTCAACATCCACATCAACCACCACAAAGAGATCACACCCCTGCTGCGCCAGCGCGTGAAGATGCTGCAAAAGGCCGGCATCATGATGGGCCTGCAGACCGTGTGCTTAAAGGGCGTGAACGACAGCGTGGAGGTGATGCGCGAGCTGTTCATGCAGACCATCGAAATGGGCGTGCGGCCCTACTATGTCTATTCCACCGACATGGTGGAAGGCGCCCACCACTTCATCGTGCCGCACCGCCGCATGCTCGAACTCTATGAAGGCCTGCGCGGCTGGATCAGCGGCCCGGCCGTGCCCACCTTCATCGTCGACGGCCTGGGCGGCCTGGGCAAGCTGCCCATCATCCCCACTTATGTGCGCGAAGAGCCCCTGCCCGATGGCAGCGGCACCACCGTGAAGTGCCGCAACTACAAGGGCATGACCGTGGAGATGCCCGGCTTGGGCCAAGACTTCAGCCTGCCAACCACCAGCAACTGAGTGCCCGTGCATGCGTCAAGACATGAAATTGGGCTCTCCCTACGGCACGCACCGCGTGCTGGAGCCTCAAGGTGTGATGCCCCAGGGTGCCTGGAAGGTCGACAACAGCATGTCGATCTGGGCCAATGAGATCCTCATCGATGTGCTGGCCCTCAATATCGACGCCGCGAGCTTTACCCAGATCAAGCAAGAGGCGGGTGGCGACATCACGCGCGTGGCCGACATCGTGCAAGGCATTGTGGAGACCCGCGGCAAGCACCACAACCCGGTAACGGGCTCGGGCGGCATGTTGATCGGCACGGTCGCCCAAGTGGGCGAGGCCTTGCGCGACAAGATCGATCTCAAGGTGGGCGACAAGATCGCCACGCTGGTGTCGCTGTCGCTGACGCCGCTGCGCATTGAGGAGATCGTCAAGATCCACCTGGACAAGGACCAGATCGACATCCGCGGCCAAGCCATCTTGTTTGAGACGGGCCTATGGGCCAAATTGCCTGCCGACATCGACGAGAAACTGGCTTTGGCCATTCTGGACGTGGCCGGTGCCCCCGCCCAAACCGCCAGGCTGGTGCAGCCCGGCCAAACCGTGGTGGTGATTGGCGGCGGCGGCAAGTCCGGCACGCTGTGCGTCTATGAAGCCAAAAAACGCGCTGGCCCCACGGGCTGCGTGATCGGCGTCTCCCCCTTCGAGAAAGACTGCGCGCGCATGCGCCAACTCGGCTGGGCCGACCACACTTTGCAGGTGGACGCGCGCGATGCGCTGGGCCTGATGGAAGCCGTGGCCAGCGTGACTCAAGGCCGCCTGGCCGATGTGGTGATCAACTGCGTCAACATCCCCCACACTGAGATGGGTAGCATCTTGGCCACGCGCCAACACGGCACCATTTATTTCTTCTCCATGGCCACCAGCTTCACCGCTGCGGCCTTGGGTGCTGAGGGCGTGGGCAAGGATGTGAACATGATCGTGGGCAATGGCTATGCCACAGGCCATGCGGATCACGCCTTGAGCTTGCTGCGAGAAAGCGCCGCCTTGCGCAGCCTGTTTGAAGAACTGTATGTCTGAGACCACCTCGCCGCTGTGGCGCTGCATCGTCGACTCCGACGTGCGCACCATTGCCTTCATGGGCATGACCAAGAACACCGGCAAGACGGTGGCGCTCAACCATGTGTTAGCCGCTGCAGCGCAAGCGGGCTGCACGGCTGGCGTCACCAGCATTGGTCGCGATGGCGAAGACCGCGACCAGGTCTTCCAAGTGCCCAAGCCACCCGTGATGGTGTGGCCGGGTAGCTTGGTGGCCACCGCCCGCAGCACCCTGCAACGCGCCAAGGTCAAGACCCGCTATCTGGGCAGCACCGACATCTCCAGCCCCATGGGCGAGATCTTGCTGGTGCAGGTGCTGGAGAAGGGTGAGATGGAGATTGCAGGCGCGTCACGCAGTGCCGACCAGCGCACCGCCATCGCGCTCTTGCAGCAATGTGGGGCAAATCGGGTGATGCTGGATGGCGCTTTGGGCCGCAGCCACCATGCCTCACCGGCCATTGCCGATGGGGTGATCTTGGCCACCGGCGCGGCCCTGGGTGGCGGCATGGGCGATGTGCTGCGCAAGACGCGCGACCGCCTCGCCATCTTGAGCCTGGCCGCTGCTCCCGCCGAGATGCAGCAACGCTGTGCGATGGTGTTTGAAGACGGTGGTGTGGGCCTGTGGGGCCCAGCGGGAGAAACCGTGTTCCAGGCGCCCATTGCCACGCTGAATGCAGGGGCCACCTTGCTGGCCCAAGCCCAAGGCAAGGCGGTGGCGCTGGTGGCAGTCAGCGGTGCAGTGGGGCGTGCGCTGTGGGCCGCTTTGCTGAGCTTAGCCCAAGCCAACCCTGGCCTCACCGTGATCGTGGCGGACGGCACCAAGCTCTTTGTGGAAGCGGCCGATCTGGCCCAACTCCAGCGGCAGGGTGCGCAGCTTTTGGCGCACCGCGCCATCCGCTTGCTGGGCCTGACCGTCAACCCTTTTTCACCTTACGGCGGCAGCTTCCAGGCCGACGACTTTTTAGCCACCGCCAAGCAGGCCTTGCCAGGCCTTTGCATCAGCGATGTGCAGCTTGAACACGACGGAGTTTCCGCATGAACCCCCTGCAGTTAGACACGGCGCAGATTGACCGCGCCCGGGGCTCGGCCCAGCGCATTGCGCGTCAGGTCTATGACGAGATGTCAGCCTTCACCACCACCACGGTGGAGCGCGCCACCCTGCGCCTGATGGGCATTGATGGCATTGACGAGAACGAAGTGCCCTTGCCCAATCGCGTGGTGGAGCACCTGCAAGCCCAAGGCCTCCTAGCCCACGGCGCCGCCTTGATGGTGGGCGCGGCCATGCAGCAGCACGACCTCAGCGCCCAACAAGTGGCCGAGCGCGTGGCCGCTGGCCAGCTCATCTTGCAAATGCCCGCTGACCTGAGCGCCGCGCGCCGGCACGCCGACGCCTTGGCCGACCGCATGTGCCAGCACATTGCGGGCCAAGGCGCCCAGCGCCAGCAGTTCTTGAGCACGCAAGGCGAAGCGCCCACGCCCTGGCTCTATTTGATTGTGGCCACCGGCAACATTTATGAAGACGTGGCCCAGGCCCGTGCGGCCGCCGAACAGGGCGCAGACATCATTGCGGTGATCCGCTCCACCGGCCAAAGCCTGCTCGATTACGTGCCCTACGGTGCCACCACCGAAGGCTTTGGCGGCACCTTTGCCACGCAAGAGAACTTCCGCCTGATGCGCACCGCCTTGGATGAGGTCGGCCAGCGCATCGGCCGCTATATCCGCCTGACCAACTACTGCTCCGGCCTGTGCATGCCCGAGATCGCCGCCATGGGTGCGATGGAGCGGCTGGACATGATGCTCAATGACTCCATGTACGGCATCATTTTCCGCGACATCAACATGAAGCGGACCTTCATCGACCAGTTCTTCTCGCGCATGGTGAACGCCTATGCCGGCATCATCATCAACACCGGCGAAGACAACTACCTGACCACGGCCGATGCTGTGGAAGCCGCCCACACCGTGCTGGCCTCGCAGCTCATCAACGAGCAGTTCGCCTATCTCTCAGGCTTGAAACCTGACCAAATGGGCCTGGGCCACGCGTTTGAGATCAACCCCGAGTTGGAGAACGGCTTTTTGTGGGAATTGGCCCATGCACAACTGGTGCGCCAGGTCTTCCCAGAGGCCTCACTGAAGTACATGCCGCCCACCAAGCACATGACGGGCAATATCTTCAAAGGCCAGGTGCAGGACACCTTGTTCAATGTGGTCAGCACCGTGACGGGCCAGCACATTCACCTGCTGGGCATGATGACCGAAGCCATTCACACGCCCTTCATCCAAGACCGCTTCTTGGCCATCCAAAATGCCAAGTATGTGTTTGGCACCATGAAGGACTTGCACAGCGAGTTGCAGGTCAAACCCGGTGGCCAGATCGAGCGCCGCGCCCAAGCCGTGTTGGCCGAGACCGAAGCCATCTTGGCGCGCATTGAAAGCATTGGGCTGGCGGCCGCCATCGGCGAGGGCACGTTTGCCGACATCTCCCGCACCCCCACCGGCGGCAAAGGCCTGGACGGCGTGATCGCCAAGACGGCCGAGTACTACAACCCCTTCCCTGCCCGCATGCAAGGCGGCGCTGCACACCATGTCTGATACAAAGCTGCCAGAGCAATGGGTCAAGCCCTACGGCGACACGCTGGGGGATGGCCGGGTTCAACTCTCCTTCACCTTGCCGGTGAGCCTGGACGAGACGGCCAAGGAAGGCGCCAAACGCCTGGCCTTGCAAATGGGCCTGGAAGAGCCCGCCGTGGTGCATGCCGAGAGCATGGGCCAGGGCTTCAGCTTCTTTGTGGTCTATGGTCAGTGCAAGTTCCAAGTGGACTTGTCGGCCCTGCAAGTGGCCAGGCCTGAGTTTGAGGTGCTGGACAAAGACGGCATCAATGCCAAGATCGCCAAGCACATGGGCCGCCGCATGGTGGTGATCGGCGCCACCATCGAGACCGACGCCCACACGGTGGGCATCGACGCCATCATGAACATGAAGGGCTATAACGGCCACAAAGGGCTGGAGAGCTATCACGAGATCCGCGCACTCAACCTGGGCGCGCAGGTGGACTCCGAAGTGCTGGTGGCGCGTGCCATTGAAGAGAAAGCCGATGTGATTTTGGTCTCTCAGGTGGTGACGCAAAAGAACATCCACCTCGACAACCTGACCCGCCTGGCCGACATCCTGGAAGCCGAAGGCCTGCGCGACAAAATCATCCTGATCGTCGGCGGCCCCCGCATCAGCCATGAACTGGCCAAAGAACTGGGTTACGACGCCGGTTTTGGCACCAAGACTTATGCCGAGGATGTCGCCTCTTTTGCCATCCATGAATGGATTCAACGCTTCAAGGGGCCTGCCCATGTCTGACACCTCCACCATCACCAGCATGATCCGCCTGCGCCTGGGCTCGCACGACGCCCATTACGCGGGCAACCTGGTCGATGGCGCCAAGATGCTGCAGCTCTTTGGCGATGTGGCCACCGAGCTGCTGATCCGCAGCGACGGCGATGAAGGCCTGTTTGTGGCCTACGACAAGGTCGAGTTCTTGGCCCCCGTGATGGCCGGTGATTTCATCGAGGCCCACGGCCGCATCACGCAGATGGGCAAGAGCTCGCGCAAGATGGAGTTTGAAGCGCGCAAGGTCATCAGTGCGGCCCAGGTGCCCGGCCAAGTGTCGGCCGCGGATGTGCTGGACCCGCCCGTGGTGGTGTGCCGCGCCTCGGGCACCTGTGTGGTGCCGGTGGGGTTTCAGCGTAAGCGCGGCTAAGACCCGCATCAAACCGGACAAGAGCAGATGGACAAGCTCATCATCACGGCGGCGCTGACGGGGGCCGAGGTCACCCGGGCACAACAGCCCGCCCTGCCGTTGACGCCGCGTGAGATCGGCATTGCGGCGGCCGAATGCGCCGAAGCCGGTGCCGCCATGGTGCATGTGCATGGCCGCTTGGCCGACGGCACGCCCACCCAAGACCGCGAGGTCTATCGCGAGATCATTGCCGAGGTCAAAGCCCGCAGTGACGTGATCGTGCAGGTCTCCACCGGCGGCGCCGTGGGCATGACGGCGGCCGAGCGCTTAGCCCCCGTCACCCTCAAGCCCGAGATGGCCACGCTCTCCATGGGCAGCGTCAACTTTGGTGACGATGTCTTCTTGAACGCCCCCAACGACATTGCCGAATTTGCCCGGGTGATGGCTGAGCACGGCGTGCGGCCTGAGCTGGAGATCTTTGACAGCGGCATGTTGAGCACCGCGCTGCGTTGGCTCAAGAAAGGCCAGCTGCCTGAGCCGCCGCACTTTGACTTCGTGCTGGGCATTCCGGGTGGCATGGCGGGCACGGCAGAGTCGCTGATGTTTTTGCGCTCGCAACTGCCCGCCAACGCCAGTTGGACGGTGGCTGCCATCGGTGCGGCGCAACTGCCACTGACCACCTTGGCCATCCTGCTGGGCGGTCATGTGCGGGTGGGCTTTGAAGACAATGTCTACTACCGCAAGGGCGAGTTGGCGCAGAGCAATGCGCAGATGGTCGCGCGCGTGGCACGCATTGCCCAAGAGCTGGAGCGCCCCCTGGCCACGCCGGATGAAGCCCGCCGCTTGCTGCGGCTCTGAGGGCCTGAATCGTCAGGTTTTTTCTGACGTTCACTCCGCTAGACCATTCTTGAACCTTCACCTAGCGCTCTACATACTGGGCTAATGAGCACTTCTTCATCCTCAAAGTCCGGTTGGACCACCTTGATCTGGTCGGTCGTGGGCCTGCTGGCCGCGCTGTGGAGCGGTGGTGCCTGGCTGCTGGGCGGCCTGCTGTCCTGGGTGGTCGACACCGCCAGCGTCACGCCCGCTGCCGATTGGGCCGCCGTGTTCAAGACTTGGGAGCCGCCGCCTTGGCTGGTGCAGCTCTCAGCCTGGATGGGCTGGGGCGACGTGGCGCAATGGCAAGGCCTGGCCCAAGCGCTGATGGAGGGACTTGCCACGACCTGGCCGTGGCTGGGTGAGGCCCTGAGCTGGCTCAAGCCCGTGGTGGTGATTCTCTGGGTGATCGGCCTGCTGGTGCTGTTGGTGCTGGGCGGCTTGGTCCATGCCTGGGTACGCTGGATGATCCGCCAAAGCCAGCCGCGCCCGGCCAGCTCGCAGGTGCCTGCATGAGTGGCGTCGCGCAGGACTGGTGTGCACGCAGCCTGGCGCAGACGCTCAGGGAGGCCGCGCCGGACGCTCCGGCCATGAGCCTGGAAGACCTGCTGGACCTGCACGGCCAAGGCTCGGCGGCGGTGCTGCTGATGGTGCTGGCCCTGTTCAGCACCATTCCCATTGCCGGTGTGGGCACGGTGCTGTCACTGTTCATTTTGGCCCTGGCCTGGCAATGGCGGCGCAGCCACGACATGCCACCGCTGCCCGAGAAGCTGGCTCGGGTCAGCCTGACCCCTACGTGGTCACAGCGCTGCTTGCGCCTCTTGGCCTGGACCTATGAGCAGGCAGCGCGCTGCCTGCGCGAGCGCTGGACACTTCTGCATCACCGTGCGACCCATCTGTGGTGGAGCGGCTGGATCGCCATGATGGGGCTGCTGATCTTGCTGCCCCTGCCCTTTGGCAATGTACTGCCCGCCATCAGCCTGATGCTGCTGAGCCTGGGCTGGATGTTCCGAGACGGCCTGGCCTTGCTGCTCTCTGGCGCAGTCGGTGCGGGTGCCATTGGCTTTGGGCTGAGCGTCAGCCACCTACTGATCTCGGCCGCTCAAGGCCTGTGGTTGCGCTTGGTCTAAGCCGCCACAAGGTCGGCCTCAAGCCGCCATCACTTGGCGCAAGAGCTGCAAGAACGTAGCACGCTCGCTGCGGCCCAGCGGGGCCAGGATGTCGTTCTGCAAGGCCCGCACCACCGGCAGCAGAGCGGCGTGGACGCGCTCGCCTTCTGGCGTCAGCGAGAGCTCCCGGGCACGCCGGTCCCGCTCGCTGACGACCCGGCGAATCCAGCCCTTGTGCTCCAAGCGTTCGATGACCCCACCGATGGTGGCGCGGTCGTAGGCAATCAGCTCGGCCACCGTGGCCTGGTCGGTGGCGGGGTGGGCGTGGATGGCGTCCAGGGCGGCAAACTGCACCGGGGTCAGGTCAAAGCCCGCCGCCTGGGTATGCTGGATGAAGACCTGTGTGGATTGTTGGTGCAGCCGTCGGATCAAGTGCCCGGCCATGCTGAGAGAGTCCATCTCGGCGCTCCATGAGGTTGCTGCGAGTGCTGAGGGCCTCGCCAATTAATAAGTATACATACGGTATTGACGGCGATTAGTATGTATAGATATTATTTGGTCCTGCGTCCGACACTCCGTCCATGGCGCGTCCGATGCACAGGGGAGCGGCCATGCAGTTCTACAAAAACGGTTTCCGTGGGGGCAACCCCGACATTCACCCTGCTGCCCCCAACCGGCGCAATCGCGGTGTCCATGAACCACTGCCCGAGCGGGTGGATGTATTGATTGCGGGCACCGGCCCGGCCGGTTTGTGCTTGGCGGCGCAACTGGCACCATTCCCCGAGATCGAGACCCTGATCGTTGAGCGCATGCCCAGCAACATCATCAAAGGCAAGGCCGACGGCATCAACACCCGCACCATGGAAATGTTCCAGGCCTTTGGTTTTGCCGATAAGGTCAAGCGCGAAACCTATTGGGTCAACCAGACGGCATTTTGGATGCCAGACCCGGCCCAGCCGCAGCACATCAAGCGCGTGGGCCGGGTGCAAGACGTGGCCGACGACAGCTCGGAGATGCCGCACATCTTGATCAACCAAGCCCGCTTGCATGAGCTGTTCTTGGAGGTGATGAAGAACTCGCCCTCGCGGCTGGAGCCGGACTACTCTTGGGAAATTGTGGGGCTGACGGTGGACCCGAGCACCGATGACCACCCCGTGACCGTCACCCTCAAGGACGCCAGTGGTGTGAACTGGGGTGCCACGCGTACCGTGCGGGCCAACTATGTGGTGGGCTGCGACGGTGCCCATTCGGCGGTACGCAGAGCCATTGGCGGCACCCTGCATGGTGATGCGGCCCACCAGGCTTGGGGGGTGATGGACATCTTGGCTAATACCGACTTTCCGGACGTTCGGCAAAAGTGCCTCATCTCCTCGGCCCAGGAAGGCAATGTGCTGATCTTGCCGCGTGAGGGCGGCTACATCTTTCGCATGTATGTGGAGTTGGACAAGCTGCGGCCCGATGAGAAGGCGGCCAGCCGCAAGTTCACGCAAGACGACATGATCGCCGCCGCCCAGCGCATCATCCGGCCCTACACCTTAGATGTGAAAGAGGTGGTCTGGTGGTCCATCTATGACATCGGCCACAGCATCACCGACACCTTCGACGACGCCCCCGAGGGCTCAGGCCGCAGCCCGCGCGTCTTCACCGCCGGGGATGCCTGCCACACCCACTCGCCCAAGGCCGGGCAGGGCATGAATGTGTCCATGCAAGACACCTTCAACCTGGGTTGGAAGTTGATCCATGTGCTGCAAGGCCGTGCTGATGCCAGCCTTTTGCACAGCTATGCCCGCGAGCGTTCTCCCGTGCGCCGCTACACCCGCCCTGGCGAGGACATTGACGCGGTCATCGATCTGCGGGCGATCTTTCAGCAGACGTTTGAACAACTGGCTTACGAAAACATGCCCGCTCTGCTCAAGCCCTGCACGGGAGCCTTGGGCTTGCAAGACCATGAAAAAATCTTCTGCGTGGACCACAAAGGCCAAGGCAACATTTTGGAGATGCGCGGCATCGACAAGACACAAGGCTGCATGGTGGTGGTGCGCCCGGACCAATACGTGGCCCATGTGCTGCCACTCAATGCCTACGAGGCGCTGGCCCGCTTTTTCGCCGGCATTCTGCGCTGAGGCAGCGGACTGCCCGTGGCAAGAGCACTCAGGCCGTGATCTCAAGCTCAAGGCTGCCCACACCCTCGATGTGGCCCTCCAAGCGGTCGCCCACTTGCACGGGCCCCACACCCTCGGGGGTACCGGTGTAGACCAAATCACCCGGCTGGAGGTGATAGAAGAGGGAGAGGTCCGCCAGAATCTCTCGGATGTTCCAAATCAGCCNCGGTCACCGTCAGGCCCGCGCAGCCGATGATGGGCTTTTCAGCCAGGAAGACCTGCATGCGCTTCTTGAGTTGCAACTGCAAGTCGGCGGGCATCAACCTGAAGTAGGGGCAATGCTGACGCAACACAGCCCGCCAGGGTGCAGGAAAAGGCTGCTGCGCCAATTGCCAGCGACGCCAGGCCTGGCGCAGCGGCCCTTGCAGCGCGCCCCCCAGCCCCAGCAGGGTCAGGGCCAGCAGCACAAGCACCGAGACCCACAGATCGGAAAGCTCGGTCACCCCAGCCCCTCAAAGTCTTGAGGCTATGGAAGTGGGGGGCGAATGCGCCAATTCAAGCGCACTTGCGCGCGGCCTTCCGTGCGATGATTTGCGCCAAGGTCAACGCCGCCGAGGAGCTTGTATGCAAACGCTGGATGAGATGCTGGCCAAACACTTGCTCACCCCCGAGCAGCACCACGCCATCAGCGCCTGGACGCGCTGGGCCAAGACGCCGGAGGGCATCATGAGCATGCCGCCGCATTTGTGGCGAGCCCTGGAGTTGGCCAGCGTGCTGGTGGATTTTGAGGGTGAGGCCAGCGGTGCCTGAGCGAGCCACGCCGCTAGCCTGCGCTGCTCAAGGCGTTTTCAGCAGGGTCTTGACGGCTGCTTCTAGCTGCTGATCGCGCCCCTGGGCCACCACGGCCGGGTCGTTGGCCACCCGCACATCGGGCTCAACCAGGGCGTTCTCCATGAACTCGCCCTTCTGGTCGCGGAAGCCCACTTGCGGAATGCCGAAGGTCAGGGTGCCGTCTTGCAGCGTCTCCCACCACACGGCCGTGCCCGTGCCGGCCACCGGCATGCCCACCAAGGGGCCGAGGCCATAGTGGCGATAAGTCCAGGGGAAGAGATGGGCGTCCGAATAATTGGCCTCGCTCATCAGCACCGCCGAGGGCTTGTTCCATTTGCCTGCGGGCTCCCAACCCAGGCTTTGGCCTCGGGGCAAAAACTCCAGATGAGGGCGGCCCGAGAGCAGGGTCACCAAATCCACGGTCAAGTTGCCCCCGCCGTTGAAACGGGTGTCCACAATCAAGGCCTGCTTGCCGCTATGGCGGCCCAACATTTCAGAGTACACCTCGCGGTAACTCTCGTCGTCCATGCCCCGCACATGCACATAGCCTAGGCGGCCGCCGGAGAGCTTGTCCACCGTGTCGCGCTGCTGGCGCACCCAGCGGCGATACAGCAACTCCCCGTGCTCGCCCGGATGAATGGGTTTGACGCTGTGCTCGGTGAGCTTGCCCGTGGCGGGGTCGCGCACGGTCAGGCGCATGCGCTGCCCCACTTTGTGCGTCAGCAGGCTGTCCACCTCGGCCCCTGCGGCAATCGGCACTCCGTCCATTTGCTCAATGATCATGCCCGGCTTGAGGCCCAGGCTGGCCAAGGCCAGCGGCCCACCATCGAGGATCTCGGCAATCTTCAGCCCCGCGCCGCGATGCGTGTCGTCAAAGAACGCCCCCAACTCGGCCGTGGTGTCCCAAGGCTTGCGCGGCGGCCGGAAGCTGGCCCCGGTATGGGAGACGTTCAACTCACCCAGCATCTCGCTCAAGAGATCAGCAAAGTCGTGGTTGTTGTTGACATAGGGCAGTTGCCGGGCATAGACCTTTTTGTAGTAAGCCCAGTCCACCCCGTTCATGTCGGCCACGTAGAGCTTGGCCTGGGTTTGCCGCCAGACATGCTCAAACATCTCAGCACGCTCGGCGGCCCGGTCCAGCGTCAGCGAGGCCACCCATTTCACAGGCTCTGACTTGAACTCGCCCTCGTCTTTGGGCATTTTGAACTTGTGGATCACACCACCCGCCAGCACCAGGCCACTCTCGGTGGCGGCATCCAACACCAGCATCACCCGATCATTGGGCTCGCTACCCCCGGCAAAGCTGCCGAGCTTGCGGCTCTCTTTGGCTCTGGGCTTGTGCAGCCACAACTCCACACCGTCGGCCACCTGTTGCAGCGTCAGCAAGCTCTCGCCGTCCTTGCTCATGGCGGCATCTCTTAGCACGGCCGAGTTGCTGGTCAGCCTGGCGGTGCGTTCGTCAATGCGGTCGCGCTCAATGGCCACCGGGTCGGGGAGCTGGATGTCCTCAGCCTCGTCACCGTCCTTGGTTTTGCCGTCGGCTTTCTTGGCCTTGCCGGCTTTGCCAGCAGCGCCATCTTTAGCGTCTGCCTTGGCCTTCTCTTGCTCTTCTTCGCGCTTTTTAAGCAAGGCAAAGTCGGTCTTGTCGAGCTTGAATCGGTCCTGAGCGGCCCGCGTCATGAACATGGCATAAATGTCTTGTTGAGCCGCACCACCGGTGGCATGGAAACCCATGCGGTCACTGGCCCAAATCATCATCTGCCCGCCCATGGCCCAGAGGGGCTGAAAGTCTTCATAGCCGCTCTGGGTCAGATTCAACATGGCTTGCTTGCCTTGTGCATCCACCAAGCCCACCTCCGCCCCCCAGCGCTGGCGATCAACAAAGTTGACCAACAGATGTCGCCCGTCGGGCGACCAGTCAAACCACTGGTCGCCGTCGGCATAGGAGTAGCTGGTGTGCCCGGGCCTCACCACACGGGTTTGGCCGCTGGACAGGTTCAGCACCTTGAGGGTGTTGCGGTCTTCCAGATAGGCCACCTCCTTGTCGCCAAACTCGGTGGAAGCCACAAAGATGTCGCCGCGCACCACAAAGGCCATCTCCTGGCCGTCAGGGCTCAGGGCCACTTCGGTGGCACCTTGCCTCAGGGTCAAGGGCTCTTGCGCCCGCGCCTGCGTGTCCACCGCCACCGAGAGCACCAGCTTGCTGGGCTGGCTGGCCCCTGGGGAGAGGGTGTAGATCTCACCATCAAAGCCGAAGCACAGCGTGCCATTGCGCGCCACGCTCAAGAAGCGAACAGGGTTCTTGCTGAAGTGGGTAAGCTGTTGCGCGGCCTCGGGCTGCTTCAACGGCATCTTCCAGACGTTGAACGAGCCGCTCTTCTCGCTCAGGTAGAACACCGATTGCTCGTCGGGCGACCAGACCGGGTTGCGGTCTTCTCCACCAAAGCGGGTCAGTTGCTGATGTTGGCCGGTGGCGGCTTCATAACGCCAGACATCACGGGCCACCGGCGAGATATGGTGTTTGCGCAAGTCGTCCTCGTAACCCTTCCAATCTTCGTACAGCATCTGGGTGCCCGCTGCGTTCCATTGCGCCGCCAAGGCGGGGGTGGTCAAGACCTGTTCCGGACGCTTGCCCCCCTCCACCGAGACCTTGTAGAGCTCGGTCACTGCCCGGCTGGGAAACTGGATGTTGCGGACACTGTCTGCGCGCGCCGCACTGAACAGCACATGGCGTCCGTCAGGCGTGAAGCTCGTGGGCAGCTCAGCCGCCGAGTGCGCCGTGAGGCGGCGCGACGGCCCCCCTTGCGCCGACACCAGCATGATGTCGAAACTGCCGTGGAGGTCAGACGCATAGGCCAAGGTCTGCCCGTCAGGGGACCACACCGGCTGGGTGTTGTGGTGCCCATTGGCCACCAGCAAGCGCGCCACCCCACCCTGGGCGGGCACCACAAACAACTGGCCCTGGAAGCCAAAGGCCACTTGGCTGCCGTCTGGTGAGATAGCCGGGGCGCGCAACCACAGCGGCTGCTGCACCGGCCCCAGCGCGGTGGACGGTGCCGCCAAAGCCCCCTCAACTGGGCTCAAGGCGGCGAGTGCAAGGCCCAGCAACAAAGACAGGATTTTCATAGGATCACGCACTTGGAATCAGAGGGGTGATTTTGCTCCGCGAATCATGGCCGCCGTCACAGGCCATCCTCGGCCCCCCACGCTTGACCTTGCTATGCTGTGGACATGACTCGCTCGTCCCTCTCTACCGTGGTTCTCGGTGCCGGTGCCGTTGGCAGCTTTTATGGTGCCATGCTGGCCCGCGCCGGCTTGGCGGTGCACCTGATCGCCCGCGAGCCCCATGTGGCGGCCATCGCCCAGCAAGGCGGGCTGCGCCTGGACATGGGCGGCCAGCAGCAGCTCGTGCCTGTTGCCGCCACCTCGACCCTAGACGCGCTGCGCGAGGCAGACTTGGTGCTGGTCTGCGTCAAGTCGACCGACACTGCTGAGGTGGCGGCGCAAATGGCCCCGCTGCTGCGGCCTGATGCCCTGGTGCTGAGCCTGCAAAACGGCGTCGAAAACGCCGACACCCTGGCGCGCACGCTGAGCAACCCCGTCATCCCCACCGTGGTCTATGTGGCGGTGGGGATGCCCGAGCCGGGCCGGGTAACGCACCACGGCCGAGGGGAATTGGTGATTGGCCCGCGCACCGCAGCAGAAGCAGCCCAACCCACTTTGATGGCCCGCTTGCAAGGCCTGGTGACACACTTTGCCCAAGCCCAGGTCGGTGTCAGCATCTCCTTGCAGGTCATGGAGGCCTTGTGGGAAAAGCTGGTCATCAATTGCGCCTACAACGCCCTCTCTGCCTTGACCCAACAGCCCTATGGCCTGATCGCCCAACAAGACGGCGTGCTCGCCTTACAGCGCGCACTGGTGGCCGAGGTGGTGGCCGTGGCCCGTGCCCAAGGCCTGCGGCTGGACGAAGCCGCCTTGTGGGCCGCCACCGCCCAGATTGCACACAGCATGGCCACCCAGCGCTCGTCCACCGCCCAAGACTTGGTGCGTGGCAAGGCCACCGAGATCGACCATCTCAACGGCTTTGTGGCGCGACGTGGCGCGGCCCTGGGCGTGGCCACTCCCATGAATCAGGCCCTCTGGGCGATGGTGAAGTTAGCGGAAACCTCGGCATGGCGGCCCACGCCATCTGGAGTGATGGCCCTCTCGCAGCGCGCATAGATTTGCGGCCGCCATACCCAAACCGGACAGGCTCCTGGCCTTACGGTGTCGCGACCTTGGCCGACGGGGCCCAGGTTCGCACCAGGCCGTCCAACACCTGCCACAGCGAAGCGTCGTGCGGTGCCACGCTGCGAGGGTGTTCTCGCGTGGTGTCTATACAGCCACCGTCCGCGTAGACCCCTTTGGCATCACGGTGGCGCATCATGCGCGCGAGCACCTGCTCCAGGCGTTGCGGGTCCGCCATCGTCTGCGCCACATGGCGGGCCACCAGGGCTTCATCGATGCACAGCTCACCGTGCTCATCCTTCGCCAGCGCATGACGCCAGTGAAAGATCTCCACGCATTTGCCCTCCAGTGTGAACGGCGCGTCTCGCCGCCAAAAATTGCTGAACAGCCCACCGCCCATGTAAATCACCCAGGAGCCTTCATAGCCGGTGATGTCTGAAGAGACGGGGTCGGGGTTGCGAAACCAGACCCGGTCGCCCGGCACATAAAACCTCGGCGGCAAGGGGGCGGCCTGTTGCCCATGCTCGATGAGATAAGTGTCATGGAACAGGCCTGAGCGAATGGCATGGCGCTCGTTGACCTGCTGAAGCAAAGACAACAAGGCCGGGTGATGCACGGCCAACTCGCGCGCCAAGCCCAGCAAGATCACGTACTCGCTGGCCCGATAGCAGGAAAAGTCATAGAGCCGCCCCGTGGCCTCGGGCTGGGTGGCGGCCTCCAGAGCAGCAATCAGGTCAGACCCAGCTTGCAGCACAAAGCCATGGTCTTCGTCGTAACGCCAAAAGGCTTCAGGCCGCTCGGCCGCCACCGTCTTAAAAGCCAAGGCCGTGCGCTGGGCTGCTTGGGCAATGTGGCAGCGCACCCGCACGGCCGAGGCCCAAGCCTCCAGCCCTTCAAACCCATAGGCCAGAGGCGCGGCCAGCATGGCCAACAGCACCTCCCCCGCCAGGGCCTGTTCGGCCTGCAAGCCCAGCTCGGTGCCAAGGCGCAGCGCCAGATTCAGGGTGTCGCCCTGGGGCATCCAGGCTTGCGCAAGCTCTGTGGCCAAAGACACGGCCCAGCCTGGCCGTGTACCACGCTGCTCTGGCCGCAGCCGCAATGGCAGGCTCAGGCCCCAGGCTTGTTGTAGCCAAGCCCTGAGCACCGCCTCTACCACCAACGGTTCCTGCCCCAAGCCTTCGGCGGGCAGCCAGACCCCTTGCAAAACAACGCGCGGACGTGGGGCAAAGGCATGGATAGACATGCCGGCATTATTCGGCCGGTCGACCAAGCTGCCAGCCTATGAAAACCCGGGACTACTTCAGCCCACCCGACAAAAATTGCGCCAAGCGCTCACTGCGTGGGCGGACCAAGACCTCTTTAGGTGGCCCTTGCTCTTCGATCAGGCCCTGGTGCAAGAAAATGGCATGGCTGGCCACCTCACGGGCGAACTCCATCTCGTGGGTGACGACCAACATGGTGCGGCCCTCTTGCGCCAGCTCGCGCATCACGCGCAAGACCTCGCCCACCAACTCGGGGTCGAGTGCTGAGGTGGGCTCGTCAAACAGCATCACTTCGGGGTCCATGGCCAGGGCGCGGGCAATGGCTACGCGCTGCTGCTCGCCGCCCGAGAGCTGGGCTGGGTAGACATGCTGGCGGTGGCTCAGGCCCACGCGGGCCAGCAGTTGCTCGGCCCGTAGCAGCGTGCTTTTGCCCGAGCCACTGGAGCCAATGACGGCCACCACATCGCCGGCTTGCGCACTCAGGCTGACCCCGCGCAAGACGGCACGGTCCCCAAATTTTTTGTGCAGGTTCTCCACCTGCAAGGCCGCACCCTGGCTCATACCGACAACAGCGCGCCGCTGCGCTGCGCCTCACGCCCTGCCACTTTGCCCAGGGCCATGCCTTTGTAGGCAAAGCGCTTGCAGTCGTGCGCAAAGAAGATGCCGTCGACCGGCGCGCTCAAGGTGCTGAGCTGGCCGCTGAGGGGGTCGATCACGTCCATCAAGGGCTCACCTTGCTGCACCTGCTCTCCCACCGCGCGGCGCGCCACCACCATACCGCCATGGGGTGCCACCATGGGGATGGACCCGGCCAAAGGGGTGGGCTCACACAGCAGGGGCGGCAGGGGCTGCGCGTCGGGTGCGAGCACGCCGCGCGCACGCATGAACTGCAAGAGCCCTTCAGCGTCTTGGCGGGCCAGTTCGTGCCGCACATCCATCTCGCCCCGCAGCTCGATGGTGGCGGCCATGCACGAGGGCGCCAGCGGCACCTCAGCGCCTAAGGCCTCGGCGATATCGACCCATACCTGCGAGCAGGCTTCGTCAAAAGGCTCACCGCCTGAGTGCCCGGCCAACAGCGCCACGCGGGCGCCGATGCAGCGCGCCAGCACTTCGGCCTGCGGCCAGGTGGCCGGGGTGGTGTAGAGGTGCATCACAGCCACGCCGTCGCAGTGCAGGTCCAGCACGGCGTCGGCATCAATGGCCAGGCCCAGCAAGGTCTGGCGTAAATGCTCCAGCGCATTGGCAGGTTGCAGCGCCTGCACGGCCTCGCGCAAGGCTTGGCGCACCAGGGCCACATTGGCCTGCGGGTCGCTGCCCACTTTGTCGCGCACCGCCACCACCACCGGCGCGCAAAGGTCGGCATAGCGGCGGTTGAAGTTCTCGCCCGAGTTCATGTCAAAGCGGCCCTGAAAGCCGCGCAGGCCCCACTGCCGCAGCCCCAAAGGGTTTGCCATGGGCACCAACACCACTTCGCCCAAGATCTGACCTTGGGCTTCCAGCTCGGTGAGGCGCTGCCGCAAATGGTGGGCCACCAGCATGCCTGGTACTTCGTCGGCATGCAAAGACGCCTGGATGGCCACTTTGGGGCCACGCCCTGGCTCACCAAAGTGCAGGCTGACGAGTTGGAGCTGGTCGCCAGGCGTGTCTTGCATCAAAGTGTGATGTACGGTTTTCATGGGCGAAAGTGGGTCTGCAAAGACCTTGGCTCAACGGGGCAAAAGAGGCTGCAACCAGCGGCGCTCGGCGGCCCGAAACAGGGCCACCAACACGGCCGTGATGAGGGCATAAAACACGGCAGCGGTGATGAAGGCCTCAAACGGCAGGTAATGCACCGAATTCAGCTCGCGGGCCGCGCCGGTGAGGTCGTACAGCGTGACCACGCTGGCCAAGGAGGTGCCATGCAGCATCAGCACCACTTCGTTGCCATAGGCCGGCAGGGCGCGCCGAAAGGCCGAGGGCAAGACAATGCGGCGCAGCATCACCCAGCGGCTCATGCCCAGTGCCTTGGCGGCTTCGATCTCCCCGGCCGGGACGGCTTTCATCGCCCCATGCAAGATCTCGGTGGTGTAGGCGCAGGTATTGATGGCAAAGGCCAGCACGGCGCAAAACCAGGCCGAACTCAGCCAGGGCCACAGTGCGCTGCTGCGAACCGACTCAAACTGGGCCAGGCCGTAGTACAGCAAGAACAACTGAACCAGCATGGGCGTGCCCCGGATCACATAGGTGAACAGCCCAACGGGCTTGCTAAGCCAGGGCATGGGCAGGCTGCGCAGCATGGCCAGCGGCAAGGCGGCTGCCAAGCCTAGACCGCAGGCCAGCACCAAGAGCTGTAGCGTGACCACCGCACCCGCCGCATACTTGGGCAGGCTGTCTTGAACAATGCCCCACTCCATCACAGCGACACCTGCCGAACACCCACACCCAAGCGCCGCTGCAGCCACGCAAAACCCCACTCCGACAGGGTGGTGAAGAGCAGGTACATCGCGGCGGCGGCCAGGTAAAACAAAAAGGGCTCGCGGGTGGCCCCGGCCGCTTGGCCGGCGCGGCTCATCAGGTCAGACAAGCCGATCACCGAGACGATGGCGGTGCTCTTGACCATCACCAGCCAGATGTTGGAGAGCCCGGGCAAGGCATGGCGCAGCATCTGCGGCCCCACGATGCGCCACAACACCTGGGCGGGCCGCATGCCGAAGGCCAATGCGGCATCACGCTGGCCCGGGGGCACGGCCAGAAAAGCGCCGCGCAACACCTCGGTCAGATAGGCCCCAAAAATGAAGCCGATGGTCAGCACGCCGGCCACAAAGGGGTTGATGTCCACATAGTCCCAGCCCAGGCGCTCACCCAGTTGATTGACCGCCATCTGGCCGCCGTAAAAGACCAGCAGCATCATCACCAAATCGGGCACCGAGCGGATCAGGGTGGTGTAGGCCTCAGCAGCCAGCCTGAGGGCTTGGGAGCGCGAGAGCTTGGCCACCGCCCCCAACAAGCCCAGCACCATGGCCACGGCCAGCGAGCCCAGCGCCACGGCCAGCGTCAGCAGAGCGCCCTCCAGCAGGCTGGCCCCGTAGCCGTGCAACATCCCCCCAGCCCCCGCGCCTTACTTGCCGTAAATGTCGAAGTCGAAGTATTTGTCTTGAATCTTTTTATAGCTGCCGTTGGCACGCACCGCCGCGATGGCGGCATTGAGCTTTTGCTGGAGGGCGGTGTCGGCCTTGCGCACCGCAATGCCCGAGCCCGTGCCGAAGATGGCCGGGTCGTCCTTGGGCTGACCCAGCACCCCAAAGCCCTTGCCCATGGGCTTCTTCAGAAAGCCTTCCACCCCTGCCACCTGGTCGCACAAGGCGGCGTCAATGCGGCCAGCGGCCAGGTCGAGAAAGACCTCGTCTTGCTTGGCGTAGCGCACGATCTCGCTGTCCTTGTAATAAGCGGCCGCGTAGCGGTCATGGCTGGTGGCGCGCTGCACGCCAATTTTTTTGCCTTTGAGGGCGGCTGGGCTGATGTCTCGCGCTGAGCCTTTGCCGAAAAAGGCCGGTGGCGTGTTGTAGTACTTGTCGCTGAAGTTGACCTGTTTTTGCCGCTCTGGCGTGATGGCCATGGAGGCAATGATGGCGTCAAACTTGCGCGCTTGCAGCGCCGGGATCATGCCATCCCACTCCTGCTGCACCAGGCTACATTCAGCCTTCATCTCAGCACACAGTGCCATCGCCATATCGATATCAAAGCCCTTGAGCTTGCCATCGGTGCCCACCTCAGAAAACGGAGGGTAAGCCCCCTCCACGCCGATGCGTATTTTTTTCCAATCGGGGGCCTGGGCCTGGGCCGTCAAGGCCACAAAAGCCAGGGTCAGCGCGGTGAGCAGCGGGCGTCTTTGCATGGGATGAGGCTCCTTCAGAATGAGAACAGGGCAGGTCAGCGACTCGCCCAAGGCGTGAACAGCGGGCGGCTCATGCGCACCGGCATGATGTCGAGGTAGACATTGGAGACGGTGTACTCGTCTGCGCCCAATTCGTCAGAGTACCAGCCGATGCTGTCTTTTCCTTTGTAGAGCCTGAAGGAAAACCCGAGGTCGGCATTGGCATCCGAAGGCTGGGCCTTGGGGTCGAAGGCCATGCCGCGGGCTTCCTTTTGAGTGCTGTCCATCAACACGCCCATGGCATTGCTGATGGTGGTGTCGCCCAACATGTCGGTGTAGTAGGGGTCGTTGCTGAAGTCGGGCTTGTAATTGGCCGCACTCGGGTCCAGTTTATTGCCGCGCAGCTTGCGGGCCGAGGGCAGCACTTTGCGCAGGCCCATGTCGTAGCGGTCGCCACGGTCCAGGTAGCTCAGGCGTATGCCGGTGGCGTTCAGGGCCCCCACTGCTGGGTTGGTCTGCACGTCGTTCAAATCCACCAGCAGCGCGCCCTTGGCCCCGATGATCTCGATCATGTCGCCTTGCATCACGGCGGCCGAGTTCTCGTCAATGCCCAAGCCCAGCTTGTAGCCCTTGGCCAGCATCAGCGGAATCATCCGGCCAAAACGGCCACGCTTGAGAAAGTGCTGGTCCACAAACAGGTTGGGGCCGACAAAGCCCAGACCTCGGTCCATCTCCTTGCCGTCGCGCAGCTGCCCCTTCATCACCGCCAGCACCGAGAGCGCATCCCGGAACATCACGGTCGACATGATGGCCGCGCCCGCTGAGGTGCCCGCCACCACCCCACCGCGCCGATACACGCCCCAGATAGCCTCTAGCATGGGGGTGCTGCGCCCACCGGGCGCAAAGGTATCAACGATACGTTCCTGGGCACCGCCGGTGAAAAAGACGCCCGTGGCGCTGCTGACGGTCTCCAGCAAGGCGGGGTCGCGCACCGCCTTGTCCAAATCCACCCACTTGAGTTGAGGCGCAACGGGCAAGGACTCCGCCACTGCCCCGCGCTTGGTCAGCATGTCTGCGGCGCGGCGGGCGGTTTGGTCGGGGTTGCTTGAGGCCGTGCCAAACACCACCCAGCGTGAATTCTTCCCCCCGGACAGCTCGACCATCCGGGCCCAAACATCTTCGTTATCAGCCTTCAAGGCCCCACCGATGATGACCGCATAGCCCAGCGGCGTGTCCGACCTGCTGGAAGCGACCGCCGCAGGCTGCGCCCCCGCCAGCCCCCAAAGCCCCCCCCACAGCAGCAACCCTGCCATCCAGCGCCGACGCGCAATGCTTCTATCCCACATCATCATCCACCCTTGTCAATTCTGGTTATGCAGCACAACCTTTAAGCAACATCCCGAACTTCGTCAGGCTTGCTAAAGACTGTTGGTTTTACCATTGAAGCGTGACCATCCTACCCAGCTTGACTGAGATTGCCATCAACCTAGGGGCGGCCACACCTCTCCCGACAAGACCTATCTCCTTGGAGACTGCCATGGCACATCGCCCCCACACCCTTCCGAACACCTTGCTCAACAGAGCCACCAAAGGCATGCAGGGCCCTTGGCCCAGAAGGCAGCGGTTTGAGGTGAGCACCACCGCCCGCGCCGCCCTGCTGGCCTTGGCGGGCAGCCTGCCTGTGGCCACCTGGGCGCAAGACACCGCGCCCACCCAACGAGTGGAAGTCACCGGCTCCGCCATCAAGCGCATTGATGGCGAGACCGCCCTGCCCGTCCAAGTCATCTCCCGCGAGGAAATCAACAAGGCCGGACTCACCACCGCCTCTGAAATCCTCTCGCGCATCAGCGCCAGTGCCAACAACCTGACCGACGGCGCCAGCATCGGCACCGGTGGCTTTCGCGATCAAATGGGCTTTAACGGTGCCAACCTGCGGGGCATGGGCGTCAGCTCCACCCTGGTGCTGCTGAATGGCCGCCGCATGGCGAATTTTGCGTCGCCGGGGGACAGCGTGGGCGTCGATTTGAACAACATCCCCGCCGCCGCCATTCAACGCGTCGAGATTTTGCTCGACGGGGCTTCAGCGCTGTACGGCAGTGACGCCATTGGTGGTGTGATCAACTTCATCACCCGTCGCGACTATCAAGGCGTCGAGGTCAGCGCCTTGATCGGTGCTACCCAAGAAGGTGGTGCGGGCAAGCGCAGCGCCTCTGTGGCCGGTGGCTGGGGGGATTTCAGCAAAGATGGTTTCAATGTGTTTGGCGTGCTGGACCTGCAAAGCACCAGCCGCTTGGACACCTCGCAACGTAAGTTCATCAACGACTTGAAAATTCCTGAGCGACTGCCGCATTTGCTGTCGGGGGTGCCGTTTCCGGCCAACTTGAGGCTTTCAGGCTTGCAGTTCGACCATTTGGAGAGCCAAGGGTTTCAAGTCAACGGCCAACCCATCTCTGAGCGCACCATCAATTTGCAAGGCCCCGGTTGCAACCCGCCCTTCAGCCTGCCCCTGAAGGATGGCATTGCCGGGCCACAAGCCTGCACCTACGACTACATGCGCGAGTTGGAGCTCTATCCCAAGACGCAGAAGGCCAGCCTGTTCGGTCGCGGTGTCCTCGATGTGGGTGGTGGGCATCAGGTCTTCGCCGAACTTGCCCTGACGCGCTCAAACTCCTATTACGTGGGCACGCCCAACCGGGCAGATTTCGAGATTGACTACCGCAAGATTCCTGGGCTGGAGAACACCGGTTTGGACAGCCTGCTGGGCGAGGATGACACCGCCAACTTCGTGACGGTGCGCGCCCGCCTGACCGAGGCGGGCAAGCGCACCAGCGAGCTGGTTTCCAATGGTCAGCGCTTGGTGCTTGGGGCCAGTGGCACCCTTGCCCAATGGGACTATGAAGTTGGGCTCAACCGCAGCGTCAACAAGGTATCCGACCGCGATCACCAAGGCTACCTGATCGAGTCAAAAGTGATAGAGGGCATTGAAAGCGGAGCCATCAATCTTTTCGGCCCCTCCGGCGCGGCGGGTCTCACTGCGTGGGAGGCCGCCCAGTATCGTGGTGAAGTCCGCCGTGCTACCGGCACCATGACCAGCCTGGATGTCAGGGGCAGCCGCGACTTGATGAAGCTGTCCGGCGGAAACCTCGCGCTGGCCTTGGGGGCTGAACTGCGCCGCGAGTCCCAGGACTATCACCAATCCCCTGAGTTGGCCGAAGACACTATCTTGGGCGAAAGCTCGCAAGGCCCTGACGCGGACTTCCGCCGCAGCCGCAATGTCTCTGCAGTGTGGACCGAGCTGAGCGCTCCGCTGAGCAAGGAGTTGGAGCTGCAATTGGCAGCGCGCCATGAACGCTATCAAGTCACCGGCAGTGCGACCAGCCCCAAGCTGGGCCTGCGCTATGTGCCCAGCAAAGAAGTGCTGCTGCGCGCCTCGGTGGGTGCGGGTTTCCGCGCCCCCTCCATGACAGACCTGTACCGGCCCGTCTCAACGAGCGCCTCGGCCACCTTGCCGGACCCGGTCTGCATGGCCGAGAACGACAACGACCTGACCTATTGCGCCGATATCTGGGAGACGCGCACCTTCTCCAACCCAGCCCTCAAACCTGAGAAGTCCAAGCAGTTTTCGCTTGGCGCTGTATTCGAGCCGAACAGCCAGTTCAGCCTCAGCGTGGACTACTGGAATATCGAGAAGCGCGACTTAATCAGCACACTCGGTGAAGATGTGATCTTGGGCAACCTGGCCAAGTACGAATCGCTGGTCCACCGCTACAACGAAGACGAAGGGCTGGAGGACTGCGACTACGACGAAACTGACAGCGCCATTTGCTTCATCGAGCTCAACAAGCAAAACCGCGGACGACAAAAGCTCTCAGGTGTGGACATTGGCCTGAACCTGCGTGGCCTCAAAACCAGCGTAGGTACCTTTGGTGCGCGCCTCAACGGCACCTTGACCCTCACATCCAAGAAGCAGTTGGGCGACGGCGACCCTTATGTCAGTGACTTGGGCAAATTCGTCAACTATGGGGTGGTGCAACGCTGGCGGCACACCCTCAGTCTGGACTGGGAATACGACACCTGGGGCGCAACCCTGTCAAACAATTACTTGTCGGGCTATGAAGATCAGAACAATGCCATCGACACCAACACGGGCAGCATTGTGGACAACAACCGCGTCAAGGCCTATTCGCTGTGGAACCTCTCTGGCAGTTGGGAAGCCAGCAAGGGCTTGGTCTTGCGTGCGGGGGTGCAAAACCTGTTTAACACCGCACCGCCCTTCTCCAACCAGGCCTATCACTTCATCTCCGGCTACGACCCCAGCTACACCGACCCGCGTGGCCGCTACTTCTACCTGAGCGCGCAGTACCGCTTCAAGTAATTCCATTTCTAAATCATCCGTGTCGTTGTTGCATCGCCTCGCCGTGCTTCAGCGCTGTCTTCGGCTCTGCGCCTAGACACGAATGATTTGGAAACGGATTGAGGCGCAAGCGCCCACGACAAAAGGCCGCATCAGCGGCCTTTTGTCATTGCAGAAGTGGGTAAGGGGAGGGGGAAGGAGAAAGGGGCTCGGACACCACCGCCGCAGGGGCGGTGTGCCCGGGTTAACCCGCCACGGTCTCTGAAGGGGCGGCTACGCGCGCCAGTGCAGCGCGCACCTTCTCACAGGCTTTGCTGAAGGTGGCCGATTCACGGAAGCTGGCATCGCGCTTGGCGGTGCCGGAGACCTTGACCTCGTCGACCACGCGGCCTGGCCGCTCGGCCATGACCAGAATGCGTTGGCCCAAGACCACTGCTTCTTCCACATTGTTGGTCACCACCACAGCCGCAAACTTGGCCGCAGCACCCTCGGGCCGCCACAGGCTCAGCAGCAGGTCTTGCAGGCACAGCCGCGAGGGCTCCTCCAGGCCGGCAAAGGCGTCGTCCAGCAGCAGCAGGGCTGGCTTGGCCACCAAGGCGCGTGCCAAGGCCGCACGCATCTTCTGCGCACGGTCCATGCCACGCGGGGCGGCGTCGGCCAAATCGGCCAAGCCCACGCGCTGCAAAGCCTCACGCGCAGCGGCTTCGCGCTTCTCGGGCGAGACGCCTTGCAGGCGCAGCGGCAACTCCACGTTGACCGCCACACTGGCCCAAGACATCAGCGTGGGCTCTTGGAAGACCATGCCCACGTCAGACAGCGCGCCGCGAGCCGGTTCGCCATTGCGCAACACCTCGCCGCTGCTGGGCCTATCCAGGCCTGCAAGCAGCCGCAAGAGCGAGCTTCTGCCGCAGCCCGCAGGGCCCACGACGCTGACCAGCTCGCCGCGGGCCACCTTGAGATCCACACCGTCCAGGGCCAGCAGCCCGGTCTCGTAGCGGCGTTGAGCCGCTTTTAGTTCGATAGATTGAAATGCACTCACAGGCGTGACTTTACCGGAGCGTGCGAACATGTTCTTTTTCGGCCGTTTTTGGGTTCATCTGTCACATGCTTTTTGGCACCCTTTTTGCGCTCGCCGCAGGCCTGATGTGGGGGCTGGTGTTTGTGGGGCCTTTGTTGCTGGCCGACTACCCCGCCGTCATGCTCTCCTTCGGCCGCTACTTGGCATTTGGCTTGATCGCCCTGCCCCTGGCCTGGCTGGATCGCAAGGCCATTCGCCTGCTCTCACGGGCCGATTGGACAGAGGCTCTCAAATTAACGTTAGTCGGCAATGTGGTCTATTACCTGTGTTTGTCCGCCGCCATTCAGCGGGCCGGTGGGCCATTGCCGACTATGATCATTGGCACTTTGCCGGTGGTCATCGCCATCACCTCCAACTTGAGGGATGCGCAACGCGACGGCCGCCTGCCGTGGTTGAGGCTAGCCCCCTCCTTGTTGCTGATTGCCGCGGGCATTGCCTTGGTGAACCAGCATGAGCTGGCCCTGCTGAGAGCCGACCCTGGGGCCGACCTTCAGCGCTACGCCTGGGGTGCTGTCTTGGCCATCGGTGCCGTGGTCTGCTGGACCTGGTACCCCCTGCGCAATGCCGACTGGCTGCGTGCCCACCAAGACCGCTCCCCCCGCACCTGGGCCACCGCCCAGGGCTTGGTGACTCTGCCAGTGGCACTGCTGGGCTTTGGCCTGACATGGGTTTACTTCGAGGCCACCCAAGCACCCTGGCGCATGCCACTGGGGCCGCGCCCTGAGGCCTATGTGAGCCTGATGCTGACCATTGGCCTGTGTGCCTCGTGGCTGGGCACCCTGTGCTGGAACGAGGCCAGCCAGCGCCTACCCACCACCCTGGTCGGCCAATTGATTGTGTTTGAGACGCTGGCCGCCCTGAGCTATGCTTTCGTGCTGCGCGGCCAGTGGCCAGATGCCACCACCACTTTGGGCGTCAGCCTGCTAGTCGCCGGAGTGTTGTGGGCGCTGCGGGTCAAGCCCGAGCCGCTCCCTCAGCAGCACACGGCATAGTGCTGCTCGGCGTGTGGTCTCTTGCCCCCCGCGAATGTCAGGTACTCAAAGCCAAAGCTTGTGGCACCATTCAACTCATTTGTAAAGTTATGACCATGCGCTCTGGCCTTTGAGGCCAGAAGCCTGCGAGAGACAGAAGTAGACCGCCCCCCTGACAGGTGCCGCCGCTGAAGAAGGCCCCATGACAAGTATGTCGAGCAGCTCCAGTTCGGTACACCGCTCTATCCAGTGGCTGCGTTCACATCGCCGCGCTTGGCCCCGCGCGTCTATGCTGGGGCTCCCCTGGGCCTTGGTGTGCTTGGCCCTCGGGTTGCAGGGCGGTCTGCCCCCCCTCACCATGGGGATGGGGGCACTGACGCTGCTGAGCTTGCTGCTGTGGGCGGGCCTGTCTTGCCGCCGCTGGCCCGAATCCCAGGGCGGCATATCTCTTCAGTTGACCCTGGTCCGCGCAGCCATCTGCCTGCATGGCTTGGCCGCCAGCGGGGTCGCCTGCTCTGCCCTGGTGTCTCCCGCTCAGCCTTTGGCCTTGACCGCTCTTTGCCTCGGTGCCGGCTTGGGCTGGGTCTTGCTAGCCTTCGATAGCCGGGCCGCCCTTGCTTGGCTACTGGGCTTGTTGCTGCCCGCCTTGGCGCTGCTGCTCAGTCAGGGCGGCAGCACGGCAGGCTTGCTGGGCCTCATGTTGTCGGCTTGGCTGCTGCTACCGGCCAGCCAACTGTGGCAGCGCCGCCAAAGCCTCAGGCGCAGCCAGTCCCCTCTGCCCCCTCTGACCCACCGCCCGCCCCTGCCGCTGAGCACTGCCGAACTGGATGCCCTAAAGACCTACGAGTTCGTCCTCAACAATATTTCGGACATCGTCAGCGTGGTGGACGAGCACCACATCATCCGCTCTGTGAATGACGCATGGTGCCGAGCCACCGGCGTCTCACGCGAGATTGCGCTGGGGCGGCACAACAACAGCATTCCGGGGTTTGGCGTCGACGCCGCCCGGGTGGAGGCCTTGCGGGCCTGCATTGAGGACGGCAAGCAACACACCGTTCGCGGCGCACTGAACGTTGACGGGCTGAAGGGCCGGGTGATAGACACGACCTACCACCCCTATATCGACCCGGTGACTGGCGCACGGGGTGCCGTTCGGGTGAGCCGTGATGTCACAGAGCATGAGGTAGCGCTGAATGCCCTGCTAGCCAGCCAAGCGGAGCAGCGGCTGCTGTTGGAAGTCTTTCCCGGTCTCTGTGCCTGCCTGGACCCGGAGCTGCGCTACACCTTTGTCAACGAGCGCCTGGCGCAAGCCTCCTGCCGCCCACTGAGCCAATGGATGGGCCGTACCGTGGCGGAAGTGGTGGGGCCTGAAAAGCACGCCTTTTTGCAGCCCCTGGTTCAGCGGGCCCTGCAGGGTGAATGGGTCCACTATGAGTCCTCTCTGCCGGGGGCCAAAGGCGGGCCTCAGGTTGACACCTTGATCACCCTGGCACGTGGCACCGACCCGCTCACCGGCGAGCCCCGCTGCTACGCCTTTGGGGCCGATGTCACCGCGCTAAAGCAGGCGCAGGCGGCTTTGCTGCAGGCCAAAGATGAGGCCGAGCGAGCCAACCGCGCCAAGTCGCTGTTCCTCTCCAGCATGTCGCATGAGCTGCGCACGCCGCTGAACTCTGTGCTGGGCTTTGGCCAGTTGCTGGAAGCTGAGGCCGAGGCCTTGACGCCTCAACACCGCCTGTATTTGCGTGAGATTTTGAGAGGCGGACGGCATCTCTTGGCCCTGATCAATGACCTGCTTGATTTGGCCCGCATCGAGGCGGACCGCTTGGCCGTCAGCCTGGAACCGGTGATGGTCTCCGAGGTGGTCGAAGAGTGCCGCTTTTTGATCCAGCCTCTGGCCGAGCGGCACCAAGTTCAATTGCTGCCCCCTACGGGCAGCGCGCCTGATCACGTGGTGCAGGCAGATCGGACCCGCCTGCGCCAAGTCCTGCTCAATCTGCTGAGCAATGCCATCAAATACAACCATGCAGGTGGCACGGTGCACATCCGCTGGGCCCGCCTGGAAGGCGTGGTGCGCGTGGAGGTGCAGGACAGCGGGCCGGGCCTGAGTGCGGACGAGCAGCGGCGTTTGTTCCAGGCTTTTGAGCGCCTGAGCGCACAACATGGCAAGGTGGAAGGCGCAGGCATTGGCTTGGCCTTGAGCCAGCGGCTTGTTGGCCTGATGGGCGGCGAGATTGGCGTGCAGAGCCAACCCGGAGAGGGCTGCTTGTTCTGGGTCACCCTGCCTCACGCCCAACTGCCTGTGCCCGAGGGTTCCGCCTTGCCTCTGGTGGCTTCGCCGCCAACGCCGGCCAGCACCCAAGCACTGGATCACACCGTGCTGTACATCGAAGACAATCCCGTCAACACCATGCTGATGGAGGCCATGTTGGCCCGCCTGCCCGGTCTCAAAGTGTTGACGGCCGCCCAGCCCCACCATGGCTTGGCCCTGGCACGCCAGCACAAGCCCGACCTGATCTTGCTAGACATCCAGTTGCCGGAGATGGACGGCTTTGAAGTCTTCCGCCACTTGCAAGAAGCTGCCAGCACGCGCGACATCCCGGTGATTGCCGTCAGCGCCAGCGCCATGACGCAAGACATCGAGCGGGGTCGTCGCATCGGCTTTGCCAGCTACCTGACCAAGCCTTTGGACAGCCAGCAGCTCTTACAGGCCGTGATGCAGAACTTGGCACCCCACTGATCAAGGCCTGCGGCACGCCGCCAGCAGGTCTCTCTCAGCCTTGTACATCGGTGTTTGAACCGTCAGCAAGCCCAGCATCGAATGGAAGAGGTTGTCGTGGCTGGTGGCCTGCTCGGCGCGTTGCCGCAAGCAGGCTGCGTCCACGCCCCAAGTGGCCTTGGGGTCGCTACCCAACCACCACAGCATGGGCACGGCCAACTGCTCTTTGGGCGCTATGGCGCGGGGCAGGCCATGCAGAAAGACCCCGTTCTCGCCCAAGGATTCTCCGTGGTCTGAGGCATAGACCAGGCCCACATCGAATTGGTCTTGCTTCTCTCGCAGCCAAGCAATCGTGCTGGCCAAGAGGTGATCGGTGTAGAGCAGGGCGTTGTCGTTGCACACCACCAGCAGTACCAGCAAGGGTTTGACCGTCCAACGATGTGCCAGGAGCAGCACCGGCACAGCCTGGGCCGCGGTGAGCATGATGCCCACGCCCAGGGCAAAGCGCCATGTCTGCCAGTCCGCCCAGGCGCGGCCAGCCAGGGCCTGCTGCCAAAAAGCGGTATTGCCCAAAAGAACCAACAGCGCCAAAACCGTCAGGACCAGCCATTCTGTAGACACGCCATGCCCCGACACGGCGCTGCTAAAAGAACGAGGCTTAAGACGTGTCATGACGGCGACTCCGGTGTGTGCGCAGCACGGCGAAAAGTGGCACCTAGGCCACGGGGCATCATGGGGGCCAAGACCCAGGCGGCCACCGCCCAGTCGATGGCGGCCGCCCAAAGGTTATGGCTGGCAAAGTGCGCCCCTTGCACCAGCCGTACCACACTGAATGCACTTCCAACAAGCACAGCCAGCACCAGCAACCCACGAGCCCGAGTGACCCAACCTACAGCGGCGGCGGCAAAGGCCAGCGCAATCAGCGAGAAGCCCCCCGCCGCATGCCCACCCGGGAAGCAACGCCCGGCTCGGCTGCGCGGCACAAACCATTCCGAGGAGTAATCGTCGGGGCCGCCGAACATCTTCAAATTCCAAGGGCAATCGTGGGTATTGATGTCTTTCAGCAAAGTCACCAGGACTGGCCCCAGCCCCATGGCCAACACCGTCAGCCACAGCAGCTTGCGGTGGGCAGCCAAGCGCGGCAGCTTGGGGGCGCACAGCGCCGCCAACACCAAACCGACCCAGACCAAAACCACGGCCACCTTGGCCCCATGGTGCCCCCAGGCTTCTAGTGCGGGCCACTCGCGGGCGGGAAAGGTCATGGCCACAGGGTCAAAGAACATCGCCGACAGGCGATCGTCCCATCCGCTGAAGCGCAGAAGGTTGGCCCCCAAAATCAAGATCAAGGGGATCAACAGCCCGTGGGTACGTAAGAACGACGACCCACGCCAAGAATGGTCGGACATGCCACACAACTTCAACAAAGACCGAGACACCCACCCATGTGCTCATCGTCGCCATGGGCCCTGCCCCTGGTCGGGACAGCTGTGTATTGTCGACCAAGCCGTGTTGCCTTTGTTGATCTGTGCTTAAGCCCATCCAAGGCCGTCGGCGGCAGCGATTCTTCAGTTTTCAAGACTTTCTGCGCAGTTCGACCCAGAACGGCCAGGTTTTTGCGGGCGAAAGTAAAGATGAGGCAGCGACACTCACGCGCACGTCATTTGTCCATCGCCCATGAGTAGTACAACGGTCTTGCCTCCGCCACCCATGCGGCCAGTGGCCCCGAGGAGATCATCTGCCCCAACTGCGGAGAGCGTCAAACCAAGCGGGTCATATGCCGCGCTTGCGTGTGCGACATGCCGCGTGCCCTCGCATCGCAACGGGCGGACGCCGAGGCCCGTCGGCAAGCCCGTCTTGAAGAGCAGCGTGCTCGCAATGAGCATCGTCTGTCTCGGCAGCAATCGAGCTCACGTCAAGACCCTCCGCCTTTGAGCGTGTTCGACCTACCGCCATTGCTCAGCCTCTCCACCGATGGCCGAATGGGGCGCTTGCGCTTTTTCAGCGTCCACACTGTGGGCATGGCAGTGCTGGGCCTGCTGATGTTTTCGTTTCTGGGCATTGGCCTGCTGCGCAACTCCCCCGGGGCCCCGTCAGTCGTGCCCGTGGCATTGCTGGGACTGGTCGCGTTTGTCTGGGGGCTGCGCTTAGTGGTGTTGCGGCTGCATGATTTGGGCTTTAGCGGCTGGTGGGCGCTGCTGATGTTTGTAGCTGGACTCAACGGCATCTTTGTGCTGGCCTTGTTGTTTTGGCCGGGCAACCGTGACGAGAATGACTACGGCCCACCAGTGGACGATGCGCGCTTGCTACCCTTGTTGCTGAGCTTGGTGATCCTGGCGGTCGCTTTTGCCTGGGTGTCGCCGCGGCACTGATGCCACCCAGCATCAACGCACCACATCATCAATCAACCGCAGCTTGACCTTGCGGCCCTTGAGCTGCCCTGCGCTCAGGCGCTTGACGGCCTCTTGGGCAATGCTGGCCTCCACCGCCACATAGGTGTGGAACTCGGTCACCTTGATCTTGCCGATCTGGCTGCCGGCAAAACCCGCCTCGCCGGTCAGCGCGCCCAGCACGTCGCCGGGGCGGATTTTTTCTTTGCGGCCGCCCAAAATTTGCAGCATGGCCATGGCCGGGCGCAGCGGGCCGCCCGCCGCAGGCGTCAAGTCAGCCAGCGGCTGCCACGGCAGGGTCATGCCATGGGCTAGCTCAATGCGGCCGATGCGGCCCATCTCCTCCATGCTGACCAGGCTCAGGGCCAGGCCGTCATGCCCGGCGCGGCCGGTGCGGCCAATGCGGTGCACATGCACCTCGGGGTCGGGCGTCACCTCCACATTGATGACGGCCTCCAACTGCTCGATGTCCAGGCCCCGCGCTGCCACGTCCGTGGCCACCAGCACCGAGGCAGTGCGCCCGGCAAAGCGGATCAGCACCTGGTCGCGCTCGCGCTGCTCCAGGTCGCCATGCAGGGCCAGGGCCACAAAGCCTTGGGCTGTCAGCACATCCACCAAGTCGCGGCACTGCTGCTTGGTGTTGCAAAAGGCCAGGGTGCTGGCGGGGCGATAGTGGTTCAGCAGCTTAGAGACGGTGTCCAGGCGCTGGGTCTCGGTCACTTCAAAAGCGACTTGGCGGATGGCGCCACCCGCTGCGGCCTCTTTGACGGCCGCCGCCGGGGCCGCCACGGTGATGCTTTGCGGCTGGCGCAAAAAGCGCGCCGACAGCTTGGTGACGGTGTCCAGGCGCTGGGTCTCGGTCACTTCANCTAGATGTGTATAAGAGACAGCCCGTACCCCGCCCCCCTTTCCCGAGACCGCTGCCCCACCCTATGCGTTACCTGCTTTTGATCCTCGCCCTGCTGTCATTGACTGCAGCGGCTGGGGCATCGGAGACCGCATCAAGATCCACGGTCTCAATTGTTCTTCTCGCCGAACCGAGGCTCCCAAGCGCACGGCAGTTTCAGCAGAATTTGGCCACTCGCCTTGCGGGCAGACTCAAGATCGCGGGCGTTGAGAAGGAGGATTCTGAGGCCATCGCCTTGCGGGTCGGCGAAGCCATTGTCCTGGTGAGACTCATCCCAAAGCCGGCCCCAGAGAATCTCATCAAGGACCTCTGCGTCAACGCTTGGTACTGGCGACAAGCCTGCGAAGCAACCTCCGGGCATCGGGCGCAGGCAGTAGTGGGAGTGATGCAGTCCTCCCTCGACGCACTTGACACTCGGCTTTTGCTCACTGACGCCGTCAGCGCAGTGATGGATGACAATGCGATAGCAAGTTACTGGCTAGAAAGCCTTCAGTCTCGGGACGCCTTCTTGCGACAGTCCGCAAAGATCGGCAGGGAAGCACCCCCGATCTGGCTGTGGGTCAACTTCCGAGTAACCAATGACGCAGAAAAGGGCTTTTCGCTGTCGACTTCGGGCATGGACCAACTCGGCTTGAACGAGATTGAGGCTAAAGATGTCAATCGATCTGGGCGAGAAGTGTTCCCACTTCTTCTGGGAATGGCGCAGTATTTGGCGTCGAAAGGCCCGGTGATCAAAGATGGCGAAACGATTGGCGATTCGCCTCAACTCAACATCCGGGTTCATCAAGGCAAATCGTATTGGCGTGATGGCCTGAACGTGTATCGGGTCACCTGGCCAAAGTAGGCTGCTGAAAGGTGATTCTGAGTCCACCGGCGGGACTCCTCAAGGTGAGGCGTAGCTGCTTAGCAGAACACCAAACTTGATCGTCCTGAACGGCATGGCCGATCGAAACGCACTCGTTGCCTTAGGCCGCAGCATCCCCCATTTCTAGCCCAGTCGCACCCGTAACTTGAGGGGCGTCTTGGGACGAGGCTGCGAGCCCAAGCCGCTAGGCTTCTACGCTGATCCGTCTGACGCGTCGCAGCTACTCCCGCCTCTCACCCCCGCCCCACCGCCTGCCTCACCTTTGGAACTGCATCAGCAGGTTGTTGACGCAGGCGCCGCCGTCTACGCGCAGTTCGCTCACGGGCGCACCTCCGGCGGCCACGGCGTCTTTGCTCATGGCTTGCAGCAGAGCGGCGCTTTGGAAGGCGATGCTCTCCAGTGCGGCGCGGGCGATGTGGGCCACGGTGCTGCCGCGTGTGAGGCCGACGATGGCGCCGCGCGCTTCGGCGTCCCAATAGGGCGCGCCCAGGCCGGTAAAGGCGGGCACGAACATCACGCCGCCAGCGTCGGGCACGCTTTCGGCCAGCGGTTGCACGTCGGCGCTGCTGTGAATGGCCTTCAGGCCGTCGCGCAGCCACTGCACCACGGCGCCGCCGATGAACACACTGCCTTCCAGCGCAAACTGCGGCACTTGGTGGGCGACTTGGCAGGCGCTGGTGGTGAGCAGGCCGTTGGCGCTGGTTTGAAACTGTGCGCCGGTGTGGGTCAGCATGAAGCAGCCGGTGCCATAGGTGTTCTTGGCCAAGCCGGCCTTGAAGCAGGCCTGGCCAAACAGCGCGCTTTGCTGGTCGCCGGCCATGCCGCCCACGGGCAGCGCGGTGCCCAGCAGGTCGGCATTTGTTTCGCCAAACAAGTGGCTGCTGGGGTGCACGGTGGGCATCAGGCTGGGGGGGATGTTCAGCAGGTTCAACATCTGCTCATCCCACACGTTGCGGCGGATGTCAAACAGCATGGTGCGCGCGGCATTGCTGACGTCGGTGGCGTGCACGCGCCCGCCGGTGAGTTGCCACAACAGCCAGCTGTCCACCGTGCCAAAGGCCAGCTCGCCGCGCTCGGCCGCGGCGCGGGCACCTTCAACGTTGTCGAGAATCCAGCGCAGCTTGGTGCCCGAGAAGTAGGCGTCGATCAGCAAGCCGGTGGACTGTTGCACCGCCGGCGCATGGCCTGCCGCACGCAGCTCGGCGCACAGGGGCTCGGCGCGGCGGTCTTGCCAGACGATGGCGTTGTAAATGGGCTGGCCGGTGCGGCGGTTCCAGACGACTGTGGTTTCGCGCTGGTTGGTGATGCCAATCGCACGCACCTGCTCGGCCTTCAGGCCCGCCTTGGCCAGCGCCTCGCGGGCGGTGGCCAACTGGGTGGCCCAGATTTCCAGTGGGTCGTGCTCGACCCAGCCGGGCTGGGGGTAGATCTGCCGGAACTCGCGCTGGGCCATGGCCACGATCTGGCCGGTTTCTGAGAACACGATGCTGCGCGAGCTGGAGGTGCCTTGGTCCAGCGCTAGAAGGTAGGTCATGTCAACGGTCCGAACAGGGAAAAAGGGGGAGAAGGGGCCATCAAGGGTCAGGGCGCCACTTCGAGCTGCACGCCCGCATCCTGCAGCAACTGCGGGAAGGGCTCGGGCGGTGGGGCGTCGGTGAACAGCATATCGAGCTGGTCCAGCCGCGCCAACTCCACCATGGCGGGGCGCATGAATTTGCTGTGGTCAGCCACCAGCCAGACCTCGCGGCTCTGGCTGACGATGGCCTGGGCCACCTTGACCTCGCGGTAGTCAAAGTCGCGCAGGGTGCCGTCGGGCTCCAGGCCCGAGATGCCGATGATGCCGATGTCCACCTTGAACTGGCGAATGAAGTCAACCGCCGCTTCACCCACGATGCCGCGGTCGCGGTGGCGCACCACGCCACCGGTGACGATGACTTCGCAGTCGGGGTTGTCGGCCAAGATGGCGGCGACGTTCAGGTTGTTGGTGATCACGCGCAAGCCCTGGTGTTTGAGCAGCTCGCGCGCCACGGCTTCGGTGGTGGTGCCCAGGTTCATCAGCAAAGAGCTGCCCTGGGGCACCCGCGCCGCCACGGCCCGGGCAATGCGCTGTTTGCCCTCGGCATGCAAGGCTTCGCGCTGGCGGTAGGCAATGTTCTCGGTGGTCGAGCTGGGCACCCGCACGCCACCATGAAAGCGCGCCAAGAGCCCGGCCTCGGCCAGCAGCTTCACGTCTCGGCGCACGGTTTGCAGGGTCACGCCAAAGCGCTCGGCCAGGGCTTCCACACTGAGGCTGCCCTGGGCACGCACGGCGTCCAGCAGTTCAGCTTGGCGGGGGTTAGGGGTCATCGTCCAAACGCGAAGTGCTGCCCGGCTCGCGCGGGGTGGACTTGCGCCAGCACCCAGCGGGTGCGCCGCTGAAGCCGGGCTTCAGCAAGGGCTTTGTGTACTCGGACGGCTGGGTGGACGATGCCCGTTTGGTGCTGCTGTGTGCCCAAGACGCGGTGGCCAAAGGTGCGCGGGTGCTAACGCGCTGCGCGGTGACCGCCGCGCAACGCAGCCCGCAAGGCTGGCAGGCCACGCTGAGCCATGCCGATGGCCGCCAAGAAACCGTGCAGGCCCGCGCCTTGGTCAACGCCGCAGGGCCCTGGGCCGAGAGCTTTTTGCGCGGCACGGCCACCGCCGCTCAGGGCGAGGCCCTGGCCACCAAGCACCTGCGCTTGGTCAAGGGCAGCCACATCGTGGTGCCCCGCTGCTTTGAGCACGACCACGCCTACATCTTCCAAAACCCTGATAAGCGCATCATCTTTGCGATCCCCTATGAGGGCCAGTTCACGCTGATCGGCACCACCGACGAAGAGATCCACGGCGACCCGCAACAAGCCCGCATCAGCGCGGCCGAGGTCAACTACCTTTGCGAACAAGCCAGCCGCTACTTCACCCGCCCCATCACGCCCGCCGATGTGGTGTGGAGCTATAGCGGCGTGCGGCCGCTGCTGGACGATGAGTCGGGCGACCCCTCTGCGGTGACGCGTGATTACTTGTTGGAGAGCAATGTGCTGTCCGCCTCCAACGCGGCTCCACTCCTCAGCGTGTGGGGCGGCAAGATCACGACCTTCCGCAAACTGGCGGAAGACGCCGCCACCGAGATCGGCCGCCTGCTGGGCGAGGCCCGCAGCCCTTGGACGGAAGGCGCCCTGCTGCCCGGCGGCGACCTGAGCGCCTGGATTGGCCCGGCACAGCGCCCCGACACCGACTTTGCCCGCCTGCTGCAAGCCGTGCAGCAGCGCCACCCCTGGCTACCGCCACCACTGGCCCAGCGGTGGGCGCGGGCCTATGGCGGGCGCGTCGGCCAGGTGCTGGGAGAGGCCCAGCGCTTGAGCGACCTGGGCGCTGAAGTGGCCCCCAAGGTGTACGAGACCGAGCTGCGCTATCTGCAGCGCGAAGAGTTTGCCCGCACGGGTGAGGACGTGCTGTGGCGCCGCAGCAAGCTGGGCCTGCATCTGAGCCCGGCAGATCAGCAGAAGGTGGGTGACTGGATGCTGGCACACACCCATCAAGAGACCGAGACAAAGGATTCCCTATGCAGCTGAGCCTCACCGGCATCAGCCAGCGCGTTGGCGCTGAGACCTGGTTGTACGAACAGAGCATTGCGCCACAGCCCGGCGCCGTCACTGTCTTGCTGGGCGCCACCCAGGCCGGCAAGACCAGCCTGATGCGCCTGATGGCGGGGCTGGATGTGCCCACCACCGGGCGGGTGGCTGTGGACGGCGTGGACGTGACCGGCCAGCCCGTGCGTCAGCGCAATGTGGCCATGGTCTACCAGCAGTTCATCAACTATCCCGCAATGACGGTGTTCGACAACATCGCCTCGCCGCTCAAGCTGCGCGGTGAAGCCAATATTGCCGCCACGGTGCAAAGCCTGGCCGAGCGCCTGCACATCGACATGTTTTTGAAGCGCCTGCCGGCGGAGCTTTCTGGCGGACAGCAGCAGCGGGTGGCCCTGGCCCGCGCACTGGCCAAGAAGGCGCCCCTGATGCTGCTGGACGAACCGCTGGTCAACCTGGACTACAAGCTGCGTGAAGAGCTGCGTGAGGAGCTGAGCCAGTTGTTTGCAGTGGGCGATGCCACCGTGATCTACGCCACCACCGAGCCCGCCGAGGCCCTGATGCTGGGCGGCTACACCGCCGTGATGGACAAGGGCGAGCTGCTGCAATACGGGCCAACGGCCGAGGTCTTTCACCACCCGCGCTCGCTGCGGGTGGCGCGCGCCTTCAGCGACCCGCCCATGAACCTGATCGCCGCGCTGGCGGGCCAAGGCGGCCCCCGCCTGGCCCATGGCGAGACCTTGCCGCTTCCCCTGCCCAACACCGCGTCCGCCAGCCTGACCTTGGGCGTGCGCGCCAGCGCGCTGCGCGTGCAAGGCAAGCCTGGCGATGTGGCTTTGCCCGGCACCGTCCAATTGGCCGAGATGTCGGGCTCCGACACCTTTGTCCATGTGCACACCGCCGTGGGCGAGCTGGTGGTGCAACTCACCGGCGTGCACGACTTTGCGCTCAAGAGTGCGCTGACGGTGTATCTGCGGCCGTCTCAGGTTTATGTGTTTGACGCTGCAGGGCAGGTGCTGGTCGGCCCCCGCCGCGCCACCCCGGAGGCGCACTGAGATGGCCCGCATTGACTTGAACCTGGCCCATGCCTACAAGCCCAAGCCCAAAGAGGATGCGGACTACGCGCTGCTGCCGCTGAAGATGAGCTTTGAAGACGGCGGCGCCTATGCGCTGCTCGGCCCCTCGGGCTGCGGCAAGACCACCTTGCTCAACATCATGTCGGGCCTGCTGACGCCCTCGCAGGGCACGGTGCTGTTCGACGGGCAGGACATGACCCGAGCCACGCCACAGCAGCGCAATATCGCTCAGGTGTTCCAGTTCCCGGTGATCTACGACACCATGACGGTGGCCGAGAACCTGGCCTTTCCGCTGAAGAACCGCAAGGTGCCCCCAGCGCAGATCAAGGCCCGTGTCGGCCAGATTGCCGAGATGCTGGAGATGAGCCACCAGTTGGACATGCGGGGTGCGGGCTTGAGCGCCGACCAGAAGCAGAAGATCTCGCTGGGGCGCGGGCTGGTGCGGCCGGATGTCTCGGCCGTGCTGTTTGACGAGCCGCTGACCGTGATCGACCCGCACCTGAAGTGGCAGTTGCGGCGCAAGCTCAAGCAGATTCACCATGAGCTGAAGCTGACGCTGATTTATGTGACCCATGATCAGGTCGAGGCCCTGACGTTTGCCGACCAGGTGGTAGTGATGACCCGCGGCAAGGTGGTGCAACTGGGCACGCCCGAGGCCTTGTTCGAGCGCCCGGCCCACACCTTTGTCGGCCACTTCATTGGCTCGCCCGGCATGAACTTCATTCCGGTGGAGGTGGAAGGCTCGCAACTGCGCGTGGGCCAGCAAACCCTGGCCTGCCAACAGCCCCTACCCCAAGGTGCCCTGAAGCTGGGCCTGCGGCCCGAGTACCTCACCCTGCTGCCTTCAGCCACGCTCGGCAGCGCGGGCAGCCTGCAAGCCAGCGTGACCCAGGTGCAAGACATTGGCACTTACCAGTTGGTGACCTGCCAGGCCGAGGGGCTAACGCTCAAGGCACGGCTGCAGCCCGACCAGCCCGCTCCCACTGTGGGTGCGGTGGTGGGCATCGACCTGCTGACCCGCCACACCTGCGTCTACCAAAACGAGGAGCTGGTGAAATGACCCACCCCCTACGGCCTGACGGCCTCCCCCTCAAGGGGGCACCCCCAGTGGCCCGGCAAAGCCGGTTCCACGGGGGTTGCTTGGTTTCGCTCGGAGACACCCTCACGGGCAGCTTCTTGCCTGAGAGTACAGCGACATGAGCACCACCATGAAGCCCGTCAATCAAAAAGCCTGGTTCCTGATCCTGCCGGTGTTTTTGTGCGTGGCCTTCTCGGCCATCCTGCCGCTGATGACGGTGGTGAACTATTCGGTGCAGGACATCATCAGCCCGGAGCGCCGGGTGTTTGTGGGCACCGAGTGGTTTGCCGCCGTGATGCGCGACGAAGACCTGCATGCCGCGCTGTGGAACCAGCTGAAGTTCTCTGGCGCCGTGTTGGCGGTGGAGCTGCCGCTGGGCATTGCACTGGCCTTGGCCATGCCGGCCACCGGCTGGAAGGCTTCAGCCACCCTGGTGATCGTGGCACTGTCGCTG
This sequence comes from Ideonella sp. MAG2, assembly GCA_004359425.1. Classification (GTDB taxonomy): domain Bacteria; phylum Pseudomonadota; class Gammaproteobacteria; order Burkholderiales; family Burkholderiaceae_C; genus Ideonella. The sequence goes on along the minus strand of PTEU01000001.1, from coordinate 297,913 downwards.
CTCATCCCCTGGAATGTGGTGGGCACCATCTGGCAGATTTTTGGCCGGGCCGACATTGGCCTGATGGGCGCCACGCTGGCCAAATTGGGCATGGAGTACAGCTACACCGGCGACGCCACCCACGCCTGGTTGACGGTGCTGCTGATGGATGTGTGGCACTGGACGCCGCTGGTGGCGCTGCTGGCCTATGCGGGCTTGCGCAGCATCCCCGACGCCTATTACCAAGCCGCCCGGATTGATGGCGCCAGCAAGTTCGCCGTGTTCCGCTACATCCAGCTGCCCAAGATGCGCGGCGTGCTGATGATTGCGGTGCTGCTGCGCTTCATGGACAGCTTCATGATCTACACCGAGCCCTTTGTGCTGACCGGCGGTGGGCCGGGCAATGCGACAACCTTCCTGTCGCAATACCTCACGCAAAAGGCTGTGGGCCAGTTCGACCTGGGGCCGGCCGCTGCCTTCTCCTTGATCTATTTCCTCATCATCTTGTTGTTCTGCTTTGTGCTCTACAACTGGATGCAGCGCCTCGGCCAAGCCGACAAGGAGGGTGCGCATGACTGAACAGCGCTTCCATAAACGCAGCCTCTTTCTCATCGCCTATTTGGTGTTTGCGCTCTTGCCCATCTACTGGATGGTGAACATGAGCTTCAAGACCAATGAAGAGATCTTGAGCAGCTTCAGCCTGTGGCCACAGGCCTTCACCTGGGACAACTACAAGCTCATCTTCACCGACGAGAGCTGGTACTCGGGCTATATCAACAGCCTGATCTATGTGGGCATCAACACGGTGATCTCCCTCACCGTGGCCCTGCCCGCCGCCTATGCCTTCAGCCGCTACAGCTTTCTGGGCGACAAGCATGTGTTCTTCTGGCTGCTGACCAACCGCATGACGCCGCCGGCCGTGTTCTTGCTGCCCTTTTTCCAGCTCTACACCACCGTGGGCTTGATGGACACGCACATTGCGGTGGCGCTGGCCCACCTGCTGTTCAACGTGCCGCTGGCGGTGTGGATTTTGGAAGGCTTTATGTCGGGCATTCCGCGCGAGATTGATGAGACGGCTTACATCGACGGCTACAGCTTCCCGCGCTTTTTCCTGACCATCTTCCTGCCGCTGATCAAGGCCGGTGTGGGCGTGGCCGCTTTCTTCTGCTTCATGTTCAGTTGGGTCGAGTTGCTGCTGGCCCGCACCCTGACCAGCGTCAACGCCAAGCCCATCGTCGCGACCATGACCCGCACCGTCAGCGCCAGCGGCATGGACTGGGCCACGCTGGCCGCCGCCGGGGTGCTGACCATCGTGCCCGGTGCCATCGTGATTTGGTTTGTGCGGCACTACATCGCCAAGGGCTTTGCGATGGGCCGGGTGTAACGCTCGAACAGGGAAGCAAGTCATGCACAACTTCAACAGAACCAAGCAGCAGCCACGGAACTGGCTCTGCCAGGCCGTCGGCTGCGCCCCCTTGAGGGGGAGCGCCGCAGGCGCTACGGGGGTGGGCCATGTTTGATTGGATGGTTTGGACAACGCCAGTGGCGGTGTTTTTCTCGTGCATCGCGCTGATGCTGGTGGGCATGACGGTGTGGGAGATCAAGTCGCCCACGGTGATGCGCAAAGGCTTTTTGCCTATTGCCACCACGCGCGGGGATCGTCTGTTCATTGGCCTGCTGAGTGCCGCCTATGTGAACCTGGCTTTCATCGGCTTGGCGGGCCAATTGGCTGAAGTGTTGAGCTTGAGCGAAGAGCCCAGCATCTGGATCAGCTTTGTGGCGTCGATGCTTCTCCTCGCTCTGATCATGAAAAAAGGTTAGGTTCATTCCCAAATCATTCCGTGACGTCGTTGCTTCGCCTCGCCGTGCTCAAGCACTGTCTTCGGCTTCGCGCCTAGTCACGAAATGATTTCGAAATGAACTCACACCAGTTGCAGAAATTCGGCCCGGCGCTGCCCCGGGGCCGCTCATACCCAGCTTTAGGGGCAGCGTGCATTCCTATACTGCAAAGGAGACCGTCATCATGAAGATTCGTTACACCGCGCTGGCCCTGGCCGCCGCCTGTGCCCTGGGCAGCCATGCTGCTTGGGCCGGTGAGGCCGAAGCCAAGAAATGGGTCGACAGCGAGTTCCAGCCCTCGACGCTGAGCAAAGACCAACAGATGGCCGAGATGAAATGGTTCATCGACGCCGCAGCCAAGCTCAAGGCCAAGGGCGTGACCGAGATTTCGGTGGTTTCCGAGACCATCACCACCCACGAGTACGAGTCCAAGACGCTTGCCAAGGCTTTTGCCGAGATCACCGGCATCAAGGTCAAGCACGACCTGATCCAAGAGGGCGACGTGGTCGAGAAACTGCAGACCTCCATGCAGTCGGGCAAGTCGATCTACGACGGCTGGATCTCTGACTCCGACCTGATCGGCACCCATTACCGCTATGGCAAGGTGCTGAACCTCACCGACTACATGGCCGGTGCGGGCAAGGAGTGGACCAACCCCGGGCTGGACCTGAAGGATTTCATCGGCACCAAGTTCACCACGGCACCGGACGGCAAGCTCTACCAATTGCCCGACCAGCAGTTTGCCAACCTGTATTGGTTCCGTGCCGACCTGTTCGCCCGCAAGGACCTGCAAGACAAGTTCAAGGCCAAGTACGGCTATGACTTGGGCGTGCCGCTGAACTGGAGCGCCTATGAAGACATCGCTGAGTTCTTCAGCAACGATGTGAAGCAGATCGACGGCAAGCCCATCTACGGCCACATGGACTACGGCAAGAAGGACCCGTCCCTGGGCTGGCGCTTCACCGACGCTTGGCTGTCCATGGCCGGTACCGCCGACATCGGCACCCCCAACGGCCTGCCGATTGACGAGTGGGGCATTCGCGTTGGGGCCGACAAGTGCACACCCGTGGGCGCATCGGTAGAGCGCGGTGGCGCCACCAACTCGCCCGCAGCGGTCTATGCCCTGACCAAGTATGTGGACTGGATGAAGAAGTACGCGCCCAAGGAAGCCACCGGCATGACCTTTGGTGAAGCCGGCCCCGTGCCCGCCCAGGGCCAGATCGCGCAGCAGATCTTCTGGTACACCGCCTTCACCGCCGACATGACCAAGAAGGGCCTGCCCGTGGTCAATGCCGACGGCACACCCAAGTGGCGCATGGCCCCTGGCCCCAACGGCCCTTACTGGAAGCAAGGCATGCAAAACGGCTACCAAGACGTGGGCTCCTGGACCTTCTTCAAGGACCATGACGCCAACAAGACGGCCGCCGCCTGGCTCTATGCCCAGTTCGTGACCGCCAAGACCACGTCCCTGAAGAAGACGACGGTGGGCCTGACGCCGATCCGCGAGAGCGACATCCAGAGCAAGACCATGACCGACTTGGCACCCAAGCTGGGCGGCTTGGTGGAGTTCTATCGCAGCCCCGCCCGCGTGGCCTGGAGCCCCACCGGCACCAATGTGCCCGACTACCCCAAGCTGGCTCAGCTTTGGTGGAAGAACGTGGCCCAGGCCGTGACGGGTGAAAAGACTCCGCAGGGCGCGATGGACAACCTGGCCAAAGAGATGGACGACGTGATGGCCCGCCTGGAGCGCGCCGGCATGGCCAAGTGCGCGCCCAAGCTCAATAAGAAAGAAGACGCTAAGAAGTGGTTGTCCGACAAGGCCGCACCATGGGCCAAGCTGGCCAACGAAAAGCCCAAGGGCGAAACCATCCAGTACGACAAGCTGCTGGGTGCCTGGAAGGAAGGCCGCGTGCGCTAAAGCGCAGGCGGGGCCGGGGTGGAGACATCACCTCGGCACGGATGGCCAATGGCAAGAAAGGGCCCGCATCACGCGGGCCTTTTCTTTATCTTGCGTAGCCCAGCACGGCGAAAAAGTGGCAGACGCTGCCACCCAGCACAAACAAGTGCCACACAAAGTGGGCATAGCGGACCTTGTTGTCCATCAGGAAGACAAAGGCCCCAAGCGTGTAGCTCAGGCCACCCGCCACCAACCAGGCCAGGCCTGCGGTAGGCATGCGCTCGATCAGGGGGCCAGCGGCCAGCACCGCCACCCAGCCCATGGCGATGTAGAGGCCGGTGGACAGCCAAGGGTGCTTGAGCCGATTCAGCAGCTTGATGGCCACACCGGCGGCCGCTGCGGTCCAGACGATGATGAACAGCATCCAGCCCCAACCGCCCTTGAGTACACCCAGGGTAAACGGGGTGTAGCTGCCCGCGATGAATAAATAGATGGCGGCATGGTCCAGACGGTTCAGCCACGCCTTGGCCGAACCGACAGGGAGCGCGTGATACAGCGCCGAGACGCCGTAGAGCAGGATCATGGAGCCGCCAAACACGGCCGCAGCCGCCACGTCAGCCTGGCTACCCTCTGCCCAAGCGTCCATCACCAGCAAGGGCAAGGCGGCCAAGGCCAAAAGGCAGCCCAGGCCGTGGCTGAGGGCGTTGGCCCATTCTTCGCCTCGGGTTTGAGGACGGTCGGGACTTGGGGTCGGCAGACGCCTGACTGATGCGGTGCTCATGCCGCCATTGTGCCGCGTCTCTGTGTCAAGCCTGCGGCACGGCGACTTCAGGTCAGGGCCAACGCCCGATGCACGTCAGCGGGGCGCGACCCAATGCCCACTCTTGCCGCCCTGCTTCTCCAGCAGGCGCACGCCTTCCATCACCATGCCGCGGTCCACGGCCTTGCACATGTCATAGATGGTGAGCAGGCCCACCTGCACGGAGGTCAAAGCTTCCATCTCGACGCCGGTTTTGCCATAGGTTTCGGCCTGCACGGTGCAGGCCACGGTGCTGGCCGCCTCGTTGATCTCGAAGCTCACGGCCACACGGGTCAAGGGCAGCGGGTGGCATAGTGGGATCAGGTCGGCCGTGCGCTTGGCGGCCTGAATGGCGGCGATGCGGGCAATGCCAATCACATCGCCCTTTTTGGCGCTGCCGCTGGTGATCAGCGCCAGCGTGGCCGGCAGCATGCGGATCTGGCCCGTTGCCACTGCAATGCGATGGGTCTCGCTTTTGGCCCCCACATCCACCATATGGGCTTGGCCGTGGTCGTCAAAGTGGGTCAGGTGATCATTCATAGCGGCCGCAACATCAGAGATACAAGTCGGTGTCATGATAGCGGTGTACTTCGCCGCTGCTGCGGTGCTCTGAGAAGTCCCTTGATGATTGCCTCCCGCCTCACTCACGCCCTGACACTCATCGGTTTGATGACGTTTCTGGCAACGGCCCAAGCCCCCGTGGTGCAAGCGCAGGTGAGCTTGCCCGCTCTGGGCGATTCGGTCTCTGACGATGTTGACCTGTTGACGGAGCGCAAGTTTGGTGACCGCTATATGCGGGAGCTGCGGCGCGACCCGGACTTCCTCGACGACCCCTTGCTGCAAGCCTATATAGAAAGCCTTTGGAACCCCTTGCTGGAGGCCGCCAGGGCCAGAGGTGACATCACCCCCGACCTGGATCGCAGCTTTGCCTGGGAGATTTTCTTGGGGCGCGACAAGGCCATCAACGCCTTTGCCATGCCGGGGGGTTATGTGGGGGTGTATCTGGGCTTGATCGGCATGACCAGCTCGCGGGACGAGTTGGCATCGGTGCTGGCCCATGAGCTGAGCCACATCAGCCAACGCCACATTGCCCGAGGCATGGCAAATGGGCAGAGGCAAGGCTCAGCCGCCTTGGCGGCCATTTTGCTGGGCCTGATTGCCGCCAGCCGCAGCAACAGCAATAGCAGTGCCGACGCCATGGCAGCCATTGTGACCGGCGGGCAGGCCGCCATGATCCAAGGTCAGATCAATTTCACCCGCGAGATGGAGCGCGAGGCCGACCGCATCGGCTTTGAGTTGCTGGCGCAAGCGGGGTTCATGCCCTCGGGCATGACGGGCATGTTTGAGAAGATGGAAGCGGCCTCACGGCTCAATGACAACAACCAGTTTCCCTATCTGCGCTCTCACCCGCTGACGATTGAGCGGATCAGCGAGGCACGCCTGCGCACCCGTGACAACCGCCCCGCCCCGCCCGCCTATGCCGAGCCCGTGCGCCACGCTCTGATGCAAGCCCGCGCCAAAGTGCTGATGGATCGCAGCGAAACCGCGCTGAGGCGGCTGCAGAGCCAGGGCGAGCCCGGCTCACCCCAAGTCGGTGAAGCGCGCTTGGCCACTCTGTATGCGGCCGCCCTGGCCTCTATGCAATTGCGGGAGCATGCCCGCGCTGCCCAATTCATCAAAGAGGCTGAGGCGGTGGCCAACGCCAGCCTGAAGGCCCAGCCCTTTGCCCGGTTGGCCCTGGTGCATCTGAAAGCACAAAGCCTGATCGAGCGTGCCCGAGCCAGCCAAGAAGCCCTGAGCCCCGAGTTGGACGCCTTGATGCCGACGCTGGAGGCCGACCACAGCCGCCCTGGCTTGCTGATGCGCGCCGAGATTGCGCTGGCCCGCCACCGCGCGGGCCAAGCCCAAAGCAGCCAGGCCTTGCGCGTGGCCACCGAGCAATTGCAAACCTGGGTCACCGACCACAAGCAAGACGCCACCGCCTGGCAAACCCTGGCCCAGTGCGCCGAGCCTCTGGGCCTGAAGCTCAGGGCCATGCGCGCCGCCGCCGAGGCTGCCCACGCCCAGGGCGATGTGCTGGGGGCGTTTGACCGGCTGCGGGTGGCGCAAGAGCGGTCTCGCGACCCAGACTACCGCGACGATGTGGAAGCCAGCATCATCGCGGCCCGCCTGCGCGAACTAGAAGCCCCGAGGCGGCGGCTTCTGGCTGAGATGCGCGGCGAGCGCCCGGAGTAAACCGGCCAGCACTCAGTCTCGGGCGAACAAGCGCTCCACCACGGCGTCGATGACCATGCCGCAAACGCTGTAGAGCAAGGAGCCAATCAAGGCGGCGGGGAAGCCCGTGACATTGAAGCCCGCCAACAAACCGGCGGCTGACCAGAACATCAGCGCATTGATGACAAACAAGAACAAGCCCAAGGTCAGCAGAGTGACCGGCAATGTGAGCAGCACCAGCAAGGGCCTCACCAAGGTGTTAAGCAGGCCCAGCACCCCTGCCGCCACCAGCGCGCTGGTAAACCCCTTCAAGGTGACCCCAGCGTAGACCTGTGCCACAGACAGCAAGGCCACCGCCAGCAAGGCCCAACGAACAATCAGCTTCATCTCAGTCCTCTTGGTGTGATGCGGCAGAACCGTTTGAGCTGGCTATTTTGGGCCGTGCCTCGCCCATCACAAGCCCTTCAGACCCTCAAAAATACGGCACCCTGTATTTTTGAACGACCTCTGCCGGCTCCATAGGAACGGTCTACACAGCGGGAAAATGCCCGTGAAGCACGGGCAAAACCCTCTGTTGACGCCTGCGCACGACAAAAAGCGCGATTTCGCAGGGGGCAGAGCACGATTTACCTGGGAAAACAGCTTCTCAGCCCCTCTGACACGCAGTACCATTCACCCCGCTCATTGACGTAGAGGATCGGTGGCTCACGCGGCCACCGCCCAGGTCTGGCACATCAACATTCCTTTGATGGAGAGAATCGATATGGCAACTGCGAAGAAGGCCCCTGCGGCCAAGAAGGCTCCCGCGAAAAAAGCGGCAACTCCGGTGAAGAAGGCGGCAGCGGCTCCGGCCAAGAAGGCTCCCGCGAAGAAAGCGGCAGCCCCTGTGAAGAAGGCGGCAGCGGCTCCAGCCAAGAAGGCTCCCGCGAAGAAGCGCACCCCGAATGCCGCCTTCATGAAGGCCATGACGCCCAGCGCCGCTTTGGCCGCCATCATTGGCGACAAGGCTGTGCCGCGTACCGAGGTGACCAAGAAGGTCTGGGAGTACATCAAGAAGAACAATCTTCAAGACAAGACTCAGCGCACCATGATCAATGCCGACGCCAAGCTGAAGGAAATCTTCAAGAAGGCTCAAGTCTCGATGTTCGAGATGACCAAGCTGATCAACGGCCACCTGAGCTGATAGCGAGCCCCGTGCCACCTGGGTGGCGCGGTCCCGCAGAACCGACCCTCGGGTCGGTTTTTTTATGCCCGTTTGCTGGCGTGCTTCTCCAAAACGCGGCAGATGGCAGGCATCAATTGCGCCAGGTCAACGGGCTTGGTCCAATAGTCATCAAAGCCCGCCACCCGCGCTGCACTGATCTGCTCGGGCAGGGCATCTGCCGACAAAGCCACACAGCACAGCCCAGCCGTTTGTGGCGACGCCCGTAACTGGCCCAAGACCTCCAAGCCGCTGATGTCCGGCAGGTTGATATCTACCAAGACCAGATCGGGTTGAATCGACTGAGCCATGGCCACGCCCGCAGCACCGTCGGTACAAACATGCAAAGTCCAAGCTGGGTGCGCCCGGAACACCTCTTGAATGAGCAGCACATTGAGCGGCTCGTCTTCGATGTACAGCACCGTGCCCATGCTGACTGACGCAGCGCCGGGCGCGGTGAGTGGGTGGCGTGGGGCCACGGGGGCGGCTTTTGCGGCCACCTTGCGGTGGTCTCTGGGCAAGAGGACTCTGAACTCCGCACCGTGCTGGGGCGCACTGATGACCTCGATCTTGCCTCCCATGGCGTGGACCAGATCGCGCACGATCACCAAGCCCAAGCCACTGCCCTCAATGCGCTGGCGCTCCGCCCCCAGGCGGTTGAACGGCTGAAACAACTGGCTCTGGGCCTCCGCGTCCAGGCCACCGCCTTGGTCACTCACCGCCAGCACTTGTTGCTCACCGTCTGGCCACACATTGACCAGCACCCGCCCTCCATGCCGGTTGTACTTGATGGCATTGCTCAGCAGATTGATCAAGACCTGCTCAAGCGCCATGGTGTCGCCACAGACTGCGGCTTCTTCACTCAAGTTGGCTTGCAGCACCACCTCACGCGCCGCAGCCATGGGACGCATGGTGACCAAGCAAGTCTCCACCACTTGGCCGAGGTCAACGCGATCTTTCTTCAACGCAAAGCCACCGGCTTCGATGCGCGCCACATCCAGGACATCGTTGACCAAGTCCAGCAGGCGCTGGCCTGCGCTGCGCAAACCCATTAGGCGGTGCGCCTGCTCAGGGGGCAAGGGGTTGGCGGTGTCCATGCTCATGAGCTGCGCAAAGCCGACCACGGCATTGAGCGGGGTGCGCAGCTCATGGCTGGCCCGCGACAGGAATTCACTCTTGGCTCGGTTGGCCGCCTCGGCCGCAGCCTTTTCGCGGCGCAACACCTCGTTCTCTAGCCGCGAGGCCTCTAGGCTGCGGCGCGCCGTGATGTCGGCGGTAAAGCCATGGAATACCGTGCTGCCATCAGGCAGGCGCTGGGCCGACGCCCGCGTCTCGAACCAACGCTGCGGGCCACGACCGCTGCGACGCCGGTACTCCACCTGCAAAGGCCGCAGGCTGTTGACCGAGCGCTTCAGCGCTGCGCGCCAGCGCGCTTGGTCCTCGAGTGCCATGTCGTCGGCAGGGCCGAAAGGTGCCAAAGCCGTTGTGCCTTCTGGCACCGGGGCGATCCAGCGGCTCAGCCCTGCACTGACATAGAGATAGCGCGGGTCGCCACCTTCAGCGGGCACCACAAACTGCACCAAGGCACCTGGCACTTCGGCGGAAAGCCGCTGCAAACGCTCGTCCTGCTCCTGCCTATGCTCCTGCGCCAGCTTGGAGCTCATCGTGCGCGCGGTGCCACGGTAGCCCACAAACTCGCCCTGGGCGTCGAACACCGGCACGGCACTGCGCGACAACCACAGCGGCCCTTGGGCGGTGTCCCAGCGGCTCAACACACGAGACAAAGGCTGGCGCGTGGCCAGCACATCGCTCAGGTACTGGGGCGGGCTCAAGGGCCGCCCCTGGTCATCCACCAACAGCTCCGGAGGCAAGGGATTGCCGATCAACTCGCGGGGATGAATGCCCGTCAAGCTGTAGAGATCGCCTGAAATCCAGCTACAGCGCCCCTGGGCGTCCGCCTCCCACATCCAGTCGCTAGAAACCCGGGCTAAGTCATGCATGCGTTGGGCATGCTCGTCTGCTTCGCGCCGCTGGCGCGCCTGGATCAGCAAGGTCGCCGCCAGGGCGGCCAGGGCCTCCAATGATTGGCATTGGCTACTCGCCAAGCCACCCGGATCGGGGTGCTTGAGCCAGAAGGCCGCGACGACTTCACCATCCACCTCGACCGGCACCGCCACTGCAAAGCGTGCCCTCTCGTCGCCAGCCAGCAAAGACCCCAGGAGAGGCTTCAGGCGGGCATCCGCCACACTGACGATGCTGGCTTGCGTTCCCCACAGGGCTCGCAGCGCATTGCCTTGGGGCGCGGCCTCGGCAGACCACGCCTGCCAAGCCAGGGGCCGCACAACACCATCGGCCTCGAACAGGCCCAGCAGGCAAGACGGGCAATTGGCCGCCTGTGCAGCCAGGGTCACCAAGGGCATCAGGCTCGCGTCCTGATGGCCCTCTCGTAAATCCCACTGATCTGCCAGCGCAGAGCGGGCGCGCCGATCGGCCATCGGCGCATCAGGAACTGACATTGAAGCTACCTTCCCGCGCGGCGGGCCACCACCTCATCCCGTCGCGCTTTTCAGTGGCCGCTGAGCTTTGCCCATGCCGGGCCGCTGCCTAGGCCGCACTCTTTGTTGCAGCTCAAGGAATTTTGGCGAAAGGCGGATTCTCCATGTTTTGCCCAGATGAGGACAACTGCTTTTGCGCAGCCCACGCCAGCATTGCCTGCCCGCGCTCGGCAACTGCGGCATGCAGGCGACAGTTCAGCGGCTCAGCAATGCCTGTAAGAAGCGCCCGGTGTGGCTGGCCGCGCAGGCCGCAATCACCTCGGGCGGCCCTTCGGCCAACACCGTGCCGCCGCCCGAGCCGCCTTCTGGCCCCATGTCGATCAGCCAATCCGCCGTCTTGATGACATCCAGGTTGTGCTCAATCACGACGATGGTGTTGCCCGCATCACGCAACTGGTGCAGCACCTTGAGCAGCAGTTGGATGTCAGCAAAGTGCAGGCCGGTGGTGGGCTCGTCCAAGATATAGAGCGTGCGGCCGGTGTCGCGCTTTGAAAGCTCCAGCGCCAGCTTGACCCGCTGGGCCTCGCCGCCCGACAAGGTGGTGGCGCTTTGGCCCAGGGTGATGTAGCCCAGGCCCACGTCCAGCAGGGTTTGCAGCTTGCGCGCAATGCTGGGCACGGCGCTGAAAAAGGCGTGCGCCTCTTCCACCGTCAGTGACAGCACTTGGGCGATGTTCTTGCCCTTGTAGAGCACCTCCAGCGTCTCGCGGTTGTAGCGCAGGCCCTTGCAGGTGTCGCAGGGCACATAGACATCGGGCAGAAAGTGCATCTCCACCTTGATGACGCCGTCGCCCTGGCAGGCCTCGCAGCGCCCACCGGCCACATTGAAGCTGAAGCGCCCGGCGCCATAGCCGCGCTCGCGCGCGGTGGGCACCTCGGCAAACAGCTCGCGGATGGGGGTGAACAAGCCGGTGTAGGTGGCCGGGTTAGAGCGCGGCGTGCGGCCAATCGGGCTCTGGTCCACGTTGATCACCTTGTCAAAAGCCTCCAGGCCTTCAATGGTGTCGTGGGCCTCGGGCTCGGCATGGCTGTTGTAGAGCTTGCGCGCCACCGCCGCATACAGCGTGTCGTTGACCAAGGTGCTCTTGCCCGAGCCCGACACACCCGTCACGCAAGTCAGCAGCCCCACCGGGAACTCCACCGTCACGCCCTTGAGGTTGTTGCCGCGGGCGTTCACCACCCGCAAGGTCTTGGGGTCGGTGCTGTCGGCCAGGCTGTGGCGCTTCTCGGGCACCGCAATGCGCAGCACCTGGCCCAGGTATTTGCCGGTGAGGGAGTCGGGGTGGGCCGCCACCTGCTCAGGCGTACCCGCCGCCATCACCTGCCCGCCATGCTTGCCCGCACCGGGGCCCATGTCGATGCACCAGTCGGCGGCGCGGATCATGTCTTCATCATGCTCGACCACCAGCACGCTGTTGCCCAGGTCGCGCAGGTGCTTCAAGGTGCCGATCAGGCGCTCGTTGTCTCGCTGGTGCAGGCCGATGCTGGGCTCGTCCAGCACATACATCACCCCCGTGAGCCCGGAGCCGATTTGGCTGGCCAGGCGGATGCGCTGGGCCTCGCCACCGCTGAGGGTGTCGGCGCTGCGGTCCAGGCTCAGGTAGTTCAGACCCACATCATTCAAGAAGCGCAAGCGCGAGCGGATTTCGCGCACCACCTTCTCGGCAATCTCGGCCTTGGCGCCCGTCAGCGCCAAGCTGCTGAACCACGCCAAGGCGTCGGCCAGGGTCAGGTGCTCCACCTCATAGATGGGCCTGCCCTTTTGCGACTCGGTACCCGGAATGAAGACATTGCGCGCCTCCACCCGCAGCCGCGCGCCGCCGCAATGGCCGCAAGGCTTGGCGCTTTGGTAGCGGGCCAAGTCCTCACGCACCGCCACCGAATCGGTCTCTTTGTAGCGGCGCTCAAAGTTGGGAATCACGCCTTCAAAGGGGTGCGAGCGCTTCACGCTGCGCGGCTTGCCGTTTTTGCCTTCGGCCTCGTAGACAAACTCAATGTCCTCGCCGCCCGAGCCATAGAGCAGCACCTGCTGGGCCTTGGGCGGCAGCTCTTCGTAAGGCGTCTCCAGGTCGAAGCCGTAGTGCTTGGCCACGCTCTCCAGCATGGAGTAGGTGTAGGCATTGCGCCTGTCCCAGCCCTTGATGGCACCTGAGCCCAGCGACAGCGTGGGGAAGGCCACCACCCGGTCGGGGTCGAACACGGTTTGCATGCCCAGCCCGTCGCAATGCGGGCAAGCCCCCACCGGCGAGTTGAACGAGAACAGGCGCGGCTCCAGCTCTTGCAGCGAGTAGCTGCACACCGGGCAGCCGTACTTGGCCGAGAACAGATGCTCTTTGGCTGTGTCCATCTCCAAGCCAATCGCCCGGCCGTCGGCAATGCGCAGCGCCGCCTCAAAGCTCTCGGCCAGGCGCTGCTTCATGCCCTCGCCGGTTTTGAGTCGGTCCACCACCACGTCGATGTCGTGTTTCTCAGCTTTTTTGAGCGGCGGCACATCGGCAGCGTCCAGCACCTGGCCGTCGACCCTGAAGCGCACATAGCCCTGGGCCTGCATGTCCTGGAACAGCTCCAGAAACTCGCCCTTGCGGTCGCGCACCACCGGGGCCAGCACCATCAACTTGGTGCCCTCAGGCAGCGCCAGCACCGCGTCCACCATCTGGCTGATGCTCTGCGCCTGCAGGGCCAAGCCGTGCTCGGGGCAAAACGGGGTGCCTGCGCGGGCATAGAGCAAGCGCAGGTAGTCGTGGATCTCGGTGACCGTGCCCACGGTGGAGCGCGGGTTGTGGCTGGTGGCCTTTTGCTCGATGGAGATGGCGGGCGACAGGCCCTCGATCACGTCCACATCGGGCTTGTCCATCAATTGCAAGAACTGCCGCGCATAGGCCGAGAGGCTCTCCACATAGCGGCGCTGGCCCTCGGCATACAAGGTGTCAAAAGCCAGTGAGGACTTGCCCGAGCCCGACAGCCCAGTGATTACCACCAGCGCATGCTTGGGGATGTCGAGGTCGATGTTCTTGAGGTTGTGGGTGCGTGCACCGCGCACTGAGATGCGGGCCGCTTGGGCCAAGGCCGTGGCAGACAAGCCCGGTAAACCCGGTGCAGAGGCGGCAGAAACAGCGGGCGAGTCAGTGTGTGGCATGGGGTCGGCGAGGCGCAGCGAGGGCAACCGACCATGATAACGGGCCGGGGCCATCAGCCCGGGGAAGATCTCTGTGGAGGGCGCTTGCTCACTCGGCAAATGCGTCATCGCCCCCTCAAGCAGGCGCTCTTCGCCACCTGAACTCATATTCAATAACAAAAGTAATGAGAGTGGGCGCACACATCAATGATTGAATTCAGGATGCGTAAAGTCGTCTGGCACTGCGGGTCTTCACGGATGCGAAAAATTTTCAAATTCTTGTCATCGGCGCTGAAAGGTGCCTCGTTGTACTCCTCGCAAGTCCTGCAAGGCCTGCGCTAGAAGTTAAAGCGAACCATCATGCAAAAGTCTGCTCATCCTCAGTTTCCTGCTCAACGCCTGCACCCCGTGGCCCCCGCCGCTCGGGACGACAAGGGCCAAAAGTTCGAGCCCTTCTGGAGCATGGCGATCCACAACGACCGCCGCTGCATGGCGCGTGTGCTCAAGGCTGACCAAAAGCGCTGACCCTGCCTCGCGCTTCCTGCACCTCATTCCTGAAAGCCGCCCCAGTGGGCGGCTTTTTCACGCCAGGGTCATCCCTCGTGCGCTGAAAGCAAGCCCCTCGTAGACGGCATACTGAGCACATGCCCGCCCCCATCATCCCGCCGACCCCACACGAGTCGCTGTTCAACCCCCAGGCGCGGGTCTGCGCCGAGTGCGGCGTTAGAAAGTTCGCCCTCTTTGGCGTGTTGGACCATGCCGAGCTGGACCACATCCACGTTCACATTGCCAGCCTGAAGCTGGAACCGGGCCAAAGCCTGTATGAAGCCCAAGGCAGCGGCCATGCCGCCTTCACGGTGCGCTCGGGCGTGGTGCGCTTAGAGCGCAATAACGAGCGCGGCGAGCGCCGCATCTTGCGCCTGGCGGGCCGCTCGGACCTGCTGGGCATGGAAGCCATGCTGGGCCAAAGCTATGCGGCCGACGCCGTGGCCTGCACGCCGGTGGAGGTCTGCCGCCTGCCGCGCACGCTGGTGGACGAACTCACGCGCGAACAGCCCGAGCTGATGCGCGACATGATGAAGCGCTGGCAGCGCGCCCTGGACGACGCCGACGAATGGCTGACCGAGCTATGCGCCGGCCCCGCGCGCTACCGCATGCTGCGCCTGCTGCTCAAGCTCACCGAATATGCAGACGGCCCTGAGATTTGGCTGCCCGGCCGGCAAGAAATGAGTGCCATGCTGGACATGACGATTGAAACCGCCAGCCGCTTGGTCAGCAGCTTCAAGCGCGATGGGCTGCTGGTGCCCACCACGCCGCGCCACGCGCGCATTGACCACACCGCCTTGGCCGCAGCCCTGCGCGACGAGGCCAGCAAACTCTGAACCGATTGCGATCATGAATGCTTCTTTGAGCCGCCCGGCAGACCATGCCCTGCCCGCAGGCCACAGCGCCGATGCCGCCGCCGCTGAGGCGCGCATGTCCGCCTGGGTGGCCGAACTGCGAGGCCGCCCACCCGTGCCCTGCGCGGTGGCCCACCCCTGTGACGAGGCCTCGCTGAGTGGCGCGCTGGATGCGGCCGACGCCGGGCTGATCATCCCGCTGCTGATTGGCCCCGAAGCCCGCATCCGCAAGCTGGCCGACACCTTGGGCCGCAAGCTGGACGGCATCAGCCTGATCGCCGCGCCGCACAGCCACGCCGCTGCCGCCCTGGCCGCGAGCCTGGCCGCCCAAGGCCAAGCCGATGCGCTAATGAAAGGCAGCCTGCACACCGACGAGCTGATGCAGGCCGTGCTGGCCGAGCCCGGCCTGCGCACCGAGCGCCGCATGTCACACATCTTCAGGCTCGATGTCCCCGCCTACCCCAAGCCTTTGCTGGTGACGGATGCCGCCATCAACATCGCGCCCGACCTGCTCATCAAGGCCGACATCCTGCGCAACGCCATCGACTTGGCCCATGCTCTGGGTGTGGCCTGCCCCAAGGTGGCCATCCTCTCTGCCGTGGAGACGGTGACGCCGCGCATCCCCTCCACTCTGGACGCCGCCGCCCTGTGCAAGATGGCCGACCGAGGCCAGATCGTCGGCGCTCTGTTGGACGGCCCACTGGCCTTTGACAACGCCATCTCGGCCGAGGCCGCCCGCATCAAGGGCATCCAATCGGCCGTGGCCGGTGACGCCGACATCCTCTTGGTGCCCGACTTGGAGGCCGGCAATATGCTGGCCAAACAGCTCGACTACCTGGCTGGTGCCGCCAGCTGCGGCGTGGTGCTGTGAGCGCCACCCAGGTGCCGCTGCAGGCCGTGGCCCACCGCATCGTGCACGGTGGCAGCGTCTGTATGGCCCCTTGCCTACTGGATGCGCCGACGCTGGAGGCTCTGGCCGCGCTCAACCCCCTGGCCCCGCTGCACCAGCCGCACAACCTGGCCGGTGTGGCCGCCTTTGCCCAAGCCCTGCCGGACGTGCCACAAGTGGGCTGCTTTGACACCGCCTTCCATGCCAGCCTGCCGCCCCTTGAGCAACGCCTGCCCCTGCCCGCCGCTCTGGCCGAGCAAGGCCTGCGCCGCTACGGCTTTCATGGCCTGTCTTACCAGTATGTGAGCGAGGTGCTGGCCGCACACAGCCCTTGCGCTGGTGGCCGCGCCATCTTGGCTCACCTGGGCAACGGCGCCAGTTTGTGCGCCACCCAAGGCGGCCGCTCTGTCGCCACCACCATGGGCTTCTCGGCGCTGGACGGCCTGATGATGGGCAGCCGCAGCGGCAGCCTGGACCCTGGCGTGCTTCTACACCTCTGGCGCCAAGGCTGGAGCCAAGCCGAGGTGGAAGAACTGCTCTACAAAAACAGCGGCCTCAAAGGCGTGTCAGGCCTGAGCGCCGACATGCGCACCCTGCGCGCCAGCACCGCCCCCGCAGCACGTGAAGCCATCGCCCTGTTCACCCGCCGCATCGTGCGCGAAATGGGCGGCTTGGCGGCCTTGCTGGGCGGGGTCGAGCTGATCGCCTTCACCGGTGGCATTGGCGAGCACGACGCGGCACTGCGCGCCGACGTGGCCAGCGCCCTGGCGTTTCTGGGCGTGCGGCTGGATGCCGCCGCCAACCTGGCGGCCACGGGCGACAGCGTGCAAGCACTTCATGCCGCCGACAGCGCGGTGGAGCTGTGGGTGGTGCCCACCGACGAAGGGCGTGTGGCGGCACGAGCTGCCTTTGCGTTGCTGGCAGGCTGACGGCCACGGCCCCACCCGCCATCAACAAGCCCCTTCGAGCCAAGTCTGCCAAAGCCCTTCGACAAGCTCAGGGCGAACGGCACCGATATCGCCGGTGGTCAGCCCAACCTCACACTCGCCCGCACCCGCCCCGCTCGCCCAGCGTGGGCGCTGAGCTGCAGCACCGTGCCTGCCGGGGCCTTGACGATCCACTCGGCCTGAGCGCGGTCGGCCGTCAGCTCTTTGCTGGGCAAAAAGGCCTGCAGCGATTGCTTGGCAGCGTGGCCGTCCAGGTGCGGGCCTTCAATGCGGCGTGCGCCCATCTCCAGCATGGCAGTCTCGGGCAGGTCCAGCTCAAACACGCAGGGCCGTGAGGTCTTGCGCTCCACCGCGCGCTTGGTGATGTGGCTGGGCAGGTAGCCCGCATTGGCCACGGCCAGGCGCACGCGCCAGCGCTCGTCGCCCAAGGGTTCAGCCGTGGCGTGCAGCAGCTCCAGCTTGGGCAAGGTCAGGCCGATCTGGGTCAGCCATTTGGGGAAGCGGGCGGCCTCGCGCTCGCGCAGGTGCGGCGGCGGGTTGCGCCAAAAGTTCAGGCGGTCCCAGCCGCCCAGCTCCACGGGGCCCAACTGCGGGTGTTCAAACGGGTACCAGTCCACATGGGCCAGGCCTGCGCATTGCTCGTCGCTCCATTTCAAGAGCTTGAGGTCATCTTCGGGCGGGTGGTCGCGGTACCAGTGGATCCAGTCGTAGTCTTTGATGCCCGCTTCTTTGTTGGGCGCCCAAATCTCCACCGTCCAGAACAAGGCACCCAGGTGCTCGTAAATCCAATCTTGCGTGCCGGTGATGACCTCTTTGGGGTGGTACTTGAAGTCATGAAAAATGCTGATGCTGGGATAGCCCGTCAGCTCGGTGCCGATGTCGGAGAGGCGCTTGATCAGCCACAGGTCTTCCGGCGTCATGTCGGTGTCGCTTTGCGTGCCCATGGGCCGCAAGATCACACCCGAGTGGGTGTGAAAGCTCACCGCCGCGCCGATGTTCGGGTGCTTGACGATGAAGTCCACCATGGCCCGCACCTCGGGCTCGCTGGTGGGGTAAGGGCCTGCGCCCACCTGCTCAAACTCCTGCCGCCACATGGAGGGGAAGTTGCGGTTCAAGTCCAGCCCTTCGACATCGCGGTTGGCCTTGAGCGTCACCCCGTCAAACTGCTGCACCGTGCCCTCGTATCCGCCAGGGCCAGCTCAGCCCCGTCGGGGTTGAGGCGCGGCACCAGGTACACCGCCCGCGTGTTCAGCAACTCAGTGATGGCTGCATCGCTGCCATAGCCCTGCACCAGTTGATGCAGCCAATACAAGCAGGCGGTGGAGGCCGTCAGCTCGGCCGCATGGATGTTGCCATCCACCCAGATCGCCGGCTTGTCATCATCCGTGCCGGTGGCGGTGTTGGTCAGCACCACCACCCAAATCGGCCGCCCTTCATGGCTCTTGCCCAACTCCTGCAACTGCACCAAGTCCGGCCGCGCATCGGCATAGGCTTGCAGCAGGGCGGTGAGTTCAGGGTGGCGGTAGAAGCGGTCGAAGTGAGGGGTGGGTAGTGAAGTTGGCATCACATCAGGCAGTCAGTGTGGATGAACACAGTTTAGAGGTAGCGCGACACGCAAGAGCCTAAAGGTTCAACCCAGCAGGCATCTAAGATGGGGGGGATCCGCTCACCCTCTCAAACACAATTCCATGCTCCGCTCCTCCCATCGTCTCTGCTGCGTCCTCACCCTATCGGTGCTTCTCACGGCCTGCCAAGCTCCTCCAGCGCCCAGTACCGCGCCGCCGACCGCCCCCGAGATACTGGCCAGATCAACGAAGGCAGGAAAAGGTGTTCCGAATGGACGCTCTGACTCTCAGGCACCCTACCTCAGAATGCCACTCCTGATCTCCCAGGATCCCGGCTATGGCTTTTCGAAAGAGAAGCCCATCAAGGTAGGTCCTAGATCTCGAGCAGGTCTGCACATCCTGTTTCTCAATGCACTTCGTGGACCTCAAGGCCAGCCGCTGGAGTATGAGCGACAAGGCGCGTGCTGCGAGTTCCCAAGCGTGCATACACCCATGGGCATCGGTCTGCTGGACGTATATCGGATACGGGTAGATGGGACAGATCAAGACCGTCTCATCTATGTTGACATGTATGAGCCAGGCCCCCCACAAATCCCTATGGGCTTTACGTTACGGAGTGAGCTTTCATCATGAGTTCGGGGCTCACTGCCCCTTGAACATCCCTTGAAAATGCCGCGACACCGGCAGGCGGTCGGGGCGGCCGCGCAGGGTCAGGACCATGGTGCCTTCGTCCACGCGCACGGCGCTGGCGATGTGGTGGTGGTTGACGATGACCGAGCGGTGTACTTGCCAGAACTGGTCCGGGTCGAGCTGGGCCAGCAGCTCTTTGAGCGGGGTGCGGATCAGCGCCTCGCCGGGGCCGGTGACGGGGTCGTCGACGACCACGCGGGTGTAGCGGGAGTCGGCCTCGAAATAGACCACATGCTCCACGCGCAGCAGCTTGACCTCCTTGCCCACCGCCGCTTGGATCACGCTCAGCGGAGCGGGTTTGCGCAAGCTGCCCCCCAACTGGCTCAACAAAGCCTGTAGGTCGGGCAGCGTGGAGGTGGCACTGGATTGCAACCGCGCTCGCAAGCGCTCCACCGTTTGCTCCAAGCGCGGCCGCTCGACGGGCTTCATCACGTAGTCCACCGCGCCGGCTTCAAAAGCCGTCACGGCATGGTCGCCGAAGGCGGTGACAAACACCACCGGCGTCTGGGCGCCGATGCGTTTGGCCACGTCAATGCCGGAGAGGCCGGGCATGCGGATGTCCAAGAAGCAGACGTCCGGCTCATGCTCTAGATAGGCGTCCCAGGCGTCGACGCCGTTGGCGGCTTCAGCCACGATCTGCAGCTCAGGCCAGGCCTGTTGCAGCGCGGCTTTGAGCTGGGCGCGGGGGGCTTCTTCATCATCAGCGATCAGGGCGGTCAGGGTGTGGCTCATGGCAGGCCTTGTGGGCATCAGGAAGACATCAAAGTGGGGCGGATGACCCCGGGGGCAGCAGCAGTTGGGCGCAAGCGCCGCCACTGGCTTGGTTATGCAAACTTAGCTCGGCCGCTGCACCATGCAGTTGCTGCAGGCGGGTGCGGGTGTTGCGCAGGCCCACACCGCGTGTGCTGGTCGGGTCAGCCGGGCCAGGGTCGGGGGTGGGCAGGCCCACGCCGTCGTCGCACACGGTCACGCTGATGCGGCCGTCGGCTGTCACCTGGGCCTGCACGCGCACCTCGCCACCTTGCAGCTTGGGGGCCAGGCCGTGCTCCACGGCGTTTTCCACCAGGGTCAGCAACACGCCGGGCGGCAGGCTGGCCTGCAGGGTCTCGGGGGCGGCGTGCACTTCGCTGCGCAGGCGCTCGCCAAAGCGCAGTTGTAGCACGGCCAGGTAGTGGCGCACAGCTTCCAGCTCTTGGGCCAGGCTCAGGCTGCGGCGCTCGAACAGCGGCAGCGTGGCTCGCAGGTAGGCGGTGAGCGCGGTCAGCAAGGCGGCGGCTCGGGCGTCGCCGGTGCTGACCCAATGCTGCAGCGAAGCCAGGGAGTTGAAGAGGAAGTGGGGCTGGACCTGGGCCGTGGCCAACTGCAAGGCCATGCTGATGGCTTGGTCGCGCTCGTCGAGCTCGCGCAGGCGGGCGGCGATGTGGTTGGAGCGGTGCGCCATCCATGCCCAAAGCCCAGCCACCGACGCCATAAAGCTCAGGCCAGACACTGCGGCCAGTATGTGACGCACATCCAATGCATAGCCCGCTCCTCGGATCATGACGATATGAGCCACTTGAATCAAAGCCAGGACGACCGTAGCCCCCAACAGCCTGAGCCGAACCGGCTGCCTCCAACACCAAACAGCCAAGGGGACCATGCTCACCAGATAACTGAACAAGATCCAGATGATCTCCAGACGATGTGCTTCGCTGGAGACAACCCAAATTGCAGGAATCAAGGCTGCAACATTGAACCCCAGAGTCACCATCAGCGTCTTCGACGGCCTATCCTGCCCCGCTCTCGCCATCTCTTCTGGCGTGAAGCGGCGAGTCGGGCCGGGATACCAAATCTGGCTCCAATCAATGCGCTCAGCCGACATGGGCCACCTCCTGGGTCGAGCGCGCAGCAACCACAGTCAAAGTGGCGCGCACGCCCGGCGCAGCCGCCTCCACCCGCAAGCTGGCCTGGCCGCCGAAACGGTGCTGCAGGCGCTCGCGCGCGTTGGCCAGGCCCACGCCTTCTTGCCAGCCGGGGCTCAGGCCTGGGCCGGTGTCTTGCACGGTCACCGTCAAGTGGCCGTCCTGCACGGCGGCAGCCACCCGCACCTGCACGGCTTGCAAGGCTGGGCCCACGCCATGCTCCAGCGCGTTTTCCACCAGGGTCAGCAGCAGGCCTGGGGGCAGGTGCCACTCGTCGGCCTCCGGGCTTCTGCTCATTTCAACCTGTAGGCGATCACCCAAGCGGGCTTGCATGATGGCCAGGTAATGGCGCACCAAGCCCAGCTCTTCAGCCAAGGCCACTTCGTCGCGGGCCATCAGCTCGGTGGAGCCTCGCAAAAAGCCGGTGAGCGACCGCAGCAAAGGCGCGGCCCGTGCATCAGACGTGTCTACCCAATGCTGCAGAGCGGCCAAGGTATTGAAGATGAAGTGCGGCTGGATCTGCGCTTGCAGCAGCTTCAAGCGAGCTTCGGCCATTTGGCGGGCCAGTGTGTCTTGGGCCTGCACCACCCGCGCTTGCTCCAACTGCTGCTGGGCCTGCGCGCGGCGGATCTGCGCCACGCCCCACAGCAGGGCAAACAGGGCCATCACGCCGATCAACAAAATGGGTGTGGCCTGTTTGGCCGCGACGGTGAGCTTGTCGCCCAGGTCTTCAAAGGCCAGGGCCAGGTTGCCCTTGCGCGTGAGCCGCCCCACCAAGAAACCCGTGAAGGCCCCGGCAAAGGCCATGAGCACCGCGAACACGCCGCCGCGCCACAGGCGGGTGCCGGTGAACTTGTCGGGCACCAGCCATGCACTGCCCAGCGCAATCAAAATGCCCAGCCACACGCCCACGCTGCACACCAGCGCCAGGCCCCAGGGCATGCCCACGCCAAAGACCAGGCCTGCTGTAGACCCGGCCACGGCAGACAACCAACCCAGCCACAGCGCCAGCCCGCCTCGGGTGGTGTAGAGAAACTCGTCCATGCGGCGCGCCTCGGCCTGCAGCTCTAGCGGCAGCCGCAGGTAGTAAGGCTCGGCCCACCGAAAGTAGGCGCGTTGCAGGGCGTTGAGGGAGGTGGACATGGGGCGCAGTGTAGGCAAGGGCAGGCCCACCCATGCCCGTCAGCGGGCGAACAGCAGACCCGCCGTCATGAATGGCCGTTGGCGTGCATGAATGCGAGGGGTGGCCGGGGCCGAAGGCGCAATGCGGGGCTCAAGGCTCAAGCGGCGCGCCGTCCACAAACACCCTCAGCTCGCCGGGCGCGAAGGCCTGCCACTCTTCATCGCAGGTCAGCGGTTCGGTGGCGATCACGGCCACGCGGTCTTGAGGGGTGGTGAGGTTGGCAAAGTCCACTTGCATGTCTTCGTCACGCAGGGCAGCACAGCGAAACGGATGCTGGCGCACCAGCCAGTGCAGCTTGGTGGAGCCATGAGCCCACAGCGCTTGGCCGTTGGAGAGCAGCATGTTGAAGGTGCCGTGGCGGTGCAGTTGCGGCATCAGCTCGGCCAGGGTCTGGGTCAGCTCGGCCACGTCGGGCACGCTGGCGTGGGATTTGGCCAGCTCTTGCATCAACCAGCAAAAGGCGCGCTCGCTGTCGGTGCACCCCACGGGCTTGAAGGCACCGTGCAGCCGGGGCTCAAAGTTCTTCAAATCACCATTGTGGGCAAACACCCAGTAGCGGCCCCACAGCTCGCGCTGGAAGGGGTGAGTATTCTCCAGCGCCACCACACCTTGGGTGGCTTTGCGAATGTGGGCAATGACCTGCTTGCTACGGATGGGGTAGGTCTTGACCAACTCGGCCACGGGCGACTGGCGTGCGCTGTGATGGTCCACAAACAGCCGCACGCCCTTGTCTTCAAAAAAGCCGATGCCAAAGCCGTCTTTGTGTTCGTCTGCGCGCGTGGCCAAACCGGTGAAGCTGAACATCACATCGGTGGGTGTGTTGGCATTCATGCCGAGAAGCTGGCACATGGTACAGCGGGCGGTGCGTGCCGCACCGGACAAAACAAAGAGGTGTTGATTGTAGGCAGGGCATGCTCCAGTGACTGGCCCCGAATTGGGCTAACGTCGGGGGCTTGCATGCCAACGCAGAGCCACCGTGTTTGCCTTATTTGAACGCCTGATCGCCCCCTTTCCTGACGAACTGCCGCCCGTGCCCCCCAAGGGCCTGGGCCGCTTTATTTGGGCCTGCACCGCAGGCATGCGCCGCCATATTGCTGTGCTGGCCTTGCTGACGGCTGCCATCGGGATTTTTGAAGCCCTGATGTTCGCCTTCATGGGTGAGATCGTCGACGGCCTGGCCGGTGCCAACCCGGCCACCTGGTGGGCTGAGCACCAGACCAATGTACTGTGGATGGGCGCGGCCGTCTTGGCCAGCCCTTTGCTGTTGGCTGTGTGGGCGCTGTCCAAATACCAAGCCCTGCATGCCAACTTCCCGATGCGGCTGCGCTGGATGTTCCACCGGCAAATGCTGGCGCAAAGCCTGGCCTTTTACCAAGACGAGTTTGCCGGCCGTGTGGCCACCAAGGTGATGCAGACCGCACTGGCCGTGCGCGACACCGTGATGACGCTGGCCGACATCCTGGTCTATGTGCTGATCTACTTTGGCACCATGGTGGTCATCGTGGCGGGCTTTTCCACCACCATGATGCTGCCCTTCATGGTCTGGCTGGGGCTGTACTTGGTGGCGCTGCGCTACTTTGTGCCGCGCCTGGCCCGCGTGGGCCAAGCCCAGGCGGATGCACGCTCGCTGATGACCGGCCGGGTGGCCGATGCCTACACCAACATCGCCACCGTCAAGCTGTTCTCGCACACGCGGCGCGAGGCGCTCTATGCGCGCAATGCCATGCAGGAGTTCATGGGCACGGCCTATGCGCAAATGCGCCTGTCCACGGGCTTGGAAGTGACCATCCAAAGCCTGAGTGTGGGCTTGATTGCGGGCAGCGCGGCCATGGGCCTGTGGCTGTGGTCACGAGGCGAGGTGGGCGTGGGCGCGGTGGCCGCTGCCACCGCCATGGCGCTGCGCATGAATGGCATCTCGCACTGGGTGATGTGGGAGATGGCCTCGCTGTTCGAGAACATCGGCACGGTGCAAGACGGCATGGACATTTTCTCCAAAGCGCCCACGGTGTTGGATGCGCCGCAAGCCCGTGCCTTGGACGTGAAACGCGGCGAGGTCAGCTTTGAAGCCGTCAGCTTTGCCTATGGCGACGGCCCCAAGGTCATCGACACCCTGAATCTCACCATCCGCCCCGGCGAAAAGATCGGTGTAGTCGGCCGCTCAGGTGCGGGCAAATCGACGCTGGTGAATCTGTTGCTGCGCTTTCATGACCTGCGCGCGGGCCGCATCTTGATTGACGGCCAAGACATTGCCCAGGTCACCCAAGACAGCCTGCGCGCGCAAGTGGGCATGGTGACGCAGGACACCTCGCTGCTGCACCGTTCGGTGCGCGACAACCTGGCTTATGGCCGCCCTGATGCCGACGACGCGGCCATGGTGGCCGCCGCGCAGCGGGCCGAGGCGCATGGCTTCATCCAGAACCTCTCGGACCCCAAAGGCCGCTGGAACCGGCGACATCATCTTGCGGGTATTGCCCCAAGTGCAAGGCGGGCGGCGTCACATCATGGCCGCAGACCTGAGCCCCCGCATGTTGGCCATCGCCGAGCGGCGGCTGCAAAAGCACAGCGCTGCTGTGAGTTTGAGAACCCTGGATGCGCAAGACATGCAGGGCATTCCTGATGCCAGTGTGGATGCATACTCGCTCTCACTGGCGCTCAAAATCTGCCAGCGTCAAACCGTGCTGCAGGAGGCTTGGCGTGTGCTGAAGCCGGGCGGTCGTCTGATCGTTCTAGAGGCCTCTAACATTCGCTGGTCCTGGGTCCATCGCCTTTACTTGGCCTATATGTCCTTGTGCATGCCGATGCTGGGCTGGATCGCCACGGGCGGTGATGCGTCGGCTTACAAATATCTGTTGCAAGGCATACGAGAGTTCCCCAGCGCCGAGCAGTTGGCGGACGAGCTGAGCGCCATGGGATTTGAAGACGTGTCTTTTGAGCGGCTATCTTTGGGGATTGTGGCGATTCATACAGCACGCAAACAGCGAGCGCCTGCTCACCATTCCTTGGCGTGAAGACTCTATGAAAACTTTGACTGGATTGGTTCTTTCAGGGGCCTGCATCACGGCCCTTGCTGCGCCCTTGACAGTGCAAGACGGCGACATTGTTTTTCAGACCTCGCGCTCGGCGCAAAGTGTGGCGGTGCAGCGTGCCACCGGCTCCAAGTACAGCCATATGGGCATGGTGTTCATGCGCGGCGGCAAGCCTTATGTATTGGAGGCTGCTGGCAAGGTGGGCTACACCCCGCTGGCCACCTGGACGGCGCGCGGGGTGGGCGGCCATATTGTCGTCAAGCGCCTGCGTGACGCGGACCGCGTGCTGACGCCTGCGGCCCTCAAGAAACTGGCACAACAAGGGCAGGCCTTGGTGGGCCGGCCTTATGACCTGACGTTTGAGTGGTCGGATGAGCGCATTTACTGCTCGGAGCTGGTGTGGAAGGTGTACCAGCGCGCCCTGGGCGTGACGATTGGCGAGCAACAGCGCATCAAAGACTTCAAGCTCGATGACCCTGCGGTGCAGCAGAAGATGAAAGAGCGCTACGGCGACAAAGTGCCCATGAACGAGCCTGTGGTGTCGCCGGTGGCCATGTTCGACTCACCGCAGCTCGTCACCGTAGCGCAACGCTGAGTGCTTTGGCGTGGCGTCGCTTGGTACCCAGGGCGCAAAAAAGGGGCGGCCTTGGCCGCCCCTGGTGGTCAGGCTCAACCCAACTCAGCAAGCCCATGGGTAGGACGTGCATGCGGCGTTCACCATATTGGCGAAGACACCGTTGAACTGAGAGCCCCCCTGGACCTTGGGTGTCGTAGAGACGTAGCCCCAAGACACCACGCTGGTGGCCACATTGCCCCAGTTTTCAGATGGCAAGGTGCTGCTGTCGGTGTAGTCCACGCGCCAGTTCAGCACATTGGGGCCACCGCTGGAGCCGCCTTGCATGTCTGAGCCATAGGTGCCGGTGTTCAGCGAGCCATAGTCGGTCACCATGCTGTCGACGCGATGCAACTGGCCACCCAAGTCGTGGTTGCCGGGGTAGCCCAGCACTGTCATGTGTTTACCAATCATGGACGGATAGGCCCAACCCAGCCAACCGGTGTAGTCGCCCACGCGCTTGTTGCTGGCGTCCTTGTTGAAGACGATCAGCGCCCAGTCACCGGCATTGGGCACTGCACCGCCGCTGTTGTACCAGTCGGTGCTGGTGTACATGGTGACGTAGTTGGTCCAAGAGCCATAGGGCTTGGTGATGGTGGTGCCGACTTTGCGATAGCCGGGGATGAACTCAAAGCTGTTGTACCAACCGGTGGACGAGGCATTGCCGCTGTGGACGCAATGGCCAGCCGTCAGCACCACGCCCGGCTTGATGACGGACCCGGTGCACATATAGGTGCTAGAGCCAATCTTGAAGTAGAGCTTGCCCACGGTGCGCACTGGAAAGGTGGTGTCCAAGGTCTTGGGCGAAACACGCGAGGAGGTGAATTGCAGACCGCCTGTGCCCACGGCATCGGGGCTGATGGAGCCGTCTTGAGCGCCGGGCGCGGCAGACTCCACCTGGAAGAGGTGGTCGGCCTTGGCCCCGCCCTTGGAGCCAAGCTGGCCCTGGCCCTTGCCCACCGCAGCCTTGTTGGCTGCTGCGGTGTAGTCAAACACGGCGTCGGGCAGCATATTGACGCGGGGCATCAGGGTTTTGGCCGATTCGCGCTCGGCCAGGGTCAAGCCCTTGGCCTCGGTAGCGGTCACACGCAGCGACTTGATATCGGGGCTGTCGGCCGCATGGCTCAGGGTGGCGGCCAGCAGGGCAACGCCTGCAACGAGGGGGTGTAACTTGAAGTTCATGGTGGGTCCTCTCCGGGTTGATGGATGGCGACACCGCCAAGCCAGGGCTGGGGTCTCGCCGCTTCGCCACAATGGGTGGCGAATGGCGCAGATTCTTCGCCCATCCCGCCACTCGCCCCACCCTGAGGACAAGGGAAGCACCCTCGGTGCCAGGCCAGCGAGAGACCGCCCAGACCCATGACCAGGGTGAACCAGCCGGGATGGAGGAACTTCAGCGGGGCGTTGGCAGCGGTCATGAGCGCAGGTGAGGAAACGAGGAGCTTGTCCGCACAGAGTGAGGAGGCGGCAGGTCTGTATGATGCATCATTCTTGACTTATACAACTTGACCTCACTCACACCGGAGTCTTCCATGAACGTGAAATCGATGGTGCTGGCCAGCCTGCTGGCGGCCAGCTGCAGCCTGAGCTGGGCGCAAGACAAAGTGGTCTATCACATCAATGACGCCGCCAGCCAGGCCCTCTCCGGCCTGCGCAATCTGCGCAACCACCTTGATGTGGACCCCAGCGCCAAGATCACCGTGGTGAGCCATGGCGAGGGTGTGGACTTTTTGATGGAAGGTGCCAAGGACCGCAATGGCAATGCCTATGACGCCTTGGTCTCGGCCTTGGTGGCGCGCGGCGTGAGCTTTGAGGTCTGCGAGATCACTCTGAAGAACCGCAACCTCAAGAAAGAGCAGTTCATTCAAGAGGCCAATTTCACACCCTCGGGTGTGGTGCGCATTGCCCGGCTACAGACTCAGGGCTTTGGCTACATCAAACCCTGAGCCCCTGCAGCCTTTACGGTTGCGGCCCTTTATGGCCACCTGAGGAGCCATGCAGCCGCGCATGCACCCGCTGCGTGGCCTTCCACACCGCCCACAGCACCAGCGGAATGGAGGCCCCGGCCAGCATCTCAGGGTTGAGCGGCAGCCCAGCGGCCTTGGCAGCCTTGCCGCCATACAGCACCAGGCTGATCACGTAGTAGGAGATGGCGGCAATCGACAAGCCCTCCACCGTGCTCTGCAAATTAAGTTGCAGCTCTTGGCCTCGCGTCAGCTTGGCCAAGAGCTGCTGGTTTTGCTGCTCGGTGGCAATGTCCACCCGCGTGCGCAGCAGGCTGCTGGCGCGTTCAATACGGGCTGAGAGCGCATTCAGGCGCTGGGCGGTGGCCGCCACGGTGGCCATGGCGGGTGAAAGCCGCCGCTGCATGAACTCTCCGAGTGTTTGAGTGCCCGGAATGGCCTTTTCGCGCAGCTCGGTAATGCGCTGGCGCACCAGGCCATCGTAGGCCTCGGTGGCCGAGAAGCGATACATGGATGCTGCGGTGGCCCGCTCCACCTTGGCCGCCACGCTGATCAGCGTGTCCAGCAGCACTTGCTCGGAGTCCTGATGGCCCTCTAACCGGGCGGTGACATCGGCCAGCGCCTGCTCCGCCTCCGCCAAGGGCGCAGCCAGGCTCTTGGCCACCGGCAGGCCGCGCAAGGCCATCAGCCTATAGATTTCCAGCTCCAACAAGCGCTGGGCCACACGGCCCGCACGGGTCTCGGTGGTGCCTGGGGGCATGAGCACCAACATGCGTTCAAAGCCATCGTCGCGCAGCTTGAATTTGGTCACAGCCAAGGAATGGCCGTGGCCCATCAGCGAGGCCACCACGGTCCCACCGCCCAGCCAGCGCTGGGCCAAGGCCAAGGCCGCCGGGGCGTCGTCCAGCGGGTGTTCCACCATCACGGTTTGCACCGCCGCCATGGTGCGCCCGGGAATCTGTGCCAACCACTCGCGGCTCAGCAACATGCCCGAGAGCAAGTCAGGCTGCACCGCCCCCAAGCCCACGCCCTCAGGCAAGGGCTGCACCAGCACATAGCGGGTGTATTCGCTATGCCGCTCCCACTTCAAGGTATGGCCGCTCAGCCGTAGGCGCAAGAAGTTGCCTTGCAAGGCCTCCAAGGAAAGCCCCTCCTGGCCAGGCAAGCGGCACAGGTGGGCCCACTCCTGCTCACGGCTCACCGCATCGTTCAACACCACCACCAGCACCACCAACGCGGGCAGGCGGATGCGCGCAGGAGGGCGCGCATGAACCTCGTTGTGCAGCTCGGTCCGCAGAGCGTCTGCGGGCGGCAGGCAAGGGCTGGGTGGATTTGGGCAGCAAGATCCAGTATGTGGACTCCTCGTTTGCCAAGTTGGTTGACGACCTGAGCACCGACAAATGCGATGTGGCCATGTTCGCCGTGGGCGTGCTGCCTGCCCGCGCCAAGGTGTTGCGCTTTAGCCAGCCCTATCTTCAAAGCGATATCTACGGCGTGACCACCCGCTCCAACCGCACCGTCAAACAATGGGCTGACATCGACAAGCCCGGCGTGCTGGTGGCCGTGCAGGCAGGCACCTTTATGGAGCCGGTGATGGCCGCAGCCCTGAAGCAAGCCAAGATGGTGGTCGTCAAGCCGCCCCAAACGCGGGAGCAGGAGCTGGAGTCCGGGCGCGTTGATGTCTTCATGACAGACTACCCCTACAGCCGCCGCCTCTTGGACAACGCCGATTGGGCCAAGCTGGTGTCCCCACCGCAGCCGTTCAACGTCCTGCCCTATGCCTATGCCGTCAAACCGGGTGACGATGCGTGGCTGAAAAAGGTGGACGAATTTGTCGCCCGTATCAAAAAGGACGGCCGTCTCGACGCTGCTGCCAAGCGCGCCGGCCTGAGCGAGATCGTGATCAGGCCATGAGAGCGCGGGCCAAGCGCGCTGCCCTGCCTAAGTGGTTGACCGAGCGCACCGCCTGGTGGGCAGGCTTCTTCTTGCTGGGCTGCATGCTGCTGGCTGTGGTGAGCTTTGTTCTCATCCAACTCCGCGAGCTGGAAAACCGTGCCTTAGAGCGCGCCACCTTGAACGCTCGGGCCCTAGAAGACCACGCCAACCGCGCCTTCAGCACGGTGGATGTGGTGCTGAGCGCGGTGCAAGACACTTTGGCGCAAGACGCTGCCTCGCATCCCCAGCATCTCAAGGGTGACGACGGTCTGCACAGGCCCCCAACGGAGAGCTTGAGCCGGACCATGGTCACGCTGCTACAAGGCCTACCCTTTGTGCGCAGCCTCTCGCTGGTCAGCCCCCAAGGCAAGGTGACGGCCAGTTCCCAGCCCGACAACCTGGGAGCGCAGCTGGACCTGGCCGCACTGGGCACGGCCGAGCGCCCCAACGGCGGCGTGGTGCCACGCTTGATGGCTGGGCGCGACCTGGGCTCCTGGGCCTTAGACCGTGCCACCGTCACACCCCCGCAAAGCAGCCAGAACTTTATCCCAGTGCTGCTGCGCCTAAATGGCGAGGCCTCGACGGCCCCCTGGCTGGTGGCAACCATCAACCCCGACTACTTTGCCAACCAGCATGAGTTGACGCTGGACAACCAGCGCGCTGTTGGGGCGCTTTTGGCCTTTGATGGCGTGCTGCTCACCGGCACCACGGCACTGCGTGCCGAGCCCGGCCGCTCGATGCGCGAGCATGTCGCGTTCAAACAGTTTCTGCCCGCCAAAGAGAGCGCCAGCCTGATCGACAGGGGCCTGGATGGCCACCCTGCCGTACTCGCCTTTCGCAGCCTGCGCCGCCAGCCTTTGGTGGTGATGGTGGAACAGCCCTACGACCAAGCCATTGCTGACATCTGGCCGCTGACCCGGGCAGCCAGCGGGGTGGCCTTGGTGGTGAGTCTGGTGATATTGGCGCTCGCCTCTTTGGCCGCCCGCAGCCTGCGCAGCCACGAACAAGTGACCCGTGAGCTTGACGCGGCCAACGAGCGCGTGGTGGAAAGCGAGCGTGAGCTGCGGGTGCTGATTGAAGGCGTGCGCGAATGGATCTTCCGCACCGACGCCTCGGGCCGCGTGAGCTATGTGAATCCGCGTTGGCAGCAGATTACCCAGCGGCCCGACGAAGAGGCCTTGGGCGTGCCCTTGCACCACCTGGTGGTGGAGCGCGACCGCGCTGCGGTGGGCCAGCTCATCGGCCAGGCTGCGCGCGGCCCTCAGGCCCCGCTGGCGGTAGAGCTGAGCATGGCGTCGGGCTTGGGCCTGCCCATGGAGTTGAGCCTCTCCGCCCTGCACGGCCCGGATGGCAGCCTGCAAGGCTTTGCCGGCTTTGGGGCCGACGTGTCAGCCCGCGAAAGCGCCCGCCGCCGCCTGCAAGCACAACTGGACTTCACGGCCCAACTGATTGAGGCCACGCCCACCCCCATTTTTGTCAAAGATGAGCTGGGCCGATTGGTGATGGTCAACAAGGCCTGGACGGCGCTAACCGGGCTGTGCCTGCTGGGCCAAGCCGCAGGCCAGGCCGATGAGCCGGCCGAGACCGAGGCCGAGCTGGCCGCTCTGAATGCCGGCCAGGTCATTCGCCGTGAGGGCATACACCGCCGTGCCGACGGCGCATTGCGCCACACCATCACCACCAAGGTCAGCTTCACGCAGGTGGACGGCACACCGGCAGGCATCATCGGCAATATCGTCGATGTCACTGAGTTCCGCGAGGCCGAGCGGGCCACCCGCCTGGCCCGCGACGCGGCCGAGAACTCCAACCGCATCAAGACCGAGTTCATCGCCAACATGTCGCATGAGCTGCGCACCCCGCTACAGTCCATCATTGGCTTCTCCGAGCTGGGTTTAAACCAAAGCCACGATCAGGACCGCCTGCACACCATGTTCGACCGCATTCACATGGGCGGCCAGCGCATGCTGGCCCTGGTGAATGACCTGTTGGACGTGGCCAAGCTCGATGGTGAAGCTCAAGGCTTGCAAAAGGCCCCCACCGACTTGGTGCTGCAAGTGCGCGAGGTGCTCGCCGAGTTGGAACCCTTGGCCAAAGGCCAAGGCGTGGTGTTCAAGTGGCTCCACCGCGACGAGCCCGGGCTCTTGCCACTGGACGCCTTCCTAAGGCAAGGTGACGGCCAGTTCCCAGCCCGACAACCTGGGAGCGCAGCTGGACCTGGCCGCACTGGGCACGGCCGAGCGCCCCAACGGCGGCGTGGTGCCACGCTTGATGGCTGGGCGCGACCTGGGCTCCTGGGCCTTAGACCGTGCCACCGTCACACCCCCGCAAAGCAGCCAGAACTTTATCCCAGTGCTGCTGCGCCTAAATGGCGAGGCCTCGACGGCCCCCTGGCTGGTGGCAACCATCAACCCCGACTACTTTGCCAACCAGCATGAGTTGACGCTGGACAACCAGCGCGCTGTTGGGGCGCTTTTGGCCTTTGATGGCGTGCTGCTCACCGGCACCACGGCACTGCGTGCCGAGCCCGGCCGCTCGATGCGCGAGCATGTCGCGTTCAAACAGTTTCTGCCCGCCAAAGAGAGCGCCAGCCTGATCGACAGGGGCCTGGATGGCCACCCTGCCGTACTCGCCTTTCGCAGCCTGCGCCGCCAGCCTTTGGTGGTGATGGTGGAACAGCCCTACGACCAAGCCATTGCTGACATCTGGCCGCTGACCCGGGCAGCCAGCGGGGTGGCCTCTCTGGGACGGGGGATGTCGCGAGCCTGCGCGCCTGCGGCGGTGGTGATGGTTTGGGCGGCGACATCGCACTGACCGTGACCGGCGGCGGCATGGTGTGCGAGATACGGAAGGCGGCCAGCACCTGGCTCAAGCTGCCCGCATGTTGGGCCAGCGTGCGAGAGGCCTCATCGGCGCGCTCGGCCACCGCCACGTTCTGCCGCGTCAACTCATCCAAATCCTTCACCGCCTGAGTCACGGCTTCAATGCTGTTGGCATGCTCATCGGTGTCGGCAGACAGGCTGCGAAACACATTGCCAGCGCGCTTGACCGCCTCAACCAAGTGCTGCATATTGCCTCCGGCAGAGTCGGCCAACTGATTGCCCTGCTCCACGGTTTGAAGCGACTCCGCCACCAAGCCCTTGATCTCTTTGGCGGCCTCTGAGGCCCGCATCGCCAGCGAGCGAACCTCCGCCGCCACGACTGCAAAACCACGCCCCTGCTCACCCGCTCGCGCGGCCTCGACCGCTGCATTGAGCGCAAGAATATTGGTCTGGAAGGCAATGCCGTCGATCACCGCAATGATGTCGGTAATGCGCCGGGCCGATTGGTCAATATGCCGCATCTGCCCCACCATCTGCTGGATGATTTGGCCAGCGCCCGTGGCCAGGTCTGAGGCGGCGTCCGCATGGGAGCGCGCTTCCAGCGCGGCCTCGGCACTCGACTTCACGATGACGGTGATCTGCTCCAACACCATGGCGGCATCCCGCAGGCCGTTGGCACTGCTCTCGGTGCGTTGCATCAGCTCCGCGCCGCTGTTCTTCAGCACACTGGCCACGCCGTGTACCCCTTGGGTTGAGGCATCAACCTGGCGCAGCGCGTCGGCCATACGGTCTTGCACATGCTTCAGGCGCTTGCCCAGCACAGACTCGGCCCGCACCGCATCAAAATTCAGGCGGATAGGGCCATCAAACCCCATGGCCTTGACCAGAAACTCCACGTCAAAGCGCTCGCTGTCACGCTGCCCGCCGACCCGGGCCACATAAACCAAGTAGCTGGCCTGGGCCAGCACGGTTACCACGGCCAAGGTCAAGGCCTCCCTGCTCAAGCCACTGCCCACACCCCACCATGACAGGCTCAAGAGATGGACCACCATCACACCACCCATGACCGCCAATAGGGGCCAGGCGCGATACACCGGCAAGACTGACAGCGTCAGCAGCATGGGCAACAGGTACTCCGGCTTGCCGCCTGAGAGCACCAATGGTGTAGCACTCAAGGCCGTCACAAACCCAGCCAGCAACCACCGCAGCCAGGCGCTCCCTCCCCAGCGATAGGCCAGCACAGCCGCCACTACCCAGGTGATACCCACACCCAGTGGCAGGGATTTGGCCCAGGGGCCACCGGCGGCCAAGGCCGCACAAAGCCCTCCCAGGGCAGCGGAAAGCACCAGGATGGTGGTGTCCATTCGGCGCAGGGCGCTGACAGAGAGCAAAGTGCGGGGCATGGTGAGGTCGCGGGCTTGGACAGAGTCGCCCAATATGGCGCGAAGCAGCACGCCGCAAAGGCCACAACATGGCCGCAATCGCCCCGCTGTTTCTGCTGTTCATCCCGGTGCTACACCCCTACAGTGCGTGTAGAAAAGCGGCCATCGCTGCGATGCCATCACCTGGGAGCTTTGATGAAACGTGTGCTGATCGTCGACGACCAAGCCGACATCCGCGAATTGGTGCGGATGACCCTGGAGTTGCAAGACTATGACTTGCATGAAGCCGCCAGTGGCGAGGACGGGGTCAAACAAGCCCAGGCCCTCAACCCCGACTTGGTGCTGATGGACGTGATGATGCCCGGGGCCATCGACGGCATTGAAGCCTGCCGCCGCATCCGCCAAAGCCCGCAACTCAAACGCACAAAGGTCGTGATCCTCAGCGCCAAAGCCCGGCCCGAAGACCGCGCCAGCGGCCTGAGTGCCGGGGCCAGCGACTATCTGGTCAAACCCTTCAGCCCCCGCGAGCTGCTACAGATAGTTGCCCGCTTGATCTGAAAACTCTCGCTGCTCAGCGCACCTTGGCCAGCAGGGTCTGGACCTCGTCCATCACCTCAGCCATCTGCTTGCGGCCCCGAGCGTTGTCCGTGCTCTTGCCCGCCAACTCCTGCTCCATGACGCTGATCGTCATGCGCACATAAGTGCTGTCGAGGGCTTTGCGCACCGCCGACATTTGGCTCGCGATGTCGACCACGGCTTCGCCCCCTTCGATCATGCGCTGAATCCCCCTCAACTGGCCTTCCGCCCTCTTTAGCCGATTCAATAAATCGGCGCGGCTTTTCTCGTCATGCAACACGGACATGGCTAAGCTCTCTGGAATAAGATCAAACGATATTAAACGAGATTTGCATCTCAATTTATAGGGTCGTTGTCTATTCACGGCCATTGATCCGGCCCCTCCGTCCAGCTGAGAGGGCGCTCGGAGCCCCCTTTTTTCTCAAGCCCTGCGCGGCACAGCAAGCCCTGCTGGCCCCATGGCCCAGCCGTGTTGGCAGCTCAATTCGGGGTTAACCCTATATTCGGCGCGACCTGGGCAATAGGAGCGGCCACCACAGGGCGCCAGCGTGGCTGCTCACAGCCGCGATGAGGAGCGGAGCCTACCGAGAAGCCTCCATCAGACCACCTATTTGCATCGTTAGTTTCTGCTGTACGCACAAGAGCCGATGTCCTAACATACCCATACGGGTGTATGTTTAATAGCGGTCAACGGAGGCGAAATGAATCTCTTGCAAGAGACCTGCGCGAGTTTGATGGCAAAAGAAAACCCACCTCACATGGGCCTGTTGCTACAGTTCCTCCGGGTGCTGGTGGATGAGTTGAGGCAGGCCGTGTGGGTGGTGGATGAGCATGGCCACACGCTCTTTGCCAATGCCGAATTGACGCGTCTGTTGGACTGCCCCATGGACAAACTCAACTGCCAAGACTTGCTGGAGTGGGTGGAACCGCAGGACAAAGCCCTGCTGCAAGCAGCCCTTGCGACACCCACACCTCAGACCCAAGCCACTGGTTCACCCGAAACCTGCTTGCAGTTTCGGCTGCTGGCCAAAGAGGGCCAGAGCCGCCGGGCTCAGCTGCGCATCCAGACGCTGAGCGACGCATCGGGAGAAGCCACTTGCCGGGTCCTGTTTTTGTCCGACGAAGCCGCCCGCCCAGAAGCCTGTCGGGCCTGGGGTGCCGATAGCGAGCATCGGCCCCAACCAGACCCCTTGTTGCCGAATTCGCAGCCGACATTCCTCAAGTCTGACAGCCTTCTAGAGAATGAGGACGCGCTGAGACAAAGCGAGTTCATCTTCCGCTCTCAGTTCGAGCACGGCAATATTGGTATGGCCCTGACCTCGCCCGACAAAGGCTGGATGCGCGCCAATGCCAAGCTGTGCCAGATGCTGGGCTATGAGGAAGCTGAGCTGCAAGCCACCACCTGGGACGCCTTGACCCACCCCGACGACCTGGAGATCGACCTAGGGCAGTTCCGGCGCATGTTGGCCGGAGAAATCAGCGGCTACGAGCTGGACAAGCGCTTCATCCGCAAGGACGGCAGCGTGTTGCACACGCACTTGACGGTCTCGTCCTACCGGCGCGTGCCAGGGCCTTATGAGTATGTGATTGCCTCCTTGCAAGACATCACCGATGTCAAGCGAGCCGAGGCCGAGCTGCGTCTTGCCGCCTGCGTGTTCGCAAACAGCCAAGAAGGGATCTTGGTCATTGACGCCCAACAGCGCATCGTCGACCTCAACCCGGCCTGCCTGGCTCTGTGTTCGGACGATAGCGGGGGCATCAGCAACTATGCCTGTGTCTTCAGCGATATCAGCCAAGCCCGCGCACACGCCCGCGAGCTGGAGCACATTGCCCGCTATGACTTGCTGACGGGCGTGCCCAATCGACGCCTGTTCAGCGAGCGCCTGATCGAAGCCCTGAGCGAAGCGCGCGCGAAGCAGCAGCGCCTGGCCCTGTGCTACATCGACCTGGATGGCTTCAAGCCCATCAACGACCAGTATGGCCACCAAGTCGGCGACCAGGTGTTGGCCGCTGTGGCCCAACGTCTGCAGGCCCATACCCGCAGGCAAGCGTCCAGCCGAAGCCACGCCAGGCGCGTCATCGACACCGTGGCCCGTTTGGGCGGGGACGAATTTGTGCTGCTCTGCCTGCTGCACAACGCACAGGATTGCCAGTCCATGGCGCAGCGTTTGCTGGAGGTCATTGCCCAACCACTCTACATTCAGTCTTTGGATTTATCGCTGCAAGTCTCGGCCAGCATCGGGGTGACCCTGTACCCCGAAGATGACGCCGACGCCGACAGCATGCTCAGACATGCCGACCAGGCCATGTACCGGGCCAAAGAAGCCGGCAAAGGCCGAGTGGCTGTGTTTGACGTGCATGGCGATCAGCGCATGCGGTCGCACCGTGAGCAGCAAGCCGGGGTCGAGCAGGCCCTGGCCAATGGCGAGCTGCGCGTGTTCTACCAACCCAAGGTGGATATGCGCCTGGGCCATGTCGTGGGTGTGGAAGCTTTGTTGCGCTGGCAAGACCCTCAGCAGGGCTTGCGCCTGCCGGCCAGCTTCATGCCTGCCATTCTCAATAGCGACGTGGACTTGCAAGTAGGCCGTTGGGTCATCCAACAATGCCTGGAGCAGATGGCGCTGTGGAAGGAGCAGGGCTGGAACTTGCCGGTGAGCATCAATATCTCCGCCTTCCATTTGCAAAGCCCGGGCTTTGTGAGCGACTTGGTCCAGACCCTCAAGCGCTACCCCCAAGTGCCAACCGGGCGCATTGTGTTGGAGATTGTGGAGACCACAGCCGTGGCCGACATCGAACACACCATCGCCGTGCTGAACCAGTGCCGCAGCTTAGGGCTGCGCTTTGCGCTCGACGACTTCGGCACCGGCTACTCCTCGCTGAGCCTGTTGCAACGGTTGCCCGTGCAAGAGATCAAGATCGACCAGTCCTTCGTCGTTGAAATGCTTGAGGACCCCAATGACCTGGCCATCGTCAAAGGCATCATCGCCCTGGCCCAGGCGTTTCAATGTGCGGTGGTGGCCGAGGGCGTGAGCAGCGCCGCCCATGGGCAGCGCTTGCTCAGCCTGGGCTGCGACTGCGCCCAAGGATTCACGGTGGCGCAAGCCATGCCCGCAGACCAAGTGCTGGCCTGGTGCAGGGCCTGGCAGCACCCCTCATCCTGGGCAACCTACCTCCACTGAGCATGGTCTTCAGCCGACCTTCCAACTCCGCCCCAGCGCCAACGCTGCGGCCTGCAAGCGCGGCAGGCGCTCCATGGCCTGGGCCAGGCTCATGCGGGCCACCGGGGCTTGCAGGGCCACCGCGCAGCGCGGAATGCCACCGGGCGGGTGGGTGGGCACGGGCACGGCCACGCAGACCAGGCCTTCAACAAACTCTTCGTTGTCCACCGAAAAGCCTTCTTTGCGGATGCGGCGGAACTCGGCGTCCAGGGCTTCGCGCTGGGTCAGGGTGGTGGCGGTGTGGCGGGCCAGGGGCAGGCCCTCCAGCAGGGCTTGGCGCTGGGCGGCGGGCAGGTAGGCCAGCAAGAGCTTGCCGCTGGCCGAGCAGTGAATCGGCACCCGGGTCCCCGGCTTCAGATTGAATTGCAGCGGAAAGGCCGACTCGATGCGGTCCAGGTAGACCACCTCGGTGCCCGAGAGGGCGGTGAGGTTGCAGCTCTCACCCACCTCAGCCACCAGTTGGCGCAGCACCGCGTGGCGCACGCCTTGCTGGGTACTGCCCGCCAGCGCCGCCTCAGATAAACGCAGCAGGCGCGGGGCCAGGGCGTAGCGGCGGCCGTCGGGCTCGCGGGCCAGCAGCTCGCCGGCTTCCAACTGGGCCAGCAGGCGGTGTACCGTGGGCTTGGGCCAGCCGCTGGCGGCCACGGCCTCGGCCAGGGTCAAGGCCCGGCCCGCACCCACCAAGACCTCCAGCAGCTCAAACAAGCGCAGGCCGGGCGAGAGGGCAGGAACGGCTGCGTCAGTGGCCTGAGCCCTGGTTTCGGGGGGTGTTGCGGGGCGTTGTTTGCTCATAAATCTCTGAATCCGAGACGATTTCGCAATTGTTTTCGGAACATTCTGAGGCCGCCCTACAGTGCGACACAAGCTTTTTCCACGCCCCTCGCCCATGCCCACCGCCCCCTTGCCGTTTCGCCGCGCCGTCGTCACCGGAGCCTGTGGTGGCCTGGGGCAGGCCTTGGCCCAGGCACTGCTGGACGGCGGCGCGCAGGTGGCCCTGGTGGGCCTGAACCGCAGCGTACTGGAGGCGCTGGCCGCGCGTGCGCCCGAGCGTGCCCACATCTATACGCCCGACGTGGCCGACAGCGCCGCCATGCAGGCCCTGGCCGCCGACTGGATGGCCCGGGTGGGCGGCCTGCCCGACCTGGTGCTGGCCAATGCCGGGGTGGCGGGCGGTTTTGAGACGGCCGAGGCGGGCGACTTGGGTGTCATGCGCCGCATGTTGGAGATCAATCTGCTGGGTCCGGCCACCACCTTCCAGCCCTTTGTGAAGGCGCTGCGCAGTCAGCCCGGCGCTCGCTGCGCCCTGGTGGGCGTGGCCAGCATCGCCGGTTGGCGCGGCATGCCCGGCAACGGGGCTTATTGCGCCAGCAAGGGCGGCCTGATCCGTTACCTGGAGGCCTTGCGGGCCGAATGCCGCGGCAGCGGATTGAGCGTGCACACCGTCAGCCCCGGCTACTTGCGCACCCCGCTGACGGCGGGCAACCGCTTTGCCATGCCGGGTTTGATGGACGCCGATGTGGCGGCCCGCAAGCTGCTGCAAGGTGTGGTGCGAGGGCGCGAGCACATCGTGCTGCCGCGTCACATCGGCTGGCTCTCACGCCTGCTGGCGGCACTGCCCGCCCGCTGGCACGACCACTTGCTGCGCGCCCAGCCCCGCAAGCCCCGGCCCGGCGAAGCGGGCAGCACCCCCATCCCCGGCTTAGACGCCGCAGCGCAGCGGCCAGCGCCCCAAGACCCCTCGGCGCGCTGAAGCGCTCATCGCCTCTCCCTCACCGCCACTGTTTCCACCGCTTTAGAAAAAAATGCCAGACCACGCCGCCCCCGTCCCGACCGAACAGATGATCGCCCTCATCGGCGCTGGCCCCTCGGGCCTGGCGGGGGCACGCTGCCTGCAAAAAGCGGGCCTGCCCTTTCAAGGCTTCGAGGCCTGGAGCGATGTGGGCGGCTTGTGGAATATCGCCAACCCGCGTTCCACGGTTTACGAGTCGGCCCACCTCATTTCCAGCAAGCGCACCACCGAGTTCAGCGAGTTCCCCATGCCCGAGGGCACGGCGGACTACCCCAGCCACCGCGAACTCTGCCGTTATTTCAGCGCCTTTGCCGACCACTTCGACCTGCGCCGCCACTTCCGCTTCAACACCCGGGTGCTGCGGGTGGAGCCGGTGAACGACAGCCCAGGCACACCCTGGCGCGTCACGGTCCAAAACGCTGACGGCACGGAGACCAGCGCCGTCTACAAAGGCGTGGTGATTGCCAACGGCACCCTGGCCGAGCCCAATATGCCGCGCTTTGAAGGCCGCTTTGAGGGCGAGCTGCTGCACACCTCGGCCTACAAACAGGCGGATCAGTTCAAGGGCAAGCGGGTGCTCATCATTGGCGCGGGCAACTCGGGTTGCGACATCGCGGTAGACGCGGTGCATTACGCCCAGAGCATCGATATCTCGGTGCGCCGGGGCTATTACTTCGTGCCCAAATACGTGTTCGGCAAACCTGCCGACACCCTGGGCGGCAAGAAGCCACTGCCCGCCTGGATCAAGCAGCGGGTGGACAGCCTGGTGCTGCAATGGTTCACCGGCGACCCGGTGCGTTTGGGCTTCCCCAAGCCGGACTACAAGATGTACGAGTCGCACCCGGTGGTGAACTCGCTCATCCTCTACCACCTGGGCCATGGCGATGTGAAGGTGCGGGCCGATGTGGCGCGCTTTGAGGGCCACACCGTGCATTTCAAAGACGGCAGCCAAGCGGACTACGACATGGTCATGGCCGCCACCGGCTACAAGCTGCACTACCCCTTTATTGCGCAGCAGCACCTCAACTGGCAGGGCATGGCGCCCAAGCTCTACCTCAACATCTTCTCGCCCACCTACCAGCGCCTGGCCGTGCTGGGCATGATCGAGGCCAGCGGCATCGGCTGGCAGGGCCGCTACGAGCAGGCCGAGCTGGTGGCCCGTTACTTCAAAGGGCTGGACGCCGCTAGCCCCGCTGCCCAGCGCTTTGGCGCGGCCATTCAAGGCCCGCCCCCCGACTTGAGTGGCGGCTATAGCTATCTCAAGCTCGAACGCATGGCGTATTACGTCCACAAAGACACCTACCGCCACGCCGTGCGCCGAGCCGCCGCCGCGCTGACCTGACTGGAGAAGTCCCCATGCTGCCCATCGACGAGATTCGTCTCAACTTCAACCCGGCATCGCTGCTGCTGCTCAACGCGGTGCTGGGTTTTCTGATGTTTGGCATTGCCTTGGACACCAAGGTCGATGACTTCAAGCGGGTGCTGCGCATGCCGCTGCCTGTGGCGGTGGGGGTGGCGGCGCAGTTCATCGTGCTGCCTGCGGTCACCTATGTCCTGACCCGGCTTCTGGGCGTGGGACCCAGCATCGCGCTGGGCATGATTTTGGTGGCCTGCTGCCCGCCGGGCAATGTCTCCAACATCCTCACCCATCGGGCCAAAGGCAATGTGGCGCTGTCGGTGTCGATGACGGCGATTTCCAACGCCATCGCCATCGTGGTGATGCCGCTGAACTTCGCGTTTTGGGGTGGCCTGCACCCCGAGGCCTCGGCCCTGCTCAAAACCATTGCGCTGGACCCGGTAGAGATGGTGGGCCACATCGTCGTCATCATCGGCCTGCCCTTTGTGCTGGGCCTGTGGTGCTCGCACCGCTTTCCGGCCTTCACCCAGCGGGTCAAGCGCGGCGTGGGCCGGGTCAGCATGTTGGCCCTGCTTGCCTTTATCGTGGGGGCCATTGCAGGCAACTGGCGCTTCTTCTTGGACTATGTGGGTGTGGTGTTGCTGGCTGTGGTGCTGCACGACGCACTGGCCTTTGCCACCGGCTATGCCTGCGCGCGAGCCACCGGCCTGCAAGACTATGACCGCCGCGCGGTGAGTATCGAGGTGGGCATACGCAACGCCGGGCTGGGCCTGGTGCTGATCTTCAGCTTCTTCGGCGGCCTGGGTGGCATGGCCGTGGTGGCCGGTGTGTGGGGCTTTTGGGACATCATCGCGGGCCTGGTCTTGGCCACCTGGTGGGGCCGCCGTAAGGCCGATGGCAGCCCCGAAGAAGGGGTACCCGCGTGAGGGCGGAGACCCCGCCCCGCGCCCGCCGCATCTTGGTAACCGGCGGCGACGGCTTTCTGGGCCGCAGCCTGCTGGCCGCACT
Source organism: Ideonella sp. MAG2 (assembly GCA_004359425.1). GTDB lineage: Bacteria > Pseudomonadota > Gammaproteobacteria > Burkholderiales > Burkholderiaceae_C > Ideonella. The sequence goes on along the minus strand of PTEU01000001.1, from coordinate 256,053 downwards.
GGCCCAGCGGCCCGACACCGAGACCGTGGTGGCGCTGGATGTGCGCGAGGTGCCGCCTGAGCGGCGCTTGCCCAGCATCAGCTACCGGGTGCAAGACGTGCGGGACCCTGCGTTGGCGCAGACCATGGGCGAGCACGGCATCGACACCGTGGTGCATCTGGCTTCCATCGTCACCCCGGGGCGGGGCTCGAACCGCGCCTTTGAATACGATGTGGACGTGAACGGCAGCCGCAATGTGCTTGCCGCCTGTTTGGCCCAAGGCGTGCGGCATGTGGTGGTGTCGTCCAGCGGCGCGGCCTATGGCTACCACGCCGACAACCCGGCTTGGCTCACCGAAAGCCACCCTCTGCGCGGCAATGAGAGCTTTGCCTATGCCCACCACAAGCGTTTGGTGGAAGAGATGCTGGCCCAGTGGCGCACCGAGCACCCGGCACTGGCGCAAACGGTGCTGCGCATCGGCACCATCTTGGGCGAGCGGGTGGACAACCAAATCACCGCCCTGTTTGAAAGGCCTCGCCTGCTGGCCGTGCGCGGCAGTGACAGCCCCTTTGTCTTCATCTGGGACGAGGACGTGGCCGGGGCTGTGTTGCACGCGCTGGCGGGTGGCGCGCCGCCGAGTTGCTACAACCTGGCGGGCGACGGCGCTTTAGGCCTGCGGCAGATTGCCGAGCGCCTGGGCAAGCGCACCCGCGAGCTGCCTGCGGGCCTGCTCACCGCCGCATTGGCAGTGGGCTCCCGATTGGGCCTGACGCGCTACGGCCCCGAGCAGCTCGATTTTCTGCGTTACCGCCCGGTCTTGCTCAACACCGCACTGAAAGAAGTGTTTGGCTACACGCCGCGCAAAACCAGCGCTCAGGCCTTGGACGCCTTTATCCAAGCCCGGGCCGAGCAAGGCCGGCCGGTACACATCGGCTCGCTGCCGCAAGACATGGCCCGCCCGTGAACACCGCCCCCCCACTCAGCCGAGGCGACCTGCTGCGCGCCCTGGCCGTCATCGTCATCTGGGGGCTGAATTTCGTCGTGATGAAAGTCGGCCTGCAATCGCTCAGCCCCATGATGTTGGGCGCACTGCGCTTTGCGGTGGCCTCCCTGCCCTTTGTGCTCTTTGTGGGCCGCCCCAGCCTGCCCTGGCGCTATGTGGCCGCCTACGGGTTGGCTCAAGGGGTGGGCCAGTTTGGCCTGCTGTTTTTGGGCCTGCGCCTGGGCATGACGGCGGGCATGGCCTCGGTGGTCATGCAAACCCAGGCCTTCTTCACCCTCATCATGGCCGCCACCCTGCTGGGCGAACGCGCCCGCCCGGTGCAATGGCTGGGTCTGTGCATCGCTTTTGCCGGTTTGTTGATGATTGCCAGCGCCCATGGTGAGGGGGCGCAACAGATGACGCTGGCGGGCTTTGTGCTCACCCTGGGCGCGGCTTTCATGTGGGCCACCTCCAACCTGGTGGCGCGCAAAGCCGCCCAAGCCGGTGCCTACGGGCCCTTTCCCTTTATCGTCTGGAGCAGCTTGGTGCCCATCCTGCCCTTCTTAGGCCTCGCGGCCTGGCTAGACGGCCCGGCCAGCATGGCCACGCAGCTCGCCCACTTCGATGGCCGCGCTCTGCTGGCCGTTCTTTACCTCGCCCTGCTGGCCACTTTGTTGGCCTACAGCCTGTGGACGCAACTGCTGCAACGCCACCCGGCCGGGCGCGTCACCCCGTTCTCGCTCTTGGTGCCGGTGGTCGGCCTGGTGGCGGCCATGACTCTGCTCGGCGAAACCCCCAGCCCCCTGCAATGGGCAGGCACGGCCACGGTGCTGCTGGGCATGGTGGTCAACCAGAGTGGGGGGTGGTGGCGGGCGAGGTGAGCACCCAGAGGCGGCGAACGCCTGGCCTCACCGCAGCTCTTTGCGAACCACAAGTTTGAGGCCCGACCAGACCTCATCAACCGCGCAGACCTTGATGTCTACAAAACCCAAGGGAAGCGCAAGCGCCCGGATGGTGTCTTCGGTGACATCGGTCGGCATCTTGGAGGCTTTTTTGGGCCAGGACACCCAGATACCCGCGTCACTTCTCAAACTCTGGCGCAGTGCCACAAGCTGAGTCTGCAACTCGTCCTTCTGAGTGACGAAGAGATGCACAAAGTCGATTGACGGGCTGGCCTGGCTGGCGAAGGACACGGCCTGGGGCAAGGGCTGCAAGCGAGAGACGTGGCCCTCGGGTGCCTGGATGAGCAGCCACTGGCTGCCCTCTTTGAACCCCAGTTTTTTGGCCAATGGGGTGCCGGAATAGCCGTGCGTCACGGAGAGCCTCTCATGAGCAAAAAGCCCCACGCGGGTGAGGCAGTGGGGCTTGGAGATGAGACCTTTGGCGGGGCCGGAGATCAGAACGGAATATCGTCGTCCATGTCGTCAAAGCCGGTGGACGACTTGGGGGCAGGGCGTGGGGCTGCGGCTTGCTGGCGCGGTGCTGGTGCGGCGCGGGGGGCCGGGGCTTCGCGGCTGTAGCCTTCGTCGTCACCACCACCACTGCCGCCGCCACCACCGCCATCGCGGCCACCCAGGAGTTGCATGGAGTCGGCAACGATTTCGGTGGTGTAGCGGTCGTTGCCGTCTTTGTCCTGCCACTTACGGGTCTTCAGGCGGCCCTCGATATAGACCGGGCGGCCCTTCTTGAGGTATTCGCCTGCGATCTCGGCTTGGCGGTCATACATGACCACCGAATGCCATTCGGTTTCTTCTTGGCGCTCGCCGCTGTCGCGGCTCTTCCAGTTACGGGTGGTGGCAATGCGCAGATTGCACACGGCTGCGCCGTTGGGGGTGTAGCGCACTTCGGGGTCGCGCCCCAGGTTGCCGAGGATGATGACTTTGTTGACGGATGCCATGGGCGCTCCTGGAGACTCAAAAAATTGAAGGGCAATTGTGCCGCATGCCATGCGGCTTGGCGCTCCCCCTCGGACGGGCCGCCGCGCCCCCCCAAATTGGTGCCACACTGTCGCCACTGTGGACCCCAAGGAGATCTGATGCCTCTCGCCTTCAGTCTTGCGCGCCCGGCCGTGTCGGGCCTGTTGCTGTGCAGTGTGTTGCTCACCGCTTGCGCAGCCCCCAAGCCTCCTGCAGCAGCGCCCGCTGCCCCTGCCCAAGCGGCGACCTCCAGCGTGCCTGCGGGCTCCGCAGCGCTGGCACAGCAAGTTCGGGATGAGATTGGCCTTGCCGAATGCAGCAGCCATGCCCAGTGCCGCACCGTGGGTGTGGGCCACCGGGCTTGCGGCGGCCCAGAAGCCTGGTTAGCGTGGTCTACCGCCAGCACCTCAGACAGCAAGCTCAAGCCTTTGGTGGAAGCCTATGCTGAGGCCCGCCGCAACGAGGTGGCGCGCTCTGGGATGATGTCGATTTGCGCCATGCTGCCCGACCCCGGTGCCCAATGCGTGGCACAGCGCTGCACCCTGAAGACCCAAGCAGCCTCACCCGCCGTGATGTGAGCCGCCGTTGACCTCGTGCAGCAAGGGCAAGATGGCGGTGCAGTCTTGCTCGGCCCGCCCCCAAGAGGCGGCCAGGGCAAATTGGTTGCGTGCGGCAGCGCCCAGGGTCAGGGATAAGCCCAGCGAGGCCCCCAGGTCCAGCGCCAGGCTGATGTCCTTCAGGCACATGCCCAGGCGAAAGTCCGGCGTCAAATCCCCTGCCAGCACCTTGCGGGGGTAGATGCCCAGCAATTGGCCGTTGCTGGCCCCGTTGCCCGGAGCGCTCATGATGGACACGGCTTGGTCGCGGTCGATGCCTGCGCGCTCGGCCAGCAACAGGCCTTCGGCCGTGAGCACCAGATTGATCATGGACATGTAGTTGTTGGCCAACTTCATTCGGATGCCGGTGCCCAAGGGGCCCATGCGATGAATGGTGTCGCACAGGCACTCCAGCAAGGGGATCACCCGGTCGACCACGGCGGGCTCTCCGCCCACCATGGCCAGCAGGGTCCCCGCCTCGGCCTCCGGTGGGGCTCGGTTCACCGGGGCATCCACCAAATGCAAGCCCAAGCTCGCCAGTTGCTCGCCCAGGGCCAACAAGGCGCTAGGGTGGCCGGTGCCCATGTCCATTACCACCGAACCGGTGGCCAAATGGGCCGCTGCGCCATCGGGGCCGAACAAGGCCTCGCGGCTGTTCTCGGTGGTCGGCAACATGCAGATCAGCACCTCGGCCTGCTGTGCGGCGTCTGCGGGGGAGGTGGCCAAGCGCGCGCCCAAGCCCCGGGCGGCAAAGGCGCGCATGGCCGAATCCGCACGGTCGTACACCGCCACGGTGTGATGCCGCCGCACCAAGTTGGCGGCCATGCCCGCCCCCATGGCCCCTAAGCCGATAAAGCCGATGTTCATGCTTGCCCTCTGACGAATTGATGAGTACAGTTAAACAATCACATTTCATCATATGCAGTCATGAATGCTCAGTCAACGACCGACCGCTGGCGTGGATACCTGGCCTGTGCCGCGTCTGCCGCCCAGCGGGGCGGCGCGGTGATCCGCGAAGGGGCGCGGCGGCGCGCCGATTTGGTGATCGAGCACAAGCGCCTGAACGATTTGGTCAGCGAGATCGACCGCCAATCCGAGATCGCCATCATTGAGGAAATCCGCCAGCGCTTTCCTGCGCACGCCATCTTGGCCGAAGAGGGCCAGGGCGACCCTGCCGCTACCCAAGCTGAGGTGCAGTGGATCGTGGATCCGCTGGATGGCACGACCAATTTTTTGCATGGCTTTGAGCACTTTGCCGTGTCCATCGGCGTGCAAGAGCGGGGCGAGTTGGTGGCTGCCGTGGTGCTGGACCCCATGCGCCAAGAACTGTTTGAAGCCGTGCGAGGCGGGGGGGCGTTTTGCAACGGCGCACCTCTGAAAGTAGCCTCACGCCAGGGTTTGGCCGAGGCGCTGGTGAGCACGGGCCTGCCCTATCCAAGCGCCACCGACGCCCCCCAATACTTTCGTATTCTGGACGGCATCTGGCGCGGCTGCCGCAATGTGCGCAGGCCAGGTGCCGCGGCCTTGGACCTGGCCTATGTGGCCGCAGGGCGGCTGGATGGCTTTTTCGAGTTTGCCCTGCTGCCCTGGGACATCGCCGCCGGGGCCTTGTTGGTGACGGAGGCTGGCGGACGCGTCAGCGACTTGCACGGCCTGCCCGACTTTTTGCCACATGGCTATATCGCAGCGGGCAGCCCGAGCGTGCATGCAGACATCTTGGCCGTGGTGGCCCAGGCCACACCCGGCCCGGCGTGGTATGGGGCATCTTGCTGAATCAACCGACTGTTTACGATTGTTTTGGATCATTAGTGAAATCCACTAGTGCAGCATTTGCGCATTTACGATCAAATACGATCACATCATTGAAGAGCAGTCCACCACAGGCCCGCCTTCTATCCGATCCAAGAGGTTTGACTTGATCGCTTCACCCCCTTTCGCTGTCTCAGCGCCCTCGCCACATCGCCATTGGCGGGCGATGGGTGCTGACCAGATGCGATCATTGGTGATTGAATCCTTCTCAACCCCCCTGACTCACCGGTTCTTGGACGGCGATATGACAGACACTTCTTTCGACCCCTCTCTGGCGCTGCCCGAGGTTCGACGCCAACGTTTGCTGGAGTTGGTGCGACAGCGCAAATCCATCACCACCACGGACCTGGTGGCGGCATTGGGTGCCTCGTCAGCCACGGTGCGCCGAGACATGGCGGCATTGGAAGACTTGAACTTGCTCAAGCGCACCCATGGCGGGGTGGTGTGTGTGAGCCCCGAACGCGAGGCCACCGAACAATCCACCGCCGACTACGAACCCGCGTTCCAAGAAAAAGTTGGCCAAGGGCGAGTGGCCAAGGATGCCATTGCCCAAGCCGCCGCCACCCTGGTGGAAGACGGCAGCACCATCTTGCTGGACTCGGGCACAACCTCTTTGGCCCTGGCCAAGCGCTTGGCGGGGCGGCGTATCACGGTGGTTGCCCTGGACCTGAAAGTAGCCGAGGCCGCCGCCCACAGCCAAACCGAGGTGTTGATTGCGGGGGGGCGCGTGCGCCCCGGATTGTTCAGCGTGGTGGGGCCATGGACGGACGCCGTGCTGGAGAGCCTGATGGTGGACACCTTTTTCATGGGGGCTGACGCCATTGCCAAGCAAGGTTTAACCAACTCAGCCATTGATGAAGCGCGGGTCAAGTCCTTGGCCATGCGCAGTGCCAAGCAATGTGTCGTGATGGCTGACCACAGCAAGTTCAATCACCGCAAGATGGCCCCGGTGTGCGGCCTGCACCAGATTGATGTCTTGGTGACCGATGAACCCACGCGCGCGCTGATTGCCGACTACGCACAGGCGTTCGCACGCGTGATTTACGCCTGAATTTAATTCGCTCATTTCAGTGTTATTCATGATCTGTGAGTTCCCGAGGGCACACGCTGCCGCCTGAGGACATCTCAGCAGTTGTTCCAGGGCCGTTGGCCATGGAATGGTTTTCTCGCAACCCAACCCGATGCCGGTAGCACCTGAGCGGTCAGGCGGCGGTATCACCCTTGTCAGGAGACATTCATGTTCAAGTTTGCATTCCGAGGACCGCGTCTATCGACCTTGGCGCTCGCCTGCGTCGCCGGTGTGACCTTCGCCGCCAGCACGGCCTGGGCCGCTGACCTGGGACCCACCAGCAAAGAGAAGCTGTACTTCCGAGGCTGGCCCTTCAAGCCCGAGATCGTCACTGACAACGTCAACCGCTACAACCGCGAACTCAATGGCAATGTGGACTACGCCACGGTCACCCACGGCGACTATCCCACGCTGATGGAGAAGGCGCTGATTGCCAAGGACAAGCTCGACATCATCTATGCCAACCCGCCCACTGCGGTGCGCTTTTTTGAAGCGGGTTGGATCTTGCCCGCCGACGATGTGCCGGGCTTCAAAGAAGCCTATGAGGACATGTACCCCAATGTGCGCGACGCCTGGTCCTACAAAGGCAAGACCCTGGGCTTGAGCTATTTCTTGTCCACGCGCGGCATGATGATGAGCAATCTCAAGCGCGCCAAAGAGCTGGGCATCACGGCGCAACCCAAAAACTGGGACGAGTTCTATGCCCAGATCTTAGAGCTGAACAAAAAGGGCGTGAAAGACGTTTACCTGCCCCACTGGTTCAATGAGTTCTACGGCATCAGTTGGGCGTTCATCTGGGAGGTGCTGAACCGCGGCGGCCATGTGGTGGATGCCAACAGCTTTAAGCCCCAGCTCGACGCCAAGGGCCCGGCAGGCAAAACCTTAGAGGCCTGGAAGGCCATCTTCAATGCCAAGATCGTCTCGGAGGACGTGTTGTCCTATAACGAGGCGGCTTTGGTGGAGGGCTTTGGGTCGGGACGCTATCTCTACTCCACCCAAGCCGCCTACCAACTGGGCGTGTTGAACGACCCGGCCAAGAGCAAGATCGCGGGCCAAGTGAGCTTCCTACCCTACCAGGGCCAATCCTGGGGTCTGCTGGACTCGGCCCTCTACCTGCGCACCGCCCGCCAGCGCTCACCCGCATTGAACGAGGACGTGAAGCGCTTCCAAAGTTGGTACGGCTACAAGGACCAAGCCGGCAAGGTGGCGGTGGGTCAGCGTTGGGCCGAAACCTCCTTCCTGTTCTCGGGCTACAAGTCCGTGATGGAGGCACCTGCCACCGCCGCCGCCTTCAAAAAGGGGCTGGCTCGCCCGGAAGACTATGACGCACTGCTGAAGGTCTATGCCAACTCCCCGCACCCCGATGTCTGGAAGATGGTGTGGGCCGAAGAGTTCAATTCCTATCTGCGTGCGCGCCTGGGTCGATTTTTGCTGAAGAACGAGCCGGTTGAGGCTGTCATCGCCGACATGAATGACAAGATCAACCAGCTCAACAAAAAGCACAAGCTGGTCAAGTAAGAGCAGGCAGAAACCCCCATGCGACATCCTGAAATGACGGCCCAGCGATTTGCCTTGCTGCTTTCGCTGCCGGTGATTGTGTTCATGCTGGCCGTGATGTCTTACCCCATGGCCTATGCGCTGTGGTTGTCATTTCAAGAGGTGTCCTTTTTGGGGGGCATTCAGTCCGAGTTTGTCGGCCTGGACAACTACCGGCAGGTGTTGATGTCCCCCGAGTTTTGGTGGTCCACCTGGGTCACGGTGCGCTTCACCGTGGTCTCGGTGGTGCTCACCATCACCATCGGCCTGGGTTTGGCGCTGGTGATGAATCGCGTTAAAAAAGGCGCGGGCTGGCTGCGCACTCTGGTGATCTTGCCCTGGTCGGTGTCGCTCTACGCCGCTGGGGTGGCTTGGTCGTATTTGGCGCGGGGCCAAACCGGCATCGCCACCAGCTTGGTCAATGCCCTGCATGGCGTGACCAGCGCTACCGAGGCCAGAGATGTGTCGCTGATCGACAGCCGCTGGATCGTGGAGCTGCTGGCCCTGGGCAATGCGTGGAACCTGGCCCCCTTGGTGGCGTTCTTTTTGCTGGCGAATCTGCAAACCATCCCGAGCCGCTTGTATGACTTGGCGGCCCTGGACCAGCTCAACCGCTGGGAGCGCTTTGTGCATGTGACCCTGCCACCGCTGCGCTACACCTTGTTTGTGTTCACCAGCATCGCCACGGTGCTCTCTATGAAGATGTTGGACTTCATTTACGTCATGACCGCTGGCGGCCCCGGTGATGCGTCCAGCACGCTGACCTTCACGCTCTATGACATGGCTTTTCGCCAAACCAATATGGGCACCAGCGCCGCGATGTCCTTCTATCTCTTGGGCATGATTGTCGGGGCCACCTTGCTGCTGTATGCGGTGTGGGGCCGCAAAGAAGGGGGTGATGCATGAGCCGCCTTGCCCAAGCCCGCAAGCCCTGGTTGTGGCTGGCCATTCTGACAGCGGCGCTGTGGACGCTCTTGCCCATTTATTGGCTGCTGCGGGTGGCGGTGATGGCCCCGGTGGACGCCTCGGCATTTCCACCGCCGCTGTGGCCGCATGACCTGCATCCCGCTGCCATCCTGAACATCCTGGGCTACGGCTACACCGATGCGGCAGGCCATGTGTTTGAGCCCTCTGGTCAGTCTGCGCAGATCTTGCTGGGGCTCTACAACAGCTTGATCGTGGCCGTCGCGGTCACGGTGCTCACCATTCTCATCATCGTGCCACTGGCCTATGCCTACGCGCGGTTTGAGTTCAAGGCCAAAACGCCGCTGCTGATGGCGATTTTGTTCTCGGTCTCTGTGCCCCCGGTGTCCACCTTGATTCCCTTTTACGTGATGTTCACCGAGCTGAACTTGACGGGCACCCGCACGGGCTTGGTGATCATCAACTTGACCGTCACCGTGCCTTTTGTCACCTGGATGTTGATCGGCTATTTTCGCAATCTACCGCCGGTGGAACGCCTGGCTCGCATCGACGGCTTTGGCCGCATGGCCACGCTGTTGCGCATCGTCGTGCCCATGTCCAAGAGTGGCATTGCCGTGGCCGCCGTGGTGTCTTTCTTGTTCGCTTGGAATGAATTTGTGTTTGCCACCGCCTTGGTCAACGGCACAGATGCCACCACCCTGCCCACCTCGGTGTCGGGGCTGATGTTCTTGCAGCCCCAGCCAGGCCAGTTGGCGGCGTCACTGTTTCTCTCCTTGCTGCCCGCCGGTCTGGTGGCCTACTTCTTACAGCGCCACATCGCGGACCTGGGCTTTGTGGACGTGGTCCGCTGAGTCCGCTGCCCCTTCTTCGTCTTTGGCCTACACCATGACCACCGTACACATCGACCAACTTCGAAAGCTCTACGACACCCAGGTGGCCGTGGACCAAACCACGCTGACGCTGCCCTCGGGCAAGTTTGTGGTTTTCTTGGGCCCCTCGGGCTGTGGCAAGACCACCACCTTGAACTGCATTGCCGGCTTTGAGGAGGTCAGCTCAGGCCGCATCCTCTTTGACGACGTTGATGTCACCACGCTGGCCCCCCATGAGCGCAATGTCGCCATGGTGTTTCAGTCCGCCTTGCTCTACCCGCATTTGAGCGCGCTGCGCAATGTGGAGATGAGCTTGGTGCATTCAGCCCTCGATGCCACCGAGAAGGCCAAGCGCATTGGCCGCGTGATAGAGATGCTGCGCATTGAGCCCTTGATGCATAAGCGCCCCGGCCAACTCTCTGGCGGCGAGCGCCAGCGCGTGGCCATTGCCAAGGCCACCGTGCGCCAGCCCTCGGTGTTCCTGATGGACGAACCCTTCTCGGCGCTGGACGCCGCGCTGCGCCAGTCTTTGCGCACTGATCTTGTTCACTTGCAGCGGCAGTTGGGCGTCACCACCGTATTCGTCACCCACGACCAAGTCGAAGCCATGACCATGGGCGACTCCATTGTGGTCATGGACCGCGCCCGGGTGCAGCAAGTGGGCACCCCTAGCGAGATTTATGAGCAACCCGCCAATCGATTTGTGGCGGGCTTCATCGGCTCGCCCCCCATGAATTTTTTCAAGGGCGAGCTCCACGGCAGCGGCAGCGGCCTAGAGCTCCGCACAGCGCACGGCGTGTTCACTCTGCCAGACCGCCTGTGCCAGCGCGCCCATAGCTTTGCACCGGCGGGCAAGCCGGTCTACCTGGGCGTTCGGCCGCAGCACCTGCGCTTAACCGGCGCTTCAGACACCGGGCCGGTGGCGCGCGCCACGGTGTACGGCGTGGAGCGCCTGGGCAAAGAGAACGTGATCATTTTGAAGGCGGGCGAGGACACCTTGCGTTTGCTGGGCGACCCCGATTTGCAGCCCGCCTTGGGCAGCACGGTGACGGTGGCATTGGATCTGTCGCGCGCCTTCTTGTTCGACCACTGACGTGCGGCGCTGGAGACATGGATTCAGCGTCCCCTCTTCATTTCCATGGGTTTTTTTTGATTGGATATGTGTATGAACTGGCTGAAAGAAAGCTTTGGGGTCAACAAACCCATCATCGCCATGTGCCACTTGCAGGCACTGCCCGGTGACCCCAGCTACAACGCCGAGCAGGGCATGGAGCGGGTGATCGAGTTGGCACGCCATGACTTGAAACACCTTCAAGACGGTGGGGTGGACGCGGTGATGTTCTCGAATGAGTTCAGCCTGCCCTATCTGACCCAAGTCAAGACGGTGACGACGGCCGCCATGGCCCGCGTCATCGGCGAGCTGAAGTCCGAGATTCGCATCCCCTTTGGCGTGAATGTGCTGTGGGACCCCATCGCCTCCATCGACCTGGCAGCCGCGACCGGGGCTGGCTTCATCCGCGAAATCATTACCGGCGTCTACGCCAGCGACTTTGGCCTGTGGAACACCAATGTGGGGGCGACCGTGCGCCACAAAATGGCGCTCGCGCCGGACCTGCGCATGCTCTACAACATCGTGCCTGAGGCCGCTGCTTACTTGGGCAACCGCAATATCGTGGACATTGCCAAGTCCACCGTCTTCAACAACCGGCCCGATGCTCTGTGTGTGTCGGGCTTAACGGCCGGTGCCGAGACCGATACGCAGGTCTTGTCCAGCGTCAAGAAGGCCGTGCCCAATACCGTGGTGCTTTGCAATACCGGCTGCCGCATCGACAACGTGGACAGGCAGTTGGCCGTGTCTGACGGTGCCGTGGTGGGCTCCACCTTCAAAATCGACGGCAACTTTGACAATTTGGTCGACCCCGCGCGTGTCAAGGCCTTCATGGACAAAGTGAAGTCTTTGCGCTGAACTGCGCCCTAGCCGCTCATCACGCGCGGCGCACACGCCCTGGTCTTTGCTCCTCACGCCCCTCCTCATGGTCATGAACGCTTCTTCTCCTGCATCGTCTGCCAGCCTAGACCGCATTGCCGCCTGGACGGAGCAGCTCTGCCTGATTCCCGGCCTGTCGGGCTATGAAGACCCGGTGCGGGAGGCGATTGCCGCCCACTTCACCGACCCCCGGGTGCAGCACCATGTGGATGCGCCGGGTAATCTGATCCTCACCGTGCCGGGCACAGACCCCGCCGCGCCCAAGGTCATGGTCTTTGCCCACATCGACCAGATGGGCCTGATGGTGCGGCGGGTTGAGGACGACGGCTACCTCCGCGTGGAGCGGGTGGGAGGCGTGCCCGAGAGAGTGTTGCCGGGCCTGAACATGGTGGTCTTGAATGAGCGGGGTGAGGCCCTGCCCTGCGTGGTGGGCACCAAGGCGCACCACGCCACGCCCCCCGAAGAGAAGAGCCATGTGGTGGCGGTGGACAAGCTCTACTTTGACCTGGGCGTGGACAGTGCCGAGGCGGTGGCCGCCCTGGGCGTGGGCATTGGCTCGCCCATGACTTACCGGCCACAGTTCAGCCGCTTGCAGGGCCATCGCGTCACGGGCACGGCCTTGGATGATCGCGCCGGCTGCGCGGCCCTGATGGCCTTGTTGCACGCCGTGCTGGCCCACCCTGTGCCCGCCACACTGCAAGCCGTGTTCTCGGTGCAAGAAGAATTCAACCTGCGCGGTGCCATGGTGGCGGCCCAACGCTTGAAGCCGGATGCCGCCATCAGCATCGACATCATGGTGGCCAGTGATACCCCCGATCTGGGCCAGAGGGGCGAGCTGACTTTGGGCGGCGGCCCCGCATTGGGCATGTACAGCTTTCATGGGCGCGGCACGCTCAACGGCACGCTGCCCCACCCGGCCTTGCTCAACCACCTCAGCGCCACGGGGCGAAAAATCGGCATGAACTTGCAGCGCAGTGCCCACTCCGGCTGCCTCACCGATTCGTCCTATGTGCAGTTGACCAACGAGGGCGTGCCGTCCATGGACTTGGGCTTTCCGGCCCGCTACACCCATATGCCCACGGAGGTGTGCGACCTGCGCGACCTGGACGCCATCGCCCAACTGCTGGCCGCCGCGCTGCGCGACATGCCCGCAGGCTTCTCGTTTGAGCGCCGGAGGTACACATGTATTTGCTAGGCGTAGACATCGGCAGCTACTCCGCCAAAGGGGTGCTGCTCGACGAGCAAGGGCGTGTGGTCAGCACGGCCACCCAGCCGCACGAGATGCGCGTACCCGCACCCGGCTGGGCCGAGCATGACGCGGACCAAGATTGGTGGGGCGGCTTCAAGTCCGTCACCCGCCAGCTCTTGGAGCGTACCGGTGTGGACCCACGGCAGATTGCCACCATTGGCTGTAGCGGCATTGGCCCGTGCATGCTGCCGGTGGACGCCCAAGGCCAGGCCCTGCGCCCCGCCGTGCTCTATGGCATTGACACTCGTGCCAAGACCGAGATCATCGAGATGACCGCGCGCTACGGGGCCGAGCACCTGATGCACCAGTGCGGCATGGCCTTGACCACCCAGGCCGTAGGCCCCAAGGTGGCCTGGCTGGCACGGCACGAGCCCGAGGTGTTCAAGCGCACGTCGCGCATCTTGGGCTGCCCCAGCTACTTGGTGCATCGCCTCACCGGGCAATGGGTGGTGGACCACTATGGCGCGGCCAACTACGCGCCGTTTTACGATGTCGAGAAGCTGGCCTGGGCGCCCGAGGTGATCCGCGACACCTGCCGACCCGATCAACTGCCCGAGGCCCGTTGGACCACCGACATTGCGGGCACGCTGCACCTGGCAGCCGCCGAAGAAACCGGGCTGGCCCCGGGCACACCGGTGATCGTGGGCACGGTGGACGCCGCCGCCGAGGCCGCCAGCGTGGGCGTGCTGCAACCCGGTCGGCTGATGGTGATGTACGGCACCTCGATTTTCTTCATCCAGGTAGTGCCGCAACTGCACCGCGATGCGCGGCACTGGTCTGCCCCCTATCTGTTCCCCGGCACCTGGGCGGCCATGGGCGGCGTCTCCACCGGCGGGGCCTTAACGCACTGGTTCCGCAACGAGATTGCGCAGCTGGATGACCGCGACAGCGGCTTTGCGCAGATGTTGGCCGAAGGGGCCAAAAGCCCGCCGGGGGCCAACGGCCTGATCGCCCTGCCCTACTTCAGCGGCGAACGCACCCCCATCAACGACCCCGACGCGCGCGGCGTTCTGTTTGGCTTGAACCTGCGCCACCAGCGGGCCGATATGTACCGGGCTTTGATGGAAGGGGTGGGCCACGCCACGCGCCACAACCTCGACATGTTTGCCGAGGTTTGCCCGATAGACGGCATAGACGCCGTGGGCGGCGGCGTGCTCAATCCGCTGTGGATGCAGTCTTCGGTGGACATCAGCAACCGCCCTCAGCGCGTGCGCCAGCACACCGTGGGGGCCGCCATGGGCTCGGCCTTTTTGGCGGGCATTGGGGTGGGCATGATGGCCGCGACCGACATCGAGCGCATCAACCCGGTGGAGCGCACGGTCTCCCCGCAAGCCTCATTGCGCGAGCGCTATGACCACGACCACCGCCTGTTCCTGGACCTCTACCACGCCACGCGCCAACTGATGCCGCGCGTACAGGCAGAGCACAGCCGCTAACCGCCCTGGGGTGCCAAAGGCCCGGTGAGGCCTAACTGCCAACGGAAGAACCCCAGCATCGCCGCCGTCACTCGCATCTGCTGGCTGCGGGTATGGCCCAGGCCATGGCCGGTTTGGGCATCCACCAACAGCAACACGGGCTTGCCACTGCGGCTGGCCGCTTGCAGGCGGGCAGCGGTCTTGGTGCTGTTCCACAAGGCCACACGCGGGTCATTGAGGCCATGGGTCAGCAAAACGGCTGGGTAGTTCACCCCGTCACGAATGTGGTGGTAGGTGCTCATGGCCAACAGGTCTCGAAACTCAGCCTTGTGCCGCACACTGCCGAACTCCGGCACGTTGGTGGGGCCGAAGGGCTCGCGTTCGGCGCTCACCATGTCCAGCGCTGCCGACGACAGCACCACGGCCGCAAACAACTCGGGCTGCTCGGTCATGGCCCGCCCCACCGCAATGCCCCCGGCGCTGGCCCCCCACAGGCCCAGCTTGGTGGGGGAGGTCCAGCCTTGTTGCTGCAAGTAGCGCGCGCAGGCCAGGGTATCCAGCCAGGTGTTGGGTTTGTGGGCTCGGCGGCCGGCCCCATACCAGGCGTCTCCCTTGGCCCCACCTCCGCGCACATGGGCCACCGCATACACGCCGCCTGCCCGCAGCCATGCGGCCGAGAACGCCCCCAACTGGGGCTCCTCGGTCTCGCCATAGCTGCCGTAGGCCCACAGCACGGTGGGGTGGCTGCCATCCAGCACCAGGCCTTTGCGGTGGATGATGGACAAGGGCACCAGCTCGCCGTCATGGCTGGGCACCAGCACCTCGGTGGTCTCGGCCTCGGGCAGCGCTGCCATGGGGCCAGTGGGTTGCCAGCCTGTGTTGCGCGCCGAGCCATCCGCGTTCAGCTCATAAATTTGGCGCAGCGCCAACCAGCCTTGCAGGTCCAGCACCAAGCCCGGCAGCTCGGGGTGCCCTACCGAGGCCAGGGCAATATCCGAGCTGAGCGCAAAGCTGCCTTGCACCGGCAGGGCCACGGGCTGAACCGAGGCTTGGTCTGCATGTGCCCGGCGGTAGAGGCGCTTGACCGAGCCCTCCCGGCTTTCTATGTACAGGCCATCGGCCGCCACCGTCATGCCCATCACCACCTGCTCGCTGGGCGGCAAGATGAGCTGGGCCTCGGCCAGGGGGGGCACCCGGCCCGAGCGCAGGTCCAGGGCCAGCACTTGGTAGCGTGGGGCCTGCTGGCGGCTGCGCAGGTAGAGCCGCCCATGGCCATAGACGCTGCCCACCACCTGGTCTGCCGCCTGCGCCACCTGCTGCCACTGCGGGTGGCCTTGCAACACGCCGTCTGCTGGGGCCAGCCACAGGCCCACGTCTTGCTGCGTGCCGGTGTAGACGGTGGCAATGGCCCAGCGGCCATCGTGGCTGAACTCCACCTCTGGCACGTCCTCTGGCTGGAGCGTCAGCCCCGCCAGGCCTCGGCCAAAAATCTTGCGGGCCGTGCTCAGCGGTGCGCCGGGCTTGAGCAACCACACCGCTGCATTGAGGTAACGGTCTTGCGGCCGCGTCTTGGGGCCGGTGGCTTGCAGGCGCAGCACGGCCAGGTATTGGCCATCAGCGCTGAAGGACACCCCACCCAACTCCGCCCTGTCAATGGGGGTGCCCACCCGCTTGCCAGAGGTCAGTTCCATCAGGTGCAGGCTGGCGTCTTCGGAGCCGTCTTGAGAGAGGCCATAGGCCAGCCAACGGCCGTCCCAAGAGGCCGAAAAGTAATTGATGGCATGCGGGCGTCCGCTGCGGCGGGCCAGGGCCACGGGGTCCACCAGCACCCGGGGCGGCGCATCACCCGGGTCTTGCACCAGCAGCTTGAACTGGTCTTCCCCTGCTTGCCGCCGCATGAACAGGCGTTGCCCGCCCGGCAAGCGGCGTACATCAGTCACCCGAGAGGCCAGGTCGGCGTCTTGCAGCTCCAGTTGCCGCAGCACCTCGGCCTGGCCAGGCCAGGCCATTAACTGCGCCTCGCTGGCCCGGTTTTGCTGGGCCAACCAATCCCGCACGCCCGGTGCCTGCCAGCGTTCTAGGCCACGATAGGGGTCCACCACCCGCACCCCAAAATGCGTCTCGGCAACCGCACCCCAAGACGCTGCACCCTGGGGCATGGCCCCTGCGGTATGAACCACCATGCCCAGCCCGAGCAAGCCCAATAGAGCCCGAGCCCAGCGCCCTACAAGCCACACCCCGTCCACACCACACTCCATCTTGTTCTGGCTGCGTACAACACCTTGCAAGCCTGGGTCGAGATTAGCATTAGGCCTCTGGCCCCGCGCGCGATGGTGGCCCAGGCACACCGTCATCCCCCCAACTCAAACCCAGGGCTTTCCCCATGAGCATCACCCGTCGTCATCTTGCGCTGGCCAGCCTGGGCGGCCTGGGCCTGCGGCCCCAGCTCAGCACTGCTCAACACCTCAACAGCGCCGCACTCAGCCCCCAAGACCTGCGCCACGCCCAAGCCCTGCGCGAGCTGGGCCTGAAAGACAGCCTGGCCTATGCCCTGACCGAGTCCTTGGTGACCGAGGTCGGCGCCCGCCCCGCAGGCTCGCCCGCCGACGCCCGCGCCGTGGCCTGGGCCCAGGCGCAGATGCAACGCTTAGGCTTAAGCCAGGTGCGCGCCGAGCCCGTGAGCATGAAGGTCTGGCAACGCGGCCCCTTGAACGTGATGCTGAGCAGCCCCGTGCCCCACCCGCTGACGGCCCTGGCCCTGGGCAACAGCATCAGCACCGCACCCGAAGGCCTGGACGCCGAAGTGGCCTATTACCCCGACCTGGCCGCGCTGAAGGCCGACCACAGCGAGCGCCCCAAAGGCCGCATCGTGTTTGTGGACCAGCGCATGAGCCGCAGCCGCGACGGCAGCGGCTATGGCCTGGCCGTGATGGCCCGCATTGGCGGCGCGGTGGAAGCCGCACGCCGGGGCGCGGTGGCCGTGGTGATCCGCTCCATTGGCACCGACCGCGACCGCCTGGCCCACACCGGCGCCATGCGCTATGACCAACAAGTGGCCATGATCCCGGCGCTGGCCGTGAGCGTGCCCGATGCCGAGCTGATCGCCCGCCTGCACCAACGCAGCCTGCAGCCCGACGGCCAGCCGCTGCGCATGCGGCTGAACATGCGTAACGTCAGTCATGTGGAGGCGACCTCGCACAATGTGCTGGGCGAAATCCCCGGCACCGATTTGGCCCAAGAAGTGGTGATGCTCTCGGCCCACCTCGACTCTTGGGACGTGGGCCAAGGCGCAGTGGACGACGGCGCCGGTGTGGGCATTGTGCTGGCCGCCGCCAAGACCCTGCTGCAAGGCGGCCAGCGGCCCCGCCGCACCGTGCGCGTGGTGCTGTTTGCCAACGAGGAAAACGGCTTTGACGGCGCCCTTGCCTATGGCGAAGCCCACGTCCGCGAAGTACACCAAATGTTGAGTGAGTCAGACTTTGGCGCGGGCCAACCCTGGCGCCTGCGCAGCCGCGTGCGCGAAGAGGCCTTACCCGTCATCCAAACCCTGGCCGAGCTGCTGGCCCCCCTGGGCATTGCCCGCCCAGACACCCAAGCCAACCAAGGCAGCCCCGGCCCTGACGCCGCCTTCTTGATGCGCAAATACGGCTGGCCCGGCCTGGAGCTGACGCAAGACGGCACGCGCTACTTTGACGGGCACCACACCGAAAACGACACCCTGGAACAAGTGGACCCCGCGACCTTGCCGGTGAATGTGGCGGCGTGGGCGACTACGGCGTGGGTGGCGGCGCAATCTCCGGTGGGGTGGGGGCCGATTGCGGTTTAGGGCGCGTGGTGTTGATGGGCTTTATTTGCTTCCTGAACGGACAAGCCCGCACCGATTTCGAATTCCTGGGCCTGCACGCATGCGAAGCGGCAGCCACTAAGTCACACGGATTGATAGCCAAAACCATCAATCGCAGCGCGTAGACATCAGCACTTGGGCTACTCTCCGTTGCCGCACAACTCCCGCGCGAAAATGATCATTTTTCTTATCAAACGCTCTTCTGGAGCATCGCGTGATCCGTTTCAAGCTCGCCGAGCAGATCGAGAAGAAGCAGTTTCAGGAATCCCGGCGCATTACCATTCAAGAGGTGACTGAAGCCTCTGGGGTCAGCCGTATGACGCTGTCCAAGATCCTGAATCACCGGGGCTACAGCACGGGCACGGACATCGTCGACAAGCTCTGCACCTACTTCGGCTGTCCCGTGTCCGACTTGCCCGAACACGTTGCCGATCGGGGCTGACCTGCATGCTGCCGAGGACCACACCATGATCACATTCACCGAAGGCAATCTGCTGGAGTCCGGCGCCGAAGCGCTGGTCAATACCGTCAACACTGTGGGGGTGATGGGCAAGGGCATCGCACTGATGTTCAAAGAGCGTTTTGACGACAACTACCGCCTGTACGCCGCCGCTTGCAAGGCCAAACAGGTGCAGGTGGGCAAGATGTTCGTCACGCCGGTTCACGAGTTGGGCGGGCCGCGCTGGATCGTCAACTTCCCCACCAAGCAGCATTGGCGCAGCCCCTCCCGTATGGAGTGGGTGGTGGAAGGCCTGCAAGACTTGCGTCGCTTCCTGATTGAAGAGCAAGTGAAGTCCATAGCCATTCCGCCGCTAGGTGCTGGCAATGGTGGGCTGGACTGGGCCCAAGTGCGGCCGCACGTCGAAGCGGCGCTGGGCGACCTGGACATCGACATCTTGGTGTACGAACCCACACGCCAGTACCAGAACGTGGCCAAGCGCACGGGCGTTGAGAAGCTGACGCCCGCCCGTGCGCTGATCGCTGAACTGGTGCGCCGCTATTGGGTGCTAGGCATGGAATGCAGCCTGCTGGAGATCCAGAAGCTGGCCTGGTTCCTGGAACGCTCCATCGAGCGCGTGAGCCCTGAGCAGAACCCGCTGAAGCTGCAGTTCGTGGCCCACAAATACGGGCCCTATGCCAACCGCCTAGACCATCTGCTGAACAACCTGGACGGCAGCTACCTGCACAGCGACAAGCGCATCAGCGATGCGGACCCGTTCGATGTGATCTGGTTCGACGACACGCGCAAGACGCTGGTGCAGGCCTTCCTGAAGAGCGAAGCCAAGGCGTACTTGCCTGCACTCGAAGCCACGACCCGCCTGATCGACGGGTTCGAGTCGCCCTTTGGTATGGAGCTGCTGGCCACGGTGGACTGGCTGCTGGCGCGTGACGGTGTGGAACCCACGGTGCCGGCATTGCGTGAAGGCTTGCGGCAATGGCGCGGCGGTGCGGGTGCGGCTGAGCGCAAGGACAAGCTCTTTGACGACAAGGCACTGGGCATTGCTCTGGCACGATTGACCCAGGCTCCCGCAGCCGCGCAGTGAAGGGCTGGTGCGGGGCTAAGAGGCCTTACCCGTCATCCAAACCCTGGCCGAGCTGCTGGCCCCGCTGGGCATTGCCCGCCCCCAAACCGAAGCTGGCCAAGGCAGCCCCGGCCCCGACGCCGCCTTCTTGATGCGCAAACACGGCTGGCCCGGCCTGGAGCTGACGCAAGACGGCACCCGCTACTTTGACGTGCACCACACCGAGAACGACACCCTGGAACAAGTGGACCCGGCGACCTTGCCGGTGAATGTGGCGGCGTGGGCGACCACGGCTTGGGTGGCGGCGCAGAGTGGGGTGGGGTGGGGGCCGATTCAGGTTTGAGCAGCGCTGCTGTTGAAGGCTGTGAGGGCTTTGAGTGAACACTGTCCGTAGCGATGACGGCACATGCAGGCCTAAGAGGACAAAGGTCGCGCTGTTGGACTACTGATTTGCAGCGGTTGCCAACATTCGAGAAACTGGTCCGAAACGTCCGCTGTCGGCCATGATCCGCCCAAGGTGACGGGCAGCCTTCTGGCAGCTTGCATAATTGACCCGAGCGTGATGTTTGGGCGCTTGGGAAACTGTGGAACTTGGATGAAAGCACCTGGAGCTTGGCCGTCTCGATGCCGCTAGTTCTCGCGCGGACGACCTGCCTTGGAACCGAGGAGTTCTCCCACGTCCGATAGCAGAATGGGCAACAGGGTGATGCCACAGGTGCACAGGTTCTAGGGCAGGGAGGCAACGAGGGAGAGATGGCCAATTTCCCGATAGCGGATCGCAAACACAAGGTCAACAATGCCGCGAAGGCAGCGCTGAGCCGCGCGCAGCCGGCTTCGTGGAACGTCGATTTCAGCGATGGTGACAACGACTTTGGCATTGACGCGCAGGTGCAGGTTGACGTTGAGGGCCAGGTCAGATATGCCTTCAAGGTCCAGTTGAAGGGCACTGAATCCCCTGAGTATTCGTCCGACCAGAGTCGTCTGAGCATCGCGCTCAAGAGGACCACCCTCAATTACTACGCAAGCCTGAACGACGAGGTTCTCCTCGTCGTCGCCGTTGTCAAGTTGCTGGACAACGGAAAGCTGGACGACTCATCCGCAAAGGTCTACTGGGCCTGGATGGCTACCGAGTTGCGGAGGATTCGCGGCAGCAGATTTGCGATTGACATGTCGGAACAGGGGGAAGTCACTATCCACGTGCCGGTCGAGAATCTACTGACACCCACATCGGATTTGCACATCAATGCGCACCTGGAGGACCGGCTTCGCATGGCCAGGGCGACCGAAAAGCTCGAGGACCTCCTGGCCACGGCGCTAGATGACAGGCGGCCCCCTAGATCTATTGAGCAGCTTGCGACTCTCAGTCAAGGCCAGTTGCGTCAGCTTCTGGCGGTTCTCAATGACGAGCCTGCTTCCGCCGTGAATGCATCCACTGGATCTGCGAAGGCAGACATGCTCCACGCTGAGTGCCTGGGTTACATCAGAGCCGGCAACACGGAATTAGCGGAGCGGTTTCTCGAGACTATGGACAGATCGGCATTCGCGATCACTAGACAAGCCGAGGCTCTCCTTCGCAGCCTTGAAGGTAAGGTTGCGATGCAACAGAAACAGCGCGATCGCGCGCTGAGTTGCTTTAATGAGGCCTATGCACTTGATCCTGCGGAACGGCATCTGCTCGCGAAGGAGGAGGTGAGGTTCCTTAACGCGGTCGACGTGGACGACGTCAACGCCATTCGCAATGTTGCACAGTCTCTGTCGATCGCCGCATCCGACGATGGGCTGTCACTCCTAGTTCGCGTCCATGCTTCGATCCGGCAGTTCCATGAAGCGGAAGCTTGTATACAAAGGATCTCCACAGAGAAGCAGATCGTCCCTCGGCTCGTGCTGCTGTCCTCGCTGGGGAAGTGGCAGGAAGTGCAAGTCATTGCTTCGGCGACACGAAAAGACCCTGCTCTGTCACCACAGGATCGAGTGGCCGTTACGCTTATCGCTGCAAGGGCGTGCTGGCAGCGTGCATTGGCATCTGCGCAGGTTGATTCCGAAGCGAAGGAACTGCCGATCAACGGCGCACCTGGCCTCGATCGCAATGCAGCTGCTGAGGCCTGTGACCTTTCGATCAGTTGCCTTGCCGATCTCAAGCAATTGGGGTGGCCTCTCAACGTTGAGCTTGTCGCTCCCATTGCCGTTGCCTGCGCATGCTCGGTAGGACGACAGTCCGAGATCACCGGCCTGATGCGCGAGGCTGCGTCTGCGAGACCTGCTTACCTCGAGCTTCAGGAAGCCGTCGAACTTCTTGGCTTCGCCACAGATGATTCGGCGCTCGCACTGGAGGCAAACGCGCGCCTCCTGCCCGAGCACGAAACCCTGGCTCGTCGCGCGTGTACTCTGTTCAAGGCGCGCAGGTACGAAGAGTGCCTGACCGCCGCACTTGAAGCCAAGCGGCTGGGAGAGTCACCCGGCAGACAGACACCGATGGCTTACGCCACTGGAGCGGCTGCGGCTGCACGTCTTGCCAGGCTCGATGACCAGGCCTCGCTGCTGTCCATGCTGACCGCGCATAGCGATTGGGGACCGTTCGTGTACTTCGCGCGCTTTGCAGAGGCTAGCACCGAAGGCAGGATGGAGGATGCGCGGACTCAACTCAGACAGGGCCTCCACGAGTTCCCTGACTCATGGATGCTCGCGGCCAACCTCTTCTCTAACCTTGACGTCTCCGAGCCTGGTGAGGCCAGGGAGGCGATTTCGCTATCACGGACTCTTCGCCGCTACACCTCACTTGCTGGGCATGAGTGGACGCAACTCATTGCAGCCCATATCACGTTGAAGGAGTGGCAAGAGGCAGAGACCGATGCGCGCGAGGCGATCTCCCATCATGGGGACCAGGAGCGCTTTGTGTCGGGGCTCGCCATTGCAGCCGAGATGCAGGGTCGCACTGGCGAGGCCGTGCGTGCGCTTGAGCGTTTCGTCGCGCTCGGACACAGGAGGTCAACGACACTCCGCAACTACCTGGGCCTGTGCCTGCGCCTGGGCCGGATATCTGCAGCGCTTCAGACAATTGGGCAACTACTCGAACTTGAGCGCGATCGTGAGGAACGCATCGAGTTGATGAGATTGCGGGCGTTGATTCTGCTGCGGCAAGGTCAGGGCGACGAAGCCAGGGAAGTGGCCCTTGCCATGGGCAAGCTGACCGATCGTGATTCCGAAGTCGAGGAAGGGATGTTCGTCAACCTCTTCATGGCTGTCACCGTGCAGGGCGCGTCTCCGCCAACGGCTGCCCAGATGGCAGAGTTCCAACCTCGAATGGAAGCGTTTTGCGAGAAATGGCCGAGATCTAGCATATTCCGGCGATTCTTAGCTACTGACGAGTCGCTCGCCCAGCCGGACGCCGTATTCGACTTGCTCGATTCCGTATTGGGGCAGGACTCACGCGCGCGGATGAAAGAGTTTCTCCATCGTGAGCGGAAGGCCCGTGATGGCGAACTGCCAGTGCCCTTCATAGCGCGTCCCGGGTTTGTTTTCCACTACTTCCCCGACCCGTTCACTCTGTGGAGCTACTCGAAGAGAGCCAGCAGTGAGGACAAGCAATTCCATCTGACCTGCAACATCCTCGACGAACCTCCTAGTCGCCACCAGTCACTGCGTGAAGTTCCACTGGTGGATCTGACAGCACTATTCGTTCTGCACGATCTCGGTCTGCTTGAGCTTGCGCTGTCTATGTTCCCCCGGATCGCAATTCCCCGCCGTACGGTCGACTACCTTAGCCAGCAGTCGCGGGGACTGCTCGCATCCGCGTCATCAGCGGGACTCGCTAATAAACTGCTTGAGTGGGTGAATCGCAACCTTGATCGCATCGATCAGCCGTCAGTAGACACCATTTTGATGAAGGGCATGCAGCCACACGCTGTCATGCAGGACTACGTGAAGCTCGCCCGCAGCAATCGCTGGACTGTCTATACGGACGACGCATACCTGCGTGCGTGGATCCGCTCGGACGCAGGACAGGTCGACACCATCTCGACCCCTGATCTGTTGAGCTTCGCAGACGCCGCCGACATGGTCCGACCTGAGGAGGTAGCAGGCTACCTAGCAACACTGGTCGGCTGGAATGTTGGAGTAACGGTCTCTGGAAGGCATCTCATCGCCTCACTCCACGGGAATGCATGCAGCCGGGCGCCTGGATGCCTTCCAGATGCACGAACCCTTCGCAAAGCTGTCAAGGGCCATCTGGTTCCCCCGGAAAGGGGGGCAGAACTTGATACGACACATGAGTTCACTGTTGGTAGAGATCCTTGGGCAGCCCGGCAGCAACGACGACAGCGTTGCGGCGCTTTGGGGCTTCTGGCTCATCCGGATCAGGCTTGATCCTGAGGTGACGACTCGGGAATGCATGCAGCCGGGCGCCTGGATGCCTTCCAGATGCACGAACCCTTCGCAAAGCTGTCAAGGGCCATCTGGTTCCCCCGGAAAGGGGGGCAGAACTTGATACGACACATGAGTTCACTGTTGGTAGAGATCCTTGGGCAGCCCGGCAGCAACGACGACAGCGTTGCGGCGCTTTGGGGCTTCTGGCTCATCCGGATCAGGCTTGATCCTGAGGTGAGTGGGGTTGGGATCGATCCACTGGCGGTTTCGCTTGCTTCAGCGCTTCGAGCCTTGCCCAGAGCCTCGGCCGCGAGGCTCATCAGCATTTACAAGACTGTCGTCGAAATCACGATCGGTGGAGCCATGAACCAGTCCGTGCATGACCTGGCGATCGCGCGAGTTGCGGAATGCGTTGCATCACTGGCCGTCACGAATGCCGAAGCTGCGGAGGATCTGCGATCAAAGATTGCCACCGCCCTAGTTCCAGGAACGACGGACGGCGACCTGTTCGCGACGAACTACTTTGAACACCAACGCTCGGCAGCGGCCGAAAGTGCAAAGGCCTGAGGAACCAACGCTGAACGTTGTTGACGGTATCCACACGCAGTAAGTCGACAGCAATAGCAACATTTTGGCAACGGGCGCAGGTTTTCAAATGTCGCTTTCGGGTCGGTTCCGCGCAGTCGACCCTCGCCGAACCAATCATTCAGTAACGGATCAGGGTCGCCATAGGTCGAACGGCGAGTATCAGATGTGCAGTAGCCATTGATGATTGCGCCCGTCGAATGACACCGACCGACCTGAGGCAGCCACCAGACTCAGTGCTGATGCCCTAGTTTCATTGGCGGAAAGTCCTGGCCTTCCCCTCTAGCTTCCAGCGCCTGACGCGCCACAGCCAACGGCCTTAAATGCGCCGCTGGCTTCGCATTTGTCAGCGTCCATGAGTCAAAACGGCCGTCCCTGCCTGCACCGATCCGCTGAGGAACAACTTGCACGCAACACTGTTATTACATACAGTATGCATCTTCTACTTCAGAGGACGCACGACGTCGCATTGACGTCGCCACTCGCAAGCTTTATTTCCAGAGGAAACATCATGAATTTGTACGTTACGTTGGGTGCCAAAGACGTCGCCGTCGCCCATGCCTTCTACGACAAAGTGCTGGCCACCATCGCTTGGTCCTCGCATGCCAACTTTCCGGGCTGGCGGGGCTACTCGGCAGGGGGCCGTGGTGAGGGCCCGACGGTATGGGTCTGCACGCCCTTCAATGGTGAGCAGGCCAGTGCAGGCAATGGGGTGATGGTGGCTTTTCCGGCGGCATCGCGCGTCCAGGTCGATGCCTTCTATGCGGCTGCGATGGCACAAGGCGCTCAGGACGAAGGGGCGGCTGGCCCGCGTGCCGACTACGGGCCTAACTGGTATGCCGCCTATATGCGAGACCCCACGGGCAACAAGATCGCCGTCGTCTACAACGGCTAAAGGTCGGTACTTGGCCGGGCGGCTACGGCTCTGATGAGCTTGTTCCTCGCCTGACTTGGCTGCGCCCAAGCACTACTCCGACGAGGCCACCAGTACGGCTTTAGGGTTCGTGCGCGCAGCCCACGGCTTCGCTGCGCGGACCTAGTCCCTTTTCGTTAAGCCTCGCAGGAGCTTGGCGAGGAGCGCTTTGATCCACCTGATCACGATCACCACTGCGATGAGCATTAGCGCGATCACAGGGACGATCACCAGAAACAGCTCTCTGCACCAGAACTGGACGAAACCCCAGAAATCCATGCGGCTTCCGTCCGGGTATGTCCAGCTCAAAGACCACCACATTGCGCCGATCAAAAAGCACAGGGACAGAATGGCTAGGCACCCGCCTGATTCTTGATTCGGCGTGCGCTTCGGGTAGGTCGAATGCTTGGCCAGAGTTCCTCGGTCATCACTCATGATCTCTTGATCCCTGCTCTGACTCTCATTGGGGCGCGCAGAGCCTCTTCATTACTCCAAAGCGCTACTGGGACGAATACTGCCTTGGGGTTCAACCGCAGCAGTAACAACAACCTTTCCCTTGCCTGCCTTCATGTCTTTGATGGACTGAAGGATCTCGGCACCCAGGTCTCGGCTGGCCTCAAAAGTGGCGACCTCGGCAGGGCTGAGCTTTTTAGACTTCGCGGGCACAACGGAACTCCTTGAAGGATGCAAAGGCGATTGTGGATCCTCAAGCCTCCCCCTCCCAATAATCCAACGCCTCCCCCGCCCGCTGAACCAGCTTCACCCCCGGCGCCCAGGCCATGGATTTGGCGGAGTCCGGGTACTCGCAGATCTCGGGTTTAATTTGGGTGCTGATGCTCAGGTACTTAAGGTCGGCGTCTGAGGTATTGAGCAGGTGGTGTGGGTAGAGAGGGCCGGGGGGGATGGTGATCACGTCGCCCGCCTTCACGGCCAGCAGCTCGCCCGCCACGCGCAGGTGGCCCTGGCCTTGCAAGATGACGAACATCTCTTCTTGCGCGTGGTGCAGGTGGTAGGGGCAGCTTTGTTGGCCGGGGGGCACCACGTCCACGCTGCAGCCCATTTGCGTGGCGGCGGTGCCTTCGGTCAGCGAGGCAAAGGTGGAGGTGTAGCGTGGTGGCCGTGTGAAGTGCTGGGCCTCTGGCCCGGCCAGGGCCTCGTCCATATTGCGGATTGCAGATTCAACAGCTTTTTAACGTGGTGATGAGCCCCGGCGCTTGGCTCATGGGCCTGCCCTTACCGCAGTTGCAAGCGCTGGCGCAAGCGCAAGACCCTGAAGTGCTGCACCGCACGGCGCAGCAGCTCTTTCACCTGCATGCGGCTGCCGTGTTGGTGTGGGTGCTGTTGCCTCGCTTGGGCTTGTTTAGTTTGCATGCCGTGCGGCGCTGGCGCTGGACACGCTTTTTCCCGCTGGCATTGAGCGCCCCTTACTTCACCACGCTGCGGCTGGCTTGGCGCAAGCAGCGCATTGCGGTGGCCTTGGTGCCCTTCCGCTATGAGATCCACAGCGGCTTGATGACCGTGCTGCAAAGCCTGCTCCAGCAGGTCTACGGCCAAGCCGTGGACATTGCCACCCACCCGGCGGTGTTGATGGGCGAAGACGCCCAAGACTGGAAGCGCACCCTGCACCCGGACGGGCAGGTGGCGGTGCTGCTGGTCTTCAATGTCACCGCCACGGCCGAGCCTGCCCTCCATGCCACCCTGCTCGGCAAGGTGCGCAAGGCCGTGGCCACGGGCACGCCAGTGCTGGCTTTGGTGGACGAGGCCGCCTTTCCCGCCGGGCAAGTGGCACGCCTAGAGACTCGCCGCCAACAATGGCGGCAGGTGCTGGATGCGGTGGGCGCGCGGCCCTTGTTTGTGAACCTGAGCACGGTACGCCCCGAAGACCTGCAAGGCCTGGAGCAGCGCCTGACCCACCATGACTGAGCACACGCCCACCCCCAGCCAGCCACCCCGGCAGTGGCAGCTATTCATTGCCGCCCATACCAATGTGGGCAAAACGGCCTTGCTGCGCACCTTGCTGGGCCAAGATGTGGGCGAGGTCCACGATGCGCCGGACGTGACCCGCGCGGTCACCGCCCATGAGCTGGCCCGCGACGAGCAAGGCCAGACCTTGGCGCTGTGGGACACCCCCGGTTTTGGCGACAGCTTTCGCCTCGCCCAACGCCTGCGGCGGCGCAGTGCATGGCTGCGCTGGCTGCGGAGAGAGTGCTGGGACCGCTGGCGCACGCCCGCCCTGTGGCGGGCACAGCGCCTGGCCCACACCCTGCGCACCCAGGCCGATGTGGTGCTCTACCCCGTGAGCCTGTTAGAGAGCCCGAACGACGCCGTCTATGTGGCCCCGGAAATGGAGGTGCTGCGCTGGGTGGGCAAGCCGGTGGTGGTGATCCTGAACCAAGGCGGGGCCTTGAGCGACGAGGCCCAGCGAGACCACCGGGTGCAGCAATGGCGCTCCGCCCTGGCCGCCCATGCAGAGGTGCGCACGGTGATAGACCTGGACGCCTTCAGCCGCTGCTGGCTGCAAGAGCTGACCTTGTTTGACGAGATAGGCCGGGTGCTGCCCGAGGCCGACCAGCTTGGCTACCAAGGCCTGGCGCAGCAGGTGCAACAGGCCCACCTGGTGCGCTTTGAGGCCTCGGTAGCGGCCTTGACTCACTGCTTGATCGAGACGGCGCGAGACCGCTGTGAACTGGCCCCCGCCCAGGCCAGCAGCAGCGGCCTGACGGGCACGCTGGAGCGCCTGCGCCAACACCTGCCCTGGCACAAAGCGGGGCCGGGCAACCCCACTGAGCAGGCGCAAGCCGACCTGGCCCAGCGCTATGCACAACGTACCCAAGGATTGGCCACGCACTTGATTGCCTTGCACCGCTTGGACGGCGTGGCGGCCGCCGACGTTTTGGCCGTGACCACTGAGGCCTGGCGCGTGTCTGCGCCGTTGGACAAATCCAGCGCCTCCTTGGTGGGCGGCGTGCTCTCCGGCATGTTGACAGGCTTGGGGGCGGACTTGATGACCGGCGGCCTGAGCCTGGGGGCGGGGGCGCTGGTGGGCGGCGTGGCCGGGGCCCTGGGTGGGGCGGCCATTGCCGGGGGTTATAACGTCGTCACCCACCAAGACAAAAAGGTCATCCGCTGGGACCCGCGAGCCCTCGAAGAGAGCTTGGCTAAGGCCGTGGTGCTCTATCTGGGCGTGGCCCACTTTGGCCGTGGCCAAGGGCAGTGGCAGCAGCAGGCGGCCACCGCCCAATGGCTGGCAGCCCTGGAGCACACCCTGAAGCCACAACTCAACACCTTGCAAGCGCTGTGGGCGGAGCCCGACGCCGTTTTGGTCACGCCCCAAGCCGAAGCGCGCTTGCACACCGTGGTGGACGCCGTGTTGCGCGGCGCGCTCTTGCAGCTCTATCCGGACCGGCACGCGCTCCTGGCCCCGCGTTTGCCCCTGGGCGCAACCCCGCCAGCAGGTACCATGCTGGGCGATGCCCATGCCCACTCTTGACCCCACCCTGCCCAGCGCCGACCCTCGCTCCACCGACCCGCTGTCGATTCTGCGCGAGGTCTTTGGCTACACCGCCTTTCGGGGCCACCAAGCGGCGATTGTGCGCAGTGTGATCGAGGGCCAAGACGCACTGGTGCTGATGCCCACGGGCGGCGGCAAAAGCCTGTGCTACCAAGTGCCGGCCATTGCCCGCCACCGCGCAGGCCTGGGCGTGACCATTGTGGTCAGCCCCTTGATTGCGCTGATGCACGACCAAGTGGGTGCGCTCGACGAGGCCGGCGTGCCCTCGGCGTTTTTGAACTCATCGCTGGACAGCGCAGGCACCCAGCAAGTGGAGCGCGACCTGCTCTCGGGTAAGTTGGTGCTGCTGTATGCCGCGCCAGAGCGCATTACCCACCCGCGCTTTTTGGCGATGTTGGAGTCGCTGCACGAGCGCCAGAAGCTGAGCCTGTTTGCAATTGACGAGGCGCACTGCGTGAGCCAGTGGGGCCACGACTTCCGCGAAGAGTATTTGCAACTGGGTGTGCTGACCGAGCGCTTTGCCGGGGTGCCGCGCATGGCGCTCACCGCCACTGCCGACAGCCACACCCAGGCCGACATTCTGGAGCGCCTGAGCCTACAAAACGCCCAGCGCTTTGTCAGCAGTTTTGACCGCCCCAACATCCGCTACACGATTGTGGAGAAGGACAACGCGCGGCTGCAACTGCTGCGCTTTTTGCGCGAGGAGCACGAGGGCGATGCTGGCATCGTCTACTGCCAAAGCCGCAAAAAGGTGGAAGAGACCGCCGAGTGGCTGCAAGACGAGGGCTTGAGCGCCCTGCCCTATCACGCCGGGCTGGACGCCAACACCCGCCGCCGCCACCAAGACCGCTTCTTGCGCGAAGATGGCCTGATCATGGTGGCCACCGTGGCTTTTGGCATGGGCATCGACAAACCCGATGTACGCTTTGTGGCTCACCTGGATTTGCCCAAGAACATTGAAGGCTACTACCAAGAAACAGGCCGCGCCGGGCGCGATGGCGAGGCGGCTAACGCCTGGATGAGCTACGGCCTGGCCGATGTAGTGAACCAGCGCCGCATGATTGACGAAAGCACAGCGGGCGAGGAGTTCAAGCGCCTGCAACGCGGCAAGCTGGACGCCCTGCTGGCCCTGAGCGAAAGCCTGGACTGCCGGCGTGTGCGGCTCTTGCAATACTTCGGCGAAGAGCGTGAGCCAGGATGGCGGTGTGAGAACTGCGACAACTGCCTGCAGCCCCCCGCGCGGTGGGACGCGACCGAGGCCGCGCGCATGGCGCTCTCCTGCATTTACCGCTGCCACCAGCATTCGGGCTTTGGTTTTGGCTCGGCGCATTTGATCGATGTGCTGCGGGGCCAGTCCACCGAGAAGACCCGCCAGCGCGGCCACGAGAAGCTCTCGACCTGGGGCATTGGCAGCGCCATCTCCGAGACCCAATGGCGCGGCGTGATCCGCCAGTTGATTGCGCTGGGCCATGTGGTGAGCGAGGGCGAATACTTCACCTTAGGCTTGGCCGACAGCGCCCGCGCCGTGTTGCGCGGCGAGGTAAAGATTGAGCTGCGCGAACCCCGCGCGCCCACACCCCGCAGCCGTGGTGTACGCAGCGGCAGCAAGGCTGGTCTCAGCCCCAAAGTGCCGCGCGCCGCCGCCACGCTGGACGCTGCGGGGCAGGCCCGCTTTGCCGCCCTCAAAACCTGGCGCAGCGAG
Source organism: Ideonella sp. MAG2 (assembly GCA_004359425.1). GTDB lineage: Bacteria > Pseudomonadota > Gammaproteobacteria > Burkholderiales > Burkholderiaceae_C > Ideonella. The sequence goes on along the minus strand of PTEU01000001.1, from coordinate 225,282 downwards.
GTCGCCAAAGAGCACAACCTGCCGGCCTATATCGTGTTCAACGACGCGACCTTGGCGCAAATGGCGGCCGATGCTCCCGACACCCTGGACGCCCTGGCCAACATCAGCGGCGTGGGTGCCAAAAAGCTGGAGGCCTATGGCCGCGATATTTTGCGAGTGCTGGACGCGGTGGTCTAGAGCCGCGCAGCCGCCTACGCGGTGATCACCGTCTGCGCCTCAACCCGGTTACGGCCGGCATTCTTGGCGCGGTAGAGCGCTTTGTCAGCGCGCAGCACCAGGCTGTCGGCGGTGTCACCAGGCAGGGTTTGAGTCACACCCAAAGACAAAGTCACCGGGTCCCCATGGGCAAATTCAAAGGCTGCCACGGCCTTGCGAATGCGCTCGGCCAGCTCCAGGGCCGCATGGATGGGTGTGGCCTGGGCCACCACCATGAACTCTTCGCCGCCCCAGCGGCCCAGGCGGTCGCTGCCGCGCAACTGGCCGGTCAAGAGCTGAGCCAATTGCTCCAGCACACGGTCGCCGGTGGTGTGGCCATGGACATCGTTGACCGCCTTGAACAGGTCTACGTCCATCAGGATGATGCTGGTGGGCAAGTCGCCCCGCTCGGCGGCTGAGAGCCCGGCCCGCACATGTTCTTGCAAGGCGCGGCGGTTGCCAATGCCGGTCAGCGCGTCATTCAGGGCCAGTTCTTGGGCCACTTGTAAGCGCGCTCTGGCGCGGTGATAGCCAGCCCGCAGGTCGGAGATGGCCATGAACAGCACAAGGTACACCGCCTGGGCGAGCACCAGCATCGGCATGGTGGTTGCAAAGGCTTGGCCCCAGTTGGGCCGCAAACCAAGTGCCAAGGCCACGCCAATGGGTGTGAAGGTGAGCACCATCACAATGAGGGACAGCAGCATGGCGGTGCGGGCGCGCAGCATCACAAACAGCAAGCCGTAGCCAAAGGGCAACCACATCATGGTGACCATCATGGCGTATTGATTCACTGGGCCGTCAGTGGTGAACAGCAGCAGCAGCAGCACGCTGGACAAATAGAGATTGCCCACCACCACCGAGAGCAGCCTGATCCAGGTTTGGTACTGAGGCCAGCGCCAAAGCGCCAGGCCGCCGCCGCCAAATACCAACATCAACAAGGGGTAAAGCCAGCGGTCCCACCAAGCCAGGACGCCGTGGTCGTGCTCCCAGGCGGCGACCACCATCACCACCAATGCACCCAAGGGCAGCATCAAGCGCAAAGTGCGCAATTCCCCTTCGCGTTCGGGGGAGTCGGAGGAGGGGCGGTCAGGAACAGACATGACAGCAGGGTTTTAAAGCCTTGTTCGACGCCAGTTCGGGACTGTTAAGCCAGAACGCCGCTTAAGGCGTGACATTTTGTATCTTTTTCTTTGGCACGTCACACCGCCTGTGACGCCAAGCGTGACATAGACTGCCACGCCTCATGACCCCCTCCACTCTGCACCACAGCGCCCCTTTGGGCAGGCCCTCTTCTGGGGGGAATGCCTCCCCTCCTTGGCGGGTTGCCGTGGTGGGCGGTGGCCCCGCTGGGCTGATGGCCGCTGAAACCCTGGCCGCTGGCGGGGCCCAGGTGGATGTGTTTGACGCCATGCCCTCGGTGGGGCGTAAGTTTTTGCTGGCGGGCAAAGGGGGCTTGAACCTGACCCATGCCGAGCCCCGTGTTGCATTCCAGCGCCGCTATGGCCCCCAGGCCGAACGGGTAGCGGCGTGGTTGGAGGTGCTGTCGCCCGAGGGCCTGCGGGCCTGGGCCCAAGGGCTGGGCATTGCCACGTTTGTGGGCAGTTCGGGCAAGGTCTTCCCCGCCGAGATGAAGGCTGCGCCTCTGCTGCGCGCCTGGCTCTCGCGCCTGCGCGCGGCGGGGGTGCGCTTTCATCAGCGCCACCGCTGGCAGGCCCAGAGCCTGGCCAAGCGCACACCCAACCAGAGCGGCTGGACGCTGAGCTTTGAGACCCCGCAAGGCCCAGCGCAGCACCAGGCCGATGCCCTGGTGCTGGCACTGGGCGGCGGCAGTTGGGCGCGCTTGGGCTCAGACGGGGCCTGGGTGGCTGCTTTGCAGCAGGCGGGCGTGCCGGTCACGCCTCTGGCCCCCAGCAATTGCGGGTTTGACATCGGCTGGAGCGCCCACCTTACCGAGCGCTGGGCGGGCACCCCGCTGAAAAATGTGCGCCTGGCCTGCGACGGCGTGGACGGTGAACACTTTGACCGCCTGGGTGAATGCGTGTTGACGGCCACCGGCCTGGAGGGCCAATTGGTGTATGCCGCCAGCCGCTTGCTGCGGGAGCGCCTGGCCCACGAGGGCCAAGCACCCCTGAGCCTGGACTTGCTGCCGCACCGCAGCCTGGCCGAATTGCACAAAGCCCTGGCCAGCGGCCAAGGCACGCGCTCTATGGCCAACCACTTAAAGGAAAAGGCGGGGCTGAGCGGTGCGCCCGCCAACCTGCTGCGCGAAGGCCTGAGCCTGGACGACTGGAACCGCCTGAGCCGCGACCCGGGGTGGCTTGCCGCGCGCATCAAGGCCCTGCCCTTGCTTGCGCGTGCAGCCAGGCCCCTGGACGAGGCCATCAGCAGTGCCGGGGGCGTGCGGCTCGACGCGCTGGACCAGCACCTGATGGTGCGCAACCTGCCAGGCCTGTTTTGCGCTGGTGAAATGCTGGACTGGGACGCCCCTACCGGTGGCTATTTGCTGACGGCCAGCATGGCCAGTGGCCGGGTGGCGGGTGAAGGGGTGTTGGCCTGGTGTGGGGCGTCGTCAAACCCCGCCCCAACCGTGTAACGCAAAAATCAGCCATCCCCCGCCTTCAACTGCTGAACCAGGGTAGCGGGCGAGAGAGACAAGGCTTGCGCGATGGCCAGCACGGTGGGGTGGGTCTCAGCGACCTCCTGCGGTGGCAGGTCTAGCAGGCTGGCCGCCCAGCAGATGACGCGGGCCGGGCTGGGTTCACCGCCGAGCTCTGCATCGTCGAGCACCCCGGCCAGGTCCCGCAGCACCTGCACAACAGGCGGTGGCAGGCCCCAGTGCTCGCCCGCCAGTGCGGCCAGGGTCGGCGCATTCTGGTCTTGCTCGTCCAGCCCGGCATTGGCTGGCAGGGTGAGGTGAAGGAGCTGGCCCGTCTTGTAGAGCACAGCCGCCAAATAGCTGAGATCGCCATCCAGGTCTGCGGCAGAGGCCATGAAGCGGGCCAGTTGCGCGGTGTGAAGGCCCTGCCGCCAGAAGCTCTCTACATCGACGGGCGAAGTCTCGGTACACAAGGTCGGGGGCCGCAAGGCGCTGGCCAGCACAATACCGGTCAAGGTACTCAAGCCGAGAATTTGAATGGCATCGCCCGCTGAGTGAACCCGGCCAGCCGCCCCGTAGAACGGTGAGTTGGCCAAGGACAGCACCCTCAGGGTGATGACGGCATCCTCTTCCAAGGCGGCGGCAGTGCTTCGCCAGGAGGCGTGCTCGTCTTGCAAGGCGCGCAAGATTTTCTCGGCGGCTTTGGGCAGGGCTGGTAGTGTTTGCAACCAGGCCTTGGCCTGCCGCCCCTTGCTCGGTGTCATACCGGGGCTCCTGGCGGGTCTTCGCAGGGTGAGATGATGAGGTAGCCCCCTCGCCCCTCGCACGCCTGCTCGCACAGTTGCACCCGCCGCGTGTGGCCAGCGATCTCGACCTCAATGCCCTCCGCCCGCACTTTGGGGGACGCCAGGCAAAGCGCCAGCAGCTCTTGCAGCTCAGGTGGGGCCGCCTGACCCAGGCTGGGTATCCAATGGGGGAAGCAGTGCATGGCGCGCTGGTTGATGTAGACCACGCTGCGCTCGGCGTCTAGGCCCACGATGGAAAGCGGCAGGCGATCCAGCAACTCGTGGGCACTGCTGGCCCCGTCACGCAAGGTTTCTACCCGTTGGAACTGCTGACGCAGGCTCAGGGCCAACCGCCGATTGCTCTGCGCCAACTCGCGGTTGCTGGCCCCTACTTGCTCTTGCAGTTCGCGGTTTTCTTTGCGCAAGTGGCAGGCTGCCATGGCCTCTTCCACATGGGCTTTGAGCCGGTCATCCTCCCAGGGCTTCATCAAGAAGCGGTAGATCGCACCTTCGTTGACCGCGTCGATGATGGACTGCAAGTCGGCAAAGCCAGACAGCGTCATGCGGATGGTGTCGGGCTGAAGCAGCCGGGCTTGGCGCAGAAAGTCCACGCCCAGCATCTCCGGCATGCGTTGGTCCGACACGATGACATCCACGGGCTGGGTTTTCAGCAACTCCAAGCCAGACGCGCCGTCAGAGGCCGTCAACACCAAATAGCCTTCGCGGCGAAACAGCCGCTTGAGCGCGGACAAGATGCTGGCCTCGTCGTCCACGATCAGCAAAGTGCCGCGCGTGTGGGTGGCGTCCCGCCAGGGCTTGGCCGAGCGTGCAAAGGTCTGCATCCAGGCCCACAGGTCTGAGGCCGGCATGGGCTTGCCAATGCCCCAGCCCTGGATCACGTCGCAGCCTTTGTCCAAGAGGTGGCGCATTTGCTCCACGGTTTCCACGCCATCGGCATAGGCCGTCAGTTGCAGCTCGTGGGCCAGGTGAATGGCGGCGCGCGTCATGGACGCATGCCGCCCGGGGACATTGATGTCCTCCACCACCGTATGGTCGACCTTGACGCCGTCCAGAGGCAGTTGGGTAAGCCGGTTGAGACCGGACTTGCCCTTGCCAAAGTCGTCCAACACCACGCCCACACCCATGGCGCAGATGGCCTGAAGTTGTTCTACACAGGCTTCCAGCACACCGCCTGCCACGTCTTCTTTCAGCTCAATGTTCAGGCAGTCGGCAGGCAGCGCAAGCTCTTGCAAGGTCTGTGCAACGTCCGCCTTGAAGTCGGAGATCTGGAGTTGCACCACCGAGACATTGATAAACACCTTGAGCGCTTGCCCGCTTTGTTGCCGCAAGGCGGCCAGGTCGCCCAGGGCACGGCGCAACACCCAGCGCCCCACCTCGGCAATCAGCCCACTGCGTTCGGCCACGGGCACCAATTCCGCAGGAGAGACATCGCCCAGATGGGGCGAGTGCCAGCGCAACAAGGCCTCCACACCCAGCACGCTGTCATGGCGCAGCTCGACCAGGGGCATGTAGACCAAGGCGAGTTCGTCGTGCTGCAAGGCCAGCGGCAGGGCCGACTCAATGTGTAGCTCTCTGATGCTGGCTTGTTGCGACCGATGTTCAAACCCGGCCAAACCACGGGCCGTGCCATCTTCTTGCTGGGCCGCCTTGGCCGCCAAGAGCAACTGGTTGCCGGCCCGGCTGTCCCTGGGAAACAAGGAGACCCCAAAGCGGCAGTCTGGCAGCACGCTCAGCTCTTGCAGCTCGGCCACCTGGCTCAGGCGTGAGCGCAACCCCTGTACGCGGCTTGAAAGCTGCTGGGTCGCCTCAGCTTCGCTGCTAGAGATGGCCTGGGCCGCCACCCACACAAACTCGGCCCCGCCGATGTGCGCGCCCCATTCATTCGCCTTGGAGTAGGCCCGCAGGCGGTCTGCCATGCATTGCGCCAGGGCGTCCGAGGCACCAAAACCCAGTGAGGTGGCCAAGGCGTGGACGCGCCGCACCTGAATGGACACCACAGCAATCACCACCGGCTGACGCTCACTGTCTTGGATCATGGCCTCCAAGGCCAGCAGGATCTGCCCCCGATGGGGCAAACCTGTCACCTCGTTGCCCAAGCGCGTGTTGGACTCCGTGATGGCCTGGTGGATGGTGCGCAGGGCCGCCGAGCGGCCCTCGTTGAGATCCTCGCTCAAGCGCCTTCTCCCCGGCTCCAAGCCACCGCAGGCCGTGGTGGGTTGTCGGCCTCAGGGCCTTTGACGGGCAACCACAGGCGAATGGCGGTGCCCTGACCCAGCTCGGACTTCACCTCAAAGCTGCCGCCATGCTTTTGCACAATGGAGAAGGACAGTGACATGCCCAGGCCCGTGCCCTTGCCCACTTCTTTGGTGGTGAAGAAAGGCTCGAACATGCGGCGCTGCACTTCGGTGGACATGCCGCAGCCGGTGTCTTCCACCTGTATCCACACCCACTGGTCTTGCACCCCAGAGGACAGCGTGATGACGCCTTTGTCTTGAATGGCATGGCTGGCATTGACGATCAGGTTCAAAAAGACCTGGTTCAACTGCGCCGCCAAGCAGCGCACCAGCGGCAAGGCCCCCAGGCGCTTGACCACCTCGGCCTTGTACTTCACCTCGTGGCGCACCACATTCAAGGTGGACTCAATGCCTTGGTTGAGGTCGGCCTCTTGCCAGTCGGCCTGGTCCACGCGGGAGAAGTCCTTCAGGTCTTGAACAATCCGTTTCACCCGTTGCAGCCCGTCGGCGCTTTCGGCCAGCAGGGTGGGCAAGTCGTCTTTCAGGTAGTCCAGATCAACGGTTTGGCAGAGCTGCTGCAACTGAGTCTGCGCGTCAGCATTCGTGGGTTGCTGCTGCGCCGCCACAGCGGCCTCGCTCAAGTCCAGCAACTCTTCCACGTACTCTTTGAGAGAGTTGAGGTTGGAGCTGACAAAGGCCACTGGGTTGTTGATCTCGTGGGCCACGCCGGCGGCCAACTGGCCGATGGAGGCCATTTTGTCGGCCTGTAAAAGCTGGTTTTGGGCCTCTGCCAACTTCTGGTTGCTGTGGGTCAGCTCTTGCAGGCGCGCGGCCAAATCGGCCTGGGCCCGCTGTACTTCGGTGCGGTCTTGCAGCACCCACCAGGTGCCAGCGGCCGTGTCCTGGGGGTCGCACACATGGCCGTGAATTTGTATCCAGCAGCGCTCGCCATTGGCGCGCAACATCCACATCTCATGAGACACCGGCTCCCCGCGTGACAGGCGCGGCCCCGCCAGCGCCCCCAGCTCGGCATAGTCGCTGTCAGAGTTGAAGAGCCCCCGTGTGGGCTGGCCCAACATCTGCTCTGGATCTAGACCAAAGATGGTGCCCACGCCGCCATTGCAACGCCGCATCACGCCGTTCTGGGTGCGCATCACCCCCACCGGCACCGTTTCCAGGAAGAACTCCAGCTCGCTGGCCGTCAGCGCCAGCTCTTTGGAGCGCTCTTGAACCAGGGTTTCAAGCTGGTCGCGGTGGCGTCGCAGCTCCTCTTCTGCCTCGTGGCGCTGGGTCACGTCTTGCAGCGTTTCCACCGCACCGACCACCCGGCCTTCTTGGTCTAGCAGGGGCGCGGCGGTGAAGTAAATCCAGCGCCCTCGGCCGTTGACATTGGGGTAGTAGCGCTCGCATTCAAAGGCCCCGTTCACGCTCTCTGAGCGCCGAACGGTCACATCGTAAAGGGCCGAAATTTCTTGTTCGCTGGCCCCATCAATCAGCAAATCGGCCAGCACCGGGCGCGCACTGTCATAAAAGGGCTGCCATGCATTCTGGGTGCCCAACATGCTGGTGCGTGGCTTGCCCGTCAGGACCTCGCAGGCTTGGTTCCACTGGGTAATGCGATGCGACTCGTCCAGCACAAAGGTAGCAATGGGGGCGCTGCTGATGATTTGCGACAGCACGCCGGAGATGTTTTGCAGGCCGATTTGGACATGGTAGAAATCGCTCAGGTCCTGGCAGGTCACCAGCGCCCAGTGCGACGAGGCTTGGCAGCGCAAAGACCGCAGGCTCAGCTCCACATGCCGCTCGCTGCCCATGGCCGTTTTCAGGCGTGAGGTGCAGGCGGGCAGGTCTTCTGCGGCGTCCAAGCAGCGGTTCAGCATGTCCTGCCAAGGCGCAATGCAGTCGTCCGCCAGCAAGCTAGAGGAAGACTTGGCGCTGACATCCTGGGCGCTGAGCCCCAAGAGGCGCAACAGGGTTGGGTTGGCCCCGAGAATGCCCTCACGACTCTCTACCCAAGCGGGCACGGCAAGCGCATCCAAGGTCGCTTGGATCAGGGTCAAGTCTGCGGTCGATGGCGGCACGGTGGGCCCTTCCTGCTGTTATTCATTGAGCATGCCGGGCTTGATGGAGTCCAGACGGATGGGCACCACCAAGCGCCGTCCCTCACGCTGCGCGAAGTCGCACACCTGTTTGATGATGCGTTCGTCAAACCGATAGCCGGCCGCCAGCAAAATAATGCCTCGGTCCGACACCAGGTCGTAAGCCAAGACCATGCCGGGCTTGAGCTCACGGGCCTCCACCGCCACGTCCAGCGCCGCTTCGGCGGCTTGGTCTTCGACGGCGGCCAGCAGGGCCTCGACCACGCGGTGTTCGTAGCGGCTCCCGCCGCCGCCCTTGATGGCCTGCAAGGCCTCGCGCTGGGTATAGGCTTTTTGCGCCAACTCGCCCGCGACCATGCCCTCGTAGTCGCTGGCAGCGGCAATCACCTGGGCAGCCAGCAGCACCTCTGCGCCTTGCAGGCCGTCTGGAAAGCCCCGCCCGTCAATGCGTTCATGGTGTTGCCGGATGATCTTGGCCACGCCGTGCAGAGCGGCCAGGGGCATCAAGGCCAGCTCGCCATCCAGCGGGTGGCGGCGATAGCGGGCGGCTTCCTCGGGGCTGTAGGCCGACACCGGCTTGCCCAGCATGGCATCCGGAAAGCCGATTTTTCCGATGTCGTGCAGCAGCCCTGCCAGGTTCAAGTCTTGCAGCGACTTTTCGTCCAGCTTCAGGCGACGCCCCATCAGCACCGCCAGTGCCGCCACTTTACGGGAATGGCCGGCAATGCCGTCGCGCCGCATCTCCAACATGCCGGAGAGCACGTTCACGGCCAGGGTGAAGGTGTTGCTGACCTCTTGGTAGGCCATGTCCAACATGCCGTTGACCTGCTCCAGCTCGGCCGTTCTGGCTTTGACTCGGGCTTCCAGCGACTCGTTGGCCTCTTGCAAGGCCTGGTTTTGCTGCTGGGTCAGAGCCAGCAGCACCGCATTGCTGTGCTTGAGCGCCTTGAGCTCCAGGGCGTCGCGCACGCACTGCACCAGGTCCTCGTCCACCCAGGGCTTGGTGATGTAGCGGGAGATGCGGCCTTCGTTGATGGCCGAGATGGTGGCTCCAATGTCCGCATAGCCTGTGAGCAAAATGCGGGCGATGTCCGGGTACAGGCCCACGGCCCGTTTGAGGAACTGCGCGCCGTCCATCTCGGGCATGCGCATGTCCGAAATCACCAGGTCTACATCGCCCTGCTTGAGCTGCTCCAAGCCCTCGGCCCCACTGCTGGCCAGGCGGATTTGATAGCCCTCGCGATGCAACAGGCGGCGCAGAGCGCTCAGAACCGAGGGCTCATCATCCACCAACAAGACCACCCCCTTGCGGGCAGGGGCCGGGCTTGCGGGCGCAGGCAAAGGTGAAAGGTCTGAGGACATGCCGCCATGAGGAGTTTCATCCTATGTCGGCACCAATGCCCCCCATCTGTAGCGGTGATGCGCTGGCTGCGGTTCAGCGCTGGTGGAAAACCCGGGTCAGCGCACTCAGCATTCCAGGTTGTCAATCAGCCGGGTGCTGCCTAACCGCGCGGCGCCCAGCACCACCAACGGCGCACCTTGGGCACGCTCCTCGTCCGTCGGCGCTAAGAGATCGCCCCGGCGGCGGATAGTGAGGTAGTCCGGCACCCAGCCACGGGCGCGCAGCGCGTCCATGGCCTGCGCCTCCAGCGTGGCCAGGGGCGTGCCGGCAATGCGGCTGGCGGCAGCCAGCGCGTCCAGCGTGCGCTTGAGGTGAATGGCCTCGGCGCGTTCGGTGGCACTCAAATAGCCATTGCGCGAGGACAGCGCCAGGCCGTCTTCGGCCCGCACCGTGGGCAGGCCGACGATGCGCAGCGGCATTGCAAACTGGTGCACCATGCCGCGCACCACGGCAAGCTGTTGGTAGTCCTTCTGCCCAAACACCGCCACCTCGGGCTGCACGCACTGGAACAGCTTCATCACCACCGTGCACACGCCGGTGAAGAAGCCGGGGCGGAATTCGCCCTCCAGCAAGTCGGCCAGCGAGGCCGGGGGGTGGACCTTGTAGGCCTGGGGCTCCGGGTACAACTCCTTTTCAGCCGGGGCGAAGACGATGTCGCAACCTTGCGCTTGCAGCAGTTCGCTGTCGCGCGCCAGGGTGCGGGGGTATTGGTCAAAGTCTTCGTGCGGTAAGAACTGCAGGCGGTTGACAAAAATGCTGGCCACCACCGGCGCGCCGGGCAAGGCCTGAGCGCGAGCCTCGCGCACCAGGGCTAGGTGGCCCTCATGCAGATTGCCCATGGTGGGCACAAAGGCGGCTCCGGGGCGGCCCGCCAGCGCGGCACGCAATTCGGCCAGGGTGTGAATGACTTGCATGATGCTTTGCTTCAATACCCGTGTTGGGTCTCATCGGGAAAGGTCTGGGCCTTCACATCGGCCACATAGCGGGCCACGGCTTGGGCGGTGTGCAGCACGGTGCCGCTGCCGGGCTCCAGGGTGAAGTCGCGCACAAAGCGGGGCTTCTTGCCGCTGGTCAGGCCCAGCATGTCGTGTAGCACCAGCACTTGGCCAGAGGTGCTCACACCGGCACCTATGCCAATCGTCATCAAACCCGGCAGGGCGTCGGTGATCTCGCGTGCCAGGGCCGAGGGCACCAGCTCCAGCACCAGCATGGCGGCACCGGCCTCGGCCAGCGCGCGGGCGTCGGCTTTGAGTTGGGCCGCGCCGCCGTCGTCACGCCCCTGCACCTTGAAGCCGCCCAGGGCATGCACGCGTTGCGGCGTCAGGCCCAGATGGGCGCAGACGGGGATGCCCCGGTCCACCAAAAACCGCACCGTCTCGACGATGGGCCCAGCGCCTTCCAGCTTGACCATCTGCGCGCCGGCGCGCATCAGCGCGGTGGCGGCAGCAAAGGCCTGCTGGGGCGAGGCCTCGTAGGCACCAAAGGGCATGTCGGCAATCAGCCAAGCCGCCTTTTTGGCGCGCGCCACACAGGCCGTGTGATAGGCCATGTGCTCCAGCGTCACCGGCAGCGTGCTCTTCTCGCCCTGCACCACATTGCCCAGCGAGTCGCCCACCAGCAGCACGTCCACACCCGCGGCATCCAGCACCTGCGCAAAAGTGGCGTCGTAGCAGGTCAGCATGGTGATCTTCTCGCCCCGCGCCGCCATGTCGCGCAGACGCGGCAAGCTGACCGCCACACGCGCCGTGGCCGAAGTAGTCTCAGAGGTGTGTACGCTCATGGTGCAATGCAACAAGCCCTTGTGATGGGGGCGCATTCTGCACGGTTTGGAGCGCAAGCGAGTGGAGGGGGCTCCCTCCTTCCATGCTCTGGGCAATGGCACTTGAAGGAAATACGTCTCTGACGTACATTTGCGCATGCTCACGATCTACGAGACCCCCACATTCGTTGCGGAGGCCGCCAAACTGTGGAGCACCGAGGAAAGACTGGAGTTTTTCGCATGGATCGCCAACGACCCCAACGCTGGCACTGTGATTCCAGGCAGTGGCGGGTGTCGAAAGGTCCGCTGGGCTCGCCAAGGCATGGGCAAGCAAGGCGGCACTCGAGTCATTTATTTCGTCCATCTCTCTGCCAGCGAACTCTGCATGCTGTTGGTCTATCCGAAGGCAGCAAGAGACAACATCCCAAGTCACCTCCTCAAAGAAGTACGCAAGGAAATTGAAAATGACCGCACGTAAGACAAAGACATCCACCGCTAGCGGTGAAGAGTTGGGACTGAAGCTCTTGCAATCAGTGCGCGAAATGAAGGCCCGTCAGTTCGCCCGCGCCACTGAAGTTGAAGTCAACGCGGTGGTGCAAGCCAGACAAAGCACCGGGCTTTCTCAAGCGGAGTTCGCCAGCGCCCTGAGCATCTCCAAGCGCACACTCCAGGAATGGGAGCAAGGCCGCCGCGCTCCTTCAGGCGCAGCACTGGCGCTGATCCGCATTGCTCATAAGCATCCAAATGTTGTTCGAGAGGCGCTGGCCTAAACCCAAGACCACTCCGAGCCGGGCAAGAAAGCTTCAAAGCAGGCAAACTCCCCTGTCTGGCACCGGTTTTGGTGCCGAATCTCCTCTGAAGCCCCACCATGAACCTGCTCTTCGTTGCCGACCCGCTGGAATCCTTCAAGACCTACAAGGACAGCACCTTTGCCATGATGCGCGAGGCCACCCGGCGCGGCCACAGCATCGCGGCCTGCGAGCCGCGTGACCTGCATTGGGTCAGCGGTGGCAAGGTCAGCGCCACGGTGCGGCATATCACCGTGGACGCGAGCCACAACCCGCACGGCCACGCGCCCTGGTTCACCGAGACGCCCACCAGCCGCACGGCCCTGGCCAGCTTTGACGCGGTGGTGATGCGCAAAGACCCGCCCTTTGACAGCGAGTATTTCTACGCCACCCACCTGCTGGGCCGCGCCGAAGCCGAAGGCGCCAAAGTCTTTAACCGTGCCGCCGCGCTGCGTGACCACCCGGAGAAGCTGGCGATCCTGGAGTTCCCCCAGTTCACCCCACCCACGCTGGTGACGCGCCAAGAGGCCGATGTGCGGGCCTTCCATGCCGAGCACCGCGACATCATCTTGAAGCCGCTGGACGGCATGGGCGGCAGCGGCATCTTCCGCGTGCGCGACGACGGCCTGAACCTCGGTGCCATCATCGAAACCCTGAACCGCGATGGTGCCCAAACCCTGATGGTGCAGCGCTACTTGCCGCAGATCGTGGACGGCGACAAGCGCGTGCTGGTCATCGGCGGCGAGCCCATTCCCTTCTGCTTGGCGCGCATCCCCCAAGGCGGCGAAGTGCGCGGCAACCTGGCAGCCGGTGGCAAGGGCGTGGCCCGCCCCATCACCGAGCGCGACCGCGAAATTGCCCAAGCCATCGGCCCCAAACTCGCCGCCCGCGGCCTGATGCTGATCGGCCTGGACATCATCGGCAGCCACCTCACCGAGATCAACGTCACCAGCCCGACCTGCTTCCAGGAGATCACCGACCAGACGGGGTTTGATGTGGCGAAGCGGTTTATCGATCAGTTGGAGCGGGATATGGCATGAGCATGGTGCGGGCTTTCAAGTCCTGCGTGCCGACAGCGCTGATCGGAGCTGCGCTTGCGCTGTTAGCGGGGTCAATATCGGCCACGCAAATGCCAAAGTGGAATGTCGAGTTCAAGGTGGAACATGGCTCGACACGGCTACGAGACGGAGACAGAAGTTATTTCTTGATGCGACACGCTGCCTGCTACTTCCGAAACTACCCCAGGCAGTATTTGAGCGCCTTCTCCGGGCCTTTACGTGGTGAACAAAGCTTAGAGTCTCTCGTGCGAGCACGCGGCGTGGTGCTGAAGCAGGCCATCGATCTGTGGTTCCCGACGTCGGATCAGTTCGTCGTCGAGCATTTTTTTGAGGAGCCCCCTCAGAACGACTCTGCAGATCAGGGCGAAGACGCGTTAGGTTTGTTCATCCAGTGGACGATGGAACCTTTGCCTGACGGTCAGACTTCCGCCAGTTGCGTCCCGAGTTTGGCCACAGCAGTCGCAGCACTCCCATTGCCGACTGCGCTCGAATTGCTCTCCAGTTGGGCGGACACCAGTCCACAGCGCGCACTGGAGGCCTGGGTGCCGCTGCTTATCGCCGAGACCGGTCGGGTGGATGTGCTGGAAGCCTGGCGCGACAGCACGGGCCAAGCTTACTCAGCACATGCTCTGGCGCAGATGGCGGGACTAGCTGCTCTCCACGGCCACACAAATTTCTTGCGGTGGTTGCTGGCCGAAGGAGTCACGCTCAACTCCTCAGTCTGGATGAGCAATGCAGCTTGCCGCACTCAAGCACGTGTCACCCGCACCGATCATCAACGCCAAGTGGCCGCTGTCAGCCTCGCCTTGGCCGAGGTTGGAGCCCGGCTGCGGGTCGATGACATCCTGCCTGCTTTGAGCTGCGCTCGCCTGCAAGATGATCTTGGCGCGTTCAAGCACCTGCTGGATCAGTTGCCCAGCGATCAAGGCGATGCACGGCTGCTGCCTTCAACTTATGAAAATTCGTCCTTCAGCATGCTGGCCGCAACCCTGAGCCGCTTTCCTAGCCTCTTGAACGAGGGTGAGGAGCAAAGGCTTCGAATGGGCGAGGCCTTGGCTGCCACCCGCCTGATGAGCGTTGAAGAGCTGGATTGACTCCAACAGCGGGACGTGCGGTTTGATCGTGGTGCGAAGCCGTCGTCAAGCCTACTCACCGCCGCGTGGCGGCATTCGCCACCGTCTGTCTTGACTCAACTGCGCACATCGGGTGCCCGCTTGGCAAACTGGAGCGAGTTTCAGGTGGAGCGCGCGGTGCATGACGCATGGACGCCCTTGAACGGCCATGGCTTGGCTTGGCTCTTGTCGCAGGGCCTGCGCCCAGAGGCACCCTCGCGCCTGGCGATGGCCTTGTTGGACAGAGGTGATGACGCAGCCCCGGCACTGGCAGAGATGAAGGCACTGGGCATGTTGCAGTGGGACGCCTCACAGCGCCAAGTTGCCCTGCGACGCTGCGTGCTCAGCTTGTCTGCCGCATGCGCCCAGCTTTGGTGGGACGTGGACGACGCAACGCCAGAAGAGATGGTGGAGGCCATTGCTTTGGCGCAAACTCAACGCACGGATGATCGCCAACAGGCCTACTACGGGGTGCCCGTGCGGCGCGTCCGCACACTGGCCAACCAGGCCGAACTCAAGCAAACCTTGTTAGAAGCTTTGCGCAGCAGGGCGCTTCAACTCAAGACGCCGTAGCCCACACAGCAAACTCTTTGCAGGCAAGTGTCGCCACTCATTCGAACCTGATGTGATCTATCCGCCCCTTCCAAAACGGGTAGAGCTTGCCGCCTGAGAGGCGCGAAATGGTGAAGTCCATGGGGATCATCTGCGCGCCCACGCGCTGGTAGTTGGACCGCTGCACATGCTCGCCCGAGCCGTGATAGGGCGTGGACAAGTCGCCGTCAGTCTCAGCTTGCATGTGGGTGAGGCGGCCCTGTGGGTCGAAATGGGCCACCATGCTGGCGCGCAGGGTGCCCCAGGTGACCACGGCACGAGCCCGGTCCTCGTCCAAAGCCTCCCAGGTGACCGGGCCGCCCGGCAAAAGCGCAGCGGGATAGAGCGGGCTTTCCAGCAGCCAGCGGCGCAAGGAGATCTCATTGAGGGTGGGCGTTTCTTTTTCGTCCACCACGGTCACGGTGGAGAGGATCTTGGCCTTCATCTCCATCTTGCCATCCGCGAAGAAGTCATAGGCCCGCGCCCACAGGGCACCTGCGATGGGCGTAGTGGCCGAGAACACCAAGGCCGGCACACCAGCCGCAATGACCTGACCCGCCGTGGTGGGCTGGAAGTCTTGCTTCTGCGGCCGTCGAAACTCCCCGGAGGCCGACAGACGAACTACGCCGTAGCGCACCGGGCCTTCAGGGAAGGTGTAGCGGACATAGCGCTGAACCGGTGGTGGCAATGAGGCCAGCGCGGCGGGCATGGCTGCCGGTGCCGGGCTGGCCGCACCCAAGGTGGCGACGCGGGCTTCAAACGCCGAGATGTCTCGCTCGGTGAGGTAGCTGTTGGCGGCCACAGTCAAACCCAGTACAGCGGCGAGGGCCAACACCGTGGCGGCGATAGGGCGAAGACGAAAGGTCATGGTGGGGAGGAGCGAGGTCGAAAGTTGATAGAGAAGGACACAAAGAGCCGAAAGTTCTGCAAGCTCAGCCAAGCAGTATATGCATGTACACGTATGGTCGCAGTGTATACGCATGTACAGTTAGCATGCAAGACCAAGCCACCAGGAGCACAAGACATGGGCAAAGTGGACCGAGACGAACGCCACGCAGAGATTCAAGCCGCCGCCTTTGCCTTGCTCAAAGAGGTGGGCTACAAGAAGACCAGCATGCTGCTGATTGCCAAACGTGCGCAGGCCTCTAACCAGACGCTTTATGCGTGGTACAGCAACAAGCAAGAGCTGTTCAGAAGCATCATTGAGCGCTTTGGCGCTGCGGTGCGTGAGCAGCTAAACCTATGTTGCCCTGCTGTTTGGCGAGGTCCAACTGCGCCAAGCCATGGGCACCTTGCCGGCCTTTGGCCCAGCGGAGCGAGCCGCGCAGGCGGACCGAGCGTTCACCCTGACCTGCCGCTTGTATGCGGCTGCGCCGCCAGCAAGTCCACATAAGCCCCTTGCACGCAGTCGTCGGGGTTGACGCCCAACTGCGCCATCAGCGCAAGGGCCTCTTGCACACCCTCTGCGTCGGGCTCGCCCTCTTGCAGCACCACCTCTAGCTCCAGCCAGTCGCCCAGGCCCTGCACCTCGTCCAAGTGAACACGGGTTCGGCCTACCAGGTAGAGCGTGCGGCGCTTTTGCACGCGGCCGGTTTGACCCCATGCCAGGGTCAGGGACTCGCTCAGCGTGTCCGGCTCGGGCGTGGTGCTGAGCAGGTAGAACGAAGTCTTGGGGCCAGCTTGGTCGGGGCGCTGGTAGAAGATCAGCTCGCCGTGGCCGTCCACAAAAGTTCGCAGCTTGAGCCGTCCTCGGGCAGTAGCAAAAAAGGTGTCGTCTTGAACGATCAGCTCCGGGCCATGTTGCGCCAGTGCTGCCGTTTTGGCCTCGACGCTGGCGCGGTGGCGCAAGCGGGCTTTGATCTCGATATTGCGGGCCATCAACTCAACTCTCAGCCGCTCTTTCGGCGGGCCTGGGCGCGCGCTCGGCCCAGCGCAGACTCGGCCCCTGCTGGGTGGCGCGCCAAGGTTTTGATGAACTCGGCGCGCCGAAAGCGCAGGGCGGACCAGCCTTCATCCACCGCCACTTGGCGCACGGGCTCGAAGCCTGCTGCGCCCAGCATCAACAGGGTGCAGTGACTGCCCAGATTGAGCTTGGTGAACAGCGACGTCATGGATAGCGGCGCTTCATTTCGGCCGCCGATGCACGCATCAACTGGGTCAATACGCCGACATCGATGTCGGCGAGGCGTTTGACATATAGACAGGCCTTGCCCATCTTGTGCTTGCCCAAGCGTTGCAAGAGTGAGGCTGGCTCGGGGGCGTCGCTACCTGCGAGCAAGTAGATGCTGAGGTCGGCCGCGCGGGGTGAAAAACCCAGCAGCGGCGAGTCGCCCTCGCGGCCACTTTCATAGCGGTAGTGATATTGCCCAAAACCTACGATACTGGGGCCCCACATCACCGGCTCGCAGCCAGTGACCTCGCGCATCAGGGCGATGAGCTGGTCGCAGTCGGCTCGGCGGGCTGGGCCAGCTTTGGCGTCCAGAAAGGCGGCCACGTCGGCGGCGGTGGGGAGGGTTTTGGCTTCTGACATGCCAGGATTCTGGGCAAGAGCCCTGCCATGCGCTAGCTCGGGAGAACCCCTCTCGCGCCCCCTTGGGCACCGCATATCAGCGCTCAAAGCGCTGCTGCAACTCTGCGGCAACCCCCGCGTAGGCCTTTTCTTTCAAAGTCGCGACCAAGCCCTGATCCGCTTCTCGGCGACCGATCATGTTGCTGAAGGTACGGTCATCGATCGGTTCGGGGGAAAACATCTCCCAATCGCCGGTGGCCGTGTCGATCAAGGCCACGCGCAGTCGGATACGCATGCGTTGGCGTTCGTCGGGCAAGACCCACCCCACGATGGGCACCCACGAGACGGTCGAGGTCACCAAGTTTTCGCGTGCGCTTTCAAGCACGCCCCAATAGACCATGATCTTGTCGTGCCCACCTTGAGCCGCCGCCACGCGCAGTGCCCTGGCATAGCTCTTCGCTGTGACCGCGGGGTTGACCGTCCTGTCTTCACGCCAACCAATGGACGGTGACACTCCCGTAAATGTGCCCATGGAATAGCGCTTCTGTATCGCCTGCACCATGGGTGCATCGGGTTGCATGGCCCCCGACTGAATCACCAAGATACGGCTGGCTCGGGTCAAAGTTACCCGCTTGGCGCGGGCTAATTGCTTGGCAATTTCCTCATCACTCGGGGTGGCTGCGCGGTCAATGCCCAGCACATCAAACTCGCTGAGCTCGGTGACGTAGTTTGAGCGGCTGCCATACCCAGAGTCGTAATCGGACGCCGAAATAGACCGTGTGCTGCATGCCGAAAGCAGCAGCATGGCGGCCAAACCCAGGCCTGCGGCCAGACGTGTGAATATCATCCATCCTCCTCTGTCATTGAAGAAAGGCACCAGCTATTTGCCACTCAAAGAGCCGCCTGCCAGCACGCTTGGGGCATGTTGCCACAGGCCTGTGGTGCCACTCAGGGACAATCCCCCCCTATGTCCCTGATCACCCTGACCCAAGCCCACCTGGCCTATGGCCACGTGGCACTTCTTGACCACACCGACTTTTCCCTGGAAGTTGGAGAGCGCGTTGGCCTGATTGGCCGCAATGGCACCGGCAAATCGTCGCTGCTGAAAATCTTGGCCGGGCTGGAAAAGCCTGACGACGGCATCGTGCAGGCGCAGACCGGCGTGCGCCGCGAGTATGTGCCGCAAGAACCCCACCTAGAGCCCGGCAACAGCGTGTTTGAGGTGGTGAGCGAGGGCGTGGCCGAGGTGGTGGACTTGCGCCGCCGGTACGAGAGCATGGCCGAGGACGAGGACCTGGACGCGCTGCAGACCCGCATCGAAGCCCTGGACGGCTGGAACTGGGAGCAGCGCGTGGCCCAGACGATTGACCGGCTCAAGATCAACCCCGATGTGCTGGTGAACACGCTCTCGGGCGGCCTGCGCAAGCGCGTGGCCTTGGCGCGGGCGCTGGTGTCCATGCCGGATGTGCTGCTGCTGGACGAGCCCACCAACCACCTGGACTTGGACTCCATCGACTGGCTGGCCGGCCTGCTGAACAACTTTGCCGGGGCGCTGGTGCTCATCACCCACGACCGGGCGTTTTTGGATGCCGTGTCCACCCGCATCATCGAGCTAGACCGAGGCCAGTTGCGCAGCTACCCCGGCAACTTTGCCGCGTTTGAATCGGCCAAGCAGCGCGAGCTGGAGAACGAGGCCCTGGCCAATGCCCGCTTCGACAAGCTGCTGGCGCAAGAAGAGATTTGGATCCGCAAGGGCGTGGAGGCGCGCCGCACCCGCAGCGTGGCCCGCATCCAGCGCTTGGAAGCGCTGCGCTTGGAACATGCCGCGCGACGTAACGTGCAAGGTCAGGTTCGCTTAGACATCGACACCGGCAGCGCCAGCGGCAAGCTGGTGGCCGAGCTGGAAAACGTCAGCAAGTCTTACGGTGACAAGGTGCTGGTCAGTGGCTTCAACACCACCGTGCTGCGCGGCGACAAGATCGGCCTGATCGGCCCCAATGGGGTGGGCAAGACCACGCTGTTGAAGATGATCTTGGGCGAGCTGACCCCCGACAGCGGCGAGGTGCGCTTGGGCACCAAGATGAGCGTGGCCTACTTCGACCAGATGCGCGACACGCTGGACCTGGACGCCACGCTGGCCGACACCATCAGCCCCGGCAGTGAGTGGGTGGAGATTGGCAACCAGCGCAAGCATGTGAAGAGCTATCTGGGCGACTTTTTGTTCAGCCCGGCGCGCTCAGAGTCGCCCGTGCGCACCCTGTCTGGCGGTGAGCGCAACCGCTTGCTGCTGGCCCGCCTGTTTGCCCGCCCGGCCAATGTGCTGGTGCTGGACGAGCCGACCAACGACCTGGACATCGAAACCCTGGAGATGCTGGAAGAGCTGCTGCAGGAGTACGACGGCACCGTCTTCTTGGTGAGCCACGACCGCCGCTTTGTGGACAACGTGGTCACCAGCACCATGGTCTGGGAAGGTGATGTGGCCCCCGGCCGCTGGCGCGAATATGAAGGCGGCATTGCCGACTGGATCGTTCAGCGCGACCGCAGCCGCGCCATCGAGGCAGCATCTGCCAAGGCCGCTGCCGCCGAAGCCGCCCGCAACGCCCCACCCGCGTCAGCGCCGGCCCCTGCAGCAGCCCCCGTCGCCTCGGCCAAGCCCAAGGCCAAACTCAGCTACAAGGAACAGCGCGAACTGAGCGAGTTGCCCGGCAAGATCGAGGCCTTGGAGAAAGAGCAAGCCACCCTCGCCGCCTTAATGAGCGGCACCGAGCTGTACACCCAAGGTGCCGCCCGCATCAGCGAAGTCACCGCCCGCCACGGCCAGATCGACGACGAACTCTTGGGGTTGATGGAGCGGTGGGAAGAATTGCAACAGAGAGGAAACTGACCGCCATGCTCCAACTCCGCCCCAACTGCGAATGCTGCGACAAAGACCTGCCCCCAGGCAGCACCAACGCGCGCATCTGCTCGTTTGAATGCACGTTTTGCAGCGACTGCGCCAGCACGCACTTGAACAACGTGTGCCCCAACTGTGGCGGCGAGTTGGTGGCGCGCCCGCGCCGGCCTGAGGCCAAACTGGCCGCCAACCCCGCCAGCACCGAGCGGGTGTTGAAGCCAGCCGGTTGTTAGGGCTGCGCTCAAGTTTTGCGTCTGCGGGAGGCGGGCGCTGCTTTGATCTTGTCTCAGGGATTCGCGCCTTGTGCGCCTGGGCCAAGCTGCCTATGCTGGGTGCCCCTGAAGGAGACTCCTGATGAGTACGCCCCCGACCCGAATCGTCTTGCTCGTGGCCACGCGCAAAGGCGCATGGCTTTTCCATGGTGATGCACAGCGCCAGCACTGGCAGGTAGAAGGCCCGCACTTTTTGGGCCACACCCTCAGCCATCTGCAACTGGACCCACGCGATGGGCGCACCTTGCTGGCGGCGGCCCGCACCGGCCACCTGGGGCCGACGATTTTTCGCTCGCAAGACATGGGCCGCACCTGGACGGAGGCGAGCAAACCGCCGGCCTTTGCGCAACCCACGCCCAACACCCCGGGCCAGAACCTGCCGGCCCGCAGCGTGGACCACACGTTTTGGCTCACGCCCGGCCACGCCAGCCAGCCGGGGCGCTGGTATGCCGGCACCTCGCCACAAGGCCTGTTCCGCAGCGACGATGGCGGTGACACCTGGGTGCCGCTGCCCGCCATCAACGACGACCCGCGCTTTCGCGAATGGATGGGCACGGTGCAAGACGGCACGCCCGACGGCCCCAAGTTGCACTCGCTGATCGTGGACCCGCGCGACCCCGAACACCTGCTGTTTGGCATGTCGGGCGGTGGCGTGCACGAGTCCAAAGACGGGGGCCAAACTTGGCACACCCTGATTGACGGCATGGAGGTGGTGGAAGGCGTGGACCCCACGGATGTCTCGGCCCACGACCCTCACTGCATTCGCCAGTGCCCCAGCCAGCCCGACCGGCTCTACCAACAAAACCACTGCGGCATCTATCGGCTCGACAGGCCTAAGACCCGCTGGCAACGCATTGGCCGCGCCATGCCGCCAGAGGTGGGCGACATCGGCTTTCCCATGGTGGTGCACCCCTATGACGCCGACATGGCCTGGGTCTTCCCCATGGATGGCACCGATGTCTGGCCGCGCACCGCCCCAGCGGGTCGCCCGGCTGCCTATGTCACCCATGATGCGGGTGCCAGTTGGCAGCGCCAAGACCAGGGCCTGCCCACAGAGCAAGCCTGGTGGACGATCAAGCGCCAGGCCATGACCATCGACCCCCTGCTGCCCGCACCCGCGCTTTACGTGGGCACCACCAGTGGTGAGCTGTGGATAGGGCGCGATGGCGGGCAGCAGTGGGAGAACATCGCCCGGCATTTGCCCGAGATTTATGCCGTCGAAGCCGCCTGTTTGGCGTGAAGCCATGCCCAGCACGATTGCCTCGTTCACGCATCGCCTCGCATGAGTTCGCCGCACGCCCCGCCTCTGATCCCCGTGCTGCTGCCTACGGCGCTGTGCACCTACAGCGGTAGCACGCGGGTACAGGCCCACGGAGCCAGCCTACACGCCCTGTTCGCCGACCTGGACGCACGCTTTCCTGGCCTGCGCTTTCGGGTGGTGGACGAACAGCAGCAACTGCGACCCAATATGCGCATCTTCGTCAACGGCCGGGCGGTGCGCGACCTGGCCTGTGTGCTGCAGGAGGGCGATGACGTAGCGGTGCTGTTGGCCTTGAGTGGGGGCTGATTGGCGGTCTGGCCTGGGCAAGCAGCTTGTGGAAGCCTGCCTGCAGGGTCTTGCGACACTGGGCATCGCCAAGTCTCACATTGATGTCTTTCGCACCAATACCCTGGGCCAGAAGTTTTGGGAGGCCACGGGCTGGAAGGTTCGCGATGACATCGTCCGCCTCTCCTTCATTCGGGGCACAAACGAGAACGCTTGACTTCGGCCTCGCCCCATCAAACGCGCTGCAAGGGCACAGCCCTCTCGGGGACAAGGTGACTGCGACACGAAAGGGCTGGCTACACTGCGCGGCTCGTATGCCACAGTCACACACCCAACGCGCCCCGAAGAGGCTGTTGCACATTGCCTTGGCTCTGCTGGCTACTGCCGCATCGCAGACCCAAGCGCAAGATGCACCACCCCCCACGCACTTCCAGGCCCTTCGCCTCAGCACTGATGACACCCCCGTGCGCCTGGATGGCCGCTTGGACGATGCGGTGTGGCAGCGCGCGCCGCGCCACAGCCACTTTGCCCAACGCCGCCCCACGGCCAACGGCCCGGTGCCCGAGGGCGTGCGCACCGAAGTGCAGGTGGCGGTGGATGACAGAGCGCTGGTCTTTGCGGTGCGCGCCTGGGACACGCAGCCGCCGCAAGTGCTGCTGAGCCGCCGCGATGGCGTGCAGGCCGACCAGGACCATATCGGGATCTGGCTGGACACCACCGGCAGGCGTGACGCCGCCGTGTTCGTCAAAGCGTGGGCCGAGTGGACCCTGCGCCAGAGCCGAGAGGCCGGCCAGCGCCAAGGCGAAGGCACGCTGGGCCTGGAGGCCTTGTGGCGGCCGCGCGCGGACTGGGTGTTCAACACCACCTTGAACCCCGACTTCGCGCAGGTCGAGATAGATGCACCGCAGGCCCGTGGCAACCGTTCCCTGGCTATTGAGTTACCTGAGAAACGCAGTTATTTTCTGGAAAGCGCCGACGTGCTGGGCTTGACCGCCCCCGCCTTTTACTCGCGCACCGTGGCCGACCCACGCTGGGGCGTGCGCAGCACCTGGCGGGGCGCACAGGCCGATGCCACGGCCCTGGTGCTGGAGGACCGCGCAGGAGCGCTGGTGCTTCGTGGCCGCCCCTGGGGTACCGAGGCTTGGCAGCTCAGTGCCCCCAGCAGCTCGGTGCTCTTGCGGGGCCGCTGGCAGGGCGAGCAGAGCATGCTGGGCCTGATGGCGGGCGAGCGCAAAGTAGCGGCGGACCAAACCAACCGAGTGGCAGGCCTGGATGGCGTAGGCCGCTGGAAGGGTGAGGACGACCACCTTCAATGGCGCTGGCATGGCTTGGTCAGCGAAAACACGCTGCAGGCGGACCCGCAAGGCCGCACCATGGCCCGCCCCGGCGCGCCCGAGCGCGGCGCGCGCCTGTGGGCACAAGCCACCCACAGCAACCCCGAGTGGTTTAACTTTGCCGAGGCCAGTTGGGTGGCCCCGCAGTTTGTGAACTTGCAGGGCTTCTCCAGCCAAGCCGGTTTATGGCAGGCCAAGCTGGAGCTGAACCGCCGCTTGGGCGAACACACCCTGCCGCTGGGGGCCGAGGGCTTGACGCTGTATGAAACCGAGCTGCATTTGGGCGTGGAGGAGTCGCGCTCGTTGCGCGACCGCCGCCTGGACGAACCTGGCGGCGAGGTGATCTACCGCGCCTTGCGGCTGGGCGGTTGGCTGCAAGGGCCGTGGCGCACCGTGGCCTGGGCCAATGTGGGGCCCAATCAGCAACGCGCCCGCAGCGGCGGCCTGCTGCACCCCACCCCCAACCTGCAGGGTGGCATAGAAACCAGCCCCTGGCCCTGGTTGACCCGCCTGACCGCCACCGGCAGTTGGGGCCGTCAGTTGGACAGCGAGCTGGACCGCCTGGGCAGTGGCGGCTGGTGGGCCCTGGAGGCCAAAACCCGCTGGGGCCTGCCCGGCGGCCAAAGCCTGGAGCTGGACCCTGTCTTCACCGGCTTGCGCATCGGCCCAGAGGCCGGCCACGCCGGCCTGCAAGACCTGGGCTGGCAAGTGCTGGCCCTGTGGCACCTGGACGCCCGCCGCAGCTTGCGTGCCATCGTGCAGCAAGAGCGCAGCCAGCGCGGTGCAGCCGGTGCTAGCGCTGGCAGCCTCAGCCAGAGCCAACACCGCTCGCTGATGTGGCGGCAGCGCTTCGGCCCGCAGTGGCACGTCAGCCTGGGCTTGCAGTGGGATGCCAGCACCGGGCAGCCGACACGGCGTGAGGCCTTTGCCAAGCTGCAGTGGGACAGTGGGCTGTGAAGTTGACCGCTTGAGTGGCACAGCCCGCTTGCAGGCCCGCGCCGCTCAGCGGTGCGGCTTCATCACTGCAAGGGCAGCATGTCGCGGTCGTTGGGATAGGCCAAGCTGCCATCTTTGCGGATGCGCTTGGGGGCACGCAGGGACTCTTCAAGCGCCATCTTTTCGAGATCAGCCCAAGTGGCATTCACGGGTGGCTTCCAGTCGCACTCGCCCAGCTTCACCAGCTTGGTGTTGCCGCGCGCAAACCAATTGCCATAGGCACCGTCTTCCACCCACTCTTGCCAGTGGCCATAGCCTTCCATCTTGCCGGTCACTTTGCTCCAGGTCATGGCGTCTTTGCCAGCGCCCGTCCAGAAGTCACCAATCATGTGGACTTGATTGCCTTCTTCGGTGTAGCGGCCAATCCAGCGGTTGTAGGTGGTGCTGTACCACAGGCCTTGGCTATGGGTGCCCATGGTGGGGCCTTGCAACATGCAGATGTTTTGCGTGGCCCATTGGGTATGGGTGTTGGAGGTGTCGTCGTAAAAGGTGATGGACCACAGCGTGGCATTGCCACCCGCCGGGTCGACGGCAGGCAAATGCGGCGGCGCAGCCCAGGTCAGACCGCTGAACAAAGTGCCCAGCGCGGTGGCGAGGAGTTTGGTTTTCATGTGGGGCTCCAGGGTGAAGGCCGCCCAAGAACGAGCACGCTGATATCCATCAGCCTGTCGTCACGACATCATCGGCAAGGCGGCAAGCACCGACACCCAGAGACTAAGCCTGGGTCCACCAAGGCGCAGTCCGCTTCCTTAGGGGGCCGATACCCCCAAGGCCAGGGGCTGCCATCAGGCACGTAGAAGATTCAGCGCACCCGCCGCACCCTTGTAGCCCGGCAAGACGCTGCTCATGGCGGCGTCGGGCAAGTTCAGGTGGCGGGCCATCACGGTGGCAATGACCTCGCGGAAGTCAGTGGTGATGGCCAGGTCGCGGCCCTCATAGAGGGCACGGCTTTCTAGGCCGGGCCATTCGCCATGCACCTTGCCGCCGTGTACGCGGCCGCCGGCCAGCATCATCACGTTGCCATGCCCGTGGTCGGTGCCACCGGTGCCGTTTTGGCGCACGGTGCGGCCAAACTCAGACATCACCATCACCACAGTGTCTTGCCATACCGGCCCCAGACCTTGGGCCAATTCGGCCAAGCCCCGGCCCAGCGGCTCCAGGCGTTGGGCCAAGCGCCCCTTGACGGTGCCTTGGCCGGAGTGAGTGTCCCAGCCACCCAGGGCCAGAAAGGCCATTTGTACCCGCGGGTCGTTGCGCATGACTTGGCTCAGGCGCGCGGCGTCGTCGGGCAGGCCATTGGGCAGCGGTGCGCCACGGTCCACATCGGCCATGTCCGGGCCGTGGTCATCGTCCATGGAGGCGCGCACTTCTTGGCGGGCTTGGCGGGCTTCGCGGTAGGCGCGGCCCATGGCGTCGTCATTGCCATAGAGCTTTTCAAAGGCGCTGGCCACGCGGGGCTTGTCCAACACGCCGGGTTTGGCCACGGCGGCCACCGAGGGCAGGTTGGCAATGTTGTAGCTCCCTTGGCAGATGCGTGGCAGCACCGCGCCCACGCTCACCGCCCGGGAGGCCGAAGGCCCCACCAAGGGGCTGGCCGGCCAGGCCTGCATCAAGCGGTTGAGCCAGCCGTCGGGGGTGGCTTTGCGCCCCGGCGTGGCGGTTTCCATATAGTCCTGCGCGTCAAAGTGAGAGCGCGTGGGGTCGTGCGAGCCACAGGCTTGCACAAAGCCCAATTGGCCCGCCTGCCACAGTGGCATCAAGGGCGCGAGCGCCGGATGTAGGCCAAAGCGGCCGTCGAGCTGAAGCAGCCCCTCTTCGCTGCCGGGCTTGGCCAGGGCCAGGTTGGGGCGCGCGCGGGCGTAGTCGGGGTCGGTATAGGGCGCGACCACGCTCAGCCCGTCCATGGCACCGCGCAGCAGCACCACCACGAGCCGGGGCTGCGCTGCCTGGGCAGCCGGGCGAGCCCAGGCCATGGCATGGCGGCCCACAGGGAACCACAGGGCCGAGCCCAGGGCGGCGGCTTGGAGAAGGTGGCGTCGGTTCATGGCAGCAGCTCCTTGTGGTCAGTAACGCATGAAATCAGGGCTACCCAGCACCAGGGCGGCGCGCAGAGCAGGCTCGGATTGTTCAATCACGGTACGGGTTTGCGCGCTGATGGCGGGGCCCAGGGCATTCAGCAGGGCCGTGGCATCCACTGCCCCCCAGAAGCGCCCATTGCCGACCCGGGCCGCCTTATCTTCCATGTCCACCATGCGGGTGTCGCCCTTCTGGCCTTTGTTTGGCTTGTCGGCTTTGTCTGGCTTGCCTCTCTTGCCGGGTTTGCCCTCCATCATGTTGTCGTCGTCGGCGTCATCGCCGGACTTCAACTCCGGCAAGCGGCCGGAGGCAAAGGCTGTGGCGAAGGTGACCCGGGCTTGCAGAGCGTCCGGGCTCAGCCATGCCTGCTCGGTGTATTTGTAGCCATCAGGCGTGGGGCTGCCGAACAAGGGCATGCCCAGCCTCTGCAACACGGCAATGAGGGGGCGGATTTCGATGTCGTGCGCATCACTGGCCCGCAGGCTGGACAACACATAGCGGTAGGGCGGTTTGAATTTGGCTTGCCGCGCCGAGGCCGCGCTGAACTCTGGGCTTTCCAGTAGTTGGCGCATCACCGCTTTCAAGTCACCGTCGGTTTGGGTGAAGCGGGCCGCCAGTTTGTCCACCAGGGCGGCTGGGGCTTGGTCCGCCACAAAGTATTGCGCCAGCTTGCGGCTGATGTGGCGGGCGGTGGAGGGGTGCTTGGCCAGCACGTCCAGGGCCATCTCGCCTTCGGCTTGGCCCTGGGGTGAGACACGCCGCCCCAGCCATTGCTTCTCGCCAGCGTCGTGGCGAGCCGGGGCAAATTGAAAGGCCGAGTCGCCCTCGGGCCGCATATTGATGCCCCAGCCCGTGAAGATGCGCGCCAGCTCGGTGACATCGCGCTGGGTATAGCCACCATCCACGCCCAGGGTGTGCAGCTCCATCAGCTCCCGGGCATAGTTTTCATTCAGGCCGCTGGACTTCTTCGGCTTGTCTGGCCCCGCCATGCCACCCGCTGTGCCGGTGCCCACCGACATCCAGTTGTCCAGGTAGAACAGCATGGCCGGGTGCTTGGCAGTGGCACCGAGCATGTCGCGGAAGCGGCCCAGCACAAAGGGGCGAATGGCTTGCTGCTCATAGCTGCCCATCAGCACCCGGCAAATGCCTTTTCCTACAAAGACATTGAAGTGGTTGAACCAAAATTCGACCAGCACTTCTTCCAACTGACGCGGGCTGTGCAAGGCCCTCAGGATGCGGGCCTCGGCGGCCTCACTGCCCACCTGCCGCACCAAGTCATGCTTGAGGCTGCCACCAGATTTGTCCTTGTCCGCCTTGGCCTGACGACCCTCTTTGGCCGCACGCCGGAATTTTTCGAGCAGCTCTGACTGGCTCCAACCCAGGGTTTGAAACCCGGCCAAGGCGCTGCTGAGTGCCGCTGGCAGCGGTATGCGCTGAGGCTCCAGTTGTTCTTGAACATAGGCTTGCCAGCCCTGCTGGCTCAACTGCGCCAATTGGCCGGGCGCGGGGCCATAGCCTGGGGGCTGCGCGCCACGTAGCCCAGCCGCCAGCGGCGGCCAGTGCCAGGCGCAAGGCACTGCGACGGGTGAGCAAGGTGTCAGTCATGGCGGCTGTCTCCGAGTGTGGTGTCTGCCAAGCATAACGGCAGGGTGACCCGGCAGAGCGACACGCCCATGTTGCCCGTGTGCAAAGCCGTCGCAGCGAACAAAGGCGGCTATGCTTGGGGGAAAATGGCCTATTTCGTACATTCCATGCCAGCCGCCCCCCGCACACCCCCTGCCGCCAAGAAGCCGGGCCGCCCGGCCAAGGCGGAGCCTTCGCGCACCAACGACCCCGAGCGCACCATGGCCGACATCCTGGAGGTGGCCACGGCGGAATTTGCGGACAAGGGTTTGGCGGGGGCACGCATTGACGAAATTGCCGCCCTGACCCGCACCTCGAAGCGGATGATTTACTACTACTTCGAGAGCAAAGAGGGGCTCTACATCAAGGTGCTAGAGGCCGCCTATGCGCGCATACGCCGCATTGAGGCCGAGCTTCACCTGGAAGACTTGCCGCCCGAGCAAGCGCTGCGCACCTTGGTGGGCTTTACCTTTGACTACCAACTCGCCCACCCCGACTTCATCCGCTTGGTGATGAACGAGAACATGCACCGCGGTGAGTTCATCAACCGCTCCTCGGTGATCCAGGCGCTGAACGTGCCGGTCATCAATGCGGTGCGCGCCGTCTACGAGCGCGGCGTCAAGGCCAAGGTCTTTCGGCCCGATATCGACGCGATAGACCTGCACATGTCCATCTCGGCCCTGTGCTTCTTCAATGTGGCCAACCGCCACACCTTTGGCGCGATCTTCAAACGCAGCCTAGACACCCCGGCCGAGGTGGCCGCCCGCCGCGAGCATGTGGTGGAGATGGTGTTCCGTTTCGTCCAGCGCCTGTGAGCCTTCGCCTTTCAGCCTAGGCTCGGGCGCTCCCAAGCCAGGCTGCCCCACCGCACCAACTTGCGTCAAACGCGCTCCCACTGAGCCTGGGCCTGTTAACGCGACGACGAGTAGCGTCCCCATCCACGTCTCTATTCGGGTTTATCCGTATCCATAAAAACTAACCAGTTCGTACATTATGGGTTCTGGCAGACGGGATGCACCCGCCTAGCCGTGGCACAGCCGGAGCCCCCATGAACAAAATCCTCGACCAATACTGCCGCGCCCTGGAGTGGCTGCTGGTGCTGATGCTGGCCCTGATGGTGGTCTTGGTGTTCGGCAATGTGGTGATGCGCTATGCCTTTAACAGCGGCATCACCGAATCGGAGGAACTGTCGCGCTGGCTGTTTGTCTGGCTGACGTTCTTGGGCGCGGTGGTGGCGGTGCGCGAGCGCGCGCATCTGGGCTCGGACATGCTCACCTCTCGCCTGGGGCCGGTGGGCAAGCGCCTTTGCCTGGGCGTGGGCCAAGCGCTGATGCTGTGGGTGACGTGGCTGCTGTTGCGCGGCGCTTGGCAGCAAGCCGAGATCAATTGGGAGGTCGAAGCCCCCGTCACCGGTGCCTCCACCGCCATTTTCTATGCCTCGGGCGTGGTGTTTGCGGCCTCCACCGGGGTGATGCTGCTGCAAGATTTTTGGCGCACCTTAACCGGCAGATTGAGTGAGAAAGATTTGGTGATGGTGCAAGAGTCGGAAGACCTGGCGCAGATCGACGAGCTGCACCTGGACCGCAGCCAAACCTTCAAGAAGAAATAAGAGGCCTACGCGATGACCGTCTTCATCTTCCTGGGTTCATGCTGGGGGTGCCCATCGCCTATTCGCTGCTGCTCTCGGGCGTGGCCTTGATGTGGCACTTGGACTTGTTCGATGCGCAGATCCTCGCGCAGAACGTCATCAACGGGGCCGACAGCTTTCCGCTGCTGGCGGTGCCCTTTTTCATGCTGGCTGGCGAGATCATGAATGTGGGCGGCCTCTCGCGCCGCATCGTCAACTTGGCGCTCACCCTGGTGGGCCACCGCCGCGGCGGCCTGGGCTTTGTGGCGATTGTGGCGGCCTGCCTGCTGGCCGCCCTCTCCGGCTCAGCCGTGGCCGATACAGCGGCCCTGGCCTCTTTGCTGCTGCCCATGATGGTGGCGGCCGGGCACGACAAAGCCCGCGCGGGTGGCTTGATCGCCTCGGCCGGCATCATTGCGCCGGTCATCCCACCCTCTATCGGCTTTGTGATCTTTGGCGTGGCAGCCAATGTGTCCATCGGCAAGCTGTTCTTGGCCGGCATCGTGCCGGGTCTGCTGATGGGGCTGTCCATCGCCGTAGCCTGGTGGTGGGTGGCCAAGTCTGAAAGCATCACACCGCCCCCCAAGGCCAGCACGGTCCAACGCCTGAACGCGCTCAAAGAAGCGACCTGGGCTTTGGTCCTGCCGGTCATCGTGGTGGTGGGCCTGAAGTTCGGCGTCTTCACCCCGACCGAGGCGGCGGTGGTGGCGGCGGTGTACGCCCTGCTGGTCTCCACCGTGGTCTACCGCGAGCTGAGCCTGCACCAGATGCATGAGGTGTTTGTCAGTGCCGCCAAGACCACCGCGGTCATCATGTTCTTGGTGGCCGCCGCCATGGTCTCAGCCTGGCTGATCACCGTGGCCGACATTCCCAGCAAGATGATTGCGCTGCTGGAGCCTTTCATGGGCAACCAGACCTTGCTGCTCATCGCCATCATGGTGTTGGTGATTGCCGTGGGCACGGCCATGGACATGACGCCCACCATCTTGATCATGACCCCCGTCCTGATGCCCGTGATCAAAGCCGCGGGCATTGACCCTGTTTACTTTGGCGTGCTGTTCATCATCAACAACGCCATTGGCTTGATCACGCCCCCCGTCGGCACCGTGTTGAACGTGGTCGCTGGTGTGGGCAAGATGAAGATGGACGAGGTGACGCGTGGTGTCCTGCCTTTCATGATCGCCCAGTTCACCGTGATGTTCTTGATGGTGCTGTTCCCTTGGTTGGTCACTGGGCCTGCCAAATGGTTTGCCAACTGAACGCGCACCCCCGGTTCTTGCCTGCGCTTAGGCGCATTCGTCCAGACGGACCTTTCACCACCCGCTAGAGGAGACATCCATGATCCGCTTTACCCGTCGCGCCCTCGTGGCCACCATGACTGCCCTGCTCGCCTGCGGCGCGGTGCAGGCCCAAGAGCGCACCTTCAAGTTTGCGCTGCAAAACCCCAAGGGACATCCTTTGGAGATCGGGGCGCAGAAGTTTGCTGAACTGGTGGCAGCCAAGTCCGGCGGCAAGCTCAAGGTCAATGTCTTCCCCGGTGGCACGCTGGGAGGTGACGCGGCCAATGTGTCGGCCCTGCAAGGCGGCACCATCGAGTTTGTGATGCTGAACTCCGGCATCTTGGCCTCACAGGTCAAGGACTTTGAAGTCTTTGACTTCCCCTTCATGTTCGCCAACGCCAAAGAAGCCGACGCCGTCGTGGACGGCCCCTTTGGCCAGAAGCTGCACGCCAAGCTGGCCGAGAAAGGCATCGTTGGCCTCGCCTACACCGAGCTGGGCTTTCGCAACATCACCAACAGCAAAAAGCCCATCAACACGGTGGAAGACATTGCCGGCCTGAAGCTGCGCGTCATCCCCAATGCCATCAACATTGACTGGGTCAAAGCCCTGGGTGCCAATCCCACGCCCATGGCCTTCCCCGAGGTCTATGCTGGTCTGGAGCAAAAGGCCATTGACGGCCAAGAGAACCCGCTGTCTGTGATCCTGGCCAACAAGTTTTATGAAGTGCAGAAGAACTTGGTGCTGAGCAACCACCAGTACAACCCACAGTCCATCATCTTCAGCAAGAAGGTCTGGGACACGCTGTCTGACGCAGAGCGCAAGGTCCTGCAAGACGCGGCCAAAGAGACCAGCACCTACCAGCGCCAGGTCAACCGCAGCAAGTCCGCCGACGACGCCGCCGAGCTGAAGAAGGCCGGCATGCAGATCACCGAGCTGAGCGCTGCCGAGCAAGCCAAGCTGCGCGACAAGCTCAAGCCCGTGATCGAGAAGCATGGTGCGGCCATTGCCGGCACCGTGGCTGAGTTGCAGGCCGAACTGGCCAAGCTGCGCAAGTAAGGATGAGGCACCATGATCAGCGGCAAAACCACGCTCATCGCGCATCTCGGATATCCGACGGAGAACTTCAAAGCGCCGCTGATCTACAACCCCTGGTTCGACAGCAAAGGCATTGACGCTGTGGTCATGCCCATGGGCGTCAAGCCCGAAGCCTTTGCCGACACCATCGCCGTGCTGCGCCGCCTGACCAATGCGCGAGGCGCGCTGGTCACCATGCCGCACAAGGTCAGCACCCTGGCCTTGATGGACGAAGTCACCCCCACCGCCAAAGCCGCCGGGGCCTGCAACGCCGTCTTGGTTCGCCCGGACGGCAGCCTGCTGGGCGATCCCTGCTGGCACAGGCTCAAGCCAAGGGCTGCCCCATCCAAGTGGGCAGCGACATGCTCTACGAAATGATCCCCGCCTACCTGGAGTTCTTCGGCTTTGGCACTGCCACGCCGGAAGAGCTGCGGGCGGTGTCCTGCCTTCACGACTGAGACGGAGCCCTGAACCATGAGCCCCCACACCGCCACTCGTGAATCTGTGGGCGACATGCCCAACCCCTTGGGCCTGCAAGGCATTGAGTTCATCGAGTACCACACGGCCAAACCCCAAACCCTGGGGCAAAGCCTGGAACGTCTGGGCTTTCGGCCCGTGGCGCGCCACCGCTCGCGCGAGGTGATGCTCTACCGCCAAGGCGACATGAACATCATCGTCAATGCCCACCGCTCACCTGATGAGCCGCCGCTGCCCGAATGGGCCACCATCGCCGCCGTGGCCTTCCGGGTGCAGGACGCCGCCCGGGCCTACAAGCGCGTGCTGGATTTGGGTGCCTGGGCCGTGCCCACGCAGGTGGCGGTGATGGAGCTGAACATTCCCGCCATCCACGGCGTGGGCAGCAGCCTGATCTACTTTGTCGACCGGGTCGGCGAGTTCTCCATCTACGACGTGGACTTCGTGCCCATCCCCACGGTGGACCCGCGCCCCCCAGCGCTGGCCGGGCTGCATCTGTTTGGCCTGGTGCAGTACATCGGCTTTGACCGCATCGACGACTGGATGGCGTTCTGGGGCGAGCTGTTCGGCTTTGCCGACCTGCCGCCCGGCCACAGCTTTGGCGTGCTGCCACAAGGCCGCATCCTCGCCAGCCCTTGCGGCACCCTGTACTGGCAGTTGATCGAGCCCGTGCCCGACGCTGCCGATGTGGACACCGAAGAGCTGCTGCAGCGCGTCGCCTTTGGCACAGCCGATGTGCTGGCGTCTGTCCAGGCCTTGAAGGCCCGTGGCGTGGAGTTTGTGGAGTCCAAGGTGGGCGTGCACAGCGAAGCACGCGGCGCGCTGACCCGCCCCAGCGACCAAGGCCCCACCTTCGAGCTGGTGCTCGACCCGCGCTGAGGTGGACGCCATGACCCCCTCCACCGCCCTCTGGGCCAGCCCTGCCTCGCTTGCCACCCTGAGGGCAGCCAGCCCCCCTCACAGCGCGCACATGGGCGACTTTGGCATGGACACCATCACCCTGGCCGGGCCGCTGGAGGCCAAGCTCGCCGCCATCCGAGCGGCGGGCTTTGGCCAGGTGATGCTGGCCGCGCGCGACATCGTGGGCCACCCGCAGGGCATTGAGGCGGCGGTGGCCGCCGTCAAGGCCAGTGGTCTGCGGGTGACGGGCTTTCAGGTGCTGCGCGACTTTGAAGGCCTGAGCGGCCACCTGC
This sequence comes from Ideonella sp. MAG2, assembly GCA_004359425.1. Lineage (GTDB taxonomy): Bacteria > Pseudomonadota > Gammaproteobacteria > Burkholderiales > Burkholderiaceae_C > Ideonella. Next base: position 191,744 of record PTEU01000001.1, on the reverse strand, counting down.
ACAGCTACAAGGTGGACATCGCCCAACAAATGATCCAGATGGCCAGCGCCTTGGGCGCCAAGGTGCTGCTGGCCTGCAGCTCCACCTCCCCGCACGCCAGCGACGACCGCCAAGCCATGGCCCGCGACCTGCGCAAGCTGGCCATGTTGGCCTTGCCGCTGGGCATCAAGGTGGCGTTCGAGGCGCTCTCCTGGGGCCGCCATCTCAACGAAACCCAAGACGCGTGGGACGTGGTCTGCCGCGCTGACATGCCCAACCTGGGGCTGGGGGTCGACTCTTATCACCTGTTTGCCACCGACACCCCGCAAGCCGTGCTGCAAGAGGTGGATCCGCGCAAGATCTTTTTGGTGCAGCTCTCCGACTTCATGTGGCAAGAGACGCGCACGCCCCAGGAAAGGCTGGAGACGGCGCGCCACTTCCGGGTCTTTCCGGGCGAAGGCGTGCACAGCCAAGCCCTGGCCCAACTGGTGCGCACGCTAGACAGCATGGGCTACCGCGGCGACTACAGCTTTGAGGTGTTTAACGACGACTATCAGCAGCTCCCCCTGCCCTATGTGGCCCAACGCGCAGCCCGAAGCGCGCTGTGGCTGGCCGAGGGGGTGTTGAAGCGCTCGGTGCCGCTGCCGGGGGAGATGCGGCTGCGGCGCTGACACCCAGGAGAAGCCGAGTTGCGCGAGGCGTCACTTGGCCCTACCCTCGCGGGATCGCCACTCGGCATGGCCCCGCGTGCACCCCATCGGAGCGCTCATGAAGACATTGACGTTTGACATCACTATCAACGCACCCCGCACCACCGTGTGGGACACCATGCTCGGGCCAGAAACCTACAAGGCCTGGACAAGGGCCTTCTGCGAAGGTTCTCATTACCTGGGCTCTTGGGAAAGCGGTGCCAAGATCCGCTTCCTGGCTCCGTCTGGCGATGGCATGAGTTCCGTCATTGCCGAGAACAGACCTTATGAGTTCGTCTCCATCCGTCACATCGGCATGATCGAGAACGGCGTGGAAGACACCACCAGCGACAAAGTGCTCGCCTGGGCCCCTGCCTACGAAAACTATCGGTTTGAGGATACGCCGGGAGGCTGCAAAGTCACCGTATCTCTGGACACCGCAGAAGAGTGGGCGCCATACATGCTCGACACCTTCCCCAAGGCGCTTGCATTGCTCAAGTCGCTCTGCGAGCCATAGCCTATTGGCCGGTCCTGTCTTACTCTGACGGGCGCTGCGTGAAAATGGGGCCACACCTGCTCCCATCCCGCCGATGCTCAGACGCCAACTCCTACACGCCAGCGCACAGGCCCTGGCCGCCGGCACCCTGCTTCCTGCGGCCCCCTTGGCCCTGGCCCAAGCCGCGCCCTGGGCCACACCTGCGCCGCTCACGCCTGTTTGGGCGCGGCCCGACCGCATCATTGCCGTGGCCTGCTGCACCCGGCCTTTCCGCCCGCAAGGCCCGCGCATCGAAGCCCAGCGCCTGGGCCGCCACACCGTGGTGCACAACTACGGCCACGGCGGCGCGGGCTGGTCGCTCTCTTGGGGCTCGGCCCAGCAGGCCTTGCGCCTAGTGCAAGCCACCGGGGCGACACGGCTGGGGGTGATTGGCTGCGGCGCCATCGGCTTGACCACCGCGCGCTTGGCGCAAATGGCAGGCTTGCGCGTGCGCATCTACTGCGCCGAGCGGCCGCCCGAGGTGCGCTCCTCGGCCGCCACGGGTGTGTGGTCACCCGACTCTCGCATTTGCACCGAGGCGCAAACCACGCCCGCCTTCACACGCCAATGGGAGGCCATGGCGCGCTTCTCCTTCCAGCGCTTTCAGAGCCTGCTGGGTCTGGCGGGCGAACCGGTGATGTGGCAAGACGGCTACTTTCTCTCAGACGTGCCTTTTGACGCCGAGCTGGCTTCAGTGCCGCCGCATGACGAAGAGCCGGACTACCCCGACCTGGAAGACCTGATTGGCGACATTCGCCCGCGTTCGGTGTTGCTGCAGCCGCAACAACACCCGTTCTCCGTGCCGCATGTGCGCCGCTATACCCAGATGGTCTTCAACCTGCCCGCCTATACCGAGTGGCTGATGAACGGCTTTATGCGCGACGGCGGCGAGATCATCACCCGCCGCTTTGAACACCCGCGCCAACTCAGCAGCCTGCCCGAGCCTACGCTGGTAAATGCCACCGGCTGGGGCGCCCGCGCCCTGTGGAGTGACGACAGCCTGATCCCGGTGCGTGGCCAAACCGCCCGCCTGGTGCCGCAAGCGGGTGTGAACTACGGCCTGCAATGGCGCGGCCACAACCTCTATATGGTGAGTCGCAAAGACGGCATCTTGGTGCAAGCCCAGTCGGTGGGCGACTGGGGCAATGCCGATGCCACACCCGACCGCGCTGCCTCGGTGGCGGCGGTGGAGCGGCTGGCGGGTTTGTTCAAGCCTGGCTGAGAGCACTCAAGCCGATTCGCGGCGTGCCGGTGATGCGGAGGGCGGCTCTGCGCTGCACACGTACAACAGCTCGGTGGCATCCAGTTCATGCGCGGCCAACTCTTGGGCCGTGGCCCGGTGAAAGCCCAGCGCTTTAACCAAGGCGATGGAGCGCGCGTTGTCGTGCTCAATGCAGGCCCAGAACACGGTGCAGCCGTGGTGTTGCGCCAAATGGCTCATCAACATTTGAGTGGCCGCGTGTCCCAGCCCTCGGCCCCACACCCGCTCGCTGAGCATATAGGCCACCCAGGCCGGGCGCTCGGGCAGGCCCACCATCACCGTAGCCTGCACATAGCCCACCAGCTCCCCACTGGCCAGCCGCACGGCAAAGTTCAACCACAGCTCAGTGCCGTCTGCCGAGCCACCGCCCTGCCAGCGCTCAAAGCGCGCAGCCAGCGCCGCCTCCGACGCTGGCGGTGGCACCTCGACATAGCGGTAGAGGGCAGGTTCGGTCAACACGGGGAACAGCCCGGCCTGAAGGCCACAAAGGCCACGCCCAGCTCGCGGCAGGTTTGCAGCACGGCGATCTCGGGGTTGCGGGTCCACAGCGAGTATTCCGACTGCAGGGCCGCAATGGGGTGCACGGCATGGGCGCGGCGCAAGGTGGCGGCCGAGACTTCAGACAGGCCCAAGGCGCGGACCTTGCCCTCGGCCACCAGCCGCGCCATCTCGCCCACCGAGTCTTCAATCGGCACGCGCTTGTCCCAGCGGTGCAGGTAGTAGAGGTCAATCACGTCCGTGCCCAAGCGGCGCAAGCTGTCTTCGCAGTTGCGACGCAGGGCTTCAGGGCGGCCGTCAATGACGCGGGTGGTGTTGCCATCCGCGCCCGTCACCCCCGCCATACCGCCTTTGCTGCACAGGGTGAGGCGCTGCCTGAAGGGCTTGAGAGACGGCCCCACCAGCGACTCATTGGCCCCAAAGCCGTAGAGCGCGGCGGTGTCGAACAGGGTGCAGCCCTCGTCCAGCGCCTGGTGCAGCAAAGCCCGCGCCTGCTCGGCGCTGGGCGGTGCGCCATAAGCATGGCTGAGGTTCATGCAGCCCAGGCCGATGGGGCTGACTTGGAAGGGGCCGAGGTGCCGCAGAGGCCCCCGGGTAATGGCATGAGTAGTGGTTGTCATGCGCGAGATGAGACCCTCATTCGATTTGCACCCGGCTGTCACGTCTGTAGGTAAAGAAGCTCACATAAGGCTGTCGTAGATTTCCCGACGCATCAAATTCGATAACGCCGTTGGCGCCAAGGAGCTTGGGCGTGCTCCTGAGATACGGTACCCATATCTTGGAGTCTGTGGAACCGGCCGCGACCATGGCAGCCACGACGGCCTGCACAGAGTCATATGTATTGCTGGCATACAGGATGGGAGCACTCCCGAACTTCTTGGTAAATCTGTCGGCGAACTCCTGATATTGAAGTGATGGTTTCAGTGGGGGTCCACCACCCTCTGCGCAATAGACCTGATCGTCGGCCAAGCCCGAGGCGAATTTAGGCAACTCCCCTGAGCAAATGCCATCGCCCCCAATCCACTTGGGTCGCAGGCCGCGTTGCGCCACCGATCGAATCAACTTGCCAAGGTCAATATCCATCCCGCCGTAAAAGACCAAGTCAGGCCCCTGCGCAGCAATCGCGTCCACGGTCAATGTCAGGCTCGTCGCGCTCTTGTTCGCGAACTGCCTGGGGAGGACGACGGCTCCCTGGCTCAGCAAGGTCCTTTCAAAAACATCTGCGATGCCTTGCCCGTAGGCGGACCTATCGTCCACCACCATGATGCGACGAGCCCCCAGCCGATTGACAGCATACCGGCCCAACTCTTCGGCCAACTGAACGTCGTCTGCAACCATGCGGAATACCCGCTCGAACCCCATGCGGGTGAGCTTGGGGTTAGTTGCAGAGGGGGAGATTTGGGGCACACCCGCTGCGTCATAGACCCTTGCTGCAGGAATGGAGGTGCCGGAATTCAGATGCCCGATGACAGCATTGACCTTTTGGCTGACCAGCGCATTTGCAGCGGTGATGCCTTGCTGTGGCATGCCAGCGTCGTCCTGCGAAATCAAACTCAGCCGAAGCGGCTTCCCACCAACCACAATACTCCTGCCGTTGACCTCCTCAACCGCCAACTGCGCCCCTCGCTCCACATCCCGGCCCAGGTGGCGAATTGATCCGGTCAGAGGCGCAGCCAATCCGATGCGGATCCCGTCATCTGTGGGCACCGAAGTGCAGGCTGAAAGCACGACGGCCAGTGACGCAACACAGGCAGTCCTTAGGGCAAAAATTGGCAAAGCCTTCTCAGCAGTGCAGCGCATCGGCATGCATCCTTTCAATGTCAAGCGGTATTGAGGGTTAACAGACGACCCATGCTATACGACACAGGCTTGACGCCACCAGAGGAGCCCCACCCGCATCACCCCCGCAACTGCTGCTCCAGTTGATGCAGCACCCGATAGCAGGGCAGCACTTGGGCAATGCTGGCGTTGGGCTCGCGGCCTTCGCGGATGGCGGCGAAGAATTCGCGGTCTTGCAGCTCAATGCCGTTCATGCTGACCGCCACTTGGCTGACGTCGATCTTTTCTTCTTTGCCATTGAAGAGATCGTCGTAACGGGCGATGTAAGTGCCGCTGTCGCCGATGTAGCGGAAGAAGGTGCCCAGCGGGCCGTCGTTGTTGAAGGACAGGCTCAGGGTGCAGATGGCGCCATTGGCGGCCTTGAGTTGGATGCTCATGTCCATGGCAATGCCCAGGGTCGGGTGGATCGGCCCTTGCAGCGCGTTGGCTTGCACGACCGGGCTGCCGCACTGGTAAGCGAACAGGTCCACCGTGTGGGCGGCGTGGTGCCACAGCAGGTGGTCTGTCCAGCTGCGCGGCTGGCCCAGCGCGTTCATATTGGTGCGGCGGAAGAAATAGGTCTGCACATCCATTTGCTGGATGTTGAACTCGCCCGCCTTGATCTTGCCGTTGACCCACTGGTGGCTGGGGTTGAAGCGGCGTGTGTGGCCGCACATGGCGACCAAGCCGGTTTGCTGCTGCACCCGCAGCACGTCTTCGCCTTCAGCCAGCACGTCGCACAGCGGGATCTCGACCTGCACATGCTTGCTCGCCTTCATGCAGGCGATGGCTTGGGCCGCGTGCATCTGGGTGGGGGTGCAGAGGATGACGGCGTCGACCTCGGGCAGGGCCAGCGCGTCATCCAACTCGGTACTGACATGGGCAATGCCGTACTTGTTGGCGACCTCGCGAGTTTTGTCCAGCTCGCGGCTGACCAGCGAGACCACTTCGACGCCATCAATGTTCTGGATGCCGTCCAAGTGCTTGATGCCAAAGGCACCGGCCCCGGCGAGGGCGACTTTGATAGGTTTCGTCATGTCAGTTGTTTTCCAAGATCAGGTGGCCCACCGCCGTGTTGGAGGCCGGCACATGGAAGAAGCGGTGCTTGAGCGTAGGGGCCGGGCCACCGGCCACGTCGGCCATGGCACCGCGCGCAATCAGCCACATCACGAGTTCAATGCCTTCGGAGCCGGCTTCACGCACGTACTCGATGTGCGGCACTTGGGCCAGGCCTGCCGGGTCGGCAATGAGGCGGTCGAGGAAGGCATTGTCCCAAGGCTTGTTGATCAGCCCGGCGCGCGCACCTTGCAGTTGGTGGCTCATGCCGCCCGTGCCCCAGATCTGCACATTGAGGTCTTCATCAAAGCTCTCCACCGCGCGGCGCAGGGCTTGGCCCAGGGCAAAGCAGCGAGCGCCTGAGGGCACGGGGTACTGCACCACATTGACATGGAAGGGAATGACCTTGAAAGGCCAAGCGCCGCCGGGCATGGGCGGGTTGCCGCACATCAGAGAGAGCGGCACGGTCAGGCCGTGGTCTACCTTTAGGGCATTGCACAAGGTCAGGTCAAAGTCTTGCTGGATGACGGACTGCGCGATGTGTGCGGCCAACTCAGGGTGGCCATAGACCATGGGCACTGGGCGGGGGCCCCAGCCTTCATCGGCGATGGGGAACTCGGCCGCACAGCCCAGCGCAAAGGTGGGGATCAGCTCTAGGCTGAAATTGGTGGCATGGTCGTTGTAGACCAAGAAGACCACATCAGGTTTGTTGTCCTTCATCCACTGCTTGGAATATTCGTAGCCGTCGAACAGCGGCTTCCAGTAGGGCTCTTGCGTCTTGCCCTGGTCCACGGCCACGCCAATGGCGGGCACGTGAGAGGTGTAGACGGAGGCGGTGATGCGTGCCATGAGATCCTTTCAAGTATTCGGTGAGGGCGTGCTCAAAACTGCTGAAGCGGCAGCACCCCGTCCGGCCAGATGCCGTGGCACCGGGTCTCCCGGGCCACTGGCATCGCCCCCTTGAGGGGGAGGCGCGCAGCGCCTTCGGGGGTGGGTCATCTCGCGCCTTGGGGCTGGCGGTGGGGTTGGGCGTCGCCGTCTTCGCCCAGATAACGATTGCCTTCAGGAGACCGGCCGCCCGCCATCATCATGGCGCGGTACTCGGTCTCGGTCATGCCCGTCATGGAGCCGGCCATTTGCTGGAAGGACAGGCCATCCGTAGCACCGATGCGGGCCAGGAAGTAGATGTTGCCGCCCTCACGCATGCAAGCGTTCAGGTCGCGCGCCAGCACGGCCAGTTTTTGCGCCTCGGTCAGCGGCCATTCGTCCAGCACGGCGCGCTCATTGGCTTTGAAGCGAGCGCGGTTCTCGGGCTTCATCAGCGAGTGGCAGAACTGGTTCAGCCAATAGCCTTTGCGGGATTCCTCGGCATCAAAAATGATGGTGCCGGGCACGTCCTTATAGGGTTTATCTAGGGCCATTTACTGTTCCTCGGGCCAATAGAGTCGCATGGGGTTGGCCACCAGGAGCTTGTGTTGGAGCTCAGCGGTGGGCGCGATGTGGGGAATGAAGTCCACCAGCAGGCCGTCGTCGGGCATGTGGTCTTTGAGATTAGGGTGGGGCCAGTCGGTGCCCCAGAGCACACGGTCGGGGAACTCTTGCACCACACGGCGGGCAAAGGGAACCACGTCGCGGTAGACGGCCTGCTCACCATTCAAGGCCTTGGGGCCGGTGACGGACAGGCGCTCAGGGCAGCTCACCTTGCTCCACACATTCGGGTGCTGGCGCATGAACTTCAAGAACAGCTCAAACTCGGGGCCATCGAGAGGCTTGCTCACATCGGGGCGGCCCATGTGGTCCACCACCACGGTGGTGGGCAAGGCAGTGAAGAAGTCCCACAGCTCGGGCAGGTCCACCGCCTCGAAGTAGATGACCACATGCCAGCCCAGCTTGGCAATGCGGCCGGCAATCTCCATCAGCTCGTCTTTGGGCGTGAAGTCGACCAAGCGCTTGACGAAGTTAAAGCGCACACCGCGCACCCCTGCGGCGTGCATAGCTTGCAGCTCGGCATCACTGACGCTGCGCCGCACCGTGGCCACGCCGCGCGCTTTGCCACCCGAGGCCACGCAGGCATCCAGCATGGCGCGGTTGTCCGCGCCATGACAGGTGGCCTGAACAATGATGTTACGCGCAAAGCCCAGGTGGTCGCGCAGCGCAAAGAGCTGGGCCTTGCTGGCGTCACAAGGCGTGTACTTGCGCTCGGGGGCGTAGGGGAACTCGGCCCCGGGGCCGAACACATGGCAGTGGGCGTCCACCGCCCCGGCGGGCAACTGAAACTGTGGTTTGGCGGGGCCGTCAAACCAGTCCAGCCAACCGCTGGCTTTCTGGAAATCGCCCGAGGTGGTTCTGCTCATGGGTGCTTGGGTTGGGTCTAGGGTGAGTGGGGCGGCCGGGCCGCCCCTGGGGAGAAGCGCGCGAGGCTCAGTCCAGCGAGGACTTGGTGCGGGCCACGATGTCGGCGGCCTTGGCGGTCTCGGACTTGATGAAGGCCATGAACTGATCGCGGGTGACCGGGAACTGCTCGTAGCCGAAGGTGGCATAGCGCTCCTTCATGTCCGGCTCGGCCAGGGCAGCGTCGATGTCGCGCTGGAGCTTGTCGGCCACGGCCTTGGGCAGGCCCTTGGGCGCTGCCACCATGGTCCAGCCGGTCACCTCATAGCCTGCGGGGCCACCGGACTCGGCCACGGTGGGCACGTCAGGGAAGGCGGGGTGGCGCTTGGGGCCGGTGACGGCAATGAACTTGAGCTTGCCGGCACGCTGCATCGGGCCTGCGGTGGCCAGTGAGCCCAAAGCCCAATCCATTTCATTGGTGGCGACTGCCGTGTAGAGCATGGCAGTTTCTTTGTAGATCACGTGCTGCATCTGGGTGCCGGTCATGGCCTCCAGCAGGGCCGAGCCCAGGTGCACGGGGTTGCCCACCGACCAAGAGCCGTAGTTCAGCTTGCCGGGGTGAGCCTTGGCGTCGGCCACGATGTCGCCCACGGTTTTGTACTTGCTGCCGGCGCCCACGCCCACAAAGAAGTAGGTGCGGAAGAGTGGCGCCACAGGCTCGAAGTCCTTGGCCGGGTCGTAGGGCAGCTTTTTGAACAGTGAGGGATAGGTGGTGAGGTGCACGTTGTCGAGCTGGATCAGCTCATGCCCGTCGGGGTTGGCGCGCTTCCAGGCGTCGATGGCGATGAAGCCGTTAGCGCCCGGCTTGTTCTCCACCACCACGGTTTGGCCCCACTTCTTTTGCAGCTTTTCAGCCAGCACGCGCAGCGCGGCCTCGGGGCCAGCCCCTGCCGGGAAGGGGGTGATGATGCGCACAGGCTTGGTGGGGAAGTCTTGCGCGTGCACGCTGGGCGCCAGCAGCGCCAGGGTGGTGGCCGTGGCGGCCAGGGCTTTGAGGACGAAGGTCATGCGGTTTGTCTCCTGCATATGAACACGGTGGAAGAAGCAAAAAAAGCGGAGTCTCGGTTCTCTTGTTGTCAGTCGATGTAGCGCAAACCCGCTGCGGCCAGGGGCTCTCGCATCTTGTACATGTCCAGGCCCAAGATGCCCGAGGCCAGCTTGGCGCGCTTTTCGGCCTCAAAGCTTTCGCGCTTGGCGGCCGCCTCGACCACTTGCACGGCGCGCGCAGCGGGCACGCAGACCACGCCATCGTCATCGGCCACGATGGCATCACCCGGCTGCACCGACATGCCGGCACAGACGATGGGGATATTGACCGAACCCAGCGTGGCCTTGATGCAGCCCTTGGACGAGATGGCGCGGCTCCAGACCGGGAAGTTCATGGCATGCAGGGTCTTCACGTCGCGCACCCCGGCGTCGATGATCAAGGCCCGCGCACCCCGCGCCTGGAAGCTGGTGGCCAGCAGGTCGCCAAAGTAGCCGTCGGTGCATTCAGAGGTGATGGCGGCCACCACCACGTCGCCGGGCTGGATCTGCTCGGCCGCCACATGCAGCATCCAGTTGTCGCCGGGTTGCAGCAGCACCGTTACCGCCGTGCCCGAGACCTGCGCGCCCGGGTAGATAGGCCGCATATAGGGCTTCAGCAGGCCGACACGGCCCATGGCCTCGTGCACGGTAGCGCTGCCCAGTGCAGCCATGGCATCGGTGGCAGCGCGGTCAGCGCGGGTGATGTTGCGATAAACAACGCCGAGTTCGTACATGGGGTTCTCCGAGATCGGGTGGGTTCAAAGACCACGGGCTTTGAGGGTGGCGTCTAAGCGGCCAAACACGCGGCGGGCATTGCCCTCAAAGACCTGGTAACGCTCATCCTCAGTCAAGTTGGGCGTGGCGTTCACATAGCGCTTGGTGTCGTCGTAGTAATGGCCGGTTTCAGGGTCCACACCACGCACCGCCCCAATCATCTCTGAGGCGAACAAGATGTTCTTGACCGGAATGACTTTGGTGAGCAAATCAATGCCCGGCTGGTGGTAGACGCAGGTGTCAAAGAAGATGTTGTTGAGCAAGTGCTCTTGCAGCAGAGGTTTCTTCAGCTCTTGCGCCAAGCCCCGGAAGCGGCCCCAGTGATAAGGCACCGCGCCACCGCCATGCGGGATCAAGAACTTCAGCGTCGGGAAGTCTTTGAACAAATCAGAGGTGAGGCACTGCATGAAGGCCGTGGTGTCGGCGTTCAAGTAGTGCGCGCCCGTGGTGTGGAAGCAGGCGTTGCAACTGGTGGAGACATGGATCATGGCCGGCAGGTCGTACTCCACCATCTTCTCGTAGAGCGGGTACCAATGCCGGTCCGACAGCGGCGGGCTGGTCCAGTGGCCGCCGGACGGGTCGGGGTTGAGGTTCAGGCCCACATTGCCGTATTGCTCCACGCACTTCACCAACTCCGGGATGCAAGTAGCAGGGTCGACGCCGGGCGACTGCGGCAGCATGGCCGCCGGCACAAAGTGCTCGGGGAACAATTGGCTCACGCGATAGCACAGCTCATTGCAGATGGCCGCCCAGGTGGCTGAGGTGTTGAAGTCACCAATATGGTGGGCCATGAAGCTGGCGCGCGGGCTGAAGATGGTCAGGTCGCTGCCGCGTTGCTTCATCAGCTTGAGCTGGTTGGTCTCAATCGACTCGCGGATCTCATCGTCGCTGATCTTCAGCTCACTGGCCTTGGGCGCACGGCTGGGGTCTTTGAGGCCTGCAATCTGCAGGTCGCGCCAAGCGCCCAGCGCAGCGGGCGCGGTGGTGTAGTGGCCGTGAACGTCGATGATCATGACGGTGGTGTCCTCTTGTCTTGATGTGTTGGAAGCGTGGGCTCAGGCGGGCGTCATGCCCTGGCGTGCTTTGGCCTCAGCCGCAGCGTCCGAGGCCAGAAAGCTCAGCAGCGCCTGGGCCTGCTCAGGCTGAGTGCTGGAGCTGGCCACCGCGCCGCTGAAGGTGGAGATGATTTGAGCGCCCTCGGGCATCGTGCCTAAGCGGGTGATGCCCTGCACGGGCAACAGCTCGCTGAGCTGCTGAAAGCCCAGGTCCACCTGGCCTGTGGCCAGCATCTGGCCCACGGGTACACCGGGGGGCGCTTGGATGAGGTGGTCTTTCAGCAGCGCCAGCAACCCCCAGCCCTCCAGCAGCTTGAGCAAGGCGGTGCCGCTGGGCCCGGTGGAGTAGCCGATGCGCAGGGCTTGAGCCACGGTGCGGCGCAGTGCCGCCTCGGTGGAGATATCCGGCGTGGGCCGACCGGCTGGCACAGCCACGGCCACTGGCGAATGCACCAGCGCGCGCACGCTGTCGGGGCGCACATGGCCCGCCGCAGCCAACTTGGCCAGCGCATCATCGGCCACGACCACCAGGTCAACGGGTTCGCCCGCCTGCACGCGCTTGGCAGCATCCACGCCACCCACCGAGGTCAGCGCCACCACCAAACCGCTGTGCTGGGCATAGGCCGCGAACAACTCCTCCAGCAGCAGCCGGGTGGCCATGGAGGAGATGCAGCGCAGCGGGGCGGAGGAGGACGGGCTTGGCATGGGGGCATTGTTGGCGGCGATGGGCGAAGCTCCAAGCCGGGTGAGACACTAGCTGCTATAACAATTCGGCATAGCTGTTGCGGGTTTACACGGTGATGCGCGATGCATTAGCATCATGCATCACGTTGAAAGGACGCCGCGATGCGCACCACCCTGGACATTGCCGATGACGTGCTCTTGGCCGCCAAGGCTCGGGCCGCGCGCGAGAAAAAGTCGCTGGGCCAAGTCATCTCCGAACTGGCGCGGCAGGCCTTTCAAAACCCCACGGTTCCTAGTGCCGTCCATGCCGCCGAGCCGCTGGCGGCCTATGGCATCTGCCCCCTGCCCTCGCGCGGGTCGCCCGTCACCACAGACCTTGTGCAGCGCCTGCAAGACCATGAAGGACAAGGATGATGGAGGGACGCAAGACATGACACGCTGCGCCTTGCTCGACGTGAATGTGCTGATTGCCCTGCACGACCCCGACCACGTTCATCACGCTCGCGTAGTGGAGTGGATGCTGGAGCAAGCCCCCCACGGCTGGGCCTCCTGCACGCTGACTCAACTGGGCATGCTGCGCATCATGAGCCAGCCTGCCTACCCGAATGCCTTGCCCCTGGCCCAGGTCATGGCGGCGCTGGCCCGCTCCACCGCTCACCCCATCCATCGCTTCTGGCCCTGTGACCTGAGTGTGCTGGACCCACAGCGCATCCGCGCCGACCGCCTGCACGGCCATCAACAGCTCACCGATGTCACCCTCTTGGCCCTGGCCGTGGCCCACGACGGCAAGCTCGCCACGCTGGACCAGCGCATCCCCTTGAGTGCCGTGCACGGCGCACAGACCCACCATCTGGAAGTGCTCTGATGGACCTGCGACAACTCCGCACGTTTGTGCAAGTGGCCGAAGCCGGCAGCTTCAGCAAGGCCGCGCTGATCTTGGACGTGGCGCAGCCGGCCCTGTCACGCCAAGTGCGCCAGTTGGAAACCGAGCTGCGCGAAACCCTGCTGCTGCGGCATGGCCGGGGCGTGGCCCTGACGGAGGCGGGCCAGCGCCTGCTGGCCCATGGCCGGGCCATCTTGCAGCAGGTGGAGGTGGCGCGCAGCGAGCTGGCGGCTGGGCGCGACGAGCCCGCCGGGCAGATTGCCATTGGCCTGCCGCCCAGCTTGGCGCGGCAATGGACGCTGCCATTGATCCAGGCCTTTCAGATCCAGATGCCCAAGGCCCGCTGCGCCATCATCGAAGGCTTCTCTATGCACATCAGCGAGTGGCTGATTGAAGGGCGGCTGGACTTAGGCCTGCTCTACAACCCCGAGCCCTCGGCCCAGGTCAGCACCCGGCCCTTGATTGAAGAAGCGCTGTGCTTGGTGAGCCCCTTGGCCGCCGATGTCGGCCAAGAGACCCCTCAGGGGAGCAGCCAAGACGTGGCCGGACCTATCCGCTTTGCCCAGCTCTCTGGCCTGCCCCTGGTGATGCCGCAGCGCGGCCATACCTTTCGCAAGCTGATGGAAACCCAAGCCGCCCTGCACGGCGTGCAGCTCAACGTGGCTTGGGAAGTCTCCAGCGTGGGTGTCATCCCCGACCTCGTCCGCGCAGGCCTGGGCCACGCCGCCTTGACGGCCGGTGCCGTGCGCGCCCACGGCGCCTTGCAGCACCTGCGCGTGCGCCCCATCGAAGCCCCGCAGATCATCAGCACCCTGTGCCTGGCCGAACCGGCCCAGCGCCGCAGCACGCCGCTGGCGCGGCGCACGGCGCAGTTGCTGGAGGCGATGGCGCGGGCGGGTTAAGAACCCTTCGCTGCCGCTGCACGTAAGATGGTGGCAACGGGAAGTCTCAATTGGAACGCGCATGGCCATTGACATCAGCTCCTTCAGGAATGCCATCGCTCAGCTGGAGAAAGCCCTCAGCTACGCCCACTCGCCCATGGCCAAGGCCGACCCTGGCCTGCGCGAACAGTTGCGAAACTCGGTCATCCAGTGCTTTGAGCTCACCTACGAGCTGAGCCACAAAATGCTCAAGCGGCACCTGGAGAGCACCGCCGCCAGCCCCGAAGAGATTGACCAGGCGACGTTCCAGAACTTGATCCGCACCGGCAGCAAAAAGGGCTTGCTCCGCTCAGACTGGGAGATGTGGCGCACCTACCGGCAAGCCCGGACCGACAGCAGCCACACCTACGACCAAGCCAAAGCAGAGGCGGTGTTTGCCTTGGTGCCTGACTTTCTAGAAGAAGCCAAGTTTCTGGCCGCCAAGCTCACCACGGACCCCACGCTCTGATGCCCCCTCAGCCGCATCACCCTGTGGATCTCCTGCCGCATCACCTGCAAGAGGTCTTACAGATTCTGGCGCGACACGTGCCGAACATAGAAGTCCGCGCCTTTGGCTCCCGCGTCAAGGGCACAGCCAAGCCTTACTCTGACCTCGACCTGGCCTTGATGACCACGCAGCCTTTGCCCTTGGCACAAGAGGCCGCCCTGAAAGAAGCCTTTGACGAGGCGAGCCTGCCCTTCAAAGTCGATGTGCTGGATTGGGCCAGCACAGCGCCCGCATTTCGGCAGCTCATTGCGCAAGACGGCGTTTGCTTGCGGGCGGCGTCTGCGCCGTAACCCATTCGAAACCCACACCCGCACAGGGCGCCAGACAATGCGCGAATGCACATCGCCCTGATCGCTCACGACCGCATGAAAGACACCCTGGTGGCGCTGGCGCGCGAGTTTGCGCCGCAACTGGGGCAGCACCGCCTGATGGCCACCGGCACCACCGGCGGGCGGCTGTGCAAGGAGGTGGGGCTGCTGGTGGAGTGTTTGCTCTCCGGCCCCTTGGGCGGCGACCTGCAGATTGGGGCTCGCTTGGCGGTGGGCGAGGTCCAGGCGGTGATCTTTTTGCGCGACCCGATGACGCCGCAGCCGCATGAACCCGACATCAATGCCCTGGTGCGGGCTTGCGATGTGCACAACGTGGTCTGCGCCACCAACCCGGCCAGTGCCCGCTTGGTGTTGCAGATGCTGTGAGGCGAGCGAGGAATCTGAGCGCTACTGAACGGCACGATGGCCGAAGCTCAGCACCCGGGTGACCCGCCACTGGCCGTGCTGCAGGCGCCAGACCATCAGGAAGCGGGCCTCACCCGCGCAGTCCTGCGTGGCGACCTGACAGAAGCGGTGAACGCCGCTGGTGATGGCCCCAAAGTCCTTCACCGGCGAGACCTCAAAGCTCGCTTCGACGAGCTGGCGGGTGTATCGGCCGCAGGCATAGCGCTGGGTGTTGGCGATCATGGCCTCGCGGCTCCAGGTGACGCCCCCCGTGTCGTGATAGAACTCGACCGCCGGGTCGAAGTAGGCGGCATGCTTGTCCAGCTCAGTGGGCGAGGCGCACTGGTTGAACGCGTCAAACAGTTGGCGGTCCAACTGATAGAGGGTCTCCCGCAAGCCAGGGTCGCCAGCCGGAGCGGCCTGCGCCGCCACCGGCGTCAGGGCCATGCCCCACCCGAGGCACAGCCCCATCAGCCAAGCGCAGCGGCCTTGCATGTCGACGCTGGCGCTCAGCTGCCCAACTGGCGCGGCGTCATGGTGACCACTGGCTCTTCGGGCACAAAAATCCACAGCAGCAGATAGACCAGCACACCGCTGCCTGCGCACAGCGCCAGCAGGGCGAAGCTGACACGCCAGATCCAGGCGGCCACGCCCGTCATCTGGGCCACGCCCGCACACACACCGCCCAACCAGCGGTCGCTGCGGCTGCGGCGCAGGCCGTTGAGCGCTTGCACCACCGCAGCGTCATTGCGCGCGGGGGCATCGCTACGGCTCAGCACCTTGGCTTTGGCCTGGGCAAATTCTTCATCAGACAGGCCACCTTGGCGGTGCAGTTCGTCCAAACGGGCGAGGTCTTCTGCGAGTGACATGTGAGGCTCCGGTGAGTTGATGGCTGAACTGTAGAAGCTCCGTGCTCGGCCCGCCAGGCTATTGCGATAGAGCGCTTTGGCGCCGGGACGAACCGCAGAAAACCCGGTACAGAACGGCGCTCACAAGGCCCAGTCAATGTGTTGCAGCATGGCCTGCAGCCGCTTGGCCTTGGCAGGGTTCAACTGTGCCACCCACGCCACCCGGCCGTGCAGATGCGCACGCCAATCGGCGAGACCCGCGCGGTTGTGGGCCGATGGGCCCTCTCGAAGGCAGCCATGAAGGATGGCCTTCAGGCGATCGAACTCACTGCGTGCCACGTTGGGGCGCTGGTTGACCACGATGTGGCAAACCGTTTGGCGACTGGCTTGGGTTTCGCATCGCGTTTTGCGTTGGTTCAAGGCGAAGCCCTCCGCCTCTACGATGCCCTGCACCGCCGCTTCCAAACGGCCACGGGCCGCCAGTAGCGCACGCGGGCCAGAGATCACCACATCGTCGGCATAGCGTGAGTAGCGCGCACCATAGGCCTGTGCCAGCCCATCCAAGCGCAGGTCGAGTCGAAAGGCACTGAGGTTGGCAAGCGCCGGAGAGGTCGGCGCGCCTTGCGGCAGATGCGGCTCCCGCGCCCTCAGCACCTGATGCCAGGTGGCCCCACCCTCTTGACGCCACCGCTGCAGCACCGGCTCAGGGGTAGCGACGGTGCACAGGCGCGTGAGCAAGGTCGCCACCGTCTCTGGATAGCCCAAAGTCGTCCAGAGGGCATGCACCCGAGACGCCTTGATCGAAGTGAAGAAGTCTTGCAGATCAAACTTGATGACCACGGGCTGACCCGTGTGGACCTGCGCGTGGTCGATGACCGATCGTCCTCGAACAAAACCATACACCTTCTCGTGCGGTGGGATGCCGTCCAACAGATGCTTGAGCAGCTTGCGCTGCGCGGCACGCAGATAGGCCGCAGGCACCTCCAGCGGACGCCAGCCCCCATGCCGCTTGAGCTGCCAACGCCACGCGTAGTGCTGCTGCGAGAGCGGTGCGGCCCGCTGCCACGGCGTGGGCAGCGTCAGCCGCCACAGCGCAGCGTCGCTAAGGCCCAGGCCCTGGGCAAGGGCGGCCTCATCGGTCCAGGCGGGGCGCTCAACGGTGTCCAGGCCTAAAGGGGCAGTCCGCAAGTGGCCACCCGGTCGCAGGATGTAACGCCGAACAAAGGGGCGGGGGTCTTGCTGCCACGCATGCTCGAACCCTGCGTCACGCTCAATCAGGCCGGCGAGGGCTCTGGCACTCAAACGCTGCCAACGCTCTGCGGCCATGCGCGCGCAGCGGGCCGACAAGGCAGTGATCCACGGATGCTCGGCACACCCCAAGCAAGCGCGCATACGGGCCGCCAAGCCCTGGGGTGTGCGAGGCCCCGCTTGCATGGCACGGGCCAAGGCCAGGGCGGTCTGTCGTTGAAGTCTTGAAGTGCTCACGTCTGCGCGAAGGGTGCGACCGCTACACAACCTGCAGGTGATGCGTGATCTGGTTGGCGACGGGTCGCCAGGTCGATCACGCCTCGGTGGCCACAACACAATTCAACAGACGGGGGAACCCCGCTGTGCGAGTGCTCTTGAAAAGAACGGTCTCGCGAAACACTTGCGCAACGGTCGCCAGACGATTATGCAGCGTCAAACCAGCCGTACAGTCACTCTCAAGCCGCCCAAGCCAGGGGAGCGCTGCACCGACAACTCTGCGTGGTGCAATGCCGCAATGCGCCGCACGATGGACCAGCCCAAGCCGCTGCCAGTTTGCTCGGTGCCCAGCACCCTGAAGAAGCGCTCACCCAGGCGGGCGATGTCGGCGTCTGTCATGCCGGGGCCGCTGTCTTCCACGCACAGCACGACGCCGCCAGGCACAGGCTGAAGTTGCACTTGGACTTGCGCACCGGCAGGGGCGTAGCGGATGGCGTTGTCCACCAGATTGCGCAGCAAGACCTCCAGCAAGGCTTCCAGGCCTTGCACGGGCACGGGGGGCAGTGGGGCATCTTCATCATCATCGCTGCCCTCACCGACCTGCAGCGACAACTGCTGATTTTTGGCCAGGGCTTGCGGCGCGGCTTGGGCCAAGACACGTTGGGCCACTTGGGCCACATCGAGCGGCACCAAGCCCGCTTTGCCCGCAGCTTCCAAACGCGACAAGGTGAGCAACTGCGTCACCAAATGGGTGGCGCGGTCGCATAGTCGACCATCTCGGCCACATAGACCTGCACGTCTTGCTCAGCACCACGCGTGGTGAAGACGCGCCAGCGCTCACCCGCAATGGTGATGGTCTCAAAGCCTTGGCTGAAATGCTGCCCGTCTGGCCCCATGGGTTGCGCCGGGGCCCCGGAAGAGCGCAAGACCAACTGCCCCTCATGCCAGACCTGAAACGCGGCCTTGGGCGCATAGCGGTGCAGCGAGGGCGCATCGACACCCCGCCGCTCATGGTTGTCTTCGTCTTCTTGCAGCTCTTCGATCTCGTGCGCCTGCTGCACCACCAACAAGGCGGCGGCTTGGGCCAAGTGGCCGTCCAGCAACTCGTCCAGCTCATGGCGCGCGTCGGCCCAGGTGGCCAAGGCCGTGGCGCTCCACACCACCACCAGCAGGCCCAGGGCTGCGGCCATCAGCCGCCCTTGCAGAGAGGCCGGCCAAGCCCAACGCTGGGGTGACGTGGAAGTGGAGGGAACGCCCGTCATGCGGCGGGATTGTCCTCTTTGCGCAGCACATAGCCCACGCCACGGACCGTCTGAATGAGGTCGCTGCCCAGCTTGCGGCGCAGGTGGTGAATGTGGACTTCGATGGCATTGCTTTCCACCTCCTGGCCCCAGGCGTAGAGATGCTGCTCCAGTTGTTCACGCGTGAGCACGCGGCCAGCCTTGAGCACCATGGCCTGCAGCAAATCAAACTCGCGGGTCGAGAGGGTCACGGCCTGCCCGTCTTTGGCCACGCTGCGGGCCGATACATCTAAGCTCACACCGCCCCAAGCGCGCAACACTTCGGTGGGCTGGCCATGGGCGCGGCGCACCAAGGCTCGCAGGCGCGCGGCCAACTCGTCCAGGTCAATGGGCTTGACCACATAGTCGTCAGCCCCCAAGTCCAAGCCCTTGATGCGGTCGGGCACGCCGTCGCGCGCCGTCAGCACTAGCACGGGCAATGTCACGCCGGCTTGGCGGATCTGCGCCAGCACGTCCAGGCCATCCAGGCGGGGCAGGCCCAAGTCCAGCACGGCGGCGGCGTAGGGCTGGGCGCGCAGCTCGCGCTGGGCGGCTTCGCCGTCGCGCACCCAATCGACCTGAAAGCCATGTTGGCGCAAGCCGTTGCGCAGGCCATCGCCCAACAGAGCATCGTCTTCAGCCAACAAGATTCGCATACCGCCCTCTGCCCTCGTCAATCGTCGTCATTGTCATCGTGCTCACTCTTCAGGGCGGTCAGCCACGCCACCACCGTGCTGGGGGCTGCCGCGCTGGGCACCGCCCCTGGCGACCCTGCGGCGCTCGGGGCATGTTGCCATTGCCACGCCCACCAGCCCAACACCGCGCACAGCATCAGCGCAGCCACCGTGGCCCAGGCGCTGCGAATGGCTTGGTCGGGGCTGCCCTGCTTGCGCCCGGTGAACATGGCACGCACCAGGTTCTCTCGGTGGGCCCAACTGCCCACCACCACGCCCAGCACATGCACCGCCACCAGGGTCAGCATGCCGGTGGCGAGCAACTCATGCACGTCCTCCAACCAATGCGGCGCATCGCCGCTGTCATTGAGCCAGCCCGTCAAAGTGACCCCCGCGCCCAGCGCCAACAAGCCCAGCACGGCATAGGCCCCCGCCGGGTTGTGCCCCACATGATGTTGAGGCTCGCGGGCGATCACGCCCTTGACATAGGTCACTGCAGCCGCAGGGCCGCGCACAAAGCTGGTGAAACGCGCATAGCGCGTGCCCATCAGGCCCCACAGCACCCGAAAGGCCACCAAGCCGGCCATGGTGTAGCCCAGGGTGATGTGCACCAGTTGCAGGCGCTCGCTCTCTGAGGTGAGCCAGGCGCCGGCAAAGCAAAGCACCATCAGCCAATGGAACACGCGGGTCGGCCAGTCCCAGACCAAGATGCGTGGGGCAGTGTTGTCAGTCATCGCGGTTCTCACTTGGGAATTCGAATGTCGCGCTCACGGAAGCTGCCTTCAGCCGCCTGCGTGTGACAGGCCGCGCAATTGGCAGCGCTCTTGATGGCGGGGCGCCTCCAAACATCGGCAGCGACTTCGCTGTGCTCGCGGATGAACCACCGGCCTTTGGTGATGCGGTCTTCAGGCGGAGCCTCGGCCGCACGTCGGCCACCGCCATTGGCCATCAGCCAGTCGCTGATCTGTTCGGTGGTGGCCGCATCCAAAGAGGCATCGGTGCCAAAGTGCTTGGGCAAGTGGGTCATCAAGCGCTGCCAAGAGGCCGTGGGCAACAAGCCCACCGGATAGGGCACATGGCAGGCTGAGCACTCGGCTTTGTAGGTGGGCAGCAGCGGCACGCGCGGGCCGTGGTCGTCGGCCCAGGCGAGGGTGGCCAATGTGCTGGTGCACAGCGCTGCCAAGGTGGCCAGGCGCGTTAAGTGAGAGAGGATCATGGTGGGGGCTTTCATTTCATTTCCAAATCGTTCGTGTCTAGGCGCGAAGCCGAAGACAGTGATTTAGCACGGCGACGCAAAGCAACAACGACACGGATGATTTGGAGATGAAATCACTTCAAGGTTTGCAGCCAGGCCAGCACATCCGCCTTTTCTGCGGCTGTGCATTCACGCGAAACCACGTCGTTGCAATTACGGCGAAACCACTTCTCCACCTTGGCGTTGTCGGTGAAGCGCTCGGGGTTGAAGGCCGGCGCCAGCGGCGCAATCGTCTTGCCGGTGGCGGCATGTTTGCCTTGGCCCGTGGGCTTCACGCCATGGCAAGAGGCGCAAGACCATTCTTTACCGTGTGTGCTGGTGAAGAAGGCCTGGCCGCGCGCAGCCTGCGCAGGGCTGCCCGCTTGGGCGGTATAGGCCGCTTGCAGCTCAGCCGGGGTAGCGGCCTGCGCTGCCATGCTGGCGGTGGCCAAGCAGGCTACGAGAAGAAGGCGGTGACGCATGACAGACAACCTGTGAATGCAGTGAACAGGTTGTCATGGTCGGGGGTGGGGCTGAAGGAAGTCTTAGAAGGGCCGGCGCTTGCTTTCTGGAGAGTCGGTGCGCTGTGATGGCAAGGTGCGGGTGCCAAAGCTGATGGCTCAAGCGTCGTGGTGTCCGTGAGCTGCTTCTTGCAAGGGGTTCAGCACCGCAGCGCCGCAGCCATTCCCCTCCGCTCATGTCCTCCGTCGTCGGCCTGCGGCCGCCGCCTCCCCCTAATACTTCGCTTCTGGGAACGCCCGCGTCACTGCGGCATCACGCTTGGTGCTTGTTGAGATCAGGGCGGGCCAAAGACGATGGACTTGCGAGAAACACGACCAGGGCCGCGTACCTTCGCACTGCAGGCATCGGCGCCTCTCAATTCGCCCTGGGGCCCACCCCGCACCAGGGCGTTGAGTGGGGTGGCACGGGTCGGCCTATGGAGGTCAGATACTCATCTGGCAGGTTTGCCGAACAAGTCACCGACACAACGCTGCGCATAACGCGACGTGCGAGCACGTATCGATGTTCGATCGAGTGAGCGAAGCGAATGGCTTTGATGCGCTGGTTAGCCATTGCTTCGCCTTTCTAACCAATACTCCAGATTGCGGCGGACGCTGGCAACATCTTCGTCGTAGCCGACGAGGCGCGATCCTGACCAGTTAACCCCCACATGAATACTCTCTTCTTCCAAGTCGGGAAGCGTCTTGGCAAGAAACTCGTCAAGCGACATTTGTGTTATCGAAAACTTGGCGTATTTGGGATGAGTTGTTTGTATCTTCTCTAGCCGCGCTCGACTGGACCAAAACGGGACAACCTCATTGCCGCCAACCGGAAAGACCAGGAACTCGTCAGCTTCAGTAAAGGTAAACACAAGCCTTTCGGTTGCTACCTGCTCAAAAAACTTGCTGGCCTGCGCTGCGGCAATACTCATGTTTTGTCTCTAGATGACCGACCATGATTCGGGACAACAGAATTGCTGTGTAACAACAACTCCAGTCTGTGTAACGCTAGGCGCTAGCTGTCCGAAACATTCAGTGAAAAACTGGCGCCTTGCCTCCGGTATTCTCACTCAGCGCATTTGGTTGCCGGAAGCGGCGTTCTCACACTGCCGAGGTTCCTCCCCGAGTTCAGGCCCCATGAAAGCCTCGTCGGCACGAACCGAATACCACCAAGCATAGATTCCTTGAATGCAAAGCCCGAGCATCAGAGCGCTCGCCTGAGCAGGCCAATGCCGATATGGACTTGCGCTGGTGCAGGCCATGGCTCGGGGCGATTTTGAGGTGCCGAGGCGCGCAGGGAAAGGGCGTGGCGCGTGTACTCACGCGCTTCAAGAACATACTCGCCGTCATTGTTTGACCACAGCGAGCCAAAGGCGAGCGGAGGGAGTTTGACGGCGCACGCCCTGGACCGAGCACCGCAGGGAAGTCGGCGCAAGCCGACCACCGGGACATGAGCCCCGGGCCATGGCCTGCGCCAGCGCACGCGAACACCCGAACACGCGCTCCAGCAAACAAGCCACCAATCAATCAGACCAGCACGCCGAAGCCCCATCTCAGAACGGACTCTCCACCGCTCTCCCCTGCCCGTCTTCCCACAAATCATCCGGCAAAGACCGATCGCGCACGCACACGCGATCTAGCCCTGGGTAGGTGATGCGGTCTTGTGGGGCGCGGGTGCCCACCACCAAGCAACGGGTGGGTGCGGCGCTGCGGTTATGCAGGCAGTGGCCCACGGGCACGCCGGCTTTGAAGGTGGCGGCGTCACCAGGGTGCAGCAGGGTTACGGTGTCGCCCTCGACCAGGGTGATGCTGCCCTCCAGCACATAGACCATTTCATCTTCGGCGCTGTGCCAATGCGGGCGGGCGGAAACCGCGCCGGGTTGGAGCACTTCCACATAGGCACCAAACTGCGTCAGGCCACCAGGCTCGGAGATCCAGTGGCAGCGGTTGGGCTCGGCGGGGTTGGGGCTGGGTGAGGTTTCGCAGAGCATCTGCGCAGGTGTGAAGGCGGGCATGATGAAGTTAGCTTGATGAGGAGTGGAACAAGGGCACTGCGAAGGACGATGACGATGACGAGCGCGAGCGGACCCACGGAGATGAGCCGCTAAGCGGCAGGCCTCAAAAGCCTGGGCCCAAGCTGCGCGCTTGCGCTCGAAGGACCAACTGGCATTGGCCGGGCTGGTGGAAGGCAGCTTGAACACGGGCAGGCCCAGGCCTTCGGTGAAGCGCCGCCCGCGCGCCGACTCGGCCCCGTTGTGGGCAATGCCCTTGAGCTGAGGCAATTGCCCGATCAAGCCCGGCAGGTCGTTGAAATCGGCCGCGCGGATGTCGGCATCCAGGCTGCCGGGGCGTTCGCAAGCGGCGTAGACATCCCACAGGCCCACGCCCGCCGCCAGCAGCGCGGCTAAGCGTTGCTCATAGGGCAAGCCCACCAAGTCTTGCGCCAGCAGCGCACTCATCAGCGGCCAAAACTGGTTGCGCGGGTGGCCGTAGTACTGCTGCGCCTGCAGCGACGCCACGCCCGGAAAACTGCCCAAGATGAGCAGCCGAGTGTGCGGCGCCACCACCGGCCCCAAGCCTGTGAGACGCGGCTCAGCCATGGCCGCACAGCGCCCTCAAGCGCGGCAACACGCGGCAAGCATTGGCGGTAGTAAGGGCCGCGGTGTGGGCCAAGCTCCAACCGCGCAGCTCAGCCAGAGTCTGGGCGATGCGGGGCAGCTCCGCCGGTTCGTTGCGCCTGCTGTCTTGGCCTGTTTGCCGCTGGGCGGCGGTGCGGTAGAGCCAATGCGGCGGAATGTCCGGCGCATCCGTCTCCAGCACCAGCGCGGTCTCGGGCACGCTGCGGGCCAAGTGGCGGATCTGCAGCGCGCGCTCAAAGGTCATGGCACCGCCAAACCCCAAGGCAAATCCTCGCCTCACAAACTGCGTTGTTTGCGCATCGCTGGCATTGAAGGCGTGGGCGATGCCGCCCACCACCTCGTGCCGCCGCAAGCCCTTGAGCAAGCCATCGGCTGAGCGCCGCACATGCAAGATGACGGGCAGGCCATGCTGGCGGGCCAGCTTGAGCTGCGCCATGTAGAAGTGTTCTTGCAGGAGGGGGTCCAGGCCCGGCACAAAAAAGTCCAGCCCGATCTCGCCCACGGCCACCAAGCGCGGGTCGTCCTTCCATCGGCTCAGGGCCTGGTTACTTCCACATCCAGCGGGCCTTCGGTGAAGCGCTTGTGCAACTGGGTGGCAGCCAGAACGATGTCTTTATTCATAGCGCAGGGCCTCCGCTGGGTTCACGCGGCTGGCTCGCCAACTGGGGTAGAGCGTGGCCAAAAAGGCCAAGGTCAAAGAGATGACGGTGATGGGGCCAATGTCGGCCCACTGCGGGTCGCTGGGCATCTTGGTCACCAGATAGAGGTTGCCCGGCAAAAAGGCCACGCCCAGCAGGCGCTCGATGAAGGGAACGATCACATCCACGTTGAAGGCCACCAGCAGCCCCAAGCCCACGCCGGACAGCGTGCCGATGATGCCGGCGGCAGCACCTTGGACCATGAAGATGCCCATGATGGAGCGCGGGCTGGCGCCCAGGGTGCGCAAGATGGCAATGTCGGCGCGCTTGTCGGTGACTGTCATCACCAGCGTCGAGACCAAATTGAAAGCCGCCACAGCGACGATCAGCGTCAGGATGATGCCCATCATGCGCTTCTCGATCTGCACGGCGTCGTACCACTGCGCTTTGGTGCGCGTCCAGTCCCTGACAATGACTTTAGGACCGAGCATGTCGGCCAAGCGAAAGCCGGTGGCGCGGGCTTCATGCACGTCTGTCAGGCGAAGCTGAATGCCTTGTGGGCCGCCGGTGCGATAAAGCCGGGCGGCATCCTCAATGTGCATCATCACCAAGGTGTTGTCGTACTCAAAGTGCCCGACATTGAAGATGCCGGCCACGGTGAACTTGCGCATGGTGGGCATGCCACCGGCTGGGGTCATTTGAATGCCGGGGGTGATGATGTTGACGGTTTCGCCCACTTTCACGTCCAGCGCGCGGGCCAGGTCCACGCCGATGACGATGCGCCAGGCGCCGGGCTGGAGCTGGTCCAGCACGCCGTCAGCCTTCATCTTGGCGGCCAGGCCCGTGATGTGTTGTTCTGCCTCGGGCAAGATGCCGCGTACCAGCACGCCGTTCATGGTCTCGCCCCGGGCCAACAGCGAGGGGCTGGAGACAAAGGGTGCCGCCGCCTTGACCAGCGGTTCCTGCTTGGCCTCTTGGGCCAGCGCTTGCCAATCGGCCAGGTACCCCCCCGGCATCTGATCTTGGCCTTTGCCTCCGCGACCTCGGAAGCGGCCCTGCACACCCTGGGCACGCTGCAACTCCCGCATTTGGAAGCCCTGTTGGCACGGCTGCACGCCCAGGCACCGGACGAGGGCGACGAGTACAGCCTGAACCCCCCTCATGAGCGCGCCTGGGCCCGTGCCTGCGGCTGGGAAGTGCAAGACGGATTGATTCCTTTGGCTGCCCAAGCAGCGCATGCCGCAGGCTTGGCCCCTCCCCCTGGCAGCGGCTGGGCCTTGGTGAGCCCCGCGCATTGGCATGCGGGTACCGAGCAGTTTTCATTGCTCAACCCGGCGGATTTGGCCTTGGACGAGGCCAGCTCACGCGCAGCCTTTGAGGCCGTGCGGCCCTTGTTTGAAGAAGACGGCATCCGCCTGCATTGGTGCACGCCCCTGCAATGGCTGGCGGAGCATGAGAGCCTGGCCCACCTACCCACGGCCTCGTTAGACCGAGTGATAGGCCGCAATGTGGACCTGTGGTTAGGCCCCCCACAAGCCGCACGACGCCTGCGCCGACTCCAGGCCGAGGTACAGATGCTGCTGCACAGCCACCCCTTGAATCAGGCCCGCGACGCCCAGGGCTTGTTGCCGCTGAACTCCTTCTGGCTCAGCGGCACAGGCTCTGCACCGCCGCAGTGGGGAACACCCAATGCCGCGCAATGTGTAGAGACATTGCGCGCCCCCTTGCTGGCCGAAGACTGGGCAGCTTGGGCAGAGGCTTGGCATGCGCTGGATGCAACGCTGTTCAAGCCCCTGCTGGCCGAACACAAAGCGGGCGCACCGCTGACGCTCACCTTGTGCGGCGAGCGGCACGCCCAGACCTGGCTCACCCAAGCTGCTCGCGGGGGCCTGTGGCGGCGTTGGTGGGCTGCCAAGCCCGCCGCCGCCACGGTGCTGATGGCGCTGTGAGCTCAGCGGTTGCGGCCAGCAGCCGGTGCTTGCTGAGCGGCAGTTGGGACGCAGGTTTGAATTTGGAAGCGTGCCGTGCCGCCAGCAACGAAGTTGAAATAGGCGAAACCAGGCACATCCTGCACCGCATAACTGACGGCCACGCCGGTGTCGGCAAAGGTCACGGTCGGTGCAATATCGGGTGTGGTAATGGCTCCATCCAGGTAGCTGATGCCGCAGACGGACTCATTGGCCTCCGTGAACTTCATGCTCAGAACCTGGGCATGAAAGGTCTGGAAGTCCCAACTGTCTTGCGCCTTCAAGGTCAGGATATTGGTGGCTTTGTCCAGATCCATATGGACAATGCCACCGCCCCAGGCGTCGGGGTTGGACAGCAAGTTTGCGCCGGTCAATTCGTCGGCAGCCGCATTCAATTGCGCCGTGGCACTCAGTACCAAAGGCGTTCCAGTCCGCACGGCGGGCAGGTTGGACTCGGTTCTGAACTTGCCCGACTTAATGGCCGCAGTGGCCGACATGCTGCCCAGGCACAGGGCGGCCAGCACGGCAGAGGCGATGTAATGAGTCTTCATGATGTTTATCCTTCCAATTGATGATGAGTCTTAGTGTGATGACAGCCCATCGGATGCGTCCCCCATATACGGCTCTGGCTTGGAGCTCTGATCAGATGTCGGGGCTGATACTAGGCAGGTGCCTAAGCGGGGTCTTCCTCTGCCCTGAGATTGACAGCAGCTCTTTGTTGGCCTAAAGAAAGTACCGCCCCTATGGTTCAACTCGCCGTCCGAGAGACCGCCCCCCGCACCGCCTTTGCCCTGGAGCAAAGCGGCCTTCACCCGCTGCTGGCCCGCTTGTTTGCCGCACGCGGCATCAAGAGCGCCGACGACCTGGACGACAACCTGGCGCGCTTGCTGCCGCCCTCACAGCTCAAGGGCTGCGACGCTGCCGCCCGCCTGCTGGCGGATGCCGTTCAACAAGGCCTGCGCCTGTGTGTGGTGGCCGACTACGACTGCGACGGCGCCACCGCCTGCGCCGTGGCCCTGCGCGGATTGGCCATGTTGGGGGCGCGTGCGGAGCACCTGCACTATGTGGTGCCCGACCGCGCCGTGCACGGCTATGGCCTGACACCCACCATCGTCGACCTCGCCCAGGCCCAGTGCCAGCCGCAGGTCTTGATCACCGTGGACAACGGCATTGCCAGCCATGCGGGCGTGGCGCGCGCCAAGGCCTTGGGCATGCAGGTGCTGGTGACCGACCACCACCTGCCCGCCTTGGTCGAGGGCGCGGTGCTGTTGCCGGACGCAGATGTGATCGTCAACCCCAACCAGCCGGATTGCGGCTTTGAAAGCAAAGCCCTGGCCGGTGTGGGCGTGATGTTTTATGTGCTGCTGGCCACCCGGGCTGAGCTGCGCACACGCGGCGCCTTTGACGCAGCCCAATCAATGCCGCCGGCCGCCTGGCCGACATGACTTTGGGCATCGAATGCCTGCTGACCGACAGCCCCGGCCGCGCCCAAGAGCTGGCCCAGCAACTGGATGCCATCAACCGCGAGCGCCGCAATGTGGAGGCTGGCATGCGCGAGCAGGCCGAAGCCGCGCTGGAGCACCTGATGCCCGAAGGCGACCCGCCCCCGGCCCTGGTGCTGTTTGACCCCGAGTTCCACGAGGGCGTGGTGGGCATCGTCGCGGGCCGCCTCAAAGACCGCCTGCACCGGCCCACCTTTGTGTTAGCCCTGGGCAGCGATGGCTTGCTCAAAGGCTCGGGCCGCTCCATCCCCGGCTTTCATTTGCGCGACGCGCTGGACCTGGTGACCAAGCGCCACCCCGGTCTGCTCAAGCGCTTTGGTGGCCACGCCATGGCCGCCGGCTGCACCTTGGCCGAAGAAGATGTGGACACCTTTGACCAAGCGCTGCAGCAAGTGGCCCGCGAGTGGCTGGACGCCGCCGCACTGACCCGCACCGTGGCCACCGATGGCCCGCTGCCGCTGCAGTACTTCAATGCGGAGACCGTGCAGACCTTGGACGACGTGGTCTGGGGCCAGGGCTTTCCGGCACCCGTGTTTTGCGACGAGGTGGACGTGGTGCAACAACGCTTGGTGGCCGAGAAGCACCTGAAACTGCGCGTGCGCCACGGCGGCCCGCAAGGCACGCTGCGCGACGCCATTTGGTTTGGCCACACCGACCCGGTGCCCGACCGCGTGCGCTTGGCCTATAGGCTCAGCGTCGATGAGTTCCAAGGCCAACAAAGAGTGCAGATGGTGGTGGAGGCCGCGCAATGATCAAACCGGGCTTGCGCCGCTTGGCGAATGTGTTTTTGACGGGCCTCTTGGCTGCCCTGCCTCTGGCCGCCACCGTGGGCATCTTGGTCTGGGCCGTGCGCCTGATCTATGCCTGGCTGGGCCCCACCAGCTTGTTTGGCAAGGCGCTGATCAGCTTGGGCCTGGATGTCAGCGGCTCGGAAGTGGTGGGCTATTTGCTGGGCTTAGGCCTGGTGCTGCTCAGCATCATGGCCCTGGGCGTGCTGGTGCAAACGCGCTTGCAGCCGGTGCTGCTGGAAGGCCTGAACGCGGTGATGCAGCGCATCCCCGTGGTGCGCCACATCTACGACATGGCGCAAAAGCTGGTGGGCCTGATGTCGCAGCGCGACGAGCAAGGCACACGTTCGATGAGCCCAGTTTGGCTGCACTTTGGCGGCCCCGGCCAAGCCGCTGCGGTGCTGGGCTTGCTGTCATCCCCCGAGCCCGTGCTGGTGGGCGGTGCGCCCTACTTGGCGGTGCTCGTGCCCACCGCCCCCGTGCCCGTGGGCGGCGCCCTCATCTATGTGCCTGAAGCCTGGGTACAAGCGGCGGATGTGGGCGTGGACGGGCTG
The DNA here is from genome assembly GCA_004359425.1 of Ideonella sp. MAG2. GTDB lineage: Bacteria > Pseudomonadota > Gammaproteobacteria > Burkholderiales > Burkholderiaceae_C > Ideonella. The sequence goes on along the minus strand of PTEU01000001.1, from coordinate 162,866 downwards.
ACCAGCATCTATGTGTCGATGGGGGTGACCTCGGGGCAGCATTTGCCGGGGGTGGGTTCATTGCCACCGGCGACGCCGAAGCCCTGATGCAGCGTTGGGCTCAGTCAGGCTCGACCCAGTTGTCGAGCAAGAGGCCCGGTACCTTGGCGAACTCTCGCGTGTTGTTGGTGACCAGCATGGTGCCCTTGCTGGCGGGCCTGACGTTGATGAAGTGGCAGATAGGGGCGTAGCGCAAGATCATGGCTTGATCTCATCGCGCTCCTTCGCTGCGGGCTGTTCGCGGCTCAGGACAAAGCCCGCTTCGAAAGCCGCCAAGCCGTCCTCCATGGTTTGCCACGGGTCATTCAAGGGCAAGAGCAGCACACCATTGCCGAAATGCTTGACCGCCACTTCGGTGCCTTCAAAGCGGTACTCCTTGGGCAGACGAACGGCCTGACTGCGACCGGATTGGAAGATGCGTGCAATGTCCATGGGTGCCCTCTCGCTGGTAGATATCGATGATTTAAGCCATCATGCCCGCTGTCCAAGAACTCTTGTCGAAATGCAGCTTGCCCACACCGCGTCTCACCACAGGTAAGCCGCCACCGCCACACCGATCATCACAAAGGCCAGCACAAACTTGGCTAGCATGCCCACCAGCATGCCCACCCAGGTGCCAACGCCGACCTTGAGGGCTTGGGGGGCGGCGTCGGGGTGGTCGCGGCGGGCCAGGTATTCGCCCACGGCCGCGCCGACCAAGGGCATGAAGAACACGCCGACCAGGCCCATGAACAGGCCCACCACGGTGCCCAGGGCCGCACCGATCAAGGCCTGCTTGCTGGCGCCCAAGTGGCGCGCGCCCATCAGGCCTGCGACATAGTCCAAAGCCCAGGCGATAAGAGCCATGACCGTGATGGCGGCCATGGGCCAGCCGCCGATGCGCTGGAAGTCGTCAATCCAGGCCGCCAGCAGCAAGCCGGCCCAGACCAACAAAGTGCCGGGCAAGGCGGGCAAGACAATGCCCGCAAAGCCGAGGAGGACAAGGCCAGCGCTGAGCGCCCAAAGCAAGGTGTCGTTCATCGCATCAAGGTGGGGATTTTTTTTGGCCTTTCAAGCGGAGCACGAGGTGCCTTTGACGGGTGGAATCGCAAACTGTGGTGGAGCGGTGGGCCAAGAACCGACGGCGCACAATGAAGTCAGTTGATCCCCCTACACTCACCACGAACAACATCAAGAACCTATACTGCTGTATGCAAACACAGTGATAGGCTCAGGATCTTTATGCGCACTTACTACGAATTCTTTGCAGGCGGCGGGATGGCGCGCACCGGTTTGAGCGAGAACTGGAAGTGTGTTTTTGCCAATGACATTTGCAGCAAAAAATCTGCCGCGTATGCGTCGAACTGGCAGGAGAACGACCTCTTTACCGGCGACGTGTTTGATGTCACCACGGCGCAACTACCCGGCCATGCGGACTTGGCTTGGGGATCTTTTCCTTGCCAAGACCTGTCATTGGCTGGAAACGGTCACGGCCTACAGGGTGAGAGAAGCGGCGCTTTTTGGGGATATTGGCGGCTCATCCGAGCCTTGAATGTGGAGGGAAGAAAGCCTCGACTGGTGGTGCTTGAGAATGTCTGCGGGGCCCTCACCTCTCGCGAGGGCAAAGACTTCGAACAAATCGCGCGTGCGATCACCCAAGAAGGGTACATGGTCGGTGCCATGGTCATCGATGCAGTCCACTTTGTGCCCCAATCTAGACCGCGCCTGTTTATTCTCGGCGTGGATGCAGCGTTGAAGTTGCCCGCTGACCTCTGCGCTGAGCAACCTTCCCCTGCTTGGCATCCAGACGCACTCATTCGGGCTTACCACCGATTGCCTATGGCCATCAAGCATCATTGGCGATGGCTGAATCTACCTACGCCGAAGCATCGCCTCCATACGCTCGATGATGTTTTGGAGCATGAGCCTACCGGCGTGAAGTGGCACAGCCCGCAACAAACTCAGGCATTGCTGGCCATGATGACCGACACGAACCGACGCAAGGTTCTCGAGGCACAGCGCCTGGGGGCCATCAAGGCGGGTACGGTGTATCGCCGAACGCGCGACAACGTTCAACGTGCGGAGGTCAGATTTGACGGTGTTGCGGGTTGTCTCAGAACCCCAGCGGGGGGGTCGAGCAGACAGACCATTTTGATCGTGGATGGCCCTAACATACGCAGCCGCCTCATCTCCCCCCGCGAAGCAGCGCGATTGATGGGCTTACCCGATCACTATGTGCTGCCCGCGCGCTACAACGACGCCTACCATTTGCTGGGTGACGGCGTGGTGGTTCCTGTCGTGAAGCACATTCAGAAGCACATTCTGAGTCCCATCATTTCGGCGAATCAAAGCCTTCCCATCCCGCGCCTGGGCAGCAGACTGAAATTTTCGCAATGAGTCGCTCCGTCAGATCAAGCCTGAAGACTCCAGTAGATACGGTCGGTAGCGGTAGCTTGGCCATCACGGAGCTTCCGTTCGAGACCGAACAACTGCGCACGGCATTGGGCTGCTTTCTGGATCAGACCTATCAGCTTCAGACGGGAGAGGGTGTTCGCCTAGGGTCAATCAAATGGGGCGTTTATGCCTTTTTTGACTACGACAATGAACCCATTTACGTGGGCCAAACCAAAGAGCGTCTCGGCACACGGATTCGTCGCCATCTGACCAACCAACGCACCGACGCGGTGGCCATGAATGTGCTCGATCCGTTTGAAGTTCACAGCATTGCTGTGTGGCCCCTGCCCGACTTCGAAACCCGATCCGCCAAGGATGCCGAGGCCATCGCTCACCTGAATGCCTTGGAGTCGGCCGTCTTTTGTCAACTTCTGGAAAAGTCTGAGTTCAACGCCGTGCTCAATGAGAAGGATCCGCCTTCTGCGGCAGTCAGCGTCGAGATTCCGACCCACGTACAGGGAAGCATCGTCCCAGAGTCCGTGCGCCGCCTGCGCAGCCATCCCGACCTGCGAATTGCAAGACGCGCCGCCACACTCGCGAAATTGGCGCAAGTCATCAGCGAACGCAAGGTACAGAAGGGATTGCGCCGTACGCTGCTCGCGCAAGCCAAACGGCTTCAAGCTCTCGCTGCGCGACGATTGGCGCATTCAGCCGAGTTTTCATCCGAAGACAATGATGATGATGTTTAGCCCCTCTCGACAGCCTCGCGGCTCTTAGAGGCGAACCACCCAATCCGCCCGCCCCTGGCTTGCCGCAATGCGCCGCGCATTGGGCTCGTCCGTCTGCGCAGCCCAAGCGCGGGCGTCGGCCTCGCTGCGGCCAAAGTGGCGGTGGCGGGCGACCAGGCGTTCGGTACGCAGGGCGTCGTTCACGTCGACATACCAGGCCTCGTCCAGCAGAGGGCGGCAGGGAGCCCATGGCGCGTCTTCCAGCAGCAGGTAATTGCCTTCAACGATGAGCACCGGCACCTCAGGCGGGATGGCAATGGCACCGGCCACGCCTTCTTCGATCTCGCGGCGGTACTCGGGGGCGTAGACCACCTCGCCGCCTGGTGCGCGCAGGCGCTGCAGCTACCGCATGGATGGCGTGGTCCTCGGGCACGTTCAGGGCTTGGCGCAAGGCTGCGTTGTCAAAGCCGCCCATGCCATGGGCATACCAGCCCAGCAGCGAGGCTTGCAGGGCGAGGTTTTGCCACGCAGCGCCCGCGTCAAAGGCATGCCAGACGTTGTCGACCTTTTCGGTCTTGCCCGGCGGCGTGGAGCGCACGCGCGAGACCACGGCAATCAGCACCGAGGCCTTGGCCGCCCAGCTTTGATTGAAGGGCACCAGGCTGTTGAAGATCGGCTGCCAAGCGGCTGTGCCGGCCTTGCCATAGAGGAAGCGCCACGGCTGCAAGTTGGACGCCGAGGGTGCCCAGCGGGCCGCCTCGAACAAGCGCATCAGGGTGGCGTCGTCGATGGGCTCACCGCTGTAGGCGCGGGGCGACCAGCGCTTGGTGAACAGCGGGTCAACGGGGTGTTCGGTCTTACGATCAACAGTCATGAAGGGCTCCAAGTGAAGATGGAGCGATTGTGGCGGCAGTGCGCTTGACGCGCGTGTCAAAGGTTTTGAAGGGAGTCGCTGTGCCCACTGCATGCACAGCTCAAGGCGAGACCACCTGCCACACCTGCACCCCTTGCGCTGGCACGGTGACGCGCCCGCCTTGCGCCTGCGCCGCCTGAGCCTGGAACAGGGGCTGCAAGCGCGCCCCAGCGGGCAGGCCGGGCACATCCACGGCCTGCGGCTGCGTGCCATAGTTGATCAGCACCAGGGTGCGGTCTGCCTCGTGGGCGCGCTGGAACACCAAGGCTTGGCCCTGCACCGCGCTGTGCTCAAAGCGGCCTTGGGCGATGGACGCATGTTGGCGGCGCAGCGCGATCAGGGCCTTGTAAAAGCTGCGGATGGACTGCGGGTCGGCCGACTGGCTCTGCACGTTGTAACGCGCAAGATTGGGGGCCAGGGGGCGGAAGGGTTGGCCGGTGGTAAAGCCTGCGGTCTTAGCGTCAGGCGTCCAGGAACGGGGCGAGCGCAGCGGCAGGTCGCCCGGCAAACCCGGCACACCGGCCTGGCCGATTTCCTCACCAAAGTAGATGAAGGGCGTGCCCGGCTGCAGCAAATAGCTGGCCGCCGCCAGCTTGTAGCGGGCCTCGTCGCCTTGGACTTGGTCCCACAGCCGCTCACCCGCAAAGATGTCGTGGTTGGAGATCATGGTGGACATGCCATAGCGCTCGGGGGGTGCCTCGCGCCAATAGCGGGCCAGCTCTTGAATGGACGCCGCCTCGCCCTGAGCGGCTTTGACAAAGTGGTGCACATAGCCAAAGGCAAAGGCGCTGCCGCAGACTTGCGGGTGGCCCCAATCGTTGGGCTCGGCCGTGGCCTCGCAGACCACCCAGCGCTTGTCATACGCGGTGATCAAATCTTGCAGGCGCTTGGTGAGTTGGCGGCTTTCCGGCTGGTCGTTCCAGTTGACCGCATCGCGCTCGATGAGGTGCGGCACGGCGTCCAGCCTGAAGCCGTCCAAGCCTCGGTTGAGCCAGAAGCGCAGGCTGTCCTCGTGGTACTGCAGCACGCGCGGGTGGCGCATATTGAAGTCGGGCATGTGCGGGCCAAAGGTGCCGAAGTAGAAGTCACGCGCACCGGGCGGGGCTTTGGGCAGGTCTTTGGGTTCGAGCTTGCTGTTCCAGTGCTGGGCGCTGCTCAGATACCAAGGGTTCTTGCCCCAGATGTCCCAGCCTTGCGGCTCGGTGTCGGCAAACACAAACCAGTCGCGCCAGGGGCTTTTGGGGTCTGCCACGGCCGCTTGGAACAGCGGGTGCTGGGCGGCCGCATGGTTGATGACGTAGTCCATCACCACCCCGATGCCGCGCGCATGGGCCTGGCGCAGCAGCTCGTCAAAGTCTTGCAGCGTGCCGTACTCGGGCGCAATGGCGCGGAAGTCGGTGGTGGCATAGCCGTGGTCGCCGTCGGCATTGGCGGTGATGGGCATCAGCCAAATGCCGCTGATGCCTAAATCTTTGAGGTCGTCCAGCTTGGCGGTCAGGCCTTTGAGGTCGCCCACACCGTCGCCATTGCTGTCGGCAAAGGCGCGCACAAAAATCTCCATGAACACGCCGTGGTGCCAGCCTGCGGGCAGGTTGCTGGGGCGGTTCACCGGGGGCACGGACGAGATGTCCACCTGGGCCGCCTGTGCGGCCAAGGCCTGCGGCGAGGGCGCAGCCACCGCCCCTGAGCCTGCAGGCCACAGTGCGCTTGCGCCCAGCAACGCAGCCATCAAGGTCGGCAAGAACGGCCGGGCCAGCCAAGGGGCCAAGGCCTGTGCGGCAGGGGAGAGAGAAGGCATGATGTGTCCTGAAGCGGCAGCAGTATGTAGCCAAACTACATTTTGTATGCTTTGCAGGTGCACCGTGGATAGATATAACCCCGCTATGCCGTAGCGCACTGACGCCCGGACAATGTAGTTTCATTACACACCGCACACCTTATGTCCTTCGCTCCACATCTGAGCCGATTGAGTTTGCTGCTGGCCTTGGGCGCCGCCTGCGCGCCCCTCTGGGCTCAGCCCCTGGCCAAAGCCCCCACCGCGCAAGACTGCGATGGCCCCTCTAGCAGCGTGCTCAAAGCCGCCGCCGCCAAGCTGCCCACCGCAGAAGGCATTTGGCTGGACGGCATCCGCCTGCAGTGGCCGGGCCACCGTGCCGAAGCAGGCGTGCGTTGGCGTTTGGCCTATTCCCACAGCGCAGGCCTGGTGGCCAAAGCGGGAGAGAAACTCAGCGGTGCCGACGGCGTGCTGGAGTTGAGCATCGATGACTCCGACCTGCCGCCTGTCACCGCCCAACGCTTTGCCTATGTGAAGCCCGGCGTGCGGCTGCGTGTGTCGGGCCGTGATGCCATGAACCTGGCGCAGACCTGGACCGCGCAGATGTGGCTTTTAAAAGAGGACGCGCAAGGCCGCATCTTGGCCGCCACCGCGACGCAGTTGCCCGGTGCGCTGGATGATGCTTATGCGCTGGCGGAGTCTTCCGCCGAGCTGGGCGCCATCGTCACCCCGCAACGCAGCACCTTCCGCCTGTGGGCGCCCACCGCCCAGCGGGTGATGCTGTGCCTGCACCCCGGCAAACCCGGCGACGGCAAAGCCTCGGTGCTGCGCCCGCTGCAGCGCGAGGACGCCACCGGCCTGTGGACCACACAACTGCCGCAAGACCTGCACGGCCAGCGCTACAGCTATTTGGTGGACGTGGTGACGCCCGACGCCGGCCTGGTGCGCAACCGCGTGACTGACCCGTACTCGGTCAGCGTCACCGCCAACTCCCGCCACAGCGTGGCCCTGCGCCTGGACCACCCCGACACCGAGCCCCCCGGCTGGGACAGCACGCCGCGCCCGCAAACCGTGGCCCACGCCACCGACCTGGTGGTCTATGAGCTGCATGTGCGCGATTTCTCGCGCGATGACGCCAGCGTGCCCGCCGCACACCGCGGCAAGTACCTGGGCTTTAGCCATGCGCAATCGCAAGGCATGCAGCACCTGCGGCGCTTGGCCCAGGCCGGCCTGACGGATGTGCACCTGCTGCCCATTTATGACCTCAGCAGCGTGCCGGAAACAGGCTGCGTCACGCCCACCACCACCGGCCCCCGCGACGGCACCGCCCAACAAACCGCAGTGAACGCCAGCCGCGACGCCGACTGCTACAACTGGGGTTATGACCCCTACCACTACAGCGCCCCCGAGGGCAGCTACGCCACCCAGCCCGACGATGGCGCGGCCCGCGTGCGCGAGATGCGCGCCATGGTGCAAGCCCTGCACCGCGCTGGCCTGCGCGTAGGCATGGACGTGGTCTACAACCATACCTTTGCATCAGGCCAAAGCGAGATGTCGGTGCTGGACCGCATCGTGCCCGGCTACTACCACCGCCTGAGTGCAACGGGTGAGATCGAGCGTTCCACCTGCTGCGAGAACACCGCCACCGAGCACCGCATGATGGCGCGGCTGATGAGCGACTCGGTGCTGCTGTGGGCGCGCGACCATCGCATCGACTCCTTCCGCTTCGACCTGATGGGCCACCAGCCCCGCGCTGTGATGGAGGCCATGCGCGCCCGCCTCAAGCGCGAGCTGGGCCGCGACATCCACTTCATTGGCGAGGGCTGGAACTTTGGCGAAGTGGCCAATGGTGCGCGCTTCATGCAGGCCAGCCAACTGAGCCTGAACGGCAGCGGCATTGGCAGCTTTAACGACCGCCTAAGGGACGCCGCACGTGGCGGCAGCGCCGGTGACAGCGGTGTGGCCCTGCTGGCCCGCCAAGGCTGGCTCAACGGCCAGTTCACCGACCCCAACACGCAGGCCGAGCCCAGCAGCGCCGCAGCCCTGATGCGAGCGGCCGACCTGATCCGCCTGGGCCTGGCCGGCACCTTGCGCGACGTGCGCCTCACCACCGCCGACGGCAGCACCAAGCGCGGTGCCGAGATGGACTATGGCGGCCAGCCCGCCGGCTTTGCCAGCCAGCCCGCCGAGGTGGTGAACTATGTCGAGAACCACGACAACCAAACCCTGTTCGACACCAATGCCATGAAGCTGCCCACCGGCACCTCGCCCCAAGAGCGGGCGCGGGTGCAGGTGCTGGGCAATGCGCTGGTGGCCTTCAGCCAGGGCGTGGCTTACCTTCATGCGGGGCAGGAGCTGTTGCGCAGCAAGAGCCTGGACCGCAACAGCTACAACTCGGGCGACGCCTTCAACCGCTTGGACTTTTCAGCCACCACCAACCACTTTGGCACCGGCCTGCCGCCCGAAGGCGATAACGGCAAAGATTGGCCGCTGATGCAACCTTTGCTGGCCAACGCGCAGATCAACCCCCGCCCCGAGGACATCCGATTCACGCGAGACGCCACGCTGGACCTGCTGCGCATCCGCGACAGCTCCGTGCTCTTCCGCCTGCGCAGCAGCGCCGACGTCCAGCAACGCCTGAGCTTTTTAAACACTGGCCCGCAGCAAAACCCAGCCGTCATCGTGGCCCTGCTCAACGGCCAAGGCCTGAAGGACGCCAACTTCAGCGAGGTGCTGGTGGTGCTGAACACCGACAAACAGGCTCAACTCCTGAGCCTGCCCGCCCTCAGCGGCAAGCGCTGGACCCTGCACCCGGTGCACTTGAGCCCCACGGCCGCCGACAAGCGCGTGCGCGAGGCCAGCCTGGACGGCAAGACGGGCGAGCTGCAGGTGCCGGGGCGCACGGCGATGGTGTGGGTGATGAGGTGATGCCGAGTTGGCATCAGCGAGATTCGGGTCCGCAACCCGTGGGTTTTTGACAGCGTCGCGAAACGGTTTCGGCGTCCATGTCAATGTGCATGAGACGCGTTCTGAATGACCTCGGTCGCCCATTGATTGAGGCTCTTGCCAGAGGCCTGAGCGGCAACCAAGGCTGCACCATGAACTTCTGGTGGAACGCGAAGCATGAGCTTGCCTGACGCCGTCTTTTCCGGCTTGACCCCTTGCTCTTTGCAGTCGGCCAGGAAGTCCTCGATGGCTCCAGAAAATGCATCGCGAAGTTCCGCCACCGTTTCACCATGAAAGCTGATCATGGCGCGCAGGCCCAGGACGCGACCCACGAAGATGTTGTCGCGTTCATCGAACTCGATGCGGGCCGTATAGCCTTTGTAGTTCATGCTGTTCATGGTGTTACTCCTACTCGTTCCAGCAATTCGCGCGCCTCTTCAATTTGATAGCGCTTGGCTTCTTTGCCCGGGTGAGGCCGATGGCAACGCCACTGCTCGCCCATGAGAAGGATCTTGACGCGAGAGCCTTCGCGTTCATGAACTTCGCCACCAAGACCGATGATCAGCGACTCGATGTCCGAGAAGACGATCGTGGCGGACGTAGGCTTGGTGAAGATGGCCCGCAGGGTTTTGCGTTGTTTGGCGTTCACTCGGGGATGCTAGCAAATACCGCTTGCACTTGCAAGCTGGCTAAGCAAGCGTCTTTGCGAACCTTTTGAGCGGTCTAAAGGGACAGGAGAGAGCCTCACGGTCCGATGGGCAGGGTCAGTCGTGGCGCCAAGTCGGCGGTAATGACCGCACACAAACGCAAAGACCCGATCAGCCTGCGGCTGGTACAGGTCAAAGAGCGGGTCGGCTGGCAAAAGGCCATCGTGGCCTTGGCCAACAAGAACGCGCGCATCTTGTGGTGCGTGATGACGCGAAGGGACCGGTTTGATCTCGACGATGTGCCCAAGCGATCCGTGGCTGGCCAAGAGGCTGCCGCAGCATGAACCCCATCAACAGCTTTTGACAAATAGGCGTGCGCACAAGGATGACCTTCCAGGTCAGACCGGCGGCAGGTGAACTCGATAACCCTTTTGTGCTGGCATTGCGCCAGCGACACGTCTGTCGAATAGAGCCCTGCCGAGCGCGCTGGGCACAGAGGCCCAACGCCTCACAAGGCACAAACCGTCCTCAGGACGCTTTGTGTCCGGGCTCGGTATCCTGGGCCGAGGAAGACCCTCAACAAGCCCGATGTCAGAAATGCGGTCTGTCTCCCTCAGATACACCATAGCGCACAAACCCTAGCTCAGGTCAGAGCCGACGCTTGTTCAACTCGATAATCCTTCTGCCACAGCACTGTCATGCGGAGCGAATGGAGTCCGTGTGTCGGCTCACCTTCAACGTATCAAATACAGCTATTGAGAAGAAGACCAAGTCTTGACAAACCGGGAAGTCCTGTCAAAAGGGTTAGGCCCACGCGCTCCGCTAAGGCGAACTAGCTAGGAAGCTTCCCCGGATCGCGGGGTGACAAGGGATTGTTTGCTATTGGGTTGCCAGAAGCAGGGTGTCGAAACAGATCGTCTAGGGTGACGCCCACCTTGCCGGACGTCGATGCCGACGCGGCGGAGGCCGCAGGTGCCGCGACGATTGCAGAGCACGGGACACGACTTGTCCAAACCTTCGCCTGAATTTCGTAGAGCGCCGAGATGTGTTCTTGTTTTAGGCCACGCTCTTGCATCAAATCTTGGAGATGGAGCCAATACAAAGCCGCTTCAGCCGAGGGCGGTGGGGCTAAGCTGTAACGGATCCAGGTTGGCTCGAGAGCCTTGGCGTCTGGAGCAAGCCAACCGGAAAGTCTGGACTTTGCCCCAATGAAGAGGCCGCTTGCGAATCCAAGAGAGAAACAGAGAAGGGCTACTCCGAGCCTATTCAGCGCGTGGGCGGGTAGCCCGGGCCCGCGCCGAAGTTGGGGAACTGAATCGGCTTTCAGATCGTCCTTTGACGATGCGCTGGGATTCAACAGGCCGAGTGCGCTCACCGCAATTCCGAAAGCCGCAGGGATTGCCACAGCGGCTACCGGAGTGCCAGAGGCTGCAATCAAATAGCCCAGAATGGCGGCTAGCGCAGCTATCCCTGCTCCGAGGACCGCAAATCCCTTCATGATGTTGCCACCCGAGTCCTACTTCTTCTGCGGACAGACCCAGCCACATGACTGGACCGTCTCGCAGCGTTCCTTCTCGCAAACCATCGTGTCACCGACCCGTTTACACGGACCAGGGGTGCACTTCTTCATCGGAGTGCATTCGCGCTTGCACCCTGGCCACGGCGGATCGCCTTGGGCTACTTGCCAAACGCGTTCGCCTTGACCAAGCGCTGTCGTAGGCTCGCTCTTCATCGTTGAAGCACCGTCGATGGCCAGCACCGATGCTGCAGTCAGCAGGAGTCCGCAAAACACAGTCAGAAGACGCAGCATGACAAAGCTCCTTTAGATACACGAAAGTGCACTTTTTACGCTGAAGGTGCCCGCACTTCATCCACAAGTCTGTGGGGCGGCGAGCGACGGGTCACTCGGGGGCCTAACGAATAGCGTTGCACTCTCGTCGCAGAGTTGCCGCAACTCAGAATCGGCGTCACTGCGGCGGTGCCAGCAGGTGATGCCCCAGCGTTTGGCCAACCCCTGAGCCACGATGAACGATTCAGCCTCGGTATCGAATGACATCAGCCAGGACAATCGGGGCGGGCCAATCAGACCGGTTGTTTTGCCCATCTCGGTCAGCTCACTTAGGCAAACCTCATATGAGTTCCGTTGCTCCCACGTATGCACATAACAAACCAGTGCAAGACGGTGCAACGGGTGTTGGATCATCTGGATCGGCTCTCTTCCCTCTGGTTCCGTCCGCCGTGAACACCACATACAGCGCTCGAAGTCGATCCATTCATGCACATCCCAGGGCTGCCCATCAGTGGTGGCTCGCGCCTTCAAGTAGGCTCGCGCAGCGAGATGCAACAGCGATAGAGCTAGACCACCCAACGCAAATGCCGGCGGGAGTCCGATTTTGTGCAGAACAACAAACACTAGTGCCGCTGGCCAAACCGCTAGAAGCATATAGGCCCCGGCGGTGTTCCGCGCCGTCTGGCGTCCCTCCTGCAGGCTCTGAGCCCGATGCCATAGAAGCAAGCGCGACGGCAGCGGCTCGGTCAAGCACCCTTCACCGTGCCGCCAAGGTTTAAAGTCATCGGGAAGTTCGGTACCCATATCGCTGGCGGTTGACAAATTGACGACCGCGGTAGCTGCGTTGTTCATACTGCCCGTCCAAACAAAAGCCACCGCATGCGGTGGCTTTTTGCTGGGCCGGTGAGCAGCCGCGCCGCACCGGCAGCGCGGGCGATCAGCCCGCCAACTTAGCCTGCAGCTTGGCCTTGGTCGCCTTCAGCTCTTCAGGCAGGTGGTAGGCCAGTTGGGTGAACAGCTCGTCGTGCAGCTTGAGCTCTTGCACCCAGGCTTCGTGGTCCACGCTGGTGACGCTGGCGAACTGTTCGCGGCTGAAGTCCAGGCCGTCCCAGCTCAGTTCGTCATAGGTGGGGCTCACGCCGAACAGGCTTTCGGTGCCGCCTTGTTGGCCTTCGATGCGCTCGATCATCCACTTCATGACGCGCATGTTGTCGCCGTAGCCCGGCCACACAAACTTGCCGTCGGCGCCCTTGCGGAACCAGTTGACGCAGTAGATGCGCGGCAGCGTGGCGCCTTGGGCTTGCAGCTTGGCACCCAGGTTGAGCCAGTGCTGGAAGTAGTCGCTCATGTTGTAGCCCATGAAGGGCAGCATGGCGAAGGGGTCGCGGCGCACCACGCCCTGCTGGCCTGCGGCAGCGGCGGTGGTTTCAGAGCCCATGGTGGCGGCCATGTAGACGCCTTCGGTCCAGTTGCGGGCCTCGGTCACCAGCGGCACGGTGGTGGAGCGGCGGCCACCAAAGATGAAGGCGTCGATGGGCACGCCAGCGGCGTCGTCCCAGGCAGCGTCCAGCGCGGGGTTGTTGGTGGCAGCCACGGTGAAGCGGGCGTTCGGGTGGGCGGCCTTGGCACCAGTTTCTTTGGCGATGGCCGGGGTCCAGTCTTTGCCTTGCCAGTCGATGCAATGGGTCGGGGCGTCGCCCATGCCTTCCCACCACACGTCGCCATCGTCGGTCAGCGCGACGTTGGTGAAGATCACGTCCTTGTTCAGGCTGGCCATGCAGTTGGGGTTGGTCAGTGTGTTGGTGCCAGGGGCCACGCCAAAGTAACCGGCTTCGGGGTTGATGGCGCGCAGGCGGCCGTTGGCGTCGGGCTTGATCCAGGCGATGTCGTCACCGATGGTGGTCACGCTCCAGCCCCCCAAGGCCTTGGGCGGGATCAACATGGCGAAGTTGGTCTTGCCGCACGCGCTGGGGAAGGCGGCTGCCACGTGGTACTTCTTGCCGGCGGGGCTAGTGACGCCCAGGATCAGCATGTGCTCGGCGAGCCAGCCTTGGTCGCGGCCCATGGTGGAGGCGATGCGCAGCGCAAAGCACTTTTTGCCCAGCAGCGCGTTGCCGCCGTAACCCGAGCCGTAGGACCAGATCTCGCGGGTCTCGGGGTAGTGCACGATGTACTTGGTAGCGTTGCAGGGCCAGGTCACATCTTTTTGGCCTTCGGCCAGCGGGGCGCCCACGGTGTGCACGCAGGGCACGAACTCGCCGTTTTCGCCCAGCAGCTCCAGCACCTTGCGGCCCATGCGGGTCATGATGCGCATGTTGACGGCCACATAGGGGCTGTCCGACAGCTCCACGCCGATGTGGGCGATGGGCGAGCCCAGCGGGCCCATGCTGAACGGCACCACATACAGGGTGCGGCCCTTCATGGCGCCCTTGAACAAAGCCTTGTCACCGGTTTGCAGCAGCTCGCGCATCTCGGCCGGGGCCATCCAGTTGTTGGTGGGGCCGGCGTCTTCTTTCTTGGCGCTGCAGATATAGGTGCGGTCTTCAACACGCGCCACGTCGGACGGGTCAGAGCAAGCCAGATAGCTGCCCGGGCGCTTGGCGGGGTTCAGCTTCTTGAAGGTGCCGGCATCCACCAATTGCTGGCAGAGGCGGTCGTATTCTTCTTGGGTGCCGTCGCACCAGTAGACGTCTTTAGCCTCGGTCAGGGCGGCGATTTGGCCGACCCATTCGATCAGACGTGCGTTTTTGACGTAGGCCGGGGCATTGACCCGCAGGGCTTCCGTGACAGGACGGTTCATGACAAGACTCCAATCTAAGGTTCAAAAATGGGATTGGGCGAGCGCCCGGCCAATGGCCAGAGGCTCGCCCAATGCCCACCCTGAAGAGACCAGGACCAGCAAGGTTCGACAGCCTGAGGGATGGAGCTGTCATGCAGGTTACAAGGGGTTTCGGAGGCGGATAGGCCCCCAGACCCCGTTTCCTGCGAAGGGCTTGACCCGTGAGTGTAACGGGGCCGTAACTCGACCAAACACCGCCACCATGCGTAAAAGACATGGGGAGATGCGCAAGATGTCTCAATCGCCCCGATACTGAGGCCCGCCGGGAAAGCGCTGCGCCCGTTTCGACACCCCGCCACCACAGCGGCCGTGAAATGTGCCAAGAATGTCCGCTCGCACCGGTGCCCACTCTTTCCTGCAGAAGCGGGCTTTGTATGGTGTGGGCTTCTTCAACATTGAACTGAGGGTTTGCTTCATGGGAATCGTGAGTTTTTTCAAAGCCGCAGGCGAAAAACTGTTTGGGCATGACGAAGCCGAAAAGACTGCTCAAGCAGCAGCAGCGGCCCCCAGCGACGCTGACTTGCAGCAAAAAGTGGCGCAACTGAACGCGCGCGCTGCCGACGCCATCTCCACCTATGTGGCCGCGCAAGGCCTGAGTGCTGATGGCCTGAGCATTGAGTTTGACGGGGCCTCCAGCCAGGCCACGGTGAGCGGCCAAGCGGCAGACCAAGCCACGCGCGAAAAGATCGTGCTGTGCTGTGGCAATGTGAACGGCGTGACCGGCGTGAACGACTTGATGACGGTGGCGCAACCGGCTGATGAGTCGCGTTGGTACACCGTGGTCAAGGGCGACAACCTCTCCAAAATTGCCAAAGAGCACTATGGCAATGCCAATGACTACCCGAAGATTTTTGAGGCCAACCGCCCCATGTTGAGCCACCCCGACAAGATCTATCCGGGCCAGTTGCTGCGCATCCCCGCCTGAATGGGTGCATCCTCACTGCCTCAGGGCGGTGGGGCTGCACAATGCTGGGCATGAACATCATCCTCAGCGTGAATGTGGGCCGTGCGGTGCCGGTCCAGATCAATGGCCGTGAGGTACTCACGGCCATTGGCAAACAGCCTCAAGTGGGCCCCGTGAGCTATGGCCCCATGGGCCTGCAGGGCGACGAGCAGGCAGATTTGTCGGTGCATGGCGGGCTGTCCAAAGCCATTTACGCCTACCCCAGCGAGCACCTGGCCTTTTGGCGCACGGTGCGTGCTCAGGCCCGCGTTGGTGCCTGGGACCAAGACATTCCCCCAGGCTTGATGGGCGAGAACCTCACTTTGCAGGGTCTCACGGAGCGCGATCTGTGGATCGGCGACCGGCTCTGCTTTGCCGACGGCGGTGTGCTGGTGGTGTCTGAGCCGCGCATGCCTTGCTTTAAGTTCAATGCCGCCATGGGCTTTAACAAGGCCGCCAAACTGATGACGGAGTCCGGCTACTGCGGGGCCTATTTGGCCGTGCTGGTGCCGGGCGCGCTGAGTGCCCAAGACAGCTTTCGACTGGAAGCGGGCGAGCGCCACCTCAGTTTGCTGGATGCGTTTCGCAGCCGGGCGAGATAGCCCCATGAAAAAGCCCCCTTGAGCCTGATGAGGGCTGCCAGGGGGCCTGTGCTCTCTACGCCAGAGCGAAGACCGAGCGACCACCCTGACCTGAGATCAGGATGGTCGACATTCGGCACATTACTTCTTAGCGGGCGTGCGCTGGATGGTAACCGTCGGCGAGGCCCAACGCTCCCAATGAGCTTCGTTGTTGGGGTCGCCCAAGGCCTTCAGAACCGACACATTGAGTGTGTAGGTGCCATCGGGCACGGTCATCACGGTACCGTTCTTCTTGGTGGTGGTGCCATCCCAGCTAAAGGGGAAGAAGCTAGCAACGTTGGCGCTACGTGGGATGTAGTCATCCGAAATAGCGGTATGCCAGTTCTTGCCCGAGGCCGTCTCAGTCACTGTGACGCGCACCGAGCGGGCATGGTGGTCAAAGTGCATCAGCAGATAAGGCACGTCCGAGCCCGCCATGGTGAAGGTGCCACCGGTCGGACGGTTCTGGTAGCTGGTGCCCACCAATTGGGCCAACCACGGGAAGCCGTTGGCCGTGGGGGTCAGCACTTGGATGGACTGGTAGTCGCCCTTGAACCCCGAGTAGGGAACCCGCAGCGTCTGGCCCGCTTCACCCTGAGCGGTCATCACCAGATAGCCACCGTAAATGCTCTTGTCTGGCAAGCCAGCCGGTGCGGTGATGGTGACATCCACCGTCGCCGAGCCACGCGCTGGCACGGTAACCGTTGAGCTGCTGAAGCCCACCGTGGCGGGTGCATTGAAGGACGAGACCGTGAACGAGTTCGGGCCTGTGGCAATCGCGCCCACATGGCTCAAGTCGTAGGTCATGGGGGTGGCGCTGCCGTTCTTGAGCGTCAGGGTTTGGGTTTGGGGGCCTGACTCACTCTCACCCAAAGACAGCTTGCTCGGGAACACCCCCACCTTGGCCTGAACCGCCTGGACGATGTCCAGCATGCCCGCACCTTGGCGATGCGTCGCATCAACGACGCCAAGACCAGGGTTACCCATCCACATCTTCGGGTCGGCGGTATTTTGCAAGCGGGTGCGGATACTGCTGGCCTTCAGCGTCGGGCGAGCCTGCAACAGGAGCGCCACGCCACCCGCCGTATGCGGAGAAGACATGGACGTGCCGGACAGCGTGGCGTAGCCACCCAATTCCAGCGGGTAGCTGGAAGCGATGCTGCCACCAGGCGCACCCAGGTCAGGCTTCAAGCTCAAGTCAGCCGCCAAGCCCCAGGAACTGAAGCTGTTGATCAGCCCGCCATTGACCGACGGGAAGGCAGCACTGTTGGGCGTCCAGGTCATGCTGGTGGCACCGGCAGCGATACGGCTGTCGAGGTCTGCCCCCAAAGTATCAGAAATGGTCACGACCGGAATGCTCGGCAGGCTGGCACCGCCTGCAACCGTTCCGCCAAAGTGGCCGGCCACGTTGTTATAGATCACCACGCCGACGGCACCGGCGTTCTGGGCATTCAATGACTTTTCGAGGAAGCTGCAACTGCCGCGGCGGATCAAGGCGATTTGGCCCGTCAGGCTACCGGAGGCCGGCGGAGCGGTGTTGCAAGCATCTGCAGTGGATGCCACTGTACCGGTGCGAGCCATCGGGAAGCTGCCAGAGGTCGGTGCGTCGGGTGCGCCCGTGGCAGCTTGGTAGCCCACCGTCAGGGGGGTGGCACCAGTGGCCGTGAAGGTCTTGAGCTTGATGCTGGCGTTCTCGTAAGAGGCGACGCCAATCACATTGGCCCCCACGCCTGGTGCGCCAGCCCCATACAGGCCACCAGCGCCGCACTGCGTAGACGCCACACCGCAGTTGCCAATCGAGGCCACCACGACAATGCCGTCACGCACCAAACGGTCGGCAGCCTGGGCCGTGGGGTACTGAGGCCACTGGTAAGAAGCCCCCAAGCTTTGGTTGATGACCTGCATGCCGTCGGCCTTGGCGCGCTCCATGGCGGCCAAGATGATGTCGGAGGTGGTAGAACCTTCGCAGCCGAACACGCGGTAAGCACCAAAGGTGACGTTGGGTGCCACGCCCTTGAAGTTGTCCGCCGCGCTATTGCCGCCAATGATGCCTGCGACGTGGGTACCGTGGCCACCGCAATCGTCGGGGTTGCCATCGGGCATGGCCACAGGTTGGGTGCCGTTATTAAAGCTGTCACCCACAAAGTCGTAGCCGAATTTCACACGCGGGTGATTTTCAAAGGGGGTGCCGCCAGGAACACCACCACCGCCAAAAGCCGGGTGATCCAGGTCGATACCGGTGTCGATCACACCGACCTTGATGCCGTTACCGGTCAGGCCCAAGCTGTTTTGGGCAATGTCCGCGCCGGTCATGCCCAGTGCAGAGGACATATCAGGCAAGGTGCCACCGTCAGACTTGTCTACTTTGGGGGCCTGAATCACCATCACCGGATACATGGCCTTAACGGCTGCCATCTTGGCGATCTTGGCGCGCTCGGCCGGAGTGGCCTCGATAGAGATACCGTTGAACAGATTGGTGAAGGTATTGCGCTTCTTGAACTTGATCTGCTTGCTGGTGGCTTCCCGCAGGAACTCGGCTTCGTCGGCCTTCACGGCGGAGGCTGCGCGGCCATCGGCCATGGGTGCGCCGGCAAATTCGATGAACCACAGATTGGGGGCCATCTCAGCAGACTTGGCGGGCACGGCCTGGGTAGCCTGGGCCGATGTTGCGCACAGCGCCATGGCAGCCGATACCGCGCTGGCTAGCAGCGTCAAACGAACCTGTTTCATTCGGGCAAACTCCTCTGATGAATGAGGGATGAGGTGCATCCCATCGGGGGCGTGGTGCTTCTGGCACCACACGGAACGGTGGGGTCAACAGCCCTTGCCGAAAAGGCAATGCCGCGACCCTTTTCACGAAAGAGCCACATGCTCGGCAAAGCCAGGTTTGAAGTCGATAGAGGTTTCCCCCCAGTCATCGCCTGGCTTCCTGCTGTGAGGCGTGGTGTAGCCCCTTACCCCCCTAAACTGGCGTAGTCGGTATAGCCCTGGGCACCCCCGCCGTAGAGGGTTTTGGGGTCCAAGGCATTGAGCGCCGTGCCCGCGCGCAAACGCGCGCCCAGGTCGGGATTGGCGATGAACGCCTTGCCAAATGCCACCAAATCCGCCAAACCCGTCGCGATAGCGGCTTGCGCCATCGCACCGTCGTAGCCGTTGTTCACCATCCACGGGGCCTGGGCCTGGGCTCTCAGCGCCTGGTAGTCAAAGGGCGACACGCCTTGGTCGCTCAGGTCACGCGGCCCACCCGTCGCCCCTTCCACCACATGGACATAGGCGAGCTTGAGTGGGGCCAATTGAGTCGCCAGCAAGCCGTAGAGGCCCTGAGCATCGCTGTCTTGCCCCGCATCATTGGCCGGGGTGATGGGAGAGAGGCGAATGCCTGTTCGGCCGCCACCGATTTCGCCCACGATGGCCTGCGTCACCTCCAGCGCAAAGCGCATGCGGTTGGCCGGGCTGCCGCCGTAGGCGTCGCTGCGGTCGTTGATGCTGTCGCGCAGAAACTGCTCAATCAGATAGCCATTGGCCGCATGGATCTCCACGCCGTCAAAGCCCGCATCCATGGCGCAGCGGGCGGCGTGGCGGTAGTGCTGGACCAGCGCCGGGATCTCCTCGGTGCGCAGCGCACGCGGCGCAGACACCGGCGCAAAGCCGCCTTGGATATAGGTTTTGCCGCGCGCCGGGGTGGCGGTGGCCGATTCGGGCGCTGCACCGCCCGGCAGCAAGGAGGTGTGCGAGATGCGGCCCACATGCCAGAGCTGGACCACGATCTTGCCGCCCTCGGCATGCACCGCATCGGTGACTTGGCGCCAGGCACGCACCTGTTCAAGGCTGTAAATGCCCGGCGTATCCAGATAGCCGTGGCCCATGGGGCAGACCGGGCTGGCCTCGGTGATGATCAAGCCGGCCCCGGTGGCCGGGTTGGCCCGCTGGCGGTAGTAGGTGGCCATCAAGGCATTGGGGAGGCCTCCAGGTGCCCGGTTTCGGGTCAGAGGGGCCATGACCAAGCGGTTGTCCAGCGCGATGTCGCCCAGCTGGAGAGGGCTGAAAAGTGTGCTCATGGCCGCAAGCCTACCCCGCCTGCCACGCGCAGGCTGTCAACCCGGCTACAGTGCAGCCTTGCGATACAAGAGTGAAAGACCGCCATGCTGGCCTATCGACACGCCTACCACGCTGGCAACCATGCCGACGTGCTCAAGCATCTGGTGCTGACCCAGGTGTTGCGCTACATGGTGTCCAAAGACAAACCGCTGCGCTACATAGACACCCACGCGGGCGCGGGCGGCTACCTGCTCAAGGGCAAAGACGCGCAAAAGAAAACCGAGTACCGCGAGGGCATTGGCCGGTTGTGGAGCCGCCCTGACCTGCCGCCCGCCCTGGCCGACTATGTGCAATTGGTGCAGTCTTTCAATCTACAGCCCGATGACAACGGTGTGCTGCCCGAGCTGCAAAAAGGCATGACCCCGCCGCTGGCGCTCTACCCGGGCTCACCCTCTATCGCCAGCATGTTGTTGCGCAAGAGTGACTCCATGCGGCTTTATGAGCTGCATTCAGCCGATGTGCGCACGCTGGCCGCCCACTTTGGGCACGAGCGGCGCACCAACATTATTGGGGGCGATGGATTTGCGGGGCTGAAGGCAGAACTGCCGCCCTCGCCGCGCCGTGCCGTGGTGCTGATGGACCCGTCTTACGAAACGGTAGGCGACTACGGCAAGGTCGTGGCCGCCATGCGCGATGCAGTGACCCGCTTTGCCGAAGGCGTGTACATCGTGTGGTACCCGCAGGTCAGCCGCGTTGAAGCGGTGCAATTGCCCAAGCGCTTGATGGCCCTGGCCCCCAAGGGCTGGCTGCATGTCTCGCTCACGGCCAACAAGGCGGACGGACACGGCTTTGGCCTGATGGGCAGCGGGCTGTTTGTCATCAACCCGCCCTACACCCTGCACAACACGCTGGCGGCAGAAATGCCGGTGCTGCTGGAGGCGCTAGCGCAGTTTGACGAGGCGAGCTACCGGATTGAGGAACAGCCCGCCTGAAAACGACTGAGGGGCGCAGTGCGCCCCCTCAAATGAGCCGCCCTAGGAGGGCGGCCTGTGAAGGCCTTAGGCCTCTTCAGCCACAGCCTTATAGGCCAGTGCGCCAATGGCTGCACCGGCGATAGGTGCCACCCAGAACAACCAGAGTTGCGACAGGGCCCAGTCACCCACAAACAGGGCCACGCCCGTCGAGCGAGCGGGGTTGACCGAGGTGTTGGTCACCGGGATGCTGATCAGGTGGATCAGGGTCAGGCACAGGCCGATGGCAATGGGTGCAAAACCAGCAGGCGCACGCTTGTCGGTCGACCCCATGATGACGAACAGGAAGAAGGCAGTCATCACCACTTCCGTCACCAGCGCGGCGGTCATGGAGTAGCCACCAGGAGAGTGCTCGCCAAAACCGTTGGAGGCAAAGCCACCGCTCAGGCTGAAACCGGCCTTGCCACTGGCAATCAGGTAGAGCACTGCGCCCGCAGCCACGGCACCCAAGACCTGGGCCACGATATAGGGCACCAGCTTAGAGCCGTCAAAACGGCCACCCACCCACAGGCCCACCGACACGGCAGGGTTCAAGTGGCAGCCCGAGATATGGCCGATGGCATAGGCCATGGTCAACACCGTCAGGCCAAAGGCCAGGGACACGCCATGCAAGCCGATGCCCACACCAGGGAAGGCGGCGGCCAGCACGGCACTGCCGCAACCGCCCAGAACCAACCAAAAAGTGCCAAAAAACTCAGCGCCGTATGCTTTCATCAGGAAACTCCTCGACAAACTAAAAACCGCGCGATGCTAGAGAGTCGCAGCCGCTCCTCCATCCCCTAGCCCTTAAAAAGCGTGGATGATGTCACCCTCTGGCCGCAGACTGTCTCCCCGAGCCCCCACATTTTTTCATCCGATGAGCAGCACTCCCTCTCCTGCCGCCCTGCAAGGCCTGAAAGTCCTGGAGCTGGGCCAACTCATTGCCGGCCCTTTTGCAGGCAAAACCCTGGCCGACTTTGGGGCCGAGGTCATCAAGATCGAGCCGCCCGGCACAGGCGACCCGCTGCGCCAATGGCGCCTGCTGCACGAAGGCACCAGCGTTTGGTGGCAGGTGCAAAGCCGCAACAAGCAAAGCGTGGTGCTGGACTTGCGCACGCCTGAAGGGCAAGAACAAGTGCGGCGCTTGGCCTCAGAGGCCGATGTGCTGATCGAAAACTTCAAGCCCGGCACGATGGAGAAATGGGGCCTGGGCTACGAGACGCTCTCAGCCACCAACCCAGGCCTCATCATGCTGCGCCTCTCCGGCTATGGCCAAGACGGCCCTTACCGCGACCTGCCCGGCTTTGCCGTGGTGGCCGAGGCCATGGGCGGCCTGCGCCATTTGATGGGCGAGCCGGGCCGCCCGCCGGTGCGCGCGGGTGTGAGCCTGGGCGACACCCTGGCCGCCTTGCATGGCGTGATCGGCGTGCTGCTGGCCCTGCAAGCCCGATCACACAGCATCAGCCCCGAGGCCCCCAAAGGCCGGGGCCAGGTGGTGGATGTGGCCTTGTATGAAGCCGTCTTCAACTGCATGGAGAGCCTGCTGCCCGAGTACAGCGCCTTTGGTGCAGTGCGCGAGCCTGCGGGCTCGGCCCTGCCGGGCATTGCCCCCAGCAACGCCTACCGATGCGCCGATGGCCAGGTGGTGATCGGCGGCAATGGCGACTCCATCTTCAAGCGCCTGATGGCGGCCATTGGCCGTGACGACCTGGGCCAAGACCCCGGCCTGGCCAGCAACAGCCTGCGCGCCGCGCGGGTGGATGAATTGGATGCCGCCATCACCCGCTGGACGCTGGAGCGGCCCGTGGCGGAGGTGGTGGCTACCCTGCAAGCGGTGAGTGTGCCGGTGGGCCGCATCTACACCGTGCGAGACATTGCCCAAGACCCTCACTTCGCGGCCCGCGGCATGATCCAGCGCATCGTCACCGCCCAAGGCTTGCAGCTCGACGTGCCCGGCGTGGTGCCCAAGCTCTCCGCCACACCAGGAGCCTTGCGCAACCTGGCCCCGGCCTTGGGCGAGCACACCGAGGCCGTGCTGGGGAATCTGCCGAGCAGCAACTAGCCCACAGGGCGTTATCGTCAAGGGTTCTCCAATACCCATTCGGGAGCCCCCTCATGACCCCACGCTTGGCCCACAAGGCCACCACGGGCACGCCTGCCGCCATGGCAGCCTCAAACCTGCTGCGCCCTCTGTGTTTGGCCCTGCTCTGCGCCTGGGCTGCACAGGCCCACGCACAGGCCGCCGCACCCCACACCGCTGACACCGCGGGCGTGGCCACGCTGCCTGCGCCGCGCGACGAAACCTGGCCCGGCACCATCCAACTGCACGTGGACAGCACCGAGCTGGACCAGCGCATTCAGCGGGTGCGCCAAACCCTGCCCGTGGACAAAGCTGGTCGCCTGACCCTGCTCTACCCACGCTGGCTGCCCGGCACCCACGGCCCCTATAACGACATTGGTGGGCTGACCGGATTGATGATTCACGCCGGTACGCAGCGCCTGGCTTGGGTGCGCGATGTCACCGACCCCTACGCTTTTCACGTGGAGGTGCCTGCAGGGGTCAAAGCGCTCAACCTGCAGTTTGAGTACCTCGCACCGCTGAGCCCGGCGCAGGGCCGCGTCAACATGAGCCGTTCCATTCTCGGTGTGCAATGGAACCAGTTGCTGCTTTACCCGGCGGGCCACTTTGCCAGCGGCATCAAGGTGCAGGCGCGCCTGAAGCTGCCCGAGGGCTGGCAGCAGGCCAGTGCGCTGCGCGATGCCAAAGGCCAGGTGCCACAGCCCGGCCCTGATGGTTGGGTTGAGTTTGCTCCGGTGTCCCTTGAGACCTTGGTGGACTCCCCCTTGTTCGCGGGCAAGCATGCCAAACGCATTGAGCTAGACCCGCCCCAAACCGACAAACCCGTGGCGCTGAACCTGCTGGCCGACGAAGCCTCTCACTTGGAGGCCAGCCCCGCACAGCTCGACGCCCACCGCGCGCTGGTGCAACAATCTGACAAGCTCTTCGGCGCGCGCCACTGGCGTCACTATGACTTTTTGTTGTCGCTGTCCGATAACTTTGGCGGCATTGGCCTAGAGCACCATGAGTCGAGCGAGAACGGCGTTCATACCGACTACTTCAAAGACTGGGACAAATCGGTTCGAGCCCGCGAGTTGCTGCCGCATGAGTACGTGCATTCCTGGAACGGCAAGTTCCGCCGTCCGCTAGACCTCTGGACGCCCCAGTACAACGTGCCCATGCGCAACTCGCTGCTCTGGGTTTATGAGGGCATGACGCAATACTGGGGCCATGTGCTGGCCGCCCGCTCGGGGCTGACCACGCCCGCGCAAGCGCGCGACCGCCTGGCCCAGGTGGCCGCCACTCTGAACGCCCGTGTGGGCCGCACCTGGCGCAACCTGCAAGACACCACCAACGAGGGCACCATGGCCTCGCGCCGAGACAAAGCCTGGCGAGACTGGCAACGCGGAGGCGGTGACTACTACGACGAAGCCACGCTGATCTGGCTGGATGCCGATAGCCTGATTCGCGAGAAAAGCGGCGACACCAAGTCACTCGATGACTTTGCCCGGGCCTTTTTTGGCATCGCCACCACGCGCCACGCCGACGGCAGCATCAAGCCTGCCACCTACACCTTTGACGATGTGGTGCGCACGCTCAACGGGGTACAGCCCCATGACTGGGCCAAGTTTTTGCGCGAACGCCTGGACACCAACAACCCCGGAGCACCGCTGGATGGGCTGGCCCGCTCGGGCTGGAAGCTGAGCTTTGCCGAACAAGAAAACGAGTTTGCCAAGCACGACGAAAGCAGCCGAGGGCGCAAGGAACGCACCGCGCGCTACCCCTTTTCTCTGGGCCTGAGCCTGGCCGATGATGGCGAGCTGGTGCAGGTGGTGTGGGGCAGCCCGGCCTTTGCGGCCAAGCTGGCCCCCGGCATGGTGCTGGCGGCGGTGAACATGGAGGCCTACAGCCCCGAGCGCCTGAGTGCGGCCATCACCGCGAACAAGAGCGGTAAAGCCCCGATTCAGTTGCTGCTGCGCCAGGGCGAGCGCTATCGCCAGGTCACGCTGGACTACCGCGACGGCCTACGCTACCCCGTGTTGGAGCGCGTGGGCAACGGCAAAGACCGGCTCAGCGCCATTCAGGCCGCTCGCTAAGCCCAGCCCCAGCGCGAGAAGCGGCACCCTCCCGGGTGCCGCTCTCTCAGGCTCAGTATTGAGACTGCTCGGTCAGCAACTCTTGGTGATAGCCCACGTGGGCGCGAGGGGCCACCCACTCTGCCGTCGTGGCGTGCGCCACCGGGGTGCTCTCGTCGACAGGCTTGGCCTCACCGAAGTGCGCCTCCAGACCTGAGGCCGTCGGCAACACGTCGCTGGCCTTCAGGGTCTCGGCAGTCTCGCCTGAACCCGCGAACCACACGTCGACCAAGTCGTGCTGAGCACCGTCTTTGGTCTCATAGCTCGACACCAAGCCCAATAGGTTGCCGTTCTGCACATCGGCAGACTCAGCAGGGCTCAGGTTGAGGGTGACGATGCCCAATTCGCCTAAGGACTTCAGCTCGCCTGCGTCGGTCTGGCCGTCGCTGTCCGCATCCACCCAGACTTGCAAGTTGGCAAACTCGGCATCCGCTGCGTCCACGCGGCCATCGGCATTGCTGTCCAGTGAGGACAGGGCCTGGAAGCCGTCTTTGGCCTTGGTGCCGTCGGCAGCGATCTTTGTCGCGTTACCGAACATCTCCTGGCCGTCATCAATCTTGCCGTTGCCGTTGAGGTCTCGGACCAAGAAACCGTCATTGCCGTCCGTCCAGCCGGTGCGGGTGGCCTGGCCTTCGGCCTTCAGGTCGAAGTAGGTGCCGTTGGCCATGTCCACGGTTTGCACACCATTGCCATCCAGGTCCAATACCAGGGGGCTGATGTAGCTGAAACGCTGGGTGGGGCCCATGGTCTGATTGAGTACCTCGCCTTGCAAATTCACTTCCTGACGGACCACGGTGTAATCGACCTGGACATTGCAGTTGGTGAAAGTGAACCAGACGGTCGCGCCGGGCTCCACCCACACCTTGCCATCGGCACCGGGCTCGATTAACTGGTAGTTGGCGTCATAAAATTTACCTGCCCCATATTGTTGCCCCTGAGAGACATTGTTCAGGCACACCATGGTGCGTTCGCTGCCATCAGCATCGTTAGACACCCCATCCGTCGTCAGCGTCATTGATCTGGCGTACATGAGTACACCAGCCGGCGGCCTCCCATCAGAGAACGGCCAAGCGGTCGTCATAGAACCGAATATGCCAGGCTGGAGGGTCGAGTTGCCCGTGATCGACCCCAGGTCCGCCACGGGTGCGATATCAATAGTCAGACGCCCGCCGGAGTAGGTCGCGCCGTTGCTGTCGTAGGCGGTGAACTCCGCTTGCGCATAGTCGTTGAGCTTGTTGCCCACACCTGGGGCGTTATAGGCATCCAGACCCGATTCGTTAGCGTCCGGCGTGAAGCGCAGCTTGCCAGCGTCGATGTCCGCCTTGCTGATCTCTTGGTTCAGCACTACCGCCTTCCAGGTGCCATTGTCATTGAACTCCAGCTTGCCGTCGGCGGGCAGTCCGCTGACCACCAGCTTGGGCAAAGCATTGGGCAGGTTGTTCAGGTTGAAGTTGGCCCAGGTCAAGGTCAGCGGTGTGTCTTCCGTTCCCTTGGCGGTATTGCCCAGCAGGTCGTTGTCCTGGATAGTGACTTGGGCGCTGGCGGTGCTGCCGGTGGCCGAGGTCACCTTCAGGCTGACCGTCTCGTTGGGTTCAATGGCGGCATCGTCAACGGTGGGCACGCGCACCTTGAAGCTGGTGGTCCCTGGCTCGACGGTGACGGTACCTCCGACCACATTGACCCAGCCCTTGCCGAAGTCCACCTGCAGGGGGTTGCCCGTGTCCACACCGGCCGTACCACTGCCGCTCAACACTTGCAGCGTCATTGAGGTGGCCATCGGAGAGGCCGTGGTAGTCACCACGAACTCCAGGTTGTCGCCTTCCACCACGCCTTGGGCAGGCCCACTCACGCTGCTGACATTGGCCAGCGCAGGGTCCACATTAAAGGTGAGCTTGATGGGCGTGTTGCCCGTAGCACCGCCGCTGTCCTTGGGCAGGTAATAGAACACATCGGTGTCCGGCGTGGTCACACCGGCCGACTTGTCGGCCACATAGGTGTAGGTGCCATCGGGGTTGACCGTCAGATGACCGTACTTGCCTTCGATAGGCGTGCCGATGTTCTCGCCCGGAGCCACGTCGGGGTTGTTGTCCGCACCGGCCACACGCAGGTCGGCTTTATTGCCATCCGGGTCGGTGTCGTTGGTGAGCACATTGCCCGTGGAGGTCGGGAAGGTGGTGGTCTGAGCCGCCACGCCGGGGTCTGCAGGGACCTGCACCTTCAGGCCTTGCTGAGCCAGCACTTGGGCCGACAGGGTCGTGTGGTTGAACACGTTGTAGGTGATGCCGTTGACCACCGTGGTGCCCGCAGCCACCCAGTTGCCGGTGTCGCCACCGTTGTCCAGCAAGTGGGTCAAGTTCAGCGAGTCAGAACCATCGCCGTTGACCATCACCTGGGTGCGGCCATTGGCCAGGAAGGCATCGGTGCGGCCCGCAGCCAGCACGTCGTTCACGCTCATCACCAGGGCATTGCGGCCACTGCCTGCGACCAGGTCAAACTTCTCGAAGTTGTTGACATCTTGGGCCACGCCGGGGGTGGTGGTGTGGGTGGTCAGGTCCAGGCGCAGGCCGTCACCGTTCAAGCGCAGGGTGTCGGTGCCTGCACCGCCATCAATGCTGCCCTTGGCCAGGGCTGCGTCCAGAGCTGCTTGGGTGCTGTAGGAGACGGTGTCATCGCCATTGGTAACCACTGCTGCGCCACCCGCCATGATGGAGCCATCGTCAGCTGCCAGCACCAAGCCACCGGTCATCGTCTTTTGAGCGACCTGGAAGTAGCCCCAGTAGCCGCTGTTGTTGGACGAGATGGTGATGCTGGTGACATCGCCCGCCAGCTCGATCACGCCTTGAGCACCGTTGTAGCCCGTCACCTTGTTGCCAGCCAAGGTGGTCAAGCCGTTGTAGTTTTCGGGAGAGTTGCTGACGAAGCTGAGCACCGGGTTGAATGTGGTGCCATCTGCGCGCGTCGCCGTGATGGTCACGTCGCCATAGATGCTGGTCAGCAGCAGGTTGGGGTTGCTGACCGTCTTGTCGAAGGTGATCGTGCCCTTGTAGCCTGGGTAGATACCCAGCATGGTGTCTTCGGTGCCATCGGCCTTGCCGCCTGAGAACACGCTTTGCAGACCCGTGGCCACAGGGGCATCGGCATAAACATAGCCGTAGCCCAAGGTCGCCTTGACGTTGACCACACCGTCCTGGGTCTGCAAGGTGCCGTTGACCACCACATTGCTGCCCTGAGCCCCGGTGGTATCACCAAAATTGGCCCAGTTTTCGACGCTGCCGTTGACGGAGTTGACCGTCAACGCCGCCTTGTTCGACCAGGCGCTGACATTACCCACATTGTCCGACTCGCGGGCGTAGAAGTTGTACTTGGAGCCGCCGTCGGCCAGCTTGGTGCCGGTCAAGTCCAAGCTCCAGGTGCCGTCGGCCTTCACCGTGGTGGAGCCCAAATAGTGGCCCGTGCCGTTGGCAAACACTTCAATGGTGTTGCCAGCGCTGGCTGCGCCGTCGGCGCTGCGACCGTTGACCACCAAGGTTTGGTCGGTCGTAGCACCGCCCAAGGCGATGCTGGTGTTGCCAGGCTGCGTGCCAAAGCTCTCGATGACAGGGGCACCCGAGGCTTGGTTGTCCAGGTCCACGGCTTGGGCGGCGCTGGTGGAGAGCACTGCACCGGCCTCGTTCACCAAACGGGCGGTGTAAGACCAGTCACCGGTGTGGGTGACGTTGTCCACGGCCGTCCAATGCAGGCCGTCAGAGCTGACGACGGCGTCGATCCAGACGCCTGGCTTGTCGGAGCTGGAGACCTGCACTTTCATGCCTGCAGTCAGCAAGGAGCTGAGCTGGCCGTAGACGGCGCGCCCAGCGTCGCCGTCGGCGGTCACCCAGGTTTGGCCCGCAGGCACCACATCAGCCGAGTCTTGGTTCATGGCCAGCACGCTGACCATGGGGGTGGCAAAGGCGCGCACGGTGGCCACGTCGTCGGTACCGATGGGGCTGAAGTTGCCGTCAAACAGCACGCGGTCTTCGGCAATGGGCGAGACGTTGTTGGCAATGTCAGTCACCTTGGCGCTGACCACCAAAGAGGTGCCTGCAGCAGGCAGCGGGAAGGCGTCGGTGAAGCTGATGCTGCCAGCGTCCACGTCGGCTTGGGACACGCGCTTGCTCAAGCCGTTGCCTGCGTTGTCCGCCACTTCCACCAGGTCCCCCACGCGGATGGATGAGGGCAGGTCAATGCGGATGTCGACACGGGTCGCACCGGCCAGCTCGTCGCGGGTGAGCGTGCCGTCGTTGTTCTTGTCGTCAACGATGTTGACGCTGACCGTGGGTGCCGCCAAGTTCATGGTGGCGCTGTCGGTGCCCGCAGGCGAGGCATTGCCGGCTGGGTCGGTGATGGTTGCGGTCAGGGTCACGGGGCGACCATCGGCCGGCACCGGGAAGGCGTTGTCCAGCGTCACGGCCTTGGCAGCGATGTCCACCGGTGTCAGCGTGCGCTCGACCTTGTTGCCGTCTTGGTCCACCACCACCAGCTTGTCGCCAGCCTTGGCATCGGCAGGGATGTCGACACGGGCGTCCACGCCACCGGCGGCGTCCAGCTCAGCCTTGCTGATGCGGCCATCGTTGTTGGCGTCGGTGCTCAAGGTCACGGTGGGGCGACCGGCGGCTGTGGTGTCCACCACGGCGCTGTCCACGCCAGCGGGCGAGGCCACACCACCCGGAGGGGTCAGGGTGGCGGAAACGGTCAAGGTCTGGCCGTTGGCAGGCATGGCAAACGCGTCTGCCAAGATGACTTTGCCAGCGGCAATGTCAGCGGCGGTGAGGGGCCGGCCTGTCAAGTTGCCGTCTTGGTCGGCCACTTGCAGCACGTCGCCCACCTTAGCCCCTTGCGGCAGCGTGATGACCACGTCCGCACGGCCATTCGCTTCTGCGGCATTGATGTAGCCATCGTTGTTGGCGTCATCCGCCAGTTGCACCACGGGCGCGCCCAGCGGGGCGTCCGGGGTCACAGTGATGCTGTAGGGGTTGCTGTTGGCCGCAGCGCCATCGGGTGCGGTGGCGCGCACGGCTAAGTTGTGCGTGCCGTCGGTCAATGGGTTGACCGGGGTCAGGGTCCAGTTGCCGTTTTGGTCGGCGGTGGTCTCACCAATCTTGGTGCTGCCGTCATACACCTCCACCTTGGCACCGGCTTCGGCGGTTCCCTTCAGGGTGGGGCGGTTGTCATCGGTGTTGCCGCCGTTGGCCACGTCGCCTTGCTTGGCACCGACATCGTCAAGCACCGTGGTGATGGTGGGAGCCGTCATGCCGGCGGTCACGGTCAGGGTGACGGTGCCCTTGGTGGCGTTGCCCGCAGCGTCAACAACGGTGTAGGTAAAGCTGTCCGTGCCCACAAACCCGGCCTTGGGGGTGTAGGTCAGGGTGCCGTCTGCTGCGCGGGTCAGGGTGCCGTTGGCAGGCTGGCTATAGCCATCGGCCTTGAGCGTCAGCGCACCGCCTTCGGGGTCACGGTCATTGGCCAGCAGCAGGCTCTCAGGCGCGCTCACAGCGGTGCCGGAGCGCAGGCTGGCGAACTCACCTTCCACCACGGGGGCTTGGTTGCCGCTGGCAGGCTTGACGGTCAGGTGGACGGTGCCCACGGTGACACCACCTTGGCCATCGCTGACTTCATAGGTGAAGCTGTCTTCGCCCGAATAGTTGGCATTTGCGGTGTAGGTCAGCGTGCCATCGGCGGCGCGGGTCAGGGTGCCATGCGCAGGCTGGCCCAACGCACCAATCGTCAAGGTGCCGCCATCGCTGTCTTTGTCATTGGCCAGCAGAATGCTTTGGTGCGCGCTGACGGCCACACCTGCCGTTACTTCGACGAATTCGTCCGTCACGACCGGGGGTTGGTTGGGGATGGCGCTGCCCACGGTGACATAGACCGTCTCGGTGCATGTATTGCCGTTCTGGTCGGTCACCACATAGGTAAAGCTGTCCGCACCCAGGTAACCGTCTTTGGGTGTGTAGGTGTAGCTGCCATCGGCGTTGGTGGTGATGCTGCCGTGCAGCGGCTGGTTCACTTGCTTCAAGGAAATGACCGAGCCATTCAGGCCCACATCGTCTCCGGTCAGGTCAATGGCTGCGATGCGCTGCGTCTGACCTTGGGCAATCGTGAAGCTCTCGTCTTGAGGGCGGATCCAGGATTCGATGGGGGTGATGGGCATGGTGCTTCCTGTCTAGTGTTGAACTTGAACCCGCCGCAAACAGCCGGCTCACTTGCAAAAGTTACAACTTGATTCTAGGAAACCTTGAACCAGAAGGAAACAGTTAAAAAACTTTAGACACCCCAATTTCGTGATTTGATTGGCGAAATAGGCCCTCTCACAGCCCCATTTGGAGGCTCATTTTTTTTGGAATAAGTCATTGTTTTTATTGCGTTTTTGGATAACTCTCAAGTCTTAACGCTCAATCGCTCAAAATCCCTCTCAAAACACTCTCTCCGCCACACAATATATTGAGAATCGATACTTAAATGAGAGAGTTACTCTCCGTAACGAGAGCATTGTAAAGAAGTTGTTGTTACAAACTTCGGCAAAAGACGGTTCAGCGGGTGGGCGAAGCTCAAGCCCTTGGCAGCCGCATCCAGAAGCGCGCGCCATGGGGCTGGACATCGGCCACGCCGGTCTGCCCGCCATGCAACCGGGCCACGGAGGCCACGATGGACAGGCCCAAGCCATGGCCTTGGCCGGACGCACGGCCACTCACGTAACGGTTGAACACCGTACGTTTCTGAGGCTCGGGCACCCCAGGCCCATCGTCTTGCACCGACAGCTCGACGTGCTCAGAGGCCAGCATCAGGCTGACCTGCACCACCCCCGCCGCTTTGGAGCAATGGCCCAGGGCGTTGTCGATCAAGTTGTGCAGGGCAATGCGCAACAGCACCGGATCGGCCGTGACCTGCACCTCCGAGGGCGGCAAGGCCAGCACGACCGCCGCCACCGTCTCATAGTCCTGCATCACCTCGGCCAACCATTCGCGCAGCCAGAGTGGCCGCGTCTGAGGTTTGATACTGAGTTCACGCCAGCGGTCATGCGTGATGAGCTTGTTCGCCAAGAACATCAGACGGTCTGAGGCCGTGCGCAGGTTGTCCAAACGGTCTTGAACATCCAGCGCAATGGGCTCGTTGAGGTCACGCAGTGCATCCAGGGTGCTGCGTATCTTGGCGGCCGGCATCCGGAACTCATGAGAGGCTAAAGACAGCAGCTCGCGCTGATGGGCTTCTGCCTCTGAGAGCTCTTCATGGGCCAGTTGCAAGGCTTCGGTGCGCTCTTGCACCCGCTGCTCCAACTGCTCGGCTTCATGCACCAGCAAGCCGTGCAACATGGCGCGCTCGCGCTCGCTGGCTTGACGCTCCGCCAGGGTTCGCCAGGTCAGTTCACCCAGCAGGGCCATGTAGATGGCGACCAGCATCCATTGCCACACATAGATGTTGGACGGGCCAAAGGGAATGAAGCCCATGACCGCCGCGTAGTAGTACAAGATGCTGCACACCAGCGCGTGGCCGACCACGCCGTAGCGGCGGGCATTGCCTTGGCCCCGCAGCAGTTGCACAAGAATCAGCACCCCGCAAAAGCTGGCCATCATCCACAAAATGATGGTGACGCCGTAAATGACCTTGACCCCCACCAGCCAGGCCAGCAGCCCCGCTGGCAAGGGTGCCCAGGCCAGAACCCGGATGACCCGGTGAGCCAAGGGAAAGACCTCTCGCAGCGCAAAAAAGTGGCTGGAGAACAGGCCCAAGGTGCCAATCATCAGCGAGGTGGAGAGAGGGTGCAGCCAAGCCTGTGCCTGAGGCCCCCACTGGGGCGAGACCCGCAGCACCAAGCCGTTCCAGATCAGCAAATAGAACAAGCCACACACGGCCAGCCCCATCCAGCTTAGAAACTCTTGCTCCCGCGTGGTGGCCAGCATGGCCATGGCGGCAATCAGCATCAGCGCAGCCGCCGTGGTCAGCACCCCCAGCAGGACACCATCGCGGCGCAGCTCCGCATCCCTCTCCAAGGCCGATTTGATCCCCAAGGTGGCGGCCCCCAAAAGGCCGGGTTGGATCCGCACCCGCACCATCACGGTGGAGCTGAAACGGGGGTCGTCCGCCAGCACAAAGTGAGAGCTGCCCGCCTGGCCCGAACCTGCCGGGCTGGGCACTGCCATGCCCACCGCGCCTTGCCACACCGGCTGCCCAGCCAAATCCACGCGGTAGAAGTCCACCCATTGCAGCAGCGGCGGGCCTACCGACAAAAACCGCAGTGCGCCGGGCGCGGTCTGCCGTGGCAACTCAGCCATGAGCCACAGATCGACCGTGCTATAGCCTCGGCCCACCCCATGGCCGAGCTGGGGCTCCACATTCCCCGCCCGGTAGTACGCCAGAGCTTGCTCAGGGCTTTTGACGGCCACCCCGGGCGGCAGCGCGTAAAGCTGCCACCGCGCCAGGTCGCTGCCCCCCGCATGGTCGCGCCATGCGGCAAACGCCAGCAGCAAGGGCGGCAGCAATGCCGCCAAGAGCAAACGCCACCACACGGCAGGACGCGGGGCCTTAAGCGGCATGCTGCCCCCCTCCTGGCTCTTGGCGGGCCGCCAGAGGCACGCGGAGGTGGAAACAAGCGCCACGGGGCAGAGCATCACTGACGCTGGCCTGCCCGCCATGCATGCGCGCCACGGCGGCCACAATCGAGAGGCCCAAGCCACTGGATGGGCCGGAGCCACTGCTGAAGAAGCGCTCAAACACCTGGGCTTTGTCAGCATCAGCAACGCCAGGGCCAGCGTCGATGACGGTGATCTCCGCATGGCCAGGCCCCGCCGCCAAACCCACCCGAACCGCCTGCCGCCCATCTGCCGCGTGGACCAGGGCGTTGTCAATCAAGGTTTGCAGTGCAATCCGCAACAGCACCGGGTCGCCCCACATCTCGATGTCCTCCTCGGCCAGATCCAGCCGCACAGGCACGTCGTCGTCATAGTCGCCCATGACCTCCAGCACCCACTCTTGGGCCTGAATGGCGCGCAACTGCGGTTTGAGCGACAGCTCCCGCCACCGGTCGTGCGCAATCAGCTTGTTGGCCAAAAAAATCAAGCGGTTGGACGCGGCGCGCAAGGACTCCACGCGCTGGGCCACACCCGGCGGCAGCGGCTGCTCCACGCACGCCATGGCGTCCAGCGTGCTTTTGATCATGGCCGCAGGGGTTCTGAACTCATGAGAGGCCAGCGATAGCAGTTCGCGCTGGCTGCCTTCCGTCAAGCGCAGCGTCTCATTGGCTTGGCTCAAGGCTTGGGCACGGTCTTTGACACGCCACTCCAACTGCGCCTTTTCTTGCAGCAGCATGGCATGCAAGCGGTCGCGCTCAAGGCGGGCGGACTGCCGCTCATCCATGGCCCGCGCCAGCAGGTCCAGCATCAGGGCTAGGCAGGAGACGGCCAGGGCGATCTGCCACCCGTAGGCCGTGCCCGAGGTGTAGGGCAGCATGCCGCGCTCGGCCAAGACCTTGATCACCACCTGCACCAAGGCCATCAGCCCAAACACCAGATAGATGGGCGACTGAATACGGCCGTGTTTGCTCTGCAAGACGACTGCCACAAAGATCAGCAAGATCATGGCCGCTGCGGCCACGGTGGCCCCCAACAGCGGCGACCAGCCACGCTGCAGGGCCAAGGCGCAGGCGAGAGGGCTCATGAAGGCCGCCCAGCGCAAACCCGACAGCACCCATGCCGGATACTGCTTGAGACGCATCAGCGAGGCCGCCCAGCGGTAAAAGGCCCACAGCGTGGCCGAGGCGACGGTGGCGTCCAACAGCGCCGCCGCCGTGGGGGAGGCCCAATCCAGCCACAGCCGCCAATGGCCATGCCACATGGCCAGAAAGGCCATAAAGCCCAGCACCATCCAAGACAGGTTCAGGGCATAGCCATCGGGTGAGCCCCAGCGCACCACCGCCGACAACACCAGGGACATCAGGCCCAGAAACAAGGCCGCGCCGAGCAAAAACCCATCCACAAACTCGCCCACTTGGTGCGCGCCCATGTCTTGCACCGACACCAACACGGCGGTGTAGAGGCGGGACTGCACGCGGACAAGCCAGGTCGTGGGCAGACGATCATCAATATGAAGGTCAAACACCGTCTGCCGCTGAGCCAAGGGCCGCAGTGAGGGCTGAACCTGGTAGCCCGAGGTGGACCGCAGATGGGGCACCGGGTCGTCGGGCAGCACTTGGTAGAGATCCACACGGTCCAGCAGCGCTGGCGACACCGTCACAAACTGACGGGGCGAGAAGTGCTGACCCGCCGGTAGCTCCAAGACCAACCACAAAGCTTGGGTCGTGACGCCATAGCCCACCCCCGGCCCAGACAGGCGCTGGAACTGCCCCTGGCGAAACTGCTGGAGTGCCTGCTCAGCATCGAGAGTCAGCAAGCCTTTGGGGCTGGCATGCAAAACCCAGGGGCGCGACAAGGTATCGGCGTAGTGCAAACCATAGATGGTGGACAGGCCGAGCACCAGGGCCAAGAGGGCCAAGTTGCGCCCAACCCGGGCCCAACTCTGAACAATCACCTTGCCAAAAGGCCCACGTTGGGGCTCAGATGCTGGATACTCCGAACTGTGTTGCAAAAAGTTACCCCTTTGTTCTTATGGTGCCAGCAAACCGCGCAAGTGCCGAGGTTGTGATTGTCGAAGACGAGGACATCCTTCGCAATGAACTCAGTTTCGTCCTCAGACACCACGGCTTTCGGGTGGCGGCCTACGCTTCAGCGCAGGAGCTTTATCGCCACTTGGCGGTGCGCTCTGCCGGGGTGGTCATCCTCGACATCGGCCTGACAGGCGAAGATGGCCTCTCCGTCTGTGCCTATCTGCGCCGACACGACCCGCAACTCGGCATTGCCTTTTTAACGGCGCGCAGCCTGCGCGACGACCGCCTGCGCGGCCTGGCCGCCGGGGCTGACGCTTACCTGGTCAAGCCGGTAGAGATCCAAGAGTTGATCTTGATCTTGGATCGGTTGCTGGACCGCCGCGCCCTCAGCCAGGGGCAGACCGCTGGCCCTGCACCAGTGGCCCCAGCCCCGAGCCTCGCAACGGCCACCCCACCCGGCCCCATGCTGGCCAGCAGTGCGGCCGAGCTGTCTCACTTGCCCAGGCCAGCCCAGCCGCTGCCTACCGCCAGCACCGAGACAGCGACCCCGAACACCTGGACTTTGCATGTGGGCTTGGGCCAGCTCAAGGCACCTAACGGCCTGAGCCGCAAGCTCTCAAACAACGAGCGCACGCTGCTGTACTGCTTGGCTCAGCAGCCCGGCGAGGTCATCAGTGCGGAAGTGCTGTCTGCGCAGTTGCAGATTCCGCATGAAAATTACGACAAGCACCGCATCGAAGTCATCATCAGCCGACTGCGCCGCAATACCGAGCAAACCATTGGCCTGAGCCTGCCGCTGTTTGCCAAGCGCGGCACCGGCTACTGCGTCAAAGACATCGCGCTGGCCGATTGATCGTCATTGGCCGTCATCGGCACGCGGATGGTGAAGCGTGCTCCTTGGGGCACCGCATCAGCAAGCTGCACCTCGCCGCCATGCAACTGCGCCACAGTGCGCACAATCGACAAGCCCAGGCCTTTGCGCAAAGACGCCTTGGGGCTGAAAAAGCGGTCAAAAACCTGCGGCTTGAACGCCTCCGGCACACCCGGGCCGTTGTCCGACACGCTCAGCCAAAGCCCCGCCTCGTCCGCTCGAAGCTGGATACTCACCAGGGCATGCTCCTGGGCCGCTTGGTTGAGGGCGTTGTCGATCAAGTTCTGGCAGGCAATGCGCATCAGCACGGGGTCAAACCTGGCCCATAGCGGCTCGCTGGGCAAGTCCAGCGACAAGGGCAAGGCATCGGGATAGTCGGTCAGCACTTCAATCAGCCAAGCCCGTGCATCCAGCGATTCAATCTGGGCCTGTACCGATCGCTCGCGCCAGCGGTCATGTTCGATCAAACGATTGGCCAAAAAAGTCAAACGCCGAGCCGCCGCCTGCAAATGCTCTAAGCGGTCTTGCACCACGCGGGGCATGGGTTCTCGCAAATACTCCAGCGCCTCCAAGGTGGTTTGGATCGCCGAGGCTGGCGAGCGGAACTCATGCGAGGCCATGCTCAGCAATTCGCGCTGTTGCAACTCCGCCCGCTCCAGCTCTGCATTGGCCTGCATCAGGGCGGCTGTGCGCTCCACCACGCGCTGCTCCAGTTGCGCCTTTTCATCGCGCAGCAGGTCTTGCAAATGGGCTTGCTCCTGGCGCGCTTGGCGGCGCTGTTGCAAAAAGCGGCTCACCAACTCTTGCAGCAGCACCAAATCGCAAGCCCCGAGCGCGTACTGCCAAGCGTTCAGGGTCAGGTGCGTCGCCGGTACCAAGCCCACCTGCAACAGCAGGTAGACCATGCCACTCACCGTCAACAGCAAGCCCCCCACGCCATAGCGCCGGGCCATGGGGTGGCCGCGCCGCATCTGCGAGATCACCCCGGCCGTGAACAACACACTCAAGGCAGCCTGGGTCACGCGCACCAGAGCCATGCCCCAACCCAGCCACACCGACAGCAAGGACAGCGGCGCAGCGGCCAAAGCCACACCATTGATCCATCTGGGATACGCCGGATGCAAAGCCTTGAGGTCCAGAAAACGCACACCAACGGCCGAGACCGTCCAGATCATGACCACTGCGACGAGGCCAAACACCTGTACATGCACCTCATAGGGCAGCGGGGGCAGGTAGGCAGCAATCAAGCCGTGGGTGTAGGCGATATAGGCCATGCCTGACAGGGCCTGCCCCGCCCAGAGCAAGAACTCCGTATTGCCTGACAAGCGCCAAGCCAGCAAGGTGGCCACCAGGGTCACCACGGCCAGGCTCAACACGCAACCCAACCAGAACATATCCCGCTCTGAGGTCCCATGGTGCTGGGCCGCCGTTTCTACTTTGACCACTGCCAGCGCAAACCGCCGGGCACTGACCTTGAGCAAGAAGGTGTTTGTGCCTGGGGCCGGGCTGTCGAGCACAAAGACGGGGCCTCTGGCCACCATGGGCCACTCGTCCCGAGGCACTTTTAAGCCAGCACGGCCCAGGGCCAGGGGCTGACCTTGGCTGTTGAGGCGATACAGCTCCACCTCGGGCAAGGTGGTGGGCCAGACGCTCAGCACGTTGCCGGGCACGCGGGAGAGGCTCTCTGGCATCTCCAGCGCCAGCCACAGGTCACCGGCTTGATAGCGGTTGACACTGGTACCCGGTAAGGTATCAAAATCACCCGCCAGATAATGTGCAGCGGCCTCTGCGGCATCGTTCAAGACGAGTTGGGGGGATGCCGCCTTCAAACGCCAGTCGCGCGCCACATCTTGCGTCATGGAAACATAGCCCGCAACAGCGAGCGCTAGGCCCATCACAATAGATGCCCAGCGCGCCCATTGCCGCAAGCTGCTTGTTAGATCCACTCGACTACCCATCTCCATTTATGCGCGCTCCCTACACCGACCCCTGCGCCATGACGGTCTTCTTGGTGGAAGATGACGACATCGTGCGGGCCGCCCTGCGCTTTGTGCTCGAACAAAACCACTACGCGGTCACCGATGTCCGCAGCGCGGCCGCGCTCTATCGAGAACTGGCCGTGCAAGCGGCGGGCACTGTGGTGCTGGATATCGGTCTTGAAGGCGAAAGCGGTTTGAGTATTTGTGAATATCTGAGGGCTCACAATCCCCATATCGGCATTGTTTTTGTCACTGGCATGGACAGCCCCGACGACCGACTCAGGGGCTTGTCCTGTGGGGCTGATGCCTATCTCACCAAACCCATAGACTCACGCGAGCTGCTGCTAATCTTGGCGCGCTTGCGGGACCGCGAGCAGGCGCGCCAAGCCGAGCTGGCGAAGCTCGCGCCCATGGCCATACCGTCCACCGATGCGATTCTCGGTGACAACGGCCTCAATGAGGCAGAACCCCCCCCATCAACGCCCACCGGCTGGACGCTTTGCGGCGCTTCAGGCCTGTTGCGGGCCCCCAATGGCACAGCGCGCCGCATCTCCAGCAACGAACGCGCCTTGCTGATGATCTTGGGCCAAGCTCAGGGTGAAACCATGTCTGCCCAGACCTTGGCCCAGGCCATGAACTTTGGCGACGGTGCCAGCCATCGCCATCGCATTGAAGTCATCATCAGCCGCCTGCATCGCAATGTGGAGCAGTCCACGGGCATGCACCTGCCGCTGATGTCGGTGCGGGGCTCGGGCTACTGCGTCCGAGATTTGCTGCTGGCGCCTTAGCGCTTCAGATCCCTGAAGGCCGCAAACAACCAAGAGCGCATACCAATCACCAAGGTATAGGGCCGCTTTTGGTCGGCGGGCAGCTTTTGGTCGGCCAGGTGCTGCTGGGCAAAGTCTTGGGCCACCCGCTGCAAACGCTCGTTGAACAACTGGGCCAGGCTGCGACCGATCTGGCCATGCACCAAGGTCAGCATCTCGCCCTCACCGTCAAAGCCACCGCTGTAGTAGTCGCCCACCACCTCTTCACGGAAGAACTGCATCACCGGCCCATGCGGCCGCCAGCGAAAGCCCTTGGCCACTTTCAAGCGGTAGCGGTTCATGGGCCGCAGCTCGATGATGCCCAGGTGGTCCAGGCGCACCAAGTATTTGATGGCTTCGGCTTCGGTCATCCGATAGTTGGTGATGACTTGGTCCAGCGTCCATTGGCTCAAGCAGCAAATCGCCATCAGCAAGAGCTTGCGGTCACTGACCACGGCCTTCTCTTGCTCGGGCGTCAGCTCACGCCGCAAGGGTTGGGCGTCTGCCACCTTGCGAGCCAGGTCCGCAAAGTCCATGCGCAAGACCCGGCAAATCTCATCCACCCGTGTGAGCGGCATGTCTGCTTGCGCAAACATGCGCTTGATGCTGGACTCCGCCATGCCCAGCTCTTTGGCCAGCACGGCATAGGTGATACCGGAGGTCTTGAGCTCCGCCTTCAGGACATCAATCAGGGCATGGGTGGTGGACATGGCAGGCGCAGCAGCAGCAAACGTCCCCCATTCTCACTGAGAGGCCGGGGCAGTTTTTGCG
Source organism: Ideonella sp. MAG2 (assembly GCA_004359425.1). GTDB lineage: Bacteria > Pseudomonadota > Gammaproteobacteria > Burkholderiales > Burkholderiaceae_C > Ideonella. Next base: position 122,950 of record PTEU01000001.1, on the reverse strand, counting down.
CCACCCTTGATGACCCGTGGCCTGTCCCACAGCACCAAGGAGCCGTCCGGCACATCAAAGGTCACCAAGGCCCCAGGCCCCACATGCACGCCATGGCCAATGCGCACCGGCCCCAGCACCCGCGCACCAAAGGCGATGACCACATCGTCGCCCGCCACGGCATAGCCGGGGCCTGCGCCAATGTCATCCACCCCAAAGCCCCCGCCAAAACCACCATCGCCTTGAATGGTGAGGCGAGCCCCCACATGACCAAACACGTACACGCCCGTGGCATGGGCAATCAAGGCCGAAGGCCCAATGGACGAGGTAGGCGGCAGCTCAGCCCGGGTCAGGTACATGGCCATCAGGGCAATGAGGCGCGCGGGCATGGACCAGCCCCCCAGCAGCAAACGCCGAGCCACTCGGTGCCAAAACAGCGCCTGAAAGCCCGGAAACAACGCAAAGTAAGCCTTGTGCAGGCGGGAGTGCGGCTGGCCCAGATGAACCGCCAAACGGTCGAGGTCAGAGCCCACCAGCTTGAAGGTGCCCGACCATGTCGCCGCGTCCCAGGCCTGTTCCGAAGAGTCCACCATCGTCATTGCATCTTCATTGTTGCGACCGTCACCACGCCAAAAGTGGGCGGATTCTAAAAGTGAACCTTCAGCCCCTTGGGCGCAGAGTGCGCGGCATTCGCCACACATGGCCTCGGAGTATTGAGCCGTCATACCCACGGCGCTGGCTAGCGCCACTGCACGGCCCGAGCTGAGACCTGGGGCTGGCCGCCCACCGAAGATGGCCACCCCTTTCTTCATCTGCCTTGGGCTGGACCTGCCCGCCTTGTGGGACTGCCATGCCCACCTCTTGGGCACGGGCGATGCTGGGTCAGGCTGCTGGGTAGATGCCCGCATGAGCCAGTGGTGGCACCCAGTGGCCGTGGCCCGCCGCCAGGTGATCTTGAACGCTGCGTGTGTGCCGCCCGAGGTGGCCTCGGTCGACCGCGCCTATGTGCAGCGCCTGCAACACTTGATGGCCGACTTCCCCCCTGGTGCCCGGTGGCTGCTCTACGCCTTTGACGAAGCCCTGGACGACTTTGGACGACCCCGCCCCGACTGGACCACTTTTCATGTGCCCAATGCTTATGCAGCCGAGGTGGCCAACACCCAGCCCCAGCGCATGGCCTGGGTGGCCTCCATCCACCCGCATCGGCCCGATGCCCTGACGCGTCTGGACGACGCCGTGGCCCAAGGCGCGGTAGCCCTGAAGTGGCTGCCCAGCGCCATGAACATCGACCTGGCCTCGCCGCGCCTGAACCCGTTCTATGCACGCTTGGCCCACCACGGCCTGCCCTTGATCGTTCACTGCGGTGAAGAGAAGGCCGTGCCAGGGGCTGACCGAGATGCGCTGGGCAACCCCCTCAAGGTACGCGCCCCCTTACAAGCCGGAGTGCGGGTGATCGTGGCGCATTGCGCCTCTTTGGGCGAGGCCCTGGACCTGGACCAGCGCCGCCCCCAAGCCCGCAGCGCCTTCGACTTGTTCGCCCGCCTGATGGACGAAAGTGACTGGCGCGACCTGCTGCTGGGCGACATCTCCGCCCTCTTCCAAGCCAACCGCAGCGCCGAGGTTTGGCGCACGGTGCTGGCACGCCAGGACTGGCACCCCCGGCTCTTGCACGGCTCGGACTACCCCTTGCCCGGCGTCGGCCCGCTCTATCGCCCAGCGGGGTTGGTGCGCGCTGGCCTGCTGGCCGCTGAGCACGTGGAGGTGTTGGACGCCGTGCGCGCCCACAACCCACTGCTGTTTGACCTGATGCTCAAGCGCGCCTTGCGCTGGCAAGGGCAGGGCTTGAGCGCGGCCGCCTTTGCCACCCGCCGCCACTTTGATAAGCGCCCCAAAGTACCGCCGCAAGATACCTGAGGGCCTGCCATCCGCCACATGGGGTTCACCAGCCCACCGTGGCTCCCCTCGCCTTCGATGATGGAGCCCTGTTCAACTCCAAAGGCCCTCAGATGGACCACACCCCGCCCCCCAGCATGATCCGCCGCGACACCCGCGCCTGGCGCGCCCAAGTCTGGATCTCCTTCGGCATCTCAGCCTCGCTGTGCGCCACGGGGCTGGCTTGGCTGCCAGGTGAGGACTTGGACCGGGCCTTCATGGTGATGGGTTATGTGTTCTGTTTGTGCAGCGCCTTTGTGCTGGCCAAGAGCATCCGCGACAACCAAGAGCAGCGCCAAGACACCCCCATGTGGTCCAACGTGGCCTGGGGCGGCTTTCTTCTCGCCATGGCACTCACAGCCTGGGGCCTGTGGCGCATGAACATACAAGCCGTCTGGAAGTCTTATCTGCTGGTGTCGTGGTTGTTCCTGATCTCCAGCGTCTTCACCCTCGCCAAAACCTTGCGTGACGCCTACGACGCTGACCTGCTGGAAGCCCGCTGGGCCGCCCGCCAAGAAGGCCGCCGCGCCTCCTCCCACTCTGCTGAATAAGGAGAAGCTCATGACCCCCATCCTGTCTCGCCTGGCCCTGTGTACGGCCCTCGGCCTTAGCCTGTTGAGCGTGTCGCCCCAGGCCTCGGCACACCGCTGCTGTAGCGCTCATGCGTCTGATGTCAGCCTGCTCTCGGCCTTGCCCATTGCGGTGTCCGTGGCGGCCCCTGTGGCCGTGCTGTCGGCGGGTGCGGCCTTGACGGTCGTGGCTGTGGAAGCCACCGCCGCAGGCTCGGTGTGGGTGCTACAACGGGCTTCTGATGGAGCCCGCATGAGCGTGCGCTTTGCGGGCGAGTCGGTGGCGGCTGTGGGTGCCAGTGTCACCGTGGTGGCCATTGGCGCGGGCTGGGTGCTCTCGGCGGCCGGTGAAGCCCTGTGCTTCATCCCCAATGAGATCGGGGCCTCCTTGCTCTACAACGAACCCATCACCCGATGAGCCCCGCTCTGCGTCTTGCAGCAACCCTGTGCGTGGTGCTGGCCAGCGCCACGGCCCAGGCCGGCCGCAACTGCGAAGAAAAGCCCTTGAGCCTGCGCGAGCTGGAGCAAGGCCTGAAGCTGGCCGAAGCCACCGCCAAGCAACTGGACGCCAGCGGTGCCCAAGTGCTCTTGCTGGCCCGCGCGGGGCAAGACCTCAGCAAGCACGGCCTGCAGTGGTCCCACCTGGGTTTTGCCTACCGGCCCGCGCCAAGCCCGGGCAACCCGCCAGCACCCTGGCGTGTGCTGCACAAGCTCAACCAATGCGGCACCGACCGTGCCCAGCTCTTTCGCCAAGGCTTGGGCGAATTCTTCTTAGACCGGCCCCACCGCTATGAAGCCGCCTATGTGGTGTTGAGCCCCGAAGCCCAGGCCAAGCTGCTGCCCTTGCTGCAAGACAACGCCCGCCTGCCGCAGTGGCACAGCGCCGCCTACAGCATGGTGGCCTACCCGTGGAGCCAGCGCTATCAACAGTCCAACCAATGGGCTTTAGAGACATTGGCGGGCGCGCTGGAGCCCAGTGCCACCAACCGCAGCCGCGCCCAGGCTTGGTTACAGCTCAAAGGCTATGAGCCCACCACGCTGCACCTGGGCACCTTCACCCGGCTGGGTGCCCGGGTGACCACCGCCAATGTGGCCTTTGACGACCACCCCAATGCCAAGCGCTTCTCCAACCGCATTGAAACCGTGACGGTGGACTCGGTGTTTGCCTGGACGCAAAGAAGCGGCCTCTCGGGGCCTACCCTGAGCCTGCGCTGAACACAGGCCTTGGGCCTGTACATTTCTTGTCTGCCTTTTCTCACCCTCCTGAGGTTTCTCAGCATGAGCTCCACCACCGGCCAAGACCTTGGCCATGAGCCTCCCAACCAGTTTGCGCTGATGTCCCAGCGCCGCTTTGCGCCCTTCTTCTGGGTGCAGTTTTTGGGGGCTGCCAACGACAACATCTTCAAGTTCGCCTTCACCATGTTGGTGACCTACAAGGTCTCCGTGAGCTGGATGCCTCCAGCCATGGCGGGCTTGGTGATCGGGGCCGTATTCATCGCGCCGTTTTTGTTGTTCTCTGCCACCGCCGGCCAGTTGGCCGACAAATACGACAAAGCCCGCCTGACTCGCTGGGTCAAGGACCTTGAACTGGTCATCATGGCGCTGGCCACCTGGGGTTTGTTCCAGGGCAGCGTGGGGCTGCTGCTGGGCTGCATCGGGCTGCTGGGCCTGCACAGCACGCTGTTTGGGCCGGTCAAATATGCCTACCTGCCGCAGCACCTGTCTGAGCGCGAGCTGACCGGCGGTAACGGCATGATCGAGATGGGCACGTTTGTGGCCATCTTGCTGGGCAATATCGCGGGTGGCATCTTGAGCGACCTGCCCGACGGCGTCTGGCTCACCGCCAGCAAAGCCGTGGCCCTGGCCTGCGTGGCCGTGGCTGTGGCGGGCCGCGTGGCGGCGCACTTTGTGCCGGCCAGCCCGGCCACCGCGCCCGGCCTGCGCGTCAACTGGAACCCTTTTAGCGAAACCTGGCGCAATCTGCGCCTGGCGCACAGCAACCTGGTGGTCTACCGCTCGCTGCTGGGCATCTCCTGGATGTGGTTCTATGGTGCCGTCTTCCTGACCCAGATCCCCGCCTTTGCCAAAGACGTGCTGCATGCCCAGCAAAGCGTGGTGACGGTCTTGATGGTGGTCTTCTCGGTGGGCGTGGCCTTGGGCGCGCTACTGTGCGAGAAGTTCAGCCACCGCCATGTGGAGATCGGCCTGGTGCCCCTGGGCGCCATCGGCATGAGCATTTTTGCCTTTGACCTCTACTTGGCCTCCACCGGCTTGGCCCTGCCCACCAGCCCCTACAGCGTCAGCACCTTCCTGGCCCAGCCCGCGCATTGGCGCATCTTGGTCGACTTGTTCTTGCTCTCGGCCGCGGCCGGCCTCTACAGCGTGCCCATGTATGCGCTGATCCAGATTCGCTCCCCCGAGAGCCACCGCGCCCGCATCATTGCCGCCAACAACATCTTGAACGCCCTGTTCATGATTGCCGCCAGCCTGGGCGTGGGCCAACTCTTGAGCCATGGCTTCAGCATCCCGCAGATCGTAGGCATCTTGGCCGTGCTCAACGCCATCGTCGCGGCCTACATCTTCTTGCTGGTGCCCGAGTACCTGCTGCGCTTTGTGGCCTGGGTGCTTTCGCGCATGGTCTACCGCTACAAGGTGCAAGGCAGCGAGCACATTCCCACCCAAGGCGCTGCCGTTCTGGTGTGCAACCACGTCAGCTTTGTCGACGCCGTGCTGCTGATGGCGGCCAGCCCCCGCCCCATCCGTTTCTTGATGGACCACCGCATCTTCAAAGTGCCGGTGCTGGGCTGGCTGTTCAAACTGGCCAAGGCCATTCCCATCGCGCCGCGCAGCGAAGACCCCGCCGCCTATGAAGCCGCCCTGCAAGCCGCCGACCATGTGCTGGCCGAAGGCGACCTGCTGGGCATCTTCCCCGAAGGCGGCATCACCCTGAACGGCGAATTGCAGCCCTTCAAGGGCGGCATCATGAAGATCCTGGAGCGCCGCCCCACCCCCGTCATCCCCATGGCCCTGACCAACCTCTGGGGCTCCTTCTTCAGCCGCATTGAAGGCGGCACCGCCATGGTCAAACCCCTGCGCCGAGGCTTCTGGAGCCCGGTAGGCTTGAATGTGGGCGCGCCGATGGCGGGCGAAGAGGTGACGCTGGAGGGCTTGCGGGAGCGGGTGATACACCTCAGCGAAGCGACACCCACTCGGCCCGTCTTGGCGCTCAACCCCTAAAATCGCGGATTCCCCGCAACGCCCTGGCCGCGCGGGACTGCCCACCCACTCCCCCTGACAGGACACCCCCGTGGCCGCGACGATTCTGCAAAAACTCCCCGCTGGCGAGCGTGTCGGCATCGCCTTTTCTGGTGGCCTGGACACCTCCGCCGCTGTGCACTGGATGCGCGCCAAGGGCGCCGTGCCCTGCGCCTACACCGCCAACCTCGGCCAGCCCGACGAGAGCGACTACGAAGAGATCCCCCGCAAGGCCCTGGCCTATGGCGCAGACATTGCCCGCCTGATCGACTGCCGTGCGCAGTTGGTGGCCGAAGGCATTGCCGCCATCCAGTGCGCGGCCTTCCACATCAGCACCGGCGGCGCCACCTACTTCAACACCACCCCGCTGGGCCGCGCCGTGACCGGCACCGCCCTGGTGGTGGCCATGCGCGACGACGGCGTCAACATCTGGGGCGATGGCTCAACCTACAAGGGCAACGACATCGAGCGCTTCTACCGCTATGGCCTGCTGGCCAACCCAGCGCTGAAGATCTACAAGCCTTGGCTGGACCAGACCTTCATCGACGAGCTGGGTGGCCGCAAGGAGATGAGCGAATACCTCATCGCCAATGGCTTTGACTACAAGATGAGCGTGGAGAAGGCCTACTCGACCGACTCCAACATGCTGGGCGCCACCCACGAGGCCAAGGACCTGGAGTTCTTGAACGCCGGCATGCACATCGTCAACCCCATCATGGGCGTGGCCTTCTGGAAGGACGACGTCAAGGTGGCCGCCGAGAAGGTCAGCGTCGGCTTTGAAGAAGGCGTGCCCGTCACCCTGAACGGCCAGCGCTTTGGCTCGGCTGTGGCCCTGTTTGAAGAGGCCAACAAGATTGGCGGCCGCCACGGCCTGGGCATGTGCGACCAGATCGAGAACCGCATCATCGAGGCCAAGAGCCGCGGCATCTATGAAGCCCCGGGCATGGCCCTGCTGCACATCGCCTACGAGCGCCTGGTGACCGGCATCCACAACGAAGACACCATCGAGCAGTACCGCATGAACGGCCGCAAGCTGGGCCGCCTCCTCTACCAAGGCCGTTGGTTCGACAGCCAGTGCCTGATGCTGCGCGAAACCGCCCAACGCTGGGTGGCCCGCGCCATCACCGGCGAGGTGACGCTGGAGCTGCGCCGTGGCAACGACTACTCCATCATGAACACGGTCAGCCCCAACCTGACCTACGCGCCCGAGCGCCTCTCCATGGAAAAGGTCGAAGACGCCGCCTTCACCCCGGCCGACCGCATTGGCCAGCTGACCATGCGCAACCTCGACATCTCCGACACCCGCGCCAAGCTGGGCATCTACACCCAAACCGGCCTGCTGGGCAGCAGCTCGGACGGCAGCGTGAGCTTGTTGACGGGGCCGGGCACTGGCCAGGCCGACTGAGGCTCAACGCCCTCTCGAATCAAAAGCCCTGTGGCGTGAGCCCAGGGCTTTTTTCATGGTGCTGGCGCCTCAAACCGATAGCCCACGCCATAGACCGAGCTGATGCAGTCGTCTGCGGGATGGACGGCTTGGAGCTTGCGCCGAATGTTTTTCACATGAGTGTCGATGGCGCGGTCGCTGACTTCGCGCTGGTCTGGGTGCGCGCTGTCCAGCAATTGCTGGCGGGAGTACACCCGGCCTGGGTGGTTCAGCATTTGACGCAGCATGCGGAACTCCAAGGGCGTAAGTGCCAGCCATTGGCCGCGCCAGGCAATGCGCAGGCCGGCTTCGTCGACCTCCCAGGGCAGGGGGCGCGCGGCCAAGCGCCCTTGCGCCCGGCGCAGCAAGGCCTGCACCCGAGCCATCACCTCGCGGGGGCTGAAGGGCTTGCAGACATAGTCATCGGCGCCGCTGTTGAGGCCCAACAAGCGGTCCAGTTCATCGACGCGCGCCGTCAGCATCAGGATGGGGACATCGCTGAACTGCCGCACTTCGCGGCACAGGCTCACGCCGTCCAGCCCCGGCAAGCCCAGGTCCAGAATCAGCAGGTCGGGCACGGCATGTCGGATCTCGTTCAGGGCCAGTTGGCCGTCGGCCAGGCTGTGGGCCTGCAAGCCTTCGTGGCGCAGGTAGTCCACCAGCAGCATGGCAATACGGGGGTCGTCCTCCACCACCAGCACACGGCTGCCCAGGCTACTGCTCATGTGCGGCTCCGCGCCGCCGGGTCGGCGCCGGCCCACTGCGGCAGTGTCACGCGGATGCACAAGCCCCCCAGGGCCGACGCACTGGCGCTGACTTGGCCGCCATGGGCTTTGGCAATCACGGCGCAGATGGCCAAGCCCAGGCCACTGCCACCGGGCTGCTGAGCCCGCGCGGTGTCGCCTCGGTAGAGCGGCTCAAACAGCAGGGGCAGCATCGCGGCAGGCACGCCGGGGGCGCTGTCCTCCACGTCCACCGTCACCAGGCCTGCGGCCATGCTCAAGCGCAGGGTCAGGTGGCCCGGGGCCTCGGTGTAGCGCAGGCTGTTCTCCAGCAGGTTGCTCAGCATCTGCTCAATGCGGCGGGCGTCCCACTGCACGGGCAGCTCGGCCAGCCCTTCAGGGCCCTGCAGTTGCAGGTTGAGGCCGGCCTCCTGCGCGCGGCGCTCATAGCGGCGCACCAAGCGGGCCAGCAAGGCCAGGGCATCATCGGGCTGCATGTGGCAGGGCAAGGCTTGCAGGTCAGAGATGGCCAGCAGGTGCAGGTCCTCCACCAAGCGGTTGAGGCGCAACACCTCCTCGTGCAGCACCGCCACAGCCTCGGGCCCCAGCGGCCTCACGCCCTCGTGCAGGGCTTCAATGTCGCCGCGCAGCACCGTCAGCGGGGTGCGCAGCTCGTGCGAGATGTCGGCCAGCCAGCGGCGGCGTGCGCCTTCCAATTGCTGCAAGCCTTCAGCCATGCGGTTGACATTGCGCATCACATCGCCGATCTCGTCGCTGCGCCCAGCTAGGCTTGGCTCGTCGGGCAGGCGCATCGTCAGCTCACCTTGAGCCAGCCGCTGGGTGGCGTGCTGGATAGCGGCCAAGGGTTGGGTCCAGCGCCGCGCCAGCCACGTGGCGGTGAGCAGGGCCAGCGCGATCAAGACCAGCGCCCCGGCCGCCATTTGGGCGTATTGGTCGCGCAAGAAGCGCGCCTCGGCCCCCGTGCGCACGGTGGGTGCGGGCCGCATGCGGGCCCAGGCCACCACCTGGCCCTCGGCATGCACCGGGCGCTCCACCCATGCGCCGCCACGAGGCGCTTCGATGCGAGGCAAACCCAAGATCACCTCGCCGTTCAAAGCCAACACTTGGATGCGCTCGGGAAAGGCGTCTGGGTTGGCACTCAATGGCCCTGCAGCGCCGGTGGGGCCTGGGGGCCGCCCGGGCCGTGGGTTGAGTTCCTCCAACAGCTCTGTACAGCCCGACGGCAAGTACCACTATCACGGCATACCAGAAGGCCTGGTCACCAAGCTGAGCAGCAGCAGCAAGGGCATGACCCTGATCGGCTGGGCGGCCGATGGCTTCCCGATCTATGCGCGCTATGGCTACACCACAGCGGCCGATGCCAGCTCGGCCGTGAAGGTGATGGCGTCCAGCTACCGCATCAAGACCACGCCAGATGCCCATCGGCCGTCGACCACCACCTATGCCATGGGAACCTTCACCCAAGACTATGAATACGTCGCCGGCCTGGGCGACCTGGACGAATGCAATGGCCGCACCGGCGTGACGCCCGAGTTCCCCAAAGGCATCTATCACTACATGGCCACCGACACCTACCCCTATCTGCAGCGCTGCATCAAGGGCCAGCTCTGAATTTGTGCCCCTTCCATGCCCTCACACCCAAAGCCCTCAAGGACACCCGATGAACTTTCATAAAGCCCCCCTCAGCCTAAGCCTGCTGGCCCTGAGCAGCGCCGCGCTGATCGCCTGCGGTGGCGGTGACGACAGCACCACCAGCCCCACAGACACCTCCAGCAGCAGTAGCACTGCCGGCGTGGCCTGCGACTACGCCAGCAGCAGCTTCAACAGCAGCCCGTCCGTGAATGCCACGGCCACGGCCACCTGGACGTGCAGCAGCACCGCACGCTCGCTGGTGGCCAACGGCCTGCCAGACCATGCCGTGGGCAGCTTCCCCAATGTGGACAACCCCAACACCATCACGGTGCAAAGCATTGCAGCCTCAGTGACTCTGGCACCCACCGCGACCTCGGTGGTCACGCCGCGTGTTGGCCCCATGGACAAGCCCGGCGTTGCGCTGAACGGCATCTTTTTTGACCCCGGCACGGCTGGCACCTGCAACGACTCCGGCACCTGCCAGCAGGGCGGGCAGGCCGTGGGCAACTGGAGCCTAGAGGCTTTGGGCCAGACCGCCTTCAAGTGGGGGACCGACACCAGCAACGCGCACGTACAGCCCGACGGCAAGTACCACTATCACGGCATACCAGAAGGCCTGGTCACCAAGCTGAGCATCCCGGCGTTCAACAACGTGCCGGCCAGTTCGCCACACTGGCGGTGCTGGCCACCGGCTCGCTGTGGTTCATTGAAAGAGTGCTGCAGGCTGCTTGAGGCGGCGGCCTGATATGCGACGATCTTGCCCACACTGAAGGACCCCTCATGATCCGACTGTCTCAACTCCAAGCCCTGCTGATGGCCGCTGTGGGCGCGCTCGCCAGTGCTGTGCCCCTCAGCATCACGGCAGCAGACTTCGCCGCCACGCGGCCCACGCCGCGCATTGAGTATTGGCAGCAGCGGCAAGCCACCATCGACGCCCAGGTGGCCGACAGTGCGCGCATGGCAGCGGTGAAGCTGGTGTTTGTGGGCGACTCCATCACCGACTTCTGGCTCTTGGGCGACGACCCCTGGATTCCAGGCCGCTGGCACGGCCGCAAGATTTGGGACGAGTCTTTTGGCGCAACAGTGCCCGAGAACCTGGCCTTGAACATCGGCATCTCGGGCGACCGCACCGAGCACCTGCTCTACCGCATTCAGCCCAGGGCCCAGGGCGGCCTGGGCCAGTTGGACAACCCAGCCTTGTCGCCGGAGTTTTTGGTGCTGATGGTCGGCATCAACAACTCCTATGCACCAGAGTCTCCGGTGGCCGACAGCGTCTACGCCGGTGTGCTGGCCGTGATGCGCTCACTGCATGCGCGCAAGCCCCAGGCGCGGCTTCTGCTGCAGTCCATCTTGCCCACCTCAGAGCCCGCGCGCGACGCCGCCGTGGTGCGCCCCGTCAACGCCCGCTTAGCCGCCCTGGCCCAAAGCCCTGAGTTCGCCCCCTTCACCGTGTGGCTGGACCTGACCCCCGGCTTTGTGGATGCCCAAGGCCGCCAAGACCCCCAGCTCTTTGTGGACGGCCTGCACCCCAGCGAAGCCGGCTACCGGGTTTGGCGCGACCGACTGGTGGCGGCTTTGAAGGCGGCGCGTATGGCGGGCATCAAGAGACCTTGATCTCGAAGCGCAGTTTGTAGAGTCGCTCTTCACCGAGTTCTATGGTGGCAGGCTGGCCGCCCTTTTGGATGCGCAGCCGGGGATGCTTGGCGCCGGTTTGAGGGCAGTTCAAGGGAAAGTCCAGTTGCACGATGTCGTCTTTGACGGGCGTCACGGTCAGGGTGACTTGGCAACCTGCCAGGTTTTCATGCTTGCCTCCCAGTGCTCTGGCCTCGCCAGGTGCCAGATCGTCAAACTCCACCACGGTGCGATGCGTCGCCTTGCCTTCGGCCTCGGCGGTGAAGGCCATCCGAACCGTGTAGGCGCTCTCGCCCATCTTGACTGTCGACGCGCGCTTGTTGAGGGTTTTGACGGTGCTCCCATTTACGCCGCTCGGCACGCCTGCGTCCTGGGCCCAAGCCCACCAGGCCGTGCTCAGGGCAGTGACGGCCAGCACCGCGTGCGCAACGCGCCGCAAGAGTGGGCGTGAGCCTGTGCCTTGGAGTTGCATGATTCTTTCCTTCAAGGGGTGCTGGCGTTGCCAATGGCAGGCCAGCGGGGCTGCCTGGGCGGCGAGTTGGGTGTTCAAGATGGCCTCGGCATAGGCCGCGCGATGCCCGGGTTGCCGCAGCAGGACCTCGGCATCGCACGCCATCTCTTGGTCTTGCCGGAACCAGGTGTGAGCCCGAGCCATCAAGGGGTTGAACCAGAACACGGCGTGCAGCAGAGCAGCCACCACATTGGCCTGCGGATCGCGACGGTCCCAATGCACCTGCTCATGCTCAATGACCAGCCTTTGCTGGGTGGGCGTGTAGCGTCGCTCAAAGTCCGCAGGAATCACGATGCGCGGATGCCAACACCCCAGCAACAGCGGGCCTTGCGCCGGGTGCGGGCTGCGCCAGACCTCCGGGCGACTCAAGTCTTGAGTCAGGGGCCCTAAGGCGCGACTCAACTGTTGTTGCTGACGGCCCATGCGCCACAGCATCCACACCAAGCCCATCAGCCATGCGGCCACCACCATCAGCGGCCAGAGAGGCTGGGCCGACGCTTGAGAGACTGCGGCCACAGGAGACGGCACTATCAAGACGGCGCTCGGCAGCCATTCGACCGTCTGCGTCTTGGGCAGGGGTAGCAAGGCCGCAGCACAGGCCACTGGCACCAGCAGCCAACTCTTGTAGGCCAAGGGTGCCCCCGCGCACCGCCTAAGCCATGGGCGCAGCAAGGCGACGGCCAACACCGCCACCGTTGAAGCAAGGGTGCTCAGCCACAGCGCATTCACCCAAACCATCGCGCTCATGGGTCCATCTCCTTGATCAAGCGCTTAAGCGCCTGCACATCGGATTTGCTGAGCGCACCGCGTTCAGAAAAATGCGCCACCAAGGGTGCCACACGCCCACCAAACAGGCGCTCCAACAAGCCCTTGCTTTGCTGATGAACCCATTGGTCCCGGTCCAACGCCGGGCTGTATCGAAAGCGTCGCCCCTCGGCATCTGCCGTCAAGGCCCCCTTGCTCAACAAGCGATTCAGCAAGGTCTTGACCGTCGCCAACTGCCAGCCCTGCGCCGGGGTCAACGCCTGGGCCACCTCATCGGCGGTCAAAGGATGCTGTTTCCACAGCACCTCCATCACCGCTGACTCAGCCTCGGTGATTTGAATGTCCTCGTCCATGACTCATCTCAATTACGTTTGTAATCGAACCAATGATTACATTCGTAATCGATGATGTCAAGTTCTGCTATGAATGTCCGTGAATGCCCTCTCACCGCCGCCCAAACACCCTCCGCACCAAGCGCCTGACTTGCGCCTTCAGAGCCCGCCCCGCGCGCCACGCGGCGCTGCTGCGCACCCAAGCCAACAGGCCGTCCTTCCAGGTCGTCCAGCGGGCGTACAAGCGGGCGAACCAGGGCAGTTGCATCAGCGCCGGTTGGGTCAGGGTGAAGAGGCGGGCTACGATGGCCGTGCCCACCAGCTTGGCGGTGAGGATGAGCAACGCGCCCCACACCGCCTTGCCCTGGCCGATGAGCCAAAGCGCTGCCAGCTTGACGGGCAGGAGCAGCAGCGAGGGCAGCAGGAACAGCGCCAGCGCGGCATAGGGCGGCAGGCGGCGCACGGCGGCCTCGACCCAGCGGAAGCCGGGCCACTGGCCGATGGCCGCCAAGACCCGCTGCAGCGGCACCCAGCCCCATTCCTCGAACACGATGATGAGTGCGAGCGGCCAGCGGACGAGGCCCAGCAGGGCGCGGCGCCACCAGGGGCGAAGGGGGCTCATGGAGCCAGGAGGGGAGTGGTCAGCATCGGCACACGATACCAGCCAGCGCACAGGCCGCCACTGTGGGGCAAGGTACAGGCTTGAGCAGGGGCTCACGCCTAGCATCCGCCCATGTTCCACACTGGGCCTGCAACAGGCAGGCTGATGACCTTGACCACTTCTTCCACCTCGCGTCGCGCTCGTCTCTCCAACCTGGCTGCGGCGGCCGCATTGTCCGTGGGCCTGGGCTATGGCGCTGCCGCCGAAGCCACGCCCTTAACCTTGGACATGAGCACCACGGCGGGCTTTGCGCAAACCTGCAAGCAACTCCCCCACGACGCGCGCCGCCTGAAGAACGACGACGAGCGCATCGCCTGGGCCCTGTGCCGCGACACCGACCAGACCCGCCGTTTGATCACCTGGGCCACGCAGAACTTCACGCGCATCGACCACACGCCGCTGCCGCAGGTGGTGGCCGAGGTGGAGCGCCAAATTGACGAGGTGCGCCGCGAGATGGCGCAAACCCGCCAGGTGCTGGCCCGCATCAACCTGGGGGAACGCCACAGCTTGCAGATCGCCCCCGGCCAGTGGCAAATGGATCTGAATGGCGACGGGCAGATGGCGCTTTGGGAGAAGTACTTCTTTGCCATCCCCAAGCGCGGCTTGAGCCATGCCTCCTGGGGCCTGCCGCGCAATGATGAAGCGCACATCCAGCGCAACTACGCACCCGCTGCGCAGATCCGCATTGACCAAGCCGATGTGCTGTGGGCGCTGTCGTATCACCAGTTCATTGAAGGCTTGCTGACGCATGTGCGGGCCTTTGACCTGGACACCAAGCACTGGCACCTCACGCTGGCCCGCCCTGCCTTGCTGGGCCAAGCACACACGCTGATTGGCCAAGGCCTGGAGACCTCGGACCGCATGCGCCATGCCGTGTTGGCCGAGACCGACGACGAGCAAGAGTGGATCGCCAACCCGCAGCAGCGCCAGAGCGTGTTCCCGCTGGTGCTGGACGCCGAGGACTTCAACACGTGGCGCGAAGTGATGGCCGAGGCCCGCGCCACTTGGCAGGGCGAGCACCTGCTGCCGGCCAGCCGCAATGCCCGTGGCCTGCTGGGCGAATTTGCCCCGCTGTGCGCCGAGGGCCAGGGCTTGAACGTGAAGCAGCTCTACCGGAAGCCCCCAACCAAGACCCTGCGCATTGGCAGCAGCGGCCCGTTGCCCGATGTGAGCGATACGAGGGCCAGCGCAGCGCCGTGCCCGCCCCGCACGATGCCAACCTGTTCTGGGTCGAGCTGGCCCCCGGCCAAAGCTGGCACTACACCGTGCCCACGGGCCACAGCGTGCTGTGGCTGGCCGCTAAACGCGGCAGCGTGCAAGTGGCGGGCGAGACCCTGCGCAACGAACTGGCCGTGCTGACCCACAAAGGCACCGAGCCCTTGCACTTCAACAGCGCCGAGGGCGGTGGCTTCCTCTTCGGCTCTGCCGTGCTGCACCCGTATGAGCTGGTGCTGGGCAATTACTCGGTGCACACCTCGGCCGAGGCCCTGGAGCAGGGTGAGGCGAGGATTCGGGAGATTGGGCGGGGGTTGCGGGGGCGGTGAAGCCTCACACCCCGCGCGCCCTGTCCGCCGCGAACTGCGCGCGGAACTCGGCAAAGCGGCCGGCGTCCAGGGACTCGCGCACCTCGCGCATCAGGTTGAGGTAGTAGTGCAGGTTGTGGATGGTGGCCAGCATGGGGCCAAGCATCTCGCCGCAGCGGTCGAGGTGGTGCAGGTAGGCGCGGCTGAAGCCGCCGTGCTGGCCTGAGCCCTTGCAGGTGTAGCAGCCGCAGCTCTCATCAATCGGGCGATGGTCGCTTTTGTGGCGGGCGTTGCGGATCTTCAGGTCGCCAAAGCGGGTGAAGAGGTGGCCGTTGCGCGCATTGCGGGTGGGCATGACGCAGTCGAACATGTCGACCCCGCAGCGCACGCCTTCGACCAAATCTTCCGGCGTGCCCACGCCCATCAGATAACGGGGTTTGTGGGCAGGCAGGCGGTGCGGGGTGTGCGCCATGATGCGCAGCATTTCGTCTTTGGGCTCGCCCACGCTGACGCCGCCGATGGCATAGCCGGGCAGGTCCATCTCCACCAGGGCCTGCAGGGATTCTTCACGCAGGTTTTCGAACATGCCGCCCTGCACAATGCCGAACAAGGCGTTGGGGTTTTGCAGGCGCTCAAACTCGGTGATGCAACGTTTTGCCCAACGGCGGCTCAGCTCCATGGAGCTGCGGGCTTCTTTTTCGGTGGTGAGGTGGCCCTTGGTTTCGTAGGGCGTGCACTCGTCAAACTGCATGACGATGTCGGAGTTGAGCACCGTCTGGATTTGCATGCTCACTTCAGGCGTTAAAAAGAGCTTGTCGCCGTTGACGGGCGAGGCGAACTTGACGCCCTCTTCGCTGATCTTGCGCATCTCGCCCAGGCTCCACACTTGGAAGCCGCCGCTGTCGGTGAGGATGGGCTTGTCCCAGCGCTCAAAGCCGTGCAGGCCGCCAAAGCTCTGCATGATGTCCAGGCCGGGGCGCATCCAGAGGTGGAAGGTGTTGCCCAGAATGATCTGCGCGCCCATGTCGTAAAGCGACTGCGGCAGCACGCCCTTGTGTGTGGCCGTGGCCCACGCGGGCTTGCAGCGCGGCTTCTACGGCCGCGATGCGGGGCGCCAGCGTGGGCTGCAGCGCCAACTCGGCCCGCCATTGCGCCATCAGGTGCGGTGCCACCTCGGCCAGGTTGCTGATGCAACTGAACAAGCCCTGCGGGTGGGCCAGCAGGTCCAGCATGTTCATTGGCGTGCCGGGCGGCACCTCGGCCGTCCAAGGCAGCAGGGTGTGGATCAGCCACTGCGCCCCCTGGTTGACCTGCAACACCTGCCAATGCGCGTCCACCACCAAGGCCGGCAGCGGGTCATGCGCGTGGAGCAAGTGGCGCAAGGCCCATTCGGCTTGCGCCAAGCCGGGGTCGCCCTGGGTGGCATCGCCATACGCGGGGGCAAAGCCCGCTTGCAGCAGGGCCGCGTTGCGCTGGGCCAGCGGTGCCTCCAGCGCCTGCAGCCAGGCCATCAGCAGCGCCCGGCTGGGTTGTGCTCGGCCCTGCTCGACAAAGCTGATGTGGCGCTGCGAGACGCCCAGCGTCAAAGACAGGGCCAACTGGCTCAAGCGGCGCGACTGACGCAATTGGCGCAAGGTGTCGGGCAGGCGGTCAGCAGGGTTCATGGGCCCGGATTCGACCACAGTGCGGCGGTGGCGCAATGACCTCCGAGGTAATTGCAGCCATTACCTGACAGGGAGACACTGCAGGTCTCTTCAATTCGACGCTGGTTGACCATGCAACGCATCTTGCTCACGCTGACCCTGATCTTGTTTGGCGCCCTCACTGCCGTGGCGCTGTGGCACCACGGCTTCTGGGGCATCTTTGAGCCGCACTTCAAGAGCTGGGGCCCGGCCCAGGTGTTTGCCGACCTGGTGATCGCGCTGACCCTGGTGATGATCTGGATGTGGCACGACGCCCGCGCCCTGGGCCGCAACGTCTGGCCCTGGATAGGCCTGACCTTGGTGGCAGGCTCTTTCGGGCCGCTGCTCTATTTGCTAACGCGACGCAAGCCGTGAGTGAAAGCCACGCGCAAGGCGCTGATGTTCGCCTTGCTCGGGCACGCAGCAGCACGAATCAGCTGGACTCAAACGCCATCAGGTTCCCGTCGGGGTCCCGCACCACAAACCATCGCGTCCCCCAGTGGGTGGCCTCTGGCGCAAACAAGGGCAATCCCAGCGCTTGCAGTTCCGCATAGCGGGCATCCAGATCCGCCACCTTGAAATGCAAGGTCGGTCGATGTCCATGGATACCATGGCTCTTGGAATGATCGTCGGCAGGATGTCTCTCAGCCAAGACGACACCGATGTCGCCATGGCCGAGGGCCATCCCCCTTGGTTGTCCCTGCCCACCCCATTCGAAGCGGGTCTTCCAGCCAAGGCCATCGCGGTAAAAAGCGACAGCGGCATCAAAGTCCGAAGGTTCGATGAAGAAATGATCGAGTTGGTCACCGGCCATGCCCTATCTCCTTTGCAAAGCCTCTAGCCTCAAGGCAATGGCTTGCTCCAACTCTGCCAAGCGCTTCAGCGCTTGATCGCGGTCGGCCCCGGCAGGAAGATTTTCCAGAGCCGTACGCAGCAGGGCGCGCTCTTGCATCATCTCCACCTCGTGCGGCACCACGCCCGCATCCTTCAAGATCTTGAAGGGCATGCGCCACTCATCGGGGGTTTGCTCCCAACCCTCGCTGTGCTGCAAGGGCTGGCCGTAGCCTTTGGCAGCGGCCAGCTCGCCGGTCTGCTGCGCTTCTTGCAGCTTGCGGCCAATCTCGTCTTCCAACAACTCTAGCCTGGGCATGAGGGCTCCTCTCAGGGTTGTATTTCCGCCTGCAATCGATCAAGATTTTGCTCGTTAGCCGGCACCAAAATGTGCGCCGCCGCCCGGGCAAAAGCGGCGTCGTCAAACACCTGTTGCCACTGCAGCAGAGTGCCTTCCGCCACGGGCTCCAGCGTGATGCTCAGCGTGAACAGCGGGGCGCAGGTGTGGCGGACCACCACCTGCCGGTTGGGCTCGATGTGCTGGAACACTGACTCATTGGCATAGACGGTGCCATCGGGGCCGATCATGTCAAACACCCAGCGCCCGCCGGGCTGGACCTCACACACCTCAAAGCGATTGCTGAAGCCCGCTGGGCCCCACCAGCGCGCTAAGCGATCTGGCGTGGTGAGGGCCGCAAACACGGCTTCGGGCGTTGCCGGCAAGGTGCGTGTGTTGGTGAAGGTATTCATGGGCTCAGTCTCTCAGTTTTCAGGGGCCACCACCAGTACGGTGCGGTTGCGGTCTTCCACCACCCAGAGGCGGCCCTGGCTGTCCACCGTGGCCCCGGCGGGGGTGCCGCGCGGGCGAAGGCCGGGCTGTTCGTCCCAGCCATTCAAGAGGTCTTCACGCGGGCCTTGAGGCTGGCCTTGTGCATCCAGCCGCCAAGCGACGATGCGGTGGCCCTCAGCCCGGTAGCCGTGCCACACCGCCAGCAGTTTGCCTGCCCAGGGGCTGGTGGGGCTGGCGGGCGGGGCCAGCAACTGCAGCGGCGCCACATGCGCGGGCCAGGCCATGGCCGGGGCTTTGTAGGGGGCGGCCTCGCAGCGCACGCGGCCTTCATAGCCCTTGGCCACCACGCTGCGGCCTTTGGCGTCCGTCACGCAATAGGGCCAGCCGTGGTGTCCGCTCGACCTTGGCCCCCACCGGTGTGCGCCACAAGCTGCCCGCCTCGCCAATGTAGATGCGGCCGTCCGGCCCCTTGGCCAGGCCATGTGGGCGGTCCAGCCCTTCGGCCAGCACGGTGACACGCCCGGCGGTGCCGGGCTGGCCGTTGGTGCGCAGCTCCAGCAAGCGGCCACGGCGCGGCTCCCAGTTGCCCATGTCCGTAATCCAGAAGCGGCCTGGCGCCACCTCCAGCAATCGGCGCGGCATGCGCAGGCCGTCGCGCGCGTCCGCCACCAGGCCCACGCACCAGCCCTTGGGCGCGGTGATGGCCAGGCGCGGGTAGCCCGCGCATTGGCCGGAGGGCACGTAAGCCACCGGGGCTGCCCACGCCACCTTCCCAAACCACCCGGCTGCCAGCACCAGTGCGGCGAGCCACTCATGTCGACATCGATTCTTTGTCATGCCCCACATGATCGCACCTCGACGACAGCCACTCCCAGCCAGCCACCCCCAGCCAGTGTTTGACACTAGACCGACTGGTCTATAGACTGCCGTGCCATGACCTCCACCGACCTGGGAACCCGAGACCGCTTGGTGCGCGCCATGTCCCAGGCGCTGCAGCAGCGCGGCCTGCATGGCGTGGGGCTCAACGAGTTGCTGGCCCGGGCTCAGGCACCTAAGGGCGTGCTGTATCACCACTTCCCCGGTGGCAAGACCGCGCTGGCTGTGGCGGCCATTGAGGCCACTGTGGCCCACATCACCCGCGCGCTGGATGAGCTCTTGGCCCAACAGGCCGACCCGCTGCCCATGCTGCGCGGCTGGTTTGCGGCCGGGCTCCAGCAACTAGAGCGCGGCCAGTTTGAGCGTGGCTGCCCGCTGGCCACGGTGGCGCTGGAGTCCACCGCCCAAGACACCGCCTTGCGCCAGGCCTTGGCCCAGGGCTTTGCCGCCATCCGCGAGCGCATAGCGCTGCTGTTGGCACGCGGCGGCCTGCCCGCCCCCCAGGCCCAGCGCTTGGCCGCGCTGGTGGTCTCCACCTACGAAGGTGCCCTGCTGCAAGCTCGCGTGGCCGGTCACACGGGCCCCATGGCCGACAGCGCCGCAGCCTTGCTGGACTTGCTCGACACCCTGAACCCACCCACCCCATGAGCAACACTGTTGAGGCGCAAGCCTTTAGCCTCCCAGCCACCGACGGCTATGCCCTCGCCGCTACCCGCTATCCCGCCACTGGGCACAAGCGGGGCCACTTGGTGGTGGCCCCGGCCACGGCCGTGCCGCAGCGCTTTTACCGGAGATTTGCCGAGCACGCCACCACACGCGGCTTCGAGGTCTGGACGCTGGACTACCGCGGTGTGGGTGGTTCCAAGCCCGCCTCGCTGCGGGGCTTTGAGATGCGCTACTTGGACTGGGCCGAGAAGGACTTGGCCGCACTGGTGGCCCAGGTGCCTCAAGATGCGCCGCTGTACTGGGTGGGGCACTCGTATGGCGGGCACGCTTTAGGCTTGCAGCCTGAACACGCGCGGGTGCACGCGGCTTGCTTTTTTGGCGTAGGCGCCGGCTGGCACGGCTGGATGCCTATCGCCGAGCGAGCACGGGTGTGGGTGATGTGGCATGTGCTGGGGCCGCTGGCCACGCGCTTGTGGGGCTATCTGCCCTGGAGCTTGCTGGGCATGGGCGAAGACCTACCCCTGGGGGTGTACCGTGACTGGCGGCGCTGGTGCCATTTCCCACACTACTTTTTTGACGACCCCGCTCTGCCCGACATGGCCCAGCGCTTTGCCCAGGTGCGCACGCCCATCTTGGCTATCAACGCACTGGACGACCTCTGGGCTCTGCCCCGCTCTCGTGACGCCTTTATGGCCGGTTATAGCCAAGCCCCCTGGCGTTGCCATGACTTGAACCCGCGCCAAAGCCTCGGCCATATTGGCCATATGGGCTACTTCCGACCCCATGCCCAAGCGCTGTGGGATGACAGCTTGAACTTCTTTGACGGAGCCCGTGATGGACTTGCAACGCTTTAATGAAATTGGCCGCCAAGTGTTGCCCGGCTATTTGGGCATTGTCATCACCCAAGTCGAAGGCCCCGAGGTGCGGGGCGAACTGGCGGTGCGCCCCCAGCTCATGGCCCCGAACGGCTTTTTGCACGCCGGAGCCTTGGTGACCTTGGCCGACACCTGCGCGGGCTATGGCTGCGCTGCCAACCTGCCCGAAGGCGCGACCGGCTTCACCACCATTGAGCTGAAGTCCAACCACCTGGGCACCGCCCGCGATGGCACCGTGGCGTGCGTGGCCCGCGCCGTGCACCTGGGCGGCAGCACGCAAGTGTGGGACGCCACCGTGACCCACCGCGAAACCGGCAAAACGCTGGTGATGTTCCGCTGCACGCAGATGGTGCTGCGGGCGCGCTGAACGCGCGAAGCCGAAGACAGTGGTTGAGCGCGGCGAGGCGACGCAACAACGACTCGGATGATTGAGAAGCGGAATCAGGCGGCCGACCAACGTTCTTGCGCTAGGGACAACGACCACCACAGCCACAAGCCCACGGGCGCGGCCAGCGCCAGCAGCGGCTCCAGCCACTGGGTGGTGAAGCGCGGGTCGGCCCAAGCCGCGGGCTGCTGCGCCAGCACCCCCCACCAGGCCGCTGCTGCTTGCCATTGAGGCCAGAGCGCGGCCAGACACAGCAACAACAGTGCCAGCCCCAGGCAGGTGAGCACCGGTCGCCAAAAGGCGGCGCCCCAGCGCGACGCCACAACGGGAGCCGCAGCGGCCAGTGGCACCGTGGCGGGCAAGGCGCGCAGCACGGCGTCGGTGAAGCCGTCGTCAGCCGGTTCGTCTGCCTGCGCGGCTTGCTGCAGCAGGCTGTCTAGCCAATCGTCGCGCTTTGTCATGTCGCATCTCCTGAGGGTGTGGGCGCCCAGGCGGCCAAGAGGGTTTGAAGCTTGGCACGGCCGCGCAACACATGGGTCTTGACGGTGCCCAAGGGCCAGCCCAGCACCTCAGCCGCCTCGCTGTGCGAGAACTCGGCCATGCAGCAACACACCACCGCGTCACGCTCGGCCGGGCTGAGTTGCATCAAGGCCTTTTGCACATCCAGGCTCATGGCCACGGATCGGGCCAGCGGCGCGCCAGCCGAGGCTGTCGCCTCGTCGTGTTCTGGCAGCGGCTCGCTGGCGGCCACCAACTGGCTCTCGGCCCGCCGACGGTGTTGCAGAAACTCGTTGTAGGCCAAGCGGTAGAGCCAGGTGCGCACCTGCGCGTCACCCCGAAAGCCGGGCAGCGCTTGCCAGGCGCGCAGGCAAGCCTCTTGCGCCAGCTCGTCCGCCAGGGCCACTTGGCCGCCACACAGCCGCCGCAACAGCGCGCGCAGCGGGCCTTGGTGGTGCCGGATCAGTTGCGCAAAGGCCGTGCGGTCGCCGTGGCGCTGCACCTGCTGCACCCAGGCCAGGTCCTGGGCGGCGTCGTCGCGGGGGGTCACCGGCGTCAGGCCGCGATCAAGCCTTGTCGCGCTCCATGCGCCACAGCAAGAGCAGCGCAACACCAATGAACAGCGGAATGCAGCCGATGGACCACAACCAACTGCCGGGCTGCATCACCGAGAACATAAGGATCAAGCCCAAACCCACGGCCGTGTTGATGGCGCCGCCGCGCAGGTTGGCGGCCGGTGTCCAACCACCGGGCTTGGCCTCGCGCAGTTGCGCGTTCAACAGCTCGGGTGGGATGGGCTGGCCGCGCTCAGCCAGTTGGCGCACGGTTTCATGCATCAGTTGCTCCCGCGCCATCTTCATGCGGATGCCCGCCACGATGGCGACGATGGGAATGCACAGCGCGATGATGGGAATCATCAAGCCAAACAGGTGCTTCAAGGTGTCCGGTCCCATGGTTTGCTCCTTAGTCAGTGGGGTGATGATGACTTGGATGCGGGCGGACACCCGATTGGATTCAAGCCCAAGCAAAAATATTCAGACGCAGTCTCCCCATCAGCATGAAACTGCCGCAGCGGCAAGCCGTCGATACATCACATCCGTCCGCAAAACATACTTCACCCCTTCGGTCACCGACGATCCTTGATGCATCAAGCGGTGCGGAAACACCAGAGCCATGCCCGCGCGTGGAGCAACCGTCTCCCAGATGAAGTCCGTATGGCCGCCGGCAAAGTCATCGTTCAGGTAGATCAAGAAGGTCAAGGCGCTCTCTTCGTCGGGACTCCGCCTGAAGGTGCCGTCCAGGTGCAGCTTGAAAAACTGCTCGGATTGGTAGCGATAGAAGCGGAATCGCTCATTGAATCCCGACAGAGCCCAGCCGTCCAAAACTGAGGGCAGCAAGGGTGACGCCCGTTGAAACAGCGCCTCAGCCAGTGCGACGTCATCAAAGACGATTCGGTCGTTGTTCCGGGCCTCTTTGAGCAGTTGCGCACCGTTGTCGGTGGCGATGACGGCTTCCTCGAAGCCTCGGCGCTCACTCTGGGCAATGTAGTGCTGACACTCCTCAGGGCTCAGAAAATTTTGGATCAGGAACGCGCCTGCTCCTATGGCCTTGGTTTCCATCATTCATGTCTCCAAAAACTCATTGAGGGCAGACGTACCACCCTGCCGTGCTCTGCCCCCTGACCCGCCCTTTGCAAGAGGGGCGGAGGAAGCAAAAGCGTTGCGCGCACAAGGTTGCGCGAATGTCGAGGGCCGCTAACGAGCGGCCTGGAGTGCCAGCTTCAGATAGTCCGCCAGATGCTTGTCCGCGATATCACTCAGGCTGCGAAGCTTGATGTGACGCCGCCCTTTGCCAGCGCCTTCTAAGCAGCCGTGAGGGTCGACGATGGCAGCGCCGCTGCCGAACTCCACCGAGACATGCTGCTTGTAGGCAAACACACCGGCAAAAGAGGTGCCCTCTACAGCAAAGAGGATGCCGCCGTACTTCACTTCTTCTTGGGTGGCACCCAGGGTGGCGGGCACCAAGGCGCGGACGGCTTGCACCAGGGTATGAGCCTCTTCGCTGAGGAGGCGGAAGTCTTCGAGAAGCGTTTGGATGGACTTGGCGGGCATAGCATGCAGAGTGTAGGGGCTCAGGCGGTACAGCGGAGGATCATGCCACCCAGGCTCAAGCCTTCAAACTGCGTTTGCCACCTCTGCCCGGCCTCAAAGGGCTCGGCGGCGCACAAGGTGCCGGTGGTGATGATCTCGCCGGCCTGCAAAGGGGGCGCGTTGGGCTGCTGGGCCAGCACCTGCACCAGGGCTGCCAGCGCCTGCAAGGGGTTGCCCATCACGCGCTCGGGCGTGCCGGTGGCGCGCAACTGCCCATCGCAGCGCAGGTACACGCTGAACTGGGCCAGCGCAGCCACCGGGTCTGCGCCCAGGCTGTTCAAGGGCTGCCAGGGGGCAACCAGCAAGGCGGCATGGCAGGCACCGGTGGCGATGCTGTCGGCAGGGCTATGCGTCCAGTCGGGGAAAGGGGAGGTGACGATCTCCAGGCCGTGGGCCACCGCCTCAATGCTGGCCAGCACGTCGGCCAGGGCCGCACTGCGGGGTGCGTGGCGCAGGCGGAACACCACCTCGGGCTCCAGCTTGGGGGCCACCCATGTGCCCACGGCCAGCGTGGCCTCGTGGCTGGGCAGGAGCTGCACCGTGTGGGCATAGAGCCGCGCCCACAAAGGCGCGGTGATGCCCGCAGGCCAGCCCGCCGGGTAGGTCAGCCCCAGCTTGCGGCCCACCAGACGATGACCCAAGGCCAGGTGCCCTTGGTGCAGATGATGGGCGACCGTGTAGGCCTCTGCCACAGTCAGCCCCTGCGGGCGATTGCTCAGCAGCGGGATGGGCCGCCCGGCTTGGGCGGCGGCCAGGACCTCGGCCGCCAGGGCCTGCAAGCGCTCAGTCATGCGTGCTGCGATTCAAGACCATCGCATCACCATAGCTGAAGAAGCGGTAGCGGGCTTCAATGGCGTGGCGGTAGAGGGCCATCACCTGCTCGTAGCCTGCGAAGGCGCTGACCAGCATCATCAAGGTGCTCTTGGGCAGGTGGAAGTTGGTGACCAGGGTGTCGACCACGCGGAAGTTGAAGCCGGGGGTGATGAAGATCTCGGTCTCGCCGCTGCAGGCGCGGGCAATGTGGCGGGCTTGGCCTTGGGGGTCGGTCATGGCTGCAGCGCTTTCCAGCGCGCGCAGCGCGGTGGTGCCCACAGAGACGACGCGGCCGCCGCGAGCGCGGGCGGCGTGGATGGCCTGCACCGTAGCCTCGGGCACCTCGAACCACTCGCTGTNCCTTGAAGAAAATGCCGCCGATGCCGGTAACGCGCTTCATGAGTGCTCCTGGTGGAGAGTGGAAGCAGCGCGGCGGACGCCGCACCCGGCCCGATGAGAGCCTGGGCGGACTTTAACGCACCGGGGTTTCGACCCGCTGCTGTTGGTCAGAGTGGTCCCACGCCCAGGCCAAAGCAAAGCTGGTGCCCAGCACCACAACCAGGAGGGTGACGATTCGGGCAGCGAGGCGCATGGCGGTCATGATGCGGTGAGGGGCTAGGTAATGGGCAAAAAGTAGCGATCGCTCGCAATAGCGGTCTGGGGCGCGATTGTGGGTGGCTCTGGCTCGCCTGTCGCGGTGTGGGAAACGCAGAACGCAAAGTCTTTCACCCACTGTGGCGCGGGCGTCACAGTGCGGCGGTTTTGTCCACGTGGGCAAGGCCCGAAGATCAGCCAGCAAAGGTGCGATCATGGCCGTCTGTCATCCCACAGCGCGCCTGCCACCACCATGCTTCGTTTGCACTACTTCCCCAGCACCGCCAGCTTTGCGCCGCATATCTTGCTTGAAGAGTTGGGCGTGCCCTACGAACGGGTGCTGGTGGACCGCGAGAACAACCGCCACAAGTCGACTGAGTACCTCAAGCTCAACCCCAATGGGCTGATCCCGGTGCTGGAAGACGGTGACGTGGTGCTGTATGAAACCGCCGCCATCTTGCTGCACCTGGCCGACACCCATGCCGCCGCGCACCTGGCCCCACCCATGAGCAGCGCCCAGCGCGGCGAGTTCTACAAATGGCTGGTCTGGCTGACCAACACCCTGCAAGCCACCTTGATCATCTACTTTTACCCCGAACGTTGGGTCACGGCAGGCAATACGGCCGGGGCCGCCGAGGTCAAGGCCCAGGCCGAGGCCCGGGTGGGAGAGCTGCTGAACCAACTGGAAGCCTTGGTGGACGATGGCCGCCCTTGGCTGCTGGGCCAGAGCTACAGCGCGGTGGACCCCATGGCCTTGATGCTGTGCCGCTGGACGCGCCACTTCAAGCGCCCAGCGCGCAGCCTGCCGCACCTGGGCGCTTACCTGCAACGCATGCTGGCGCGGCCTGCGGTGCAGCGGGCCATTGCCAACGAGGCCCTGCCGCAGCCTTGGGTCTGAGGTGTCACCTCGGTGCTGGACAGCCCGGACGAAGCAATTCAATACTGCCGTTCAACGTCACGCCGCTTGAAAGCCCGCCATGGACAGCTCCACTGCCGACACCCCCATCACGCTGCACCACCGCATCTGCCCGCTGTGTGAGGCCTGTTGCGGCCTGACGCTCAAGGTGCAGAGCGGCCGGGTCATCAGCATCCGGGGGCATGAAGAAGATGTCTTCAGCGCGGGCTACATCTGCCCCAAGGGCGTGGCGCTCAAAGACCTGCATGAAGACCCTGACCGCCTGCGCACGCCGCTGATCAAGCGGGATGGTCGGCATGTGGCCGCCACCTGGGACGAAGCCTGGGCCGAGATCGCCCGGCGCCTGCCCGCGGTGCAAGCCGCCCACGGGCGGGACGCGGTGGGCTTGGTGGCGGGCAACCCGTCGTCGCACAAGATCGGGCTGATGCTCTACCTGGGGCGCTTGATCAAGGCCTTGGGCAGCCGCCAGATTTTTACCGCCGCCACGCTGGACCAGATGCCGCGCCACCTCAGCAGCGGCCTGCTGTTTGGCCAGTGGATGAGCGTGCCTGTGCCCGACATCGAGCGCTGCGACTTCTTGCTGGTGCTGGGCGTCCAGCACTATGGCTCGCTCAACACTTGGCTGGTGGACCTGCTCAACCTGCTGACCGGCCACCTGGACGAGCCCGGCGGTGCCATGTTCCCCAAGGCCGCTGCCTTTGCGGTCAACACCAGCCACACGGCCTCTGGGCAGGCAGGCAAAGGGCGGGGCGTTGCGTTAGGCCGCTTCCACAGCCGCGTCAGCGCTGCGCCCGAGCTCATGGGTGAGCTGCCCATGGGCTGCCTGGCCGAGGAGATGGAAACCCCCGGCGCGGGCCAAATCAAGGCCCTGATCACCGTGGCCACCAACCCGGTGCTCTCGGCCCCCAACGGGCCACGCCTGTCGGCCGCTTTTGCCAAGCTGGACTTCATGGTCAGCATGGACATCTACCTCAACGAAACCACGCGCCATGCCGACGTGATCCTGCCTGCCCCCTCGCCGCTGGAAGACCTGCACTACGACGTGCCCTACCCGCAGCTCTCGGGGCGCAACCATGCCCGCTACAGCCCGCCGGTGTTTGCACCCGCCGCTGAACAGCCCATGGAGTGGGAGACCTTGCTGCGGCTGGCCGCCATCGCGTCTGGGCAAAGCACAGCGCCGGTGGATGCCGGTGAGATGGACGACCAGCTCTTTGCCCACGACATGCAGCGCCGCTTTGGCGAGCATGCCCCCGCCGTGCTGGCAGCCACCCAAGGCCTGCGTGGCCCCGAGCGCCTGCTGGAAGTGGCCCTGCGCACCGGCCCCTATGGCGATCAATTCGGCCTGAAGCCCGGAGGCCTGACCCTGGCCGGCGTCAAGGCCCGCAGCGCGGAAGGCGGCATTGACTTGGGCCCCCTGCAGCCCCGCATTCCTGAGCTGCTGATGACCCCCAGCGGCAAGATCGAGATGGCACCACCCGCCCTGCTGGCCGACCTGCCCCGCGCCCTGGCCGACCTGCAACAGCCCACACCGGAACTCGTCATCATCGGCCGGCGCGATGCGCGCAGCAATAACAGCTGGATGCACAACCTGCCCACGCTGGCCAAAGGGCCGTTTCGCTGCACGGCCCTGGTGCACCCCGCTGATGCTGGGCGCTTAGGCCTGGCCGAAGGGTCGGCGGTGCGCATCAGTTCCCACACCGCGCAAGGCCCGCAGCACATCGAGGCCCAGGTCAGCCTTTGCAGCGACATGATGCCCGGCGTGGTCAGCCTGCCGCATGGCTGGGGCCATGACCTGCCGGGCACACAGCTGCAACTGGCCGCCCAGCGGCCCGGCGCCAACCTCAACGCCTTGCTCGACGAGACCCAGCGCGACCCGCTGTCGGGCACGGCGGTGTTGAGCGGCTTGGCCATCAGCATGGTGGCGGTCTCCACGGGGTGAACGTCATGACGCTTTGTTAATCTGTGCAAAGTGCCCATTTATTTAATGTGCACTTAATCTCTCCCGGGCCCAATGCGGAGCAACGAGATGGATGTCCCATCCCGTCACACGCCACCTCAGGAAGAGATCATGAAATCACTGTTCGCCGCCACCGCCCTGTGCCTTGCCGCCACTGCCACCCTGGCCGGCCCCACCTGCACCGCCCCTGAAGCGCAATGGATGAAAGAAGCCGACTTCAAAGCCAAGCTGCAACAACAGGGCTACGACATCAAAACCTTCAAGGTCAGCAAGGGCAAGTGCTACGAGATCCATGGCTTTGACAAGGCCGGCAAAAAGGTCGAGATCTATTTCGACCCCATCACCGCCGCCGTCCTGGAACAGAAGTAAGCACGGGCGGCCCGCCATGGACACGACTTCCACCCTGCCGGCCTCCCCTGCAGGCCCTGAGGCGGGCTTGCCCGACAGCGGCCCCACCCCCGTCAAGGTGTGGGACCGCTTTGTGCGCTTCTTTCACTGGAGCTTGGTGAGCTGTGTGCTGCTCAACCAGTTTGTGCTGGAAGCGGGCGAAACCGCGCACACCTGGACGGGCTATCTGGCCAGCGCGCTGGTGCTGGCGCGCATCGTCTGGGGCTTCATCGGCAGCCGCCATGCGCGCTTTGCCGACTTCTTTCCCACACCCCAGCGGCTGCGCGCCCATTGGCAAGCCCTAAGGGCTGGCGAGAAGCCGCGCCACCTGGGCCACAACCCCTTTGGCGCGCTGATGATGTTGGCGCTGATGGGCTTGGTGCTGGCCCTGGGCGTCACCGGCTTTTTGCAGGGCACCGACGCCTTCTGGGGCGAAGAATGGCTGCAAGACCTGCATGAAGGCCTGGCCAACACCTTGTTGGCCGCAGCAGGCCTGCATGCTTTGGCCGCCCTGGTGATGAGCAAGCTGGAGCGCGTGCGCCTGGTGCGGGCGATGGTGACGGGCATCAAGGAGTTTCACTGAGCAAGTGGGCCACCACTTGCTCGATCAAGGCTGAGCGCGGCTGCTGAGCCCAGGCCAACCACACCGGCCCTCGGGGCACGGGTGCAAAGTCGGTCCAGAGGTGCAAGCGGCCCTGCGCCAGGGCCTCTTCGGCCAATACCCGAGAGAGCACCGCCACGCCTCGGCCACGCAATGCGGCATCCAGCAGCAAGCGGGCATCGTCGAACAGGCCCCGCCGCGCCCAGCCGTCAAAGTGCTGCTTCAGCGTCGGCCCCAGGGTCGGCGACATCGCGTCCACCTCTAAACAGAGCAAGCGCCCTTGGCCCTTGCTCGCGCCGGGCGGTAAAGACATGGCCGGGCTGTGCACCGCGACCAGTGCATCCTCAAACAGGATGCGCTCGGCCACATCGGCCTGCTGCAAGGGGCTGCGCCCGATGACGATGTCCACATCCACTTGGTCCACATAGCGGGCGGTCTCGTCCACAGACACCACCGGGCACAAGGTGGGATGCGCCTCTTGCAAGGCATCCAGGCGCGGTTGCAACCAACCCTGTGCCACATCGGCCGGG
The DNA here is from genome assembly GCA_004359425.1 of Ideonella sp. MAG2. GTDB lineage: Bacteria > Pseudomonadota > Gammaproteobacteria > Burkholderiales > Burkholderiaceae_C > Ideonella. Next base: position 93,442 of record PTEU01000001.1, on the reverse strand, counting down.
CAGACAATGGTGAGCAGCTGCGCATCCAGATAGGTCTCCAGGCGACCCAGTCCCCATCGGATGTGATCCAAGGCCTTGCTCACGGTCTCCAGCAAATGCTCGCCCGCCATGGTCAGCTCCATCCCCCGGCCCACGCGGCGGAACAGAGGCTGGCCAAGCTGAGACTCCAACTGGGCGATCTGATGGCTGACCGCTGACTGCGAGATGAACAGCGCTTCGGCGGCGAGGGTGACGTTGCCGTGCCGCGCCACCGCCTCAAAGCCTTGCAACCACCGCAAAGAAGGGATCGGAGTGGCCATGGTATGAATAAATTAGATGGATCAGGCCTAGATATACCATTTCTGTATGGATAGACCTCATGGCACCATGAAGCCATGACCAATTCTGAAAACACCTCCCGCATGACGCGACGCAGCTTTGGCAACACGCTGTTGGCCGCTTGGGCCAGCCTGACCGGCGCGGCCAGCGCCAAGTCGGCAGAAGGCACTTGGCGCATGCCCGACGAGGGCGAGCCGCACCGCCGCACTTGGATGGCTTACGGCGCCAGCCGAGACGTTTGGGGCAAGCGCCTGTTGCCCGTGGTTCAGGACAACCTCATCACGCTGGCCAACACCATTGCCCAGTTTGAGCCCGTCACGTTGTTGGTGCGCCCCGAAGAGCGGGCGGCTGTTGCCCCCCGCCTAAAGCCCCAAGTCAGCGTGCTGGAGACTGGTCTGGATGACCTCTGGATTCGCGACACGGGCCCGGTGTTTGTGCACAACACCCAAGGTCAGCGCGCGGGCGTGGACTTCAATTTCAATGGCTGGGGTGACAAGCAAGCCCATGCCCAAGATGCCCAGGTGGCCGAGCGCGTATGCCGTCAAGCGGGCGTCTCGCTTCTAAAAACCGACTTGGTGCTGGAAGGCGGGGGCATTGAAGTGGATGGTCACGGCACGGCCATCATCACTGAGAGTTGCGTGCTCAATGACAATCGCAACCCCGGCCTGGGACGCAAAGACGTCGCGCAAGAGCTGGAACGCTTGCTGGGCATCCGGCACATCATTTGGCTGCCGGGCATCGTCGGCCAAGACATCACGGATGGCCACACCGACTTCTACGCACGCTTCAGCCAACCCGGTGCGGTGTTGGCGCACCTCGACCCAGACCCGCAGTCCTTTGACCATGCCGTGACCCCCGAGCATTTGGCGATTCTTCGGCGCGCCAAAGATGCCTCCGGACGAAGCTTGCAGGTCAGCACCATGGAAGCCCCGTCCAGGGTCCGCCCTGCTTTTGACAGCAAAGACTTCACGGCGGGCTACATCAACTTTTACGTCTGCAACGGCGCGGTCATTGCCCCAGAGTTTGGCGATCGACGCGCCGACAGTGAAGCCCAGCGCATTCTGGCGGCCCACTTCCCGGGCCGGAAGATTGTGGCCCTCAACATCGACGGCATCGCGGCGGGTGGTGGTGGCATCCATTGCGCCACTCAACAAGAACCTCGTTAATCAGGGACTCCTCATGAACTGTTCTCGACGCGGCCTGCTCCAGGCCAGCTTGGCCCTGGGCGCTTGGCCCAGCTTTGCAGCCTTGGCCGCCCCTACCAGCGGCTGGACCATGCCCGATGAACACGCGCCCCAGCGCAGTGTGACCCTGGCCTTCGGGGCCAAGGCAAGCATTTGGGGGCCGTGGACCGTGGATGTCCAAGACGCAGTGGGGCGCTTGGCCCGGGCGATGGCCCCATTTCAGCCCGTGACCGTGCTGTGCCGAGCCTCCCAGCTCGCGCTGGCCCAGAAAAAGTGCGGCATGCAAAACACCCGTTATGTGATCAGCCCCTTGGACGACATCTGGGTGCGCGACACCGGCGGCTTGTTCGTGGTGAACGGTCAAGCTGGTGGTCTGGGGACCGTGGACTTGAACTTCAATGGCTGGGGTGGCAAACAAGCCCACGCCAATGATGCCAAGGTGGCTGCCACCCTCAGCCGCGACTCGGACAGCACCTGGATGCGCAGTGCCCTGGTGGGTGAAGGTGGTGGCATCGAAGTGGATGGCGCAGGCACCGCCATCTTGTGCGAAAGCAGTTGGGTCAACCCCAACCGCAACCCTGGCTGGAGCCGAGACGACATTGAGGCGGAGCTGAAGTGGCAACTCGGCCTGCGAAAGATCATCTGGCTGCCGGGTATTCGCGGCAAAGACATCACCGACGCTCATGTCGATTTTTACGCTCGGTTTGTGCGCCCGGGCGTGGTCATTGCGAACCTGGACAACGACCCCAAGTCCTATGACTATGCCGTGACTCGGACTCACCTGGAGATCCTGCAAAGTGCCACCGACGCGGATGGTCGCCTGCTGGAGATCCACACCTTGCCGCCGCCACTCCATCCCCGCAAAAACAAGTTCACCAGCGGCAACCCTGATTTCGCGCCGGGCTATGTCAACTACATCACGCTCAACGGTGCTGTGCTCTTGCCGGAGTTTGGTGACCGCGCGGCCGACCAGTACGCCCAGAATTTGTTGCGCAGATTGTTCCCGGGGCGGGTCGTGGTGCCGGTGAACATCGACGCGATCGCGGCTGGCGGTGGGGGCATACACTGCGTCACCCTGCAAGAGCCATTCTGTTGATGGAGCCTCCCTTGAGCGATGACACCCCACTGCAAGACATCAAAGACTTCCGGCAACCCATGGTGACCTCGCTGGGCATCGTGCTGGGCTTCCTGCTCAACTTCTTGGGTCAGTGGGCCATTGATGACGGCCAAAACCACGGGGTCCAGTCTTGGGCGGACTGGATCATTCTGCTCACCTTTGTGGCGGCCATCGTGCTCATGCTGCATGTCTTGTATCGGCTGCTGAACAACAGCTACGACACCGCCACGGCGGGGCAGTACTACCAGCAGACGTTTCAACGTTATATGGCCGCCATTTGCCTGGCCTTTGCGGGGGTGGCCGTTGCGCTGCTCTTCTAAGTGGTAAAGCGCCGCTGGCCCCTGCGTGCCGCTGACCTGCGCGGCGCAGCGCGCCTGGCCACCACGGCCACGGCGGGCATGACCGACGTGGTGGAAGCCATGCACGCGGGCATCAGCCCTTTGCCGCCCCACCCCAGCACGCCGGGCCGCACCCAAGGCCTGACGGGTTTGGTCTACCGCTCGGTGCGCAGCGTCACGCGCTGGGTGGGTGGTGGCGTGGACGCCCTGCTGCACCTGCTGCCCGAGGGCGACGCCGCCGCCCCCGACAGCCCCGCACGCGACGCCCTGGTGGCTGCGCTGAATGGCGTCTTGGGCGACCATCTGCTGGCCACCCACAACCCTTTGGCCACGCCCATGCAGTGGCGCATGAATGGCCAGACCTTGCCCTCAGACCCGGCTCTACTACAGCAGACCTTGAGGGAGCGCACCACCACCCCCAAGGTGCTGGTGCTGGTGCATGGCCTGTGCATGAACGACGGCCAATGGCTGCGCCAAGGCCATGACCACGGCGCCGCGCTGGCCCAAGCCCTGGGCTTCACCCCGGTCTATCTGCGCTACAACACCGGCCTGCCCATCGCCCACAACGGGGCAGAGCTGGCCCGGCAACTCGAGGCCTTGCAAGCTGCCTGGCCTGAGCCTCTGCAGCGCCTGGTGCTGCTGGGCCACAGCATGGGTGGGCTGGTGCTGCGCAGTGCGCTGCAAGCCGGGCAGCAGGCCCAGCACGCCTGGCTGCAGCCCTGCAGCGACTTGTTGTGCCTGGGCAGCCCGCATCACGGCGCACCGCTGGAAAAGGCCGGCCACGGCCTGGATGTGCTCTTGGCGCAAACGCCCTATACCGCCCCGCTGGCCACCTTGGGCAAGCTGCGCAGCGCCGGCATCATGGACCTGCGCCACGGCACGGTGCTGCGCCCACCCGCCCATCTGCCTCTGCCCAGCACGCCGCGCTGCTTTGCGGTGGCGGCTGGCCTGTGCGCCGAGCCGCCCGCAGGCAAGCCCGCGCGGCTGACAGACCGGCTGCTGGGCGATGGCCTGGTGCCGCTGGACAGTGCCTTGGGCCGACACCGCCGCGCAGCCCAGCGCCTGGCGTTTGAGCCCGAGCGCTGCCTCACGGTGTGGAAGACGGGGCACTTGGACTTGCTCAGCTCAGCCGCCGTCAGCCAGCAGATGATTCAGTGGTTAGGCTGATTCCATGTCCAAATCATTCGTGTCTAGGCGCGAAGCCGAAGACAGTGCTGTCGCACGGCAAGGCGAAGCAACGACGACACGGATGATTTAGAGATGGAATGATGGGGCTGGGTTTTCATCCAGCATAATCAACGCCACCCGCCCCAGTCCGCTGCACGCCTCCGGCAGCCACCACCCGCCGCCATGCCCCGCGCGCCCACGCCATCGGCCCCTGCCCCAGCCGCTGCCCCTGCTGCGGCACCGGCGCGCACGCTGTCGGCCCCGGCCAAAGCGCTGCACAAGCTGGGGCTCACTCACCCCGTGGCGCTGGCCCTGCATTTGCCGCTGCGCTATGAGGACGAAACCCGCCTGACCCCATTGGCCGAGGTGCGCCCCGGCGACACCGCGCAAGTCGAAGGCACGGTGCGCGAGTGCAAGGTCGAGCTGCGGCCGCGCCGGCAATTGGTGGTCAAGCTCATGGATGCCGAGGGCGATGAGCTGGTACTGCGCTTTGTGAATTTTTATCCCTCGCATCAAAAGACGCTGGCGGTGGGCCAGCAAGTGCGAGTGCGGGGCGAAGTGCGGCATGGCTTTTTTGGCCGCGAGATGGTGCACCCCAGCTTCAAAGCGGTGGTGGACGGCGCGCCGCTGGCCGAGACACTGACCCCCGTCTACCCCGCCTCGGCGCAACTGCCGCAAAGCTATTTGCGCAAGGCCGTGGCGGCGGGTTTGCAGCGGGCCAACTTGCATGAGGTGATTCCGCCTGAGCTGGTGCCGCATGGCCTGCCGCTGCTGCGCGACGCGCTGGAGGTGCTGCACCACCCGCCCCCGCGCACGCCATTGGCGGCGCTGGAAGAGCGCACGCACCCCGCCTGGCAGCGACTCAAGTTTGAGGAGCTGCTGGCCCAGCAGCTCTCGCAATGGCAGGCCCGTCTGGAGCGCGCCGCGCGCCGTGCACCGCAGTTGCATGACACGCCCCCGCGGCAGCAAGCCAGCGACCCTGCGACCCCCGCCGACACGCCCGCTGAGGCTCAACCCTTGAGCCAGCGCCTGCTGGACGTGCTGCCCTTTGGCCTGACCGCCGCGCAGCAGCGCGTGGTGGCCGAGATCACCGCCGACCTGGGCCGCTCGCAACCCATGCACCGCCTGCTGCAAGGCGACGTGGGCGCGGGCAAAACCGTGGTGGCCGCGCTGGCCGCCACCGTGGCCATGGGCGCGGGTTGGCAGTGCGCGCTGATGGCGCCGACCGAGATCTTGGCCGAGCAGCACTTTGCCAAGCTGGTGCAGTGGCTGGAGCCGCTGGGCATCACCGTGGCCTGGCTCAGCGGCAGCCGCAAGGGCAAGGCCCGCCAAGCCCACTTGGAGGCGATTGCGAATGGCCAAGCCCTGCTGGTGGTGGGCACGCATGCGGTCATTCAATCGGATGTGAAGTTCGCACGCTTAGGTCTGGCCATCATCGATGAGCAACACCGCTTTGGCGTGGCCCAGCGCTTGGCCTTGCGCCAGCACTTGTCGGCCCCCGCGCAAGGTGACGGCGACGTGCTGGAGCCGCACCTGCTGATGATGACGGCCACGCCCATTCCGCGCACGCTGGCCATGACTCACTTTGCCGACCTGGACGTGAGCACCATTGACGAGTTGCCCCCCGGCCGCACGCCCATCTTGACCAAGGTGTTTACCGATGCGCGCCGCGACGATGTGGTGGCCCGCGTGGCCGAAGAGATTGAGCGGGGCCGCCAAGCCTATTGGGTCTGCCCGCTGATTGAAGAGTCTGAAACCCTGGACCTGCAGAACGCCCAGGCCACCCACGAGGCTCTGGCCGCCGCACTGCCCCACGTCACCGTGGGTCTGCTGCACGGCCGCCTGCCCGCGGCCGAGAAGGCCGCCGTGATGGCCGAGTTCAAAGAAGGCCGCATGGGCTTGCTGGTGGCCACCACGGTGATCGAGGTGGGCGTGGACGTGCCTAATGCCAGCCTGATGGTGATCGAGCACGCCGAGCGCTTTGGCTTGGCGCAACTTCACCAATTGCGCGGCCGCGTGGGGCGCGGCGCAGCGGCCAGCGTGTGCGTGCTGCTGCACACGCCGCCACTGTCGGTCTCGGGCAAGGCCAGGCTCAAGGCCATGATCGAAACCACCGACGGCTTTGAGATTGCCCGGCGCGACCTGGAGATTCGCGGCCCCGGCGAGTTCTTGGGCGAGCGCCAATCCGGCGATGCCCTGCTGCGCTTTGCCGACCTGCACGAGGACGAGGCCCTGGTGCAGCGCGCCCAAGCCGCCGCCAAGCTGATGTGGGAGCGCCACCCGCATGCGGCCATGGCCCAAGTGCGGCGCTGGCATGGTGGGCATTTGGACTACTTGCAGGCCTGAAACCCGGCCGCGCACGCCTCCAGCGTCTGACACTCGGTTGCATCTGCTAGGGACGAACTTTCCCTGCCCCACAAGCACGGGAGTGCATGGTGCGAGGCCGCGCCCGATACTTGGGGCGCGGACAAACAGTTTGTCTCTCACGCACTTTCTTCAACCGCTTGCCGCCCAAGGCAAGCTCTGTATTTGCAGGACCTCCATGACCCACCGCTTTCCCCTCCGGCCTTTGCTGGTAGCCGCTTTGGCGCTGTGCAGCAGCGCTGCAAGCCTGGCCGCTGTCCCTCAGGCTGACCACCCCGCCGTGCAACGCGCGCTGGGCCATTTGCAGGCGGAGAACGCCCGTACCCTGGCTGGTACCGGGCATGACTTTCTGGCCCGTGACCTCATCCTCGACCCTGACGGCAGCGAGCATGTGCGCTTTGCACGCCGCTACCAAGGCCTGCCCGTGATCGGCGGCGATGTGGTGGTCCACAGCCGTGCGGCCGGTACCCTGCGCCAGCTCTCGCAAACACTGCGTGCTGCACCCTCGCTCAGCACCACCGCCAGCCTGGGTGAGGCCCGTGCCATCGCCCTGGCCACTGCGGCCTTTCAGGGCCAGCCTGAGGGCAGCGCCCGCAGTCAATTGGCCGTCTATGCCCGTGGCCTCAAGCCTCGCTTGGCCTATGACGTGACCATCTCTGGCGTGTTGAGCAACGGTGGCCCCAGCCGCAGCCACCTCATCATCGACGCGCACACTGGCCGCCTGCTGGACCGCTGGGACGACCTGCATTCCGCCGCCGCCGTGGGCACGGGCCAAAGCCACTATTCGGGCAGCGTGAGCCTGAACACCGAGAGCCTGGCCAGTGGCGGCTTTGCGCTGCGCGACACCACCCGAGGCAGGCACGAAGTCCATGATCTAAAGGGCAAGAATGCCATCGACAAAACCCCCAAGTCCAAGGTGATGAAGGACAGCGACAACGTCTGGGGCGATGGGGTTCAGGGCACCACCTCGCAAAGCGATGGTGTTGATGCCGCCTATGGCTTTGCCAACACCTGGGACTTCTACAAAACCCGCTTCGGCCGCAACGGCATTGCCGATGACGGCCGGGGCGGCCTGTCTCGCGTTCACGCCAGCAATCTGCGCGGTTTCTTCTACAACGCTTGGTGGGACGGTGACTGCTTCTGCATGACCTACACCAACCTCCACCCCTCGGGCTACGGTGCCTTGGTTTCCTTGGACATCGCAGGCCATGAGATGACCCATGGCGTGACTGAAAACACCGCCGGCCTGATCTACTCGGACGAGTCAGGGGGGCTGAACGAAGCGACCTCCGACATCATGGGGGCCATGGTCGAGCGCTTTGCCAACAACGCCAATGACCCGGCGGATTACCTCATTGGCGAAAACCCCCTCACCGGTTCCTATATCCGGAACATGGTGCAGCCCAGCACCGATAGCCGATCTGCCGATTGCTACTACAGCGGTGTGGGCAGCCTGGATGTCCACCTCTCCTCGGGCGTGGCGAACCATATGTTCTACATCTTGGCAGAAGGCAGCCGCCCCGCTGGTGGCCCGGCCTCGCCCACCTGCCAAGCCACCGACACCCGTGTCGCCACCGGCAGCGCTACCGTGGCCGGTATCGGCCACCTCGATGCCACAGCCATCTACTACCGCGCGCTGACGGTCTATATGACCAGCAGCACCAACTTTGCCCAAGCGCGCGTGGCCATGGTGGACGCCTCCACCGACCTGTTTGGGGCCAGCTCTGCCCAGACCCAAGCCGTTAAGGCGGCCTGGAGCGCGGTCAACGTCAACTGAGGCTGAACCGCCTTGCACGGCCAAGCCCCTGCGGGTGACTGCAGGGGCTTTTTTCTGGCTCGGGTCACGCTGAAAGCGCTGCACAATCTCGGGCATGACCCTGACCGAGTTACGCTACATCGTTGCCGTGGCCCGCGAGCGCCACTTTGGCCGCGCCGCCGAAGCCTGTTTTGTGTCGCAACCCACCTTGTCGGTGGCCATCAAAAAGCTCGAAGAAGAGCTGGACGTGAAGCTCTTTGAGCGTGGCGGCAGTGAGGTCAGCACCACGCCGCTGGGCGAAGACATCGTGCGCCAAGCCCAGCAGGTCATCGAGATGGCGCAAGGCATCCGCGAGATTGCCAAGCGCGGCAAAGACCCTCTCTCCGGCCCGCTGCGCTTGGGGCTCATCTACACCATCGGCCCTTACTTGCTGCCCGACTTGGTGCGCAATGTCATCAAGCGCACGCCGCAAATGCCGCTGATGCTGCAAGAGCAGTTCACCGTGCGCCTGCTGGACATGCTGCGCCTGGGCGAGCTGGACTGCGCCATCATGGCCGAGCCCTTTCCAGACACCGGTTTGGCTGTGGCCCCGCTCTATGACGAGCCCTTTATGGTGGCCGTGCCCAAAACCCACCCCTTGGCCAAGATGAAGCGCATCAGCGCCGAGCGCCTGAAGCAAGAGACCATGCTGCTGCTGGGCACCGGCCACTGCTTCCGCGACCAAGTCTTAGAAGTCTGCCCCGAGTTTGCACGCTTCTCCAGCGACGCCGAGGGCATCAAAAAGAGCTTTGAGGGCTCGTCCCTGGAGACCATCAAACACATGGTCGCCGCCGGCATGGGCCTGACCGTGGTGCCCCAGCTCTCTGTGCCCAGTGAGCCCCAGACCCATGTGGTCTACATTCCCTTTGAAGACCCGGTGCCCACCCGCCGCGTGGTGCTGGCCTGGCGTCGCAGCTTCACGCGCTATGAGGCCATTGCCGCGCTGCGCAATGCGGTGTATGCCTGCAAGTTGCCGGGGGTGGCGCGTCTGAGCGATTGAATGCCGTCAAACCGAAACAATCAGGCGGATTGGGGCTCAAGGTCGATGTAGTGCCAGAACTGCCGCCCGAACGCAGGGCGGCGGTATCCGATCACATGGCGGTGGGTCAGGTCGTTGGCAATGCGGTGCACCGTGTACTTGTGGGGTGCATAGGCCAGCACCAGCCGCTGCGCCTGACGCAGCAAGGCCAAGCGCTCGGGGCCGTCGGGCAGGGCCTGCATACGGCGGCAAATTTCGTCGTAAGCATCCAACTTGAATCGCGCCAAGTTTTGCGCTCCCGACGACGGCCCAAAAAGAATGTCCAAGGCATCCTGTACATCGGGGTTGGGGGCGGTATAGGCCAACAACCAGATTTGCAGCTTGCCTGCGCGGGCCGCTTTGAGCTGCTCTGGCCACTTACCCAGCTTGATGTCCAACCGGATGCCCAAGGCATCCATATTCTTTTTCCAGACCTCGTCCAAGGCGCGTGAAATGGCGTCGGGTTGGCTTGCGTATTCCAGCACCAGGGGTGAACCATCAGGTTGCTCGCGCCAGCCGTCACCGTCACGGTCCGTCCAGCCATAGAGGTCGAGCAGCGCCTTAGCGCGAGCCAGGTCGTAATCGCTGTTCTCGGTCTTGAGCTTAGGGTCGTAACCCCAGGTGTATGGGGCTACCATGGTCTGCACCGGAATAGCCTGGTCGCGGCGCACCAAGCGAATCTCCGCGCTGAGGTCTGTGGCCAAGCCAATGGCTCGCCTCAAAGCCACCTTCTCCGGGGTATAGCCTCCCACCACCGGGTCTTCCATATTGAAGTAATACAGCACCCGGTCGGGCAGCAGTTGGCGGCCAAGGCGAATGCCTTGCTTGGCTAAATTGGGCGCCAGCCGACCCTGCGGCACAGCTACTGAAGAAAACTCCAAGGGCACAGCCACCAAGTCATACTGCCGATTCAAGAAGGCCAACCAACGCGGCTGGGACTCTTCAATGATGGAGACTTCGACGCGGTCAATGATGGGCAGTCGCCGACCCTTGAGTTGCTTCAGCCACGCCTGGCCCTCTGCATCATCGGCATTGGGCTCAGCATCAAAATAGGCCTCCCGATAATCGGGGTTACGCTCCAGCACGATCAAGGAAGCCCGACGCCAGGTCGTGAGTTTGAAGGGCCCGGTGCCCACGGGGTGGGCCATGATGTTGTCGCCGTAATGCTCCACCACTTCGCGCGCCACAGCGCCGTAGATATCCCCCGCCGCCAAGTAATACAAAAAGCGTGGCCGAGGCGCTGACAGCTTGATGCGCAGCGTGTGGCTGTCCAGCGCTTGCAGGCCTTCGATGGGCGCGTCGTAATCGAAACGCTGAGTCTTGAGCGCAGCCTCGCGCAGGGCGTCTATTCCCAGGATCCCCGCTTCCCGAAAGGTCGGGAAATTCGGGCTCTTGGTCTTGGGGTCGTAATAGCGCTTGAAGGTGTAAATGAAGTCTTGCGCCACCACCTCACGCCGCTGCCCCTTGAAGGCAGCGTCCTGCGCAAAAAAGACACCGCGCTTGAGCCGGATGGTCCAGGTGCGAAAGTCCTCTGAGACCTCGGGCATGCCCTCTGCCAAGCATGGCTTGACCTTGTAGGGGCGTGCCAAATAGTCGTACTGATACAGGCCTTCAAAGATGTGGTCGGTGACGGTGCGCGAGTAGGTGTCCGACACCTGCACCGGGTCAAACCCCGTCTCTCCCGCAGGAAAGGCATAGCGCAAGACTTTTTGGCCGCTGCTGGCCTGAGCCCAAGCCGGTGCGGCCCCTGGGCCGATAAGGGCGGAGCCCAAGGCCAAGCCTGAGAAGGTGCGTCTGTCCATGGTCCACTCATTGGGCGCTGAAGGCCCGCCTCAGGCCTCAACGTCCACGTAATGCCAAAACTCTTGCCAGAACGCCGGGCGGCGGTAGCCCTTCACGCCTTTGTGGAAGAGGTCGGTGCGCACCGTGTGCAGGCGGATCTTGTAGGGCATCCAGACGGTACCAATGCGATAGGCCTCGACAAAGAGCTTGTCACGCTCCGGCCCGTCGGGCATCTCGGACAGCTTGGCGTAGATCGCATCCATTTCAGGCCGTTTGAAGCGGGCCATGTTTTGACCACCGATCTGCGTGCCGTCATAGCGCTGCAATGAGCCTTGGCTGTCCGGTGAGGCCGACAGCCCCCCGATATGCCAGACCTGAAAGTTGCCCGCCCGCGAGGCCTTGAGCAGTTCAGGCCACTTGCCGGTTTTGAATTCAACTCTGATGCCAATGGCCTTCATGTCCTTGAGCCAGATCTCCGAGCGCTGGCGGCCGCGCTGGTCGTCTTCCATGCTCCAGTTCAAGACCAAAGGCTGGCCATTGGGCTGCTCACGGTAACCATCCCCATTGCGGTCCACATAGCCAACCATATCGAGCAGGGCTTTAGCCTTGGTGGGGTTGTACTCGCTCATCGCTGAGCGGAACTTGGGGTCGTAAGAGGTGGTCTGCGGTGCCACCGAGGCCTGGGCGATCACGGCCTGGCCGTGTAGGGTCAGCCGAATCTCGCGCTCCACGTCCATACCCAGCGCAATGGCGCGGCGCAGGGCCACCCGCTCAGGCGTGTAGCCGCCCACCACCGGGTCTTCCAAGTTGAATATGGTGTAGTTGTTGTCGGGCATCAAGACACGCTGACTGCCCACGCCGCGCTTCTTGAGGTGGGGCGCAATCTGGCCATTGGGCATGGCCTGGCTGATGAACTCCGGCGGCACCTCTTGGATGAGGTTGTGTTCTTCGTTCAAGAAGGACAGCCAGCGGGGCTGGCTCTCTTGAATGATGGACAGCTCGACCCGGTCGACCATGGGCAAGCGGCGGCCCTTGAACTGGGCGAGCATGGCCTGGCCTTCGGCATCATCCGGTGCAGGCTCGGCATCGTAGAAGCGCTCGCGATACTCGGGGTTGCGCTCCAGCACGATCAAAGAGCCGCGCCGCCACTCCTTCAGCTTGAAGGGGCCGGTGCCCACCGGGTGCTTGTCGATGTCCTCGCCGTAGTGTTCCACCACCTCACGGGCCACCGCGCCAAACAAGTCACTGGAGGCCAGAAACTCAATGAAGCGGGGCCTGGGTTGTGCCATGCGGTATTCGATGGTGCTGCGGTCCAGCGCCCTCACACCCATGACGGGCGTGTCGTAATCAAACGCCGTTTTTTGGTCCATGGCCTTTTGACGCAACTCGGCAAGGCCCAAGAATTTGAAGCTGTCGATAAAGCCCCAGACTGGGCTTTTGTTGCGCGGGTCGGCAAAGCGCTTCATCGCATAGACCAAGTCCTCGGCCACCACCTCTCGGCGCTGGCCTTTAAAGGCCGCGTCGCTGGGAAAGTAAATGCCCGAGCGCAACTTGACGCGCCAAACCCGATAGCCCTCGTCATGCTCGGGCATGCCCGCAGCCAGCAAGGGCTTGAACTTCACCGGCCGCGCAAGGTGGTCGTAGTTGTATAGCGCCTCAAAGAGGTGGGCGGTGATGGTGCGGGAGTAGAGGTCGCTGGCTTTGACCGGGTCCAGGGAGGTCTCCGGCGCTCGAAAGGCATAACGCAAAACCTTTGGGGCCGTGGCAGGCTGCGCCCATAGTGGCCCTGCAACGGCCGAACCCAGTGCTAAGCCAGAAAATGTACGGCGGTCCATGTCACTTCCCCAGCACTTGGTGGCGCTTCTCAAGGTCGATGTCTATCCACTTCCAGCTCTCACGCAAGAAGACGTTACGGTGGTAGCCAATGACCCAGGGTTGAGAGAGGTCGGTGAAGATCTGATGCACATGCAGCTTGTAGGGCATGTAGGCCACCATCAGGCGCTGGGCCTCGGTCATCACGGCTTGGCGCTCGGGGCCGTTGGGCAAGGTTTTTTGCAGGGCATAGAGGCGGTTGAACTCGGGCAGGTCAAAGCGGGACTTGTTGGCTTGGCCTTTGCTCTTGCCATCGCCCAGGGCCAAGAAGGTGTCGCCGTCGGGGATGCCTGCGCTCCAGCCTACGCCCCACATCTGCAGTTTGCCCGCATTGGCCGACTTCAAGTTCTCTGGCCACTTGGCGATCTGAAAGCGTGTTTTGATGCCCAAGCGGTTCATGTTGTTCTTCCACTGCTCGGCCAACTGTCGATTCAACTGATCGGGCTGAGTGGCAATGTTCAACTCCAGCGGCTTGCCATCGGGTTGGTCGCGCCAACCGTCGCCATCCTTATCCACATAGCCCGCCATGTCCAACAGGGCTTTCGCACGACCGGGATCAAAGTCGCTCATCTCAGACTTGAAGTCTTTTTGAAATCCCCAGGTGCCTGGAGATATGGGGCCTTGCGAGGGCACGGCTTGCCCCTTGCGAACCAGACGAATCTCTTTGTCCACATCTACGCCCAGTGAAATGGCGCGGCGCAACGCCACCTTGTCGGGCTCATAGCCACCCACCACCGGGTCTTCCATATTGAAGTAGGTCACCGCCACATCGGCCCGCGGATAGCGCACCATTTGGATGCCCATTTTCTTCAGATTGGGTGCGAGCTGACCATTGGGAATCACGATGGTGGCGAAGTCCGAGGGCACACCTTCCAGGATGTCGTGTTCGCCGTTCAAAAACGCCAGCCAGCGCGGCTGGTTTTCTTCAATGATGGCAATCTCAACGCGGTCAATCAGCGGCAAGCGCTTGCCCTTGAGCTGGGCCACGGCGGCCTCAGCCAAGGCATCGCCCGCAGGCGCTTCTTCGTTGTAAACCTCTTCCCGATAGTTGGGGTTCTTCACCAGCTCAATGCGCGAAGAACGCCGCCATTGGGCCAGCATGAAGGGCCCCGTGCCGACCGGGTGCTCCATGGCCTTGAGGCCATGGGCCTCAATCACCTCGCGTGCCACTGCGCCCCAGGTGGAGCCATCGGTGAACTGCTCCACCAAACGCGGCATGGGCTCGGCCGTTTTGACCTGAAAGGTGTATTTGTCAATGACCTTGATGCCTTCGACCTCGCGGTCATAGTCAAAAGGCTTTTTGGCGGCCATCAGCTCTTTACGCAACTCCGAGAGCCCCAGGATCTTGAAGTTCTCCAGGAGGTAGAGATTGGTGCTCTTCCACAGTGGGTCGTAGTGGCGCTTCCAACTGTAGACATAGTCGGCAGCCACCAATTCACGCTTCACGCCTTTGAACTCCGGTGCTGGCGCAAAGTAAATGCCGGGCTTGACCTTGAAGGTAAACGTTTTGTAGTCAGCGCTGACGGTGGGCATCTCCGACAGCGTGTTCGGTCGGTAGCGGAAGGGCCTTGCCAAGAACTCCCATTGCAACGGCGCATCAAAAATGTTGGCCGCCACCGTGCGTGAATACAGGTCTGAAATCTGCACCGGATCGAACCCGGTTTCGGCCACGCGGAAGGAATAGCGCAAAACCTTCTCGTCAGGGCTGCCCTTGGCGGGCACCGCCTCGGGCCCTGCCCAGGCCCAAGCACTCAAACCACAGAGGCCGACCACAAGGGTGGCCGCAGACAGAAGACGCTTCACAGTAGAGCTTTCAAATGCAAAAGATGCGGGCAGCCGCTTTGTGGGCGGCACACCAAACGCCCTGCCGCATGGATAGAAGCGGCGCAGGCGCGTCAGCACACAGGTGTCAAAGGGCGCAGTCTACTTGCCGCGAGCCGCTGCGCCCACCCCGCGAAACCCCAGCCGCTCCAAGGGCACTCAAGACCCCGCTTTTGTGGGGTTCAGGGCAAACGCCGGGAGAATGGGCACAACAATTGCACTAGACTCGCGCCTGTTTTCCCAAGCCCTGTGAGCCACAAGCTGCCAGGGCTTGCTGTTTGTTGAACTTCCGAGAACCGGAGCCTCTGGCATGGCGGCCTACCTGATACGACGCCTGTGGCAAATGATCCCCACTTTGTTGGGCGTCATCCTGCTGGTGTTTTTCCTCTTCAAGTACTTTGGTGGCGACCCTGCCGAGATCCTCGGGGGCTTGAACGCCTCCAAGGAGCAGGTGGATGCGATCCGCGATCAACTGGGCTTGAACAAGCCGGTGATCGAACAGTTGTGGATCTTCATCAAGCAGATCGTTACCTTTGATTGGGGCCGCAGCTGGGCCACCAACGAGGCAGTGAGCGACATCTTCGCCAAGCGCCTGCCCGCCACGCTGACGGTGATGACGCCCATCTTGATCTTGGACGCCCTGCTGGCGATTCCCCTGGCCTTGGGCGTGGCCTATGTGCGCGGCTCGCTGACCGACCGCAGCATCATGATCATCTCCACGGTGGCGCTGTCCATCTCCTTCTTGGTCTATGTCATCGTCGGCCAGTATGTGTTCGCGTTTCAGTTGGGGTGGTTCCCGGTGCAGGGCTGGAGCGACAGCTTCTGGACCAACCTCGCCGTCTACAGCCCGCTGCCCATTTTGTTGGCGGTGATGGTGGGCTTGGCCCCGCAAACCCGGCTCTATCGCACCTTCTTCCTGGACGAGATCGGGCACGACTATGTGCGCACAGCGCGCGCCAAGGGCATGACGGAGCAAACCGTGCTGCTCAAGCATGTGCTGCGCAACGCCATGATTCCCATCCTCACGAACATCGGCACCTCGCTGCCGGGCATCTTCGTGGGCTCGTTCCTGATTGAAGTGTTCTTCTCCATCCCCGGCCTGGGCCGTGAGGTGTTGGGTGCCGTGAACCGCAGTGACTACCCCGTCATTCAAGCGGTGACGGTGTATTTGGCGGTCATCACCATGGTGGTGAACCTGCTCACCGACGTTCTCTACAAATTGGTCGATCCACGGGTGGTGCTGAAATGAGCGCAACAACAACTGTCAACACAGCAACGGGCGCGGGCGGCATTGTGGGTGCCGGTGCCTCGCAAGGGGTCTGGGGCGCGGCCTGGAAGCGTTTCAAGACCGACAAGGTCGGCCTGACCTCGTTGGTCATCGTCGCGGCCTTCTTGCTGCTGGTCATCGCGGCCATGGGCGGCTTGGTGGCCAAGCATTGGCAGCAAGAGGTGGGTGTGCCCAATGCGCCGCCCACCTTCATGGGCCCGGCCCCCAAAGCGCAGGTGGCCGCCATTGCAGCGCCGAGCGGCCCGAATGTGGACCTGTCCGACATCGACCCGCTGGCCCCGCGCTACAAAGAGTGGGAAGAGCGTGCCAAGCAGTTCAAGACGGTGGACACCGTCAAGGCCGAGACCCTGCCGTTTGGTGCAGACCGCCTGGGGCGCGATGTGCTGGACAAAGCCATCAAGGGCGCTGAGGTGTCCATCATGGCCGGTGTGCTGGCCGCGCTGATGGCCACCGTCATCGGCACCTTGCTGGGTGCTTTGAGCGGCTTTTTTGGCGGCAAGGTAGGCGACTTTTTGGAATGGGTCTACAACGTCTTCACCGCCATTCCGGGCATCTTGCTGATCTTCACTTTTGCGGCCGTGCTGAACCGCGCTGACGCCATCATCCCCAAGGGCATCTGGACGATTGTGATCATCCTGGGCCTGACCACCTGGACGGGCATTTACCGCCTGGTGCGCGCCGAGTTCATGAAGCACCGCAGCCGCGACTATGTGCGCTCGGCCGAGGCCATCGGCGCCAGCAACAGCTCGCGCATGTTCCGCCATATCCTGCCCAACATCAGCCACGTGATCTTGGTGCAGTTGTCGCTGCATGTGGTCAGCGCCATCAAGGCCGAGGTCATCCTGAGCTACCTGGGCCTGGGCGTGGCCGTGGACCAGGTCTCCTGGGGCACCATGCTGGCGGAAGCCCAAAGTGAGTTGATCCTGGGCCACTGGTGGCAGTTGGTGGCCGCTACCGCCTTCATGGCCGTGTTTGTGACGGCGTTCTCGCTGTTCACCGATGCCCTGCGCGACGCGCTGGACCCCAAGCTGCGCGGCTTGGAATAACACGGAGTCAAGCCAATGTTGCTCAGTATCAAAGACCTCAAGGTCACCTTCCGAATGGGCGCCGTGGGTGGCGTGATGCAACGCTCGCTGGCCGTGGGCCGCGAGGTGGATGGCCAACAAGTCGGCGTCAGCTTTGACGTGCCCGAGAACACCACCGTCGCCTTGGTGGGCGAGTCGGGCTCGGGCAAGAGCGTGACGGCCATGTCCATCTTGAACCTGCTGCCCAGCAATGCCGAGCGGCATGGTGCCATCAGCTTCCAGGGGCGCGACCTGCTGGCGGCCTCGCTGCCCGAGTTGCAAAGCATTCGGGGCAAAGAGATCGCCTGCGTCTTCCAAGACCCGATGACCTCGCTCAACCCGGTCTTTACCGTGGGCCAGCAATTGTGCGAGCCGCTGATCAAGCACATGGGCATGAGCCCCCGCCAAGCCTGTGCCCGCGCCGAAGAGCTGCTGGCCGAGGTGGGCATGCCTGAGCCCAAGCGCCGCCTGAATGCCTATCCGCACGAGATGTCGGGCGGCCAGCAGCAGCGGGTGATGATTGCGATGGCGCTGTCCTGCTCGCCCAAGCTCTTGATTGCCGACGAGCCGACCACAGCGCTGGACGTGACCATTCAGCGCCAGATCATGGAGCTGATGGCCAAGCTCAAAGACACCCACCACATGAGCATGCTGTTCATCAGCCATGACCTGGGCGTGGTGGGCGAGATCTCTGACCGCGTGGTGGTGATGCGCCACGGCCTGATCCGCGAGCAAGGGCCGGTGAGCCAAATCTTCCAGGCCCCGCAAGACCCGTACACCAAGGCCTTGTTGGCCTGCCGACCCAGCCTCACCGAGAACCCGGTGCGGCTGATGGTGATTGACGACCACATTGCCGCGCAGGCCGCCGCCGAGCGTGGCGAGGAACGGCTGGAGGCGGTTGCCAAGGCCAAAGATCCGAACGCCCCGGTGGTGATCGAAGCCACCGCCCTGACCAAGAGCTTCTGGCTCAAGAGCGGCGTATTTGGCCGCAAAGAGTTCAAGGCCGTGGGCCGCGAAGGCCGCGGCGTGAGCTTCAAGCTGCGCAAGGGCCACACCCTGGGCGTGGTGGGCGAGTCGGGCTCGGGCAAGACCACCATGGGCCTGGCCCTGCTGCGCTTGCACGAGGCCAATGGCGGCCCCACCGGTGGGCAGGCCGTGTTCCACGGTGCAGAGGGTCAAACCGATTTGATGACACTCAGCAAGCAAGGCTGGCTGCCCATGCGCCGCCGCATCCAGGTGGTGTTCCAAAACCCCTATGCCTCACTGAACCCGCGCTTCACCATCGGCCAAACCTTGATGGAGCCCATGCAGATCCACGGCATTGGCGCTGACGACGCAGAGCGCGAAGAGCGTGCCAAAGCGCTGCTGGTCAAGGTGGGGCTGGACCCCTCCGTGATGCAGAAGTACCCGCACGAGTTCTCCGGCGGCCAGCGCCAGCGCGTGGCCATTGCCCGATGTCTCACACTCAACCCCGAGGTGCTGGTGCTGGACGAAGCCGTGAGCGCGCTGGACGTGTCGGTGCAGGCCCAGGTGCTGAACCTGCTCAAAGACCTGCAAGACGAACTGGGCTTGGCCTATATCTTCATCAGCCACGACCTGGCCGTGGTGCGCTTTATCTCTGACGAAGTGCTGGTGATGAAAGACGGCGAAGTGGTTGAGCAAGCCAGTGCTGAAGAAATTTTGCATCACCCCAAGCAAGACTACACGCGCCGCCTGATCGGTGCGGTGCCCAAGGGCTGGCAGGAGGGTGCAGCGGCCTGAGGCCGCCACCTCGCCAAGGGTGGCACGAGGGACCTTGGCGGGCAGGATCAGAGCCGTTGGAGGCGCTGGACGCCCCAAGGATCACATGAGCGGGAGATGCCGCTGAATGCGGTCCAGCATCTCTTCAAACGGGGGTTGACCTTGGTAGTACAAGGCCGCTGTCTTGCGCCATTCCTGGGCAAACTGCTGCCGCTGCCCGGCATCGGGCAGGGTGAACGCGGGGTTCAGGGCCATGGTCAGTTCATCCCCACCGCGGAACCGCTCGGCTTTGCGTTGGCCATAGCTGGGCTGACGCATGAAGTCTCGAACCTCTTGCAAGCCCAAGAGGCAATACACATCGTAGTAGTGGCGCAGGAAGTTCACCGGAAAGGCCCGACCCTCGCCCATGAGGCGGTACTTGGTGGAGATGGTTTGAAGCTTTTCGACAAAGGTGTAGCTGGGCTCGTAACAGGGCACAGCCACCGCACGGTTGTCAAAGACCTTGACGCCGCGCTGCTGCGCCAAGTCCAAAGCCCACGAGGAGATCGTCACCGCCCGATTCGGGGCGGTATCGTCAAAGCCGAGTTCCAGCAAGATGCCATCTTTGACGCCTGCCAGTGCCGAGGCACGCGGGGTGTACAGCAGACGTATACCAGCGCTTCGTAGCTTGTCGTCATCAAACTGCGTGTCTCTCTCAACACGGTGGATGCCGTCAATCTGGATCCGGCGGCTCAGTTCGTCGTAGTAAGCCCGGCGTGAGGCCACATGGGCTGGCTTGTCATGGTTGCGACCCACTTTGACATCCAAGTCGGCGGGCGGCTCGATGCGAATGTCGATGTCCTCAGAGAAGCGGTGGATAACCCCAAAGCCTTTGGACAATGAGGTACCCCCCTTCAACTCAAATACAAAGCCCTGGGCCTGTAAGCCCCAGAGGCAATGCATGATCCAGTAGTCCTTTTCGACGAGCATGGGATCGAGCGCGCGTTCTTGCGCCACCACGGCGAGCAGTTGGTCGAAATCACGCCGGTGATGAAGAAATTCATTCACTTTGCCACTGCCTCACTCGCTTGCGAGTGGCCAAGTTGCCCCAGGACTCCAAGGCTTTCTGGAGGCGAGCGGCGTCAAAGAACGGCAACTGGCTGCGCGCTTGGTGCAACACGGCTGCACGGTCTTCGGCCAACTCGTCCAGGTTGTTCAGCAGATCGACATACAGAAACTCAGGAGTGAGTGTCTTAGGAAAGCGCGGCTTGACGCGGAAGTCGTACTGACGATTGCCCAGCTTGAAGACGCCGTGACGCTTGTGGTTGTACACCAGCGTCCGGTTATAGAGCTGGGTCGTACCCAGGCCCACCGTGTTGTAGGCCGAGGGTGAGAACACCAGAAACGACTTGTCTTTGAGAAAACCTTCGACGACTTGCTCGTCGCTGGGTGGCAGCGGCCCAAAGCTGGAAGATTTGGGCACGTGATACAGCCCCTGCGACAGCTTCTTGAGCACGCCTGCGGCCACCAACTCGCGTAAGTGCCGATCGACAGCATTGGAGAGTCGGGCCAAGTCTTCCCGCCGATAGACCCGCCCGGCCTGCAGGCCACCTGCCAGGCGCGCGCTGGCACCTCGCAGCGAATCCGGCAAAGTGGTACTCATAGACATGCTGGAATTATCATTGAAATTTCATGCAACCAAAGCATTAAATTACCCGGCCACTCTGGCGCATGGTCGATGACCGTCGGTATGTATGGTTTCGACGGAAAGGTCTTTGCTCACTGTTCCCCTCTCAGGCCTGAGCATTCTGATTTACCCACTGGATGTCCATACAGATGGGGAGACTTACCAGTCTCGACGCCGGGATAGTTCTCTACACTGAACTCAAGCCGCACACCTCGATTGGCAAGGTGGCACCCATCACATGAGGAGTACCCATGAGTTTGTTGACATCCTGGCGCGAAGTCTTGGCCGAGCCCGGCCGCGTGGTGGCCCCCGACGAGCGCCTGCCCTGGCCGCAGACCGCCGCCATGGGCGTGCAACATGTGATCGCCATGTTTGGTGCGACGGTGCTGGCACCTATCTTGATGGGCTTCAATCCCAACCTCGCCATCCTGATGTCGGGCATCGGCACCCTGCTGTTCTTTGTGGTGGTGGGCGGCCGCGTCCCCAGCTATCTGGGCTCCAGCTTTGCCTTCATCGGCGTGGTGATCGCGGCCAGCGGCTATGCCGGCCAAGGCCCCAACCCCAACCTGGGCGTGGCCTTGGGCGGCATCATCGCCTGCGGGGCGGTGGTGGCGGCCATTGGCTTATTGGTGCAGGCCATAGGGACACACTGGATTGAGTCCTTGATGCCCCCGGTGGTGACGGGTGCGGTGGTGGCGGTGATCGGCCTGAACCTGGCCGGCGTGCCCATCAAGAACATGGCGCCCACGGACTTTGACAAGTGGATGCAGGCCATCACCTTTGTGTGCGTGGGCCTGGTGGCGGTGCGCACCAGCGGCATGACGCAGCGCTTGCTCATCTTGGTAGGCCTGATCGCCGCCAGCCTGATCTACGCGGTGCTGACCAACGGCCTGGGCCTGGGCAAGCCCATCGACTTGACGGCGCTGGCCAGTGCCGACTGGTTTGGCTTGCCACAATTTGCGGCCCCGGTGTTTGATGCCAAAGCCATGCTCTTGATCGCGCCGGTGGCCATCATCTTGGTGGCCGAGAACCTGGGCCATGTGAAGGCCGTCTCCGCCATGACTGGCCAAGACCTGGACAAATACATGGGCCGCGCCTTTGTGGGCGATGGCCTGGCCACCATGGTCTCGGGCAGCGGAGGCGGCACGGGCGTGACCACCTATGCCGAGAACATCGGTGTGATGGCCGCGACCAAGATCTACTCCACCGCCATGTTTGTGGTGGCCGGGCTGATCGCCGTGGTACTGGGTTTCTCGCCCAAGTTTGGCGCGCTGATCCAAGCCATTCCCCTGGCCGTGATGGGCGGTGTGTCCATCGTGGTCTTCGGTCTCATCGCCGTGGCCGGGGCCAAGATCTGGGTGGAGAACAAGGTCGATTTTTCAGACAACCGCAACCTCCTCGTCGCCGCCATCACGCTCATCTTGGGCACCGGCGACTACACCCTGAAGTTCGGCGACTTTGCGCTGGGCGGCATCGGCACCGCCACCTTTGGGGCGATCTTGCTGCATGCGGTGTTGAGGAAGAGCCGCTGAGGGCAAGCGGTTCACCCTTCAGCGGGCCGCGTGTCTCTACAGATTCATCGCCGCTTGAAGCTGGGCAAAGCCGCCTATGGGCTTCACGGTGGGTGTAGGCCAGCCGCGTTTGCCGTGGCGCAGGCCCGCTTGGGCTGCGGCCTGGGCCATACGCACCGTGGTGGGGATGGGGTCGATCACGGGCACGTCCAAGCCCTGCTTTTTCAGCTCGGCAGCCACGGCTTCAGCGCAACCCAAGAAGCCGGTGCAGCCCAGCACGATGAGATCGGCTCCATCGTCGCGCACCGCGCGGCAAGCCTCGGTGGCCATGGCCTGAAGAAGGCTGCCCGGGTCGGTGCTTAAAGCCAGCACGGGAATGTCGATCACCCGGATGGAAGCCAACAGGCCCGATACCCCGTAGCGATGGGCCAGGTCGGTGAGCATGGGCCGAACACTCTCCAACACAGTGACGATGCTGAAGCGCTGGCTGAGCATGCCAGCCATGTGCATGCTGGCTTGACCCGGGCCGAAGACGGGAATACTGAGCATCTCTCGCGCTGCTTGAAGACCAGGGTCACCAAAGCAGTCGATGATGATGCCATCGCAGCCCTCTGCCTGAGCCCGCAGACCTTCGGCCACCACGCCGGGGGCAGCCAGCATTTCCTCAAAGACACTTTCTATGGAGGATGGGCCTTCTTTGAGCAAGGTGTGGCTGATGCGCAAACCCGGGCCTTGCAGAGCCCTCAGGTCGGCAATGTCACGCAAGCCTTCGGTGATGACCGGGGTGATGACTCTGAGATGCGTGCTCTCTGCGTTCATAGCGACTCCTGGGTCAGTTGCTCAACAGGGCGGTAGTCGGCGTCATAGCCAAAGGCGCGGGGGCCTACGAGTTGCAAGGCCGCAGAGCTGCGCCATTGCGGCACGCAAGGCAGGCCTAACACTGCCACACGCAGGCCGTAACGCACTTGTTCAGCGGTGATGGGCTCGCCCGTCTCCAGGTCCACCACGCAAATCAAATCGGGCGTGCTGGCCAGCACTTTGTCGCCACTGCGGGCCATCAAGAACTCGTTTTGATACAGCAGGCTGGCGCGGCGTTCGGCATGCTCGTCCAGGCCTGCAATCGTGGCCTCGCCCTTGCTGAGGCGGCCATCGATCTGGCGTTGCAGGTCGATCACCTTGCCCTTGAACAGGCAATGGCCGTGCGTCACGCGCAGCAACTCGCTCACCGGGTCGAGATGGTTGGCGCGGGCCGCAAACAGGGCCTGGCCTGCGCGCTGGGTCATGCTGATGGAGCCCTGCACCAAACAGGTTTTGGCCTGAGCCACGGTCATGGAGTACATCGCGGAGTAGCAACTGCCACCCATGTCCATGGTGATGGAGCGGGCGAACTTCTCAAGATGAGGGTTGTCGATGGCATGCATCAACAGGTGATTGCCCTTCTCGTCGGCCAAGGCCAAGGGCGTGGCACTGATGCCTTGCAAGTTGGCCAGCGTCATGTCCAGTTGCGGAAAGGCGCGACCCATGGTGTCGCCGTCGACCAGGGGCAGCTTGAGCTGTGTGGCCACGCTGAAGGGAATCACGCTGTTGAGCCCGCCCACCTCCACCGAAAACAGCGCTGCAGCCCGACGCCCCAGCTTCTCTTCCAGGACTCGCAAGGCCGTGATCAAAGGGCCTGTCTCGGCCAAACGCTCCAGCATCACAGCCGGTGCGCCAATCATGGCCACTGAGATGATGAGCTGCTCGTCGTCCAGCTCGTCGAGTGTGATCAAGCGGGTGGGGCCATGCTGACGCACGGCGCGCTGGGCCAGCAGTTTGCCAATGTGGGGATCACCACCACCACCGGTGCCATACAGCGCCGCCCCGATGGCAATGGCCTCCAGGTCATTCACATCTATCAACGTGGTTCTCATGCTGCTTGTTCCTTGGCGGTCAGGTCGCCCCTCAGGTCGCCCACCACGCGGACTCGAATTCGCGTGGCGTTGCCGCTGATATAGGCCAGTGGGGTGTCTTCGATGTCAATCACGGCCAGTGAGGCAGCGTCTGCCCCGGCTTGCACGGCCTTGGCTTCGGCGGCAGCACGCACCTGTGTAATGGCTTCATCGCGTGGTATTTCGTCAAGCCGCAGCACGCGGTCTACCTCGCCGCTGACCTGAGCCATGGCCGCACCAACGGCGTTGGCACAGCCAAAGTGCGGTGGCACCACCAAGGTCAAGCCCTGTAACTCGGGCCGCAAGAGGATGGACCCGCCGCCCACCACCACCACCGGGATGTCTTGGGCCGAGGTTCGCATGCGCTCCACCGCCAGCCACACCATCTGCTGCAAACGGGCATAGCAGTTCTTAACGTCCTCGGCGGGCAGGTGCTGGAGGCGGCTCGCGTCGCCCAAGCGCGCCACCCCGGCGGCCACGGCAATGTCGGTGGCCGTGGTGGTGCTGCCGCCAAACACCAAGGCCTCGGTGTGGATGGCATAGCCCACGCTCTGGGGGCCGAGGCGTTGAAAGTCTGCTGATACCCGTGAACCCCCACCCAAACCCAGGCTGTAGACATCGGGCATGCGGAAGTTGGTGCGCACGCCGCCCACCTCCACCGCCACACCGGCCTGGCGTGGAAAGCCGGCTTGCAGCACGCCCACATCGGACGTGGTGCCACCGATGTCCACCACAATGGCGTCTTTCAGGCCCGATAAGAACGCGGCCCCGCGCATGGAGTTGGTCGGGCCGGAAGCCACGGTCAGGATGGGAAAACGCGCAGCCTGCTCAGCCGACATCAGGGTGCCGTCGTTTTGAGTCAAGTAGAACGGTGCTTGGATGCCGCTGTCCTGCAGAGCCTGCTGAAATGCCGCCACCACCTCCTGCCCCAGCGGGCCGAGGCTGGCGTTCAGAATGGCGGCGTTCTCGCGCTCCAACAAACCCAGGCGGCCGATTTGTGAAGAGCAGGTGATCTGGGCCTCTGGCATCACCTCTTGCACCCAGGCGGCGGCTTGGCGCTCTTGCTCGTCGTTCAGAATGGAGAAGGTGCAGGACAGAGCAATGTGCCGCAGCCCAGCACTGGCAAACTCCCGCGCATAACGTCGAATTTCATCGGCATCTAGCGTGCCCAAGGTCTTGCCGTCGTACTCATAGCCCCCCTGTGCCAGGCGGGTGTGCAGCGGCACGGCAGCCAGCATGTCCTGCGGCCAGTCCGAGCCGGGAGGCAGGCCGCTGGTGGCTGGCAGGCCCAACCGTATCACCCCCACCGGGGCCAGCCTGCGCCGCTCCACCAAGGCGTTGGTGAACTGGGTGGTGCCAATCATCACCGCCGCAATGTCATGCTGGGTCACACCAGCGCCAGCCACCACCTCGCGAAGGGCCTGCACCACCCCGCTCATCACATCCGCAGTGGTCGCGGTTTTCACGCCATGCAAAACCTCTCGGCCCCGCATGACCACGGCATCCGTATTGGTGCCGCCTACGTCAATGCCAACTCGAATCATCTGGGTGTCTCCTTGGCTCAGAAGCGAAGCTTGGCTTCCAAGTTCCAACTGCGGCCAACGGCCAAAGAGCCCACGTCGTAGGGCAGGCCGCTGTACTTGGCGGCGTTGTAGTCGGCGTAATAGCGGCGATCCGTCAAGTTCTTGCCCACCAGAGAGACGTTCCAGCGGTCTTGCGGGCCTGCCACGCTCAGGCGCAGACCAAACAGGTCAAGCGCGGGCGAGACGGCCACGTTGTCGGGATGCCAGTACTTCTTGTCGCGGTGCTCATAGTCCAGGCGGATCTTGCCCATCAGGCCATCGCCCAGAGCTTGGCTGGCCTCCATGCCCAAGTTGACTTTGAAGGGCACGGACTTGGGCGTGCGATGGCCCACGGTGCTGGGCTGGGCCGCATTGGCCTCGATGATGCTGTCCGTCACGCCAATGCCGCCGTCAAACTCCAGGCCCTTGAAGGCCAGATAGCGCACGTCCACATCTAAACCCTTGAGGGTAACCTTGTCGATATTGCTGATGACCTGTGAGCCAGAGCCAATGTCCACATAAAAGAACTGAAAGTCTTTGGACTTGGCGTAGAAGGCGGCGGCGTTCAAGGTCAAGCGGTTGTCCAGCATCACCAGCTTGCTGCCGATCTCGGCATTGCTCAGCCGCTCGGGCCGGAAATCGGCCAAGCCCGGTGCATTGAACCCCCCGGACCGGAAGCCTGTGGAGTAAGTGGCGTAGAGCAGCGAATTCCGGTCCAACTTCTGGGTCAGGGTGAACTTGGGTTGCCAGTTGGAGAACTTGGCCTGGCGCACTGCCCCGCTCAGCACATCGGTTTGCTTGCGCTCGTCGCTGTCATAGCGCAAGGCGCTGGCCAGGGTCAGGTTCTTGCTCAGGTCAACATCGACCTGGCCGAACGCTGCCGTTGCGCGGTTGCGGTTGGCCTCACTCAGGGTAACGGCCGCCTTGCTGGCATCGTCAAATTGGTCCAGTTGGCCTGTGGTGTCCACAAACACGCGGGTGAACAGGTCTCGCCGAGTGTCCAGGGCATAGACGCCTGCAATCCAGCGCACCGCTTGGTCATCGGGCGAAGTCAAGCGCAACTCTTGGCTGAGCATCTTCACGTTCAGGTTTTGCCCTTGCCCGGCTTGGAAGCCCAGGCCCAGAAAGCCTGAGGGCGAATCGGTGGCGTTGGAGAAGTCGATGTCCCCCCGGTAACTCTCCGCCAGCTTGGTGTAGCCCGTGATCGAGGTCAGCGTGGCAAAGCTGAAATCCGCCGTGACCTTGGCGCTCAGATCGGTGGTGTCGCCCGTGGTCTTGCCCAACAAGTTGGAACGGGGTTGTGCAATGGTGCTGGGCTGGCTGTCAGAGACGATGGTGTCCCAGGTGGCCCCCGCTTTGAAGTTGGTGGCACTGGCGCGCAGGTCTACCTTCACGCCTTGAGCGGGCATGAGCAAGAGCTTGGCCCGCAAGGAGGCGTCGTGGTCGACGGCGTCCACGTTCTGGCCCAAATAGGTGTTGCTGATTTGCCCGTTGCTCTTTTTGCCCGAGGCCGAAACCCGGAACAGGGCCACATCGTCTTTGAGCGCACCGCTGACGGCCCCAGTGGCTTGGAGGCTGCCCCCATTGCCCACCGCCCCGCTCACAAAGCCCTCGGTGCGGTTGGTGGGCTGCTTGGTTTCGATATTGATGGCCCCGCCAATGGCATTGCGGCCATACAGCGCGCCTTGTGGCCCCTTCAGCACTTCAATGCGCTCGATGTCGAACAGGTCCATCTTGAGCTGCTTTTGGTTGTTTTGGGGCACCCCGTCCACCACCACCGCCACCGGCGAATCGGCGTTGTTGATCTGCGTGACCCCGCGCAGCACCACAAAGGAGTTGCCGTAGGTGAAGGAGTTGTCGAACGACATGTTCGGCGTCAGGTTGACAAAGTCCTGCGTGCTGCCAATGCCCATGCTCTCGATCTGCTTGGACGAGAAGGCTTTCACCGACACGGGCACGTCTTGCAGGCGTTCCACTCGGCGTTGGGAGGTGACGACCACCGTCTCCAGCTTGTTCTCGTCGGCCGCAGCGGCAGGGGTTGCCGCTTGCGCCAAAGCGTTGGCAGAGGGCAGCATGGCCGCGATCAGGCTCAGAACGGCCAAGCGGGTGGGCGTCATGGAAAGGTGGTGGTGCTTCATGGGGGCATCCGGGTTGAAGTCTGTTTACACTGAGGAGCGTTTCGGAGTCCATTGAGTCTGAGCGCTGCGCCGCAGGGGATCAACGCTTGCGGCGGGGGGCAGACCCCAGAAAATCGGGGGATGGGGCAAACCCGAAGTCCTCCCACCCGGCCTCTTTGCTGTCCCGCCACGTGACCCCTAGCCCCGACGCCGCGCTGCGCTTTGAGCCCATCGTCAGCATTGACGAAGCCCTGGCGCGCCCCCGCGTGCTGGCCCTGTTGCGCAGTGCCGCACCGGTGGGGGCTCGGCTGACCTTGTTGACCGCGCCGGCCGGTTTTGGCAAGACCACCGCCCTGGCCCAGTTGGCCGCTGCCGCCCGCCAAGAGGGCCAGCAGGTCGCCTGGTTGAACTGCGATGACCGCGACAAGAACTTGCAGCTCTTCACCGAAAACCTGCAAGCCGCGCTGGCGCGTTGCGCGCTGGTGTTGGAGAGCCCCGGAGGCTTGGGCCTGGCCGGTTTGCAAACCCCACTGCTGATTTGTGTGGATGGCTATGAGCAGGCCTCCAGCGAAGCGGTTGACGAGTTCATTGAGGCCCTGGCCTGGGCCGCACCTCCCTTGGCGCATGTGGTGCTCACCAGCCGCAGTGGCCCGCGCCCACACCTCACCCGCTTGCAACTGGCCGGCAAGGTGCGCCTGTTGGATGCGGAGTTGCTGCGCTTCACGCCCGAGGAGTCGGCCCACCTGCTGGCCCAGGCCCTGCCCGCGTCTGCGGCCGCGCAGGTCACGGCCTATGCCCAGGGCTGGCCGTTTGCCTTGCAACTGGTGCGCTTGCGAGCCAGCAGTGGCGCGATGTCTGCCGACTGGGCGCTGGACCCTCGCAGCAACATGCCCCGTCGACAAATCTTTGACTACCTCGCCGCCGAGGTGTTGACCAGCCTGCCCCAAGAGCTGCTCGACTTTTTGCGCGAGGTGGCGGTGTTGGACAGCATCGACGTAGCCAGTGCCAACGCCCTGAGGGGCCGCGAGGACAGCCTGAGCTTTATCCGCCAACTGGCCCGCATCCGCCCCATTGCCGTGGTGGACGAAGCGCCCTGGGTAGCGCGCCTGCACCCGCTGCTGCGCGACTATCTGATGGAGTTGGCCGAGCTCTCCAAGCCTGGTTGCTTGGCCCACCAACACCAGTTGGCGGCACGGTATTGGGGCCAGCATGGCCGCTTGCATGAGGCGGTGAGCCACGCCGTCGCCGGGGGCCATTTGGCCTTGGGGGCCGACCTGGTCGAGCAGGCCGGTGGCTTTGCACTACTGGCCAATGAAGGCGCGGTGCGGTCGCGTCTGATCTTGCAGCAATTGCCCGAAGCGCTGATCCGACAACGCCCGCGTTTGCGCTTGCTGCAACTGATGCAGCAGGTCCTGGAGTCGGACTCCATCAGCACCGGGCCCGCCTTTGAACGCCTGGAGCAAGAGATTCTTCAGGCCGACAGCGGCCCTGACGACCGCGCACGCTTTGACCTCGACTTTGTACGCTGTTTGATGCTGGTGCAGGCCAGCGAACACCAACTGGAGTTTTCGCCCTGGTCGGCACTGGACCATGCAAGACAGTTAGGTCGCGCCCATGCGGCCCAAGACCAGCGGCCCCTGGCCTGTGCACTGTCGGTTGAAATTTACTTTTTGCACCGTTATGGCCCGGCCGAGCGCTGCGAGCGACGTGTGCAAGAGATTGAGTCCCTCTTTGCCGGCGGTGCCTACACCCACAACAGCCCTTGGATCTGGACGTACCGCGCGCGCAATGCCATGGCACGCGGGGCGCTACAGCAGGCCGAATCCATTCTTCATGAGCAATTGGAGCGTGACGCCAATTTCCTGAACTTCCGCCAAGGCTCGTTGCAGCGCTTGGTGAGCAGCCTGCTGGGCCGCATCGCCTATGAGCGTGCTGAGTTGGATGCAGCACTGGAGCATTTCTTGGCCGTGGCCCCCGACGCCTTGAACCAGCAACTGGAGGCCCTGCACAGCAGCCACATCGACGCCGCGCGCTGTGAGTTTGCTTTGGGTGCCTGCCATCGTGCCATCGAGATGCTGCAGTCCAGCCGCCACTTCGCCTTTGAAGAGGGACTGGTGCATTTAGAGATTTTGGCCGGGGCTTGCCAGGTAGAGCTGCTGAACCGCCTGGGGGAGGTGGAGCGCGCCGCTCAGCTGGCGCAGAGCATCAAATTGGCCACGCTGTGGGACCAAGCATTGACGCCCTTTGCGCTGCCCTGGGTGGTGGTGGAAGCGCTGGCCCGGGCGCGGTATTGGGACCTGCTGCACAGCCCCGACGCCGCCCTGGCGGCCACCCTGGCGACGCAATTTCTTGGTCTCTCACACACAGTGGGCCAGCCCTTGTCGGTCTTGAGCGCGCACCTGATGGCAGCCTTGGCGTTGAGCCAGCAAGGCCAGATGGCCACCGCGCGCAGCCACCTGCAGCAAGCCGCCCAGATCGGGGCGGCCACCGGTGCTGTTCAGCGTTGCTTAGATGGCGGTTCGGGCATGATGGCCCTGCTGCGTGAGGCCAATTTTGGTGAGCCCACGCCCGAGGGTGCCTGGGCTGCCCTGGTGTTGCAGGCCTGGATGGCTGCGTTTCATACCCGCGCCGAGCGCACCGAG
The DNA here is from genome assembly GCA_004359425.1 of Ideonella sp. MAG2. Lineage (GTDB taxonomy): Bacteria > Pseudomonadota > Gammaproteobacteria > Burkholderiales > Burkholderiaceae_C > Ideonella. The sequence goes on along the minus strand of PTEU01000001.1, from coordinate 63,148 downwards.
GCCAAGCTGTTGACACCCCGCGAGCTGGACGTGTTGTGCGAGTTGGCCAAGGATCACAGCACCAAGCTGATGGCCAAAAACCTACAACTCTCGCCCGAAACCGTGAAACACCATCTCAAGTCCATCTTCTCCAAACTGATGGTCAAGACCCGCGAAGACGCGATCCGTGAGGCCCGCAAGCGGGGTTTGTTGCCCTGAGGCACCAGTGCGGCCAACCAGTGCGGCCAGCATGAAGTTTGTTGTGCGTTCGGGCTGCTGGGCGGCGCACCGACAATAGGCCTATGCACCCCGCCGGACCCACCTGGCGCGACGACCTGCTCGCCGCCGCCATCATCACCCTTCTCCTCATTCCGCAGAGCCTGGCCTACGCCATGCTGGCGGGCTTGCCGCCCTCGGTCGGGCTGGCCGCCAGCGTGTTGCCCGCCTTGGCCTATGCGGCCTTGGGCTCCAGCCCTGTTACGGTGATGGGGCCGGGGGCTGTGCTCTCGCTGATGTGCGCTCAGGCCCTGGGCCATGTGATGAGTGTGGCACCCGCGGGTACCTCGGTCACCGCGGCCGCCTTGGTCTTGGCGGCCGAGATGGGTGGGCTACTGCTGCTGGGGGCGGCCTTGCGGCTGGACGCACTGGTGGCCCTGCTTTCGGTGCCGGTGTTGCACGGCTTTATGACGGGTGCCGCCCTGACCATTGTGGTTACCCAACTGCCGGTGCTCACTGGCGCGCGCCTGGACTTGGCCGAAGTCAAAGGCCCGGTGATGGACCGCCTGGCCGCCGTGGGCTGGAGCCAGCAGGCCCACGGCAAGATTTACCTGAGTTTGCACCAGGCGGTGGGGGCGGCGACGCTGTCACCGCAATGAGCGCCCCGGTGCCCGTGCGCCGCCCGTGCTGCCTGCCGCCCAAGTCTTTGCTGGTGCTCAGGTCGGCGCCAAGTTGGCGCTGGCCCGCATCCTCAAGAACAGATTCACGCCCTCGGGCTCGGCCTCGACCTGGCTGACTGGGGCACCCGCTTTCGCGGCCAAGGCGCGGAGCTGTTCGGGGCTGCGGTGGATCAGCAGCCAGTCGGCCCAGGCCTGGTAGGCCAGGCTGGGGTTGTGAGTGCTGAAGTTGCCCACCACGACCTCGCCGTCGGGTGCAGCCAGGCTCATGAACTTGCGCATCAAGCGCACGAAGAGCGGGTCCGAGAAATAGTCCAGCAGGCCGGCGCTCCACACCAAGTCAAAGCGTTCGGGCAGCGAAAGACGCAAGGCGTTGGTGCGGAGAAAGCGCACGTGCTCTGGCCAGGCCGCGCACAAGTGCCGGGCATGGGCGATGGCCTGCTCGTCGAGGTCCACGCAGGTGAAATGCACGGCCAGGTCGGGGCACTCGGCCAACAACTCCGCCACGTCGCGGCACGGGCCGCTGGCCACATTCAGCACTTTCAAGGGGCGGCACCCTTTCGCCCGGGCGGCGGACTGCACCAAGGCCTTGAAGTAGGCCTTGCGGTTGCGCACCGCCTTGACGGCAGGCTGGGCGTGAAAGTAGTCGTCCCAGGCGCGCAGGTGGGGGTCTGAGCAGCGGACTTCTTGGTAGATGTCGTCGATGACTTGAAAGTCACCGGCATAGCCATAGGGCTTGAGCCAACTGCGACCTTGCAGCGTAGCCATGCCCATGGCCGCGCCCAGGGCGTGGCGCAGGGCCTGCAAGGTCTCGGGGCTCAACTTACCCGACATGCGGGCCTGGTGGATGTGCGCCAGCTGCTGTTGAAGCATCGGGTATTGCTCGGGTGTAGGCCCCCCGGCCTGGGCCAGTGCGGCCAAGCTTTGCTGCCAGCGCTGGGCTGGCGCACGATGGGTCAACACCGGTGGCTGGTCAACATCAGCCAAAGTCTCAAGGGTGTCAAGAAGGGACATCGGGCACTCCATGGGGCAGTCGCGGGGCCCCACCGGCAGTGCAATTCACCAGGGGGCGTCGAGGCCGACACCATAGTTTTGGGTGCGCTTTCTCGCACCCTCAAGCTTGATGATCGCCACGCAGGCTGACTTGGCTATGGCCGCGATAGCGCCATTGAATTGGCATTCTTGAAAGCCTGACGCCAGAATCGCTGGATCAATCAAGCGATTCAATGTCACGGAGTTCAGCATGTCCACAGCCAAAACCAAGTCCACATCCAAGCGCCCCGCCCAAGCCACCGGCCTGGCCCCACAAATCGGCATCAGCGAGAAAGACCGCGCCGCCATCGCGCAAGGCTTGTCTCACCTCTTGGCCGACACCTACACGCTCTACCTCACCACGCACAACTTCCACTGGAATGTGACGGGGGCGATGTTCAACACCCTGCACACCATGTTCATGGCGCAGTACACCGAGCTGTGGAATGCGGTGGACCCGATTGCCGAGCGCATCCGCTCCCTGGGCCACCGCGCACCAGGCAGCTATGCGGAGTTCGCCCAGCTCAGCTCTTTGCCGGATGCCCCAGCCCAATCGCCCAAGGCCTTGGAGATGGTGCGCACGCTGATGGAGGGCCATGAAGCCGTGGCCCGCACCGCGCGCGGCCTGTATGCCCTGGTGGACAAGGCCAGCGACGAGCCCACCGCCGACCTGCTGACGCAGCGCCTGGCCGTGCATGAGCAAACCGCTTGGATGCTGCGCTCGCTGTTGGAGGAGTGATCAAGGCCGCCGAGCGCGACGCCACGCGCGCCGCAGCGCCAGAGCCAGCATCACCAGCCCGGTGAGCACCAGGCCCAGCGCCAACAGCGAGGCCACCTTGATCAGCGGGTGGTTGAAGTCCTCACCTTCGCTGTAGTCCATCACGTGCAGGTGCCAAAAGAAGTCGTAGAGCACCCAGGCGTCGCTGCGCGCGGTGATGAACTCGCCCTGGGGCCCACTGAAGTACAGCCGGGTGTTCAGGCCGTCATCAAAGCGCGCCACCCAAACGTCGCGGCGCGCGCCCAGCTCACGCACCATCAGCCATTGCGTGGGCACCTGCTCCAACTTCTCAACCGCCTGCAGCGTGCCCGCGCCCTTGTAGATGGTTTGCGCGAAACGGCCCACCGCCTCAGCGCTGGGCGCGGTGAGCGGGGCACCGGTGGCCAACAGCCATTGCTCGCTCTGCGCCGTGCGCAGTTTGAAGGCCGGGCCGCTGGCCGTGGCCACAGCCGAGAGCGCCGTCAACGGCTGGCCAGCCAGCGGGCTGCGTGCCAGGGCTTGTGCCCAATCGGTGGGCAGGCTCAGGCTGGGCTTGGTGACGGTGTCCGCACTCTTGACCCAGGCCTGAAAGGGCAGCCACGCAAACAGCGCGCCGCCCAGCACCCAGGCCAGCACCTGCAAGGCCACCAGATAGCCCAGCCAGCGGTGCCAGCGGAAGAAGCGGGCCGTGAGCCTGGGGGCGGCACGTTCTGTCATGGCGCGTCTCTCATCGCCATCACAAGCTCCGCGCGATCAGGTCTTTCATGATCTCGTTGGTGCCGCCATAAATGCGCTGCACCCGAGCATCGGCCCACATGCGGGCGATCGGGTACTCGGTCATATAGCCATAGCCGCCAAAGAGCTGCAGGCATTCGTCCATTACCTCGCACTGCTTGTCGGTGGTCCAGCACTTGGCCATGTAGGCCGCTTCGTTGTCCAGCGTGCCATCCACCAAGCGCTGGACGCAGTCATTCACAAAGCTGCGGCCAATGTGAGCGGTGGTGGCCACCTCGGCCAACTTGAAGCGGGTGTTTTGAAAGTCGAACACCGTCTGGCCAAAGGCTTGGCGCTCTCGGGTGTAGGCCACCGTCAGCGCCAGCGCCTGCTCAATGGCGGCTACAGCGGGCACGGCAATCAACATGCGCTCGTACGGCAGTTGGCTCATCAGTTGGCCAAAGCCCTGGCCTTCCGCTGGCCCCAGCAAATGGCTGGCGGGCACACGCACGCTGTCAAAGAACAACTCGGCCGTGTCGGCCGCGTGTTGCCCCAGCTTCTCTAGGCGGCGGCCCACCCGAAAGCCCGCCAAGCCCTCGGTCTCCAGCACCACCAAAGAGACGCCCTTGGCCCCTTCGCCACCTGTTCTGCAAGCCAGCACCAAGAGCTTGCAGTTGGCCCCGCCGGTGATGAAGGTCTTGGCCCCGTCAATCACATAGTCCTCGCCGTCCAAGCGCGCCCGCGTGCGCATGGCCTTGAGGTCAGAGCCGCAACCGGGTTCCGTCATGGCAATCGCAGCCAGCCATTCACCGCTGCACAATTTGGGCAGCCAGCGCTGCTTTTGCGCCTCGCTGCCATAGGCCAAGATGTAGTGCGCCGCAATGCTGTGCACGGCGGAGATGGCCGGTATCTCCGCGCGAGCCAACTCGTCTTGCACCACCAACTGCCAGGCCAGGCTCACGCCGGAACCGCCATAGGCCTCGGGCATCTCGGGCAGCAAAAAGCCCAAAGCGCCCAAGCCTTGCCAGGCCGCCGGTGGAATGTCGCCCGCGCGCCGCCAAGCGTCCAGATGCGGGGCCATTTCGGCCTCGACATAGCGGCGTACTTGGTCGCGAAAGGTGGACACATCAGCGTCCATCCAAGGGTGTTGAAGCAGGCGAGGTGAGGGCATGGGGCGAGCTCAAGTGAAGTGTCTGGCAGACTGTAGCGCGGAGTGCAGGTGAGGGCGGCTTCGGGCTGATCTGAGTCACTCTCGCTTGGTGGCATAGATGACCGCTGCGCTCGTCGATCAACGTTCGGTGAACGGCAGATCGAATGATCACTTTGCCTCCGAGACCGAGTACCCAATGCTGCGCTGCAGATGTCGGGTTGCCTCGACCTACACTTCCATTGAGTTGCCGCGTCAACGCCGCAAAAAATGGGAGCTTCAGTTATGCCTATCAGCAAGCATCAGGTCAAGAAGAATTCTCACAAGAGCAAAAAGAGGCAGACACGCCGTGAGCAGCGCAGGAGTGCAATAACCTTCTACGAGCATCCGTTTTCCTCGGTGCCGCGCGACAAGCTTATTCACGGACTGAGAGAAATGGGAAAGTCACATCAAGAGGATTTCCCAAAACAGCTTGAATCGATTCAGGCATTGCTTGGAGGCTCGGATCCACTGGCAACAATCGCATCGCTTGCCACTTATGGATTATTCTCCGGCATAAAGAATAATGGTGATATCGACGGTGGATACAAAGGTGAAGCATTCAACCAGTCACATGTGGAGCTAGCGCAAGCGCTTTGTTTATTCAAAGCCTCAGAATATCATTCTGCACTCCCACCAAAGCCCGAAACCATCCAAGGCTTGTTTGATGGCCTTGAAAAAGTAGCGAATACATACAAGATAAAGCGCTTCGCCCAATTCAATGAGGAAGAATCCCAGGAAGAAAAAAGTGTATTGCTTATCCAAGAAGCGCTTCGACTGCATACTCAAGGGATCAGGAACTGGGGGTTTCTCAGTAATGTTATTGGGATAATGAAGCGACTTTGCGCCCCAATAGACAAAATGTTTGAGGGTGCCATTGGCATACAAGCGACGCAGTTGATAGATTTGTTCATGCACCTGATCTCGAGAAATAAGCGCCTGATTAATGAGCGCCGAGACAGGATGAGACCGGCTTTTGCAGCGAAAACCGTCCAGCAGGCCATACAAGCCTATTACAATGGAAATCCAGACCTGAAGGATAATGCGGCGGACATGATGGAGTTTGCCGCGCAACAAAAAATGACACAAGAGCAAGTTAAGGCTCTAATTCTTACTCACTCAGACCTGACGCTTGCGGGTGTATATACTCTGGACCCGGAGAAAATTTCAAATGAGTGCGGTATTGATAGAGAATCTATTGCTTCGGGACTGGAGCGGTTAAGTATCTCGTTTGGTGATCTGAAAGATACCAATCCAGCACATCTTTTTCTTTCAAATCCAGTTTGGACAAAGCCTGTAATTAAAGTTGGTGAAAAAGTTTACTTCTGCGCCATGCCGCAAATCTTCTTTTCATTCATATTTCATATAATCCCAGAGTTACTTGAAGGCAATGAGCCAGCCAAGAAGCAGTATCAGAAGCGTAAGGCTGATTTTCTTGAGAATGAGATCAAAGATCAATTTTCAAGAGCCTTTCCTCACCGCGAGATTGCCACGGGATACAAATGGCGAGAAGGTCCGGATGAGTATGAAAATGATTTGATGGTCAGAGTGGATTCACACTTGCTGTTGATCGAAGCAAAATCGCACTCGGTTCACTGGTCGGCTTTACGAGGAGCACCGGACCGGGCCAAAAAGCATGTAAAGGACATGCTGCTTGACCCCTCAATTCAATCATTGCGACTGGCGACACGTATCAATGAAGTACTGAAGGACATAAGCACCAAAGACGAAAGGCTTCCGTCATTCCCTGTGTCTCTAGATTCTGTGCGCACAATTGTTCGCCTATCCGTGACTCTGGAAGATTTTGCTATGTTGCAGAGCACACTACATCTTGCAAGAGATGCAGGTTGGTTCCCGGCGAATCATCCCATCGCACCGTGCATCTTATTGGCGGATGTGGAAATAATATTCGATATACTTCAAGGCGCTCCACAAAAAATTCATTACCTCAAGCGACGTGCAGATTTAGAAAATAATTTCAAATATAGAGGCGATGAACTGGATCTGCTCGGCTTCTATCTTGGCAATGGTTTTAATATAGGCTTAGCCGAGTTTGACAACAGTCAATTCATGCTAACAGGGGCATCGAAACCCATCGACAAATACTACGAAGCCAAAGAGGAAGGGATCATTACGCCAAAGCCTCAGCCCAAAATAAAAGAATGGTGGAAAGACATTTGTAGAAAAATTGAGGCGCGGGGGCACCCTCAATGGACCGATGTATCCATCGCACTGCTGCATGTTTCATATGAAGATCAAGTGATTGTTGAAAGAAAGTTCAAAACTCTGATCGAAAACGTGCACAAGAACTGGCAAACACCCGGACATGATTGCGCAATCGTTGTAACACCCCACAAGCACCGAAATGACTCGATTGCTGTGTTCGCTTATAAAGAAAGAGATAGCGCAAATCGACATGATCGCATCAGTGGTGTTGTCACCAATGTGTTTGAAGATACGCCGCATGTAGACCGATGTCTTGTTATCGGCGTGAATATCGACCGCATGGACTACCCGTACTCTCTAATTGCCATATTTTTTAGAGGCGAGGATACTGAAGAAGCTGAATTGGAAGCCCCAACCGGGGCCGCAGCATAGATATTTTTTAGGAAAATTAGGCAGGTATCAGAGAAGCGGGAACGCTCTTCTGACGGGCAGGCGTCGAGGCCATTACCGCTGACGAGCGGATTTCAAGGCGATGCGACCATCCCTTTGATCCTTGCGTGCAAGAAGATCGAAATCTTCCTGCCGGGATTGCGGCTGCATTACAGATACGTACTACAGGGAGTCAAGAAGACTTTACAGCTACTCAAGCGCGATGGAGCGCTCTAGTTCGATCATGCGTAAGCGGTCCTTTGCTCGTCGCTGAGCAAGCAGCCGAGCATCCTATGGCCGATGTACGGCGTGCAACTGACTCTCGCGCTGCTTGTTGCCGCCAAGTCCGCCAGCGACTTGATGACATTCAGCGTGCGTTCAACAGAGTTCGGCGATCGACAGCAACCGCTGCCAAGGAGCCCTTAGTAACGTGGCCGACTCCATCGTCAACTGGACGTCCGTCGACGAAGCTTCAACGTCGCCCGTCGCGCGAGTGAAACCCTGCGCGAGAACCGAGGCCGCACCTGAGCTGGTGTTAGGCTAGCGCCCCAGGAGATCCGCCATGACCCCTGTTGCTGCCTCGCCCACCACCGCCCCCACCCGCACCGTACTCGTGGCGGGCGTCGGCATGATCCCTTTTGCCAAGCCCGGCGCCCACAAGCCCTACCCCGAGATGGCCGCTGCTGCGGTGCAAGCCTGCTTGGCCGACGCGGGCCTGGGCTATGAGTCGATCCAACAGGCCTATGTGGGCTATGTCTATGGCGACTCCACCGCTGGGCAGCGGGCGCTGTATGAGGTGGGTTTGACGGGCTTGCCCATCATCAACGTCAACAACAACTGCTCTACCGGCTCCACCGCCTTGTACCTGGCCCGCCAAGCAGTGCAGAGCGGTGCGGTGGACTGTGCACTGGCCCTTGGCTTTGAACACATGACACCCGGTGCCCTGGGCGCCATGTATACCGACCGGCCCAGCCCCTTTGAGTGGTTTGACCGCGAGACTGACGCCCTGGTGGGCCATGGTGAGATTCCGCTAGCTCTGCGCTACTTTGGTGGCGCGGGCCTGGCCCATATGCAGCAGTGGGGCACGCCGCTCACCACCTTTGCCAAGATCCGCGCCAAGGCCAGCCGCCATGCGGCCAACAACCCGTTGGCCTTGTTCCAAAAGGTGGTGAGCACCGAAGAGGTGATGGCCGCGCCCATGCTCTGGCCCGGCGTGATGACCCGGCTGATGGCCTGCCCGCCCACCTGCGGTGCGGCTGCAGCCTTGGTCTGCTCCGAGGCCTTTGCGCACAAGCACGGCCTGCGCCGCGACGTGAGCATCCGCGCCCAAGCCATGGCCACCGACACCCCCGCCACCTTTGAGAGCCGCGACATGCGCGAGGTGGTGGGCTTCAGCATGGCCCGCAGCGCCGCCCAGCAGGTGTATGAAGCGGCAGGTGTGGGGCCTGAAGATGTGCAGGTGGTGGAGCTGCACGACTGCTTTGCGCAAAACGAATTGCTGACGTATGAGGCTCTGGGCCTGTGCCCGGTGGGCGGTGCCGAGAAGTTTGTGGACGATGGTGACAACACTTATGGTGGTCGTTACGTCACCAACCCTTCAGGCGGCCTGCTCTCCAAGGGCCACCCGCTGGGGGCCACGGGGCTGGCGCAGTGCACCGAGCTGGTTCAGCAATTGCGCGGCCAGGCGGGGGCGCGCCAAGTGGAGGGTGCCCGCCTGGCGCTGCAGCACAACCTGGGGCTGGGCGGGGCGTGTGTGGTGACGATGTACGAGCGAGTGGCGTGAGTCACTCAGGGTCCCGCGCCAAGCAGGCGCGGTAGCGTGCCTCGCAGCGCTCGGCAAACCAAGCGGTGGTGAGTTGGCGGGTGATCTTGGGGCTGTCGAGTTGGATGTCGGGCAGGCGCTCGCGCTCGGGCGACAGGCCCTTGCGCTGGGCCAGCTCATACAGCTTGAGGTAAGTGGCTGTTTGCTCAAAACCATGCTGCTTCTCCTGCAACAAGTCTTGCGCCACTTGCTGCGCGCCTAAGCCCAAAAAGTTCAAGGCCGTCAAGGCGCGCCATGCCTCGCTGGGGTTGGTGGCCGGTGGCTGGGCCACGCCGCCGCCATAGCGCAGCAAGTCACCATCGGGCACCACGGCACGCCCGCTGAGCTGGCCCAACAGCGTCTGCACCGCCGCGTTGCGGCTGCTGTAGCGCCCAGCGTTGTAGTCTGCAAAGCGGTACAGCATGCGGTTGTAAGACACCGGGTAGTCCAGCAGCATGGCCGCCCCGAAGTACACCCCACCGCGCCGCTTGAACACCTCCTCCCGGGCCGAGCCTGCGGGCTGCCACGGGTAGGGGTGCCGGCGCATCTGCTCGGCCGCAAAGCTGATGCTGACCTGGGTGGAGCCGCCGGTGCGCACCGGATTCTGGCCTTCCAAGAGCCGCGCCCCAAAGGGAATCTCATTGGCCATGTCTTCAAACAAGCGCGACAGCTCCTGCTCGGTTTTCAGGCGCTGCAAGCGCTGGCGGTAGGTCTGGCCGGTGCGAGATTGCTTGTCCAAGGCCAGGTCAAACACCAGCTTGGGGATGCCCAGGCGCTCGCGCTTTTTCTCCAGCTCTTGCGCGGCCACCCGGCCCAGGTTGGGCACCGGCGGGTCGGGCTGCCAGGTGGACTCCTGCTCTATCACCGCCGCCAACGCGCACACCTTGTGCGCCTGAGCCGGGATAGACAAAGCCGCAAAGCTGACGGCAATGTCCTCGGCCCAGCCCTTGCGGTCTGCAATCTGCGGCGGCAAGACGCGCAGCGCCACGGCCCGCACCTCGGCCGCTGTGACCACCGGAACGACGGGCCGCGCCGGGGGCTCTGGCGGCTTGACCGGGGGCGCAGGGGGGACCGAAGGAGGGCTAGGCGCAGGCGCAGGCGCAGGCGCGGGTGCGGGCCTGGGCGCCGGGGAAGGCGCTGGCCCATCAGCAGCGGGCCGGGGCGGTGGAGACGGCGCAGGCAGGGGCGACGGCGTGGTACAGGCGGCAAGCAGAGCCGTCATAGCCATCAACATCGAGGCACGGAGGAGTGGAGGCATGACGCCGCAGAGTGTAGGGCCCTAGCACCCACCCTTCGCGCAACAGATGGACGGGATGCCGCGCAATGTATATACTTTATTCATACCTCGGAAGTACAAGGATCCTCCCCGTGACCAAAGAAGCCGTTTTCACCATGAAGCTAGAACCCGCATTGCGCGCGGAGTTCATGGCCGAAGCCGAAGCGGCGCACCAACCTGCCTCGCAAGTGGTGCGCGAGTTGATGCGAGAGTTCATTCGGCGGCAGCGGGAAGAGCGCGAGTACCAGGAATTTTTGCGCAGCAAGGTGGAGACAGCCCGTGCGTCCATGCAGGCTGAGCTCGGACGTTCCCATGAAGACGTTGAAGCCGAATTTGCTGCCCGACGGGCGTCTGCCAAGGGCACCGCGTGAAGATCATTTGGACACCGCAAGCGCTGAAAGATCGGTCTGACATCTGGGACTTCATTTCGGCTGACAACCCCATCGCCGCATCTGACCTCGACGACACCTTCAGCATTGCGGTGTCACGTTTGGCCGAACACCCTTTGCTCGGGCGGCACGGGCATGTTGAAGGCACGCGAGAGTTGATCGTGCACCCGAACTATCGGCTGGTGTACGAGATGACATCCGAGGTGGTTTGGATATTGGCTCTGGTGCATACAGCGAGGCAATGGCCTCTTGCTTACAGAAGATGATGTGATTGTTTTCTCCGCTATCAGAGAATTGTGCAAGGGAATTTAATGATTTCAAACGTTAAGCGTGGGCAAAGGAGCAGAAGCACTTCTCAAGAGGATGATCAATTTGGAGCGGACCCAGCCGACACTGCTGACGATTGGAGCAAAAAGCATGATCGACATCGTGACGTCAGATCCCAATGTCTCGAACTTCACGATCAAATGCATGCGATTGCGACTTACCTGCTTGCGCGCAAGGTCTCGAGCGAACATGGGCTCCGACTTGGGGGGCATCGTGAAAGACTCCAAGCTCGTTGGAGCATGGGAACCTGGAGCCAAAAAGGGGCGATTTATCTGTTTGCCGTTTGCTTAAAGAGGAAAAGAAGCATCTCTGTCAACGCTGTCGTTTACCGGAAACATCAACAAGCATTTATAAAAGAGGGGTTTAGTGCAGGCACTCGCGTGAAGTTCACTGAGCAAGGGGCTGAAACACTTTGTGCAGTCGTCTTCCGTGTGAATTCTCTTCAAGAGGCGCTTCCAAAGTTCGCTATTCTTGAGCGCTTTGGATACCTTGACTCACCTAGTGGCGTGAGCAGCCCCCCTTCAACTCACACATCCCCGCCCAATAGCAACGGTGAAGACGATCAAAGACGGTTAACTGTTCGCGATGAGATTCCGCGAAGTCATCCAGTTGTCAAGGCTGTCCTGAAAAAGGCTGAAGGAAAGTGTGCCCTGTGTAAAGAGAAGGCCTATTTCAATAAGGCAGACGGTTCACCCTTTCTTCAGGTTCACCACATTGACAACCTCGCGGCACACGGCAAAGACTCAGATGTCTTCAACAACTGCGTGGCTCTTCACGCCGACTGTCATCCGGAGGCTCACTACGCTTCCGAGGCACGAGTAAATGAAATTCGGAAGATTCTGAAGTCATTTAGAGCTCAAAACGGTGAGTGATGTGAATCCCATGCGTTACCCCCTCCACACCCTCCACCTCATCGAATTTGAAGGCCTGGGCCCCGGCCCTCTGGCCGCCCGCATGCTGCAAGGCATGGGCGCGCGCATCACCCGCATTGCCCGGCCCGGCACTGGTGCGGTGGCCGCGCAGTTGGGCATGGGGGAGAGCTTTCTGAACCGGGGCAAGACCACAGTGTGCTTGGACTTAAAAAACCCCGAGCACCGCGCCCAGGCACTGGCCCTGGTGGCCCAGGCGGACGGCCTGATAGAGGGCTTGCGGCCCGGAGTGATGGAGCGCCTGGGGCTAGGCCCGGCCGACTGTGCGGCGGTGAACCCAAAGCTGGTCTATGGCCGCATGACGGGCTGGGGCCAGAGCGGCCCCTTGGCCCACACCGCCGGGCACGACATCAACTATGTGGCCCTGAGCGGCCTCATGGCCCTGGGCCTGCCTGCCGGGCAGACGCCGCAGGTGCCGCCCACCGTGGTGGGTGACGCGACCGGCGCGCTGGGCCTGGCCTTTGGCATGGTGTGTGCGCTGCTGGATGCACAACGTAGCGGCCAAGGCCGGGTGGTGGATGCGGCCATCGTGGACATCGTGGCCATGCTGGGCAATATCGGCCAGTGGATTGCGGCCAGTGGCCAATTGGGAGGCCCCACGCCCAGCCCCTTTCATGACTCGCCCTTCTATGACACCTATGCCTGCGCAGATGGCGGCTTCTTCACCGTAGGCGCGCTGGAGCCGCAGTTTTATGCCGAGCTGCTGAGCCGCTTGGGGCTGGACGACGTGCCCCCCAAGGCCCAGTACGACACCACCCAATGGCCCGCACTGAAGGCCCGCTTGGCCGCGCTGTTTGCCAGCCAGCCGCGCGCGCATTGGGAGCAGGTGCTGGCCGGCACCGACGCCTGCGCCGCGCCGGTGCTGAGCTTGAGCGAGGCCGCCCAACACCCGCACCTGCAAGCGCGCGGGGTGTATGAGCGCACCGAAAGCGGTGCCTGGGTGGCCCATACCGCCCCGCGCTTTTTGCCACTGGCCTGAGGCCACGCAAACCGCCTCAGTGCCGCAACTGGCTGCGCTGCAAGGTGGTGGAGGGCCGCTCTTGGTAGAGCGCGGCATAGTCTTGCGCAAAGCGGCCCAGGTGGAAAAAGCCCCAGCGGGTGGCGGCCTCGGTAACGGAGGTGCCGGGGTGGCCCGCCAGGAGCTCGCGGCGCACAGCCGCCATGCGCCGCAGGGTGAGCGTGCGGCGGGGGCTGTGGCCATAGACCTCGCGAAACGCCCGCTCCAGGCGCGACAGGCTGGTGCCCGCCGCGAGGCAGACATCGTCAATGCGCACCGTGGGTTCGGTGCGGCTGGCCAGATAGCTTTCGGCTCGCCGCACCACGCGCCAGCGCTCATTGCTGCACAAGGGTTCAGCCCCTGCTTGGCGGCACGCAGGGCCAGTGGCCCAGGCCGCCGCCAAGGCGGCAAACAAGTCTTCGTGGATATGAGTCAGGTCGCCAGCCTGCGGTGCGGTGCCTGGCTGGGTCAGCAGGGCGGAGGCCAGCTCCGCCGCCGCCCGCTGCAAGCCGGGGTGCTGGGCCGCGCCCGCCCAGCCGCCATCGGTGTGCAGGCCCTCTAGCTTCATGCCCAGGGCCTCCAGGCGAGCCCGAGGCACTTGCACCGCCAGCCACTGGGACTGCGAGGGCAGGCTGATCGTCAGCTCACCGCCTTCGGGCAGCAAAAGCAAATCGCCATTGCGGGCCTGCTGGCCCCGGACGCGCCACGCGCCCGTGCCGCTGATCAACAGCCCCAGTGAGAGCCGATCGGCGCTGAGTTGGCCCTGGCACAGCACCGCCAGCGAGTAAGCGCCCCAGTCCACCCGCAGTTGGTCGGTGCTGACCTGAGCCACCGCCCCATGAAAGTGCCCGCCCTCCAACTGCACATGCTCCAGGTGGCTGCCTTGCAAAGCGGCACGCATGCCGTGCGGGTCAAAGTGAACCAGTTGCAACTGATGGGACGCGGGCTGCACAGTGGGTAGAACGCCCGGTGGGCGGCTTAAAAAACAAAACAATGGCGGCGACAAGCCCCATTGTCCGAGGCCCGGCCCCTGGCTGGAGCACCGGACTAACCCTCGGCCCCAAGCAGCTTGACGAAAAGTGGATAGCCACGGGCGGCGGCGGTTCAGATACTCGGCGGCTCCATTGATGACTCAGAGAGCCTGCATGATGCATCCCCTCCGCCTGAAAGCCGCGCTGAGCGCTGTGAGCCTGCTGACGGCGTCACTGGCCGCCCTCGCTCAACAATCGCCCATCGGCCCCAACGAGGCCACGACCAGCACCCAGGCCGCCCAAAAAGCCCAGCGCGCTGTGCTGCCCTTGTTGGACCGCCAGTCCTATGCTGACGCCCAACGCGGCCTGGTGGAAGCGCTGGGTGACGAGGTCATCATGGCGGCCAACGGCCGCCCGGCTTGGTCGCTCAAGGGCTATGAGTTCTTGAAGGCCGACGAAGCCCCCGACACCGTTCACCCCGGCCTGTGGCGTCATGCCCAACTGAACATGACCAACGGCTTGTTCAAGGTCACAGACCGTGTCTGGCAACTGCGGGGCTTTGACCTCTCGAACATGACCATCATCGAGGGCGATAGCGGGCTGATCGTCATCGACCCGCTGTTGTCGACCGACGTGGCCGCTGCGGCCATGAAGCTGTACTTCAAGCACCGGCCGCAGCGCCCCGTCAAAGCCGTGATTTACTCGCACAGCCATGCCGACCACTTTGGTGGCGTGCGCGGCGTGGTGACCCAAGAAGAGGTGGATGCGGGCAAGGTCAGCATCTGGGCCCCTGCCGGTTTTGTGCAAGAGGCCATTGGTGAGAACGTGCTGGCGGGCAATGCCATGTCGCGCCGCGCGCTGTATCAATTTGGCCCGCTGCTGCCGCGCAGTGCCAAGGGCCAGGTAGATGCCGGTTTGGGCAAGACCATCTCGCTGGGCGGCATCACCCTGATTGCCCCCACGCGCCTGATTGAAAAGCCAGTGGAAAAGCACCGCATTGACGGCGTGGACATTGTGTTTGAGCTGACACCGGGGGCCGAGGCTCCGGCCGAGTTCATCATGTACTACCCGCAGTTCAGGGTCTTGAACATGACCGAGATTGCGACCCAGAACTTCCACAACCTGCTGCCCATGCGCGGGGCCTTGGTGCGTGACCCCTTGTCATGGTCCAAGTACCTGGACGGTGCGCTGCAACGCTATGGCAGCGGTCATCTACCAACGCTACCTGGGCTATTACGATGGCAACCCCGCCACCCTGGAAGCCTTGCCACCGGTAGAAGCCGCCCAAAAAAGCATTGCCTATATGGGCGGCGCTGAGGCCGTGCTACAGCGGGCAAAAGAGGACTACCGCAAAGGCGAATTTCGCTGGGTGGCGCAGGTGGGCTCGCAACTGGTGTTTGCCGACCCCAGCAACCAAGCAGCACGCCAGCTCACGGCCGACGCGTTAGAGCAGTTGGGCTACCAAAGTGAATCCGCCACGGCCCGCAATGCCTACCTGATGGGGGCCATGGAGCTGCGCCACGGCACCACCCAACTGCCGGGCACCTCCACGGTCAGCCCCGACGTGATCCGCTCCATGCCCTTGGAGATGTATTTCGACTTTCTGGGTGTGCGCCTCAACGGCCCCAAGGCCGCAGGCAAGTCGGCCGTCATGAACTGGCGCTTCACCGATGTCAAACAAAACCTGGTGCTGCGCCTGCAGAACAGCGCCCTCTCCACCAGCATGGACACCCAGGCCGACAAGCCCGATGTCACCCTGACGCTGACCCGCGCCACCCTGGATGCGGTGTCTATGCAGACCATGACCTTCCCGCAGGCGGTGCAGAGCGGGGCCATCAAGGTCGAGGGCAATGCCGCCAAGCTGATGGAGCTGCTGCAATTGCTAGACACCTTCCCGCGCATGTTCCCCTTGGTGGAGCCCCGCCCCCAGCAAACCCCCTGATGTACTAGGGTCTGTTGACATATAAATCCTACCCGCGTGAGCCCTACAGGCCATGCCAGTCTAGGCGCGCTGCGCCGCCCGCACCTCTGTGCGGGCAAGCGGCGCAACAACGAATGGCGTGGCCTGTAGGGCTCACCCTGTGGGCAGGGCGTCCAAGGGCGCTGGCGGGCGTTACTCACCTTGCCCGGGCACCAGCCCGGGCCGCGGATCGCGCCTACTCCAGCCCCCTTGGACACTCCTGCGCGGGCAGGATTTATATGTCAACAGACCCTAGTGCCCGCAGGCATCACCGCATGCCGTCATTGGGGATAGGTGCGCTAGCCTCGTCGCATCACAATAGGCCTCATGAAGAAACTGCTCCTGACACTGGTGTTTCTGCTGGCCGGACTTGCCAGCTATTTGTTGCTGTGGCCCGTGCCCATCCAAGCGCAAGCCTGGGTAGCACCCAATGCGCCGGGCTATGTGGGGCCGCATGCGCCCAATACCCGGCTGGCTGGTTTGCAGATGATCAGCCTGGGGGCTGAAGAGGGGCCAGAGCATGTGGCCTTGGGGCCAGACGGCTGGCTCTACACCGCAGTGAGCAGCGGCAAGCTGCTGCGCATGAAGCCCGATGGCAGTGAGCGCTCCGTCTGGGCACAAACAGGTGGCCGGGTGCTGGGCTTTGACTTTGATGCTCAGGGCCGGATGATTGCGGCCGATGCCATGCGCGGCCTGCTGGCCATCTCTCGGATCGCGCCTACTCCAGCCCCCTTGGACACTCCTGCGCGGGCAGGATTTATATGTCAACAGACCCTAGCTCCGCTGGTAATTGCTAGGGATTCGGCGCGCCGCTTGTGGCAACCTTGCGGGCGCTTTGGGCCTGCGCCCTGTCCGTCCAACAACACCCCGTGACCCTTTGTCCACTCAAGGAGACTCTATGAATGGCCTGATGATGCAACAGCAACTGCTGATCTCCAGCCTGCTGACCCATGCCGAGCGCCACCACGGCGAGCAGGAGATCGTCTCTCGGCGCGTGGAGGGCGATCTGCACCGCTACCGCTTCAAAGACCTGGCCGAGCGCTCGCGCCGCGTGGCCAACGCCCTGGCCAGCTTGGGCGTGCAGCCCGGCCAGCGTGTGGCCACCGTGGCCTGGAACGGCTACCGCCATATGGAGGTGTACTACGGCGTCTCGGGCTCGGGCGCAGTGCTGCACACCCTCAACCCTCGCCTGCACCCCGACCAACTGGTGTGGATTGCCGACCACGCCGAAGACCATGTGCTGTGCTTTGACCTGACCTTTCTGCCGCTCATTGAAGCCGTGGCCGGGCGGGTCAAAACCGTCAAACACTTTGTCGTCCTGTGCGGCCGTGAGCACTTCCCGGCCAATAGCAAGATCCCAGGCCTGCTGTGCTACGAAGACCTGCTGGACCAAGCCTCGCCCAATTTCACCTGGCCCAGCTTTGACGAAAACACCGCCGCCACGCTGTGCTACACCTCGGGCACCACCGGCAACCCCAAGGGCGCGCTCTACAGCCACCGCTCCACCCTGCTGCACACCATGGCGGCCACCGCGCCAGACGCCCTGAACATTGGCGCACGCGATGTCATCTTGCCCGTGGTGCCCATGTTCCATGTCAACGCTTGGGGCATCCCTTACATTGCCTGTATGGTGGGGGCCAAGCTGATCTTCCCCGGCCCGCATTTGGACGGGGCCTCGCTGCATGGCCTGATGGAGAACGAAAAAGTCACCATGGCCGCCGGGGTGCCCACGGTGTGGCAAGGCTTGCTGGGCTATATGGAAGCCCAGGGCCTGCGCTTTAGCACCGTCAACCGCACGGTGATTGGTGGCTCGGCCTGCCCACCGGCCATGATGAAGACCTTTGAAGAGAAGTACCACGTGCATGTGCTGCACGCCTGGGGCATGACGGAGATGAGCCCGCTGGGCACCGTCTGCGCCCTCAAGCCCTCGCACGAGGCGCTGCCCTTGGAGGGCAGGCTGGCTGTGCAGGCCAAGCAAGGCCGCGCCGTGTATGGCGTAGACATGAAGGTGGTGGGCGAAGATGGCCGCGAGCTGCCACATGACGGCCAGTCCAGCGGCGAGCTGCTGGTGCGTGGCCCGTGGATCATCAGCCAATACTTCAAGGGCGAGGGCGGCAACCCCCTGCGGCCCGACGATCAAGGACAAGGCTGGTTCCCCACCGGCGACGTGGCCACCATCGACCCCGAAGGCTTTATGCAGATCACCGACCGCAGCAAGGACGTGATCAAGTCCGGCGGCGAATGGATTGGCTCCATCGACCTGGAGAACATCGCCATGGCCCACCCGGCCGTGGCCATGGCCGCCTGCATTGCCGCCAAGCACGCCAAGTGGGACGAGCGCCCCTTGCTGGTGGTGATGAAAAAGCCGGGCCAAGAAGTGACCCGCGACGAACTGCTGGCCTTTTACGAGGGCAAGATCGCCAAGTGGTGGACGCCCGACGACGTGGTGTTTGTGGACGCCATCCCGCTGGGGGCCACAGGCAAGATGCAGAAGATCAAGCTGCGCGAGCAGTTTGGGGACCATTTGCTGAAGGCTTGATGTGCAAGGGGCCGGCCGATGTGTCCGGCCCTGTTGGGTGGAGCACAGCGCTGGTCCGATAATGGCGGCTCCAGCACCCGCGCCAGCAGCCTTTTTGGCTTGCGGCCGGGTGCGCTACTTTTGCCCAAGCCGCCCGCCCGGGCCGCTTCTTGCCCATGTCCGCCGAACTCGCCGATCAGGTGCGCCGCCGCCGCACCTTTGCCATCATTTCTCACCCTGACGCGGGCAAAACCACGCTGACGGAAAAGCTGCTGCTGTTCTCGGGCGCCATTCAAATTGCCGGCTCCGTCAAGGCGCGCAAGGCCAGCCGCCATGCCACCTCCGACTGGATGGAGATTGAAAAGCAGCGGGGCATCTCGGTGGCTTCCAGCGTGATGCAGATGGAGTACCGCGACTGCACCATCAACCTGCTGGACACCCCGGGCCACCAAGACTTCTCGGAAGACACCTACCGCGTGCTGACCGCCGTGGACGCCGCGCTGATGGTGATCGACGCGGCCAATGGCGTGGAGCCGCAAACCCGCCGTCTGCTGCAGGTCTGCCGGGCCCGCAACACACCCATCCTGACCTTTGTGAACAAGATGGACCGCGAGGTGCAAGACCCGCTGGCCCTGATGGACGAGATCGAGCGCGAGCTGGGCATGACGGTGGTGCCCTTCACCTGGCCCGTGGGCATGGGCAAGCACTTCCATGGCGTGATGGACCTGCGCAAGCAGCAGATGCGCGTCTTCAGCCCCGGCGAAGACCGCGTGGCCGGTGACGAAGAAGTGCTGGACGGCCTGGACCACCCCGAATATGCCCAGCGTTTTGGCATGCAGTTCGAGCAAGCCCAAGGCGAGATCGAGCTGGTGCGCGAGGCCGCGCCCGAGTTCAACCTGGACGACTTTTTGGCCGGCAAACAGACGCCCATGTTCTTTGGCTCGGCCGTCAACAACTTTGGTGTGCAAGAGGTGCTGGACGCGCTGGTGGGCCTGGCCCCTGCGCCCGGCCCGCGCCCGGCCATCCAGCGCACCGTCAACCCCGACGAGCCCAAGTTCACCGGCGTGGTCTTCAAGATCCAGGCCAATATGGACCCGGCCCACCGCGACCGCATTGCCTTCTTGCGCGTGGCCTCCGGCAAGTTTGAGCGCGGCATGACGCTCAAAGTGGTGCGCTCGGGCAAGAGCCTGCGGCCCAACACCGTGGTGACCTTCATGAGCCAGAAGCGCGAGCTGCTGGAAGAGGCTTTTGCCGGCGACATCATCGGCATCCCCAACCACGGCGTGCTGCAACTGGGCGACACCCTGACCGAAGGCGAAGCCTTGCAGTTCACCGGCCTGCCCTTCTTCGCGCCCGAACTCTTCCGCAGCGTGGAAGTGGCCGACCCGCTCAAAACCAAACAACTGCGCGCCGGCCTGACCCAGTTGGGTGAAGAGGGCGCGATCCAGGTCTTCCGCCCCATGGCCGCCAGCATGCTGCTGCTGGGCGCCGTGGGCCAATTGCAGTTTGAAGTGGTGGCCCACCGCTTGGAGCATGAATACGGCGTCAAGGCCCGCATCACCAGCGCCCGCTTCAACGTGGCCCGCTGGGTGACCTGCGACGACGCCGACGGCGGCGACAAGGAGCTGAAGCGCTTCATCGACGCCAACAGCCACCGCATGGCCCTGGACGCCGTCGACGCCCCCACCCTGCTGCTGGAATACGCGGGCGAGCTGCGCGCCATTGAAGCCAACTGGCCCAAGATCAAATTCCACGCCCTGCGCGAGCACGCAGGGCTGGTGTTTCAACAGCGGATGGAGGGGTGACTGAGCCCAAAACACCATGAAATTCGAACATTGGGTTTTCGAATTTCATGGTGCCGGATCGCCTTTAGATTGGTTTAGGTCGCTCCGGCTTTCTGTCGCAAGCGATCCAGAGCCACGAGAAGACTCGGCAGGTCGTCTCGCAGAATGCTCCACACCGTTTGGGCGTCAATGCCCAGATACGCGTGGGCAACGCGGTTGCGGGTGCCCACAACCTTGCGCCACGGAATGTCTGACGCCATGGCGCGAAGCTCTGGCGGAACGTGGGTCGCCGCTTCTCCAATCAACTCCAGGTTGCGCAAGATGGCGTCGTAGCGCATCTGGTCAGCCAAGATCTCGGACAGAGACAAATCACCCGCGTAATCCAGAGCACGCCGACCAAAGTCCAGCATGTCCACCAAGTACAACCTTGGGTCACGCCCCGACGGCAATGGCGTCTCGCTCGACATAGGGTCTGAACTGCGGACGCAGCGCGCCCTCAGTCACCAAGTCAATCGGCCGGTTCAGCAGGTCTTCCAGATAAAACTGCACGCCAAAGTAGCGCTCGGAAGTGGCGGGGCCATCAAACGCCACCAGCACATCGACGTCACTGTCTGGCCGGGCTTCGTCGCGGGCGTGGCTGCCAAACAGAGCCAGCTTGGTCAGCCCAAAGCGCTCGGCCAGCACCGGGCGGTGTTGCTGTAGCAGGGCTAGGAGTTCGGCGCGCTTCATGGTTGCCATCATGCATCAAAGGTCTGGTGGCCGCCAAGTGCCAGTGCTCGTTGCATGCAAGCGCTCCAACCCCAACGCTACCCGGGCACCGTGGGCCAGTACGTTGGCCCAGGATGCCCGGCAGGCCGACCTGGCGGTCGGTTTCTATTTGGCTGGCACAGCTTTCATGCGCAACCCGGTCAGCCGCTGCGCTAGTGCCACCTCTGGGCCTCACCGGGCCTGCGTACAGGCTCGGCTCTGTCGGCCAGGGCGTGGCGTCACCATGGACAGCACCAAACGCACACCAATGTTGTTGTTGTAGTTGTCGGGAAGGTTCCTGTTGCGATACGCACACCGCGAGTTATCTGTGGTGTTGATCCAAGAGCCACCCCGCAGCGCAGGGTGCTGCAGCGGAACCGCCGGGCAGTGTAGGCGCAAGGCGTCAAGCCCGCTTCATCCAAGCACCTACCAAACGCCCCAATTCGGTGGTGAGGCGGGCAAAGTGCTCCAACTGGCCGTCACTGATCAAGCGCAGTTCGTGGGCCAAGCGCATCGTGGCGCGCAATTGGGCCAAGCAGGCGTCCGCCTCCTGTAGCGCCACTCGCACTTGGGGCGTGCGCCCAGCACGCATCAGTTGATGCTGCAGGCCAAAGACCTGCTCTTGCACCTGACGGGCCAGCACAAAGCGATGCGCCCTGGGAAACTTGAGGCTCAGCGGCAGCAGCCAGACCAGCAAGTCATGCAACTTGGTGAACGCGGGGGAGTCGCTCATGCGCAAGCGCGCCCAACGCGAAAGGGGCGCGCCAATAAGGCAGATCGCAGCCGCAAACTGTGGGCATGGCGGGCGTGAGCCACCCAGCCTGCGGTGGCCACACTCACATTGGCCAAGCCCATGTCACCACGCGCCACCGCCCTGCGCCACACCGCTTGCCGCCGAACAAAGGCCTTGACGTTGCGGGCCTTCAAGCGGCGATAGTGGGCAAACAGTCTGAAGCCCAAAAAGGGAACGCCCGTAGCGGCGGCAGCCACAGTGCTGCTGCGGGTGTGCAGCGCCAATCGCAAAGCCGCCAACTTCTGGACAATGGCCTCGCGAGCCTGCCACAGCGCCGCTTTGTCATGCCCCAAAAGCAAAAAGTCGTCCACATAGCGCAGGTACGGCCCCCAGTGCAGCTCGCGCTTGACGAACTGGTCCAACTCATTGAGCAAGACGTTGGCCCAGAACTGGCTCGTCAAGTTGCCAATGGGCAAACCACGGGACCGGGTGGCTGCCAAGAGGTCATCACCAGGAAAGAATAGCGGCTCACTGCGCCCGTCTTCGCCGCCAGCCAAGATGTGCCCGCACAAGGCTAAGGTGGCCGGGCAAGCCAGCTTGCGGGCCAGTACGCCCATCAGCACTTGGTGGTCCACCTGTGGAAAGAACTGGCGGATATCGCACTGCAATACAAAGGGATAGTGCCGCATCCAGCCCTGTGCGCGGTCCAGCGCCGCATGGCTGCCCTTGCCCACCCGGTTGGCATAAGAGTCGCCAATGAAGGTGCGCTCAAACAGAGGTTCAATCACCCGCACCAGGGCATGGTGGACCACGCGGTCCGCAAATGGGGCCGCGCTGATCAGGCGGTGCTTGGGCTCATGGATGTGAAAGCTGCGGTACACACCGGGCCGCCACTCACCGCTTTGCAAAGCCTCTTGCAGGGCCACCAAGTTAGGCATCAAGTCGTTTTCAAAAGCCGCCACTTCGGGCTGGCTGCGCTTGCCCTTGGCGGCCTTTCTAAAGGCCGCCCAGAGGTTGTCGAAGGCGGTGATCTGCACCATCAGGTGCCCAAATCGTTTGGCCATACGGCGCTTTGGAAAATTCGACCGGCTTTGCCGGTCAGTAAACAGAAACCCAGAAAACTCAAGGGACCAGGGACAGCACCAAACGCACACCAATGCCGTCGTCGTAGTCGCCGGGAAGGTTCCAGTGGCGATACGCACACCGCGAGTTATCTGTGGCGTAGATCCAAGAGCCACCCCGCAGCGCAGGGCGATCACAGTGATCCAAGTCTTTGTGCGTTGTGAGGGCTTGATTCTCTGCGATCCTCGGCCACCGCTCTTGGGTGGCTTTGGCCTGATAGAGGTTGTCTTGCCAGGCCCAGAGGTTGCCAGCCATGTCAAACAGGCCTAAAGGGTTGGCGGCAAACAGGCCCACCGGGCTGGCGTGGCCCAAGCCGGTGGCGTCGAAATTGGCCTGCGTGGCCGCTTGGGCTTCATCATCACCCCAAGGGTAGCGGCGGGTATCCGCTTCAGCCAAGCTGGCCGCGCGCTGGGCGCGCTCGGTGTGGTCTTCGGTGGGCAGGCGCACCTGCCAGCCGGGCAAGCCCGCTGCGCCCAACTCGGCTTGGAGCTGGCTCGTCAACCAGCGGGCATAGGCGCGGGCCTCGAACCAGTTGACGCCCCACACCGGCTGCTGGGGCTGGCCCACTTGCTCAGCCCAATTCCAGGGCTGGTGGCGTTGGTCTTGGGGGCGTCGGGCCAGCCAGGTGCGGTAGTTCTTGTTCTCGACCTGGCTGTCAAATTGGCCTTGCCGCCAGGCCCAAGCTTGGGGCTCTTTCCACCACTGCGGGTCTTCATAGCCCTGGGCTTGCACAAAGCACTGCCACTGGGCCACGGTGGTCAGGGTGCGGGCCATGTAGAAGGTGGGCAGCTCGATGGGGCACGGTGGGTTGTCGCTTTCGCCTTTCTCGCCACGCACAAAACGGCCGCCTTCCACCCGCACAAAGCCGGGGATGGGTTCTTCATGGGGTGTGGTGTCGCGCCAAGCGGCACCGTCCAGAACACGCGCGCGCTTTGAGGGGAGTTGCCAGCGCCGGGGGTCAAAGGCAAAGCGCTCGTCGCCCAGGGCAGCCACGGTGTTGGCGGCTTGTTCGCGCTCTTGCACGGGTCGCTCGATATCGTCTCGGCGCTGGCCCAGTTGTTGGCGGACGGTGTCGACCTGGCGAGTCAAGCCCAAGGGCTCCAACAAAGCGTGTTCACCCAAGACTTTGAGGTGCGGGGCCAGCAGGGGCAACTCTGCGTCGTCTAGGGCTTTGTCGCGATACTCGGTCTTCAATCTCTCTGGACACTGAGCCGCGTCCATAAATGGGGCGAGTTGCGCCCAAACTGCAAGTTGCTGGGTGATAGACAGCTCATCAATGGTCCACAACACCTCCTCCAGCACAGCAGTGGGCAACACGTCGCCCGCAACCACACCCAGGCGCTCAACCAGGGTGCTTCGCGTGCTGGCGTCGCTGCTGGCGAGTACGCCCCTCAGCGTGACCATGTTCAGGTCATTGCGCATACGCCGTGGCGGGCTGGCGGAAACCTCCCCCAGAGTTTCGGCCTGCTTCTGAAGCACGGCCTCTTCAGGCAGCAGGCTCCAGTAGCGGGCCAAGCCAACGACCTGCCCCGTCGTTTGCCATTGCAGCGTATGCGCCAATGCCGCTGCCATTAGCAGCGGGTTGAAGGCATGGCGATGGGCGTTTCGGTACTCGCACAAGGCCAACACCAAGGGCAAGCGCACCTGCTCGGCACTGTGCAGCGTCTCGGTCTCATTGGCCCAGTTCTCGGCCACAGCAGCGCGCCAGGCCGTGAGATCCCCTGCCACTGCATCACCGTTCAGCGTAAAGCCTGCGCCAACCGCACTCGTCTGTACTTGTTGGCCAGCATAAGGGCCGATGGCCGCCCAGCGATACAACCTCGCATCCGATGCATGGAGTTCGAAGTGCGGGGCGGTCTCGCGCCGCTGCAGTGGGAACACCGCTTCAAAGCCTTCCTGCAGGCGCAGGTACGCATTCATCCACTCCTTCCACAAACCCGGGCGGCGGCGCACTAGGCGGTAGAGGTCCGGCGCAAAGAGTTGCAGCAAGGCCAGGGCCAAGAACATGGCTTGGTCGGGTGCGCCTTGCATGGCTTTGCCCCGCGCCGCCAGCACGCACTGCCACTGGTGCATCAGCTCTTGGGCGCGCAGCAGCTTGCGGGGCACATAGGCTTCAAAGCTGTCCAGCAGCATTTGGGTCAGCGGGGTGGGGCGCGCTGTGGCCGTGGGCGCAGCGCTTGCCTGCTTGCCCGGCGCGCCCTCGTCGCCCAAGCCGCGCTCCATCGTTTGGGTAAACCACAGGCGCTGGCAGCCGGGTGGCAGGGCCGGGTCGGCCATCAGGCGGTCTTCATGCTGGCGCACAAAGGTTTCGGCTTGCTCGCGGGTGAGTGCTGGCAGGCGGAAGGGCAGGTGGACGATCTTCTCCAGGTACTCGAAGCCGGTGATGGGCATCTCGGGCTTGGCACCTTTGAAGCGGTAGTCGCGGTAGCGGTGGGAGATGCCGCGCTCGATGACTTCGTCGTCCAGCGCCACCACAAAGGCAAAGCTCTCGACGTTGAACACCGTTTTGATGACCTCCAGCATGGCCACGGCCTTTTCGGGCAGGCAGCGGTCCAGGTCATCCACAAAGACCACAAAGCGCAGCTCGACGGCTTGGGTCAGCTCCACACCGTGGGCTTCGGCCTCCTTGGGGGTAATGCGGCTCAGGTCACGCAGGAACTTTTGGACTTGGTAGTAGTGGCGGCCGTCGGCGGTGTAGGTAGGGGGCTGGCCCTGCTCATCTTTGCCTGCCAAGTGACTATTGACGGTGTCATTCTTCCCGTCCTTGCCGTCATCGTTAGCAAAGCGATCAGCGGTGTCCTTGATTGTTTGCAAAACATCTGTGGCAGACTCCCTTGCACCGAAAAAACCGGCGGCCACGCCGACCACAGCCTGGGTCACATGATGGCCAGTCACCTTGGACACCATCTTGGCGACGGCCTCGACCGCGCCCCATTTTTTCTCGGCTTTCGCCAACAGCTCCGCCGCAGGTTGGCCCAGTGCCACCAAAGCACCGTCGGCGGCCTCCCGCCAGGTCGCGAGGTCCTTCAAGGTGGATTGCAGCGCCTCACTGACATGCATCAGCAGCGGCACCGCTAAATGCGGCTCATGCTCATAGCGCCAAGGGTGAAACCACACCGGCACCGTCACATTCAGCAAGGGGCTGCCTGCGTATGCGCTGGGGTCTTGCAGGCGCTGGGCCACGTCCTTACCGTTTTGGCGGCGTGCGCGCTCGTACACCAGTTCCAGCAGGCGGCTCTTGCCTGCGCCCCATTCGCCATAAACGCCCACCACCAAGGGGTCGGCGGTGGGTAGAGCTTGGGCTGGCTGGAGCTGGGCCGTGCTCAAGGCCAAGCGCACGCGGGCCCAGAGGCTGTCGGCATAGAAGCCGTAGCCCAGCCAGTCGTCCGGGCCGGATGGCGCTGCGCCAGATGCTGGCCGCCCGCTCTCTGAGTTGCGTGACCTTGACATTCATCCTCCTCACCACACCGGCCGCCCGCTACTGGTGCAAGGCTGGCCGCAGGTGTGTGGCTTGATTCTGCCTGTAGTCCGGCGCCACGCTTGCTCAGTGCCATCGACTGGTTGATGCTGGGTGTACCCAGCCGGGCTCAACACCCACCAGCCAGCACCCGGCCTCGGCCGGATGCTCCCCCCCCGTCAAGCCTCAATAACAATCGCATCCCGCTCCACCAGGGGCCGCAACTGCGGCTTGAGGGCGGAGTCGGTCACCAGGTCGAGCACGCGGCCCAGCAGGTCTTCGAGGTAGAACTGCACGCCGAAGTAGCGCTCGGAGGTGGCGGGGCCTTCAAAGGCCACCAGCAGGTCGATGTCGCTGTGGGGTTTGGCTTCGTCGCGGGCATAGCTGCCAAACAGCACCAGCTTGGTCACGCCGTAGCGTTGGGCCAGCATGGGGCGGTGTTGCTTGAGCAGGGCGATGAGGGCCTCGCGGTCCATGGGCTCTGCGTGCCGGGCTGGGCTTTGGCCCGACATGCCTGCGGCAGCAGGTGCGAGTGGCCTCACCGGGTTGGGCTGTAGCGCCCCCCAGGTGGGTTGGGGGCGGCTTTTGCTTTCAACCGGTGGCACATGGGCGTCTTCTGGGCGTGGGCCGGCCAGGCGGTTCAAGCGCCTGCGCACGGCGCGCTCGCGGCGCTGCTCTTCTTGCCAGTCTTCGCGCACGCCGCGCCACAGGGAGACGGCCATCAGCACGATCACCAAGGTAAAAGGCAGGGCAAACACAATGGTGGCGGTTTGCACGGCTTTGACGCCCCCGGCCAACAGCAGGGTGATGGCAATGGCCGACACCAAAGCGCCCCACATCATCTTCACCCGAGCGCTGGGGTTGGGGTTGCCGCCGGTGCTCATCATGGCCAGCACCAAGGTGGCCGAGTCTCCCGAGGTGACAAAGAACACCAGCACCAGCAAGGTGGCCATGCCACTCAGCAAGCCGCCCAAGGGCAGGTGGCTGAACAGGGAGAACAAGGCAGTGGAAACATCGGCGCTCACGGCGTCTGAAATGGGCAGGGCTTGCATGACCTGCATGTGCAGCGCGGTGCCACCAAACACGGCAAACCACACAAAGGCTGCCAAGGAGGGGGCCAGCACCGTGCCCAGCACAAACTCGCGCAGCGTGCGGCCACGCGAAACGCGGGCGATGAACAGGCCCACAAAGGGCGACCAACTCACCCACCAGGCCCAGTAAAACACCGTCCAGCCGCCCACCCAGGCGCTGTCACGAAACGGCGTCATGCGCAGGCTCATCTGCACCAGCTCGCTGAGATAGCTGCCCAGCGTGTTGGTAAAGGTGTCCACGATGGCCACCGTGGGCCCCATCACAAACACGGCCAGCGCTAGCAGGCCGGCCAGCACCAGGTTGAAGGTGGACAGCCACTTGATGCCCTTGGCAACCCCGGTCACGGCCGAGGCCACAAAGAACACCGTGGTGACCAAGATGATGGACACCTGCGCGGTGCTGTTAACGGGCACGCCCGCCACAGCGGCCAGGCCGCTATTGATTTGCAGCGCACCCATGCCCAAGGAGGCCGCCACGCCAAAAGCAGTGGCAATCACAGCCAGCACATTCACCACCGGGGCCAGCCTTTTAAGCGGTGCCCAAGGCAGGGCCTCTACCGCCGTGCTGACCAGGGCCGAGCCACCCCGGCGAAACTGAAAAAAGGCAATCGCCAAGGCCACCACGCTGTAGACCGCCCAGGGGTGCAAGCCCCAATGAAAGTAGCTGTAGCGCATGGCAGCATTGGCTGCCTCGGGCGTGTGGGGCGCAATGCCGGGGGGCGGTGCGCCATAGTGCGAGATGGGCTCGGCCACCCCCCAAAACACCAGGCCAATGCCCATGCCCGCCGCAAACAGCATGGCAAACCAGGCCCCTAACGAGAACTCGGGTTCGTCGTCTTCTTTGCCCAGCTTGAGGTCGCCATAGCGGCTGAACGCCAACACCAGCGCCAGCACCACCAGGCCCAGCACCACCCACAAATAGAGCCAACCAAAGTTGCGGGTGATGCCGGCCAGGGCGGTGTCAAACACCCCGCCCAAGGAGGCAGGGGCGATGGCACCCCATAAAACCATGGCCAGTATCAAACCGGCCGACGCAATGAGTTGCATGTGTCTCTCCTACTGACGAGAAGCCACGCACCCGGTAACGCCGCAAAAAAGGCTCCGCCGCACGCGGGGCCTGAGTGAGCCCGGCGATGCCGTTGCACGCGAGTGACGAAGGAGCCGGCGCAGCCGGAGTGGTGAGCAAAAAGACGGCGGCAGCCCAGCGCGATGTGACAGTGAGCCCGGCCCGCCGGACCCCAACATGGGGTGCATCAGGGCGGTGTCAGCGGCACCCTACAAAGGGGTGCGCCGTGCCAGGGCTGTCAGCAAGTGCCAGTGCTGCCAGCGCATGTGGATGCGCCAGCCAGACCGTCAAGGTGAAGGGCGCTATTGTGCCTGTTTGGCCTGCACGGCGTTTGTGGGCCAGCCCAAACCTGAGCGCATGGCGGGGGGATAGCCAGGCGTCACAGCCAGCCCTTAGCTTTTTGTCGCGGGTTTGTACCGGCCCCAAAGAGGGGCTAACGTGCTGGAATTTGTCACGAAGTTTCTCTATCCTGTCACCAAACCAACCCACCTAAATAAACCGTTAGACGGAGGAGCCCGGCATGCACGGTGCGCCAGACGACCAGCCCCTGCAGCCCATCACCGGCACGGTAGTGTTTGCCCTGGTAGCCGCCCCTGTGCAGCCCGGTGTGGCTCCCTCATTTGACGCGGCAGGCATTGCCGCCCAACGCCAACTGCTGAGCCGCGCGGCCGCCCTGGTGGCCCCCCCCGAGGGCCGTGTGGTGGAGCTGCAAGGCGACGGCCTGCTGCTGCTGTTTACCCTGCCAGACGCCGCCCTGGCCTGGGCCCACAGCGCCCAGGCCCTGATGAGCCCCCACCAAACCACCGCCCCCACGCCCCAAGCCCTGGCGCTGCGGCTGGGCCTGCACCATGGCCAGGTCTTGAGCGACGGCACCGCCCTGTATGGCCACGGCGTGAACCTGGCCGCCCGCATTGCCAACGTGGCCGGCCTGGGCGAAACCCTGCTGTCTGACGTGACCCAACGCCACGCCAGCCCCTCTTGGCAGCGCCAGATGGACGACCTGGGCCCGTACTTCCTCAAACATTTTGATGAGCCCCAGCAGCTCTACAAACTGAACCCGTCCCCCGCTTTGATGAGGGCCACCGCTTGAACCAGACCCATGCATCCACCGGCTGCGGTGGCTAGCCCGGTGTGGGGTTTGTTTGCCTACCAAGACATCGGACTGATGCTAGCTTCCGCCAATTCGGGTCTATATCTCGTCTGACACACACAAAGTGACGCTACACAACATGAGGAGCGTTGATGATGATCGTCCCCTACAGCGGGCAACACTGACCATCTTGTTTGTAGATGTTGTGGAGTCTGTTCGTCTGACCGCAGCCGATGAGGTCAACACCGCCCTTCGCCTTAGAAATCTCTTTGAACACATTGTTCAGTGTGTTTTGCCGCCTCATCAAGGCACGCTCATTGAGCGCTTGGGCGATGGCATGGTGCTCACTTTTGGACATGTCGACCATGCCATCAGTTGCGCCCAAGGCTTGCATGAAGCGGCTGAGCTCCACGGGCAGGCTGAGCGATCTGAGCAAGTCATCCGCCTGCGTGTAGGGGTTCATTGTGGTCAAGTACTGCAAGATGCGCATGCGCTCTACGGCCTGAGTGTCAGCACGACCGCCCGAATCTGTTCACACGCCCCCGCAGCCGGCACGCTGATTTCTGAGAACGCGCGGTCTGAGGTCAGAGGTCATCCCTCCAGCTGCTTCGTTGATTTGGGCCCCTGCCACCTGAAACACCTGGACCAACCCGTCCGCTTGTTCAAGGTTGAAGAGGCTCTCGGACACCCTGCCACCGTCAAGCAACAAATCGCGCGTCGCATGGCGCTGAAGCCAACACTGGCGATCATTCTTGAACAGCCTCCCCTCGATGCCGCAGAACTCGCCATAGCTGAGTTGGTGGTGGACCGCTTGACCCGGCTCTTGAGTCGATCTACCTCCATTCATGTGATCTCTTCACTGTCAGCAAAAGCGTTGAGTGCACCTGCCATTTCGCTCACTGACATCTACCGAAGCACAGAGGCGAGATATGTCGTGCGCTGCACAGTGAGCTGCACCACCCCAGAGCAGGACGGCGTGCTCAGCCTGCAGGCCACGCTGTGGCGACAACAATCAAGCGAGGCGCTCAATCAGACCCAGGCCACCTGTCATCTGAAGGCGCTGACGGACAGCCACCATGAATGGTTGCTGGGGGTCGCGCAATCGATGGTCAACAGGCTGTTTGAGATCGAGCTACGGCTGGCAACCCCCAGTGCACCATTGGCAAGCGTTGCAAGCCAGACACTGCACTTGAGCGCCATCGCATTGATGCACAAGTTCTCGCGAGCCGATTTTGATCGCGCGAACACCATGCTCGCGGCCTTAGCTGATCGGGAGCCGCGTTGTGCGGACTTCTGGGCGTGGCGCGGTCGATGGCATTACTTTCGTGTCATACAGGGCTGGAGTGATGACAGACACAGTGACCATCTCATGGCCAAGCAGTTCACCCAAAGAGCGCTTGACCAAGACGATACTTGCGCACTCGCTTGGACGGTTTTTGGCGCGGTCGAATCACGTCTGAATAACAACGCAGCGGCAGGCGCCCATTGCTACCGGGTGGCGCTGGAGTCTGACCCCAATGAATCGCTCACATGGTTGTCCAAATCCATGAGCGACGCGATTCAAGAGTGCGATGGCGACGCATTGGCCAGCAGCGAAACCGCGCTGGGCTTGTCACCCACAGACCCTATGCAGGCCTATTACGACGGTGTGTCAGCCACGGCTTACTTGCTGGCTGGTCAGTTCAAAACGGCAGAGTTGTTGGCTTCTCGATCCATTCGTGGCAACCGAAACTCTGGCTCACCCTATCGCACCTTGGCCATTGCATTGGCCATGCAGGAGCGCCTACCCGAAGCGCAGGACACCATCCAAGCGCTGCTCAGCATAGAGCCCGGCTCCAGCCTGGCTCAGTTTCGGCTGCGAATTCATCATCAACATTCACGATTCGCAGACTTCGAGTCGGCGCTTGAATCCGCAGGTTTGCCGAGCGAATAAGTAGATATCACTCAACCACACTGGAGAAGAGGTCGCATATGTTGCTAGCAGGAACTGAAGGTGCAGAGGGCGCAGAAGGCGCGGAAGGCGCACGCGCGAACAACTCGGCATTGAGTGCCAATGGGGTTGGTGGCTTGGATGACTTGACGCCTGGCGGATCTACTGCAGCTGCCGTTCACTTCAGCCTTCTTCAAGAAGACTTGTCTGCGGGGTTGAGCCTCAATAATCCTTCCGACCCCTACGGCGTCACATTACCAATCATCCCTGACCTCCCCCCACCAACACCCGTCGACTCAGCGATTCGCTTTGAGCGGTTGTCTCCAGACATTCGTTTCGTCAATTTGATGACAGAGATGATGCGCCCGGTTCATGTTTCGGTGCATCCCACCAAACAATCAATCACCGTACGACATATCTCGTTAACTCCCTCAAAGCCCAATGATGAGGAATGGAGCGGTAGCTTTACGGCCTTGCCCGTGTACACCATCTCCCGACCCTCGCAGGATTTCTTCAAGGCACAAATTCCATTGGTCTTGCAATGGGCGGAGTTGCGCGCTGAACGCGCCTCCGAAGTGGTAGCTCAGATAGGCATCCCTTTGCAGTACTGGGCTAGTCTGACAGACCTGAACCCAACCACGCATCGCTACACCATTGAGTTGATTCACTTGGCAACGCAGTTTTCATCGCATCTGAATCAAGCGAGCAAGCACCATCTAGGCTGCCCCCGACCAACCGCATACTCTCCTTGGGTACACACCATCATCCGCCCGCGACGATTTGATTGCTATCCGAGCGGCCACGCCTTGGAGGCCTTCTTAGTGGCGGAGCTGCTCAAGAGGCTCATGCCCGACAACGCCGTGATGAAGCGCAAGCTCGATTTGCTGGCTTCGCGTATCGCTATGAACCGGGTAATCGCCGGCGTGCATTTTCCGATCGATGCATTCGCATCCCGCGCTGCTGCTTTGGGCCTTGCGGAATACATCGCTGCCCGCGGGACCGGTGGGGAAATGACCTGGAAGAGTCGCGCCTTTATTGGAGCGACCCTTGCAGCCACTGATGCACTGAAGTATGACGAACCCCTCACGCTAGATGGTCAGGCTTGGGTGCCGCCATCAATTCAACAGTCGGCTCCCGCACAGTCGATGTTCAAACTCGAACCGGAGACAGACCATCGAATGGGCTTTGTGCGGCACCTCTGGAATAAGGCCAAGTCTGAGTGGCTCTGAGCCAAGAGGTAAAAACCATGAGTGAACTGAGCGACGATTGGGGTGTGCCTCAAGATTGGTGGGTGATGCCGGACAAGCAGTGGGAGGGAGGAGTGGACCCAACTTCCACAAGAGCCCAAGACCCTTACTTTTGGTGGTTCATGCAGTCAGGGCCACTCTCCATGCTGGATGCCAAGGCATGGCCTCAGCGGATTTACTTTTCAGCTGAGCGCAACCTCTCTTGTCCATCAGAACAGGTAGCCGATATATGTAAGAACTTTCATCTGTCCATACCGAAAGCCTACGATGGTCGCCGGTATATGACGTTTTACATGGATGTTCAGGCGCTGCGTGAGTCCTTGTGGGCAAATTGGTCGCCACCAGTCGGCCAGAGCGATGAAATAGCGCAATCGGGCTTTGAAGGTTCCGTCGCGGAAAAAGTCTTTAGCCTTCAATATGCTGAGTGCTTTCACCGCTTGGCAATGGGCATCCCAGTTCGAGATTTGGTTCCAACCGAGCCGCCTCCTGACACGTCTCATGCAAATGATGTGAACACCGCGCCTAGCGTGCCCAAGGGTACGGCACCCGATGTCGTCTTGGGCTTGATCGATGACGGCCTGCCATATCTGCACGCAGCGTTGCGCAACAGCTCAGGCACTGGCAGCCGCATGTTGTGGATATGGGACCAGCGTTGGAGCGCACCAAGCAGCCACACCACTTTTGCAGGTGCCTCATCATTCGGGTATGGTGCGGTTAGCGTTTCAACCGAGATTGACAATTCAATCGGCAAGCTCTTGCGGCAAACCTCCACTGAGGCGTCTGAGTACGCTCAACATGGCTTTACGGACATGCGTCGGAGAAACAGCCATGGTGCGGCTGTCTTGCAACTGTTAGCTGGGGACAGTTCAGTCTGCGGCCCGTCAGCACCAATGCGCTGGCCCACAAAGCAAACCTCTGCGCTCCCCGTGATTGGTGTCCAGATCCCATTTCGTCAAAGTAGCCGCCGCAGCTTGGCAGGATGGCTCGCCGTGCATGTGATCGACGGCATGAACTTCATTGCGGAACAAGCCAAGAGCTTATCGGCCACCCACCTGTACGTGAACCTAAGCCTTGGTGCTTATGGCGGTCCACACGACGGATCAGCCATCGTGGATGGCGCAATCGACGAGTTGGTGGCGAAGAGTGCGCCTACTCAAGTCCAGCCGATAGCTGCCACAGGCAACACCGCCGGAACGCGGCGGAACCCCAGTAATTGGAGCGGACCGCGACTACCCTCGGGCGTCCACGCCAGAGGAACTTGGAAAAAGGACCGTCCTCTGATCTTCACATTGAGGGTGCCACCAGACAAGGCTGAAGACACCTTTCTAGAGATTTGGTTTGACCAGGAGTTGCCCTTGAGAGCACCTATCAAAGTTTCTCTTGAAGGGCCGGACGGGCGTGTCATTGAGCAGAAGAGCTTCTTTTCTCGCTCTAGATCGAACTCAATTTCGCCCTCAAGTGCGCCGAATGAAACCAGAATCGAGCAACACGGAATTCTGTTCTTCCGCAAGGTCAGTCAAAGTCGATCGGAGGTAAAAGAAGGGACTAAATGGCGCAGCATGGTGCTGATTGCGCTGGCCCCGACGCGTCGCCCCGAGAACGGCCGACGCTGTGTCCCGCCAGGGGATTGGACAGTCACATTGGCTTTCGATGGATCCATCAAGTCTATCGAGGGCATTGTTGAGACGGTGCAAGACTACCGTGTCGATGCTTGGGTTGAGCGTGACGACACGTGGGTGGGTTCGCGTCGCGGTCAGCAAGCTCGTTTGATCAACGCGCACGGGGAGCAAGCTGCTGTGACGGACGAAAATACCTTTACCAGCTTGGCCCACGGCAACAGCGTCATGTGCGCTGGTGCTATTGACGGTACGACCCGTGAAGCTAGCCCTTACAGTGCAGAGCATAGAGCCGGGTGGATTCCAAGCTATTCGGCAGTGGCCGACAGAAGCCCCCTGCGTCGCGGCGTACTGGTGGGCGGAACACATTCCGGAACGATGCGATTCGCATCTGGTACCAGCATGGCAGCGCCTCAAGTAGTGCGCAGCCTGGCGAACATTGCATTGAATGCCTCGGCCTGGGCTGAAGAGCTTCCTGCGCCTGGCGTGCCTGACGCAAAGAAAGGACTCGAGTTGCCTTGACCCCCGCCACCCGCACCACCCTGCGCCAACTCTGCAGCCTTACCAGCAGCGGCTGGCCGCTGCCACCCCCACCAGCCGCCGCAGTGTGACGGCCGCAGAGCGGGCCGGTGCCTATTACCAAGAGGTGCTGGCCCCGCTGGGGGTGGAGCATTTTTTGTACGCCATCGTGCGGCACCAGGGCGTGGCGCTCGGGCAGTTGAGCCTGTATCGGGGCCCCAGCGCCCAGCCGTTTTCAGAAGCCGACGAGGCCACTCTGGCCGAGGTGCTGCATTACCTGGGCGAGGCGCTGGCCGTGCCCACCCCCACGCCTGCTTCAGCGGCGCAAGAGCATGTGGTGGAAGAGGGCTTGGCCGTGCTGGACGAGCAAGGCCGCGAGCTGTTCGCCGACGCACACTGGCCGCGCTTGGTGCGGCTGGCCCAGGGCGATGTGCTGACACCCGCCCGCGCCCATGAAGACGCCGAGCGCCTGCCCCGTTTTGTGGCCAGCTTGTTGGCCGCCATCGTGGCCAGCCCCCAAGCCGTGCACCGCGTCGACTCCGCCTGGGGCCAGTTTGCCTTCAGGCGTCACCACCTCAGCAGTGCCCAGGGCGCTGCGGCCACGGCGCTGTTGGTGTCGCGCTTGTCGGTAGAGCCCCTGAGGCTGGCCGAGGGCGCTGCGGCCCTGGGCCTCTCGCCCCAGCAGCGTGAGGTGGCGGTGATGATGGCCCAAGGCCACAGCAACCAGGCCATTGCCGAGCACATGGGCGTGTCGCTCAACACGGCCAGCTATCACGTCAAGCAGGTGTTCCAGCGCCTGGATGTGCACGAGCGCACTGCCGTGGCCAAGTTGCTGGCGCAGGCGGCAGGCACGCAGCTCTGAAGGGGCTTGCGAAGATGCTTGTAGGAGGGGCTCGCAAGAGGGCTTCGACAAGCTCAGCCCGAACGGTGGTGTGGCCCGCGCAACATAAGTTGGGCCGCGATCCTACCTGCGCAGGTAGGTCTCAGCACCCTCCTCTTTCTTGATGATCACTCCACCGCCAAACACTGCGTTGGCGGCGAGTTTTTAAACAAGAGGGGTGATGTATGTTGATGCAAATGGATGAGCGCCTGCGGGCAAGCGGCCGGCACTTGGACATCCTGGCTGGGGTGTTGGACGAGGTGGACTACGGCTTGTTGATGTTGAGCCCTCAGTTGGAGGTGCTGCACATGAACCATGCGGCCGAGGCCGACTTGGCGGAAGGCCACCCGCTGTTGTTGCACCAGCAGCACGTGTTTGCCCGCGACCCGCGCGACGCCACGCCGCTGCGCGAGGCCTTGCAAGACGCCGCCACTAAGGGCCTGCGCCGCATGCTGGTGCTGGGGGCCGCCAGCCAAGGGGTGCGGCTGAGTGTGGTGCCCTTGCGGCAAGCCCAAGGCGGCGTGGCGGCGGTGCTGGTGGTGATGGGGCGGCGCGAGATGGTCAGCGCCCTGGCTGCCCAAGCCTTTGCCCGGGCCTATCAGCTCTCGCGCTGTGAAGAGCAGGTTTTGTGGGCCTTGTGCCAGGGCCAGGCCCCGCAGGAGATTGCCGACAACCATGGGGTGAAGATTGCCACGGTGCGCACCCAGGTGGCCAATATCCGGGCCAAAACGGGCGTGGCCAGCATTCGCGACCTGGTGCAGCAAGTGGCCTGCTTGCCACCGCTGGTGGGTGCGCTGCGCCATTGCGCAGCTCAGCATGAAGGGCCGCGGCTGGCGGCGTAGGGGCTGTTAGCCGCAACTGCCCTGGGGTAAGCCCCTTGTGTGGTGCCGCCTTGGGGTAGAGCAGAGGGCGCAAAATGGGGGCTTGGCCTGCCACGGGGCAGGCCCCCACAAGAGGAGCCCGAGCATGGGAACGTGGATCAAGCGCATCGTGGGCCTGCTGGCCTTGGCCGTGGTGGTGGTGGTGGGCCTTGCGCTGACCAAGCCCGACACGTTTGCCGTGGAGCGGCGCATCAGCATCAAGGCCGCGCCCGATGCCATTTACCCGCTGTTGGCGGATTTTCAGCAGTTCGGCAAGTGGTCGCCCTGGGAGCACCTGGACCCGGCCATGACGCGCACCTTCTCGGGCCCGGCCAGTGGCGAGGGCTCGGTCTATGTCTGGAAGGGCAATAGCGATGTGGGCGAGGGGCGCATGGAGATCAAGCGCGCCGAGCCGCCCGCCAAGGTGCTGATCAAGCTGGACTTTGTGGAGCCCTTTGCCAGCCAGAACATGGCCGAGTACACCTTAAGCCCCAAGGGGGCCGAGACGGAAATGGTGTGGCGCATGACCGGCCCCATGCCCTTTGTGAGCAATACCAACCCGCCCACCATCATGTTGTCGGTGCCGGCGCTGCTCATCGCCATGGCCTACCCCTGGGCCAAGCGGGTGGTCTCTATGCCCCAGGCGGTATTGGGCGTGGCCTTTAGCTTTGGCATCCCCATGGCGTTTTCTGCTGTTCAAGGCGGGCAAGCATGGAGCCTAGAGGCCGTGAGTGCTGCCGTGCCACCGCATGCTTGGTGGCTACTGTTGGGCAACCTTTTTTGGGTGCTGGCCTATGACACCGAGTACGCCATGGTCGACCGCGACGACGACCTGCGCGTGGGCATCCAAACCTCGGCCATCACCTTGGGCCGCTTTGATGTGCTGGGCGTGATGGCCTTTTACCTCGTCTACCTCGGCAGTTGGGCCCTGCTCAGCCAGATGCTGGGCTTAGGCCATGTGGCGCTGCTGGGCACGGCCCTGGGGGCGGGGCAAGCGCTGTGGCATTACACCCTGATCAAAGACCGCAGCCGCGATGGCTGCTTCAAAGCCTTTAGGCTCAACCACTGGGTGGGCTTGGCGGTGTTTGCGGGCATTGCACTGGCTTTGGCGCTGCGCTGAAGCGAACGCCCTGCCGCAAGGACCTGGCAAGAATGCCACGCCGCCCCAGGGAGGCAGGCCCACCAGAGGGTGAGCCTGGGCGCGTGAACGCCTTGGAGGGCCGATTACTCGGCGAGGACGAAGACCTCGCTGCCGATGGCAGGCTTGACGGACTCAGCGATCACAAAGACCTCGGCCAAGACGATCCCGTCGAGAGAGTCGGCTTGGCCACCGGCCACTTGGCTCAACTCGGCCAAGTTCAGTTCGCGCGGGGCGCTATGTACTGCGGTTGTCATACATTTCCCTATTCCAAACGTGCGCAACATCGCGCACGCCTGGATTGCACCAAGCCGCGGCTGTGCCGGGCACTGTCAGGGCTGACAGGGTGACATCAGCTTGCCTCAGCAGACAGGGGAATGGTTTTGAGGGCTGTTTTGCCAACCCGCAAGGTCAAGGTTTGCCCCCCCGCCGGTAAGTTGGCCAGGCTGACACTGAAGCCGCTGTAGAGACGCTCTGGGCCGAAGACCTTGGCCACGTCAGCGCGCTCCTGGTCAGCCAGGGTCGTCACCCAGGGCTGGTCATCGACCCAGAGGCAAACTTCCACCGGCCGGGTGTGGCGCTCGTCATAGGCCCAGCCTTGCAGGCGCTGGCCGTCCCAGCGGTCTAGGTGGCCGCGCAGGGTTTTGCGGGTTTGTACAAACTGGCGGCGCTGCTGTACCCAGGCTTTGTGCAGGCGGTGCCACCAGCGGGTCAACACCCCCGAGCCCCAGCGCGGGGGTTCAGGCAACTTGGTGCTCAGCAGCTTGTGGCGGGCCGCCGCGCGGGCGGGGTCGGCGGCGGTGCGCGGCCCTTGCAACCCACTCAAGACCGAGGCCATGAGGTAGTCCACAAACTGTGGGTCTACATGCCGAAAGTCGTCACCCCGCCACACCAGGTCGGGGTGGCTGAGCGTCACAAACTCGTAGCTCGGAAAGTAATAGGCGTGGGGGCGTTGGTGCACAAACGCATCCACACAGGCCCGCAGCACGGACTTGGAGTAGCTGTTGGCCACCAGCACGTCTTGGTCACGAAAAGTGGCCGCCAAGGGCACGGGTGAGACGGTGAGCAGCAGCTTAAAGCCTGGTTGAAGGTGGGCTTTCAAGATGGCGTCGATCTCGTCCAGCATGGCACTGGTGCTTGCCACGTCCAGCACATGCAATTCAAACCGCCCCGGAAAGACGCTGACCATGTGCTCTGTGGGTGCGGCGTTGAGGTAGAGCTGGGTGTGGCGGTCATACCAGGCTTCGCTCAAGCCCAGGGTGAGCACCACCACATCGGCCTGGGCGATGGTGGCGAAGAAGCGGTTGAAGGCCTCTCGGAAGGCCACGGCCAGGCCCCACTCCTCGGCATAGGCCTGGCCTTTGAGTTGGAAGTCCTGCACCAGCAGGTCGCCCGGTGCGCTCATCAACACCTGCTCGTGGCGGTAAGTGCCCGGCTCGCTCAAGGCCCAGCGCAGTTCATTGAGGATGGTGCCGACGTTGTACTTGTTGAACATATTGCGGTCGGTCACCGCTCGGTTCGCAGAGCGGGGAAACTCGCGCCGCAGTGACAGCACGTCCAAGCCCCTGCGCTGCAGCGCCTCCTCAATCTCGCGTGCAAAGCAAGAGCCTATGCAGAACACCTTTTCTTGCCCGGTCAGCTCAAAAAGCGGCCCAGTCGCGGGCTCGGCCAGAGGTGACAGGCGCTCAGGTGCCGCTCGGGTGGGCCACTTGGCCTGGGGGTTGGCTTGCTGCTGCCGCCAAGCCTCTTCGCCGGAGATAACCTGATGCACCATGCTCAGGGAGTTGCGCCAAATTCGTCGCCCAGCGCTTTGGCCCGCTGGCCGGCGGCCGCCAGTGCGGCCACAAAGCTGGCTTTCACGCCCGCCTCATCCAAGGCGGTGATGGCGGCGTAGGTGGTGCCGCCTTTGGAGGTCACGCGCTGGCGCAGCACGGCGGCGGGTTCGCTTCGCTGGCCCGGGCAATGGCGTTAGCGCGCAAACCGGCCATCACAGAAAGCTGCAAAGCGCCGCTGATGTGGGCCTGGCAAGGTGCGGCTGCCTCGTTGAAGAGTTGTGGCTTGACCGCCCAAACCACGGTTTGCGCCTCGGCCAAGGCCGCGTTGGCGCTTGCATGAACGCGGATGTTGAAGTCTCGGCGCAGGGCCAGGGCGGTGTCGGCAAAGGGCTCGACCACTTGCAGGGCATCCAGCGGCCAGCCCGCTTGCAGCAAGCCCCCCAGCATGGCGCGGGCCATATTGCCGCCGCCAATAAACGCTACCCGCTGCGGGCCCCCAGAAGATGTGTGTGTTGTGCTCATGGCCGCAGTGTAAACAGCCCCAGGCCAGGGCTAGGAGCGGTCAGGTCTCAGGGTACTCACGCATGCGGCATAAGGCCGCCGCGCATAGCTTATGCAAATTTTTCATGGCGGACGGTGACAAATTCGGTCGCGGGCGGCATAGAGTGCGCACCCATGCGTTGACGCTGACTCACAAGGCCCTTGTCAGCGCCCTTCTACACCCAGGAGTGTCTACTCATGATCAGCAATCTGTCCTTCGTCACCCCGACCCCCGACAGCCCTTGGGGCACCTACCTGATGCAGGTCGATCAGGTCACGCCTTATCTGGGCCATTTGGCTCGTTGGGTTGAAACCCTGAAGCGCCCCAAGCGGGCCTTGATTGTGGATGTGCCCATCGAGCTGGATGATGGCAGCGTGGCCCACTTTGAGGGTTATCGCGTGCAGCACAATTTGTCGCGCGGCCCCGGCAAGGGCGGTATTCGCTACCACCCTGATGTGACGCTGGAAGAGGTGATGGCCCTGTCGGCGTGGATGAGCGTCAAGACCGCTGCCGTGAACCTGCCCTATGGTGGTGCCAAGGGCGGCATCCGGGTCGACCCGAAGAAGCTCTCGCAAAAAGAGCTAGAGAAGATGACCCGCCGCTACACCAGCGAGATTGGTCTGATCATCGGCCCGCAACAANAATGCTGTCTCTTATACACATCTAGATGTGTATAAGAGATGGGGGCAGACTCTTGCATACTGTGGGGGGTCACGGCTTTCCCGAAGGATTGATCACCATGCATCGCCGCTTGCTTCTTGGCACCGCCGTCTGCGCGGCCCTCAACCCTCTGCCCACCATGGCGCAAGGCGTGGCCTGGCCCACCAAGACGGTGCGGGTGGTGGTGCCCGCGCCCGCAGGCAGCTCGCTGGACATCATTGCCCGGCTCCTGGCCGACAAGCTCAAAGACCGTTGGGGCCAGCCGGTGGTGGTGGAAAACAAAGCCGGAGCGGGCGGCATGCTGGGTGTGGATGTGGCCGCCAAGGCCACCGACGGGCACACCTTGGCGGTGGGCTTCAATGGGCCGGTGGCCTATGCGCCGTTTCTGTACAAGAAGGTGCCTTATGACCCGGTGAAGGACTTGGTGCCGGTGGTGATGACCACCTCGCAGCCCAATGTCTTGGCCGTCAGCACCGACAAAGTGCCCGCCCAAGATGTCAAAGCCTTTGTCGCCTGGGCCAAGGCCCAGCCTCAGGGCTGGAGCTACTCCTCTCTGGGCGTGGGCAGCTCGGCTCACCTGACCATGGAGCTGTTCTTGGCCGAGGCTGGGCTCACCGCCACGCATGTACCGTTCAACGGCTCGCCGCCGTCGGCCATGGCCGTGGCCCAGGGTGAGACGCAAGCCACTTTCATGGTTGCCCCGGCCATGCTGGCCCATGTGCGTAACGGCAAAGTAAGGCTCTTGGCCGTGAGCAGCGGCCAGCACCCAGAGAGCCTGCGCGAATTGCCCACCATGGCAGCGGCGGGCTATCCCAAGGTGGAGTCGCTGGCCTGGAATGGCCTGTTGATGCCCGCGGGCACGCCGGACGCCGTGGTGCAAAAGGTCAATGCCGATGTGAATGCCGCGCTGCAAGACCCCAGCGTGCGCACCACCATGAACACCCAGGGCCTGAGCCCGGTGGGCGGCAGTTCAGCGGACTTTAGGCGGGTGATCGACGCTGAACGCGAGCGCTGGGCACCGGTGATCAAACGGCTGGGTTTGGCGCTGGATTGAGCGGCGGTATCGCCTGAGACACCTCTCGGGCGCTTAACGTGGGTCTTTGAAGCCCAGGAGCAGGAATGCCCGGGCGCTGCGGTTAGCATCGCTGCTTTCAAGGCTGGCATACCAGACCGGCCTGCACACGGCGGGCTCGCGCGACAGCGCGGTGCCCCAGAGGAGGAAGTTCATGAAGTGGTTGGCCGCCCTGTGCGGATTGATCGTGGGGGCCTTTGTGTCGCCCATCGCTGCCTTGACGTTTGCTGTGGCAGGGTGGTTTGTCGCCAAGGCCGTGGTCAAAGGCGACAAGCCTCCGCAAGGCCCTCGGCCCTCCTTCCTTACTGACCCCGACGACCAGGACAGCTTGCGCCGCCAAGTCGAGCTCTTGAGCGCGCGGGTGAGTACGCTGGAGAGCCAGGTGAAACAACTGGCCAAGGGCCAGGTTCCGCCAGCACCAACGGCTGCTGAGGCTACGCCCGAGACCGGCGTCGTGCGTCCAGCAGCCATGGAGTCCGGCTGCCCTGGAAGGCCAGATCACCGCCGAGCGCGCCCGCCGCATCACCGCCAAGCTGGTGCTTGAAGGTGCCAACGGCCCCACCTTGGGCTCGGCCGATAACGTGCTGGCGGACCGTGGCATCTTGGTGGTGCCTGATGTGATCTGTAACGCCGGTGGTGTGACCGTCTCCTACTTCGAGTGGGTGCAAGATTTCTCCAGCTTCTTCTGGAGCGAAGACGAGATCAATGTGCGCCTGGACAAGATCATGGTCGACGCACTCAAGCGCATCTGGGCCGTGGCCGACGAGCACAAGATCACCTTGCGCACCGCCACCTTTGCCGTGGCGTGCGAGCGCATCCTCACCGCCCGCGAAGAGCGCGGCCTGTACCCCTGACACGCACAGCGCGCTTCATTTGTTGTGAAAGAGCGCGGCGCGCAAGTGCCGTGCAACAAGCCGCCAGAGGCCCCCTGCCGAAGGCGGCTTTTTTGTGGGCGCTTGCAGCGGGCTGTGCCAAGCGCTGGGGGCAGACTCTTGCATACTGTGGGGGGTCACGGCTTTCCCGAAGGATTGATCACCATGCATCGCCGCTTGCTTCTTGGCACCGCCGTCTGCGCGGCCCTCAACCCTCTGCCCACCATGGCGCAAGGCGTGGCCTGGCCCACCAAGACGGTGCGGGTGGTGGTGCCCGCGCCCGCAGGCAGCTCGCTGGACATCATTGCCCGGCTCCTGGCCGACAAGCTCAAAGACCGTTGGGGCCAGCCGGTGGTGGTGGAAAACAAAGCCGGAGACGGGCACACCTTGGCGGTGGGCTTCAATGGGCCGGTGGCCTATGCGCCGTTTCTGTACAAGAAGGTGCCTTATGACCCGGTGAAGGACTTGGTGCCGGTGGTGATGACCACCTCGCAGCCCAATGTCTTGGCCGTCAGCACCGACAAAGTGCCCGCCCAAGATGTCAAAGCCTTTGTCGCCTGGGCCAAGGCCCAGCCTCAGGGCTGGAGCTACTCCTCTCTGGGCGTGGGCAGCTCGGCTCACCTGACCATGGAGCTGTTCTTGGCCGAGGCTGGGCTCACCGCCACGCATGTACCGTNGCCCGCGCCGGTGCGCGAGTTCATCCTGGGTGGTAACACCCTGGTCAAAGTCGGCGTGGTCTTGCTGTTCCTGGGCTTGGCCTTTTTGCTGCGGTATGCGGCCGAGCGCACCACCGTTCCCCTGCCGCTGCGCTATGCCGGTGTGGCGGGCTTGGGTGCAGCTTTGCTGGCCGTGGGCTGGTGGCTGCGTGAGCGGCGGCAGGCCTATGCACTGATCTTGCAAGGGGCAGGCATTGGCGTGTTCTACCTGACCACCCTAGCGGCGATGAAGCTGCACCCGCTGATCGAGCCCAGCATGGGCTTTGCGTTCTTGTTGGCCGTCACCGTGCTGAGTGGTGTGCTGGCGGTGCTGCAAAACGCCCAGGCCCTGGCCGTGGTGGCTGCGCTTGAGGGCTTTGCCGCGCCGGTGCTGGTGTCCACGGGCTCCACCAGCCCGGTGGGTTTGTTCACCTACCTCTCGGTGCTGAATGTGGGCATCGCGGGCATGGCCTGGTTCAAAGCCTGGCGGCCGCTACACCTGATCGCCCTGGTGGGCACGCTCACCTTGGCCGGTGGCTGGGCGCAGGCCCGCTACACGCCCGACCACTATGCGGTGACGCAGGCTTTCTTGCTGCTGTTTGGCGCGCTGTTCTCGGGCATGGGCTTGATGTTTGCCCGCCGCTCTTTGCTGGACGGTGGTGTGGACGCCACCGCATCGCTGGGCCAACGCGCGGGCCAGGCATTGCAGCGCGTGGGCCGGGTCGATTCGGCCCTGGTGTTTGGCGCGCCGCTCTCGGCCTTTGCCATGCAGTACCTGCTGGTGCGCGAGATGCCCTTGGGCCCGGCCCTGGCCGCCCTGGGGTTTGGCTTGTTTCACCTGCTGATGGCGCGCTTGGCCCTGGCCCAGCGCCAGCCTGGCCTGATGCTGCTGGCCGAGGCCTATGTGATCGTGGCCGTGCTGTTTGGCACTCTGGCCATTCCGCTGGGGCTGGAAGGCCGCTGGACGGGGGCCGCCTGGGCCGTGGAGGCTGCGGGCATGTACTGGCTGGGCCTGCGCCAAC
This sequence comes from Ideonella sp. MAG2, assembly GCA_004359425.1. GTDB lineage: Bacteria > Pseudomonadota > Gammaproteobacteria > Burkholderiales > Burkholderiaceae_C > Ideonella. Next base: position 18,907 of record PTEU01000001.1, on the reverse strand, counting down.
AGCGCCCCTATGCCCGCCTGTTTGCACTGGCGGTGCTGGGTGGGGCCACCTGGAAACTGCTGGGCGAAACCACGCTAAGCCTGACACCCGACACACCGTGGCTGCAAGGCTCCACCATCGGCCCGCTGCTGCTGGCCGCGAGTTGCACCGTGGTGCTGTGGCTGGCGCGCCAGCACGGCGATGTCTCCGCTGGCCACGCTGGGAACAGCGATGCGCCACCCGTTCGCCCTGAGCCTGTCGAAGGGCAGCGCACAGCATCACCTCGCCCTGCTGACCACCTCTCCACCCTGCCTACGCTGGAAGCCGCTGGCCTGGCCCTGCTGCCCTGGTTGGCGGTGGGTGCCCTCGCCCTGCTGCCCTGGACTTGGCTGTCCCCGATCTGGGCCCCAGCGGGCACCGCTGCCCTCGGGCTGGCGCTGTATGCGGCCGCCCAGCGCTGGGCCTATGCACCGCTGCGCCCGGTGGTGCTGGCGCTGCAAGGCTTGTCGGTGCTGGGCCTGCTGGCCGCTGTGCAGCCCGCTGCAACGCAAGAAGGTGCGGTGCTGGCCGATGGTTGGTCCGCCGTGGGCAGCGCGGTGTTCATTGCACAGAGCCTGATTGCCACCGCCTGGCTATCTGCAAGGCCTACTTGGCTGGACGCCAAAGCCCGTGGCCTGCCGCCCGACTGGCGCGTCACTCAGCTTGTGGGCATGGTGGCCGCAGCCGCCTTGCTGCACCTGACGATCTTGTTTGTCGCCCCGTGGCCAACCGTCGCTTGGGTATGGCCGCTGATGGCGTTGTTGACCCTCTGGGCCGGTGCGCGTGGCGTGCTCACGCCCTTGGTGGCTTTGAGCGCAGGCGTGCAAGTAGTGGCCGCTGGGCTGTCTTTGAGTTTGACCCTTAACAAGGTGTCCGGCTGGGAGTCTTGGAATGCGGTGGCCCAGGCGGCTTGGCACAGCGGCCCGGCCTTTATGCGGGGGCAGTTTCTCGTTACCCTGCTGCAAGCCGTGGTGGCCTTGGTCAGCCTGAACCTATTGCATGGTGTGGCCCAGCAGCGCCAGCGCGAACAGGCCCAGGGCCGCAGCATGCTCTTGCCCCTGGCCTGGTGCGAAGCCAGCCTGTTGCGTTGGGTGCCGCTGGTGGCTGGGCTGTTGTGGTGGTTGTGGGCTTGGGTGCCAGAGATCGTCAGCGCCTTGGACTTGGCCGGGCACAAAGGCTGGTGGCTCAGCGGCCTTATCGGCCTGTTGCTACTCAGCGCACTGGCGATGCGCGCCATCGCCCAACGCCGCCATTGGCCCGAGATGGGCGCAGCCACCCTGGCCGTGCTGCCCCTGCTGGTGCTGGTGGCCGGGCTTGACTTTGCCCTCCAAGCCTGGAAGGGCGTACCTTGGCAGCCCTCCGAGCACCTCGGCTGGTTGGCCTGGCCGCTGGCCATGGCCTGGCATTTGTTCAGCTTGAAGCGCTGGGATCCAGCTTGGCCGGGCCAGCGCGTGGCGCGTGCCTGGCACCCACTGGGCCTGTGGTTGTTCACCGTGCTGGCAGCGCAAGCACTGAGTGCTCACTTGGAAAACTGGGCGCTGCCCGGTACCGCCTGGGCCATGCTGGGTGGCGTGGCCGTGGTGGCCGCTGTACTGTGGGCCTTGAGCCACCCGGCATTGCGCCAGCGCTGGCCGCTCAGCGCCCACCCCATGGCTTATCTGCAAGTTGGGGCCCTGCCCTTGGCGCTGTGGAGCCTGCTGTGGCTGTGGGCCTCCAATGTGCTGAGCGCCGGGGACGCCGCACCGCTGCCCGTCATCCCCCTGCTCAACCCCTTAGAGCTGGGCCATGTGTTGGTGCTGCTGGCCCTGCTGCTATGGCAGTGCGCCTTGCCTGACAACAGCCTTTTGCGCCTGCAGGGCCGCGCCCAGATGGCGCTGTGGGGCGGCACGGGCCTGGCCTTGCTGACGGGTGCCGTGCTGCGCGCCTGCCACCACCTCGCGGGCATTGCGTGGGAGTGGGATGCGCTGATGGCCTCCACCCTGGCCCAAGCGGCCCTGTCCATCACCTGGGCGCTCACCGGCGTGGTGGTGATGGTGTTGGGCAACCGGCGTGGCTCACGCTCGGCCTGGGTGGCCGGGGCGGCGCTGCTGGCCGTGGTGGTGGTCAAGCTCTTCTTTGTGGAGCTGGCCGACCATGGGGGCCTCTACCGCATCGTCTCTTTCATGGGCGTGGGCGTGCTGCTCTTGCTGGTGGGCTACTTTGCGCCCGTGCCCAGCCAACACCCCAAAACCACTGCGGAGAGCGCATGAAGCAAACCACCACTTGCACCGCCACGCTGCTAGCCCTGTTCATCAGCGCAGCAGCCGGGGCCGCCCCTGGCAGTGCCCCGCTGCAACTCAGCGGCCCGGGGCCGTATTACCGCGTGACCTTGCCTGCGGCCCTCTACCCCTTGGCGCAAGATGCCGAGCTCTCGGACCTGCGCGTGCGCAGCGCCCAGGGCATGCCCTTGCCTTGGGCCTGGGCCGACGCCACAGGCGAAGCCCCACCCGCCGTGCAACGCCACACCGTGCCGCTGTTCCCTTTGGCTGCGGCCCCAGCGCCGCAGGCCGGTGACGCCGCCCTCTTGCTGCTGCAAGTGCGGCCCGACGGCACCCTGGCCTGGCGCAAACCCTCGGCCAGCCCCACTAGCGGCCGAGAGTGGGTGATTGACACCCATGCCGCCCGAGGCAACTTGCTGAGCCTCGCCCTCACGCTGGACCCGCAAGCCCAAGGCCTGTTCAGCCTGAGCCTGGAGCACAGCGACGACTTGCGCACCTGGCACATGGCTCACTGCCCGCCGCAGCGCCCTTGCCCAGCACTGCGGCCCGGCCCAGCGGCGCTGGCCAAGCCACAGCGGCTACCGCATCTGCCAAAAGCAAAGAAAGCACCCCTTGGCTCTGGGCCGCGCTGGTGGGCGGTTTGCTGTTGTTGGGGGGCATGGCGTACAGCTTGTTGAAGGGGATGAAGCCCAGCAAAACATGACTGAAATCTACGGAAATTGGACTATTGATCTGTTTTAGTTAAAACACACTTGCATTATTTTGGTGTGTGACGCATTCTTGGCCCCATGGTCATCTCCAAGGAAGAACTCGTCGCCGTCCTCGCCCAGTTCAACCCCTGGTGGCGTGGTGAGGCCATTGCGGACCTGCCCACCTGGCACCGTGCCGCTTTCCGGGAGCTGCATCAATGGATGACTGAGCCTCCTGCGGCGCGCGCCGTGCTGCTGTCAGGTGCGCGCCAGATCGGCAAAACCACCCTCATGCTGCAGGTGGTAGAAGCCCTGCTCAAGGTGGGCGTGGCACCGGCCAACATCCTCTACGCCACGTTCGATCACCCGATCCTCAAACTGGCCGGCATTGACGCTGTGCTGGAGGCCTGGCGCGAAAGAGAGCCACGCGCCGCCGGGCAGGAGTTTCTGCTGCTCGATGAGGCCCAGTTCATTCGCGACTGGGGCACTTGGGTCAAGCACCAAGTCGACTTTCGTAAAGACCGCCGCATTGCCTTTACCGGGTCAGCCATGCCCTTGGTCGAAGAGGGTCAGGAGTCAGGCGTCGGACGTTGGCACACCATCCGCTTGACGACCCTGTCGTTCTACGAATACCTGCACATCAAGCAGCTCTCGCTGCCGCCACTGCCAAAGCTGCGCAGCCTACGCGACTTGTTTGAATGGGCCCCCAGCGACTTCTACCGCAACAGCGAGAGCGCCAGCGCCTACGTCGGTCATTTCCACGAATACTTGGTGAGAGGCGGCTTCCCGCAGACCGCCCAAACCCACAGCATCACCCAAGCCCAGCGCCTTTTGCGTGAAGACATCATCGACAAGGTGCTCAAGCGCGACATGACCGCCCTGTTCGGCGTGCGCCGCGTGCTGGACTTGGAACACACCTTCCTCTACCTGTGCATGCACGATGGCGGCTTGCTGGACATGGTGGACCTGTGCAACAACTTGGCCGTTAAGCGGCCTACCGCACAACACTTTGTTGAGCTGCTAGAAGCCACCCACCTGATCTACCGCCTGCAACCCTTTGGCTACGGCAAAGACGTGCTGCGGGCCCGATTCAAGGTCTACTTGGCAGACGCGGCGATCGCGTCTGCCGTCATGCTCAAAGGCAAAGCCCTCATCGAAGACGCCGCCGCACTGGGTGTGGCCACCGAGACTGCCGTCTTCAAGCACCTATTCGCGCGCTACTATGCCCAGAACGTGCGCTTCTCGTACTGGCGTGGCAAAAAAGACCTTGAGGTCGACCTCGTGGCCGAGGTCAACGGCGACACCATCCCCTTCGAAGTCAAGTACCGTGCCCAACACACGGGTTTGCGCGAGCTGAGGGGCTTGATAGAGCTGTGTACGGACCAACGCATCTCACGCGGCTATGTGGTTACCAAAGCCCTAGACGACTTCGGGCCGCTCACCGGCCTGCCCACCCCCAAAGGCAGCGCCATCCCCACCCAAATCATGCGCATCCCAGCGCCGCTGCTCTGCTATTGGATGGGTGCCTCCGAGATTGCATCCAGCAGCGACTGAAACAAGCGGGAGCGCCATGGTCCAAACATGCCGAATCTAGGTTGAACCGTTCGCCCTGAGCCTGTCGAAGGGCTTCGAACCTCAGCCCGAACGGAGTGCAGGCTTCATCGGGCCAGATCTATAGGAGCCGCTAGCCGCCGCATCCGCCTCCGCCTCCGGCCACAGCGCCGGGAACAAGAAGCGAAGGGCATCGAATGGAATGCCAAAGCGCACCCAACCGCGCGGTGTGTCCGAGCGCAGCAAGCCCGCTTCCAGCAGCTTGCCGATCAGCATGGTGGCCGTGCGCTCGCCCAGGCCCGTCATGCTGGCAAAGTCACCGCGCGAGATTTCGCCCTGCGTGGCAAACAGGTAGTGCAATGGCCGCAGTGCCTCCTTGCGCAGGCCGCGCTTGACCACATGCTCCTCGTGCGCCAGCAGCGCAGCAAGGCGGCCCTGCATCTCTCGCAGGTCCAGCATTTGGGACATGAAGCGAACTTGGTCGAGGCACACGCCGATGAAGAACTCAATCCACTCCAGCAGCATGCGCTCGCTCAACTGCCCGCGTCCATCAAGATCGCCCATGCGGGGCATGTCGGCATTACCCAGCCGCTCACTGTAGCGCTGAGCTTGCCTCGCCAAGCCTCTCAAGGGGGACCACAGGCCCCGCGTCAGCCCCATGGCGTTCAGCACGGCCACGCTGTGCAGACGCGCGGCGCGGCCATTGCCATCAAAAAAGGGGTGAATCCACACCAGGCGGTGGTGCGCCGCCGCCGCCGCGACGATTTGCATCTCTCCTCTGCGCGCACCACCGTAGACGGTGGACCAACGCTCTAACATCGCGCCCACCGCCGCCGCCTTGGGGGCCACATGGCGGCTGACCGCCACCTCCCCATCGCGCAAAGCCCCAGGCATGACAACGCGCTCTTCGAGCACCGCGCCGTCAGCCGCGTGCAGCCTCACCAGCCGGTCAGCCACGCTCAACTGCGCAAAAAGATGTTGATGAATTTGGCTCACAAACGCCGTTGAATAGACGGCAGCCACCTCCACGGGCTGCTCAAGCACCCACTGCTCGGTCGCCATATGCGCCACGGCCAGCCGCTGCAGCTTGGCCTTCTCGGGGTTGGTGGAGAAGTCTTGCGCCAAGGCTTCTTGAATCTCCAGAGGCCGGGTGTGTTCGCCTTCGATCTTGTTCGAATAGTAGGAATTCATGGCCCGCAGCAAGCGCGCCAACTCCTGGCTCACACCGCTTTGGCAAGCGCCGATTAAGCGGGCCGCTTCGGTGCGCAAGTCATGGGCCATGCCCAGCACCAGCGCCGCCTGCGAATCCCGCGGGAGCAGCGGCTCTAGCTGCGAGGGATGGTCATACATTCTCTTATCCTTTTGCGGATTTTATGATGACAATTAAGTATTTGATAATAATGAAATAAATGTACTTTCTTCAGATACTTTTGCGGATCATATCGCGGCTGTCGATGCGGCAGAGTCTACCCGCGCCAACCCCCACCCTCCAGCCGGGCGCGGCCCAGAGCTTCCAGGGTGTCGAGGATGCGGGGCAGGCCTTTCTTCCAGGGGCCCTTGCCTTTGAAGCTGGCTTCGATGGCAGGCAGGGGCAAGGCGGTGGAGCTGGTGCTGAGCAGTTGGGGCAGGGCGCGGGCGTCGTCAAAGGCTTTGGTGGTGCCACTGCCTGCCTTTTGCGCCTGCACACCGGCTTTAAGCTTTTTGCTCTCCTACACAAAGTGGCCGCGCTTGTAGCTGTCAACCCGGCCCGCACTGGTGCTGCCATCACCATGGTGGAAGGTGATGGGCCGCTCAAACTGGTAGTGCGGCTCATGCGCGGGGGGCTCCACGCCCAGCAGCCCGCACAGCTCGTTGACAAAGCTTTGCGAGGTGGCCAGCTCAGACAGGGCGTTACCTTGCCAGCGTTGGATGAAGGCTTGGGCGGCTGCGGTGGCGGCCTCTTCAGCGTTGATTGCGTTTTGACCCGCCGGTGTCCCTGGGTTTAGATGCATGGCGGGGATGATAGAGACCCGCCACGCACGTCACCCCAACCAAGCCTTGATGCGCTGCGTCAGGGCTTGGGTGCTGATGCCGTAGCGCTCGTGCAGCGTGGGCAGGGCACCGGCGTCGAGGTAGGCGTCGGGCAAGCCAGCCAGGCGGAAGCGGGCGGGGCTGACGCCGTGTTGCAGCAGGCTGCTGGCCACGGCTTCACCCAGGCCGCCCACGACGGAGTGGTTTTCGGCCACCACCACCAGGCGGGGTTTGGCACCCACTTCTTGCAAGATAGTGGCTTCGTCTAACGGTTTGATGGTGGGGCAGTGCAGCACGGCCACGCCAATGTTGTCGGCCCGCAGCGCCGCGGCCACTTCCAGTGCGCGCATGGTCATGAAGCCGCTGGAGATGATGAGCACCTCGTCACCATCGACCAGGCGCTTGGCCTTGCCCAGTTCAAACTGGTAGTCGTACTCATCAAGCACCAGCGGGACATTGCCACGCAGCAAGCGCATATAGACCGGGCCGGGGTGGGCGGCGATCTGAGGCACGGCCTGCTCGATGTCCAAGGCGTCGCAGGGGTCGACGATGGTCAGGCCGGGGATGCCGCGCATCATGGCAATGTCTTCGGTGGCCTGGTGGCTGGGGCCGTAGCCGGTGGTGAGGCCCGGCAGGGCACAGCACATTTTGACGTTCAAGTTTTCTTCGGCGATGACCTGGTGGATGAAGTCATAGGCGCGGCGCGTGCCGAACACCGCATAGGTGGTGGCAAAGGGGGTCAGGCCTTCTTTGGCCATGCCGCCGGCCGCGCCCATCAACAACTGCTCCGCCATGCCCATTTGGTAGAAGCGCTCGGGGTAGGCTTGGGCAAACAGATGCAGGTCGGTGTACTTGGCCAGGTCAGCCGTCAGGCCCACGATGTCGGGGCGCGTGGCGGCCAGTTCCACCAAGGCTTTGCCGAATGGGGCGGCTTTGACGCGCTGGCCTTCGCCCGCGATGGAGGCGATCATGGCCGAGGTGGTGAGGCGGGGCTTTTTGTCGGCAACAGCGCTCATAAGGGGGCTCCTTGGGGGGCGTTTTGGTCGAGGATGGCCAGGGCCTGCTGCCACTCGGGCGGGTCGACCCGGATGAAGTGGTTCTTATCGCGCGTCTCCAAAAAGGGCACGCCTTTACCCATCAATGTGTTGAAGAGAATCACGCGCGGCTTGGCTTCGGTGAGGCTTCGGGCGGTGTCAAAGGCAGCCAGCACGGCGGCCAGATCGTTGCCATCAATGCGCTGAACATGCCAGCCAAAGGCGGCCCATTTGTCGGCCAGGGGCTCGAAGCCAAGGACTTGGCTGCTGGGGCCGTCGGCCTGCTGGTTGTTGATGTCCACCAAGCAGATCAGGTTGTCGAGCCGATGGTGCGCGGCCGACATCGCGGCCTCCCAGGTAGAGCCCTCGTCCAGTTCGCCATCACTCATGGAGTTGTAGACAAAGGCCGGGTTCTTTTTCTGCTTGAGGCCCAACGCCATGCCCACGCCGATGATCAAGCCTTGGCCCAGCGAGCCGCCCGAGATCTCCATGCCAGGGGTGTAGCTGGCCATGCCACTCATGGGCAGGCGGCTGTCGTCGCTGCCGTAGGTTTCTAACTCTTCTTCAGGGATGACACCGGCCTCGATCAGCGCTGCATAGTGCGCAATGGCGTAATGGCCGTGCGAGAGCAAGAAGCGATCGCGGCCCTCCCATTCGGGGTTTTGAGGTTGGAGCTGGAGGGCATGGCCATAGGCCACGGCCAGCACATCGGCCCAGCCCAGGGCCTGGCCGATATAGCCCTGGCCTTGGACCTCACCCATGCGCAGCGCATAGCGACGGATGCGATGGGCGCACCCGGCCAGCGCCGACAGTTTGTCTGCGGCGGAAGTCATGGAGTTCTCCTGAAATTGAGGGGGATCGTGGGAGCGTCAGCGCAAGATGGAGGCCGGCACATAAGACACCAGCGCCAGCACCGCAAAGGCGACGAAGTAAAAAGGCCCCAGCTCGCGCACGGTCTGCCCGACCTTGACCTTGGCCAGGGCTGAGGTGATGAACAGCGTGGTACCCACGGGCGGGGTGTAGAGGCCGATGGCGAGGTTGACCACCATCATGATGCCGAGCTGGGTGCTGTCCATGCCAATGCTCTGAGCCAAGGGCAGGAACACCGGGGTCAGCAAGAGCACGGCGGCAGGCAAGTCAATGAACATGCCCAGAAACAGCATCAGCAGGTTCATGATGAGGATGATCAACCAGTCCTGGTGCACGTTTTGCGTGACCCAGGCCGCCACACCGCTGGGCATTTGGTCATAGGTCAGCAGCCAGCCGATGGCCGCTGAAGACATGATGACCAAGAGCACCACGCCGGTGGCCAGACCGGCAGAGATCACGGCTTCATGCAGACGCTTCAAAGACAGGTCGCGATAGACCACCACCGACACCACCGCAGCGTAGAGCGTGGAGAGCACCGCCACCTCGGTGGGCGTGGCAATGCCAAAGCGCAAGAACAACACAATCAGCACCGGCAAGAGCAGCGCGGGCGCTGAGTAAAGCAAGTGCATGCGGAAGACCGACCAGTCGATGGGTGTGGTGTCACGCGGGAAGTTGCGGCGCTTGCCCACCCACCAGCACATGAACATAAAGCCCCCGCACATCAAGATGCCTGGCAGGATGCCGGCCACAAACAAGGCCGCGATGGAGGCATTGGCCGTCAACGCGAACAAGATCATGGGAATGGACGGCGGAATCAGGATGTCGATGGTGGCGGCTGCCGCCAAAGTGGCGGCCGAGAAGGCCGGCGGATAGCCCAAGCGCTTATGCCAGGGGATCAGCAGCGAGCCAATGGCCGAGGCATCGGCCACCGCCGAGCCGGACACTCCGCCGAACAATGTGGACGAGAGCACGCCCACTTGTGCCGGGCCGCCGTGGAAGCGGCCGATCAAGGTGCTGAGCACGCCCACCAGCGCGGCGCCCAAGCGACCGCCCATCATCAGCGAGCCGGTGAGCATGAAGAAGGGAATGGCGATCAGCGGAAAGCTCTGCACCTGGGCCACCATCTGCTGTACCAGCAGGTCCAGCGGCACGCGGTCCGAGCTGGCAGCGGCGGCCATGGCCGCCACCAGCAAGGCATGGGCGATGGGAATGGCCAGCACGGCCGCACCGAGAAAGACGGACAGAATGAGGACGCTCATGGCGGTTTCCTTGGGTGGGTGCGGCGGCTTACCAATGCGCTTCGGGCACGGCTTGTTCGGCGTTGGGGTCCTGCGCCACCGGTGCGGTGCGCCAGGCGCTCCAGGCTGACTTGAGCGCCAGCAGCGCCAGCATCGCCAAGCCCCCCATCACACAACCGTAGGTCAGTGAGCCCGGCATTTGTAGGATGGGCGACTTCTCGTCATGCACGATGTCCAGCATCTTGAAGGTGGCCCCAGCCAAGGTGCCGTAGAGCACCGCCACCAGTAGCCACGTGGCGATGGCCACTCCACGGCGCAGCGCCACAGGCACCGCGTCCATCAAAAAGCTGGTGGTGATGTGCGCACCGTGGGCCGCGGCCAAGACCACCCCCGACATGACCAGCCAAGGGAACAGCAGCTCCGGCACTTCGTTGGCCCACTGCAGGCTGCTGCCGGTGGCATAGCGCAGCACCGTGTTGGCCACCAGGATCACAAAAATGCAGGCGGTGCTGACCCACAGCAAGACCTGGCACAGGCCCACCACGAGTTTCTCGATCAACGTCATCTCATCACTCCTTGGGCGGCCGGCGCCGCCGCCGTCTGGTGGGCCGCCGGGCGGCGACCCTTCACCAGGGGACTCAGCCAGAACACTCCGGCTCAGCGAGCAGCAGCGATGACCTTCTTCAAGTACGGGCCGATCGGGGTGGCCAGCCACTTGTCGTCGACCGCCGAGGTGGCTTTGGCAAACGCGGCCTTGTCTACCGTGGTGACTTGCACGCCCTTGGCTTTGAGTTCGTCCAGCAGCTTGGCGTCGGCGTCGGCCGAGAGCTTGCGTTGCAGCGCAGTGGCTTCAGCGGCGGCGTCCTGAACGGCCTTCTTGTCGGCATCAGACAAGCGGTCCCAGGTGCGCTTGCTCATCAGGAAGGGCGTCATCTGGAACTGGTGGTTGGTCAAAGCCAGGTGCTTTTGCACCTCGTAGAGCTTGCTGGCGTGGATGTTGACCAGCGGGTTCTCTTGGCCATCCACCACCCCTTGCTGCAGGGCCACATAGAGCTCGGCAAATTTGATTTGCTGAGCCTCGGCGCCCAAGGCTTGCATGATGTCAACCAGCGTCGCGTCCGGTGGGGTGCGCATCTTCAGGCCCTTCATGTCCTCGACCTTGGCAATCGGGCGTTTGCTATTGGTCATCTGACGGATGCCGTTGTCCCAGTACCCCAGCACCACCATGCCCTTGTCGGCAGACTTTTGCGCCAGCTCCTGGCCCAGCGGCCCATCCAGCAGCTTGAAGGCTTTGGCCGGCGACGAGAACATGAAGGGCATGCCGTAGGCGGCGTACTCTGGCACCGCCACCGAGACAGCGCCCTGCGAGTTGGCCGACATGTCCAGCGCACCTGTGCGCAGCGCCGTCACCATCGCGGCGTCGTCACCCAATTGGGCGGAGGGCGCCACTTGCACCTCCAGGCGTCCAGCCGTTTTAGCCTTGAGCACGTCGGCAAACTTGACGGCGGCTTCGTGACGCGGATTACCAGGGGCTGCACCGTGCCCCAAGGTCAGCTTGGTGGCTTGTGCGTAGGCCATCAAGGGCAAGGCAGCCAAAGCGGCCAAGGCCAGTAGGGTGCGGGTGAAGGGTTTGCGTTGCATGGTGCTTGTCTCCGTTGGTGTTGTGGGTCGCAAAAGAATCAGGGCGCAGGCTGGTGCCTGTGAGGTCAGTGAATCAGCATGCCGCCGTTCACATCCAAGGTGATGCCGGTGCAGTAAGCTGACAGCTCACTGGCCAAAAAGACGCAGGCCCCGGCGATGTCAGCCGGGCGGCCCAGGCGGGCCAGCGGAATGCCCGCCACGATCTCCGCCTTTTTGTCGTCGGAGAGCTTGCCTTGGGTGATGTCGGTCTCAATCAGACCCGGTGTGATGCAGTTGACGCGAACGCCGTTGGCGCCAAACTCACGCGCCATGGCACGGGCCAAGCCCAACACCCCGGCTTTGGCCGCCGAGTAATGGGGCCCGCCAAAGATGCCGCCACCGCGCTGGGCCGACACCGAGGAGATGCAGATCACCGCACCATGACCAGCGTCGCGCATGGCAGGCAGCACGGCTTGCGACATGTACAAGGTCCCGCGCAGGCTGACATCCAAGATCCGGTCATAGTCGGCGCCCGTGATGTCCAGGGTCTTGACGGGCTGGGTGATGCCCGCGTTGTTGACCAAGGTGTCGATGCGGCCACAGGCCTTGAGCACGGCGGCAGCAGCGGCCTCACAAGAAGCTTTGTCGGTGACATCAGCCACCAGACCTAGGTGGCCTGCCCCCAATTGGGCGGCGGCGGCTGCGGGATTGGCGCGTTCCAAGTCGAGGATGGCCACACGAGCCCCCTGAGCGGCCATGGCGCGGGCGGTGGCAAAGCCCAGGCCGTTGACCCCGGCACCGCCGGTGATGATGACCACGTGATCTTTGAGCAGCATGAGCAATGTCTCCGTTCGTTCCACAAGGAGGAGACGCCGCTGGGGCCTGGCCGCTGGGCCTTGTCTCCTGTTCTGGGAGCGGATTCTCAAAGGGCTTTAAGTTGATCACAAGCGATTGTTCATCAGCGTAAGATGACGTTTTGTCATTTGATGTCAGGGTTGCCCCCATGCCCGGTTTGCCACCCATTGCCAGCCTGCAGGCCTTTGAGGCTGTGGCGCGCCGCCGCAGTTTTGCGCTGGCTGCGGCCGAGCTGCACCTGACAGCCTCGGCCATCAGCCACCAGATTGCGCGGCTGGAAGCGCAGCTCGACATCCGCTTGTTTGAGCGCAGCGCCCATGGCGTGCGTTTGAGCCCCGCTGGCGAGCGCTATTTGCTGCATGTGGGGGCGGCGCTGACGGCCATCGCCGCTGCCACGGATGACCTGCGGCAGGGCATCCGCAACAGCCTGTATGTGCACTCCGCACCCAGCTTGGCCAGCTTGTGGCTGATGCCGCGGCTGCACCGCTTTGCGCAGGCCTATCCCGACATTGCGTTGAACCTCTCTGCCGCGCACACGCCCAGTGACTTTGCGCTGGGGCAGGCCGATATCGACATTCGATACGGCGTGCCGCAATGGGGCGACCTGGTGGTGGAGCCCTTGTTTGAGGAGCCCATCTTGCCGCTGGCCAGCCCCAGCTTCATCAAGCTACACCAGCTCAAACGGCCCGAGCAATTGCTGGACGTGCCGCTGATACAGAGCAATGTGAGTGTGGTGCAGTGGTCTGACTGGATGCGCAAGTTCACGCGCTTGCGCGCGCCAGACCGCTTTCCGGTGCGCTTTGACCGCGCCCAGCTCTCATTGGACGCCGCCACCCAAGGCTTGGGTGTGGCCCTGGAGAGCGCGGTGAACGCCAGCGGGCATTTGGCCGAAGGCAAGCTCAAGCCCGTGTTCGGCTTGGACAAAGCCATCCGCGTGAAAGCCCATTTCGCTGTTTACCCGGAGCGCCATGCCAAGCGCCCAGCTGTAGAAGCCTTTTTGGCTTGGCTGCATGGAGAGGCCGCCAGGGTTTAGGGTGGCGCCTCCCCCGCTGGGTGTCTCAATACCCCACCGCCGCCACCGCCGCATGCGGCATACGCAAGGGCGGCAGGGGGAGCGCTGGCGCGCCCTCGCTCCAGTAGCGCTGCGCGGCCTTCAGCACCAGGGCTTCACCCTCGGCCAGGTGGTGGTCGGCCTGGGCTGCGGCTGTGGCCAAGGTCAGGATCTTGGTCTGCAAGGCAGGTTCATCGACCTCGGCCATGAGGGCCGCGAGCGCGGATTCGTCCACCTGCGCCATGAGCGAGCCACCGCTGTAGCTGCCCATCAGCAGGTCTTCGCACAGGGTTTGCACAGCGCGGGGCAGGCCATCGGGCGGCAAGCCCAGTTCGTGAGCAGCGTTGAGTTGGGTGAGTGCGTCGAACTCCGTGCGGCAGACATGACCATCGGCGATGAGCACGAGGGCCACGATACGGGCGGCGGCTTCAGGGCTGTTGCGGGGGTAAGAGCGCATGGCGGTCGTCCTTCGGGATGATGAGGGGTTGGCGGATCACTCAGCGTTCGCACTTAATGCGTGCGATGTGGCGAACGCTGCTGAATCGTCCGCGGGTCGGCGCTGATACGAACAGGAATACGCAGGGGCGTTGGCGGATGGGGCATCAGCGCCATGCGCAGGCTGTGCAGCAAGGCCTTCACGCCTTGCCGCACACGCTCCCACAGGCGCCGCAGCCCAAGGCTGCCTGATCGGTCGCTAGGTCTCAAGATCACTTTCATGGGAGTGCCTCCTTGGCTTGATGTGAGTCCTCAGTGTGAGGCCATCAACAATCACTAAAAATCAGACAAAAATTGATTGATATATCGCTTTTTCCGAATTGAAAATCCACCCTCCCTCCCTAAGATGAACGCCAGTGAAGTGCCGCAGGTGTTGCGTCAAGTCACTGACATCCAGCTTTATTTCATTGCCTTTTGATGATGGCTTTCACGGAGGGATGACATGGACGCGATGGGAATGGTTTGGTTGGGCATGCCGGTCTGGATCTGGCTGGCCTTCTTGCTTGCGGTCCTGGCGATCCTCGCGTTTGACCTGGGTGTCATGCATCGTGACGCCCATGAGATCGGCGTCGCAGAGAGCCTGAAGATGTCCGCGCTCTACATCGGCCTGGGGTTGGCCTGGGCCGCCGTGGTCTACGGCATCTACGGCCACTATGCAAACGCGGGCGCCATGGACCCGCAAATGGCGGCAGCCACCAGCTCGGACGAACGGGCCTGGACGGCCGTGAAGCTCTATATGACGGGCTATCTGGTGGAGAAGACGCTGGCCATGGACAACGTTTTCATCATCTCGATGATCTTCACCTACTTCGCGGTGCCCCGCGAATACCAGCATCGGGTCTTGTTCTGGGGCATCCTGGGCGTGATCGTCTTGCGCGCCATCATGATTGGCTTGGGTGCCGCACTGGTGATGGAGTTCGTTTGGATCATGTATGTCTTCGGTGTGATCCTGCTGCTCACCGGCGTGAAGATGCTCGTGATGGTGGACCACAAGCCAGACATCGGCAACAACCCGGTGCTGCGTCTGATGCGCAAGCACATGCGCGTGACGGATGACCTGCACGGGCAAGCGTTCACGGTGCGCTTGGCCCACCCCCAGACGGGCAAGATGGAGTTGTATGCCACGCCTTTGCTGCTGTGCCTGATCTTGGTGGAGATCGCCGACCTGGTGTTTGCCATTGACTCCGTGCCCGCGATCTTTGCGATCACGCCAGACCCTTTCATTGTCTACACCAGCAACATCTTCGCCATCCTGGGCTTGCGTGCGCTGTACTTCGCACTGGCTGCCGTGGTGCACCGCTTCCACTACCTGAAGTATGCGCTGGCCATGGTGTTGATCTTCATCGGCGCCAAAATCTTCTTGGGGGACTGGCTGTTCGATGGCAAGGTGCCGGCCTCGATCAGCCTGGGTGTGACGGGCGGCTTGCTGGCAGGGGGTGTGCTGTTCTCGCTGTGGAAGACACGCTCGGCCACGCGCTCTTGATCAGGGCATGATGGGGTCTGCGCTTTCTGTGCTTCTCCCTGGGGCTCGGGCTCTCCATGAGGCCCAAGCCCCGGGCTTGTTTTGATGCAGCCCATGCTGGATTTCCATCGCAGCCTCACGCTTGAACAGGTCTTCACCGCCATCCCTAGCCAGTGGGAAAAGGTGATCGTCAGCCTGCTGCTGGTCTGCTTGGCTTTGTTGGCCTCGCACCTCTGGGCGCGCTATTTGGCACGGGGTGAGATGTCGGCCCAGAAGCGCCGTCTGCACTTGGTATGGGCGCGCAACATCATCTGGTTTGTCGTCTTGCTGGTGATTGCCGCGGTGTGGGCCTCCACCATTGCCGGCTTTGCGTTGTCACTGGCCGCCGTGGCCGGCGCTTTGCTCATCGTCAGCAAAGAGTTGGTGATGTGCATTCACGGCTATCTCTATGTCACCGTCGTCAGCCCGTTCAAGGTGGGCGACGCGATTGAGTTTGGCGAGCTGCGAGGGCGGGTGATCGACATTGATATGTTCGCCACCACCTTGGCCGAGCTGGACGAGTCGGGCCAGCAAACCGGCAAGGTGGCCGAGTTCCCCAACGGCCTCTTGCTGACCACCCCAGTGAAGAACGTGACACCCAACGGGGCCTTTGCGCTGCACCATATTCGCATTCCGGTGCCAGAAGCGCGGGTGGGCCATCTGGACCTGATCGAAGCCGCCGCGCTGCAAGCCGCCGAGCGCAGCACCGCGCCTTGGCGCGATGAGGCAATGGCGCACTTTCGCAAAGTGTCGGAAGAGAGCTTCATCGCCCTGCCCTCGGGCAAAACCAAAGTAGCCTGGGATTTCTCAGAGCCCGGGCATTTGGTGCTGGTGGTGCGGGTGGCCTGCCCCAGCTTAGAGCGACATGCCGTGGAGCAGGCGGTGTTCAAGGACACTTGGCGAGCCTTGGTCGATCAGGCACCGCTGCTCGGCCCGGCTGATGGGGCGGGGCCAGGTGGTCGCCCCACCAGCACTTGAACCCATTGAGAAGCCGAGAGGGGCCTGGTGGTGGGTGGCCTCAGGTGCGCCGCAAGAGATCACCAAACACGGTGGTTTCGCCGTCCTTGCGATCAGCTCCTGGTGCGTCATAGAGCACCAGCCAACTGGGGTGGCCGCCCGACAGGGCTGCAGGCAGCTCGCACATGGCCTCAGCGCGGTTGCAGCCCCGGCCATGCGGCAGGGTCACGGCTTCGGTCAGTGCAGACTCAAAGCGCACGGGCTCGCCGCCAAAGCGCAGGGTCTCAGCACCCACCGGCTCCAGGCGACGCAGGTGAGGCGGGGTGGTGTCACTGAGGCGGGAGGCAGAGCATGCGCTCTATCCGACCGCATCCTACTCAGCACGACCGGCCGAACTTCATGCCAGGTAGGCGCGCAAGTTCTGGCGCGCCTGCGCCTCAAGCCGCGCCCGCGCCACCTCTGTTTGAAACAGCGGCTGACGCTCTGCAAACCCACGCATCACCTCGCGCCGTTTGCGGCGATAAAGAAAGCCCGGTACCCAGGCATACTCGGCGCGCACTTGCTGCTCATATTGGGTGAAGCGCTCGGGAGCCGCACCCAAGATGGCCAGGTCGATGTCGATGAGCAGCGCGGCATCTGGGCTGTGCGCGGCGGCTTCGTGGCGGGTGGCCATGACCAGTGCGTGTACCCGCTGAGTTACCTCGGGCGCAGCCCCGGCAGCCAGCAATGCACGGTGCGCCCAATCGGCACTGCGTTGCTCGTTGTCGCTGGACTTGACCTCATACACCGCATCATGAAACCACAACGCCAGGCCCACTTCGCCAGGGTGCTGGGCATGGGCCTGCCACTGCTGCCACAGCGCCAAGCATTCGCTCAGGTGTTGTTGGGTGTGATAGTGGCGTTGTGCTTGGGCATAGGCGGCCCAGAGTTCGTCGCGCAGCTCAAGGCCTTGGCCCGCTAGACCAACATCGGCCCAGCACGCCGCCCATGCTGCGGTCATGGCGGCGGGGGGTGGCAGGGTGGGCGGCAGGCTCATGGCATGCCGTTGTTGCCGTGCTGCTGAAAGCCCGGGCGCTCATTCAAGGCCTGCAGGTAGGCCGAGACATGGGGTAAATCTGCGTGGTGCATGGGTGCCATCTGCCAACGCTGTGCCGACAAGCCCAGCACCACATCCGCCACCGTGAAGTGGCTGCCCGTCACAAAAGGCCCGCCTCGGGCCAGGGCAGCCTCCAGCAAGGCCATCTGCCGGTTCCACTCGGCCACGCTGGCCGCAATGGCGTCGGCATCTGCATGCTTGGGGCTGCGGCGCACCAGTGCCATAAAGGCGTAGCGCCAGGCATTGTTCAGCTCGGTGGCCTGCCAGTCCATCCACTGTTCGACCTGCGCACGCTGTGCTGGGAGGGTGGGCAAGAGGTCGTCACGACCTTGGCGAGCCGCCAGGTAGCGGCAGATGGTGTTGGACTCAGTGAGGCACAGCTCACCGTCTTGCAACACGGGCACCAAGCCTTGGGGGTTCTTGGCCAAGAAGGCGGGCGACTGCAAGGGCAAGCCTTCGTCGCCCCAGGGTTCATGGACGATGTCCAAGCCCAGCTCGACGCAGGTCCACAAGACTTTGCGCACATTGATGGACGATGCGCGACCCAATACTTTGATCATGTGTTGGCCTCTCTCATGTTCAGGGTTTGCGGGCGTGCAGAACCGCCTGCGCCAGTGCACCCGCGACCACGCCCCAGAAGGCCGAGCCTACGCCCGCCACAGCAATGCCGGAGAGGGTGACGAGAAACGCCAGCAAGGCGGCGTCGCGGTGGCTGTCGTCCTTCATGGCCGATGCCAGGCCAGACGCAATGGTGCCCAGCAGCGCCAAACCGGCCACGGCCAACACCAAGGCTTTGGGGAAGGCCGCCAGCAGGCTGACGATGGTGGCACCGGCCAGACCCAGGACGATGTAGAGCACCCCAGCAGCAGCCGAGGCGGTGTAGCGACGCGCAGGGTCCGGATGGGCCTCGCGGCCCATGCAGATGGCGGCGGTAATGGCGGCCAGGTTGAGTGCGTAGCCGCCAAACGGGGCCAGCAGCAAACTGGCCAAACCGGTGGTGCCCACCACGGGTGAGACAGGGGTGGTGTAGCCCGAGGCGCGCTGGGCCGCCACACCGGGGAGGTTTTGCGAGGCCATGGTCACCACCAACAAGGGCAGGGCCACGCTGACCATGGCCTGCAGGCTCCACGCGGGGCTGACCCACACCGGTGTGGCCCATGCCCAGCGCACATCACCCAAATGGAGCTGGCCCAGAGAAGCCGCCACCGCCATGCCTACGGCCAGTACGCTGGGCACAGCCCAGCGCGGCCACAGGCGGCGGCCTGCCAGGTAGGTGGCCGTCATGCTGAGCACCAACACCGGTGCGGTGCTGACTGCGCCCACGGCGTCCAGCGCAAAGCGGGCCAAGACCCCGGCCAGCAAGGCATTGGCCAAGGCGACAGGAATACGCGACATGAGCCGCTCAAAAACGCCGCTATAGCCCACGGCCATGATAAGCAGCGCGCAGACGATGAAGGCCCCGGTGGCCTCGGGCAAGTTGACACCTTGGCTGACCGCCAGCACCGCCGCGCCGGGTGTGGACCAGGCCGTGAGCACCGGCTGGCGATACCAGAGGCTCAGCCCCAGGCTGGTGAGCCCCATGCCCAAGCCCAAGGCCCACATCCAAGATGCGGTTTGCGCCTCGTTCGCCCCCAGGGCCTGGGCGGCGGCAAACACGATGGCGG